>NZ_RZGZ01000002.1 GCF_003990045.1 Labedella endophytica | reverse complement strand
CACGCGTGGATGCGGCCGTGCTCCGGCAGGCGGAGGAGTCTCTTGTGGAGCTCGCCGCGGGGACGCAGCATCACCCGCCGCTACGTGCGGACCTCGTCCGCGGACAGGCACAGCTGTTCGTCGAGGCGATCGACCCGGACGGGGTCCTCCCCCGTGAGGAGGTCGCGCGGCGGAAGCGGAAGCTGGTCATCGGACGGGAGAACCGGGACGGGATGATTCCCGTGCACGGACTACTCACGTTGGAGGTCGGGGCGTCGCTGAAGCGACTCGTCGACGCCCACGTTCGGAGAGTCTCCTTCCCTGATCCGGACTCGTTTGTCGAGCACGTCGATGACCGGCTGCCGCAGCAAAAGCGGCACGACACCCTCGCGGACATCCTCAGCGCCGCCGCCCGCGTCAAGGACGCCCCCGAGCTCGCCGGGTCGGCCCCGGCGATCACGGTCACCGTCACACAGGCCGCGCTCGACGCCGGGGTCGGCGTCGGTGCGATCGACGGAACGGACACCCCACTCTCCGTCGACGCGATCGAGCGCCTGATCGACTCCCGCGGCATGCAACAGGTCACCTTCAACGAGAAAGGCCGAGTCTTGTCGCTCGGGTCCACGCAGCGGTGCTTCACCCCCTCCCAGCGGCGCGCGATCAACGCCCGAGACGGCGGATGCGTCATCCCCGGCTGCACCGCCCCCGCCGGATGGTGCGAAGTCCACCACGTGATCCCCTGGCGAGACGGGGGTCCGACCCACACCGACAACGGGGTCCTCCTGTGTTGGGGGCACCATCAGAGCATCGACAAAGGCCCCTGGGAGCTATCCATGCCGGACGGAGTCCCCCACGTCCGCGGACCTGGGCATTGGGAATGGACCCACGCCACGAAGAGCCGCTCGAGACCACCCGCCCCGGAACGAGATGAGAGATGATTGTGGGCGCTGGGCGCTGGGCGCTGGGCGCTGGGCGCTGGGCGCTGGGCGGCTAGTGCGGCTAGTGCGCGAGCAGCCCGAGCTCCATCGCGCGGGTCACGGCTCGAGTCCGGTCGTTCACCTCGAGCTTCTCGAAGGCGTGCAGGAGGTGGGTCTTCACGGTCGCTTCGCCGAGGAAGAGTCGTTTGGCGATCTCGGGATTGCTGAGACCGTCGGCGACGAGACGCAGCACCTCGGTCTCTCGCGGGCTCAACGTCACGGAGGGTCGCCCCACGCGCCGCACGAGGGTCGCGGCGATCGACGGCGACAGCGCCACCTCGCCGCGAGCGACGGACCGCACCCCCGCCAGGATCTCCTCCTGCGGCGCCGCCTTCAGGAGATACCCGCTCGCTCCCGCCTCCATGGCGGTGAGGATGTTCGCGTCCGTCTCGTAGGTAGTCAGGATGATGACCCGCACCCCGGGTGCCGCACTCAGGATGCGGCCCGTCGCCTCGTCCCCATTGAGTCCCGGCATCCGCAGATCCATGAGCACCACGTCGGGCGCGAGCCGGATCGCCTCCGCGACGGCGGACAGCCCGTCGGCGCTCTCGCCCACCACTTCGATGTCATGGGCCGCCGTGAGGAGCGCGATGATGCCGCCGCGCACGATCGGGTGGTCGTCCGCCACGAGCACGCGGATCACGCGTCCACCCGCGTTCGCGGGAGAGAGGCCGAGAGGAGCGTTCCCCGACCCGGCGCGGACGTGATCCTGAGAGCGCCCCCGCCGAGCGTCAGCCGGTCGGCGAGCCCGTCGAGCCCGAAGCCCGTCCGCTCGGCGTTCGCGTCGAAGCCCCTCCCGTCGTCCACGACCTCGAGTGTCGCGGCGTGTTCGTCGACGCGGAGGGTGACCGACGCGGTCGTCGCCCCCGCGTGGCGCCGCACGTTCGCGAGCGCCTCCTGGGCGCAACGCAGCAGCACGACCTCCTCGTCGCGTCCGAGGCCGCCCGCGACGGATCCGTGTGCGACGGAATCGCGAGTCCCGGCCCCGGCCCCGCCCGCGGCGGCCGGCGGGGCGCCGGCCGCCCCGTCGACCACCGCCACCGTCACGACGATGCCCGTCTCGCGCTGAATGCGGCCCGCGAGACGCTCGAGGGCCGCGACGATGCCCCCGTCCGCGAGGGCGACCGGAGCGCTCGACGCGACGAGTGCCCGTGTCTCCGCCAGGGTCGACCGTGCACTGTCCTCGAGCAGCTCGAGGGTCTCACCGATCATCGGATCACCGGCTAGAACCTCGCGCCGCACCCGCTGGGTGAGCAGGACGAGCCCCGTCAGGTCCTGCGCGATCGTGTCGTGCAGCTCCCGCGACAGCCGCTCGCGCTCGCTGACCATCCCGGACTCGCGGCTTGCAGCGGCGAGCAGATCCTGGGTCCGGCCGAGCTCCTCGAGGAGGCGACGCCGCTCGGCGCTCTCGACCGAGATCCGCGTGATCCAGAACCCGATGGCGAAGTTGCCGCACAACGAGATCAGCTCGATCACGACGATCTCGAGCAGGAAGTCCGTCGACCATCCGAGGCCGGCGACGTAGCCGATCC
The DNA here is from genome assembly GCF_003990045.1 of Labedella endophytica. Lineage (GTDB taxonomy): Bacteria > Actinomycetota > Actinomycetes > Actinomycetales > Microbacteriaceae > Labedella > Labedella endophytica. The sequence continues at coordinate 1,607,696 of NZ_RZGZ01000002.1, read as the reverse complement.
CCACGCTGAGGGCGAGCAGCAGGCTCCCGACGACGGCCCGCTGCGTCGTGCGCGAGAGGAACCAGAGGAGCGGGAAGAGGATCGCCTGCATCGTCGCGAGCGGCGGGCTGATCGCGGTCGCGACCCCGCCGAGCACGATGAGCAGCACCATCGACGTCAGCGCCGTCGGGCTCTCGTCACCTCGGCGACCGACCACGAACCACACGGCGACGAGGGCGGCGACGGCGACGAGCCCGCCCACGAGCTCCGCACCGGGAACACGGTTGGCGACGAGGAGTGCGCTCAACACCACCGCGGCGACGAGCACCGCGACATCCCACCCGCGTGTGTTCATCATTCAGCCATCCTTGCGGATCCAGCGGAAGGTGACGCGGCAGATCACGAGACCGACCACGAGCCACAGGCCGGTGACGAGGGCGACGCCGCCGAGGTTCCAGACCTCTCCCTGCTCGAGTCGTTCGAAGCCCGACGGGAGGAACACCGATCGCATGCCCTGGGCCATCCACTTGAGGGGGAAGACACTCGCCACGTTCTGCAGCCACGTCGGCAGATCCGTGAACGCGAGGTAGACGCCCGAGATGAATTGCAGGACGAGGGTGATGGGGATGATCACGGCGGTCGCGCTCTTCCCGGTCCGGGGGATGCGGCTGAGCGCGATGCCGAGCACGGCCGACGTGGTGACCCCGAGCAGGAAGACCCAGGCGAACGTGGACCAGGCGGCCGCGGTCGTCGGGAGGTCCACTCCGAAGACGACGCGCGCCACGACGAGCAGCAGCACGGCCTGCGCCGCCCCGGTGACGAGCACCTGCCCGAGCTTGCCGATGAAGTAGCTCACCACCGGCAGGGGCGTGCCGGCGAGGCGCTTGAGCGTCCCGTCACCGCGCTCCACAGCGATGTCGATCGCGAGATTCTGCACGCCGCTGAGCAGGAGGCCGGCCGCGAGCATGCCCGGGAGATAGTAGGAGGCGGCGCTCAGGCTGTCGCCGTTGTCGTCGGTCCCGAAGCTCTGCGCGCTGAACGCCGTGGAGAAGATCGTGAGCATGAGGAGCGGGAAGAGGAACGTGAAGAAGACCGAGTCGCCCTGCCGGAAGTAGGAGCGCACCTCGTTGCCGATGCGGCTGACGCCGAGCCGGACGGTCGTGGCGATCATCGCACCCCTCCGTTCGGGGTCGTGTCGAGCGCGGCTGCGTGGAGCGAGGCCGCGTCCCGCGCGCTCGAGTCGAACCGCTCCACGAGCTCGAGGTAGACGTCCTCGAGGCTGGGACGCACGACCTCGAGTTGAGGGACCTCCGCGCCGCCGTGGCGGTCGACGAGCTCGGCCACCAGACGCGAGGGTTCCGTCGTGCGCTCGGAGCGGGCGACACCGTCCTCGATCCAACGCACGACGGGCGTGCGTGCCTCGGCCCCTCCGATCTCGTCGATGGCGCCGACCTCGATCAACGAACCGCCCGCGATGATGCCGGCGCGATCGCTCAGTCGGGCGGCCTCGTCGAGGTAGTGAGTGGTGAGGAGGATCGTCGTACCCTCGTCCTTCAGGGCGAGGATGAGCTGCCAGAACTGACGACGGGCCTCGGGGTCGAAGCCCGTCGTGGGCTCGTCGAGAAAGAGCAGCTCCGGGTTGCCGATGATGCCGAGGGCCACGTCGATCCGGCGGCGCTGACCTCCCGAGAGCTTCCGGATGAGCGTCTTCTGCTTCTCCTGGAGCCCGACGGCCTCGATGACCTCGTCCACGTTCCGCGGGTTCGGGTAGAACCCGGCGAAGTGCGTGAGCTGCTCGCGGACGGTCGCGCTGCCGCTCTCACCGGTGGACTGCAGGACGATGCCGAGCCGCGCCTTCCAGTCCGTGCCGCCCCGACCGGGGTCGACGCCGAGCACCTCGGCCGCCCCGCCGGTGCGGTCGCGGTAGCCCTCGAGGATCTCGATCGTCGTGCTCTTCCCGGCGCCGTTCGGGCCGAGGAGGGCGAAGGTCTCGCCGCGGGCGATGTCGAAGCTCACGTCGTGCAGAGCATCGACGGAGCCGTAGGTCTTGCGCAGGTCGCGGACGCTGACCGCGCTGTCGGGAGGTGTCATGCCCATACTCTCCTCCCGACGCTTCTCGAGCGGCAGCCGTGCACCGGTTGTCCTCCCCATCCACCGATCGGTGGATGGGGACCGGCGTGGGCGGTCCCTCTAGGAGACGTCGACCTCGCTCGCGTCGGGCGCGTTCTCCTCCGGTGCAGGGGCGGCGTCGTCCGGGGTCGAAGACGTCTGCGCCACGAGCTGCTCGACGCCGGCGAGCACGGCCTCGAGGCCCAGCGGGTGACTGAGCAGGCGGAAGTGACCGGGTACGGGGATCTCGACGTTCGTCGCCCCGGCGAGCTGACTCCCGTCCGGGACGTGCTGGTCCACGGGCGGGTAGACGGAGACGATGCGTGCATTGACGTCGGCCTGCTTCGACAGCTCGACGATCGTCGAGTCGGTGGGCAGGAACGCCCGGAGGCTCGGATCGAGCAGCCAGCGCGCCCACCGCGACCCCGCGAACGGCGTGCACACCGCGACCATGGCGCGCACGTCGAGCTCGGGTCCGCTCGTGAGCAGGAGGTGCTTGCCCACGAGCCCACCCTTGCTGTGAGCGACGATGATCCGGCCGGGTTCCCGGACGGTGCGCTGGGAGAGCGCCCTCGCGAGCCTCTTCGAGGTGTCGACGACGGGTCTGCGGTTGTAACCGAGTCCGCTCACGACGGCTACCGGGTAGCCGCGCTCGTTGAGCAGATCGGCGATGGGTTTCATGAAGAGCCACGTCTCGTACACGCCCGGGATGAGCACGACGGTCGGCTTGTCCGCGTCGCCCCGCCGGTATCGGGCGGGGGCGGAACGGGAGAACAGCGCCTGCACATGGATGACCCCGGCGATGAGGTAGTCCACAGTGAACCACCCGAGGAGGGCTATCCCTCGCACGACGCGGTTGCCGCTCGCGCCCAACGTCCGACGCGGTTCCGCTCTCCCCATGCGCCCGAGTCTAGGCGGCCCTTCCGACACGGGGCCGGGGCTGGACAGGAGCGGGTCGAGGGCTACAGATCGGGTGCGAGGGCGCCTGGGGGACGTGGCGCCCTCGAGCCGCACGAGCGCCCTCGCTCGGGAGTCGTCAGTCGATGAGTTCGAGGGCGACGAGGCGGGCCAGGACGGCGCGGCCGGCCGGCGGGCAACGGTCGGCGGCAGCGGAGTCCACCCAGTGGATCGCGTCGATCTCGGAGGACGGGCGCGGCTCGTCATCGGTCTCGCCGGCGAACACGGCCATGCGGACGAGCCGGCCGTCCGGCTCGCCGTGCGCCTGCGTGACGACGGTGAACAGCTCGCGCACGCTCGTGGGGCTCACCCGCACGGCGACCTCCTCGAGGCTCTCGCGTACGGCGGCCTCCGCCGCCGTCTCGCCGGGATCGATCTTCCCGCCCGGCATGTAGAGGACGTCGCGGGCGCGCGCGGTCACCATGAGCACGCGGCGGTCCCGCACGAGCGCGAGAGCCGCCACGAGGATGTCGGGCAGCGCGCGTCCGGGGTCGGGCATTTCTTCAGGCTAGTCGCGACGAATCGTCGCGGGATTTCGCCACGGCAGGCACCGAGGGCGCCAGATCGGTACCGAGGGCGGTAGCCCTACATGGCGCCCTCGATCGGGAGTAGCCCTCTGGGTGGGCGGAGGCGGCCCCTCCGCGTGCCGCCCCGGCCCCTAAACTGGACGGTAAGACTGCCCGGCGATCCGGCCGCGGCACGACCACACACAGATTTTCAGGAGTTCTCCCGTGGCCTCAGCCAGCCGCCTCGATTCGGTCATCGCCCTCGCCCGCCACCGCGGGTTCGTCTTCCAGGCGGGAGAGATCTACGGCGGTTCTCGCTCCGCGTGGGACTACGGGCCCCTCGGCGTGGAGCTCAAGGAGAACATCAAGAAGCAGTGGTGGAAGTACATGGTCACGCGTCGCGACGACGTCGTCGGCCTCGACTCCTCCGTCATCCTGCCCCGCCAGGTGTGGGTCGCCTCGGGCCACGTCGGCGTCTTCACCGACCCGCTCGTCGAGTGCCTCAACTGCCACAAGCGGTTCCGCGAGGACCACCTCATCGAGGCGTTCGAGGAGAAGAAGGGCCGCTCGCCCGAGAACGGCATGCTCGACATCGTCTGCCCCAACTGCGGCAACCGCGGCGAGTGGACCCCGCCCCGCGACTTCAACATGATGCTGAAGACCCACCTCGGCCCCGTGGAGGACGAGTCCGGCCTCCACTATCTGCGCCCCGAGACGGCCCAGGGCATCTTCGTGAACTTCGCCAACGTGCTGCAGTCGGCGCGCGTCAAGCCGCCGTTCGGAGTCGGCCAGATCGGCAAGTCCTTCCGCAACGAGATCACGCCGGGAAACTTCATCTTCCGTACGCGTGAGTTCGAGCAGATGGAGCTCGAGTTCTTCGTCGAGCCCGGCACGGACGAGGAATGGCACCAGCACTGGATCGACTATCGGATGAACTGGTACACCGATCTCGGCATCGACCCGGAGAACCTCCGGCTCTTCGAGCACCCGCAGGAGAAGCTCTCCCACTACTCGAAGCGCACCGTCGACATCGAGTACAAGTTCGGTTTCACCGGCAGCGAGTGGGGCGAGCTCGAGGGCGTCGCCAACCGGACGGACTTCGACCTCACGACGCACGCGAAGCATTCGGGCAAGGACCTGTCGTACTTCGACCAGACGAAGAACGAGCGCTGGGTCCCCTACGTCATCGAGCCGGCGGCCGGCCTCACGCGCTCGCTCATGGCCTTCCTCGTCGACGCCTACGTGGAGGAGGAGGTGCCGAACGCGAAGGGCGGCACCGACAAGCGCACGGTGCTGAAGCTCGACCCGCGTCTGGCGCCCGTGAAGGTGGCCGTTCTGCCCCTCAGCCGCAACGAGGCGCTGTCGCCGCTGGCCCGCCAGGTCGCCGCCGAACTGCGCGATCAGTGGAACGTGGACTTCGACGACTCCGGGGCGATCGGACGACGTTACCGGCGCCAGGACGAGATCGGTACCCCCTTCTGCGTCACGGTCGACTTCGACTCGCTCGAGGACAACGCCGTGACCGTGCGCGACCGCGACACGATGCAGCAGGAACGCGTGCCGATCGACACCCTCTTCGGCTACCTCGCCCAGCGTCTGCGCGGGGCCTGAGCGCCGAGGAGAGCGGTCTGGGGCGTAGGTCGTCCGACTCGCAGTGACCCACGGAGAGGGGGTGCGTGAGGAGCGGATCGACGGGAGACCTGGTCAGGGAGCGGAACGGTAGACCCCTAGCATGGGTACTACCACCCATTCGGGCGCGTTGACAGCATTTCGTGAGGAATGCCACGCTTGACCGGAATCCCCCATCGAAGGAGACACCCATGTCCGACCCCAACGCGTCGAACCCCCCGTCCTACCAGCCCGCGCAGCCGTACCAGAACAACGGCGCCGCGCAGGGCTACGGCCAGCAGCCGCAGTCGTCGAAGACCAACCTCCTCGCGATCCTGTCGCTCGTGGGTGCGTTCGTCTTCTCGCTCGCCGGCCTCATCCTCGGCATCATCGCGCTCAAGCAGATCAAGCAGACGGGTGAGCAGGGCCGTGGCCTCGCCCTCGCCGGCATCATCATCAGCGCGCTCTCGATCGTGATCAGCATCATCGCGATCATCGTCCTCGCCGCAGCAGGCAGCGCGTCGATGGACATGTACAGCGACATGTAATCGTTCCCTCACCGGAACACGGAGCGCCTCTCGCCATCGCGGGGGGCGCTCCGTCGTTTCACCGGCGGCCCCACGAGTCCGTCACGAGCGCTGCAGCTTCCGCCGAGCGCTACACGAATTCCTGGCGCGTTCGTCGATCCCTGTAGCGCTCGACGGAAGGGAGCGGGTGGGAGGACCCGGAGGGCGGCTCCGGGAGCGGTTCTCAGGCGGTGTCGCCGGCGGCGGACGGGGACTGGCCCTGCGCGCGCGACTCGAGCGACATGCTCGCGTCGATGCCGAAGAGGGCGTCGAGCGCATCGACGTAGCGCTCGTGGTCGCCGGCGTGCGCGGCGTCGCGCGCCCGCACCATCGGCGTGTGCAGGAGGACGCCGGCGAGGTGACGGAGGGCCTGCTCGGTGCGACCGTCGTCGTCGCCCCGCGAACGGGCGCGGTCGATCTCGGCGTCGAGGATGCCGAACACGTGCTGACGCAACGCGATCACGGCGGGGGTCAGGGTGATCTCGTCCGTCACGGTCGTGTACTTCTCGGCCGCGCGGCTGACGATGCGGCGCGCGTCGTCCGTGGCCTGCAGCTCCTCGAGGGGAGCATGGATCCGGATGGTCTCGAGGTCGAGCAGTTCCACGCCGTGCACGGTCGCGACGGAGGGGTCGACGTTACGTGGCAGGCCGAGGTCGATCACGAGCTGGCGACCGGTGTGCACGGGGCACTCCTCGGCGCTCGGATCGGTCGCCTCGCCGGCACGACTCACGGGGGCGGCGTGACGCGCGGCCGCCGGCGACGCGTCGTCGTGCTCCACGACGACGGCCGCGACGGTCCGCTCCGTCTCGTCGTCCACGATCGTGACGGCGGCGGTCGGCGGGTTCGCGACGTGCGGGTGGGAACCACCGATCTCACGGCGGCCCGCTTCGAGGATCCCGGCGTCCAGCACGGAGCCGGACGCGGTCGTGCACGTGACGACGAGGCCCGAGATCGCGGCCTCCCTGGCGAAGTCGGCCTGCTCGACGAGGCGGATGCCGTGCCGCGCGGCGAAGCGCTCACCGCGACCGGAGGGGGAGTAGACGCCGATGTCGGTCGCGCCGCGATCGGCGATGGCGGCGAGGCTCGCCCCCGCGTAGGCGCCCGTCCCCACGAGGAGTACGCGCACGGCGCTCCAGTCCTCGACGCGCGACTCCGCGAGGTCGAGGGCGAGGCGCACGAGCGAGCGGCCGGCGCGACCGATCGGTGTGCTGTTCTTGACGCCGCGAGAGGTCTGCGACGCCCGCTGGAACGCCCGCTCGAGGTCGGAGGACGTGGTACCGGCGGCGCGAGCGCGCTCGAGGGCCCGCCGCACCTGGCCGGCGATCTCGCCCTCTCCGACGACGACGGATTCAAGTCCGGACGCGACGGCGAAGAGGTGCTCGGCCGCGCCACGGCCGACGTGCATGTCGAGCGTGCCCGTGAGCTCGTCGCTCTCGAGATCGGTGGAGCGGCGGATGGCGTCGACCGTGGCCTCGAGCGCACGCTGCTCGAATCCGTCGGCGGGCTCGTCCACGTCGATGTACGCCTCGAAGCGGTTGCAGGTGGCGACGACGACGGCGCCGGCGAGGCTCTCGTCGTGGCCGGTGATGCGCTGAGCGATGGTGCCCGGGTCGACAGCGAGCCTCTCGAGGAGGTCGAAGCTGGCGTTCTTGTGATTCGCCGTCAGACAGATCAGCACCCCTCCATTCTACGGTGCGTCGAACACCGTGGGGTCCGCCGGTTCCACGCGGGCGTCGTCCAGGCCCGGGATGGGAGGATGGAGGGGTGAAGCTCGACCAGAACCACCCCCTCGTCTCCGGCCGCACGAGTGCGTCGCGGCTCGTCCGCGCCTACCGCGGCGACCGCCCCGACGTGACCCCCGTGTGGTTCATGCGCCAGGCGGGCCGTTCCCTCCCGGAGTACCGCGAGCTGCGCGTGGGCACCCGCATGCTCGACGTGTGCCTCACCCCGCACCTCGCGAGCGAGATCACGCTCCAGCCGATCCGACGCCACCACACGGACGCCGCCATCTTCTTCTCCGACATCGTCGTACCGCTGAAGCTCGTGGGAGTGGACGTGGAGATCGTGGCCGGCAAGGGACCGGTGCTCGGGAAGGCCGTGCGCACCGCCGCCGACGTGGACGAGCTCACGTCCCTCGATCCCGCGGTCCTCGACGAGGCGCTCGAGCCCGTGCGCGAGGCCGTGCGCCTCACCGTCGCCGGGCTCGCCGCCGACCACGGCGATACGCCCCTCATCGGTTTCGCCGGTGCCCCCTTCACCCTCGCGGCCTACCTCGTGGAGGGCGGCCCCTCGAAGGACCACATCCACGCGCGCACCCTGATGCACGCGGACCCCGCGGCCTGGGCGAAGCTCATGGCGTGGACCGCGGACATCACGGGCCGCTTCCTCGAGGCGCAGGTGCTCTCCGGTGCCTCAGCCGCGCAGCTCTTCGACTCCTGGGCCGGCGCGCTCTCCCTCGCCGACTACACGAACTTCGTGGCGCCCGCGTCCGCCGCGGCGCTCGAGCGCGTCCGTGCGCTCCATGTCGAGCCCGTCGACGGGGGACCCGCGCAGTCGGTCCCGCTCATCCACTTCGGCGTCGGCACCGGCGAGCTCCTGAAGGCGATGCACGACATCGGGGCCGACGCGGTCGGTGTGGACTACCGCATCCCCCTCGACGAGGCGAACCGTCGCCTCGGCGGACTCGTGCCCGTCCAGGGCAACGTCGATCCCGCACTCCTCTCGGCCCCGTGGGACGTGCTCGAGGCGCACATCGTCGACGTGCTCGAGCGTGGCCGGAGCGCGCCGTCCCACGTCCTGAACCTCGGCCACGGCGTGCCGCCCGAGACCGATCCCGACGTGCTCAGCCGCGTCGTGGAGTTCGTGCACGGCTACTCGCACGACCGCTCGGCCGGATGACCGCCGCGGCCTCGGCGTCGTCCTCCCTCGAGCCGCTGCACGTCGTCGTCATCGGCGGAGGCATGGCGGGACTCGTCGCCGCCCTCGACTGCGCGCGGGTGGGGCTGCGGGTCACCGTGCTGGAGGGCTCCGACCGGCTCGGCGGGGCGTTGCGCTCAGAGGAGATCGGCGGGATCCCCGTCGAGGTCGGCGCGGAGAGCTACGCGACGCGCGGCGGAACGGTGCGCGCGCTCGCGGAGAGCGTGGGCCTCGGCGACCGTATCGTGACGCCGAATCCGGCGGGCGCGTGGGTGGCCGCGTCCACGGGGGTCTTCGCGCCGCTGCCGAAGGCGGGGATCGTCGGAATCCCCTCGAACCCGTTCGCGGAGGACGTGCGCGCCGTGATCGGGTGGCGCGGCGCCCTGCGCGCCTACCTCGACCGGGTCATCCCGGTGCTCAGCGTCGGTCGTGTGCACGATCTCGGCGCGCTCGTGTCGCGCAGGATGGGCCGGGCGGTTCGGGACAACCTCGTCGCCCCCGTGACGATGGGCGTCTACTCGTCCGATCCCGAGGCGCTCGACGTGACCTTCGCAGCCCCCGGGCTCAACAAGGCCCTGACCCGCACCGGTTCGCTCTCCGGCGCCGTCGCGTCGATGCGCGCCGCGTCGCGCGCGGGGTCGAACGTCGAGGGGATCGCAGGCGGCATGTCGGCGCTCGTCGACGCGCTCATCGCCGAGCTCGAGGGAGCCGATGGAGTCGAGATCCGGCGGAACGCTCCGGTGGAGACGCTCCGCCGCACGGACGACGGCTGGATGGTGACCGTCACCGATGCGACCCCGGACGACTCGGGTTCTGGGAATCCGACCACGCCGCTCCCTGAGCCCGTCGACGGGCTCAGGGATCCCGAGAACGACGCCGGCCCGAGCGCGATCCACGCCGACTACGTCATCGTCGCGGTGCCCGAGGCACCGGCGCTCGCGCTCCTCGCGGAACTGGAACCCGCGCTCTCCGACGTCGTCCCCGTCGACCCGCCGCGTGTGGACCTCGTGACGCTCGTGCTCGACGACGAGCGGCTCGACGCCCACCCCCGCGGGACGGGCATGCTCGTGGCGCCTGGCGCCGGTCTCACCGCGAAGGCGATGACGCACGCGACCGCGAAGTGGCCGTGGCTCGCGGAGCAGGCGCGCGCGGTCGCGCCGCATCGTCACGTGCTCCGCGTCTCGTTCGGCAAAGCCGGCGAGAACACGGTCGCGCACCTCGACGATCCGGCCCTCGTGGAGATCGCGATCCGTGACCTCTCGACGATGCTCGGGATCGAGCTCGACCCATCGACCGTCGTCGAGTCGCGCCGCACCACCTGGGCGAACGCCGTGCCGGGTGCCGTCATCGGTCAGCGTGCCCGGTCGGAGCAGCTCCGCGAGCGCATCCTCGCGATCGGCGACCTCGACGTCACGGGCGGCTGGCTCTCGGGCACGGGCCTCGCCGCTGTCGTCCCGGATGCGCTCGCCGCGGCCGGCCGCGTCCGCCACCTCATCGCCCAGCGGCTGCTGGACGACGTGGTGGGCGGTGGCGCGGCCGACGAGCGGTAGCGAGGACGCCGGTCACCGGCGGGTGGTCGCCTATTCCGGCACGATCGGCCGGGCATCGTCCAGCACGGTGCCGTCGGTGAGCGTCACGCGGTAGTCGACGTCGAGGACGGTCGTCATGTCGTCGCCGTCTCCCGGGACGAAGACGCTGCCGGGCCACCAGGCCAGATACCGGCCGTCCTGGACGGTCGCGTGCACGAGGTCCCCGTCGGGGGTCGTGATGTCCACACCCTCCACGTCCGGCCCGACGTCGCCGATCGTGAACGACACGGTCGGTGAGGCCTCGATTCCGGGGAAGCTGCGGCCGGCGAATTCCGCCAGGGAGCCCCCGGTGATCTCATCGCCGACGGGGACGGCCCCCTCGCCCCCGCTCATGGCCCACATCGGCGAGCCGGGGTCGGTCGTGCCGGTCGGCAGGTGGACGAGACACGCGATGTGTGTGGATCCGTCCGCGACCGCGGCGACGGCGATCCACTCCCCCCGACGCTCGGCGAGCACGGTGTCGGCGTCGGCCTGGCCGCTCGCATCGAGGCACGCTGTGGCGGCGAGGTCGCGTTCCGCGACGTCGAGGGAAGCGGGCGTCGCCGTCCACGAGGCGTAGGCGGCGTCGGAGGGTGCGAGCGCCCCCACGACGAGGGCACCGCCGATCGAGACGGCCGCCGCTGCGGCGGTGGCGGCGATCCATGAGCGACGGCGCGATGAGCGAGGTCGCGGTGTGGCCCCGGGAGCGGTGGGGGTGGCGGGGTCGGAGGCGATGATCTGCTCGCGGCGAGCGTCGGCGCGTCGACGGGCCGTGTCGTCGAGCACGAACCCGGGTGCGGGGTCGAGACCGGCGAGGGCGCGGGTGATGGTGTCGTTCGTCATGCGGGGAGTTCCGTTCTGCTGGTCTCGACGGCGGTGCCGGAGGCGGGGGAGAGCCGGGGGTGGTCGAGATGCCTCCGCAACGAGGCACGAGCCCGATGGAGGCGAACCCGGTATGCGGCGGTGGAGATGCCGAGGACGCGGCTCGCGTCTCCGGCGGGGAGGGCCTCCCACGTGGCGAGGGACAACACCTCCTGCTGCTCCGGGGTGAGGAGGGGCCAGGCGCTGGCGAGGTCGAGCCGGAGGTCGGTGACGTCGGTCCGTTCATCACCCGCCGCCGCGGCCTCTGCGATGGCGACGCCCAGCCGTTCATAGCGTTCGCGCGCGCGACGATCGTTGAGGAGGCAGTGACGAGCGACCCCGAAGAGCCAGGCACGCGCGGCGTCGTGCGTCGTGGGCATGTCGTCGAAGCGGCGCCAGGCCACGAGGAAGGCCTCGTGGACGATGTCCTCCGCGAGGTCGGGAGGGGAACGGCGTCGGGCGAATCGGAGGACGTCGAGGTAGGCGTCGTCGTACAGGGTGGAGAAGCGCGCGGCGCGTTCCCGATCCGTGGTGGGTGGGCTCATACTCAGGACATGTTCCCGCGGCGCCGGGTGTTACACGGCGAAGGGGCCGACGGTCGCTCGGATCACTCCGGGAGCGTGATCGCGTCGTCGATCCAGGTGATCGGCTCCCACGCGCCGTCCTCGCTGTTCGAGAGGACGGCGACGGTGAGGCCCGTCGCCGGGTAGAACCGGATGATCGCGCTCGCCCCCGCGTTGATGCCGTCCTTGTAGAAGGAGCGCAGCTCCCCGGCCGGGGTCACCTCGAACTCGAGACCGAAGCCGTAGGCGAGCTCGGCGGTCTCGCCGGCGCCCGCCTCGTCGTCCGCATGGTGGAGCACCTGCGGGCTCAGGAACTCGGTGGTCCACTTCTTCGGCAGGAGCTCGCCGCCCCGGATCGCGTTCACGAACCGCACGAGGTCGGCGGCCGTCGAGTGCGCGCCGCCGTCGGGAGAGCCGATGGGTGGGTAAGAGTAGATATTCGCGCGCCAGCCGACGATGGGGCCGGTGGGCCGATCCTCCTCGTGCTCGACATCCTCCTCGTGCTCGTCCGACGCGCCGTCGGGCTCGTCGCGGACCGGGTCCCAGCCCTCCGCGACGTTCGCTGTGGCCTCCCGCATGTCGAAGAAGCCCGAGGAGGTCATGCCGGCCTTCTCGAACACGTCGGTGCGGATGACGTCGCGGTAGGAGCGGCCCGTCACGCGTTCGATCGCGAGGCCGGCGAGGACGTACCCGACGTTGCAGTAGCGGCAGTCGACGCCCGGCTCGGCCCGAGGCGGCTTGTGGGCGAACTGGGGGAGGAAGTCGGCGGTGTCCGTCACCGAGTAGTTCGGCCGGTCGGCCCACAGCTCCTCGTAGGACTCGCCGTCCTCCTCGTCGGCGTCGTCGGCGATTCCGGAGGTGTGGGTGAGGAGGTGCCGCAGGGTCACGTCGTGGGAGATGGTCGTGCCATCGAGGTCGACGTAGTCGTGGATCGACGCGTCGAGGTCGAGCGCACCGGCGGCCACCTGCTGCAGGACGGCCGCCGAGGTGAAGAGCTTCGTGATGGAGGCGACGTCGAAGCGCATATCCGTCGTGACCGGGGTGTTCCAGCGACGAGACGCCGTGCCGAACGCCTTCTCGAGGAGGGGGAGGTCGCCCTCCGTGATGAGCACGACACCCGAGAACTCGTCGTCCGCCGCGAGCTCAGCGATGTCGGCGGCGACGGAGTCGAGCCGTTCGGCGAGGAGGCTCGCCGGGAGGACGGGGAGGGGTGCGAGGCGATCGTCCGCCGGGGTCGCGGGGGTGTTCTGCATGCTCCGAGGCTAGCGGTGCGTCCTGATCGTGATCGATCCGCCATTGACTGAAACCGATTTCTGTGGTTTCGTACGTTTACCGTTAACGGTTGACGAAGTGAGACGACGTGGTTTCAACGATTTCCCCCATCCAGCAGCAGGTGCCGCTCGGAGCGATCGTCGCGCAGCGACTGCGCCTTGCGATCGTGCGCGGCGACCTGCCGGCCGGATCGCGCCTCGTGGAGGACACCCTCGCCGAGCAGTTCGGCGTGAGCCGCGGCCCCATCCGGGACGCGCTCCGCATCCTCGACACCGAGGGCCTCGTCGAATCCCGCAAGCGCGGCATCTTCGTCATCGGACTCTCCATGGACGAGATCAGCGACCTCTACGCGCTGCGTGAGTCGATCGAGTCCCTCGCGGTGACCCTCGCGATCCAGCGCGCCGAACCCGGCGAGTGGACGACGACGGAGGAGTGCGTCGACGAGATGCGAGCCGCAGCCGCGCGCGGCGACCGTGAGGCCTTCGGCGCCGCCGACACCCGCTTCCACGGCACGCTCTACGCGGTCTCGAAGCACCGCCGCCTCCACGACCTGTGGCACCAGTACGAGCCCATCCTCGCGACTCTCCTCGAGGAGACCGTGCACGTGAACACCGATCTCGTGGAGTCGGCGGCCGATCACGACCGCCTTCTCGGCCTCATCTCCGCGGGTGACACCGACGCGGCGGTGGCCGAACTCCACGACCATCTGCGCCGGTCCGCCGACACGATGATCGCGACCTTCTCGGCCGCGGCAGCCGCGTCCGCGACCCCCTGATACCTCACCTTTCCCCTCCATCCGACCCCGTACCGACCAATCCGTACCAACAGAAAGGAACGTGACGTGCTCTCCTCACGCAACAACGTCGTTCGCGCACTCACCGTCACCGCCACCGCAGCACTCGTGATCGCCGGCCTCGGCGCGTGCTCCTCCGACGCGGACGGAGGCGGCGGCGACGCCTCCTCCTTCCCCGAAGGCGACATCAACTTCATCGTCCAGGCCGCCGCAGGCGGTGGTTCGGACCTCACCTCGCGCGCCCTGTCCGCGGAGCTCGAGGGCATCCTCGGCACGAGCATCGTCGTCGAGAACCGGCCGGGCGCCTCCGGCTCGACCGCCATGCAGTACGTCGCCGACCAGGAGGCCGACGGCTACACGATCGGCTTCGCCCCCGTCGAGGTCTCGATGCTCGAGCACCTCGGCTTCGACGTGCTCCCCGAGAACTACGACTTCCTCGGCCAGGTCATGTTCAGCCCCGGCGTCATCGCGGTGCCGGCCGACAGCCCGTACGACTCGCTCGACGACCTCGTCGAGGCGTCCCAGGACGAGGCCATCACGGTCGCGAACGCGGGCGCCGGATCGATCTGGGAGGCCGCGACCCTCGGCCTCGCCGAGGAGTCGGGGGCCGACCTCACCCCCGTGCCGTTCGACGGTGGTGCGCCCGCAGTGGCGGCCGCGCTCGGTGGCCAGGTGGACGCGGTCGTCGCCGGTGCCGGCGAGACCGTGCAGGCGAACGCCGACGGCACCCTCAAGATCCTCGCGCTGTTCAACGACGAGGTGCACCCGATGCTCGAGGACGTGCCGACGGCCGAGTCCGAGGGCTACGACCTCATGTTCGGCGGCTGGGGTGGCATCTACGCGCCGACCGGACTGCCGGACGACGTGAAGCAGGCACTCTCCGATGCGATCGCCGAGGCCGCCGAGTCCGACTCGTTCTCCGACGCCATCACGCCGAGCGGCGCGCTGCCGACCTACAAGACGCCCGAGGAGTTCACGTCGTTCGTCGAGTCGGAGTCGGAGCGTTTCGCCGGTCTCCTCGGCGGCAACTGACGTCCCGACATCGACACCGACACCGACACCGACATCGACACGCGGAGCACATGATGCCGACGCCCGATGAGCCGACCCGGGTCCCCTCCGTCGAGGAGGGCCTGGAGTCGGGGATCGACACGCCGCCGGGAGGCGCCTACCTCTACACGGCGTCGATCGGAACCGACGCCCCCGACACCACGGCGCAGCCGAACCGCACGATGGAGATCGTCGTCGCGGCGGTCGGCCTCGCCGTGGGACTCGCGGGGATCCTGCTCGCGCAGGGCATCGAACTGCGCGCCGAGACCGGGGGGATCGATCCGCGGTGGTGGCCCACCGTGCTGTCGATCGGGAGCGCGGCGCTCGCCGCCGCGCTCCTGGTCGCAGCGCTCGTGCGCCCGCCGTTCGATCGCAGCGATCTCGAGACGGTGGGCGCCGGAGGCTGGCGCCGCCTGCTGCTCGCCACCGTGATCGGCGCCGCCTACGTGGCCGGCTGGCAGCTCGTGGGTTACCTCGGGGCCACCGTGGTGTTCCTCGCGCTCCTCGTCTGGGTCTTCGGCGGACGCGGGTGGAAGACGATCGTCCTCTTCCCCGTGATCACCACCGGATTCACCTACCTCCTCTTCCACACACTCCTGAAGGTGCCGCTGTGAACCCGATCGTCGAGGGACTCGAATCCCTCCTGGACCCCGTCGTCGGTCTTGGGCTGCTCCTCGGCCTCCTGCTCGGCATGCTCGTGGGGGCGTTCCCGGGCATCACGGCCACCATGGCCGTGGCGCTCGCGAGCGGGTTCACGCTCACCCTCGAGCCCGTGCAGGGCCTCGCGGTGCTCCTCACCATCTACGTCGCCGCGAACTTCGGCGACCGCGTGCCGTCGATCCTCGTCAACACCCCCGGGACACCGGCATCGATCGCGACGACGCTCGACGGCTATCCCATGGCGAAACAGGGAAGGGCGGGGCTCGCCCTCGTCATCTCGGCCATGGCCTCGGCCATCGGCATCCTCGCGAGCATGATCCTGTTCACGGCGGCGGCGATCCCGATCGCCCGGCTCGCGCTGCAGTTCGGGCCCTCCGAGATGTTCGCGCTCGTCGTCTTCGGCCTCACCGTGATGATCAGCATCTCGTCGAAGTCCATCCTCAAGGGCGTGCTCGCCGGAGCCCTCGGACTGGCGCTCGCGACGATCGGGCGCGACCCGATCACGGGTGACCAGCGCTTCACGTTCGGCTTCGACGCCCTGTCCGGGGGCCTCGACTTCATCGCGATCATCATCGGTCTCTTCGGCATCGCCGAGCTCTTCGACCAGCTCCTCACCCACCACGCCGCGAAGGTCCGCCCCATCTCATCGCTCGGTCGCTGGTGGCCGACGAAGGCGGAGTACCGCCAGTCCGGGCGCGCCCTCGGTGTGGGCACCGCGACCGGACTCGTCGTCGGCGTGATCCCCGCGGCGGGCGGCGACATCGCCGGACTCATCGGCTGGGACCGCGCCAAACGGGTCTCGAAGAACCCCGAGGCCTTCGGCACGGGATCGATCGAGGGCGTCACGGCGTCCGACTCGGCCTCGTCCGCGACGCTCGGTGGATCCCTCACCACCACGATGGCGCTCGGTATCCCCGGAGACTCGGTGATGGCGGTGATGATCGGCTCGATGATCATCTGGGGAATCCAGCCCGGGCCGTCGCTCTTCGCGAACCGGCCGGAGCTCGTCGTGTCGATCACGGCGATCATGGTGATCGCGACGCTCGCATCGCTCCTCATCAGCCTCGTGCGGATGAAGGGCATGGTGAAACTCCTCGACGTGCCCGTGCACTACCTGTGGGCCACGATCCTGATGTTCTGCATCGTGGGCACGTACGCGACGACCAACAACATCATCACGGTCGTCGTCATGCTCGTCGCGGGCGTCGTCGGCCTCATCCTCAAGCGGACCGGCTTCCCCGCCGGCCCCGTCGTCCTCGGTCTCCTCCTCGGACCGCTCGCGGAGTCCAATCTGCGTCGCGCACTCCTCATCGACGGCCCCGTCGGTCTCGTCTCGAGCCCGATCTCGGCCGTGCTCCTGGCGCTCGCCGTGTTCGCGATCGCGCTCCCGCTCGTGGGGCGCGCCCGCGCCGCCCGCCGTGCCCGTCGCTCCGACGGTGACGACGGGCCCGCCGAGCACCCGGGCGACGACTCCTCCCTCCGCTCGACCACCACCTCGAAAGGTCTGTGACCACCGCATGTCGCTCCCCACGCCCGCCCGCACCGCCTCCTCCACCGCGACACGTCGCGACATCCTCGCGGCCCTCCCCGTCGCGTTCCACGACGACGGGTCCCTCGACCTCGACGGCTCCCGCCGGATCGTCGAGTTCAGTGCCGCCTCCGGGGTGGACGGCGCGTTCGTGCTCGGTACCACGGGAGAGTTCCCGTCCCTCTCGATCGAGGAGCGCAACACGATCGCGGCGATGAGCGTCGACGTGCTCGGTCCCGAGCGCACCGTGGTGCACGTGGGGGCGTCGAGCCTCCACGAGGTCCTCCTGCTCATCGAGGGTGCCCGCGCGGCGGGGGCCCTCCGCATCGCCGTGCTCACGCCGTACTACCTGCCCGCGAGCGACGCGGCGGTCGAGGACTTCTTCGCCGCGGTGTCGCGGGCGAGCGATGGGCTCGCGGTCTTCGCGTACCTCTTCCGCGATCGCACAGGGGTGCACGTCGGGCCCGAACTGCTCGGGCGACTGGCGCAGCTGCCGAACATCGTCGGCGTCAAGCTCAGCGGCGAGCCCGTGGAGAGCGTCGCGGCGTACCGCGCGGCGGTGCCCGACGACTTCGAGATCTTCACGGGAGCGGACCGGGACCTCGCGAAGGTCGCCGACGTCGGGGGACAGGGCGTCGTCTCGGGGATCTCGTCCGTGTTCCCCGAGCCCTTCGTCGCCCTCGTCGCGGCCCTCGAATCCGGTGATCCCGAGGCGATTGCGCAGGCCCAGCTCGCCGTCGACGACGTCGTCGACACCGTGAAGGGCGACCCGGCCCTCATGAAGGCGGGACTCGCCCTGCGAGGGATCGACGCCGGTGTCGCGCGTATGGCCCTCGACACCCCGTCGGAGCAGGACCGGGCGGAGCTCGCACGCGCGGTCGCGTCCTACGCCTGATCGGCCCTACCGCATTCCACGAGGGGAATGCAGGGGGTGCGCGTCCGGCGGTCGATGCGGATACGCTGGAGATCTGGCCCGTTCGGCCGCCCTTGCGGCGCTCGGGCGGGAACCGATCGAAGCATGCCGATGGACGGAGACGCTATGAAGGGCAAGATCCTCCTCGTGACAGGGCTGGCCGCGGGGTACGTCCTCGGGTCGCGAGCCGGTCGCGAGCGCTACGAGCAGATCAAGACCGCCTGGTTGAAGCTGTACGAGACCGAGCCGGTCCAGAAGCAGGTGCGCAACGCGCAGGGCTTCGCGAAGGCTCGCGTCAGCGCCGTGCCGAGCACGCTCTTCTCCGGCGCGAAGACCATCGCGAAGATCGCGAAGAGCAACCGCTCGGCGGGTCAGAAGCTCGACGCGACGATCGACGAGGTCGACGACGTGAAGGGCGACCTCGGGGACATCGCCGACGGTCGCTCCTCGAAGAAGCGCTGAGCGGCCGGCCGATGACGCGCTACACGACGGAGACGCCTCCGCGCGGCACGACCCGCAACCCCAAGGAATCGCTGTCGCTCATCGAGCTGGTGAAGTCCCTGCCCGGCCTCCTCAAGGGGCTGCTGACGGCCGAGTTCGACGGCCTCAAGGTCAAGGCGACCCACATCGGCAAGAACGCCGGTATCGGGGCGGGACTCGTCGTCGTGGCGCTCATGTTCCTGTTCTTCGCCCTCGGCACGCTCGTGGCCGTCGGCATCCTGGCGCTGTCGCTCGTGCTGCCGTCGTGGCTCGCGGCGCTCATCGTCTTCGTCGTGTTCCTCCTCGTCGCCGCCGTCCTCGTGCTCATCGCGCTGCGCTACCTCCGTAAGATCTCCGACGGCCCGAGCCCGGCGGAGGAGTTCCAGAAAGACATCCGAGCAGTGAAAGGGACGGGCGAGTATGACCGGCACTGACAACCCCAACGCCGAGCAGGCACGCGCCGAGCTCGTCGAGACCCTCAACGCGATCGAGGACAAGCTCAACGTCCCGAAGCAGGTGGGCAAGGCCACCGACCGCGCCAAGGCGAAGATCGCGGAGCTCCGTGAGGAGAACCCGCAGGCCCTCGTGGGCGGGGCGGCCGCCGTCGCACTCGCCGTGGGCGCCGGTGTGTGGGCCGTGGCCCGCGCCGTCATCAAGCGCTAGGCGATCCGAACCGAGACCGTGACGACGTCCATCGTGCAGGCATCCTGCGCGGTGGACGTCGTCGTCTGCGACGACACCGGAACGATATTCTCCCCCGCGTGGATCGTGCCGCTCGGAATCGCGGCGCTCTTCATCGTCGTGGTCGCGATCCTCTTCGCTCTCGCTGCGAGGCGCGACCCTCCCGCGCGACGCCCGTCGGCCGGCTGGAGCGACCCCGGCGCTGCACGATGGTTCTGGACATTCAGCGCCCTCGGCGTCGTCGCGATGATCGCCGCGTGGCAGGTGTTCGGAGTCGCGTACGAGGAGGAGATGTCGGAGCAGCCCAAGGCCCTCGCTGCGGGGACGTCGATGGCCGGAACCGGGGCGGTGTTCGGCGGTGTGCCGCTCATCATGGCGCACCTTGCGGGGCTCGTGGTCCTGTCGGTCATCGCGGTGCGCGGCCGAGCCGTGATGTGGACGGGAATCGTCTGTGCGGTCCTCGCGACCGCATTCACGTCCGGTATCGGATTGCTGGTGGCGCAGGTGCTCTGGAATGGTCAGCTGTTCATGATGGGGGTCGACGCTCCGGGTCTCGTCCCCGCTACTCCCTGACCGGAGCGGAGAGATGGTGCCCGCGCGACACCGTCGCCGACATCGGCGGAGCACCGGATCGTCTCCACGCGCCGGTCCCTGTGGAGAACGGTCGCCCGCACGGGGGTACCTCTAGCCGTATACCGCAACGAGGCCTCCCGATAGGGTGGCAGGACCGCCCACCACACACTCTGGAGTGTCATGGACCCGCTCGCCCTCGCCACGATTCCGGTCATTCTCGTGATCATCGTGGTCATCCTCATCATCCTCGCGGTCTTCACGAAGAGCCGATACAAGATCGCCAAGCCGGACGAGGCGATCATCGTCACGGGCCGCCGGGCCAAGAAGACCCTCGGGGCCGATGGACGCACGATCACCGACCTGTCCGGCCAGAAGGTGGTCCAGGGCGGTGGCGTCTTCGTCGTGCCGTTCCTGCAGCGCCACTTCTCGCTGTCGCTCCGATCACGCGCGATCAGCATCCAGGGTGTCGCGCAGACGCGCAACGGCGTCACCATCCGCGTCGAGGCCGTCGCGGTCGTCAAGGTCGGCGACAGCGACAGCGCCATCCGCTCGGCCGCTCAGCGCTTCCTCGGTCAGGACCAGCAGATCGAGCCCTTCACGCAGGAGGTGCTCTCCGGTTCGCTACGTTCGTCGATCGGTAACCTCACGGTGGAGGAGATCATCCGCGACCGCGCCGGTCTCGCCGAGCAGGTGCTCGAGGCCGCTCGCACGTCGCTCCTGAACCAGGGTCTCGACGTCGACACGTTCCAGATCAAGGAGATCGCGGACGACAAGGGCTACATCACCGACCTCGGTCGTCCCGAGCAGGCCCGCGTCCGCCAGGCCGCCGAGATCGCCGAGTCGCAGTCGGCCCGTGCGTCCGAGCAGGCCCGTATCGAGGCCGCCGAGGCCATCGCCGACGCGAACCGCGAGCTCTCGCTCAAGAACGCGTCCATCAAGACGGAGACCGACGAGGCCATCGCCCGCGCCGAGGCCGCGAAGCCTCTCGCCGAGGCGACGGCGCAGCAGGGCATCCTCCAGCAGCGTGAGATCACCGCCGTGCGCGAGGCGGCCCTCCGCGAGCAGCAGCTCAACGCCGACGTCCGCAAGGTCGCCGACGCCGAGTCGTACCGCATCCGTCAGATCGCCGAGGCGGACGCCGCGAAGGTCGTCGCCGGGGCGAAGGCCGATCGTGACCGTCGTATCGCCGAGGCCGAGGCCACGCGCGCCGAGGGTGAGGCCGAGGCCGCCGCGATCTTCGCCAAGGGTGAGGCCGAGGCCCGTTCCACGGAGCTCCGCGTCGCCGCCCTCCGCGACGAGTCCGAGGCGCTCCTCCAGCAGCGCGCCATCGAGATCCTGCCGCAGATCGCGAAGGAGCTCGCTGCTCCGTACGCGTCGATCGACAACCTCACGGTCATCTCCACGGACGGCGCCTCGAAGCTCTCGAACGACGTCGTCAGCAACGTCACCCAGGTGACGTCGATGCTGAAGGACGCCACGGGCATCGACCTGCAGAAGCTCTTCGCAGGCGGCCGTCGTCCGCATGGCGAGTCGACGGGCGAGAGCCTCAGCGACCTGCTCGCCCAGGGCAAGGACGCCACCGCATCCCACGACGCGACTCCCCCCACCCAGGGCTGACCCGCGGGCGCCGTCGCGCCCCGCACTGCCCCGCACGACCCGGAGCCCGTCCCCGCCCAGCGAGGACGGGCTCCGTCGTGCCCGCCCTCCTGCTCCGCACCACCCACCAGATGGTGCTTTTGAGCGTCTTTGCGGCGCTACAACGCAGCGTTCACGCTCAAATGCCACACGTCGTGAGATCCGTCGCGGAGGCGGGTCAGACGGAGGCGGGTCAGACGGAGGCGGGTCGGACGGAGGCGCGGCGGAGCTGTGCGAGCAGGATCTCGGCGGCGCGCTGGCCGACAGCGGCTGCCGGCTGATGACGGGCGCCGGTGCCACTTTGAGTTCTTTCAGCATTAAGAGGGAGGATGGAGGCATGACTCACCCGGCCTCCGACGAGGCAGTCCGCCCCTCTCACGATCCCACCGATGCCGCCGAGCCCGGCCCGTCCGGCTACACCCTCTGGGCGATCCTCCGACGCAATCCCGACCGGGCCGCGGACGTGTCCGCCCCGGCCGTCGCCGAGCTCGAATCCGTCGTCGCCGCCCTCGAGGCCGACGGCGTGACCGTGCGCGGTTTCTACGACGTCTCCGGCATGCGCGCCGACGCCGACCTCATGATCTGGATCCATGGCGACACCGCCGAGGGGCTCCAGGCCGCGCTGCGGTCGCTGCGGCGCACGAGCATGCTCACCGAGCTGCTCCCCACGTGGAACGCGATGGGCGTGCACCGCGACGCCGAGTTCAACCGCCAGCACGTCCCCGGCTTCCTCCGGGGCAAGGAGCCGCTCGAGTGGCTCTGCCTCTACCCGTTCGTGCGCAGCTTCGAGTGGTACCTGCTGCCCGAGGAGGAGCGTCGCGCGATGCTCGCGGAACACGGCCGCAAGGGCTCCGTCTTCCGCGGCGTGCTCGCGAACACCGTCGCGTCCTTCGCGCTCGGCGATTACGAGTGGCTGCTGCCCCTCGAGTCGGACGAACTCGTCGACCTCGTCGATCTCATGCGCGACCTGCGCGCGACGGATGCGCGTCGCCACGTGCGCGAGGAGGTGCCCTTCTTCACGGGGCGCCGGATCGCTCCGGCCCACGTCGCGGAGGTGCTGTCCTGATGGCCGCTCTCAACCTCGGTTCCACGGACGGCGGCTTCGACGCGTCCGCCGACGACCTCGCCGCGGGAGACGCGGCGACGCCCGCCGTCCGGTCCGCCTCGCCCGCCGCCGCGTCGGGAGCTCCCCACGTGAGCGAGCCAACGCGCTACGACGCGATCCTCCTCGCCGGTTTCGGCGGCCCAGAGGGTCAGGACGACGTCATCCCGTTCCTCCGCAACGTCACCCGCGGTCGCGGCATCCCGGACGAGCGGCTCGAGGAGGTGGCGCACCACTACCGGCACTACGGCGGTGTGAGCCCGATCAACGACCAGAACCGCGCGCTCCGGAGCGCCCTCCAGGCGGAGCTCGACCGACGGGGCATCGACCTGCCCGTGCTGTGGGGCAACCGCAACTGGACGCCTTACCTGGAGGAAGCGGTGACCGAGGCGAACGAGCGCGGTTTCTCCCAGCTCCTCGCGATCGCGACGAGCGCGTACTCGTCCTACTCCGGCTGTCGGCAGTACCGCGAGGACTTCGCGCGCGTGCTCGACTCCACCGAGCTCGAGGGCACCGTCCGTATCGACAAGGTGCGTCAGTTCTTCGACCACCCCGGCTTCATCACCCCGTTCATCGAGGGAGTGAAGGACGCGCTCACGCAGCTCGAGGACGAGCACGACGGGCTCGATCTTGCGACCGAGGTGGAGGTGCTCTTCACGACGCACTCGATCCCCACGGGCGATGCGGACCGCTCCGGCCCCCGAGACCGCGACTTCGGCGACGGTGGGGCGTACGGCGCCCAGCACCGTGCCGTCGCCGGCGTGATCATGGAGTCCGTGCGCGTCGAGCGCGGCGAGGAGGGCACGCCGCCCTGGCAGCTCGTCTTCCAATCGCGCTCCGGCCCGCCCACCCAGCCGTGGCTCGACCCCGACATCAACGACGCGATGGAGGAACTGCCCGCCGCCGGTCGCCGGGCCGTCGTCATCGTGCCGATCGGTTTCGTGAGCGACCACATGGAGGTGCTCTGGGACCTCGACAACGAGGCCGCCGACACCGCCAAGCGCCTCGGGCTCGCCATGGTCCGCGTCTCGACGCCGGGCACGCACGACGCGTACGTCTCGGGACTCGTCGACCTGATCGTCGAGCGCATCGAGGGCACCCCCGCGGAGGAGCGCCCGTCGGAGACGGACCTCGGCCCGTGGTTCGACGTGTGCCGCCCGGGATGCTGCGAGAACGCCCGACTCGGATTCCGGCCGGCGGTATCCGGCGTCGCGCCGTGACCCTGCGGATCGGAACGCGGGGGAGCGCGCTCGCTCTCGCGCAGTGCGGTGACGTCGCCGAGCTCATCACGGAGCGCACGGGAATCGCGACGGAGCTCGTCCCCGTCACGACGCACGGCGACGTCTCGCAGGCCTCGCTCTCGAGCCTCGGGGGAACGGGTGTCTTCGCCTCGGCCCTGCGGGAAGCGCTACTCGGCGGCGCGTGCGACATCGTCGTGCACTCGATGAAGGACCTCCCCACGGCCGCATACCCCGGGCTGATCGTGGCCGCCGTGCCGGAGCGGGAGGACGCGCGCGATGCGCTGTGCGCCCGTGACGGGCTCACGCTCGACGAGCTCCCGCTCGACGCCCGCGTCGGCACGGGGTCGCCGCGCCGGGCTGCGCAGCTCCTCGCGCACCGACCGGACCTCGTGGTCGTGGACATCCGCGGCAACGTCGACACCCGCCTCGGCTTCGTGTCGAGCGGCGAGCTCGACGCGGTGGTGCTCGCGGTCGCCGGCCTCACGCGGCTGGGACGGACCGAGGCGATCACCGAGATCTTCGAGCTCGACACGTGGCCGACGGCCGCGGCCCAGGGCGCTCTCGCGATCGAGGCCCTCGAGACGCTCGATCCCGCGGGGGAGGACGACGTCGCGCGCGCCGTCCGCGCCATCAACGACGCGGACGCGTTCGTCGCGGCGCACGCGGAACGCTCCGTGCTCGCCGGTCTCGAGGCGGGCTGTTCCGCTCCCGTCGGCGCGTCTGCACAGGTGGGGGAGGACACGCTCCGCTTGACGGCCAGCGTGTACGCTGGTGACGGATCGTCCGCCGTGTCCGACGACGCGGTGGCGATGTTCTCGAAGCCCATCGATGTGAGCGACCCGACCGAACTCGACGGAGCCGGTCTCGACGCGCGTATCGCCGTGGCCGGTCGAACCGGATTCGACCTGGCTGCGTCCCTGCTCTCCGCCGGCGCACCCGGCCTCGCCGATCGACCGTAATGAGGACTACCGTATGACGGCATCCGCGCACGCAGCGAAGCCCCTCAAGGGCTGGCGGGTGCTCGTTCCTCGCGGCGGTCCCTGGGGAGACGGTGTCGCCGCCGATCTGCGGTCGCGGGGTGCGACGCCCGTCGTCGCGCCGATGATCAACTTCGCGCCGACCGAGGACCCGGACGCGCTCCGGGCTGCTCTCGCGGCGCTCACCGCCGGCGAGTTCGACTGGCTCACGGTGACCAGTGCGACGACGGTCGATGTGCTCTACTCCGAGCGCGTCCGCATCCCGTCCACGACGAAGGTCGCCGCCGTCGGCGAGACCACCGCGGCGGCCCTGCAGGCCGTCGGATACTCGGTGGACCTCGTGCCGGCGAAGGACAATTCGGCCCGCGGCATGCTCGAGGAGCTCACGGCACTCGAGCCGGAGCCGAAGCGCTTCCTCGCGCTGCGCTCCGAGATCGCGAAACCGCTCCTGTCCGTCGGCCTCGCGGAGGCCGGCCACGACGTGTCCTCTGTGGTCGCCTATCGGACGATCGGCGAACCGGTCGACGAGAAGGTCGTGAGCGATGTGCGGTCCGGCCGCATCAGCGTCATCCTCGTCACCTCCGGCAGCGTCGCGGACCAGGTCGCGAGCCAGTTCGGCACTCTGCCCTCGTCCACCGTCGTCGCGGCGATCGGTCCCCGCACCGCGAAGGATGCGCGCGCCGCGGGCCTCGACGTCGCCGTGGTCTCGCGCCACCAGACCGTGACGGATCTCATCGACAGCGTCGTGGACGCCGTCTCCGACCGCGAGGCCCCCACCGTCGCCTGACCGACCCCGGCGAGCCCACCGCTCCGCCGATAGCCGTTCCCCCGGTGTCTTCGCGTACGCGACTGCTTTCCGCGGGTGTAATGTCACCCGCGATTCGACGATGCGTACGCAAAACCGCAGGCGGTATCGACGAGTGCGGATGTGAGGTGGTCGACGGGCCCGCACGGACCGCGCGCCCAGCCTGCCGCCGTAGGCTTGTGGTGTGACTTTCCCGGACACCCGACTGCGCCGCTTGCGCACCACCCCAGCTCTCCGACGCCTCGTCTCGGAGACGCGACTGCACGCCTCCGAACTCGTCCTGCCCATGTTCGTGCGCGAGGGGATCGAACACCCGCTCCCGCTCGGTTCGATGCCCGGGATCCAGCAGCACTCGCTCGACTCGCTCCGTCGCGCGGCGGCAGCGGCGGCGGAGGCCGGGATCGGCGGCGTCATGCTCTTCGGCGTGCCCGCGGAGCGCGATGCGACCGGTTCGGCGTCGTGCCGCGCGGACGGCATCCTCAATGTCGCGACGGCGGCTGTCGCGGATGAGGTAGGCGACGCCCTCGTCGTGCAGACCGACCTGTGCCTCGACGAGTTCACCGACCACGGCCACTGCGGCGTGCTCGCTTCCGACGGCTCGGTCGACAACGACGCGACCCTCGCGATCTACCGGGAGATGGCGCTCGCACAGGCGCGCGCGGGCTCTCAGCTCCTCGGGCTCAGCGGCATGATGGACGGCCAGGTCGCCGCGGTCCGTGAGGCGCTCGACGGCGAGGGCTTCCACGACACGGTGATCATGGCCTACTCGGCCAAGTACGCCTCCGCCTTCTACGGCCCCTTCCGTGAGGCGGTGGACTCGCAGCTGTCCGGCGACCGTCGCAGCTACCAGCTCGACCCCGGTAACCGCCGCGAGGGGCTCCGCGAAGCGCTCACCGACATCGAGGAGGGCGCCGACATCGTCATGGTGAAGCCGGCCATGAGTTACCTCGACGTGCTCGCCGACGTCGCCGCCGCGAGCGAGGTCCCCGTGTGGGCGTACCAGGTGTCCGGCGAGTACTCGATGATCGAGGCCGCCGCCGCTCACGGTTGGATCGACCGCCGCCGGGCCGTCGAGGAGTCGCTCGTGGGTATCAAGCGCGCCGGAGCGGACGCGATCCTGACGTACTGGGCAGTGGAGGTGGCCGGATGGCTGAAGTGACTCACGTGAACCAGGACCTGTTCGACCGGGCCCGCACCGTGATCCCCGGCGGGGTGAACTCGCCGGTGCGCGCGTTCGGCTCTGTCGGAGGCACACCCCGATTCCTCGTCGAGGCGCGCGGCCCGCACGTCGTCGACGCCGAGGGCCGCGAGTACGTCGACCTCGTTGCCTCGTGGGGTCCGGCGATCCTCGGCCACGCGCACCCCGAGGTGGTCGCGGCCGTGCAGGCCGCCGCCGCTCGAGGACTGTCCTTCGGCGCCTCGACGCCGTCGGAGACGGAGCTCGCGGAGGAGATCGTCGGCCGGTTGCATGCGGCGGGGGACTCGCCGCTCCAGAAGGTGCGCCTCGTGTCCACGGGCACCGAGGCCACGATGACGGCGATCCGACTCGCGCGCGGGGCGACCGGGCGCGACCTCCTCGTGAAGTTCGCCGGCCACTACCACGGCCACTCGGACGGGCTGCTCGCCGCGGCCGGATCCGGACTCGCCACGCTCTCGCTCCCGGGTTCCGCGGGTGTCACCGAGGCCGTCGCGAGCCAGACGCTCGTGGTGCCGTACAACGACGAGGCGGCCCTCGAGGCCGTCTTCGCGTTGCACGGTGACCAGATCGCCGCCGTCATCACGGAGGCCTCCCCGGCGAACATGGGCGTCGTGCCCCCGGCGCCCGGCTTCAACGCCTTCCTCATCGAGCTCGCCCACCGGCACGGTGCGCTCGTCATCTTCGACGAGGTGCTCACCGGTTTCCGCGTGGACCCGGCCGGGTACTGGGGTCTGTCGAGTCGAGCCGGCGACGTCTACCAGCCCGACCTCTTCGCCTTCGGCAAGGTCGTGGGAGGTGGTATGCCGCTCGCGGCATTGGGCGGGCGCGCCGAGATCATGGACCTCCTCGCTCCCACCGGCCCCGTCTACCAGGCTGGCACCCTCTCGGGGAACCCCGTCGCCGTCGCCGCGGGGCTCACGACGCTGCGCCTCGCGACCGACGAGGTGTACGCGCGACTCGACGCGGTCGCCGACAAGATCTCCACGGCCGCCTCCGACGCACTCTCCGCCGCCGGTGTCGCCCACGTCGTGCAACGGGCGGGAAACCTGTTCAGCTTCGTGTTCTCCGCCGAACCGGCCCACGACTACGCGGCCGTCCAGGCGCAGGAGGGCTGGCGCTACCCGGCGCTGTTCCACAGCATGCTCGACCAGGGTGTGTCCCTGCCGCCGAGCGTCTACGAGGCGTGGTTCGTCACCGCGGCCCACGACGACGCCGCGGTGGACCGGATCCTGTCGGCGCTCCCGGCTGCGGCCCGTGCGGCGGCGGAGGCGACGCCTGCGTAGCGTCGGCGAGGCCGCTCGCGGGTATTCCGGACGACGCATACAGCGCCGTCGTTATGTCTTTGTGAGCTTTCACAGGGGATGCCGAGACCGCTCCACGGCAGACTAGGGACATGGCGAGCATCCACCTCCACTCCGATCGACTCGAGATCCGACTGACGGCGGCGGAGAAGGCACTCTCGCTGCGTCGCGACAACGTCGAGATCCCTCGTTCCCGTATCCGCTCGGCGACTCTCACGGACGACCCATGGATCTGGGTGCGTGGCGTGCGCGGGAAGGGATCGGCGATCCCGTTGACGCTCGCGGTCGGCCAGTGGAAGTCTCACGGCGGCGCGGACTTCCTCGTCATCAAGAAGGGCTCGCGTCCCGCGGTCGTGCTCGACGTGGAGGACGACGAGTTCTCCCGCGTCATCGTCTCGACGAACCACGGAGCGGAGCTCGTCGCCGCGCTGCGGATCGCCGAGGACGAGATCCGTGCGAAGAAGGTGCGGGCCACGCGCGTGCGCACCGTCAGCCCCCGTCCGATCGCGGTCCGCGCGAAGGCCGAGGCCGCGAAGATCGAGGCGGCCAAGGTGAAGGCGGAGGCCAAGACCGAGGCCGCGTCGCGCAGCGGCGGGCGGGCCGGAGTGGCGAAGAAGAAGGCGGCGGCCGATGTCGCCGCGGCAGCCGAGAGCGTGCCCACGAAGAAGACCACCAGGGCGCCCGCGAAGCCCCGGTCGACAGCGAAGACGGCCGCTACGTCGACGGCGAGCTCGTCGACCGCGTCGACGACGGGCAAGGCTGCGACGAGGAAGACCTCGGCGAAGCCCGACGCGACGGAGAAGGCGGCTCCCGCGAAGACCGCCCGTGAGAAGGCCGCGCGTGAGAAGACGTCCGATCCCGCGGCTCCCGCGAAGCCCCCGCGCAAGCGCGCCCCTGCGAAGAGGCCGGCAACGGATACCCCTGCGTCCACGTCTCCGGCGACTCCGGACGCGCCGGAGCAGGATCCGTCGGGCGAGCTCGTGATCGACGGAACCGCTCCGCAGCCCGATCCCGCGGCGGACGGCAAGCCCGCCGCCTCCTGAGCCCTGCGGACCCGCACGTCTGAGCGGGGGAGGGTCAGCGACCGGTCTCGATGACCGTCCGGCCGCGCACATCGCCCGCGAGGACCCGCTCGGCGACCTCGCGGGCCGCGGCGAGGGGAGCGACAGCGGTGAGGCCGTCGAGGAGCGCGAGGTCGGCGTCTCGCTCCAGTCGGAGCCACGCGGCGACCCGCTCGTCGGGTGTCGCCTCGACGGAATTGATGCCCGCGAGGGTGACGCCGCGGAGGATGTAGGGCAACACCGTTCCGACGTACTCGGCGCTCTGGGCGAGCCCGCACGCCGCGGCGATACCGCCCTGCCGGAGCTGGGCCACAGCATTGACGAGTGTGGGTTCCCCGACCGCGTCGACGACGGCCGCCCACCGCTGGGCCTGCATCGGCGTCCCGGGTCCGGACAACTCACCGCGGTCGATCACGGCGGTGGCCCCGAGGTCGGTGAGGAAAGCGGACTGGGTGGAGACCCGCCCCGTCGAGGCCGTCACCTCGAACCCGGCGCGGGAGAGCAGGGCGACGGCGATCGAGCCCAGGCCACCGGCCGCCCCCGTGACGAGCACGGGCCCGTCCTCGGGTGCGACCCCGTGCCGCTCGATCGCGAGCACCGCGAGCATCGCGGTGAAACCGGCCGTGCCGAGCGCCGCGGCCTGGCGGGCGGACATCGTGGACGGAATGCGGACGAGCCGAGAGCCGTCGACGTGCGCGCGACCGGCGAGACCGCCGTGGAGGTTCTCGCCGAGCCCCGCCCCGTTGAGCGTTACGACGTCCCCCGGGCACCACGTGCTCCCGCTGGTCTCGAGCACGACGCCCGTCGCATCGACACCGGGGACGAGGGGCCAGCGTCGGACGACGCCGGGACGTCCCGTCAGTGCGAGCGCGTCCTTGTAGTTGACGCTCGAGTACTCCACGCGGACGACGGTGTCGAGATCACCCGAGAGGTCGTCGAGGGCGTCGGCGTCGAGGGTCTCGAACGCGGCGGAGGCCGGCCCGTGGCCGTGCTCCGACTCGGAGCGGCGGACGACCCACGCCGGAAAGCTCTGCATGCCGTCAGCCTACGCAGCCGAGGCCGCAGCCGTCGACGGCAGGTCGATGACGATGGGCAGGCGTGACCGTCGCGAGCACTCCCCTCCGGTGCTCGCGACGGTGGTCCGCGTCACGTGACGTCGCGTCGCCACGTGGTGAGGGCGCCGAGCGCGGTGAGGACCGCCGCGATCCCGCCGAGGATGAGCGCGCCGGCCCACCACTCGAGGCCGTCCGCCCCCGTCGAGACGAGACCGAAGATGCTCGTCCCCACCAGGGTGTCGCTCGCCGCTCCGGGGAGGAACTGCACGATGTCGCCGATCCAGTCGGCCAGCGCCCCGACGGAACGCAGTACCGGCTCGACGAACTGCGTGAAGGCGATGACGATGACGATCACCGCGACCTGGTTCGTGACGATCGACCCGAGGCCGATTCCGACCGCGGCCCACAGCGCCATCGCGAGGATGAGGCGAGCGAACATCGCCCACGTGTCACTCGATCCGAGCTCCGTCTCGATACCGAACGCGGCGAGGACGCCCCCGCCCCCGCCGACCGAGGCGACGAGGCCGATGACGCCGAAGAGGGCGCCGAAGGCGAGCAGCACGAGGAGCTTCGCAAGGAGCACGACCCCTCGTCGGGGCGTGGCGAGGAACGTGGGGGTGAGCGTCTGGTGACGCACCTCTCCCGTCACGGCGAGGGCTCCCAGCAGGACGGGGAAGACGTAGCCGATCGAGCTCGCGAAGGAGTAGATGAGCGGCGCGATCCCAGCCGTCGGAACGCTACCGGTCGTCGTGACCCCGGGAAGAGAACCGTCGGATCCGGCGCCGAGGAGCGCGGCGAGTCCTCCGGCCATCGCGAGCACGTAGACGAAGAGGACGAGGGCGAGGATCCACCACATGCGGGTGCTCGTGATCTTCGCGACCTCCGAGCGGACGGCGGGCAGGAACGTGTTCATCGGTCTCCTCCGACGAGGTGCAGGAACGTCTCTTCGAGTCCGGAGGACTGCCGGTGCAGGGTGCTGAGCGGGACGCCGGCGGCGAAGGCGGCGCGGCCGACCTCCTCCGCCTCGACCCCGACGACGACGAGCCCCGCTCGGGCCGCGGTGACGGTGAACCCTGCGGCGGAGAGCGCAGCGGCGAGGGCGGCGCGATCGGGAGCGTCGACGAGCACGCTGAGGCTGTCGCCCGCGGAGAGGCTCGAGAGGGTCCCCTCGTGCACGAGCTCGCCGCGGGCGATGATGATGACGTCGTCGACGCTCTGCTGCACCTCGCTCAGGAGATGAGACGAGACGAGCACCGTGCGTCCCTCACCCGCGAGAGCGCGGAGGAGGGAGCGGATCCATTTGATGCCCTCGGGGTCGAGGCCGTTGATGGGTTCGTCGAGCACGAGCACGCCGGGGTCCCCGAGGAGCGCGGAGGCGAGGCCGAGGCGCTGCCTCATGCCGAGGGAATAGCCGCCGACGCGCCGATCGGCGAACTCGGAGAGTCCCACGAGGTCGAGGGTCGCGTCGATACGGGCCCGCGGGATGCGGGAGGCCGTCGCGAGGATCGCGAGGTGGTTGCGTGCCGAGCGGCCGGGGTGGAAGCTCGCGGCCTCGAGGGCGGCGCCCACGGTGCGCAGCGGCGAGTCGAGGTCGGCGTAGGCGACGCCGCCGAACGTGGCGCGCCCCTCGGTCGGTCGCACGAGACCGAGCAGCATGCGCAGGGTCGTCGTCTTCCCGGCGCCGTTCGGGCCGAGGAAGCCGGTGACGCGTCCCGGCGCGACCTGGAAGGACAGGGAGTTCACGGCGGCGACGGCGCCGAAGCGTTTCGTCACCGCCTCGACCTCGATGGTACGGACGTCGGTCATGGTCCTCCTCGTGGTCGACTCCCGCCAGTCTTCCGGGTCGACCGCGCGCGCCGCGTCCACCCGACGGGGGATCTTCCGCGATCAGTCCGCGGCGAGCGTCCCCGCGTGCACGTCGCACCACACGTCGTCGTGGGCCGCGCAGACCACGAGCTGGGCGCGGCAGGAGAGGTCGGCGCAATTGCGCATGTCCTTCGTCGCGGCGCCGCACGCGACGCACGTGCCGATGACGGCGGTGTGGTCGCTGAAGTCCACCGATCCACGCTTGTCGAAGACGTAGAGGGAGCCGTTCCACAGGCCGTCGTCGCCGAAGCGCTCGCCGTAGCGGACGATGCCGCCGTCGAGCTGGTACACCTCGGAGAACCCCCGCGCGACCATGAGGCTCGAGAGCACCTCGCAGCGCACACCGCCTGTGCAGTAGGTCACGACGGGCTTGTCCTTGAGGTGGTCGTAGGCGCCGGAGTCGAGGACCTCGACGAAGTCGCGCGTCGTCGCCACGTCGGGCACGACGGCGCCGTCGAAGCGTCCGATCTGCGCCTCGAACGCGTTGCGTCCATCGAAGAGCACGAGGTCGTCGCGCTCCGCGGCGAGGGTGTTGAGTTCCTCCGGGCTGAGGTGGGTACCGCCGCCGACCACGCCGGCCTCCGTGACACGGAGCTCGTCCGGCGCCCCGAACGACACGATCTCGTCTCGCACCTTCACGCTCAGTCGCGGGAAGTCGGTGATGGTGCCGTCCGCGTCGAGGGCGGTGCCCTCGGACCACTTCACGTCGAGGTCGCGGAAGGCGGGGTACTCGCGTGTGCGGCGCAGGTACCGCTTCACACCGTCGATGTCGCCGCCGACCGTGCCGTTGATGCCGTCGGAGGACAGCAGGATGCGTCCCCGCAGGTTGTTCGCCTCGCAGAGCTCGCGCTGCCACAGGCGGATGGCGTCCGGGTCGGCGAGGGGTGTGAACGCGTAGAAGAGCAGGATCTTGGGAACGGACACGGGTTCCAGTGTACGTTTCGGGGTCGCTCCGGTTCCTGGGGCGGTCGCCACCCTTCGACAGGCTCACGGACAGTGAGCGGTGCGGTGTGCGGATGGCGCCCGATCCCGTCGCTGAGCCTGTCGAAGCGTGTTGCGGGAGACGCGCGGGTCAGACGCGGGCGGCGACGGCCGCGCGGGTGTCCTCCTCGATGAGATCGGCGTTGATGGAGGCGCCGGCCTGGAGACCGGCGGCCGCGGCCGAGATCACCTGGGAGCGCATGTCCGTCACGTTGCCCGCCGCGAAGACGCCGGCGATGGCCGTACGCCCCATCTCGTCGACGGGCACGATCGAGCCGAACACCGTCCCGGCCATCTCGACCGGCTGCGTCTCGACGCCCAGCCCCGCGAGCACGTCGGCCCGCGCCCACACCCGCGTCGCGACCGCGAGCGCCTCGATCGGCACGACGGTTCCGCTCTCCAGCCGCACGGCGGACACGTCTCCGCCCTCGGACACGAGCTCGACCACCCGTCCGCGCACCACCTGCACGCCGCGCGCCGCGAACTGCTCCCACTGCTCGTCGCTCGGCTCGAACGAGTCGTTGAGGAAGAGGGTGACACGTTCGCTCAGCTGCCGGAACATGCCCACCTGGTGCGCGGACAGGGCGCTCGTCGCGAGCACGCCGATCGCGCGATCGCGCACCTCCCAGCCGTGACAGTACGGACAGTGCACGACGCCGCGGCCCCACTGCTCGGCGACGCCGGGGACGTCGGGCAGCTCGTCCCGCGACCCGGTCGCGAGCAGTATGCGTCGGGCGGAGACGGTCGCGGGCGAGCCGCCCGACGCGACCGTGACGGTGAAGTGGTCGCCGTCGCGGACGACATCGGTGACCCGCCCCGTCAGCGTCTCGACCCCGTAGGCGGCGACCTCCGTGCGTCCGATCGCGACGAGCTCGCGCGGCGGCGTCGATTCGCGTCCGAGATAGTTGTGCACATGGGAGGCCGGAGCGTTCCGGGGTTCGTCCGAATCGATGACGAGCACCGAGCGCCGGGACCGTCCGAGCGCGAGAGAGCCGCTCAGTCCGGCCGCGCTTCCGCCGATGACGACCACGTCGTATGCCTCGTTCATGTGTCCACTCCTTCTGTCCGGTCGGGCCGGTCGACCCGGCCGCGACGATGATGCTCCTCGAGCATGCGACGGACGTGCCGAAACGACAACAAACGTTGCCGATACGGCAACGAGCGCGCAGACTGGTCCCATGGACGACGACCGCGACACGAGCGCCCCGAGCCGACGACGATCCCCCGGACGGAAGCCGCTGCACCAGCAGGTCGTGGACCCGCCCGTGACGACGGAGGCCGTGCTCGACGGTGTCGGGCCGCGCCTGCGCGCCCTGCGCACTCGCCGCGACGTGACGCTCGCCGAGCTCTCGAGCGTCACGGGCATCTCGGTGAGTACGTTGTCACGCCTCGAATCCGGGCAGCGCAAGCCGACCCTCGAGTTGCTCCTGCCCCTCGCACGCGCCCATCACGTGCCCCTCGACGAGCTCGTCGCAGCCCCGGCGACGGGGGACCCGCGCATCCACATGAAGCCGATCCGCCGGCACGGGCGCACGTTCATCCCCCTCACGCGCCGCCCGGGCGGTGTGCAGTCGTACAAGCAGCTCGTGCCTCCGACTCCGGGGGAGCCCGAGCCGAAGACGCACGAGGGCTACGAGTGGCTGTACGTGCTCTCCGGCCGGATCCGGCTCGTGCTCGGCGAGCACGACCTCGAGCTCGGTCCGGGCGAGGTCGCCGAGTTCGACACCCGCACGCCGCACTGGATCGGCAACCCCGGCGCGGAGACGGCGGAGGTCCTCAACCTCTTCGGTCCCCAGGGCGAGCGCCTCCACGTGCGCGCCACCCCCGCCCCGCGCTGACCATCCGTCCCCGTCCCCGCGTCCCCCACCCTTCGCGGGAGGGGGGGTGGGGTCGGGAGACACCTCAGGAGGGTTTGTGGGCGGCGATCGCGTCGGCGACGCCCTCCGGGGTGATCTCGAGGCCGAGCCGGGAGCCCGGGTTCACGACCACGCCGATGAGCGGACCGAGGGTGGGGAAGAGGGCCGAGACGGGAATGGAGAGCGCGTACGGCGCCGTCTCCCCGGCCTCGGCGGGGATGCGGCTGCCGTCCGTGAACATCGCGAGCATCCGCACCTCGCCCTTCGGGATGTACAGCGGCTGCAGTTCCGCCATCGACCCGGACGTGACGGTTCCGGAGAGGATGATCGCGTTGCTCGACCACAGCGCCGCGAGCACCTCGGCGACGGGGGCGAGGCCCATCATGCCGCGGCGGATCGCCCCCTCCGCCGGCGTCAGCACCCGCTCGCCGGCGACGTCGAGGGGCGCGGGCCCCGCCGACTGGTCGAGGATCTCGCTCGCGTCGTCGGGAATCTCCCCGGCCGGGCGGTAGTCGGGATTCGGCCGGAAGTCGCCCACGATCTCGCCCCGGGCGTCGGACTGCCACGCCCCCACGATGAGATGGGGCGGCACCTCGCCGTCCGGTTCGCGCACGGTCGGGTCGAGCTCGTAGACCCACCCGCCACGGTTGGCGCGGGCCGCGGCGCGCGCACGATCGCTCGGTGTCTTCACGTCGCGTCTCCTGTCCGTGCGGGGTGTGGCCAACGCTACTCCGCACACCCGTGCGGTCCACCGGTTCCCGTGGACTCGGGTGGCCGCTAATCTCGAAGGGGAGGGTGGATCATGGATGTGACGGGACGCTCTGCGCTCATCTCCGGCGGCGCGTCCGGACTAGGGCTCGCGACCGCTCGAGCGCTCGTCGATCGTGGTGCCTCGGTGGTCCTGCTCGACCTGCCGACGTCGCGGGGGACCGAGGCCGCGGCGGAGCTGGGACCGCGTGCCGCGTTCGTCGCAGGAGACGTGACGAGCGAGAGCGACGTGCGTGCGGCGCTCGCCGCTGTGTCCGCCGACGCGCCGCTCGGGCTCGTCGTGTCGTGCGCCGGTGTCGCCACGCCCGGCCGGGTGCTGGGCCGCGACGGCGTCCTGCCCCTCGACGCGTTCGACCGCGTGATCCGTGTGAACCTCCTCGGCACCATCAACCTCGCGCGGCTCGGGGCGGAGGCGCTCTCCCTCGTCGACGAGGACGACGACGGCGAGCGGGGCCTCATCGTCCAGACCGCCTCCGTCGCCGCGTTCGACGGGCAGATCGGCCAGGCCGCCTACTCCGCCTCGAAGGGCGGCGTCGCGGCCATGACGCTCCCGCTGTCGCGCGAGTTCGCGCGCATCGGCGTGCGGGTCGTCACGATCGCGCCGGGCATCATGGAAACACCCATGATGGCGGGCCTGCGCGACGAGGCGCGCCACTCCCTCGAAGCGCAGGTACCGTTCCCCGCCCGCCTCGGCCGGCCGGCGGAGTACGCGGCCCTCGTGCTTCACCTCGCCGAGAACGCCTACCTCAACGGCGAGACGATCCGACTCGACGGCGGCATCCGGATGGGCCCACGATGACGCGCATGTTCCGCCGGATCAAGCGGCGCAAGATCCGACCGTACGTTCCGCTCGAGGCCCGCGATCCGGTGCCGACGGAGAAGCTCGTCGAGGAGGGCCTCGCGATCGCCCGTCACGCCATCGCCATGAGCGTGAAGAACCAGGTGCTCGTGGACATCCTCCGCCAGGACGGGGTGTACGTCGCTGACGCGTACACGGGCATCATCCGGGACGAGCTCGAACGCTTCGCCGCGGAGCAGCGTACCTACGCCGAACGCATGTCGGAGGAGCTGCGACGCGTGGCGTCGCGGCCCGGGCGCTCCCTGCACCAGCACGACTACCGCACGCGCGACCGCGCGACGCTCGAGCTGCGCCGCGACGGCTACGACCAGCTCGCCGACGCCCTCGACGACGCCGGCAACGACGACGACTTCATCGCGTCGGTCGTGGAGAGCGCGCGTGAGGGCGCGTGGCGCGAGGTGGCGGCGACGCTCGAGGCGCGCCTCGCGAACCAGCAGCAATCGGCCACACACGACCCGCGCTACGAGGAGGACCGCTCCGATCGCATGCGTCTCGTCGCGGAGGTCGACCTCGGTCTGCTGCGGAAGTCGCAGCGTTCCTGGGGCGAGATCGAGGACTTCGACCGCTGGGAGTGAGGCCGTGCCGGGCGGCTTCGGCTAGCGGTCGAAGTAGCGCAGGACGGTGTGCTCGAGCGTGACCGTGTCGGTCTGCTGGAGTCCGGCGTTCACGAGGGCCGTCTCGATGGGGCTGTCGTCCCACCCGAGGCTCTCGGGCCAGACGATCCACACACCGTCCGCCTCGGCGAGGCGCGCGTCGAGGGTCGCCGGATCGACGAGGTCGTCGCGGAGTCGGCCGTTCGTGAGGTGCGATTCGAGGAGGGCGATGTCGTCGTACTCGCTCAGACGGTCGCCGTAGATCGTCAGGGTGCCGCGCGTCCACTGCGAGGGGCCGTAGGCCTCGTCGTTGAAGAGCAGGGCGTCGCCGGGCTGGTAGCGCTCCTCGAGGATCGTCGCGGCCTCTCGCCATTCGGTGGAATAGCGCAGCGGCTGTCGCTGCCCGACGTACGTGCCGGCGGTGAGCGCGGCGAGACCCACGACGGCCGCGACGCGCACCGCCCGCCACGGGATGAGCGAGATTCCCGTTCCGATGAGCAGTGCGAGGGCCGGCGTTCCCGTGGCGAGGTAACGCGGCGTGTAGAGGGGGAAGGCGAACGAGGCGCCGACGAGCAGGGTCGAGGGCACGATGAGCCACGGCACCGTGACCACGAGTAGGGGACGCAGTCGAGTGACGCGCGTGAGCCCGACGACGATGACGACGGTCACGACGAGCCACGCGACGACCGCGAACCCGACGGCGTCGCGGAACCACTGCTCGACGACGACCTGTCGGATGGTGTGCCACCCGGGGTCCTGAATCCATCCCACTTGGGACCGTTGCGACACGCTCAAGAGCACGACGGGCGACGCGAGGAGCGCACCCACCGCGCCGGCGGCGATGAAGCTCACGACGGTGCGCAGTCCGCGCCGGTAGAGGAGCACGGTGATGCCGTGGGCCGCGAGGACCACGATGGAGTTGAGGAAGAGCGCGATGAGCAGGCTCGCGACGAGCGCGTACCCGATCCACCAACGCTTCCGCCCGTCGTGGAGGGCGTGTACCAGCACGATCGTGAGCCAGACGGCGACGGCGACGCTCCAGGGGTACGACCGCGCCTCGATCGCCATGTCGGTGACGGCGGGCAGGAGGGCGAGCACGAGACCCGCGAAGACACCGGCCCACCGGCCGGCGAGCCTCTGCCCGAGCACCACGGTGCCCGCGACGGCGAAGCCGATGAGGACGACGCTCGACAGGCGGATGAGGGCCGGATCGATCGCGAGGACGATCGACCAGGGCTCCATGAGGACGTAGTACACCGCGTGCACGGCATCGACCTGGGTCGTGACCATCCGGAACAGGCCGTCGATCGGGCGATCGATCGCGTTGATCGTCGCCTCTTCGTCCGTCCAGAAATTGGGGATCCAGAAGCCGAATCCGGCGATGACGGCGCCGATGAATCCCATGAGGACGGCGTCGAGCCGTCGCGCGGGAGGGAGCATGACGTCGACGTCGTCGCGGGCGGTGCCGACGTCGGTGGCGGTCGCGGTGGCGGGCGCGGTCATCGGGAGCGTCTCAGGATCCGGCGCTCGAAGCCCCACTGCGTCACCTTGAGCATCGCCTCGATGACGATGCTGCGGCTCATCTTCGACTCGCCGTACTCGCGTTCGCGGAACTGGATCGGGACCTCCTCGATCGTCGCGCCGGCGTCGAGCACGCGCAGGGTCATGTCGACCTGGAAGCAGTATCCGTGCGACACGATGTCGTCGAGCGGGATGCGCCGCAGCAGCTCGGCGCGGTAGGCCCGGAAGCCGGCCGTCGCATCATGGACGGAGATGCCGAGCGCGAGACGGGCGTAGCCGTTGCCCGCGCGGCTCAGGGCCTCACGGCTCTTCGGCCAGTCGACGACGCTCCCGCCGTCGACCCAGCGCGAACCGATCACGAGGCCCGGTCGGCCCGGGCCGTCGAGCGCCGCGACCATGGCGGGCAGCGTCTCCGGAGGGTGCGATCCGTCCGCGTCCATCTCGACGAGCACGTCGTACCCCCGCTCGAGACCCCACCGCATCGCCGCGATGTATGCCGCACCGAGGCCCTGCTTCTGCGTGCGACGGAGGACGTGCACCCGCGGGTCCACGCTCGCGCGCTGCTCGGCGAGGTCGGCCGTGCCGTCGGGGCTGCCGTCGTCCACGACGAGTGCGTGCGCCTGGGGGAACGCGGCGTGCAGTCGGTCGAGGATCAGCCCGATGTTCTCGCGCTCCTGATAGGTCGGGATCATCACGAGGGTGCGGGTCGAGTCCGTCATTGGCCTGCCTCTTCCTTGTCGATCTCCTCGGTGACGTCCTCGAGGGGGGCGGCCGCGAGGGTCGCCGCGATGACGCGCACTTCGACGTCCGTCTCCTCGAGTTCACGTCGGGTCGTGCGGTGGTGCCCCCACACCCAGAACCGGTAGAGGAGGAAACGGAACGCCGTGCCGAGCACGAGGCCCACGACGTTGGCGGAGATGTTGTCGGCGAGCAGGCTCGTGAAGCCGAGCACGTGGTGGCTCACCCAGAGGCAGAGTAGGCCGATCAGCAGGCCCCCGATGGCGACGGCGACGTACTCGGCGAACTCGCGGAGCACGTCCGACCGACGGTGCTCGCGGAAGGTCCAGTAGCGGTTGCCGATCCAATTGAAGACGATCGCGACGGACGTGCTCACGAGCTTCGCGCCGATGGCGCCCTGGAAGAAGTGGTCGTCGCCGAACACGCCCACGCGGAGGAGATTGAAGAGACCGACGTCGATCACGAAACCGACGCCGCCGACGACGCCGAACTTGACGGCGTAACGGAGGACGCGCTCCCAGAGGTACGACGCGGAGCGTTGGATGCGGGAGATGACGGACCCCTCGTGTGCGGTTCTTCGTTCGGACGTCGCGAAGACGTCATCGGAACAGGATAACGGAACCCGTGCGTCTCGTCGCGACGGGCACGCGGTCGGTGGACAGCGGCGCCACCCCTCTCCCGCCCGCTCTCCGTCGCCTAGGCTGCGGCCATGGGACGCATCATTCACGTCGAGCTCACGACCGACGACCTCCACGGCAGCTCCGACTTCTTCGCGCACGCCTTCGGGTGGCACCTCACGCCGTCTGAGTTCGTCGAGGACTACCTCTCCGCCGACACGGGTGCCGGCGGGGGGATCGATGGCGCGCTCATGACCGTCGAGCATCAGAAGCAGCCCGTGATCGTGTGGATCGAGGTCGAGGACATCCACGAGACGATCCGCGACGTCGAGAAGGCGGGTGGACGTCTCGAGGGCGAGGTACACGAGCTGCACGGCGAGGGTCTCGTGACGTACGTCTCGGATCCCGGCGGCACCATCTTCGGCGTCAAGCAGCCCCCGGCCACGGACACGATGCTCTGATCGGCGCTGCGCTCCGACGGGCGCTTCGCTCGCATCGGACCAGTCCAGAGCGGCCCGATGCGACGAATAGACTGACCAGGCGTCGAAAGGACCCCCCCGTGAAGACCCATTTCCTCCGCACCCACCGGAGTTCAGAGAACCTCCAGCGGGAGGGCCAGCTCGCCTGGGCCGTCGCCGAGGTCGCGGCCGATCCGGTCGAGGTGGCTCCCGAGGTCGTCGACATGGTCGTCAACCGCGTGATCGACAACGCAGCCGTCGCGGCCGCCTCTCTCAACCGCGGCCCCGTCGTGTCCGCCCGGTCCCAGGCCCTCGCGCACCCCGTGACCACGGGGGGTGACGGTGCGACCGTCTTCGGCCCCGACCAGGCCCGCCGCGTCTCGCCCGAGTGGGCGGCGTGGGCGAACGGCGTGGCCGTGCGCGAACTCGACTTCCACGACACGTTCCTCGCGGCGGAGTACTCGCACCCGGGCGACAACATCCCGCCGATCGTCGCGGTGGCCCAGCACGTCGGCGCCACCGGCCACGAGATCGTGCGCGGCATCGCGACGGGCTACGAGATCCAGGTGGACCTCGTGAAGGCCATCAGTCTGCACGCCCACAAGATCGACCACGTGGCCCACCTGGGCCCGTCGGCCGCCGCCGGCATCGGCACCCTCCTGGGACTGCCCGTCGAGACGATCTTCCAGGCCGTCGGCCAGGCCCTCCACACGACCACGGCCACGCGTCAGTCGCGGAAGGGTCAGATCTCCACGTGGAAGGCGCACGCCCCCGCGTTCGCGGGAAAGATGGCCGTCGAGGCCGTGGACCGCGCGATGCGCGGCCAGACCTCCCCCGAGCCGATCTGGGAGGGCGAGGACGGCGTGATCGCGTGGCTCCTGGGCGGGCCGGACGCCACCTACGACGTGCCGCTCCCCGAGGCGGGCGAGGCGAAGCGGGGCATCCTCGACACGTACACGAAGGAGCATTCGGCCGAGTACCAGGCGCAAGCGTGGATCGATCTCGCGCGGCGACTCCACGCCGCCCACCCGCAGCTGGCCGATCCGGCGGCCGTCGAGTCGATCGTGCTGCACTCCTCGCACCACACGCACTACGTGATCGGCTCCGGTTCCGGCGATCCGCAGAAGTACGACCCCACGGCCTCCCGCGAGACGCTCGACCACTCCATCCCGTACATCGTCGCGGTCGCGCTGCAGGACGGCGGCTGGCACCACGTCGACTCCTACACTCCCGAGCGCGCCGGCCGTCCCGACACGGTCGAGCTGTGGCGGAAGATCACGACGGCCGAGGACGAGGAGTGGACGCGCCGGTACCACTCCACCGATCCGGCCGAGAAGGCGTTCGGCGGCCGCCTCGTCGCGACGCTCACGGACGGGTCCACGATCGTCGAGGAGATCGCCGTCGCCGATGCGCACCCCCTCGGCGCCCGGCCGTTCGGTCGTGAGCAGT
This sequence comes from Labedella endophytica, assembly GCF_003990045.1. Classification (GTDB taxonomy): domain Bacteria; phylum Actinomycetota; class Actinomycetes; order Actinomycetales; family Microbacteriaceae; genus Labedella; species Labedella endophytica. Next base: position 1,566,032 of record NZ_RZGZ01000002.1, on the reverse strand, counting down.
ACGTGCAGAAGTTCCGCACCCTCGCGAACGGCGTGCTCGAGGAGGCGGAGATCGAGCGCTTCCTCGGGCTCGCGGAGCGGCTCCCCGAGCTCGACGCCCAGGAGGTGCGCGGCCTCACGATCCAACGCGGCGCCGCCCTGCTCGAGACCTCGCCCCGCGGCCTTTTCTAGGGGTCGCGACGCCCGTCGCGCAGCACCGACGGGCTAGGCGGCGATCCGCAGCTCGCCGACGAGGCCCTCGGGCGTGAGGTCGAACGTGTAGCGCAACTGCACGCGGCCGCCGGGGAAGTCCCCCTCGAGCAGGCGGTCGACCATGGCGACGCCGTCGGATTCCTCCGCGGCGAGCAGCGTCGAGGTGTAGGAGAACTCGCCGGCGGTGCGGCCCAGCCAGCCGAGGATCGCCTCGCGGTCCGCGTACGTGCGACCGTCGTCGGTGACGACCGCGCCCGGTGCGAAGAGGTCGATCGTTCGGGTCTTGTCCGGGCCCTCCATGAGGTCGAAGAAGAGCGCGATGGTGGGGGAGAGGTGTGTCGTCGTCATGAGACCACCGTCCCCCTTCCCCTCGGGGGAAGGTCAAGTCCGAGGGAGGTCGACACCGCGGCCGGTCAGCGGGCCACGCGGAAGATCGGCCACCCGATCTCGGTGACGACGTCTCCCGAACCACTCGTGGGTTCCGTCACGTAGGTCTCGCGGATCGGCCCCGGCACGCCGAGCTCATGCTCTGCGACATGGGCACCGAGTGCTCCGTACGTGTGTCCGATGAGGTCGTCTGGGCCGCGGTGCACGGCGACCGCGAGGTCGACCGGCGGGAGGGTCTCGAGACGGAGTCGGCCCGGCGGGCGCCCGTGCTCGTCGGCGGCGGCGGCGACCGGCTGGAACAGGGCGGCCTCACCGTGCTCGTCGACGAACAGCTCCGTCGACCACAGCCCGCCGCGGGGACCGGTGGCGCGGACGGCGGGATCGAGGGAGACCGCCTCCAGCTCGGCGCGCGCCCCGCTGTACCAGCCGCCGAGATCCGCGAGGCCGATGCTCTCGCGGATGACGAGAGCGAGGGTCGGGGGCAGGCTGCGGTGCTCGATGGGCATGGAGGCGGGAGGCTCGGCGAGCAGCGCGCGGGTCGCCGAGACGGAGGCGAGCGTCTCCGCGAGTCGCGCCTCGAGGAGGTCCAGATGCGCGGTGATGAGCTCGGTGCGGCGCGCGACGGTGGACGCGCCGAGGATCTCCCTGATCGTGTCGACGGGCACGTCGAGCGCGCGCAAGCGGCGGATCACGTGGGCATCGTCGATCTGGGACGGCGCGTACAGGCGGTAGCCGTTGCCGGGGTCGACGGCCACCGGGAGGAGCACTCCCTCGCGGTGGTAGAAACGCAGGGCCTTCGCGCTCAGCCGCGTCGCCCGGGAGAAATCGCCGATGGTCATCGTGGGGCTCACGAGATCATCTTCGCGGGTAGCGTCGACCCCATGCACCTCATCTTCCGCACGCTGCTCGTGATCGCCCGGGCGCAGGCCCGGTTCCGCCGCGGTCGCACGATCGGCCACTACGACGTGGGACGGCTCCGGCTCACGACGTTGCCGACGGATCTCGACCTCAACGGTCACATGAACAACGGTGTGTACTTCTCGATGCTGGACCTCGGTCGCTTCGAGCTCACGATCCGCAGCGGCATCTACGCCATCTTCCAGGCGCACGGGTGGTACCCCGTCGTCGCGTCGGAGACGATCACGTTCCGCAGATCGCTGAAGCTGTGGCAACGCTTCACGATCGAGTCGCGCATCGTCGGGTACGACGAGCGCGCGGTGCTCATGGACCAGCGCATCGTCGTGCGCGGCGAGGTCTACGCGCGCGCCATCATCCGCGCCCGCATCCTCGGTAAGGCGGGGCCGGTACCGATGGCCGACGTGCTCGAGGCCGTGGGAGTGCCCCCGCGCACCCTCCACCAGGAGGAGTGGATCGAACGCTGGGCCGGCGACGTCCGCCTGCCCTCGACCCGTCAGCCCGCGCCGTCCGAGTGGGACTGAACCGGACGGTGCGTGACGGGCTGCGAGCGCCTATGCGTCGTCGTCGAGCTCCTTCTCGAGGGCCTCGGGGCTGAGGCTCTCGCCCGGCTGGGGCGTCTGGAAGGTGCTGTTCTCCTCGGCCGAGACCGCCGCCGCGTCGGGATCGTCGACGCCGGACTCCTCGAGGGTGTCGTCGTCGAGGGTGTCGTGCTCGTGGGAGTCGGGATCGCGGGGCGCCTCGCCGGCGGGGAGGAACGGCTCTGATGTGCTCATGCGGCGATCCTGCACCCGCCGGGTGGACGGCGGGTGAACGGCGGCACCGCGCGGGTGTCGGGCGGTCGTCGGACCCGATGTCGGTGGGGTCGGGTTAGGGTTGCCGCAATGTCAGATCCCGTCAGCCTCGCCGAGCTTCCGCAGCTCGCCGACATCACCGCGCCGATCGAGCCGATCGAGCCGTCGACCGCGGGAGCTGACGTTTCGCGTGATGGGGTTTCACTGCGTGCCGTCGGTTCGCGGGTGCTGCATCCCGACACGGTCGCGGCAATCGCCGACGGGGCCCCGGAGCCGATCGCTCGAGGCGGCGGGTCCGCGCTCCGGTCCGCACCCGATCCGCACGTGTCCACGGTCTACCGCCCGTCCGGACACCTCGACCTCTCCGCGACCGTGTCGGTCTTCTCCCGAGGCGGCGACGGGCCGTGCTTCCGGCGCGATTCGTCCGGGGTGTGGCTCACCATGCGCACACCGCTCGGGGGTGCGACGCTGTGGATGCGGCAGCGGCGGGGCGACGGTGAGGGCGGGGAGGTCGACGCGCGCGCCTGGGGTGCCGGCCGTGAGTGGGCGATCGCCCGCGTGCCTCACCTCCTCGGCGCCCATGACGACTGGTCGGACCTCGACGTCTCCGCGAGTCCGCTCCTCTCGGAGGTTCTGCGCCGCAACCCCGGCCTCCGCCTCGCGTCCGGCGGACTCGTGTTCGAGATGCTCGTGCCGTCGATCATCGAACAGAAGGTGACCGTCGTCGAGGCCTGGGGCGCATGGCGGCGTCTCGTGCGGCGCCACGGCGAAGCGGCGCCGGGTCCCGCGCCCGAGGGCATGTTCGTCGTGCCGGGCCCCGAGGCCTGGCGCTTCATCCCCAGCTGGGAGTGGCACGCCGCGGGCGTCGACCCGCGTCGCTCCCAGACGGTCGTGCGTGCGAGCCGTGTGGCCGAGGCGATCGACCGCTCGGGCGACGCCCATGCCGTCGAAGCGTCGCGACGACTCCAGAGCCTCCCCGGCATCGGCGTCTGGACAGCGGCCGAGGTCACGCTCCGCGCCCACGGCGATGCGGACGCGGTGAGCGTCGGCGACTACCACCTGGCCGCCACGGTGGGAACGGCGCTCACGGGCGAGGCCGTGGACGACGACGGCATGCTCGAGCTCCTCGCCCCGTGGGCCGGTCAGCGTCAGCGGGTGCTCCGCCTCATCGAACGCAGCGGCATCCGCAAGCCGCGCCGGGGCCCGCGCATCACGATCCAGGACCACCGCCGCCACTGAGTCGGTGGATGTCGCGATCGCTCAGACGAAGTGCGGTTGATCGAAGACGCCGTTCGGGTCGGCGTATCTCTTCACCTTGGCGAGTCGCTCGGCGTTGGCGCCGAAGTAGTCGCGCGCCGGATCCTCCACGGCCGCGTCGGCGTAGTTGACGTAGGCGCCGGTGCCCCACGCCGGCGTCATGGTGGAGCGGAGGCCGCGCACGAAGCGGTCGAACGGGATCGGATCGGCGCCGTCGGTGAAGACCGCGGTGTACTGCACCGTGTACAGAGCGCCGCGGAAGGAGACGGGCGTCGCGTCGCCGGCGATCCGAGCGACCGCGCCACCCAGGGCGTCGAGGGAGGCCCCGCCCTCGACGAGCCCGGGGAGCCCTGCCGCCTGCGCGACGCCGTCGACGAGCAGGGTCGCCTCGTCTCTCGACAGGGCGCGGGAGCCGATGCTCGACGTCGCGCTCTCGGACTCTCGACGCAGGGCCCCGCCAGGCGCCGTCGTGCACTCCTCGGCGGACGCGCAGCCCGCATAGTGCAGCATCGCATCGGCATAGGAGCGCCGGACCGGGTCGCTCGCCGTGCGCTCGACGCCGAAGCGGAAACGCAGCGGGTCCGTGAAGTCGTCGAGGAGTGCCTCGAGTTCGTCGGCCGGGCCCGTCCACGTGCCCGAAACCGTGACGGCGGGACCGCTCGGGTGGCGCTGGCCCGCGAGCAGCTTGAGGGTCGACCACAAGCGGTCGTCGGCGACCGGCGCCCACTCCTGCCACCGCCGGATGACCGTGACGGCGTCGTCCCAGGGAAAGGCGAGCGAGAAGGAGGAGACGTCGGGAGCGGGTTGCGTGGCGAAGGTGAGGGACGTGACGACGCCGAGCAAGCCACCGCCCCCACCGCGGGAGGCCCAGAAGAGGTCCGGTTCGATATCCGCGTCGGCCTGGACCACGCGCCCGTCCGCCGTGACGATCTCGATCGCCGTGAGCTGGTCGGCGGTGAGCCCGAACGATCGCGACAGGACGCCGACGCCTCCTCCGAGCGTGATCCCGCCGATGCCGACGGTGCCGCACGAACCCGATCCGATCGCGCGTCCGGCCTCACCGAGCGCCGCGTACACGGCGGCGAGGCGCGCGCCCGGGCCGACAGTGAGCGTCTCGCCGTCGACGGAGATCGCGTCGAGGGTTCCCGTGCTGATCACGAGGGACGGGGGGACGTCGGTGCCGTCGGCGCCGCCCGCCGACCACCCCGGATAGCTGTGGCCGCCGGATCGGAGGGCGATCGGCACGCCGGCGGCGCGGGCGAACGACAGGCCGGCCACGACGTCGGCGACCGACGCGGCGAGCAGGATGCCCTCCGGCCGTGCCGAGTCGAACCGCGGGTTCTGCACCGATCGGGCCTCGTCGTAGCCAGGGTCGGCGTAGCGGAGTACCTGGCCGTCGACGGCGGCGGTGAACTCGTCCCACGTGAGCGGAGCGGTCGTCGCCGATGGCGTCAGGTCGGTCGCCGCGGGCTGCGGCGTGCAGCCCGCGAGGGTCGCAGCGGTCGCCCCGCCGACCGCTGCGACAGCGCCGAGGACGAACGTCCGTCTGCCCAGGAACCGGTGGGCGGACGGGGAGGGCATCCTGCCAACGTAGCCGCCGCGACCGTCGAAAAGAGGGCCTTGCTCAAACGATGTGAGTAATGCTCACTGAATGGATCGGGCCGGCGACCCATCCGCCTCGATGACGGCCATCGCGGCGTTGTGTCCGCCGAAACCGCTCACCGCGCCGCCGCGCCGCGCGCCGGATCCGCAGACGAGGATGCGCTCGTGGCCGGTGTCGACACCCCAGCGCTGCGCCGGGGTCTCCCGGGGAGCGTCGTCCTCGAGGAACGGCCAATCGAGTCCGCCGTGGAAGATGTTGCCCTTCGGCAACCCGAGGACGTGATCGAGATCGCGCGTCGTCTTCGTCTCGATGCACAGGGCTCCGGAGGGGTCCCGCAGGATGACGTCCTCGATCGGCTCCGCGAGCACGCTGTCGAGCGACTCGAGCACCGCGCGTGTCAAGGTGGCGCGGGCCTCGCCGTCATCCATTCCGTCGAGCAGGTGATCCGGCACGTGGAGTCCGAACACGGTGAGGGTGTGGGCCCCGGACGCGCGGAGATCCTCCGAGAGGATGCTCGGATCCGTGAGCGTGTGGCAGTAGATCTCGCACGGCAGCGGGGACGGGATCCGGCCGGAGAGCGCCTGCTGCCGGGCCTCCTCGAGCTGCGACCACGTCTCGTTGATGTGGAAGGTGCCGGCGAAGGCCTCCTCCGGCGAGACCGCGGAGTCCCTGAGCCGGGGCAGGCGGGAGAGCAGGAGGTTGACCTTCACCTGGGCGCCCTCGCGCGGGTGGCCGCCGGGATTCACCGGAGTCGGCGCATCGACGGCTGTCGGGGTGGGGTCGAAGCCCGCTGCCTCGACGAGATCGTCGAGTGTCGCGCGGGCGACTCCGGAGAGGATCCACCGCCCGGTGACGGCGCGCTCCTCGCTGCGTTCGCCCTCGACGAAGCGCACGCGGCCGTCGGGAGTGACGGCGACCACCTCCGCGTCGGTGCGGATGTCCGCTCCCTCTCGCCGCGCGGCGAGAGCGAGCTCCCCGGAGACCGCGCCCATGCCGCCGATCGGCACGTCCCAGCGCCCGTCGCCTTGTCCGATGAGGTGGTACAGGAAGCAGCGGTTCTGTTCGAGGTCGTCGTCGTACGCCCCCGAGAAGGTGCCGATGAGGGCGTCCGTGAGGAGCACGCCGCGCACGAGATCGCTCGCGTGGTTCTGCTCGATGACCCCGCCGATCGGCTGCTCGATCATGGCGTCCCACACGCCCTGCGCACGTTCGTCACCCGAGGCGAGAACCCGGGCGCGGGCCTCGCTGCGCGTCGGAAGCGGGTCGAGCAGAGTGGGCCAGAGGGCCTCGGTGAGCACGCGGCAGTGCTCGGAGAAGCGGACGAACTGCTCGGCGTCGTCCGCGGCGCCGATGCGGGCGAACGACGCCGCCGTGCGTTCGGCGTCGTCGTTCGCGATGAGCAGTCCCGTCTCGCCGCCCGTCGCGGGGTCGGGGGTGTACGACGCGATCGTGCGGGGGGCGAGCGCGAGGTGCAGACCGAGCTCCTCGATGATGCGCGGGGGCAGCAGGCTCACGAGGTAGGAGTAGCGCGACAGCTTCGCGTCGACGCCGGCGAAGGCCTCGGCCGACACGGCGGCGCCGCCCACCTGCGAGAGGCGTTCGAGGATGAGTACGCTCTTGCCCGCTCGTCCCAGATACGCGGCGGCGACGAGCGCGTTGTGCCCGCCGCCCACGATGACCACGTCGTAGTCGTAGATCACCCCCACGGGCGCGTCCACCGCGACGGGGCGGGGGCGCTCGGAGGAGTCGCGGGATCCGGGGGAACGGTCGTCGTCTGCCACGCGCTCAGCCTACGTCCGACAGCCGACGTGCGCTCCTCCGGGGTGGGACGGAGCGCGCTCTGCAGTGGATGTCAGGGGACGGGCCTAGGCTGCCCGCATGAGCGACTCCTCCTCTTCCGCCCGCCTGTCCACCACCACGCTCGGCACCGAGCAGCGCGGCCAGGTGCCGCTGGAGGTATCGCGGCTCGGGCTCGGCTGCATGGGCATGTCCGCGTACTACACGGGCGCCGCCGTGGACGACGGCGCCTCCATCCGCACGCTCCACCGCGCGATCGACCTCGGCGTGACCCTCTTCGACACGGCCGAGATCTACGGGCCGTATCTCAACGAGTCGCTGCTCGGCCGGGCGTTCGCCGGTCGTCGCGACGAGGTCGTCATCGCGACGAAGTTCGGCAACCGCGCGACCCCCGAGGGTGGCCGCGTCGTCGACGGTTCGCCGGAGAACGTCCGGCGCTCCATCGAGGGTTCGCTCGAGCGGCTCGGCACCGACCACGTCGACCTCTACTACCAGCACCGGATCGACCCGAACACGCCCATCGAGGAGACGGTCGGGGCGCTCGCCGAGCTCGTGGAGGAGGGGAAGATCCTGCACATCGGGCTTTCCGAGGCCTCCGTCGAGACGATCCGTCGGGCACACGCCGTGCACCCCATCACCGCACTCCAGACCGAGTACTCGTTGTGGTCGCGCGACCCCGAGGCGGAGCTGCTGCCCGTGCTGCGCGAGCTCGGCATCGGGTTCGTGCCGTACTCGCCGCTCGGCCGCGGATTCCTCACGGGGGACATCCGGTCCATCGACGCCCTCGACGCGAACGACTTCCGCCGCAACAACCCCCGCTTCGCCTCCGGCAACCTCGAGGAGAACATCCGGATCGTGGAGGAGGTCGACGCCGTCGCAACGGAGGCCGGTGCCACGTCGGCTCAGGTGGCCCTCGCGTGGCTCCTCGCACAGGGTGGCGACGTCGTGCCGATCCCCGGCACGAAGCGCGTCGAGCGGCTCGAGGAGAACGTCGGTTCGGCCGCGATCACGCTGAGCGCCGAGCAGATCGAACGGCTCTCGTCACTCCCGGCACCCGCCGGTGAGCGCTACGCCGACATGACACCGCTCGGCCGCTGAGGATCTGCCGCTCGGAGCGAGCTGAGGGGCTTCCGCTGAGGCGCTGCCGCCGGGGCGCTGCCGCTCCCTCGCCGTGGGAGACGCCGGATCAGGGCCGTGAGGGTTCAGACGTCGCGGTCGTCGGATCCGTGGGCGGTCGGCTCGTCGTCCCGGTCGTCGGCTGCCCGAGTGCCAGGGGGCGGCGAGAGCCCGTCGGGTACGTCAACGCGCCTGGTGAGGATGAGACCGCCGACGCTGCTCCCGACGTCCCCGCGATCGCCCGTGTCTTCGGCTTCCTCGGGGATCGGGTGGCGTGAGAACACGAGACGCAGAGCGACGAGGGTCGACGTCAGGACGATCACGACGGCCAGCCCGACGGCGATCATCCCCGCCGTGTTGTCGGTGGTCGAGGCGACACCGACAGGCGACTCCGACTCGGAGCGTCGCGGTGTCGCGGTCGCCTCCCCGACCATGACGAGCAGACCGATGTAGGCGGCGACGCTCGCGACGACGCCCCCGATCACGGCCCCGCGGAGGATGCGCCGCCGCCGCGTCCGGGCGCGCTCGCGTCGCACGTCGGCCGAGTACTGACCGACGGCCCCCTCGCCGGACCCCTCGGAGGGGTCGGGAAGGGGTGAGCCCGGTGCGACGTCCACGATGGTTCCTCCGGTGTCTCGGTGTCCACTGCGAGAGAGAACGAACCGATCCGATCATGACGCGGAATGGCAGGATTCTCTCGTCGATCACCCGAGACTTCCGGAATCGGGCGTCAGAGGACCCGCTCACCGCCGTTCACGAGCGGGTCCGTCGTGCTCGGGAGCACGGCCATGATCAGGGAGACGGCCCCGGCTCCGAACAGGATCACGAAGTCCATGAGGGTCAGGCCCGTCGGGAGGAGCCCGGCGACCGTGTCGTCCGCGAGCCCCGCGAGCCCCAGGAGGACGAGCGCGCCACCCGCGAGGACGAGCACTCCGCGGATCGCCGCCTTGTTCTGCGAGAAACACCCGACCACGAGGAGCACGAGGGCCAACCCGAGATAGAGGACGTCCACCAGGATGTCGACGTTGAAGATGCCCAGGAGGTGCTCGCCCTCGACGAAGAGTCCGATGAACCCGTGGCCTCCGAGGAGGATGCCGAGCATGATCGCGAATGCTTTACCCATCCGTCCAGACTGACGACCGCCGTCCCGCCTCGCCCGGGCTTGCTTTCCGTGCCTCCCGTCCGAACGGCCCGCCGGCCTCTTACCCTCCTCCCCTCCTCAGGTGGAGCGTTTACGCCGTTTCGCGGCAGTACAGCGCCGCGAAACGGCACAAGAGCTCTATCTGGCGGTGTGTGCAGACGGGGGAGGGGACGGGTCAGGGGGAGAAGGAGGCGACCGTGTCGCGGAGGGCGCCGCGCACCGCGACGACGCCGGGTCGGCCGGCGCTCGAGCGGCGTGCGCTCGAGAACACCTCGCGGTGCGGTGACCCGTCGAGCTCGACGAGCGTGACGTCGGCCGGGCCGCCTCCCCACACGAGGTCGGGGAGGAATCCGACGGCGGCCCCGGAACGGATGAGGCGCATGTGCGCGACGAGGTCGGCCGTCTCGAAGCGCACGTCGGGTTCGAATCCCGCGGCCCGGCACGTCTGCAGCGACCATGTCCGCGACGCCGTTCCCTTCGGCTCGAGCACCCACGGCAGCGCGGCGGCATCCGCGAGGGAGGCTCCGCTCCAGGGCCCCTCCGGCGGAGCGGCGAACCGGATGACGTCGGTCAGCAGGTGCTCGCGGTCGAGCTCGGGCCGGAAGACGCGGGTGTGGCCGGGATACTGTTCGGCGATCACGAGGTCGAAGTCGCGGGCCGAGACCTCGAACAGGCCGATGTCGGGCTCACGCTCGACGATCTCCACCCTCAGCTCGGGGAAGTCCCGCGCCACGCGCGCGAGAGCCGGGGGGATCACCGCGTGCGCGGCCGACTGGAACACGGCGACCCGCACCGTGCCCGTGACGTCCGCGAGACTCGCGGCCAGCTCGCTCTCCGCGAGCTCCATCTCGTCGAGGAGCCGTGCGGCCCGCGTCGCGAGCACCTCGCCCTGCGGCGTGAGGAGCACCCGACGCCCGCTCTTCTGCAGGAGTTCGACGCCTGTCTCCCGCTCGAGGATGGCCAGTTGCTGCGACACCGAGGAGGGGCTGTAGCTGAGCGCCTCGGCGACGGCGGTGAGGGTTCCGCGCAGGTGGAGTTCGTGGAGAAGTCGCAACCTCCGCATGTCGAGCATGCGGTCATCCTATAGTTCGGCGAAACTGACGATAACCGTTCGGAAAGGTGCGCTTTTGCTTAAACGTGGAGGCCCGCACACTGGACTCACGCGGCCGCACGAGCCGTTCGCCCCCTGGAGGTAGCAGCCACGATGTCGACGTCGATCCCGCAGCAGACGGACGCCCATTCCCCCGAGGCCCGTGGGGAGGACCTCGCAGCGCTCGCGACCGAGGCCGCGATCCTCGCCGAGCGGTGGGTCGCGGAGAGCGCCGATGCGCCCGTCGATCCCTCCGCCCAGCGCCTCGCGGGCGTGCTGAAGGACCCGAACGGACTCGCCTTCACCGTGGGGTTCGTCGACGGCGTGATGCGCCCCGAGTCGCTCTTCGTCGCGGGCTACAACCTGCAGAAGGTCGCGAAGCTCACCCCCGGCTTCCTCCCGTGGTACTTGAAGGCCGCGATCGCGTGCGGCGGGTTCTTCGCCCCGATCGTGCCCGGCGTCGTGATCCCCATCGCCCGGCGTGTGCTGCGCGGAATGGTGGGGCACCTCGTCGTCGACGCCACGCCCGCGCGGCTCGGACCGGCGATCGCGAAGCTCCGCCAGGACGGCACGCGACTGAACCTGAACCTCCTCGGCGAGGCCGTGCTCGGAGAGCAGGAGGCCGCCAAGCGCTACGAGGGCACGCTCGACCTCCTCGCCCGCGACGACGTGGACTACGTCTCCATCAAGGTCTCCGCGATCGCGGCGCAGCTGTCCATGTGGTCGTTCGACGAGGCCGTCGACCGCGTCGTCGAGCGCCTCCTCCCGCTCTACCGTCTCGCCGCCGACGCGGAGAAGGCCGGGGCGCGCAAGTTCATCAACCTCGACATGGAGGAGTACCGCGATCTCGACCTCACGATCGCCGTCTTCACCCGGGTGCTCGAGCACCCCGAGCTGCGGCACCTCGAGGCGGGCATCGTCATCCAGGCCTACCTGCCGGACGCGCTCGGCGCGATGCAGGAGCTGACCGCGTGGGCGAAGACGCGGCGCGGCCAGGGCGGCGCTCCCATCAAGGTGCGGCTCGTGAAGGGTGCCAACCTCGCGATGGAGGCGGTGGACGCCGTCGTCCACGGCTGGCAGCAGGCCACCGTGCCGAGCAAGCTCGAGGCCGACACCAACTACAAGCGTGTCCTCGACTGGTCGTTGAACCCCGACCGGACGGACGCAGTGCGCGTGGGTGTCGCGGGACACAACCTCTTCGACATCGCCTTCGCGTGGCTGCTCGCCGAGCGTCGCGGTGTCGTCTCCGCCGTGGAGTTCGAGATGCTCATCGGCATGGCGACGGGGCAGGCGGAAGCCGTCCGGCGCACCGTCGGCGAGCTCCTGCTCTACACGCCCGTCGTGAGCCCGCGCGAATTCGAGTTCGCGATCTCGTACCTCATCCGCCGCCTCGAGGAGAACGCGTCGGACGACAACTTCATGTCGGCCGTGTTCGAGCTGCACCGCAACGCATCGCTGCTGTCGCGGGAGAAGCGCCGCTTCCTCGCCTCCGTCGACCGCCTGGTCGAGACGCGAGGGCAGATCCCGGGGCCCAACCGCACGCAGGACCGCTCGGCCGAGTGGGTCGCCGCTCCGCCGATGCCCGCGCTCCCCGGGAGCGACGCCGGTCCCACCGCCGGCTTCCGGGCCCTCCTGGCCCCCGGCGCCGCCCCCGCGGCGGCCGACCTGCCCGCCATCGAAGCCGCTGCGGCCGAGGCGGGCGACCCGGAGGATGGTCTGACCCGTCAGGTCGAGACCCTCGGCCGTGGACGCCGCAGCGACAACCCGTTCGAGACCACGCGCGTGTTCACGGCGAGCTTCGAGAAGATCGAGCGCACAGGGCTCGGCGCCCCCGGATTCCACAACACCCCGGACACCGACCCGTCGCTGCCGGCCAACCGTGCGTGGGGCCGCGCGATCCTCGAGCGCGTCCCCGGCTCCACCGTGGGGCTCGACACGATCCTCGACGCGCGCGTCACCGATGCGGACACGCTCGATGCGCTCATCGAGGCCGCCGTGGCGCGCGGCACGGAATGGGGCCGCACCCCCGCCGCCGACCGCGCCGAGGTGCTCGACCGTGCCGGGCTCTCGCTCGCCGCGCACCGCGACCGCCTCATCGAGGTCTCCGCGTCCGAGACGGGCAAGACGATCGCCGAGTCCGATCCGGAGATCAGCGAGGCGATCGACTTCGCGCACTACTACGCGGCTCAGGCCCGCCAGCTCGACCGCGTGCAGGGCGCCGTCTTCGTGCCGCCGAAGCTCATCGTCGTGACCCCGCCGTGGAACTTCCCCGTCGCGATCCCGGCGGGCGGCGTGCTCGCCGCCCTCGCCGCCGGCGCGGCCGTCATCATCAAGCCGGCCCCGCAGGCCCGCCGCGCCTCCGCCGTGATGTGCGAGGCGCTGTGGGAGGCGGGAATTCCGCGCGACCTGCTCGTCCTGGTCGACATCGAGGAAGGGGACCTCGGACAGCGCCTCATCTCGTCCGACGCCGTCGACCGCGTGATCCTCACGGGCGCATGGGAGACCGCGAAGCTGTTCCGTTCGTGGAAGCCGGACCTGCCGCTGCTCGCCGAGACGAGCGGGAAGAACGCCGTGATCGTGACGCCGAGCGCCGACCTCGACCTCGCAGCCTCCGACGTGATCAAGAGCGCGTTCGGTCACGCCGGTCAGAAGTGCTCGGCCGCGAGCCTCGTCATCCTCGTGGGCTCCGTCGCTCGGTCCGACCGGTTCCGCCGCCAGCTCGTCGACGCCGCGATGTCGCTCCGCATCGGGTACCCCGAGGACCCGACGAGCCAGATGGGCCCGATCGTCGAGCCCGCGGCCGGGAAGCTCCTCCACGGCCTCACCGAGCTCGGTGTCGGCGAGGAGTGGCTCGTCGAGCCGAAGCAGCTCGACGACACCGGGACTCTGTGGTCGCCCGGTATCCGCGACGGCGTCTCGCCCGGGTCGTACTTCCACCTCACCGAGTTCTTCGGCCCCGTGCTCGGCATCATGCACGCCCGCACGCTCGAGGAGGCGATCCGACTCGCGAACGCCGTGGACTACGGCCTCACCTCCGGCCTCCACACGCTCGACCCGATGGACCTCGAGGAATGGCTCGGCGGCATCCAGGCGGGCAACCTCTACGTGAACCGCGGCACGACGGGCGCGATCGTGCAGCGCCAGCCGTTCGGCGGCTGGAAGCGCTCCTCCGTGGGCGCCGGCACGAAGGCGGGCGGACCGAACTACCTCCTCGGTCTTGGCTCGTGGCGTTCGGCCGTGGGTTCGTCGAGCTCGACGCTGCACCTCCGCGGCCTCGACCCGCGCATCACGGGCATCATCGAGGCGGCGCAGCCGTCGCTCGCCTACGAGGACTTCGACGTCCTGCGCCGCTCGGCTTTGTCCGACGCGGTCGCGTGGGGCACCGAGTACGGCGAGGTGAAGGACGTCTCCGGTCTCGGACTCGAGCGGAACATCCTGCGGTACCGCCCGGTCCCCGTCGCGGTGCGTGCGACGCCCGACGCGACCCTCGGCGAGCTCGTCCGCGTCCTCGTCGCCGCGGTGCGCTCACGTTCGGCCTTCACGCTCAGCGTCGCCCGCGGCCTGCCGACGCCGCTCCTGCGCGCGCTCGACGGCCTCGACGTGTTCGTGACGGTGGAGACCGACGAGGAATGGATCGGTCGCGTCGCCGCCGGTTCGCGGGTGGGCGAGGGCGAGCGCACCGAGCGCATGCCCCGCGCCCGCATCATCGGCCAGAAGGCGTCGCGCACGTCCGTGCACGCCGCCCTCGCGTGGGCCGTGGACGGCGACCCGGATCTCGCGATCTACTCGGGCGAGGTCACCCAGTCCGGCCGGATCGAACTGCTCCCGTTCCTCCACGAGCAGGCCATCTCGATCACGGCCCACCGCTTCGGCAACCCCGACCCCTGGAGCGCCGAGGTCATCTGACCCGGCACCCCGCCCGCCCCCGGCACCCCGCCCGCCCCCCACAGAGCCCCTCCCCCTAGATGAGGCGTTCGAGCGTCTTGGCACCGTTATACCGGCGCGAAGACGCTCGAACGCCTCAGTCGGTGGAGCTCGCGCGGGGCGCGGGAGTGACTGGCGAGCGGGAGGGTGAGCGTCGAGGGTAGCGTGGACGAATGGCAGTCGTATGGCATGAAGCAGACCACGGCGGACGACACCTGGCGGTCCAGGCGCACGATGTGCTCGGACCGGCGGCGCAGTCGCTGCTCACCTACGTGGGGTCGCTCCCGGCGGAGTCGATCGTGCCGGGTGCGACCGTGCAGTTCGGGTGGATCGTCTTCGACGTGGTCGACGGGCCGGGCGGATGGATCACGCTCGACTCGCCGGATCTCCGCGGTGACGCCCTCACCGAGCGCACTCCCGACGTGTCGCTCGCGCTCCTCGGTCTGACGGAACTCGTCGGCTTCGCCCAGCGGACGGGCCTCGCCCCTGGCGAGGTACGGTTCGACCAGACCGTGCTCGCGCATCGCGACACCGTCGGCGCGAGCGACCTCTACCTCGAACGGCTCGAGCCCACGCAGCTCGGCGATTCGGGCTGGTATCTCGGGCCGAACGACGTGCGTGACCAGCCGACGGCGGACGAACTCGTGGTCCGTCGGGTCTGGCATCTCCTCCTCGAGCTCCCTCGTGTGTTCGGAGCGCTCGCCCTGCCGACGGGCTCGCTCGTGGTGGTGAAGGGCGGCGACGTGCTCACCGTCGCGGACGCGACGAGCACCGAGCTCTGGCGCACCGACTCCGCGCGCTGAACCAGCCCATCTGGGAACGGGACCGAAGGGCGCTCCGCCGGAGCATACTGGGAGGCATGAGCGAAGCGCGCGTCCTCCCCACGGATCCGAGGGCGCAGCGGAACGTGCTCGTCGTCGCGATCCTCGCCTCGTTCGTGGCCTTCCTCGACGGCTCCATCGTGAACGTCGCCCTTCCCGCGATCGTGGACGAACTCGGCGGCGGGATCGCGCTGCAGCAATGGGTCGTCGACAGCTACCTGCTCACGCTCGGCGCGCTCATCCTCCTCGCCGGCTCGCTCTCCGACGCGCTCGGACGCACGCGCATCCTCACGATCGGCCTCATCTGGTTCGGGATCACGAGCCTCGCGTGCGCGATCGCACCCACGGGGGAACTGCTCGTCGCGGCCCGTACCCTGCAGGGTGCCGCGGGTGCGCTGCTCGTGCCGTCGTCCCTCGCCCTCATCATCTCCACCTACGCGGGGGCG
Source organism: Labedella endophytica (assembly GCF_003990045.1). Lineage (GTDB taxonomy): Bacteria > Actinomycetota > Actinomycetes > Actinomycetales > Microbacteriaceae > Labedella > Labedella endophytica. The sequence continues at coordinate 1,550,550 of NZ_RZGZ01000002.1, read as the reverse complement.
GCGCAGGGCCGGGCGATCGGCATCTGGACGGCGTGGACGGGCACGGCGACGATCATCGGCCCGCTCCTCGGCGGCATCCTCGTGGACGCGTCGTCGTGGCGATTCATCTTCGGCATCAACATGCTCCCGATCGTCGTGACGCTCGTGCTGCTCCGGCGCATTCCGGCCGCCGTGCTGCCGGAGAAGCGCTCGCGCGTGGACGTGATCGGCGCGGTCCTCGGTGCGGTCGGACTCGGCGGACCGGTGTTCGCCCTCATCGAGCAGCCGCGGTTGGGCTTCGCGCACCCGGCGGTATGGGTGAGTCTCGTGGTCGGCGTCGCGAGCTTCATCGCGTTCCTCTGGTGGGAGCGGAGGATCCCCCACCCGATGCTGCCGCTGAGCGTCTTCCGCTACCGCAACTTCTCGATGGGCAACATCGCGACCGCGTTCATCTACGGCGCGCTGTCGCTCGGTTTCTTCGTGATCGCGATCTACCTGCAGCAGGTCGCGGGCTTCTCGGCCACCCTCGCGGGCTTCGCCACGCTGCCGCCGACCCTCGTGATGCTCGCGCTGTCGAGTCGCGTCGGTGCGCTCGCCGGCCGTCTCGGACCGCGACTGTTCATGACGGTCGGCCCGCTGGTGGGCGGCGCGGGGTATCTCCTGCTGCTGACGATCTCCGACCCCGTGCAGTACTGGTGGCAGGTGCTGCCGGGACTCGTGGTGTTCGGGCTCGGCCTCGCGATCACGGTCGCCCCTCTCACGAGCGCGATCCTCGGGGCTCCGCCGGCCGCCCAGGCGGGGATCGCGTCCGCGGTGAACAACGCCGTCTCGCGGGTGGCCGGACTCATCGCCATCGCGTGCGTCGGGTTCATCGTGGGCGCACAACTCGACCTCGCCGGGCTCCACCGCGCCCTGCTCGTGACCGCCGTGCTCCTGATCCTCGGCGGTCTCGTCTCCTGGTTCGGCATCCGCAACCCCGTGCCGCCGGCCGAGACCACCCCGGTGACGGGGTCCACCGCGGTGCCTCCCACCGCCTGACCCGAGCGTCTGCCTTCCCCGGCCTCCCGGAGTCGCCCCGGCCCATTCCGCCGAGCGCTACACCGTTGTGCCGAGCGCTACAGAGAAAGCTGTAGCGCTCGGCGAATCCTGTAGCGCTCGGCGAGAACGGCTAGAAGGTGGTGCCGCCCGTGACGGAGACGACGGCGCCGGAGACGAACGACGACGCGGGGTCCGCGAGGAAGACGTACGACGACGCGAGCTCCGCCGGCTGGCCGGCCCGGCCGAGGGGGGTGTCCTGACCGAACTCCGGAAGCGTCTCCGGCCAGGAGGTGCCCGGGATGAGAGGCGTCCACACCGGTCCGGGTGCGACTGCGTTCACCCGGATCCCCTTCTCGCCGAGCTCCTGCGCGAGGCCCTTCACGAAGGCGACCTGTGCGGCCTTCGTCATGGCGTAGTCGATGAGCGCGGGAGACGGGCTCACGGCTTGCACGGACGACGTCACGATGATCGACGATCCCGGCTTCAGGTGCGGAACCGCGGCGCGCGTCATCCACAGCTGGGCGAAGATGTTCGTCTCGAAGGTGCGTCGGAACTTCGCGGTCTCGAGTGCGTGAATGCCCTCGGTGACGTCCTGGAAGGCCGCGTTCAGGACGAGGATGTCGAGCGAACCCAGCTCGGAGACGACGCGCTCCACGATGTCGGCGTTCGTCTGCTCGTCGCGGATGTCGGCGGCGATGACGAGCGCCCTCCGGCCGGACGCCTCGATGAGCGCGCCGGTGGCATCGCCGTCGGCCTGCTCCTCGGGGAGGCAGACGATCGCCACGTCCGCTCCCTCGCGGGCGTAGGCGATCGCCGCGGCGCGACCGATGCCCGAGTCGCCGCCCGTGATGAGGGCGACGAGCCCGTCGAGCCGCCCCGAACCCACGTAGGAGTCCTCTCCGTGGTCGGGGGCCGGCATCATCTCCGTCGTGAGGCCGGGCTGGGTCTGCTCCTGCTCCTCGAAGCCGTCTTCGTGGTGCGCGGTGCGGGGGTCGTTCTCGGTGGTCATTCGTCCTCCTCGATCGGTGTAGGTCTTCTCGACGACGCTAGGTCGAGGCGGGGGAGCTCGTCGCGGCCTTGACACTGCTGCGCGCCGCCGCTGGCCTCTCGTCCCTTCGGCCACGTTGCAATTCGGGCCCGCTTCTCTGCCGGCCCCGGTGCCGATCCCTCCCGTGTCGCAACTGCGCACGCAGTTTCCGTCCGCGGGTGAAATTTCACCCGCGGACGGAAGTTGCGCACGCAGAACCTCAGGGAGAGGGGAAGCGGCAGACGGACGGACGGACAGGCGCGGAGAGGGAGGAGGGAAACGGGCGGACGGGATCCGCCGAGCGGGGGATGAACGGTGTGCGGCGTGTGGCTAGGCTCGCGGGATGGCCGACCGGACTGCGTACGCCCGAACCCCTCAGGTGAGCTCCCGAGAGGCGAGGTCCCGGCCGCCGGGCGGTCGCTGGCGCCGGGCCGCGGTCGCGCTCGCCGTGGCCGCCGTCGCCCTCCTCTCCGTCGGTGTCGCCGCCCCGGCCCATGCCGACACCGACGACTTCACCTTCGACTCCTTTCACGCCGATATGACGCTCGTGCGTGGGGCGGACCAGCACGCCCAGCTGCTCGTGACGGAGACGATCGTCGCGCGCTTCCCGGAGGACGAGGAGCAGAACCGCGGCATCATCCGCGCGATCCCCGACGACTACGACGGGGTGCCGCTCGAGACCGAGGTGACGAGCGTGACGGACGAGGACGGCGACCCCGTGCCCTACGAGCTGTCGACCGACGACGGTTTCCTCGAGGTCGCGACGGGCGACGACTCCTTCGTGTTCGGCGCTCAGACGTACGTCATCTCCTACAGCCAACGCGACACGATCCGCGCGATCGAGGAGACCGCATCGGACGAGTTCCAACGGGACATCAACGGGACCGGCTGGGACCAACCGTTCGGTGAGGTGTCGACGACCCTCACGATGGACCCCGAACTCGCCGACGCCCTCACGGGCAACGCTGCCTGCTACATCGGCCGGGAGTGGTCGACCGAGCAGTGCGATATCGAGACGAGCACCGAGAACGGATCCGTCGTGTTCCGAGCCTCGGGTGTCGACCTGGGGGCCGAGGAGAACCTGACGATCGCAATCGGTTTCGAACCGGGCACCTTCGTGCCGGGAGAGGTCGAACGGAACGTGATCGAGCAGTTCGCGTTCGACGCGACCCCCGTGGTCCGCGGCGCCTCGGTCGCCGCCATCGTCCTGAGCGTGGTCGTGGCGATCGGAGCGATCGTCGGCCGCCGGCGCGGGAGGGACGCGCCCGGACGTGGCGTCATCGTTCCCCAGTTCGATCCGCCCGCCGACGTGTCGGTGATGCAGGCGGCGCACCTCATCGCGCGAAAGGGGCAGGCGGTGCCCGCGGCCCTCGTCGACCTCGCCGTCTCGGGCCACGTCCGCTTGCTCGACGATGAATCGTCGAAGGGCGTCGTCCTCCAATACGTGCGGCCGAGCGACGACGCCGCGCGCCAGGACGTGCTCGTCGCGCTGTTCGGGGAGGACGCCGAGGTCGGGGCCCGGAAGAAGATCGACGCTGCGGCGCAGGCGCTCGCCGGCCGGCTCGGGAAGCGCTCGGACGCGGCGCGGGATTCACTCCGGGAGGCGGGGCTCACAGAGAAGCCGGACCACCGCGTCGCCTCGTTCGCGATCTACGCCGGTCTCGGAGTCGTCGTGCTCGCGCTCGTCTGCGTGCTCCTCGGAGTGCTCGGCCGTACAGGCTGGTGGGGCGGTGGCGTCGCCATCGTCGCCGGTCTCCTCGCCCTCACACTGGCGGTGTCGTTGTGGCGTTACCGCGACCGCGTGACCGACCGGGGCGCGCTCGTGCGCGACCACCTCGTGGGGCTCCGCGACTACCTCGCGCTCGCAGAGAAGGACCGGCTCCGCGTGCTGCAGAGCCCGCAGGGTGCCGAGCGGATCGACACGGGCGACCCGCTCCAGGTCGTTCACCTGTACGAGGAGCTGCTTCCGTACGCGATCCTGTGGGGCGTCGAGAAGGAGTGGGCCGAGGTGCTCGAGGTTCGCGTCCGCGAGGCGGGTGTGCAACCGACCTGGTACGACGGCTCGTCGTCGTTCTCGTCGCTGCAGTTCCTCACGATGTACGGCGCGCTCCGCTCCGGCGCGTCCGCATCAGCGGCCGCGTGGGCGGGTTCGGGCGGCGGCAGCTACACGGGAGGCTCCATGGGCGGCGGCTTCTCCGGCATGGGCTCGGGAGGCGGAGGCGGAGGCGGGCGATAGTCGCGTCAGGTCGGGCGGAGGGGTGGTCTGACGGACGGGTCCGCGTCAGGCCGCGACGCCGGTGTTGACACTCGACGCGCCGATGCCCACGACCACGAGCAGGAAGAACCCGACGAGCACGACCCAGCCGAGCAGCATGAGCCCGTTGAGGATGATGCCCGTGACGGCCATCCCGCGTCCCGTGGGCTCCGATTTGAGCGCCGTCAGCCCCATGATGAAGCCGATGAGCGGGAGGATGAGGGTGAAGCCGAAGAACACCGACACGAGGCCGAGCACCATCGAGGCGATGCTCTTCCCGCGGGGCGGGGGAGCGACCGCCATGTAGACGGGCTGGCCGTAGTAGGCCTGCGGGGAGTGCGGCTGTTGCGCGGGCGGGTATCCGGACACGGGGGCTCCTGGCATCGAGAGGGGATCGTCACGCCCAGCTTCCCAGATCCCGGGTGCCGCCGGTATCGGCTCTCCCCTGGCCGGTGCGATCAGGCGGTGGACGGAGGAGGCGTCGAGGGGTCGGCGGGGCGGGGGGCGTGGCCACCGAGCAGGGCGTCGAGAGCTGGGGCCACCTCGGCGCGGTCGATCTGACCGGTCACGACCAGCTCGGCGAGGCCGTGCACCGCGCCCCAGATGGCGGTTCGGAGAGCCGCTCGCCCGGCGGGCTCCGCCTGGGGGTCGAGGTCGTCGACGAGTTCCGCGAGCATCCCGTGCACGCGTTCGAGGAGCGGAGCCATCGACGCCGAGGGGTGCCGAGGATCGCAGATCTCGGGATCGTTCATGAGGCGGAAGCGTGCGTGGTTATCGGCCGCGAATCCGATGTAGGCGGCGGCGATCGCCGACGCGCGCTCCGTGGGCGGCCGGTCCGCCGTCCGCCGCTGCGCGGCCTCGAGTCGATCGAGGAGGCCGCCCATGCTGAGCGCGCCGAGTCGCGCGAGCAGGGACGCCCGGTCTCCGTAGTGGTGGTAGGGCGCGTTGTGGCTGACGTCCGCGCGTCGCGCGACCTCGCGAAGGCTGAGGCTCGAGTGGCCGGCCTCGTCGACGAGCTCGAACGCCGCCGCCTCGAGGGCCGCGGCGAGGTCGCCGTGGTGGTACGCGCGTTCCGATCTTGACACGAGCAAGATTCTAGCCGTACGGTGACCATCGCGCATGTTGGCAGTGTCCAGATGCGCGACGACCGAAGGAGCACGACATGCCAGCCCTCATCATCGATGGTCACCCCGATCCGGATTCGCTCGGCTCGGCCATCGCCAGCCGCTACGCATCCGCCTATGGCGACGCCGATGTGCTCGCCCTCCGCGACCTCGACTTCGACCCGCACCTGCATGCGGGGTACGCGCGGACGCAGCCGTTCGAACCCGACCTCGAAGAGGCGTGGAACGCGATGCTGCGCGCCGACCACATCGTCGTCGTCACGCCGATCTGGTGGAGCGCGACCCCGGCGCTACTCAGCGGCTTCTTCGACCGCGTGCTCCTGCCTCGTCTGGCCTTCCGCTTCTCGCGGCGCGGATTCCCCGTGGGGATGCTCGCCGGCCGCAGCGGCCGCCTCATCGTGACGACGGACTCGCCGCGTCTCTACCTCGCGTTCCGCGGTGACCCCACCGTGAAGGCCGTCCGCACCGGCACCCTCGAGTACTGCGGCATCCGACCGGTCATGGTCACGCGCATCGGCCCGGTGCGGACGTCGACCGCCGAGAGGCGCGCGGCCTGGCTCGAGCGGATCGAGGCGACCGCGGTCAGGGACGCCCGGCGCGTCGGGCGATCCGCCCCGTCCCGGGAGCGACGTGCGCAGCGTCTCGCGCGGATCCCCTCCCGGCAGCGCGGTCCGGGCCCGAGGGTGCATGCTCGCGGGCATGGAAAAGGGGATCAGCGACCCGAACGCTGATCCCCTTCGCATCCCCGGAAAGTGCGGGGGCGGTCGTGTGGCGAGTTGCAACTCGCACTGCGCGTCCGCTACATGGGAAATTCCATCTGCTTGAACGTTACCCGGGAGTCGTCTGAATCTCTGTCGGGCATAGGGGGGACAAGCCGCCCCCAGTTCGGGTGATGCCGCGGGCCAGCGGATCGCCGCTCCTCGCGTCTCGGCATACCGCTGGATTCAGCGGCGACGACTGCCCCGGGTGGCGAGCCGCACGATGGCGAAGACGACGAGGGCGACGACGATGACGACGATGGCGAGGATGACGAGGTGCCAGAGCGTGAGGTTAGCGAGCATGGTGCGATCCTCGCAGCGGAGAGGGGCCAGCGCCACTCGAGTCGCGCTCGCGTCCGTTCAGGATCGCCGCTATTCAGAGTCGTCCTGCTCGCGCACCGCCCGCTCGTGGGCGGACTGCATGGCCTCGGCGTGCTCCGTCTTCGCCGCGGCGAGAGCCGCGTCGTCGTCCTGCGCCACGGCGATCGACTCGCGCAATCGTGCCCGCATCGCCCTGACCGTGTCGGAGAAGGAGGGCTTCGGCGCCGTGCCCTCCTCGATGTCCTCGTCCGGGTAGTGGCGCAGCCGTACGTCTCCGTCGCCGAGAACGGGCTGTTCCGCGTGCTCGACGCAGAGGCGTGCCACCTCGGGGGCGTGCGCGTGCATCACCGAGTGGGCCGCCCCCGGGATCTCCCAGAGGCGCGCGGACGGCAGCAGCTCGCCGATCCGCTCCACCCAGTCGCGGGGCGCGACGGCGTCGTGCTCGCCGCGGATCACGAGGGTGTGGGCTCGCACGTGGGGGAGGGCCTGCTCGATCGGGAAGCGCATCATGTTCGGGAGGATGCGGGAGAACCAGCGCACTCCGCACACGAGATAGGCGCCGATCGCGAGCGCCTTCACGCGACCCGGTTCGAACCAGCTGGCCTGCAGGAAGCGGACGGCCTGCGTGAGGACGCGCCGCTCCGCGGGGTTCACGACCGGTCCGATGAGGACGAGCGTCGACAGCCCGGGGCGGCGCGCGGCGAGGTCGGTGACCACTTGCGTGCCCATCGAGTGACCGACGATGATCGGGTCCCCGAGCTCCAGCTCGTCGATGACGCGGCCGAGCAGGTCGGCGTATTGACGGATGGTCATCGCCCGGCCGGGGTGGGGCACTCCGGCGAACCCGGGCAGGTCTACCGCGTGCACGGGGCCGAAGCGGTTGAGGTTGGGGGCGAGGCGCTCGAAGTAGTCGGAGGAGACGCCGATGCCGGGGACGAGGAGGAAGGGGCGTGTGCCGCTCGCCCCGATGGTGTTCACCCGCACGAACGTGGAGCCGGAGCGGACCCGCCGAACGGTCACGTCCGTCGAGCGTGCTTCGTCCTTCCCGTCCCTCACCATTCCCCCACTCTGCCGCACATCCTGCACCCGTCCCTGCCGGTGTCGTTTCCCGGCTATCCCGCCACCTGAGGCGTTTGAGCGTGATCGCGCCTGTACACCGGCGCGATCACGCTCAAACGCAGTACCTGGGAGCGGTCAGGAGGGGGAGGGGAGGCCGAGGGCGGCGCGGGCGTAGCCGAGGGCGTCGTCCGGGGTGAGGCCGAGCTGTCGGGCCCGGTCGGCGAAGGCCGTGGCGGCGGCCTGTGCCTGGCGCTGCGTCGGGTCCCCGGTCGCCGCGACGAAGGTGCCGTGCCGTCCGCGGGTCTCGATGACCTCGTCGCGTTCGAGTTCGCGGTAGGCGCGGGCGACGGTGCCGGGGGCGAGGCCGAGGTCGTCGGCGAGCTTCCGCACGGTGGGCAGCTTCGTCCCGGACGCGAGCCCGCCGGTGCGGACGGCCTCGAGGATCTGCGCCCGCAGCTGCTCGAACGGGGCGACGCCCGACGTGGGGTCGACGAGGAGCATCATCGGACGTCCCCCTCCGCGGGAGCCTCGGTGGAGGCGGCGGTCGTCGGCGCGGCGGGGGCCGTGTTCCCCGCGGGTGTCGCCCACAGTCGACGCCGATAGTGACGCTGCGGGTTCGAAGCGAGGGCGACGATCGCGAGGATCATCCCGACGAAGGCGAAGAGGCCGACGAGTCCCATGGCACCGAGCGCGAGCATGTTGCCCGGGCTGTCATACGGCTGTACGAGACGGACGTCGGAGATGAGCGTCACGAGCGGCACGAGCGCGCTCGCGAATCCGAGGGCGAGCGGAACCGACATGAGGTCGCGCAGGGCGATGGCGCGGATGGCGTCGTCCCAGGCGAGCTCGAGGACAGACCCGGCGCGCTGGCCGCGGTCGAGGATCGACCGAGCGAGCAGCAGTGCCGCGACGAGCGCCACCACGGCGGCCGCGGCGACCGCGATCGGCAAGATCGCCTGGTCCCAGGTGAAACCGAGGGGGAGGGTCGCGATGGTGACGACGACCCCGAGGACGACCGCGCCGATCGCCCCGCGGTACTCGATGGGGATGAGGTAGTCATGGATCGTGGGCGAGGAGAGCCGCGCGATCCGCGGCACGTCGCTCGGCAGTTCCCGTGTCGTCCGCAGCGCGCTGAGACCGGCGCCGACGCCGATGCCCGTGAGGGCGATGAGGAAGATGCCGAGCACCGTGAAGTCGTTCCGGCCGAAGGCGGGCAGGAAGAGCGCCGCGAGGATCGCGACGATCAGTCCGATCCCTCCGCCGACGGCGATGAAGCGTTCGCGGACGGCGAGCCGGAGTCCGACCCGTTCGTCCTCGATGGGCGAGGTGGGTACGGCGAGGTCGATGCGCTTGGCGAGTCGATCGACGGCCTTGCGACGCGCGGTCTCGGTGCGCGCGAAGCCGTAGGGCGCGGCGGCCACGATGAGTGCGGCCCCGATGAGTACGTAGATCCATGCGAGCGTGGTCACGGGATCCTCTCCTTCGATAGGCCCCGGATGCCCGGGGATGGTGATGCCGGCGCCGACATTCTGTGTTGGTACAAACAACGTATCAATACAATCAGCGTGACACAACCCTCGATACAAAACTCCAGGGCACCGTCGGGCTCTTCGGGCGGCCGCCTCCCCTCGATGAGCTCAGGGACCGACGCACCGGATCTCACCGATCGGCGACCGGCCCCCGGCGAGAGCGTTGCACCTGCACGTCCGGCCCCTTGTTCCCCGAGCCTGCCGAAGGGCGCCGATCGTCTCGGGAAGACATGGCAGCTGCCACGCTGCGCGGCGGTAGAGAGACGGAGCCGACGGCAGGCCGTGCCTCGCGATCCGTCAGTCGTGCGTTCGGTGGATCAGCCGCGACAGCACGATCGCGCTGCGGGTGTGGTCCACGTTCGGTGCGATGCGCACCTTCTCGAGGGCGTCCTCGAGGGCGGGGATGCTGCGGGCGCGCATGTGCACGATCGCGTCGGCGCTACCCGTGACCGTGCCGGCGTCGACCACCTCGGGAACGCCGGAGAGGATGCGGAGGAGTTCGTCGGGCGCGACGGTGCCGCGGCAGAACAGCTCCACGTACGCCTCGGTGTTGTAGCCGTCGACGGTGGGGTCGACCTGGATCGTGAAGCCGCGGATCACGCCGTCGCCCACGAGGCGGTCCACGCGACGCTTCACCGCCGAGGCGGAGAGGCCGACGACCCCGCCGATGTCGCCGTAGCTCGCGCGGGCGTTCTGTCGGAGGAGATCGATGATGCCGCGGTCCAGGTTGTCCATCCGATCAGGCTAGTGGGGGTCTGCGGCGATTCATTGCAATCGGCGGTCACGAATCGGTGATTTCGTGCGTGCAGCACCCGACGTCCCCGCGATCGTCTGTGCCACACTGGAAGCGGCGTCCCGTCACCGCGGGGCTCGAGAGAGCGACCTGGTCCGCCGTCCCCCGTCCACGCACGGCCGCATGGCCACGACGCATCGGCGGCGCGCTCGCCGCCCAGGAGACACGATGACCGACACCACCACGACCACCGCCTCGACGCCGGAGCGCACCGCGACTCCGCGCACCTACCTCATGTGCAAGCCGGACTTCTTCACCGTCGTCTACAAGATCAACCCGTGGATGGAGCCGGCCAAGCCGACCGACACGGCGAGGGCCGTCGCCCAGTGGCAGACGCTCTACGACACCTACGTCTCGCTCGGCCACACGGTGCACCTCATCGACCCGATCGACGGCCTGCCCGACATGGTCTACACGGCCAACGGCGGATTCGTCATCGGCAACGTCGCCTACGGGGCGAGCTTCACGTACCCGCAGCGTCAGCCCGAGGGCCCCGCCTTCATGGACTGGTTCCGCGAGAACGACTTCGAGGTGCGCGAGCCCGAGGAGATCAACGAGGGCGAGGGCGACTTCCTGCTCGTCGGAGACGTGATCCTCGCGGGCACGGGCTTCCGCAGCGCCTCGAACAGCCACGCGGAGATCGCCTCCATCTACGGACGCGAGGTCGTGTCGCTCACGCTCACGAACCCGTCGTTCTACCACCTCGACACCGCGATCGCCGTGCTCGATCCGCTCACGGGCGACGCGAACGCGAACATCGCGTACCTGCCGAGCGCGTTCGACGCACCGAGTCTCGCGATCCTCCAGGAGCGCTTCCCCGACGCGATCCTCGTGAGCGAGGAGGACGCCTCCATCCTCGGCCTCAACTCGATCTCCGACGGCTACAACATCGTCATCGCGAAGCGCGCCGTCGGCTTCGAGAAGCAGCTGCGCGAGCGCGGCTACAACCCGATCGGCGTCGACCTCTCCGAGCTCCTGCTCGGCGGCGGCGGCGTGAAGTGCTGCACGCTGGAGCTCCGCCGATGACCGCCGTCGGACAGGCTTCCGCAACGGGAACGGCCACGGAGGCGGTGCTCGCCCTCGAGGACGAGCACGTCGCACACAACTACCACCCGCTCCCCGTCGTCGCGGCCACGGCCGAGGGCGCGTGGGTCACCGACGTGGAGGGCAAGCGCTACCTCGACTGCCTCGCCGCCTACTCCGCGGTGAACTTCGGGCACTCGAACGCGGCGCTCGTCGGTGCCGCGATGGAGCAACTCGGCCGTGTCACCCTCACGAGCCGCGCGTTCCACAACGACCAGCTCGGCACATTCGCGACGGAGCTCGCCGCGCTCGCCGGCAAGGACATGGTCCTGCCGATGAACACGGGAGCGGAGGCCGTCGAGTCCGGCATCAAGCTCGCCCGCGCATGGGGCTACCGCGTGAAGGGCGTCGCCGCCGACCAGGCCAACATCATCGTCGCGGCCGGCAACTTCCACGGCCGCACGACGACGATCATCAGCTTCTCGGACGACGAGTCGGCGCGCGCGGGCTTCGGTCCGTTCACGCCGGGCTTCCGCACCGTGCCGTACGGCGACGCCGCGGCGCTCGAGGCCGCGATCGACGAGAACACCGTCGCGGTGCTCATCGAGCCGATCCAGGGCGAGGCCGGCATCGTCGTGCCGCCGGCGGACTACCTGCCGTCGGTCCGCCGCATCACAAGCGCGCACAACGTGCTCTTCATCGCCGACGAGATCCAGTCGGGCCTCGGCCGCACGGGCGCCACGTTCGCGTGCGACCTGGTGGGCGTCGAACCCGACCTCTACCTGCTCGGCAAGGCGCTCGGCGGCGGCATCGTCCCGGTGTCGGCCGTGGTCGGCAACCGCGACATCGTCGGTGTCCTGCGCCCGGGCGAGCATGGCTCGACCTTCGGCGGCAACCCGCTCGCGGCGGCCGTCGGCCTTGCGGTGGTGCGCCTGCTCGCGACGGGCGAGATGCAGGAGCGCGCCCGCGTGCTCGGCGCTCGCCTGCACGCCGGGCTCGAGGGCCTCGTCGGGAAGGGTGTCGTCGCCGTCCGCGGTGCCGGTCTCTGGGCCGGTGTCGACATCGACCCCGAGCTCGCGACGGGCCGCGCCGTGTGCGTCGCGCTCATGGCGCGTGGTGTGCTCGTGAAGGACACCCACGGCTCCACGATCCGCTTCGCGCCGCCCATCGTGGTGTCGGAGGAGGACCTCGACTGGGTCGTCGAGCAGCTCGCGGCTGTCCTCGCGGACCTCACCCCCGCCCCGGTCGACGCTCCGTAGAACCCCACCTTCCCGCCGAAGTGCGGACTTCCGCCCTCTTTCTGACACGCATCGCGGCGAAAGTCCGCACTTCCGCAGAACTACTCTGCGGAAGTGCGGACTTTCGCGGTCTGTGCGCGCGAAAGTGGGGCGGAAGTCCGCACTTCGGCGAGGGGGCGGGCGCGGGTAGGGGGCGGGCGCGGGTCAGATCTCGAGGAGGGACCAGAGGCGTTCGATGTCGCCGGCCATGTCCACCGACCGGTCGAGCGCCCACTGGATCTGGATGCCGTCGGCGAGAGCGACGATGACGCGGGAGATGTGCTCGGGATCGAGATCGGCGCGCGCGGTTCCGGCGGCCTGACGCTCCCGGATCGAATCCGCGAGCGCGGGGAGGACGAGCGCATAGCGGTCGACGAAGAACGGGTGCGCGGGATGGGACGGGTCCTCGGCGGCGGCCGCGAGGGTGATGAAGAGCTGCACGAGACCGGGCACATCGCGGTTGTGGCGCATGATCGCCACGAGACCGTCGAGGAAATCGCCCTCCGTCGGGTACGTCTCGCCGTCCACCTCGTCGCGCTTCTGGAGGATCGCCGTGAGCAGGTGCTCCTTGGACTCGAAGTAGTGCATGAGCCCCGGGAGGCTGACGCCCACCTGCTTCGCGACCTCGCGCAGCGACGTGCCGCGGTAGCCCTCGCGGGAGAAGACGTCGAGCGCCGCCGTGAGGATCTCCTCCCGACGTGCGACGCCCTTCGCGTACGACCCCCGCTCAGCCATTCCTCGATGCTAAGGCACCGCGACGACCGCGTACACGGGGCTTGTTCGCCAATGCCGAGCATTGTATGGTTTTCGGACGGACGGCAGGGACGCCGCCGGGAATGGACGGAAACCTTGAGCCACATCGAACGCCTCGCCGACCTCACCCTCGAGGAGAAGGCCTCGCTCACGAGCGGTGCCGACTTCTGGACCACGAAGGGCGTCGACCGCGTCGGCATCCCGTCGGTCATGCTCACGGACGGCCCGCACGGCGTGCGCAAGCAGCGCGAAGGCGGCGACCACCTCGGCCTCGCGGACAGCGTCCCCACCACGTGCTTCCCTCCCGCCGTCGCGCTCGGATCCAGCTGGGACCGCGAGCTCGTGCGCCGCGTGGGCGTCGCCCTCGGCGAGGAAGCCCGCGCGGAGAGCGTCGGTGTCCTCCTCGGCCCCGGCATCAACATCAAGCGCTCGCCCCTGTGCGGCCGCAACTTCGAGTACTTCTCCGAGGATCCGCTCGTGAGCGGCGTGATGGGCTCCGCCCTCGTCGGCGGAATCCAGAGCCAGGGCGTCGGTGCCTCCCTCAAGCACTTCGCCGCGAACAACCAGGAGACCGACCGCCTCCGCGTGAGCGCGGACGTGGACGAGCGCCCTCTGCGCGAGATCTACCTGCGCGCCTTCCAGCGCGTCGTCACCGAGCAGCAGCCGTGGACGGTCATGTGCTCCTACAACCGCATCAACGGCGTCTACGCGTCGGAGGACCCGTGGCTGCTCACGACCGTGCTGCGCGACGAGTGGGGCTTCGACGGGCTCGTCGTCTCCGACTGGGGTGCCGTGAACGACCGGGTCGCGGGGGTCGCCGCGGGCCTCGACCTCGAGATGCCGTCGAACGGCGGGCGCACCGACGCCCAGCTCGTCGCCGCCGTGCGTGCGGGCGAGCTCGACGAGGCCCACGTCACGACGGCGGCCCGCCGCGCGATCGAACTCGTCGACCGGATCGTCGCCGGAGCGGATTCCGACGCGACCTACGACGTCGACGCCCACCACGCCCTCGCCCGCGAGGCCGCCGGCCGCAGCATCGTCCTCCTCCGCAACGAGGGCGACGTGCTGCCCCTCGACCCCACCGGTGCCGGACGCGTCGCGGTGATCGGCGAGTTCGCGCGGACGCCGCGCTTCCAGGGCGCCGGCAGCTCGCTCATCAACCCGACACGACTCGACAACGCCCTCGACGAGATCCGTGCGGTGGCTGGCGAGAGGGTGTCCTTCGCCCCCGGCTTCGCGCTCGCGGGTGCGCCGGACGACGCGACGGGCGTTGCGGCAGGCGACGCGGACGCCCTGCGCGCCGACGCCGTCTCGACGGCGACCGGCGCCGACGTGGTCGTCCTCTTCCTCGGCCTTCCCGCCGAGGAGGAATCGGAGGGCTTCGACCGCACCCACATCGAGCTCCCGGAGGAGCAGACCGCGCTCCTCGAGGCGGTGCTCGAGGTCAACCGGAACGTCGTCGTCGTGCTCTCGAACGGCGGGGTCGTGCGCACCTCGGGGTGGCAGGACCGCGTGCCCGCGATCATCGAGGGCTGGCTTCTCGGGCAGGCCGGCGGCGGTGCCGTCGCCGACGTGCTCTTCGGCTCCGTGAATCCATCGGGCCGCCTCACCGAGACCGTCCCGATCCGGCTCGAGGACAGCCCGTCGCACCTCACCTTCCCCGGCGAGTTCGGCCACGTGCGCTACGGCGAGGACATCTTCGTGGGCTACCGCGGCTTCGACGCGAAGGGCACCGAGGTGTCGTTCCCCTTCGGCCACGGGCTGTCGTACACGACCTTCTCCTACGGAGCGGTGTCGATCTTGGAGCACGACGGCGGCATCCGCGCGACCGTGGACGTGACGAACGCGGGGTCGCGCGACGGCCGCGAGGTCGTGCAGGTCTACACGGGTGTGCCCGGATCGCGCGTCGCCCGTGCGCCGCGCTCCCTTTCGGCGTTCACGGTCGTCGAGATCGCGGCGGGCGAGACCGTCACCGTGACCGTCGACGTCACGCACGACGACCTCGCGTACTTCCACCCGCAGGTTGGCAAGTGGACCGTCGAGGGCGGCGAGTACCTCGTCGAGGTGGGCGCCTCGAGCCGCGACATCCGGCGCAGCGCGACGCTCACGCTGGCGGGAGACGACCTCGACGTTCCGCTCGGCACCGACTCGACGGTGCAGGAGTGGTTCGATCACCCGCGCGGCGGCGAGCTCCTGCAGGCGGCCATCGACTCCGCGTCCGGCAGCGTGATGTCCTCGATGCTCGCGGATCCGGAGACGATGAAGATGTTGGGTTCCATGCCGCTCGAGCGCATCGCGTCCTTCCCGGGCAGCCCGCTCGACGCCGACGGCCTCGACGCCCTCGTCTCCGCCGCCAACGCCTGACCTGCTTCCGCCCCTTCGCCTCCCGTGAGGTGTCGCAATCTGTTGCCCGACCCAGTGGTTCGGCGACAGATTGTGACACCTCACGGCTCTAGGGTGGGGGCGTGAGAGCGATCGCGGATCCGTCCCGTGTCCTCGGGCTCGACGTGGCCCGTGGGCTCGCCGTGCTCGGCATGTTCGGCGCGCACCTCGGCGCCCCCGACGACCTCGTCCTCACCGACGCCGGCACGTGGGGCGCGATCGTGCACGGTCGCTCCTCGATCCTCTTCGCCGTGCTCGCCGGGATCTCGGTCGCACTGCTGTCCGGAGGTCGCGCGCGCTTCACCGATCGCGAGGACGTGGCCGACGCCCGAGCGCGGGCTCGCGTGCGCATCGCGGTACGCGCGCTGCTCATCTTCCTCATCGGCGTGATGCTCACGGCCCTCGGCACCAACATCATCGTGATCCTCGAGTACTACGCCGTGATGTTCCTCCTGGCCGTGCCGATGATCGGGCTCCGAGCGCGCATGTTGTTCGCGCTCGCGGGTATCGGCGCGATCGTGTCGCCCGTGGTCGTCGTGCTCCTCAGCACGGTCGCCGGCGCCTACGGGGTCGCCGAGGGGAACCTCCTCGTCGATCTCTTCGTGACGGGCGGCTACCCCGTGATCATCTGGATGTCGTTCCTCTGGTTCGGCATGGGGCTCGGTCGACTCGACCTCGGCTCCACGATCGTGGCCGTGCGCCTCGTGGTCGTCGGCATCGGCCTCGCGCTCATCGGCTACGGATTCGGGATCGCGACGACGGATCCGAACGCGGCCGACGTGCGCTTCAGCTCCCCGGGGTCGCCCGACGCCATCCCGGAACCCGACTGGTCGCTCCTCCTCGGGATGGAGGCGCACTCGGGCACGAGCTTCGAAGTGGTCGGGTCGTCGGGCGTCGCGGCCGTCGTCATCGGACTGTGCCTGTTGGCCGCCCGGCGACTGCGCGTCGTGCTCTTCCCCGTGGAGTCGATCGGTGCGACGGCGCTCAGCACCTACTCGATCCACGTCGTGGCCTACGCCCTGATCTTCACGGAGGAGCCGGGACCGTGGGCGTGGCCGGCCTTCGCCCTCACGGCGCTCGTGCTCTGCCCGCTCTGGCGAGTGCTGCTCGGTCGCGGACCGATCGAGCGCGTCGTCACGACCATGTCGACCCGGGCCGCGTTCGGTCCGCCAGTGCCGCAGGCTCGGGCGTCTGACATCGACCCACCGGTGTCCGACGGGGAGGTCCGGCGCAGGTGAGGCGTTCCAAGCGCTGTCGCCGCCTCGGATCACATCGAGATACTCGCGGAGGTCTCCCGGAGTTGGCCGGCCGGTCACGTTGCAGCCGTCTGCCCGAACCCGAGCTGGGCACTCGACCCCGCTAGTATCGGCCGTGGTGACCGTTCCGGGTGGAACGGTGAATCGCCACGGGAGTTATTAGGGGGAACGCGTCCGGCTTCCCGGGCGCGGTTACACGTATGCAAGCTCTCAACAAGACAGCCATCCTCACGTCCGCGACGTTGGCCGGAATAACAGCCCTGCTGCTCGCCGGGTGCTCAACCGCACCGGACGCCGGTGACGGCGTCGACGACAACGCCGCTTCGGACGGAGCGCCGCCGGCCGGGGTGTTCGAGTTTCAGACTCCCGCCTACGGTTCCGAGGGGGAGCTGGTCATCCGTATCCCCGCGGATCTCCTCGACGCGGCCGGCTCTGATGGGGACGGGCTGCTGGTGGGCGAGGTGACGGCGAAAGCGCATGAGCTGGACTCGTCCAGCTCATGCGCTTTCGACCTGGTGGTGGACTATCGCGGAGAGGGCCTCGACGCCCTGGAGCGACCGTCGATGACGGAGGAGGAATACGCCGCTCAGGTCGAGGATGAACTCAAGGCGGCGTTGATGCGGCGGTTCGGCGTCGAGACCGTCGAGGAAGCCGTAGCGCTCGCACCCGGTGGGGCCGCAGAGGTCGAAGAGGTCGTCGCCAACATCGAGCAGACACCGTATGCGGCCACGCCGGCTTGGTGGGTGCTCGATGCGACGCCCATCGATGACCTCGACGCCTCCGACCCGGAACCGGGTCGCTATCTCTCAGACGACTCCAAGACCCTGACGTTCGTGCAATCCTGCGCCTCTGATCCGCTCGACGACGGCAGCTCAGACGAGTTCGACTTCCCCGTCGAGACCGATGGCGCGATCGAGACGTTCGCGTTCGTGGAGATGACCGTGATGAAGAGCGGAACCCTCACCATCATCGACGCCGGCGTCTCCGACTACGAGCGTGACTCGAACGGCGACTGGATCGGCGGCTGAATCAGATCCGCAGGTTGCGGACCGATCGAACGCCTCGTCGACGTGATCTCCGGCGGGCCGCGTTCGGCCCGCCGGAATCGCGCGGCGATGTCCGCTAGAGCGAGCCGCCCTGCCCGGGGCCAGCGCCATCATTCCGGCGGCGGATCAGAAGGAAGATGATTCCGGCGACGATGAGGAGCACCACGAGGACGATGCCGGCGATGATCGCGAGGTGCGCGCCGGACAGCCCGTCCTCGGCGTTCGCGGCGTCGGAGTCGGTCGACTCCGGGTCGGCACTCACCGACGGTGCCGACGTCACCGAGTCGGTGGGTGTCGTCGCCGCGGGCTCCGATGCCGTGGGTGTCGGCATCGCTACGGGCGTCGTCACCGTGAAGGGGATCGACCCGCTGATCGGGTGACCGTCCGAGGAGACGACGCGCCAGTCCACCGTGTAGGCGCCGCCGGGCATGTCCGACTCCAGCGGAACGGTGACGGTGGGCCCGTCGACGACAGGGGCCTCGGCGACCCAGTCCTCGCCGTCGGCATCGGTCACGACCACTTCGACGCCCACCTCGAGGATGTTGTCCGAGTAGGTCAGGGCCACCTCGGTGGGCGCGGGGTCGAGAGAGGCGTCGGCCGTCGGCGTGCTCGACACCAGCTGATCGTGCGCCTGGGCCGGAGCGATCGCCGTGGTCGCGGCGAGCACGATTCCGAGGGCGGTCGCGGCGGCGAGGAGGACGCGGGGACGGCGACGCGCGCCGGACGGGGTGGTGGTCGACATTGCCCCATTATCCCGTGCGCCGGATGGGCGTCCGGTGGGAGTGGTCGCTGCCGTCGGAGGTGCGCCTCCGCTCGTCCTACCGGCTCCCGCCCCCGGTCGCAATGTACGGGAACGCCCATGCGCTCTTCTGTAGCCTGGAAAGCCCGAGCCGAGAGGTCATCGTGACCAACATCGACGACAAGCCCTGGCTGACCGCCTACGCGGACGGCGTCCCCTCCGATATCCCCGAGCCCACCGAGACACTCGTGGACATGCTCGACGGAGCGGTCACCCGCCACCGGCGAGCGACGGCCCTCGAATTCTTCGGCGCCGAGACCACCTACGACGAGGTCGCCGAGCAGGTCTCGCGCGTCGCCGAGGGGCTCCGCAAGCTCGGGGTGAAGGAGGGCGATCGTGTCGCCCTCGTGTTGCCGAACTGCCCGCAGCACGTGATCGCGTTCTACGCGGTGCTGCGGCTCGGGGCGATCGTGGTGGAGCACAACCCGCTCTACACGGATCGCGAGCTCCGCCACCAGTTCGAGGACCACGGTGCGCGCGTCGCGATCGTCTGGGACTCCGTCTACGACACCGTCGCCGCCTTCCCCGCCGACATCGGCGTTCAGCACGTCGTCGCCGTGGACATGACCGAGGCGCTGCCGCTGTCGAAGCGCGCCGCACTGCGGCTGCCCATCCCGAAGGCGCGGGAGCTGCGAGCGGCCATGACGAAGCGTCCGTCGCGTCGGCGCTTCCTCGCGTGGTCCTCGCTCGTCGAATCGAAGAGGCTGAGCCGCCGCCACGCCCGCCCCACGCTCGATTCCGTTGCGGCCCTCCAGTACACGAGCGGCACGACGGGGTCTCCGAAGGGTGTCGTTCTCAGCCACCGCAACCTGCGCGCCAACGCGATGCAGTGCCGGGCGTGGGTGCCAGGGCTCCGCGAGGGCGACGAGACGTTCTACGCCGTGCTGCCGATGTTCCACGCGTACGGGCTCACCGTCTGCCTCATCACGGCGATGAGCATCGGAGCGAAGGTCGTGCTCTTCCCGCGCTTCGACGTGGGTCTCGTGACCGACGCGTCGAAGAAGTCTCCCCCCACGTTCCTGCCGGCGGTGCCGCCGATCTACGACGCGCTCACCCGCACGGCCGGACGGAAGTCGAAGCTCGACCTGTCGCACGTGCGCTTCTCGATCTCGGGGGCGATGAGCCTGCCCGTGGCGACGGTGCAGCGCTGGGAGGAGGCGACGGGCGGCCTGCTCGTCGAGGGGTACGGGATGACGGAGTCGTCCCCGGTATCGCTCGGAAACCCGATGGGGCACTCGCGGCGGCCGGGTGCCGTCGGCGTCCCGTTCCCGAGCACCTCCATCCGGGTCGTCGACCCGGACGACCCGTCCGTGCAGCGCGAACCGGGTGAGCCCGGGGAACTGCTCGTGAAGGGGCCGCAGGTCTTCCAGGGCTACTGGCACCGTCCGGACGACACGTCCGAGACCCTGCTCGCGGACGGCTGGTTGCGGACGGGCGACATCGTGACGGTGTCGGACGACGGATTCGTGACGGTGGTGGATCGCGTCAAGGAACTCATCATCACTGGTGGCTTCAACGTGTCGCCGTCGGAGGTGGAGGAGGTCTTCCTCTCCCACCCCGACGTCGCTGAGGTCGCCGTGGTGGGCATCGCGAAGGACTCGGGTGGCGAGGACGTCGCCGCCGCCGTCGTGCTGAACGCCGGTGCGGTCTTCGACCCGGACGCGCTGAAGGAGTTCGGGCGCTCGCGCCTGGCCCGCTACAAGGTTCCGCGTCGATTCGTCGAGGCGGATTCCCTCCCCCGCTCGCTCATCGGCAAGGTCCTCCGGAAGCGCGTGCGCGAGGAGTTCTTCACGCCCCGGAAGCCGCAGCCCCGCGACTGACCGCCTCGCGGCTGCCCTGGCTCGCGGCCTACCGGCGTCGGGTCTTCCTCACCAGGAGGGCGACGAAGACCGGCACGCCCACGAGCGCCGTGCCGACGCCGACAGGCAGGGGTGTGGGGCCGAAGGCGACGCGTGACACCGCGTCCACCCAGACCATGAAGACGGCTCCGAGCACGATGGTGGTCGGGATCAGTCGCGCATGGCGCTGACCCACGATGAGTCGAGCCGCGTGGGGGAGGACGAGGCCGACGAAGCCGATCGCGCCGGCGATGCTCACGAGCGTGGCGGTGAGCAGAGCGGTGACGATCAGCAGCACCGTGCGGAGCCGCGTGACGTCGACGCCGAGCGCGGACGCGAGGTCGTCGCCGAACGTGACGGCGTCGAGCGGGCGGGCGTGGAGGAGGCACACGACCGCGCCGACGGCCACCACGCCGGCGCTCAGCGCCACGTCGTCCCAGCGCATGCCCTCGAGGGATCCGAGGAGCCAGAACATCACGCCGCGTGTCTCGTCCGAGTCGGCGAACGCGAAGACGACGAGGGATGTGAGCGCGGAGAACAGCTGCGTGCTCGCGACGCCCGCGAGGATCACCGTCGCCGTGCCGCCCGAGGAGAAGCGGGCGAGGAGGAGGACGAAGCCGAAGGCGACGAGGGCGCCGATGAAGGCGCCGCCCGACAGGCCGATCGCCCCGCCGCCGACCCCGAGGACGCCGATCACGACGGCTCCCGTGGAGGCGCCGGAGGACACCCCGAGCACGAACGGGTCCGCGAGGGGATTGCGTAACAACGACTGCAGGATGACACCGCAGACCCCGAGGCCGGCCCCGCACGCCGTGGCGACGAGTGCGCGCGGGAGGCGCTCCTGCCAGACGATCGCATCGTCCGACACGCGCACGGCGATGTCCGTGATCCCGAGGTGGTTGAGCACGACGTCGCGCACGTTGACGAGGGACACGTCCGCGGGACCGAGGGTCACGGCGACGCCGATCGAGAGCACGAGGGCGACCAGCCCGACGACGCCGAGCGCGGGAAGGGCGAGGGTGGATCGAGGGCCTCGTCGCGTCGGCGGAGTGACGACGCCGGCTGCCGCGGGGCCCGCTGCCGCGGGGCTCAGAGGTCGTCCCCGTTCTCGACCCACCACGCCTGGATCTTCTCGAGGCCGTCGACGAATCGGATCGACGGGTTCATCTCGGCCCCGTGGAGCGCGATGATCCGATCCTGCTGGACGGCCTCGAGGGTCTGGGTGAGGGGGTCGCCCTCGAGGAACGCGATCTTGTCGTCGAGTCGGTCCCCGGGGAAGCGGTCCCGCTGGAGGTCTCCGACGATGAGGATGTCGGGGGCGGCGTCGACGACGTCCTCCCAGCCTTTCGCTGGCCAGTCGTCGGTGTCGTCGAAGATGTTCCCGAGCCCGGTCTGGTCGGCGAGGAGGGCGGCGGAACCGAGGCCGCCCGCGACGTAGGGGGTCTTGGTGTCGGCGAACCAGAACATGACGGTGCGACCGCCGAAGTCGACCCCGTCGGTGGCGGCGGCCGCGCGCTCCTCGAGGTCGGCGACGAGCTCCTCGCCGGCCGCACCCACGTCGAAGATCTCGGCGAGCTCACGGATCTCCGTGTAGAGCGCGTCGACGGTCAGCGCCGTGGTGCGCGTGCCCCCGCCATTGATGCTCTGGCCGTTGTCGCAGTCGGTGGGGGACAGATAGGACGAGATGCCGGTCTCGTCGAGCCGGTCGCGCGTCGTCACCCCGCCCTCCGCATAGTGACGCCCGAAGGAGGCGGTGACGAAGTCGGGGTCGGCTCCGAGGAGCACCTCGTAGCTGGGGGCGTTGTCGGCCAGGCGGGGCACACCCTCGTCGGCCTCGGCGAGCGAGTCGAGGATCGGGTCGGTCCACGATGCGGTGCCGACGATGCGGTCCTCGAGGCCGAGCGAGAGGAGGATCTCGGTGGAGTTCTGGTCGAGCGACACGACGCGTTGGGGAGCCGACTCGATCGTCTGTTCGGTGCCGCAGTTCTCGATGACGAGGGGGTACTGCGTCGCCCCGTCGCCGGCGGAGGCATTCGCAGTGTCCTCGATCGTCTCCGACGCCCCGCACCCGGTGAGGGCGAGGAGTGCGAAGGCGGTGAGTGCGGCGAACAAGGGGCGCGTCGGTGAGGATGTCATGCGGGTGGAGCTCCTGGTGCGGGGGCGGACGGCCTGAAGGCAGCGCGGGCACGTCGTCACCGCGCTCGATTAGCTTAGCCTTACCTATCTTGGTGTTGTGACCCTGGCCCTCCCCGCGCGGGCTACCCGACGAGACCGAGCGTGAGCGGGAGGACGGCGGACGCGCCGGCCCGGCGGAGCAGGCGACCGGCGACCGTGAGGGTCCAGCGCGAGTCGGCGCGATCGTCGATGAGGAGCACGGGGCGGCCGCCGAGCTCGCGGAGGTCCTCGGCGAGCTGCGGGCCCACCGCGAAGCCGTCCCACACGCCCGCGAGCCGGTAGGCGCTGTTGCCGCCCGGGCCGCCCGTGGGACCGCCGCCCGCGAGGTCGAGGGCGCCGAGGTACGGGAGCTTGCCGATCGTGGAGAGCCCTGTGGCGAGGGACTCGACGAGGAGCGGCCGCGATCGTGACGGCACACTCACGACGGCCGCGGGGCGTTCGGCCCAGCCCCAGTCGGCGAGCACGCGCACGCACGCGTCGAGCACGTTGGGCGCGATCGGGGCGTCGGGGGCGCCCTCCGCGAAGATCGTGCGGAGCACCCCGCCCCAGCCGAGGTCGGTGAGACGAGCGAGGGCGCGGCCCTCCTCCACGCGCTCGTCTGGCGAGAGGCGACCCTTCACCGGAGCGCCGAGGCGATCGGCGCCCGTCGGCCACTGGGAGCGGGGTTCGATCGGCACACCCACGCGATCGAGCGAGGCGCTTGCCGTCGAGGTGGCTTCCTCGGTGACGGCGGCGGGGTACCAGGCGCTCGTGCACGTGTCGCATCGGCCGCACGGGGCGGCGGATGGATCGTCGAGGTCGCGCTGGAGCGTCTCCATGCGGCATGCGTCCGTGCGCTCGTAGTCGAGCATCGACTGCTGCTCGGCCTTCCGCGCGGCCGCGATGCGCTCGTAGCGTTCGCGGTCGTAGACCCACGGCTGTCCCGTTGCGACCCAACCGCCCGAGACGCGGCGCACCGCCCCGTCGACGTCGAGCACCTTGAGGAGCAGCTCGAGGGGCGAGCGTCGCAGGTCGACGCGGGATTCGAGAGCGGGCGTCGACAGGGGTTTCGCGTCGCTGGCATCCCGGAGCGCGTCGAGAACGGCGGTGGCGCGCGCCTCGTCGGGCATGGAAGCGGTGGCGAAGTAGCTCCAGATGTCCTCATCCTCCTCGCCCGGGAGTAAGAGCACGTCGGCGTCGATCGACCCGCGACCCGCGCGGCCGACCTGCTGGTAGTACGCGACGGGGGAGGACGGGGCACCGAGGTGCACGACGAAGCCGAGGTCGGGCTTGTCGAAGCCCATGCCGAGGGCGCTCGTGGCGACGAGCGCCTTGAGCTTGTTGCGCTTCAGCATGCCCTCCGACTCCTCGCGCTCGTCGGGATCGGTGCGACCGGTGTAGGCGCGCACCTCGTGACCGGCCCCGCGGAGCAGGCGGGCCGCGTCCTCCGCGGCCGACACGGTGAGCGTGTAGATGATGCCGCTGCCGCGCAGCTCGCCGATGTGGCTGAGCAGCCAGGCGAGGCGCTGCCGGGAGGTGCCGAGCTGCAGCACGCCGAGCCGCAGCGACTCGCGCGCGAGCGAACCGCGGATGGTGAGGACGTCCGACCCGGGGGCGTCGGCGGTGCCACCGCCCAGCTGCTCGACCACGTCGGTGACGACGCGCGCGTTGGCCGTGGCGGTGGTGGCGAGGATGGGAACCCCGGCGGGGAGCGTCGTGATGAGGTCGGCGAGGCGCCGGTAGTCGGGCCGGAAATCGTGGCCCCAGTCGGAGATGCAGTGCGCCTCGTCCACCACGAGCAGCCCGGTGCGCCGGACCAGGTCGGGCAGCTGCTCGTCGCGGAACCGCGGGTTGTTGAGCCGCTCGGGCGAGACGAGGAGCACGTCGATCTCGTCGGCCGCGAGCCGCGCGCGCACATCGTCCCACTCGTGGAGGTTGGCGGAGTTGATGGCCACCGCGCGCACGCCGGCCCGCTCGGCCGCGGCCACCTGGTCGCGCATGAGGGCGAGGAGCGGCGAGACGAGCAGCGTGGGTCCGGCGCCGCGGCGGCGCAGCAGCAGGCTCGCGATGAAGTAGACCGCCGACTTCCCCCACCCGGTGCGCTGCACGACGAGAGCGCGCCGGTGGTCGTCGACGAGAGCGAGGATGGCCTCGAGCTGGCCGTCGTGGAAGTGGGCATCGGGGCGACCGGTGAGGGCGCGCAGGGCCTCGAGCGCCTCCGAGCGGGAATCGAGGGAGGTGGTGGTCGACGTCATGCGTCCATCCTCGCAGCCACCCCCGACCCCGTACCCCGGGCTGGACGCCCCGGTGCACTCCTCGCACCCGGCGCCGCTGTGGACGACGGGTGCGGCGCTGGTCCGAGACCCCCCTCGGGTGGACGCGAATCGTCGCCAAGTGCCGGTCCCGACGACGATATGCGTCCACCCGGGGAGGGGGCCTCGGCGAGGTGGGCGCATTGTGTCGTTGCAGGCCGTTCGGAGCGACGTTTTGCGCCCACTCCGGGTGGCATCGGGGAGACGGCGCGTGTTGCCGAGGCCGCCGAACCGGGTGCGCCCCTCTACCGCGCGGCGACGTGGGTCGCGGCGGCCGACAGAGGCACGAGCCGCGCGAGCTGCGTCACGTGTCCGGGCTCGAGCTCCGCGACGTTCGTCACACCGAGGAGACGCATCGTGCGCTCGATCTCGCCGCGCAGGATCTCGATCGTGCGGTCGACGCCCTCGCGCCCGCCGGCCATGAGCCCGTAGAGGTAGGCGCGACCGATGAGGGTGAACTTCGCGCCGAGAGCGAGCGAGGCCACGATGTCGGCGCCGTTCATGATGCCCGTATCGATGTGCACCTCGGTGTCGTTACCGACCTCGGCGACGACCTTCGGCAGCAGGTGGAACGGAATGGGCGCACGGTCGAGCTGACGCCCGCCGTGGTTCGACAGGACGATCCCGTCGACGCCCATGTCGGCGAGGCGCTTCGCGTCGGCGAGGTTCTGCACGCCCTTCACGACGAGCTTTCCCGGCCACTGGCTCTTGATCCAGGCCAGGTCGTCGAAGTTCACGGTGGGGTCGAACATCGTGTCGAGCAGCTCCGCGACCGTGCCCGACCATCGATCGAGCGTCGCGAACGAGAGTGCCTCCGTCGTGAGGAAGTTGATCCACCACGCCGGCCGCGGCAGCGCGTTGACGACCGTCGCGGGCGTGAGCTGCGGCGGGATGGAGAAGCCGTTGCGCTTGTCGCGCAGCCGCGCGCCGGCCACGGGCACGTCGACCGTCACGAGGAGGGTGTCGTATCCGGCCTTCGCGGCCCGGTCGACGAGCGCCATGGACCGGTCGCGGTCCTTCCACATGTAGAGCTGGAACCAGTTGCGCCCGTCCGGATTCGTCGCCTTGACGTCCTCGATCGACGTGGTGCCCATCGTGGAGAGGGAGAACGGGATGCCCGCGGCGCCCGCCGCCGCGGCGCCGGCACGCTCGCCCTCCGTCTGCATCATGCGGGTGAAGCCCGTGGGGGCGATGCCGAAGGGCAGGGCGGAGCGTCCGCCGAGCACTTCGACGCTCGTGTCGACGCGCGAGACGTCGCGCAGGATCGACGGGTGGAACTCGATGTCGCTGAAGGCCTGCCGTGCACGGGCGAGGCTGATCTCGCCCTCGGCCGCGCCCTCCGTGTAGTCGAATGCGGCCTTCGGGGTGCGGCGCTTCGCGATCCGGCGGAGGTCCTCGATCGTGAGCGCCGTGTCGAGGCGGCGCTTCTTCGGGTCGAGCTCCGGCTTCTTGAACTGCATGAGCGGTGCGAAGTCGTGCCAGGTGGGGATGCGTCGGTCGATCATGCGATCGGTCCTTCCGTCGGTGCGGGTGCGGGTGCGGGTGCGGGTGCGGGGTTCGCGGGGGTGGGCGCGGAGCCGAGGCCGATCTCGGCGTAGTAGCCGGCGATGTGGCCGTGTACGGCGCTGCGGGCGGCCGCGCCGTCCCCCGCGCGGATGGCGTCGAGGATGCCGCGATGCTCCTTCGCGAGGCGGGCGGCCGTGTCGGACCAGGAGGAGAGCGTGGGCACGCCGGCGACGGCGTATCCCTCGATCGAGTCGCGCAGGCCCGCCATCGTCGCGACGATCACCTGGTTGCCCGCCGCCTCGGCGAGGCTCAGGTGGAAGCGGGCGTCGAGGGCGAGGAACTCGGCGGGGGTGAGTGCGGGGTCGTCCATCGCGTTGAGGAGCGCGTCGGACTCGGAGAGGGCGACGGTGTCCACGTCATCGGACGAGTCGGCGAGGGCCTCCGCGAGGGTCGCGGCGACGGCGGTCTCGAGCACGAGCCGGGTGTCGACGATGTCCGACACGTCGAAGCCGGAGGCCGCGACCTGCAGGCGGAGGAGCGCGGACATGCCCCCGCGGGGCGTCGAGACGATGATCGCTCCGGACGAGGGCCCTGACCCGGTCGCGGTGCGTACGAGTCCGAGCACCTCGAGCACACGAAGCGCCTCGCGGACGCTCGACCGGCCGACGCCGAGTTCGGCCGCCAGCGCGCGTTCCCCCGGGAGATGATCGCCGGGGGAGAGGGCGCCCGAGAGGAGATCGGCTTCGACCGAGCGCAGGACGAGTTGCCAGGCGCGTGCGTCGTCGCTCATGGGCATCCTCGCTCGTGCGGTGCGGCGTGTGGTCAGACCACTGTGGTCAGACCACAGCGTAGCGCCGGAGTCGCCCGCGCACAACGTCCGTTCTCGGGACCCCGTGTCCCTTCGCCAGGCTCAGAGAGCGAGTGGTGCGGAGCGCCGCGAGCTGACGGAGCGTGTGGTCGTGCCTAGGAGGCGCCGCAGCGTGGAGCGGCGCACTCGAGCACGGTTCCGCTCCACGTCGCCTTCTTCGTCGACCCCACCCGCTGCACGCCGACCGCCAGGAGCGGGTGGTCGTCCCCGTCCAGGGCCAGGGCGAATGCCTCCCCGTCGCCGAGGTCCGTCGGCACCGCGCCGACGAGTCGGACGGGCGTCTGCGTCGTGCATGCCGCATCGTCGCACGAGAGCAGGGCGACGCTCGCCGACTCGTCGATGACACCGATGAGCGGCCGCCCGGTGGAATCGATGACCAGGGAAGGCGAGGACAGGATGACGTCGGCCGGCGGGTCGACGTCGACGATCGTGTTCGCGGTGCAGGAGAGATCGGTGCACGAGTACAGCCGCAACATTGGGTGTCCAGGGGCTCGGTAGAGCACGACCGGCAGCCCGTCGGCTCCGATCTCGAGCTGAGTGCCGTACGCGTAGTCGAAGTCGGCAGGATCGCCTGGCATCTCGGTATCCGGCGTCTCGATCGTCGATCCGCCGTCGGCCGTGGCCGTGATGACGCGGAGAGGGACGAGGCCGTCCCGCGATTCGCCGTCGGCCAGGGAGACCACGGCCGTGCGTCCATCGGGCGCGAGAGCCACGTCGATCGAGGTCGAGTTCGATCCGCCGTACCCCCACGTGATGGGGATCGTCGTCTGCACGCTCTCCGAGCACTCGGCGTCGGAGCAGAAATCGAGCGACACGACCGCGTCGATCGATTCGCGCGGACGCGCGACCGAGGCGATGACGGGGAAATCTCCGCTCGCGTCGATCGCGACGCCCAGGAGTCCTTGGTTGGACCGCGCGAACACGGAATCGGCGGGCTGGAAGACCGAGTCGATGCCGCCGAGGACGCGCTCGTCGCCGGGCATCCCTCGCTTGTCCCACAGCACGTCCTCGACCTCCTTCTCCGACAGTCCGGAGGGGAGCGGCTGCGCCCACTCCCGCAGGTCGTCGGGC
The DNA here is from genome assembly GCF_003990045.1 of Labedella endophytica. Taxonomy (GTDB): domain Bacteria; phylum Actinomycetota; class Actinomycetes; order Actinomycetales; family Microbacteriaceae; genus Labedella; species Labedella endophytica. The sequence goes on along the minus strand of NZ_RZGZ01000002.1, from coordinate 1,522,383 downwards.
GAACTGTACGTGGTCCGCAACTCGAAGCGGCCCGAACGGTCGTCCGGTCCCTCGATGGGGTACCAGCTCGCGGAGAGGATCCCGCCGTCCGTGGCGGGAGCGATGGCCGTCGGGAGGATGGATCGCATCTCGGTCTCGGGGGTGCACGCTGCGCCGGAGCAGAGTCGCACTCCCGACGACTCGCCCCCGAGCCGCGAGAGCACGGCCGTGCCGTCGGCCCACGGCACGATCTGCGACGACCGCCACACCTGCGGGACATCGGTGACCGCGTAAGACGGCACGCGCCAGGGGTTCGCCCACACCAGCACTCCGGCGAGGAGGGCGGGGACGAGGAGGACGGCGATGCCCCACAGCGCGCCACCGCGGCGGGAGGTCCGAGCGGTGGCTTGCGCCGTGTCCGTGGTGGACACGAGCGGAGCGATCGCCACGCCTTCCTCCCGGAGCGCGACGCCGCGCACGAGGACGCCGGCGAGCAGCACCTGGGCGATCGCCGCGGGGACGAGAGACAGGCCGACGCCGACGACGGGTGTCCACCACCCGACGGGCAGGAGGTTGCCGAGAGCGGTGAGTCCGGCCGTCACGAGGCCGGTCAGCAGCACGGTCGAGACGACCGCGACACGAGGGCTGCGGAAGGGTTCGGCGGATGGAGACACGATCATGCGTGTGGAGCGCCAGGCCCAGTCGAGGGCCGCTCCGAGCGGCTTCCGTCCGGCGACGACCTGCGGCCACGCGAGCAGGAGGGGTGCGGTCACGATGACGATCGCGAAGAGCACGAGGAGTGCAGCCACGCCGGCCAGGGGGAGGACCGGCAGAAGGACGGTCGAGATGCCCGCGACGACGACGGTGAGCGCGGCCGATGCCACGGCGGCGAGGGTGACGCTCCCGGGGCGACGTGCTGCGCCGGCCCACGCGCGACGCGTGGACAGGCGACGACCGTCGGAGCGTGCGAGCAGGGCGAGCGTCGCCGCGGTGATCCCATATGCGTGGGCGACCACGAGGGCGAGGGCGAGGAGCCCGGCGCCGACGAGCAGGGTCGATCCCGAGCCGTTGCGCAGAGGAACGATCTCTCCGTTCCCGATGCTGAGCACCCCGGCGAGCGCGGTCATGGTGATGAGTCCGGCGACGATAGCGACGATCACGAACGGGACGGCGTACGCGAGGAGCGGTTGTGGCGCGCCGAACGCGAGGTGTGCAGCGCGCGGCGGACCGTACATCCGGTCGGCTCGAGAGCGGATCGGCGCTCCCTCATCCGTCGTCTCGGCCGAAGGGGTCGGGGGTGTGGTGCGCTCGCTCATCAGCCCCGATGCTACTAGCGGGTCCGATCGTGGACGGAGGTCAGAACTGCCCATCGAGAGGGGGGTCGTAGAGGTCGGATCGATGACGTGGAGGATCGTTCCGTCGCGCCCGGCGAGCACGGCGACGTCGATGATCTCGTGCCCCGACCCTGACGGGGGGTGGCTCGCATCGCTTCGCGGCCATCGAGGCGACGTCTTCCGCCGATAGGGTGACGAGGGCCCGGCGCACGCGCATCGGCCGGAGAGGATCGTGTGGCGCAGGACCAGCAGGCGGCGACCGTCTTCCGCCGCGACCTCCAGGGGCTGCGCGCGCTCGCCGTGGTGGCCGTCGTCCTCAGCCATACACTCGGTGTCCCCGCGGGCGGGTACGTCGGCGTCGACGTCTTCTTCGTGCTCTCTGGCTTCCTCATCACCGAGATGATCCTGCGCGATCACGCGCGCACCGGTCGGGTGTCGCTCACTCGCTTCTACGGGCGGCGCGTGAGGCGGCTCCTGCCCGCCGCCGTGCTCGTGCTCGGGGTGACGACGGCGGTGTCGTTCCTGCTGCTCAACCGCCCGCGAGCCGAGTCGGTGCTCGGCGACGCCGTGGCCTCCGCGTTGTTCGTGAGCAACTGGCGTTTCGCCGCGACGGACACCGACTACTTCGCGGCCGGCGAGACGGTGTCGCCTCTGCAGCACTTCTGGTCGTTGTCCGTCGAGGAGCAGTTCACGCTCGTGTGGCCGGCGCTCGTTCTGCTCGTGCTCGCCCTCGTCGCGGCGCGCTCGGCCACGCGTGCCCGGATCGCGGTCGGAGCGCTCGCCGGAACGGTCGTGGTGGCGTCGTTCGTGTTCGCCATGCTGCAGACGGCCGCGTCGCCCGAAGCTGCATACTTCGCGACCGGGGCCCGCGTGTGGGAGCTCGGGATCGGCGCGGTGCTCGCCGCGTCGTCGCCGGCCATCCTCCGGATGCCGGCCGTCGCGCGGGGTGCGGCCGGGTGGCTCGGCGTGGGTGTGATCGTGGCGGCGTGCCTGCTGCTCACGGCAGACTCGGCGTTCCCCGGCCCGTGGGCGCTCGCCCCCACGCTCGGCGCGGCCCTCGTGATCGCCGGAGGGATGGGAGGGGCGTCCCGATCGCTCGTCGTCCTGACGAACCCGCTCAGCGTGGGGATCGGCAACATCTCCTACGCCCTCTACCTCTGGCACTTCCCTGTCGTCGTGCTGCTGCCGATCGTGCTCCCCGACACGGTTGCGGCGCCGCAAGCGGTTCTCCTCGCGGCGACCCTCGCGCTCGCCCTCATCTCCTACGCTCTCGTCGAGCAGCCGATCCACCGGTCGCCGTGGCTCGAACGGCCCCGAACCCCGCGCGCAGAACGGCGGGACGCGTGGACGGAGTGGCGAGGCCGCTTCGGCAGCCAGTTCGTGATGGCGGGGCTCTGCGCCGTGATCGTGGGGAGCCTCGGGGGCATCGTCGTGTCGCCGCAGTTGCAGTCGGTGGGCACGACCACCGCGTCGGTGACGGCGGGCGACGACACCGAGGCGCTCGCCGTCGTGCAGGGGGAGATCGCGGCGGCGACCACGGCGACGGCCTGGCCCGAGCTCTCCCCGTCCCTCGACGATGTCATCTCCCGCAGCACGAGTGACAACCCGGCGCGGGACTGTTTCCAGCCCGGGGACATGCCGGACGTGGGCCGCTGCTCGTGGGGCAGCGGCGACGCGCCCAAGCGGATGTTCGTGATCGGCGATTCCACGGCCCTCGCCTATTCACCGGCCTTCCGTGCGATCGCCGATCAGAGCGGCGGGCAGTGGCGGATCACGACGATCGGGCTCTACGGCTGCCGCTTCACCGACGTGCTCCTCGAGGGCGACGGGGACGGCGTCATGGAGTCGTGCGAGGGCCGGAAGCAGGGGATCGCCGAGATGATCGCCGCCGAGCAGCCGGACATGGTCGTGATCGCCGAGGCGTTCGTCGGTGGGCACACGACGTCCGGTCAGGACCTGTCGCCCGGGGAGATCGTCGATGCGACCGCTCGGTACGCGGCGGGGCTCGGCGTCGGCGACCGCGTGACGTATCTCGCGCCCCCTCCCCTCGGAGCCGACCTCGGGTCCTGCTACACCCAGGTGTCCGCTCCCGCGGACTGTGCGGTGCGGGTGGACGACACGTGGAGGGCATTCGACGCCGCTGGCGCTGCCACCGCGGGAGCCGGAGCGTGGACCTACGTCTCGTCGATCCCGTTCAGCTGCGCCGGTGACGTGTGCCCGGCGTTCGCGGGCTCGCTCCCGACGAAGTTCGACCAGGTGCACCTCACGACGGCCTTCTCGGAACACATCGCCCCGGCCCTCCGCCGCCTCCTCGCCGACGCCGGCCTCCTCTGACCCACGGCGCTACTCCCGAGCGAGGGCTGTAGGTCTACCTATAGCCCTCGGCGCGGATCTGCAGCCCTCGCTGCGGCATAGCCGAGAAAGGGAGCGGATGGGGGAGACCGGCCCCATGTCGTTCTCCCTCGTCCGACCCGCGTCCTCCGTCTCGCCCGTCGCTTCGGCGAGCGTTGGCCGTCTGCGAGGGCGGCAGTTCGATACCGACGGCGCCAGCTCTAGGTGTAGCCCTCGCTCGGGAGTAGCCCTTTGGGGGAGGGGTCAGGTGCGGAGGACGATGTTCTCCGGGTCCTCGCCGGCGAGGAGATGGCCGATCTGGCGGCGGATGAGCGCGGCCATGCGGGGGAGCATGGCGCCGGACGCGCCGCCGACGTGGGGGGAGATGAGGACGTTCTCGAGCGACCACAGGGGGTGGTCCTGGGGGAGGGGCTCAGGGTCGGTCACGTCGAGCGCCAGGCGGATGCGCCCCTCCGTCGCGTGGCTGACGAGGGCGTCGGTGTCGGCGACCTGGCCGCGCGCCACGTTCACCACGAGGGCGCCGTCCGGCAGGGCTGAGAGCACGTCGTCGCCGACGAGTCCGGCGGTCGACGGGGTCAGCGGTGTCACGACGATGACGATGTCGAGGTCGGGCAGCAGCTCGGGAAGGTCGTCGGTGCCGTACACGTGCCCGCGGTCGTCGGACCGGGGCTTCGACGCGACGCGCACGACCTCCACCTCGAACGGCAGGAGCCGGTCCTCGATCGCGCGACCCACGCCGCCGTAGCCGAGGATCATGACGCGCTTGTCGGCGAGCCCCGGGTGCATGCGGCTCTTCCACGTGCCCGACTCGGCGTCGCGGACGAACTGCGGCAGCCCCCGCTGCGCGGCGAGCGTGAGGGTGAGGGCGAGCTCGGCCGTCGCGGTCTCGTGCACGGTCGTGGCGTTCGCGTACGTGATGCCGTCGGGCAGCAGGTCCTCCACGCCGTCGTAGCCGATCGACTGCGACTGCACGAGCGTGTTCTCCACCTCGCCGACCCGGCCGAGGCGGCTGCTGCCGCCCATGTACGGCGGCACGATGAGGTCGATGCGCGACCGCGGCGGGTCGCTCTGGAAGTCCCACTCCACGATCTCGACACCGTCGGGCACATCTCCCACGGCATACGCGAGGCGGGCATCGGGGACGCTGACGACGAGGGAATCTGGCATGTCTTCGACCCTAGCGGGCGGCCCCGACAGCGGCGGGGGATTGCACACCGCGGAGCCCGCCGGGAGGCTCCGCGGATGGCAATCGGATGCCGCGGCAGTCCGTCCGTCACACGACGAAATTCATACTTGTGGATTCACTTCGTTCGTCCCATACTCGATCCCGTACAGTGATCGGTTTTCAGATCTGAACCCCGACACTCGTACTCCAGAGCTCAATGGTGAGAGGAACCGGAAATGACAACATCGAGTGGGTCAGCCGCGGGGATGCCGTCCGGCATGACGACGGCGACGGCGACGGCACAGAACGACGCCGTGTTCCATGAACCGACGGAGCCGGCGAAACCGAGCTACGTCGCCTGGCTGCTCATCGCGCAGCTCGTCTTCTTCATCGCCCTCCTCGGACCGGCGATCGTCGGAATCGGCCTCAAGATCACGTCGCTCGTCGACGCGGGGGCGATCGATCCGAACGGCGTGAACGGCGCCGCGGCCGTCCTCGGAGGCGTCGGCGCGCTCTTCGCCACCATCGCCAACGTCGTCTTCGGACGCCTGTCCGACCGCACGACGAGCCGCTGGGGCCGTCGACGCATCTGGATCGTCTCCGGCACCGTCATCATGACGTTCGCCTTCCTGATCATGGCGCTCGCCCCGAACCTCCTCTGGGCGACCGTCGGCTGGGCGCTCGCGCAGCTCGGCGCGAACATGACGCTCGCGCCGTTCATCGCGACGATCGCCGACCAGGTGCCCAAGTTCCAGCGCGGAAAGATAACGGCGTCGCTCGGCATCGCGCAGAACGTCGGTGTCCTCGGCGGAACCTATGTGGCCCAGGCCTTCGTCGGGAATCTCGTCATCATGTTCGTGGGACCGGCCGTCCTCGCGATCATCGTCATGGTGATCTTCGCCGTCGTGCTGCCCGATCGTCGCCTGCCCATCCGTCCGCCGCGGGCCACCCTCCGCGACTGGGCCGAGACGTTCTGGGTCAGCCCGCGCAAGAACCCCGACTACGCACTCGCCTGGTGGTCGCGATTCCTCATCACGTTCGCGGCTTTCGGATTCACGACCTTCCGCTTCTTCTACCTCCTCCGCCACGTGGGTGTTCCCGAGGAGGACGTCCTCGGTGTGATCTCGACGAGCGTGCTCATCTACACGATCGCCCTCGTGGGCGCGAGCTACTTCGCCGGCTGGCTCTCCGACCGCCTGGGTCGCCGCAAGGTCTTCGTCTGGAGTTCGACCGCGCTCTTCGCGCTCGGCACGTTCGCGCTGATCTTCGTGAACGACGTCGGCAGCTTCTACGTGCTCGAGGCGCTGCTCGGCATCGCGTTCGGCATCTACGTGGGCGTCGACCTGGCCCTCGTCGTGGACGTTCTTCCCGACCCGGAGAACTCCGGCAAGGATCTCGGTGTGTTCAACATCGCCAACGCGCTGCCGCAGACGATCGCTCCCCTCATCGGCGGAATCCTCGTCTACGTGAGCGATCCGACCGGAAACAATTACGCCCTCTGGTTCTCCGTCTGCGCGATAGCTGCGATCGTAGGAGCACTGGTCATTTTCCCCATCAAGAAGGTCCGCTAGTTGCGGGGCCCCGTCGGGCTCCGATCGAAAGGTGTTTCACTCATGACTCTCCCCATCGCATCCGTCCAGCTCTACACGCTGGCGAAGCAGTTCACGGAGGACCCGAACGGGTCGCTCGACAAGCTCGCCGCCATCGGCCTCAAGCATGTGGAGGCGTTCGACTTCGTCGGCCGTCCCACGCAGATCCGTGCAGCCCTCGACGCGAGTGGCCTGTCGTCGCCGACCGGCCACGCCCCGCTGCTCTCCGACGAGCTCTGGACGCCCGACGGCTCCATCCCCACCCCCGCACCGGAGGTCGTCTTCGAGGCGGCCGCCACGCTCGGCATGAAGACGGTCATCGACCCGATGGTGCCCGCGGACCGCTGGCTCACCGAGGAGGGTGTCGCCGACATCGCCGACCGTCTGAACGCGGCCGCCGAGGTCGCCGCGACCTTCGGCCTCTCCGTCGGTTACCACAACCACGCGCAGGAGTTCATCGCGTCCTTCGACGGTCAGACGGCGTACGAGCGCTTCATCGCGACGACGGACCCGCGCGTCCAGATCGAGCTCGACCTCTTCTGGGCACTCACGGGCGGCCAGGACGGACCGGACCTCGTCTCGAAGCTCGGTTCGCGCCTCGTCGCGGTGCACGTGAAGGACGGCATCGCGCCGGCCGAGAACCCCTTCGCTCCGGGTGCCGCGGCGTTCGGTTCGGAGACGCTCGACCAGCGTCGACCGGGTGAGGGAAACGTTCCGCTCGTGGAGTCGCTCGCCGCCGGCGAGGGCGCCATCCAGTACGCCGTCATCGAGTACGACAACGCCCCCGGAGACGTCTTCGCCGACATCCAGGCGAGCTACGACTTCCTCGTCAAGGGTGGGTACGCCGCATGAGCGGGCCCATCGGAGTCGGCGTCATCGGTGCCGGGGTCATCAGCGACACCTACCTCGAGAACCTCGCCTCCTTCCCGGACGTGACCGTCGTCATCGTCGGCGACCTCATCGAGGAGCGGGCGAAGAGCCAGGCGGAGAAGCACGGCGTGCCCGCGTGGGGATCCGCCGCGGACGTCTTCGCGAACGACGACGTGCAGGTCGTCGTGAACCTGACGATCCCCGCCGCGCACCTCGAGATCTCCTCGGCCGCGATCGCGGCCGGCAAGCACGTGTGGAGCGAGAAGCCCCTCGGCCTCGATCGGGCCGGTGGGCGGCAGTTGCTGGCCGACGCCACGGCGAAGGGGCTGCGCGTGGGCTCGGCGCCGGACACGATCCTGGGACCTGGGTTCCAGACGGCGAAGCGCGCCATCCAGGAGGGCGTCATCGGGGAACCGATGTTCGCGACGACCACGTTCCAGACCGTCGGTCCCGACCTCTGGCACCCGAGCCCCGCGTTCCTCTTCGCCCAGGGCGCCGGCCCGTTGCTCGACATGGGACCGTATTACTTCAGCGGTCTCGTGAGCCTCTTCGGCCCGGTGGAGCGGGTCGCGGCGCTCGGACGGAAGAAGGCAGAGGAGCGCGTGATCCACTCCGGCCCAGACGCTGGCACGACCTTCCCGGTCGAGGTCCCGACGTCCCTGCAGGTGCTCACGTCGTTCGCGGCCGGGCAGCAGGCCTCGAGCCTCCTGAGCTTCGACTCCGCGCTCGAACGGCACGGCATCTTCGAGGTGCACGGCACGGAGGGCTCGCTCGTCATCCCCGACCCCAACCAGTTCGAGGGGCGCAGCGCGTTCGTCACGGCGCGCACGTCGCTCGCCGACGGCGACTGGGGCGAGCAGCAGTGGACAGAGGTGGAGCAGAAGGGCATGGTCGTCGGTCGTGGTCTCGGCTTGCTCGACATGATCCGCGCGATCGCGGAGGACCGCCCGCACGTCGCCACCGGCGAGCTCGGCTTCCACGTGCTCGACGTCATGCTGTCCGCGCAGGAGTCGGCGGCGAGCGGCGAGTTCGTGCGCGTCGAGAGCTCGATCTCGGCACCGGTTCCGTCCGTGCCGGTCGACTTCGACCCCTTCGCAGCCACCCTGTAACTGCGCAGGATCAGCGGGCCGCGCGCGACACCGGCGCGCGCTATGCCCCGACCCGACCCCGACCTTCGCCGAAGTGCGGACTTTCGTTCCCTCCTTCGCCGAAGTGCGGACTTTCGTCCCCGATTCGAGGGAATTGGCGACGAAAGTCCGCACTTCGCGGGGGAGAAAGGGGGAGCAGCGGGCGAGGGAGAGCAGCGGGCAAGGGGGAGTGGAGCCGTCCCCGTCAGTCGCGGCCCGTGACGGCGCGGCGGATCTGCTCGATCGGGACCTTCGGTTCGCGGTCGGCGGTCAGCAGTCCGTTGGTCTCCTGCATCGTGTCCGTGAACTGGGTGTAGCAGGACCCGACGAGGAACGAGCTCGCGCGGATGCCGTCGTAGAGCGCCCCGATGCGGGCGATCCAGTCGTCGCCGTCGGAGGCCGCGGTGTAGCCCCAGCCGTCCTCGCGCGCTGCGCCCGGCTGGTAGGTGACGCCGCCGAACTCGGTGAGCATGACCGGCTGCCCGGTATCCGTCGCCTCTCCCACGAGGATGCGGCGTCCTGCCGGCCCGCGGCCCGTGAGGAGTCGCCGCCGCGCGTCCTCGTCCGCGTAGGTCGCCGCGAGCACCGCGCCATCGCCCTCGTAGTCGTGCACCGTGAGGATGTCGGAGGCGGGGTGCTCCCACCCGTCGTTCGAGACGACGGGACGGGACGGATCGAGCGCCCGGGTCACGTCCGCGAGCGAGCGGGCGTACGCCTGCTGCGACCGGTCCGCGTCGATGTGCTGCACTCCCCAGCTCTCGTTCACCGGTACCCACGTGACGATCGACGGGTGCGACACGTCGCGCTCCACCGCGTCCATCCACTCGCGCATCAGTCGCTGCACGGCGGTGGGGGAGAACGCGTAGGCGCCCGGGGTCTCGCCCCACACGAGCAACCCGAGCCGGTCTGCCCAGAAGAGGAAGCGGGGATCCTCGATCTTCTGGTGCAGTCGCGCCGCGTTGAAGCCGAGCTCCTTGATGAGCTCCACCTCCCGACGGTGCGTCTCTCGCGTCGGTGCGGCGATGTGGGACTCGGGCCAGAAGCCCTGGTTCAGGACGGATCGCACGTCGTACGGGAGGCTGTTGAGGAGGAACGCCCCCTCGCCGACGCCCACGGTTCGCAGACCGAGATAGGACGCGACCACGTCGATCTCCTCGCCCGTCGGGGTGATGAGCGACACGGTGGCGTCGATGAGGCGGGGCTTCTCCGGCGACCAGTGGAGCTCGTCCTCACCCTGCCCGTTCGACTGCCGCACCACGGGGATGACGAGATCGAAGGTGTCGGCACCGACGGACATGGTCGATTCGACCGTGCCGAGGTCCTCCCCGCGTTCGTCCCACCAGAGAGCGACACGCACGCGCGATCCCGCGGGAGCGGCGCCACGGAAGGCGACGCCGAGCTCGATGCGCGCGTGATCGAGCGGCACCCACCGCAGGGAGCGGATCGACGTCTCGGCGACGGCCTCGAGCCAGACGGTCTGCCAGATCCCGGTGGTGCGGCGGTACCAGATCGCGTGGGCCTGCTCGTGCCAGTCCTGCTTGCCGCGCGGCTGCGTGAGGTCGTGCGGGTCGTCCTCGGCGCGCACCACGAGCGTGTGCTCGATGTCGCTCTCACCGTCGTCGCCGACGACGAGCGCGGTGACGTCGAAGGAGAACGGGGTGTGTCCGCCCTCGTGTTCGCCCGCGAACGCGCCGTCGATCCACACGCTCGCGCGGTAGTCGACCGCGCCGAAGTGCAGCACCACGCGCGGTGCGTCGGAGGAGAGGCCGGCGTCGTCGAGGTCGCCGCGGGTGATCGTGCGCGCGTACCAGACCACGGGGTGGAACCCGGGCTCGGCGATGCCGGAGGCCGTCGATTCCGGCGGGAACGGCACGACGATGTCGCGCGCCTCTCCGAAGCCGCCCGCCCACCCGGCGGCGAGCCCGACGGAGGAGTCGTCGTGGCGGAACGACCAGGTCCCGTCGAGGTCGGCCCACTGTTCGCGCACGAGCTGCGGACGGGGGTACGAGCCGTCCTGCTGGGTTGCACGGAAGGGAGCGGAGGTCGGGGCGGACCGGGGTGACGCGTCGTCGGAAGTCATGAGTACGAGTTTACAGCGCTGTAAAGAGTCGTCAACGGTATCCTTCGAGGATGCATCGGGTCACGCTCCAGGACGTCGCCGAGCGCGCCGGCGTCTCGATGAAGACCGTGTCCAACGTGGTGCGCGGCTACCGGCACGTCAGTCCCGCGATGCGCGAACGGGTCCAGACCGCGGTCGACGAACTCGGCTACCGGCCCAACCGCATCGGCCGTAACCTCGCCACGGGCCGCTCCCGCATGCTCGGGCTCGCGTTCCCCGATTTGCGGCGACCGTACTTCGCGGAACTCGCGCACGTGTTCGCCCGCGTCGCGGAGGACCGCGGCTACCGCCTGCTGCTCTCGGAGACGGGCGGCACGGAGGAGGGTGAGCGCGCCGTGCTCCACGACCGCGAGGCCGGCATCGTCGACGGACTCGTGATGCATCCGCAGGCGCTCTCCGCCGCCCGGCTCGACGAGCAGCGGCGCGGGATGCACGTGGTCTTCCTCGGCGAGGACCCGCAGCCCGCCGACACCGACCAGGTGGCGATCGACAACGTCGCAGCCGCCGAGGAGGCCGTCCGCCACCTCGTGGCCTCCGGCCGCACGCGCATCGGTTTCCTCGGGCACGAGACGGGCACGCTGTCGCGCACCTCGGAGCTCCGGCTCGAGGGATATCGGATGGCGCTCGCCGCCGCCGGATTGGAGCACGACCCCGCGCTCCTCGTGCCGCGGTCCGTCGGCGACGCCGTTGACGCGGAAGCCGCGCTCGGCGCCGCCCTCGACGGCGGACTCCGGGTGGACGCGCTCCTCTGCCGGGAGGACCTCGCCGCGATCGGGGCCCTCCGCGCCCTGCGTCGCCGCGGACTCGACGTGCCCGGCGACGTCACCGTGATCGGCTGGGACGCCATCGACCTCGGCGAGAGCACCGACCCGAGCCTCACCTCGGTCGCCCCCGACACCCGGGCCCTCGCGGAGCGCGCGCTCGACCTCGTCCTCGAGCGCCTCGACGGCTTCGACGGCCCGGGTCGGCACGTCACCGTCGGCCACCGTCTCGTGCTGCGCGAGAGCGCGCCGGCGGCGGAGCGCTGACCGCCCGGTCTCCACCTCGCCTCGGCCGCCCATGGATCGAGCCCGGCCCGCGAGTACCCTCGAGAGGGTGAGCTCCTGGACCAGTACCGCGATCGCCCTGCTGGAAGCCGACGCCACGCGCAGCGCCGACACGCACCTCCACATCTTCCCGCTGCCGAGAGAGTGGGGGATCGACCTCTATCTCAAGGACGAGTCGGTGCACCCGACGGGTTCGCTCAAGCACCGACTCGCGCGGTCGCTCATCCTCTACGGCCTCGTGAACGGTCGCATCCACGAGGGCACGACGCTCGTCGAGGCGTCCAGCGGATCGACGGCCGTCTCGGAGGCGTACTTCGCCCGGATGCTCGGCCTGCCGTTCCTCACCGTCGTCCCGCGCTCGACGAGCCCTGAGAAGATCCAGCTGATCGAGTTCGCCGGCGGTCGCTGTCACTACGTCGAACCCGGGTCGGACATGTACGGCGAGGCCGAGCGGCTCGCGGCCGAGTGCGGCGGGTACTACCTCGATCAGTTCACGTACGCCGAACGGGCCACCGACTGGCGGGGGAACAACAACATCGCCGAGAGCGTGTTCTCCCAGCTCGCCTTGGAGCGGCACCCCATCCCGAGCTGGATCGTCGTCGGGGCGGGGACGGGCGGGACGAGCGCGACCTTCGGCCGCTACGTGAAGTACCGCCGCCACGCGACGCGCGTCGCGGTCGTCGATCCGGAGGGCTCCGCCTTCTTCGGCGGATGGCGCGACGGGGACGCGGGGCACACGACGGGCACGCCGAGCCGGATCGAGGGGATCGGTCGCCCGCGCGTCGAACCGTCGTTCGTCCCCGGGGTGATCGACGAGATGCTGCAGGTCCCCGATGCGGCCTCGATCGCGGCCGTCCGGCTCCTGCGCGAGCGCACGCTCCACTGGGCCGGCGGATCCACGGGCACGAACCTCGTCGGTGCGTTCCGGCTCATCGCGCGCATGCGGGCGGCGGGCGAGCAGGGCAGCATCGTGACGCTCATCTGCGACGGAGGGGCGCGCTACGCGGGCACCTACTACGACGACGACTGGGTGAGCGCACGGGGATGGGATCTGGCTCCGCATCGCGAACGGATGGAGCGTTTCCTCGAGAGCGGCACCTGGGTGGAGTGAGGGTGGGGATCACCGGTGCCCTAGCGCGTCCGGCCTCGTCAGGTTAGGCTTTCCTTACCATGACGCTTATCGACGACCGGACCGACACCGCCCCGATCCCCTTCCGCCTCTTCGAGGTCGAGGTCAAACGGATCGTCGCGATCAGCCCGACGTACCGCCGCGTCACGTTCACGGGGCCGCTGTGCGACGGTATCGCCGACAACCGCCACGACCAGCGCATCAAGTTCCTGCTCCCCACGGAGACGGCCGGGGTCGACGACTTCTCGCTCGAGCCGACCACCTGGTACCAGCGCTGGCGCGAACTGCCCGACGAGAAGCGCATGCCCATGCGTACCTACACGATCCGCGAGGTGCGGTCGGGCGTCGCCGAGTTCGACGTGGACATCGCGATCCACGGCCGCCTCGGTCCGGCCTCGTCCTGGGCGCTCGACGCGCAGCCCGGCGACCGCATCATCGTGAACGCGCCGTGCGCGCACTACCCCGACGTGCACGGTGGAGTGGACTGGCACGCCCCGGAGACGGTCGACCGCGTGCTGCTCGCGGGCGACGAGACGGCCGCCCCCGCGATCGCCGGCATCCTCGAGCGTCTGCCCGCCGACGCGTGCGGCGTCGCCGTGATCGAGGTGCCGCACATCGACGACGCGGTGGTCATCGGCTCGAAGCCCGAGCACGTCGAGGTCGTCGTACTCGCCCGGGGCGACGCGAAGGTGGGAACCCTGCTTGCGCCGGAACTGAGGAAGCGTGCCCCGCGCGTGCTCGAGGAGTGCGAACTCATCGCGCGCGCCGAGCGCATCGCGAACGCGCCTCTCGAAGACGTCGACATCGACCGCGGCCTGCTGTGGGAGGTGCCCGTCTCCGCGACCGGTGGCGCCGCGCTCGGTGACCGCGCCCCGTTCTACGCGTGGCTCGCGGGCGAGGCGAGCGTCATCAAGATGCTCCGCCGGCTCCTCGTGTCGGAGCTCGGCGTCGACCGCCGCTCCGTCGCCTTCATGGGCTACTGGCGAGAGGGCCGCGCGGAACTCGGCGGATGACTCTTACGCGTTCGCGCGGAAGCGGCTCGGCAGGGGAGGTACCCGCAGCCAGGCCGAGCGGTTCTGACCGTGATGGTCCGTCCAATCGACGAAGACCGTGCCGACGGCGACGACCGCTGCGACGCTGCCCGGCTCCTGCAGCGACGCGACGACGATGCGTCCGTTCCGCCGCAGCCGATCGACCGCGATCTGAGGACCGTTCGGGACGTCCACGACCACGGAGCGTGCCGTCCGGCGTCCCGCGTTGCCGAGTGCGAGGCCGGACGGTGTGACGAGCGATCCGGTGATGATCGGATCGATCCAGGTGAGGAAGAGCTCGGCACGGCCGGTGCGGTGGCGGCCCATGGCGGCGGCAGGTGCGCCGATCGGCGACGTGGGGGCGGTGGTCGCGGCGACGCGGTCGATGCTCATGGTGTCTCTCTGCCGTGCGTCACGCCTCACGGGCGCGGCCGGTGGAACACACGGCTCTCCCATTGCATCCCACTGGTGGCAACTCGGCATCCCCCAGTGCCGGTGACACCGGGGGAGCCATCGCTCTCATGGCCGGGCCCATGGTGAATCGTGGCCGTTCGACGCACGGCCGCGAGGCGGATCGATACAGTGCCAGCAGAAGACGCCATCATGGGAACAACGGGCTGACGATCGGCCCGGGGTCGTGGAGGTCGCCGTGCCGTTGTTCGAGCAAGAGGGGTCGCCGCGCGGCCGGTTGCGCGTGTTCGTCCGGGCGCAGCTTCCGCTGCTCCTCGCGACGGCCTTCGTCGTCGCGGTCGTCGCCGTCGCCGTGCCCGCCGCAATGACGAGTCCGGTCTTCCTCCTCGGCGTCGGCGTGATCGCGCTGGCCTCCCTCGGGGCCGCCGTGCTGCCGTGGGAGACCGTCTCTCCCAACGCCCTCATGTCGGTGGCCGTGGTCGACATCGCCGGCGTCGCCTTCATCCGGGCGGAACTGCTCGACGACATCCCGTCCATCGGCATGCTCGCCATCTTCCCGATCCTGTGGCTCGCCTACGGGTTCCATCGCTCGGCCGTCCTGCTGGCGGTGGCCGGGGCTCTCTTCATCACCTCGTACGGGTTCGCCTACGGCGGCACGTGGCCCACGACCGCCCTGCAATGGGCGAACGTCATCACGCTGCCCGCCCTCATCATCGCCGTCGCGGTCGTCGTGAATGCCGCCTCGTCGCAGCTCCGACGGAACCGGGAGCGGTTGCTCGTGGCGCACGATTCCCAGGCCGCTGCCCTCCGCACCTCGCAGGACAACGAGCTGTTGTCGCGTGCGATCCTCGACACCGTGACGGCCGGCGTCGCGTTCTACGATTCCGACAATCGGCTCGTGGTCGCGAACGATTCGGCCTCGGCACTCACCGGGCTCGTCGGCTTCCGCCTCGATGAGCCGCCCTACGCGGGCGAGAACGTTCTCGTCGCCGACCGGTCCACGACAATCCCCTTCGACCAGCAGATCATCCCACGGGCGCTCCGCGGTGAGGTGATCGACGAGCACGTCGAGTGGCTCGGTCCCGCCGGCGCTCAGGTGGCGATCATGGCGTCCGCGCGCCAGGTCCACCGGCCCGACGGCGATCTCCTCGGCACCGTGATCATCGCCTACGACATCACCGAACTCGCGCAGGCCATCGACATCCGGGAGGAGTTCCTCACGACCGTGTCGCACGAACTGCGCACGCCGCTGACGAGTATGACCGGGTACCTGGAGCTCCTCGAGGAGTCGCTCCCTGAGGGTGATGCGACGAGCGCTCGCTACCTGGAGGTGATCGCTCGCAACACGAAGACCCTGCGCGACCGTATCGCCGATCTCCTCGCGGCCACCGAGGCGGAGACGCTCGCCGAGCCGCGGCCGGTGCACATGGGCACCATCGTGGACACGGCCATCGTGGCGGTCTCGGGGCACGCCTCCGCTCGAGGGCAATTGCTCGACGTGCGCCGGAACGACACCGCGCCTGCGTGGGTCCAGGGAGACGCCGTCCAGCTCCGCAAGGCGCTCGTCGAACTCCTGACCAACGCGATCAAGTTCAGCCCGACCGAATCGCGCATCACGATCGAGCAGGACACCACGGACTCCGAGGTCATCGTGACCGTGCACGACCGGGGCCCCGGGCTCGATCGCGGCGAGCGAGCGCAGATGTTCGACCGTTTCTACCGGACGCCCTTCGCCCGCGCGAACGCGATCCAGGGCTTCGGTCTCGGACTCGCCCAGGTGAAGAACACGATCGACGGACACGGCGGTCGGTTGAGCGTCGCGAGCGCCGCGCAGCGCGGCACCCGCGTCACCGTCGCGATCCCCCGCGACAAGACCGCTTAGCCGACCCCGCCGTTTCGGAGCGTCGCCTCGCGACCACCCCCCGCGAGGTGCGGACTTCGGTCCTTCCCATCGTGGAAGTGCGGACTTTCGTCCCCTGATCGGGCCCGGAGGCGACGAAAGTCCGCACTTCCACGGGGGTTGAGCAAGAGGAGCCCCGACGGAGGCGGCCGGATGCGCGGGAGGGCTGGATCAGCCGGCGTAGTGGGCGGCGAGGCGGGCGAGGCCCTCGTCGATCGAGACGGTGGGCGCCCAGTCGAGGTCTCGGCGCGTATCCCGCTGGTCGAACCAGTGCGCGGTGGAGAGCTGCTCGGCGAGGAAGCGCGTCATCGGCGGCTCGTCCGTGCCGGGGCGGATCGCCCACACGCGTTCGATCGCGGAGCCGGCGGCGCGAGCGAGACCGGCGGGCACGCTCCAGCGCGGCGGGGTCACGCCGGCCGCCACGCAGATGCCCGCGAGGAGGTCGCCGACCGGGCGGGGTTCGCCGTTCGTGATGACGTACGCGCTGCCGTGGGCCGCGTCGGCGCGGTGCAGCGCCGCGACGATCGCCGAGGCCGCGTTGTCCACGTAGGTCGAGTCGATGAGCGCGGTGCCGCCGTCGAGGAGGGGGAGTCGACCGCGGCGCGCGCGGTCCACGATGCGTTCCACGAGCTGTGTGTCCCCGGGTCCCCACACGAGGTGCGGGCGCACGGCGACGACGCACATCGCGTCGGAGTCGCGGGCCAGGGCGATGAGCTCCGCCTCCGCCTTCGTGCGGGCGTAGTCGCCTCGGGCGTGCTCGGGCGACGCGGGTTCGGCGCCCACCCCCGCGAGGGCCGAGCCCGCATGCGCGACGGACGGGGAGGACACCTGCACGAAGCGGGAGACGCCCGCGCGCTCGGCGGCGTCGAGCAGCAGGCGCGTCCCGCCGACATTGACGGTGTGGAACTCGCGCGGGTCACCGGTGAGCGAGACCTTCGCGGCGAGGTGCACGACGCCCTCGACGCCCTCCACGGCGCGCTCGACGAGCTCCGGATCGGTGACGGAGCCGAGCACGTCGGTCACGCCGGCCACACCGGTGGGGCGGCGTTGCAGCGCCCGCACCTCGTGACCCGCCGCGACGAGCTCCGCGGCAACGGCGCGGCCGAGGAATCCCGATGCTCCCGTGATGAGGACGATCACGGTGCGGTCGTCGTTCCGCCGGACAGCGTGCGCTCCGCCCACGTGGACAGACGGGAGCGGTCGATCTTCGAGTTGTGGCGGATGTCCGTCGGCAGCTGCGGCACGACGAGCACGGCGACGAGCGGAAGCGACGTGCTCGAGCGGATGGCCCGTGCGAGCTCGGGTGACGCGAGCCCCGGGCGCTTCGCGGTCGAGGTGGTCTCGACGACGGCGACCGCCTGCCGGAGTCCCTCCGGTCCGACGCCCACGACGGCGGCGCGGCGCACGTCCGCCACGCGCTCGACGTCCTGCTCGGCCCCGACCGGCGCGATCGGACCGTCGGCCGCGACGATCACGTGCGGCAGGCGCCCCTCCACCCAGACGCGACCCTCCGCGTCGAGGTGTCCGACGTCACCGGTGCGGTGCCAGCGGGCGTCGCCCGGCTCGGGGCTCTCCCCGTCGATCGTCCGGCCGGCCTCGGACGGCGTGCCGCGCTCGGCCTGGCGATCCGTGAGCCACAACCGGTCGTAGTGGTCCTTGAGGTGCGGCGCGGAGATCACGAACTCCCCGAGCACGCCGGGCTCGTCGCTCGGCTCCCCGGTGGCCCGGCCCGCAGCATCGAGCGCGCTCACGAGCACCCGATTCGAGCCGATCGGCCGTCCGACGCATACACCGTGGTCCGGAGCGTCCGCAGCCGCGCGGATCTCGTCGAGCGTCACGTCCGTGACGAGCAGGCACTCCGTCATCCCGTAGGGCGTGTGCGGCGTCGCGTTCGGCATGAGGGCGGAGGCGGACGCGAGCAGTTGCTCGCCGATCGGGGCGCCGGTGGAGAGGAACGTGCGCACGCGCGAGAGCGCCTCGCGGTCGGACGCCGTCAGGGCCTCGGCCGTGGCGACGACGTTGAGGATCGCGGCGGGCGAGAGGAACACGATGCGTCCCTCGGATGCGCGGACAGCCGCGGCGACGGCGGTCGCGGTGAGTGTGCGCGGTGCCGAGACGTCCATGTCGGGGGTCACGGAGTGCGTGCCGAGGGCCGGTCCGAGGAGGGCGAACGGGGCGAAGCCCGTGACGAGTCCGGTGTCGGCTGTGATGTCGAAGTGGCCAGCCAAGGTGTCCCGCAGAGCGGAGAGCTGGCCGTGCGTGTACCCGACGCCCTTCGCCGGTCCCGTCGACCCCGAGGTGAAAAGGATCGCGGCCTCGTCGTCCGGACCGGGGGGAGCGGGAATGGGCGCATCCGTGCCGCGTTCCACGAGGTCCGCGAGGCTGTACGAGACGCCGAGGGCCCGCGCCGAGGCGCGCGGGAGGCGGGCCGCCGAGATGCGCACGCCCGGCCACCCGAGGGCGCGAGCGGCGGTGAGTCCGAGCGCCTCTCCGATCACGAAGTCGGGCCAGGACCCGCGGACCGCGCGAGTGAGTCCCTTCACACCGAGCCCCGCGTCGGCCACGACCACGACGGCGCCGATCCGCAGGCACGCGTAGATGACGGCCGTGAGCGTCGGCCCGGGCTGCACGAGGAGGGACACGCGGTGGCCCTTGCGCACGCCGATGCGATGGAGGCCGGACGCGATGCGGCGCACGCGATCGTCGAGCTGCCGCCAGCTGACACGCAGCGGGGTGTCCCGACCGCGCGGCGCCATGTCGATCACCGCGATCGCCTCGTCGGTCCGGCGCTCGTCGAGTCCGCGCCACAGGGGCACGAAGGGAGCGTCGTCGGGTGACGCGGATGGCTGGGCCGCAGCATCCCGCGGTGAGGAGGTATCGAGACCGGACAGTCGAGCGCCGTTGTCGTCGAGCCAGTCGAGCACGGCGTCCGCGTAGGGACGGTCCTCGGCCACGAGGTGGCTCGCACCCTCGAACCGGTGCACGTCCGCGTGCGGCAGCCGGTCCACGAGATCGTCGAGGTAGCGGTCGCTGAAGATCGGGTCCTTGGGTCCCCACAGCATGAGAGCGGGCACGTCGAGCCGTGCGACGGCGGAGGAGATGCGCTCGAGCTCGGCGAAGCTCTCGTGGCGGGAGTCCACCGGGATGTCGGCCACGAAGCCGCCGATCGCTCCGCGCCGCGCGGCCGTGCGATAGGGCGCGTGGTACGCGTCCTTCACGGCCGGGTCGAGGGCCGGCGAGGCCAGCGCGAGCGTCGTGTCGAGGAACGCCGTGGTTCCCACGGTGGACGCGGCGAGCACCCCGCGGGCTCCCGCGAGCCGCAGCGGCGCGGGGATCGGCACGCCCTCGGGGTGGTGGATCGCGGTGTTGAGCATCATGACGCCGGCGAGCGACGCGGCGTGGTCGACGGCCCAGCCGAGGGAGACGACCCCGCCCCAGTCGTGGCCGAGGGTGACGACGGGTCCGTCGAGGGCGAGGGCCTCCGTGAAGGCCGCGAGGTCGGACACACGCTGGGCGAGGGGTCGGTGCAGCCCGGTGCGCTCCGAGAAGCCCATGTCGAGCTGGTCCACGGCGACGACGCGCCAGGCCGGTCGGCCGGCCTCCGCCGCGCGCACCGAATCGGACACGATGCGGCGCCACAGGTAGGACCACGTGGGGTTGCCGTGCACGGCGAGGATCGTGCCGGCCGTCATGATCCCGAGCTCCGACAGGTGTGGTCCGGTATCGAGGTGGTGCCAGACGCGGGAACGACCGGCGTCGATCCCGCGACCGGGAACGGTGGCGAGGCGGCTGAACCGCGGGTCGAGCCCCGGGAGACCGGAGGGAGGAAGCTGGGCTTCCATCACCACGCGAGCTCCATCATCGCCGTGTTGAGTCCGGACCCCACACCCATGAGGAGTACGCGGTCGCCCTTCTTCAGGGTGTCCTGTTCCTCCACGAGCGTGATGGGGATGGACGCCGGGCCGACGTTGCCGAGGTGCGGGAAGGTCGTGGGCACGCGGTCGCGGTCGAGCTTCGCGGCCTTCACGATCGCGTTCGTGTGCACGGACGAGACCTGGTGCGTGATGTACCGGTCCATGGAGGTCCAGTCCCACTCCGTCGACGCTTCCTTCCATGCGGAGACGACGAGGTCGAGTCCGCCCTTCAGGAGCGCCTTCGCGTCCGTGAACATCCCGTCGACGCTGCCGACGCACAGCTCGTGGAACTGCGTCGCCGCGCGCGTGACGCCGCCGAGGATGCGGTGACCGCCGGGGTGCTCGTCCGCGCGGCCCAGCACGGCGGCGGCGGACCCGGAGCCGAGGGTGAGGGAGGCGAACTCGCTCATGAAGCCCTCGCGGTCGACGTCCTCGCGGAGGAGTCGGTCGATCGTGTTGGTCTGGATCTCGTCGGCGTCCTCGCCGTTGACGACGATCGCGTACCGGATCTGACCGGACTCGATCATGCTCGCCGCGAGGCTCATGCCGTTGACGAAGCCGAGGCACGCGTTGGCGACATCGAAGTTGATCGCGGAACTCGGAAGGCCGAGGCCGTGGTGCAGGCGCACGGCGACGGACGGTTCGAGGTGTTTGCGGGTGACCGAGGTGTTGATGAGGAGTCCGACGTCCGAGGGGTCGACCCCGGCCTCGGCGAGAGCACGCTTGCCCGCCTCGATCGTCGCGTCGTCCGTGGATTCGCCGTCGGCCCAGTTGCGGCGCTCGAGCACGCCGGCCACGCGGCGCAGCATCCCCTTGTGCAGTTTGAGTCGCTTGAGCGCGGACGCGAGGCGGGCCTCGATGTCGTCCGAAGTGGTCACCCGAGTGGGCAGGGTACTCGCGACCGACAACAGGGAGACGTTGTCGAAGCGGGTCGTCGCATTTCCTGTCACGAATCCTCCGTCGAACGAGCCGTCAGCTCGTTTCACCAAGGGATCATTTTATCCCCGCGAATATGAACGAGGGGCCATGTGCTCCCAGCTACCGCGCGAGCCGCCGACGTGGTACGCGTTCGCGGCGCGGGGCGTAACGTTGTCGGGTGGAATTCAGGACGGCAACGAACGACGACGTGGACGCGATCGTCACCCTCGTCGGTCACGCGTACAGAGGGACGGGCAGCGAGTCCGGATGGACGACGGAGGCGCATCTCTTCGAGGGGCCGCGGACCGATCCGGACGACATCGGGGCGATTCTCGCGACTCCCGCCAACACTCTCACCGTGGCGGTCGACGGCGGTGAGGTCGTGGGCTGCTGCATGGTGAGCGACCGCGGTCGCACCGCGTACTTCGGTCTGTTCGCGGTGTCGCCGTCGGCGCAGGGGTCGGGGCTCGGGAAGGCGCTCCTCGCGGAGGCCGAGCGCATCGCGCACGATCGGCTCGGGGCGGAGCGGATGATCATGACCGTCGTCAGCGTGCGCGCCGAGCTCATCGCCTGGTACGAACGCCGCGGCTACCGGCGTACGGGAGAGATCGTGCCTTTCCCGGCCGAGCACACGGTGCACATCCGTCCGGGCATCGTCCTGGAACTCGCGACACTCGAGAAGACGCTCGTGGGGGCTGGGGCGCCGCTCGGCTGATCGGGGCGCCGCTCGGCTGATCGGGCGGCATCCGCGCGGTATCCAGGGGCCGCTCCGGCTGAGCGGTGACATGACCGCGACGGAACGCCGAATCGGATCCTCGACCGACGACCCTGGGTCCGTTCAGGACGCTCGGATAACGTAGGAGGAATGCGCCTCCTGTTGATCCGCCACGGCGAGACCCCCGACAACGTGAGCGGTTCGCTCGGCACCGTCATCCCCGGTCCCGGACTCACTCCGCTCGGACTCCGGCAGGCCGCGGCCGTGCCGGCGGCGCTCGCCGACGAGAGCATCGTCGGGATCTACGTGTCGCGGATGCGTCGCACGCACCTCACGGCGGCCCCGCTCGCGGAGGCGCTCGGGATCGAGCCCGTCGAGTTGCCGGGGATCCACGAGATCGACGCGGGCCGGCTCGAGGGTCGCAACGATCTCGACGCCGTCTACGAGTACATGGGCACCCTGCTGTCGTGGTGGACCGACCCCGAGGCGCGCGTGGGCGAGAGCGGCACCGAGTTCTTCGCCCGCTTCGACGCCGACGTCGCGCGCATCGCCGGCGAGCACGACGGCACCGTCGCGCTCTTCAGCCACGGAGCGGCGATCCGGGCCTGGAGCTCCAACGTGTCGACCAACCTCGACGCGGACAACACCCGTACGCGCGCGCTCGCGAACACCGCGATGGTCGTGCTCGAGGGCTCCCCGTCGACCGGGTGGGAGTGCGTCGCCTGGCACGACGAGCCGCTCGGCGGCATGATCCTCGACGACGACACGGCCGCCGATCCCACGGGCGACCCCCTCTAGCGAAAGGGCTACTCCCGAGCGAGGGCGCCATCTATACCTAGAGCCCTCGGCATCGAAGTGGCGCCCTCGGTGGGAGAGGAGTCTCGCCCTCGAGGGGAGACGGGCCGGGCCCGCAGCTCCTCCTCAGCGCTGCAGGAGCGCGTCGAGCCCGACGGCCATGGCAGCGGCGAGGCGGTAGTCGATGCGCTGATCACGCACGTCCACCGTGTAGCGGTCGCGGAGCGAGAACTGCCGCTCGCTCGAGAGCACGACCTCGCCGCTCTGCTTGTCCGTGAAGTCGAAGTGGAACGAGAACGGCAGATCCACGAAGCGGCGGATGATCGCGATCGCGTGGTTGCGCTCCTGTCCGTAGGCCTCGAAGCCGGGGCCGGAGAAGTGGAAGCTCGAGCGCAGCAGGCTCGCCTTGAAGTCCTTCTGGAACGAGCCGATGGGGGTGCCGTCGGCGTCGAGCACGTCGTACGTGGCCGCGATGTCCATGCGCTGGCGGGCCTTGAAGGAGAACACCGGCTGGGTGCGCGCCTCATCGGCGTAGAAGGTGACCTGCTCCTTGAAGGCGAGGCGCTTCTGCTGGGCCATGGCGATGATCTCGCCCTCGCTGCCGTCGGGATTGGCCGTACGGATCTCGTAGCGGTTCACCATCGCCGTGATGCGCTGCTTCACGAAGAGGCGCGGGATGTGCTGCGGGTGCGGCTGGGCCGCGTTGGGGCTGAACGTCGCGTCGGTCATGGGGTCCTCCCGGTCGGTGTGCTTCCCCGAGAGTATGGGCGCGATGGGGGGTGGCGCGATGGGCAGGGGTGCCCCAGAAGTGAGGGGGCTCGGCGAGGGCGCCACCTCGGTGCCGAGGGCGGTAGGTGCAGGTGGCGCCCTCGCTCGGGACTAGCCCTGTGGGGGGAGGGAGTAGGTGCGGGTCGCGGTGTCGGCGAAGAGGGCGGAGCGTTCGTCGGGGGAGAGAGGCGCGGACCACTCGACCACGGCGTCGAGCCAGCGGTCGTAGGAGGTGTGGCCACTGGATGCGGGCCAGTCGCTGCCGAAGAGCAGCCGGTCGGCGCCGAAGGACTCGAGGGCCGCGTCGAGCCACGGACGGATGCTCCCCCCGTCCCAATGCAGATCGCCCAGCTGCGTCGGCAGCCCCGAGACCTTGCACACGACGTTCGGACGGAGTGCGAGCTGGGCGATCGAGCGCTGCCACGCCTCGAGAGAGGCGGTGCGAGCGGCATCGGGCTTACCGAGGTGATCGAGCACGATACGCAACTCGGGCACGGCGTCCGCGAGCGCCGTGACGTCGTCGATCTGACCGGCCGTGACGCACGCGTCGAACACGAGCGATCGCGACGCGAGCGCCCGCGCCCCCGTGACGAACGCGTCGGAGCGTGAGAACCCGGCCGGCTCCGACTGGAGCAGACGCCGCACTCCCACCACGAGCTCGTGCTGGACGAGCGCGTCGAGATGCACCGACACCGCGTCGCCGTGCTCGAGCGGCGCGAAGCCGACGATCCCCACGACCGGTCCGTCCGCGGCCACGGACGCGACCCAGTCCACCTCGTCGATCGCCTGGTCCGGTCGGCAGTCCGCCTGCACGAACACGAATCCGTCCACGTGTGCGGTCCCGCTCGCCCGTTCCGACCGGAGCTCTCCGAAGCCCATCGGCCGGTCGAGACTCGGAACGTCGTGGAGCCACACGTAGTCGAGCCGATCGGTGTCCCAGATGTGCAGGTGTGCGTCGATGATCCTCATGCCGCGATACTCCGTCCCCGCCCGCGCCGTCGCGGGCTGCTCGTCGCTGCCAGTCTCGCAGCGCCGCGGTCGGTGGCGCGACGCCGTCGTCCCGGCCCGCTCGAGGGCTGACCGATCGGACCGCCACCCCCGCCTCCCGCCCAGGTGCGCTCGGTAGCATCGAGGTCCACCCTGAGGAGGAACCATGCCCGCCATCGATCCGATCCGTATCGCCGCCCTCGACGAGGCCGTCGCCCGCTACGCGCGGAGCGGCTGGAGCGTGTCCTCCGTGTCCGGCGCCACCGCCGTGCTGCAGCGCAAGAAGCGCATCGGCTGGTTCTGGAACCTCGTGCTCACCCTCATCACGGGTGGCCTGTGGCTCATCGTCGTGGTGATCCGCGTGGTCAACCGCAAGATCCAGACGGTCGTGCTCACGGTGGACGAGTACGCCCGCGTCCACACCTCCTAGTCCCGGACACGAGAACGGGGATGGTGCGCAGATGCGCACCATCCCCGTTCCCCTGTTCGCGGGGAGAAGGACTAGGCGATCGTGCCGGTGCCCTCGGCCTCCATGCGGTCGTCGTGCAGGAGCTCGCCTTCCGCGTCCACCGGGGTCATCGACACGTCGAACGTGATCGGCGAACCGGCCTGGTAGGGGAAGTTCTCGCCGTAGGAGAAGGACTCGCCGGTGCCGAGCGTGTAGACGGACGGGTCGACGTAGGAACCGTCGGCCAGTGCGCCGTCGTTGACGCCCTGCTCCTCGAAGAGGTCGGAATCGACGACGGAATCCATGCCCTGCATGTAGGGCCAGTCGTCGTATCGGGCGTCGATGCTCACGAAGCTCGAACCGAGATCGATCGGGTCGCCCGTGTTCGAGACGACGTAGTTGACGAAGACGATCTCGTCACCCTCGGCGATGATCGGCTCGTTGGTGTCGGGGTCGACGAACTGGCCCGTCTTGGTCGCCGTGGTCGTGCCCACCTGGTAGACCTCGACGGTGACGCCGTCGTCGAGCTCGATCGTGGAGATGAGCTCGCCGCCCTCGGTCACGGGGTTCGCCCATGCGGGCTGGCCCTCCGCGCTCGGCGCCTCGGCCTCTTCCGTCTCCTCGACCTCGGCGGGCTCGGACTCGACCGACTGCTCGGTCTCGGGTGCCTCCTCCTCGGCCGACGAACAGCCGACGAGTCCGAGGAGGCCGATGCTCGCGATCGCGGCGGCGGTCAGGGTGCGGGAACGGGAGATGCGCATGGGGTCTCTTTTCGTCTGTCGGTCTGTGTGTCTGTGTCACTGGCGACGTGCTGTGCGTCGTACCTCTGACGCTAACGACCGCGGCCACCGAACACGATGGGCAGCCCTCCCCCATGGTTGGGGGTACGGGCCGGGGTACGGGGCCTGATCGCGCGGCGTTTTCGTCCCGTCCGCGGCGCTCGCGGCGCGGCTTCCATCGCCCGGATGCGGTGTCGTGGCGGAATACCCCCGAACGGATCGCGTTCCCCTCTCCTATGACGACTTCCTCCTCGCCCCTCGTTCCCATCGGCCGGTCCGACCTCCGCGTCTTCCCGCTCGCCCTCGGCGGCAACGTCTTCGGCTGGACCTCGGACCGCGACGCGTCGTTCGCGATCCTCGACGCCTTCACCGACGGTGGCGGCAACCTCGTGGACACCGCCGACGGGTATTCGCACTGGGTGCCCGGTCACACGGGCGGGGAGTCGGAGACGCTCATCGGCGAGTGGATCGCCCGCACCGGTCGTCGCGACGACCTCGTCATCGCGACGAAGGTCAGCACCCACCCGAAGTTCGCAGGTCTCGCCCCCGAGAACATCCGGGCGGCGGCCGATGCCTCGCTCGCGCGACTCGGCACCGACGTGATCGACGTCTACTACGCCCACTTCGACGACGAGTCCGTGCCGCTCGAGGACACGGTCGCCGCCTTCTCCGGGCTCGTGGACGCGGGCAAGATCCGCACGATCGCCGTGTCCAACTACTCGGCCGACCGCATCGACGAGTGGATGGCCGTGACCGAGGCGAACGGGTTCCACGCCCCCGTCGCGCTGCAGCCGCACTACAACCTCGTCGAGCGCGAGTTCGAGGGGGAGCTGCGCGAGCGCGCCGAGCGCCACGAGCTCGGCGTCTTCCCCTACTTCGCTCTCGCGAAGGGTTTCCTCACGGGCAAGTACCGCGGTGGGGCCGTTGTCGACAGCCCGCGTGCCGGCGGAGCGGCCGAGTATCTCGACGCCCGCGGTGATGCGGTCATCGAGGCGCTCGACGCCGTGGCCGAAGCTCACGGCGCGAGCCTCGCGACCGTCGCGCTCGCGTGGCTCCGCGAGCAGCCCACGGTGGTCGCGCCGATCGCGAGCGCGAGCCGCCTCGAGCAGCTGCCCGACCTGCTCGCCTCCGCGACGATCGAGCTCACCCCCGCCGAGCTCGACTCCCTCACGGCCGCCTCCGCCTGACCCCCGTCTCTCCCTCCTGAAAACTTCCTTTGTGCTTGAAAATTCGAGCACAGAGGAAGTTTTTAGGAGTGTGAGGAGGGCGGGAGAGGGGAGGGGCGGGCGAAACATGGGCGCAACACGGCCGCGTGTAGGCTCGGCCCATGGGAGACCTGTTCGACGGATACGGCGCCACGCTCGCGCCTCGGAAGACCGTCAAGGGCGTGCCGCCCTGGGACGAGATGTTCGAGGACGGCGGTTCACCCGTCGGCGTCGCCGAGGCCCGACCGGGTTATCGCGACATCTACAATTCGCTCGCCGCGATGACCCAGGAGGAGCTCAGGGGCCGCACGGACGCGCTCGCGAGTTCGTATCTCGCCCAGGGAGTGACGTTCGACTTCGCGGGCGAGGAACGCCCCTTCCCGCTCGACGCCGTCCCGCGTGTGATCGAGCAGGGCGAATGGACGGGCGTCGAGGCCGGAATCAAGCAGCGTGTCCGCGCACTCGAGGCCTTCCTCTCCGACGTCTACGGCCGCCAGAACGCGGTTCGCGACGGCATCATCCCCGCGAGCCTCATCTCGTCGTCGCAGCACTTCCACCGTCAGGCCGCCGGCATCACGAGCGCGAACGGCGTGCGCATCCACGTGTCCGGCATCGACCTGATCCGTGACGAGAACGGCGAGCTGCGCGTACTCGAGGACAACGTGCGCGTGCCGAGCGGTGTGAGCTACGTCATCTCCAACCGCCGCGTCATGGCCCAGACGCTTCCGGAGCTCTTCGTCTCGATGAAGGTGCGCCCGGTCGGCGACTACCCCAACAAGCTCTTGCAGGCCCTCCGCGCGAGCGCCCCGAACGGCGTCGAGGACCCGAACGTCGTCGTGCTCACGCCCGGCGTCTACAATTCCGCCTATTTCGAGCACACGCTGCTCGCTCGTCTCATGGGTGTGGAGCTCGTGGAGGGCCGTGACCTCTTCTGTGCGAGCGGCAAGGTCTTCATGCGCACGACGAGCGGGCCCCAGCGTGTCGACGTCATCTACCGCCGCGTCGACGACGAGTTCCTCGACCCGCTGCAGTTCCGCGCCGACTCGATGCTCGGCTCCCCTGGGCTCATGCTCGCCGCGCGTCTCGGCAACGTCACGATCGCGAACGCGGTCGGCAACGGCGTGGCCGACGACAAGCTCGTCTACACCTACGTGCCGGAGCTCGTCCGCTACTACCTCGGTGAGGAGCCGCTCCTCAAGAACGTCGACACGTGGCGCCTCGAGGACCCGGGTGCCCTCGAGGAGGTCCTCGACCGGCTCGACGAACTCGTGGTGAAGCCCGTCGACGGCTCCGGCGGCAAAGGACTCGTCGTGGGGCCCGACGCATCACCGAAGGAGCTCGACGAACTGCGGACGCGCCTCCGCGCCGACCCGCGAGGCTGGATCGCGCAGCCCGTGGTCATGCTCTCCACCATCCCCACCCTCGTCGAGGACGGCATGCGTCCGCGCCACGCGGACCTGCGCCCGTTCGCGGTCAACGACGGCAACGACGTGTGGGTACTGCCCGGCGGCCTCACACGCGTCGCGCTCCCCGAGGGCCAGCTCGTGGTCAACTCGAGCCAGGGCGGTGGATCGAAAGACACCTGGATCGTCGGCGCTGCCGAGCAGCGGGGGCTGCCGGAGGATTCGCCCCACGACATCCAGGGGCTCGTCGCCGACCAGGCGACGGTGACCCAGGCGATCCCCATCATCTACGCGGACCAGCCCGAACCGGAGCATTCACCGTACGACCGCCCCGCGCGCTCCGGTCAGGCGGAACAGCAGCAACAGTCGTCCGCGCCGGACGTGCCGCAGCAGCACTCGCCCTACGACGGCCCGGGCAACCGGCAGGCGGAACAGCAGCAACAGTCGCGCACCGTCGCTCCCGTCACGGATACCGCCGCGGATGCCGGAACGGAGGGCCACGCATGCTGAGCCGGATCGCCGAGAGCCTCTTCTGGATCGGCCGCTACATCGAGCGCAGCGACGGCACCGCCCGCATCCTCGACGTGCACCTCCAGCTCCTGCTCGAGGACCCGTGGATCGACGAGAACTCCGCGTGCCACTCGCTCCTCAGCGTGATGGGCAGCGATCACGACGACGACGTGCCCCTCACGCGTGAGGACGTTCTGCGCCGGCTCGCGGTGGACCGCACGCACCCGTCGTCGATCGCGTACTCGATCACCGCGGCCCGCGAGAACGCTCGGCGGGCTCGCGAGATCGTGTCGAGCGAGCTGTGGGAATGCCTCAACACCACGCGCACGCGCATGCCGCGACGCGTCGACGCCGACCAGGTGCACTCCTTCTTCCGCTGGGTGCGCGAGCGGTCGGCGCTCGCCGTGGGCATCGTGGACTCGGCGACGAGTCGCGACGACGCGTGGCGGTTCTTCACCCTCGGGCGCAGCATCGAGCGCGCCGACATGACGGCGCGCCTGCTCGCGACGCGGTCGCTCACGGAGGCGTCGGGCCCGTCGTGGACCACGATCCTCCGCTCGTGCGGGGCGTACGAGGCCTACCTCCGCACCTACCGCGGCGTGCCGAGCGCGACGAACGCGGCGGAGTTCCTCCTGCTCGACCGGCTGTTCCCGCGGTCGATCATGTTCTCGATCATCGAGGGTCTCGAGTGCGTGCGGGAACTCGAACCGCGCACGGATCGCGTGGGGGTGTCGGGGCAGTCGCAGCGACTGCTCGGCCAGATCCGCAGCGAACTCGAGTACACGCCCATCACGCAGATCCTCGAGGACCTGCCGCGGCACATGGACAACGTGCAGCGGGCCACGCTCGAGACGTCGGAGGCCGTGCGCCAGCGCTTCTTCCCGACACAGGCCGAGCCGAGCTGGATCGGGGAGAACGCATGAAGCGACTACGGATCGTCCACCGCACGGGCTTCACGTACGAGGGGCACGTGCAGACCTCGTACAACGAGGCGCGCATGCTGCCGACCACGACGGACGGGCAGTTCGTGCTCGAGGCGGGCATCCAGATCGACCCTCCCGCCAGCCAGAACATGTACACCGACTACTTCGGCTCCAAGGTCACGGCGTTCGAGGTGCTCTCGAAGCACAGCGAGCTGTCGCTCACCGCGTCGAGCCTCGTGGAGGTGCGCCCGCGCCCGCACCACGACAGCGCGATCACGTGGGAACAGCTCGATCAGCTCGTCAAGCGCAGTGTCGAGACGGTCGAGCAGAGCGAACAGACCAGGCGCACCGCTCCCCCCGAGGATCTCGTGAGGATGGCGGAGGAGGTGCGCTCGCGGCACGAGACGCCGTACGGCGCGGCCCTCGAGATCGCCGAGACGGTGGGGCGCGAGGTCGCGTACGTGCAGGGCGTCACGGGCGTGCAGACGACGGCGTCCGACGCGTGGAGCAAGAAGCACGGCGTCTGCCAGGACATCACGCACATCACGCTCGGAGCGCTCCGCTCGATCGGCATCCCCGCCCGTTACGTGTCGGGGTACCTGCACCCGCGCCCGGACGCCCCGGTCGGCGAGACGGTCACGGGGGAGTCGCACGCATGGGTGGAGTGGTTCTCGGGCTCGTGGCACGGCTACGACCCTACGAACCTCATCGAGATCGGTGACCGGCACGTGCTCGTGGGTCGCGGTCGCGATTATCAGGACGTCGCTCCGCTGCGCGGCGTCTACGCCGGCCCGTTCAAGTCGTCCCTCTTCGTCCGGGTGGAGATCACCCGCGAGTCCTGACCCCCACCTTCACTCACCCTCTCCCTCCTAAAAACTTCCTTTGTGCTTGAAAATTCGAGCACAAAGGAAGTTTTCAGGGGGGAGAGTCAGGGGGTGGGGAGGATGCGGGCGGTGTTGTCCGCGATCCAGGCGACGAGGGGGAGCAGGTGCTCCGCGAGGTCGCGGCCGAGCGGGGTGAGGCTGTAGTCGACACGGGGCGGGATGGTGGGCTGCGCCTCCCGGAGGACGAAGCCGTCCTGCTCAAGGATCTTGAGCGTCTGGGCGAGCATCTTCTCGCTGATGCCCTCGACTCCGCGCCGGAGCTCGCCCCAGCGGAGCGATCGCTCGGCGAGGGCGACCATGACGAGTACACCCCACTTGCTCGTGACGTGATCGAGTACGACGCGCGTGGGGCAGACGGCCGAGAAGACGCCGTCGGTCGTGCCCGGTCCGGAGAGGATGGCGCGCACATCGATCGCTGTCGAGGCGGCCCGGGATTCCACATAACTTTCCATCAGGTGGGTAGCTTACCGGAAAGTGGGTACTGCGGATCGGGAAGAATCGCAGCACCGCGCGGTTCCCTTGAGTGAAACGCATCCACCGAAAGGATCCACCATGACCACCACCGCACCCACCCCCATCGTCGTCACCGGCGCCACCGGCCCCCTCGGACGCCACATCGTCGTCGCCCTCATCGCCCGCGGCGTCTCCGCCGCGAACATCGTGGCGGTCGGCCGCAACGCCGACAAGCTCGCGACGCTCGCCGACGCCGGTGTGCGCACGTCCGTCGCCGACTACTCGGACCGCACATCCCTCGACGCCGCGTTCGCCGGTGCCGGAACCCTCGTGCTCGTCTCCGGTAGCGAGGTGGGACAGCGCGTCCAGCAGCACACCAACGCGATCGACGCGGCCGTCGCGGCCGGCGTCTCACGCATCGTCTACACGAGCGCTCCGGCGGCGACGACCTCGACGCTCGTCCTCGCACCCGAGCACAAGGCGACGGAGGAGTACCTCGCACAGTCCGGCGTCACGACGACGATCCTCCGCAACTCCTGGTACACCGAGAACTACGCGGCGGACGTGGCGCGTTCGGCCGAGTCCGGCGTGCTCCTCTCGAGCACCGGTGAGGGCCGTGTCGCAAGCGCGAGCCGCGCCGACTACGCCGATGCGGTGGCAGCCGTCCTCACGTCCGAGGGTCACGAGAACGCCGTCTACGAGCTCTCCGGCGACGTCGCGTGGGCGTACACCGACCTCGCCGCGGCGATCGCCGAGATCACCGGGAAGCCCGTCGAGTGGAAGAACGTCTCGCCCGAGGAGCACGCCGCGGTCCTCACGGGCGCGGGCCTCGACGAGGGCACGGCCGGCTTCGTCGTCGCTCTCGACGGCAACATCCGCGACGGCCTGCTCGGTGTGACGACGGGAGACCTGTCGCGCCTCATCGGCCGTCCGACGACGCCGCTCGTCGAGGGGCTGCGCGCCGCTATCGCCTGATCCGGGACGCGCGACCGGTCGTCGCGCTGCACTTTCTGGTCGGCGCTGCAGCAATCGCTGTAGCGCCGACCAATTGCTGCAGCGCATGGTGCACAGGCTGCCGCGCGACGAGGATCGGACCGATCGGCGGGCGACGGGGAGGAGGAAAGGCGTCGCCCCGCTCCATCTGAGGGGTGCGGGCTTTCTCGACGCAGAACACGGACCTGCCCGAGGGGTTCCTCTCGTCAGGGGGTCGAACCGAGCATCAGGAGGGCGGCCCCCGCGATCGAGGCGACGGCTCGGATGGAATTCGCGCGCACCCATGGGCCGCGGTACCGGTGCCAGGCGCCGTCCCTCCGCGTGAGGTCGAGTGCGCGGTTCAGCGGGACGTTCCGGACGAGGGTCGTGATGAATCCGAGGAGGACGAGCCCGGCTCCGGCGATGCGTGCGCCCCGGAGTCCGTCGTCGGACGCCTCGGTCGACGCGAGAGCGGCGACGTCGACCGAGACGACGGCGCCCGCCGCGAGGGCCGATCCGAAGAACAGGGCGAGGAACGGCGGACGCTCCGCCGCGGTGTTGACGGCGCGCATCGCGGAGGCGGCCCGGTCGGGTCCGAGCCGATCGAGCGCGGGCATCACCATGGTGGAGAAGACGAGGTAGGCGCCACCGACGGTGGCGGCCGATACGGTGGCGATCAGGGTGAGGGGTGAGCCGGTCATGTCACCAGTGTGGGCGAGCCGGTGGAGACGTGGAATGCGTTCGGCGACCGATTGCATACGTGAGCGTCTAGGGTGGCGGCATGGATCCGCTCGATCGCCTCATGCACACACGGATCGACGGACGATCGATCGGCGCCGATCCTCGAGCCAGGGGGGCGTTCGCCCTCCGCATCGTCATGACCGGCCGGTGGGCGATCGACGTGGACGACGACGCGGCACTGTCCGTCCTGATCGTCCTCGCCGGTCACGCTGTCCTCGACCGGTCGGGGTCGACGGTCGGCCTCTCCGCCGGCGACGTGGTGCTCCTGCCCCGTGGGGAGTCGTACAGTGTTGCGGATGCCGCGGGTTCTCCTCGTGTCGCGCGCATCTCGCCCGGGCAGGTGTGCACGAGCGTCGAGGGGGCGGACCTCTCGGTCGAGTTCGGGCGGGGGGTGCGGTCGTGGGGGAACGCGACCGACGGGATGAGTGAGACCACGATGCTCCTCGGCGCCTACGAGCACGCCGGCGCCGTCGGGCCGCTGACGCTCGCGTCCCTGCCGGCCGTCGCGCATGTCCGAGACGGGGCCGCCGAGGCGCCCGTCGTCGCACTGCTCGCCGCCGAGATGGGCCAGGAGGGGATCGGTCAGCAGACGGTCATCGATCGGCTCCTCGATGTGCTCGTGGTCACGGCCGTGCGGAGCTTCTCCGAGTCCCCGGGGTACACGCGGACGGGGTGGCTCGGCGCCACCGGCGATCCCGTCGTCGAGCATGCACTCCGGCTCCTCCACGCGGCACCGGAGGAGCCCTGGACGATCGAGCGTCTGGCGCACGCCGCCCACGTCTCCCGCGCGACACTTGCCGCGCGGTTCCGTCGCCGGGTCGGGGTGGCGCCCATGACCTATCTCTCCGAGTGGCGGTTACGTGTGGCGAGCGAGATGCTGCTCGCCGGGGCGAGCGTCGGCGAGGTCGCGGATGCCGTCGGCTACGCGAGCCCCTTCAGCTTCAGCGCCGCCTTCCGTCGTCACCACGGGGTGACCCCGAGCGAGGTCCGTCGCCGCGCCGCCGGACGGTAGCTCAGCGGGTCGCGAGGGCGGCGAGCTCGGAGCGCGAGGACGCGCCGGCCTTGCGCAGCAGGTTCGAGACGTGGAACTTGACGGTGTTCTCGCTGATGGCGAGCTGGTTCGCGATCGTGCGGTTCCGCGCCCCGGATGCGACGAGACGGAGCACTTCGCGCTCGCGTGTGCTCAGTTCGACGCTGTCGAGGGATTCGGGGAGGGCCGGAGGATCGAGCGGCAGGCGGATCGCGAGGTCCGAGCCCCAGCCGGCCGTGGAGGACACGCCCAGGTCGCCCCCGAGCGCGGCGACTCGCTCGGCGATGGGTCGGAGGGAGTCGTCGTGGACGGTGAGCTCGCCGCGACCGTCGTCCCGGATGTCGATGAGGAGGTTGAGCCCGTCGCAGTCCCACTGGATGCGGACGCGGTTGGTCTCGCCGTGATCGACGAATGCCAGGACGGCGCTCCGGACGATCGCGCGAGCCGCGTGCGCGACCTCGCCGGGGAGCGCGCGCCCCGTCGCCGGCGGCTCCACGAACTGCACGTCGAGGTCGCCGTGGCGGACGAGGGGGCGGAGGTCGTTCCGCAGCCGGGCGAAGGCGCCGATGACGGGTTCGACGAGGCTGTCGCGGAACTCGTCGCTCGCCGTACGGAGATCCACGAGCGCCCCGGCGGCGAGTTCCGTCGCCATGGTGCGCGCTGCGCGGTCGTCGAGGCGGCGCGAGCGGAGCACGGCGAGGATCGATTCGAGCGTCACTGCGTGGCTGTCGGCCTGGTCGGCGGCGATCTGGAGCGTGTCGGCGGTCATGGCCCGACTATACGCTCCGCCCATCCCATCCTTTCGGGTAGGTCGAACTCTCCGAAGGTGGGAGGGGACGGCGCCCGCAGGAGACGCAGGATGGAGGAATGGCCACTCCTGACACGTCCGTCTCCGAGGCGCTCGATCTCATCCGGCGGGAACTCGACACCCTCATCGACGGGGCGATCGCCGAGGCGAACGACGCCGAGACCGACGCGTTCGAGGCCGTCGCGGATCTGCTCGCCGACGCCGAGCGCGTCTTCGTGGTCGGCGCCGGCCGCTCGGGCCTGGCCCTGCGGATGACGGCGATGCGCCTCATGCACCTGGGCCTCGAGGTCCACGTCGTCGGCGAGGTGACGACGCCCGCGATCGCCGCCGGTGACGTCCTCCTCACCGCGAGCGGTTCCGGCACGACGGGTGCCATCGTGCACGCGGCCGAGAACGCCGCCGAGGCGGGGGCGCGGATCGCCGCCATCACGACGGCCGCCGACTCTCCGCTCGCACGCCTGGCGACCGCTGTCGTGGTCGTTCCGGCCGCGGACAAGCTCGACCGCTCGGGCACGGCCTCGGCTCAGTACGCCGGCGGCCTCTTCGAGCAGCTCGTGGTCGTGCTCGGCGACGCGCTGTTCCACGCGCTCTGGAAGCGCTCCGGCGCGAGCGCCGACGAGCTCTGGCCCCGTCACGCGAATCTCGAGTGACCTGTGACCTTCTTCTCCTCCCCCATTACACGAATAGGAACCTCATGAAACTGCAGTTCGCCATGGACACCCTCACGACCGAAGCCGCCCTCGAGCTCGCCGCCGCCGCGGCGCCGCACGTCGACATCCTCGAGCTCGGCACCCCGCTCATCAAGAGCGCGGGCCTCTCCGCCGTCACGGCCATCAAGGAGGCGCACCCCGACAAGATCGTGTTCGCCGACCTCAAGACGATGGACGCGGGCGAGCTCGAAGCCGACATGACCTTCGCCGCGGGTGCCGACCTCGTGACCGTACTCGGCACGGCCGGCGACAGCACGATCGTCGGAGCCGTCACGGCCGCCAAGAAGCACGGCAAGGGCGTCGTGGTCGACCTCATCGGCGTCGCCGACAAGCCCAAGCGCGCGAAGGAGGTCGTCGCCCTCGGCGCCGAGTTCGTGGAGATGCACGCGGGACTCGACGAGCAGGCCGAAGAGGGCTTCACGTTCTCCACGCTGCTCCGCGATGGCGAAGCCTCCGGCGTGCCGTTCTCGGTCGCGGGCGGGATCAACGTCTCGACCATCGTCGCGGTGCAGCAGTCCGGCGCTCAGGTCGCCGTCGCGGGCGGCGCCATCTACGGCGCGGACGACGTGGGAGCGGCTGCCGCCGAGCTCCGCGCCGCCATCACCGACTGACCCGGATCGACGGCTCGGCATCGCGAGCGCTACACCCCGAGCCGAGCGCTACAGGAATTCCTGTAGCGCTCGGCTCATTCTGTGGCGCTCACTGCATCGTCCGGAGGTCACCGTTCGAGGCGCGGGGCGGGGATGCCGAGTCGGCGCGCCTCGCGGAGGGTGTCCTCGATCACGGCGCGCGCCTCGGGTGCGTCCGGGTCCGTGTGCGCCGCAAGGCTCCGGCGCGCCATGGGAACGAGCCGGGTCGCACCCGCCGACGCCGCAGCGGTCGGTCGGGGGAATCGGAAGGGCAGTGTGGACCCTCGGTGTCGATGGACATTGACGCCCCGGGCCGTCAGGAGAGGGAGCAGCTCTCTGGTCGTCTCGAACGCTCGACGGAACGCTCGGCGGTTCCCGATCATCGCCGCGAGCGATCCGCTCCGTCTCGCCTCGGAGAACATCCCGGCGTCGGCGATGAAGTGCAGCCAGAGCCAGCCCCGCATGTCCGTCTCTCGGCGAACGCCGAGGCCGGCCGACCGAAAAGCGGCCGACACCGCCTGCTCGCGCGATGCCGTTGCGGTGTCCGTCGTGCCGATGATGACGGAGCGCATCAACGCCCCCGAGAGCACGCCGTCGTCCCCGAACCCCCCGCCCGCTTGGGGGAATCCGAACACGAGCCGGTCGGCCGGGATCGGCGCGACGGCCGCGGTCGGCTCCTCCCAGAGATTGCCGAACACGAGCACGGTCGCCGGTCCCAGGCGCGGAGCCAGGAACGCAGCGGCTTCCGCGAGCTGATGATGGCCGACGCTGAGGATGATCAGGTCGAAGCCGTCGTCCGGGCCAAGGGTCTCCCGCAACCGAGTGCGGAACGTCTCGCGGACCCGGCGCCCGAGCAGGGAGCGGCGACCGTCGATCCAGTCCAGTCGCACCGCGTCGCCGTGCTGCTCGGCGCGTCCCGGGCGCACGTAGAACTCGACGTCGTGCCCGGCGCCCTGCAGAACACGGCCGTAGATCGTCGCGATCACTCCGCGTCCGAACATCAGAATGCGCATGCCGTATTCCCTCCGTAAGATGGAGGCTGTCTCCACTTAGGAGAATATGGAGATGGTCTCCATTTGTCAACGAGAGGCACCGACATGGCCGAGACGAGAGTTCTGCGAGCCGATGCCCGCCGCAATCGCGACGCGATCATCGCGGCCGCGCGGGGTGTCTTCGATCGGGGGGACGAGGTGCGTTTCGACGACTTCGCCGCTCTCGCCGGTGTCGGCGTCGGGACGCTCTACCGCCACTTCCCCACGCGGGAGGCGCTGACCGCGGCCGTGTACGCCGGTGAGGTCGCTGCCCTCTGTGACCGCGCCCACGAGCCGACCCGGTCGGCCGGCGAGAACCTCGACGCGTTCCTGCGCGGTTTCGTTGAATACGTCGTGGCGCACGTCGGGCTCGCGCGCGCGCTCGCCACGGTGGTCGACCCCGCGTCGCTCGCGGACGGCGGCCTCCGGCTCGAGCGCACGGTCGCCGAGCTCCTCGAGCGGGCGGCCGCGGACCGCGTCATCCGCGACGATGTGTCCGTCGGTGCGGTGATGGTCGTCCTGCACGGCATCGGATCCGCGATCGATCGACCGCACTGGAAGGCCGAGTCGCGCGCGGCGGTGGAGCTCCTGCTCGCCGGACTCCGATCGGACTGAGCCCTCCGCCGCGGCGCTCGCGGCGCCTGCGGGTCAGCGGCGCCGGGTGCGCTGGCGCGGGATGGGTGCCGTCGGCGTGCGCTTCGACCCCACGTTGTGGCGTGTGTTCGCGCCCGGGAGAGGGATCGGGATCGGGGACGTGAGCGCCACCTGCTCCGAGAAGTCCTCGGGGCCGACGCTCGGGGACGTCGAACGCTCCTTACCCAGGTAGTCGACCTGGAGTCCGAACCGGCCGGCCGGAGACCGGTGCAGCCGCAGGTTCTTCCGCACGATGAGCCACGTGAAGGCGATCGTCGCCGAGACGAGGCCGGCGACTCCGCCGACGACGAGTGCCCAGCGCGGGCCGAACGCGTTCGCGACGGCACCGACGATCGGGGCGCCGATCGGCGTCCCACCCATGAGGATGGCCATGTAGAGCGCCATCACACGGCCGCGCACGGCCGGTTCGGTCGTGGTCTGCACGTAGCCGTTCGCGGTCGTCAGCATCGTGACCGTCGCGAAGCCGATGAGGATGAGCGAGGCGCCGAACGTCCAGAACGTGGGCATGATCGACGACGTGATCGCGGCGAGACCGAAGCCGGCCGACGCGAGGACGACGACGCGCAGGCGCGCCCGTTCCCGTCGCGCCGCGAGGAGCGCACCCGTGAGCGAACCGATCGCGAGGATCGATGACAGCAGGCCGTACTCGCCGGCGCCCCGCCCGAACTCGACAGCCATCGTCGACGCGAAGATCGGGAAGTTCATGCCGAACGCACCGATGAGGAACACGACGGCGAACACGACGAGGAGGTCGGGCCGACCGCGGACGTAGCGGAATCCCTCCGCGAGCTGGCCACGGGCGCGGCTCGCGCGAAGGCGCGGACGGAGCTCGGACGTGCGGATGAAGAGGAGCGCGATGATCATCGCGACGAACGTCCCGGCGTTGAGCACGAACACCCAGCCGGCGCCCACCGCGACGATGAGGAGACCGGACACGGCCGGTCCGATCATGCGCGCAGCATTGAACGATGCGGCGTTGAGGGCCACGGCGTTCGACATGTTGTGCTCGTCCACGAGGTCGGACACGAAGGTCTGCCGCGCGGGGCCGTCGACCGCGTTCACGAGTCCGAGCAGGAGCGCGAAGACGTAGAGGTGCCAGAGCTGCGCGTCCCCGAAGATGAGGAGGAGTCCGAGGGAGAGGCCGAGCAGGAGCAGCGCCGACTGCGTCACCATGATGATCTTGCGCCGGTCGAAGCGGTCGGCGATGAGGCCGGTGATGGGCACGAGCACGAGTTGCGGGCCGAACTGCAGGGCCATCGTGGCGCCAACGGCGACCGCGTCGTTGTCGGTGAGGTCGGTCAGGACCACCCAGTTCTGCGTGGTCGCCTGCATCCAGCTGCCGATGTTCGACACGAGGGCGCCGATGAACCACAGCCGGTAGTTGCGCACGGAGAGCGACCGGAACATCGCGCTCATCGTTCGGCCAGCCTCTGCATGATCGCGGCGGCGCCGGCGAGCGTGGCGCGCTCCTCCGGGGTGGCCGACTTCAGGGCGTGCGTCAGCCAGGCGTCGCGCTTCCTGACGGTGGCTTTCACGGTGTCCGTTCCGGTGGGGGTGAGGGTGATGCTGACGCGGCGCTTGTCGTCGACGTCGGGCACGCGTGTGAGGTACCCGAGGTCTTCGAGGCACCCGACGGTGCGGTTCATGGAGGGGGCGGAGACGCGTTCGCGTTCCGCGAGGGAGCTGAGGGTGTGCGGGCCGTGCGAGAAGAGGGCGGCGAGGACCGAGAACTGGCCGTCGCTCAGGTCGTCGTCGGATTTCTCCGCGCGCAGTCGCCGTGCCAGTCGGAACGTGCCCATTCGCAGGTCCGAACTCTGTTCGGAGATGGTGCGAGGCATTTAGTTAGCATAACTCATTACCCTTGCTAACTATTCCCGTCCCGGCGGGCGGACCGGATGAGCGGGGGCAGCGCGATCCAGATCGTGGCGACGAGGATCACGGCGCCGCCGGCGGCCCACCACCCGGCCGCGGGTGAGAGGACGAACGCGAAGACGAAGTGCACGATCCCGATGATGAGGGCGGAGGCCGCCGTGAGGCACGCGATCAGGATCGAGCTGGCGACCCGCACGAGCTCCCGCTTCGCGCGCTGGCGGAAGAGCAGGCGATGCAGGATCACCGGTGCGAGGGCGAGCAAGGTTGTGAGCGTCGCGAGGACGACGAGACCCAGGTAGAGGTAGTGCTCCTCCGGGCGCAGCTCGGTGAAGCGCTGCTGGAAGGGGAGCGTGAGGAGGAACCCCGCGAGGATCTGCGTGCCGGTCTGCAACACGCGGAATTCCTGGAGGAGCTCCGACCAGTTGCGGTCGTAGCGCTCGTTGGCCGACTCGTCTCGACCATCGGTCGGGTCGGCGTCGCGTGCGTCGGGCAGGGTCATGGTTTCCTCACCTGTTCCGTTCCGACTGCCGGTCACGGGGCGCTCCGCCGACCTCTTCCGGGAGTTCGTCCACGGGCACGATCACGGCATCCGCGATCTTCCAGTCGAGAGCGATGCACTCGTCCCGTGCCTCGATCAGGTCGTCGAGGGTCAGACGGTTCCGACGCGGCACGACGAAGACCTCGGCGTGGAGCACGTGGCCCTGGTCCCGGAGCCGGACCCCGACGTCGGCGATCCAGCGGCGCGCGCGCAGGGTGTCGATGATCCGGTCCTCGACGGGGAGGGGTTCGCCGTCGTCGAACGTCCGCGCGCGGGAATCCATGAGGTCGCGGACGGCGCCACGCAGGTTCTTCGTTCCATCCCAGACGATGCTCGATGCGATGAAGAGCGCCGCCGCCGAGTCGGCCCACCACAGGCCGACTCCGATCCCCGCGACCCCGACGATCGAGCCGACGGCCGTCTGCCAGTCGGCCTTGTTCATGTCGGCGTCCGCGAACAGGACCTTGTCGTGGAGTTCCCGCGCGAGCGCCATCTTGCGACGCCCGAAGTAGATGGGGAGGGGGATGGTGAGCGCCATCACGCCCATCATGAGCCAGCCGAGCCAGATCACCTCACCGAACAACTCGACGCTCCCGATCGGCGGGTGCTCACCCGAGATCAGCCCTGAGATCGAGTCGATCACGAGGTACGCCCCCATCGCGAAGAGAGCGACCCCCGCGACGAGGTGCCCCACCCCGACCGAGCGGTGATAGCCGTAGGGGCGCTCCCGATTCGGCGCCCGCTGCACGATACGGGCCGCGACGAGGAAGGCGATCGGCGGGGCCAGGGACAGCAGGTCCTCGATCCACGCGGCTTTCATCGCTTGCGAGTTCCCGAGCACCAGGTAGACGAGCGCGATCGTGACGGCCAGGAAGACGAGCGTGGCCCACTCGATACGGATGGCGGCACGGAGTGCATCCTCCTGCCGAGCGGGGAGCTCGGTGTGCCCGAAGCGGCGGCGGTCCGCGCTCATCGCTCGGCCTCCCCGTCGAGGAGGAAGTGCTCGAGCTCGACGAGGAACGCGTTCTCCCCCAGAGGAGCGAGCATGACGTGACGGGCGGTCCCGCCGTCGGGGGCCGTCGATTCGGCGTATGGCTGCGTCACGGCGGCCTTCGATTCCCAGGGGGTCGCGTCCGTGAAGCCGCCGACGACGAGATCGAGGTCGCCGGCTTCGAGAGCCTGCACGAGGTCGGATTCGCCACCCGCGGTCCACTCGATGTCCGCGTCCAGGTGCGCCGCGAAGGCCTCCACGAGGTCAACCTCTGTGCCCTGCGGTTGCCCCGTTCCCTCGGTCACCGTCCACGGGTCGCTCTGCGAGACGCCCACGCGGAGTGTCCCGTCGGTCACACGGTCGAGGGTACCGTCCGGGTCCGCTGGGATCGTGATGCCGCAGCCCGTCAGGGTCGCCACGCTGAGGACAGCGAGCATCAGTGATGCACGACGATTTCTCATGCTGAGACCCTACTGAGCGGGGGTGGCCCTCCGTCCACTGCTTGACGGGACGGAGGAGTTCGGAAAGGAGAATCCGTCGGGACGGGCGGGCGCTCGGGCTACAGTGTGGGGGTGAGTGAGGCCCCTGAGACCCGGACCCTCGTCGACGCCGGCGGGGTCACCATCTGGTACTACGTGTGGGCGGCCGAGCGGCCCCGGGGGATCGTGCACATCGCGCACGGAGCGGGGGAGCACGCCGGCCGGTACGGCGATCTCGCCGCGGACCTCGTCGGCGCCGGCTTCACCGTCGTGGCCGACGATCACCGCGGCCACGGGGCGACGGGGGAGAACCACCTCGGCCTCGGAACCCTCGGCGACGGCACCACGCGCGGCGCCATCCGCTCGGTGCTCCATGTCGGGCGCACCATCGCCGAGGAGAATCCCGGCGTGCCGCTCGTGCTCCTCGGTCACAGCTGGGGCTCGCTCATGGCGCAGAAGATTGCCGCGCAGGACCACCCCTACGCGGCACTCGTGCTCTCGGGCACGTCCCTCGCCGTGCCCGGCGTCATCAACATCGGCGACCTCAACAAGCGCTGGCGCGGCCCGACGAGCACCGGTCTCGAGTGGCTGTCGCGTGACCTGGCCGTGGGCGCGGCCTTCGCGGAGGACCCGCGTGCGTTCGACATCGCGCAACAGCCGGTGTGGACGGCGATCCAGGCGTTCGCGTTCCTCGGCCGCCCGCCGAAGCGTATGCGCGACCTGCCCGTTCTCATCCAGGGCGGCTCGGACGACTCGCTCGGCGGCACACGTGGCATGACGTTGCTGCGCGACGCCTACGTGAGGCGCGCGAAGCTCTCCGACGTCACGCTCCACATCTACCCGGGCGCCCGCCATGAGATCTACAAGGAGACCAACCGCGACGAGATCGTCGCCGACCTCCTCGCCTGGCTCGACACTCGCCTCCCGCGCCGCTGACCCGCGCCCCTGACCCGCGCCCCTGACCCGCGCCCCTCGGGCACGCCTCCCCCTCGCGCCTCCCGCGAACTCCCCGCACGACCAAACCCCTCGCCGAAGTGCGGACTTCAGCCCCCCGTTGAGCGATTCAGGGGGCGAAAGTCCGCACTTCGCCGGTGGGCCGGGCGGGTTGCCCGGCGCGGAGTGACGGATCAG
The DNA here is from genome assembly GCF_003990045.1 of Labedella endophytica. GTDB lineage: Bacteria > Actinomycetota > Actinomycetes > Actinomycetales > Microbacteriaceae > Labedella > Labedella endophytica. Next base: position 1,480,043 of record NZ_RZGZ01000002.1, on the reverse strand, counting down.
GCGCGGGGCGGGGGTCAGGCGCGGAGTCGGGCGAGGAAGGCGTCGATGAGGGTGCGCTGCGCGTCCGGGGTCATCTCGTCGGGGTAGAGCACGGCCTGCACCGAGATGCCGTCGATGAGGACGAGGAGCTCGTTGACCGCGACCGTGATGTCGAGGTCGGCGCGCAGGTCGCCGGCATCGCGCGCGGCGGTCAGTCCGTCCGTCCACCATGCGCGGGCGACGACCATCGAGTCGGCGCGCACCTCCGCGAGCGCCGGGTTGGTGATCGCGCGCCCCATGTAGCTCACGTCGATGATCGCCTCCGTGCGGCTCTCATCGTCGAGCGGCATCGCCTCGTGCAGCATCTCGCGGAGCACGCCGAACGTGTCGAGTTCGTCGGCGCGGTCGGCCACCCGGTCGTAGACGCGCTGGTAGGCGAGCTTGTGCGCCTGGATGAGCACGTCGTCCTTATTCGTGAAGTAGTGGGCGAGTGCGCCGTTCGACACCCCGGCGGCCTTCGCGATCTCGCGAACGGTCGCCGCTTCGAGTCCCTGCTCGCGGATGACGCGCCAGGTGGCCTCGAGGACCGTGGCGCGGCGCTCGTCGTGGTCAACGATCTTGGGCACGGATCGTGCTCCCTCCTCCAGGTGTTCGCTGCGACTCCATCGTCGCGCTCTTTTTCGGACACCTGATCTATTTAACGTACCTGTAACGGCGACGAAATCTATTTCGGACGCCTGTACCAAAAACTGGGTGCACGACCCCGCGGAATCCCCGCCTCGTCGACCGGCCCCCTCCTGAAGGACCCCCATGACGCTCGATACCGTGATGCAGACCCTCAAGCCCGTCGACGACGGCCTGCGCGAACGCGCCGCCCGCGTGATCCCCGGCGGCATGTACGGCCACCTGAACGTGACCCTCCTGCCGGCGTCCTACCCGCAGTTCTACCGCTCGGGGAACGGCGCGCGCCTCACGGACGTGGACGGCAACCAATACATCGACTTCATGTGCGGCTTCGGCCCCATGATCTCCGGATACAAGAACCCCGTGGTCGAGGCCGCGGCGGCCGCACAGCTCGCGGAGGGCGACGCGCTCGGCGGCCCGACGCCCCGCATGGTCGAGCTCGCGGAGCTGCTCGTCGACACCGTCGGCCCCGCCGACTGGGCGATGTTCGGCAAGAACGGCACGGACGCGACCAGCCTCGCGGTGACGATCGCACGCGCAGCGACGGGGAAGCGCAAGCTCCTGAAGGGCCGGTCCGCGTACCACGGCGCGAACGCGTGGTTCAATCCGAACCCCCTCGGCTCCACCCCCGAGGACCGCGCGAACATCATCTTCTTCGACTTCAACGACATCGCCTCCCTCGAGGCGGCAGCGGCAGAGGCCGGCGACGACCTCGCCGGCATCATCGTCTCGCCCTTCAAGCACGACGGTCCGGTGGACGACCAGCGCCTCGCCGAGGTGGACTTCGCCCGCGCGGTGCGCGCCCTCGCCGACCGGAACGACGCGGTCCTCATCATGGACGAGGTCCGCACGGGTTTCCGGCTCGTGACGGGCAGCGCGTGGGAGCCGCTCGGAGTCGCCCCCGACCTCATCGCCTACAGCAAGGCGATCGCCAACGGATGGGCACTGTCCGCGGTCGTCGGCATCGACGCGCTCGCTCAGGCCGCGTCGGACATCTACGCGACCGGCTCGTTCTGGTACTCCGGCGTCGCGATGGCGGCAGGAATCGCCAACATCGGTCTGCTCCGCGAGACGGACACCCCCGCCCACATGGACCACGTCGGCACACTGCTCCGCACCGGGCTCCAGGCGCAGGCTGAGGAGAACGGCTTCGAGGTGGTCCAGAGCGGACCCGCCGCGATGCCGTACCTGCGCTTCGTCGACGACCCCGGGCATGCGGCGGCCCTCGCTTTCACCGGTGCGGCGGCGGCCCGTGGAGTGCTCCTGCACCCCGTGCACAACTGGTTCCTCTCGACCGCGCACACCGAGCAGGACATCGCCGACGCGCTCGACCGCACCGCCGAGGCGTTCGCCGAGGCGAGGTCCGTCCTGGGCTGACGCGCCCGCTCCCCCCCCCCCCCCGACCGTTCCACCGTTCCACCGTTCCGCCTGTTCCACCCGCCTGTTCCACCCCGAACGCGCCACCCCGATGAAAGCGACGAGGAGCACACCGTGACCCCTGCACGACAGCGAACGAACCGACGGTGGAGAGCCGTACTCGCCGGGGCCGCCGCCCTGGCCGTAGCCCTCACCGGGTGCGCCGGCGGCGCCCCCGCCGCCACGACGGGCGACCGCCCGCTCGTCATCGCCCGCGCGATGGACCTGACCACGATGGACCCGCAGCGCGGATACTGCGACACCTGTCAGATCATCTACACCGCGCTCTACGAGCGCCTCGTGACCGTCGACCCCGCCGACACCTCGACGGTGCTCCCCGGTCTCGCCGAGAGCTGGGAGGCGAATGCCGACAACACGCAGTTCACGTTCGCCCTCGACTCCGGCGCGGTCTTCTCCGACGGCTCCCCGGTGGAAGCGAGCGATGTGAAGTGGAGCTTCGAGCGCCTCGTGAATCTCCAGGGATCCGCCTCCTTCCTCCTCGCCGGAATGACGGGGATCGAGACGCCCGACGAGTCGACCGTCGTCGTGAGCTTCGAGAAGCCGAACTCCGCGTTCCTCGCGATCACGGCGGCGCCCTACCTCGGCATCGTCAACAGTGAGGTCGCCGAGGAGAACGGCGCCAGCGCTGCGGAGGACGCGGCGTCGACGGACGACGCCGAGGGCTGGTTCCTCGAGAACTCGGCCGGAAGCGGGCCATACACGCTCGCGGCCTACAGCTCGGGCGAATCGATCGAGCTCACCGCCAACGAGGAGTACTGGGGTGAGGAGCCGCAGTTCACCGAGGTGGAGATGAAGGAGGTCACCGACTCGAGCTCCCAGTTGCAGCAGTTGCAGCAGGGCGACGTCGACGTGGCGATGCAGATCTCTCCCGATGCGCTCGCGCAGCTCGAGGGAGATGAGGCGGTGACGACGGAGGTCGTCGACTCCTACAACTACACCTACATCGCGCTGCTCCCGGCGGCTCCGGGCGGCGAACCGCTCGAGGACGTCCGTGTGCGCGAGGCCATCCGTATGGCCGTCGACTACGACGGGCTCGTCGACACCCTCGTGGCCGGATACGGCAAGCTCCAGGGCTCACCGATCCCGAACGGCTTCGAGGGCAGCAAGGAGGTCGCGCTCCCGAGCTACGACCTCGACGGCGCGAAGGACCTGCTCGCGGAGGCCGGGTACGCCGACGGCTTCACCGTGAGCGCGACCTATCCGAAGCTCGTCGCGTACGGCGTGGACCTCGACCTGCAGATGCAGGCCGTGCAGCAGGACCTCGCCGAGATCGGGGTCACCCTCGAGCTCAACCCCGTCGACTTCACACAGTGGATCTCCACCGTGAGCGGTGACGGCACGCCCGTGACCGCGGTGTACTTCGCCCCGGACCACACCGACTCGAGCCAGTACGTGCAGTACTTCGGCAACATCGATCAGGGTGGGCTCATCAACCCGTGGACCGGATCGGTCTCGCAGGAGCAGACGGACCTGCTCGCGCAGGCGCTCACGGAGTCCGGCGACGAGCGGATGGCGACGTACCAGGAGCTGGCCGAGTCGATGGCGGCCGACGCCTTCGTACTCCCGATGGTGAACCCGCAGCTGATCCTCGCCTACGCGAGCGACATCTCGGGCGTCGCCTACAGCCCGTGCTGCAACCTCGAGATCGGGCAGCTCGGCCTCGGCGGCTGACGCCTCTGACCCGCCGGCCGATCGACCGACGGGCGGGGCGCAGCCCACCGCCGCCCCGCCCGTCCTTTCCTCCCACCTCCCTCCTTGGAGAACCGCATGACCCGCTTCGTCCTCCGCCGCATGGCGATCGTGCCGCTCCTGCTGCTCGGGATCGTGACGATCGCGTTCGTCATCTCGCGCCTCATGCCCTCCGACCCGATCGCCGCGATCGTCGGCGAGCGCAGTATGAACAACCCGGAGGTCGTGCAGGCCGCCCGGGAGCGGTGGGGGCTCGATTCGAACGTCTTCATCCAGTACCTCAACTACGTGGGACGGCTGCTGACGGGCGACATGGGAACCTCGTTCCAGACGCGCGCGAGCGTCTCGACGGACCTCGCGGAGCGTCTGCCCGCCACCATGGAGCTCTCGCTCCTCGCCCTCGTCATCGGGGCGATCGGCGGGATCGTCCTCGGGGTGATCTCCGCGAGCCGGAAGGATAAGTTCGCCGACAACGCCGCTCGCGTCTTCGCCCTCCTCGGATCGTCGCTCCCGATCTTCTGGACGGGGCTCATCCTCCTCTTCGTCTTCTACGCGCAGCTCGGGATCATGCCGGGCCCGGGTCGGCTCTCGGCTCGCGTCGACCCGCCCCCACACGTGACCGGCTTCTACACGATCGACTCGCTCGTGGCCGGGAACATCCCGCTCTTCCTCGACGCGTGGGCGCACCTGCTCCTTCCGGCGTTCGTGCTCGCGTGGGGCCTCATGGGCACGATCAGCCGGCTCGTCCGCGCCGCGATGCTCGACGAACTGCACTCGGACTACGTGCGCACGGTGCGGGCGAAGGGGATCGCGGAGACGGCGGTCATGCGTCGGCACGTGCTGCGCAACAGCCTCACACCCGTCGTCACGGTGGTGGGTTTCGCATTCGGGGCGCTCCTGATGGGCGCGGTCCTCGTGGAGCAGATCTTCTCCTGGAACGGCATCGGCTCCTACGCCGTGGAGGCCGCGCGCACGCTCGACTACCCCGCCATCAACGGTGTCACGCTGCTCGGTGGCATCATCTTCCTGCTCGCGAGCCTCGTCACGGACCTCGTGTACGCCGCGATCGACCCGAGAGTGAGACTCGCATGAGCGCCGCCACCGGTATCGCCGATTTCGGGACCACGTCCCTCGCCGCCCTCCGCACCGCGCGCTCGTCGGCATGGATGCGGCCGCAGATGGTCTTCGGGTACGTGGTCGTCGCGTTCTGGCTCGTGCTCGTCGTGGCGGTGCAGTGGCTCGCCCCCTTCGACCCGCTCGCCTCGGTGGGCGAGCGCCTTGCGCCGCCGAGCGCAGCGCACTGGTTCGGCACGGACGCGCTCGGGCGTGACGTGCTCAGCCGTGCGCTCCATGGGGCGCGGTACTCGCTCCCGATCGCTTTCGTGTCGATCGTGGCCTCCGTGGCCGTCGGGAGCGTGCTCGGGGCGGTCGCCGGCTACGTCGGCGGGATCGTGGACGCCGTCATCATGCGGATCGCCGACGTGACGATGTCGTTCCCCGCAATCCTGCTCGCGATGGCGGTCGCCGCGGCGCTCGGACCGGGCCTCAACAACGCGGGGATCGCGATCATCATCGTGTGGTGGCCGATCTATGCGCGCCTCATGCGTGGGCAGGTCCTGTCCATCAAGGAGCGAGAGCACGTGGAGTCGGCCGTCGCGATAGGAGCCTCGCGGCGTCGGATCCTCTTCCGCCACATCATCCCGCACGCGTCGACGCCCACCCTCGTGAACGCCACGATGGACCTCGGACAGATCGTGCTGCTCGTGGCGTCGTTGTCCTTCCTCGGCCTCGGGGCGCTGCCGCCGACGCCCGAGTGGGGCGCGATGATCACCGAGGGTGCGAAGAACTTCTACCAGCCGTGGATCGCCGCCGCGCCGGGCCTCGCGATCGTCTCGATCGTGCTCGCGATCAACTTCATCGGCGACGGCCTCCGCGATGCCCTCGACGTCAAGGCCCGCCGCTAGCCCGTCCGGAAGGACTCGGTGCGAGCGGAAGTCCGGCGTCTCGAGCTCACTGCAATGTCGGTGGTCGGGGCCTATCATTGGCGCATGACCATCCCAGAGGAACGGCTTGAAGCCGCTGTGGTCGTCGCACTTCGAGGCACGGCGTCGATCAAGAAGTTGTCGCCGTCCGAGGTAAGAGCGGCTTTGGAAGAGGGTCGCAACCCGGTCGAGGTACTGCGTGAGTCTGCGGATCTTGTGGCCCAGCTGGCTGATTTCGATTCACCTCTGGACGATGCTCAGAAGGAAATCGTCAATTGGCGAGAGGCTGGCCTCGATGTCATGTTCTCGTTCAACGAGCGATACCCACGACCCTTATTACAGGTTTACGACTATCCCCCGGTGATATTCGGGCGGGGGACCCATGCGAACGATTTTGACGCGATAGCAATAGTCGGGTCCCGAGTTGCGTCAACGAAGTCCCTCAATCTAGCCCGGGCCTTAGGGCGCAGGTTGGCTATCGAACGTGTGACTGTAGTTTCTGGACTTGCAAGAGGAATCGACACAGCAGCACATCTCGGGGCTCTCGAGGCTGGTGGACGGACAGTGGCAGTCCTTGGTCAAGGAGCCGGGACGCCCATCTATCCGAAGGAGAACGCGGCACTCGCCCGACAGATCCTGTCGGAAGAGGGTCAGACTCTCTCTCAGTTCTGGCCCGGTTCATCGCCGACAAAGCAGACATTTCCGATACGGAACGTCACGATGAGCGGCCTCAGCGCAGTCACGGCGATTGTGGATGCCGCTGAGCAGAGCGGCACACGGCACCAGGCGGCAGCTGCGGTTCGTCACGGACGCCGAGTGCTACTCCATGAATCAGTTGTTCGTCAGACATCGTGGGGCAACGATCTTGTCGAGAAGGGGCTGGCGGAGCCATTCATTGGGGAAGACGACGGCGTAGAGCTTGCGCTCCAAATACTGCGCACCACGTCGTCAGCCGGAGCTGTATTTGCTTGAGCCGGATGACGTCGCTAGAAACGCTGGACAGAAGTCCGACTTCCTGACTCGTTGTGCCGCGATCTCGATTAACCCGACGCGAGACAGCTCTTTCGTCTGCCCCCGTTGTTGTGGCGCCCTGAGCGAAAGTAGATGCCGGGGATGTGATGACGTGAGGGCCGCGACCTCAGAACCGGCTGATCGAATAGTCCCGCTCACCTACGCGGTTGCGGGAGAGCAGTCAGGTCGAAACTTCTATAACTACAAGGATCCCGAATATGACGAGCGGATTCGCGAGAAGGCATTTCTCGAGATAGTCCCGATCATGTGGGGCTTCTCCGTCTACCATGCCGACTGTATCGACCGCGTGTCCCGCCAACCGATCGACGCGGTCTGCATTGTCCCATCGGGGAGAGGAAGATCTGGTGAGCATCCGCTCGAGCGGATTGCTCAATCCGCACCCGCACGATGGAGTCGCGTCGATAGCCAACGGCTCGGTCCAACCGGCTCGGCCATCGATTCGGCGAGCGTGGGGTTCACTGATGGAACTGACCTCACCGGTGCACATCTCGCCGTCATAGACGACGCTTGGGTGAAGGGGGCGAAGGCTGAATCTGTGGGTATCGCGGCCCGGCGCTTGGGAGCGGTAGAGGTCACGATACTTCCTGTGGCGCGCTGGTTGAGCCCCGGCTATGGGAAGACACGCGCGCTGCTCGCGGAGGTGACTACGCGCCAGCCATGGTCGCGTGCAATCTGCCCTGTGACGGGGGACGCGTGCCCATGAATGGGCGGGTCACACGGTGAGGCGGGCGCCGGGGATCGCGCTCAGGAGCTCGCGCGTGTACTCCTCGCGCGGCGACTCGAAGAGCTCGTCGGGCGTGCCCGATTCGACGATGGAGCCGCGTGACATGACGTGCACGTCGTCGCTGATCTGCCGCACGACGGCGAGGTCGTGGCTGATGAACAGGTAGGTGAGTCCGTGCTCGCGCTGCAGGCGGGCCAACAGATCGAGGATCTGCGCCTGGACCACCACGTCGAGAGCCGAGACGGCCTCGTCGAGAACGAGCAGTTCGGGTTGGAGGGCGAGCGCCCGCGCGATCGCGACGCGTTGACGCTGGCCGCCGGAGAGTTCGTGCGGGTAGCGATCGACGGTGTCGGCGGGGAGTGCGACCTCCTCGAGGAGGTCGAGAACGCGTTCCGCTCGTTCCGTCGGCGTTCCGATCCCATGCACGACGAGCGGCTCGGCGATCGTCTTGCCGACCGTGAAGAGGGAGTCGAGGGACGCGAACGGGTTCTGGAAGACGGGCTGCACGCGGCGGCGGAAGGCCGTCATCTCGGTTTTCGACATCGAGGCGAGATCACGGCCGTCGAAGGAGATCGTGCCGCGCGTCGGGGTGTCGAGGCCGAGGACGAGGCGGGCCGTCGATGACTTTCCCGACCCTGACTCGCCCACGATCGCGACGGTACTGCCGCGGGGGATCTCGAACGTCGACCCGGCGACGGCCGCGAAGGTGCGCGGCTTGCCGAAGACGGAGTCGCGGACGGAGTACTCCTTGACGACGTCGGTGAGCGTCACGATCGGCTCCCCGACCTCGCCGGCCGCGGCATACGGGGTCTCAGGTCGGGCGATGCCGCGACGGGCCGCAAGGGCAGGGGCCGCGTCGAGCAGACGTCGGGTGTACTCGTGCTGCGGGTCGCCGAGGAGCTGTGCGGCCGGACCGTGCTCCACGATCTTCCCTCGGTACATCACGAGTACCTCGCTCGCACGTTCGGCGGCGAGTGCCAGGTCGTGCGTGATCATGAACAGGGCCGTGCCCATCTCCGCGGTCAGTTCGTCGAGCCGGTCGAGGACCTTCCGCTGCACGGTCACGTCGAGGGCGCTCGTGGGTTCGTCGGCGATGAGGAGCTTGGGCCGACACGCGAGCCCGATCGCGATCAGTACGCGCTGCCGCATGCCGCCGCTGAACTCGTGGGGGAACTGGCGGAAGCGACGTTTCGGCTCGGGGATGCCGACCATGTCGAGGAGCTCGATCGCTCGCTTCGTCGAGTCGCGGGACGACGTGCCGTGCGCCTCGAGGGCCTCGACGATCTGCGCGCCCACGCGGTGCACGGGGTCGAGGTTCGACATCGGGTCCTGGGGGACGAGGCCGATACCCGCGCCGCGGACGCGGGTGAGCTCGCGGGCGCTCGCCGTGACGAGGTCGCGACCGTCGAAGAGGATGCTCCCGGAGTCGATGCTCGCGTTCGAGGCGAGGAGGCGGTTGATCGCGGCGGCGAGCGTCGACTTTCCGGAGCCCGATTCGCCGACGACCGCCAGTGTGCGATGGGCGGCCAGGTCGAGGGACGCGTCCGAGACGGCCGTGTGGCGTCCGCGGGTCGTGCGGAACGAGACGCTGAGGTCCCGGATGCTCAACAGGGGCGCGGGCTCGGCCGGTGTCGAGGCGGCGGTCGATGGCACGAGCAACGCGTTATCGGACATAGGTCCAAAATAAACTCCGCATGTTTCAGCGGTGTGGGCTCGTGTTTCGAGCGCGTTTAATGTGGCGGCTCGACGATTTCTGTGAAGCCCTCGACGACGGCGTTCGTGCTACACCTTATTTCGGACGAATGTCCGATAACGCTTGGAGGTCTCATGCCCACCCCGTCGCGCGTGCCTGTCGCTACGGCCCTCGACATGCCTGTTCTGGGTCTCGGCGTCTTCGACATGGACGACGAGTCCACCGCGCGCACGGTCGCGACGGCCATCGACCTCGGCTACCGTTCGATCGACACCGCCGCGATCTACGGCAACGAGCGGGGCGTCGGCGAGGGGATCCGGCGGTCCGGCATCGCGCGCGAGGAGCTGTTCGTGACGACAAAGCTCTGGATCGATGCGCACGACGAGGTGGCGGCCGTCCGCGCCGCCGAGCAGTCCATCGAACGGCTCGGACTCGAGCACGTCGACCTCTACCTCGTGCACTGGCCGCACAGCGCCGCCGGCCGCCATCGTGAGGCGTGGCGGGGGCTCCAAGCGGCGAAGCGAGCCGGGCTGGCGCGCAACATCGGGGTCTCCAACTTCTCCCCAGCCCAGCTCGCCGATCTCGTGCAGCTCGGCGGGGAGATCCCGGCGGTGAATCAGATCGAACTGCACCCCTTCCACACCCGCCGGCTCGAACGTGCGGCGCACGAAGCCCTCGGGATCGTGACGGAGTCGTGGTCGCCGCTCGCCCGCGGCCGTGTGTTCGGCGACCCGACGCTCGAACGGATCGCGGCGGCGCACGGAGTCTCCGTCGCGCGAGCGGTGCTGCGGTGGCACGTGCAATCGGGCCTCGTAACGGTTCCGAAATCATCCGATCCGAGGCGACTCGCGGAGAACCTCGATGTGTTCTCCTTCGCGCTCGAGCCCGCCGACATGGCCGCGATCGATGCCCTCGACCGCGGCGAGCACGTCGAGCCGGACTACTACCGCCTCGCCTGACCCCCGCCCCTTCTCTCCACCCCTCTACCTCCTGTGAGGTGTCGCATTCTGTTGCCTCAGCGCCCTGAATGACAACAGATTGCGACACCTCACGGGGGTTGGGGGCGGTTAGAGCGCGAGGAGGTCGGCCGAGGCGTCCCAGTCGGGAGCGATCGTGGCGGGAGGGTGCGTGTCCGCGCGGCGGCGGACGAGCGCGTCCACACGCTGCGGCGACAGCGCGGTGCGCGCAACGCGCACGTCGTCGTCCGACACCTCCCAGTCGAACGTCGCGCCGAGCTGCACGCGGTGCTCGTCCGATATGCGCCCGAGCAGCGCGTCCGCCTTCATCGTCGCCAGCCAGACGACGTCCCCGGTGTGTGTGCCCACGATCGGCCCCCCTCCTGAGGCAAGAGACGACGGGATCGACGGATCATGACGGAAATGCACGTCCGTCATCGTAGTGAGCCGGCGCTCGCGCACCAAAACCCCTCCGGAGGTGTCGCATTCTGTTGTCATTTCCTCGCACGAGGCAACAGATTGCGACACCTCACGGGAGCTAGAGGGCGGGAGGGGTGCCGAGGTGGGAGAGGGCGAGGGAGGCGAGGGCCGCGGCCTGGTCGCCGAGCACGGCGTCGTCGAACATCACGCGCGGCGAGTGGTTGTACGCGACCGTCTGGCCCGCGAGGTCCCACGGCGTCGTCTGGAGGAAGATGAACGTGCCCGGCACCTCGTGCAGCACGAACGAGAAGTCCTCGCTGCCCATCCGGGGCTCGAGCATCGTCTCGACGCGACCCGGCCCGAAGGTGTCGGTGAGTGTCATCATGGCGGCCGACGTCGTGCCCGGGTCGTTCTTCGTGACCGGGTAGACGGTGACGAACTCCACCTCGGCGCGGCACCGGTGGGCAGCGGCGATCCCGGAGGCGATCCGCTCCGTTTCCACGGCGAGAGTCGCGAGCGACTCGTCCGACAGCGCACGGACGGTGGCACCGAGGCTCGCTGAGTCCGGGATGACGTTGATCGCCTCGCCCGCCGACAGCTGCGTGACGGTGAGGACCACCGGGTCGAACACGCTGAAGCGGCGCGTGACCATCGACTGCAGCGCGGACACCGTCTCGGTGAGCGCTGGCACGGGATCGAAGGCGCTCGACGGCTGCGAGCCGTGGCCGCCCTCGCCCACGATGCGGATGCGGAGGGTGCTCGACGAGGCCATCGCGGGCCCGGGCCGCATCGAGAAGACGCCGTTCGGGCCTGGGATCACGTGGATGCCGTAGGCGGCGACGGGGCGGGTGCCCGCGGCGTCGATCACGCCCTCGTCGATCATGATCTTCGCGCCGCCGTAGCCCTCTTCGCCGGGCTGGAACATGAAGATCACGGAGCCGTGCAGCTCGTCGCGCCGGGCGGCGAGGAGTCGCGCGGCGCCCACGAGACCGGCGGTGTGGAGGTCGTGCCCGCACGCGTGCATCGCGCCGTTCGTCGAGGCGAACGGCAGGCCCGTCTGCTCGACGACGGGCAGCCCGTCCATGTCGCCGCGCAGGAGCACGACCGGCCCCTCGTGCGCGCCGCGCAGCACGGCGACGACACTCGTCGTGTCCGTACCCGTCGTGATCTCGAGCCCGAGACCCTCGAGCTCGCGGAGCACGGTGGCCTGCGTGTTCGGAAGCTGCAGTCCCACCTCGGGTGCGGCGTGGAGCGCGCGACGGAGGGTGACGAGTTCGGGCAGGAGCGCCTGTGCATCCGTGGTGATCGACATGGGTCAATGCTTCCACACCGCGCGCGACCCGTCCCTCCCGTCGCTTCCGCACTCCCGCGCACACGGACGGTGCGGACATGTGTCTTCCCCACCGCGAAAGTCCGCACTTCGCGGAGGAAGAATGGTCAGGGGAGGGTGAGGATCACCGCGCGGGGGCTCAGGCGCGGGATGTCGACCGTGACCGTGGTGCCCCCGACGTCGAGTGGCTCGCGCTCCTCGCCGAGGAACGTGGCCGCCGCGGCCGACGCGATGCCGCCGGGAACGCCGACCTCCACGGACACGGGGCCGTCGACGAACGACTGCAGCCGTACGAGGATCCGGCCCTCGCCCAGGCAGTGCGCGGCCACGAGCTTCACGCGCGGGTCGCTCACCGTGAGCAACGACCTCTCCACCGGGGCCTCCGCCCCCGCGGCTCCGTTGGCCGGCACCACGACCGGCGGATGCACGAGCGCGGCTGTGGCCGCCACGGCGACCTCTTCCGCCGACACCTCGGTCGCCGTCCGCACGCCGATCGCGTAGGAGAACGTCGTCTCGAACGCCTGGCGAACCGGGAAGTTGGTGTCCCAGACGTTGTTGTGCACCCACGACAGGACCGTGCCCGGCTCGTACGGGGAGGTGCTCGCCGGGAACGGCGCGTACGGGAGGGCGATGACGCCCCGCTCCACGAGCGGCACGTCCTTCGTGACCCAGGCCACCGGCCCGTCGGCCGAGTCGACGGTGACCCATTCCCGCACGGCGCGCATGTGCTGCGGCGCTCCCGGGACGTGCTCGAGACCGTCGCCCGTGACGCCGCCGCTCACCTCGAACCGCACGACGGGGTCCTCGCCGGCGAAGGGGAAGGCGAAGAACGCACTCTCCTTCGCGTCGGTGGACTCCTTCGCGATGCGGTTCTCGATGAGGAGCGCGGGCTCCCCGTGCCGGAGCCGCAGCGTGACGCGCACCCACTCGGCGCCCTTCGCCGGGTACTCGTACACGAGTCGTTCCTCCACGGCGTCCGACTCCCGTGCGATGACGGCGGCGGGACGCGCCCGCCACCGGTCGCCGAGCAGCTCGAGCTCGTCGGAGGTCGACGTCTTGTTCGACTGGTGGTTGAAGCCGCCGGCGCTCGTGTAGAGGTCGTAGATGTACTCGTTCCCGCCGAAGAGCGAGTCCTGATTGAGGAGCTCTCGACCGGTCGCGAGCTCCACGATCGACGCGATCCGCGCCCCCGGGAGGTCGACGGTCACGCGGAGGTGCTCGTTCTCGAGCACGAGCGGGCCGGCGATGGACGCGGTGTCGGCCGCGGCGTCGACGCGGTCGACGTCGGTGAGTCGCAGATCCACCCGTACGAAGCCCACGGGCGGCAGGGAGCGCACGCGCGCCGTGACGAAGCGCCCGGCCTCGCGGTGCTCGTGGTTCGACTGCGCCTCCTCGACGTACGGGAGCGTCTCGCCGGAGCGACCGTCGTACAGGGCGAACGCGGTGCCCAGCGGCACGGTGCTCTCGCGCACGAAGAAGCGCACGGCGGTGTCGCGCTCGATGGCGGTGGTATTGACGACGTAGTAGCTCGCGTGCGCGTCGGCGGCGCGCCCCAGGTCGGCGCCGAGGAACGCGGACGCGCGCTCGAGGTACTGGCCGGCCTTCTGCTGTGCGACGATCGCGTTCGCGACCTTCCACTGCCACTGCACCTCGCCGGAGTCGAATCCGTGGTCGGAGAACCGCCACGAGTTGCCGGCGCCCCACGTGTGCTCGTTGAACATGGAGATCGTGCGGAAGGTGTCCTCGGACTGCTCGGCCTCTCCGGGGAGCTCCGAGCCGGTGAGCAGCGATCGCACGGCGGACACGGTCTGGGCGTCGGTCACTTTCGCCTGCGCGTCGCGCACGAGCGTCATGGGGTACGCGGCGGAGCCGACGCCCTCGACCCACCAGTCGCCCCAGTCGCCTTCGAACGTCTGGATCTCGTCGCCGAGACGCTCCTCGGCATCCTCGAAGAAGTCGGTGTTCGTGGAGATGCGGATCTTCGGCGACTCCCACGTGGCGTTCCACTCGCGGGCGATGTCGGCCGCGCGTCGCCTCGCCGGAGCGTTGTCGCCCACGTAACCCTGCGTGCGCAGGTGCACGATGTCCCACGGGTACGGCGTGCGGTCGACCGCCTCTGCGGTGCCATGCCAGCCGAAGACGCCAGGAGGGAACGGGTACGGGTTCGCCGCGAGCGACTCGAGGTAGACGGGCAGGTGGTCCTCGACGGCCGAGTAGTCCTGGTGAAAACCGAGCAGCGGCCCCTCCATGTACGCCATGCCGTGGGGGCTGTCGGTGAGCCACACCAGCACGGACTTCCCCGACGGCGCGGCCCAGCGGAAGAGACGGGGGAGCAGCTGCCCGCCGTTCAGCTGCGGCATCGAGCGGCCGGCCCAGTTGTGGGCCACGGCGAGGTACTTCACGTCGTTCTCGGCGAGGGCGTCCGGCAGACCGACGACCGTCCCGGGCACGTCGGTCTGCATGGCGGACGGGATCGGCAGGTCGTAGCGCGTCGCGATGCGCCGGGCCGTGCGGAGGAGTTCGTGCAGCTCGTCCGTCGTGCACGTGTCGGTGTGCAGGTTGTAGGGCAGCGCCGTGAGCTCAGCACGCCCCTCGCGGACGAACCCCACGAACTCGTCGACGAGGTGCTGCGGCCGGGTCTCGGCCCAGCTCTCGAACGTGAAGAGGGACTCGACGACCCAGCGGAAGCGCTCGTCCTGCGGTTCGTCGGCGGTATCGCGCAGCAGTTCGAGCGCCGAGTCGAGGAACGAGCGTTGTTCCGCGAGGACGATCGCCTGCGGGTCGGTGTACCCGATGTCGAAGTGGGAGTGGTGCACGACGTGGATCGTCCAGTCGCGCACGGGGAGCACCTCGAAGGGCAGCTCGACGTCCCGGTCGAGCGAGGGGATGACGAGGCGCAGCGCCGTCGCCGTCTCCACGGCGGCGATGTAGAGGCGGTACGCGCCGCGCGGTCCGTCCTCGACCTGCACCGGCACGTCCTCGCCGTCCGCCGTGCGGAGGGTGATCCCGCTCACGTCGACGGTGTGCGCGTCGTCGACGGTGCCGACCTCCACGTCGAGCGCGATGCCGCCGTGCTGCACGGCCGAACCGAGGGAGACGGGGCGGTGGATGTCGCCGATCTCGAGGCGGATGGCCTGCTGGCGTCCGCCCCGGCCGTCCGAGCGGACCAGCTGCTCGGCGATCACCCGCACGTTCTCCCCGCCCACGACGGTCGTGATGGCGGCGGCGGCCGAGAAGAGGCCGGCGCGTGCCCCCGTGTCGGTCCACGGTCGTGCGGCGATGAGTGCCTTTACCTTGCTCATTGCTGTCCTCACTCTGCGTATCTGATGGTCGATCGGAATGGTCGTGCGAGTCGGTCGTGTGGGGTCGATGGTGGTCAGGTGCCGGCGACGAACGCCTTGACGGTCGCGAGGCGCCGTCCGACGCTCGGGCCGTGGGGGCGGATCGTGTACGCGCCGACCGCGGCCGGGACGATGAACGTCTCGGCGTAGTGCACGACCCACGGCTCGAAAGCGCCCGTCGGGCTCTCGACGATCGCCTCGTCGCCCTCCACGAGGTTCAGTACGTTGACCGTGCCGAGCGTGTCGTGAGCGACGATCTCGGTGAACCAGTGCCGGCGTACCTCGATGAACTCGAGTTCATGGAGCCCCGTGCGCTCCTCGATCCAGCCGGGGCCCTCCGCGGTGCGGTCCACGCGACCCACGAGGTTCCGCTCCGTCCACGCGGTGTCGCGGTCCCACTGGATGTTGGCGGCCGCGTGCTCCAGGTGGATGGGGCGGGGCTGGCCGTCGAGTCCGAGGCGTCCCCAGTCGTGCATCTTGAAGGTGAAGAGGTACGGCGTTGCCGAGATCTCGAGCACCATCGAGTCCGCCCCCGAGCAGTGCACGGTGCCGGCGGGGATGAGGAAGTGGTCGTGCTTCCGCGCCGGGAAGGTGTTGACGTACTGCTCGGCGGGGAAGGACCCGGACCCGGACGCCGCGGTGTGGAGATCGGCGAGCATCGCCGAGCGGTCGACGTCCGTCTTCACGCCGAGGTAGACGACGGCGTCGTCGGACGCGTCGAGCAGGTAATAGCTCTCGTCCTGCGTGTACGGCATCCCGAAGGTGTTCTGCATGTAGTCGGTGAGCGGGTGCACCTGCAGCGACAGGTTGCCGCCGCCGACGGTGTCGAGCATGTCGAAGCGGATGGGGAACTCGGCGCCGAAGCGCGCGTGGGTGCGCTCGCCGAGGAGGGCTCGCGGGTGGCGGAAGACGAGGTCGATCGAGGGGATCTCCACGACCTCGCCGTCGGCGGCGATGAGGAGGCTGTTCTCCTCCGGCACGCAGTCGAAGCACCAGGCGAAGTTGTCCTCGCCGGAGATGCCGAGGTTCTCCTTCATCCACTGCCCGCCCCACACCCCGGGATCGAAGAAGGGGACGACGCGGAAGGGGCGCGAGACGGCCAGGTCGAGCGCGGCGTGGAACGAGTCGGCGGTGAGGAGGCGGGCGTCGTCGACCGAGCCGTTGGTGTCGAGCACGAAGTCCATCCGGTCGAAGAGTCCACGCTTGTGACGGTCGGCCACACGCCACTCCACGAAGAAGCCGCGCTTCACCTTCCGGATGGTGTCCTCGCCGCCGTTGCCCGCGCGCCAGTTCGGGGCGCCGGCGCGCTGTCGCTTCTGGATCTCCCAGCGTGCGAGGTCCGCGAGCACGACGACGTCGTAGAGCACGGGAGCAAGGGTCGCGCCCCAGCCGACGACGATGCGCAGCCCGCTGCCGGACTCGACGTCGGCGGCGACGCGGTCGAGCTCGGCGGAGTCGTAGAAGTCGTAGAGCGTGTGATGGCTGAGGACCCCGAAGACGCGGTCGTCGGTCAGGTTGCCGGCGATGAGCGCCTCGATGCGCTCGGCGGGCAGCGCCGCGGCGTCCTCGACGTCGACGACGGTCGCGTCGGGCAGGTGCCGCGCGAGCTCGGCGCGGAGGGCTGTGAGATCGACGCCGGGATAGGTGTCGATCGCTATCGTGCCGCCGTCGGGGAGGCTCGCCGCGAGCTCCGTCCAGACCGCCGCGCCGCGCCATACGCGGTGTCCGTCGGGCAGCGGGATGGTGGGGCTCGCATCGTATGCCGGGCCGCGTCGTGACGCGGAGGGGTGAGAAGCCATGGCCTCCCTTTCGCCTGATTCATCGTTGAAGAGACGGGGTCGATGCCGTTCGCCGTGCGGCGATGACGTGCTCGGGCCCGAAGCGTTGGTAACGATATCAGCCGATCGACACGGGCGCTACACCCGTCCCTGATCGAAGCCGGATGGCGGGTCGGGTCTTCTCGGAGGAGCCGTCCGGGAACGCCCCGCGAGAGGGATGCCTGCTTCGGGTGGGCGCGATGTGTCGTGGGGTTGCGTTCGAGGCGACGATTCGCGTCCACCCGGGGGGAGGGGGCGCCTGGGGTGGGCGCGATGTGTCGTGGGGTTGCGTTCGAGGCGACGATTCGCGTCCACCCGGGGGGAGGGGGCGGAGCCGAGGGGAGGGGCGGTGGGGGAGTCGGAGAGGGTGCGTCAGAAGAGGTCGCGGAGAGTGACCGGGAGCTCGACGACGCGAGCGGACCCGGCGGCGGGGGCACCGTCGAGGTGCTCGAAGAGCATCGCGGCCGCTCGGCGTCCGAGGTCGCCCGCGTCGTGATCGACGACCGAGAGTCGCACGGGTGCGATGTCGGCGAAGTCGAACGAGTCGAAGCCGGCGACGCGGATCTCGGCCGAGGTCGCCCCCGCCGCATCCGCCGAGCGACGCCGGGCGACGATCGCGCGGATGGCGCCCACGGTGTTGCGGTTGTTGGCGCCGAACACGGCGGTCGGTGGCTGGGGAAGGTCGAGGAGGTCGGCCATCGCGTGCTCGGCCGCGCCCACGTCCTGCTGCCCCAGGCGGATGAGATCGGCGAGCGGTTCGACCCCCACGTCGTGGTGGGCGAGCGTGAACCCGTCGAGGCGCCGGCGTCCCGTGAACACCGAGGAGCGGTTGCCGAGGAAGGCGATCCGGCGGTGCCCCTCGGCGAGCAGGCGGGCGGTCGCCGCCCGCGCGCCCGCGACGTCGTCGATGAGGACCGTGTCGACATCGACGCCCGCGACGGCGCGCGAGGCGAGCACGAGGGGTGCGCCGCCGAGTCGTTCGCCCTGCAGATGCGCGCCGTCACCCGTGCTCGACGGGACCACGATCAGGCCCTCGACCCGTCGCCCGATGAAGTCGGCCACGAGCTGTCGCTCGAGGTCCGCGTCCTCGTTGGAGTTGCCGACGAGGATGCGGCGCCCGTTGGCCGACGCGATCTCCTCGACACCGCGGAGCATCTCGGCGTAGTACGGGTTCGCGATGTTCGTGATGGTCACGCCGACGAGGCCGGAGCGGTGCCCGGGCCGGAGGCTGCGGGCGTTCTCGTTGCGGTGGTAGCCGAGCGTCTCGACCGCGCGCCACACCTTGTCCTGCAGCTCGGTGCGCACGTTCTTACCGCCGGAGAGCACACGCGACACCGTCATCGGGCTCACGCCGGCCTCGAGGGCGACGTCGTGGACCGTCGGATTCACCGAGCGGCGGGCCGCTGCCCGGCCGCCTGCGATGTCCTCCGATGTCATGACGCCACGGTATACCGAAGTGGCGCGGGCGGTCGCCGGGGCTCTTGTGGGCCTCCTGAGCGCGTGTTACTGTGCCGTTGCTTGGTAACGATAACAACCGGCGATCACCGGTTCCCCACCTTCACCCCAGCGCACCACCTGCTCGAACAAGGGAGTTCAGCGTGAGACCGACCAGAAGCGCCGCCGCGGCGGCCGTCCTCCTCCTGGGAGCCGCAGCGCTCTCGGGATGCTCGGCGGGAGGCTCCTCCGGAGCCGACTCGGGCGAGCTCACCTTCATCACCGACAAGACGTGGGACTTCGACACCTTCTCCGCGGAGTCGAAGAAGGACATCGACGTCTCCCTCGCCACCACGGCCTACGCCGACCAGGAGGCCTTCCAGGCCTTCGTGAAGCAGTCGTTCCGCACGAACAAGAGCCCCGGCCTCTTCACGTGGCACACCGGCGGCCAGCTCGAGGAGCTCGTCGCGGAGGACCTCGTGGCCCCGACGACGGACATCTGGACGAAGGCCGTCGAGAACGGCGACGTCGCGGAGTCCGTCCGCGACCTCTACACGGTCGACGGCGAGCAGTACTGCACGCCGATCAGCGTGGACGACTGGGTCATGTACTACGACAAGCGCACCTTCGAGGAGTACGGCCTCACCGCCCCCACCACGTGGGAGGAGATGATGACCGTCTCCGACACGCTCGTCGACAACGGCGTCACGCCGTTCTGGAACGCCGGCGGCAACCCGTGGGCGTTCGTCTGGTTCCAGATCCTCGCGGCGGGCACCGACCTCGACCTCTACACGGGCCTCACGACGGGCGAGGTCGACTGGACCGATCCCGAGGTCGTCGACGTCATGAATATCTGGCTCGACATGAAGGAGAAGGGCTACTTCACGGACCCCGGATCGAAGGTCGCGGCGGAGACCCAGATGAAGGACCAGGAGGTCGCGATGATCCCGTTCGGCACCTGGTACGCGAGCACGCTGACCACGGTGGGCCTCGAGAGCGGCACCGATTGGGGCGTCTTCCCCATCCCGAACGTGAATCCCGACCAGGAGACCACTCCGGTCGCCATCGAGACGGCCCCGGCGTGCACCGCCGAGAACTCGCCGCAGAAGGACCTCGGCCTCGAGTACGCCGAATGGTGGATGTCGTCCGAGGCGCAGACGGCGTGGAGCGAGCAGGAGGGCAACCTGCCGTACAACCCCAACGCCGAGGCGTCCACGGAGGAGTTCCAGGCCATCGGCGCCGAGTTCGCCGACCCGAGCTACGAGTTCTACCTGCGCTGGTACGAGGCGGCCCCCGCGCCGATCCTCACGGCCTCCCTCGACCAGTTCACCGGTTTCATGACGAACCCCGGCGACCCGACTCCGTACCTCGAGGGCATCCAGCAGGTCGCCGACGAGTACTGGGCCGGCAACTGACGCGCAGGATGTCGCGCCGCTCCTCGACGAACTACCAACGCGCCGCCTGGGGCTTCCTGGCCCCGGGCGTCGTGGCGGTCGTCCTCGTCCTCCACCTCCCCGTCCTCTACACCGTCTTCCTCAGCTTCACCGACTTCAACGGTCTCGGGGATCCCGAGTTCATCGGCATCGACAACTACGTGCGGATGTTCCGTGACCCGGCGGTGCTCACGTCGATCACGAACACGCTGCTCTGGGTGGTCGGAACGCTCGTGGTGCCGGTGGGACTCGGCCTCGTGGTCGCGTATCTCGCGTTCGGGCTGCCCGGTGGCGCGTGGCTGCGGGTCCCATTCCTCGTGCCGTACGCCCTCTCCGGTGTGGCCGTGGGTGTCGTGTTCTCGTTCGTGCTGCAGAACGGGGGAGCGCTGTCGCAAGCGCTCGCGTTCCTGAACCTGCCGGGGTCGGAGCTGCGCTGGTTGCAGGACGCTCCGCTCAACACATTCGCGATGATCATCGCGTCGGCGTGGCAGGGCGTCGGGGTGAACGCGCTCCTCTTCACCGTGGGGCTCCAGTCGATCCCGAAGGAGCCGCTCGAGGCCGCGAAGGTGGACGGCGCGGTGGGCTGGCGGCTCTTCCGCTTCATGATCTGGCCGCTGCTGCGGCCCTCCACGACGATCGTCGTCGGGCTCTCGATCGTCAACAGTCTGAAGACGTTCGACATCGTGCAGTCCATGACCCAGGGCGGGCCGAACCGCGTGTCGGAGACGCTCGGCGTGACGATGTACCGCAACACGTTCCTCAACAGCGAGTACGGGCTCGGCGCTGCGGTGGCCCTCTTCCTCACGGTCATCACGCTCGCGGCGTCGATCATCTACCTGCGTCGCCAGCTCACCATCGGCGAGCCCGTGAAGAAGGCGGTGCGCTCATGAGTGGACGGATCGGACTGATCACGCGGTACGTGGTGCTCGGCGGTCTCGGCATCATCTGGCTGCTGCCCATCTACCTGTTGCTCGCCAACGCGGGGAAGCTCACGAGCGAGTACTCGGGCTCGGAGCTGTGGTCGCCCGGCAATCTGCCGGCGCTGCTCTCCAACGTCGGTGAGGTGTTCTCGACCACGGACGTGCCGTCGGGGCTCGGCGTCACCTTCCTCTACGCGACGATCGCGCCGCTCATCGCGGTGATCCTCGGCGCCGGGATCGGCTTCGCCGTGATCGTGCTGAAGCTCAAGCACGGCTTCTTCTGGTTCTTCGTCGTCTTCTGTGGCACGGTCTTCCCGCTGCAGATCATGGTGATCCCGCTCTTCGCGTCCTTCTCGCAGATCGGTCTCTTCGACACGTTCGCGGGCATGACGATCGTCTACGCGGCGGTCGCGACGCCGTTCTCCGCGTTCGTGATGCGGAATTTCTTCGCCGGCATCGCGG
Organism: Labedella endophytica; assembly: GCF_003990045.1. Lineage (GTDB taxonomy): Bacteria > Actinomycetota > Actinomycetes > Actinomycetales > Microbacteriaceae > Labedella > Labedella endophytica. The sequence continues at coordinate 1,458,710 of NZ_RZGZ01000002.1, read as the reverse complement.
AGACGGTCTTCGAGGCGGCGGTCGTGGACGGGGCGAGCGCGTGGCGCATCTTCACGCGCATCTACCTGCCGATGTCGCGGAGCGCACTCGTCGTGGTCTTCATCCTGCAGGCCACGTGGGTCTGGAACGACCTGCTCCTCGCGCTCGTGCTCACGCAGAGTGCGTCGACGCGGCCAGTCATGCCGCTCCTCGCTGCGCTGCAGTCCACGGAGGGCGGCGGATCCGCGTACACGGTCGTGCTCACGGCGGCGCTCATCGTCTCGATCCCGACCGCACTCCTCTTCATGTTCACGCAGCGCGTGTTCCAGAGGGGGCTCTCGCTCGGTCAGTACTGACGCCCGCGCCTGCCCCGCCCGCCCCGCCGAGGTGCGGACTTCGGCCCTCGCCCCGCACTTCCGCGAGTGGGGTCGGTGGGGTGGGAGGGGAGGGGGCGCTAGCGCGCCAACTGTTCTACTGTTATGGTGTGTATATACAGAAGGAGCAGACATGAGTGTCGTGGTGTCGACGAGTTCGAGTACACCGATCTACGAACAGATCTCGTCGCAACTGCGGTCGACCATCCTGTCCGGTGAGATCGCGGCCGGGCAGAGCCTTCCCTCGTTGCGTCAGCTCGCAGCCGATCTGCGGGTGAGCATCATCACCGTGACGAGGGCGTACAACGACCTGGCCGCCGAAGGCCTCGTCAAGAGCGAGCACGGGCGGGGATTCGTCGTGCTCGAGGTGGACCCGGAGACGGCGAGAGCCTCCTTGAACGACCGGGTCGACGCGATCCTGACCGAACTCCGCTCAGCGGCGATCCACGCGCGACTCAGCGCGGGGGACGTCCACCACCGTCTCGACCAGATTTGGAGAGAAGATGACTGACCACATGGCGCGGATCGAGGATCTGCGCATCAGGCGACGGGACTTCGAGATCGACGGGGTCTCCCTCGACATCGCCCGCGGCACCGTCGTGGGCCTCGTCGGCCCGAACGGCGCCGGCAAGACCACGATCATCCGCGCGCTGCTCGGCCTCATCGTCCCCGACTCCGGCCGGATCGAGCTCGCGGGCCACCTGGCCGGCTCCACCGAGGGGCTCGCGCGGACGGGTATCGTGCTCGACCAGCCCACCGCGGCTCCCGAGTGGACGGTCGGCTCCATCGGCCGTCGCCTCTCGCCGTTCTACCCCGGCTGGGATCAGGGTCGCTTCGACGCCCTGCTCGCCCGGCTCTCGGTTCCGACCAAGCGCACGGTGGGCGAACTCTCCCGCGGGCAGGGCGTCAAACTCTCCCTCGCGACGGCGCTCGCCCAGTCGCCGGAACTCCTCATCCTCGACGAGCCCTCGAGCGGACTCGACCCGGCGGCCCGCCGGGAGATCGGCGACATCATCCGCGAGTTCATGGTCGACCCCGACCATGCTGTGCTGTTCTCGACCCACATCACCTCGGATCTCACCGACCTGGCCGACGAGCTCGTCGTGGTCGTCCGCGGACGCATCGCCGTGCGCGGCGCGCTGACCGATGTCGTCGACGACTTCGCGGTCGTGCGCGGCGACGGACCCCCGCCGACCGGCGGGGTTCTCGGACTGCAGCGCCGCGGTGACCGGTGGACCGCCCTCATCCGAATCGAGGAGACCGCCTCGTTCGGCCGCGAGGCCGTGATCGACGCCGCGAGCGTCGACGACATCATCATCCACCTGGGTGCCGAGCACGAGGAGGTCCACGCATGATCGCTGCATTCGTCCGATTCGATCTGATGTCCTGGTTCCTGCGTCGACAGGCCCTGCTCGTCCTCGCCTTCGTCGTCCTGATCGGGGTGCTGCTTCCGGTACCCGGGATGGCCATCATGACCGCCGCCCTCGCGACGTCCCTCATGATCTCGACGCCGTTCCTCGGCGACGAGCGCGGGCGCCTCGATGTGCTCTACGGGGTGCTGCCGATCTCCCGTTCCACGGTCGTGGTCGGCCGGGTCCTCTCGATCGTCGTCTACTACCTCGCCGCCGCGGCACTGGCCACCGCCGTGACCCTGGTGATGGCGACCGTTCGCGGCTCCGTCCTCGATGCCGGACTCCTCCTCACCGTGCACGCGGCGGCTTTCGCCTTCGTCGGCGTGACCGCGGTCCTGCAGTTCCCCGTGTTCTTCCGGATCGGCTACACCCGCGGTCGGCTCATGAGCTACGCGCCGGCGCTCGTCACGGTGGGTGTCCTGTGGCTCCTGCAGGCGACCGAATCGACCGACGCGGTGGCCTCGGCTGCAGCCGGCATCTCGCCGCCCGTCGTGGTCGGCGGTTGCGTCGCGCTCGGTGTGGTCGGCCTCATCGTCGCGGCGGCCGTGTCCTCACGTCTCTACCGCACGCGCGAGATCTGAGCTCCACTCTCGCGGTCGCGCGCACGGGATCGTCATCCATTGACGGTCCCGTGCGGTGTGTCAGGCCGGTGGCGGACCGTCTCAGCGGCGGTTGGCGGCCGGATCGCCCTCGTTGACCGTGACGGTGGGGTGGCGGCGGCGGTCGGCGCGGGCCTTGAGGATGCGATAGATCGCTACGCCCGCGCCGATGAGCACCGCCGCGTCGTCGCCGAACCCGAGCGGGCCGGCGATGATCTCGGGGATGAGGTCGATCGGCGACGCGGTGTAGAGCAGCGCGCCGAGACCGATCAGGACGGCCTTGAGCTTCGAGTGGTCGCGTTGCATGGGATCCACGATACGCGGGCCGATGCCGATACCGGGATCACGATTCGGCGTCGGAGTCGGCTCACGTGAGCGGCGGCCGGGAGCGCTCGACCGCGTGCATCGCCGCGGACGGGTACGGCTGCCCGATATAGGCGGTGAGGAGGACCATGAGCTGAGCGAGGCCTTCGTCGCCGATACCGTTCCTCCGGGCGAGTCCGAGATAGACATCGAGTCGCCGGTCGTTGACGTCGCTCGCGACGAGGGCGCTGATGACGGCGACGGCTCGGTCGCGATCGGTGAGCGCGTCCCCGTGCCACCCCGGCCCCCCGGCGGCCTCGTAGGCCTCGGCGGTGTAGATCGCCCCCGCCGTCTCGGTCATGAGACGTTCCGCCGCCTCCTCGTCGAGACCGAAGTTCCGTGCGTAGACGGCTCGTCCCCGTCGGGCACGTTCATTCTGCGCTGCGCCGTCCCCGCTCATCGGCTGCCGACCGGAGACGTGACGAGCAGGGGGATGCCGACGTACCCGCGCGCGTCGTGCGCCGGCACCACCTGCAGGCGGTCCTGCAGGGCGATGATGCGTTCCATATCGCGGCGGACCTGCTTCGTGTCGCTGTCGGCCAGCTTGCGCATCAGCAGTGGTTTCTCGAGCCGCCCGGTGATGCCGTCGAGCTGCCAGGTCAGGTCGCCGATGAACGCATAGCGGCGACCGTCCGGTAGGGCGATGAAGACGATGATCGAGCCCGTCGTATGACCGGCGGCGGAGACGACGACGACCGAACCGTCGCCGTGGATGTCGAGGCTGCGCGGGAACCCGAGGTAGGCGGGCCCATCGATCGTGAATTCGCGGATCTCATGGTTGCGCGAGACGGAGTCGAAGACGGAGTCGCTCGTGGAGTCCGCGGCGTACCTTCTCTCCTCCGCCGTCATCCAGATCGGCACATCGAGGGAGTCGAGACCGCTCACGTGGTCCCAGTGCGAGTGCGTGAGGAGAACCCCGAGCAGCCGCTGCCTGTCGTAGCCCACCGCGTCCAGCTGCGCGCTCGCGGTTTCGGCACGATCGTGCGGCGAACGGCGGTACGAGGGCAGGCTCTCGATGTGCGCGTCCGCGCCGGCACCGAAGCCCGCGTCGATCAGCAGGTCGCCCTTCGGATGCTGGACGAGGATCGCGGTCGATGCGAACGACCGCTGGTCGGCGAAGGCGCCGCCCGTCACCGCGAACGCCGCTCGTGTCAGGTAGGTACCCGTCGGGAGCTGGAAGATCATCATCTCGGCGGGAGGTGACGCGACGGGCAGAGTGCCGGTCATCCGCTCGGGATCCGGAAGCTGGGCCGTGATGGGTGCGACGCGCCCGCGCCCCCAGGCGATGACGGCGGCGGCGGCGGCCAGCGCGAGGTTGGCGACGATCTCGGACGCCTCACCGCGGATCAGGTAGAACGCGACGGCCGAGAGCATCAGCAGGACGACACCGACCGCGGCGACGACGGTCGTCCGAGGTGCGATCCGAGTGAGAGACGGCAGGATCACGCCGAGTCCACCGAGTACGTCGAGGACCGAGGTGATCGTGTAGAGCAGCGGCACGTCGGCGGACCAGGGGAACATCGTGACCGCCTGATCAGCGGCGAGCGAGAGTTTCATGACACCCGCCACGACGAGCGCGGCACCGAGGAGCCATTGCGCGGCCCACAGTGCGTAGTGGAGTCTACGGTGCCGGTGGGCGTCGACGGGGAAGGGGGAGGCGGACATCATGACCTTTCCAGAAAATTACGCGTTATGACCACTGCGGTCACTACTGAACAGTATGTACAGCACTGCCTTGCTTGTCCAGAAGGTCGTAGGATGGGTCCATGACCTCCGAGGCTTCCGACCCGCGCGTCGCCCGCACACGGCGCGACGTCGTGGATGCGACCGCCGCCCTCCTCGTCGAACGGGGGTGGGACGGCGTGACCCACGCCGAGGTCGCTCGTCATGCCGGGTATTCGAAGGCCACCGTGTACACGCACTGGCCTACGCGACTCGACCTCATCAGTGCGGCCATCGAGCAGATCTGCGACGTGGAGCACCACCCTCCCGCTACCGGCGACCTGCGTGCCGATCTCCGGACCTCACTCCTCGACTTCGCGACCGACCTGAGCGATGGCCATCTCGATCGATTACTCGCCGGTGTCGTCGAGCGCGCCGACACCAGCGAGGTCGTCCGCGCGCTCCGCACCCGCCTCTACGAGACGGGCACCGCGGGACTGCGGTCGATCCTCGGTGCGCACCTGGACGCGGTCGACGTGGAGCCGTCGCTCGCCCTGCTGACCGGGGCGTTGCTCGTCCGCGTTACGTTCGAGGGTGTACCGGCGACCGAGGCCTTCGTCGACGACCTCGTCACCCGTGTGCTCAGCGCCGTGGAGGCCCGCCGCTCCGTCGCGTGAATCATCGGAGCGATAGCGAACCATCACGTGGGTCGGCGCACCGCCGGTCGCTGCACTGGCCCGAACGAGGGGGCGTCAGCCGGGAAGACGGATGCCCGCGGCGCGGAGTTCGAGAGCGGCCAACTGCCGCGTGACGGCAGGATCGCCGCCGCGCCAACGTTCCACGACGGCAGGATCGACATCGAGCAGGTCCCTCGGCGACTGCTCCACGAGGGCGCGGAAGGCGAGCAGCTCGAGGGCGCCGGGCATTCGCGTCAGCCGGGCGACCGCACCGCGGCGGACGGCCCCGACGATCCGCGGGCGGATCCAGGCGAACACGAGGATCGAGATCGCGATCGCGGCGATCGTCCAGCCGGCGATCGCGGCGAGCGTGTGCACGCCGAGTTGCCAGTTCTCGCCGGCCTCGGCGAGTGTCGTGGCGGCACCGCTCGCCGCGTCGAACGGTGCGCTGATGCCCTCGCCGATGAGCGGGGTGGAGGACAGGTTCTCGCCGACCTCGCTCATCGTCGACGCGAGTCCTTCGCCGGACGTCTGGACGTCGCGTCCGATCGCATCGAATGCGGCGATGCCGTTGCGGACGGTCACCGCCACGACGATTCCGACGACGAGCACCAGCACGCCGAGCACATCGGCGATGATCTGGCGCGTCCGCTGCGATGCCACATCCGAGTACAGCTTCATGGTCGGCCTCCCGTTTCTCCTCGGACATCGTCGCACCGACGGCGGCCGTCCCGGTGCGCTCGACGTGACGCTCGGGGAGGGCCCGTGCCCTCATCACACGACGAGCGGCGCCCCGGGGTCGAGCTCGTCGTGGTCGACGAGCCAGTGCAGCGATTCGAGCACGGCCGTCTCCGGCTCGTACGCCGGCGTGTAGTCGAGGAGCCGGCGGGCCTTCTCGATGGAGAACACCTGGCTGCGGTCGAGGTGCCCCCAGCTGGCCTCGGCGTGCTCGGCCGGTGTGGACGCGCGGAACGCCTCCCAGCCCACGCTCCGGAGCGTCGCCTCCTGGCCGAACCACGACGCCGCGATCGACGCGAAGCCGCGCACGCTGAGTGCCGTCGGCGCCACGATGTTGAGATCCTCGCCCGCGACCGCATCGCGGTGGGAGACGGCGAGCTCGAAGGCCTGGGCCACGTCGTCGGCGTGCACATGGTGCATCATCTCCGCGCCGACTCCCGGCATGCCGAGGGTCTGCCCCGATGCGAGCACACTCCACACGTGCGGATCGAGGTTGCCGAGCGGGCCGATCGGGTGCCAACCCGGCCCGACGATGTGGCCGGGGTGGAGGGAGGTCGTCACGAGACCACCCGCCCGCGTCTCCTCGGCGAGCATCGCCGCGATCCGCTTCTTCTCGACCCCGTACTCGTCGACCGGGTCTTCGGCCGAGTCGGAGCCCTCCACGATGGGGAGCTTCCGGCTCCGGCCGAAGCGCCAGATGGATCCGCAGTGGATGAGGTGGTCGACCTTCCCGCGCAACGCGTCGACGAGGGCCGTCGCGGACTCGAGCGTGAAGCACACGAGGTCGATCACGACCTCCGGCTCCTGCGCCAACACCGTTTCGCCGAACGTGCCGTCGCGGTCCTCCTGCTCGCGATCGGCGACGATCTGCTCGACTTCACGCCATTCGGGGGCATCGGCGTAGGGGGAGCTCTTCCCGCGGCTGAGCGAGACGACCGTGTGGCCCGCGCGCACGAGTCGGGGGACGAGGAAGGTTCCGACGTGGCCGGTCCCTCCGATGACGACGATCTTCATGCGACTCCTCGGTGCTCGGTCGGGCTGCTCTGCCCGTGACTCCACGCTAGACATTCGTCGGGCCGCTCGCGGGGCCTTGGCAGAGCGCGCCCGCTGTGCTGGTCGCGCGTTCCGTCACTCACGCACTCTGGACCGGGATCTACGCGCTCAGGGGGAGGAGTGCCGTAGGTGATGTGCGGCCGCGCCGAGCAACGGGGCGTCGGCGAGCAGAGCCGAGTGGCGCACGACGGCCGGTGTGAATCCACCCGTCGCAAGTCCTGCGCGCAGCGGTGCCTCGAGCAGGTCCCACGAGCGGGAGATCGAACCGCCGATCACGAGCGCATCGGTGTCGAAGCGCTCGAGCGATGGGGCGAGCGCGACGCCGAGGGAGTGTGCGGCGTGGTCGAGCACGGCGAGGGAGTCGCCGCCGCCCGCGCGCGCGTCGGCGGCGATCTCCGCGACCGTGGCCGTGCGCCCCGTCCGCTCCGCGAGCGCCCGCGTGATCGCGCGGCTCGACACCGTGTCCTCGAGCGGGCCGCCGTTCACCTCGAGGCGAAAGGCGTAGCCGTCGGCCGGCACGTCCGGCCCGGTGGTCACCGCTGTCCCGCCGTCGAGGAAGGCCGAGCCCACCCCCGTGCCGAGGGTGATGCAGACGAACCGCCGGGCCCGGGCCGTGCCATCGTGTGCCCACTCGCCGATGCCGTAGGCGACGGCGTCGTTCAGGAAGGTCACGTCGCCCTCATCGACGCCGAGGCGACGGGCGAGCTCGGGCCGGAGGGGGACTCCGGAGAGGGAGGCGAACTTGCCGACGTCGGCGAAGTGTCCGATGCCGGCGTCGTCGTCGAACGGCCCGGGCATCGCGACGATGCACTCGCGGGGGTGCCGGTCGACGTCGCGCGCGGGCTGCGCGATGCTGTCGAGGAGAGTGTCCGCGTTCACGTGCGGGTCGATGTCGCGGTCCTCTCGGCTCACGATGCGCGCCGTTCGGCCGTCGGCCTCGACGATCGCGGCGGTCACGTGCGACCCGCCCACATCGAGCACGCGTGTGCGGGTCGTGGGGGCGCTCGGCGACGTCGGTGGCGCTTCGTTCACGGGGTCAGCCTAGCGCGGTTGATAACGATATCAATCGAAAGACGGGCACGAGACCGGTGGTGCGCGGCCGAGACCTCAGCCGGCGGAAGGGGCCGAGACGAATCCGACGAAGACCCAGTCCTGACCGCTGTCGTCGCGGCCGAGGAAGACGGACCGCTCGGAGCCGTCGCCGAGGTTCAGTCGCGGAACGAGCTCCGCGGTGACCTCGATGCCGTTGGCCTCGAACAGCGCGGGCGTCTCGCCGGTGCAGGGTGCGACCGCGCCGCACTGCTCGAAGGCGGACGCTGGCGGTGACCAGCCGTCTCCCGGAGCTTCGACGAGCGCCTCGAGTCGCCCCGCCTCGCCGATCCGGTGCCAGCTGGATTCGGCGACGACGGCGTCCTCCGGCAGGTCCACTCCCGTCGCCCGGTCGATCTCGCCGACCGAGACCGACGTGCAGTCGAGCGCGGTCTCGAGTGAGCAGTAACGGGAGTCGAGCGCGATGCCGAACGCGTTCGCGGCCCCGACGACGGCGCTCGAGCCCACGAGGACGAACAGGATCGACCCGGCGATGAGGAGGACGAGGGTGAAGGCGAGCTTCATGAGCGCGCCGCGCGGTTTCGTCGGGGCGTCGACGGCCTGCTCCTCGGGGAAGAGCTCGTTCAGAGGTGTCGACATCGGCTCCCCCTCAGGATGGCTCGGCGCGTCGACGGTCGCGGTGACGCATCGATCCCGGACAGCGTAACCCGAGGTCCTGACAGGTGGTGGGCCGTCAGCGCAGCGCCGCGACGGCCTCCTCGGTGGCGCGGGCGATGAGGGCGTCGTCCCTCTCGGCGTCCTCGGTGTCGCGGTCGGAGAGGATCGCGAGCACGATGGGGTCGCCGTCCGTCGGCCAGACGACCGCGATGTCGTTACGGGTGCCGTACTTCGCCGACCCGGACTTGTCGGCCACGGTCCAGTCGTCCGGGACGCCGGCGCGCACGAGGGTGTCGCCCGTGGTGTTGCGCACCATCCAGTCGGTGAGCACGGCGCGTTCGTCGTCGCTCAGGACGTCGCCGAGGAGATACGCGCGGAGGTCGGTCGCGAGCGCCGTCGGCGTGCTCGTGTCGAGCGTCTCGTCCCGCTCGGCCGCGTTCAGTTCGGTCTCCTCGCGGACCGACTCGGTGACGTCGTCGCCGAGGGCTTCGAGGGCGGTGTCGAAGCCCGTCGGTCCGCCGAGGACCTCGAAGAGCATGTTCCCCGCCGTGTTGTCGCTGTAGCGGAGTGCGGCGTCGGCGAGGTCCCCGATCGTCATGCCGATGTCCGCGTACTTCTCGGTGATCGGGGAGTACTCAACGAGGGCTTTTCCGCCGTACATGACGGACGTGTCGAGGCCCTCGATGCCCACCTGGTCGAGCACGGCTCCCGCCGCGAGCGCCTTGTAGGTGGAGGCGAAGGCGAAGCGCTCGTCGGCCCGCCACACGACCTCCTCGCCCGTGCCGGTGTCGAGCGCATAGACCCCGAGGCGCGCGTCGAACTCGGACTCGAGTGCGGAGAAGGCGGCGTCCGTCGCGGGCGCGGGCGCGGAGGGCGACGAGGTCGGCGCGCCCGACGACGGCGCCGTCGACCCCTGCTCGGGCTCGGTGGTGCAACCGGCGAGGACGAGCAGCGCCAGGCCGAAGGAGGCGATGAACGAGCCCCGGGATCGAGAGGTGGTGCGTGTCACGGGCTGTCGTCCTCCAGTCGATCGGCGTCCCGACGACCCTACCCGGACGGATCGAGCGACCCCCTGCCCCGGTACCAGAATCCGTCGAGACTACCCGAGTACGCGGGTGCTTTCGAAGGATCATGGTGCCCGGGCGGGGTCGGTCTCCGGGTGGGCGCGGATAGTGTGGACGCATGCACGGTGAGTATAAAGTTCCCGGCGGCAAGCTCGTCGTGGCCGACCTCGAGATCATCGACGACCGATTGACGAACGTCCGGATCGCCGGCGATTTCTTCCTCGAGCCCGACGAGGCGCTCGACGCGATCAACGCGGCCGTCGAGGGGCTCCCCGCCGAGTCCGACTCGGCGCGGATCGCGGCCGCCGTGCGGGCTGCGCTCCCTGAGGGCGCGACGCTGCTGGGCTTCAGTCCCGAGGCCGTCGGTGTGGTCGTGCGCCGCGCGCTCACGAACGCCGCCGACTGGCGCGACTTCGACTGGGAGATCGTCGACTCCGGCTCGATCTCGCCGCGCATGCACCTCGCGCTCGACGAGGTCCTCACCGCCGAGGTCGGCGAGGGACACCGCGGCCCGACGCTGCGCATCTGGGAGTGGAACGAGTCCGCCGTGGTGATCGGCAGCTTCCAGTCCGTGAAGAACGAGGTGGACGTGGAGAACGCCGCGAAGTACGGCTTCGACGTCGTGCGCCGCATCTCCGGCGGCGGCGCCATGATGATGGGTTCCGGCAACGTCATCACTTACTCCCTCTATGTCCCCGCCGAACTCGTGCAGGGAATGACCTTCGCCGATTCGTACGCCTTCCTCGACGAGTGGGTGCTGCAGGCGCTCCAGTCGCTCGGCATCGCCGCGACCTACCAGGGGCTCAACGACATCACGAGCCCCGCGGGCAAGATCGGCGGCGCCGCGCAGAAGCGCCTCGGGTCCGGTGCCGTGCTCCACCACGTGACCATGAGCTACGACATCGACGGTGAGCTCATGACGAAGGTGCTGCGCATCGGCCGCGAGAAGATGAGCGACAAGGGCACCAAGTCCGCCGCGAAGCGCGTCGACCCCCTCAAGAGCCAGACCGGACTCGCCCGCACCGAGATCATCGACCGCATGCTGCAGTCGTTCCGCACGCTCACCGGGGCGCGCGAAGGTCACATCACGGACGCCGAGTTCGCCGCGGCCGAGGAGCTCGCCGAGTCGAAGTTCGCGAGCGACGCGTGGCTCCACCGCGTTCCGTGACGGGAGCGGAGGAGGCGTCGTCGGGTGGATCGGGGTTCGGCGGCATGCCCGCCGAGAGCACCGTCATCGAGGGTGACAACCTCGACGTGATCGCGACGCTGCCCGACGGCGCGTTCACGATCGTGTACCTCGATCCGCCCTTCAACACGGGACGCGTGCAGCGTCGACAGTCGGTCACGAGCGAGCGGATCAAGCCCGTCGTGGCGGAGGAGGCGGCGGCTGCTGCCGTGCCAGAGACGACAGCTGAGCCGGCGGGCCTTCCCCTCGACGCGAACGCACCCGAGGCCCCGGAGGGTCGCGGCGCGCTCGACCCGAGCACGCGGGTGGTCACGGGCTTCAAGGGTGCGACGTACCGGCACGTGCGCGGCGAGCTGCGCGTGTTCGACGACGCGTTCGACGACTACTGGGAGTTCCTCGAGCCCCGGCTCACGGAGGCCTGGCGCCTGCTCGCCGACGACGGCACCCTCTATCTCCACCTCGACTACCGCGAGGCGCACTACGCGAAGGTGCTGCTCGACGCGCTGTTCGGCCGCGACTGCTTCCTCAACGAGATCATCTGGGCCTACGACTACGGCGCGAAGTCCCGCTCGCGCTGGCCGACGAAGCACGACACGATCCTCGTCTACGTGAAGGATCCGGCGCGGTACCACTTCGATTCCACGGCTGTCGACCGCGAGCCATACATGGCGCCGGGGCTCGTCACGCCCGAGAAGGCGGCGCGCGGCAAGCTCCCGACGGACGTGTGGTGGCACACGATCGTGTCGCCGACGGGCAACGAGAAGACCGGGTATCCCACGCAGAAGCCGCTCGGCGTGCTGCGCCGCATCGTGCAGGCGTCGAGCCGCGAGGGCGACTGGGTGCTCGACTTCTTCGCCGGCAGTGGCACCACGGGAGCGGCGGCCGCGGAGCTCGGCCGCAACTACGTGCTCGTCGACTCGAACCCCGCCGCGATCGAGGTCATGCGGAAGCGCCTCCAACGCCCCTTCAGGGAGAAATGACCACAGACTGTGACACCTCGGAGCGGGCGAGCTCAGCCCCGTGATGGAGCCGAAATCTGGGTGGTCAGCCAAACGTCGAGCTTAGGAACCAACCGGCGTCGGGTCGAAGGGGGCTTTTTCCGCTATGAAGCGTCGGCATCACAGGGCCACCTCCTTTTGAACGTAAGTTCAATCGCTGATGTGGAGTGTAGGTTGCTGCGGTGACGCCGTAATGCCTGGTGCGCCTGACACGATGACGGGATGGACCTATCCGGAGCGCTCGATGGACACGCTCTCCTCGAGGTGGGATCAACGTGGCGTCGTGAAGGCGACGAGTTCATGACCAGCGACGTGCACCCCGTCGCCGGTTCTCTGGCACTCCGCGACGCGGAGGACCTCCGGTCGCCGTCGCCGCTCGCGCCCGCCTATGTCGCTTCCGCTCGGATGATGGCGGCGTATGACGCCGCCCGGGAACCAAGGCGAGGTCCATCACGTGGCCGATTATGCGCTCATCCGTGTGATTTTCGAAGGTGCCGGCAGCGCATGGTGGGTCACCTCCGCCTCGACCCGAGAGGAACGCATCAAGAGATCATTCCGGATCGTCCTCGACGAGCTGGAGCAGGCCGACAGCCGCGAAGCGAAATCGATCCCGCAACTCCGCACGGCGGCATCGAGGCAGACCCGGCAACAGGCGCTCGATCGAATCCGCGAGCTCACGAAACAGCTTCGCGCTGAAATGGACGCCGCCGGGATCCCGGCAGCCGCGTCCGCGAAGATCATCATGCCCAAGATCCTCAACAGTGCGGGTCGAGCGACAACTGACGGCGTCGAGTACGGATTCTCGACCGCGTGGTCGATGACGAGCTCCGTTGCTCACGGGGCGCTGACGTCCGTACTTCAGCTCTCCGACCGCACCCAACGATCCGACATGATTATGAGCAACCCCGACAGTGTCCTCGCATTCACCGACCCCGCAGGCGCACTCCTCACACTCACGCGACAGAGCTGGCACCGTTACGCGCGAGCGACCGCCTGACACGTCCTCGTCACACAGCCACCAGTGTCGGGTGTTCCTGGCACGATAAGGCGCATGAGCGATATCGCCTCCATCACCCGCAACCAGCGACGTCTGATCGACACCGATCGTTTCGTCCAGAGCTGGTCAGTCGGGGGAGAGATCATCAAGTCGCTGGCTCCGGTGTTCGACGTCACGACGACGATCAAACCCATCCTCGACATCAACTCGATCGTCGGCACTCAATTTCAAACCTTCGCGAACATCAACGCTGTCATCGACCCGGTGGGTAATCTCGCGAAGTCCCTCTCGGGCGTCCACCCGATCGTCCCACCGGCACTGACATGGTCGATGGCGCCGCCCTTCGACACACACATGACCGACGTCTTCACTCTCCGTGGCGCCGAGATCCTCAAGACCGTCAACGCAATCCCGAAATTTCCGAGGGTGGCGACGATGCTGGGCGCCGACACGATCGCGAATGTTGGTCGGCTCACCTCGATCGCGAGGGGCTTCGATCAGCTGACCGGCGGGCCCCTCGACACTCTCGGCCGCGCCCGAACCACGATCGACTCATCCTCAACGTTCCGCGCGGCGGTCACCGAAGCGGCACGCGCAGCCTCCCAGCCCGGAACGTTCGGCATCCCCAGCGACGCAGCAATACGCGAGCGTCTCGCAGAGGTCCGCGACGTCGTCGACGCCGATCCCGATCTCACCGACCGCATCGAGGACCAGACTCCCGAGATGGTCGCGTTCTTCCGACAGACCTCCGGTCTCGGATATCACGACCTCCACGATCTCGCCGCCCTGTATGACGACACGCGCAGCACCCTCGCGCACGGCAGCCCCGGAGAGTACCTGCTCGCTCTGTTTGCCACCGTCGGGTTCATCCTCGCGGACCACATGCTGCCCGACAACGTCATGACGGCCATCTTCCTCGGCGCCGAAGTCTTCCTCGGTGTCGGATTGTGGCAGTACCGGCGCGGCCCCGCCGAGTAGTCAGCACCTCACCGAAACGACGCTCAGCCAGTCGCCCGCGAGGGGCGACCACGGAAGCAGACCAATGTTCGCGTCGCTCGACGTTGGGGGCCGTCTCTGTGCGTCCTCTACCCTGGACGAGCGCCAAGGCAACCGGCTCGCGGTCGAGGGAACTTGATGGAGACCTCAGTCATCCGCGAACGCCATGTCGAAGCCGAACCCAACGGCAGTCTCGCACAGGAGCATTGTCTCGGACTCTCCGCTCACGATACCCATGCCGCGGTGCCACTGTTGCTTCTTGCAACGCCGGGTCTCCTTGCATCGAAGGTCTCCCGAAGTTTGATGCCGGCCAGGTAGTGCGCTAGGAGCCGATGAGAAGAGCTCCGCCAAATTGAAGGGTGCGGAGGATCACCCAGGTGAGACATACTCAGACCCAGGCCGTCCGAAGACCTCATCGTCTTGCGGTTGCAAGGGTGCCATCACAAGACAATGGAGGGTGATGCAAGTGGACGGTGTGGATGTCCTTATGTTGTGCGCGGTACCGGTGGAGTGGGAATCCCTCAAGGAGATGATTGTCGATCCCGTCGAGGATCCGATCTTAACGGACCCCGCCATTAGGGGGCGTCTCGAGTTCGACGGGCGCGCACTGACGGTGGCGCTGGTGGAAGTGGGGATGGGACTTTCGCCCTCTGCGATGGCCACGCTTAAGGCGATCGAGAAGTACCAGCCCGCGTTGGTCGCTTTCGTCGGGATCGCTGGAGGCGTGAAGGACGTGCGAGTTGGCGACGTCGTGGTTGCCGACAAGGTGTATTCGTACGAAGTCGGGAAGGTGAAGGACGGACAGTTCCAGTCGCGCTCGGACACGCGCGTGGTTTCCTCGGCACTCGACGGCATTGCCCGGAAACTCCGCGCAAGCCACGTCGCCGACGAGTATCGGCTTTTTGTAGGCGCCATCGCCAGTGGGGAGAAAGTATTGGCGGACGGAAACGCCGAGGAACTGGGGAGGATCAAGGCGCTCGGCGGTGACTCGCTTGCGGTCGAGATGGAGGGGGCGTCGATTCTAGGTGCCATCGACCGGGTTGACGCTAATCCGGACTACTTCCTGGTTCGGGGAATCTCGGACCTCATCTTTAACAAGTCGGAGGCTGATGAGAATGGCGGCCAAGAACTCGCCATACGGAATGCCCGCGATGCCGCGATGCGCCTGATTAGGGCGTGGGATGCCAGTGCTGAAGCGAGTTTCCCAGTAGCGCAAGTAGAATCTGACCTCCTTGCAGCGGGACTCCCGCTACCGTCTCCGACGGAGTGCTTCATTCTCATTGCAAGCCCAAACTCTCCTCACGCCGAGGCTGTAGTCAAGAGCGGTTTCCCGTTGGCAATGGTCGCTGACCTCGATCCCAACTCAGACGTCGACGGTCTACTTGCTCGCTCACGCTCCGCTCTTGAGGATCGTCGGCCAGTCCATCTCGGCGCGCCGTCAAGTCCTCCGCCCTTCGGCACAAGCTCTACAGGGTGGGTTCGCGTTCAAGGCTTCGATGACCCGGCAATGGAGGTCCAAACCTGGACGCGAACGGTGAGACGGTCGTGGCGCTCTATGCTCTCGACGCTGGCTTCGACGATAGGAGGGCGACACGTTGTCGTCCTCGTGACAGACGACGGAGACGGCGCGTGGAACGTATGGCGAGCCCCGCTCGTTGATGATCTCCTGACGGAGTTCGGCGAACAAGCTCTCGTGGGCATCCTGGGACCAGGACGATCGATCGATTCAGACTTTCGTCTTGCCCAGCAGCCAGACGTGTTGGCGCGGGCGCTCGAAGGGTTGATGCCCCCCGAATTGCCGTCTGATGCGAGACAATTACCCGGCGCCGAGGGTTCAGTCGAAATGACTGCTGCGGATGCAGGATGGATTGGCGAGGATGCCACCATTTACTGGTCCGCCGACCCTGAAACGAGTGGTGCCGAGGCTGAGGCGCTTGATTTCCTGAGAGGTGGAGAAATCACGCTTGCGGCGCTCGGAGTTGACGCTGATGTCACGCGCACACAGACAGCTGCCCTGCAGAAGCAACTGCTCGGTATGCTGTCCAACCGCCGGACGCTCCGCCTCAACCTGTTCCATGCGCCTGGTTCTGGGGGGACGACACTTGCACGCCGGATAGGGTTCAATATTCGAAGCCAGTTCCCGGTCATATTTTTAACACAGATTCGAGCTGGCGAGACGGTTCAGCGTATTGAGGCGATCAGCCGACAAACGCGCAACACGGTACTGGTAGTCGCTGAGGCCGCAGACGTTCGTGACGATCAGATCGCGGCCCTGATTGACGAACTCCATGCGGTCTCACTACCTGCTGTCGTGTTGGCCGTGTCCCGGGCCTATAGCCCCCCTTCTTTGCAGTCATCGTCCCCTTATGTCCCGGAAGTACTTGGGGACAGTGAAGCCGAAGCTTTTGTCGACGCCTACAGTGCGCGCGCCTACGCAGCTCGGGGGGCGCTGCAGGCGATCGCAAGCCATCACGATCACCGCCGTAATGCCTTCTTCTTTGGGCTCGTCGCCTTCGAGGAAGACTTCCAAGGGCTTGAGCCGTTCGTGCACGGGCGTCTCACTGGTGTGGAAGGCGCTCAGCGGCAGGTAATGCTTGTTTGCAGCATTGCCCACTTCTTCGGGCAATCGTCGATACCTGAGTATGCGCTTGCACGCCTTGTCGGGCTTCCATCCTCGCGGGCCGGCGGCTTCGCTCGCACACTCGCACCGGAACTCCGAGGTCTCTTGTGGCGATCAAACGAGGGGGAATGGAGAACAACCCACCCATTGGTGGCAGAGGAGATACTTAGACAGCTCGGCGGTGGGAGCGACCTATGGACACAGGCGCTGTCCGGCTGGGGAAGGCTCTTCGCAGATTTCTGCCTTGAGGCCGAGGGTGATGACGCGATGCAGAAACTTCTAGAAAGTGTATTTGTCGACCGTGATGACGACTTTGCTCAATCGGGGCCGGGCAGGGAGAGTTTCGCGCGCCTGATCGAGAAGATTCCCTCCCTGGATGGTGCCGCGCAACTCTTGGCCTATGTGGCGGACCGGCAACCCGACCATCCGCACGTTTGGGCGCATGCTGCTCGCTATTACGCCTTCCGCATGGTCGACTTTGCGACCGCGGAAACCTACGCGAAGCGTGCGAGTGCTCTGTCGCCAGACAGCTCGACACTCCATCACATCCTCGGCATGGTTTATCGCTCGCGCGTGTACGACGGCCTGGGTCGTCATGTCTCGTTCGACGAACTCGTTCCCTGGGTGGAGGATGCTGCTGCCGAGTTTGCGACCTCCCGCGAACTCGCAGCTAGTTCAAAGGACCACGGATTCGTCAGTGAGATCCAGATGCGAGTCAAGCTCGTCGAGTATGGGATCCGTGACAAGACGCTCGCAAATTATCTGGCGGGAGCGCCACACCGGCTTGTCGTCTCAAGTCTGGAGAAGGCGGAAGACTTGATCTCAACCCTGCGCTACAGAGGTGACCCACGGAAGCCCAGCAGTTTCGAACAGACAGAGCGAGCGAAGCTGAAGCGGATCTACGGGGACTACGCCACGTCCCTTCAGCTCTTGGACGCTCTCCTTGTAAGGGGTAGTGTGCCCTTGCCGGTCGTAAGACGGCAGCTGGTGTGGACATACCTAGCGCGTGTCGATCGTGACTGGCGAGCGCTTGCTCCGAAGGACGTGAACCGAGTCGTCTCATTGCTAGACGAGAACCTAGCTGTTGACGGATACGCGTCATCCGACGCTCTAGCCTGGTGGCGTGCCGTTCGGATGAAGAACCCGTCCGTGTCGCACGAGAGAGTTAAGGAGGTCCTCGCCTATTGGCGGTCCTCGAATCCGACGCTCGACGCGGAATATTGCTCGTTCGTCGCTTACGCGCTCGACGTCCTGGACGACCTACCCGCGTCCGCAGCTGAGGCCGCAAGACACGCCCGAAAGTGCGCGGATATGGCACGCAGTGAGGGGACGCGGACGCGTTCGGTCGATTGGTACGGAGAAGGTCAGGGGATGGCGTCGCTGGTTCACCACTCGGAACTCGGAAAGTGGGATCCGGCCTTGGATTTCTGGGCCGACACTCGGCGATTGAGGACCATCGAAGCGCGAGTCACGAACATTCGGGGGCCGCAGGCCGGTGTCGCAGACGTACGGGGAATGGAGGCCTTCTTCGTGCCACAGCGTGCCGGCGTCGTCCGTGGCCGACATGAAAATGAGTACATCCGTGGGTTCTTAGCCTTCACGCATGACGGTCTCCGCATATGGGAGCCGACTCTCCTGGAACGCCGCACCGAGAATCGCCTCCAGACGTAGGGCGGGTTTTAAGGAGCTCGCCTAGCCGGCGGTTGGCGGACTCTAGGTCGAGGGCCGCGGCTAGTCTTTCGGGCGGACTGCGGAAGCCCTCGCGACTCAGCGAACCTTCCATTCAGGTCCAGCCGCCAGAGAACTACCACCGGCTCGAGGCGCGCCTCTGCTCCGGCTATCCGACTTTCCGGTGGCGACGGACGCAGCCCGACCCGTCTGCCTGCCCGATCGTGTTTCCACGGGGTAGGCATCTAGCACGGGGTAGGACATCCAGAGGGTCGACGAGTGAACGTCCGTCTTCCTCGACAACGTGCCGTTTCTGTCGCGACGTGAACACGCTGGACATCCTGCTAGACCGAAGTCTGATCGGCGCCGATCACCATGTCCGCGGGCGGGTTCATCGGCCCAATGTCGATAGGCGTCGCAGAGAAAAACGCATGCTCCTTCAAGATCACCCGCCTGAGGCCCTCCTGGGCTCGGAGGATCGCGAGCCGTACATGGCGCCGGGCCTCGTGACGCCCGAGAAGGCGGCGCGCGGCAAGCTCCCGACGGATGTGTGGTGGCACACGATCGTCTCGCCGACGGGCAACGAGAAGACCGGGTATCCCACGCAGAAGCCGCTCGGCGTGCTGCGTCGCATCGTGCAGGCATCGAGCCGCGAAGGCGACTGGGTGCTCGACTTCTTCGCCGGCAGCGGCACCACGGGAGCGGCGGCGGCGGAGCTCGGCCGCAACTACGTGCTCGTGGACTCGAACCCCGCCGCGATCGAGGTCATGCGGAAACGCCTCCAACGTCCCTGAGGTGTCGCAATCTGTCCCCCTCCAGGGACGGATGACCACAGATTGTGACACCTCAGGGAGGGCGGGCTCAGCTCTTCGGTGGGGCTGCTGCTCGCATCGCCTCGGCGACGTAGAAGTTCTCGGAGGGGATCTCGCGGCCCGTGGTCGCGTCGATGATGTGCAGGCCCGACGCGTCCCTCACGAGCTGCAGGTCGGTTCCGACGGGGAAGTCGTAGATACCGATAAGTGCGGGTTCGATCGCGCAGGCCTGGTTGAACGACACGATCTGGAGGTTGCCCGAGTCCGCCAGGTACTCGCTGGAGTCGACGTCGCTGAAGATACGCCATCCGTTGTCCGCCGGCGCCTTCGATTCCTCGCGCACCATCCAGCGCACTCGACCGGCGCCGGTGACGACGTTCTTCGAGACCAGGCACGCACCGGACTGGGGGATGAATTCGGGGTAGTCAGCCATGGCCCCACCCTAGGAACGGGACCGGCCCCGGGTCCATGGGCACACGTCCCCACCCCCCCCACCCCCCCACCACCCTCGTGAGGTGTCGACGACTCCGCGACGTGCGGACTTCCGTCCCCTCTCACCGCGAAGTGCGGACTTTTGCTGTCGAATCGGGTGATCCGGGGACAGAAGTCCGCACTTCGCGGGGCGGGAGGGGGGCGGAGCCAGGGCGGGTCAGCGGCCGGTGAGCTTCCGCTCGCGCTGGGCGACGCCGGCCGTGCCGTACGGGTAGTCGTCCGGCGTCGGGGCGCTCGCGTCGGTGAGGCGCTGCGTCTCCTCCTCGGAGAGGACCAGTTCGGTCGCGCCCATGTTGTCATGCAGCTGGGCGACGGTGCGGGCGCCGAGGATGACGCTCGTGACGGCCGGGCGGTCGCCGAGCCAGCGCAGGGCCACCTGCGAGGAGGACACTCCGTGCCCGTCCGCGATCTCCTTGAGCGCGTCGACGACGGCCCACGTGCGCGGGTTCTCGTTGCGCTCCTTCCACGCCTCCATTCCACGCGTCGGGTTCTCGCCGAGACGCGTCGAACCGGTCGGCGACACGTCCTTCTCGTACTTGCCGCTCAGCCAGCCGCCCGCGAGGGGTGACCACGGGAGCAGCCCGATGTTCGCGTCGAGGGACGCCGGGACGACCTCGTGCTCGATGTCGCGCACGAGCAGGTTGTACTGCGGCTGCAGCGTGACGGGAGCCGCGAAGTGGTTCGCCTTCGCCACGTGCACGGCCTTCGTGAGCTGCCAGCCGAGGAAGTTCGAGAAGCCGTAGTAGCCGATCTTGCCGGCCGTGACGGCGTCGTCGAGGAAGCGGAGTGTCTCCTCGATCGGTGTGAAGGCGTCCCACGCGTGCATCTGGTACAGGTCGACGTGCTCCACGCCGAGGCGGGTGAGCGACGCGTCGAGCGCGGTGCGCAGGTGACGGCGCGAGATACCCATGTCGTTGGGTCCGTCGCCCATCGGGAAACGGCCCTTCGTCGCGATGACGGTCTGCGCGGCCTCCGTGGGGTGCTGGGCGAGCCAGCGACCGATGATCTCCTCGGACACCCCCGCGCTGTAGACGTCGGCGGTGTCGATGAAGGTTCCCCCGCCCTCGACGAACGCGTCGAGGATCTCGTGGGACGTCTCCTCGGTGGCCTCGGCCCCGAACGTCATCGTGCCGAGAGCCTGCTCGGACACGGCGGCGCCGGATCCTCCGAGTGTGCGGAACTGCATGCGTATCCCTTTCGTCGTTGAACGGCCGCGCGGTGTGAACCGCGGACACTCTTCGAGTCTCGTCTCGCGTTTACAGCGGTGCAAGGCCTCGACAGTCTCCAGCGATCGGCTACGCGAGTGGCCTCAGGCGACAGTCGGATGCGGTCCGGGTCAGAAGACGCGCTTCGACGGGTCGGGGAGGATGTTGCCGTAGGGGTACTCCACCCAGGCTCCCGTGCCCTCCGGCGGACAGGCGTCGTCGATCGCCTTCTTGACGACGCTGTAGTCGGCGGGGGCGCGGCGGTACATGTACTCGACGAGATCCACGTCGTACTCGATGCGCCCGTCGTCCCAGAAGGCGTCATAGTGAAGCATCCGTCGGGGCCTCGTGATCCACCACCACCGAGACGGTTCCATGCACGCCACGGCACGGAAGACGTCGGGACGCTCGGCGGACATGCCGCCATCCTCGCAGGCTCCGGGATGCTCGGTCGCTGAGCTTGTCGAAGCGTGTCGCGGCAGCTTCAGGCTCGTGCCCCACGGCCGTGTCCGATTTCCGCTAGCCAGTGTCGACTGCGTGCGGCAGGGTGGAGGCATGGACTTCGGAGAGCGGTACCGCGTGATCGAGTCGCGCGACGCGCGCTTCGACGGCCGCTTCGTCACCGCGGTTCGCACCACGGGCATCTACTGCCGCCCGAGCTGCCCGGCGCGCACCCCGAAGGAGGCGA
This sequence comes from Labedella endophytica, assembly GCF_003990045.1. Taxonomy (GTDB): domain Bacteria; phylum Actinomycetota; class Actinomycetes; order Actinomycetales; family Microbacteriaceae; genus Labedella; species Labedella endophytica. Next base: position 1,437,420 of record NZ_RZGZ01000002.1, on the reverse strand, counting down.
ACGTCACCTTCTATCCCACGAGTGCCGCCGCCCACCTCGCCGGCTACCGCGCGTGCAAGCGCTGCCTGCCCGAGGCGACGCCGGGTAGCCCGGAGTGGAACCTCCGCGAGGACGTCGCCGCCCGCGCGATGCGCCTCATCGCCGACGGGGTCGTCGAGCGCGACGGCGTCGACGGCCTCTCCCGGCGTCTCGGGTACTCTGCCCGCCAGCTGAACCGCATCCTCGTCTCCGAGCTCGGCGCGGGGCCGATCGCGCTCGCTCGCGCCCAACGCGCACAGAACGCGCGGGCCCTCATCACGGGCACGGCGATGCCGATGGCGGACGTGGCGTTCGCCGCGGGATTCTCGAGCATCCGCCAGTTCAACGACACCGTCGCCGAGGTGTTCGATCTCACGCCGTCGGCGCTGCGCAGCCGATCACGGGCCGTCCCCGAGCGCGGAGCGGAGCAGGCCGCCGGTTCGATCCGCCTCGCGCTCCCGTATCGCGAGCCGCTCGACGTGGACGGGCTCTTCGGCTGGTTCGTGCCACGCGCCGTGCCGGGCATGGAGCTCGTGGGACCGCGTCGCTACGCACGAACCGTCCGCTTGCCGCGGGGCGCTGCGATCGTCGACCTCACGGCGCCGGAGCGCTCGAGTGGTCGCCCGCGCATCGACGCCGTCGTCCGGTTCGAGAACCTCGGCGATCTGCCGGCGCTCCTCGGTCGGGTGCGGAGGCTGCTCGACCTGGACGCGGACCCTGCGGCCGTCGACGGCGTGTTGTCACGCGATGAGCGTCTCACCCCGTCGGTCGCGCGCGTGCCCGGCATCCGGGTCCCCGGCGCGCTCGACGCGGGGGAGATGCTCATGCGCGCACTGCTCGGGCAGCAGGTCACGGTCGCATCCGCGCGCACGCAGCTGACGCGCCTGGTCGAGACCCTCGGTGAGGCTGTGCCGCTCGAGGCCGCACCTGCGGGTGACCCCGTCCTGGGGACGGACGACGCCGGGCCGCACCGGCTCTTCCCCGCCCCGGCGGCGATCGCGGAACACGCCCACGAGATCCTCCGCGGTCCCGCCGTCCGCACCGACACCGTGCGACGCGTGGCGGCCGCGCTCGCCGACGGCTCGCTCACGATCGACTTCGCCGATACGCGCGACGACGTGACGGAACGCCTGACCGCCATCCGCGGGATCGGACCGTGGACGGCGGACTACGTCGTGATGCGGGCGCTCGGCCACCCCGACGTCTTCGTCCGCCGCGACGTCGCCATCCGCTCGGGCGCTCGTGCCCTCGGGTTGCCCGACGGGGATGCGGCGCTCGCCGCCGAGTCCACCGCGTTCGCCCCCTGGCGCAGCTACCTCTCGATGCACCTCTGGCGGGCGGCGGCCGATGCCGCGCCCGTCAGACGATCCGATGCGTCCGCCCGTGCCCCCGCATCGGGCCGCGCCGCATCGATCCCCGACCCCTCCACGACCTCGAAGGAACACGCATGACCGCGACCGCGCTCGTCCACACGATCGATACCCCCGACGGTGCGTTCACCCTGCTCGAGAACGACGAGGGTCGCGTGCTGTCGTCGGGCTGGACCGACTCCACGGAGGCGGTGCTCGCTCGCCTCGCCCCGAAGAACCGGCCGGAGGTGCTGTCCGGGCCGTCGCACAACGCGTCGGCGGTGCACGCGTTCTACGCGGGCGACGTACGCGCGATCGACGCCGTACCGGTGCATCATTTCGGCACGCCGCTGCAGAACATCGCCTGGGCCGAGCTGCGCCGCATCGCGCCGGGAGCGCCGATCACGTACACCGAGCTCGCCACACGCACCGGGAACGTACGAGCCGTGCGCGCCGCCGCGAGCGCGTGCGCGCGCAACGCCCCGGCGCTCTTCGTCCCGTGCCACCGCGTCATCAACACCGCGGGCGGACTCGCCGGCTTCGCGTGGGGCATCCCGGTCAAGCGCGCCCTCCTCGCCCGCGAGGCCGCGTTCGCGACCGCCTGACCGTGCCGGTCGCTGAGCTTGTCGAAGCGTGTCGCGGCCGTCTCTGGTCGTCACCCTTCGACAGGCTCAGGGAACGTGTGGTCGCGACGTGCGGACTTTCGCTCACTCTTCCCGCGAAGTGCGGACATTCGTCGTCCAAAACGCGTCGGAGGGGACGAAAGTCCGCACTTCGCGGTAGAGGGGGGGGAGGGGTCAGGAGGAGAGGGTGAGGGTGTCCTCGAAGGCGACCCAGCCGAGCATCGCGCACTTCACGCGGGCGACGTAGCGGGAGACGCCCTCGAGCGCCGCGGCATCGCCGAGCGGCTCGTCGTCCTCCACGCCGGCGCCCTTCGAGCGCATCATCTCGCGGAAGAGCGCGATGCGGTCGCGGGCCTCCTCGCGAGTGAGCCCCGCCACGACGTCGTGGAGCAGGGACGCTGACGCCATCGAAATGGAGCAGCCGGCGCCCTCCCAAGAGATGCGTTCGATCGTGTCGTCGTCGGCGAGGTGCAGCCGCAGGGTGATCTCGTCCCCGCACGTGGGGTTCAACTGGTGCGACTCGGCCGCTGCGCCGTCGAGCAGCCCGAAGCCGTTCTTGCGCTTCGAGTGGTCGAGGATGACCTGCTGGTAGAGGCTCGCGAGCTCGGGGGATCCCATCACTCCTCCCCGAAGAACGAGCGGACGCCCGCGACGCCCTCGAGGAACGCGTCCACGTCGGCGGTCGTGTTGTACAGGTAGGTGCTCGCGCGCGTTGACGCGGTCACCCCGAGCCGACGATGCAGCGGTTGGGCGCAATGGTGTCCGACGCGGGCGGCGATACCGCGGTCGTCGAGGAACTGGCCCACGTCGTGCGCGTGCACCCCCTCCACGTCGATTGCGACGAGACCGGCGCGGCCCGCCGAGTCCGGGGGGCCGAGGACGCGCACCCCGGGGATGTCCGCGAGGCCGGCGAGGAGGCGCTCCCCGAGCGCGTGTTCGTGAGCGGCGATCCGCTCCATGCCGACGGCGTCGAGGTAGCGCACGGCCTCTGCGAGGGCGATCACCTGGGAGACGCGCTGCGTGCCGGCCTCGAAGCGCTGAGGCGCCGGGAGGTAGGCGGATTCCTCCATCGTGACGGTCGTGATCATCGATCCGCCGGTGAGGAAGGGCGGCATCGCGTTCAGTAGCTCGCTGCGGCCGTAGAGCGCGCCGATGCCGGTGGGCGCGAGCATCTTGTGCCCGGAGAAGACCGCGAAGTCCACGTCGAGCGCGCGCAGATCGAGTGGCAGGTGCGGCGCGGACTGGCACGCATCGAGCACCACGAGAGCGCCGACATCATGCGCGAGGGCGACGATCTCCGCGACGGGACTCACGGCTCCCGTCACGTTCGAGACGTGCGTGAACGTGACGATTCGCGTGCGCTCCCCGATCACCTCGGCGGCGGCCTCGGCGCGGATAACGCCGTCGTCGTCCACGGGGACGAAGCGCAGTGTCGCCCCCGTGCGGAACGCGAGTTCCTGCCACGGCACGAGGTTGGAGTGGTGCTCGGCCTCGGTGACCACGATCTCGTCACCGACCCCGAGGCGGAAGCGCTCGGCCGCCGCGCCCCCGCGCCCGACGCTCGCGTTCGAGAACGCATAGGCGACGAGGTTGATGCCCTCCGTGGCGTTCGACGTCCAGACGATCTCGTCGGCGTCCACCCCGACGAAGGCGGCGACGGTCGCGCGCGCGTCCTCGTAGAGCTCGGTCGCATTGGCCGCGAGCGTGTGGGCGCCGCGGTGCACGGCCGCGTTCGTGGTCTCGAGGTAGCGGCGTTCCGCATCGAGCACGGCCGTGGGTTTCTGCGATGTGGCACCGGAGTCGAGGTAGACGAGCGGGTGCCCGTTCACCGACTGGGCGAGGGCGGGAAAGTCGGCCCGGAGGCGGAGCGCCTGATCGTCGCCGAGGGTGTCCGTCGCCTGGGTCGGGGGGAGGTCGTGGATCGTCACTCCTCTATTGTCCGTCGGATTTCATCGTCGGGTTCTCCGCGCCGTCCGTGAATCGCGCAGCTCAGGCCTTGTCGCGCATCATGCGCTCGGCGACGCGGAGGCGGGTCCGCGACGGGAGGAGTCGTGTCGAGACCGCGGCGAGGATGCTGTTGGCGCGTCCGTCGACGACGGACGGAGCGCGTCCGGGTAGCGCCTTCCAGGCCGTCTCGACCACCTCTTCCGGTGCGCGCTTGCCCCGCGCAGCCCCCGGGTTCATGGGTGTCTCGGTGTCGCCCGGCGAGACCGCGAGGATCCTCAGTCCGAACGGCCTGTTCTCCTCGGACATCGCCTCGGTGAGCATGAGCACGAAGGACTTCGATGCCGAATAGGCCGCGAGATGCGGAATGGGCTGGTAGGCGGCGGCGCTCGCGACGTTGATGATCGTGCCGGAGCCGGCCGCACGCATGCGGATGATCGCCGTTCTCGTCAGCAGGGTGAGGGCGGTGATGTTGAGGTCGATCATTCGTCGGAGGGCCGTCTCGTCGGCGTCGGCGAGATCGCCCTCAACGGAGGCACCCGCGCAGTTCACCAGGTGGTCGAGGCGGGGGAGCCCGGTGAGGAGATGCTCGGCGACGCGGGTGACGTCGGCCGCGCGAGAGAGGTCCGCGACCAACAGATCGACGCCGACACCGTGTCGCGCGGACAGGTCGTCTGCGATCACACGGAGGGTCGATTCCGAACGGGCGATGAGGAGGAGATCGAAGCCCTCGCGGGCGTATCGACGGGCGAATTGCTCTCCGATGCCGGAGCTGGCTCCGGTGATGACGGCGAGAGGGCGGTGGGATGTGGTCATGACGTCGACTCTATACGGATAAGTAATCCGATTGGATCACTCATCCGGATATAGTGGTGTCATGACGGAGATGCGGAAGGATGCCGCTCGCAATCGCGAGCGGATCGTCGACGCGGCCCGCGACCTCCAATCCCGTGGTGAGGTCCTCGCCCTCAATGCGGTGGCCCGCGCGGCGGACGTCGGAGTCGGCACCGTGTACCGACACTTCGCGACGGTGGAGGAGCTCGAGGAGACGCTCGTCTGGGATCGCTTCGATGCGCTCGATGCGATCCTGCAGGAGACCGCTCCAGGGCAGCTCGAGCGGGCGCTCGAGGCCCACATCGCTCTCCTCGTGGAGGATGCCCTGTTCGAGAAGGTGACCCTGCGGTCGGAGGTCGTGCTTCCTCAGACGGCCACGGCGCGCGACGCGCTCATCGCCCAGCTCGCCGAGCTGATGAGTCGAGCGCGTGAGGACGGGCTGCTCCGAGCGGACGTCGACGCCCCTACGGTGCTGCACCTCACGTGCGGCCTGGCGCACAGCATCCGCGCCTCCGGTGCCGGCATCGACAGTGCTCTGGCGCGCTCGCTGCTTCGGGTGGCCTTCGACGGCCTGCGAGCGGCCTGACAGGCGGACGGCTGCACGCATTCGTCCTGGTCGCGGTCATCGCCGCTTCGACGCGACGGCGCTCGCCCTCGAATGACGGGACGACTCTTCACGCCCTCGACATCCGATGGTCCGCTGTTCTCGGTGCTGCGCGTCGGGCGTCTCGGTTAGCCTTAACCGATGCCCTCTCGCGTCGTCCGTTCCGTCTCCGTGTCCGTCGCCCTCGCCGGGGTGCTCGCACTCGTCGGCTGCACGACCACCGCCCCGGAGCCCGAGGCGGACGCGACCGTCACGACCGTGCGGCCCGCCGACGGCACCACCGCGGTGACCGACGCGGACGCCGCGACCCGGGCGATCGAGACGAGTCGCTCGCTCTTCGAATCCACCCCGCTGGTCGTCGTGAGCGCGGACGACGACGACGCGAGCTTCCTCGCCGCCCAGGTGGCGGTGGAGCTCGGCGTTCCCCTCCTGCTCGACGGGCGAGGCGAAGCCGTGGCCGAGTCCGCCTCGCCGGCTCCGTCCTCGACGGGCGCGCCGGACGAGCCGGCCGGCGGTTCCACAGCCGAGCCCGAGGCCTCGGCGCTCGACGACGAGATCGAACGCCTCGGTGCCGCCACCGTGATCGCCGTCGGCGACGTGGATGCGGAGTCGTTCGGCGACCTCGACGTCGTCGCGAGCGACGCGGACGCCGAGGCGCTCCGCGAGGCGACGGGGATGGACGTCTCGGACAGCCCCGACGACTTGACCCCCGCGGCGATCGCCGCCCTGCCAGCCCCCGAGCGCTCCACTTCCACACCCTCGGCCTCGGCCGCCCCGATCCATCCGATGCCCGAGCCCGCCGCGCCCCTCGAGGGAACGATCGCGCTCAGCACGGACGCTGCGGGGGACGCCGCGGCCCTCGCCACTGCTCGTGCCGCCGGTGTTCCGGCGACCGTGCTCCCGGCGGGCGCCGCCGATCCGCTCGGCTCGACCGCCGCGATCGGGGCGCTCCACGACGCCGGGGCCGCGTCCACCCTGCTCCTCGGTGAGGCCTTCGGCACGCTTCCCGATCCGGACTGGGCCGTCCGCACTGCCGCGACCGGCTTCGAGCTGCCGGGAGGCGGCCAGCACCTCTTCGCCGACCGGCTGTACGTGGCGCTCTACGGGGCACCCGAGGTGCCCGTGCTCGGTGTGCTCGGCGAGCAGGACGTGCCGGCGACGATCGAACGTGCGAGGACGACGGCGGCCGAGTACGCGGGCCTCACGGACCGCACCGTCGTGCCGACGCTCGAGATCATCGCGACCGTCGCGGCCGGGGATGCGGGAGACGACGGTAACTTCTCCAACGAACTCGCGACGAGCCGGCTCGAGCCGTACATCGACGCGGCGGCCGACGCCGGCGTGTACGTCGTGATCGACCTGCAGCCCGGCCGCACCGACTTCCTCACCCAGGCGAAGCTCTACGAGTCGCTGCTCGCGAAGCCCAACGTGGGCCTCGCCCTCGACCCCGAGTGGCGCCTCGCGCCGGACGAGAAGCACCTCACCCAGATCGGTTCGGTCTCCGCACAGGAGATCAACACCGTCTCCGACTGGCTCGCCGACCTCGTGAACCGCGAGAGCCTGCCGCCGAAGATGTTCGTGCTGCACCAGTTCCGGCTCGACATGATCGAGAACCGCCAGGACGTCGACATGTCCCACCCGGAGCTCGAACTGCTCATCCACGCGGACGGTCAGGGCGGCCAACCCGACAAGCAGGCCACCTGGCGCGCCCTCCACGCCGACGCCCCGGCGGGCATGGCCTGGGGGTGGAAGAACTTCTACGACGAGGATCTCCCGATGCTCACGCCGGAGCAGACGATGCGCGACGTGACGCCCGAGGTGGACCTGGTCACCTACCAGTAGGCGTTCCGGGGAACGGGTGCCCATGTCCTTGCTGGCCGTCGGGCTCTAGAGTCGCTCGTATCGACGACGGAACGGGGCTGAGTGTGGACGGAACGTTGGGGTGGATGATCGCGGGTGCCGTCGGCATCGTGGTCGTGGTGCTGATCATCGTGGGGTCGGTCTCGGGAGGTGCCGGGAAGCGCCGCCGGGGTGACGGTTCGGGAAGCGACGGGGGCGTGTACGTGGGAGGCTCCTCGGCAGACGACCGCCATGGGCACCACGGCGACTCGAACGACGGCGGTGGTTCCTTCGACGGGGGTGGCGGAGATAGCGGTGGCGGCGGTGACAGCGGCGGTGGAGACGGCGGCGGCGGCGGAGGCGGCGACTAGCCGTCTTCGAGAATCCGGTCGCGTCCGTCGAGAGTGCTACTCCCGACCGAGGGCGCCACGTAGAGGTGGCGCCCTCGTGCCACATCTGTCGCCCTCGAAAACTGTGTCGGCGCTTCCCGCTTGTCGTCCACAGGCCGGCTTCGACGAAGAAACCGACTCCCTTTCCGGATACCGTCCGAATGTCGGTGGTGTGCTGTTCACTAGACGTATGAGCAGACAGGGCGAGGTCCTCCAGGAGCGGATCGGGGACGCGATCGAGCTCCTCGCCGGCCCCGTCGCCGCCCTCGCCCCGGCACGGTTGTCCGCCCCGGAATACATCACGGCGCTGCGCGATGTGGAGCACCTCGGCCGTCTCGTGGACGCCGCCCGTGTCGCTCTGGCGGGGGAGGCTGACAAGCGCACGCAGGGACCGATCGACACCCTCGGCGCTCTCGGCTACGCGTCCGCCGTGGATGCCGTCGCGATGCTGACATCGGCGGCGGATCGGGACGCGAAGCGGCGCATCCGTGTGGGCGAATCGCTCAACTGCGGAGCGTCACTGACGGGCGCTGAGACAGGATCGGCGCATCCCGCGGTCGCCGCGGCGGTGTTCGCCGGGAACCTGAGCATCGACGTCGCGACGATCATCATCGACGCCCTCGACGGGGTCGGGAACCGTGTGGATAATGCCGTCCTGATTCAGGCGGAGGAGTCGCTTGTGAAGCTCGCCGCCGGCACTCCAGATCACCCCCCGCTGCGCGCGGATCTGGTCCGTGGGCAGGTGCAACTGTTCCTCGAGACCATCGACCCCGACGGGGCCTGCCCGCGGGAGGAAGTGGCTCGGAGGAAGCGGCGGTTCACGATCGGGCGCGAGACTCCGGAAGGGTTGATTCCCGTGCACGGGCTCCTCACCCTCGAGATCGGCGCATCGTTCAAGCGGCTCCTCGAAGCGCACGTGCGGAAGGTATCGTTCGCCGACCCGGACTCCCTCGTCGACCACGTCGACGACCGACTCCCGCAGCAGAAGCGACACGACACCCTCGCCGATATCCTCAGCGCTGCGGCGCGTGTGAAGGACGCTCCCGAGCTCGCCGGGTCGGCTCCCGCGATCTCCGTGACCGTCACGCAGGCGGCGCTCGATACCGGCTGGGGCGTCGGAGCGATCGACGGTATGGACACCCCGATCTCCGTCGACGCGATCGAGAAGTTGATCGACTCCCGCGGCATGCAACAGATCATCTTCAACGACAAAGGCCGAGCGCTCGCCCTCGGGTCCGTGCAACGCTGCTTCACCCCCTCGCAGCGCCGAGTGATCGCCGCCCGGGACGGTGGCTGCGTGATACCGGGCTGCACCGCCCCGGCGGGGTGGTGCGAAGTGCACCACGTCATCCCCTGGCGGGACGGCGGCCGAACCCACACCGACAACGGGGTACTGCTCTGCTGGGGCCACCATCAGAGCATCGATTCGGGGCCGTGGGAGTTGTCCATGCCGGACGGGGTCCCGCATGTCCGAGGCCCCGGCCACTGGCAGTGGACGCACACCACCAAGAGCAGATCTAGACCGCCCGCGGACCTTGCGGGTGGGAATCCGTGACGCCGAGAACAAGCCGGGGCGTGTGGGCCATCCGCCTGCCCAGGCCTACTCGGCCATGACGTTAGTGGGCGCGTCGGGTCGGTGACCGGCGGGCGTTGCCCGGTGCCGTGCGTCGAGACCCCTGCGCGTCGAGAGCCCTGTGCGTCGAGAGCCTTGTGCGTCGAGAGCCCCGCGTGTCGGGAGCCCACGCAGCGTCTAGCCGCGCTTCTCCGGCCAGCGGAGCGCCACGACGAAGATCGCGACGACGAGCGCGGCCACCGAGAGCAGGAACACGGGACCCCAGAGAGGGAAGCCGTCGCCGCGGTCCATCAGCTCGGCCTGCTCCTTCGTCATGACGACCTCCGAGCCCACCGCTTCGGGAAGGTGGTCGGCGTTGATGATCGTCTGCGCGATCATCGGGACCGCGATGATCCCGACCACGACGACGAGGAGCGCGAGCCCGGCGATCACGAGCAGCCCGGTCCGCCGCTGCCCGCGCGTCACGCCGACTCGCGGATGATGAGCTCGGTGGGCACGATGTTCGCGTGCGGCACGTCGGGGTCGCCGCCGAGCAGCCGCAGCAGCACGTCGACGGTCGTCGCGCCCATGAGCTCGGACGGCTGGCTCACCGTCGTGAGACCGATCTCGCCCCAGGTCGCGGCGGGGCTGTCGTCGTAGCCGACGATCGCGATGTCGTCCGGCACACGGATGCCGCGGGCTGCGAGCACACGGAGCGCGCCCGTCGCCATGAGGTCCGATGCGACGAAGAGGCCGTCGAGATCCGGCTGCTCCTCGAGGAGGCGGCGCATGGCAGCGGCGGCACCCGGCGCGGTGAAGTTGCCGTAGTCGATCGCGGTGGACGGGAGGCCGGCGTCGTCCATGGCCGCGCGGAAACCGGCGAGTCGATCCATGGAGGCGGTCATGTCGACCGGTCCCGCGATCGTCGCGATGCGTCGACGCCCGAGACCGAGCAGGTGCTCGGTGGCGAGTCGGCCGCCCGCGACGTTGTCGACGTCCACGAAGTACGGCTCCGCGCTGATGCCGGCCTCGGGCCGCCCGCCGAACACGATCGGGACGACACCCTCGAGCTGCGCGAGGAACTCGTGGCCGCTGTGGTGCGACACCACGATCGCGCCGTCCACGTTGCCGCCGCGCACGTAGCGCACGGCCTTGCGATCGGGGTCGTCGCGCGCCACGACGAGGTTGAGCACGTACTCGCTGGCGGCGAGACGGCGGTCGAGCCCGGTCGTGAAGCTCGCGAAGTACGGGTCGCCGAAGAAGCGCGACACCTCCTCGGGTACGAGGAGCGCGATCGAATGGGTGCGACTGGAGGCGAGCGAGCGGGCTGCGCGGTTCGGAACGTAGCCGAGCTCGGCGATCGCCTTCTGCACCGCCTCGACGACCTCGCCCCGCACGCGCGGCGACCCGTTCACCACGCGACTCACGGTGGCGCGCGAGACACCGGCGGCCTCGGCGACCGCCTCGAGCGTCGGCGGATGACGCACGGTGTGGCGGGGGGTGACGGTGCTCACGGCGATCGGCGTCCGGGTCGAGGTCGGGCTACGGGCGGGCGGGCAGGGCGCGGGCGGGCAGAGCGCGCGCTGCGATGATGTCCCGGTACGAGAGCCCGGAGTCCTTGATGATGCGCTCCTGGGTGTCGTAATCCACGCGCACGATCCCGAAGCGCTTGTGGTACCCCCAGGCCCACTCGTAGTTGTCGAGCAGCGACCAGTAGAAATACCCGCGCACGTTCACACCGTCGTCGATCGTGTCGAGGATCGCCTCGAGGTGGCCGGCGAGGAAGCGAGAGCGGTCGTCGTCGTGCACGGCGCCGTCCTCGAGCACGTCGTCGAACGCCGCGCCGTTCTCGGTGACCCAGATCGCGGTCCCAGCGGGTCCCGTGTACTCCTCGTCCACGTGCACGAGCAGGTCGCGCAGCAGCCACGGCTCGATCTCCCAGCCCATGGACGTGGTCTCGAGGTCCTGCGGCTGCCAGTACACGTTCTCGGCGGCCGGGAAGGGGGAACGGATGGGGCGTTCGGTCTCCGCCTGACCGCCCGTCTCCACCGGCGGCTTCGTGGAGGTGACGTGCTCGCCGTGGTAGTAGTTCACGCCGAGGGCGTCGATCGGCGTGGAGATGATGTCGAGGTCGCCGTCCTTCACATACGACTCGAAGTTGTTCCCGGCGACGTCGTCGATGACATCCTGCGGGTAGACGCCGTGGAAGATCGGTTCGAGGAAGAAGCGGTTGAACTGGCCGTCGATGCGGCGCGCGGCGTCGACGTCGCCCTCGTTGCTCGGATCGACGGGCTTCGCGACCGTGAGGTTGAGCGTGATCCCGATCTCGAGCGCCGGGTCCGCCTCGCGGAGGGACTGCACGGCGAGTCCGTGTCCGAGCATGAGGTGGTGGGCGGCGGCGAGGCCGTCCTCCACCGACTGCCGACCCGGGGCGTGCGCGCCGGCCGTGTAGGAGAGGAACGAGGAGCACCACGGCTCGTTGAGCGTCGTCCACACGTCGACGCGGTCGCCGAGGGCCTCGTGCACCGTCATCGCGTAGTCGCGGAAGGCCTCGGAGGTGTCGCGGTTGGTCCAGCCGCCACGCTCCTCGAGGGCCTGCGGAAGGTCCCAGTGGTAGAGGGTGAGCCACGGCTTGATCCCGGCGCCGAGGAGCTCGTCGACGAGGCGCGAGTAGAAGTCGAGCCCCTTCGGGTTCGCCGGTCCGCCGTCGGGCCGCACGCGCGCCCACGACGTGGAGAAGCGGTAGGTCTGGAGGCCGAGCTCCTTCATGATCGCCACGTCGTCGCGGTAGCGGTGATAGTGGTCCGTCGCGACGTCGCCGTTGTGCGCATCGATGACCGCCCCCGGTACGCGGCTGAACGCGTCCCAGATGGAGTCGGTGCGACCGTCCTCGTGGGCGGCTCCCTCGATCTGGTAGGCGGCGGTGGCCGCTCCGAAGAGGAAGTGGTCGGGGAAACGGCGGGCGTCGTCGCTCATGGGTGCTCCAGCTGTCGGTGATCTGGGATGAAGCCTACCGCGCGGGAGAGCGCTCTCACGGGAGGGGTGCGGGATCGTGCGGCCGCTCGCCGCTCGCCGCTCGCCGCTCGCCGCTTGCCCCTCGCCGCTCGGCACAAAAGGCATATAGGTCGTTGCACCTAAAGGACATGTCCCCTATGGTGGCTGCAAGCCACACACCTGTACGAAGGAGTACGTCATGGTTCGTCGTCGGAAAGCTGCAGCAACGATCGCCGCAGCAGCCGCCCTCTCGCTCGCATTCGCCGGTTGCTCGACCGGTAGCGACTCAGCGGAGGGAGGTGAACAGACCCTGACGCTCGCGAGCGCCGTGGACATCAACTCGTTCGCACCCGCAGATTCGCGAGACGCGCACTATGTGCAGTACTACCAGCCCGTCTACGACACGCTCATTCAGATCGCACCGGACGGCGAGTACGTCGCGGACCTCGCCACCGAGTGGGAGTGGAACGACGACCAGACCACGCTGAGCCTCACGCTGCGCGACGACGTCGTCTTCACGGACGGCAGCGACTTCGACGCGGATGCAGTGAAGGCGAACATCGAGGCGACCCGGGAGGGGACGGGGACCTCGAGTGTGGCATTCGCCGCGATCTCGGACATCGTCGTGAACTCGGCGACCAGTGTCGACCTCGTCTTCACGCAGCCTGATCCCGGCATCATCCGGCAGCTCGCGCTTCCCGGTGGTGCAATGGCCAGCCCCGACTCGATCGATGCGGGGACCCTCGCCGACGCCCCGGTTGGCACCGGACCCTACGTCCTCGACGAGGCCGAGACGACCAAGACGGTGCAGTACACGTTCGTGCGCAATGACGACTACTGGAACGCCGAGGCGTATCCGTACGATCGCATCGTCATCAAGCCGATCACGGACGCGACCGCACGGTTCAACGCCGTCCGCAGCGGCGAGGTGGACGGTGCCACCGGTGACGCGATCAACGCCGAACAGGCGGAGGGCGCGGGCCTCACGGTCACCACGTCCCCCGGTCCCGGCTTCCAGGGCCTGTTCCTCTTCGACCGTGACGGCACGATGGTGCCCGCTCTCGCCGATGAGCGCGTGCGTCAGGCCCTGAACTACGCGATCGACCGCGAGGCGATCCTCGACACCCTCTACGACGGGTCCGGCACGATCACGAACCAGGTGTTCAATCCGAAGTCCGAACCGTACGACGAGTCGCTCGAGGGCGCGTACGAGTACGACCCAGACCGTGCTCAGGAGCTCCTCGCCGAGGCGGGCTACGCCGACGGATTCTCGATGACCATCCCCGAACCCGTCTACGCCAACCTCTCGCCCCTTCTCACCGAGCAGCTCGGCGCCGTGGGGATCACCGTGGACTGGGCGCAGGTCCCGCAGGCGCAGACCAACGACGAATACCTCTCCGGCAAGTACGCCGCCGTCTGGTACCAGTTGCAGTCGAGCGACCCGTGGCAGGGAATCAACTTCTGGGGCGCGTCCGACGCGCCGTGGAACCCCCTCGGCAACACCGACCCGGAGATCCAGGCTGCCGTCGACCTGATCCGGACGACGTCGGGAGACGCGCAGGTGGAGGCCTACCGGGCGCTCGACACGCTCTTCGTGGAGAAGGCCTGGTTCGTCCCCGCCTACTTCCCCGACGCCGTCTACTTCTCGACCGCGGGCGTCGACGTGGATGCACAGGCGTTGCAGATCGTCCCGTCGATCGCGAACTACGCACCAGCATCGTGAGCGGGACGACGATCACGTCGACGGTGGGGGAGGTCGACGCGGCATGCTGACCTACCTCGTGCGCAGACTCCTCGCCGGAGTCGTGATGGTGTGGGTGATCGCGACGGCGACGTTCTTCCTCCTGAACGCGAACGGCACGAACGTTGCTCGGACCCTCCTCGGGGAGAACGCGACCGACGAGCAGATCGCGGCGAAGCTCGCCGAGCTCGGTCTCGACCGCGACATCTTCACGCGCTACGTCGACTGGTTGCAGCACGCGATCCGGGGCGATCTGGGCAGTTCCTGGTTGACGTTCCAGCCGGTGACGGACGCGTTGCTCGACCGGCTCCCGGTGACGCTGTCGTTGGCCGTCGCGGCTGTCGTCGTCACCGGGGTCGTGAGCGTCCTCCTCGGAGTGTTCGCGGCGTACCGCGGAGGATGGATCGACCGTGCTGTCCAGATCGTCGGAATCGCGGGCTTCGCGATGCCGGGCGTGTGGCTCGCGCTCATCCTCGTGCTCGCGTTCGCCATCACACTCGGCTGGTTCCCGGCGACCGGCTACGTGCCGTTCGCCCGATCGGCCGACGGGTGGGCGCTCGCGCTCGTGCTGCCCGTGACGGCGATCTCTGTGAGCTCCGTCGCATCCACAGCGCAGCAGGTGCGCGGCGCGATGATCGACACGCTCAGCCAGGACTACGTGCGGACCCTGCGCAGCCGCGGTCTCCCCGAGCGAAGCATCGTGCTGAAGCATGCCCTGCGCAACGCCGCTCCAGCGGGGCTCACCGTGCTCTCGCTCGAATTCATCAGTCTTCTCGGCAGTACCGTCGTCATCGAGCGGATCTTCGCGCTGCCGGGGATCGGCTCCATGGTGCTCGACGCCACGGTCGGCGGCGACAGTCCCCAGGTCATCGGCGTCGTCGTGATGATGGTCCTCGTCGTGGTGGTCGTCAACCTCGCCATCGATCTGCTGAACGGCTGGCTCAATCCGAAGGTGCGTGTCGCATGACCTCCCCGTCCCCGATCGCCGGAGTGGTCGCCGCGACCGCCACCGATCCTGCCCGTCGCGGTGTCCTGCGCGTGCTCCTGCGCAATCCGCTCGCTCTCGCGTCGCTCGTCGTCCTGGTCCTCGTCGTGGTCGTCAGCATCGCCGCACCCCTCCTCGCGCCGTTCGGACCCAACGAGGTCGTCCCCGGTCTCGCGCGTCAGGGTCCGGAAGCCGGCCATCTCCTCGGGGGAGACGGAGCGGGCCGCGACGTCCTCTCACGGCTCCTCTTCGCCGGGCGACTGACGCTCATCGGCACCGTCGTCACGCTCGTGGTGGCCGTCGTCGTCGGCGTTCCCGCCGGGATGCTGGCCGGCTACTACGGTTCGTGGTGGGACAGCGTGTCGAGCTGGGGTGCGAACATCGTCATCGCGATCCCTGGAATGGTGCTCCTCCTGGCCGTGATCGCGGCGATCGGGCCGCAGACGATCCCCGTCATGGCGATGTTCGGCATCCTGCTGTCGCCCGGCTTCTTCCGGCTGGCGAGGACAGCGGTTCAGAACGTGCGCAACGAGCTGTACGTCGATGCGGCGCGCGTCTCCGGGCTGAGTGACGCGCGCATCATCGCCCGCCACGTCTTCGGCGTCGTCCGCGGTCCTCTCATCATCCAGGCGTCGTTCAGTGCAGGGGCCGCCGTCCTCGTCCAGACGGGGCTCCAGTTCCTGGGGTTAGGGGAGCAGGGGACGCCGAGCTGGGGGCAGATGCTCTCCGACGCCTTCACCAACATCTACGCTGCCCCGCACCTCGTCTTCCCCCCGGGGATCACGATCGCGATCACGGTGGCCTCACTCGCCCTCGTCGGCAACGCCCTGAGGGACAGCGTCAACGGTCGATCGGCGCCGAGCCGTGCCCGGCGCGTCCCGCCGGAGGCTCCCGCGGATCCGACGCCGGACGACACCTCCCTCCTGGTGGTCCGCGGGATGCAGATCGGGTACCCGGCGGGGAACGGCGTCTCCGTCGTCGTCGACGACGTTGGATTCTCGATCGCGGCCGGCGAGGTCGTCGGGCTCGTGGGCGAGTCCGGATCGGGCAAGTCGCAGACGGCCTTCAGCATCCTCGGCCTGCTCCCGCCGGAGGCCTCGATCCGGCGCGGAATCGTGCACTTCGACGGCCGGGACCTGCTCGCCGCGTCGCCGACGGAGCGCGCGCGGCTTCGCGGGTCGCGGATTGCCTACATCCCGCAGGAGCCGATGTCGAACCTCGACCCCTCCTTCACGATCGGCGCCCAGCTGACGGAGCCGCTGCGTGCGGTTCGAGGACTCTCCCGATCCGCCGCGCGAGCCCGTGCCCTCGAACTGCTCGAGGAGGTCGGGATAGCGGATCCCGCGCGCACGTTCGCCTCCTACCCGCACCAGATCAGCGGAGGAATGGCCCAGAGGGTCCTCATCGCGGGTGCCGTCTCGTGCGACCCCGCGCTCCTCATCGCCGACGAGCCCACGACGGCCCTGGACGTGACCGTCCAGGCCGAGATCCTCGACCTGCTCAGGCGGCTCCAGGAGGAACGCGGCATGGCGGTCCTCCTCGTGACGCACAACTTCGGTGTCGTCGCCGACCTCTGCCAACGTGTCGTCGTCATGCGCACCGGTCGGGTCGTCGAGGAGGGCGACGTGACGGCGGTGTTCGCCGATCCTCGCGAGGATTACACGAAGCAACTGCTGTCCGCCATACCCAACGGCACCCGCCTGAGGGCGCCCGTGGTGCCCGTCTCGAGGAGGAAGACCTCATGAATACGACCGAACCTCTCCTCCGCATCGAGGACCTCGTCGTGACCTACCGTGCCTCTGGCCGCCGCGCCGGGAATCGCGTGCTCGATGGCATCAGCCTGCAGATCGGAGCGGGGGAATGTGTCGGCCTCGTCGGCGAGTCCGGGTCGGGGAAGAGCACGCTCGGCCGTGCCGTGCTCGGTCTCGCGCCCGTCACTGCGGGATCGATCTCGTTCGACGGACGCCGGATCGACGCACTCGGACGCCGCGGACGTCGAGCGCTCGCGGCCGACATCCAGGTCGTCTTCCAGGATCCCTACACCTCGCTCAACCCGTCCATGAGTGTCGGCGACATCCTGGCCGAGCCGATCAGGGCGGCGGGGCTGAAGCGCGTTCATGCAGCGTCCCGCGTGCGGGAGCTCCTCGAGCAGGTCGATCTGCCGGCGGACGCCGAGTCGCGCTTCCCCCGGCAGTTCTCGGGTGGCCAACGACAGCGGATCGCGATCGCCCGTGCCCTCGCACTCGAGCCGCGTCTCATCATCTGCGACGAGCCGCTGTCGGCCCTCGACCTGTCCACCCAGGCGCGTGTCATGGACCTGCTCATCGGCATTCAGGAACGTACGGGGGTGTCGTACCTCTTCATCTCGCACGATCTGCAGGTGGTCCGAGAGATGTGCCACCGGGTCGCTGTGATGTTCCGCGGGCGCCTCGTCGAGACGGGGGAGGCCGACCAGGTGACCGCATCACCGGAGCACCCGTACACGCGACAGCTGATGCTCGCGGCGCCCGTCGCCGACCCCGTCGTTCAGGCCGAACGGCGCCGCGAACGCTCCCGGCTGGCCCAGACCGTGAACCCTGCCGCATGAGCGGACGACGACGACGTGAGCGGGCGATTCCGTCCGGGGTGCCGTCTGAGAGCCGATCGCAGGAGAATGGCGGCATATGAAACTCGAGTACATCCTCCTCGGCCTCCTCGCGCGAGGACCCGTCAGCGGGTACGACATCGGCAAGTGGATGCAGCGCGAGGGGCGGTTCTATCGCTCGAACACCGATCAGAGCCAGATCTATCGCGTCCTGAAACGAATGGAGGACGCCGGGTGGATCGGACACGTCGTCGACCCCCGGACGGGTCGCCCCGACGCGAAGGTGTACCGGATGACGGAGGCCGGACGCGCCGAGGTCGTCCGATGGTCGCGTGAACCGTACGCGCCGCCGTCGCGGTTCCAGGATGCGGATTTCCATGTGCGCTTCGACATCGCCGGCGCGCTCGACCCGGAGTCGTTGCGGAATCTCCTCGTCACCGAGCTCGACGCGCGGCGGCGCCAGGTCGCCGAATCCCGCGATCGGGACAGGACCCGGACCTATCCGGACCCGATCGAGGAACTGGACGTCGAGCGGGCGAACGTCCTGGCCGACGCGTCCCACCGTCGGGGGATGCTCGAGATCGACACGTGGATCGGGTGGCTTGAGCGCACGCTGGAGGAGTTCGACGCGTCGGGTGTCACAGCTCCGAGCGGCGTCGACGCTACAGGATCGGCGAGGAGCTGACGTGCGGGCGATCATGGTGATGTTCGACACCCTCAACCGAGGATTCCTGCCGCCGTACGGTGCTGAAGGCGTCCATGCTCCGAACTTCGAGCGCCTGGCCGAGCGATCCGTCACGTTCGACACCTGCTACGCGGGCAGTATGCCGTGCATGCCGGCCCGTCGCGAGATGCACACGGGACGCTACAACTTCCTGCACCGTTCGTGGGGCCCGCTCGAGCCCTTCGACGACTCGGTCCCCGAGCTGCTCTCGCACGCGGGCGTGTACACACACCTCGTCACCGATCACCAGCACTACTGGGAGGACGGCGGGGCGACCTACCACTCCCGCTACGACACGTTCGAGTTCTTCCGCGGCCAGGAAGGGGACCGGTGGAAGGGTCACGTCGGCGACCCGGATCCGGTCGAAACGGTGAGCCGTCGCACGGGAGCGATCGTGCGGCAGGACCGGATCAACCGCCAGTACTATCCGACGGCGCAGACCCACCCCCAGACCCTCACGGTGGACGCGGGCATCGAGTTCCTGCGCACGAACTCGGGCGAGGACTCCTGGTTCCTCCAGATCGAGTGCTTCGACCCCCACGAGCCGTTCGTCAGCTATCCGGAGCATCGGCGCTGGTACAGATCCGAGGACGACGCCCCGACGATGGACGAGGGCGCCTACGACTGGCCGGACTACGGCCGGGTGGGGGAATCGGATGCCGAGATCGCGCACATGCGCGAGCAGTACAGCTCCCTCCTCACGATGTGCGACGAGTCGCTCGGACGCGTCCTCGACGAGATGGACGCGCAGGGCCTCTGGGACGACACGCTCCTGATCGTCTGCACCGACCACGGACTGCTCCTCGGCGAGCGCGGGTGGTGGGGGAAGAACGTGCAGCCGTGGTTCGAGGAGAATATCCATACGCCGCTGTTCATCTGGGATCCGAGGAGCGGTCGAGCGGGGGAGCGCTCGGACGCCCTCGTGCAGACCATCGACTTCGGGGCGACGCTCCTCGACTACTTCGGACTTCCCCTGCCTGCC
Organism: Labedella endophytica; assembly: GCF_003990045.1. Taxonomy (GTDB): domain Bacteria; phylum Actinomycetota; class Actinomycetes; order Actinomycetales; family Microbacteriaceae; genus Labedella; species Labedella endophytica. Next base: position 1,418,258 of record NZ_RZGZ01000002.1, on the reverse strand, counting down.
GACATGCTCGGCTCCGCCATCGGGCCGCTCCTCGCCGAGGGCGTCCGGCCGCGGGAGGTCGGGCTCTTCGGCTCGTTCGGCGGGCACGTCAACGTCACGGATGGTCGCTACGTCTACATGCGGGCGTGCGCGACCCCGGAGAACGGACCGCTCTACGAGCACACGCTCATGCCGACCCACATGGCGTCGCGATTCCGCCCGGAGGAACTGCGAGAGGCCGAGTTGATCCCGCCGCTAGCGTTCAGCAAGCAGGTCCCCGTCCTGCGGATGCCCGCTGCGGCCTGGGGTGACCCGTGGAGCTTCGGCACCCTCTTGTTCGATCTCTTGGAGGACCCGGACCAGCTCCACCCTCTGGTCGATCCCGAGCTGGAACGGCGGATGGTGGGGATGCTCGTCACGGCGATGGTGGAGGCCGATGCGCCGCCCTCGCAGTTCGAGCGGCTCGGTCTTCCCGAGCACGGAGAGATCACCGATCGGCACCTCCTCACCCGATCGCAGCACGCCAACGCGCGGGAGGCGTTGACGGCCCTGCCCTCGCGCACGACGGTGTCGCAGCGCTGGCCGATCCTCCTCCGGCAGCTCGGGTCCGTCGCCGAGGACGACGATCGCTGGCCGACGGTGCTCGAGCACCTGCCCATGTTGTCGGACGAGCGAACGGCTCGCATGTACGCGGGGGCGTCGGTCTACGAGCTCGCCCAGATGTTCCCCTCGCTCGGTGCCACAGCTCTCGCAGCCCTCGGTGACGCGTTGACCGCCGAGTAGGACTGATCGGTCGGCCGCGAACGTCATCGAGGCGACGAGCGCCGGAAGGCGCCGCTCGGGAGGGCGATTCGGTCGTCTGCCACAGCCCACCGGGCGTCGAGCGCGAACGATCGGACGGGGGGTGAAAGGCGCGAGTGTCATCGGCGTCGGCCAGGCGACGGGATGTGTTCTGCCAGGGCTTCGACTTATTGCCGGATTCTTTCTGCCGGGCGGTTGACGGAAAAATTCTGAGGTCCCTAAGGTGAGCGTTGTGAAGCCCATCGGAGTGCACGCGCTGGTCCGTCGGACCCACGAGGACCGCGTCCTCGTGGCTCTCCGCGAGCGCGGCGCGCTCAGCCGCAGCGAGCTGGCCACCGTCGTCGGACTCTCACGGACGACGCTCTCCGAGATCACCGGCAGCCTCCTGGCCCGTGGCGCCATCATCGTCGTCGACACCGATGCGACCTCCCGCTCGGGGAGCGGTCGGCCGGCGGAACGTCTCGCCCTCGACCCCCGCTCCGGGCAGTATCTCGGAGTCGACTTCGGCCACCGCCGGGTCCAGGTCGCCGTCGCCGACGCGTCCCACGAGATCATCGCATCGGGCTCAGCCCGCTACGACGACGGAATCGACTGGCGCGCGCGCCTCGACACGACCTTCGCCCTCATCGAGGAGGTGTCCTCGGAGCGGGGAACCCACTTCGGAGCCCTCCAGGCCGTCGGTATCGGAGTCCCCGGGCCCTACGCACGGACCACCACCGCCGAGCCGGGCATGAGCTGGGGCAGGAGGGAGCCGGCCGAGGGCATCGACGAGGCTTTCCACGACCGCTTCGGAGCCCGAGTCGTCGTCGACAACAACACCCGCTTCGCGGCTCTCGCCGAGGCTCTGTCGATCGGCAGCAGCGGTGGGGACGACGTCATCTACCTCCGGCTCTCCGACGGAGTCGGCGGCGGTCTCGTGATCGGAGGGCGCCTCGTCGTCGGATCCGCCGGGCTCGCCGGGGAACTGGGACACGTCGCCGTGGCCGGCGGGACGCGGTCGTGCCGATGCGGGAAGACGGGATGTCTCGAGACCGTCGCCGCGACGCCCGAGATCCTCGCCGAGTGTCGCCGACGGGGTGTGGACGTGAACGACCTCGACGACCTGCGACGCGAGGTCGCACGCGCTCATCCCGTGGTCGATGCGGTGCTCCGCGACATCGGAGGGGCGGTGGGCCGCGCCCTCGGGACCGCGGCGATGACGCTCAACCCCTCGAGCATCGTGCTCGGCGGTCCCGTCGTCGACGTAGCCCCCGCCCTCGTCGACGCCGCCCGGTCGGCGCTCCGATTCGAGTTGGCGTCGATCTCGCCGGCGCTTCCCGACTTCCGCACCTCCACCCTCGGAGACCTGGCGGGGGCGGTCGGCGCGATCGCCGCCGTCTTCCGCGAGTCCCCCCTTCTGGCCAACTACCCGGGCGTCGCCGACGCCGTCACCCCCTCCCCGACGATGAGGAGCTCGATCCGATGACCGCACCGACACCTGAGGGGACACCATGTCGACCGTGACCGATCGGACGGTGTCCACCCCGACGCCCACGACGAGGACCGGCGTCAAGCGCAGCCGCCTGCTGGGCAGCCGCTCCTCCGTCCTCGTCCTCAACGCCATCTCCATCATCGGCGGGATCGGCCTCTGGTGGGTGCTCGCGCTCAACGGGTTCCAGCTGCCGACGCCGCCGGAGGTCCTCGAGAAGGGGATCGCGCTGGCGCAGCAGGGGATCCTCGTCGAGGACATCGCCGCGAGCCTCGGCCGGGTGCTCTCCGGCTTCCTCCTCGGCTCGGCCCTCGCGATTCCGGTGGGGTTCCTGATGGGGTGGTACACCATCGGACGCGGACTCCTCGAGCCGTGGATCCAGTTCTTCCGCACCATCCCGCCGCTCGCACTCCTCCCGCTCGTGCTCGTCCTCCTCGGCATCGGCGAGATCCCGAAGATCTTCGTGATCTTCCTCGCCGCCTTCCTCGCCTGCGTCATCTCGACCTACCAGGGTGTGGTGAGCGTCGACCGCACGATGCTCAACGCCGCCCGGGTGCTCGGTGCGAAGGACGGCACGATCTTCGCCCGAGTGGTCGTGCCGGCGTCGACGCCGTTCATCCTCGTCGGCATGCGCGTCGGACTCGGATCGTCGTGGGCGACGCTCGTCGCCTCGGAGCTGCTCGGTGCGCAGCGCGGCATCGGCGCGCGCATGCAGGCGGCGCAGATCTACTACGACCTCGCGACGATCTTCGTGGGAATCGTCCTGATCGGGATCTTCGGTCTCGTCATGGACCGGTTGCTGCTGCTCGCGGAATCCAAACTGACCGGCTGGCAGGAGCGACGATGAGCGACACGACGACGGATCGCCGAGGGGCCACCGCGTCCCCGAAGATCTCGGTCAGGGACGTGAAGAAGACCTTCACGCTGAAGAACGAGGAGTTCGTCGCTCTCGGCGGCGTCGATCTCGACATCGCCGACAACGAGTTCGTGACGGTCGTCGGGCCATCTGGCTGCGGCAAGTCCACGCTCATGAACATCCTCGCGGGGCTCGACGAACCGACGGCAGGCGAGGCGCTCGTCGATGGAGTGGCCGTGGACGGCCCCGGCCCCGAGCGCGGTGTCATCTTCCAGCAGTACGCGCTGTTCCCCTGGCTCACCGTCCGTCAGAACGTCGAGTTCGGACTCAAGACCGCGAAGGTGCCGCGCGCGGAGCGTCGTGAACGTGCCGACTACTTCATCCGCATGGTGGGCCTCGAGCAGTTCGCCGACGCCCTGCCGAAGATGCTGTCCGGCGGAATGAAGCAGCGCTGCGCCATTGCTCGTGCCTACGCCGTGAATCCGTCGATCCTGCTCATGGACGAACCGTTCGGCGCGCTCGACGCCCTCACCCGCGTGAAGCTGCAGGAACAGCTCCTCGACACGTGGAGCCAGGAGAAGCGCACGGTCATGTTCATCACGCACGACGTCGACGAGGCGGTGTTCCTCGCCAACCGCGTCGTCGTCATGGCGGCGCGACCCGGCCGGATCTTCGACGTCATCGATGTGAACCTGCCGTATCCCCGCACCGAGGACGTCCGACTCAGCCCCGAATTCGGAGAGCTGCGCAACCGCGTCTGGCACTCCGTCTACCACCAATCCACCGCGACGGCCGGGAGTTCCGACCACCGCACCGCGTCGTCATCGCCGACGACCTGACAACGAGAAGAAACGACATGACCTTCAACAAGAAATTCCTCGGCGCCCTCGCGCTCGTGGCCGCCAGCACGCTCGCCATCACCGGGTGCAGCGCCGATGGCGGGGGCGGCGGCGGTTCGGCAGAGGAGACGATCGACGTGAACTTCGGCTACATCGGAGACTTCAACGGGGCGAGCCTGCTCGCCGTCGCGGAGGAGCAGGGCATCTGGGAGAAGCACGGACTCAACGTCACGGCGAGCGTCTTCACCAACGGGCCGCTGCAGATCCAGGCGCTCGGCACGGGCGACCTCGACTTCGGATACATCGGCCCGGGGGCCATGTGGCTGCCGGCTTCCGGCGAGGCCAAGGTGGTCGCGATCAACACGCTCGGCCAGGCCGATCGGGTGGTCGCGCAACCGGGTATCGAGAGCATCGAGGATCTGCGCGGGAAGACCGTCGCCGTGCCGGAGGGAACGAGCGGTGACATGATCCTCACCCTCGCCCTCCAGGAGGCGGGCATGACGAAGGACGACGTCGATCTCGTCCCGATGGAGCCGGCCGCCATCGTGGCTGCGCTCGCCTCGCAGCAGGTCGACGGCGCCGGGTTCTGGTATCCGGCGCTCGCCACGGTGAAGGAGCAGGTGCCCGACCTCGTCGAGCTCGCGCAGAACAGCGACTTCGAGGACGTCGTGGCCTTCCCGACGGCGTTCGTCGCCGGAAACGATGTCGTCGAGGAGGAGCCGGAGAAGGTCGAACGCGTCGTCGCTGCTCTCCGCGAGGCGATGGAGTTCCGTTCCACGGACCTCGACGCCACCATCGAGGCGACGGCGGCCATGCTGTCCGTCGAACCCGCCCAGGTCGAGGCCGACGCGGGCAACGTGCAGATCCTGTCGACGGAGGAGCTCGACGGCTGGACCGCCGACGGGACGATCGACACGTGGCTCACCGGGATGAACGAGTACTTCGTCGGCGCAGGCAAGCTGCCCTCGCCCGTCGAGCCCTCCGAGTACTACCTCGGGGACATCTTCACGTCGGCGGGTGAGTAGATGACGACCCCGAGGAACATCCTCTTCCTCATGACGGACCAGCACCGCTCGGACACCCTCGGTACCTACGGGAACCCGGCCGGGACGAGCCCCGTGCTCGACGAGCTGGCACGGACGGGAACGCGTTTCGACCGCTGGTACACGCCCACGGCGATCTGCACGCCTGCCCGGGCGAGCCTCCTGACGGGCTATGCGCCGTTCCGCCACAAGCTCCTTGCGAACCACGAGAGGAACGTCGGCTACATCGAGGACCTCTCCGACGGGCAGTTCACGTTCGTCGAGTCGCTCCGAGACGCCGGATACAACACGGGGCTGATCGGAAAATGGCACGTCGGTAACGAGAAGCGGGCCGCGGACTTCGGCTTCGACGGCCCGGATCTGCCGGGTTGGCACAATCCGATCGACAACGCGGACTACCTCGCCTACCTCGACGAGAACGCCCTGCCGCCCTATGAGATCAGTGATCGCATCCGTGGAACCCTTCCGAACGGCGGGCCGGGGAACCTCCTCGCCGCCCGGCTCCACCAGCCGGTGGAGGCGACGTTCGAGTACTACCTGGCCACACGGGCGATCGAGCAATTGGAGAGGTACGCGGAGGACTACCAGCGGGACGACAAGCCGTTCTACCTCGCGCTGCACTTCTTCGGCCCGCACCTGCCGTACATCGTCCCCGACGAGTACTTCGACATGTTCGATCCGGAGCAGATCGAGATGCCGAAGTCGATGTTCGAGACGTTCGAGGGCAAGCCGCCCGTGCAGAAGAACTACAGCGCTCACTGGACCTTCGATTCCATGGACATCGAGGTCAGCCGCAAGCTCATCGCGGTGTACTGGGGATACGTCAAACTCATCGACGAGCAGATCGGCCGGGTCATGGACGCCATGACCCGGCTCGGGCTCGCCGACGAGACGTCGGTGTTCTTCACGTGCGACCACGGGGAGTTCACGGGATCCCATCGGCTGCACGACAAGGGGCCGGCCATGTACGAGGACATCTACCGGACGCCCGGCCTTCTCCGCGTGCCGGGGGCGCCCGAGGGCGTGGTCCGCGAGGAGTTCGTCAGTCTCCTCGACTGCACGGCGACCATCCTCGAGCTCGCGGGACTCGACGCGGCGCCCGCCGTGGACTCGCGGAGCCTGCTCCCGCTCGTCCGGGGCGAGGAGGTCGCCTGGGAGGAGGACATCGTGTGCGAGTTCCACGGCCACCACTTCCCGTACCCGCAGCGGATGATCCGCACCGACCGGTTCAAGCTCGTCGTCAATCCGGATTCCGTGAACGAGCTCTACGACCTCCACGTCGATCCGGACGAACTCCTCAACGTCTACGAGCTCCCCGAGATGTTCGGCACGAGGACCGAGCTCATGACCCGGCTCTATTCGGTGCTCCGCGAACGCGGCGACAAGTTCTATCACTGGATGACCTCGATGTACGACGTCGGAGAGCTCGGCTACGACCCGACGCTCTCGGGCCTCGATGAGGCCACCTACGACGGCTCGCGGACGGAAGGGGCCACGCCGTGACAGGGGCGGGGGCGGATGCGTCGGGTTCGCGTCGACGCCCGAACGTCGTGATGATCCTGACCGATGACCATGCGGCCCATGCGATCGGAGCCTACGGCTCGACGATCACGACGACGCCGCGCATCGACGAGATCGGCCGCGAGGGTTGGCGATTCGACAACTGCTTCGCGACCAACTCGCTCTGCTCCCCCAGCCGCGCGAGCATCCTGACGGGGACATACAGTCACGTCAACGGGGTCACGACCCTCGAGACGCCGATCGACGCGGCACAACCGACGTTCGTCTCGCAGTTGAAGGCGGCGGGTTACCGGACCGCGATGATCGGGAAGTGGCACATGGGGGAGGGCGAGGGGCACGATCCCGAGGGTTTCGACTACTGGGACGTGCTCCTCGGGCAGGGGGACTACTGGGACACCACGTTCCGCTCGTCGGAGGGCGAGCGGACCGTGGAGGGGTACGCGACCGACCGCATCACCGATCTGGCCCTCGACTGGGTGGAGGGTCTCGAGGGAGACGATCCGTGGTGCGTCCTGATCTACCACAAGGCGCCGCACCGGTCGTGGGAGCCCCATCCTCGCCACGCGGACCGGCACACGGACCCGATCCCGCTGCCGGCGACGTGGGACGACGACTACGCCACCCGCACCGCGTCCGCCCGGCGGGCGCTCATGCGTCTCGCGGAGAACCTCAACTCGGAGGACCTCAAGCAGGATCCGCCGGCCGGCCTCGACTACGACGCTCTCGCACGCTGGAAGTATCAGCGGTTCATGGAGGACTACCTCCGCTGCGTCGACGCCGTGGACGAGAACGTCGGACGGGTCATCGACTGGCTGCGTGAGCGGGGCGATTTCGACGACACGATGCTCATGTACGCGTCCGACCAGGGCTTCTTCCTCGGGGACCACGGATGGTTCGACAAGCGGTTCATGTACGAGGAATCGCTGCGGATGCCGTTCCTCGTGAGCTACCCCGCCGCGGTCGGCCCAGGGGGCGTGCACGACGGGATCGTGACGAACGTCGACATCGCTCAGACGATCCTCGATGCGGCCGGCGTCCCGGCGGTCTCGAGGATGCAGGGAAGGAGCTTCTGGGGCGACCTGGTCGGGCAGCCCACGAGCGATCCGGCGGTCGGCATGTACTACCGCTACTGGGAGAACGGAGACGTGTTCCACAACGCCCCGGCCCACTACGGCTATCGGACGGAACGCTACAAGCTCATCTTCTTCTACAACGACGGCCTGGGGCTGGCCGGGACGGGGCCGTTCTCGTATCCCGGCGAGTGGGAGCTGTACGACCTCGCGCGCGATCCGGAGGAAGTCCGGAACGTCGCCGACGATCCGGAGTACGCCGAGGTGCGCACGGACCTCGAGGCGGCGATGTGGCGCGAGCAGCACCGGTTGGGGGACGAGCCGCACCCGTCACAGCCGGTACCATCGCGCGTCGTGGCGGAGAGCGGGCGACCCGGGATCTGACGGTCGCCGACGTATTGGTCGAACCCGCGTCATGATCTCGGACCGGCTGCGTCTCACGGGGTAGGAAGCTCACCCGAAGAGACGAGGCCATCATGCTCACCGACATCACCGCGAACACCGCCGCCGCATTCCGTGCCGACATCTCGGGCCGAGCCGACATCTCGGGCCGAGCCGACATCGACCCGGACGCGCTCTGGGCCACCGAGCAGAAGGCCGACCGGCTCCTGTGCCGGCTCCCCGCGGAGACGATCGGCTACCTCGGCGACGACTTCCCCTGGACGGTCGACGACGAGGACGTGCGCCTCGCCCGCCTCGCCCTCAGCAACGTGCGCCTCGCCGCGATCCTCCTGGGCCGCGAGCTCGCCCAGATGGCGGACGGCGAGCGTCAGGCGTTCGCCGCGACCGCCTGAGGGCCGGATCGAGCGGGCCGAGCGACGGGAGGGAACAGGATCGCCCTCGCCGACGTTCCACCCACTATGACCGTTCCCCTCTCTGTCCTCGACCTCGCCCCCATCGCTCCCGGTGAAACGGCGCGCGACAGCTTCGCGGCATCCGTCGCCCTGGCGCAGCAGGCCGAGCGGAGCGGATACCGGCGCGTCTGGTACGCGGAGCACCACAACATGGCGTCGATCGCCTCGAGCGCGACATCTGTCCTCATCGCGCACGTCGCGAGTCAGACGTCGAGCATCCGCCTGGGCTCCGGTGGCGTCATGCTTCCGAATCACTCGCCCCTCGCGATCGCCGAGCAGTTCGGCACTCTCGAGACCCTCCACCCCGGCCGGATCGACCTCGGTCTCGGACGCGCTCCCGGGGGAGACATGGCCACGTTCCGCGCCTTGCGTCGCGACCCGTCGGCCTCCGACCAGTTCCCGCAGGACGTCGTCGAGCTGCAGGGCTTCCTCGCCGGGCAGTCCCGCGTCCCCGGTGTCAGCGCGACACCCGGAGCAGGAACCAACGTGCCCCTCTACATCCTCGGTTCGTCGCTGTTCGGCGCGAAGCTCGCCGCGGCTCTCGGCCTCCCGTACGCGTTCGCCTCGCACTTCGCGCCCGACGCCCTCCACGACGCCATCGCCGTCTACCGCCGCGAATTCCAGCCGTCCGAGCAGCTCGAGCGGCCGTACGCGATCGCCGGCGTCAACGCGATCGCGTCGGTCGACGCCGACGAGGCCCGTGAGCAGCTCACGCGGACCAAGCGGGCGCGACTCGAGATGATGCTGCGCCAGGGCGGTCGCATCCCCCTCGATCGCACCTTCACCGACGAGGAGCTCGACTACCTCCTCACGACCCCGGCCGGAGCGCACGTGCAGAGCATGACCACCTACACCGGCGTGGGAACGGCCGCGGAGGTCGCCGATTACGTCGCCGAGTTCGCTCGTTCTGCAGACGTCGACGAGGTCATCGTCGCGCACTCGTCGCTCACCACGTCCGCGCGCTTGCGGTCCGTCGAGCTCCTCGCCGAGGCCCACGAGCGCGTCGCCGCCTGACGACGGCGATCGCGCGGCGTCCCTACTGCGAGATGAAGCGGATCGCCAGCGGGAAGCGGAAGACCGCTCCCCGCGACGCCTGAACCGTGCCGATGATCGTCACGATGACGTGCACGAGGCTCACCAGCATCCAGAGCCCGAGGGGGATGAGCGGGAGCGCGGTCACGGACCCCGAGGCCGTGGTCGATCCGCCGTTCGTGATGAGGGCGGCGAAGCCGATCGCGAGCAGGATCAGGACGACGGTGAGCGTGGAGTAGGTCAGCCCCCAGTTGGCCGCGTGACGGGCGTTCGCGTGGGCGATCGCTCCGCGCTTCTTGTGCGTGGGATAGACCCCCGCCATGATCAATCCCGTCATGATCTGGGCGATGAAGGGGATCGGCACGTAGGCGAGGAAGCCGAGGGCCCAAGCTCCCGTTCCCTTGTAGCCGGGCGGCGGAACCTCGTGCGGGACGGTCGGGGGAGGAGTCGGGCTGGTCACGGTGTCCTTCCGGCGTTTGGCGTCCCCCGAGTCTAGAGTCGAGCGTCATTCGCCTCCACGGGGAGTTCTCCCCGCGGGCACATAAAAGGGTCGATGCCCGAACACCGACCCTCCCGTCTTACGGGTGGCGGATCTCGAACCGGGCAGAAAGCCTAACCGCCGTGATCCCGACCACCTGAGGTGAACGCTAAGCCGCTGACCGGATCACCACAACGGGTCACGCCCGATCAGGCCTGAATGAGGAGATATCGGACAGATGATGGACAAATCGGTCGAACTCTGAGTCCTTCGGCGTCGTCTGTCGGATCTCATAGACAGTCGGACTATCCGATAGCTACGCTATCCGCATGCGCATCTCCGAACTGAGTCGTCTCTCCGGAGTCAGTGTCGCCTCGATCAAGTACTACATCCGGGAGGGCGTGCTGGCCGCGGGGGAGTCCGACGGCCCCAACCGGGCGACCTATGGTGGCGACCATCTCGCGCGCCTGCGCCTCATCCGCGGGCTCGTCGATTCCGCCGGGGTGAGCATCGCGGGAGTCAAGCGCATCGCAGGCGCGCTCGATGCCGGCATCCCGGTGAATGAGGCGTTCGGTGTGGCGCAGTCGGCGGTGCCCCTCGTCGGCGCGACGGACGGGACCGAACCCTCCGCACACGCGACGGACGCGATACGCGACGTGATCCATCCGCATGCGGTCGGTCACCCCGCGGCGGCGTCCGCCGCTCGCGCTCTCGACACGTTCGAGGCGGCCGGCGAACCGATCAGTGCCGCGTGGCTCGAGCGGTACGCGGAGGCGGCGGCGATCGTCGCTCGTGCGGACTTCGACGAGCTCGAACGTCGTCCGGATCCCGCAGCCCAGGCCCGCATCGTCGCCGTCGGGACGGCGCTCGGCGATGTCGTCTTCCAGTCGCTGCGCCGCATCGCGCAGGCGACCGAGGGGGAGCGCCGCTTCCCGTCGCCCCCGCCGGCTTCCCCGCCGGCCGTGTAGACCGCGCAAACGACATCCGGACAGGAGTCATCCTCGTGACCCGTATCGCTTCCACCGTTCGCTCCGCCGCTCCGCCGGCGAACGCTCCGTTCCTCTCCATCTCCCACCCCCACCGGCCCCTCCTCGTACTCGCGGTGATCTCGGCCGTCTTCGCCGTCGTCTGCGTCGTGGGGGTCGTCGTCGATCCCCGCGAGGTCCTCGGCCAGCCGGCATGGGCGAAGCCCCTCAAGTTCGGGCTCTCCATCGCCGTCTACGCCGTGACGCTCGCGTGGATGATCGGCCTCGCTCCCCGAGCGCACCGACTCCTGTCCGCCGTCGGAAACATCGTCGTGGTGGCGCTCGTCCTCGAGATGGTCGTCATCGTGGGCGCCGTGGTGACGAACACGACGAGTCACTTCAACGTCTCGACCCCGCTCGCAACGGCCGCATGGTCGCTCATGGCGGTATCCATCGTGGTGGTGTGGGTGGCAACTGCTGTCGTCGCCGTCGCGCTCGTCCGCGCTCCGCTCGGCGACCCGGCGCGCGCCCTCGCGATCCGCGCGGGCCTCGTCATCGGAATCATCGGTATGGGGCTCGCGTTCCTCATGACGAGTCCCACGTCGGAGCAGTTGAACGATTTCCAGGGCGTCGCCGGTGCGCACGCGGTGGGCGTGGCCGACGGCGGTCCCGGGTTGCCGCTGCTCGGCTGGAGCACCGAAGGCGGGGACCTCCGGGTTCCGCACTTCATCGGCATGCACGCCCTCCAGGCGCTCCCTCTCGTCGTGATCGGTCTCGAGGTGCTGGCACGGCGGGTCGCCGTCCTCCGCGATGCGGTCGTGCGGGCGCGCCTCGTGCTCGTCGCCGTGTGCGGGTTCGCCGGACTGGTCGCGATCGTCACGTGGCAGGCCCTCCGCGGCCAGTCGATCGTCTCGCCGGACGCGCTGACCACGCTCGTGGTCACCGCGCTCGTGGTCGCGGTCGCGACGAGCACGGTGATCGTCCTCGTCCGGGGGAGAGCCGGCGGAGCGTCCGACTCGAGCGGTGCCGTCCGCCCCGTGGAGTCCGATCGGGGGTCGATCCGATGAGCGGTACATCGTCCCGTCCGGTCCCGACTCATCGTCGGTGGACCCCGCGCGCATACCTCTACCTGGCACTGGCCGCGGCGGGCCTCGTGGGCACATGGACGTACAACGTCATCGCGATCATCGAGCGACGCGACGTCCTCGGCGACTGGTTCGGGGGCGGCCCGTCCGTGTCATCGCTCACAACGGACCTCCTCGTCGTCGCCGTCGCCGCGGTGATCTTCATGATCGTGGAGGGGAGGCGGCTGCGCATGAAGCGCGTCTGGCTCGTCGTCCTCACCGCGCCCTTCATCGCGCTCGCATTCGCCTTCCCGCTCTTCCTGGCCCTCCGCGAGCGTGCGCTCGCGGAGGGCCGGGACGAGCGGTCGGAATCGCCCTAGGCGGTCGCGCCGACGGCGCGCGTCAGGGCGATCGCGGTCCACGAGATCGGCGGCAGGTCGACGACGACCTCTCCGTTCTCCACACGGATCGAGTCGTTCGCCTTCAGGCCGACACGCTCTGGGTTCTCGAGCGTGTTCACGGCGTACGGGTCCTCGTCCGACAGCGTCTGGGCGGTCGCCTCGGCGATGTCGCCGAATTCGCCCACGGGGATCGTCAGGCGCACGCTCTCGGTCTGCGAGCGGTTCACGGCGAAGACGCTCGCGCTGTTCGTCTCCTCGTCCACCGTCGTCACGGCGTCCACGAGAGGAGCGTCGCCGAACTCCTTCGTCTCGTAGGTGTCGCAATCGACCCGGGTCGGGACGCTCTGCCCCGTCGCGAGCGCCGACGTCACGGCGAACGGGAAGAACGTCGTCTGCTTCCAGGCGATCCCACCCGGCTCCGTCATGATCGGGGCGATCACGTTGACGAGCTGCGCGAGCGACGCGCTCGTCACGCGGTCGGCCCGGCGCAGCAGCGAGATGAGCAGGTTGCCCACGACGACCGCATCGGACACCGTGTAGGCGTCCTCGAGCAGTCGCGGTGCGACCGGCCAGTTGTCGACGCCCTCGATCTTGTCGACGTTCTCGAAGCGGGCGATGTCCCACACGTTCCACTCGTCGAACGAGATGTTGACGACGTGGTCGCTGCGCTTCACGGCCTTCACATGGTCGATCGTCGTGACGACCTGCTCGATGAACGAGTCCATGTCGATCGCCGAGGCCAGGAAGCTGCCGAGGTCGCCGTCCTTCTCCGCGTAATAGGCGTGGCAGGAGATGTAGTCGACGTCGTCGTAGGCGTGATTCAGGACCACGCGCTCCCACTCGCCGAACGTGGGCATGCCCCGACCGGAGGAACCGCACACCACGAGTTCGAGCGACGGGTCGAACATGCGCATGCCCTTCGCGGTCTGCGCGGCGAGCTTTCCGTAGTCGTCGGCCGAACGGTGACCGAGCTGCCACGGGCCGTCCATCTCGTTGCCGAGGCACCACATCTTCACGTCGAACGGCCTCGTGCGGCCGTTCGCGATGCGCCGGTCGGCGAGGGCCGAGCCCTGCGCGAGGTTGGAGTACTCGAGGAGGTCGATCGCCTCGAGGGTGCCGCGCGTGCCGAGGTTCACGGCGAGCATGAGTTCGCTGCCGACGGCGTCGAGCCACGCGGCGAACTCGTGGAGGCCGACCTCGTTGGTCTCCGTGGAGTGCCAGGCGAGGTCGAGGCGCTTCGGCCGCTCCTCGCGCGGACCCACGCTGTCCTCCCAGCGGAAGCCGGAGACGAAGTTGCCGCCGGGGTAGCGGACGGCGCTGACGCCGAGCTCGCGCACGAGCTCCTTCACGTCCTCGCGGAATCCGTCGGCGTCGGCCGTGGGGTGTCCGGGCTCGTGGAGACCGTCGTAGACCGCGCGCCCGAGGTGCTCGATGAAGGACCCGAAGACGCGCCGGTTCACGGCGCCGACGGGGCGGCGGTGGTCGAAGATCAGTCGTGCGTCAGCCATGTGCGTCTCCCGGTTACATCGTTGTAATCACAGCCTAGGATGTTCCGGGCGGTTTCGGGAAGCCGGTGGGCGGCAGGACCCGATCCCCGACACCGCCGTGGCCGTCGGCCTCCTCCCATCGTCGCGTCGTACCATGGAGCGACCCCAGATCTTCGAGGATGCCCCTGCCGTGACCGCACCATCGCCCCGTCGCCGCCGTCGGTCGACCCTCCTGGTCGGTGTCGTCGCGGTCGTCAGCGGGCTGGTCATGTCCGGCTGCACGACGGCCCCCGCGGCCGAGCCCATCGCCTTCGAGCCCGTCTCGATGGACGTGAGCGTCGTGGCGAACATCGACGCACCCGTCGGACCGGTGAGCGGCGGCGGCGAGATCGCCATCACGGGCCTCGGACTCTCCGAGGTCACCCAGGTGCTCGTGGGCGGCGTTCCGGTCACCTCCCTCACGGTGGTCGACGACACCCGCGTGACCGCTGCCGTCCCGCGAACCGCGGACTACCAGCCGACGACGGCCGAGATCACGGTGCTCGCGGGGGAGACCAAGATCCCCGAGATCGGCACCAGCACGTACACCTACGAGGCGCTCACCCCCGTGGACAAGCAGCTCGGCTACGCGCTCACCCACTGGGAGAGCTACAACGCCGACTTCGGCGACTACAACCCGTCAGGCGGCGACTGCGCCAATTTCGTCTCCCAGACCCTGCTCGCGCGTGGCTGGGAGATGACCCCCGCGTGGTCGAGCGCGAACGCGCAGGGCACGCGGGCATGGGTGTACGCCCCGTCGCTCGAGGACTGGCTCGCGAGCGACGAGGGCCCCGGGCTCACGCGACTCGACGACTCCCAGCGCGACCAGCTCAAGGTCGGTGATATCGCGTTCTTCGACTGGAACTTCAACGACAATCCCGACCACGTGATGGTCGTCTCCGACATCGTCGAGGGCCCGGAGGGACTCGAGATCAAGGTGGCCGGACACAACGAGAACCGCGACTTCCGCGACGTCGACGACGCGATCACGATCGACCACCCCGACTCCACCGTCTGGTACTACGCCGTCCCCTGACCCCTCCCTTCCCGCCCCCCTAAAAACTTCGTATGTGCTTGAAAATTCGAGCACATACGAAGTTAAAAGGGGGGAGAGAGGAAGGGGTCAGGCGATGGCGGCGTCGACGATCTGCTTGGCCTCGGCCTGCACCTGCTTGAGGTGCTCGGCGCCCTTGAAGGACTCGGCGTAGATCTTGTACACGTCCTCGGTGCCCGACGGGCGCGCGGCGAACCACGCGTTCTCCGTCACGACCTTGAGACCGCCGACCGCCGCGCCGTTGCCGGGAGCGGCCGAGAGCTTCGCGATGATCGGCTCGCCGGCCAGCTCGGTGGCGGTGATCGCGTCGCCGTCGAGCTTGCCGAGCTTGGCCTTCTGCTCCTTCGAGGCCGCCGCGTCGACGCGCTCGTAGGCGGGGGAGCCGAAGCGTTCGGTGAGCTCGGCGTACAGCTGCGACGGGGTCTTGCCCGTCTTCGCCGTGATCTCCGCCGCCAGCAGGCACAGGAGGATGCCGTCCTTGTCGGTGGTCCAGACGGTGCCGTCGAAGCGCAGGAAGCTCGCGCCCGCGCTCTCCTCGCCCCCGAACCCCACCGAGCCGTCGACGAGTCCGGGCACGAACCACTTGAAGCCCACCGGGACCTCCCAGAGGCGGCGGCCGAGGGACTCGGCGACGCGGTCGATCATGCTCGACGAGACGAGCGTCTTGCCGATCGCGGCATCCTTCTTCCACCCGTCGCGGTTGGCGTAGAGGTACTCGATCGCCACGGCGAGGTAGTGGTTCGGGTTCATGAGACCGCCGTCGGGCGTGACGATGCCGTGGCGGTCCGCATCGGCGTCGTTGCCCGTGAGGATGTCGTACTCGTCACGGTGGGCGAGCACCGAGGCCATCGCGTTGGCCGACGACGGGTCCATGCGGATCTTGCCGTCCCAGTCGAGCGTCATGAAGCGCCACGTGGGATCGACGTCGGGGTTCACGACCGTGAGGTCGAGGCCGTACGTGTCGGCGATCGCCTGCCAGTAGTGCACGCTCGCACCACCGAGCGGGTCGGCGCCGATGCGGAGACCGGCCGTCTTGATGACGTCGAAGTCGATGATGTTCGCGAGATCGTCGACGTACGCCTTCCGGAAGTCGTACGTCTCCACGGCGGTGGGCTCCGCGAGGGTGACGTCCGCGAGGCCCGCGGCGATGAGTTCGTTCGCGCGATTCGCGATCCAGGACGTCGCGTCGGAGTCGGCCGGGCCGCCGTGCGGGGGGTTGTACTTGAAGCCGCCGTCGCGCGGAGGGTTGTGGCTCGGGGTCACGACGATGCCGTCGGCCTCGTCGTCGTGGCCGGCGTTGTTGTAGGCGAGGATCGCGTGGCTGAGGGCAGGCGTGGGCACGAAGTCGTCGAACTCGTCGACGAGCACGCGCACGTCGTTGCCCACGAGGACCTCGAGCGCCGTCGTGAGGGCCGGACGGCTGAGCGCATGCGTGTCGGCTCCGATGAAGAGGGGGCCGGTGATGCCCTGGCTCGCGCGGTACTCGACGATCGCCTGGGTGGTCGCGGCGATGTGGTCCTCGTTGAAGGAGGTGGACAGCGACGAGCCGCGGTGACCGCTCGTGCCGAACACGACGCGCTGCTCGGCGATGGAGACGTCGGGCTTGAGGGCGTAGTACGCCTCGTGCAGAGCATCGAGGTCGACGAGATCGGATTCGGTTGCGGGTGTTCCTGCGCGGTCGGTCATGGGGCCATTCTGGCAGGACCGCGGGATGCGCGACCAGAGGTTGCCGTGGGCGTCGGGAGGGCCACGCGCGCCGATCGGCGCTGCTCCGACGACGAACGGAAGCCCCGACCGATGAGGGGGTTCGGTCGGGGCTTCCGGGCTCTGGGGTCCTTACTGGACGCGCGCGTCGTGCTGCTCGGCGTCGTCGTCGGTCGGGAGGTGCACGTCGTTGATGGTCACGTTGACCTCCGTCACCTCGAGTCCGACGATCTGCTCGATCGCGGTCGTGACGGCTTCGCGCACGTCGTCCGCCACCTTCTGCAGCGATACCGGGTACTCGGCGACGAGCGTGATGTCGACGGCGGCCTGCGTATCGCCGACCTCGACGGACACGCCCTGACCCTTGTCGGTCTGGTTGATGGCCTCGCGGATCGCGCCGATCGCGCGGGTGACGCCGCCGCCGAGCGCGTGGACGCCGGGAACCTGGGCCGCGGCGATGCCGGCGACCTTCGAGACGACGCCATCGACGATGACCGTCTTACCCGAGCCGGCCTCGGTGAGGTCGGTGGATGTGGTCGCGGCCGTGGTGTTCGTCATGATGGTTCTCCTTCTGTTTGTCAAGATCCGGGTGAGCGGGTGGTGGACCGTTTCGCCGACCACCGCCCGAGTGCGATAGTCACTCATAGGACGACACCACGGCGGGTTTCGTCACGCGGAATCGCGAAATTTCTCGAGATTCTTTTCTCGCCGCGAACGGGAAGGGTGGGATGGACGCGCGCTCTCCCCTCTCCGACGCCTCGGACGGCATCCTCGCATCCCGGGCCGCCGACGGCGATCCGGCCGCGTTCGAGGCCCTCATGCGACGCTACGGTCCGATGCTCCGGGCCTACGCCGTGAAGGTCCTCGGATCGAACGACGAGGCCGACGACGTGGTGCAGGAGTCGTTCATCAACGCCTGGAACCACGTGGCCGAGCTCGCCGACGTGACCGTCGTGAGATCCTGGCTCATGCGGCTGGTCTCGAACAAGGCCATCGAACGTCTCCGCCGACGCAAGTACCACCGCGACATCGCCGATTGGGACGCCCCGGGTCCTGCACGAAACACCCCGGAGCGTCAGGTCGAGGCGAGCATGCAGATGCGCGCGCTGTCGGACGCGCTCGGGCGGCTGCCCGCCGAGCAACGTGAATGCTGGGTACTGAAGGAGGTCGGCGGGCTGGCGTACGCCGATATCGCGGAGGAGCTCGACCTGCCCGTGTCGACGGTTCGGGGCCTGCTCTCCCGTGCCCGTCGCGCCCTGCTCAAGGACATGGAGGAATGGCGATGAGGGACGACCAGGAGGGCGACGTGGGTCCCGAGGAGGTGCTCGACGGCCTCGACCCGGAATTCCTCGACGGTCACAGCGTCGAGGAGCTCTCCGACTACCTCGACTCTGGGCGATCGCCGCGGAACCCCGACATCGAGAACTCGCCGGGCTGCCTCATCGCCCTCGACGCGCTCGGCCGCTTGCGGTCGGCCACGTGGGCGATGCTCGAGGCCGAGGCCGCCGAGGATCGCGGGCGCGACGACAAATGGATCAAGAACGTGATGGACAACATCAGCAGAGAGGCGCGGGCGGGCCGGGACATCCCGATCACGAGTGTCGATCCCGAGGTGCGGCTCACGGTCACCGAGGGTTCGGTGCGCGGTCTGATCCGCGCGGCCGGCGACGGAGTGGGCGGCGCGATCGTCGGCCGGGTCCGGCTCGACGGGGACGTCACGGTCCCGGGGGAGCCGATCTCGATCGACGTGACGGCCTCCGGCGTGTTCGGACGCAACCTCCTCGAGCTCGCGCGCGAGATGCGCGCCGTCATCGGGGCCTCGCTCCGCGAGCACACCGAACTCAACGTCACCTCGATCGATGTGACCATTCAGGACGTCCACACCCAGCGGACGGCGAGCACGGAGGTCCCCCGGTGAACGATCTCGACCTGTCCCGCGAGTTGACGACGCTCGTCGCCGGGATCCCCGGCGTCGTGGGCGTCTATCCGGCCGGTCCGCTCCATCGTGCGGTGGGGCTCACGGTCGTCAACGTGGCGGCGTCGGACGACCAGGCTCCCGCCAAGGTGTCGCTCGTCCGGGATAAGGAGAAGGGCCTGCGGGTGGAGGTCGCCGTCGGCGTCCTCTCCACCTACCCCGTGCCGCGGACGCTGCGGACCGTCGGTGATGCCGTCCGGGCCCACCTCGACGCGATGGAGCACGACGGCGGTCTCGACGTGCGCGTCACCGCCTCCCACATCGAGACCCCCAACCCCGCCGCCCCCTCCCTCACCCCCTGACTCTCCCCCCTGAAAACTTCGTATGTGTTCGAATTTTCGAGCACATACGAAGTTTTTAGGGGGGAGAGAGGGAGGTCAGAGGGGTGGGGTGAGGGCGGCGAGGGCCGCGTCCATCTGCTCGGCCATGTGGGCGTAGCCGGTGTCGTCGGGGTGGAGACCGTCGGAGGCCATCCAGCTGTCGTCCGAGCCTGCGTAGTGGCCGTCCAACCACCGGCTCGCTCCCGGGATGTAGTCCGCGTCGATGTCCGCGGCGGCCGCCTCCACCCAGCCGATGATGGTCGAGACGGACTCGGGCCGGTCCTCCGTGTACCAGAACGGCTCCACGACGATGACGCGGGCATCGGGCAGTGCATCGTTCAATCGGGTCAGATCGGCCGAGATCTGTTCGCGGATGAGGTCGGCCGACGAGTCATACCGGAAGTTGTCGTTGAGGCCCATCGTGACGAAGACGATGTCGGGGTCCGCCGCGATGATGAGGTCCGGCAGGTCCCCGCTGCCCTCACCGAACGCGCCGCGGGCGTTGACGAACCCGAGCCCGTTGACGCTCGGATTCACTTCGCGCCACCCATGCTGCTGCGCGATCACCGTGGACCACCGGGCGGACGGATCGCTCGCGCCGGTGCCGAGGGTGTACGAGTCGCCGTAGAACGCGACCACGGGCCCGTCGCCCTCTGGCACCTCGGCGGACTCGGGGTCCGGCGTCGCCGAGCACGCGGCGAGGGACCCGCCCAGCACGAGGGCTCCGATGGCGGCGAGCGTGCGGCGGAGGCGGGAGCGGCGGGGCATACCTGATCGTTCCATGCCCAGCGTTCGGACACGACACCGCTCTCGGATGCACAGGGTCCGACCGCTGGGGTGCCCGTTAGGCTTCCCCTATGTCGACAGCGCCAGCGCCCGAACCCCGCAGCTACAGCTATCTCGGGCCGCGCGGGACGTTCACGGAGGCGGCGCTCGCCCAGGTCGACGAGGCTCGCGGGCAGGAGTGGCGCTCCGTCAACAACGTGGGTGAGGCGCTCGAGGACGTCGTCAGCGGACGCAGCACCGCGGCGATGATCGCGATCGAGAACTCGATCGAGGGCGGGGTCTCGGTCGCTCAGGACGCCCTGTCGACGATGCCGGGGCTCCGCATCATCGGGGAGTACCTCGTGCGGGTCGGTTTCGTGCTCGTCGTGCGCCCCGGGACGCGCCTCGAGGACGTGAAGGTCGTCGCCGCGCACCCCGTCGCCTACGCGCAATGCCGCGGCTGGCTCGATCGCACCCTGCCCGGCCACGCCCACATCCCCGCGTCGAGCAACGTGCAGGCGGCCGCCGGGCTGCTGGAGAACGACCTCGCGGACGCCGCCGTCGCACCCCCGAACATCGTCGACCACTACGCGCTCGACACGCTCGCCCACGGCATCATCGACAACCCCAACGCGGTCACGCGGTTCGTCCTCGTCTCCACGTCGCGCGAGCTGCCCCGGCCCACAGGGGCGGACAAGACGAGCCTCGTCGCCGAGCTGCCCGTCGACCGGGCCGGTGCGCTGCTCGAGCTCCTCGAGCAGTTCTCCACGCGCGGCGTCAACATGAGTCTGCTCGAGTCCCGCCCGATCGGCGACGAACTCGGTCGATACCGGTTCATCATCGACGCCGACGGCCACATCCTCGACGAGCGCGTCGCCGACGCGATGCTCGGGGTCCGGCGCTTCAGCCCGAGCGTCGTGTTCCTCGGCTCCTATCCGCGCGCCGATGGGGCGCGTGTCAGCTTCGACCCGCGATACGGGGACGACGTCTTCATCGACGCGCGCGACTGGCTGCGCGCGATCGTGAGCGGCGAACCGGACGTGCCCCCGCGGATCGACGGCCCCTAGCGGACCGCGACCCGGACGACGGAAGGACAGGGAGACCCATGGCAGAGTCGCAGGGACTCGATCCCCGGCACGACCCGATCTATCAGCGCGGGTACGACCCCGCCGTGCACGGTGGCGAGGCGCCGGCGGACGGTGCGGCGCCGTCCCGGCGTTCGCGCGCGAGGCGTTCGTCGGACGAGGATCTCTTCGCCCCTCCCCAGCCCGATGGAACCGAGGGGCCGCGTGCTCGTACGGCGGGCCCTCGCGGCGCGACCGCCCCGCGCGACGCGGAGTCCCCGCGTGTCAGCATGCCCGAGTGGTCTCCATTCGGTGAGCTCGAGCGCGACGGTGGGGCCGACGAACGCGACACGTCGGCGACCCACGACGCGAAGGCCGAGCCCATGGTCGTCGTGGGTGGCGGCTCATCCGGATCGGACGCGCGCCCCGGTCCGCCGCCGGCTGCTGCGTCGTCCGTGGCCCCGTGGAGGAACCCGTACCTCATCGGACTCGTCGCAGGAGGCGCCGTCCTCGCGCTCGTGGGCTTCCAGATGTTCCGCTCGGCGCTCGAGACGATCTACGTCGACTTCGCGCAGAGCGGGATGATCTTCGGCGGCGAGCAATCGTCGGAGGAGGCGCCGGATCCGGTGGCCGAGCTCGTGTCGATGCAGATCGGGTGGTCGCTCGGGCCCGTGCTGTTCGTCCTCGGAATCGCGGCGATCCTGGCCGTGATCGTCTTCGTCGCCGTCCGCTGGCGACCCGCGTCCACGGCCGAGCAGGACCCGCCCCTCGGTGGAGCCGTCGGACGCGAGTCGCCGGCGTCGCACCCATGACGCGCGTCCGACGCCTGGTCGTCGTCGTGATCGCGGCGATCGGCGTGATCCTCATCCTCGGGGGCGCTGCCCTCGTGGTCGCGGATGCGCAGTCGCGGACGGCGGCCGCACAGCAGGTCGTGGACGAGCTCGTCGACTATTACGCGACGCAAGACGGGTACGAGGTCGGTAACCGCGAGACGCTCCTGCGATCCATCGTCGCGGACTCGATCGCGAACGACGGTCCCCTGCCGGACTTGGCCACCGAGCCCAACCGGAACTTCCTCGGAGCAACGTACGGCGCGTTCGGCGGGGTCTTCTCCTACATCCCGCTCGAGCGCCCCTGGGCTGCGCGGTTGATCGTGGCCCCCGTCGCCGTCGGCGGAGTGCTCCTCGCGACGGCACTCCTCGTGGCCGCCGCCGGCTGGTCGCCACGACAGCGCGTCGGAGGCGATCCGGCATGAGGCGGGCGGTCGCCCTCGTGACCGCGGTCATGGTGCTCGTCGTCGGCGGCGCGGCTCTCCTCGTCGCCGAGTCCCGTGCGCGCGTGGAGACCGTGAGGACGGAGATCGAGGCAGCGGCGTCTCAGCAGCCGGGGTCCGAATATTTCGTGGACCTCATGGACACGCCGGCGTTCGTGCGACGAGCGGTGACGGAGTCCCTCGTGAACGATGCCGTCCCCCGCGTGGACCTCGTCCCCCGGGACGGGTACATCGCCATCACCTTCGGCGCCTTCCGCGGAGGGAACGAGGTCGTGACGCTGACCCGGCCGTGGGCCCCGCGCCTCGTGACGACCCCGATCGCCATCGGGCTCGTGCTCGCGATCACCGGGATGCTCGTGGCGGCCTCGCGCTACCGGCCTCGCCCCGCCGGGCGGTCGTCGTGGGATGCGGAACGCGGACACCGAGGACACCCGGCCGCGTCGTGAAGCGGACGGAGCGCCCGCTCCCCACGCCGTCGCCGTCGAGCTCGATCTCGTTCGACTCGTCGAGGGTCAGGAGCACGCCGGAGCTGCGCAGGTAGGTGATCGTCTTCGACGCGACGCCGCGCGCCCGCGCCTTGATGATCTGGCGGCCGATGCTCGAGCGGCGCAAGGCGCGGTTCTGCCACGTGACCCGCCGCCATACCTGCACCCAGCCCCAGATCCCCTTCGGCTGGAGGACGGCGATGTCGAGGAGACCGTCGTCGACGGCCGCGTCGGGGAGCAGCTCGATCCCGCCGGGGAGCAGCCCGCAGTTGCCGACGATCACGGTCGAGACGTGGGCGCTGTGCTCGTGCCGCCCCTCGAGGCGGTAGCGGACGCGGAACGGCTTCGCGGTCGGGATCGCGCGGAGGCCGGCGTCCACGTAGGCGAGCCAGCCGACGGCGCGCTTGAGCGCCGGGTTCGTGCTCGCCATGATGCGCGCGTCGATACCGACCCCGGCCATCACGAGGAAGGCGTGGGAGTCGATCGAGCCGTCCTCGCGCTCGATGCGCACGTCGCCGAGATCGATGTTGCGCGTGGTGCCGGTGAAGGCGTGGGTCACGCTCTGCGACACGTCGGAGAGGACGAGATCGAGGTTGCGTGCCAGGAGGTTGCCGGTACCGGAGGGCAGGATCGCGAGCGGGACGCCCGTCTCCCCGAGCGCCTCGGCGACCGAGCGAACCGTGCCGTCACCACCGGCGGCGAAGACCATGGCGGCGCCGTCGGCGACGAGGGCGCTCGTGATCCCGGCACCCGGGTCCTCGACGCTCGTCTCCGCCCAACGCGTCTCGCCCCAGCCCTCGGAGACCGCCGCGAGCTCGATGATCGGACGGAGCGTATCGACGTCGATCTTCACCGGGTTGTAGACGACCGCGGCCCATCTCGACTCCGCAGCTCCCATGGGGACAACCTACCCCGCCGCATAGACTGGGCCCTGTGATCGATCCCGCGCTCCTCCGTGAGAACCCCGACCTCGTCCGCCGCTCACAGGAAGCACGTGGTGCCTCCGTCGAGGCCGTCTCCGCGGCACTCGAGGCCGACTCCGCCAAGCGCGCTGCGATCACCCGTTTCGAGACGCTCCGCGCCGAGCAGAACGCGCACGGAAAGCGCGTCGCGCAGGCTCCCAAGGAGGAGAAGGCCGCCCTCGTCGCCGAGGCGAAAGGCCTCTCGGAGCAGGTGAAGGGCGCACAGCAGGAGCAGAACGACGCCGATGCGCGCTTCGCCGAGGCGATGAAGCAGATCCAGAACATCGTCATCGACGGCGTCCCGCCGGGCGGGGAGGACGACTTCGTCACGCTCCGCGAGGTCGGGGACCGCCCCGCGTTCGACTTCGAGCCGCGTGACCACCTCGAGATCGGCGAGCTGCTCGGCGCCATCGACATGACGCGCGGCACGAAGGTCTCGGGCGCGCGCTTCTACTTCCTCCGCGGCATCGGGGCACGTCTCGAGCTCGCGCTCATGAACCTCGCGCTCGACCGGGCCCTCGAAGCGGGCTTCGTGCCGCTCATCACGCCGACGCTCGTGAAGCCGGAGATCATGGAGGGCACAGGGTTCCTCGGGGCGCACAAGGACGAGATCTACTACCTCCCGGACGACGACCTCTACCTCACGGGCACGAGCGAGGTCGCGCTCGCCGGGTACCACGCCGACGAGATCCTCGACCTCGGCGAGGGCGCACTCCGCTACGCCGGCTGGTCCACGTGCTACCGCCGGGAGGCCGGTTCCTACGGCAAGGACACCCGCGGGATCATCCGCGTGCACCAGTTCAACAAGCTCGAGATGTTCGTGCACACCACGCCGGACGACGCGGAGGCCGAGCACGAGAGGCTCCTCGGCTACCAGGAGCGCATGATGACGGACCTCGGTCTGTCGTACCGCGTGATCGACACGGCCGCCGGGGACCTCGGATCGAGTGCCGCCCGGAAGTTCGACGTCGAGGCGTGGGTGCCCACGCAGGACGCGTACCGCGAGCTCACGTCCACCTCCAACTGCACGACGTTCCAGGCGCGCCGCCTCGGCATCCGCTCGCGCGGGGAGGATGGGAAGACGAGCCCCGTCGCCACGCTCAACGGCACCCTCGCCACCACGCGCTGGCTCGTGGCGATCCTCGAGACGCACCAGCAGGAGGACGGCTCGGTCGTCATCCCCGAGGTGCTGCGCCCGTACCTCGGCGGCCTCGACGTGGCGACCCCGATCCGATGAGCGACGGGATGAGACTCGTCGCCCTCGACATCGATGGCACGATCCTCGGCGAGGACGGCTCGCTCGCCGACGAGGTGCGCGACGCCGTGCGTGCGGCTGCGGCCGCTGGTGACATCGTGACCCTCGCGACCGGCCGCAGCTGGGACTCCACGCAGCCCGTGCTCGAGATGCTCGGGCTCGAGCCCGAGTACGTCGTGTGCGCGAACGGCGCCCTCGTGATGAAGCGCGATGCCGCCGAAGCGTCCGGCTACCGGCGGCACCTCATCGAGACCTTCGACGCCCGTCCCGTGCTCGAGACGATCCATGCGGCCCTCGACGACGGCCGGTACATGGTCGAGCTCCCGGACGGCTTCCGGAAGTACACGGAGGGCATGGTCGACTGGACGCTCGAGAACGCCGAGAAGGTGGCGTTCGAGCGCCTCTTCGACGAGCCCGTGCTCCGTGTGGTCGTGGTGTCGCCGGGCCAGGACGAGCAGGAGTTCCTCGAGAGCGTCGAGCGCATGGGGCTGCATCAGGTCGCCTACTCGATCGGTTGGACGGCCTGGCTCGACATCGCGCCGCAGGGCGTCAACAAGTCGACGGCCCTCGAGCACGTGCGGGAGGCGCTCGGCGTCGCGAGCGATCGTGTGCTCGTCGCGGGAGACGGCCGCAACGACATCGAGATGCTCGAGTGGGCCGTCGCGAGCGGCGGCATCGCCGTGGCGATGGGACAGGCTCCCGACGAGGTCGCGGCCGTCGCGAACGCGCGCACCGCATCCATCACCGAGAACGGCCTCGCCCTGGCCCTCACGGAGCACCTCTCCCTCTCCGTCTGACTCACCCCGCTCCCCGGGGGTGTCGCATTCTGTTGCCTCCAGTGCCCGGGAGGCAACAGATTGCGACACCCCAGGGGAGTTGGAGGGGGTTGTCCTGACGGACTTTCGAATGCTCGGGACTTGCGCTTAGGATAGGCAAGCCTAATCCCGCATCTTTCGAAGGACTTCCGTGCGCACTTCTCGTCGAACACTCTCCGTCATCGCCCTCGCGGCGGCCGGGGCTCTCAGCCTCTCCGCGTGCGCCGGGGGCTCCGACGCCCCGTCGTCCGAGTCCTCCGGATCGGCGTCGTCCGGCGTCTTCCCCGTGACCGTCGACCACGTGTTCGGCGAGACCGAGATCGACGCTCAGCCGCAGCGGGTCGCGACCATCCAGTGGGCCAACCAGGACGTCGCGCT
This sequence comes from Labedella endophytica, assembly GCF_003990045.1. Classification (GTDB taxonomy): domain Bacteria; phylum Actinomycetota; class Actinomycetes; order Actinomycetales; family Microbacteriaceae; genus Labedella; species Labedella endophytica. The sequence goes on along the minus strand of NZ_RZGZ01000002.1, from coordinate 1,392,311 downwards.
CGCGCTCGGCGTGGTCCCGGTCGGAATGTCGAAGCAGACGTACGGCGACGACGACGGCGACGGCATCCTCCCGTGGACGTACGAGAAGCTCGAGGAGCTCGGCGCCACGGATGAGCTGCCCGTGCTCTTCGACGAGGCCTCCGCTCTCGACTTCGAGGCCGTCGCCGACACGACGCCCGACGTGATCCTCGGCGGCTACGGCGGATTCACGCAGGAGGACTACGACACCCTCTCCCAGATCGCCCCCACCGTCGCCTACCCGAACGACCCCTGGGGCAGCACATGGCGCGAGATGACCGAGCTCGACGGCAAGGCCCTCGGACTCGAATCCGAGGCGGACGCCCTGATCGCCGACATCGAGAAGCAGATGGCCGACGCCGTCGCCGATGAGCCGTCGCTCGAGGGTAAGACCGCCATGGTCGGCTACTTCACCCCCGGCGACCTCGGCACGATCGGCTACTACTCCACCGAGGATTCCCGGAACAAGTTCCTCACGGACTTCGGTCTCGAGATGCCCGAAAGCCTGATCGAGCTCTCCGAAGAGAACCCCGAGTTCTACGGAACCGTGAGCGCCGAGAACGCCGACACCTTCGACGACGTCGACATCCTCATCGTCTACGGCGACGAGACGACGATCCCGTCGATCGAGGCCGACCCGCTGCTCTCCCAGATCCCGGCCGTCGCCAACGGCTCCGTCGTCGTCATGGACAACAGCCTGCCGATCGCCGCGACCCTCACCCCCTCGCCCCTCACCATCCCGTGGTCGCTCGACGAGCTCACCGGGATGTTCGCTCAGGCGGCCGAGAACGCCGAGTGACCATCGCACCCCCGCGCGTCGTGACGCCGGCCGGACCCTCGCGGTCCCGGTCGGCGTCCCGTCGTCGACGGCGGGTGCTCGGATTATTCGGGTGCCTGGTCGGCCTCGTCGTCGTGACGGTGCTCTCCGTGGCGATCGGCTCGCGGGAGGTCTCGCTCGACGAGATCTTCCGCGCCTTCACCGACCCGTCGGCCGCCGGGCTGGCCGAGGAAGCCGTCCGCGCGCGCGTCCCGAGAACGGTCCTCGGCCTCCTCGTCGGAGCGGCCCTCGGACTCTCCGGCGCGATCATGCAGGGCGTGACACGGAACCCGCTCGCGGATCCCGGAATCCTCGGCGTCAACACCGGTGCGTCCCTCTTCGTCGTCGCCGGGATCGCGTTCTTCGGCATGACGACCGTCACCGACTACATCTGGTTGGCGATCGCCGGGGCCGCGGCGAGCGCCGTCTTCGTCTACACGGTCGGCTCGCTCGGGCGCGGCGGGGCGACCCCGCTGAAGCTCGCGCTCGCGGGCGCGGCGACGACGGCGGCGCTGGGGTCACTCGTCTCCGCGATCGTGCTGCCGCGCGTCGATGCGCTGCAGGTGTTCCGGTTCTGGCAGATCGGTGGGATCGGCGGAGCGAACTGGGACGCGATGAGCACGGTGCTGCCGTTCCTCGTCGTCGGAGCGGCACTGTCGCTGCTCTCCGCCCGTTCGCTCGACGCGCTCGCGCTCGGCGATGAGCTCGCGACCGGGCTCGGCGGCCGCATCAAGACCGCGCGCGCCGTCGCTGCCCTCGGCGGTGTCCTCCTCTGCGGAGCGGCGACCGCGGTCGCCGGACCCATCGGATTCGTCGGACTCGTCGTCCCCCACTTCGCCCGCATGCTCGTGGGGAGCGACTACCGCTGGATCCTTCCGTACTCGGTGGGCTTCGGCGCTCTCCTGCTCCTTCTCGCCGACGTCGTCGGGCGGGTCGTGACCCGGCCGAGCGACATCGAGGTGGGCATCATCACCGCCCTCATCGGGGCGCCGGTCTTCATCGCCGTCGTGCGCCGACAGAAGCTCAAGGAGCTGTGAGATGACGCGCGAACACGTGCTCACCCGGCCCACGACGCTTCCAACGGGCGATGCCGCCGCCCGGCTCGGGTCGGCTCGGCGTCGTCGCGGTCGCCGCCGCGGGTTCGTCATGGGCGCGCTCGCCGCAGCGCTCGTCCTCGTGTTCCTCGTGACCCTGAGCGTCGGCAACACGTTCTATTCCCCCGCCGAGGTCTTCCGCGTGATCCTGGGTGAGCAGGTGCCCGGCGCCTCCTTCACCGTCGGCACGTTGCGCCTCCCGCGCGCCATCACCGGGCTTCTCGCCGGCGTCGCGTTCGGCCTCGCCGGTGTGACGTTCCAGACGATGCTCCGGAACGCTCTCGCGAGTCCGGACGTGATCGGCATCACGTCGGGAGCGAGTGCCGCCGCGGTGTTCGGGATCACCGTCCTCGGTCTCGGGGGAGCGGGTGTGTCCGTCCTCGCCGTCGTGTGCGGCCTCGGCACCGCCCTCGCGATCTACCTCCTGGCCTACCGCAGCGGGCTCTCGGGCGCGCGGCTCATCCTCATCGGCATCGGCGTGGGCGCGATGCTCGACAGCGTCGTGAGCTACCTGCTCCTCAAGTCGAGCGCCTTCGAGGTGCAGGCCGCCCTCCGGTGGCTCACCGGCAGCCTCGGGAGCGCGTTCTGGGAGGGCATCCCGCCGCTCGCGGCGAGCCTCGTCGTGCTGCTGCCCGCCATCATGCTGCTCACGCGGCGGCTCACGGCGATGCAGCTCGGGGACGACTCGGCGACGGCGCTCGGGGTGCGGGTGGACCGTACCCGGCTCCTCCTCGTCGTGGTCGCCGTGGCACTCGCCGGGGTCGCGACCGCAACCACCGGACCGATCGCGTTCGTCGCGTTCCTCTCGGGCCCCATCGCCGCCCGACTCGTCGGGGGAGGACGCTCGCTCCTGATCCCCGCCGGTCTCGTCGGCGGCCTGCTCGTGCTCACGGCCGACCTGCTCGGGCAGTTCGCGTTCGACACCTCGTTCCCCGTCGGCATCGTGACGGGTGCGATCGGCGCGCCCTACCTTCTCTACCTGCTCATCCGCTCCAACCGCTCGGGAGGATCCCTGTGACCGAGTCCCACACCCTCGAGGTCGACGCCGCCACGATCGCCTATGGCGACCGCGTCGTCCTCGACGCCCTCGACCTGGCCGTGCCCCCCGGGCGCATCAGCATCATCGTGGGTGCCAACGCCTGCGGGAAGTCGACGCTGCTCCGAGCGATGGCGCGACTGCTCGCGCCCACATCGGGGACGGTGCTGCTCGACGGCGCCCCCATCTCGGCGATGCCGACGAAGAAGGTCGCGACGGTGCTCGGGCTGCTCCCGCAGACCCCGATCGCCCCCGAGGGCATCGTCGTGGCTGACCTCGTGGGACGAGGACGCTACCCGCACCAGGGGCTGTTCGCGCGGTGGACGGCCGAGGACGACGCGGCCGTCGCGGAGGCGCTCGAGGCGACGGGATCGCTCGAGCTCGCTGAGCGCCCGGTGGACGAGCTCTCCGGTGGGCAGCGCCAGCGCGTGTGGATCTCCATGGCACTCGCGCAGCAGACCGACGTGCTCCTGCTCGACGAGCCCACGACGTTCCTCGACGTCTCGCACCAGGTGGACGTGCTCGATCTGCTCACGGACCTCAACCGCTCCCGCGGAACGACGATCGTGATCGTGCTCCACGACCTCAACCTCGCCGCCCGCTACGCCGACCACCTGTTCGCCGTGAAGGAGGGTCGGGTCTTCGCGTCCGGTTCGCCGCGCGAGGTCGTCACGCCCGAGACCGTCGAATCGGTCTTCGGTATGTCCTCCCGCGTGATCGACGACCCCGTGACGGGCACGCCCCTCGTCGTCCCCATCGGCCGCCACCACTCCCTCTGACCCCGTCCCTTCCTTCCGCGACGTGCGGACTTCGGCCCTCTCCGGAGCCCATCGGGGGCGGAAGTCCGCACTTCCGCGATGAATGGGGCAGCGCAGGCGCAGAATGGAGGGATGACCACGACCGAGTTCGCGAACGAACGCGACGCCTCCCGGTACACGATGCGACGCGGCGGCGTCATCGTGAGCGCCCTCGACTACCGCGACGACGGCCGCACCGTCTCGTTCACCCGCGCCTTCACGAACCTGCCCTTCCGTGGCAACGGCTACGCCGGCGAGCTCACGGCCTTCGCGGTCGACGACGTCGAGAAGGCCGGCGACCGCGCCGTCATCCCGATGTGCTGGTACGTCGCCGACTGGTTCGCCGCCCACCCGGAACGCGCTCACCTGCTCGTCTCGCGCTGATCCCGTCGTACCGCGCTCCCCGGCCGGCGCGCTCAGAATCCCTCCGTCTCCCCACGCGGTGGACCGGGCCGTGCCACAAGTCGCGCGGGTGGACGCGTTGTGTCGTGTGGGAGGGGGCGTGGCGACGCTTCGCGTTCGGTCGAGGAGTGGCCGGGGTTCGGGTGGACGCGTTGTGTCGTGTGGGAGGGCACATGGCGACGTTTCGCGTCCACTCGGATGGCAGACGGGGCGGGTGGAGTGCCCTGGCCGGCAGGGCGCGCGATTCCCCCAGATCGGGGGATGTTTCAGGGCGCTCCCAGATCGCGCTGGCAGACTCGCCGGAACCGCATCGGATACACTCGTGTCTCGGTTGTGCTTGCACGATCGATCACCAGGAGGGCTGTCCGAGCGGCCGATGGAGCCAGTCTTGAAAACTGGTGGGCAGAAATGTCTCGTGGGTTCGAATCCCACGCCCTCCGCCAGGGAGCGCCTCTGATGGAGGGTGTGCGAGCACCGCGAGGCACCCGCTCCATCAGCACGACCTCGGTCCGGTGCACTACTGCTCCGTTCCGACGCATCCCGGAATCCGAGCCGCGCATCTGCGCGATGGGAGAGGCACCCCTGTGAGCGAAAGCCCCCGGTCGTCCCGACGCGTCGCCACCGACCGCACGATCATCCGGCACGCGCGACGCCGCGGTCGCAGCGCGGTCGTGACGGCGCTCAAGGTCGTCTCCGGCGCCCTCGCCGTGGTGCTCGTGAGCGGCGGGGCCGTGGCGGCGTACGCGCTGTGGGACGTCGCGTCGAGCGTGAAGCCGGCCGTGACCCTCGCGGGCCAGGACGGGTCGGTCCCCAACATCGACGCGATCGAGGGCGGGGTGAACCTCCTCCTCGTGGGGAGCGACAGTCGACAGGGACAGGGCGACGCGTACGGCGACCCGGACAAGGAGACGGGCGTCTTGAACGACGTCACGATGCTCCTCCACATCTCCGAGGACCACTCGAGCGCCTCCGTCGTCTCGTTCCCCCGCGACCTGTTCGTCCCGATCCCCGAGTGCCCGAAAGTGGACGGGTCGGGAACGTACAACGCGATGTCGTCCCAGAAGATCAATACGACGCTCTCCTACGGCGGCCTCGCCTGCACCGTCCTCACGGTGGAGGCGCTCACGGGACTCGACATCCCGTTCGCCGCTGAGGTGCAGTTCAACGGCGTGATCGCCCTCTCGAACGCCGTCGGCGGCGTGGACGTGTGCGTCGCCGAGCCGATCTCGGACGACTACACCCAGACGTACCTCGACGCCGGCACCCACAACCTCCAGGGCGAGGACGCGCTCCAGTTCCTCCGCACCCGTCACGGCGTGGGCGACGGGTCGGACCTCGGCCGCATCAGCAACCAGCAGGTCTTCCTCTCGTCCCTCGCGCGCACCCTGCAGAGCTCGGAGACCCTCTCCGACCCCACGAAACTCTTCGGGATCGCGAAGGCCGCCGCGAGCAACATGCAGCTCTCCACGAGTCTCCAGAACATCAACACGATGGTGTCGATCGCCATGGCGATGAAGGACATCCCCCTCGAGCAGATCTCCTTCGTCCAGTACCCGAACGCCTACGGCTCGAGCGGGGGACAGCAGGGAGTGCTCCCGCTCACCGACGCCGCCACCCAGCTCTTCGACGCGATCAAGGCGGACCGTCCGCTGACCCTCACGGGAACGACCGGGGAGGGGTCCGTCGAGGACCCGAACGCCCCCGCGGCGGGCGAGACGCCCGCGCCCGAGGAGACGGCGCCGCCCGAGGAGACGACGCCGCCGGAGGATGGCGGGGCCGAGACCACTCCGCCGGCGACCGCCGGGGGCGACGAAGCGGTGGAGTTGCCGAGCTCGATCGAGGGCCAGACCGCGGGCGACTACACGTGCTCCAAGGGCAACGGCTGAGCTTTCCGCCGGTCACCCCCTAAAATCGACGAATGGCCCGTTCGACATCCCCCTCGCGGATCCCCGCCGCACGACACGTGCGCGGACGACGGAACGGACCGTTCGCCGCCATCCTCCGCGTCATCGCCGTCTCGCTCGCCGTCGTGCTCGTGAGCGGGGCGTCCATAGCCACGTACGCGTTCTGGGACATCACCTCCGGGATCTCCGACAACTCCGTCGACATCTCGGGAGGCGAGGAGCCGACCGACCCGCCTCATCTGGGGATCGGGGAGTTCGAGGGCGGCTTCGACATGCTCGTCATCGGCGCGGACAACGACTCGGGCCAGGACACCTCGCTGTACGGCCAACGCGATGTCGCGCTCAACGACGTGAACCTCCTCGTGCATGTGGCCGACGACCACCAGAGTGCTGTCGTCGTGAGCTTCCCCCGCGACCTCGTCATCCCGATCCCCGAATGCACCGATCCGGAGACGGGTGAGACGCGCGGATACGAGTACGCCGCGATGATCAACACCTCGTTCCCGAAGGGCGGGAATAAGGGCGGGCTGGCGTGCGCCGTCGCCACCGTCGAGGAGCTCACCGACATCGACATCGACTACGCCGCGCAGTTCACCTTCGGCTCCGTCGTGCAGCTCACCAACGCGATCGGCGGCGTGGAGGTCTGCCTCCAGGAACCGATCACGGACCGCAATTCCGGGCTCGACCTCCCCGAGGGCATCAGCACGGTGCAGGGGCAGGACGCGCTCGCCTTCCTCCGCACGCGCAAGGCAGTCGGTGACGGCAGCGACCTGTCGCGCATCGCCCTCCAGCAGATGTACATGTCGTCGCTCGTGAAGAAGCTCAAAAGTGACGGAACCCTCGGAGATCCCTCGAAGCTCTTCGGCATCGCGAAGGTCGCAGCGGAGAGCGTCTCGCTCTCGAGCAACCTCGCCAACGTGAACACCATGATCTCGATGGCGCTGACGGTGCGGAACCTCGGCCTCGACAACATCCAGCTCGTGCAGTACCCGGTGGGCGAGTCCCCGAACGACCCGAACCGCGTGGTGCCGAGCACCGAGACGGCCGATCAGCTCATGGCCGCCATCAAGGCAGACGCGTCGTTCTCGTCCGATCCGGACGTGCGCCGCGTGGGCGTGGAGGACACGACGCCCGAGGAGTCCGCGCCACCCGAGGAGCCCGCGGAGATCGAGGAGCCCGCGGATCCCGCGACGGCCCCGCCCGCCGACGGCGAGACGCCCGACGACACCGCGACGACGCCTCCCGGCGACGGTGTGATCTCGGGCCTCGTCGGCCAGTCGGCCGCGCAGGAGAGCTGCGTCGTCAAGAACTGACCGTGCGGTTCCGCCGGCTGGTTGGGCTCGCGCCCGTGGTCGGGTTATGCTGGTAGCCGTGCGTCAGCAGGATCGACACACATGGAGACGTCGCATAGTCCGGCCTAGTGCACCACCCTGCTAAGGTGGAGTCCCCTTATGGGGACCGCGAGTTCAAATCTCGCCGTCTCCGCCGATGTTCCACCTCGATCGCGAGGGAACCCTCGTCAGGCAGAAGCCTGCCGGGGGTTTGTTCTTTCCCGTCACGGCCGGCCTGCCATCGGGATCGCTGGGGACGCCGCGTGGGTTCACGCGTCAGGAGCGCTCAGCGCCACGAGCGCCCACGCGAGAACCGATACCGCTACCGTCATGATGGCGGTGTCGGTCGGTCGCGCCGCGCGCGGGCGGCGCCAGGCGATCCACCAACTCAGCGCGGCCACGGCAAGGGCCGCGAGCGTGACGACCCGCACACCGAGCGGCGGTGAACCGAGGGTGATCGTCACCCCGATCTGTGCGAACGCGATCACGCCCCACGGCACGATTCCGATCACGGCGGCCCACGCGGCGGGCCGGCGCCATCCGGTCGCCGAACCGTCGTCCACGGCGAGGAGGCACACGGCGCCTGCGCTCAGCGCGAAGAGGGGAACGAGTGCCGCGGCATCCACTATGCCGTTCGACTGTGCGACCAGGAAGACGACGATGCCGAGACCTTGCGACCACCCCGCCATGACGAGGACGCCGGGCCGCGCGGCGTGCGGGTGCGTGGCGGACACCGCAGCCAGGGCGTGTGTCGCGGCGCCGCCGAGCAGAACAGCGACGAGAGCCCAGCCGAGGTCGACCGTCCCGATCGGTGAGGTGAGGAGCCGGGTGCCGTCGCGAAAGTTCGCCTCGACCGGGAGGGCGGAGGTGCGTGTCGTGATGATGAGAACGACCGCGAGCGCCACGGCCTGTGCCGCATAGCAGAAGCTCGCCCGACGGTTCGCGGTGCGCGAGGATGTCGGAGCCATGCTCCGACGTTATCGCTCGCCTCGGCCTTTCCGGCGGCCCCTGTCCCGTGGTGCCTGGCGCGACTAGGGTCGACGCATGACTCTGCGACGACGCATCCTGTTCATCGGTGGTTCCGGCGTGATCAGTACCGCGTGCGTCCGCGCGGCGGTGGCCGCCGGGCACGAGGTGTCGGTCCTGAACCGGGGGCGCAGCGCTCGCCCTCTTCCCGAGGGTGTGCGCGAGCTCCGCGCCGACGTCCGAGACGCGGATGCTGTCTCCGCCGTCGTCGGAGAGCGCCCGTACGACGTCGTGGCCGACTTCCTCTCCTTCGTGCCCGCGCACGTCGAGACGGTCCTCGCGACGGTCGGCGAGCGAGCCGGGCAGTACATCTTCATCAGCTCCGCCTCGGCCTACGAGAAGCCGCCGCGTCGCCTGCCGATCACCGAGTCCACTCCGCTGCGGAACCCGTTCTGGCAGTATTCGCGCGACAAGATCGCGTGCGAAGATCTGCTGGTCGCGGCCCACCGCGACCGCGGGCTGCCCGTCACCATCGTGCGCCCGTCGCACACCTATGACGACACCCTGCTGCCGACCCTCGGCGGCTGGACCGACATCGCGCGGATGCGTGCCGGACGACCCGTCATCGTGCACGGCGACGGATCCAGCCTCTGGACGCTCACCCACAGCGACGATTTCGCGGTCGGCTTCACGGGGCTCCTCGGCAACCCCGCGGCGATCGGCGAGGCGTTCACGATCACCGGTTCCCATGCACCCACATGGGATCAGATCTACCGCTGGCTCGCCGACGCCGCGGGAGTCGACGCCCCCGACCTCGTCCACGTCGCGAGTGACACGATCGCGGCGGCAGCGCCCGACCTCGGCCCCGGTCTGCTGGGCGACAGGACCCACTCGGTCGTGTTCGACGCGACGAGGGTGCGTGAGTTGTCGCCGGCGTTCCGCACGACCATCACCTTCGACGAGGGTGCTCGCCGGATCCTGGCCCACTACGACACCCACCCAGAGCTCCAGCAGGTCGACCCCGAGCTCGACGCGCTCTTCGACCGATTGGCTGCGCACGCCGCCTCCGTGTAGGGCGACGGGGCGGTGCCGTTGGCGCCGCCCCGTCGTCGTGTCAGTTCACCCGTCGCGTCAGCTCACCAGTCGACGTTGGCGTAGCGCGTGAAGGCGTCGCGGCTGATCGTCACCGAGTCGAGCTCGAGGCCCGGCGCGTAGTCCTGCTCGAGGAGCACGTACTTGAAGTTCGGGAGCGTGTCGACGGCGTCGATGATCTCCTGGATGGGGAGCGTGCCCGTGCCCACCTCGGTGAAGCCGTCGGGCTTCACGACCTCGTCGAACGTCTTCATCGTGATCGTGGCGTCGGCTGCGAGGACCCCGTCGAAGACGTCGAGCGGCTGGTGGTGGTCCTTCGGGAAGTCCTTCTGGTGGATCATGACGAAGCGGTCGCCGTGGTCGCGGAAGAGTTGCAGCGGGTCGGCACCGCCGCGGTACGCCCAGTAGGTGTCGAGCTCGAAGGCCACGAGCTCCGGGTCGGTGTATTCGAGGAGCATGTCGTAGACGGTGCGGTCGCCGAAGCGCTGGAACTCCTGGAAATGGTTGTGGTAGAAGAAGCCCATCCCTCGCTCAGCGCACTGGCGACCGACCTCGTTGAAGAACTCCGCGCGACGCTTCACGTACTCGATGTCGCCGTACGGGTAGAACTCGATGTCGCAGCCGATGCGCGGGTTCCCGATCTTCTCCTGGAAGTCGAGCACCTGGGGGAGGCGGTCGAGTTCGAGCGGGTTGATCTGGCAGCCGATGATCTCGACGCCGCGCTCGCGCTGGATGTCGGCGAGGAAGTCGGCGGGGATGCCGAAGCCGATGCCGTCCTCGGTGCGGGCGCGATGGTTGGCGCCCTCGAAGCGAGTGAAGCCGAGGTCGGCGAGCGCGTTGAGCGTCGCCTCCGGGTCGGCGGCGAGGGCGTCGCGCACCGAGTAGAGCTGAATTCCGATCTGGACGGCCATGACGGACCTTTCTGAGTGGGTGGAGCGGGGATCTAGGCGGACGCGGGAGCGGTCCCCGTCCGCCACCGCTCGACGACGACGTCGAGGTAGCGGTCGAAGGTCCCGACGAGGTCGACGGACGGGTCGAGCAGCCACTGCAGCTGGAGGCCGTCCATCATGGCGCTGAGCTGCTGGGCCTCGGCGCGCGCGGACGCGGCCTCCATCGGGGCGATCTCGCCGCTCGCGGCGGCGTGCAGGATCTCCTCCTGGAGGCGATTGGTGATGTGGTCGTAGCGCTCGACGAAGTAGTCGTGCGCCGGGTGGCCCTGCCCGGTGGCCTCGGAACCGAGCGTGAGGAAGAACTCGACCCACGTGGGGTTGTCGCGGCTGTAGCGGATGCGCTCGCGCAGGGTGTCGACGTAGGCGAGGCCCTCCCGGGCCTCCTCACCCACCTGCTGCTCGTCCCAGCGGTCGAGCACCGCGGTGAGGAGCTCGTGCTTGCTGCCGAAGAGGTTGATGATCTGGGAGGCCGAGGCCCCGACCGCCTCCGCGATCATGCGGAGTGATCCGCCGCGGTAGCCGTGCTCGCCGAAGACGAGGATCGCGTTCTCGACGAGTCGACGGCGCGACTCGATGCCGGTCTTGTACGGTCCGCGCGGCTGGCTCGTCATCGCAGTGCCTCGAGGAGGGCGTCGGCGGCGCGCACCGCCGTGGTCATGCCGATGAGGGTCGAGTTCGAGACGAGGGCCGTGGGGACGACGCCGTTGCCGGCGACGTAGAGGTTCTCGAACCCCCACACGCGGCAGTCGAGGTCGCACACGCTCGTGCCGTCGTCGACCGGTCCCATCCGCACGGTGCCGGTGAGGTGTAGCGATCCGCCGGCCTCGAGCGCCGTCGACTGGGTCTCGGGGTCGAAGTCGCCGAGCAGGCGGGCGGCGGTCGCCTGCTCGGCGCGAGCGCGATCGAGGTTGGCGGTGTCCTCGTCGGTGTAGCGGAAGTGCACCGTGATGCGCGGCAGGCCCTGCGCATCGACCTCGTCGTCCGAGAACTCGAGCCGGTTCTCGCGCTGGATCTCGGTGCGGATGTAGTACTCGATCCCCACCGCGTAGCCGACGGGCTCACGATGCTCGTCCACGACGACCTTGTTCATCAGGTGCACCTGGAACGGCTGGGTCTCGTCGCTGTGGGGAACCCACAGGCAGTCGGAGGACCACTCGTGGTCGGTCGGCGGGTCGAGCTCGGCGAGGTCGATGCCGAGGCGCTCCGGGTCCGCATTCACGATCCCGGTGAGGAAGTAGTGCTCGTTGAGGTAGCGGCCGAGCGCCTCCGGGCGGATGCCGGACGCGAACAGCAGCTGCGGCGTCCGCACCGAGTCCGCGCACACGATCACATGCGTGGCGTGCACGGTGAAGGCCTCGTCCGTCTCGATGTGGCGGCACTGCGCGCCGGTCGCCCGACCGTCGTCGTGGAGGAGGGACGTGGCGAGGGCGTCGGCCACGAACGTGAAGTTCGCGTCGGTCGACGGGTCGCCGATGGGCGGGAAGATCACGGAGGGGCTCGTGCGCTCCTTGAGGCCGGTCCCGTCCTTGTTCACGGCCATCGGCATGTCCTGGAGGTGACGACCGGGAGCGGACACGGGATCGAAGTGGGCGCCGAGCGCGCGGACGGCGGCTCGTCCGGCCGGCGTCTGCGGGTAGGGCTCGCGGTTCACGCGCAGCAGCTCGGACGCCCGGCTCAGGTCGCGGTCGAAGAGCTCCGGGTCGATGTCCGTGGGGATCTCGCTCCCCCACGGCGTGGGGGTGGCCGCGGTCCAGTGGATGCCCATGCCGCCGGCGTTCCAGGCGACGGACGCGCTCGGCATCTCGTCGGCGCGCTCGCCGAGGGACGTGAGGTGGTACATCCCCGGCGTGACGCCGTGCATGGTCGCGCCCGTCTCGGGGCTCGGGGCGACGCCCGTGTAGAAGGCCTGCACACCCGAGTCGATCCGCTTGTTGTAGCGCTCCCACACGGCGGGGTCGGCCACGTCGTGGAGGTGCTGGCCCGCGCGGGTGCCCATCGTGGGCCCGCCGGCGATCATGGCGATGCGGACGTCGGGGCGCGCGTCGCGGATCATCCGCGCGACGGCGGATCCCATGAGTCCGCTCCCGACGATGAGCACGTCGTGGTTCTCGTCGCTGTGCATGGGGCTCCTCACATCGGGACCGGGTGCGTCGCTCTCTTGACGCACCGCCGATCGTACTCATAATCTGAACACTCGTAAAGGTTTGAGTTCGACGACGGTGAGGAAGAGCATGTTCATCAGTGCAAGCGAATGGGTCCTCGGGGACCGCCCCACCGCGTTCCGGCGTGCTCGCGAGGCCGGCTTCGACGCGATCGAGCTCGATGCGACGCCGGACGTCGACGTCGCCCGGCTCCGGGACGAGCTCGCCGAGGCGGGACTCATTGTGCCGTCGCTCTGCTGGGCGTGGAACAGCGAGAGCGAATTGGGTTCGCCCGACCCCGCGTCGCGGGCCCGGGCGCAGGCGTACCTGCGCGCATCGCTCGAGCTCGCGCACGAGCTCGGCACCTCCCAGCTCGTCGTCCTTCCCGCGTGCCGCAACACGGCCTGGACCCTCGACGAGATCCGCCTGCGGGGCCTCGAGCGCGCCGCCGCCTCGATCTCCGAGGTGCTCGTCGACGCGCCGGCCGACGTGTCGCTCGCGCTCGAAGGCCTCCGCCGCTCGGAGAGCTTCCTGATGAACTCGCTCGCTGACTCCGACCGCCTGCGGACGATGATCGACGACGACCGGGCCGGCCTGCTGGCCGATGTGTACCACCTCGCGTATGAGGAGCTCGACCCGATCGAGTCCCTGCAGCGGTACGCCGAGAAGATCACGCTCGTCCACCTCGCGGCGCCCGCGCGCGGCCCGCTGCTCGGGACGACCCCGGGCGTCGATGCGATCGTCGATCAGGTGCGCGCGATGCCGGGTGTGCGGTCCGTCACGCTGGAGTTCGAGGTCGGCGACGACGACGCTGCGCTCGCCGACAGCCATCGCTTCGCAGCGAGCATCTGAGCCGATCGGCGTCCTCGACTCCTCCATGCCTTCCCTCGTGGGTGATCCTGCCCTGCTCCCCGACCTCGTCGCGCTGAGGCGCCGACTCCACCGCGACCCCGAAGTGGGCCTCCAGCTCCCGCGCACCCAGGCGCTCGTCCTCGACGCGCTCGCCGGGCTGGGACTCGAGATCTCGACGGGGTCGACGTGCAGTTCCGTCACCGCCGTGCTCCGCGGCGGGCGTCCCGGGCCGACGGTGCTGCTCCGCGCCGACATGGACGCGCTGCCCGTCGCGGAAGCGACCGGACTCGAGTACGCGTCGACCAACGGGGCGATGCACGCGTGCGGTCACGACCTGCACACCGCCGGGCTCGTCGGCGCCGCCCGGCTGCTCGCCGCCGCCGCCCGCGAGGACCTGCCCGGGAACGTCGTGTTCATGTTCCAGCCGGGAGAGGAGGGCGTCGACGGCGCGGCCCACATGATCGCGGACGGTGTGCTCGACGCGTCGGGCGAGCGGGCGATCGCAGCCTACGGCGCTCACGTGATCCCCGGGCCGGCCGGTCGCTTCAGCACGAGGGCCGGCACGATGATGGCCGGGACGGCCGATCTCCGCATCACGATGCACGGCGCCGGAGGGCACGGCTCGCAGCCGCACACCGCCGCGGACCCCGTCCCGGCGGTCGCGGAGCTCGTGACCGCTTTGCAGGTGATGGTGACGCGCCGGTTCTCCGTCTTCGACCCCGTGGTCGTGACCGTCACGCAGCTGCGCGGTGGGGACGCCGTGAACGTCATCCCCGACGCGGCCTCCCTCGGGGCGTCGGTCCGGACGCTGTCGCGGGAGTCGGACGAGCGGCTCCGCGTCGAGGTGGCCCGACTCGCCGACGGCGTCGCCGCCGCCCACGGGTGCCGCGCCGAGGTGGTGTTCGAAGCCGACTACCCCGTGCTCGTGAACGACGGGGCGGAGGCGGATCGCGCCGCGGCCGCACTCACGTCGGTCTTCGGCGCGGAGCGCGTCGTCGATCGGAACGAACCGCTCATGGCCTCCGAGGACTTCTCCCGCGTGCTGCTCGAGGTGCCCGGTGCGTTCGTGTTCCTCGCGGCCACCCCTCCCGACGTCGATCCGGTGACCGCGGCGTGGAACCACTCGGCGAAGGTGCTCTTCGACGACTCCGTGCTCGGCGACCTCGCGCTCGGCCTCGCGACCCTCGCGAGCGAGCGCCTGGCGCTCGCCGCGTCTTCTTAGGGCCGCCTCACGGGCCCGACTGGGCGGCGAGCTCGAGCGCGATGTCGAAGTCGGTGCGGTCTCGCGTGGAGTCGAGGCTCCGGCCGGTGATCTGCTCAATAATCTGCACGCGGTGCCGCAGCGTGTTCGGGTGGATGTAGAGCTCGCTCGCCGCGATACTCCACCGGCCACCCGTGCGGAGGAAGACCTCGAGGGTCTGCAGGAGTTGGCCGCCGCGTGACTCGTCGTAGTCGCGGAGCGGCCTGAGGAGTGCGCTCCCCGTCTCCCTCATCAGCTCCGACGCCTGCGAGTAGAGCACGGTCGACGGGCTGTTGAGGTCGTCCGCGCCGACGACGGTCCCCGGGCCGTCCCGTCGCGCGAGCGCGAGCGCGTGCTCCGCCTGGATGAGGGAGAGCCGGAGACGGTCGGGTCCACCGGCCGAACCGATGCCAGCCGAGGCGCTCGGAGGGAGCCCGGCGACGAGGCGATCGAGGACGTCGCCGCCGGACACGCACACGAGCACCGCGTCGTCGAAGCGCGCGGCCGCGGCATGCAGACCGGCCGCGCGCCGCGTGGCGAGCAGGACGGCCTCCGGGTCGGCATTCCACACCGCCGCGACGGCGAGGTCCTCCACGCCCTCGACGCCGAGGGACCGCAGCCGGGCGAGCACCGACACCTCGTCGTGCTCGCCGCTGCGCAACCACGTGAAAAGTTCGCGCGTGTACCCGTCGACCGCTCGTCGCACGGAGCGGATGCGTTCGATCTCGAGGGCGATGAACGGCACGCCGACGGAGAGGACCGCCTCCTGCTCGACGCTGAAGCGGGCGGGGTCCACCTCGCTGTACAGCTCGGCGTCGATGACTCCCTCGCTCAGGAGCGGGATGGGGTGGAGGCCGTCCGTCCCATCCACCCCGAAGGTCTCCCGGTCCGCGACGAGGCCGATCCGAGCGCCGAGCCCCGAGGAGAGCGACTCGAGCATGGAGCCGAGGCTCCGGTCCTCCCGCAGGGCGGCGACGAAGGTGGAGTAGTAATCGAGGTGGCGACGGAGCGGCCGCTCCCAGACCCGTCGCTGCGCCTGCACGAACGACTTGATGACGCGGATGAACGGCACCTCGAGCGGGACGAGGAAGAAGGTGAGCCCGTAGCGCTCGCACGCCTCGACGAGCTCGGTCGGCAGCTCGGTGATGGTGCTCGTGAGGCCGAAGCCGAGCGCGAGTACCCGTGCCTCCGCGAGGTCGCGGACGTACTCGTCAGCGGACGTGGCCGGCCACCACTGACCGGACGTGAGCGCCACCTCGCCGCCCGACATGAACTCGGAGGCCGGGTAACGGTCGATCGCGTGGACCCATTCGATGGGAGCGTCGAGGTCGCCGCGGACCGCCAGGGCGAGGGCGAGGCCGGGGTCGGCGAGGAGGTCTCCGATGTTCATGCGTAGTCCTTCCGGTTCGTGCGACCCCTCACGGAAACGTCCGGGAAACGTGACGCGCGACGTCTCGTAACCGACGTGAAACAAAGCTCCGGGCGGGTGCCCCGCCGTTGGATAAGTCTCCAACGGCCGGCTGCGAATCCGGACATTCATCCAATTCCGGCACCTGATCGGTTTCCAACAGGATAGGCGGACCGGACACGCTCCTCGATGAGACGTCCGAGGTGGCGAGGGGCTGCCGCACCACAACTCACAGCATCTGCACCATCGACTCCCGAAAGGTCCACCATGCTCCGAACCCGCACAGCGGCACTCGCGACCGCGTCCACCGCCGTCGTCGCACTCCTCGCCCTCACGGGCTGTTCCTCCGACTCGGGCTCCGGCTCGGACGGCGCGTCCGGCTCCGGGATCAGCGGCGAGGTCACCTTCGCCGGCTACGGAGGCGCCGGAGGCGACAGCATCACGGCCGCGTGGCTCGACCCGTTCTCCGACGAGACCGGTGTCGATGCGATCCTCGACCCGTCGATGGACAACTCCAAGCTCCTCCAGATGATCGAGAGCGGAAACGTCACGTGGGACGTCGCGGAGGTGGGGCTCGACTTCGACCTCACCGAGGCGAACGACAACCTCGTCGACATCGACTGCGAGATCGTCGAGTGCGACGCCTTCGACGGCAACTGGGAGGTCACCGCCAAGGGCGTCCCGATGTTCATCTACTCCACCAACGTCTCATACAACACGGACGCCTTCGGCGAGGACGGGCCGCAGAACTGGGTCGACTTCTTCGACACCGACGCGTTCCCCGGCAAGCGTGCGCTCAACGCAGGTGAAGGCTTCTTCGGCCTCATGGAGGCCGCGCTCCTGGCCGACGGCGTCAGCCGCGACGAGCTCTACCCGCTCGACGTGGACCGCGCGCTCTCCGTCATGGAGCCCATCAAGGACGACCTGATCTTCATCACGAGCGGATCCGAGTGCATCGACCTCGTCACCTCCGGTGAGGCCACGGCCGGCGCCTGCTACAACGGCCGCGTCACGCTCGCCCAGTCCGAGGGCCTGCCGATCGCCCAGTCGTGGAACCAGCAGATCCAGTCGGCCGACTACGTCGCCATCCCCGAGGGCAGCCAGAACGTGGACGCCGCCATGGCGCTCGTCGCCTACATCACGTCGACCGCGCACGCCGGCGACCTCGTCGACTACATCACCTACGGCCCGGGCAACCCGAACGCCGAGATCGCCGACGACGTCGCAGCCGAGGTCCCCACGGCGAATGAGGGCACCGGAGACGACGCCCCGATCGTGCCCGACTGGGAGTGGTGGAACGCCAACCGCGCCGACGTGCTCGAGACCGTGTCCGAATGGGTCGCGTCCTGACCATCGAGGGAGGGGGCCGGCGCTGGTGGGTCAGCGTCGGCCTCCTCGGCCTGCTCTTCGTCCTCCTCGCCCTCGTCGTCCCGCTCGCGATCGTCGTGCAGCGGAGCCTCGACGCCGGATTCGAGAACTTCGCGGACGCACTCGGTTCGGCCTCCTTCATCCGGTCGCTCGGCAACACCGCGCAGCTCGCCATCAGCACGACGATCTGCTCGGCCGTGATCGGTTATCCGTACGCCTACGCGATGGCCCGCTCGGGACGCACGATGTCGCGGATCCTCATGACGGCGCTCATGCTGTCGTTCTGGACGAGCCTGCTCGTGCGGAGCTACGCCTGGCAGGTCATCCTCAACGACACCGGGCTCGTGAACGAGCTCCTCCAGGCGATCGGGGTGATCGAGGAGCCGCTCCAGCTCATCCGGACGCCCGCGGCCACCCTCATCGGCATGACGCACATCCTCGTGCCGTTCACGATCCTCGCGATCTACGCGCAGTTGCGCGGCATCTCGCCGGACCTCGCGATGGCGGCGAGGGGCCTCGGCGCCACACGCACCCGCGCGTTCTGGAGCGTCACCTTCCCGCTCTCGATGCCGGGCCTCGCGGCCGGCAGCCTGCTCGTGTTCGTGCTCACGCTCGGCTACTACGTGACCCCTCAGCTCCTCGGCGGAGCCGGCAACCCCGTGATCGGGCAGTCGATCGTCGAACAGACCAACACCCTGCTGAACACGGGGGTGGGATCGGCCATGGCCGTGCTCCTCCTCGTGATCGTGATCGTGATCCTCGGAGTCGCCGCGCGGTTCCTCGGGCTCGGTCGTGTGCTCGGCATCGCCACGGAGAGGAGTACCCGATGAACGCCGGAGTCTCGGTCCGCATCGTCGGTGTCCTCATCGCCGTCGTGCTCGTCGTCCCCACGATCGTCATCTGCGCCACCGCCTTCACGGGCGGGTCCGCCGTGACGTTCCCGCCGCAGGGGTTCTCCTTCCGGTGGATCGAGGACGTCCTCGGCGACCGCCGCTGGATGCGCGCCTTCGGCAACTCGTTCGCCGTGGGAGCCCTGGCCGCCGTCTTCTCGATGGTCGCGGGAGCGGCGCTCGCCCTCGGGGCGGCCCGCGCCCGCGGGGCGATCGCGTCCGTCTTCACCGCCGTGTCGGTGCTGCCGATGATCGTCCCGCTCGTCGTGGGGGCCATCGGCTTTTACCTCGTCTACGCGCGGCTCGGACTCACGGGCAACGTGGTCGGCCTCGCGCTCGCCCATGGCGTTCTCGGCCTGCCCTACGTGTTCGTCAACGTGCTCGCGCTCCTGCGCACCCTCGACCCACGGATCGAGGAGGCCGCCCGCATCCACGGGGCTAGCCAGCTCCGGACGCTCGCGACGGTGACGCTTCCGCTCCTCGCGCCCGCGACGGTGATCGGCGGCCTCCTGGCCTTCATCTCCTCGTGGGACGAGGTGGTCGTCGCGACCTTCCTCAGCGACGCGCGCTTCCAGACCCTCCCCGTACTCATGTACGGGCAGATCCGCTCGGGCGTCGAGCCCTCGGTCTCGGCGGTGTCGCTCATCGTCACCGTCGTCACCTTCGGCGTCGCCCTCATCGTTTTCGCCGTCGGGCCCATCCGTGCCCGACTCGCCAGAAGGAGCTCGAGATCATGAGTCCAGCAGCAGACCGCGCCCCCGGCGCCACTCTCGACGTCCGCTCGATCACGAAGCGCTACGGCGACGTGCCCGCCGTCGACGCCGTGAGCCTCGACATCGAGGCCGGCGAGTTCGTCACGCTCCTCGGGGCGTCGGGTTCCGGGAAGACCACGCTCCTGCGCATCATCGCCGGATTCGCCGACGCCGACGAGGGTTCCCTCCTCGTCGACGGGCAGGAACTCCGATCGGTGCCCGTGCACCGCCGCGACATCGGGATGGTGTTCCAGAACTACGCGCTCTTCCCCCACCTCAACGTGGAGCAGAACGTGGGCTACCCGCTGCGGATGCGGAAGGTGAGCGCGTCCGAGCGCCGTCGCCGCGTCGCCGAGGCCCTCGAGGCCGTGCGCCTCCCGAGCTTCGCGAAGCGTCGCATCACGGAGCTCTCCGGTGGCCAGCAGCAGCGGGTGGCCCTGGCGCGGGCGATCGTCAGCCGGCCGCGACTGCTTCTCATGGACGAGCCGCTCGGCGCGCTCGACCGCAACCTGCGCGACGCCCTGCAGCTCGAGATCAGCCGCCTCAGTCGTGAGCTCGGACTCACCGTCGTGAACGTGACGCACGACCAGGAGGAGGCGCTCACCATGAGCGACCGGATCGCCCTGCTCGACAAGGGGCGCCTCGTGCAGTTCGACTCGCCGGACGACCTCTACCACCGGCCGGTCGACGACACGGCCGCCTCCTTCGTCGGGGAGTCGAACATCTTCCGCGGCGCCGTGCGTGGCGACGGGTCGCTCGATGTGGCGGACGGGGTCGTCTACTCACCGCCGTCCCTCGTCGACGGCTCCGCCGTCGGATCGGGCGCCGTCGCCGTCATGGTGCGGCCCTCCCTCGTGGAGATCACCCTGCCCGGCCGGGCGCCCGAGGCGCACTCGCGGGTCGACGGCCGCGTGAGCGGCATCGTGTACGCGGGCGACTCCCGCAAGATCATCGTCGAAACCGCGGGCGGCGCCGAGCTGATCGCTCGGGAGAATGCCGCCCGGCCGCTCGACGTGGGGGTCGGCCAGCCGGTCACCCTGCACTGGGACCCGCGTTCCTCCATCGTCACCCGCCTCGCCGACGAGACCGCGACCACCGCGGCGTCGGCCCCCACACGGAAGAGCGTCAGCGCATGAGCATCATGGATTCCACGAAGGAGATCGCGGACGGCCGGTTCCACCGCCTGATGGGCCCGGAGGCGCTGCCCGCGTTCCACGATCTCGGCGAGCTCGAGGGATCGTGGGGCCGCCGGTGGGGTGCAGCCGACGAGGTCGGTCGGCTGCGGAGCGTGCTCATGCGTCGGCCGAGCGCAGGGCTCGCCGCCGTGCGCACCGACGCGTATGACGCCGACATGGGGGCGTTCGTCGACCCCGACCTCCGTTGGTATTGGACGGGCGAGGACCTCCCGGACCTGGATCTGGTCCACGCGCAGTACGACGGTTTCGTGGGAGCCCTCGAGCGCGAGGGGGTCGAGGTCGTCTTCGCGCCCGACCTCCCGCCGTCGTTCACGAAGTCCGTCTACACGCGCGACCCGCTCGTGACCGTGCCGGGCGGCGCGGTCATCGGCCGCCTCGCCCCGCGTATGCGGCGCGGCGAGGAGCAGTCGATCGCCGCCACCGTCGCGCGAGCCGGTATGCCGATCCTCGGCACCGTCACGGGAGCGGGGCTCGCGGAGGGCGGCAGCTTCATGAAGGTGCGCCGCGACCTCGCCTTCTACGGCTCGTCCGTGCGCTGCAACCCGGAGGGCGGCCGCCAGCTCGGTCGCATCCTCGAGCCTTACGGGATCCGGGTTCAGCAGGTGAGCCTGCCGGGGTACCTCATCCACCTCGACATGTGCGCCGTCATGCTCGACGACGACCTCGCGCTCGTCAATCCGCGACTCGCCCCGTACGACTTCATGACGGCGCTGTGGGATCTCGGGATCGAGACGGTCGACGTGCACCCCGACGAGGAGTGGTCGACGAACCTCCTCGTGCTGAACCGCCGGCGGGTCCTCCTCCCGGCGCACCTCGAGCGCACGGCCGAGATGCTGTCAAGCCGTCATGGGGTGGAGGTCGTACCGATCGAGTTCCGCGAGATGCTCAAGAACGGCGGAGGACTGCACTGCTCCACGATGGAACTGCAGCGGGACTGGAGCTGAGCGGGATGAGCGATTTCCTCGACGACTTCCGCACCATGTCCGTCTTCGGCGCCACCCCCGGGGGCGGTGTCGAACGTCAGGCCGCGAGCGCGGCCGACGGCGAGAACCGCGCATGGTTCACCTCCTGGCTCGAGGCCAACGGCTTCGCTGTGCGCGTCGACGCGATCGGGAACATCTTCGGTCTCATCGAGCGGATCCCGGGAGCACCGTACGTGGTCGTGGGCTCCCACCTCGACAGCCAGCCGCTCGCCGGCCGGTTCGATGGCGCCTACGGGGTGCTCGCCGGAGCGCACGCGGTGCGCGCGGCCGCGGCGGTGCCGGGCGGTGCATTCAACCTCGCCGTCGTGGACTGGTTCAACGAGGAGGGCAGCCGCTTCAAGCCGAGCATGATGGGCAGCGCCGTCTTCACCGGGATGCTTCCGCTCGAGACGGCCCTCGCGACCGCGGATCCGTCCGGCGTCACGGTGGCGAGTGCCCTCGACGCGATCGATGGCCGCGGGGATGCCGCGCCCATCGACGTGGTGGCGTACCTCGAGATCCACGTCGAGCAGGGCCGGGATCTCGAGGACACGGGATCGACGATCGGGCTCGTGTCCACCACCTGGACAGCGCACAAGCTCGAGGTCGTGGTCACGGGTGAGCAATCGCACACGGGAGCGGCCCGCATGGCCGACCGTCGTGACGCGCTCTACGGAGCCGCCGAGCTCATCGTCGCCGTTCGGCGCCTCGTCGACGGCTTCGAGCCGGAGCTCCTGCACACGGCGGTGAGCGAGATGTACCTCGACCCGAACTCGCCCGTCGCGATCGCGCGCGAGGTGCGCATGCTCGTCGACATCCGCTCGCCCGAGCGCGGCGTGCTCGAGACGGCCGTGGAGCGGCTGCGGGCCGAGATGGCCGTGATCGAGGGGAGGGCGCGCGTCGACATCGAGGTGCGCGGTCTCGTCGAGTGGTCGAGCGGGCCGTTCCTCGAGGAGGGCATCGTGATCGCCGCCGCCGAGGCCGAACGCCTCGGCTACAGCCACCGCCGTTCGGCGACCGTGGCCGGCCACGACGCCACGAACATGAAGGAGGTCGTGCCCACCGTGATGCTCTTCGTCCCGAGCGTGGACGGGATCTCTCACAACGAGCGTGAGTTCACCTCCGATGCGGACATGCTCGCGGGCCTCGAGGTGCTGACCGCGGTCCTGTCCCGCGTCGCCGCCGGCGACCTCGACGCCACGCGTGACTCGGGGCGCTCCGAATGACGCCGGACACGGCCCGCACCGGCGGGGATGTCGCGGTCGAGACCCTACGGGCGCTCGGCGTCGACCGGCTCGTCGGCACGCCGGGGCAGCACGCGCTCGGCCTCTTCGATGCCCTCCGCCGTGGCGGGATCGAGCTGCTGCCGGCGCGCGTGGAGAACAACGGCGGGTTCATGGCCGACGGGCTCGCGCGCGTGGGAGGAACGGTCGCACCGCTCCTCCTCTCTACAGGCCCCGGCGCCCTCACCGCGCTGCCGGCGCTCATGGAGGCGAAGGGGTCGAGCGTCCCCGTCCTCGCCCTGTCCGCGCAGATCCCCGTGAGCGGGCTCGGGGGAGCGCGCCACGGACACCTGCATGAACTCGACGACCAGTCGGCCGCATTCGCCCAGGTCGTGAAGGGCAGCTGGACCGTGCGAACGGTCGCGCAGATCCCGTCTGCTCTCCTCGCCGCGTGGGAACTCGCGGCCACCGCGCCGCGCGGACCCGTGCTCGTGGAGATCCCGCAGGACCTGCTGCTCCAGGACGTCGGGGACGCGGTGCCGCCCGTCGGCGAGGTCGCCGTGAAGCCGCGGCCTGTCCTGGCACGGGACGAGGCCGTCGCGGCGGTCGTCGCCGCCCTGGACGGCGCGAGCCGACCGGTGATCCTCGCGGGCGGCGGAGCCGCGCGGGCCGGAGCGTCCGATGCCCTGATGCGCGTCGCCGAGGCGATCGACGCTCCCGTCTTCTCGACGTTCGCCGGGCGCGACGCCGTGCCCACCGGGCATGTGCTCGCCGGGGGGTCCTGGCTCGAGGACGTCGCCGTGACGGAGTACCTCGAGGAGGCTGACGTGCTCCTCGTGGTGGGCAGCGGACTCGGCGAGTTGTCGAGCAACTACTTCACCTTCCGCCCGCGCGGACGGTTCATCCAGCTCGACGCGGACCTCGGGGTCATCGGCTCCAATCATGCCGGCCTCGGCGTGCACGGGGACGCCCGCGACGCTCTAGAACGCATCGCCGACCGCCTCGCCTCCACCACTGATCCGGATCGGCGTGCGGTGCGGGCCGCCGAGGTGCGTGCCGTCGCCGAGACAGTCGCGGCGCGGGTGGACGGGCAGGGACTCGCGACGGAGCTCGGGATCCTCGCGGCCATCCGCGAGGCGCTCCCCGACGACGCCGACAGCTTCTGGGACATGACGATGATCGGCTACTGGGCCTGGTCGGCGTGGGAGGGCCGGGACGGGCGCTTCGCAACCGCGCAGGGCGCCGGCGGTCTCGGCTACGCCTTCCCCGCCGCGATCGGTGCGGCCTTCGCCGACCGGGCTCGGCCGGTGCTCGCTGTCACGGGCGACGGCGGGGCGATGTACGGGATCGCGGAACTCGGCGCGGCCGTGCAGCTCGGCCTCGATGTGACGTGGCTCATCGTCGCGGACGGCGGCTACGGCATCCTCGAGGAGTACATGATGGGCGCGTTCGGCGCGGCGACGGCGACCGAGCTCGCGATGCCCGACTTCGCCGCGCTCGCCGCGTCCTTCGGGGTGCACGCCGTCGTCACGACTCCGGCCGATCTGGCCGGGGACCTCGCGGCGTCCCTGTCGCGGTCCGGTCCCTCCGTCGTCGTACTCCCGCAGAAGATCGGGCTCTTCGCACCGACGCACCTCGACCGGCTCGTCGAGGCGGGCGCATGAGCAGCGTACCCGGCGTCCGGCCGATCGTCGTCTTCACGGAAGCCGACGACGTCGACCCCGGCGCGGGAGCCGTGCTGCTCGAGAGCCGCGGGTTCGAGGTCGTCGTGCTCCCGGGCCGGATTCCCGACGCATCGAGCGCGGAGTCGCTGCCGGAGCGGGTTGCAGCCGCGACCGCCGCGATCGTCGGACTCTCGCCGATCGGTGCGGCGGAACTCGCCCGACTGCCGGCCCTCCGCGTGCTCTGCACGACGTCCACCGGTGTCGACATGATCGACCTCGCCGCGGCGGATGAACGCGGTATCGAGGTCGTCGGCCTCGGCGGGGTCGCGACCGCCGAGGTCGCGGTGCACGCGCTCACGCTCATCCTCGCCGCCCTCCGGGAGCTGCCCGCGGGTCGCGCGGTCGTCGTCTCCGGCGGCTGGACGAGCGACCTCGCCGCCGTTCCGCCCGACATCGGGTCGCTCACGCTCGGCCTCGTGGGGTTCGGACGCATCGGCCGGGAACTCGCCCGCATCGCCCGTCCGCTGTTCGCGCGGATCGTCGCCGCCGATCCTGTCGCAACCGAGGCGGAACACGGGGTCGAGCTGATTCCCCTGGACGACGTGCTCGCGTCCTCCGACGTGGTCTCCCTGCACCTCCCGGCTACCGCCGAGAGTCGGGGGCTCCTCTCGGCCGATCGCCTCGCGACGATGCGGCCAGGCGCGCTGCTCGTGAACGTCTCGCGCGGGGAGCTCGTGGACGAGGCGGCGGTGCTCGATGCCCTCGATTCGGGTCGGCTCGGGGCGTTCGCCGCGGATGTGCTTGACGGGGAGCCGCCGGCGGTCGACTCGCCGCTGCGCGACCATCCGCGCGCGATCGTGACGCCGCACATGGCGTTCCTCTCGACGGCGTCGCTCGTCCGCTACGAACTGGACCCAGCTCGTGCCGTCATCGAGCGACTGGGAGCCTGAGGCGCAAGCGGCCGCGTCGTCATCACTCGTCCGCGTCCCGTCGCAACGGGGCAGCGATCCGCAACGGGCGCGAGTACGGTTGCCCGCATGACCACCACCGTCACGATCGTCGCCCATATCGTCGCTACCGCGCCGGAGGTCCTCGCGACGATCGCGAAGACCGTCCGTTCCGAGGTGCACGGCGCCGGCTCCGCGAACGCCTCCGTTCCGCTGCGCGACGACGCCCGTGCGTCGGTGACCGTCGCCGGTTTCGGGGACGAGCTCCCCGTGGCGATCGACGTCTCGGCGCCCACCGTGGAGCAGGCCCGCTCGGCGGCCTCCGCGCTCCGCTCCCAGCTCAAGGCCGGTCCCGGCTGGCGCATCGAGTCCGGTCCCGGCGCATGACGCCCCCCTCTCCCTCCCCTGAGGTATCGCAATCTGTTGTCACTCCGGCTCGTGAGGCAGCAGATTGTGACACCTCACGGGCGTTGGGCGGAGGGAATCCGCATGCCTGAGTCGCCGGAGGTGGAGGCGCTCGGCGGGTTCCTGCGGGAGCACGCCCTCGGGAAGCAGATCAGCTCCGTGGAGCTCGAGGAGTTCCGGGCGCTCAAGACGCGGGCCCGGCCGCTCGGTGAACTCGAGGGGCACGCTGTCACGGGGGTGCGACGGTTCGGCAAACACCTCGCGATCGACACCGACGGGCCGACGCTGCTCGTGAGCTTCGGCCGCGCGGGATGGGCGCGGTGGCGCGACGACACATCGGTCGCGGAGGAGCCCGCCCCGGACGCGCCGCCCATGCTCGCGCGCATCGCGTTCGACGGAGGAGCGGAACTCGCCGTGACGGACGCCGGGGATTGGCTGTCCCTCGGCCTGCACGTCGTCGACGACCCGTCGGAGGTCTCGTCGGTCGCCAAGCTCGGCCCCGATCCGGCGTCCGACGGGTTCAAGCGCGAAGACCTCGACGGAATCGTGATGGGCCGCCGCAAACAGCTCAAGGCGCTGCTCCAGGAGCAGGAGACGCTCGCCGGGATCGGCAACGCCTACTCGGACGAGATCCTCTACGCGGCGCGGCTCTCGCCGGTCGCCCACGCGTCGACGCTCGACGAGGAGGAACGCGCACGCCTCTTCGCGGCGATCCGTGACGTGCTCCGTGGCGCGTTCGAGGACCGTCGAAAGGTACCGCCAACGGAGCTCAAGGCCGCGAAGGTCGCCGCGATGGCCGTGCACGGCCGCGCCGGTGAACCGTGCCTCGAGGGCGACGACGTGGTTCGCGACGTGCCGGGTTCCAAGGGCGCGGCCCAGTACTGCGCTGTGTGTCAGACCGGCGGTGTCCCGCTCCCCGAGTGAGCGCGACCACGGGTAGCGTCGAGACATGGCCTCACCGATCCACCTCAACGGCTTCGAGATGAACACCCCCAGCCACATCAACCACGGCTTGTGGGTGCACCCGGAGAACCAGCGGAACCGCTACACCGACATCGATTACTGGACCGAGACGGCCGCCCTCCTCGAGCGAGGGCTCTTCGACGCGATGTTCATCGCCGACGTCGTGGGCACCTACGACGTGTATCGCGGCAGCCGGGACCCGGCGGTGGAGCGCGGTATCCAGATCCCGAACAACGACCCGTATCTCGTGGTGCCCGCCATGGCCGCGGTCACGCGGAACCTCGGCTTCGCGGTGACGGCGTCGACCACGTACGAGCCGCCGTTCGGCAACGCCCGACGGTTGTCGACGCTCGATCACCTCACGAAGGGACGGATCGCCTGGAACGTCGTCACGGGGTATCTGCCCGACGCGGCGCGGAACTTCGGGCTCCGCGAGCAGGTGACGCACGACGCGCGTTACGAGGTGGCCGAGGAGTTCCTCGACGTCTCCTACAAGCTGTGGGAGGGGTCGTGGGACGCGGACGCGGTGGTGCTCGATCGCGAGCGTCGCGTCTACACGGACCCCGCGAAGGTGCACGAGATCGCTCACGAGGGCCGCTTCTTCTCCGTCGACGGTCCGCATCTCAGCGAGCCGAGCCGGCAGCGCACTCCCGTGATCTACCAGGCGGGCAGCTCCGAGTCGGGGAAGAACCTCGCCGCGCGGCACGCGGAGGGTGTGTTCGTGTCCTCGCGCACTCTCGAGCGGGTCGCCGCCGACGTGCGGGACCTGCGCGACCGCGCCGAGGCGTTCGGCCGCGGGCGCGACGCGATCCGCGCCTTCACCTCCATCAACATCGTGCTCGGCGAGACGGAGGAGGAGGCGCGGCGGAAGGCGGAGGACGTCTTCGGCTATCGCGACCTCGACGGCTACCTCGTGCACTTCGGCGGCGGGACGGGCATCGACGTGGCGGCGCTCGCCGAGGACGAGGGCGTCTCCTTCTCCGGCCGCGGGCACATCGAGTCGCGCGAGAAGGAGTTCGCGGAGGCCCAGGGCGGCAAGGCGAAGGCCATCATCGACTCGCTCAGCGATCCATGGAGCGACGCGTTCCACGTGATCGGCACGCCCGAGCAGGTGGCCGATCGGCTCGAGGAGATCGTCGAGATCACGGGAGTCGACGGCTTCAACGTGGTGCAGTACCTCTCGCCCGGGACGTTCACCGATGTGGTCGAGATGCTCGTGCCCGAGCTGCAGCGCCGGGGCCGCTACCGCACCGAGTACGCCGAGACGACGCTGCGCGAGCGGCTGTTCCCCGGCGCCGGTCCGCTCCTGCCTCCGACGCACCCGGCCGCCGCCTACCGCGGGGCGTTCTCCGAGTAGGACCACGGTACGGACGTGCCGACCGACGACTACGCTGTCAACCACGTGTGCTCCCCCGACGCGTGCCGGAAGAGTGGACTCACCGCCCTCCCCGGAGTTCAGCGGTGACTGGAGGGCACGTGACAGGGATCGGCGCGGCAGCGAGCGGAGCAACGGTACCGATGCTGTCGATCCTCTACTCGAGCAAGGCGTCGGCGGAATTCGATCCGTCGCACCTCGTCGACGTACTCCTCCGCAGCCGGAGGAACAATCGGCGGCTCGGCCTCTCGGGCATGCTTCTCTACCGGGCGGGCATCTTCCTGCAGGTCATCGAGGGACCGGAACCCGTCCTGCGCGAGCGTATGGCGATCATCGCCTCCGACCCTCGTCACGACGGCGTCGACGTGCTCCTCGAGGAGCCGATCGAGGAGCGCATGTTCCCGGCGTGGACGATGGGCTACGGCGAGGCCGCGGACGACGTCCCCGGTATGCGGACGGCCTTCGAGGACCTCGCGGCCGGCCGCGACATGACCGATTCCGTCCCGGCGCTCCGCGCACTGATCCGCTGGTTCCAGGTCAACGCGCTCTGAGTATGAGTTCAGGGACCGAGGGCGCGAGTTGTCCGGATTCGTCACCATCTCGTTCCCTGAGCAGCACCTGCGCTGAGCCCGTCGAAGTGTCGAAGGGTGCCGACCACGGACTTCGGTGACACGTGTCGATACGTCGACACATCGACACGCTCAGCGTCCGGGATCAACCGACGGAGGTGCCGAAGAGCAGGCCGAGCGCGTAGGTGACCGCGGCCGCGCCGAAGCCGATCGCGAGCTGGCGGAGGGCGCGGGCGAGCGGTGAGGCGCCCGAGAGGATGCCGACGGACGCACCCGTGAGGAGCAGGGCCGCGCCGACGAGGACAGCGGCCACGGCGATCGCCGTGAACCCGGAGAGCCCGATCAGATAGGGGATCACGGGGATGATCGCGCCGGCGGCGAAGAGGAAGAAGCTCGTGATCGCGGCGCCCCATGCCGTGCCGATGGACTCGTGGGCGTCGGCGAGCTCCGCGTCGTGTCCGAGCGCCATCGCGCCGGTGGCCGGACCGTCGGCGCTGTGCTCGATGCTGTGGAGCACCTCGCGGGCGTGGGTGCTCGCCTCCTCCTCGCTCATACCTCGGGCGCGGTACACCAGGGCGAGTTCATTGGCCTCCACGTCGAGGTGGGGGAGCGCGGTGCGCGCGTCGGGGTCGGGGGTGGAGGCTTCGAGCAGTTCGCGCTGCGAGCGGACGGACACGTACTCGCCGGCACCCATCGAGAGCGCTCCCGCGAGGAGTCCGGCGACTCCCGACGCGAGCACGACGGAGGTCCCGACGCCCGTCGCGCTCATGCCCACGACGAGGGCGAGGTTCGAGACCAGTCCGTCGTTCATGCCGAAGACGGCGGCCCGGAAGCTGCCGGACAGGCGCGAGCGTCCGCGCTCGGCGAGGCCGCGGACGACCTCCCCGTGGATCCGCTCGTCGGCGGCCATCGCGGGCGACGCGTCCACATCGGCTTCGTAGGGGGAGCGCGCCTCGGCCCGCTGCATGAGTGCGAGGACGAAGACGGAGCCATAGCGGCGGGCGAAGAAGGAGAGAACGCGCGTTCGCAGGTCGGACGGGATCGGGCGGCCGACGCGCTCGCCGAGGAGGTCGATCCAGTGCTGCTGGTGCCGCTCCTCCGCCTCGACGAGGCCGAGGAGGATCTGCTTCTCCTCGCCCGTACGGCGGGAGGCGAGGTCCCGGTAGACGGCGGCCTCGGCGCGTTCGGCCGCGAGATAGCGGCGCCAACGCCTGATCTGCGTCTTCGTGGGGGAGACGGCAGCGCCGTGTGCATCGACCTGGGTGGGGGCGGGGAGTCCGGTCACGGGAGTTCTTCCGTTCGGGCGACCGGCAATCACGAGGGAGGACCGGCCACGGGTGGATGTGTGGCCGAAGGTCTCGCTCGCCCGGTGACCGGGTGGGCTGCCGGGTGCCGATCGTCGTGACCGGCTCCAGTATGTCGACAGACCCGCTGCGTCGCCCTCGTTCTCGCCGGCGGAACCGGTGGATCGTGGTGGACGCTCGGAGCTACTCCCCTTCGCTCCCCCCACTATACCGATGCCCCGATCCGGGGCTCCCTTCCGTATCCAGACGCACCTCGCGAAGTGCGGACTTCGGCCCCCTCCTTCCTCGAAGTGCGGACTTCGGCCCTCTCCGGGGCCGATCGGAGGGCGAAAGTCTGCACTTCGCGGGGAGGGAGGAGAGCTGGGGCGATGGTCAGGACGGGAGGTTGGCGGCGTCCGTGAGGGTGTGGAGGGTGCTGCGGAGGGCGGTGAGTTGAGCGGTGTCCATGCCGAGCGAGGCGGCGATCTTCTGGGGGATGAGTTCGGCCTGGGTGCGCAGGGCGCGTCCTTCCTCCGTCAGCTCGATCACGAGGACGCGCTCGTCGCTGGCGCTGCGCCGGCGCGCCACGAGGCCGGCGGACTCCAGCCGTTTGAGCAACGGGGAGAGGGTCGCGGGCTCGAGCGCGAGCGTGGTCGCGAGGGTGCCGACGGAACGGCCGTCCTCGCTCCAGAGCGCGAGCATCACGAGGTACTGCGGGTGGGTGAGCCCGAGGGGTTCGAGTACCGGGCGGTAGAGGGAGAGGACGCTGCGCGAGGCGACGACGAGCGCGAAGCACACCTGGTTCTCGAGGGCGAGGAGGTCGATCTCCTCAGAATCGTCGCTCTCGGCGGCCATATGCGCGGGAGGGGGCGTCGTCGTCATCTCTGCACTCTACCAAATTAGTGAGTACACTAATGGTTATGGCACGAAACACTGGCCGCGGCGAACGCGCACCCCGACCCCGCATCCGCGAGGTCGGCTTCACCAATTGGCTGAACGCGACGCTCTTCCCGTGGATCGGGCCGCCGCCCCTCGGGCCGTACAACGAGGAGCCACTGCCACCGAGCTCCGGTTCCGCGTGCCCCGTCTGCGGGGCGCCGATGTCGGAACACGTGGTCGACCGTTCCGGCCCGCGAACGATGCTCCACTGCCCGAAAGTCACGCCGACGGTGTCCTAGGGGTGATGCTCCAACGCTCCGGGCTCGGCAACATGGAACCATGCTCCGGGTCGGGCAACATGGCGCGACGCTCCACTGGCCGAGTCCGGTGGCCCCGTAGGATTTACGTCGGCTACCGGGGAGTGTCGGGCTGCGAACCGTTCGGGTCGGTGCCGCGCCCGCCACCCCCCGGGGGCCCTATCCAGGCCGGTGCGCCTGAGGCAGACCGTGCCTCGGCCTGAGACTCCCTCAACGAGGTAGAGCGTTTGCGCCGATCCGGTGCGGTGTACTGCCGCGAATCGGTGCAAACGCTCTACGGGGGAGGGGTGGTGCGGGGCGGGGGCCGTCTCCGGGCCCGCCCCGGGCCGGAGGGTGGTCCTAGCGGGAGGCCGGTGCCGGGGTGTCGACGAGGGTCGAGCGCGGGGTCTCGATCGGGTCGAGCGCCTCGGCCACGCGACGCCCGAGGGTCACGTCGACGTTGCTCCAGTAGGTGATGACGCGCTCGCGCAGCTCCGGGATCGTGACCTTCGACACGTGGCCGGCGATGTTCGACACGAGACGATCGCGCTGAGCGTCGTCCATGACCTCGTTGACGAGGGTGCGGGGCTGACCGAAATCGTCGTCCTCGGGGTGCAGGGTCACGGCGGAGCGGATGAGCTCGCCGTCGTTCTGCCAGCCGCGGTCGTCACCGTGGGCGACCGGGTCGGCGTGGGCGCCGCCGAACGAGTTCGGCGCGTAGACCGGCTGCTCGGGGGAGCGGTAGCCGTGACGCATGGCACCGTCCTTCGAGTAGCTGTTGACCTCGGTGTGGGGACGGTTCACGGGCAGCTCGGCGTGGTTCGTGCCCACGCGGTACCGGTGCGCGTCCGCGTAGCTGAAGATGCGCGCCTGGAGCATCTTGTCGGGGCTCGCGGCGATGCCGGGCACGAAGTTCGACGGAGCGAAGGTGGCCTGCTCGATCTCGGCGAAGTAGTTGCCGGGGTTCCGGTTGAGCGTCATACGACCGACCGGGATGAGCGGGTAGTCGCTCTTCGGCCACACCTTCGTGAGGTCGAACGGGTTGAAGCGGTACTCGGCCGCGTCGGCGTAGGGCATGATCTGCACCGAGAGATCCCAGCTGGGGTGGTTGCCGTCGGCGATCGCGTCGTGCAGGTCGCGGATGTGGAAGTCCCCGTCCTCACCGGCGATCTGGTCGGCCTGCGCCTGCGTGAGGGTCTCGTGGCCCTGAGCGGTGCGGAAGTGGTACTTCACCCAGAAGCGCTCGCCGGCGGCGTTGATCCACTGGTAGGTGTGCGAGCCGAAGCCGTCCATGTGGCGCCACGAGGTGGGCAGGCCGCGGTCTCCCATGAGCCACGTGACCTGGTGGGCCGACTCGGGCTGCAGGGTCCAGAAGTCCCACTGCATGTTGTGGTCGCGCAGGTGGCTGCCCGGGAGGCGCTTCTGCGAGCGGATGAAGTCGGGGAACTTGATGCCGTCCTTGATGAAGAAGACGGGCGTGTTGTTGCCCACGAGGTCGTAGTTGCCCTCGCTCGTGTAGAACTTGAGCGCGAAACCGCGGGGGTCGCGCCACGTGTCGGGGCTACCCTGCTCGCCGGCCACCGAGGAGAAGCGTGCGAGCATCTCCGTCTCGACGCCGGGCTGGAAGAGCGCGGCGCGCGTGTAGGCGCTCACGTCGTGCGTGGTCGTGAAGGTTCCGAATGCTCCGCCACCCTTGGCATGGACGACGCGCTCCGGCACCCGCTCACGGTTGAACTGCGCGAGCTTCTCGACGAGGTAGTGGTCGGTGAGCGCGATGGCGCCGTCCGCTCCGACGCTCTGGGAGTGCTGGTCGCTCGCGACGGGTTCTCCGGAATTGGTGGTCGTGTGGTTCGTCACTGATGGACTCCTCGTGTGTCTTCGCTGGTGGTCTGGTCGGATAAGAAGGGGGGGCGTCACGCGGCGATGGGCGGCGGTGCGGCGCACGCGGCGCACAGCCCCCAGAAGGTGACCTCGGCGGTCTCGATGCGGAAGCCGCTCGTCGACGACGGCGTGAGGCACGGCGCGTGACCGACGACGCAGTCGATGTCCTCGATCGCCCCGCAGCCCGTGCACACCACATGGTGGTGGTTGTCACCGATGCGCCGTTCGTAGAGGGCGGCGGACTTCGCGGGCTCGATGCGCCGCACGAGCCCGGCCGAGGCGAGAGCCGACAGTACGTTGTGCACGGACTGGATGGAGACGTCGGGGTCGACCGCGCGCAGCCGGGTGCGGATGCTCTCGGCGTCGGAGTGCGGGGCGTTCTCGAGCAGTTCGAGGACCTCGAGGCGACCCCGCGTGACGCGCAGGCCGGCCGCGCGGAGGTCGGCTGCGAGGTCGGTGGTCATGTCTCCACGCTAACCCTTATCGTGAACGACTCAAAACAAGGGTGGCCTTACTCGGTTGATTCGGAGGCGACGCAGGGGAAGCGGAGAGGCACCCCCGGGAGGTGTCCCGAGAGGGTGTTCCCCGCGCGACGCCCCCGTTCTAGCGTGAGGGCATGACGACAGAGAACCGCATGACGCTGCCCGAACTGCTCGCCGTGCTCGACGCGGGGGAGACCGTCACGGCAGGGTCCGCGGCGTTCGCAGCGATCCTCGAGGTGTCCGAGGAGGCGCTGCGTATCACGGGTGAGCTCAACTCCGGCTACCACCCGCCGGAGCGGGTCCGGGAACTCCTCTCCTGGCTCATCGGCGGCGCGGTCGACGATTCGGTCACGCTCTTCCCTCCCTTCACGGCGGACTTCGGGAAGAACATCACCCTCGGCGCTCGGGTATTCATCAACGCGGGCTCCCGGTTCCAGGACCAGGGCGGCATCACAATCGGCGACGACTGCCTCATCGGCCACAACGCCGTGATCGCGACGCTCCAGCACGAGATCACGCCCGACCGTCGAGCAGACCTCCTGCCGTCGCCCGTGGTGCTCGGTCGGAACGTGTGGTTGGGAGCGAACGTGACCGTGTTGCCCGGGGTGACGATCGGCGCCGACGCGGTCGTCGGGGCCGGATCGATCGTCACGAAGGACGTCCCTGCGCGCTCCATCGTCGTGGGATCGCCCGCTCGCGTCGTACGGACGATCGAGGGGTAGCCGACCTCCCGCGGCACCGCGGGAGCAAGGGCAACCCCCGGAGGTTTCGCAGCGGTGGAGAGGAGAATCGGGGCATGACCACGACGCAGCGCGAGACCGTTCCGGACACCGATTCCACCGCAGCGGACCACTACGACGTCGCGGTGATCGGAGCCGGTCCCGCGGGCACGGCTGCCGCCCTCCGCGCGGCGGAACTCGGGGCATCCGTCGTGGTGCTCGAGGCGGGTCGCCTCGGAGGGACGTGCGTCAACACCGGTTGCGTGCCGACGCGTGTGCTCGCGAAGACGGCGCGTCTCGTGCGGGAGACGCGTTCCGCCGGCGACTACGGCGTGCAGGTGAACCCTCCGACGGTGGACTGGGCGGCCGTCGTCGAGCGTGTCCACGAGCGGGTCGACGCCGTGCGCTCGATCAAGCGCGAGGCCGCTCGCTTCGAGGAGGCCGGCGTCACCCTGATCCAGGAGGGACGCGCGCGCTTCGTCGACGACTCCACGCTCGTGCTCGACAGCGGACGCCGCATCTCGGCCACGTCGATCCTCGTGTGCGTCGGCGGACACTCGCGCCGCCTGCCGATCCCGGGCGCGGAGCTCGCGACGGTGCCGGAGGACGTCCTGTCCCTCCCTGAACTGCCGCGCCGCGTCGCCGTGATCGGTGCGGGCAACACGGGAGCGCAGCTCGTCACGGTCTTCAACGCCTTCGGATCGGAGGTGACGCTGCTCGACGTCGCTCCGCGCATCCTCGTCGCCTCCGACGAATCGATCGCCGAGGTCGTGACCTCCGCCTTCACCGAGCAAGGGGTGGACGTGCGCACGGGCATCTCCACGGTCGAAAGCCTCGAGCGCGGGGGGAACGGTGCGATCACGATCACGTGGAAGGAGGGGGAGGAGTCGATCTCCCGCCACGTGGACGCCGTCATCATGGCGACGGGGTGGCCGGCTGATGTCGAGGACCTCGGGCTCGAGAACGCCGGCATCGAGGTGGTGAAGTCCTCGATCCCGGCCGACCGCTACTTCCGCACGAGCGTGCCCCACGTGTTCTCGATCGGAGACGCGAACGGGCGCGACATGCTCGTGCAGGCCGCGCAGTTCGAGGGGGAGGCTGCCGCCGAGAACGCCGTGCTCGGCGCCAACCGCCGCACACCGCACCACCTCCTCCCCGCCGGTGGATTCACCGACCCCGACTATGCGGGTGTCGGCCTCACGCAGGAGCAGGCGCGCGAGCAGGACCCCGGCTGTGTCGTGGCCCGGGTGCCCTTCTCGAGCGTCGACCGCGCCGTGATCGATGATCGCGAGAGCGGATTCCTGCTCCTCATCGCCGACCGTCGTCGCGAACTGATCCTCGGCGCCCACGCGGTGGGCGAGAACGCGATCGAGGTCGTCCAGTCGGTCACGACCGCGATGGCGTCGGGGGTCGACGTGGCGACGCTCGCGAACGTGCGCTTCGCCTACCCCACCTACAGTGCCGTGATCGGGATGGCCGCGCGGGTGCTGCTCGCGGAGGCCGCCGTGGCGGTGGACCGCGACTGACGGCGTTGTCCGTCCGGCCGTCGTGACCTAGGCTGAATACCCCGGTCGGGTATCTCCGGCCGTCCCCCGACACGTGAGGTGAACCGATGACCACGTCCGACTCCGCCCAGCTCCACGAGCAGTACCTCGTCGCCGGAATGACGTGCGGTCACTGTGTCTCCGCCGTCACCGAGGAGCTGTCGGCGATCGACGGCGTCGAGAGCGTGTCCGTCGACCTCAACGCCGGAGGGGTCTCGACGGTGGACGTCACCCTCTCGCGCCCGCTCGCCGCCGCCGACGTCGAGGCAGCCGTCGTCGAAGCCGGCTACTCGCTCGCGTCCGCCTGAGCACGCACCGACCGTGGCGAGTCGAGGGCGTCAGCACTCGTCCGTCGCGCAGTGCGTAGGCTGACAGCAGCCGAAGGAGCCCGCCATCGCTCGACCGCCCCACCCTCTCCTGAGCCGCGACCTGATCGCGCGCACCGCCCTCATGCTCATCGACCGCGAGGGTGTCGGGGGAGCGAGCATCCGTCGTGTCGCGTCGGAGCTCGGCGTCAATCCCGCCTCCCTCTACAACCATGTGGCCAGCCGAGCCGCGATGATCGAGGACGTCCGGGCGATCGTGTCAGCGCCCATCGACTCCGCCCCTCTGCGTGAACGGCCGTGGGAGGAGGGGCTGCACGCCTGGGCGTGGTCGTACCGCACGGCGTTCTCGCGACACCCCGGCACCATCCCGCTCCTCATGACGACGACCGCGTCCGCGTCGGTGCTGCTCGCCGAGTACGAGGACTTCGCCGTCGCGGCGGAAGCCGTGGGCTGGACGAGCCGCGACGTCCTGCCCCTCCTGACCGCCTTCGAATCATTCATCCTCGGCAGTGTGCTCGACATGTCGGGGCCGAGCGTCGTGTTCGACCCCACAGGGCAGGAAGCGCGATTCCCCCGCTTCGCCGAAGCGTTCGCGAGTCTCGAGTCGGAGGACCCCCGCGACCCCGTCGCCTCCCGCGCCTTCGAGCTGGGCCTGGGGATGCTGATCGCCTCCGCTCGACCGGAGAGTCTCTCCGCGACGGCGACGAATCTCCCGCGTCAGCGGCCCTCATGAGGCGGACTGTGCGCCCGTTCCGTCGGTGAGCGTTCCCTCGGATGTCGGCCGTGTCACAGGTGTGTGACGTCTTCATGACCGTGGCGGCGCCGGCCACTGGGACAGTAGCGTTCTTAAAACAAACACAGTATGTTTTAGCCCCATGAACCCCGCCACCTTCAGCGTCGTCGAGGCGGACATCGACGGCCTGCGCGAAGCGCTCGAGCGCCACACCCTCACGAGTGTCGAGCTGGTCGCGCGCTACCTGAACCGCATCGCCGCCTACGACCGGAGCGGTCCCGTGCTGAACTCCGTCCCGGTGCTCGATCCGACGGCCTTCGAGCAGGCTCGGGAATCGGACGAACGACGGGCGAGCGGCCGGGTGCTCGGACCACTCGACGGCATCCCCTTCACGGCCAAGGACAGCTACATGGTCAGAGGACTGAGCGTCGCGGCAGGGTCTCCGGCCTTCGCGGAGTTGATCGCGAGCACGGACGCTTTCGCCATCGACCGACTGCGGAACGCCGGAGCCGTGTTCCTCGGGCTGACGAACATGCCGCCGATGGCTGCGGGTGGGATGCAGCGCGGTCTGTACGGTCGCGCTGAATCCCCCTACAACCTCGACTACCTCACGGCGGCGTTCGGGTCGGGGTCCTCCAACGGATCGGGAACCGCGACGGCTGCGAGCTTCGCCGCTTTCGGTCTCGGCGAGGAGACCTGGTCGTCGGGCCGGGCCCCTGCCTCGAACAACGCCCTCGTCGCGTACACGCCATCGCGCGGGATGATCTCCGCCCGTGGCAACTGGCCACTCGTCCCCACGATGGACGTCGTGGTGCCGCACACGCGTTCGGTGGCGGACCTGAAGCGCGTGCTCGACGTGGTCGTGGTCGATGATGCCGACACGAGCGGCGACCTCTGGCGGCAGCAGCCATGGGTGCCCCTTCCGCGCCCGTCCGAGGTGCGACCGGCCTCGTTCAGCGAGCTCGACGATCTTCCGCTCGCCGGCCTGCGCCTCGCTGTTCCACGGATCTACATCAACGCCGACCCGGAGAGCGCTGCTCCCATCGACACCCGTCCGAGTGTGATGGAGCTGTGGGCGGGTCTCCGGACGGATCTTGAGGCGGCGGGAGCCACCGTCGTCGAGACGGACTTCCCCGCGGTGGAGAACTACGAGCGATTGCACGCCGACTCCCGCACCTTCGTCGATCGCGGACTCGTCGCGGAGTCCTTTCTCGAGACGGAGGTCGGCGATCTGGCCGCAGCGTCGTTCGACGACTTCCTCCGCCGCAACGGCGATCCGGCGCTGCATCGCCTCGCCGACGTCGACCCGACCCTGATCTTCCCCGATCCGGACGGGGCGCTGCCCGACAGCTACGGCACGTACGATTTCGACGTGTCGTACGACCTCGGAGAGTACGTGGAGCGTGCCGCGGACGGACTGCCGGCGGTGGTCGACGTCGAGGGCCTCGAGGCCGGATTGCGCGGCCTCGAGCGCACGCGGGAGGTCGACTTCGAGCAGTGGCTCGCGGACGGTGGCTTCGATGCTGTGATCTTCCCCGCCGCAGCGGACGTGGGTCCCGCCGATGCCGACGTGGTCGACGCCTCCGCGGAGGTCGCTTGGCGCAACGGCGTGTGGGTGTCCAACGGCAACCTCGTCCCGCGGCACCTCGGGATCCCGACCGTCACGGTCCCGATGGGGATCATGCCCGACATCATGATGCCGGTCGGATTGACCATCGCCGGGCCCGCCTATGACGACCCCCGGCTCGTCGCGCTCGCATCGGCCATCTCGGCTCTCGGAGCGCGTCGCGTCGCTCCTCCGCTCACCCCGCCGCTGGCCGACGAGGCCCCCTTCGAGCGCCCCCACCCGGCCGCGCTCGGTGATCTGGCCGTCCACATCGACAGCGTGACCGGAACGGAGACGGCCGACGGACTCGCGGTCTCCTTCGCTGCGACGGTCACGCAGGGCACGGCCGACGAGTACGCCGCCTTCATCGGCGGCGTCCGCGTCGCGGTGGAGGTGGACGGGAACAGGGTGAGCGGGTCCGCCACCGTGCCGGCCGAGCCGCACCGTCGCCCCCACAGCGTGTGGCGCGCGCCCTACGGCCCTCTCGTCGTCGTCGTCGTCCGTGACGCCGACGGTGCGGTCGCCGGGGCCGTCGGCTCGACGGCCGAATCCCCCTTCTGATCCCCCGTCCGTCGCACCCGCGCGTTCCGCCGACCCGCATCCCGCAGGAGTACCGCATGACCGACCAGACGTTCGACTACTTCACGCAGACCGAGCTCCCGACGC
Organism: Labedella endophytica; assembly: GCF_003990045.1. Classification (GTDB taxonomy): domain Bacteria; phylum Actinomycetota; class Actinomycetes; order Actinomycetales; family Microbacteriaceae; genus Labedella; species Labedella endophytica. Next base: position 1,353,534 of record NZ_RZGZ01000002.1, on the reverse strand, counting down.
CGACGCTCTCCGTCGACGAGGTCGAGCGCCTGTTCGTCGATCACTTCGGGGTGGAGGTGGACGTCAGATCCCTCGGCAGCCAGCAGGACCAGAACTTCCGTGTCTTCGCCCGGGGCGAGGACGGACCGCTCGGAGTCCTCAAGCTCAGCAACCCGGTCTTCAGCGCCGCCGAGATCGAGATGCAGGACGAGGCCGCCGCCGTGGTGGCCGAGCGGCAGCCCACGCTGCGCATCCCGCGCATCGTCGTCGGTCCGCGCGGGCCGATGTCGGCGTGGTGGGAGTCGTCGCAGGGACGCATCCACGGCCGGGTCATCGAGAACATCTCGGGGAGCACTCTCACGGGGTCCGGATATCTCTCTCCGGCCGTCGTGGCGCGCATGGGCGAGGTGGCCGCGAAGGTGAGCACGTCGCTCGCCGACTACACGCACGAGGCGTCCGGTCGCGTGCTCCAGTGGGATCTTCGTCACGCCTCCCGCGTCATCGATCTCCTCCTCCCGCTCGAGCCCGACGCCGACGTGCGAGACGCCGTCGAGCGTGCCACCCGGCGGGCGCGCAGCGCTCTGGACGCCGTGTCCGACCGGCTGCCGGTACAGGCCGGGCACTTCGACGTGACCGACGACAACATCCTGCATCCCGTCGGGGAGCGCCTCCCCGACGCCGTCATCGACTTCGGCGACGTCGTGGAATCGTGGGCGGTCGGCGAGATCGCCGTGACGGTCTCGTCCGTCCTCCACCACGACGGCGTAGACCCGGTCGGAGCCCTTCCGGCCATCCGCGCCTTCCACGCCGCGCGCCCGCTCTCCGATGACGAGGTCGAGGCGCTCTGGCCGCTCGTCGTCCTCCGCGGTGCGGTCCTCGTGTTGAGTGGACGACAGCAGGTCAGGCTCGACGAGGAGAACACCTACGCCGGTGATGCGCTCGATCGCGAGTTCCGCGTGCTGAGCCAGGCCGCCTCCGTTCCCGTGGAGGTCATGACGGAGACGATCCGTCGCGCCGTCGGGGGCACGTCCCCGGTCGCCCAGCCGTGGAGCGGCCCCGTCCTCCTGCCGCCGCTGTCGCGCATCGCCGTGCTCGATGCCGGTACGGTCTCGCCCCTCAACGACGACGGCGCCTGGCTGACCGCCGACGTCGTCGAGCGTGCCGCTCGCGCCGCGCTCGATGACGGTGCCGATGCCGTGGTCCTGCCCGCGTGGCGGCCGGTCCTCGCGGGGGCGCCGCGGCGCACACCAGCTCCTCCGGCCACCGTGTCGACCGGGCTCACGCTGTGGCTGGCGCGCGAGACGCCGCTCGGCGCCGACGCCACCGTCGACATCATCGTCGAAGCGGGCGACGGGAGGCTGCTCGTGCGCTCGGGAGACCGCTGCGTGTCCTTCTCCGGCTTCCCGACCGAGACGGCGGCGCACATGGTGCCAGCGGGCGTGCCGATCCGTGTTCGGGGCGCGCTCCGCGGGGACGTCGACGCACCCGACCTCGTGACCGCCGCCCTCGCCCCCGGCTGGCGTGCGGTTCTGGGGGACCCGGCGTCGGCCCTCGGCTTCGACATCCCTGCCCCGGATTCGCACGGGCAGAACGACGATCTCCTCGATCGCCGCGGCCGAGTCCTCGCTGAGGTGCAGGAGCACTACTACGCCCGGCCGCCGCAGATCGAGCGCGGCTGGCGCGAGTACCTCGTCGACGTCGACGGCCGCGTCTTCCTCGACATGGTCAACAACGTCGCCTCGGTGGGACACGCGCACCCGCGGATCGCGGATGCCGCCTCTCGTCAGCTGCGCCTCCTGAACACCAACTCGCGCTTCCATTACGCCGCGATCGCCGACTACGCCGAGAGGATCGCGGCGACGTTGCCCGACGAACTTGACACCGTGTTCTTCGTCAACTCGGGCTCGGAGGCGGCGGACCTCGCGATCCGGCTCGCGATGGCGTCCACCGGGCGGAGCGACATCGTCGCGATGCGTGAGGCGTACCACGGGTGGACGTTCGCGAGCGATGCCGTCTCCACGTCCATCGCGGACAACCCCGGCGCCGTGGAGACGCGCCCCGAGTGGGTGCACACGGTCGACGCCGCGAACTCCTACCGGGGCGTCCACCGGGGTGAGGACGCGTCCCTCTATGCGCCAGAGGCGGTGGCCGTCATCGACAGGCTCGCCGCAGAGGGGCGCGCTCCGGCCGGGTTCATGTGCGAGTCCTACTTCGGCAATGCCGGCGGCGTCGCCCTCCCGGACGGCTACCTCTCGGAGGTCTATCGCGCGATCCGGTCGCACGGCGGTATCGCCATCGCGGACGAAGTGCAGGTGGGCTTCGGACGCCTCGGCGAGTGGTTCTGGGGGTTCCAACAGCAGGGCGTCGTTCCGGACGTCGTGGCGGTCGCGAAGTCGATCGGCGCCGGTCAACCGGTCGGTGCGGTGATCACGCGGCGTGACATCGCCGACCGATATCGCACGCAGGGATACTTCTTCTCGTCCACGGGCGGGTCGCCGGTCTCCTCCGTCATCGGCATGGCCGTGCTCGACGTGATCGAGGACGAGTCGCTCCAGGAGAACGCCCGAGTGGTCGGCGCCCACCTCAAGAGTCGCCTCGAGGCGTTGGGGGAGGAGCACCCGATCGTCGGCACGGTCCACGGCTCCGGCCTCTACCTCGGCCTGGAATTCGTCCGTGATCGCGACACCCTCGAGCCCGCTCGGGAGGAGACCGCCGCCATCTGCGACCGTCTCCTCGACCTGGGCATCATCATGCAGCCGACGGGGGACCACCTGAACGTGCTGAAGATCAAGCCGCCGCTGTGCGTCACGCAGGAGTCCGCCGACTTCTTCGTCGACGGCCTGCAGCGGGTTCTGTCCACAGGATGGTGACCCGGTAGCGATGCCATCCTCCACCCGCACCGATCGATGACGAGAGAAGAACACATGTGGCACATGCCGGCAGAATCCGCCCCGCACGAGCGGACGTGGATGGCCTTCCCTCGCGAGGGCCTCACCCTCGGCGACAACGCCTCGTCCCGTGAGGAGGGATACGCGGCGTGGACGGAGGTCGCCCACGCCATCCTCGAGTTCGAACCCGTCACCATGGTCGTCGATCCGACGGAGATCAGTCGCGCGAGACGGATGTTGGACTCCTCGATCGACATCGTCGAGGCCCCACTCGATGAATTCTGGATGCGCGACATGGGACCGACGTTCGTCATCGACCCCGAGCGCCCGGGTGTGCTCGGTGCCGTGGACTGGACGTTCAACGGGTGGGGGGATCCGGAATGGGCCGAGTGGCGGAAGTCCGCCCACATCGGTCGTATCGCCGGAGAGGCGGCGGGGGCGGAGGTCGTCAGCTCGCTCCTCGTCGCCGAGGGCGGTGGGTTGCACGTCGACGGCGAGGGCACTGTCCTCCTCACGGAGACGGTGCAGCTCGATCCACGCCGCAATCCGTACGCGGATCGCGCGCGCGTCGAGGCCGAGATGGCCCGCACCCTCGGCGTGAGTCGGGCGGTCTGGCTCTCCCGTGGGCTCACGCGCGACTACGACGACTTCGGCACGAACGGCCACGTGGACATCGTGGCCGCATTCGCCGAGGCGGGTCACATCCTCCTCCACGATCAGCGTGACCCCGCGCACCCCGATCACGAGGTGTCCGCCGTCATCCGCGGCGAGCTGGAGGAGGCGTACGCGGCCGATGGGAAGCCGCTCCGCATCACCTCGCTACCCGCTCCCGCCACACTGCGGGACAGTGTCGGGTTCGTCGACTGGAGCTACGTCAACCACCTCGTGGTCAACGGTGGTGTCATCGCGTGCGGGTTCGGCGAGGAGGAGGCGGATGCCGAGGCGAGGAGCATCCTGAGTGCCGCGTACGGCGGTCGACGCGTCGTCACGGTCGACGCCAGACCCCTCTTCGAAAGGGGCGGAGGCATCCACTGCATCACCCAGCAGCAGCCGGCCACGACACCGCCGGCCTGACGCGGCCTGGAATGAGCTGTTCGGCCCGGAAGCGGAACCTTCGCGATCGCTCCCGGCCCGGCGTCACTCCCAGCCGAAGATGCGCTGCACGAACCACACGAGCCCGAAGACCGCGACCCCGGCGCTCAGCAGACCGCTGACCCACAGGGCGACGCGCGGCGACCGGCGGCGGAGCAGCGCCAGGAGTGGGAAGACGACCAGGATGATCGCGACCTGTACGGCCTCGATCCCCACGTTGAAGACGAGCAGCGACCCCAGCAGCGACCACGACCACGCCTCGTCGATGCCGAGGGCGGACGCGAAGCCCATGCCGTGGATGAGGCCGAAGAGGAACACGATGGCGAGGCGGATCCACCCGCCGCGGTCGATCCCGAGCGGGCCGCTCGTCGGTGACAGCGCGTCGGCGTCCGCATCGGCGTCGCGTTTCCGCCGCCAGATCCGGAACAGCGGCCAGGCGGCGACGACGGCGATCGACAGGGCGATGATCGGTTCGATGACGTCCGCCGGCAGGGTGAAGATCTGCAACGCCGCGAGGATGAAGGTGATCGAGTGCGCCACCGTGAAGGCGGTCGCGGCCACCACGATCTCACGGAGTCGGCGCGATCCGGCGATGAGCGCCAGCAGGAACAGGATGTGGTCGATCCCGAAGAGCAGGTGCTCGCCGCCGAGCACGAAGAACTCCCACAGCCGCTCGGGGAGGCTCTGGCCGACCGAGAACTCGGGGTTGTCGGCGTCGATCACGGCGCTCCCCGAGCTACCGCGGACGTCGTAGGTCAGGATCGTCTCGGTGCCGACGACGTAGAGCTCGTCGTCGGGGAACAGCGTGCTCGTGACCGCGATCTCGTCGCCGTCGGCGCACGCGGCGTCGAGCGTGAGGATCGCGTAGGGCACGCCCTGCTGCTCGGTGATGTCGTATCCGCCGACCTGTGCGAGCTCGCACCGTTCGGTCCCCGATGACACGGTGAACCGGTCGGAGACGTAGGCGAGCGCCGTGTCGGCGTACGCGTCGAGCGCCGCCGCCTGCTCGTCCGCGTCTCCGTACTCCCAGGCCTCGGTCCCGTCCTGGAAGAGCGGATCGACCTGTTCGGCGTCCGCCGCCGACACGACGAAGAGGTCGTATTCGAGCTGGAGCTCCACTCCGACGTGCCCCGCCGCTTGGCCCTCGGACAGCTCCGCGTAGACCACGGACGAGATACCGTGCGCCGATGCGGGCGTCGCGCCGACGCCGACGCCGGACAGGATCGCGGCACCCACGGCGGCGGACCCCGCGATCAGGACCGGTACCCGGTGACGGCGAGAGCGGGGGGATGGCATGGAACTCCTTCGACTGGCGGCCCGACGGTTCGCCGGAGCCCTGAGGAACTCTGTCGTCGGACGGTGAACCGGCGGCCAACGGGAGGAGAACGGCGGCCGTCATCCGTCCCCGCCCGCACGGTCGTTCATCGGGCGGCCATGCACCGGTCACCTGTCCGACGTCGGCTCCCTGTTCACTGACGCGGTGCCGATCAATCCCCGCTCCGCCCGCCGAGCGGCCGCGTTCGCCTCGACCGCCGTGCTCGCCCTAGCCCTCGTGGCGTGCGTCGCGGAGCCCGACGGCTCGGACGCACCGGCGTCGTCGGTGAGTCTCGCCGCGACCGCGCTCCCCACGCCGGGGCGCACGATCGACGCCACACCGACCGCCGCTCCGGACCTCACCGGCTACCGCATCGCCGTCGTCGTGGGGGACGAATCGGAGGCGTCGCAAACGCTGTTGACGGCCGCGCGGGACGTCGCGGCGAGCAGCGGTGCGGAGCTCGTCGAGTTCCCCGCCGCCGCGGCGGGGGAGGACCCCGTCGGGGACGCGTTCGCGGAGGCGGTCGGGGCCGAGTCCGATCTGATCGTCGGCCTCGGCGAGGGTGTCGTCCCCGTCTTCGACTTCGAGACGGGGAAGATCCTCGATCAGGAGGTGCTCCTCATCGGGGCGCAACTGGCCGAGCCGACCGCGAATGTGACCAGTGTGATCTGGCCGGGGGCGACGTCCCGGGACACCGCCGACGACGACGGCGTGACCGTCGACCGGGGCGTCGACGCGCTCGGAGCCGGCATCGCGAGCATCCGGGACGGCGTCTCCGGAGTGGTCCTCAGCCTCGACTGATCGCACCCCGGTGAACGGCTGGTGCGAAGCGGACGAAGACCGATCGGTCGAGCGCCACGCTTCACAGGCGAGTCACGCGCCGTTCATCCAAAGGCCCCGTCGGCGTCACGGGCGACCTGAAAGGTTGCTGAGGGCGCCCGAGAGGCGACCCTTCCCCCTCTCTCCATCCCTCCCGAACCCCTGATTGGTTTGTGACATCTTGCTGACTACCCACGCGACGCCGGACTCCCCGGCCGAGCCACGCACGAACAGGATCGCGAGACGCGGCATCGCCGGTCTCCTGCTCCTCTCCCTCACCGCCGGAGGCGCCGCACTGGCGAGCCTGCCGGCCGCCGCCGCCACGCAGGGCGTGAACGCCGCCGCGGTGGGCATCGCCGCCGAGCCGGTGCGCGTCCAGGCGGAGGACTACACGGGCGACAACGGAAACGGCCTGAAGAAGGAGACGTCGAGCGACTCCACGGGAGCATCGCTCGGCAACGTCGGCGGCACCTGGAACGGGGGCGAGCTCACGTACGACACGGTCGACTTCGGCTCGGCTCCCCTGTCGTCGCTGACGGTCCGCTACGTCAACAACTCGAACCGCGTCGGCGCGAACCCGTCGCTCGACTTCTACATCGACGAGAAGACCGACGCCAATAAGATCGCCACCGCGGCCCTTCCGGTCACCGGCGACAACTGGCAGGCGTACAACACGACCACGGTCGACCTCGCGAGCGAGCTCTCCGGTGAGCACACGCTCATCGTCGTGATGAGCGTGACCGCCGATTCCGGCCACCCGTTCGCCGGCAACTTCGACTACTTCGAGTTCACGACGGCGCCGCTCCCCGCGTCGTACCTCACGACGGCCGACGCCTGGTCGTACTCGGACAACGGCACCGACCCGTCCGGCGATGGCACGCTCTCGTGGACGACGGCGGACTTCGATGATTCCGCGTGGAAGAACGGCGTCGGTTCCTTCGGCTCGAAGCGCGGCGCCGCGGACCTCGGCGGCGGCTTCGTCGCCAAAACGCTGATCCAGTACGCGAAGACCGGTTCCTCGAACACGATCGAGACCTACCACTTCCGTAACGACTTCGACGTCTCGGAGAGCGACCTCGGCCAGATCGAGTCCCTGCAGGGCACGATCACCTACGACGACGCCGTGCGCGTGTACGTCAACGGTCAGAAGGTCGCCGGCTTCGTCGACGACCGCGTGAACGGTGCGGCCAACCAGAACCTCACCTACGCCGGTGCCAGCGGTGGAAACCCCGTGACGAGCACCTTCACCGTTCCCGCCGATGTTCTCCAGGAGGGCGAGAACACCATCGCCATCGCGCTCTATCAGGACCGCGAGACGAGCAGCGACAACTACCTGGACCTGCAGGCTCTCGTGCCCGTGGTGCCGACCCCGGCGCCCACGGAAGCGACGATCTCCGACCTCGTTCTCGGCGTCGGCGCGACCGAGGCCGAGCGCACGCTCGCCTGGTACTCGGACGTGGACGTGCCCCAGACCGCGCAGCTCGCGACGGCCTCCGAGGTCGTCGACGGTGAGTTCCCGGACTCCGCCCGCACGATCGAGACGAGCAAGACCGGCGGCACCACGAGCGGCGAGTTCTTCCGCGACGTGACCCTCGACGGCCTCTCGGAGAACACCGAGTACTCCTACCGCGTCGGCAGCGACGACATGGGCTGGTCGGACGTCTACACGTTCCGCACCCAGGAATTCTCCGGTGACTTCTCGTTCTTCTTCTTCGGAGACCCGCAGCTCGGAGCGTCGGGAGACGCGGCGAGAGACGCCGCCGGCTGGCAGGACACGCTCGACCTCGCGACCCAGACCTACCCGGACGCGGAACTGCTGTACTCGTCCGGAGACCAGGTCGAGAACGCCTCGAGCGAGTCGCAGTACGAGCTCTTCCTCCAGTCGGACCACCTGCGCGAGCTGCCCTTCGTGGCGAACAACGGGAACCACGACGTGGGCTCCAAGGCCTACGAGCAGCACTTCAACGCTCCGAACGAGGACCTCACGGCCGGCGCCGGTTCGGCCACCTCGTCGGGCGGCGACTACTGGTTCATCTACAAGGACGTGCTGTTCCTCAACATCAACTCCAACAGCCGCGACTACACCTCGCACTACGCCTGGATGGATCGGGTGATCGCCGAGCAGGGTGCGAACGCCAAGTGGAAGGCCGTGGCGTTCCACCACTCCATCTACTCGGTGGGACCGCACCAGGACGACGGCGACGTGCTCGACCGCCGCAGCACGATGCCGGAGAAGATCTCCGACCTCGGCATCGACCTGGTCCTCATGGGCCACGACCACAACTACGCCCGCACCTACCTCATCAAGAACGGCCAGAAGGCCGACGAGAACGAGGTCCCGGCCGCGGTCAAGGTCGAAGCGAAGGACGGCGAGGTCATGTACGTGACCGCCAACTCCTCGAGCGGCTCGAAGTACTACAACACGGAGAACCCCACCGCGTGGTGGGCCTCCGTCATCAACCAGGAGAAGGTGCGCAACTACACCGTCCTCGAGGTCACGGACGACGAGATCTCGGTGCGCACGCTGCGCAGCCAGCAGAACGGCTCCGAGATGCCGGTGAACAGCGTCGTGGACGAGGTCTCTCTGACCAAGGACGCAGCCCCCGAGCTGACGGTGCCCGAAGACGGCGAGATCCAGCAGGACACCGAGTTCGACCCCCGCGAGGGCGTCACCGCGACGGACAACGTCGACGGCGACCTCACCGAGGAGATCGAGGTCGCCGGTTCGGTCGACACCGCGACGGCCGGCGATTACACGCTGACGTACACGGTGTCGGACGCTCGCGGCAACGTCACGACGGTCGAGCGCATCGTCACGGTCGTCGAGCCGGGCACGGACCCGACGGACCCGCCGGTGGACCCGACGGACCCGCCCGTGGACCCGACCGACCCGCCCGTGGACCCGACCGATCCTCCGGTGGACCCGACGGACCCGCCGGTGGACCCGACGGACCCGCCGGTCGAGCCGACGGACCCGCCGGTGGACCCGACGAACCCGCCGACCGATCCGTCGGAGCCGGGCATGCCCCAGCCGTCCTTCACTCCGTCCCCGCCCTCGGCCGACGGCTCGGACCTGCCGGACGAGCTGCGTGACCGCGTGACCGTGACGGTCTCGGGCTCCACCGTGAACATCGACGGGCTCGAAGCCGGCGAGTGGTACTACGTGTACGTCTACTCGTCGCCGATCGGACTCGGCTGGGTCCAGGCGGATGCGAGCGGCGGCGCGAGTGCCACCCTCCCGAGCGGTCTGACGGCCGGTGCGCACCGAGCCGCCGTGCTCGACGACGCGGGCACCCTCGTGGGCTGGGACGACTTCGTCCTCGCCGCGGCGGACCCGTCCGACCCGGACGGCCTCGCCGTGACGGGCTCGGACGCGGCCTCCGCGTGGGCCTCGATCGCACTCGGCGCGCTCCTGCTCGCCGGTGGCGGCGCCCTGCTGCTGGCCCGCCGGAACCGCGTCACCGAGAGCTGACGCTGTAAGCCGTCGGGGACCGGCTCGCGCCGGTCCCCGACGGCCCCCTCTGTTCCACCCTTTCTGCTCCACCCCGCGCCCCACCCACGCCTCCGGAGAGCCCCCGCGCATGCCGACGTCATCCCTGTCCCGCCGCCTCCTCGCCGGAGGACTGCTCGCCGCGATCCTCGGCTCGGGCTTCGCTCCCACGGCGGCCACCGCGGCCCCGCCCCCCGCGGCCATCGACTACGCCGAGCTCGTCAACACGTTCGTGTCGACGGAGGACGACTTCGGGCAGGACCTGCCCGGCGCCGAGGCGCCCAGCTCGATCGTCAAGATCAACCCGATGACCACGCCGGGCCGCTCCCACAGCGGTTACGACTACGCCGAGGACCAGATCGCCGGCTTCACCCACACCAACCTCAACGGCGTCGGCGGCTCGGGCGGGGGCGGCGACCTGCTCGTGGTGCCGACCTACACGAGCTACTCGAGCGTGCCGACGACGTCCTCCTACGCGAAGGACTACAGCCACGACGCCGAGGACGCCGAGCCCGGCTACTACGGCGTGGAACTCGAGACCGCGAGGGGGCCCATCCTCGCCGAGGCGACCACCGACGTGCGCACCGGCCAGGACCGCTTCACCTTCCCGGAGGCCGGCACGGCCTCGCTCGTCGTCGATCTGCGCAACAACTTCACCCGCCGCAACGCCGCCTCCATCGACGTCACGACGCTCGCGGACGGCCGCGTCGCGCTCGCGGGGGAGATCGGCGGCCACTTCAACGGCTACGACTACGAGATGTACTACTACGTCGAGACCACCACCGCGCCGTCGAACACGCGCACGTGGGGTGCCTCCGGAGCGCTCGGCACCGAATCGCACCAGGACGGCACGAACCTCGGCGCGATCCTCGACTTCGACGTGGCCGCGGGCGAGCAGCTGGGCCTCGAGGTCGCGATCTCCCCGATCAGCGCCGCACAGGCGAAGATCGACCTCGCCGCCGAGATGGGCGATCGTGGATTCGACGACGTGCGTGCGGACACGAAGGCCGACTGGAACGAGATCCTCGGCCGCCTCGCCGTGACCGCGTCGGAGACGAGCGACCCCGACGGCGAGCTCCAGAAGCTGTTCTACACGCACCTCTATCGCCTCTTCGGTCAGCCGGTGAACGCCACGAGCACGAGCGGGACGTACCGCGGGCTCGACGGCGAGATCTCCGAGGCCGACGGCTACACGCACTACGACGGCTGGGGCACGTGGGACGACTTCCGCAAGTTCGAGGTGCTCGCGATCGGCTACCCCGAGGTCTTCCGGGACATGGCGCAGTCGCTCGTCGACCTCTACGGCTCCTTCACGACCAGCGGCGCGAGCTCGCTGTCCGGCGTGGTCCACTCCGTGCCGACCGTGCGCTTCGAGCGTGCCGCCGTCGTGATCGCCGATGCGGTCGCGAAGGGCGCCGATCTGAGCGGACTCGAGGAGGCCTGGCCGGCGCTCGTGTCGCAATCGCAGGGCGGCTACGGCAACCCCGACAACGTGAAGCGCGGTTACATCGCGAACGAGGTCGACGACACCCTCGGGACTGCCTACGACGACACGGCGCTCGCGACGATCGCCGACGCCCTCGGCAAGACCGAGGAGGCGCAGGGCTTCCGACTGCGGGCCGCGAACTGGACCAACCTGTTCAAGGACGACGCGGTGACCGTCGCTGACGGCGACACCGTGGGCCTCGTGTTCCCGAAGGACGGCAACGGCGCCTGGGTGAATGCGAACCCGGAGCAGTTCGAAGCGGGCAACGTCTACCAGGGCACGCTCTGGCAGTACAACTGGACCGTCGCGAGTGACATGGGCGGCATGATCGACCTCATGGGCGGGCAGGACGAGACCCTCGCGGCGCTCAGCTTCATGTTCGGTGAGCAGGCTCCGGACGATGGATCGCGAATGCTGTTCTCGAGCGCCAACGAGACCGACCTGCAGGTGCCGTACCTCTTCAACTACGTCGGGGAACCGTCGAAGACGCAGGAGTGGGTGCGCAACCTCTACACGAAGGAGACGTGGAACCGGTACATCGCCACCGGATCCACGGGCGAGTACCCCACGAGCGGCGGCGAGTTCCGGCCGCCGATCAAGACGAAGGTCTACCAGAACTCCCCGCAGGGCTTCCTCCCCACGCAGGACAACGACACCGGCGCGATGTCGGCCACGTTCGTCGCGGCGGCGCTCGGCCTCTACCCGGTGCAGGCGGGTTCGGACGAATACCAGATCGGCACGCCCTTCTTCGAGAACGTCCAGATCAACTACGAGTCCGGCCGCACGTTCGACATCAGCGCGGACGGCGTCTCGCCCGACGACTACTTCATCCAGTCCGCCGCCCTCAACGGGCAGGACTTCGAGCGCACGTGGATCACCTACGACCAGCTCACCGCCGGCGGGGAGCTGGCGTTCCAGATGGGCGACGAGGCCTCCGACTGGGCCGAGGACGGCGTCGCGTCGTCCTCGCTGAGCGACGTCCTCCCGAGCTCGACGTACGACCGGACGAGCGCCGTCTCCGTATCCTCGCGTGAGTTCACCGAGGCCGAGGCGGGGGACGGGTCCGTCGGGAACGAGATCTCGCTGACGCTCGCCAACGGCGCGTTCGCGGGGAAGAACGGCGACGATCTCACCGGTGACGGCGCGATCTCGGCCGAGAACCTGCCCGAGGGATTGAGCCTCGTCGCGACACGCACCGGCGACCGCAGCGTGACGCTGTCGCTCGCGGGCCAGGCGGCGGAGCACGGCACGCTCGACAGCATCGACGACCTCGAGCTGAGCGTCGGGGACTCCACCTTCCGCACGAAGCCGTCGGCCGGTGCGCGCGAGTTCTCGTTCAAGGTCACGTTCGACGGGGCCACCCTCACGGCGGAGCGCACGACGCTTACGGCCGCGGCCGACGGCACCGTGGACACATCGGTCGCGCTCTCCTTGAGCGGCGCGACCTTCGCCGGAGCGAACGGGCGCGACCTCGTCGCCGACGGTGCGCTCACCGTGCCGGGACTGCCCTCCGGGGTGACCGCGAGCGCCGTGAAGCGCGACGACACCACGATCGACCTGCGGCTGACGGGATCGCTCGGTGCATCGCAGCGAGCCGCGTTCGCGCTCGCGTTCACCGACGCCGCACTCTCGGGGGTGCTCGCGACCGAGCTCCGCGGGGACGGCGTCTCCGGCCTCGGCACGCTCACGCTCGCCGTCGACCAGGAGTGGCGGGCGAAGCTCGCCGCCCTGGTCGAGGAGGCCGAGCTCGTCGTGGAGGGCGCGTACACCGAGACCTCGTTCGCCGCGTTCAGCGCGGCGCGGGAGTCGGCGAAGGCCGTCCTGGACGACGCGGCGGCGACGGACGAGCAGCTCAAGGGCGCCTTCACGACCCTGACGAAGGCCGCTGCGGCGCTCGCGATCGCGGACACGTCAGAGGATCTCGTCCTCGGCGACACGCTGTACGGCGAGGTGCTCTTCGACGACGACTTCTCGACGGACCGCTCGTCCGAGTACACCGTGTTCGGCGACTCGAGCGAGCCGTCCGCGGATATCTCGGTGGACACGGCGTCCGGCACCCTCACCGCGACGGCCGACGGGCGCCGCTTCAGCCACATCGCCCTTCCCGTGAGTGGCGGGGAGGACTTCGCCCTCGTCGTGGAGCCCGAGAGCTTCGCCGGGACGAAAGCGGCCGAGGACAGCCTCTTCGTCGGGCTCACCGACGGGCCCACGAACCGGGCGCACAGCTGGTTCAACAACACGCGCGCCGAGACCGGGATGGACTTCTGGGTCGGTGGCGAGGGCAAGGACAGCGGTGCCGGTTCCCTCACGGGAGTTCAGTGGAATCCCGGCGACCGGTTCGCGACCGTCGTCGCCGACGGCGTGATCACCTCCTGGATGGAGGAGGACGGCTCCTGGCGGAAGCTCCGCTCGGGTGTCCTCACCTCTGCCGTGACCCCCGAGCAGCTCCTGAGCTGGGACCCCACCCTCAGCCTCCGGCTCGATACGGGCGCCATCTCCATCGATCGGGTCACGCTCCTCGGGGCGACCGAGGCCGCGCCGATCGACCCCGTACGCATCCAGGCGGAGGGCTTCACGGACTCGAGCGGCGGCACGCTCGTGGCCGAGGGCGCGAGCCCGTCGGGCAACGTCGGCGGCACCTACGACGGCGGGCGCCTGACCTACGCGGACGTGGACTTCGGTGCCGGCGAGCTGAGCACTCTCACGGTGCGTACCTCCACGCGCGACGAACGGGTGGGCGCGAACCCCCGACTCGAGTTCTACCTCGACGAGGTGACGCCGGCGAACATGGTCGGGGCGGTCGCCCTCCCGAAGACCGGCGGCTGGGGCAACTACGTGACCACGACGGTCGACCTGGACGCACCGGTGACGGGCGAGCACACGCTCGTCGTCGTCATGCACTCCGATCCCGTCGCGGGTCAGTCGTACCAGTACGTCTCCAACCTCGACTGGTTCGAGTTCGCCCCCGCCGAGGGGGAGACGACGCCCGTGGACTTCACGGAGCTGCGCGCAGCCATCGCCGACGCGAAGACGATCGTCGAGCAGGAGGAGCGCTACATCGCGATCGACTTCGCGGCGTTCCGTCGTGCTCTCGCCGCGGCGCAGAGTGTCGTGGAGCGAGCAGAGTCCACGCAGTACGAGGCCGATGCGGCGCTGCGCATCCTCACGGCCGCGGCCGATCAGCTCGAGTGGAAGGTCGTGCGGCAGCTCCCGCTGCTCATCGCGGAGGCCGAGGCCGTCGACTCGTCGCTCTACACGCCGGAGAGCGTCGCGGTGCTCGAGTCGGCGCTCGCGACGGCGCGCGCCGTCGCCGAGGACGCGTCGTACGAGACCTACGTCGGCGCGTTCGACGGGCTCACCGACGCGCTCGCCGGGCTGGTGGAACCGACGGATCCCACGGACCCGCCCGTGGATCCGACCGACCCGCCCGTGGATCCCACGGACCCGCCCGTGGATCCGACCGACCCGCCGGTCGATCCGACCGACCCGCCGGTCGATCCCACCGATCCGCCGACCGACCCCACGGACCCGACCGACCCGACGACCCCCGGGGCCCCCTCGTTCGCTCCGTCGGCACCGGCGGAGACGGGTGACGACCTACCCGAGGCGCTGCGGGATCGCATCACGGTGTCGGTCTCGGGGCGTATCGCGACGCTCGGCGGGCTCGACCCCTCCAGCTGGCACTACGTCTACGTCTACTCGGAGCCGACGGCTCTCGGGTGGGTGGAGGCCGATGCCGACGGCAGCGCGACCGTCACGCTCCCGGCGTCCGTCACGGCCGGCGAGCACCGCATCGCCGTGCTCGACGACGCGGGTGAGCTGATGGGATGGGCGGAGTTCACGCTCGCAGCAGGGGAGGACGACGGTGGCCTGGCCGTCACCGGCGGAGCGGTCGGATGGGCGGCCGGCGTGCTGGCGATCCTCCTGATGGCTCTCGGAGCGACCCTCGTGATCGCGCGCCGCCGCGGCCTCGGCACGCGCTGATTCCCTCCACCGACGCCGCCCCCGATCCGTCGCGCTCGGAGGCAGCGTCGGTGGGTGCCGCCGTCGGTGCTCGGCGGTAGCCTGACCGCATGGAACGGCAGCATCCGCTCCTCTTCGAGGAGGGCGACCCGATCGTCGCGCGCGTGCGCTCCCTGTGCGTGCCGTACCCGGAGTCCGCCGAGGTCATGGCGTGGG
This sequence comes from Labedella endophytica, assembly GCF_003990045.1. Lineage (GTDB taxonomy): Bacteria > Actinomycetota > Actinomycetes > Actinomycetales > Microbacteriaceae > Labedella > Labedella endophytica. The sequence continues at coordinate 1,338,286 of NZ_RZGZ01000002.1, read as the reverse complement.
GGCGGCCCACCTTCCGCGCGGGCAAGAAGATCTTCGTCTCGCTCGGCTCGTCGATGCAGCGGCCCCACGCGATCGTCTTCAAGCCGGACGTCGAGGAGCGCCGAGCGCTGCTGGAGCTGCCCCGGATCTTCGTCCCGCCGTACTTCGGCCCGGGGGGATGGCTGGGAGCCGACGTGGACGATTCGGCCGAGACCGACTGGACGTTCGTCGCCGAGCTGATCGACGCGTCCTACCGCCAGGTGGCGCTCAAGCGCCAGATCGCCGCCCTCGACGCGCGGCCCGTGGTACCCGTCGCCGAGCCCACCCGCCCGGCCCAGGAGTAGGCGCCGCACCTGCACCGAGCGCTTCAGGCCCGGTCCCGGTCGGCCCGCGCACATCCCGGGTGGACGCGAAACGTCGTGCGCGGGTGGCTGAGGCCGCCGTTTGCGTCCACCCGGGGTCGGGCGGGTGGGGGGTAAGGGAGGCGGGCACACGCGACGACGCCCGGCCGCGGGACGGAAGTCCACGCGACCGGGCATCGGTCGATCGAGCGGTCCTGCTACTCGATCATGTCGTCCGCCGTGCGTCGCATCCGCTTCGCGACGACGAGGCAGGCTCCGAACAGCAGGAGCGCACTCGCGAGGCCGATCACGGGCAGCGCATCGTTCGCGCCGGTCACCGCCACGCCCTCGCCGGGCGAGCCGTCGTCTCCGCCCGGTGCCTCGGCGCCCGGCTCACCGGCGCCCGGTTCGCCCTCGCCCGGCTCACCCGTACCGGGCTCACCCTCGCCGGGCTCCTCGCCCGGCACCTCGACAGCGAGCACCGTGATGTCGTCCCAGCCGATGAGGGCGCCCGCGGCGTCCTCCACCGCGACGCGGTGCAGTTCGGCCGTCGTGTCCGCCGGGATCGTCACCTCGAAGGTACCGGTGGCCGACACCGTGCGGGTGCCGAGGCCGACGGGCTCGGAGAAGAGCGTCGTCGTGAGCTCCTGACCCGCGAAGGCCTCATCGACCGTCACCGTGATGGTGTCGCCCGCCGTCGCCTGCTCGGGAACGCTCACGCCCGTCTTCGTCTCCTCCGTCAGGTCCTCCTCCGTGATGGGCGGCACGACGGCCGTTCCCGGTCCGGCGGACCAGTAGAGGGCGCTCGCGATGTCGCCGAACTGCCCGACGGGGTGGTTGCGGAACGTGGGCGACGTGCCGAAGAGGAAGAAGCGGCTGCCCGCATCCGTCTCCGACGAGATCGCCGAGGCCTGGCCCGCGGCGTCGGCCGGCGAGCGGCCGTCCGACTGCGCCCAGTGGCCCGCCACGAACACGTCGCTCGCGTAGCTCTGCTCCACGGTCACGCCCTCGCCCAACCCTGCGAACCACGTGGCCGGGTAGATGAACGCGGTGTCGGCCGTGTCGGCTCCGAACACGCTGCCCTCTGGGGTGTCGACGCGCACGATGCCGTTCGACCCGCTCGTCCCGCTGGTCGCCGTCACCTGCGCCAGGCCGTTCGCGTTCGCGAAGGTGGCACCGCCGCTGCCGCGAGCGACCACGTCACCGCCGGCCGCGAGGTAGGCGGTGAGCTTCTCGGCTCCCGCGGCGTTGTCGCCGGTGAAGCTCAGGTTGCCGCCGAGGAAGAGCACGTCGAGCGTCGACAGGTCGACGGCACCCGAGGTGACGAGCGCGGCGCTCACGAGCACCGGCTCGTCGAAGCCGAGCTTGAGGAGCACATCGCGGTCGTCCGTCGTGGTGTACCCCACGGCGAGCGAACGCAGCGAGGTCGTCGTCTCGTCGCGGAGGGCGAGGCCGTCGGTCGCGGTGAAGTCCACCCCGAACAGGGAGGCGGCCTCCTCCGCGGCGGCGCGGCTCGCCGCGTCCTTCCCGAGCACCACGGTGCCGTCCGCCGTCTGCGAGAGGGCGACTCCCGCGTCGAGCAGGGCCGTGATGGCCTGCCACTCCGCGGTGCCGGCGGGCTCGAGCTCGAGGTACGGCCCGCCGTCCGCGACGGATCCGCCGAGGTCCACCGTGGCGACGTCCTCGACGGTGACGCTGAGCGCCGGGTCGGTCGTGTCGCCGACCGCGATCACGTCGGCGCCCCACAGGAGTGCGAGGCTCCACGCGGAGATGTCGTACATGCTCGAGATGCGGTCGGAGATGTCCGTGCCGTCCGCGAGCAGCACGTTCGCGAGGCCGCGGAGCGGCTGGTGCATGTCCACGAGGAACGTGCCGGCCGCGTACGTCGTGCCGTCGGCCGTGAAGTCCTCGGTGGCGCGAGTGACCTCGACATCGTTCACGAGGAGCTGCTCCACGAGCTGTTCGGCGTCGGAACGCGAGCGCTGCGAACCGTCCACGGGGATGACGTAGGCGCGCGGGAACGTCGCGTTGTAGATGTCCGTCTCGTCCCAGATGTCGGTCCACTCCGTGGGCACGCCGGGGGCGAGGTCCTCGGGGGCGACGTCGGCGGGGATCGGGGTCTGCTCGGCGCCGTTCAGGCCGCGCTCGAAGATCTCCATCTGGTTCGACAGGAGCGGGTCGCGGTTGTCCACGACGTACTCGATGATCGAGTCGATGACGACCTCGGCCACCTCGGTGTCGACGATCGAGTTGGCCTGGTTCGTGGCCGGGTCGTTCGTGCGGCCGAGGGGCAGCTCGACGGTGTTCGTGATGGCGCCCTGGTACGCCACGTACTGCGGGGCGAAGATCGGGGGCCAGTCGTCCCAGCCCTCGCGGATGTCGCGGTAGGGGATGAGGATCTTGCCGGTGTTCGTAAGCGTCGCGTTGCCTGCGCCGTCGTCGTAGGTGTTGCCGGGGATGTCGGCCTCGGCGACGGCCTCCTCCACCGCGAGGGCAGCGGAGTACGCGTGCGGGAGGAAGAGGTCGTATTCGTAGTTCTCGCCGTGGGGCGGACCGCACGGCTCGACCTGCAGGATCCCCGTGTACCCGTGGATGTCCACGAAGTACGTGGGCTGGATGAGGCCCGTGATGTCGCGCAGCGCGGTGGTCGTGTTCGTCGCGTTCGTGATGAAGTCGCGGTTCGGGTCGTAGCCGTTCGCCGTGGCGCGCGTGCCGTTGAAGCGGCCGTCCGGATTCGCGGTGACCGTGAAGTAGAGACGCGTGGTGTCGAGGAGCTCGGCGACCTCGGGGTCCTCGGAGGTGTCGACGAGCTGCTCGATGTAGTTCATCGTCGCGTCCGTGCCCTCCCACTCGTTGCCGTGGATGTTCGCGTTGAACCAGATCGGCAGCTTGTAGCCGTCGGCGATCGCGGCATCCTGGGACGCGGCGGTCGGCGCGTGCTTGATCGCGTCGCGCCAGGCCGTCTGCTGCGCGGTCTCCTCCGCCGTCTCCGGCGAGGTGACCGTGACGAGGTAGAGGTCGCGGCCCTGCTCGGACTGGCCGATCACCTGCGACGAGACGTAGTCGCTCTCGTCCATGAGGTCGTTGAGGGCCGGGGCGATGTCGGCGAAGGGCAGCGCCCCGCGAGCGATCGACGCGTCGGTGGCGTCGGCCGGGACCTCGGTGAGGGTCGGCTGGACGGGGTAGCTCGTCGGGAAGGCCACGCCTCCGTCGGTGCGGACGATGGGGATGGTCGGGGCATCGAGGATGCCAGGAGCGGCGGTTGCCGCGGGGGCGGCGAGGAACACGGCTGAAACGGCAACGATGACGCTGCTCGCTCCGGCCACGACACGTGTGAGCACGAATGCTTCTTTCGTTCGAGGGCGCGGTGGAACGAGGAACGCGACGCGCGGATACCGGGAGGTGTGCCGGGGAGCGCGAGGCGGTGGCCGAGGGGCCGGGGAGGGGTGTCCTTCGAACCTAGGGAGGCTATGTTTCGCCTGTGTGTCCGTCGTGTCGCGGTCGATTTCCGGGCGTGCCCCCACTTCGAGGGGTGTTGCATCGGATGTGTGCGCTGAGGCTTCCGGTGGCGGCGATTCGGTGCGTCGCACGCGCTGATCGTGATTCGAGAGAGCGTCGTCCGCATCGGTGATGATGCGTCGTCGAGGGCTACAGATACGGCTCGAGGGCGCCACGGAGAGGTGGCGCCCTCGCTCGGGAGTAGCCCTTTCGCTAGGGGGTGGGCGAGGGGGCGGTGCCGATGTTCCAGATGAAGGGCGGAGGGGTGTCGTTGATCGACCAGTCGCCCACGATGCGTGCCTTGTAGATCACGGGGTTGTGGGACGCGACCGTGCGGGCGTTCCGCCAGTGGCGGTCGAGGCCCTTCGCGCGGCTCGTCGCCGAGGCGCCGAGGGTGTTGAACACGAGGGTGGCCGCCCGGGGGACCGACTCCGAGAGCACGACCTGGGCCTGCGCCGAGCGGATCTCGGCGAGCACGTTCGCCGCGAGGTCGGCCTCGGTGTCGCGGAGCCCGGCCGTATCGGCGGCGTCCTGCACGGCCTCGGCCACTCCGCGCACCAGAGTGCTGGCGGTGTACGCGACGGACGAGATCTCACCCACGACGGCCTGGATCTGCGCATCGTCCCGCACGAGCGAGGCGACCCCGTGGCTGTACACGCGAGTGCGATCGCGGATCGCCTGCGCCGTGTCCCGCTCGGTCGCCGCGGCGATGCCCGCGAGGACCGCCAGGAGCACGAGCTGGTAGAGCGCCGTCTGGTAGCGGAAGCGGTCGTCGAAGAGCGCGACGTGCGCGTCCTCCACCTCGGCGTCGGTGAAGACGATCGTGCCCGTGCCGGTGAGCTGCTGGCCGAAGCCGTCCCAGTCGTCCGAGATGGCGACACCCGGCTGGCCCGTGCGGACGATGGCCGTGACAGCGTCGCCGTCGCGATCGGCCGTGACGTCCGTCCACTCCGCGAAGATGCTGCCCGTCGTGTAGAACTTGCGGCCGTTGAGCACCCAGCGGTCGCCGCGACGTTCCAGCTTCGTCTGCGAGGTGCCGAGCGCGCCGGCCCCCGTCTCGCTCCACGCGTTTCCGACGATCTCCCCGGCGGCGAAGCGGCGCAGCCACGCGTCGCGCTCGCCGCCGGGGGCGGCCTGGAGGCGGTCCTCGACGAACGCGATGTGGCCGCGGAAGACCTGCGGCAGGTTCGAGTCCGCCGTCGCGAGTTCGATGAGCACCTCGGCGAGCTCCGGGATCGTGAGACCGTCGCCCCCGAAGTCCGTCGGAACGCGGAGGCGGGCGAACCCGGCGTCGACGAGCCAGCGCACCGGCTCCACGGGGAGCACGTGGTCCTGCTCCCGCGCGATCGTGCCCTCCGCGATGCGGTCGAACACGGGCCGCAGCCGTGCGAGCGCCGCCTCGAGGCGGGATGGCACGATACCCGTCCCGGTCGCATTCACGGTCGCATTGCTTGCCGAAGCGTCTCGAGCTTCGTGGGTGGTTCGCCCGTCGACAGGCTCAGGGGCCGTGTGGTCGGGCCCCCGAGTCGCCGATGCCTTCGGGGTGGTGGATGTCGAGGTCATCGGGACTCCTACGTGTAGAGCGAGATCGGCTGGAGCTCGCCGTTGAGCACGTACGCGCCCACCTCGAGCTTCTTGTAGTCCACGGGGTCGTGGAGGGAGTGGGTGCGCACGTTCCGCCAGAACAGGTCGAGCCCCGTCGACGACTTCGCCGAGCTCGACCCGGTGATCTCGAAGATCCGGTTCGCCACCTCGATGCCGACGTCCGTGGACACCACCTTGAGCTTCGCGATCTCGATGGCGATCTCGCCGCGGATCTCGGCCGTCACGTCGTCGCCGAGGGCGATGACCTCGTCGAACGCCCGCCCCGCGCGATCGGCGAGGGCTTCCACGGCCGCGATCTTCGACGCGAACTCACCGACGATGCGCTGCGTGAAGGGATCGTTGCGGTACGAGTCCGCCTGGCTGAGGAACCACGCCGCCGGGCGGGCCCTGGTGATGTCGAGCCCCTGCGCGAGCGCGCCCTCCGCGACTCCGAGATAGAGGTTGCCGAAGGCGAGCTGGATGCCCGGGGTGATGAGGGTGGAGAACGGCTCCTCCGTACCCACTCCGAGGACGTCGTCGGGCGTGACCACGACGTCCGTGAAGCGCACGGAGCCGCTCGCGGACAGGCGCTGCCCGAGTGCGTCCCAGTCGCCGAGGTACGACACGCCCTCTCGGTCGTGATCGAGCGCGAAGAACAGGAAACGCCCGTCGAGTTCCCCGCCGCGCACGACCGCGTTGACGAGGATCACGTCTCCCGCGGACGCCCCGGTGGAGAACCGCTTGAGGCCGTCGAGGCGGTAGTCGTCGCCCTCCGGCGTGAGCACGAGATTCGGGTCCGTCGGGTTCACCGAGTCACCCCACACCCAGCGGCCCTCGACCGTGCGTCGGTACCAGTCGACCCGCTTCGCGGGGTCCGTGTTGAAGCCGATGTTGCCGGAGTTGATGTAGTGGTACGCGAGGACCTGCGCGATCGACGCGTCGGTGCGCGACAGGATGCGGACGGCGAGGAACGCGGACTCCCAGTGCCCGCCGCCTCCGCCGTACTCGGCCGGGTCGAGGAGGTTCACGAGTCCGCTCTCGCGAAGCAGGTCGAGTTCCGTCGTGGGGTCGAGGTTCGCGCGATCGCGGGCGAGGGCGTCCTCGCCGAGGGTCGCGGCGACCCGCTCGGCGACGCCGCGCCAGTGCGCGAGCTCCTCCCGCGACGCCGTCCCGCTCCACGGGGAGCGTGCGATCGTGGTGTGGGCGATGGTCGTGTCGGTCACGTCAGGCTCCTTGGGTCTCGAGCGAAGCGGTGAAGAGGGACGGTGCGGTGTCGTCGGCCACGCTCGGACGGTCGACGTACGCGCCGCGGTAGGCGTGAGCGGGGTGCCACTCCGGCACGACGGGCGAGTCCGACCCGTTGAGGCGGCTGCGCAGCGTGCCCTCCGGGTACTCGTCCCACACGCGGCCGCGGCGGCGCAGCTCCGGGATGAGAAGCTCCACGACGTCCTCGAACGTGCCGGGGGTGACGGCGTAGGCGAGGTTGAAGCCGTCGATCCCGCCCACCTCGATCCACCGCTCGAGCTCGTCGGCGACGGTCGTCGGGCTTCCGACGATGACCGGACCGATGCCGCCGATGCCCACGTAGTGCGCGATGTCGCGCGGCGTCCACTCGCGCTCCGGGTCGTACTGGGTGAAGATCGCGAGCGCCGATCGCGCGGCGTCCGTGTCCACGTAGGTGAGCGGAACGTCGGGGTCGTACTGCGAGAGGTCGAGTCCCGACCATCCGCCGTAGAGGGCGAGCGCGCCGTCGAGGCTCACGTACGGCCGGTAGTCGTCGTATTTCGCCTGCGCCTCCGCGTCCGTCTCCGCGACGATCACGGTTGCGAGCGTCAGGATCTTGACGCTGTCGCGCGGCCGGCCGATCCGCTCGGCGCGGTCACGGATGTCGTCCGTGATGCGACGCGTCAGCTCGGGCTTCAGGCCGTTGATGAAGATCGCCTCGCCGTGCTTCGCCGCGAACTCACGACCACGGGAGGAGGCGCCCGCCTGGAAGATCACGGGTGTGCGCTGCGGGCTCGGCTCGGAGAGATGCACGCCGGGCACACGGAAGTACTCGCCGTCGTGCGCGATCGGGTGGACCTTCGTGGGGTCCGTGTAGACGCCGCGCTCGCGGTCCTTCACGACGGCGTCGTCCTCCCACGAGCCCTCCCACAGCTTGTAGGTCACGTCGAGGAACTCGTCGCCGATGCCGTAGCGGTCGTCGTGGCCGATCTGCTTGTCGAGGCCGAGGTTCTTCGCCGCCGAATCGAGGTAGGAGGTGACGACGTTCCAGCCCACCCGGCCCTGCGTGAAGTGGTCGAGCGTCGAGAACCGACGGGCGAGTGCGTACGGCAGCTCGTAGGTGGAGGCGACCGTGACGCCGAAGCCGATGTTCTCCGTGGCGTGCGCCATCGCGGAGACCTGCACGATCGGGTCTCCCACGGGGATCTGCGCCGAGTCCTCGAGCGCCGAGGCAGCCGAGTGGCGGTACACGTCGTACACGCCCACGACGTCCGCGATGAAGAGAGCGTCGAAGGTACCCCGCTCGAGGAGCTTCGCGAGGTCCACCCAGTAGTCGAGCGAGTTGTAGCGGTGGGCCTGGTTGTCCGGGTGCTTCCAGAGGCCGGGCGCCTGGTGGGTGACGCAGCTCATGTCGAACGCGTTGAGGATGATGCGCGATGCCATCTCGCTGTCTCCTGTCGGTGAGTTCTCGGGGGTCGCCGCGTGCTCCGGCGGGACGGTCGGTCGGCTCCCGGAGGAGCCATCCCGGCCGAAGCTACCGGCGGGCCGCACCGCTCGGGAAGGCCGTCCGACACACGGCGACACGTTGGGCGACACAGTTCGTCACACCGTGTCGTCGTCTTACGCGGCCCCTTCCGTGATGCTCCGCGCATCCCTACATTTCGATGAACCGCTGCACATCGGCGGCGATCCGAACCGTTCCCCACAGCTCCCGAGGAGACCCCATGACCACGACTCGATCCCCGTTCGCCCCCCGCGCTCGCCGCGCGGCGGTCGTCGCCGGAGCAGCCGCCGTCGCGATGGTGCTCTCGGCCTGCGCGGGCGGTGCGGCTGGCGCAGACGACGCCGACGGCGACTTCACCGGCGAGGAACTCTCCGTCCTCCTCATCTCGTCGCACGAGGGTGCGTCCGAATGGCTGAAGACCGAGTTCGAGAAGGAGACGGGCGCGATCATCAACCCGGTCATCGTGCCGTACGACGAGATCGGATCGAAGCTCGCGCTCGACCAGCAGTCGGGCGCGAACACGATCGACGTCGCCGCGCCCTGGTACACCTCGCTCGGCGACCTCGCCGCGGACGGCGCTATCCAGGACCTCACCGAGTGGGTCGACGGCAACGACGCGATCGACGTCGACGACTTCATCCCCTCCATCTGGGAGCCCTACAGCCAGGTGGACGGGAAGACCTACGGGCTGCCCTTCGACGGTGACACGCACGTCCTCTTCTACAACAAGGAGATCCTGGCGCGGAACGGTTTCGACGCCCCGCCGACCACCTGGGACGAGTACCTCGAGCAGACGAAGACGATCACCGAGAACGAGAGCGCCGACGGCGTCTACGGCGCCGCGGTCTTCGGGCAGAAGTCGCCGCTCATCCTCGGAGCGAGCTTCGCCAACCGGCTCGCGGGCTACGGCGGCGAGTTCCTCGACGAGGACGGGAAGCCCACGATCAACACTCCGGAGGCCGTCGCCGCGGCGCAGGCCCTCGTGGACGTGAACGACTACGCCCTGCCGACGCCAGCCGAGACCGACTTCGGCGCGGGCAACAGCGCCTGGTTCGCCGGCAAGGTGGGCTTCATCGAGAACTGGACCGACCTGGGTGTGCGCTCGCAGGATCCGGAGAGCGGTTCGGAGGTCGTCGACCAGTGGGGCGTCACGCTGCTGCCCACGGGTGGCGACAACACGGAGTCGCGCGCCTCGCTCGTCGCCGGTTTCAGCTGGGTGATCGCCGCCAACACGCAGAAGACGGCGCTCGCGCAGAAGTTCGTCGAGTGGGCCTCGTCGTCCGAGGTGAACGCGGCCCTGCTCACCGAGCTGCCGCCGACCGGCATCGACCCGAACCGCGTCTCGTCCCTCGAGGACCCGACCTACGGCGAGGAGTTCCCCGAGATCCAGGAGGCGAACCGCGCGACGCTCGACGGCGCCCTCGCGTGGCCCACCGGCGAGAACGCCACGGAGGCCGCGCAGGTGCTCACGGACGAGCTCGCGAAGCTGCTCGCCGGCGAGGGCGGATCCGCGCAGGACACCCTCGACCGTGTCCAAGCCGAGTGGGAAGACCTCCTCGAGTGACCGAGTCGCCCCGTTCCCTCGCCGAGCCCGCGGCCGCGTCTCCGGACGCCGCCGCGGGCTCGCCCGGTGCGTCCTCGGGACCTTCTCCCTCGGTCCCTGAGCCTTTCGACCCGTCGACCCTTCGGCAGGCTCAGGGCAAGCCAAGCTCAGGGACTGATCGGCCACGTCAGGGACGCGACGCCCGCGCCGTCCGGGGGAACGGCCGACCCCACCCTCGCACCACGTGGACGCGGCGCGTCTTCGTCGCCCCCGCCGTGCTCGCCCTCGTGGTGCTCGGCGGCTACCCGCTCGTGTTCATCGTGCTCGCCGCGTTCACGGAGTCGAGCCTGGGGCGTCCGTTCCAGGAGTTCGTCGGCACGGCCACGTTCGAGACGGTGCTCGCCGACGCGGACGTCACCGCCTCGCTCGTGCGCGGTGTCGTCTACGCGGTGCTCGTCGCCGTCGCGAGCGTCGCGCTCGGCGTCGCGACGGCCGTCGCGCTGTGGCGCTCGGTGCGCGCGGGGGCGGTGATCCGCACCCTGCTGCTCCTCCCGATGATCACCCCGCCCGTCGTGGTCGGCATCCTCTGGAAGCTCGTCTTCAACCCGTCCGGCGGTCTCGTCGACACCGTTCTGGGGGCCGTGGTCCCGGGTGGGGCGACCTTCTCCGTGCTCTCGGACCCGGTGCTCGCGTTCCTCGGCGTCGCGCTCGCCGACGTGTGGGAGTGGACTCCGCTCATCGTGCTCCTCGTGTTCGCCGCCCTCATCGGGCAGGACGTCGAGATCGCGGAGGCCGCGGCGCTCGACGGAGCCCACGGGTTCCGTCTGTTCCGGAGCATCACGTTCCCGGCGATCGCCGCGACGGTCGGCGCCGCTTTCCTCATCCGCCTGGTGCTCGCGTTCAAGGTCTTCGACCTCGTCTACATCCTCACGTCGGGCGGCCCCGGCCAGTCGACGACGATGCCCGCGTACATCATCTGGCAGGCGGCGCTCCAACAGTTCGACGTGGGCCGCGCTGCCGCGATCACGCTGCTCCTCGCCGTCGTCGTCACGCTCGTGACCCTCCCCGTCGTCGCCCTCACCCGGAGGCTCCACCATGACTGACCCGCACCCCCAGACCCGTGAGGCGTCACAATCTGTTGCCTCCGACGCCCGTTCGGCAACAGATTCCGATACCTCGGCGTTCGACACCTCAGCTCGCTCGGCGTCAGCACCCACCGCAACACCACCCACCGCAACACCACCCACCGCAACACCACTCTCCGCAACTCCACTCTCCGCCGAAGTGCGGACTTCCGCTCTTCCTTCCCGCGAAGTGCGGACATTCGTCGCCCGATCGGGTTCGGAGGGGGCGAAAGTCCGCACTTCGCGGGAGGGTGGGCCGGGGGAGTCCGCGCGGCCCTGGCGGCCTGCGCGGCTTGCACGGCCCGGGCGGCTCGACGGCAGACGAAGTGGGAGTGGACAGAGGGAGATCGGACGGCCTGGAAGCGGACTGCGAGCGACGCGGTCGTGGGGGGCCGGGCTGTGGGTGGGGCTCGCGCTCGCCGCGGCGCTCGTGCCGATCGCGTACCTCGTGTCGGTGTCGCTCATGACGCAGGGGCAGGTATCGGCGGGGCTCCTCGTGCCGTCGTCGCCGGCGTGGGGCAACTGGGCGGCCGCCTTCACGGAGACGGGGCTGCCGCGCGCGGTGCTCAACTCCGTCGTCGCGTCGCTCGGCGGAGCGGCACTCACCCTCGCCTTCGCGCTGCCCGCCGCGTGGGCGATGGCCCGCCACCGCACCGGCGGACGGACCCTCGCGGGTCTCGTGCTGAGTCCGTGGCTGCTGCCGCCGATCGTCGCGATCGTGCCGCTCTTCACGCTCCTGCGCGTGCTCGGGCTCAACAACACGCTCGCGGGGCTCACCCTCGTCTACGCGCTCACGAACACGGCGGTCGCGATCTGGCTGCTCGAGGGATTCGTGCGGAGGCTGCCGGTGGAACTCGACGAGGCCGCGCAGCTCGACGGTGCGGGGGAGTGGCGGGTGCTCGTGAGCGTGGTCACCCCGCTGCTCACGCCCGCGCTCGTGGCGGTCGGCGTGATCGTGGCGGTGCTCAACTACAACGAATTCCTCTTCGCGACCTTCCTCACCCAGGGGCCGGACGCGCAGACCGTCCCCGTGATCCTGTCCCTCATGCTCGGCGAGCGCGTCCAGGACTTCGGCAAGATCGCGGCCGCGTCCCTCATGGGCGTCGTCCCGGTCTTCGCCGCCGCCGTCTTCCTGCAGCGCTGGCTCGTCGCGGGCCTCACCGCAGGCTCCCTCAAGTAACCGAGGGGGCTACTCCCGAGCGAGGGCGCCACTTCTACCTAGCGCCCTCGGTGCCGGAGTGGCGCCCTCGGCGAGGGTGCCTATTCGGACACGAACGGCGGGTCGAGCCGCCATCCGGCGAGCAGCACGAGTTCGCGGTTCGCCGTGCGCCGCCTCCGGTAGCTCCATACGATGCCGACGGTTCCGGCCGTCAGGACGGCCCCTCCCACGAGCACGAACGTCGCGGCCACGACGGGTCCGGTCTCGTCTTCGGTGAAGAACAGCACGAGTCCGACGAGGAAGGCGAGTCCGCCGAGCGTAGAGCCGGCGAAACCCAGCGCGCGCGCCAGCCGTGTGCCTGGCGCCGGTTCCCCCCAGGCCGCGAGGAGCGGAGCGGCGAGACCGCGTTGCCGCTGCCCGTCGTCGCGCGTGGCGAGCCACTCGTGGGCGGTTCGCTGCTTGTGACGCACCTGGGCGTCCGCCGCGGCGCACCACGCCATGTAGAGGACGACGCCGAGGAGTCCGGGCCCGACGATCGCGAGCGAGGCCAGGTCGTTGTCGTCGCCGAGGAGGGAGCCGCGCGCGTTCTCCGCGACGACCGCGATCACGAGAGCGACCCCGGAGAGGAGCGCCGCGACGACGATCAGGAGGATGAGGACGGGGCGGATCGTTCGGAAGGGGGCCGGTCGGGACGCCAGGAACCTCGTGGCGTCGGCATCGTCCTCCTCCCACCGTCGTTCGAGCTCCTCGGCCTCGCGCTGAGACATCCGCGGACGGTCCGGAAGCGGGACACCGGCGCCGGCGGGGATCGGAGGCGCGGCGGGGTCCGGGTCGCGGCGCACCGGTGCTCCGCTCGCATCGAGCTGGTTCGCCCGTCCGGCCTCACCGTCGGCCGTGGGAACCGTCGACCGTGCCCCGATCATGGTCTGCAGTTCCTCGACCAGCAGTCGCTTACCCACCTCGGACTTCCCGCCCGTCTCGGAGAGCGTGTCGGCGAGGGCGGCCTGCTGACCGCTGAGTCCGTCGGCGCGGACCGGGTCGGCGATGGGTGCGGCCTCGACGAGGCGGAGCAGTTCGTCGATCTCGCCGCCGACCAGACCCTTCATCGGGCGGCCTGCGACGAGTACGCGAGCGCTCGGGCCGTCCGTCGAGTAGAAGCGGTAGGTGAGATAGCCGGCGCCGTTGCCCGTCGAGAGCACACGGACCACTCGCGTGATCGAGGAGAGCGCCACCGTGCGCCCGGCGAGAGACACCGTTCCGGAGCCCGGGTCCCAGGCGACGGGTCGGTACATGATCACGGTGAGGCCGAGGATCAGGGCGAGGAGCAGCGCGATCGAGAGCGCGACACCCACCGGGTACGGCACCTCGCCGTCGGTGATCCGCGTGAGCGGCGCGCCCAGCAGGAATCCGCCGATGACGCACACGATGACGATGAAGCGCAGGCTGCGGATCGCAGGGTGTCGTCCGATTCGGGTCATGACGGTGGCGTCCTCCGGTGGGCGGAACGGGTTCGCCCCAGCCTAGAGGCGGCCGCGGGTCGGGTTCGATCGGTGCGTCGAGTCGGGGCTCAGTCGCGAACGTCGGGCAGGGACATCCGCCGGCCCGCCAGCCGCACGAGTTCGCGGTTGCTCATGCGCCGTTTTCGCGTCGTCCACATGAGGCCGGCGATCGAGGCCGCCAACACCACGGCGCCGACACCGGCCATCACTGCGGCGGCTCCCGCATCGAGGGTGTCGGGGTACCCGAGCAGGACGATGCCGACGAGGACCGCGAGTGCGGAGAGGCTCGCAACCAGCACGCCGAGAGCCCGCGCGGTGCGCGTGCCGGGTGCCGGTTCCAGCCATCCTCCGAGGAGCGGCGTGGCGAGGCCGCGCTCGCGTTCCTCGGGGCCGCGGGTCTCCTGCCAGGCGACCGCCCGTGACTGGAGACGTCGCACCTGGACGTCGGCCGCAGCGCACCAGCAGAGGAACGCGAGAATCCCGACCACCGCGGCACCGGCGAACACCACGATGAGGGTGTCGCTCAGATCGGTGTCGATCAGTGCGCCGGCGACGGCCTGGATGACGAGCATGATCGCGAGGGCCGCGGGCGAGAGGATCCCGGACGCGAGGGTCAGCCAGGAAAAGAACCGACGCGCCCCCGTCGGCACGGGGTGGGCTCGGACGTAGGCGGCGGCATCGTCGTCGTCCTCGTGCCACAGGCGCTCGAGCCGAGCGAGCTCGCGGCCCGAGATCGTGGGTCGCGCAGCGGTGTCCGGACCGGACGAGGACGGAGCGAGCGGGTCGCGGGGGAGCACATCACGCGCGCCGATGGCATCGGCCGACCCCGTCGCGGTCGCGCCTCGCGGATCGAGTGCGCGGTCGAGCTCGCGGAGCAGCAGGCGCTTCCCGACGGCGGAGCGCCCTCCCGACTCGGAGAGCTCGTCGACGAGCACGTTCTGCTCGTCGGTGAGATCCTCGACGGGCGCCGGCTCGGCGATCGGCGCGGCCTCCACGAGGCGACGGAGATCGTCGAGCCCCTCGCGATCGAGCCCCTTCAACGGCCGACCCGCAACGAGGATGCGTACGCTCGGCCCCTCCGTGGAGACGAAACGGTAGCTCAGATAGACGTTGGTGGTGGCACCCGTCGACAGGGTGCGCTCCACCCGGGTGATCGATGCGAGCGGCACCGTGTGCCTCCCGAACGAGACGGTTCCCGCCCGCTCGTCCCAGACGAGCGATCGGTAGAGCAGTCCCGCGATCCCGTAGACGAGACCGAAGAACGCCGCCGCCGACACGAGCACCGCGAGCTCGTACGCGATGGCACCGTCCGTCATGCGGGAGACGGCGGAACCGAACGCGAGGCCGAAGATCGCGCTCACGACGCTCGTGAGCCGGGCGGCGCCGATCACAGGATTGCGGCCGATTCGCGTCATCGTGCCTCCCGCCCCGTTCACCGTCGACCGGACCAGCCTAGGGCGCATCCCCTGACCGGAAATCACCCCGATTGGCGCACCCTGCCGTGCGCCTGATAGTCTCTACCTCGGTCTGCGGGCGGGAAATCGCCTCGACAGCCGAAAACTGCGCCCGTAGCTCAACGGATAGAGCATCTGACTACGGATCAGAAGGTTGGGGGTTCGAATCCCTCCGGGCGCACTCTGTCAGCTACACAGTTGTCAGCCTCCGGCTGATGCGTGCGGCTGACGCAGGATCTGGTTGAGACAGAATGAGACGGCCCGCGAAAGCGGGCCGTTTTCGTTTGTGCCGGTGGGCTTCTGTCCGATGTGGTCCGCGGCGGGCACGTCTTCAGTAGTGGTCGCGCGCCTGCAGGATGACGATGTGCGTCTCGGTGACGAAGTAGACGAGCCGATGGGCGTCGTCGATCCGGCGTGACCATGCGCCCGAGAGGACGTGCCTGAGTGGTTCGGGCTTGCCGATTCCCGAGAACGGATCGCGCAGGACATCGGTGACCAGGGTGTTGATCCGTTTCAGGGTCCTGCGATCCTGGGTCTGCCAAGACGTGTAGTCGTCCCAGCCGTGGGCGTCGAACGCCAGGTCGCGCGTCACGCGTCGTGGAGACCGTGCTGCTCGAACTCACCGCGGCGAGCGCGGTCGATCGACTCGAGGAGGCGCTCGGCGCCGGCCGCGTTGCGCAGCAGGTAGGCGGTCTCGGTGAGTGCGTCGTAATCGTCTTTGGACATCAACACCGCGTTGCCGTGCTTGGAGATGACCTCGACAGCGGTGTGATCTTGGTTGACCTGTTGGATCAACCCGAAGAGCCCTTTGCGAGCGTCCGTTGCTGTGATGGCGGTCATCGCCTGTCCTCACGTCGAGTGGTACTGGATATCGTACCACTGCCGAGAGTGAGCGCGCCGGGTTCCCACAGGCTCTCGGCGGGGAGGGTCTACTCGCTCCCCGCCGCATCGGGGAGGCTGTGCCAGGTGTCGAATGCGACGCGCATCGCGCCCTCGACGTCACCGGCTTCCGACAGCTCGATGAGCCGCTCGTGCATACGCAACGATTCGGCGCCGTCGTCCGACCGGAAGCGGAGCAGCTCGGCGCGGCGGACCACCGGGCCGAAGGTGTCGAGGACCGACTGCAGCGCCCTGTTCCGGGACGCCTTGACGGGCACGGCGTGCAGCTCGTCGTCGGCCTGGAGCGCCTCGGTCGCGTTCCCCTCCGCGAGCGCCTTCTCGAACCGCCGATTGGCGGTGCGCATACGTTCGAGTTCCGCGTCGGAGAGCTTTCCGACCGTCTCGCGCACGGCGAGTTCGTGCATGGAGGCCACGACGTCCCGCGCCTCCTGCAGCATCCGGGAGTCGATCGCACTGACGGTGGTCGAGCGGCCGGGCTGCGTGACGACGAGTCCGCTCGACCCGAGCCGCAGGAGCGCCTCGCGCACGGGGGTTCTACTGACCCCGAGCCACTCGGCGAGGGAAGCGTCCTTCAGCTGCTCGCCCGGCTCGAAGGTCCCGTCGACGATCGCATCGCGGAGCTTCTGGTAGACATCGTCGCGCAGGAGCGTGCGGTCGGCGAGGGGCGCGCTCTGGGGAATGGGCATTCAATATATTGCGCACAGCCTGCGACCCAGACCAAACCCGAATCCCGGTTCCGCCGTCACCGCCCTTACGTAGAATGGGAGCGACCACCGATCGACCATCGACGGAAGCGACCGAGGCAACCCATCGTGCAGTTCATCTCCACCCGCGGCGGCTCGCTCGGGCAGTACACCGACGTTCTCATCGAGGGCCTCGCCCCGAACGGCGGTCTCGCCGTCCCCGCCGAGATGCCGCGCATCGACGCCGCCGAACTCGAGCGCTGGCGCTCGCTCGACTACATCGGCCTCGCCACCGAGGTCCTCGGCCTCTTCGCGACCGACATCCCCCGCGCCGACCTCGAGCGCCTCTGCGACGCCGCCTACGGCGCCGGCCGGTTCTCGAGCCCCGAGGTGGTGCCCCTCAGCGACATCGGCGAGGGGCTCACCCTCGTCGGCCTGTCCGATGGTCCGACCCTCGCCTTCAAGGACCTCGCCATGCAGTTCCTCGGGGGCGCGCTCGAATACGTCCTGACGAACCGGGACAGTGTCCTCAACGTGCTGGGAGCGACCTCCGGCGACACGGGATCGGCCGCCGAGCACGCGGTCCGCGGGCGCGAGCGCATCGCGATCTTCATGCTCTCGCCCGAGGGTCGCATGAGCGAGTACCAGCGGGCCCAGATGTACTCCCTGCACGACGACAACGTGCACAACATCGTCGTGGACGGCGTCTTCGACGAGTGCCAGGACCTCGTCAAGCGGCTCTCCGAGGACATCGAGTTCAAGCGCACGCACCACCTGGGTGCCATGAACTCCATCAACTTCGGCCGTATCTCCGCGCAGGTCGCCTACTACGTGTGGGCGTGGCTCCGCGCCACCGATGAGGTCGCAGAGTCCGAGCGTGCGGAGTTCGAGGTGTCGTTCGCGGTGCCGTCCGGCAACTTCGGCAACATCCTCTCCGGCCAGTACGCGCGGCTCATGGGTGTGCCGATCCGCCGGCTCGTGCTCGCGGTCAACGAGAACAACGTGCTCGACGATTTCTTCCGCACCGGCATCTACCGCCCGCGGTCGGCCGAGCACACCTTCGCCACGTCGAGCCCCTCGATGGACGTCTCCCGCGCATCGAATCTCGAGCGTTTCATCTTCGAGCTGCTCGGACGGGATGCGGAGCGCACGGCCGCCGCGTGGGAGGAGCTGCGCACCACAGGGCAGATCGACCTCTCCGCCGAGCGGCACCGCTTCGAGTCCGAGTTCGGAATCGTGAGCGGCACGAGCACCCACGACAACCGGATCGCCACCATCCGCGAGTTCTCCGACGCTGTCGCCGTCGTGCTCGACCCCCACACCGCGGACGGAGTGAAGGTCGCGCGGGAGTACGTCGAGGCCGACGTCCCGATGCTCGTCCTCGAGACCGCGAAGTCGCCCAAGTTCGCCAATACGATCGCTGAGGCCCTCGGGTCGACCGCGCCGGTCGACCCCGCGACGCGTGCGCTCCTCGACGCCCCGCAGCGCCTGACGGAGATGCCGAACGACGAGGCCCCGCTCCGCGCCTACATCGGCGAGCACGCCCTGCGCTGACGGGCCAGAAGACGATGGCAAAGATTGGCATATCCGGCGTACCATGGGATCATGGCCACAATGAACGTCTCTCTTCCGGATGGGCTCAAGGATTTCGTCGAGTTGCAGGTCGGCGAGCGTGGGTACGGCACGAGCAGTGAGTACGTCCGGGATCTCATCCGCAGGGATCAGGCGCGCACCCAGGTGCGCGGCTTCATCGTCGACGGAATGACGTCCGGTCCCGGGCCGGACCTCGACAGCCAATACTTCGACGGACTGCGCTCGCGGATCCGTGGGTCCGAAGCCGACATCGCGTGACGCGCCGTGTCGTCTCGACGCGGCGCGCCCACCTCGACATCGATGAGGCGGTCACCCACTACCTCGATGAGGGTGCGCAAACTGTGGCCCTCGATTTCATCGACGCCGTTCAGGACACGATCGAGCTTCTCGCTGCCCACCCGTCTCTGGGCTCGACCCGGTTCGCGGTCGAGACGGGGATAGCCGAGCTCAGGAGCGTCGCCCTACGGCGCTTCCCGTACATCGTCTTCTATACCGACGATGATGATGCTGTCCGCGTCCACCGGGTGCTGCATTCGCGACGGGACATTCCCGCTGAGTTGCACGACCTCTGACGCGGCCTTCCGGCAGGCGACATCCGTCTCGGTAGGCTCGGCGTCATGACGGACCGGGGAATCGACGACGTGCGTGCCGAGATCGACGCGGTTGACCGCGACATCGTGCGGCTGATCGCGCAACGGCAGCGCAGCGTCGTCGAGGCGGGCCTGATGAAGGTCGATCGGCATGCGGTTCGGGCGCCCGGTCGCGTGGAGCAGGTTGTCGATAAGGTTCGAACCCTCGCAGACGAGGCGGGGGCCGACCCGGAGGTCGTCGAACGCACGTATCGGGCCATGATCGGCGCCTTCATCGACCTGGAACTGTCCGTTCACGAGCGGCGTGCACCGTCGCGCGGCGACGAGTAGGCAATGATCGCGCCGCGCCGCGGCGGTGCTGAACTACTCAGGCACGTATTCCTGGCGAACTCTCCCGCCCGTGGCGGACTCGATGTAGCCGAAGTCATGGTCGCTGTTCAGGACGACGGCGTCATTGACCGTCGCGTAGGCCGCAATGAGGCAGTCGAAAGTGCCGGCCGCCCGCACCATTCCGGTGTTCCACAGTGCCTGCTGGATATCCAGAGCATCGTCCATCGTCGGGTGGATGAACGCGGGCAGTAATTGCTCCATCGTCGTCCGGAACTCCTCGTACTCTTGTGGGGACCGGGCTGAATGGCAGTATTCGAGGACTTGAGGCGGGCACGTGATGATGAGGTGGTGGGGAGAGATGGCGCGAAGTCGTGTCGCGATCGACTCGCTCCGTGCAGCCTTGTGCCAGATGCTGTTGTCGACGAGGTAGGTCGTCACGCGTCCGACTCGGGCGCCGTCGACGGAGTGATCGTCGGGGCATCGATCTGGTCGGGCTCGAACGTCGTACCGATCAGGCGCTCGACGGCGGCCGGTTGACGACGAACGGCGATGAGGGTTCGGAGGGCGAGATCGACGGTCTCGCGAGCCGTCGCGGTTCCGGCCACCTCTTTGGCGAGTTTGAGCTCGGCTTGGTCGATGTCAATCGATGTCACGGTCATGGTCGCCCCCTTCGTCTTGTATATGCGATTGTATAGCTCGCCGATGCAGGTGATGCTCTCGAATTCCGCACCTGTGGACGGCCGGCCACGGAGCGGGAGAATGCCCGGAACCGACAGCGGGGGCGGGCCGTCGTCGGCCCGCCCCCGCTGTCACGCGTGCGTGACGACTACACGTCTCCGCTGCGACGTCGGCGTGCGATGAGGAGCACGACGGCTCCCGCGACGAGCAGCGTTCCCGCGCCGAGGATGAGCACGGACGGGTCGGTCGCGCCCGTGACGGCGAGGTCATCGCCCGCCTCGGCGTCGCCCGATCCGGTACCGTCGTCCGATCCCTCGCCCGCGTCGTTCCCACCGTCTCCGTTGCCCGGCTCGCCCTCACCGGGGGTGCCGGTTCCGGGCTCGCCGTCGTCGCCGCCGCCATCGCCCGGCTGGGGCTCGGCACCCTCGGCCGCGGCGTTCACGAGGTGGAGCGCGCCGTCGCGGTACTGCAGCTCGGGCTCGTAGCCGGCGGGCAGGCTGTCGACGTCGACCGACGTGAAGCGGGACGCCGCGAGCGAGCCGTAGGTGGCGAGCACGACGTCGTCCGCGGGAGCGGCACCCTCGGCGAAGGCGACGGAGAGCCGCCCGCCGAAGGTGGCCTCGCCGGCGATCGCGAGCGGCGAGCCGTCCTCGACCGTGAGCGAGAGCTCACCTGCGTCGGACTGCGCGTAGTCGCCCGTGATCGCGAGCGTTCCGTCGACCGTCTCCGCGAGGAGGCCGTCGGCGGCCGCGACCGAACCGTCACCCAGGGCCGTCGCCGACGTCGCGACGAGGGAGCCACCGTCGACGATCGTGCCGCCGAGGTAGGTGTTGTCGCCGGAGAGCGTGAGCACGCCGGAGCCCTGCTTCGTGAGCGAGCCGTCGCCGTCGATGTCGTTGATCCACGCGTCCGCGGCACTGAAGCCGCCGTCGGCCGCGTCCATGTCCACGACCACGTCGGTGTCGAACGCGCCGTAACCCTGCACCGCGAGCGCGAGGTTCAACCGGCCCCAGCCCTCGGCGTCGTCGAGGAGCGCGTAGCCGGACTCGAGGCCCGTGCTCTGCAGGACCCAGCGGCGCTGGTCGGCGGAGAGGTACGGCATTCGCGTCTGCAGGAGAGCCTCGGCGCCCTTCGGGACGACCACGGGGAGCGTCGTGTCGCCGACGCGGGGCAGCCCGTAGGTGAGGCGGGCGATGGTCGCCTCCTCGTCCACGGCGGCCGTCGAGGTCGTGGTCGGCTGCGCGGCGAGGAGCTCGAGCGCCTCCGTGCGGGCCTCGTCGAGGAGGGCGGCGTACGCCGGGTCGTTCAGCACGGCCGCGGCGATCGCTGTCGCGAGGATCCGCCCGCCGATGACGTCGGCGGGGGAGTGCATCCCGGCCACGATCCGGCTGTTGCCGATGTCCGAGGCGTTCGCCAGCAGGTCGGCGTACTGCTCGGGGAAGGCGTAGGCGAGGGCGTAGGACGCGAGGTAGCCGGCGTTGGTGTGGCCGCTCGGGTAGCCGTTGTCGCTCGCGGCCTCCTCGACGGGCTTCTTCACGGGCTCGAGGGTGGGGAGGACGGAGACGTCCTCGCTCCAGCGGAACGGACGCGGGTAGCCGTAGTAGTTCTTCGCGTTGTTCGACGTGGCGTAGCTGCCGCGGATCGTGTTCACGAGGGAGACGACGGAACCGACCTCGGAGACCGCGTCGGCCCACGTTCCGTTGCTGTTGCCGGCGTCGTCGTACTTCACGCTCGTGGCGTCGGCGGGGATCGCGTCGGGGATCGTCGTGCCGGCGTTGCTCGCGGAGCGGAAGGCGTCCGCGTACGGGCCGAGGCCGTCGATCGCGGAGTAGTTCTGATTCCGCCGGTCGATGAGGTACGCGTCCGTCGCTCCTGCGTCGGTGCGCGTCCGCGTGATCTCGATACTCGTGTCGATGTTGGCGTCGAGTACGTCGGGCACGAGGGCGGTTCCGGTGTCCCAGGTGGGGCCGGGCTGCCAGTACTCGAGCATCTGCGAGAGCAGGCCGATCGACGGGTTCGTGTCGGGCGTCGCGAGGGCGCTCGTGTTGTTCAGGTAGGTGTCCACATAGAACCCATAAGAGCCGGGCCGGGGCGCGATCGCGTCCTCCTCGGCCGCCTGGACGGGCACGGCGGCGCCCCCCAGGAGGATGGCCGCGGTCGCCGCGGCGGCGGCGCCCGCGGTGAGCGTGGAGCGGCGGCGGGAGATCCGCCGGGTTCTGGATGTCGTCACGTCGGTGATGTCCCTCGTTCGGCGTCGCGGCCCGGGGCGGGGCCACGTGGGCTTCTGGCCCGGAGCGACGATACGGACGAGCGGTGTCCGGATCGGAGACCTCGGGTGAACGGAGGGTGCACGGCGGGTGCGGGGCGGAGTGGTCAGTCCGAACTGGTCGAGTCCGGGCGCGCGAGTCCCTCGAACGGTGCGACCCCGTCGGCGTACGCTGCCTCGTCGTCCTGGGAGATCACGGTACCGCCGAAGAGGAGGTCGAGACCGGTCGTCTCCTCCGGCCAGGCGTCCTCGGGTGCTCCGCGGCGCTCGTCCCAGATCGTGATCATGACCCAGAGGCTGCCCTGCTGGGCCATGCCGGACCACATCCACATCTCGTCCGGGTCGAGCGACCCGTGTTGGGAGACGACCTCGTCCTCGTGCTCCGAACGGGTCTGGCCCGGATACGGTGCGCGGTCGAAATCCCAGACGACATCGGCATACCCGAGGGCGGAGAGCTCCCCCGCGAGGGCGTCGGTCAGCGCGTTCCAGTCGTGGCCCTCCGGCAGCGTGCCGGTCGTGGATGCGGTCACGTTGTAGCCGAGATGCAGCGATTCGCCGCCGTAGCCGTTCCCGTCCGCAGGGAAGAGGATCGGAGCGTCCGGATCGGCTGGATTCCACCCGACACCCGGGAGCGCTGGGGTGAGCCCGGTGCTCAGCTCGTCGATCTGCTCGGAGACGACCGCGGCGACGTCGCCCGCTCGAGGGGCGTCGAGGACGTCCTGCGGGTCGAGCGACGGATCGGCGAATGCGGGGTAGTCCCGCCAGTCGAGGGTGATCTCGGACCCGTCGTCGCTCGTGATCCGGGTCGTCGGACTCGGCGGATTGAGGAGTGAGACGACGCCGATGACGCCGGCGACGGCGCACAGGACCAGCGTGACCCCGGCGGCGAGGGCGAGACGGGAGAGGGGGCGCACCTTCCAGACGTTACGTGTGCGGCTCGGACGACGCGTCCACCGTTCGGATGATCCTCCGACAACCGAACCGACCGCTCTCACTTCACGAGAGTTCACCTGCTCGAAACCTCCCGACCTTCTGAACGTCGGAGGCCGCACGTAGCGTGAAAGGGTCCGCGTGCGACGTTCTATGAGGAGATGCTCTTGTCACAATCAGCCACGAGACCGGGCGGTATTCACACCGCCAGAGCCGGTCTCGCGACGCTTCTGGGGGGCGCGCTCGTCGCGGCTCCCTTCATCGGGGTGGCGGCCCCGGCATCAGCCGCCGTCGACGGCAGCGATGTCGTCATCAGCGAGGCCTTCCTGAACGGAGGCAGCAACGGGGCTGCGTACACCCACAAGTTCGTGGAGCTGTACAACCCCACCGACGCCGCCATCTCGCTCGACGGGATGTCGATCCAGTACCGCTCAGCCGCTGGCGATGCGAACCCCTCGGGCGTCTACGCGCTCAGCGGCTCCGTTGCAGCCGGTGGCTACTACCTCGTGCAGGGCACGTCGAACGGCTCGGCCGGAGCCGCTCTGCCCGCCGCCGACGCCACCCTGCCGGGCAACATGTCGTTCGCGGGAGCGGGAGGCACGATCTTCCTCGCCGACCAGGCCACGGTGCTCACCGCACCGCCCACGGGTTCGATCGTCGGCAACGACGCGATCGTCGACCTCGTCGGCTACGGCACGTCGAAAACCTTCGAGACGGCTGCCGCTCCCGCCGCGTCCGTGACGACGTCGATCGCCCGCACCGCCGGCGCCGACACGGACAGCAACGCCGCCGACTTCGTCGCGGGAGCCCCCACGCCCACGAATGCTGCGGGCACCGCACCGGAGGAGCCCGAGGAACCGGGCGAGCCGGAGCCGGAGGAGCCCGTCGAGCCGGGCGAGCCGATCACGATCGCCGCCATCCAGGGCACCGGCACGGAGACGCCCCTCGCGGGTCAGACCGTGACGACCACGGGCGTCGTCACCGCCGCGTACCCCGCGGGCGGCTTCAACGGCTACTACATCCAGACGCCGGGAACGGGCGGCGACATCGAGCTCGGCGCGCAGACCGCGTCCGACGCCGTCTTCGTCTACTCCGCCGCCACCGTGGGATCCGTCGCCGTCGGCGACCACGTCCAGGTGACGGGGACGGCGAGCGAGTTCAACGGACTCACGCAGGTCGTCGTGCCGACGGCCGCGGGCCTCACCGTGCTCGACACCGCTGCGGAGGCCCCGGTCGCCGCCGCCGTCTCGTACCCCACGGAAGCCTCGCAGCGCGAAGCGCTCGAGGGCATGCTCCTCGCTCCCGAGGGCGCCTTCACCGTGAGCAACACGTACTCCACCAACCAGTACGCGGAGATCGGGCTCGCCGCAGGCGACACCCCGCTCATCACCCCCACCGAGATCGCGCGCCCCGGTTCCGCCGAGTACACGGCGGCCGTCGCGGCGAACGCTGCCCGCGGTGTGACCCTCGACGACGGTGCCTCGATCAACTTCCTCGGTGGCGACACCAACAAGGCGATCCCGCTGCCGTACCTCACGCAGGACGACTCCATCACGGTGGGATCGGCCGTCGAGTTCACCGAGCCGGTGATCATCGACTACCGCAACAACACCTGGAAGTTCCAGCCGACCACGCAGCTCACGGCCGAGGACGAGCTCCCCGCCGCCTTCAGCGACGTGCGCCCGACGGCACCCGACGCGGTGGGCGGCGACATCCAGATCGCCAGCTTCAACGTGCTCAACTACTTCACCACCACGGGTGACGAGCTGAACGGTTGCACGTTCTACACCGACCGCGCCGGCGACCCCGTCACGGTCAACTCGGGCTGCGACGCGCGCGGTGCGGCCGAGGACGAAGACCTCGAGCGCCAGGAGGCGAAGATCGTCGCGGCGATCAACGGTCTCGGTGCCGAGGTCGTCTCCCTCGAGGAGATCGAGAACTCCGTGAAGTTCGGCGCCGACCGCGACGAATCCCTCTCGATCCTCGTCGACGCCCTCAACGAGGCCGCCGGCAGCGACGTCTGGGCGTTCGTGCCCTCACCGGACGCGTCGGAGCTCCCCTCCGTCGACGCCCAGGACGTCATCCGCAACGCGTTCATCTACAAGCAGGCGGACGTCCAGCCGGTCGGCGACTCGAGCGTGCTGCTCGACGCCGCGTTCAACAACGCGCGTCAGCCGCTCGCCCAGGAGTTCCAGGTCACGGACGCCGATGGCACGTTCATCGCCATCGTCAACCACTTCAAGTCCAAGGGCTCCGGCTCCGGCGCGGACGCCGACCAGAACGACGGTCAGGGCGGTTCCAACGCCTCCCGCGTCGCGCAGGCCGAGGCCCTTGTCGAGTTCTCCTCCGACCTGCGGGCCGAGCTGGGCACCGACGAGGTCTTCCTCATCGGCGACTTCAACGCCTACACGATGGAGGACCCGTCGGTCGTTCTCATGGATGCCGGCTACGTCGACCAGGGGTCCAAGACGGGTGAGTACAGCTACTCGTTCAGCGGGCAGAGCGGATCGCTCGACCACATCTACGCCTCCCCGGCCGCCGACGCCAAGATCACCGGCGTCGACATCTGGAACATCAACTCGGGCGAGTCGATCGCGAAGGAGTACAGCCGCTACAACTACAACGCGACGGACTTCTACGACGAGAGCGTCTACCGCTCGAGCGACCACGACCCGGTCCTCGTCGGCTACTCCGCCGAGGCCCTGCCGGTCGAACTCAACCTCATCGACATCAACGACTTCCACGGTCGCATCGATGCCAACACGGTGAAGTTCGCGGGAACCATCGAGCAGCTCAAGGCGGAGTACGGCGACGACAACTCGATGTTCGTCTCCTCCGGCGACAACGTGGGGGCTTCCGTCTTCGCGTCGTCGTCGCAGAACGACCAACCCACGATCGACGTGCTCAACACGCTCGAGCTCATCGCGAGCGCCGTGGGCAACCACGAGTTCGACCAGGGCTTCGCTGACCTCACGGACCGCATCGAGACCGAGGCGGACTGGGACTACCTGGGCGCCAACGTCTACGAGAAGGGCACCACGAACCCCGCGCTCCAGGAGTACACGCTCGCGGAGATCGACGGCCTCACGGTCGCCTTCATCGGTACCGTCACGGAGGAGACGCCGACGCTCGTGTCGCCCGCGAACGTGGCGACGCTCGACTTCGGCGACCCTGTCGAGGCGGTCAACCGTGTGGCCGGCGAGCTCACGGACGGTGACGCCGCCAACGGCGAGGCCGACGTGATCGTCGCGAACTACCACGAGGGAGCCGGTGCGGGCACGCCCGATGGCGCCACGCTCGAGGAGGAGATCGCCGAGGACGGCGTGTTCACCGACATCGTCACGAAGACCTCGGCTGCCGTCGACGTCATCTTCACGGGTCACACGCACAAGCAGTACGCGTGGGACGCTCCCATCCCGGGTGTCGAGGGGGAGACCCGTCCGGTGCTCCAGACCGGCAACTACGGCGAGTTCATCGGCAACGTGGTCCTGACCCTCGACCCGGCGACGGGCGAGGTCCAGTCCTACGTGGCGAAGAACGTTCCTCGCACGACGGTGGCGGACGACGTCCTCGTCGCGACGTATCCCCGCGTGGCGGAGGTCAAGGCGATCGTCGACGCGGCACTCGCCGAGGCAGCGGTCATCGGCAACCAGCCCAAGGGATCGGTCACGGCCGACATCACCACCGCCTTCGGCGGCGGGTCCTACGTGGACGGCAAGTGGACCGGCGGCACGCGAGACGACCGCGCGAGCGAGTCGACGCTCGGCAACACCGTCGCCGACGCGCTGCAGTCCATTCTGTCCTCGGACGAGCGAGGCGGCGCCGAGATCGGCGTCGTCAACTCGGGAGGTCTGCGCGGGGAGCTCATCTACGCCCCGGACGGCACGATCACCTATTCCGAGGCCAACGCGGTGCTCCCGTTCCTCAACAACCTGTACACGACGACCCTGACGGGCGCCAACTTCAAGGCGGCTCTCGAGCAGCAGTGGCAGACCAACGCAGACGGCACGATCCCGTCGCGTCCGTTCCTCAAGCTCGGCCTGTCGGACAACGTGGAGTACACGTACGACGCGGCCCGTGCTCAGGGCGACCGCATCACGGGGATCTGGGTCGACGGCGAGCCGATCGTCGCCAGCCAGGACTACCGGATCGGATCGTTCAGCTTCCTCCTCCAGGGCGGCGACAACTTCCGGGTCTTCGGTGAGAAGGGCAAGGACACCCGCGATTCAGGTCTCATCGACCGCGACGCGTGGATCTCCTACCTCGAGGCGAACCCGGGCCTCAGCCCGGAGTTCGACCGCAAGAGCGTGTCGGTCACGAACGCGCCGACCGACGTCGTGGAGCCCGGCTCCACGGTCACGTTCGACGTCTCGTCGCTCGACCTCACGTCGCTCGGCAGCCCGGTGAACACCTCGCTGTCCGCGGAGTGGGCCGGAACGGATGCTTCGTTCGACCCGATCACCGTCGCGAACGGTGCGGCCTCGGTGTCGCTCACGGTGCCCGCCGATGCGGCCGCGGCGAGCGAGATCGTCCTCACGGCGCAGCCGTCGGGCACGACGTTCCGCGTCCCCGTCTCGGTGAACGCCGCGGAGGAGCCGCAGCCGGAGCCGGGTAAGCCCACCACGCCGCCCGTCGGCGTGGACTCGGACGACCTGCCGGCCGACGCCGAGGGTGACATCTCCGTCGCCCCCGACGTGGTGAACCCGGGAGACGAGATCACGGCCTTCGTCGGCACCGAGTACGCCGGCGACTGGGTGGCGGTGTGGATGTACTCCGCTCCGACCCTCATCGCCGACTGGCAGCAGGTCTCGGCGGCGGGAACGGTCACCGCGACCATCCCGCTCGACGCGACGGCCGGCGAGCACATCATCGCCGTGACTGACGCCGACAACGCCGTGCTCGGCTGGGACACCATCACGGTGCTCGCGGCCGACGGCGACCCGGGCACGCCGGGCACCCCCGGCGACGATGGCGGCTCCGGTGACGGATCCGGCAACGGCTCAGGTGACGGTTCGGGCAATGATGACGGCGGCCTCGCGGTCACCGGTGCCACGGTCGCTCCGATCGCGGCCCTCGCGCTCTTGCTGCTCATGGCAGGTGCCGCGGTGCTGATCATGCGGAGACGCGCACAGGCCTGATCCGGCCTGATCGCACGGGCCTGCTCTCAGGCGGACCACGCGGCGGCGCGTCACCTTCGGGTGACGCGCCGCTCGTGCGTTCCCGCGCGGTGCGCCCTGCGCGCCGGCCGCCTCACACGCCGCCCCACCCGGCCCCCGCCTCACACGCCGCCCCACCCGGCCCCCGCCCGGCCCCCCGCCGCGGGCTCGGCCGCACCTGTCCGCCCCCACCACCTCTGCTTTTGCGCACGCAACTCCGTTCTGCCGCCGAAATTTCACCCGCGGATTGCAGTTGCGTACGCAAAATCGGTGACCACGAGCCGGACAGGGGCCGACGTGGCGGGAAACGGGAGAGCGGCGGCAGAACCTGGCGGGCGCGGAAGGGGAGCACGCCGCTACCGTCGAGGCGTGGCCCTCGAGATGCGCGACTCCTGCGAACGATGCGGTGCGGTGACCGGACCGACGAGCACGGCCTTCATCTGCTCGTTCGAATGCACCTGGTGCGCGGAGTGCGCCGACGGGTTTCGGGATCGCGCATGCCCGAACTGCGGAGGCGATCTCCAACTCCGCCCGACCAGAAGCTCCATCGCCTGACGGAACTCGCGCACCGCACCTCACAAAGCGTCGTGCACATCCAGAGCAGCCGAGCCCATCGCCCACCGGTTCCCACCGTTCGCTGAGCTTGTCGAAGCGCCCCGGCCATCTCTGGTCGGTGGGCCCACCATCCACGACTCGTTGAGACTCTCGAAGCGCCCGACCACGCCGCGATCGGGTGTCCCGCTGCCCACCGCACGCTGAGCCCGCCGAGGCGTCCCGGCCCTCCTGGGAACGGGGCCCCGCCTCAGGGGATGAGCAGGGTCCGCAGGGCTCCGCCGCTCTCGAGATCGTCGAGGGCGTCCGACGCCTCCGCCAACGGACGTCGGGCCGATATCAGCTCGTCGATGAGGAGCTCCCCGGCCATGTACTGGTCGACGAGTCGCGGGATGTCGATCGCCGGTCGCACGCTGCCGTAGTTGGAACCGAGGATGCGCTGGTCGGCCTCGGCGAGCACGAGCGGCTCGAACGACGCCGTCGCGCCCGCTGGCGGCAGTCCGACGATCACGGCCGCGCCGCCGAGCGCGAGCATGCGGATGGCCTGCTCCGTCGTGCTCGTGCGTCCGATGGCGTCGAAGACGTAGTCGGCGCCGTCCGGAAAGATCTCGAAGAGAGCGGCGACCGCGTCACCCTGTGACGCATCGATCGCGTCCGTCGCGCCGAAGCGGGCGGCGAGCTCCGTCTTCGCGGGCAGCATGTCGACGGCCACGATGCGGGAGGCTCCGGCGAGGCGCGCGCCCTGCACGACGTTGAGGCCCACTCCGCCGCATCCGATCACGACGACGGTCGACCCTGCGTCGACGCCTGCCGTATTCGTGACGGCGCCGACGCCCGTCGCGACAGCGCAACCGACCACAGCGATCACATCGAGCGGCGCATCCTTCCGCACGCGGATCGCGCCCGACGCGGGGACCACGACCTCTTCCGCGTACGAGGAGACGCCGAGGTAGTGGTGCAGGCTCTCGCCGTCGGCGCCGAGGCGGGACCTCTGGTCGAAGAGCGTGCCGAGCGGAGCGATGATCGAGGCGACCTTCTGGCACTGCGCCTCCCGGCCGGCGAGGCAGCGGGGGCATTCGCCGCACGGCGGCACCCACGAGAGCACGACGTGGTCGCCCACGGACAGCCCGGTCACGCCGTCGCCCCGTTCGGTGACGACGCCGGATCCCTCGTGGCCCATCACGAGCGGGGCGGGGGCGGGCCATTCGCCGCGTCGCACGTGCAGGTCGGAGTGGCAGACTCCGGCGGCCGCGATCTTCACGCGCACCTCGCCGGCCTTCGGGGCGGCGAGCTCGACCTCCGTCACGGCGACGGGGATCTCGGGGGAGCGGAACACGACGGCCTTCATGCGGTCTCCTCGTTTCGACGGCGCACGCGCGCCTGCTCGGATGCTACCGGCCCACCCGTCTCCGCCCCCGTCACCACATGCTGCGTTTGAGCGCTCTCGCGGCGGTACAACGCCGCGAGAGCGCTCAAACGCCTGATCCGGTGGCAGGGCCGACCGAGTAGACGAAGGATCCGGTGTACCGGAACACCTCTCCGAGGATCGGTGCGTCGATGCGGACATCGACCTGCTGGCGTGCCGTTTCCGCCTCCCCGATGTGTTCGCGGAGGTGCATGGTCGCGAGCGGCGGGAGTGGGATCCGCACGCGGCCGATGTGCAGGGCGAGGGCGGTGGAGGTCATGTGGAGTGCCCCGGAGACGACCGACAGACGGATCGCGACGCCGAGTCCGCCGCGTTTCCCCAGCCTGTCGTAGAGCCGGTCGCCCTGGACGACCATGGCGTCTTCCATGATGCGGGTGCGGCGGAGGAACTCGAACGTGCGAACGGCGCCGAGGCCACCATCCGTACTCGGGGTATTGACGACACCGAACGGCACATCGTGTCCGAGCTCGGGGAAGAGCACATGTCGCCACGCCATCACCGTCAGAACGGGTCGGAGGAACAGGTGCCTCGATCCCGCGACACGGTAGACCCCCGATCCCGATCCCACCCATCCCGCCGGGATCGGACCGAAGTACTGCTGCAGGCGTGGATCGAGCGAGGCGTACTCCGGGCCCAAGACGCGTTGGTACACCGACTGACGGGGGTCGGCGTCAACGGCAGCATCCACATCGGCGGCGCTCTTCTCGGCCATCGGTCCTCCCGGTCGTCGTCACCATTATCCGCGCCACCGCTCCGAGGCGCGCGGGCCTCACCCGCGCCCACCCCGATGGAGAGCGTTTGCGCCGTTTCGCCGCGCTACGCCGCCACGAAACGGCGCAGACGCTATACCTGGCGGAGGCGGGTGACCTCGAGGACGACGACCGCCGCGATCATCAGCGCGGCCGCGAATACCAGGCTGAACGGGGCGAGCGCGCTCGCGGCGATCGCGGTGGCGAGGAGGACGACGGCGAAATTCGCCCAGCGCGGCAGCAGATCGCGCAGGGCCAGGAACCAGATCCCGAGGACGAAGAGCGCGACCGGGACGGTGGTCGTCGCGGCGGCGACGGCCGCCGCCAGGTTGCTCTGGTGCGTGTCGTGGTCGATCGCCACCTCGATGCCCGCGGAGAACGCCCCGGCCGCGGCGAAGATCACATAGTGCACGTAGCCGAAGACGAACGAGCCGCGCGCCGTCGCGAGGCGCTCGTGCTGCGGCCGCGCGAAGTACACCCACCACATGCCGGACGCGAGGATGAGACCGGTGACGGCGATCGTGAGGAGTGGAGCGAGCGCGTCGCTGTGGTCGATCGCATCGATGATGGCGTTCGCGGAGGCGAGGATCGACTCCCCGAGAAGGATGAGGGTGAAGAGGCCGTAACGCTCGGTGATGTGATGCGGATGCGACGGGGTGAAGCCCGCGCGCTGCGCCCAGACAGGGATGGCGAGCTCCGCGGCCGCGAGCACGATGAAGCCGAGGTACTGCAGTCCGTCCACGTCCGTGAGCCACCACAGCACCCAGAGCGCCTGCACCCCGGCGATCCCGACGGCGTACCGCAGAGCGGTGGCCCGGAACTCCGGCGATCCCGCGGCGGCACGCAGCCACTGGATGACCATCGCGAGGCGCATGACGATGTACCCGAGCACCACGAGACCGAAGTCGCCGCGCTCCATCGCCGGCCCGGCCCCGGCGGCCACGACGAGAGCGCCCGCCATCTGCACGATCGTCGTCACGCGGTACAACCAGTCGTCCGTGTCGAACGCCGACGCGAACCACGTGAAGTTCATCCACGCCCACCAGATCGCGAAGAACACCATGAGGTACGGGCCCACGCCGCTCACGATCCGGCCCTCCGTCTCGAAGTGGTGCAGGTTCTGCGAGGCGATCGAGACCGACACGACGAAGACGAGGTCGAAGAACAGCTCGAGGCCGCTCGCCGCGCGGTGCGGTTCCGACGGATCGCGCGGTCGCATGGGGACGAGTCCGAAGCGGGACAGGAGCGGGGTGGGAGCGCTCACGACGTGCCTTCCGATGGGGGGAGGGCCGAGGTGCCCCGAGGCGATCCTGCCGTGGAGCGTGCCGCTCGGGCAACTGCCGGTCCGCTCTGTCCCGTCGGTCGCCCGGCGGTTAGCCTCGGTATGTGGAGACGGCCCGAACGAGCAGGAACGGATGACCGGGTCCGACGCAGGCGTTTGGGCGCCCCGGCTCCCGCTGACCACCCCGCGTCTGATCCTCCGCGCGCACCGGCTGACCGATCTCGACGACCTGGCCGTGTTCCATCGAGACGAGCGGACCACGCGGTACCTCCCGTGGCCCGTCCGCTCCCGCGACGACACCCGCACGGCGCTCCTCAAGAAGCTGTCGCAGGACCGCGCGCCCGCCGAGGGTGATTGGCTCGTGCTGGCCATCGAGGAGCGCGCGAGCGGCCGCGTGATCGGCGAGGTCGACCTGCGGCGGGGGCCGGTGGGTCACGCCGACATCGGTTACGTCGTCCGCCGCGACCGCGAAGGTCAGGGCATGGCCTCCGAGGCTGTCCGTGAGATCCTCCGCCTCGCCGAGGAGGACCTCGGCGTGACCACCGTCGACGCCCACATCGAGCCAGGCAACACGGCGTCCGAGCGCTTCGCCGAGCGCCACGGTTTCATCCGCCACCCGGACGGCGACGCGCTCGCCGCGGAGACCCCGACCCGCGCGTTCCGCTGGGTCGTGGCGGCTCGCGATTCAGCACGCTGATCCGGGCCGATTCGGAACACGGCGACTCGCGCATCGCGTCGATCGACGGTGTCAGACGGGCGACCGAAGCATGGCAACAGATGGAGCGGATGACGGGAATCGAACCCGCGCTATCAGCTTGGGAAGCTGAAGTTCTACCATTGAACTACATCCGCGTACGCCCGGAGGCGCTCGGACCAGCGTAGCAAACGCGGCAGCCCCCGAGACTCGACCTTCACTACACTGACCGTGTGCTTCTCTCCGATCGCGACATCACGGCCGAACTGACCAGTGGGCGCATCGCGCTCGACCCGTACGATCCCTCGATGATCCAGCCGTCGAGCATCGACGTGCGGCTCGACCGCTTCTTCCGGTTGTTCGACAACCACAAGTACCCGTTCATCGACCCGGCGGAGGACCAGCCGGAGCTCACGCGACTCATCGAGGCGAAGCCGGACGAGCCGTTCATCCTGCACCCCGGCGAGTTCGTGCTCGGCTCCACCTACGAGAGCGTGACGCTTCCCGACGACGTGGCCGCGCGCCTCGAGGGCAAGAGCTCGCTCGGTCGACTCGGTCTTCTCACCCACTCCACGGCCGGCTTCATCGACCCGGGTTTCGAGGGCCACGTCACGCTCGAGCTCAGCAACGTCGCGACGTTGCCGATCAAGCTGTGGCCGGGGATGAAGATCGGGCAGATGTGCTTCTTCCGCCTGAGCTCGCCTGCGGAGAACCCGTACGGTTCGGCCGCGTACTCCTCGCGGTACCAGGGCCAGCGCGGACCCACCGCGTCGCGCTCGTTCCAGAACTTCCACCGCACCGACGTGGGCGACCGCGACCTCTGATCGCTCCCCAGGCCACGAGGCGAGGCGAGGGCGCCGCCGGGTCGTCGCGAAACGTCGCCTCCGCCCGAATGCGGCAGCAGTTCGCGTCCACTCGGCGGAGTGGATCGGGCGGAGTGGACGCGAACGGTCGTTGCGAGGACAGCCAAGCGACAGAATGCGTCCACTCGGCACGGGGGAATGTGGCGTTCGGAACCCCCGCGACACGCGGGGTGGGTCGGTCCGCGCGGGTCGCGCGCCTCGAATATCGCCTAGTGTCAGCGGAGCGAGCGATCCACCGGGGTCGCCCGTACCGAAGGACGTGTATGACCGACCTGACCGCTGAGAACCACCCGCGCGCCGATGGCGGCTCCCACGGAGCCGGCGGCACATCCGACGACGACATCAACGCGCAGCTCGATGTCGACCTGGCCGAGGCCATCGAAGCCGATCGCTTCGGATCCGCCGAGCCGTCCGTCGAGCACTCCGAGTTCGACGAGGGGCTCGACCCCGCTGGCGACGCCGACGCCTGACGGAGACGGAGCACGACGCCTGACATCCGGCCGACGCGCGCGTCGGCGGTCAGCGAGACCTCAGTCGTCGTGCGGAGACACCCGGTCAGTGATCTCCTCGGCGAGGCGACCGGCCGCGACGGCGAATGCACTCACGAGCGGTTGAGCATCCTCGGGGGAAGCATGCGCGCGTAGCGCCTTCTCGAGAGACGCGACGTCATCGGGATCCACCCTCTCGCCGTCCGTTCCGCTTCGCCGGTCGTCCCAGCCCTCCATGCCGCGAGCGAGCGCGGTGAGGAGACGGGCGGCCACGTCCCGGCCCTCGTCGTCGACGACGGCTGCGAGTGGCTGCTCGTGCTCGCTCCCGCGCAGGATCGCGCCGAGTGCCGAGAGATGCACACGGGCTCGGCGAAGCGAGGCCACGTCTTCGAGGTCCTGGTCCACATCGTGGGGATTCCACCGGGCGCGCGGATTCACTCGAGCGCTCTCCCTGGCCGTCCGGACCGCCGTCGCCGCATCCGCGAGCCGCGACTCGTAGGTGGCGAGCTCCTCCACCCACCCTGACTCGCGGTTGCCGGCACCGAGAGCGTCGGCCATCGCGTCGAGGGTCCGGACGCCCGTCTGTCGAAGCGTCGAGAGGGCGGCCGAGGCGTCATCGGTGGGCAGCGGCGGAGCCACGAGCAGGTTCACCGCGACACCGATGACCATGCCGAGGGCCATCTGCAGGATGTAGCCGGTGGAGAAGTCGTCGGCGTTCGTCCCGCCGATGATGAGCACGATGAAAGCGGCGATGGGCACGTAGTCGCGGCTCGTGCCGAGGATGGGCAGTCCCGCGAGCACGGTCCCGATGGCGAGCGCCACCGGCACGATGGCCCATCCGGGTGCCCCCGAGAAGATGAGGACCCAGGCGATCCCCACTCCCATCGCGAGCGCCACGACGGTCTGCAGGCTCGAGCGCAGTGAGTCCATGAGGGTCGGTGCCATCGCGATGAGCGAACCGAGGGGCGCGTAGTAGGCGAAATCAGCGGCCTGCCCGGGGAGGAGGTGCCCCACGTACCAGGCGATCGTGCCCGCGAGCGCCGTCTTCCCGGCGAGGATCAACCGGGCGGGCCGCAGCATCCGGCGCAGGGCCGTCCGCGACGCGACGAGTCGCGAGTGCGGAGTGGCATCCCTCTGGATGGGCAGGGGATTCGTGGGGGGTGGTGAGGACATCGCCGAAGATCATCCCATGCCGGGTCGCCGTGGAGGAACGGATTGACGACGAAGCGGTGGCCGGTATGGGCGCGCCGTCACGTGCGCCCGGTACCCTGATCCCGACCCCATCGGCGACGGTGGCCGGTGGACGTCTCCGCGATTCCGCCAGAAGGGGTGCCGCCATGACCGACGCGCACGAAACGCCCGAATCCTCCGCCTCCGCGCGCGACCGCTTCGCCGACGCGCTCATCTCCGCCGGTCCGGCCGCCCTGCACCAACGGCGGCTCGCCCGCTTCGGGCGCCTCGTGGGGTCGTGGGACGTCACGGCACGCCGGCTCGACGAACGCTCGGGCGAGTGGGTCGAGGACGCGTTCTCCTGGCACGTCGCATTCATCCTCGACGGCCGCGCCGTGCAGGACGTGTCCGTGCGCCGGTCGCCCGCCGGACCCGTCACGATCGGCACCGCGATCCGCGTCTACGACGCCGACATCGGGCTGTGGCGCGTCTCCTATATGGAGCCGGCGCGGGGGGAGTACTGCAACCTCCTCGCGACGGGGCACCGCAAGGACGGCATCCGTCAGGACGGCACGCGTAACGACGGAAAGGCGATCCGCTGGAACTTCTCGCTCATCACGGAGTCGTCGTACACGTGGGAGAGCTTCGTCTCCGACGACGACGGCAAGACGTGGTGGCTCGCCGAGCACAACGAGGGCACCCGCACCGCCTGACCGAGGTCAGCCCATGCGGATGACGTTGCCCGTGACGCGACGGCCGGCGTCCGAGACGAGGAACGAGACCACGTCGCTCACCTCCGAGGGCTCGGCGACGCTGAAGAAGCGGTCGTCCTGCTCCACGAAGCCGCGCACCTCGTCCGTCACCCATCCGGTGTCGGTCACGGGCGGGTGCAGCGCGTTCGCCGTGACGCCGAAGCGGTTCAGTTCGAGGCTCGCCGACATCGTGTAGTTGACGATCGCGGCCTTCGCCGCCCCGTACGACACCTCGCCGGGGAAGCCCTGCTCGCCGCCGGAGGTCATCGACAGGATCCGGCCCCACGTTCCGTCGCGCTCCTGCAGGCGTGCCGCGAACTCGGCGATGAGCAGCGCCCCGGCACGCGCGTCCACGCCGAACTGGCGGTCGAAGCCGGCGGCGGTCACGGGAGTGAGCGATCGGCCGGCCCAGTCGCGGTCCCGCGCGCGGAAGGTGTCCTGGAGGGAACCGGTCGCGTTGTTGACGAGCACGTCGACGGGACCGAAGGCCTCCTCGGCGGCGTCGAACAGGCCGGGGATCACGGAGGCGTCGAGGAGATCGGCGGAGATGGCGATCGCGCGTCCCCCGGCGACCGCGATGCGCTCGACCACGGTCGAGGCGTCGCTGCGATGGTTCTCCCGCAGTCGCTCGGGAGTGCCCTCGTCCTCGGGTTCGTCGATCGACAGATACGTGATCACGACGGCGAGTCCGTCGGCGGCCAGCCGCTCCGCGATCGCCGCGCCGATCCCATGGTTGGCCCCGGTCACGAGGGCGACGTGCTGAGTCATCATCCCAGCCTATGGTGACGAGTCAGCCGACGCGGAGGCGCTCCGCCCGTCGCCGGTCGCGCGCGTCCGGCGAGCGGTAGCGGTGCAGCGGCAGGAGCGCCAGAGCGACGCCGGCCGCAAGGGCGCCGAGACCGCCGACGGCCATGTCGCCGATCGTGTCGTCGTACTCCACGAAGATGTCGCTGCTCACGAACTCCTTGCCGAGCCACTCGATCATCTCCCACACGGCGCTCGCCGCGAGCCCGAAGATCGTCGTGAGCACGATGGTCGAGGCCACCGTGACATCGGAGCCGCGCGGCGACGCGATGATGCCGAGGCGGGCGAGCAGGAGGAAGACGAGCACGGCGACGACGCCCGTGCACGCGACGTGGACGGCGAGGTCCCACCACGAGATGCTCGTGTAGAGGTCGAAGACGTTGCTCCAGCCGGCGACGAGAAGGATCACTCCATAGACCACGTCGAATCCGGGGTGCACGCCGATGAAGCGGGGGAGAAGGAGTGCGGGCAGCACGAGCGCGAGGACGCCCGCGTCGGTCGGCTCCCACCAGATGAAGGCGACCAGCACGCTCAGCAGGCCGACGAGGCGCACGACGTCCGCCAGGATCTCGACGGCGCCGACGGGCCGCCGGAGGAAGTTCGCGATCACGGCCGCGTGACTCCGGCGTACGGGAGGTCGGCGGACGGGAGCTCGGCCGGGATGCGCACGACGGCCTGGATGGGGAGGTGGTCGGAGGGCCACACGTCGCGCGGCCGGGCCGCGTTCATGCCGATCCGCGCGATCTCCACCCGTGGCGAAGCGAGGATCCAGTCGATCCGCTTCCGCCCCGTGCGCGGCTCTCGGTAGTTGGGGAAGGTTCCCCACTCGGGCGACAACCGCTCGCGGGCCGCCGGCCAGGCGTCGCGGAGCACACCGTGCGCGAGCAGTTCCGCGACGGGGTCGGATTCCTCGCCCGTGTTGAGGTCGCCCATGACGATCGCGGGCGTCGTGTCGGCCGCCACGAGCTCGCGCACGTGCACGGCCGAGCGCACCCGTGAGCCGCGCGAGATGTGGTCGAAGTGCGTGTTGATGACGCGGAAGCGGGCGCCTCCGACGCGGTCGCGGAACGTGGCCGACACGAGGATCCGGGGGACCATGTTGCCCCACGAGGTCGAGCCGGGCTCGTCGGGTGTGTCCGAGAGGGCCCTCTGCGACCACGCGAGCAGCTCGAGCCGTGTGGAATCGAAGTAGAGGGGGCAGCCCTCCCCGCGGCCGTCGGCGCCGCGGCCGTGACCGACCGTCCGGTAGCCGCGACCGAGCGCCCGGAGGATCACCGCGGACTGGCCGGGCACGACCTCCTGAGCCCCGAGGACCGTGGGCCGTTCGGCGGCGAGTAAAGCGGACAGAGCGGGCGCGCGCGTCTCCCACACGTCGGGGCTCCGGCCGGGCAGGCGACCGATCGGGCGACGCACGTTGAACGTCATGACGTGCAGATCGGGGCCCGCGACCGGACCGATCATCGTCTCGCCGGTCACGGTGTCCACCGGATCAGGCTCGGGCGAGGAGCGGCAGCTGCAGGGTTAGCCAGGGGCTGAACGCCCACGGGGTCGCGGCGATCGCGGTGTCGAGGGCGTCGGGCTCGGCCCAGAACCACTCGACGACCTCGGAGGCGGCCGGGGCGAGCACGCTCGTCGTGGTGGCGCGGTAGACGGGGCAGATCTCGTTCTCCACGATCCCGGCGGCATCGACGGCGCGGTAGCGGAAGTCGGGGAGTGCGACCTCGAGCGTGTCGAGTTCGATGCCGAGCTCGGCCTTCGCCCGCCGGTGCACGGCGGCCTCCATGTCCTCGCCCGGTCCGGGGTGGCCGCAGAAGCTGTTCGTCCAGACGCCCGGCCAGGTGAGCTTCTCGAGGGCGCGTCGCGTCACGAGGATGCGGCCGTCCGCGTCCGACACGTGGCAGGAGAACGCCAGGTGGAGCGGCGTCGAGGTGGTGTGCACCGTCGCCTTGTCGGCGACCCCGGTGGGGGTGCCCTCTTCGGACAACAGGACGACTTGTTCCACGCTCATGCCTCTATTCTCCACTCCAGCGGGCGGCCACCGGGTCAGGCGGCGGTCGCGACTACGATGCGCCGAGCTCCCCGCGCACGATCGAGTCGCCGGAGTGCGCCGGGTTCCCGTCCTGCGGTTCCGCCGAGACGTCGACGATCGGGTAGGCGGAGAGGTCCACGTCGGCCGGCACGCGGAAGGTCCCGGTGGCGCCGTCGAGGAAGCCGATGCTCACGAGTCCGCTCGCGTCCGGGGTGAGCAACCACACCTCGCGGAGCGGGGCGTCGACGTCCTCGCCCGTCGTGTCGACCTCCACCTGCACCTCGCGGCCTCCGTCGGGGAGTTCGCGCAGCGTGGCGGTGCCCGTCGCGTCCGGCCAGTCGGGCAGGGCGGCGAGTCGGGCCGTCGCCACGACGTCTCCGGTGCCCGGCTGGAGTACTCGAGCGATACCGAGCCCCCCGCCGACGCCGAGCACGAGCGCTACTCCGGCGGCGATCGCGGGGACGAGCCAGCGGCGGGAGCCTGCGCGGCGCGACCGGCCGCGGCCACGTGGTCGTGTGCTCGCGGCGAGGTCCCCGCCGTTCCGCTCGGGACGACCGCGCCGGGTGAGTGGAACCACAGCGGCGGAACCCGCGATTCCAGGATCCTGGGCCCGAGCAGCTGGAGCCGGTCCGCTCTCCGGGGTCGGTTCCGCCTCCGTCTCCGGCTGCGTCTCCGTCTCCGTCTGCGCCTCGGTCGGCGTCGCGGGAGGCGTCGCCTGCGCGACGTCGGTCAGGACGCCACGTTTCGGCGCGGGAGCGAGGGTCGGGTCGAGCGCGAGTTCGGCGTGGATGGCGGCCCAGACCGAATCCGGGGCCTCCGTGACCGCGAGATCGCGCACGGAACGGATCGCCCCGGCGGTGCGCCGGGCGGAGGCGACGGAGTCACGGCATTCGTCGCACGCATCGAGGTGCGACTGCTGAGCGGCACTCGGCTGCTCCTCGCCGAGGGCGAGGGCGTCGAGCTGCTCGGGATCAATATGCTCCATCGTTCACCTCCAAGGTCTTCCGGATCCGGGCGAGACTGCGTCGGATGTGGCTTTTGACGGTACCGAGCGGCAGACCCAGGGTCTCCGCTATCTGGGTGTGCGTCAGGTCGTCGAAGAAAGCGAGATGCATGATGGCCTGCGGCACGGGCTCGAGCTTCTCGAGCTCACCGGCGATGAGGATGCGATCCGCGACGTCCTCCGTCGCATCCCGATTCCCCTGCTCCGTGTTCGTCGCGTAGGCCTGATCGGATCGTTGTTGGCGCGCCCGCTGCTCGTGCACGTCGGCGATCCGATGCCGAGCGATACCGACGAGCCACCCGGGGAGGCGGATCCGCTCGGGGTCATACGTGTGGCGGCTCTGCCACGCCGAGACGAAGACGCGCTGGGTGGCGTCCTCGGCGTCGGCCGGTTGCCCGAGGGAGCGTAGCGCGAGGCTGTAGACGAGGGACGACCACCGCGCGAACGCCTCGGCGAGAGCGCGTTCGTCGCCCGCGTGGAACGCGGCTCCGATCGCGTCGTCATCGTCCGCGGG
This sequence comes from Labedella endophytica, assembly GCF_003990045.1. Taxonomy (GTDB): domain Bacteria; phylum Actinomycetota; class Actinomycetes; order Actinomycetales; family Microbacteriaceae; genus Labedella; species Labedella endophytica. The sequence goes on along the minus strand of NZ_RZGZ01000002.1, from coordinate 1,297,925 downwards.
GCGCATGGGGTCCGTCCGGTCTGCCGGCATCGGGAGGCCGGTCGTGCGACGAGCATAGTCCGCCTCTGTCGTCATGGCAGCGGTGTCGCCGTCACGATCACGTTGCTGCGGTAGTGACCGGTCTCGTAGTCGAATTCGCCACCGCACGTGATGAGGACGAGGCGCGGAGAGCCGCTCCGATCGAACACCGTGTCCCACGGGACCCCGGTCTTGTCGGCGATCTCGACGGTGTCGACGGTGTAGCGGTGCTCGGACCCGTCGACACTCGTGACCGTCACGATCGTGCCGGGCGCCGCTTTCACCAGACGGGCGAACGGGCCGATGTCGTACTCGAGGGAGTCCACGTGCGCGGCGATCACGGTCGCGCCGCTCTCGCTCGCCGGTCCCGAGCCGAAGCGGTACCAGGACGCGACGGACGGATCCTCCGGCAGGGCCATCGAACCGTCGGGGGCGAGGCCTTCCGGTCGCACGGTCACGGTCACGTCGAGCTCGGCGACGCTCACGGCGCTCGGGGGGACCGTCGGGGCGACCTGATTGCCCGCGCCGGCATCGATGCGCGGCACGTCGATGGCGCTCGTAGGAGGAGCGGTCGTCGCGGAGGGCTCCGGGCTCTCAGCGGCGGGTGGAGCGGATGCGGCGTCGGTCGGTGCCGCGCCCGGGGGCGTGGAGCACGCGGACAACAGGAACACCGCGGCGAGCGCGAGAGCGCCCGCCGCGGTGTTCCCGCGTGAGTGGTGACGGATCAGCGGTCGGCCCTCTCGGCGGTGGCCGCCTCACGGCGGTTCGAACGACGGACGGTGGTCACGGCGAAGGCCATGAGGCCGAGCACCGCGGCTCCGATCCACAGGGCGCCCGAGGCGCCGGGGGCGTTGGTGGCGACGAGGCCGGCCTGGCCGGCGGGCACGCCGTCCGGGGTGGAGTGCAGGCCGCCGATCGTCTGGATGGCGAGGTCGAGATTGTCGTCCTCGAGGCTGCCCCAGGCGTAGACGATCGTGTTGACGCCCTCGGCGACGTTGACGTCTGCCGGGCCGATCACCGGGTCGGTCGTTCCGGCGGCGGCGACGCTCGCCGAGACGGTTCCGGCATCGAGCGTCAGGACCTCCTCGTTCGGGTTCGTCAGGCCTTCGATGACCGGGGTCTCTGCCGCGAGGACGTCCACGGCGGGAGCCGCGGCGGTGTGACGGACGGTGAGGCGGCCTTCGCCGGCCGCGAGGGTCGAGACGTCGTTCGTGAACAGGGTCGCGGTGGGTTCGCCCGCCTCGGTGAGGTGCGCGACGGCCGTGTAGTTGCCGTCCGCCTCGAGGACGAGGTCGACGGGGCCGATGGCCGGGTCGCTCGCATCCGCGGCGTCGGCCGCGGTGATGGCCACCGTGTAGGTGCCGGGAGCGAGGGTCAGCGGGCCACCGAGGGTGCCCGGCTCGAAGTCGTCGATCGTGAGCTCGTCGTTGACGTAGACGTCGACGGTCAGATCGGGGACAGCGTGGAGCACGGACAGGGTCGCGTCTCCTTCGGCCGCTGTGGCCGGCAACGCTGCCGAGAGGGCGAGGAGTGCGCCGGCTGTGATGCCGGCGCCGAGGATCTTGCGCATGGGTACCTCCGTGTCGAGCCCGCGAACGGGCGGCGGAATGCTTCTGTCCCCACTTCCGCCGCGGCCGACGATTCGGATGCACCCCGGCGAGATTTTTTTCGGAGGACGTCGAGCGAGAGAGCATCGACGCGCCCAGCGCAACTCACTAGAGCAACTAGTTAAATGTTTCAAGCATCGAGCCCGGTCGGTTAGTGTCGAGGCATGGACCCCCACGATCTCGTGGTCGTCACCGGCCGGCGACTGCAACGCGTCGAGGAGGTCCTCGACGGTTGGTTCGAGGTCGCGGCCGCACGCGGCGAGCGCTTCGGTTCGCACCACGCCCACCTGATCGAGAACCTCCGGCGCAACACCGACGGCGGCAAGCGCTTCCGCCCCCGCATGGTGCTGACCGCCTTCGAGACCCTCGGCGGCACCGACCTCGAGGTGGCCGCCCGCGTCGCAGCCGCCTACGAACTGCTCCACACCGCGCTCATCGTGCACGACGACGTCATCGACCGGGACTTCGTTCGCCGGGGCCGGCCCAACGTCTCCGGCAGCTACCGTGACCGCGCCACGACGGCGGGGATCTCCCTGCCGCTCGCCGAGCACCGCGGGATGTCGGTCGCGGTCATCGCCGGGGACCTCGCCCTCGCGGGCGCTTACCGCCTGGTCGACGGCTGCGGTGCGGACGAGCTCACGCGTGGTCGGCTCGTCGAGCTGCTCGACGACGCGGTCTCCGCCGCGGCCGCCGGGGAGTTCGCCGACGTGGACTTCTCCACGCACGCCACCATGCCGTCGGTCGACGAGGTCGTCGAGATGGAGCGCCTGAAGACCGCGTGGTACTCCTTCGAGGCCCCACTGCAGGCCGGGGCCGTGGTCGCAGGTGCCGGGCTCGCGACGATCGACGCCCTCGGCCGCTTCGGCCGGAACATCGGCATCGCCTACCAGATCGTCGACGACGTGCTCGGGGTGTTCGGCGAAGAGGACGTGACCGGCAAGAGCTCGATCGGTGACCTGCGCGAGGGCAAGCGGACGGTCCTCATCGCCTATGCCGCCACACAGCCCGAGTGGGTCGACGTGCACCGTCTGTTCGGAGACCCCGGCCTCGACACCGTCGGGGCGGCCCGCCTCCGCGACGCTCTCGTGACGAGCGGGGCGCGCGACTACGCCGAGCGACTCGCCACCGACTTCGCGAACCGGGCCTGGGAGGCTCTCGCCGAGGACAGCGTGCCGGCCTCGACGCGCGACGAACTCGCTCCCGTCGTGCGGGCCGTCCTGGAGCGCACCAAGTGACCGGAGGCCGTCAGTACGACGCCGTGGCCGTGGAGACCGCCGCCGTCGTCATCCGCCGCTACTCCACGTCCTTCGGGCTCGCAGCCCGTCTCCTCGGCCCCGCCGTCCGACAGGACGTGCGGAACATCTACGCGCTCGTCCGCATCGCCGACGAGATCGTGGACGGCGCGGCGAGCGACGCGGGCCTCGACGATGCATCGATCACGCGCACGCTCGACGACCTCGAGGCCGAGACCGAGCGCGCGATGGCGATCGGCTACAGCTCCAACCTCATCGTGCACGCCTTCGCACTCGCCGCCCGCCGCGGGGGCATCGGAGTCGACCTCACGCGGCCGTTCTTCGCGTCCATGCGCGCGGACATCACGGACGTCGAGCACACCCAGGAGAGCTTCGACGCGTACGTCTACGGCTCGGCCGAGGTCGTCGGACTCATGTGCCTCAAGGTCTTCCTCGCCGGCGAACGGCGCACGCCCGCTCAGATCAATCAGCTGGAGGAGGGGGCGAGGCGCCTCGGCGCGGCCTTCCAGAAGGTGAACTTCCTCCGCGACCTCGCCGCGGACTTCGCCGGGCTCGGGCGCAGCTACTTCCCCGGGATCCGCGTCGACGCGTTCACCGAGGCCGACAAGGCGCGCCTCCTCGACGACATCGACGCCGACCTCGCCGCCTCCGCCCGCACGCTGCCGGCGCTGCCGCCGAGCTCGCGTCGCGCCGTCGTGCTCGCCCACGAGCTGTTCGCCGAGCTCGCGAGACGGATCCGCGCGACGCCCGCTTCCGAACTCGTCACGACCCGCGTGCGCGTCCCCAACCCGGTGAAAGCCGCGATCGCCGTGAGAGCGGCACGAGGAGTACTCCCGAAATGAGCAGACACGCGAAGGAATCGACGGCCACGGGCGAGCGCACGATCGTGATCGGCGGCGGGATCTCCGGTCTCGCGACGGCCGCCCTGCTCGCTCGCGGCGGACGCGACGTGGTGCTGCTCGAGAAGAACGACGAGCTCGGCGGGCGCGCGGGCCTGCTCGAGCGTGACGGCTTCCGCTTCGACCTCGGCCCCAGCTGGTATCTCATGCCCGAGGTGTTCGACCACTTCTTCCGCCTCATGGGTACCTCCTCCGCCGAGCAGCTCGATCTCGTCCAGCTCGACCCCGGCTACCGCGTGTACTCGCAAGGCCACGCCGACCCGATCGACATCGCGGCGACCCGCGAGGAGAACGTGGCGCTGTTCGAGAGCATCGAGCCGGGCTCGGGATCGCGACTCGAGCGGTACCTCGATTCGGCGCGCGAGGTCTACGAGCTCGCGAAGCGCCGGTTCCTCTACACGACCTTCGAATCACTCACGCCTCTCCTGACGCGCGACGTCGTGACCGAGCTGCCGCGCTTCGCGAAGCTCTTCGGCACCGACCTCGACTCGGCGGCCGGAACGGTCGTGAGCGACACCCGCCTCCGTCAGGTGCTCGGGTACCCCGCCGTCTTCCTCGGATCCTCGCCGTATACGACACCGAGCATGTACCACCTCATGAGCCACCTCGACCTCGAGGACGGCGTCTTCTACCCCCGCGGCGGGTTCGCCCAGGTGATCGAGGCGATCGCCGGGGTGGCCCGCGACGCCGGCGTGCGCATCGTCACCGGAGCGACGGTCGACCGCATCGCCACGGAGTCGCGCGGCAGTGGCTTCCGCCGGTCCACCCGCGTCACGGGCGTGAACTGGACCGATGCCGAGGGCGTCGCGCACGTCGAGCCCGCCGCGGTCGTCGTGTCCGCCGCCGACCTGCACCACACGGAGACCCGCCTCCTTCCGCCGTCGCTGCGCACGTACCCGCAGTCCTACTGGGACACGAAGACCCCCGGGCCCGGGGCGGTCCTCCTCTCGCTCGGCGTGCGCGGCGAGCTCCCCGAGCTGCTCCACCACACCCTCTTCTTCACCTCGGACTGGCGCGCCAACTTCGACGCGATCGGCGGGGACGACCCGTACATTCCCGATCCGGCATCGCTCTACGTCTGCAAGCCGAGCGCCACGGACACCGTCGCGCCCGACGGTCACGAGAACCTCTTCGTGCTCGTTCCCATCCCGGCCGACCCCGCGCTCGGCGGCGGGTCGAGCGAGACGATCCGCGCGGCGGGTGACCGCGCGATCGCACAGATCGCGGAATGGGCGGGGATCCCCGACCTCGCCGAGCGCATCACCGTGCGTCACGACGTGGGCCCGGCCGACTTCGTCGAATCGATCAACGCCTGGCGCGGCACGATGCTCGGTCCGGCGCATACGCTCGCCCAGTCCGCACTCTTCCGTGCGGGCAACGTGAGCAAGAAGGTCGACGGGCTCCTCTACGCCGGCGGATCGACGATCCCCGGCATCGGCCTGCCGATGTGCCTCATCAGCGCCGAACTCGTCGTCAAGCGGCTGAACGGCGACACGTCGACGGAGGCGCTTCCGGCACCGCTGCCCGACGGCCGGTCGTGAGCGTCGTCTATCTCGCGGCCTTGGCGGTGTCGATCTTCGGCATGGTGATGCTCGACCGGCGCTTCCGGCTCTTCTTCTGGGACGACCCGCGACGCGCGACGATCGTGCTCGCGTCTGGAGTGGTCCTCTTCCTCGTGTGGGACCTGCTCGGCATCGGGCTCGGGATCTTCTTCCGCGGCCAGACCCCGTTCATGACGGGGCTCCTGATCGCGCCCGAACTGCCGATCGAGGAGGTCTTCTTCCTGACGCTCCTCTGCTACCTCTCGATGAACGTCTTCGGGGCGGCGATGCGTCTCGGCCCGTCGGTGGGTAGGTCGTCTCCGACCGAGGACCGCGGGGAGGAGCGACGATGACCTACACGCTCCTCAACCTCGCGTTCCTCGTGCCCGCTGCGGTGCTCGCCGTCGTCGCCGTGCTGCGGGCGCCCGACCGGCGACGGTTCCTGCGGGCCCTCGGCCTCACGCTCGTCGCCGTCCTCGTCCTCACGGCGGTCTTCGACAACATCATGATCGGCATCGGGCTCGTCGCCTACGACGCGACGCACCTGTCCGGGATCTTCGTCGGAATCGCACCCATCGAGGACTTCTCCTACGCTGTCTTCGCGGCGGTCGTCCTCCCGTCGCTGTGGAGCCTGCTCCGACCATCCCGACGGAGGCCCCGTGCGCACGCTTGAACAGCTCCTGCTCTCCTCGCGACCCCTGTCGTGGGTCAACACCGCGTACCCGTTCGCGGCGGCCTACTACCTGTCGACACGAGAACTCGACCTCGCGTTCTGGATCGGCACGATCTACTTCCTGATCCCGTACAACCTCGCGATGTACGGCATCAACGACGTGTTCGACTACGAGTCCGACCTCCGTAATCCGCGGAAGGGCGGCGTCGAGGGGGCCGTGCTCGATCGATCGCTGCACCGCACGACGATCGTCGCGGTGCTCGTGACGAACATCCCGTTCATCGTCGTGCTCGTCCTGCTCGGGTCGCCCGCGTCGTGGGCCGTGCTCGCGGTGAGCCTCTTCGCGGTCGTCGCGTACAGCGCCAAGGGGCTGCGGTTCAAGGAGGTGCCGTTCCTCGATTCGATCACGTCGAGCACGCACTTCGTGAGCCCCGCCGTCTACGGGCTCGTCCTCGCCGGCGCCGTCGTCACCCCCGCGCTCGTGCTGCTGCTCGTGGCCTACTTCCTGTGGGGCATCGCGAGCCACGCGTTCGGTGCGGTGCAGGACGTCATCGCGGACCGCGCCGGCGGGATCGCCTCGGTGGGGACCGTGCTCGGTGCGCGCGCGACGACGCGCATCGCGCTCGTCGCCTACGTCGCCGCTGCGCTGTTCCTGTTCGGCACGGACTGGCCGGGCCCGCTCGCCGCGATCGCCGTGCTGCCGTACATCCTCAACGTCGTCCCGTTCTGGAACGTGACGGACGAGACGGCCGAGTCCGCGAACCGCGGGTGGAAGCGCTTCCTCTGGCTCAACTTCGTGGCGGGCTTCCTCGTCACCATGCTCCTCATCTGGTACGCCTTCCTCACCCTCTGACCCCCCTAAAAACTTCGTATGTGGTTGAAAACTCGAGCACATACGAAGTTTTCAGGGGGGAGAGGCGGGTGGAGGGGGAGCTTAGGATGATGCGGACGACGGCGGGGCGATGATCGGGGGTGGGGGCATGGGCGCGAAGGCGACCACGGTGTACGACGTCGCCGAGCACGCGGGCGTCTCGATCGCCACCGTCTCGCGGGTCCTCCGGCGCCCGGGCGATGTCCGCGACTCCACGCGCGAGCGCGTCCTCGCCTCCGTGAAGGCGCTCGGTTACGTGCCGAGCGCGAGTGCGCGCGGTCTCGCCGCCCGCCGCACCGGCGTGGTCGGTCTCTTCTTCCCGGACTTCGACGCGATGCGCGAGACGACGGCCTTCGTGCCCGACCGCAGCGGGGCCGTTCCGGTCGTCGCCGATCCGCCGGCGGAGGACGCGACCGGGTCCGATCTCCTCTACTTCGACGAGGTGCTGCGGGGCGCCGAGATCGAGGCGTGGCGGAACGGTCTCGTCCTCCTCGTCGGCGTCGGCCGTGGCGAGGACTCCCTGTCGATCGTGTCCGACATCGCCGGGCGGGTGGACGGGCTCGCCGTGCTCGCCGGCAGCGTGCCCGACGAGATGCTCGAACACATCGCGCGCCGCATCCCCGTGGTGCTCATCGCCGGTCCGCGCCGCGACGACGAGTTCGATCACGTGAGCGTCGACAACCGTGCCGGCATGCGGGCGCTCGCCGACCACGTCTTCGACACGCGCGAGATCGACGGGGTGCTCTACGTGCGCGGTGTCGCGTCGACGCCCGACGACGCCGAACGCTTCGACGGATTCTCCGAGGCTCTCTCGGCGCGGGCCGTCGCGGACCGCCCCGGGCTGAGCGTCGTCAGCGCCGAGTTCTCCCGTGAGAGGGCTCGCGTGATCGGGTCCTCGCTCGCGTCCAGCGGGCATATCCCCGACGCGGTCATCTGCGCCAACGACCAGATGGCTCTCGGCATCCTCGACGCCTTCCGCGACCACGGGGTCGACGTGCCTCGTCGGGTCCTGGTCGCGGGATTCGACGGAATCGACGCCGGCCGTCACTCCGAGCCGCGGCTCACGACGGTCGAGCAGCCGATGGAGGACCTCGGCCGCGCGGCCGTGCACGTCCTCACCCAGCGCCTCGCGAACCCGTCCCAGCCTCCCGTCACCCTCCGCCTCCCGGTCAAGGTGCTGGTCCGCGAGTCCACCACCCCAGGGCCCCCCACCCCAAGGGGCTAGTCCCGAGCGAGGGCGCCACGTGCACGTGGCGCCCTCAGCCTCTATGTGGCGCCCTCGCATCGGCGGCTCGACGAGCTGATGTTCTCGGCGGGGTGACGTGGACGGAGTGGCGATCGCTCCGAGGGCGCCAGTTCGCCAGCGAGGGCGCCAGCTCTAAGTGGCGCCCTCGCTCGGGAGTAGCCTCCTGGGGAGGGGGAGGGTTGCGAGGGAAGGATGTATGCGCATACAGTTGGGGCATCCACGGACGGAACCCCCGTCCGGCGCAGCGCAGCCCTCGGACTGCCTCGTGACGACGACGACATGAGGATTCGACACCGTGTCATTCACCTCCCCCACCGCTCGACCACCCGGATCGCAGCCACGTTCCCGCCGCTCCCTGCGCCGCCGAGCCCTCGCCGCGGTCGCCGTCGGCGCTGCGGCCGTGCTCGTCGCCACGGGGTGCAGCATCCAGGTCACGTCGCAGCCGGATCCCACGATCCCCGACGACACGATGCTGATCAACGCGGACCGCGGCAACCCGCTCTTCGACCGCAACTTCAACCCGTACCTCACCAACACGCGAACCGCGTCGCGGTGGATGTACGAGCCGCTCATCATGATCAACCCGCTCGACAACGCGCAGACGCCCTGGCTCGCGACCGAGTGGAGCCTGCCGGACGCCGACACGATCCAGATGACGATCCGCGACGGTGTCGAGTGGAGCGACGGTGAGCCCCTCACGGCCGACGACGTCGCCTTCACGTTCGAGATGCTCAAGGAGTATCCGGCGATCGACATCAAGGGCGCGTGGCAGCACATCGAGAGCGTCGAGGTGGACGGTGACACCGTCACGTTCGAGCTCCTCACGGACGACGTGCCCGCCCTCACGATCATCGGCGCCACGTACATCGTCCCCGAGCACATCTGGGCGGACGTCGACGACCCGAGCACGTGGCGCAACGAGGACCCGATCGGGTCCGGTCCGTTCACCCTCGGCAACTACAACCAGCAGCAGTACTCGATGGACAAGAACGAGGACTACTGGCAGGCCGACTCGATCGAGATCGAGCACCTCATCCTCCCCGCCACGAACACCCAGCTCGACACCGTCACACGCGGTTACGACTGGGCGTACTCCTTCATCTCGGACGTCGAGGGGACGTGGGGTGCCGCGAGCGACGAGAACGAGTTCTGGTTCCCGCCCGTCGGCATCATCGGCCTCATGCCGAACAACGAGGTCGCCCCGTTCGACGACGTGAACGTGCGGCGCGGCATCGCCCTCGCCCTCGAACGCGGCTCGATCGCCGAGTCGGCGACGGAGGGCTACATGGAGCCCGCCGGTCAGACGGGACTCATCCTGCCCAACCAGGAAGACCAGCTCGACCCGTCGATCCCGAACCAGGGCATGATCGAGCAGGACACGGACGCCGCTCTCGCGGAGTTCGAGAAGGCGGGATACACGCTCCAGGGCGACCAGCTCGTCGGACCGGACGGGCAGCAGTTCTCCTTCGCACTCACCACGGCGAACGGCTACTCCGACTGGACGAGGGCCGCGCAGGAGGTGCAGCGTCAGCTCGGGCAGATCGGCATCGACGTGAGCCTCAGCCTGCCGCAGCCCGCGGGCTACCAGCAGGCCATCAGCAACGGCGACTTCGAGGTCGCGATCGGCGGGATGGGCGGCGGTTACGCCTACCAGGCCTTCAACAGCCTCTTGTCGAGCGAGTTCTACGTGCCCGTCGGCGAGGCCACCCAGAACAACTTCGAGCGCTACCAGAACCCGGAGGCCGACGAGATCCTCGCCGAGCTGAAGGCCACTCCCGACCCCGACCGCCAGGTCGAGCTCAGCCAGCAGCTGCAGAACATCGTCTACGACGACCTGCCCGTGATCGGCCTCTACTACGGCGGATCGTGGGGCCTGTTCAGCGATCGCAAGTTCACCGGATGGCCGAGCGCAGAGGACCCCTACATGGCACCGCAGAACTACGACTCGGCGCCGCTGCTGATCTTCACGCGGCTGAAGCTCGTGAAGGAGGACGACCAGTGAAATACATCGCAGGAAAGCTCGGTCTCTTCGTCCTCACGCTCTGGGCGGCCGTGACGCTCAACTTCTTCCTCCCGCGGCTCATGCCCGGTTCCCCGGCGGACGCCGCGATCGCGAAGCTCGCGCAGAACGGTCCCGTCACCGAGGCCACGCGCGCCGCGATCGAGGCCCAGCTCGGTGTGCCCGACGGCAGCCTGTGGGAGCAGTACGCGTCCTACCTCCGCCAGGTCGTCACGCTCGACTTCGGCGTCTCGTACACGTTCTACCCGCAGACCGTGTCGAGCATGGTCAGCACGGCACTTCCCTACACGCTCATCCTCGTGGGCATCGTGACGATCCTCGCGTTCGTGCTCGGCACGCTCATCGGTGTGGCCGCGGCCTGGAAGCGTGGAACCTGGCTCGATTCGCTCCCGACGCTCAGCGGCAGCTTCATGAGCACGTTCCCGTATTTCTGGACCGCGCTGCTCCTGCTCTTCTTCCTGGGTTACGTGTTGCACTGGTTCCCCACGACGGGCGCCTACTCGGCCACGACGACCCCGGCGTTCTCGTTCGCCTTCCTCGGCGACGCGCTCCTCCACGCGGCGTTGCCTGCCCTCACGATCCTCCTGACGAGCCTCGGCGGTTGGATCATCGGCATGCGCAACGCGATGATCAACACGCTCGGCGACGACTACGTCACCTTCGCGGAGGCGAACGGCCTCCGCGGCGGCACCGTGGCCATCCGCTACGCGGCCCGGAACGCGATCCTCCCGAACCTCACCGGATTCGGGCTCGCGCTCGGTGGCGTGGTCGGCGGCTCGATCCTCGTGGAGCAGGTGTTCGGCTACCCGGGCATCGGCTACCTCCTGTTCAACGCGGTCATCGGACAGGACTACCCGCTCATGCAGGCCCTCTTCCTGATGATCACCGTGAGTGTGCTCATCGCCAACTTCCTCGTCGACATCCTGTACGGCGTACTCGACCCAAGGACCCGCCGATGACGTCAACGCAGAATGTCAGAATCCCCACGGACGGTGCAGCGGACGGAGCCGTCGCGGCGACCAGCCGCTGGCGCTCGTTCAGCCGCACGCTCGGCGTGGTCTGGTCGAACGGCAAGGCCCGTGTCGGCATCGTGATCCTCGGGCTCTTCGTGCTCGTTGCGATCTTCGCCCCGCTCCTCGCCCCCTACGACCCGAAGGACACGTCCTTCGACCGCAACCTCGACGCGACGGGTGCGCACTGGCTCGGCACGACCGCGGCCGGAGAGGACGTGCTCAGCCAGCTCATCTTCGGTGCGCGGATCTCGATCCTGGTGGGCCTCGCGGCCGGCGTGCTCTCGACACTCATCGCCGTCGCGATCGGCCTCAGCTGGGGTTACCTCAAGGGCTTCGCGAGCGAGGTGGTCGGCTTCATCGTCAACCTCTTCCTCGTGATCCCCGGCCTGCCGCTCATGATCGTGATCGCCGCATACCTGCAGAACGGCGGCATCCTGATGATCATCGCGGTCATCGTCGTGACCGGTTGGGCGTGGGGTGCCCGCGTGCTCCGCAGCCAGACGCAGTCCCTGCGCGGTCGCGACTTCGTGACGGCCGCGCAGTTCTCCGGGGAGCGCGCCCCGCGCATCGTCTTCCGCGAGATCCTGCCGAACATGACCTCGCTCATCGTGGGCAGCCTCTTCGGAGCCGCGACGGCCGCGATCCTCGCGGAGGCCGGCCTCGAGTTCCTCGGACTCGGCGACTCGAGCATCGTCAGCTGGGGCACGATGCTCTACTGGGCGCAGAACTCGAACGCCCTCCTCACCGGCCAGTGGGCGCTGCTGTTCGCCCCCGGTCTCTGTATCGCGCTCCTCGCGCTCAGCCTCACGCTCATCAACTTCGGAGTGGACGCCGTGAGCAATCCGCGTCTCCGTGACGGAAAGGCCACGAAATGACCTCCACGAACCCGAAGCGCGACCGGGCGGACGGCGACGTACTCCTCGATGTCCGCGATCTCTCCGTCATCTACGAGAGCGCCGGGGCTGCGCCCGTCCAGGCGGTCGACGACGTGAGCTTCACGCTGAAGCGCGGTGAGTTCGTCGGTCTCGTGGGCGAGTCGGGATCCGGCAAGTCCACGCTGGGCTTCGCGCTCACGCGGCTGCAGAAGCCGCCGGCGCGCACGAACGGCGGCAACATCTTCTTCGACGGCTCCGACATCCGCGAGCTCGACACGGAGACCCTGCGCACGCAGCGCCAGGGCGGTTTCGCGATGGTGCTGCAGTCGGGCATGAACGCGCTCAACCCCGTGCGCACCATCCGCAACCACTTCATGGACATCTTCCGCGCCCACGGTCACGTGGCGAAGGCGGACCGTGAGGCGAGGGCGGCGGAGCTCGTCCGCAAGGTCGAACTCGATCCGTCGGTGCTCGCGCGTTACCCCGGCGAGCTCTCGGGCGGGATGCGTCAGCGCGTCTCGATCGCGCTCGCGCTCTCACTCGAGCCGCAGCTCATGGTGTTCGACGAGCCGACGACGGCGCTCGACGTGCTCGTACAGCACGCCGTGATGGACACGATCCAGTCGCTGCAGGCCTCGGAGAACTTCACGGCGATCCTCATCAGCCACGACCTCGGGATCGTGCTCGAGGCGACGCAGCGCGTGCTCGTGATGCACGAGGGTCGGATCGTGGAGGACGGCGCGAGCCGCGACATCCTCGAGCGGCCGCAGGACGACTACACGCGCATGCTCCTCAGCCACTACGCCGATCCGCGCGCCGAGGTCGTCGAACTGCCGGGCTTCCCCGCTCGGCGTTCGGGAGCCGAGCCCGGCACCACGCGGCCCCGCGCCGAGGCCGGCGACGCCGCCGTCGTCACGCGCAGTGTGCGTTCGGCGGACTCCGCGATCGTCGTCGACGGCGTCTCGAAGGTCTACCCGCCGCCGCGCCGCGGCGAGAAGCCCGTCCGCGCGCTCGACGACGTGTCCTTCACGCTCGAGCCCGGCCAGTCGCTCGCTCTCGTGGGGGCGTCCGGCAGCGGCAAATCCACACTCGCGAAGCTCATCACGGGCATCGAGAAGCCGACGCAGGGCGACGTGCGCTTCGGCGACGTCGACGTGACGCGGCTGCGGGCGAAGGGGCTGCGCGATCTGCGCAGCAACGTGCAGATGGTGTTCCAGGATCCGTACTCCGCGCTCAACCCGCTGCACACCGTGGAGTACACGCTCTCGCGGCCCATCCGGAACATGACAGACCTCCGCGGCGACGACGCCCGCGCCCGCCTCCACGACCTGCTGACGACCGTGGGGCTGACGCCGACCGAGACCTTCGCGCAGAAGCTGCCGCACCAGTTGTCGGGCGGCCAGCGTCAGCGTGTGGTCATCGCGAGGGCCCTCGCGAGCGACCCGCAGGTGCTCATCGCGGACGAGCCCGTCTCGATGCTCGACGTGTCGTTGCGCGCCGGTGTGCTCGCCCTTCTCGAGGACCTCCGCGAGAAGTGGGGAGTGAGCCTTCTCTACATCACCCACGACCTGCTGAGCGCGCGGCTCGTGACGGACGACATCATGGTGCTGCACGACGGCAAGGTCGTCGAGCGCGGCGTCACGAGCGAGGTGCTGCGGAATCCGCAGGACGAGTACACCGTCCGCCTCCTCGACGCCGTGCCGAACCCCCGCCGCTTGCGCGAGGACGTCGCGTGAGCGGTGTGACGCCGATCGCGCACTTCGGCGGGATGCCGATGCGGCCGGGGAGCGACGCGTTCGCCCTCGATACCGGTGTGGGCGTGCTCACGACGCTGCGTGCGCGGCCGTCGGGTGTCTCGCGTGGTGTCGTGCTCTGGGTGCCCGGCTTCACCGGGTCGAAGGAGGACGCGCACGAGATCCTGCCGCGTCTCGCGGACGCGGGATACGACGCGTGGGCGTACAGCCAGCGCGGGCAGGCCGATTCGGCGCGCCCCGCGGACGACGACTACTCCCTCGATGTGCTCGCCACCGATGCGGTCGAGGTCGCGGGAATCGTCGGAGCCGGAGCACCGGTGCACTTCATCGGACACAGCCTCGGCGGGGTCGTCGCGCGCGCCGCGGTGCTCCGGGATCCCAGCGCGTTCGCGAGCCTCACGATGCTCTGCAGCGGGCCGAAGGGCTGGCCCGGGCGACACGACGAGACGAGCGAGACGGTCTCGAAGGTCGGAAGCCTCGGGCTCTGGCAGCGCGACAATCCCGACAAGGTGGACGCGAGCGACGAGGAGATCGGCGCCTTCGAGGCGTTCTTCCGTCACCGCGCCGCCGCGACGGCCGACGAGAACCTCCTCCAGGGGGCCGCGCTCCTGCGCTCGGAGGAGGACACGACGGACGCGCTCCGGGCGACGGGCGTCCCCGTCCTCGTGGCGCACGGCGAGCACGACGACAAGTGGCCGATCGAGTGGCAGCGCGACATGGCTGAGCGCCTCGGTGCCCGCTACGCCGTGATCCCGGGCGGCGCCCACTCCCCGCAGGCCGAGGCCCCCGAGGCCACCCTCGACACCCTTACGACCTTCTACTCCTCCCTCTAAGCCCTGCGCTCCAACTCCGCGAAGTGCGGACTTTCGTCCCCTTCCGACCCGATTTGACGACCAAAGTCCGCACTTCGCGGTGTGGAAAGAACACGAAAGAGGTCCGCGTGAGCGACCAGCAGTCCGTCCAATTCCCCGACGGCTTCCTCTGGGGAGCCGCCACCGCCGCCCACCAGGTCGAGGGCGGCAACGTCTCGAACGACTGGTGGCTCAAGGAGCACACGCCCGGCACGAGCATCGTGGAGCCCTCGGGCGACGCCGTCGACCACTACCACCGCTACCGCGAGGACATGAAGATCCTGGCGGACGCGGGCCTCACGTCGTACCGCTTCAGTATCGAGTGGGCCCGCATCGAGCCGGAGCGCGGATTCATCTCGCGGGCGGCGATCGACCACTACCGCCGCATGCGCGACACGGCGATCGAACTCGGCCTCGAGCCCGTCGTCTCGCTCCTGCACTTCACCGTGCCGCGGTGGATGTTCGAGGCGGGCTTCTGGCGGAACCCGGAGGCACCCGAGCTCTTCCAGCGCTTCGTCGAGACCGCCCTTCCGATCGTCTCCGAGGGCGTGCGCTACGTCTGCACGATCAACGAACCGAACATCGCTGCGATGCTCGCGGGCGGGGAGGACGCGGCGAACCTCGTCGCCTACGGCCTGCCGAACCCGGACCTCGGCGTCGCCGACGCCCTCCTCGACTCCCATAAGCGCGCCCGCTCGGTGCTCTCGCAGCTGCCGCAGATCCAGTCCGGCTGGACCGTCGCGACGCAGGCGTTCCGCTCGAACGGCGAACCAGGGGCCGACGAGAAGATGCGCGAGTACGGCTATCCGCGCGACGACTGGTACCTCGAGGCCGCCCGCGGCGACGACTTCGTGGGCGTGCAGGCCTACACCCGCACGTTCATCGGCCCGGAGGGGCCGCTCCCCGTCGCAGATGACGTCGAGACGACGCTCACGGGCTGGGAGTTCTTCCCGCAGGCGCTCGAGCTCGGAGTGCGCAGCGCATGGGAGCTGTCGGGCGGTGTGCCCGTGCTCGTCACGGAGAACGGCATCGCGACGGCGGACGACACCCGCCGTGTCGCCTACACGGACGGAGCCCTCCGCGGACTGCACGCGGCGATGGCCGACGGTATCGACGTGCGCGGCTACCTGCACTGGAGCGCTCTCGACAACTACGAGTGGGCCTCGGGCTTCCGCCCGACCTTCGGCCTCATCGGTGTGGATCGCGAGACCTTCGAGCGTCACCCGAAGCCGTCGCTCGCGTGGCTCGGCGAGGTCGCTCGCCGCAACGCCGTCTGACGTCTCCCCTCCCTCACCCCAAGAAGATCGCGAGACGGCATCGAATTTCGTGCTGAATCGCGATCATCTTGGGGTGTCAGCGCTGGAGGTAGGTGACGACGGCGAGGACACGGCGGTGATCGGTGCCGGAGTCCTCGAGGCCGAGCTTCTGGAAGATCGACGTGACGTGCTTCTCGACCGCTCCGGTACCCACGAAGAGCGCCGCGGCGATCGCCACGTTGGTGCGCCCCTCGGCCATGAGCTCGAGCACGTCGCGTTCGCGCGCGGTGAGGGCGTCGAGCGGATCGCGTCGCCGTCCGAGCAGTTGCGACACGACCTCGGGGTCGAGCACGGTGCCGCCGTCGGCGATCCGTTCGATCGCGTCCTCGATCTCGGCGAGGGAGGAGACGCGGTCCTTGAGCAGGTAGCCGACGCCGCCGCGACCCGAGCCCAGCAGGTCGCGCGCGTAGGCGACCTCGACGTACTGGGACAGCAGCAGGATCCCGACGGCTGGATGTTCGGTGCGCACGCGCAGCGCCGCCGTGACCCCCTCGTCGCGGAAGGTCGGCGGCATCCGCACGTCGAGGAGGACGATGTCCGCCTCGATCCGGGTCAGGAGATCGTGCAGTTCGTCCCCGGAACCGGCCGAGCCGACCACACGATGCCCCGCCTCCTCGATGAGCCGCACGAGCCCCTCGCGCAGCAGTACCGAGTCGTCCACGACGATCACGCGCAATGTCCTCTTCACATCCCCCACACTCCCATACCTAAAAACCTCGTCTGTGCACGAATATTCGAGCACAGACGAGGTTTTCAGGGGGGTGAGAGGGGTCACGTGTGGGCGGGGAGGGCGGGGAGGGGGAGGGTCGCGGTGACCGTCGTCGGGCCGCCCGCGGGGCTCCACACGTCGAGCCGGCCGCCGACACCGCGCACCCGCTCGTCGAGTCCCGCGAGACCGTGGTCCGGCACCGCCTGCGCGCCCCCGCGACCGTCGTCGCCCACGACGAGACGGAGCCAGCGGGAGCCCTCGTTGCCCGGAACGACCTCGAGGGTGATGGACGCGCGCCGCGCCCCCGCGTGCTTCGCGACGTTGGCTGTCGCCTCGCTCGCCACGAAGTACGCGGCCCGCTCGACCTCGTCCGGTACAGCTATCTCCGCCGGCACGAATGCGCGGACGTCCGTGGGCACCGCGCCGCGCGCCGCGAGCGATTCGAGAGCCGCGATGAGTCCGCGGTCGAGCAGGATCGGCGGTGCGAAGCCGCGGGAGAGGGCCCGCAGCTCGTCGAGGGCGTCGCGGGAGTGCCCGGCGGCCTCGGCGAGCAGGGCGCGCGCCTTCTCCGGGTCGGTGTCGAGCTGGCGCTCGGCCGCCGCGATGTCCATCTGCAGGCGCACGAGGCGCTGCTGCGGCCCATCGTGGATGTC
Source organism: Labedella endophytica (assembly GCF_003990045.1). Taxonomy (GTDB): domain Bacteria; phylum Actinomycetota; class Actinomycetes; order Actinomycetales; family Microbacteriaceae; genus Labedella; species Labedella endophytica. The sequence goes on along the minus strand of NZ_RZGZ01000002.1, from coordinate 1,280,626 downwards.
GCGCTCGAGGCGGCGGAGTGCGGTCCCCTCGGCCGCCGCGGCCGCGGTCCGGGTGGCCTGCACCTCGGCGACGCGCTCCTCGAGGTCCTCGCTGCGGAACCGCGCGAGCATGAGGCGGGCGATGCCGTAGTGCGCGAGCGTGAGTCCGCGGGTCACGAACGGCAGGGTGGCGACGAGTGCGACCCCGATTCCCACCTGGAAGAGGTCGTCGACGACGCGGGCGTCCTCTGAGGAGAACTGCGGGAACGTCTGAGCGATCCACACCCAGTTGCCGCTGTCGCCGGGGACCACCCAGGAGAAGACCCCGGCGACTCCGCCGACGACCCAGGCGAAGGAGACGGCCCACGTGATCGTGCCGATGACGGGGTTCACGATCCCCATGTGCACGAGGTGCAACCACGAGTGCGGGTCCGTGAACGGGCGGACGAGGTTCTTCCAGAACCCCTCGTTCGATCGGACCGGCCAGCGGGGCGCCTCGATGCGTGGCATGCCCGCCGCGCGGAGGCGGAGGAGCTCGAAGGCGCCGAGCGCTCGCGCCACGTAGAGCATCGCGAAGAGGACGAAGATGCCGATGTAGATGATGACGGTGCCGACGCCGAAGCTGAAAAGCGTGACCGCCGCGACGAAACCGAAGATCACGATCGGCAGGGTGGGAAGCAGGAACACGAGTTCGAGCGGCACGTTCCGCCAGAGGCGCCCGTAGGCGGCGAGGGGGTTGAACCGCGCGGGAGGCGGAACGGCGACGGTCTCCGGGGAGTCGGTGTCCTCCGAATGGACGGCGGTATCGGTGGCGGTGTCGGTTGTCATGGGGTCTCCTCGGTTCACGGCGACCGGGCGAGGCGCATCCGGGTGGACGACGGAACAGCTCCATCATCCCGGAGAACGCGCGGCTCGGTGGGGATGACTCAAGCCTCGCGATATCGCTCACCGCGCCCCATCCGGCGGCCTCCCCGAGCGGGCGGGGGTTAGCCCACGGGCCGAGCCGGCAGTACCCGCCGATTCAGACCTCCGCTGCGAACTCCACGTCGCTCGTCGGGGCCGAGCAGCAGACGAGCACGGACCCGGCCGGCGGCGGCACGATCGGGTCGACGAGGTATTCGATACTCCCGCTCACGAGCCTCCGTACGCATGTGCCGCAGGCGCCGACGCGGCAGCCGCTCGGCCAGTCCTGGCCGACGCCCTCGACGGCGTCGAGGATCGATCCGGATGCCGGGCGCCATCGCGCCTCCGCGGTGCCGACGCGGATTCGGTGCGGACCGGCGCTCGACGGATCGCGCGGCTCCGCGAGTTCCGCAGCCGTGGGGGAGTAGAAGACCTCCGCGCGCACGTTCTCCGCCGGTACCCCCGCCCCCTCGAGCGTCAGCCGCACCTCGGCTGTGAAGAGGGCAGGCCCACAGACGAAGACATCGACGGACGACGGATCGATGTCCGCGATGGTCGCGAGCACGTCCTCCGCGGTGGGGCGGCCGATGCGGGTGTCGGCGGGGGAGGGGGCGGAACCGGAGGTCGGGGATGATTCCGCGGCCCGGCTGAGATGCAGCGCGGCACCGGCGTCGGGGAGTGCGGCGCACGCGCCGGTCACCTCGTCCCACAGGGCGAGGTCCGCTGCCGTGCGTTCGACGTGCAGGACACGGACCCGCCGTCGGGAGCCGGCGACGACGAGGGCGTGCAGCATCGCGACGGTCGGGGTGATGCCGGACCCGGCGCTCACGAGCACCAGATCGCGCTCGCCGCGGGAATCGGGGGCAGGCGTGTCGGCGCCGGGCGTGCCAGGACGGGGAGCCGTCGCTGTGCCGGAATCGGCGGTGCGTGCGACATCGAGCGTCACGTCGCCGAACGGGCCCGAGAGGACGAGGCCCGACCCGACGACCGCCCGATCGTGGAGAGCTGACGAGATGCGGCCGTCGCGCCGCACGGTGATGCGTGCGCGGCCGGGGCTCGTGGCGGAGATCGTGTACGAGCGCCACGACGGCGCCGCCTCGTCCGCGAGGTGCACGCGCAGGTGCTGGCCGGGCAGCGCCGCTCCGACGAGCCCGGTCGGGTCCTCGATCCAGAAGCTCTCCGACCGGGCCCCCGCCGGCTCGCGGGAGACGATCCGCCCGGTGCGCGGCCACCCCGGCTCGCCGTCCACCCGCGTCGAGCGGGTTCCACCGTCGAGCGCCTCGAGACGGTCGCCCGCGCGCACGGCTCCGGCCGACACGACGCGCGCGTAGACGCCGCAGTACATATGCCCGAACCGGCTGGCGAGGAGCCCCGGAACGTTGAGGTCGGACACGCCCGCGACGGGGTCGATCGTGGTGGCGCGGCAGCGGTCGGTCGGCTGGAAGAACTCGAGCACGGCACCGCCGATGCGGAACCGTCGCCCCAGGAGCCCGAGCTCGCCCCACGCGGGAAGGTCCCCGAGCAGCATGTTGCCGCGGAAGCGCCGCGGGTCGACCGGGGCGCCGGCCGCCTCCTCGAGCGCCCGAACGGTCGCGAGGTTGATGAACGACAGGTGTGCCTCCGGCCAGTCCCACAGCCCGGTCGCGCCGGAACGGATGAGGCGCGGGGAGCCGAACGCTCCGGCGGGGAGCGTGTCGCGGAGGAGTGCGCCGATCGCGCCGTCTTCGTCCGTCGCGTGATCGGAGGTCTTGTCCGTCGCTTCACCCGGCGCCCCATCGCCCACCGCCTCGCCGAGCGCCCCGCTCGCCGAGCGCCCGTCGGGCGCCGTGAGCGTCAGCGTGGGAGCGTCGCCTTCTGCATCGTCGAGAACGACACCGAAGCGCACGATCTCCTCATGCCGGGCCACATGGAAGTAGCCCTCGCGGGAGTTCCAGGCCGCCGGCGCCTCGATCCGCACGCGACCGTTCTCGATCGCGTGGCTCCGGTCCCATCGCAGTCCGCGCCCCGGCTCGAGCGCCACGGCGCCCCCGGCGACGACCCCGGGCAGGCCCTTCACCGGGTACCGGACGATCGACGCGATCCGCGGTTCGCTCATGCCTTCACCCTGCCACAGCGCGTCGACCGAATCGCCGAGCGCTACACCCTCCGCCGAGCGCGCCACGAAATCGTGTAGCGGTGGGCTGGAGCTGTAGCGCTGGGTGAAATGCGAGGGAGCGAAGGGGGAGCGGGGAAAGGAGCAGCGCGCGGGGTGCGACGTGAGGAGGTCAGGAGAGGGGACGGAGGCGGAGCGCCTGCATCCCGCCGTCGACCGCGAGGGCGACACCGGTCGTCGAACCGGCGCGCGGGCTCGCGAGGTACGCGACCGCGTCGGCGACCTCGTCGGCGGAGACGAGCCGACCGTGCGGTTGCCGCGCCTCGAGTGCCGCGCGTTCGGCCTCGGGGTCGCTCGCCGAATCGAGCAGGCGGCCCACCCACGGGGTGTCCGCGGTGCCCGGGTTCACGCAGTTCACGCGGATGCCCTCGCGGATGTGATCCGCCGCCATCGCCTGGGTGAGCGCGAGAACGGCACCCTTCGATGCGCTGTAGAGGGCCCGCTGGGGGAGTCCGGCCGTCGCCGCGATCGACGCCGTGTTCACGATCGCGGCCGCGGGGGACTCCCGCAGGTGCGGGAGCGCCGCACGGGAGACGCGGGCCATCCCGATCACGTTGATGTCGAACACGCGCGTCCACTCGGCGTCGTCGTTGTCGGCGACGGTGCCCTGCGCGCCGATCCCCGCGTTGTTGACGACCACGTCGAGGCGTCCGAACTCGTCGACGACCCGTTCGATCGCCTCCCGCACCGATGCATCGTCGGAGACGTCGGCCCGCACGGAGAGGTGCCGCGTATCGGTCGACGCCGCGAGGTCGAGCACGGCCACGCGCGCCCCGTCATCGGCCAGTCGCGCCGCGATCGCCGCGCCGATGCCGGAGGCTCCGCCCGTGACGACAGCCACGAGCCCGTCGAAATCGCCCATGATTCCTTCTTCCTTGCGTTGTGAGATCGTCGTCGCGTGTGAAACCGGCCGCCCCGATCAGGGAGCGGCGCTGAACTCCTGGCGCTGCCGACCCAGTCCGTCGATCTCGATCTCGACGACGTCGCCCGGCTGGATGTAGGGGAAGCGCCCGGAGAGCGCGACGCCCTCGGGGGTGCCGGTGAGTACGAGGTCGCCCGGTTCGAGGGTCATGTACTGGCTGAGGTGCCACACGATGTGGTCCACGCCGAAGATCTGGTCGGCCGTCGAGGAGTCCTGGCGCGGCTCGCCGTTCACCCAGCTGCGCAAGCGGAGGTTCTGGTAGTCCACGTCCTCCGGGGTGACGAGCCACGGCCCCGTGGGGTTGAAACCCGGCGCGATCTTGCCCTTCGACCACTGTCCGCCCGACTCGTCGAGCTGGAACGTTCGCTCCGAGAGGTCGTTGGCGGTCACGAAGCCGGCGATGTGGGCGACGCTGTCGGCGGGGGAGTCGAGGTAGCTCGCGCGTTTCCCGATGACGATGCCGAGCTCCACTTCCCAGTCGGTCTTCTCGCTGCGACGCGGGATGTGCACGTGGTCGTTCGGTCCCACAACGGTGTTGGGCACCTTGAGGAAGACCACAGGGATCTCGGGAGGCGCTGAACCGGACTCCGCCGCGTGGGCCGCGTAGTTCATCCCGATGCAGACCACGGCGCTCGGCCGCGCGATGGGGGCGCCGATCCGCAGCGAGTCGGCGTCGGCCACCTCGTCGAGGGTGCCGTTCGCGCGCGCCTCCGCGGCGCGCGCCGGTCCGTCGCCTGACAGGAAATCGCCGTCGATGTCGCGCGTGAGCGGTGAGAGGTCGAAGACGGCATCGCCGTCGATGAGCACGGGCTTCTCGTGGCCGAGGGGACCGAGGCGGGCGAACTTCATCGTTTGCGTATCCTTTGCGGTGTCGACGCCGCGGACGGCGGAAGGTCGGCGGGAGTATCCGAACATCAGAACTCTACCGGCGACAAACGGGTGATTCGATCCCGGAAGGCGTCGGGTGCCGCAATTGACACTATAGACATCCGATGTTTATGCTCGCAGCATCCAACGAAGGAGACTCGTCCGTGAGCATCGTCACCGCCATCGACACGACCGACATCCGGTTCCCCACCTCGCAGCAGCTCGACGGCTCGGACGCGATGAACGCGGATCCCGACTATTCCGCCGCCTACCTCGTCATCCGGACGGACTCCGAGGACGGTCTCGAAGGGCACGGATTCGTCTTCACGATCGGCCGCGGCAACGACGTGCAGGTCGCGGCGATCCATGCCCTCCGCGGGCACCTCGTGGGACGGAACGTCGAGGACCTGCTCGAGAACATGGGGGCGACGTGGCGCGAGTTCGTCTACGACTCGCAGCTCCGCTGGCTCGGCCCGGAGAAGGGCGTCATGCACATGGCGATCGGCGCCGTCGTGAACGCGCTCTGGGACCTCAAGGCGAAGCGCGCGGGCTTGCCGCTCTGGCAGCTGCTCGCCCGCATGACGCCGGAACAGCTCGTGGAGCTCGTCGACTTCCGCTACCTCTCGGACGCGATCACCCCGGAGGATGCTCTCGCGATCTTCCGCGACGCCGTCCCCGGACGCGCGGAGCGCGAGGCCGCGCTGATCGCGAACGGCTACCCCGCCTACACGACCACGCCCGGTTGGCTCGGCTACTCCGACGAGAAGCTCGTCCGGCTCGCGAAGGAGGCCGTGGCCGACGGGTTCCCCCAGATCAAGCTCAAGGTGGGCGCGAGCCTCGAGGACGACATCCGTCGTATGCGCCTCGCCCGCGAGGCCGTGGGTCCCGACATCGCCATCGCGATCGACGCGAACCAGCGCTGGGACGTCGCGGACGCGATCGAGTGGGTCAACGCGCTCGCCGAGTTCGACGTGGCCTGGATCGAGGAACCCACGAATCCGGACGACATCCTCGCCCACGCGGCGATCGCCCGCGGGGTCGCACCCATCCGCGTCGCGACGGGGGAGCACGGTGCCAACCGGGTGATGTTCAAGCAGTTCCTGCAGGCGGACGCGCTCGCCGTGCTCCAGATCGACGCGACGCGCGTCGCGGGCGTCAACGAGAACATCGCGATCCTGCTCCTCGCCCACCGCTTCGGCGTCCCGGTCTGCCCCCACGCCGGCGGCGTCGGCCTGTGCGAGGCCGTGCAGCACCTCTCGATGTTCGACACCGTCGCGCTCTCGGGCACGACAGACGGCCGGGTCATCGAGTTCGTCGACCACCTCCACGAGCACTTCGTGACCCCCGTCGACGTGCACCACGGCGCGTACTGGCCGCCGACCACCCCGGGCGGCGGGAGCGAGATGCTCGAGGCGACCCGCGTCGAGTTCACCTTCTCGCCCGAGGACGACGCCGTCGAGGCGATCCGGTGACGGTTCGACTGCGGCCCGCCGCGACCGCCGTCCCGTTCGGCGACCTCACGTATGGAGCCGCGAACGTGGGCAACCTCTTCCGTGCGCTCACGGACGACGAGGCGCATGCGGTGCTCGACGCGGCCTGGGAGGCGGGGATCCGCTCCTTCGACACCGCGCCGCACTACGGGCTCGGCCTGTCGGAGCGGCGGCTCGGGGCATTCCTCCGCTCGAAGCCACGCGACGAGTTCGTGCTGTCCACGAAGGTGGGCCGGTTGCTGCGGCCGAACCCCGCGGGCGCCGGTGACCTCGACCTCGAGAACGACTTCCACGTCCCGGCCGACCTCCGCCGGGAGTGGGACCTCACCTCGGACGGGGTGCGCCGGAGTGTCGAGGAGTCGCTCGAGCGACTCGGGCTCGACCGCATCGACGTGCTCTATCTCCACGACCCGGAGCGCCACTCGCTGCGGCAGGGGCTCGACGTCGCGATCCCCGCGCTCGCAGCGCTGCGGGACGAGGGGGTCGTGACCGCCGTCGGCGTGGGTTCGATGACGACGGAGGCGCTCGTGGCGTCCGCCGAGACCGGCGCCGTCGACCTCCTGATGGTGGCCGGCCGGTACACCCTCGCCGAGCAGCCCGCCGCGATCGACGTCTTCCCCGCGTGCGAGCGCAACGGCGTAGGGGTCGTCGTCGCGTCGGTCTTCAACTCCGGTCTCCTCGCTCAGGACGTGCCGAGCCGGGAGGGGCGGTACGAGTACGGGTCCGTCCCGGACGACGTCTTCGAGCGCGTGTCCGCGATCGCGGCGGCCGCGGCGGACGTGGGTGTGCCGCTCCCGCAGGCCGCGCTGCACTACGTGTCGCGGCATCCCCTCGTGCGCACCGTGGTGATCGGGGCGAGCCGGCCGGAGCAGATCCGCCAGAACGCCGAACGTATGGCCGCGCCGGTTCCCGAGGAGCTCTGGGATCGGCTCGCGGCCGAGGGGCTCGTCGTCTCGTGACCGCCACTCCGCGTGCTCGACGACCAGATCGTTTCCGATCGAAATGAATCGAATCACCTCCGGAACGACCGCAACCGAATCGTGACCGGATTCCGTCCGACGCACCTGCGCGACCCAATTACCATCGGAAACATCCGACCGCTCGAAGGAGAGTGACCGTGCTCGAAGGCATCGACCCTGTCCTCACGGGGGAGCTCCTGCTCCACCTGGACGCGATGGGCCACTCGGACTCCGTGGTGGTCGCAGACGCCCACTTCCCCGCCCATCGCATCGGCGCGCGCGTCGTCGATCTCCCGACCCTCGCCTCCCCGCGCGTTCTCGCCGCGATCCGCTCGGTCGTGCCGCTCGACGACGCCCCGGGGCTCGACCTCATGGAGTCGGCCGACGGCGAGGTCCTCGACGTGCAGCGCGAACTCATGGCCGCAGCGGGCGCGAGCGGGGACGACGTGCGCTTCGTCGAGCGCTTCGCGTTCTACGACGAGGCCGCACCCGCGTACCTCGTCGTCCGCACGGGTGAGACCCGGAAGTACGGCAACGCGATCCTGCGCAAGGGCGTCGTCGGTCACCCGGCAGCGGGCTCCCTTCCCGGCGCCCCGGGCCCTGCGGCGGGTGGCAGTTGATGCGCGCGCCGACGCGGAGCCCGGGCTCCCGTGCGTCAGTGCAGTGCGATCGTCTCGACAGAGCGCAGCCGGTCGCGGATGAAGCGGTTCGCGTGCGCCGCGAGGTCGTCCCCGTCGTCCCACAGGTTGCGCCACACGCCGAGCGTGTTGCTCAGGGTCTCGCTCACGACGGTGGACGAGAAGGACTCGAAGACCACGGGGCCGTCGTAGTCGATCCGCGCCAGTCCGCGGAAGAACGCGTCGAAGTCGACCGTCCCGCTGCCGAGGTAGCCCCGGTGCGATTCGCCGATGTGCACATAGCCGAGGCGCTCGGAGACGTCGAGCACGGGCTGGACGAGATCCGACTCCTCGATGTTCATGTGGTACGTGTCGAGGTGGACGCGCACGTTGTCGCGGTCGACGTCCTCGAGGAAGCGCAGCGCCTGTCGGCCGGTGTTGAGGAGGTTCGTCTCGTAGCGGTTGACGACCTCGAGCGACAGGGTGATGCCGAGGCCGGCGGCCTTGTCGGCCAGTCGCCCGATCGCCGCGGCGCTCGCCGCGCGGCCCTCGCTCGTGGGCGGGGTCACGTACTTCTTCATCGCGCTGTAGAGCACACCGCACAGCTCGGTCGACCCGAGCGCGTGCACGATGTCGAGGCACTCGGCGAGGAGCGTCTCGCCGGCCTCGCGCACGGCGGGATCGGGGCTCGTGAGATCGGTCTGCTCGCTCAGCCCGAGCGATGCCGTCGCCGCGATGCCGTGGGAGGCGATCTCGCGAGCGGCGTGCTCCCGGTCGAAGGCGAACGGATCCATGAGGGGGAATTCGATGAGGTCGAACCCCGCTCTCGCCGTCCTCTCGACGGCCGCGGAGATGCCCGCCTGGTCGAAGGTTCCGGTGAAAACGAGGGCGTGGACGCCGATCTGCACGGGAGTGGTCCTTTCTCGGGGATCGTCGATGATCCGGGAAACGTCGGAGGTTCGCTTCCACACTATGCAGGTGCGGACGGTTTAGATACATTGAGATACAACTTCGCCCCGGACGCCCGAGGGGACGTGAGCGACCGTGTCGCTTGAGTCCGTCGGAACCGCCGACAGAAGCCGCAATCTCTCGAACGAAGCAGGGAGCATCGTGACGACCAAATTGCTGGAAGTCCAGGGCATCAGCAAGAGCTTTCCGGGCGTGCAGGCGCTCAAGGACGTGCAGTTCGAGCTCGACCGCGGCGAGGTCCTCGCCCTCGTGGGCGAGAACGGCGCGGGCAAGTCGAGCCTCATGAAGATCCTCTCGGGCATCTACACGCGCGACGAGGGCACGATCTCGTTCGAGGGTCGCCCCGTGGAGATCGAGGGCCCGCGCGCGGCGCAGGCGCTCGGCATCTCGATCATCCACCAGGAGATGAACCTCATGCCCCACCTCACGGTGGCGCAGAACATCTACATCGGGCGTGAGCCGCGCAGCCTCGGCGGCTTCGCCCTCCGCGAGCGCGCCCTCAACAAGAAGACGGCGGAGCTGCTCGCTCGGTTGCGCATCGACCTCGACCCCCGCCAGGAGGTGGGGGAGCTCACGGTCGCGAAGCAGCAGATGGTCGAGATCGCGAAGGCGCTCTCCGTCGACTCGAAGGTGCTCATCATGGACGAGCCCACGTCGTCGCTCACCGCCTCCGAGAGCGAGACGCTCTTCCGTCTCATCGAGGGGCTGAAGGCGGACGGCACCGGCATCATCTACATCTCGCACCGCATGGAGGAGCTCGGCCGCATCGCCGACCGCGTCACCGTGATCCGCGACGGTCGTTACGTCGGCACCCTCGCGAAGGGCTCGTTCGACGTGCCCACGATCATCGAGATGATGGTGGGCCGCCACATCGACGAGAACGCGCGACCCACGGCGATCGACACCCACGACAACGACGTCGTCCTCAAGGTGGAGGATCTCAGCACCCGCAACTTCATCAACGGCGTGAGCTTCGAGCTGCGTCGTGGGGAGATCCTGGGCTTCGCCGGCCTCATGGGCGCCGGTCGCACCGAGGTGGCCCGCGCGATCATCGGCGCCGACCCGAGGACGAGCGGGACGATCACGGTGAACGGGAAGGTCGTCTCCATCACGAAGCCGACCGACGCCGTGCGTCACGGGATCGGCTACCTCTCGGAGGACCGCAAGTCGCTCGGTCTCCTGCTCGGTCAGACGGTGAGCGAGAACATCCTGCTCCCGTCGCTGCCGAACTTCAGCAACGCCCTCGGCTTCATGCAGCCCGCGAAGGGTCGCAACGTCGCCAAGCGCTACGTCGACCAGCTGAAGATCAAGACGCCGTCCGTGCAGCAGGTCACGAAGCTGCTCTCGGGAGGCAATCAGCAGAAGGTCGTCATCGCGAAGTGGCTCGAACGCGATTGCGACATCCTCATCTTCGACGAGCCCACCCGCGGCATCGACGTCGGGGCGAAGGACGAGATCTACGCCCTGCTCACCGACCTCGCCGCTCGGGGGAAGTCGATCATCGTGATCTCCTCGGAGCTGCCGGAGGTCCTGCGCCTGTCGCACCGGATCGCCGTCATGGCCACGGGGCGGATCACGGGCTTCCTCGACAACGAGAAGGCGTCCCAGAACACGATCATGGAGCTCGCGACGCGAGGCCACGAATGACGACCCCCACCTTCACCCGAATCCGTCCCGCCGTCCCTGGAGAGAAAGATCACCGATGACCACCTCCACGCCCCCCACGCCGACACCGTCGGCGAAGAACCCCGAGCAGATCAACCCGCCGGGCGGCGCTGAACGCCGCGGAATCGGACAGGTGCTCCGCAGCCAGCTGCAGCAGTCGCTCGCCTTCGCGACGCTCGTCGTGCTCATCATCTTCTTCTCGGTGTCGAGCAGCAGCTTCTTCACCGTGAGCAACATCTCGGGCATCCTTCTCTCGACCGCGGTCATCGGCATCCTCGCCGTCGGCACCACGTTCGTGATCATCACAGGCGGCATCGACCTGTCGATCGGTACCGGCATGACGCTCTGCGCGGTCATGACGGGCGTGTTCATCACGAACATGGGGCTGCCGCTCGTCGTCGGCGTCATCGGCGGCATCGCCACCGGCGCGCTCATGGGCTTCATCAACGGCTTCAACATCACGTTCCTCGGGTTGCCCCCGTTCATCGCGACGCTCGCGATGATGCTCATCGCGCAGGGTCTCGCCCTCGTGATCTCGGGTGTCGCCCCGATCTACTTCGCCGAGCAGGCCTTCAAGGACATCGCCCTCGGCACCCTGATCCCCGGCCTGCCGAACGCCGTGCTCATCCTCTTCCTCTGCGCCCTCGTGGCCTATGTGGTGCTGAGCAAGACGATCCTCGGCCGCTACACGTTCGCGATCGGCTCCAACGAGGAGGCGACGCGGCTGTCGGGCGTGAATACGCGCAAGTGGACCATCCTCATCTACACCGTCGCGGGAATCTTCACCGGTATCGCCGGTGTCGTCATCGCGGCCCGACTCGGGTCGGCGCAGCCGCAGCTCGGAACGGGCTACGAGCTGCAGGCGATCGCCGCCGTCATCATCGGCGGCACGTCGCTGCTCGGTGGTCGTGGATCGATCCTCGGCACACTCATCGGTGCGCTCATCATGAGCGTCCTGATCAACGGTCTGCGCATCCTGTCGATCCAGACGGAATGGCAGAACGTCGTGGTCGGCATCGTCATCCTCGTGGCGGTCTTCACGGACTCGCTGCGTCGCCGACGCGAAGCCTGATCCGCCCTCTCGCAAGACGAGCGGAGCGCCGGTCGGTCGAGGCACCGACCGGCGATCGTCGAACAAAACTGAAATCGGTTTCTGGCCCGCCGTTACAGGGAAGGTAACAATCCTGTATCTACATGGCCCAGCCCTGTCAAACGCCTCACGCACCACCTAACGTAAAGAGTCCAGCAGCGGTGCTGGCACCCGAGAACAATGGAGTTTCGATGAAGAACCGTAAGAAGATGTCGGTCCTCGCGGCCGCAGCGATCGCCGTCGTCGCACTCGCCGGTTGCGCCCAGGGCGGAGACGCCGGAAGCGGTGGCGACGCGGGCGGTGGGGAAGGAATCGAGATCGCGATGATCTCCAAGGGCTTCCAGCACCAGTTCTGGCAGGCCGTGAAGACCGGTGCGGAGCAGCGAGCCGAGGAGCTCGGTGTCACCATCACGTTCGAGGGCCCCGCGTCCGAGACCGAGGTCGACGCGCAGCTGCAGATGCTGCAGGCGGCCATCGACAGGAGCCCCGACGCGATCGCGTACGCCGCTCTCGACCCCGAAGCCTGCATCCCGCTCATCGACGCCGCCGGCGCCGCGGACATCCCGGTCGTCCAGTTCGACGCGGGCTGCGACTCCGACGTGCCCGTCAGCATCGCCAAGACGGACAGCCTCGGTGCCGGTGCGCTCGCGGCCGACCACATGGCCGAGCTCATGGGCGGAGAGGGTGAGGTCGCGATCGTCGGCCACAGCCAGATCAACTCCACGGGCGTCGAGCGCCGTGACGGCTTCGTCGACCAGATGGAGGCCGAGTACCCGGACATCGAGATCGTCGACATCCAGTACGGCGACGGCGACCACCTGAAGTCGGCCGACATCGCGAAGGCCATGATCGCGGCGCACCCGGACCTCAAAGGCATCTACGGCACCAACGAGGGATCGGCCGTCGGCGTGGTCAACGCGCTCACCGAGCTCAGCCTGACGGGCGACGACCTCACGGTCATCGGCTTCGACTCCGGCAAGGCTCAGATGGACGCGATCACGAACGGCCTCATGGCCGGCGCGATCACGCAGAACCCCATCGGCATCGGTGCGGAGACCGTGCAGGCGGCCTTCGACGCGATCAACGGGGAGACGCCCGAAGAGGTCATCGACACGGGCTACTTCTTCTACGACGCGGACAACATGACGGATGAGGAGATCGCGGCGGTGCTCTACGAGTAACCCGCACGTCTCCATCCCTCCGGGGATCTGAAAACGGTGATGGTGCGCGTCGAGACGCGCACCATCACCGTTTTTCATATCCAGGGGCGGGGAGAACTCCCGGCGCGGTGTCGGTCGGGGGTACTAGCGTGGACGCGTGAGTGAGAGCAGTCGATCGGAACGACGTCGGAGCGAGTCCACCGGAGCACGTCAGCGTGCGCACACCGAGCTCAACGCCTGGCGGCGGATCGTGGGCATCCTGGCCAACGACGACGCCCGCTCGGTCTATGCCCGGATCGTCCTCGGCGAGCCGGTGGACGAGGCGTCCACCGGTCTGCGCGCACGCCGACTCGGCCGTCTGCTGGGCGATCTGGTGGGCAGCGGCCTCGTCGAGGAACGCGACGGCGGACTCGTCGCGTCGGGCGAGATGTTCCGCTCGATGCTCGCCGCCGAGCCCGTGCAGCGTGCCACCGGCATCGAACGCTTCCTCCGCGACGGCCGGATCGATCAGTATCCCGCGGGGGCCGGCGAGCGCCGGGAGCTGCTCGAGTGGGTCGCGGCCGAGGCCTTCACGCCGGGTGAGGAGCTCGACGAGCCCGCGGTGAACGAGCGCCTCGAGCGGTTCGTCGACGACGTCGCCGTTCTGCGCCGCTACCTCGTCGACCACGAGCTCCTCGAGCGCACCCCGTCAGGTTCGTCCTACGCCGCGGTCGTCCGCTGACCTGGGCTATAGCTCCTCGATCGCAGCAGCGCTGTTCCGGATCCTCCTACGCCGCGGTCGTCCGCTGACGCGCTGACGCCGTCGGGCGGCCGTCACCCCCTGCCGGAGCTCCGCCCTCCAAGTGGGGACCGGTCGGTGAACAAGACCGGCGTCATCATCGGTCGCTCGCGCCCTCTCTCAGGGTGAGCAACCGAAAGGACACCACCCATGAACATCGTCATCGACGAGCACAGCGTCTGGACCACCTCCCTCAAGGCCGACCGCCTCCTGAACCGGCTCCCGTCGGAGCAGATCGCCCACCTCGGCGACGGTTTCGAGTGGGAGATCACCGACGCCGACGTGGTCGTCGCCCGCCGCTACCTCATCGGCGCACGCGTCCAGGCCATCGTCCTCGGCCGAGAGATCGCCACGATGACCGCCGCTCCCGATGCGGTCGTCTCCCAGCACCCGGCGCTCCGCCACCTCGTCACCCGCTGACCCGCTCCCGCCCCTCGTGAAGGCCCTACTCCCGAGCGAGGGCGCCACGTAGACCTAGCGCCCTCGCGGCGGATGTGTAGCCCTCGACGGGCAGCCGGCCACCGGACTCAGGAATCGGACCAGGCGAGGAATCGCGCCGGCGTTTCCGTGAGCATCCGTTCGACGGCCGCGTCCCCGATCTCGGCGCGCAAGCGCGGCAGGTAGCGCCGGCCCAGATACCCGAGGCCGGGCATACCGCCGTACGCGAGGTACCGCGAGCGGCGGGCCACGTCGTTGCCGAGCAGGATCCGTCCCCCGCCTCCGCCCTCCACGACGGCACGTGTGAGGGCCAGGAGCTCCGCGTCGCTGCGCGTCTTCGACCGGCCCATCCCGTCGTAGCCGAGGTGGGCGCCGCGTTCGGCGAGCGACAGGTGAAGTCCCGCGTCAGGGTCGCGATCCGCGTGCGCGAGAACGATGCGCTCGGCCGCCACGCCGTCGCCCTCGAGGAGATCGAGCACCTCGTGCGCCGCCGAGCAGTATTCCAGGTGCACCATGAGCGGTGCGCCCGTCGCACGGTGCGCGGTCGCGGCGGCCTCGAGCGTCGACCGCTCGACGTCGTCGATCGCCCAGTAGTCGATGCCCGTCTTGATGAGCCCGGCGCGCACGGGCCGGCCGCCCGGTGTCACGGCGATCGCGATGCCCGACGGGGACGAAACGCCCGCGAACGCCACCGCATCGGCGTCGTCGTCGAGCATCCCCACCGTGAGCTCGTGCATGAACAAAGCGGACTTGGCGTCGACGTCGAGCGCACGCTGCGGGTGCCCCGCGGGATAGTGCGCCGAGCGATGCATACCCGTGGAGGCGACGATGGTGAGGACTGTCGAGGAGGAGATGCGCGCGAGAGCGGACGTCCTCCGGCCGAGACCCACGGGCGTCGCATCGACCATCGCGTCGAATCCGCTGTCGCGCAGCGCCCCGGCCTCCTGCGCCGACGCCCGCTCGTCGTCGAGGTCGTCGCCCGGGAGCAGCGGAGTGGCCTGGAAGAGATGCTCGTGCACGTTCACCCGACCGAGCGTGCCCGCCGCCCGGTCGCCGAGCACGGTGCGCACGACACCCGTCGCCGCCTCCGTCACCGAACGGCCGCGGCGGCGTCGGCGAGCCGCTCCACGAGCTCCGGGGTGAGGTCGATGTCGAAGACCTCGGCGATCACCTGGGACCAGCCGTGGATGAAGTACCGCCAGCCGTCCACGACGGTGAGGCCGCGCTCGTCCTCCTGCGCCCGCGCCTGGGCGAGGAACTCGAGTGTGCCGCGATAGTTGAACTCCCAGACGACGGCGTTCTCCGGGAAGACGGCGTCGGCGGGCAGCGGGGAACCGGGCCGGTCCTTGCCGAGACCGCTCGCGTTCACGACGAGGCTGCGGGGCGGCGTCTCGGCGAGCAGATCGCGCGAGGCCTCCGGAGATCCGACGCGAACGTACTCGATCGCCCCCTCGTCCGTCCCGCGCCGCTCATGGACGGATCGGAGGTGCGCGAGGCGCTCGGCGCTCGTGTCGGTCACGACCGTGCGGGCCGGTCGATCGAGGCGTTCCTGAAGCGACCAGGTGAGCGCGGTCCCGGCGCCTCCGGCCCCGAGGACGAGGGCCGTCGCGCCGGTGGTGGCGAAGTGATCGGGTGGGAGGACATCGTCGAGGGCGAGCGCTGCGGTGAGCGGGTCCTTCGCATGGCCGAGCAGCCGGCCGTCCCTCACGGCGATGCTCGAGACCTCCCCGCACGCGACGGCGAACGGGTCGAGCGAGTCGAACAGGTGGTGGGCCGCGCCGTAGAGCGCCATCTTGTGGGTCGTGACGAGGGCGCCGCGGTGCTCGGGGTCGTCGCGGATGCGTTCCACGAGTTGCACGTACGCGTCGTCGGATGCGCCCACCGGCAGGTCGTGACCGACGAGTCGATCCGTCGGCAGGTCGAGGATACGCGCCCACTCGGGGAAGACACGCATGATCGACGAGCCGCCCGTGTCGACGCCGATGAAGCCCATGTAACCCCTCCGGCCGCTCACGCGCGCGCCTCCGCCCAGGCCACGGCGAACGCGCGCGCCCGACGCTCGATCTCCGCCATGTCGCCGTTCGCGAGGGCCGACGCGGGCACGAGATCCCCGCCCGCACCGAGGGCGATCGCTCCGGCGGCCACCCAGTCGCGGATGTTGTCCGGGGTCACGCCGCCCGTGGGCATGAGCGGGGTGTCGGGGAACGGCCCGCGGAGTGCGCGGAGGTAGGCAGGGCCGCCGAGCGACGCGGGAAAGATCTTCACGACGTCGGTGCGCAGGGCGAGGGCGTGCATGACCTCGGAGGGGGTGAGTGCGCCCGTCATCACGGCCAGACCCGTGTCCTTCATGGAGGCGGTGAGCTCGGCCGTCGTGCCCGGGCTCACGAGGAAGCGTGCGCCCGCGTCGGCGGCGAGGCCGGCCTGCTCGGCGGTGACGACGGTGCCGGCCCCCACGACGGCGGCGTCGCCGAAGCGTTCGGACAGTTCCCGGATCACGCGCGGAGCCTCCGGAGTGGAGAACGTGATCTCGAGCCCCGTCACGCCCCCCGCCACGAGGGCGACGGCGGCCTCGACGGCGGTCCCCGGGTCGGGAGCGCGGACGACGGCGAGGACGCCGATCCGGCGGATGCGGTCGAGGACCGCCATCACCGCCGGTGTCGGGGTGTGGAGGGACGAGATGGTCACGGTCGGGCCTTTCGGGAGGGAGCGGCGGTCGGTAGGGCGACGGGGTGTTCGGGTGCGCGACCGGCCAACACGGAGAGCACGTCCTCCACGGCGAAGCCCCCCATGTTGTCGATCGCCTCGACGGTCTGGGCGCCGAGGTGCGGCGTGATCGTGACGCGGTCCGCGAGGTCGGGGGAGAGGAGCGGGGAGTCGCGCGCCCCGGTGTCGCCCGCGATCGTGTCGGCCGCGTACGCCACGACGACCCCGTCGCGGATCGCCCCGGCGAGCGCCGCCTCGTCGACGAGGTCCGCGCGGGCCGTGTTGACGATCGTCATGCCCTGGCGCGCGCGGCCGAGCCACCCGGAGGACACGACGGTCCGGCCGCCCGGGGCGTGCAGGCTCACGAGGTCGCACGTCGGGGCGAGATCGTCCACAGGTCGGGCCGACGCGCCGAACGATGTGATGACCTCGTCGGGCACGAAGGGATCGGCCACGAGGAGGCGCGGTCCGAATCCGGACAGGCGTCGCGCGACACCCTGCCCGATGCGGCCGAATCCCACGATGCCGATCGACAGGTCAGCGATCTCGCGGCCGCGTGTCGTCGACCAATCGCCCGCGCGTACGCGGCGATCACCGGCCGCGGTGCCACGGATCGCCGCGAGCATGAGGCCGACGGTGTGGTCGGCGACCGCGTCGCTGTTGGCGCCCGGGGTGTTCGTCACGACGATGCCGCGGTCGCGCGCGGCCGCGAGATCCACGGCCTCCACCCCCACGCCGTACCGGGCGACGACCCGCAGCCCCGGGCCGGCGTCGAGGTGCGCCGCCGTCACGGGGCCGGTGCCCGCGATCCATGCGACGGCGTCCGCGAGCAGTGGGCGGAGCGTCTCGAGATCATGATCGCTCGGTCCGCGCACCACGCGGTGGCCGGAGGCCTGGAGCTGAGCGGTCACATCGGCGCGGCCGGAGGAGAAGGAGCGGCTCGTGACGAGCACTGTGCCCATCAGCGGGCCGTCCGCGTGGGGAACCAGGGTTCGAGGCGGTCGTAGGCGTCGCGGAAGATCGCCGCTCGGCCGCGGTACGCCGCGTGGCGGCCATCATCCGGGACGAACTCGGCCGTCACCTCGGAGAGGTCCCGTGCCGCCCCGAAGTCGTCGACGAGGCCGAGCCCCACTGCCGCCGTCACGGCCGCTCCGAGGCTGTTTCCCTCCTCCACGACGCTGCGGCGGCGCACGGGAACACCCCAGACGTCCGCCATGATCTGCAACCACACGGAGCTCGAGGCGCCCCCGCCGATCGCGTCGATCCGGTCGACGGTGGCGCCGGATTCGCGGAACGCGTCGATGCACGTGAGGAGATTGAAGGCGACGCCCTCGAGCACCGCGCGCGTCATGCTCGCGCGCGTGTGGTGGCGGGAGAGGCCGACGAAGGCGCCCGCCGCGTCCGGGTTGAAGTAGGGGGAGCGCTCGCCCATGAGGTACGGCAGGAAGTAGAGGCCCTCTCCCGAGGCCGACGCCGTGTCGGCGTCGGAGACGAGCGCGGACAGGCTCGCGCTCGACGGCTCGGGCGAGAGGATCTCGTTGATCCACTGCACGGCCGCGCCGCCCGCCTGCATCGTCGCCGTCGGGACGAAGAGTCCCGGCACGACGTGGCGGAAGGTGAAGACGCGCATGAGGTCGTCGACGGCCTGTCGCTCGCTCGCGAACGAGATCCACGAGGAGGTGCCGAGGCAGACGTACGCCTGGTCGGCGGGACTCACGACGCCGGCGCCGACCGCCGCGATCGGTCCGTCCCCGCCGCCGAGCACGACGCGGGTGCTGCGGGGGAGTCCCGTGGAGCTCGCCGCGTCGTCGGTGAGCTCGCCCACCACGGCGGTGGAGTCGAGGATCTCGGGGAAGATCGACAGCGGCAGTCCCGCGGCGGCGATCACGTCCTCGGCCCAGACGCCACGCTCGAGGTCGTAGGCGTTCGTCGCGGAGGCGTCCGAGTGGTCGGTCACGAGGCGGCCGGTGAGCCGCTGCACGATGAAGTCCTTCGCGACGCACACGTGCTTCACGCGGGCCCAGACGTCGGGCTCGTTGTCGCGCACCCACATGATCTTCGGCAGCGAGTAGGTGGGATTGAGGCGGTGGCCGAGCAGGGCGTAGGCGGCAGCCTGTCCGATCTCCCTCTCGAGCGCATCGGTCTGCGCGGTGCTCCGGGTATCGGCCCAGATGATCGCGGGTCGCACGGGTTCCCACGCGTCGTCGAGCAGCACGGCGCCCATCATCTGACCGCTCACGGTGAGGCCGACGACGGTGCGCGGATCCACGTCGGATCGCGACACGAGCAGTCGGGTCGCCTCGACGACCGCGTTCCACCAGTCGGCGGGGTCCTGCTCGGCGATGCCGCCGTCGGCGAACCGCGCCCCGTAGGACACGGTCACCGCGGTGACGAGTCGGCCGTCGTCCTCGTGGAGCGACGCCTTGTTCCCCGTGGTGCCGAGGTCGTGGGCGATGATCATCGGTGATCCTCTCGTCGTACCCGCTCCGGCTCGTGCGATCGGGCGCAGTGGGGTGTGTGGGGTCAGGACCCGAAGGGGCGGAGGTCCGGACCGGAGCGGCCAGCGTAGACACGCTTGCCGAGCCCGTGCTCGAGTACCCATCCGTAGTCGTGCCCAGCCCCACCGGGGTAGACGGCGAGGAAGGAGTAGGGCTCGTCGCCCGTGTTGATGCTGCGGTGCGCCCAGCCCGGAGGGATGTACCCGATCGTGTCCGGCGTCATCTCGAGATAGCGCGTCTCGGTGCCGTCGAACATCAGGAGGCCTCCCGTCCCGCGGAGGCCGAGGTAGATCTCGCCCTGGTGCTCGGGGTGCTGGTGGCCCTTCGTCATCCAGAACTCACCGGCGGTCGTGCCGGGGTGGATGGTCGTGATCGACTGCGGCAGCTCACGATCGGTCTCGGGCACGAGGGAGGACGCGACCGTGTAGACCACCGGGTCGCCGTCGTCGATCGCGGCCTGCCAGGCCTCCCGATCGGCGAAGAGACCGTCGAGGTCGGACATGCGCCGGACGAGGGTCGGCCCGGCCGGCTCGAGCGTGAGGTTCCGGGTGTCGAACCGGATGGCGGTGGGCGGGACGGGGACGGTCGAATAGGCGCTCACGTGGTGGCTGCTCCTGGGGGCTCGGGTGGCGTCGCTGCCACCGGGATGTCTGCCACCACAGTACATGTAGATACAAGTTGGCGGAAGACCGATCAGTCGCGCGTTCCCCACCCCCGAAGACGGCGGAACCACGCGCCGATCCGGGCCAGCTGCCGATCGGTGAACTCGTTCGACAGCGACTGCGTCTCCGCCCCCAGGTCACCTCCGCGCATGATCGACTCGATGGCGCGCGTCGCCCGCTCCTCCTGCTCGCGCGCGGCCCGCGATCGGGCGTCCTCCCCGTCGCGCGTCGGCTCGTTCCCGTGTTCGCTCATCGGGGTGAGCCTATGCCGGGCGCGCCCACGTCCGCGGGAAGGTCGTGTGCGGTCAGGCCGATTCCACGACGAGGACGGCCGTGACGACGAGCAGCCCGGTCAGTGCGATCGCGCCCATGAGCCACGCGAGCGTATACGCGCGTCGTCGGGCGTCGTGGATCGTGATCGCCGTGAGAATCATCCCGGCGTAGAGCAGGACGATCAGGACGATCCCCGTCGCCGCGAGCGCGAACTGGAGGTCGAGTTCGAGGACGAGCACCACGATCGCGATGGCGGCGAGTGCGCCGCCGGGGAGGAGCCACTGCACACGACCCGATCCGCGGAGCGCCGGCTGGTTCCGGACCAGCGTGGGGTCACGGTCGCTGTCGGGGGTCATGGTCGTCCTCTCTCGTACATGGAGCCAGCCGTCATCGATCAGCCGACCACCCTCCGACGCTAGATGGGGTACCCGAGCGGGACAAGGGCTGGCGTTCGGGGCTGAGACGGTCGACGGCCCCGTCCGGCCTCGTCACGGGCGCTGGAAGGCGCATGGTAGACCCGTTTTCCTGAGAGCGGCCACCTCTCTCACCTCGCCCTGCCGGTGACTATCGTGGCGGTGCCGCCGCGAGATGGCGGGTGTGAGGAGAGAGCGCGATGAGTAACAGAATGACCGATACCGGACCGGGCGTGGAGAATGAGCGCCTGATGGAACCGGAGCCGAACGTCCAGCGGATCATGTGGACGGGGACCATCTGGTTCGCCGCCGTGATCGTGTCGATCGCCCTCTCGGCGGGGATGCTGCTGTCCTCGGGCTGGCGGCCGGCCGTCCTTCCGGAGCCCCTCCAAGGGATCTGGTGGGTCGGCGCATTCGCCGTGGCGCTCAGCGTCGGCCTCATCGGCTGGTCGGGCTGCCCGATCCTCGAGGTGAGCGTCGACGTCGCCAGCCGGAACAAGTCGCGGACCATGCAGTTCGGCACGTTCCTCTTCATCGTCGGCGGGGCGATCGCCCTGGGCGTCGAGCTCCTCGGCCCCGCGGCGGGCTCGCCCCTCGTCGCATAGAGCGTCCATCGCGACCGTCGACGACGTCCGCCGAGGAGCGGCTGGGCCGAGCATCACGGAAGCCCCTCCGCCGGTCGGCGAAGGGGCTTCCGTGAGACCTCGCGCGATGGCGAGGCGAGTGGGTGGGGGCTCCCGCTACTCGAGCAGGCCCTTCTCCTCCAGCCAGTCGGCGGCCGCGGTCCCGGCCGACGCCTTCTCGTCACCCTCCACCCGGTCGCGCAGCGCGATCAGGTCGTCGGTGGTGAGCTCGGCCGAGATGCCGTTCAGCACGTCGGCGAGCTCGTCGGTGTAGATCGCGTCCGACACCAGGGGGATGACGTTCTGCGAGGAGATCAGCGCCTCGGGATCCTCAAGCACGACGAGATCCTCCGTCAGGATGGCGGGAGACGTCGTGTAGATGTCGGCGACCTGCACCGTGCCGTCGGTCAGTGCCTGCACGGTGTCGGGACCGCCGAAGTCCTCGATAGCGAGGAACTCGACATCGCCGGGGTTCACGCCGACGCCGTAGACGTCCTTGAGACCGGGGATGCCGTAGGGGAGCTCGGCGAACTGGGAATTGGCGCCGAGGGTGAAGGGCACGAGGGCGCTGAGGTCGCCGATCTCGGTGAGATCGTTCGCCTCAGCGGTCTCGCGGGTGACGACGTATGCGTCCTTGTCCTCCCCGGGCGCCGAGTCGAGCACCTGGAGGCCGTCGACCGCGACGGCCTGGACGAGTGCTGCGTCGACCTCTTCGGTCGTGCGCTCGGTGTACTCCGGGTCGTAATAGGCGAGCAGGTTGCCGTTGAACTCGGGGATGAGGTTGATCGAGCCGTCCTGCAGCGCCGGAATGGTCTGCTGGCGCGGACCGATGTTCGGCTGCGTGTCGACGTCGAATCCGGCCGCCTCGAGGGCCTGCGCGTAGATCTCCATGGTGATCTCGCTCTCGGGGAAGGCGAACGAGCCGACGACGATCTGGTCGCCCGTCGCCCCGTCCGCCGAGTCTGCGGGAGCGGTGGGGTCGGCTGAGGCGCAACCCGCAAGGGCGACCATCGCTCCGACGGCGATACCGCCGACGAGCAATCTGGTGGTGCGATGTGCTGTGGACATGGGGTTCCTTCTCATTGTTGGGTGGCGGGTTCCGCCGATAGAGGGGCACGGGTTGCATCACCGTCGGTGTCTCGCGCCCCGCGCGGGGCCGTGCCCACTGCGGCCAGCCACTGCAGCAGCGCGAAGGCTCCGTCGACGACCAGCGCCAGGGCGGTGACGAGCAGGGCGCCACCGAGTATGCGGTCGTAGTCGTTGGTGCCGATACCGGTGAGGATGATCCGGCCGAGACCGCCGACCCCGATGTAGGCGGCCACCGTGGCGGTCGCGATCACCTGCAGCACCGAGGCGCGGATACCGCCGACGATGAGGGGGAGGGCGAGCGGTATCTCGACCTGCCAGAGGATCTGGAACTCCGTCATCCCGAGTGCGCGGGAGGCGTCGATCGTCTCGCGATCCACGGACTCGAGCCCCGAATAGGCGCCCGCGAGGATCGACGGGATGGCGAGGATGATGAGCGAGATCACCACCGCGAGGTTCGCGGCGGGCAGGAACGACAGTGAGAACGCGAAGAGGGTGAAGAAGAAGTACAGCAGGCCGAGGGTCGGGAGGGCGCGCATCGCCCCCGTGAATCCGATCACGAACTGGCGCGCACGCCCCGTGTGACCGATGTAGAAGCCGAGAGGCAGGGCGATGACGAGAGCGATTCCGACACACAGCGCGGTCAGTCTCAGGTGCTCGAGCAGCAGTCCGCCGATCGCGCCGGGCTGGACGGCTCCCGCACCCCAGTTGACCGGGTCGAAGATGTAGCCGAGGGCGCCGAGGATCAGATCCATGTCAGACCCTCACACCGAGCTGGGTCGGATCGACGGGGTCGGCCTGCCGCTCGGTCTCCCCGCTCGTCGCCGTGCGATTCCACGGGAGCAGTACCCGCCCGATCAGGACGATGATGACGTCGAAGATGAGCGCCAGCAGCAGGCTCATGATGATGCCGACCCCGACTTCTTCCAGGATCTGCCGATTCTTGCCGTCGCGGAAGAGGTCGCCGAGGTTGCTCGAGCCGATGATCACGCCGACCGACACCAGGGCGATGGTGCTGACCGAGACCACGCGGATGCCCGCGAGCAGCACCGGCCCCGCGAGCGGCAGCTGTACGCGCCAGAACCTCGTCCACCCCGAGAAACCCATCGCGGTCGCCGCGTCCAGGGTCACTCTGTCGACCGAGGCGAGCCCGTCCGCCGCCGACCGCACCATGACGGCGACCCCGTAGATGCTCAGGGCGACGATGAGGTTGATGTCGTCGAGCACGCGCGACCCGATGATGAGCGGCAGGATCACGAAGAGCGGCAGTGAGGGGATCGTGTAGAGCAGGCTGCCCGAGGTGATGACGATGGCCCGCGTCACGCGGTTGCGGATGGCGATCCAGCCGAGCGGGATCGAGAGCACGAAGCTCGCGATGATCGGGATGATGGCGAGACGGATGTGTTCGAGCGTGAGCTCGAGGATGAGATCGAGGTTCGCCAGCGTCCAACTCACGAGACGGTGCCGTCCTCGGAGGGCGCCGAGGGTCTGGACGACGCGAGGACGCCCGTGGGCCGGCCGTCCTGATCGACGACGAGCGTGAGCCCGTCGTCCCCCGACCTCTCCTGTAGATGCAGGTCGCGCTGGCCCTTGTCCGCGCCGATGAAGCTCGCGACGAAGTCGTCGGCCGGCGCACTCAGGATCTGCGCCGGGGTTCCGACCTGCGCGATGCGTCCACCCTGCTTCAGGATGACGACCTGGTCCGCGATGAGGAACGCCTCGTCGATGTCGTGGGTGACGAAGACGACGGTCTTGCCGAGCTCCCGCTGGAGCCGGTTCAGCTCGACCTGGAGCTCCGCGCGCACGATCGGGTCGACCGCGCCGAAGGGCTCGTCCATGAGCAGGATGTTCGGGTCGCTCGCCAGGGCTCGTGCGACCCCGACTCGCTGCTGCTGCCCGCCGGACAGCTGCCGTGGGTAGCGGCCTGCCAGCCTGCGGTCGAGCCCGACCTTGTCGAGCAGCTCGAGGGCGCTCTCGCGTGCCTTCGCCCGGTCGGTGCGCTGGAGGAGCGGCACCGTCGCGACGTTGTGCAGAACCGTGCGGTGCGGAAGCAGCCCCGCCGCTTGCAGGACGTACCCGATGCTGCGTCGCAGCTGCACGCGATCGCGCGTGGCAACGTCGACACCGTCGATGAGAATCTGCCCGGAGGTCGGCTCGACCATCCGGTTGATCATGCGCAAGAGCGTCGTCTTTCCCGACCCGGACGAGCCGACGAACACCGTCGCCTTTCCGCTCGGAAGCTCGAGGCTGAAGTCCTCGACGGCGACCGTGCCATCAGGGAACTTCTTCGAAACGGATCGGAACTCGATGACCATGGGGGCTCATTCCTCGCAGCTTCCTGCGAATCGACATGTGCCGGACGTTCTACTCAAGCACCATTCGGGGCACGGGCACACCCCGCACGTCATTCCCCGCAAATCCTTGACTCCAGGCGTGCACGTAGCTATGGCCGCGCTCGTCCGCTCGTCCGCTCGTCCGCACGTTGGCGAGCCGGGTCAGTCGATCGCGCGCTGCTCCCCTGGCGCACTCGGCGCCGTGTCGCCGCCGGCCCCGACCGTCGCGGCGTCGGATCCCGCATCGGCCTCGCCGCCGCGGAACTGCGTCATGTAGAGCGTGTAGTAGGCGCCCTGGCGTTCGAGGAGCTCCTCGTGGTTGCCCTGCTCCACGATGCTGCCGTTCTCCATGACGAGGATGGTGTCGGCGTCGCGGATGGTGGACAAGCGATGGGCGATGACGAACGAGGTGCGGTCGGAGCGCAGCGCCGCCATGGCGTGCTGCACGAGGAGTTCCGTGCGCGTGTCGACCGACGACGTCGCCTCGTCGAGGATCAGGAGCGACGGCTGGGCGATGAACGCCCGGGCGATCGTGATCAGCTGGCGCTCGCCCGCGGACACGGATCCGCCGTCCGCGTCGATCACCATGTCGTAGCCCTCGGGCAGGCGACGGACGAAGCGGTCGACCATCGTGGCCGTCGCGGCGTCGAGCACCTCCTCATCGGTGGCGTCGAGTCGCCCGTAGCGGATGTTCTCGCGGATGGTGCCCTCGAACAGCCAGGCGTCCTGCAGCACCATGCCCACCTGTGAGCGGAGGTCGGCGCGCGACAGCGTCGTGACGTCGGTGCCGTCCAGCAGGATGCGTCCGCCGTTCAGCTCGTAGAACCGCATGACGAGGTTCACGAGGGTGGTCTTGCCTGCCCCTGTCGGGCCGACGATCGCGACGGTCTGTCCGGGTTGCACGGAGAACGACAGGTCATCGATGAGCGGCGTGTCCGCGGCGTAGCCGAAGGACACACCCTGGAACTCGACGTGGCCGTCGGTGCGGCCGGGCAGCGTCGACGTGGGCTCGTCGGCGCTCTCCTCGTCCGCGTCGAGCAGCTCGAACGTGCGCTCCGCCGAGGCCACGCCCGACTGGAGCATGTTCGCCATGCCGGCGAGCTGGCTCACCGGCTGGGAGAACTCCCGCGAGTACTGGATGAACGCGGTCGCGTCTCCCAGGGTGATCTGGCCGGAGGCCACCCGGAGACCGCCGGCCACCGCGATGAGCACGTACGAGAGGTAGGACACGAACATCATCGAGGGCATGATCATGCCGGAGACGAACTGCGCTCCGAACGAGGCCCGGTAGAGCTTCTCGTTGCGGTCGTCGAACTCGGCGAGCATCTCACGGTCGCGGCCGAACACGCGCACGAGCTCGAGCCCGGAGAAGGACTCCTCGATGTGTCCGTTGAGCGACCCGGTGTTCTTCCACTGGGCCGCGAAGAGCTTCTGCGATCGCACACCGATGACCCCGGCGATGATCGCGGAGAGCGGCAGGGAGATCAGGGCGATGAGCGCGAGCTGCCACGAGACGATGAACATCATCGCCGCGATGCCGATGATCGTGAGCGCCGACTGGACGAGCTGCGAGAAGGCCTGCTGCAGGGCCGTCTGGATGTTGTCGACGTCGTTCGTGACGCGCGACATGATGTCGCCGCGCTGGCGGGTGTCGAAGTAGCTGAGGGGCAGTCGGTTGATCTTCGCCTCGATGTCCTGGCGGAGGCGGAAGACCACGCGCATCACGAGGGCGTTGAGCACGAAGCCCTGCGCCCACATGAGCGTGGAGGCGACCACGTAGAGCGCGAGCACGATGAGGATGAGTCGGCCGAGCGTCGTGAAGTCGATGCCGGAGCCTGGCACGATCTGCGCCTTCTCGAGGAGATCGGCATAGTCGTCGTTGCCGTCGGCGCGCGCCTGATCGACGACCACGGAGAGCGGCACTCCGGAGGGCAGTTGCGATCCGATGACGCCGTTGAAGATCACGTCCATGGCCTGCCCGAGCACCTTCGGGGCGATGACGGTGAGGACGACGGACACCGTGACGAGCGCCACGACGAGCCACATCTTCACCTTCTCGGGCACGAGGAGACCGAAGAGTCGCTTCGCCGACGGCCAGAACTGCTGCGCCTTGCGGGCGGGCATGTCGCCGAACATGTCGCCGTCACCACCCGAGGGCATGTATTCGTCCGCCTCCGCGCCCGTGGCGTCGGGGGTCGCGGGGGAGACGCCCGTGGTGTCGGCGGTGTCGACGTCGTCCTGCTTCTTCCGGCGTGCCATCAGGCCACCCCCTCCACGCTCAACTGCGATTGCACGATCTCGCGATAGGTGTCGTTCGTCTCCAGGAGCTCGTCGTGCGTACCGCGGCCGACGACGCGGCCGGCGTCGAGCACGATGATCTGGTCGGCCTCGCGGATCGTGGAGACGCGCTGGGCCACGATGATGACGGTCGCCCCGCCCGTGGCGTCGCCGAGGGAGGCGCGCAAGCGCGCGTCCGTCGCAACGTCGAGCGCCGAGAACGAGTCGTCGAAGAGGTAGACGCGCGGTTTCGCGACGAGAGCCCGCGCGATGCAGAGGCGCTGCCGCTGCCCGCCCGAGACGTTGGTGCCGCCCTGCGAGATGGGGGTGTCGAGGCCCTCGGGCTTCGCGGAGACGAAGTCGGCACCCTGTGCCACCCGCAGGGCGTCCCACAGCTCCGGGTCGCTCGCGTCGTCGCGGCCGAACCGGAGGTTGGTCGCGACGGTGCCGGAGAAGAGGTACGGCTTCTGGGGCACGAGCCCCACGACGGAGGCGATCTGATCCCGCGTCAACTCGGAGACGGGCGTCCCGTCGACGGACACCGTGCCGCTCTGCGGGTCCATGAGGCGGGGGATGAGGGACACGAGGGTCGACTTCCCCGCGCCCGTCGATCCGACGATCGCGGTGGTCTCACCGGGCTCGGCGGTGAACGAGACGTCGTCGAGCACGGGCCGCTCGGCCCCCGGGTAGCCGAAGCTCACGTGGGAGAACTCGACGCGGCCGGTCGTCGGAGTGGCGGCGCCGCCCACGGGCACCGTGAGGCCCGTGACCGTGCCGAGCACCTGCTGGATGCGCTCGGCGCAGACGACCGCGCGCGGGATCATCATGACCATGAAGACGCCCATCATCACGGCGGTGAGGATCTGGAGCAGGTACTGGAGGAAAGCGGTGAGCGATCCCACCTGCATCTCGCCGGCGTCCACGCGCTGGCCGCCGAACCACAGCACGGCGGCCGTCGCCAGGTGGAGCACCATCATGATCACCGGGAACATGAGCACGAAGACGTTGCCCACGCGGATCGACACGCGTGTGAGCCGCTCGTTCGCGAGGCGGTAGCGCTCGGATTCGTACGGCTCGCGCACGAAGGCGCGGATCACACGGATGCCGGTGATCTGCTCGCGCAGCACGCCGTTGATGCCGTCGATCCGGTCCTGCATGAGGCGGAAGAGGGGGAGGAGGATGCCGACGAGCACGCTCACGATGATGAAGAGGACGGGGACGGATACCCAGACGAGCCACGACAGCCCGGCGTCCTCCCGGAGGGCCATGATGATGCCGCCGATGCACATGATCGGCGCCGAGACCATGAAATTGAGCGTCATGAGCACGAGCATCTGCACCTGCTGCACGTCGTTCGTGCCGCGCGTGATGAGGGTGGCGGTGCCGAACGTGCCGATCTCGAGCCCGCTGAGCTCGTCGACCTTGCGGTACACGTCGCGCCGGATGTCGCGGCCGACCGACATCGCGGTACGCGCGCCGAAGTAGACGGCGGCGATCGCCGTGACCACTTGAGCGACGCACACCATGAGCATGGTCATGCCCGTGGACCAGATGAAGTCGGTGTCGCCCGTGG
This sequence comes from Labedella endophytica, assembly GCF_003990045.1. Lineage (GTDB taxonomy): Bacteria > Actinomycetota > Actinomycetes > Actinomycetales > Microbacteriaceae > Labedella > Labedella endophytica. Next base: position 1,252,196 of record NZ_RZGZ01000002.1, on the reverse strand, counting down.
AGACGCCGCGATCGATGATCTGCGCGTTGAGGCTGGGGAGGTAGAGGGCTGCGATCGTGGAGAGCAGCTGCAGGATGAAGACGGCCACGACGAAGCGCGTGTAGGGCTTCGCGTAACGCAGGGACAGGGAGAGCAGTGCCACGGTGGGATCCGTTCGTTCGTGCCGCTGGCGGCACGGCCGAGCGTACTCCGGACCCCCGACTTCGCACATCCTCCCCTCGGCGGACCCCTCCCCTCTCTCCCCCCTGAAAACTTCCTATGTGCACGAAAATTCGGGCACATAGGAAGTTTTCAGGGGGGTCAGAGGAGGGTGTGGCGGAGTTCGGCCGTGCTCATGTCGGACGGCGACGCCCGCAGCTGGAACTCGAAGCGGCTGCGGTCGCCGCGGTGGTACGCGACGAACGCCTCGATCGGCCGGTCGTTCTCGTCGAAGCTCACGCTCCGCAGTACGAGCAGGGGCTGACCGACACCCGTGCGCAGGAGCGATCCCTGCTCGTCGTCGGCGATGGCCGCCTCGGCGGAGCGAACGCCCTCCACGGCACGGATGCCGTGCTCGGCCAGGAGCGCGTAGAGCGACCGGTCGCGGAGGTCGGCGTGGAGGGCGACCGCCCCGACGTCCTCGGGCAGCCACGTGGTGCTGAGGGACCAGGGCTCCCCGTCCACGAACCGCAGTCGTTCTATCACGACGACCGCCGATCCGACCGGTACGCGCAGCTGATCGGCGACCTCGACGGACGCGCGCTCACGCTCCTGTCGTCGGACCTCGCTGTGCACGTGCCCGCCCCGCGCGGCGACCTCCTCGTAGAGCCCGGCGAGGGTGTGGACGAGCGATTCGGGGGTCTTGGGATGCGCGATGAAGGTGCCCTTGCCCTTGACGCGCTCGATCACGCCCTGGTGCTCGAGCCGCGCGAGGGCCTGGCGCACGACGGTACGGGAGACGCCGAACTCCTCGCAGAGTCGGTGCTCGCCCGGGAGTAGATCGCCCGGGCCGAGACCGCGCTCGTCGATGGCCTCGACGATGCGCTGCGCGAGCTGCCGGTACATGGGGACGGGGGCCTCGCGGTCGATCGTCCCCGTGAGCACCGGACCGCGCCGACGCCGCGTCGCCCTGGCCGCGCGCTGGTCGGTCTCGGGCGGTCCGTCGCTCGTGGGCCGTGTCGTCGTCATCCGCGCCTCCCTCAATACGCGACACCGGCGGTGAGGATCACGTTCGCGTAGGGAGTGTACTCACCCGACCGGACGAACGCGCGCGCGCTGTGCGTGCGCTCCTTGAACTCGACGTGGGGGACGAACACGATGTCGACGCCGAGCGGCTCGAGGCGCTCCCGCAGGGCCGCGAGCATCTCGGGGCTCCGATCGCGGATCTCGCTCGAGACCGTCGCGCCCTCCACCACGAGCTCGGCGAGCACGGTGTCCAGCACATCGAGGAACGCCGGGGCGCCCGGCCGGTAGGCGAGGTCGACGCGCTCGCTGCCGACGGGGATGGGCAGACCCGCGTCGGTCACGACGATGCCGTCCGTGTGGCCCGTCTCCGAGATCACGCGCGAGAGCTGCGGGTTGATGGTCGTGTCGGTGCGCCTCATGCGTCGACCCTCGTCTCCGACTCGGCCGCGCGGGCGAGCAGGGCGTCCACATCGGCGCGGGAGGGCAGACTCGGCGAAGCGCCTCGGCGGGTCACGGCGATGGCTCCGGCCGCCGTCGCGACGCGCACCGCGTCCTCGAGTGCGTCGCCGGCGGCGAGGGCCGCCCCCAGGTAGCCGGCGAAGGCGTCGCCCGCCGCGGTCGTGTCCACGGGGGTCACGGGGATGGCGGGGAGGTGCGTCACGCCGCCCGCGGAGACGATCGTGACACCGTCGCCCGCGCGGGTGACGATCGCGTGGCTCACGCCGCGATCCAGGAACCACCGCCCGGCCGCGGTCGCGCTCTCGTCGTCCGTGACCGTGATCCCGGTGAGGATCGCCGCTTCCGTCTCGTTCGGCGTCACAATGTCGACGAGGTGCCAGATCGCGTCGTCGAGGGGCTGGGCCGGGGCCGGATCGAGGATCGTCGTGAGGCCGGCGTCGCGGGCCGCGGCGACCGTGTGATGGGTCAGCCGGAACGGGGTCTCGAGCTGGGTGAGGAGCACGGAGCACGATGCGGCGCGCTCGGCGAACGCTTCGTCGATGTGCGCTTCGTCGAGGGACGCGTTCGCGAGGGGCACCATCACGATGTCGTTCTCGCCGGAGGCGTCCACGCGGATATGGGCGATCCCCGTCGGTCCCTCGACGGACCGTACGAAGGTCGTGTCCACGCCGGCGTCCACGAGGCCGTCGGTCACGAGGTCGCGGAACAGGTCGTCGCCGACGCACGCCACCATGGACGCGCGCGCCCCGGCGAGCCCCACGGCCACGGCCTGGTTCGCGCCCTTGCCGCCGAGCACGAGGGTGAAATCGTCGCCGAGGATCGTCTCGCCGCGAGCGGGGAGGCGCCCGGAGAAGGTCGTGAGGTCGGCGGTGATGCTCCCGACGATCAGGACACCGGAACGGTCGTCGGGGGGAAGTGTCGCTTGCGCGTCTCCGGGCAGGGTCATCGGTGGCCTCTCGGTCGGCATCGGGACGGATCGCGTCTGCGAGGCGGGAGCGCCGACGCTGACTGAACCTGTCATTACATTAGCGGGCGCCGGGGGAGTCGGCCTCGCCGATCGCGAGCACGCGAGCCGCCGTGGCGGCGTCGGTCACGAGCACGTCGACGAGGCCGCTCCGGAGGCACGCGGCCACGGCGGCCGCCTTGTCGATGCCCGAGGCGACGGCGACGACGTTCCGCACGGCTCCGAGGGCCGTCGCGTCGATCCCGATCATCCGGTCGGGCAACGCCGAACGCACCGCCCGTCCGTCCCCGCCGAGCACGATGCCGCACACGTCGGCGACCGCACCCTCACGAACGAGCGCCCGCCGTTCCTCCCCGGTCACCGCCTCGACGAGGGACGACGACGGGGGAGACCACGAGCCGATGCCGACGAGCGCCGTCGTGACGTCGCCGAAGCGGGCGATCGTCTCGGCCACGCTCGGATCCCGGCGCAGGAGGGCGGCCGTCCGCGCCGATTCGAGCAGGAGCGGACCGTCGAGCGGAACGGCCTCCGCGCCGAGTCTCCCGGCGAGCGCCTGCACGATGTCGCGCCCGCTGCGCGACGGCCTCGTGGGCGAGCGGGATCCGAGGGGCGTCGGGCGCACGCCCCCTACGAGCTGCACGACGGCAGCGGCCCGTGCTCCCTCGATCGCGTCGACGACCGCGCCCACCCCGGCGCCCCAGGAGACCCCGACGGTCTCGTCCGCGCGGAGGGTCTCCGCGAGGAAACGGGCGGCGGCCACTCCGACCACGGGGAGGAGCGTCGCGCCGTCCATCGCGGTCTCACCGTCCGGGGTGGTGCCCCGCACGACGATCGCGCGCCGCATCCCGAACCGGGCGACGAGCCGGTCGGACAGGGGGAGATCGACGTCGGCGGGCACGTCGACCGTGATGTGGACGAGGCCGGCGGCGTGCGCGAGGTCGAGAAGCCTGGCCACCTTGAAGCGCGAGACGCCGAGCTCGGTCGCGATCTCGCTCTTCTGGCGCCGGTCGAGGTAATAGCGGCGCGCAACGACCGCCGCCTCGAGGAGGCTGGCCCCGGGGGCCCGCTCGATCCCGTCCGCCATCGCGTCTCCGTTCGCTCGTATGAGCGTCATCGTGCCATGCGAGCACCGTGCTGTCACGCTGGTCCGATCCGGACGACCATCGACCCGACCTGGAGGTCCCGTGAAGATCTACGCAGACAGCGCCCGCCTCGACGTGGTGCTCCCCCTCCTCGAGCGCGGGCTCCTCGCCGGGGTCACGACCAATCCCACGATCCTGCATCGCGACGGCTTCGCCTCGGCCGATCGGGCGATGCTCCACACGCGCTTCGCCGAGGCGGGAGCGCAGGAGATCTTCCTGCAGGCGGTGGGATCCGACGAGGCGTCGATGCGGGCGGACGCCGAGGCGCTCGCCGCCCTCGGCCCGGACGTCGTCGTGAAGGTCCCGGCCACGTCCGTCGGCTTCCCGGTCGGTGCGGCGCTCGCCGCGCAGGGGACGCCGGTCCTCGTCACCGCCGTCTACAGCGTGGGGCAAGCGGCGGTCGCGGCCTCGATCGGCGCCGCCTACATCGCGCCATACCTCGGTCGGCTGGCGGACTCCGTGCCCGATCCGCTCGACCTCGTCGGCCGCATGGATGCGGCCCTCGACGGGAGCGGCACCCGCACGCTGCTCGCGAGCGTCCGGAGCGTCGAGGCCGCCGAGCGCGCCGTGACCGCCGGCATCCGTCACCTCACCGCCGACGTGCCGGTGATCGTCGGGCTCATGAGCCACGACGTGTCGGACGCGTCGGCGGCGGAATTCGAGCGGGTCGCCGCGCTCTGACCGTTCAGGGCGCGGTGGGTTCGGTCCACTCCCGCAGCCAGGTCTCGACGCCCGATACGTGTACGAGGGTGAGGGCGCGCGCGAGCTCGACGTCGCCGCGATCGAGGGCCGCGACGATGCCGCGATGCTCCGAGAGCGTGCGCTCGACGGCGTTGTCCTGGGTGAGTCCGCGCCAGATGCGGGCGCGCACCGTCGAGCTCGACAGGCTGTCGATGAGGCTCGCGAGGTAGCGGTTGCCCGCGGCGTCGGCGATCGTGCGGTGGAAGTCGAGGTCGTGGTCGACGAGCCCCTCGACGCTCGTCGTACCGTCGACGGAATCGATGGTCACCGTGAGGGCGGCGATGAGCTCGGGTGTCGCGCGGGCCGCTGCACGAGCGGAGGCCTCGGGTTCGAGGATGCGACGCACGGCGAAGAGCTCGAGCACCGAGTCGTCGTCGTGCAGATCCACGACGAAGGAGATCGCCTCGAGCAGCAGGCGCGGCTCGAGGCTCGTCACGTAGGTGCCGTCGCCGCGGCGCACGTCGAGCACGCGGATCACCTCGAGGGCCTTCACGGCCTCGCGCATGGAGCTGCGCGACAGCCCGAGCCTCTCGGCGAGTTCCTTCTCGGGAGGGAGGCGATCGCCCGGGCCGAGGTCGCCGCGGGTGATCATCTCCTTGATCTTGAGGATCGCCTCGTCGGTGACAGCCATGCCCCGATGCTACTCACCCGTCACCGATTGAAAACGGAGATGGTGCGCGTCTCGACGCGCACCATCTCCGTTCTCATGCACGGGGGAGCGGGGTGCGGGCGGGACGGACGAGAAGAAGCAGCACCAGGCCGACGGCGAGGACCGAGACGATGCCGAGGATGCCCCAGTACTGGGCGCCGCCGATCGTCACGAAGACGCCGAAGGCGAGCGGCGCGAGGAACGACACGGCGCGACCTGTCGTGGCGTAGAGGCCGAAGATCTCGCCCTCCTCACCGGCCGGGATGATGCGGGCGAGGAAGCTCCGCGACGCGGACTGGGCCGGGCCGACGAAGAGGCAGAGGATGAGCCCGAACAGCCAGAAGACGCTCTGACCCCCGCCGTTGAAGACGAAGACCGCGACCCCGGCGACGATGAGGCCGACGAGGGCCGTGATGATCACCGGGCGGGCGCCCAGTCGGTCGTCGAGCAGACCGACGGTGATCGTCGAGATGCCGGCCACCACGTTCGCCGCGATCGCGAAGATGATGACCTCTGCGGGCGAGAAGCCGAAGGATCCTGCCGCGAGGACCCCGCCGAACGTGAAGACGCCCGCGAGTCCGTCGCGATAGACCGCGCTCGCTGCGAGGAAGCCGAGGAGCGGGCGGTCGGTCCGCCACAAGCGTGCGATGCTCGCGCCGAGGCGTCGGTAGGAGGCGAGGAAGCCCACGCGATCGCGCCGCGCGCCCCGCCCGGCGTACTCCGGCACGGCGAAGAACACGGGGAGGGCGAAGAGTCCGAACCACACGGCCGAGACGAGCATGGTCACCCGCACGTCCATGCCGTCCTCGCCGGTCACGCCGAAGAGGCCGACCTCGGGCGAGATGAAGCCGAAGTACACGATGAGCAGGAGCACGATGCCGCCGAGGTACCCCATCCCCCAGCCGAAGCCGGACACCCGGCCGATGGTGCGCGGGGTCGAGACCTGCCTGAGCATCGCGTTGTAGTTGACGCCGGCGAATTCGAAGAAGATGTTGCCGGCTCCGAGCAGCAGGAGTCCGAGGGGGAGGAGGGAGGCCTCCGGGGCCACGAAGAAGAGGAGGGTCGTGGCGAGCACGACGAGACCGGTGTTGACGCCGAGCCAGAACTTCCGTCGACCCGAGGTGTCCGAGCGCTGCCCCGTGACGGGCGCGAGCACGGCGATGATGAGGCCGGCCCCACTCAGCGTCCAGGCGAGCCACTGGGAGACGAGGGTCTCGCCGCCGAAGCCGTCGGCCGTCGTGAGGTAGACCGTGAAGACGAAGGTCGTGACGACGGCGTTGAACGACGCCGAGCCCCAGTCCCAGAGTCCCCACGCGATGACGCGACGGGTGTTGGTGCGATCGGGGGACTCCACCAGCGGCTGTGCCGGGGCGGAGGGCTGGGGGCTGCCGCTCATGCGCACAGCGTAACCCTCCCCGGCATCCCCCCGGTTAACCCCGAAAGGGCTACTCCCGAGCGAGGGCGCCAGGTGTAGCTGGCGCCCTCGAGCCGGGAGAGTAGCCCTCGAAGGAACGAACGGGTCCGACGGGTCGGGATCAGCCGTCGCGGAGCGGGCGTCCCGTCGCGTCGTTCTGGAAGCTCGGCGACTTGACGAGGATCAGGATTCCCTCGACGAGGCCCCAGATGGCGGGGACGAACGACAGGAACCCGAGCGACAGCACCGTGAGGCAGACCATGAGGATGCCGAGACCCGTGTACCCGAGGTAGAAGCGGTGCACGCCGAAGGCTCCGAGCAGGATTCCGAGGATTCCGGCCACGACGCGGCTCTTCGCCTGCGGGTCGATGTTGGGGTTGTAGCCGCCCGGAGTCTGTCCGTATCCGGGGCCGCCCGGGTAGCCCGGCTGCGCGGGGTATCCGTTCGGGTCGTTTTGCGGGGCCTGCTGGTACCCGCCCTGCTGGTATCCGCCCTGCTGGTACCCGCCCTGCGAGGAGGCGCCCTGGTCGTAGCCGGTCTGCGGCGATGACGGATATCCGCCCTGGTCGGGAGCCGGCTGCTGCGGAGCCTGCGACGAGGAGCCCTGGTCGTAGGCGGGTGGCGGCGGAGCCTGCTGGTAGCCGTTCGGGTCGTAGGCCGGGGGCTGCGGTGCCGAATCAGTCGAGGCTGACGTGTCGGAGCCCTGGTCGTAGACGGGCGGAGCCTGCCGGTACCCGTTCGGGTCGTAGGCCGGAGGCGACGCGGGAGCCTCGTATGCGGGGGCCTCGGAGGGTGAGGCGTCGGAGGACGGAGCAGCGTCGGAGGACGGAGCGGCGTCGTGGGACGGCGCGTCGTACTGCGGAGCCTGCTGGTCGGCCGATTCGTCGTTCGGAGGGACGGGGGAGCCCTGCGGGGGCACGGGAGGCTGATTGTTGTCGGACATGGCCCACATCCTACCGACGCGAGGTTTCACGGCACAGAGGAATGAGGATCAGGAGTTGAGTCACTCCCACTCAACTTTCAGCCTGCCGACTTGACGCCGAGATCAGTCGCGCTAAACTTGAGCCATCGGCGCTCAACTCTCCACGTCATGTGAAGGGGAGGCGTTGCAAGCGAACTTCGGGTCGACCTCACGGGTCGGCACCGGTACGGGCTACGAGCCCTGAGAAGGAGAATCACACCATGGCACGAGCAGTAGGTATCGACCTCGGAACCACCAACTCGGTGGTCAGCGTCCTCGAGGGTGGCGAGCCCACCGTCATCGCGAACGCGGAGGGTCTGCGCACCACCCCGTCGGTCGTCGCATTCACGAAGGACGGGGAGGTGCTCGTCGGCGAGACCGCGAAGCGCCAGGCCGTCACCAACGTCGACCGCACCATCGCGTCGGTCAAGCGCCACATGGGCACCAACTGGACCTTCGGCGTGGACGACAAGAAGTACACCCCCCAGGAGGTGTCCGCCCGCATCCTCGCGAAGCTCAAGCGCGACGCCGAGCAGTACCTCGGCGACACCGTGACGGACGCCGTCATCACCGTGCCCGCATACTTCAACGACGCCGAGCGCCAGGCCACGAAGGAGGCCGGCGAGATCGCGGGCCTCAACGTGCTCCGCATCATCAACGAGCCCACGGCGGCCGCCCTCGCGTACGGCCTCGACCGGGGCAAGGAGGACGAGCTCATCCTCGTCTTCGACCTCGGCGGTGGAACCTTCGACGTCTCCCTCCTCGAGGTGGGCAAGGACGACGACTTCTCGACCATCCAGGTCCGCTCCACGGCCGGTGACAACCGCCTCGGCGGCGACGACTGGGACCAGCGGATCGTCGACTGGCTCGCGACGCGCTTCAAGGAGTCGACGGGTGTCGACGTCTCGAACGACAAGATCGCCAAGCAGCGCCTCAAGGAGGCCGCCGAGCAGGCCAAGAAGGAGCTGAGCTCGCAGACGTCGACCAACATCACGCTGCCGTACCTCTCCCTCACGGACTCCGGCCCCGCGAACCTCGACGAGACGCTCAGCCGCGCCAAGTTCGAGGACCTCACGAAGGACCTGCTCGAGCGCACCAAGAAGCCGTTCCAGGACGTCATCCGCGAGGCCGGCATCAAGGTGGGCGACATCGCCCACGTCGTGCTCGTCGGTGGATCCACGCGTATGCCGGCCGTCTCCGAGCTCGTGAAGCAGGAGACCGGCGGTCAGGAGCCCAACAAGAGCGTCAACCCGGACGAGGTGGTCGCCGTCGGCGCCGCCCTCCAGGCCGGCGTCCTCAAGGGTGAGCGCAAGGACGTCCTCCTCATCGACGTGACCCCCCTCGCCCTCGGTATCGAGACGAAGGGCGGCATCATGACGAAGCTCATCGAGCGCAACACCGCCATCCCCACGAAGCGCTCCGAGACCTTCACGACGGCCGACGACAACCAGCCGTCCGTCGCGATCCAGGTCTTCCAGGGCGAGCGCGAGTTCACGCGTGACAACAAGAACCTCGGCACCTTCGAGCTCACCGGCATCGCGCCGGCGCCCCGCGGGATCCCGCAGGTCGAGGTCACCTTCGACATCGACGCGAACGGCATCGTGCACGTGTCCGCGAAGGACAAGGGCACCGGCAAGGAGCAGTCGATGACGATCACGGGCGGCTCGGCCCTCTCCAAGGAGGACATCGAGCGCATGGTCCGTGAGGGTGAGGAGCACGCGGCGGAGGACAAGCAGCGTCGTGAGCAGGCCGAGGTCCGCAACAACGCCGAGCAGCTCGCCTACAGCACCGACAAGCTCATCAAGGACAACGAGGACAAGCTCCCCGAGGACGTCAAGTCCGAGGTCCAGGCCGACGTCGACGCGCTCAAGTCGGCGCTCGCCGGAGACGACGAGGACGCCGTGAAGACGGCGTTCGAGAAGCTCTCCACGAGCCAGACGAAGCTCGGCGAGGCCATCTACGCCCAGTCCCAGCAGGAGCAGGCCGCTCCTGCCGAGGGCGCCGAGCAGCCCGCGGACTCGTCGAACGACGAGGACGTCGTGGACGCCGAAGTGGTCGATGACGAAGACGACAAGGACGCCAAGAAGTAATGACCGAGAACCGGAACCCCCAGGAGCCCGAGGACATCCGTCCGGAGGATCAGGGCGACGGTCTCTCCGCCGGCGAGGGGCCGGAGGCGACTGCCTCCGGCCCCGCGCCGCAGGACGGAGAGGCCGACGCGACATCGACCGAGCAGGCAGCGGACGACGAGGAGCTCACGGTCCAGGACATCCTGGATGCGGCCGAGGCGGAAGGCGTGGACGCGCCCGACGGCGTCGATGCCGAGCCCGAGTCCGAGCACCTCGTGGACCTCAAGCGGGTCACGGCGGAGTACGCCAACTACCGCAAGCGCACCGAGGCAAATCGGGAGGCGGAGAAGGAGCGCACCACGGGTGACGTGGTGAAGCTGCTGCTGCCGGTCCTCGACGACCTCGATCGTGCCGAGAAGCACGGTGACCTCGCCGGCGACGCGCCCTTCGCGCAGATCGCCACGAAGCTCCGGTCGTCGGTGGAGCGTCTCGGCCTGCGCTCCTTCGCCGAGAAGGGCGAGGCGTTCGACCCGAACATCCACGAGGCGATCTTCCAGCAGCCGAGTCCCGACGCGACGGCCGAGACCATCCTCGACGTCGTCGAGACGGGATACTTCGTCGGAGGCACCCTGCTGCGCGCGGCGAAAGTCGTCGTGCAGGTGCCCGCTAGCTGAACGAGGACGGACAGATGGCGAGTCAGGATTGGTTCGACAAGGACTTCTACAAGGTCCTGGGAGTGTCGAAGGACGTCTCGGCTGCCGACCTCAAGAAGACGTACCGCAAGCTGGCGCGGAAGTTCCACCCGGATTCCAATCCGGGTGACGCGGCCGCCGAGGCCCGCTTCAAGGAGATCAGCGAGGCGTACACGGTGTTGAACGACGCCGAGCAGCGCAAGGAGTACGACCAGATGCGGGCCATGGGGTCCGGAGCGCGTTTCACGGCTCCGGGCTCCGGCGGCGCGGGCAACGGCGGCTTCGAGGACGTCTTCGGCGGGATGTTCGGCGGCGGTGCCCGCGGGCAGCAGACGAGCTACCAGCAGTCCGGTTTCGAGGACCTGCTCGGAGGCATGTTCGGCGGCGGCGGTCGCTCGGCGGGCTTCGGCACGCCGAGCGGCGGCTACCGGGGCTTCGGCGGTCCGACGAAGGGTCGCGACGTCACGGCGACAACCACGGTCGACTTCATCACCGCGACGCAGGGCGACACGGTGAGTCTGCAGACGTCGGAGGGTCGCACCATCAAGGTGAAGATCCCCGCCGGCGTCTCGGACGGTCAGAAGATCCGCTTGCGCGGCAAGGGTCAGTCCTCGCCCGACGGCGGCGAGGCCGGCGACATCGTGCTCACGGTGACGGTGCGCAAGCACCCGGTCTTCGAGCGCGACGGGCTGAATCTCCGCGTCGCGGTGCCGGTGACCTTCGTGGAGGCCACACTCGGCGCGACCATCGAGGTGCCGACGCTCGGTGGGGAGCCCGTCAAGCTCCGCGTCGCGCCCGGTACCCCGTCCGGTCGCGTGCTCCGGGTGAAGGGTAAGGGGGTCCAGGCGCCGAAGGGCACCGGCGACCTCCTCGCCGTCGTCCAGGTCGCGGTCCCGTCCCACCTCAGTTCGGAGGCCCTCGAGGCCCTCGAACGGTTCGCCGAGGTGGGGCCGCACGAGAATCCGCGCGTCGATCTGATCGAGCGCGCACGGGGCTGACGCCCCGGCACTGCACACGAGACGGCCGCGCGGCGGCCGCGAAGGGATGGTGAGGTCCGATGGATGAGGACACTCCCGTCTTCGCGATCGCCGTCGCGGCCGAGCTCGCAGGCATGCACCCGCAGACCCTGCGGCAGTACGACCGCATCGGGCTCGTGAGCCCCACCCGCACGGCGGGGAAGTCGCGCCGCTACTCGATGCGCGACGTCGTCCAGCTGCGCGAGGTCGCGCGGCTCAGCTCCGAGGGTGTCAGCCTCGAGGGGATCTCGCGCATCCTCGCGCTCGAGAACCAGGTGAGCGACCTGTCGAAGCGTGTGCGCGATCTCGAGCACACCCTCGCCGACCAGATGCTCCGCGCGTCGGGTCGGCTCGTCTTCGCGGCGGGTTCGCAAGGCGACGTCGTACCGCTGCGTCATGGCGCCCGCGCCCAGCGACGCACGGAGGTCGTCGTGTGGCGACCTCTCTCGCAGCGCGCCGCGGACGACGACGGCAACGACTGACGCCCCCGGTCGCTGAGCCTGTCGAAGCGTCCCCAGCTCTGTGGAAGGGGAACGTCCCTTCGACGAGCTCAGGGACCGGGATCCTGACCGGCTCGCTCAGCGACCGTCGAGCAAGCGACCGATCGAGTCGAAGCGCTCGCCGTAGTGCTGCACGAGTGTCTTCGCGACGCCCACGGAGTCGACGAGCGGATGTGCGGCGAACGCGCGCCACGCGAGTTCGCGCGACCCGGTCCGCGTCGCCTCGATCACGAGCCGTTCGGCCGACTTCACCTGCGTCATGAGGCCGAGCATCTCGCCCGTCACGTCCGCGATCGGCCACGGGTGAACGCCGTCCGCGTCGACCGTGCAGCCCACCTCGATGACGGCGTCGTCCGGCAGCGCGGGCACGAGTCCGGCGTTCGCGACGTTGAGGATCATCGTCGAGCGCCGCCCGGTCGCGATCGCGGCCATGAGGTCGAGCGCCACCTGCTGGTAGCCGCCCCCGTCGACGTCGGACGCCTGACGTTCGCCCTCTTCGCCTTCCGGCCGGCTCTCCGCCATGTAGCTCGACTCCCGCTCGTGGCGCGTCCGCAGCCACGAGGCGAGCGGATCGGGCCCGGGGGCGTCGAAGAAGCCCCGCTGCTGCGCGTCGAGGAACTCGCCCCGCGTCTCGTCGGTCGCGGAGATACGCTCCACCGCCTCGCGACCGAAGTAGTAGTAGTACAGGTACTCGTTCGGCAGGGCGCCGATCGCGCGCACCCAGTCGAAGCCCATGAGGCGGGCTTCCTCGATGTCGACGAGCGCCTCGTCGGAGGCGAGGAGCGCGGGCAGCACGTCGACGCCGTCGATGGCGAGCGACCGCAGCCAGCCGAGGTGGTTGAGGCCCACGTAATCGAACGACACCGTCCCCTCGCCCGGAACGGCGAGGGGTGCGGACGCCGCCGCGGCACGGCGCATGAGCCCGATGGGGGTGTCGCAGATGCCCACGACGCGGTCGCCGAGCACGGCGCGCATCGCCTCGGTGACGATCCCGGCGGGGTTGGTGAAGTTGATGACCCACGCGTCGGGCGCGACGGTCTTGATGCGCTCGGCGAGCCGCGTCATGAACGGCACGGTGCGCAGGGCGTAGGCGAGCCCACCGGGACCGACGGTCTCCTGGCCGAGCACACCCAGGTCGAGAGCCGTGCGCTCATCGATGATGCGCCCCTCCGTCCCGCCGATGCGCACGGCGCTGAACACGAAGTCGGCACCCGTCAGGGCCTCGTCGAGGTCGTCGGTCGTCGTGATGCGGGGGTGGCGGGCCGTCGTCTCCGCGAGCTGATCGATCACGGCACCGATCGTTCCGAGCCGCGCCGTCGAGGTGTCGTAGAGGCAGAGCTCGTCGATCACGACGGGGGCGCCTGCGGCGGCGACGGCCTCGAAGACCTGGGGCACGCGGAAGCCGCCGCCTCCGATGATCGTGAGCTTCATGCGGCGAGCACCTCCACGCCGGCGGTACGGAGGACGTCGAGCGTCGCGGCGTCCGCGTCGGCGTTCGTGATGACGGTGTCGAGACGATCGGGGCCGCACACGTTGAGCAACCCGACGCCCGGGAACTTGGAGGAGTCGGCGAGGACGACGGTGCGGTTGGACGATTCGATCATCGCCTTCTTCACGGGGACCTCCATACCGGTGGTATCGAGCACCGTCCCGTCCGGGCGGATGCCGCTCGTACCGAGGAAGCAGATGGATGCTCGGATCTGCGCGAGGGCCTGCTCGGTGAGCACGCCGACCATCGAGTTGTAGTTCTTGCGCACGGCCCCGCCGAGCACGATGAGTTCGACGTCGTCGTCGTCCCTCAACTGGTCGATGACCGCGAGGCTCGACGTCGCCACGGTGATGTGCCGACCGCGCAAGTGCCGGGCGAGGAGCGCGGTCGTGGTGCCGATGTCGATCAGGACGACGTCTCCGTCGGACACGAGATCGACCGCGCGGAGGGCGACGCTCTCCTTCTCCGCACTACGCACGCGCTGGATCTCGTCGAACGGGACCCGGTCCTGCTCGACGCTGCCACCACCCCGCACGCGACGGAGCAGTCCGTCCGCGCTCAGCGAGTTGAGATCGCGGCGGATCGTCGATGCCGACACGCCGAAGCGGCCCGCGAGGAGTTCGACGGAGACCTCGCCGTCCGTGCGCAGGGAATCCAGGATCTTCGCCTGGCGCGTCGCTGTGAGCATGGCGCCGAGCATATCAGTCACTTTCGAGCATGATTTGACGCACCTCCGATCATTAACCATGATGATCACTCATACGGTTCCACTCGATGTCGAAGGATTCCCCATGAATGCGAGCACCGCAGGCCCCGAGGTCGACGTCGTGCTCGCGGGGTCACTGTTCTTCGACATGGTGCTCACAGGATTGAGCTCGCCCCCGTCTCCCGGCACCGAGGTGTACGCGGACGGGATGGGATCGAGCCCCGGCGGAATCGCGAACCTCGCCGTCGCCGCGAGCCGACTCGGTCTTCGGACGGCCCTCGCCTCGACCTTCGGGGACGACGCCTATGGACGCTGGTGCTGGAAGGTGCTCGAGGAGCACGAGGGCATCGACCTCCGCCGCTCACGCTCCCTCGAGGACTGGCACACCGCCGTGACCGTCTCGATCGCCGAGCACGGTGACCGCAGCATGATCACGCACGGCCACGACAGCCCGATCTCGGCGGACGAGCTCCTCGCGGAACCCCTGTCGGCAGGCGCGGCCTTCGCCGAGCTGAGCGGCATGGCGTCGCAAGGGCCCCGTGAAGAGTGGTGGCGTGTGGCCGCCGCGTCGGGCACGCGGGTGTTCGCCGACGTCGGGTGGGATGCGACGGGCGTGTGGGACACCGCCACTCTCGATCCGCTGAGCTCCTGCTACGCCTTCACGCCCAACATGGTCGAGGCGATGGCGTACACCCGGACGGATTCACCGCTCGCGGCCGCCCGCTCGCTCTCCGCCCGAGTGCCCCTCGTCGTCGTCACGTGCGGTGAGGACGGCGCGATCGCGATCGATTCCTCCACCGGGGAAGAGGCGCGCGTGCCGCGCGTCCCGGTCACCCTCCTCGACGCCACGGGAGCCGGCGACGTCTTCGCCGCATCGTTCGTGCTCGGCACGCTCCGGGAATGGCCGCTCGCCCAGCGATTGTCCTTCTCCGCGCTGTGCTCGGCGCTCGCCGTCCAGCAGTTCGGCGGCTCGCTCGCCTCGCCCGGCTGGGGCGATATCGCCGACTGGTGGTCGAGGAACCGTGCCGACGGCGATCGAGAGCTCTCGTCCCGCTACCGTTTCCTGGACGACGTCCTCCCCTCGGACCCGGCCGCCGTCGTGCGGCGAGCCGACGCGACGTTCCACTGGCCGGACGACGTCGTCGTCGAGCCGATCGGCCGCGACACCCAGACCCCCTCAGCACCACCCACCCGCTCGGAAGGGAACCACAGCCATGAATAAACGATCTCGGACCCTGTTGTCGGGAGCCGGCGCCGGCCTGCTCGTCCTCTCCCTCGCGGCCTGCGCGCCCGGCGCGGGCGGTTCGTCCTCGGGCGACGAGGAGACCGGCGACATCTCGACCGACATCAGCGGCGTCGAGGACATGACGCTCACGGTGTGGGACCAGGAGGTGCGCGGCGGGCAGAACGAGCAGATGGAGCAGCTCAACGCCGCCTTCGAGGAGAAGTACCCGAACATCACGATCGAGCGGAACTCGCAGTCGTTCGAGGACCTCGGCACCACCCTGCGGCTCGCGCTCACCGACACCGACGCCCCCGACGTCGTGCAGGCCAACAACGGCCGCAACTCGATGGGCGCGTTCGTCGAGGCCGGTCAGTTGCGCCCGCTCGACGACTACGCGGACGAGTACGGCTGGTTCGACCGCTACTCGGAGAACGTCCTGCAGTACTCGACCTACAGCGAGGACGCGACGACGTTCGGCGACGGCGAGCTCTACGGTCTCCCGCAGGTCGGCGAGGTCGTCGGCGTCTACTACTCGAAGAGCAAGCTCGAGGCTCTCGGCCTCGAGGTGCCCGAGACCTGGTCCGACTTCACCTCGGCCGTCGAGGCCGCATCCGAGGACGAGCCGGCCCTGCAGCTCGGCAATATCGACCAGTGGCCGGCCGGCCACGTCTTCGGACCCATCCAGGGCCAGTTCGTGGACGCCGCCGACATCACATCGCTCGGTCTCGGCAACCCGGGCGCCTCCTGGACCACGCCGGAGAACGTCGAGGCGGCGAACGAGCTGCAGAGCTGGGTCGACGCCGGCTACTTCAACGAGGGTGTGAACGGTACGGACTACGACGCGGCCTGGCAGGCCTTCGGTGCCGGCGCCGGCACCTTCCTGATGGCCGGATCCTGGGTCGCCCCCGACCTCGAGGACGCCATGGGCGACGACGTCGGATTCTTCGCCCCCACGCGGGACGACGGCTCGATCGCGACCACGGGCGGCACGGGCCTGCCCTTCACGATCACCTCGGCGGCGGAGAACAACGACGTCGCGGCGGCCTACATCGACTTCATCACGAGTGACGACGCCATGGACGTGCTCGCCGAGACGGGCAACCTCCCGGTCAACCGCACGGCCGAACTCGCGCCGGAGAGCGGCGTGCTCGCGGACATCTACACGGTCTTCGGCGAGGTGACGGAATCGGGAGACCTGCTCCCGTACCTCGACTACGCGACCCCGACCTTCGGGGACACCCTCGGGCAGAGCCTGCAGGACCTCATCGACGGTCGCGTCGACGCCGAGGCGTTCTCCGAGCAGCTCGAGGCCGACTACGCGGGATTCGCCTCCGGCGATGAGTAGCGGCATCGCGCCCGGCCGGAGGGCCACGCGGCTCTCCGGCCGGGCGTGGGTGCCGTACGCGTACCTCGCCCCGGCGCTCCTCGTCTACGGCGTGTTCCTGCTGTTCCCCATCGCGCGCGCCGCGCAGTTCTCGTTCTTCGACTGGGACGGCATCGGGGAGTCGACGTTCGTCGGCCTCGACAACTACGTCAGGGTCTTCCAGGACGGTCAGCTGCTCGAGGCGTTCGGCCACGCGTTCGTCCTCATCTTCTTCTTCTCGATCCTCCCGCTCGCGATCGGCCTGCTCGTCGCGGCCGTCCTCAACCGCTCCACGGTGAAGGGACTCGGCTTCTTCCGCACGGTCCTCTTCCTGCCGCAGGTGATCGCGATGGTCGTCGTCGCGGTGGCGTGGCGGCAGATCTACGCCCCCGACGGTGTGCTGAACGGCACGCTCCGCGCCCTCGGGCTCGGGAACCTCACCCGGCCGTGGCTCGGGGACTACACCTTCACTCTCCCCGCCGTCGGCCTCGTCGGCACGTGGGTCGCCACGGGGCTCGTGATCGTGCTCATGCTCGCCGGGATGGGGCGGATCCCCCGGGAGCAGTACGAGGCTGCACGACTCGACGGCGCCAACTCCGTGCGCGAGTTCTTCGCCGTCACGCTGCCGGCCGTTCGCGGTGAGATCACCGTTGCCCTCACGCTCACGATCATCGCCGCGCTCAAGACCTTCGACCTCGTCTACGTCACCACGCGGGGCGGGCCTGGTACCTCGACCACGGTGCCGAGCTACGAGATCTACCGCCGGGCCTTCGAGATCGGCGACGTCGGCCTCGCGGCGGCGGTCGGCATCGTCCTCACCATCGTGGTCCTCCTCATCACGACCGTCATCAACCGCATCGGAGACCGATCGTGAAGGTGTCCGCGCTCGAGCGCGCCACGAACTACATCGTGCTCGTCTTCTTCGCCCTCGTCGTGCTCGGGCCGATCGGCGTCATCGTGTCGCTCGCGTTCGGCCCGCAGAGCGCCTCGGTGGCGAGAGAGGGCGGCGGGCTCCACTGGGAGAACTTCGCCGACGCCTGGGTGATCGGTCGCTTCTCGGAGTACATGACCTCGTCCGTGATCGTCGCCCTGATCGTCGTCGTCATCGCCGTGACGTGTTCCATCCTGGCCGGTTACGCCTTCGGCATCATGCGGTTTCGAGGTTCCGGGATCCTCTTCGCCCTCTTCCTCCTCGGCATCATGGTGCCGACCGAGGCGTTCATCGTGCCCCTCTACTTCGACATGCGTTCCGTCGGGTTGACGAATACGGTGTGGGGGGTCGCGCTGCCGCAGGCCGCGATGTCGATCGCCTTCGGCACCTATTGGATGCGCGCGTACTTCCGCTCGTCGAGCCTCGCGATCATCGAGGCCGCCCGGCTCGACGGTGCCGGATCCTTCCGCATCCTGTGTCAGATCCTCGTACCGATGGGGCGACCGGCGATCCTCACGCTCGTCCTGCTCACCTTCATGTGGACGTGGAACGAGTTCCTCATCCCGCTCGTCATGTCGCCGAGCGGAGCAGTGCGCACGGCACCGCTCGGGCTCGCCTTCTTCCAGGGCCAGTACACGCAGGGGACCGCGCTGCTCGCGGCGGGGGCCGTGCTCGTCGCCCTCCCAGTGGTGATCGTCTACGTCTTCCTGCAGAGGCACTTCATCTCGGGCATGATCGAGGGCGCGGTGCGCGAGTGATCGACGTGCGGGTGCTGCCGGACCGCGAGGCCGTGGGTGTCGCGGCCGCCGACCTCATCGATGCCGCCGTGATCGATCGCAGCGAACGCGTCCTGGGCCTCGCGACGGGGTCGTCGCCCGGGCCCGCCTACGCCGAACTGATCCGTCGACACGGGCAGGACCCGGCGAGCCCGTATCGCTCGAGCCATGCCTTCCTCCTCGACGAGTACGTGGGACTGCCGCCGGACCACCCCGAGCGGTACGCCCGGGTCATCAGGCGCGAATTCACCGAGGCGATGGGCATCGACGCCGGCATGGTTCATGGCCCCGATCCGGACGCCCCCGACCTCGAGCGGGCATGCCGGGCCTATGACGCGGCGATCACCGCGTCCGGCGGTGTCGGCGTCCAGATCCTCGGCATCGGCACGGACGGTCACATCGCGTTCAACGCCCCGGGTACCCCGTTCTCCGAGGGGACCCACGTGGCGCGGCTCTCGAGCTCGACGCGACGGGACAACGCCCGATTCTTCGACGGAGATCCGGAACGCGTCCCGGCCTCGGCCGTGTCCCAGGGCATCGCGACGATCCTCCGCGCCCGGGCGCTCGTCGTCGTCGCCATGGGTGAGGCGAAGGCCGAGATCGTCGCGCGCCTGCTCTCGTCGGATCCGACGGAGGAGCTGCCCGCCTCGGCACTCCATCTCCATTCCGACGTCACCCTCGTGCTCGACCGCTCTGCAGCGCGACGAGTTTCCTGACTGCGTGCTCATGCGCATTAATGATTAAAAACGCGCGCTAGTGCTTGTCGGTGCGCGACTTGGTGAGTAACCTGGCGCCACGCCCCCGCCGCAGTGTCGCGCCGGACGGCTTCGACATCCTTTCGGAGGCGCAATGAAACGCACACACGCCGGACTGCTGGCGTCACTCATCGTCGCGGCGGGTCTCCTCGCCCCGCAGGCTGCTCTCGCCGCCCCCGACCCCGTCCTCACCGTCGGTGATGCATCGGTGGCCACCGAGACCGATCGCGAGAAGATCGACGTCATGGGCATCTGGGCCCACCCGGACGACGACGCCGGTTTCACGACCCCGTGCGGTGTGTGGAGCGACCTCTACGGGATCCGCTGCGGCATCATCATGGCGACCAGGGGCGAGGGCGGCTCGAACTCCGTCGGACCCGAGTCCGGACCGGACCTCGGGCTCCGCCGCGAGAACGAGGACCGCACGTCCCACATCAGGTCTGGCACCGTCGACATCTTCAACCTCGACCGGGTCGATTTCTACTACAACACCTCCGCTCCGCTGACCGCCCAGGTCTGGGACGCCGAGGAGACCCTCCGGCGCACCGTCCGCATCCTGCGCGAGACCCAGCCGGAGATCCTCGTCGGTGGAACGCCGTCGCTCGCGGCGGGCCACGGCAACCACCAGTACGCCCAGGGCCGCATGGTGTGGGAGGCGGCCGCCGCGGCCGCCGATCCGACGCGCTTCCCCGAGCAGCTCTCGGGCGTCGGTGCCGTCGAACCGTGGCAGGTCAAGAAGATCCTGGCCGGCGGGCTGACGACGGGAGAGGGTGGTCTCGCCGCCCCGCGGTGCATGGACGGGTTCGTCCCCGCGGCCGACAACCCCTTCACCGTCGTCGGCACCTGGACGGGATTCGAGTCGCCCTACACGTGGGCGGCTGGCAACACGGCGGGACAACCCGCGGGTGCCGCCAAGACGTGGGCGCAGGTCGGACGTGAGGGCGGCAGGGCCCACCCGACGCAGGCGCGTGTCATGCAGAAGACGCCGTGGGACGCGACGTGCCAGAGGTACGGCGTATCCGAGTCGCTCGTCCCGATGCAGCCGAACGGATCCGAGGGGGCAGCCGACGACGAGGCGGTCTTCTACGGTGCGACCATCGCGGATCCGGGGGGAATGCCGCTCGGATCGCTGTTCTATCTGGAAGCCGAGGACTACTTCGGTGCAGCCGGCGAGCCCTTCGCGGTGACCGTGACGGCCCGATCGGGCGCCGGCACCCTGCCGGCGGGCCAGCTCTCCCTCGACGTACCAGAGGGGTGGCAGGTGTCCGCCCCGGTCGAGACGGGAGGGATCGACACGGCGGGAGCGAGTGTGGACTTCACCGTGACGCCGTCGGCCGACGCGACGGCCGCACGGTACCGGATCGCCGCTCGATTCGCGGGCGGCGACGTCACCGCGTACAACGACACGCGTGTCCAGCTCGTCTCCCCCATCGACGGTCGCTTCGTCCGCACGGGCACCGCCGCCGAGTACGACGCGTGGACCGACGAGACCGGCGCCTACGTCGCCGGACTCTCCGTCCCCACCGGTGAGATCGGCGCGGGCGAGTCGATGACCACCTCGGTCGACGTGACCAACCGTTCGAGCGGTCCGGCGTCGGGGACCGTGGAACTCGCGATCCCCGCGGGCTTCGCCGTCGATGCGGCATCGAAGCCCTTCGTCGATCTGCCCGCGGGCGAGACAGGCCGTGTCGACTTCGTCCTCACGCACGAGGACCCGACGGCCGCAGGGGGCTCGATCGAGCAGATCACCGCGACCACCGAATCCTCGGCCGGCGACTCGACCGAATCGATGAGCCTCTACCTCGTCCCGTCCGTCTCGATCCCCGAGCTCGTCGCCGCTCCCGACGTCGATGGCGTCGACGCGGGTTACGGAGACGCGCAGCTCGACCTGTCCGCGGTCTGGGAGGGTGCGGCGTGCGAGCCGGCGGGCGTGGACTGCGGTGACGGGAGCTACGCGAAGGTCGGCTGGTCAGGGGACTCCCTCTTCGCCTACCTCCGCGTGTCCGATGACATCGCTGGAGCCGCGGCCACGCCGGAGCGCTGCTTCGGGCACTGGCTCACCGACTCCGTCGAGCTGCTGATCGATCCGCGCGGCGACTCGATCGACACGTCGCCCACCTTCAAGCTCGGCGTCTTCCCGTTCACGGACGACCCCGCCGGAGCGAACGGCAACGGCGAGGACGGACCGTGCTGGTCGCGGGACGCCGACAACCACCAGGGCTTCTCCACCGGTCCTCTCGCCGAGACGATCGAAGCCGCTCCCAACGCGCCGGGCGTCCAGGTGGCCGTGGCCGTGGATCGCGACTCCGCCGGGGCGTACGTCGGAGGAGGGTACGCGGTCGAGATCGAGATCCCGCTCGCGGATCTGCCCGCCGCGGTCGGTCCCACGAGCACGGCGCCGTCCGGCTCCGCCGAGGTGAACGACGTCGACCCCGCGTACATGGGGCTGAACCTCACTCCGTACGATTCCGACACGCAGGACTTCATCGGTGAGACGCGGACGGCCTGGTCGGCGTTCGGGTCGCAGCAGTCCGAACCGTCCCGGTGGGGTCACGCCTACCTCGAGGGGTATGAGCCGCCGGCCGATCGGGCGACCGAGGCGCCGGACGCGATCATCCCGGACACCGCGCTCAGGGGAGTCGAATCTCCGCAGACGATCTACCAGTCGGCGGTGAGGGGCGGGACCATCTCCGGGGTGCAGCCGAGTGACGCCCTCACGGTGGGCGACGTGACGATCGCCGACGGCACCGTCTCGATCGACGTCGAGTCGACCGAGGCCGGGTCGGTGTCCGCGTTCCTCTGGAATGGCGACGCCCGGTTCACGCCGGTCTGGACGTCGAGCTGTCCTGACGACGAGTACGGCTTCGATGCCTGTTCCGAGAGCGACGGCGCCGCCCCGCCCTGGGGGGACAGCCTGGGAGGGCGGCTCCTCGGATCGGTGGATGTGCCCGTGGCGGTCGGCGCGTCGACCGTGAGTGTCGACCTGTCCGATGAGGCGTTCGCCCGCCTCTCCGAGGACAGCTCGCTGATGCTGTCCTTCGCGGAGGCCGGTAGCGACGAGTCAACGGCGCTCGCCGCCGGCACGGGGGAGGGCGACGGTGTGAACGCCTGGTACTTCCCGATCGTCCTGGCGGATGCCGAGGAGCCCGAACCGAGTCCCGGGCCGTCCCAACCGGGAGACGGAGACGACGGGGCGTCCCCGCAGCCTCCCGGAGACGGCGCGCCCGGCGGCGGAACAGGGGATGACGGGGCTGCCGACGGCGACGACGATCCGCTCGCGATCACGGGCACGGAGGTCGCCGGGATCGTCGGTGTGGCGCTCGTCCTGCTGGCGATAGGAGCGGTTGCGTTCGTGTTGTCTCGACGGAAGCGGCGCGGCTGACGGTCCGGTCCGGCTCGTGACGATGGCCCCTCCTTCTGGAGGGGCCATCGTCACGTCACGATCTCACGGGGTGTGGGGTCGGTCGCTCCTGAATACGGGTCGCCCGGTCGCCGATCACCAGGTGGAGTCGCCGCGGATGACGGCGTCGCTGCCGCCGTCCACGAACACGACCTGCCCGCAGAGGTGGGAGTTCTCCTCGCTCACGAGCCACGCGAGCAGTCGCGCCGGCACGTTCGCGTCCGCGAAACCGCCGAGGGGCATGGGTACGCTCTGCCGGATCTGCTCGCGTCCTTCCTCGGTCGCGAGGAGCGGCTCGGTCATCGCCGTGACGATGACGCCGGGCGCGATCGCGTTGAGGGGGATGTTCTCCCCGGCCCACGCCGGGGTCGTCGCGTTCCGCCGGATCCAGCGCGCGAACGCCTGCTTGCTCGACGAGTAGATCTGGTGGCCCGTCGTGGGGTCACCCGCGAGAACGGTGCTCCGCTCGAGAGCCCGGGGCTCGTCGCCCGCGAGCAGGAGGTCGACGAGTTCGTCGTCGGCCGGGTGGAGGCTCGCCATGGAGGCCACGCCGACGGCGCGCGGCGCGGACGATCCCGCGAGGAGTGGTCGGAGGCCCTCGAGCGTCGACACCATGCCGAAGTAGTTCACTCCGACGGTCGCCGGGATCGGGGCGGAGAGCCCCGCGATCGCGAGGATGCCGTCGAGCCGGCCCCCGCTCAGTCGTTCGACCTCCGAGACGAGGGTGGCTCGGCCGTCCTCGGTCGTGAGGTCGACGTTCACGTCGGCGTCGTGCAGGTCGACGCCGATCACGGTGTCCCCCCTCGATGTGAGCAGTTCGCTCGTGGCGCGTCCGATTCCGGATGCGGCGCCGGTGACGACATGGGTGCGGGTCATGATGTTCTCCTTCGAACGTCGGTGGTTGGCGCTTTCGTGCGCCGGAATGGCATACGAAAGGTTTCCCATGGAAAGGATATCGAGGAGGTACCGTGTTGCCATGGCCGGATCGGACGAGATGCACTATCGCTCCGACCTCGTGGGCCTGCTCACCGATCTCCAGGGCATCTGGTCCGATCCGGCGTTCGGCCGGCGACTCCCCGGGATCCGGGAGCACGGGCTCTCGGCGATGGAGGTCCGGGTGCTGTGGACCCTCGGCTTCCGCGGGCCCCTCCGCGGATCGGCTCTCGCCGACCTCCTCGGGACCGGAGCCCCCACCGTGAGCAAGGCCGTCGCGAAGGTCGAGGCCAGGGGATGGGTGGATCGGCACCGGGACGAGGCGGACGGGCGCGCGCATGATCTCGTGCTCACCGACGCGGGGAAGGCGGTCGCTCGAGACCTCTTCGACGCCGGCGACGCCATGATGGACGAGCTCCTCGCCGATTGGACCGACGATGACGTGCGTGCGGTCACGGGTTACCTCGATCGACTCCTGACCCGGTCGCGCACGTTCGCCTCCGGCCTCGACACCGACTGACGACGGGCCGGCCCCTGCGACGACCGGTGTCCGAAGTACCCTGAGGGGATGCCCTTCGATTTCACCGCCCTCCGCCGGTTCCCCGATGTGGAGGCCCCGAATCTCCAGGCCTTCGATGCGAGCGATCGTCTCGTGCTCGACGAGTCCGCCGCGGCGCTCGCCGGGATCGAGCCGGGCGAGCTGACCGTCATCGGTGACGACTACGGCGCTCTCTCCCTCGGTGCCATCGCCCTGCACGGCGCTCGGCGGGTGCGGGTGCAGCAGGACGCGCTCTCCGGGGAGCTCGCGATCCGGGGCAACGCCGAGCGGCTCGGCCTTGAGGGCGAGCTCGTCGTCGGGGGGCTCGACGCGGCGCTCGTCGACGGAGCCCGCGTGGTGCTCCTGCAGCTCCCACGATCCCTCGATGCCCTCGACGAGATCGCAGGGCTCGTCGCGCGGCACGCGCACCCGGATGTCGTCCTCTTCGCCGGGGGACGTGTGAAGCACATGACCCTCGCGATGAACGAGGTCCTGTCGCGGCATTTCGGCGATGTCCAGGCCAGCCTCGCCCGCCAGAAGTCGCGCGTGCTCGTGGCGCGCTCGCCGCGGGCGGAGACGCAGGAGTCGCCGTGGCCTCGGCAGCGCCGCGACGAGTCCCTCGACGTGGAGGTCGTGGCGCATGGATCGGCGTTCGCCGGCGCGCGTGTGGACGTGGGCACACGCTTCCTCCTCGAGCACATCGACCGGCTCTCGGAGGGAGCCCGGACCGCCCTCGACCTCGGGTGCGGGACCGGAGTGATCGCGGCCCTCGTGGCGAAGCGGCGTCCGGATCTGTCGATGATCGCGAGCGATCAGTCCGCGGCAGCGGTCGCTTCCGCGCGGGCGACGGCGGACGCGAACGGTGTCGGCGATCGCGTGCGCGTGGTGCGCGACGACGCTGCCTCCGAGATCCCCGCCGGCTCGATCGACCTCGTCCTGCTCAACCCGCCGTTCCACATGGGCAACACGGTGCACGCCGGTATCGCGGAGAAGCTCTTCGCCGCAGC
Source organism: Labedella endophytica (assembly GCF_003990045.1). GTDB lineage: Bacteria > Actinomycetota > Actinomycetes > Actinomycetales > Microbacteriaceae > Labedella > Labedella endophytica. Next base: position 1,227,302 of record NZ_RZGZ01000002.1, on the reverse strand, counting down.
GGGCCGAGTGCTCGCTCCCGGCGGCGAGCTCTGGACCGTGTGGAACACGCCGCTCGGTTATCGGGCAGCCCTCGAACGCCACGTCGGCCCCACCCGCCAGATCGCCCGCAACGCGAAGTTCACCGTCACGCTGTCCACGCCGCGTCCGTCATGAGCGTCCGCCCCTGGGGCGACCGGATATCCTGACGGATCGTGGGGGACGGACTCGGGACGGTGGGGGCGGAACCATGACGCGATACACCCCGGTCGAGGAACGCATCGACGCCCTCGCACACCGCCTCCTCAGCGATTCCTCCACCACCGGAGCCCGCGCACGGCTCGTCGAGTTCCTCGTCTTCGGTGCGAAACAGGCGTGGGCGTGCGTCTTCGGCGCGCTGCTTCTCGCGGTGATCGTGGCCGCGCGGCTCTGGTGGCCGGACGACGCGGCCCTCGCTCGGAACGACCTGCTCGTGCTCGCCGCCGTCGCCATCCAGGCGGGCATGCTGCTCGGCCGGCTCGAATCCGGCCGGGAACTCTGGGTGATCGTGCTCTTCCACGTCGTCGGCACGGGCATGGAACTGTTCAAGACGAGCGTGGGTTCGTGGAGCTACGAGGACGGCGGTGTCCTGCACATCGGGGCGGTCCCGCTCTTCAGCGGATTCATGTACGCGGCCGTCGGGTCCTACATGGTGCGGGTGTACCGGCTCTTCGATCTGCGGTTCGCGCGCTATCCGCTGGTGTGGCTGACCGCCCTCGTCGCGGGCGCGATCTACGTGAACTTCTTCACCCACCACTACGTATTCGACGTCCGGTGGTTCCTCATCGCGGCGATCGTCGTGGTCTACGCGCGAACGGCCATGCACGTCCGCGTTTTCCGCTCGACGTTCCGCATGCCGGTGCTGCTCGCGTTCCTGCTGGTGGCGCTCTTCATCTGGATCGCGGAGAACATCGCGACGGCCGCCGGCGCCTGGATCTACCCGCATCAGGAGGCGGGGTGGACCCTCGTCCCGCTCACGAAGCTCGTCGCCTGGTATCTCCTGATGATGATCTCGGTCGTGCTCGTGACGTTCGTCTACCCGCCGAAGCCCCCGCCACAAACCCGTGAGGTGTCGCAATCTGTTGTCTGACGGGCTCGTCAGGCAACGTTTTGCGACACCTCACGCGGGCGTTTGTCAGTGGGAGCCCGAGCTCACCGCGGATCCACCGCCGGGGGGCGTCGCGTCGTCGTCGGGACGGCCGACCTTGTCCCCGCGCGTCTTCCGCAGGCTGAGCACCGTGGCGACCGCGATCGTCAGGCCGATGAACACGAGCGAGAACCAGATCGGGATCTCGGGGGCCCACAGCATCGGCTCGCCGCCGTTGATGAACGGGAGTTCGTTGACGTGCATCGCGTGGAGCACGAGCTTCACACCGATGAAGGCGAGGATGACCGCGAGGCCCTGAGCCAGGTAGACGAGACGCTCGAGCAGTCCGCCGATGAGGAAGAAGAGCTGGCGCAGACCCATCAGGGCGAACGCGTTGGCGGTGAAGACGATGTACGCCTCCTCCGTGAGCCCGTAGATGGCGGGGATCGAGTCGACCGCGAAGACGAGGTCGATGACACCGATCGCGAGGATCACGAGGAGCATCGGGGTGAAGAAGAACTTCCCGTCGAGCTTCACCGACAGCTTGTCGCTGTGGTAGTCGTCGGTGATCGGCAGGACGCGGCGGGCGAACTTCACGAAGCGGCCGTTGGCTGGGTCGGACTCATGGTCGCTGAAGGCCTGGCGGTAGGCGAGGACGAGCAGCAGCGCGCCGAAGATGTAGAAGATCCACGAGAAGTTGTCGATGAGGGTCGCGCCCACGGCGATGAAGATGCCGCGCAGGATGAGCGCGATGATGATGCCGATCATCAGCACCTTCTGCTGGTAGGCCTTCGGCACCGCGAACCCGCTCATCACGATGAGGAACACGAAGAGGTTGTCGATCGACAGGGCCTTCTCCGTGAGGTAGCCGGCGAAGTACTCGCCGCCGAAGGTCCAGCCGGACACCATGCCGATGCCGACTCCGAAGAGGAGCGCGAGGCCGATGTAGAAGGCCGACCATCGAGCGGATTCGCCGATCGTCGGTTCGTGTGGCTTCCGGACGTGCGCGAAGAACTCGTACACGAAGAAAGCGATGGTGACCGCGATGGTGATCAACCAGATGGTGGGGGTGACGTTCACAGAGTGCTCCGAAGGGTCGGCGGATGTGACCAAAGTCTCATCCGCCCCCGAGCGACACCGACCGGTTGCGGATCTTTTCCCGCCCATGTCATGTGACGTGGACGGATGCGGATCGGTTCCGTGTGGTGACTGCTGCGAAGGCCGACGCTCCGGGAACCCGACGGCGGGCCCGTACTGACGAAGACGTCGGAGGTGGATTACTCCCCTTGCGCCGACGATCGTAGCGTCCGAACCTGGGCGATCACCCGGAACGCATCCGCTCGCGGACGCTGGCTGATCGGCGTGCATCGCACCCCACGGCGTGACAGGCTGGAGGGGTGACGACGACCCTCTCCGACACCGACATCGCGCGGGACACCGATGTCGTGGACGAGGCCGCATTCGCCTCCCCGTGGGTGACGATCGTCTGGAACGACCCCGTCAACCTCATGTCCTACGTCTCGTTCGTGTTCCGGAGCTACTTCGGCTTCGCGCGGGAGGAGGCCGAGCGGCTCATGATGCTCGTGCACAACGACGGCCGGGCGGTCGTCGCGACCGGCAATCGCGAGGAGATGGAGCGGCACGTCGAAGCCATGCACGGCTACGGGCTCTGGGCGAGCATCACGAAGGCCGACGTATGACCGCGTTCGGTGTGACGGACGCCGGAGACGTCCTCGCACGATTCGACGCGGCGGAGACGAGGATCCTCCTGTCCTTGTCTGGCCAGCTCGCCGAGATGCTCGCCGACGTGGCGGAGCCGTCGGCCGGCCTCGACCCGGCCATCGGTCGGCTCTTCCCCGACGCCTATCGGGAGGACCCCGACGCCTCGGCCGAGTTCAGTCGCTTCACGCGCACCGACCTCGCCGCCGCCAAGGTCGCCGCGGCCTCCACGGTGCAGCGCTCTCTCGCCAGCACGTCGGCGAGCGATGACGATCCGAGCCCGTCCTCGGTCGCCGGCGCCGGCGCCGTCCCCTCCTCATCCGATGCCGAGTTCGTGCTGGACACCGAGGCCGGCTGGTCGTGGTTGCGCCATCTCACCGATCTCAGACTGACGATCGCCGCGCGCCTGGGCGTCGTCGACGATCCGAACGCGTTCGACGAGGAGCCCGACCCCGCGCAGACGTCCGACGACGACCTGCTCGCCCGCGGACTCTTCGACTGGCTCGGCTACGTGCAGGAGCTCCTCATCGCCGCCCTCGAGGAAGGCGCAGCCGTGCGCGCCGCGGGGAACGGCGGGACCGGCACGGCCTCCCCTCCCGTGTGAGGTCCCACCCGTAGCCTGGGGGGATCATGCACATCCTGATCGTGAGCGACCAGCACGCTGAATCGGCCGGGGGCGTGCAGGTGTCGATCCGGTTGCAGACGAAGTTCCTCGAGCGCGCGGGTCACGCGGTCACGGTCTGCGCACCGCGCATGCATGCGCCACACCGGCTGGACCCGCACGACGTGGACACCCGATCGATCCCGATCACCCTCGATCGCGAGTACTCGGCATCGCTCCCCGGGCGCTGGTCGGATGCGGCTCTCGACCGGGCGATGGCGTCCCGAGCCCCCGTCGACGTCGTCCACGTGCAGGCCGACTTCTGGCAGGCCGCGATCGGGTACCGCTTCGCCGAACGTCACGGACTCCCCGTCGTCCACACCTTCCACAACCACATGGAGTTCGGTATCGAGCAGGTCGTGCCGTTCCCGCGGCTCGCGGTCCGCGCGATGGTGTGGGCGCAGGGGCTGGTCCTGAAGCCCCGTCGATCATCGCTTCCCACGAGTGCGTGGCGATTCCTCGACGAGCTCGCCAAGCGCGCGTCGGCCCTCGTCGCGCCCAGCTCGCACTTCGCCTCCCTCCTCGAGAGCAAGGGCGTGGGGACCGCCATCGACGTCATCCCCACGGGAGTGGACGACGATCTCGTGGAAGAGGTGCGCGGGGAGTCGACGATCGACGCGGACGTCGTGCCGGCAGGTGAGCGACGGCCTGTCTTCTTGTGGATCGGTCGGATGAGTGCCGAGAAGCGTCTCATGGAGTTTCTCGAGGCGGTCCGTCTCTCGGGTGCGGACGCGGAGTTCCGTCTCTACGGCGCCGGCCTCCTCCTGTCCAAGGCACGCGCGTTCGTCGAGCGTCACGGTCTGGGGGACCGCGTGGTGTTCGCCGGCCGGGTTCCCTACCGGGAGTCGTTGCGCGCCATGGGTGCGGCCGACGCACTCGTGCAGACGTCGATCGGCTTCGAGACGCAGGGCATGACGGTGTTCGAAGCGACGGTGATGGGCACCCGCTCGATCGTGAGCGACCCGGCCGTGGCGGGGGAGCTGCCGGCCGGTTCTCATTGGCAGCCGCGCGATGGGTCGATCGCCGCTCTCGCGGAGACCCTCGCCGAGGTGTCCACGGCCATTCGGACCGGCACGCTCCGCCCGATGCCCGGAAACACGGGGGATGGGCTGCGTCAGAGCGCCCAGACCGAGCGGATGATCGCCGTGTACGAGCGGGTCCTGCGCACCTCCTAGGTGGGTGGCGCCATCGGGGCTCATCGGCCCCGACGGCTCGACATCCGCGTGTTTCCGCGGATCTCGGCCGCGACACGCCCGGGATGCGGGCGCAATTTGCCAGACCCCCAGGACCCACGTAATGTCTTCCTTGTTGCCCCGAGCGGAACGGAAAGCGGGAAGCAGCGAGTGAGTCAAAATCACTCGGATGCTCAGCTCCGAACCCCAAGTAGCAGCCACAAAATCCAAAGCCTAATACGCTGATCCTCTTGTAGTGATCGCCTCACTTGGCTAAGGTAAGAAATCCACTCCGGAGCATGTCAAATGCCCCACTCGCTTGTCGCTGAGTTATCTAACTCTGACAAGCGGAAGCGAATTTGACACAGCGAAGAGAAGTGGTAAGGTAGAAAAGTTGCCCCGAACGGCTGCCGAAAGGCTGATCGGCGGGAGCGCCCGATCCTTGAGAACTCAACAGCGTGCACAATGTCAAATGCCAAAAACCTCGTGACTGTGGTGACATTAGTCAACATCACTGACGCAAGTCAGACGCCGACTTCGGTCGGCGGGTCGTGAGATTCCTTTGGAATAAATATTGAACAACAAAGCAAGTCAGTAATGATTTGTTCTGTCAGTTTCGAACTCGTACTGCTCCTACCCATTCCGGTGGGACGGTACACAAAATGTGCCGGACGCTTGCGTCCGTGCAAATAAACATTTACGGAGAGTTTGATCCTGGCTCAGGACGAACGCTGGCGGCGTGCTTAACACATGCAAGTCGAACGGTGAAAGAGAAGCTTGCTTCTCTGGATCAGTGGCGAACGGGTGAGTAACACGTGAGTAACCTGCCCTTGACTCTGGGATAAGCGTTGGAAACGACGTCTAATACCGGATACGAACCGTGGAGGCATCTCCTGCGGTTGGAAAGAATTTTGGTCAAGGATGGACTCGCGGCCTATCAGGTAGTTGGTGAGGTAACGGCTCACCAAGCCGACGACGGGTAGCCGGCCTGAGAGGGTGACCGGCCACACTGGGACTGAGACACGGCCCAGACTCCTACGGGAGGCAGCAGTGGGGAATATTGCACAATGGGCGAAAGCCTGATGCAGCAACGCCGCGTGAGGGACGACGGCCTTCGGGTTGTAAACCTCTTTTAGCAGGGAAGAAGCGAAAGTGACGGTACCTGCAGAAAAAGCACCGGCTAACTACGTGCCAGCAGCCGCGGTAATACGTAGGGTGCAAGCGTTGTCCGGAATTATTGGGCGTAAAGAGCTCGTAGGCGGTTTGTCGCGTCTGCTGTGAAAACGCGAGGCTCAACCTCGCGCCTGCAGTGGGTACGGGCAGACTAGAGTGCGGTAGGGGAGATTGGAATTCCTGGTGTAGCGGTGGAATGCGCAGATATCAGGAGGAACACCGATGGCGAAGGCAGATCTCTGGGCCGTAACTGACGCTGAGGAGCGAAAGCATGGGGAGCGAACAGGATTAGATACCCTGGTAGTCCATGCCGTAAACGTTGGGAACTAGATGTGGGGACCATTCCACGGTCTCCGTGTCGCAGCTAACGCATTAAGTTCCCCGCCTGGGGAGTACGGCCGCAAGGCTAAAACTCAAAGGAATTGACGGGGGCCCGCACAAGCGGCGGAGCATGCGGATTAATTCGATGCAACGCGAAGAACCTTACCAAGGCTTGACATATACCGGAAACGTCTGGAAACAGTCGCCCCGCAAGGTCGGTATACAGGTGGTGCATGGTTGTCGTCAGCTCGTGTCGTGAGATGTTGGGTTAAGTCCCGCAACGAGCGCAACCCTCGTTCTATGTTGCCAGCACGTAATGGTGGGAACTCATGGAAGACTGCCGGGGTCAACTCGGAGGAAGGTGGGGATGACGTCAAATCATCATGCCCCTTATGTCTTGGGCTTCACGCATGCTACAATGGCCGGTACAAAGGGCTGCAATACCGTAAGGTGGAGCGAATCCCAAAAAGCCGGTCTCAGTTCGGATTGAGGTCTGCAACTCGACCTCATGAAGTCGGAGTCGCTAGTAATCGCAGATCAGCAACGCTGCGGTGAATACGTTCCCGGGCCTTGTACACACCGCCCGTCAAGTCATGAAAGTCGGTAACACCCGAAGCCAGTGGCCTAACCCTTGTGGATGGAGCTGTCTAAGGTGGGATTGGTAATTAGGACTAAGTCGTAACAAGGTAGCCGTACCGGAAGGTGCGGCTGGATCACCTCCTTTCTAAGGAGCATCTGACTCGCTCGCTTCGGCGATCGAGTCCAGAGCCAGCTTCGAGGCGAATGTCCTCGACTGGAAGCTCATGGGTGGAACATTGACATTGATGAAGCACTGAAGAACGAGATCTCAGTACGCCGGCTTGCCGGTTGGAAACGATCGACTTCGGAACGGCTTCATATGCACGCTGTTGGGTCCTGAGGGACCGGGACGGATCGTCAGATCCTGAACGAACCTCTGGGCCTTTTGTGTTGGCATCACTTGCCGGCATGAAGGGCACCGCCCGTACTTTGAGAACTACACAGTGGACGCGAGCATCTTAGATTCAGACTTTCGAGTCTGAGTCACAAAGATCAAAGACCCTCTTCGGAGGGTCGTAGATCATTGGTCAATTTCTTTAGAGAAATCGATTCAAACTCATGTGATTTCAAATCTTTAAGAGCAAACGGTGGATGCCTTGGCATCTGGAGCCGAAGAAGGACGTAGTAATCTGCGATAAGCCTCGGGTAGCTGATAAACAAGCTTTGATCCGAGGATTTCCGAATGGGGAAACCCCGCTGGGCCCGCAAGGTGACCCGGTGACTCCCGCCTGAATATATAGGGCGGGTAGAGGGAACGTGGGGAAGTGAAACATCTCAGTACCCACAGGAAGAGAAAACAAAAGTGATTCCGAGAGTAGTGGCGAGCGAAATCGGAACAGGCTAAACCGAGCGTGTGTGATAGCTATCAGGCGTTGCACGTTCGGGGTTGTGGGACTTTCCAGACCGCGCTGATAAGCGGTCGGCATTAGAACGTCGTATAGACGAATGGCATTGAAAGGCCAGTCATAGAGGGTGCAAACCCCGTAGTCGAAATGCGGCAATCGTGCGGAGAGTATCCCAAGTATCACGGGGCCCGAGAAATCCCGTGTGAATCCGTCAGGACCACCTGATAAGCCTAAATACTCCCAGATGACCGATAGCGGACAAGTACCGTGAGGGAAAGGTGAAAAGTACCCCGGGAGGGGAGTGAAATAGTACCTGAAACCGTTTGCTTACAAACCGTTGGAGCCTCCTTGTAGGGGTGACAGCGTGCCTTTTGAAGAATGAGCCTGCGAGTTAGCGATATGTGGCGAGGTTAACCCGTGAGGGGAAGCCGTAGCGAAAGCGAGTCTGAATAGGGCTATTCAGTCGCATGTCCTAGACCCGAAGCGAAGTGATCTATCCATGGCCAGGTTGAAGCGACGGTAAGACGTCGTGGAGGACCGAACCCACTTAGGTTGAAAACTGAGGGGATGAGCTGTGGATAGGGGTGAAAGGCCAATCAAACTTCGTGATAGCTGGTTCTCTCCGAAATGCATTTAGGTGCAGCGTTGCGTGTTTCTTGCCGGAGGTAGAGCTACTGGATGGCCGATGGGGCCCAAAAGCTTACTGACGTCAGCCAAACTCCGAATGCCGGTAAGTGAGAGCGCAGCAGTGAGACAGTGGGGGATAAGCTTCATTGTCGAGAGGGAAACAACCCAGACCACCAACTAAGGTCCCAAAGCGCGTGCTAAGTGGGAAAGGATGTGGAGTTGCACAGACAACCAGGAGGTTGGCTTAGAAGCAGCCACCCTTGAAAGAGTGCGTAATAGCTCACTGGTCAAGTGATTCCGCGCCGACAATGTAACGGGGCTCAAGCACGCCACCGAAGTTGTGGCATTGACATTATTGGTAGGCCTTCGTGGTCCAGCCGTGTTGATGGGTAGGAGAGCGTCGTGTGGCGAGTGAAGCGGCGGTGTGAACCAGCCGTGGACGCCACACGAGTGAGAATGCAGGCATGAGTAGCGAAAGACGGGTGAGAAACCCGTCCTCCGAAAGACCAAGGGTTCCAGGGCCAGGCTAATCCGCCCTGGGTAAGTCGGGACCTAAGGCGAGGCCGACAGGCGTAGTCGATGGACAACGGGTTGATATTCCCGTACCGGCGAAGAACCGCCCAAGCTAATCCAGTAGTGCTAAGAGTCCTAACCCGGACGACTGATTCCCTTCGGGGATGACGCTTCCGGTCTAACGCTCGAACCCGTCTGGTGCGGTTAGCGTATTAACAGGTGTGACGCAGGAAGGTAGTCAGTCCTGGGCGATGGTTGTCCCAGGCCAAGGTTGTAGGCCGAGAGATAGGCAAATCCGTCTCTCATATAAGGCTGAGAACTTAAGGGGAGCACGCAAGTGCAAGATCTGATGATCCTATGCTGCCAAGAAAAGCATCGACGCGAGGTTCTAGCTGCCCGTACCCCAAACCGACACAGGTGGTCAGGTAGAGAATACCAAGGAGATCGAGAGAATCATGGTTAAGGAACTCGGCAAAATGCCCCCGTAACTTCGGGAGAAGGGGGGCCTAAGGCGTCAAGGGATTTACTCCCGGAAGCGCTGCAGGGCCGCAGAGACCAGTGGGAAGCGACTGTTTACTAAAAACACAGGTCCGTGCCAAGTCGCAAGACGATGTATACGGACTGACGCCTGCCCGGTGCTGGAAGGTTAAGAGGAAGGGTTAGCTTCGGCGAAGCTCAGAATTTAAGCCCCAGTAAACGGCGGTGGTAACTATAACCATCCTAAGGTAGCGAAATTCCTTGTCGGGTAAGTTCCGACCTGCACGAATGGCGTAACGACTTCCCAGCTGTCTCAACCGTGAACTCGGCGAAATTGCACTACGAGTAAAGATGCTCGTTACGCGCAGCAGGACGGAAAGACCCCGTGACCTTTACTACAGTTTGGTATTGGTGTTCGGTGTGGCTTGTGTAGGATAGGTGGGAGACTTTGAAGCTGGCACGCTAGTGTCGGTGGAGTCGTTGTTGAAATACCACTCTGGTCACTCTGGATGTCTAACTTAGAACCGTAATCCGGTTCAGGGACAGTGCCTGATGGGTAGTTTAACTGGGGCGGTTGCCTCCCAAAAAGTAACGGAGGCGCCCAAAGGTTCCCTCAACCTGGTTGGCAATCAGGTGTCGAGTGTAAGTGCACAAGGGAGCTTGACTGTGAGACTGACAAGTCGAGCAGGGACGAAAGTCGGGACTAGTGATCCGGCAGTGGCTTGTGGAAGCGCTGTCGCTCAACGGATAAAAGGTACCTCGGGGATAACAGGCTGATCTTGCCCAAGAGTCCATATCGACGGCATGGTTTGGCACCTCGATGTCGGCTCGTCGCATCCTGGGGCTGGAGTAGGTCCCAAGGGTTGGGCTGTTCGCCCATTAAAGCGGTACGCGAGCTGGGTTTAGAACGTCGTGAGACAGTTCGGTCCCTATCCGCTGCGCGCGTTGGAAATTTGAAAGGATCTGACCCTAGTACGAGAGGACCGGGTTGGACGAACCTCTGGTGTGTCAGTTGTTCTGCCAAGAGCACCGCTGATTAGCTACGTTCGGGATGGATAACCGCTGAAAGCATCTAAGCGGGAAGCCGGCCTTAAGATGAGATTTCCATGCCTTCGGGCGAGAGGCTCCCAGCCAGACTACTGGGTTGATAGGCCGGATGTGGAAGAGAGGACTAACGACTCTCGGAGCTGACCGGTACTAATAAGCCGATGATTTGATAATCACTACACTCATACTGTTGTAAGGCTGGTATGAGTGGCCTGATGCCCGCGTCCACTGAGTGGTTCTCGATGTACGGTCGAGAACTGATCTAGCTAATAGCTAGTACGTTCACTTTGATACATCAATAGTGTTTCGGCGGCCATAGCGAGAGGGAAACGCCCGGTTACATTCCGAACCCGGAAGCTAAGACTCTTTGCGCCGATGGTACTGCAGGGGGGACCCTGTGGGAGAGTAGGACACCGCCGGACTTCTTCGTTGAAATGGCCACCCATTGCTGGGTGGCCATTTTGCGTTAACGGGCCGAAACTGCGAGGCTCCGACCTCGTTCGACGAGAAGACCCTGGAGACAGTCATGAGCCAGACCGACGACGAGCGGAACAGCCGCTCCGGGGATGTGCGCGGCAACGATGCCGGACGCGACAGAACCGGACGCGACGATGCACGACGCGACACCGACCGAGGCGATGGTTCCCGAGGCGACAGCGCTCGGCGTGACGAGTCTCGAGGCTCCGGCTCTCGAGCGGGCGACGATCGTCGTGCCCGCCAGGGCGGTCACGACGACCGCCGCGGATCGGCAGCAGGAGACCGTCGTCCCGATCGTGGCGACGACCGCCGACCGCCCCGATCCGGCGACGCCCGACCGCCGTATACCGGAGACCGGCGTCCGCCTCGTTCGGACGACCGCCGCCCCCAGGGATCGGACGATCGTCGCGGTCCACGCGACGACGGTCGGCCGGCGACGAACGACCGCCGCCCATCGACGGGTGGCGGACAGCGCGACCGGCGGCCCGACGATCGATCCGATCGCGACCGCGGTGATCGCAGCACCGGTGGTTACCGAGGAGCTTCGTCCCGTGACGGACGGCCGTCGAATTCCGATCGTTCACCGAACTCCGATCGTTCCTCGGGTGCCGGGCGCTCCTACGGGTCCGATCGTCCCGGGCGAGGCGACCGTCCTGATCGCCCGGCGCGCGAATGGTCACCCCGCCCCCCGCGCGATGGCGCCCCGTCTCGGGGTGGTCGTCCCTCCAGCGATCGTCCGAGTGGTGATCGTCCCCACCGTGACCGTCCGAGCGGTGACCGTCCGTACCGGGATCGTCCCAATACCGACCGTCCGAGCGGCGAGCGTCCGTACCGGGACCGTCCGAGCGGTGACCGGCCCGACCGTGGCGGCTCGAGCGATCGTGGAACCCGTCCGGACCGTGGAGGCTCTTCCGAGCGACGTTCCTTCGAGCGGTCCGATCGTCCGGATCGCGGCTCGAGTGACCGACCGAGCCGCGGAGCGTCGGCCGGACGGGGCAGCTATCCCGATCGCGGTGGACGTCCCGACCGTGGGACCTCCGGCGATCGCGGTGGCCGATCCTTCCCCGACCGTGGCGGGCGCCCCGATCGGGGTTCGTCCGATCGGGGCGGACGCCCGGGCGGGCGCGACGACCGCTTCGAGCGGGAGCTGACCGAGGACGAGCTGCTCCAGCGGGAGCTTCGTTCGGTGCGTCCGCGTCACGACGATCCCGACATGCCCGATGACGTCGAGCCGCGCGACCTGGACAAGGTCGCGCGCAACGAACTCAAGACGCTGTCGAAAGAGAACGCCGACTGGGTCGCGAAGCACCTCGTGATGGCGTCGCGCCTCATCGAGGATGACCCGGAGCTGGCTCACCGTCACGCGATGAGCGCCGCGCGTCGCGCCGGCCGGATCGCGGTCGTGCGGGAGTCGCTCGCGATCACCGCGTACGAGACCGGAGACTACGCCCTCGCCCTGCGCGAGCTGCGCACCTTCCGCCGTATCAGTGGATCCGATGAGCAGCTTCCTCTCATGGTCGACAGCGAGCGCGGGGTCGGCCGACCGGAGAAGGCGCTCGAGCTCGGCCGTTCCGTCGACCGGTCGACGTTGACTCCCGCCAGCCAGGTGTCGCTCGCGATCGCGATGTCCGGTGCCCGGCTCGATCTGGGTTCCGCCGAGCTCGCGCTCGGTGAGCTCGAGATCCCCCAACTCGACCCCGACCGCGCCTTCAGCTACAGCGCAGCGCTCTACGATGCGTACGCCGAAGTCTTGAGCGAGCTCGGCCGCGACGACGAGGCCGCCGTGTGGCGTCGCCGCGCGACCGTCGCCGGCGAACTGTTCGGCGACGGCCCCGATGAGGACGAGACGATCGTCATCATCGAGGAAGGCGGAGACGCGCCGGAGGGAAGCGACGTCGACGAGGCCGATCTCGACGAGGCCGATCTCGATGAGTCTGAACTCGACGACGCTGCTCTCGAGGACGACGCTGCTCTCGACGCGCCCGAACTCGAACCGGTAACCGACGACGACGATCCCGACCACGCGGACTCCGAGGGCGTGGCACTCGATTCGGACGACGAGCCCGCGGTCGACGGCGACGAGGAGAATCCCACGGACACCGAGGAGGACGCCGATGGCGTTGTTCGGCCGCACGAAGACTGACACGACGCCGCTCGACGGGATCGACACCGTCCTGGCCGACCTCGACGGGGTCGTCTACGCCGGCGCCAACGCGATCCCGCACGCCGTCGAGAGCCTGAACCGGGCGGCGGAGTCGCGTCGGCTCGGGTTCATCACGAACAACGCCTCCCGAACGGATGAGACGGTCGCCGCGCATTTGCGGGACCTCGGCCTGCACCCGACGGCGGGGGACATCGTCACGAGCCCGCAAGCGGCGATGCGCCTCCTGCGCGATCACGCTCCCGCCGGTTCGACGGTGCTCGTCGTCGGCGGAGACGGTCTCGTGTCGGAGCTCGAGAAGGCCGGTTACGTCGTGACGCGCAGCGCCGACGACGCACCCGCCGCCGTGGTGCAGGGCTTCGCTCCCGACGTCGGCTGGTCGCAGCTCGCGGAGGCGGCGTTCGCGCTCCAGACGGATCGCGAACCCAACGATCTCCCGTGGATCGCCACGAATACCGACTGGACGATCCCGCAGGCCCGGGGGATCGCTCCGGGAAACGGCACGCTCGTCTCGGCCGTGCATACCGCAGTGGGACGTCTGCCCATCGTGGCGGGCAAGCCCGAGGTGCCGATATTCGAGGAGGCGACCGCTCGCTTCGGGGCGACGACCCCGCTCTTCATCGGCGATCGGCTCGACACCGACATCAAGGGTGCCGTCTCCGCTGGGATGGCCTCCGTGCTCGTGCTGACCGGCATCGATCGGGCGAAGCACGTTCTCGCGGCCGACCCGGGATCCCGTCCGACGTTCATCCTCGAAGACCTCCGCGGACTGCACGAGCCCTACCCCGCCACGACCATGAGCTCCGACGGTGCCTCGGCGACCGTCGGCCGCTCCGTGGTCCGCATCGACGGGACGAAGGTCGTCGTCGCTCGCGAGGGCGATTCTGCGATCGATCGGCTCCGCGCCGCGTCCGCCGTCATCTGGGCGAGCGGCCGGGCGATCTTCGGTTTCTCGGTTCCCCCGCGCTTGTACGAGGACCTGGACCGCTAGCCTGCCGGCGTCGTTCAGGTTTCACTCGGTACCGGGCTTCCTGTGCGCCTGTTCGAGCACCTGTACCGGTACCCTGGGGAACGTGTCCATCGACCCGAGCGCCGCACGACCCTCCGCCCCGGAGTCCGACAACGTCGCCGACGGTGACGGTCTCGTGTCGCGCCTCCGTGTCATCGAGGACCAGCCGCTCGAATCGCGGGCCGACGCGTACACCGCTCTGCACGCCGAGCTGAAGGCCGTCCTGGACAGCGCGGACAGAGTCGGCGCCGACCGAACCGGCGCCGATCGCGCCACCGGATGACGGCCTCACGGCTCGACGCCGCCCTCGCGGCGCGCGGACTCGCACGATCGCGGAGCCACGCGGCCCGCCTCATCGCCGACGGACTCGTCATGGTAGACGGCGCGATCGCCACCAAGCTCTCCCTCGCGGTGGACGACGCCGCGGACATCGTGGTCCAGCAGACAGACGACTACGTCAGCCGCGCGGCTGCGAAGCTCATCCACGCCCTCGACACGTTCGGCATCGACCCCCGCGGGATGCGCGCGCTCGACGTGGGGGCGTCGACCGGCGGATTCTCGGAGGTGCTCCTCCGTCGCGGCGCCCGTGGCGTGATCGCCCTCGACGTCGGCCACGGCCAGCTGGTCGACCCGGTGCGCTCGGACGAGCGCGTCGCCGTGGTCGAGGGGGTCAACGCCCGGGAGCTCACGAGCGAGCTGCTCGCCACCACGAGCGGCGTCGACTGGGCGCCGGAGCTCGTCGTCGGCGACCTCTCCTTCATCTCCCTCACCCACATCATCCCGCCGGTGCGCTCGTCCGTCTCGCCGGACGCCGACTTCGTGCTGCTGGTGAAGCCGCAGTTCGAGGTGGGGCGCACTCTCGTGAAGCAGGGGATCGTCGTGGATCCCGAGGCGCGGGTCGACAGCATCGCCCGCGTACTCGCGGTCGCCGTGGAGTCCGGATTGCGGACGGTCGGCGTCCTGTCGTCCCCCATCACCGGTCTCCACGGAAATCACGAGTACCTCGTGCATCTCAGCCCGCGCACGGGTCGCGATCCGTCAGAATGGATGGACGAGATCCGACGGATCGCGGGAGCGGGAGGGGCATGACCGGGGCAGAACGCGCCATCCTCGTGGTGTCGCACACAGGCCGCAGGGATTCGATCGACGCCGCGGTGTCGGTCATCGAGGAGCTCTCGGCCGGAGGGGCGACCCCTGTCCTGCGTCGCGACGAATGGGACGACATCGCCGCCGCGTGCGTCCTCCCGCAGAACACGCTCATCCTGGGCGAGGACGTGGACGCGGCGGACCTCGAACTCGTCATCGTCCTCGGCGGCGACGGCACCATCCTGCGCGCAGCCGAGCTGGTGCGCGGGTGCACGGCGCCCCTGCTCGGAGTGAACCTCGGGCACGTCGGCTTCCTCGCCGAGAGCGAGCGCGACGACCTGGCCGAGGCCGTGCGTCGCGCGATCGACGGCGACTACCTGGTCGAAGAGCGCATGACGCTCGCCGTGCGGGTCAAGCTCGACAACGAGGTCGTCTACGAGACGTGGGCCCTCAACGAGGCCACGGTCGAGAAGGCGAGCCGCGAGCGCATGCTCGAGGTCGTCATCGAGGTGGACGGACGCCCCCTGTCGGCGTTCGGCTGCGACGGCGTCGTCGTCTCCACACCCACCGGTTCCACCGCGTACAACTTCTCGGCCGGCGGCCCCATCGTGTGGCCCACCGTCGAAGCGATCACCCTCGTGCCGCTCAGCGCGCATGCGCTCTTCGCCCGCCCGCTCGTCGTCGGACCGGAGTCCTCGCTCGCGATCGAGGTCATCGCCCGCAACCAGGGATCCGGCGTGCTCTGGGCGGACGGCCGGCGTGCGCACGAGCTCGCCCCCGGCGCGCGCGTGGTCGTGCGCCGATCGACCGTGCCCGTGCGCCTCGCGCGACTCCACCAGGGGCCGTTCACCGATCGCCTCGTGCACAAGTTCCACCTGCCGGTCGACGGCTGGAGGGGGCCGAGCGGTCGTGATTGAGGAGATCGAGATCCGCGATCTCGGTGTCATCGCCGAGGCCACCCTGCCGCTCGGCGCCGGCTTCACCGCCATCACGGGTGAGACGGGCGCCGGTAAGACGATGGTCGTCACGGCCCTCGGGCTGCTGCTCGGCGGTCGAGCCGACAGCGGCACCGTGCGTTCCGGCCAGGAACGCGCGAGCGTCGACGGCCGCTGGGTGGTGCCCGAGGACGGGCCCGTCACCAACCGGGTGCGCGAGGCCGGGGGAGACGTCGACCCGTTCGGCGAGGGGCGCGCGGAGCTGACCCTCGGGCGGAGCGTCTCCGCCGAGGGTCGCAGTCGCGCGTCCGTGGGAGGACGCGCGGCTCCCATCGGCATCCTCTCCGAGCTGGGCGAGCGACTCGTCGTGGTCCACGGGCAGTCCGAGCAGCTCCGGCTGAAGTCCGCGACGGCCCAGCGCGACGCTCTCGATCGGTTCGCCGGTGCCGCGCTCGCGGGGGTCCTCGCGGACTACGCCCACGCGTTCTCGCGGTGGCGGGCGAACGCGAGCGAGCTCGACACGATCCGCGACGAGCGCGACGCACGCGCGAGCGAGGCCGCCACGCTGCGCGAGACGATCGCGGAGATCGAGGTCGCCGCACCGCAACCGGGGGAGGACGACGACCTCGCGACCCGCGCGGTCCGTCTCGGCAACCTCGAGGCCCTGCGCCTCGCCGCGGCCGGCGCGCGCGAGGCGCTCTCGGCGGAGGAGCCGGACGGCGTCGACGTCGTCGGGCTCATCGGTACGGCACGTCGACTCGTCGACGACGCGAGCGACGCCGACCCCACCCTCGCGGCGATCGGCGAACAGCTCGCGAACATCGGCTACCTCGCGGCGGATGTCGCCGCCGATCTCTCCACCTACCTCGCGGAGGTCGACGCCGACGGCGCCCGTGAACTCGAGATCGTCAACGAACGACGGGCAACCCTCACCGCCCTCATGCGGGCGTACGGCCCGACGCTCGACGACGTCATCGCCGTGCTCGACACCGGCAGCGCCCGACTGCTCGAGCTCGACTCGGACGACGAACGGATCGAGGAGCTCGGCCGCCAGGTCGCGGACGACGAGGCGCTCGTGCTCCGGCTCGCCGACGAGGTCAGCGCGCTGCGGAGCGCCGCCGCCGCGCAGCTCGGAGAGCGGGTGAGTGCGGAACTCACGGCGCTCGCGATGCCCGATGCGCAGTTGACGATCGTCGTCGACTCGGCCGGCGACCTCACGGCGAGCGGGCGGGACGACGTGCGCTTCCTCCTGCAGCCCCACAGCGGGGCGGAACCGCGATCGCTCGCGAAGGGTGCCTCCGGGGGTGAGCTCTCGCGGGTCATGCTCGCGATCGAGGTCGTCATCGCCGGGACCGATCCCGTGCCCACGTTCGTGTTCGACGAGGTCGACTCGGGAGTGGGCGGAGCGGCGGCGATCGAGATCGGGCGGCGACTCGCCCGGCTCGCCGAGACGGCGCAGGTGATCGCGGTCACCCACCTGGCCCAGGTCGCCGCCTTCGCGTCGAACCACTTGAGCGTGCGCAAGCAGAGCGACGGATCGGTGACCTCGTCGAGCGTCGTGCGGCTCGAGGGCGACGAACGCGTCTCCGAGATGGCGCGTCTTCTGTCGGGCCTGCCCGACTCCGAGTCCGGCCTGGCCCACGCGGAGGAGCTCCTCGCGCTGTCCGCCGACGATTCTCGACTGTTAGGATAGAAGCCCGTGGCGGACATTTACAGCACGGACCCCCTTCCCTCTTCCGAGACCCTCTCTTCCGAGAGCGCGTCCGGCCCGATCTCCCTCGCTGGATCGCTCTCGCGAGCGGAACGTAATCCGGGTGGAACGACGAAGCACATCTTCGTCACGGGTGGTGTGGTCTCCTCGCTCGGCAAGGGACTCACCGCCGCGAGCCTCGGCAATCTCCTCACCGCGCGCGGTCTGCACGTGGTGATGCAGAAGCTCGATCCGTACCTGAACGTGGACCCGGGCACGATGAACCCGTTCCAGCACGGCGAGGTCTTCGTGACCGACGACGGTGCCGAGACCGACCTCGACATCGGCCACTACGAGCGCTTCCTCGACATCGACCTCAGCCAGGCGGCGAACGTCACGACGGGTCAGATCTACTCGACCGTCATCGCGAAGGAGCGCCGCGGCGAGTACCTCGGCGATACCGTCCAGGTCATCCCGCACATCACCGACGAGATCAAGCGGCGCATGCGCCTGCAGGCGTCCGAGGACCCGCAGCCCGACGTGATCATCACCGAGATCGGCGGCACCGTCGGCGACATCGAGTCGCAGCCGTTCATCGAGTCGGCCCGTCAGGTGCGTCACGAACTCGGCCGCAAGAACGTCTTCTTCGTGCACGTCTCGCTCGTGCCGTTCATGGGTGCGTCAGGCGAGCAGAAGACCAAGCCGACGCAGCACTCGGTGGCCACCCTCCGCTCGATCGGCATCCAGCCCGACGCGCTCGTGCTCCGCAGCGATCGCCCGGTCACCGAGTCGAACAAGCGCAAGATCGCGCTCATGTGCGACGTGGACGAGGACGCGGTCGTCAACGCCGTCGACGTGCCGTCGATCTACGACATCCCCACGATGCTGCACGACCAGGGCCTCGACGCCTACATCATCGACGCCCTCGGGCTGAACACCTCCGACGTCGACTGGTCCGGGTGGGAGCCCCTGCTCCGCGCCGTCCACGAACCGAAGCACGAGGTCACGATCGGCCTCGTCGGCAAGTACATCGACCTGCCCGACGCGTACCTCTCCGTCACCGAGGCCCTCAAGGCCGGCGGCTTCGCCCACGACACCAAGGTCAAGGTCGTGTGGGTGCCGTCCGACGAGTGCGAGACCCCCGAGGGCGCCGCGCGCGTGCTCAGCCAGGTCGACGGCATCTGCGTGCCCGGCGGTTTCGGCATCCGCGGCATCGAGGGCAAGCTCGGCGCGCTCACGTTCGCGCGGAAGAACGGGATCCCCGCTCTCGGGCTGTGCCTCGGCCTGCAGTGCATGGTGATCGAGTACGCGCGCACCGAGGCGGGCCTCGAGGGCGCGAGCTCGACCGAGTTCGACCCCGACACGACCTTCCCCGTGATCGCGACGATGGCCGAGCAGGTCGAGATCATCGCGGGAGGCGACCTCGGCGGCACCATGCGCCTCGGCCTCTACCCGGCGGCGCTCGCTGAGGGGTCCGTCGTCGCCGACCTGTACGGCTCGAACGAGATCTCGGAGCGCCACCGTCACCGCTACGAGGTCAACAACGAGTACCGCGACCGCATCGCTGACGCGGGTCTGCGCTTCTCCGGCACCTCGCCGGACGGCCGCCTCGTGGAGTACGTGGAGCTCGACCGCTCGGTGCACCCGTTCTACGTGGGCACGCAGGCCCACCCCGAGCTGCGGTCGCGCCCGAACCACGCGCACCCGCTGTTCGCCGGACTCGTGGCCGCCGCTCTCGAGCGGCACCAGGCCAGCCAGCTGTTCGACGAGGACGTCGAGGCCTGAGCCGCGTCGTCCCCGCCGCCCGTCGACGGCCTTCGGGCCACTGAGAGGAACGCCATGACGTCGTCACCCCTGGAGGACGTGCCCTTCGCCGTCGAGGTCACCGAGACCGAGCGGGTCTTCGAGGGGCGCGTGTGGGACATCCGTCGCGACACGTTCGACTACAACGGGTCGTCCATCGTGCGCGAGTACACGGACCACACCGGTGCGGTCGCGGTGCTCGCGCTCGACGACGAGGACCGCGTCCTGCTCATCCGCCAGTACCGTCACCCCGTGGGGCTCCGGGAATGGGAGCTGCCGGCCGGACTTCTCGACGTCGAGGGGGAGGACCCCCTCGTGGCCGTGCAGCGCGAGCTCGAGGAGGAGGCCGACCTCCGCGCCACCGAGTGGGACGTGCTCGCCGAGTTCGCGACGAGCCCCGGCGGCAACAACGAGGTCATCCGCGTCTACCTCGCTCGCGGCCTCTCGGCCACGGAGCAGGCGTTCGAACGCACCGAGGAGGAGGCCGACATCGAGGTGGCGTGGGTGCCCCTCGACGACGCGCTCGACGCGGTCCTGGCGCGGCGCGTCCAGAACCCGTCCCTCGTCATCGGCGTCCTCGCCGCCCACGCGTCCCGTGCACGCGACTGGTCGACGTTGTCGCCGGCCGACAGCCCGTGGGACCGGCACCCGAAACTCCGCCAGACGCCGTGACGCTCGCGCGGGCCGTCGACGAGTACGTGCGGCACGTGCAGATCGAGCGCGGACTCTCCGTCAACACGGTCTCCGCCTACCGGCGCGACCTCGCGGCCTACATCGAGTGGCTCGCGTCCGAAGGCGTCGAGTCCCCGCGGGAGATCGCGCCGTCCCACGTCACCGGGTTCTCCCGGTCGCTCGCGACGCGCCAGGAGGCGCCCCTCGGCCCCTCCTCGCTCGCCCGGGTGCTGTCGTCGGTGCGCGGTTTCCACCGCTTCCTCCTCGAAGAACGCGAGGTGGACGGCGACGTCTCCCGGGACGTGAAGCCACCGAAGCTCGGGAAGAGACTGCCGAAGGCGCTGACGATCGCGCAGGTGGAGTCGCTCCTCGCCGCGACGGAGGGGGAGGACATCGCCGCACTCCGCGATCACGCCCTGCTCGAGCTGCTCTACGCGACGGGCGCGCGCGTCTCCGAGGTCGTCGGGCTCAACGTGGACGACGTCACCGAACCCGACATCGTGCGGCTCACCGGCAAGGGGAACAAGCAGCGCATCGTGCCGCTCGGCCGTTACGCCCGCGCGGCGATCGACGCCTACCTCGTCCGCGGTCGGCCGGCGCTCTCGCCCATCGGACCGGCGACACCCGCCCTCTTCCTCGGGATGCGCGGCGCCCGGATGTCGCGTCAGAGCGCGTGGCTCGTCATCCGTGCGGCCGCCGAGCGGGCCGGCCTCGTCGCCGAGGTATCCCCGCACACGCTCCGGCACTCGTTCGCGACGCACCTCCTCCAGGGCGGCGCCGACGTGCGCGTGGTGCAGGAGCTCCTCGGGCACTCCTCGGTCGCGACGACGCAGATCTACACGCTCGTGACCGCGGATTCCCTGCGCGACGTCTACACGGCCTCCCACCCGCGCGCCCGCTGAGTCACGGGCCTCCCGGCGGCTACAATCGAGAGTCAAGCACCGGATACCACCGGTGAGCCGCCGCCCTGGTACGGCGGCGTGTGCGGAGGGAGCGACGTGAAGAGCAGGAGCGACGTGAGCGACGACACCGCCCTCTTCCCGACATCCGATGCGACGCCCCCGATCGATCCCCAGGCCCCCCAGAAGATGGGTCCGACGGGTCGTCCGTTGAGCGACTTCCCGACCCCTCCTCCCCTCTCCGGTCACGGCCCGGCGCGCATCGTGTCGCTGTGCAACCAGAAGGGCGGCGTGGGGAAGACGACGACGACGATCAGTCTCGCCGCCTCGCTCGCGGAGTACGGCCGCAAGGTGCTCGTGATCGACTTCGATCCGCAGGGCGCGCTCTCCGCCGGTCTCGGCATCGGCACGCACGAGGGTCTGACGATCTACGACCTCCTCCTCAACCCCAAGCGCCCGGCGACCGAGGCGATCCAGGAGACCGGTATCCCCGGGCTCGACATCATCCCCGCGAACATCGATCTCTCGGCGGCCGAGGTGCACCTCGTCAACGAGGTCGCGCGCGAGCAGATCCTCGCGCGCGTGCTGCGCCAGGTCACCGGTAGCTACGACATCGTGCTCATCGACTGCCAGCCGTCGCTCGGTCTCCTCACGGTCAACGCGCTCACGGCGAGCCACGGCGTGCTCATCCCGCTCGAGTGCGAGTTCTTCGCGCTGCGCGGTGTCGCGCTCCTCATCGAGACGATCGAGAAGGTGCGCGACCGGCTCAACCCGGCCATCGAGCTCGACGGTATCCTCGCGACGATGTTCGACTCGCGCACGCTGCACTCCCGCGAGGTGTTACAGCGCGTCGTCGAGGCCTTCGGCAACGACGTGCTCGAGACCGTCATCGGCCGTACCGTGAAGTTCCCCGACGCGTCGGTGGCGGGAACGCCCATCACGACGTTCGCCCCCGAGCACCCGGCCGCGAAGGCGTACCGCCAGCTCGCGAGGGAACTGGTGGCCCGTGGCGCGGTCGCCTGAGCGCACCGAATCGGACGGCTTCCGCGTCGAGCTCGCGAACTTCGAGGGCCCCTTCGATCTGCTGCTCTCCCTGATCTCGAAGCACGAACTCGACATCACCGACATCGCACTCTCCGTCGTGACCGACGAATTCCTCGCGCACATCCGCGGGCTCGGGGACGACGCAGACCTCGACCAGACGTCCGAGTTCCTCGTCGTCGCCGCGACCCTGCTCGACCTCAAGATCGCGGGTCTCCTGCCGCAGGGCGAGCTCGTGGACGCGGAGGACGTCGCGCTACTCGAAGCGCGCGACCTCCTCTTCGCCCGGTTGCTGCAGTACCGGGCGTTCAAGGAGGCCTCGTCCTGGTTCCAGTCGCGCTTCGACGCGGAGGCCACGCGGCACTCCCGATCGGTGCGGCTCGAGGAGAAGTTCCGCCAGCGCACCGCCGAGCTCGTCTGGACGTTGACACTCGAGGACTTCGCCGCGATCGCGACGCTCGCGCTGACGCCGCGGGAGATCCCGGTGGTCGGACTCGACCACCTGCACGCGCCGCTCGTCAGCATCCGCGAGCAGGCCGCTCACGTCGTGGCGCTCCTCCGGCACGGGGAACCGATGACGTTCCGGCAGCTCGTCGCGGGAGCCGACCAGAAGGGCGTCGTGATCGCCCGTTTCCTCGCCGTGCTCGAGCTGTACCGGCACGCGTCCATCTCGTTCGAGCAGCTCGAGCCCCTCGGGGAGCTCACCGTCCGGTGGACCGCGGAGAATTGGACGGAAGAGAATCTTGCCAACCTGGGGGCCGATTATGACGGATGACACTGTGGGGGATCACGCCGTGACGGATCGCGTCGCGACGCAGAGCGCGGTGACGGACGACGCCTCGACGGACGGCGTGCCGGCGGCGATCGCGGGACCCGACGTCGACATCGATCGCGCCATCGAGGCGCTCCTCATGGTCGCCGACGAACCGCAGAGTGTCGTCGGTCTCGCGACGGCCCTCGGCCGCCCGGTCCGCGACGTCCACGCCGCGATCGACCGCCTCGTCGCCGACTACGACGGGCGCGACGGCACCGTCCGTCGCGGCTTCGAGCTGCGCGAGGTGGGCGGGGGCTGGCGCTTCTACGTGCGCGCCGAGTACGACTCCCTCGTGTCCGACTACGTCAACCAGCAGAACCCGTCTCGACTGTCGCAAGCGGCGCTCGAGACCCTCGCCGTCGTGGCGTACAAGCAGCCGATCTCGCGGAGCGCGATCGCCTCGATCCGCGCCGTGAACGTCGACTCCGTCGTCCGCACCCTGCTCGGGCGCGGCCTCATCACCGAGCTGTTCACCGACAGCGAGACCGGCGCGATCAACTACGGCACGACCGACGTGCTGCTCGATCAGCTGGGCATCAACTCGCTCGACGAACTGCCACTCATCTCGCCGTTGCTCGCCGACGGTCAGGAAGGATTCGACATCGATGTCCGTTGAGAGTTGGGGCGAGGAGCCCGAGGGTATCCGCCTGCAGAAGGTGATGGCCGCCGCCGGTGTGGCCTCGCGCCGTGTGTCCGAGCAACTGATCGCCGAGGGGCGTGTGACCGTGAACGGCGAGCTCGTGACCGAGCCCGGTCGGCGCATCGATCCCGAGACGGACCTCGTGGCCGTGAACGGGCAGGCCGTGCAGCTCGACACGTCGAAGCGCTACATCATGCTCAACAAGCCGCGCGGCATCGTGAGCTCGCTCAAGGACGAGAACGGTCGCCCGGATCTCCGTCAGTTCACCGACGACTTCGAGGAGCGGCTCTTCAACGTGGGTCGCCTCGATGCCGAGACCTCCGGCCTGCTCGTCCTCACGAACGACGGCGACCTCGCACACGTGCTCGCGCACCCGTCGTTCGGTGTCTCGAAGACCTACGTGGCGAAGGTCGACGGAGCCGTCTCGGCCCAGACCGTGCAGAAGCTCAAGACCGGGATCGAGCTCGACGACGGTGTCATCAAGGCGGATGCCGTGCGGATCCTCGCCGCCGGCTCGGGCAAGGCCGAGGGCACGTCTCTCGTCGAGCTCACCCTGCACTCGGGGAAGAACCGCATCGTGCGCCGCATGCTGTCCGCGGTCGGGCACCCCGTCATCGACCTCGTCCGCCGCCAGTTCGGGCCGCTCCACCTCGGCACGCTCCGCTCGGGCGCCTACCGCGATCTCACTAAGGTGGAGCTCGGGGAGCTGCTGACGATCTCACGCGACGCCGCCTCGTCTCAGGCCGCCTCCGCTCAGACCGCTTCCGCGCAGGAGAACGAGTGAACGAAACCAAGGCGGCACGACTGTCCGGCCAGATCCGTGTGGTCGGCGCCGGTCTCCTCGGTGCGAGCATCGGGCTCGCGGTTCGGGAGAACGGTGTCGACGCCATCCTCGCGGATGCGTCGCCGAGCCAGTTGCGCCTCGCCATCGACTACGGGGCCGGTCGGGCCGAGCGCGACGACGACGATCCGTCGATCGTCATCGTGTGCGTACCGCCGGACGTCGTCGCCGACGTCATCGAGGCGGAACTCGCGCGCTACCCCCGCGCGGTCGTGACCGACGTCGCGAGCGTGAAGCTCGCGCCGTTCCACGAACTGCAGCGACGGGGTGTCGACCTCGTGCGCTACATCGGCTCGCACCCCATGGCCGGTCGCGAGCGGGGAGGGGCCATCTCGGCGCGCGCCGATCTCTTCCTCGGTCGCCCGTGGGTGATCTGCCGCGACCACGAGACCCCGCGCGATGCGCTCGCGCTCGTCGAGGACCTCGCGCTCGACCTCGGCGCCGTCCCCCTCGAGATGACGCCGGAGGAGCACGACGCGAGCGTGGGGCTCGTGTCCCACGTTCCGCAGATCGTCGCGAGCACGCTCGCGAAGCAGCTCGTCGACGCGCCGGACTCCGCGGTGCGCCTCACGGGGCAGGGGCTGCGCGACACCGTGCGCATCGCGTCGAGCCAGCCGGAGCTGTGGGTGCAGATCCTCACGTCGAACGGCGGCCCCGTCGTCGAGGTGCTCGATCGCCTCGTCGCGGATCTGTCGATCGTGGCCGACGCGCTGCGGTCCCCCGACGCGACCGGGTCGCGCCGCGAGATCGCGGACGTCATCGCCGCCGGCAACACGGGAGTCGCGAGGCTCCCCGGAAAGCACGGGCAGGACCGCCGGTTCGCCCAGATCGTCGTCATGGTGGACGACACCCCCGGTCAACTCGGACGGCTCTTCACCGAGCTCGGCGAGATCGGGATCAACCTGGAGGACCTGCGGCTCGAGCATTCGCCCGGCGCGCAGATCGGTCTCGCCGAGATCGGTGTCCTCCCCGAAGTGCAGCGACGCGCCGTCGACGAACTCGAGGCGCGCGGCTGGCGGATTGCGAGCGTGTAAGACAATGGCCGACATCATCGTGGCGATCGACGGACCGGCCGGTAGCGGCAAGTCGAGCGTGTCGAAGGCGGCGGCGCGCCGTCTCGGCTTCGACTATCTCGACACGGGGGCCGCCTACCGGGCGCTCGCGTGGTACGTCCTGGACCGCGGCATCACCCCGGAGGACACGACGACCGTGCTGTCGTCGCTCGATGCGTTCGACTACTCCATCTCGATCGACCCGCGCGAGCCCGTCGTGATGGTGGGCGAGACCGACGTGACCGAGGCGATCCGCGAGCCCCGCGTGTCCGGAGCAGTGAGCGCGGTCGCGAAGGTTCCCGAGGTGCGCACGTTCGTCACCTCCATCTTCCGCTCGACGATCGAGGCGGCTCCCCACGACGGCATCGTGGTGGAGGGGCGGGACATCACGACGGTCGTCGCGCCCGACGCTGAGGCCCGCATCCTGCTCACGGCGGACGAAGAGGTTAGAATGGCCAGACGCTCCGCCGAGCTCACGAGCGAATCGGCGGCTGACGTCGGGGAGCAGCTCCGCTCCCGTGACCGGGCCGACTCCCGTGTGGTGGACTTCCTCACCGCTGCGGATGGCGTCGTGACGGTCGATTCCACCCACCTCGACTTCGACCAGACCGTCGATGCCGTGCTCGAGGTGATCGCGCGCGAAACGACAAGGACCTCCCATGGCTGACGACTACGACGAGCCCGACACGACCGACGACGGTCTGGCGACCGCCCTCGAATCCCTCGACGACGACCTCGCCGCGCAGCGCACCGCCGCGCTCCGCAGCGGGCTCGACGACTACGAGCTCGACGAGGAGGACCTCGCGGTCCTCGAGACCGTCACGGACGACCCCGATGCGATCCGGTACCTCCCGGCGCTGCCCGTCGTCGCGATCGTCGGTCGACCGAACGTGGGCAAGTCCGCGCTCGTCAACCGCATCCTCGGCCGCCGCGAGGCCGTCGTGGAGGACACCCCCGGCGTGACGCGTGACCGCGTCTCCTACCGGGCCGAGTGGAACTCCCGCTTCTTCACACTCGTCGACACCGGTGGCTGGGAGCCCGACGCCAAGGGCATCGACGCGTCCGTCGCCGCGCAGGCCGAGGTCGCGATCGACCTGTGCGACCTCGTGCTCTTCGTCGTCGACGGCAACGTCGGCGCGACGAGCACCGACGAGCAGGTCGTCAAGCTCCTCCGCCGGTCCGGCAAGCCCACCTACCTCGTCGCCAACAAGGTCGATGACGTGCGCCAGGAGCCGAACATCGCGGAGCTGTGGTCGCTCGGTCTCGACGAGCCGCACCCCGTCTCGGCCCTGCACGGCCGCGGCGTCGCCGACCTGCTCGACATGATCATGAAGCAGCTGCCGGAGGTCTCGGCCGTCGCGAAGGAAGAGGTCGGCGGGCCCCGCCGCGTCGCGATCCTCGGGCGCCCGAACGTCGGCAAGTCGAGTCTGCTCAACAAGGCGGCGGGTGAGGAGCGCGTCGTCGTGAACGAGCTCTCCGGCACCACGCGCGACCCCGTGGACGAGCAGGTCGAGATCGCCGGCAAGTTCTGGCGCTTCGTCGACACAGCCGGCATCCGCCGTCGTGTCCATCTCCAGCAGGGTGCGGACTTCTACGCGTCGCTCCGCACGTCGGCCGCCCTCGAGAAGGCCGAGGTCGCCGTCGTGATGATCGACGTCAGCCAGCCGATCAGCGAGCAGGACGTACGCATCATCGACCTCGTGCTCGAGTCGGGCCGCGCGCTCGTCCTCGCGTTCAACAAGTGGGACCTGCTCGACGACGAGCGTCGCCGCTACCTCGAGCGGGAGATCGAGCTGGACCTCGCGCACGTGTCGTGGGCGCCGCGCGTCAACATCTCGGCGCGCACCGGTCGCCACATGGAGAAGCTCGTGCCGGCGCTCGAGCTCGCGCTCGAGTCGTGGGACACACGACTGCCGACCGGCAAGTTCAATGCGTTCCTCGCCGAGCTCGCCCAATCGCACCCGCACCCGCTGCGCGGTGGCAAGCAGCCGCGCATCCTGTTCGGCACGCAGGCGTCGAGCCGTCCGCCGACATTCGTGCTCTTCACGACAGGGTTCCTCGACCCGGGCTACCGTCGCTACATCCAGCGTCGCCTGCGCGAGATCTACGGTTTCGAGGGAACGCCGATCCAGGTCAATATGCGCGTGCGCGAGAAGCGCACCCGCCGCACGTAGCCCCAAAGGGCTACTCCCGAGCGAGGGCGCTAGGTACACCTGGCGCCCTCGAGGCGTATGTGGCGCCCTCCCATCGCGACACGCGTTGAGCACTCTCCGGGGGAGGGGTCACCTCGCCGGATGGGACCGTCGCGATGCGTCATCGATTCTCGCTATGCGTCACGGTGCGATCGGGTGCTGGCGCAATCTCTGACGGTCCGTCGCGCGAGAGCGGCAGCTCGATGTCGAGGGCTGCAGGTCTAATTGGCGCCCTCGCTCGGGAGTAGCCCTTTCGGAGGGGTCAGTGGGCGGCGCCGACCTCGACGAGGAGGACGCCGCCCATGATGAGAGCGATGCCGATCGCCATGAGAACCGAGAACGGTTCCTTGAAGATGAGGGTGCTCGCGACGGCCGTGAGGGCGACGCCGGCGGCCGCCCAGATGCCGTAGGCGACCCCGAGGGGCATGCCGGCTCCGAGCGAGAGCGACAGCAGCGTGAACGCCGAGAGGTAGCCGACGGCGACCACGACGTAGAACCGACGGCGTCCCCCGACGGCCGCGCGGAGGGACAGGGTCGCGGTGACCTCGGTGAGGATCGCGCCGACGAGGAAGAGCCAGGCCATCAGGCATCCGCCCCTGAGCTGGGCGCCGGGTCAGCCGCTCGATGCGCGGCCGATCCGACGACCCGTCGGGCGGCCGCCCGCTGCGAGCCGAGTTCGACGCAGAGCACCCCGCCGATGATGAGGACGAGACCTCCGAGCATCACGGGAGTCAGCGGCTCTCCGAAGAAGACGGCGGCGAGGAGCGCTGTGGCGGCGACCCCCGTCGCGCCCCAGACGCCATAGGCGACCCCGAGGGGCATCCCTGCGCGCAGGACGAAGCCGAGAAGGACGAACGACGAGGCGTAGCCGATCACGACCACGACGTACCAGCCCGGCACGTCGAGTGCCGCCTTGAGCGAGAGGGACGCGGTCACCTCCGCGGCGATCGCGGCGGCGAGCAGCAGCCAGGCTCTCATCGGAATCCTCTCGGCGGGGCGGTCACGGTGGGGCGGGTCGGATGTGTCGTGCGGTCCCGCGACGGCGTTGGATGCGGGTGCAGCCGAGGGGTCCGATCGCACGGTACCACCGCCGAGGGGAGGGGAGGGGAGGGGAGGGGAGGGAAGGCATGGTTGCGGTCGACGGCCCTGCCGGATGCGGGGCGTGCAGCCCCGCACGGGGCAGGATGGACGCATGAGGATCGTCGTCGTCGGGGCGGGAGCGTGGGGCCTCCCCGCTGCCGCGGAACTGCAAGCGCGCGGGCACGAGGTGACGCTCGTCGACCGGTACGGCGTCGGGAACGCGCTCTCGTCCTCGTCGGGGCCGACCCGGTTGTGGCGCTTCGCGGATCCCGACCCGGTGAAGGTGCGGCTCGCGCGCCGGGGACTCGAGGCGATGGAACGTCTCGCGCTGCGATCCGGGACGCGCACCTTCATCCGTCGTGGTCTGCTGTGGCGCGACGAGGCCGGGCTCGACCGACTCGTCGGCACGCTCGATGCGGAGGGCGTCGCGTACACGGCCGTCGACGCGTCCGACGTCGGGCGATTCTTCGACGGACTGCGCCCCGACGGTCGAAACGCCGTATGGGCACCGGACGGCGGATCGGTCCTCGCGGCGGACTCCCTTTCCGCGCAGGCCGGACTCTTCGCGGCGGACGGCGGCAGCCCGGATGTCGGGAGGACGGTGACGGCGGTGGAGCGGACGCCTCACGGGCCCCGGGTCGTGTTCACCGAGGGTCCGCCCCGCGACGCCGACGTGGTCGTCCTCGCGGCCGGGCCGGGGTCCGGGCCACTGCTCGCGGGCCTCGGCGTGGACGTGCCCCTGCTGCCCGTACTGGAACAGGTCGTGCACGTCGGCGATCCCGCGAGGCCGCACCTCACGGATGAGCTCCCCGGTTTCATCGACGCGCCGCGCGGGGACGAGCCGGGGATCTACGCGATGCCGACCCCGGGCATCGGCTACAAGATCGGCATCGACGCGGCGATCCGCGACTGGGCGCTCGACGACCTCGACCGCACGCCGAGCGCGGAGCGCACCCGCGAGACGATCGACCGCGTCGTGCGGGACTTCCCCGGGATCACCCCGCACGCGATCGACGCCGCCGTGTGCTCCTGGACGGCTTCATCCGATGGGAGGTTCGTCGTCGATCGACTCGACGGCGACGTCGTGATCGCGTGCGGGGACTCCGGTTCTGGCTTCAAGTTCTCGGCCGTGATGGGCCTGATCCTCGCCGATCTCGCGGAGGGTGTGCCCGTGGACGACGACGTCGCGTCCCTCGGTCTCGCGCGCTTCGACGGTGTGCCGCCGCGAGCGATCCCGCGCAGCCTCTTCGACGTCTGACCCGCACTCACCCCCCCCTGAAAATCCCTCAGGTGCGTGGAGATTCGAACCCGGAGGAGATTTTCAAGGCGATGAGGGTCTTGGTGTCGCCGTCCCAGAAGCGGGCGGCGGTGAGGGCGCCGTCGATGGGCGGGGTGTCGAGGAGAGGGAGGGCGAGCGCGACCTGCTCGGGGGTGAGGCGGCGGGCGAGGGTCACGTGAGGGACCCATGCGCCGGGGAGGCTCGTCGGGACCGGGACCGGGGCCGGGCCGGTCGAGGCGGAGGCGGAGGCTGCGGCGACACCGGCGTGGAGCGCGAGCAGTTCCGTGGTCACGACGATCGTGCGGACGAGCACGAAGCGGCCGCGCCCCGCGGGGAACACCGACAGTGCGCCGAAGCGCAGCGGGAGGGGCAGCGTCGCGAGCGCGTCAACGGGTACGTCGTCGGGCTCGAGGCCTTCCCCGGCCACGACGGTCACGTGGGGCGCGTTGCTCGCGGCGGTGTGCGAGGCGAGGCTCGGAAGGTCGTGCTCGGCGAGCGTGCGCCACTCCGCGCGGACGTGCGCGTCGGTGGTGTCGTCGAGGATCAGTTCGATACTGCGCATTCCCCCATCATGCGGTGCCCGCCGGGAATGCCCGCCCACACTCATGGCGTTTCCCTTCATGGAGCGGTAAACTTGAGTCATACCGACTCAAGTCGGTGACAGCGAGGAGAACCGACACACATGCAACCGGGTCAGCAGCCTCCCCAGGAGAACCAGAAGAGCGCCCTGGAACAGTACGGCGTGAACCTCACGGCGGTCGCTCGGAACGGCACTCTCGACCCCGTCATCGGGCGAGACGCCGAGATCCGACGCATCAGCCAGGTGCTCACGCGGCGCACGAAGAACAACCCCGTGCTCATCGGCGAGCCCGGCGTCGGCAAGACGGCCGTCGTCGAGGGGCTCGCCCAGCGCATCGTGGCCGGCGACGTGGCCGAATCGCTCAAGGGCAAGGAGATCGTCGCCCTCGACATGGCCGCCCTCGTCGCGGGAGCGATGTACCGTGGCCAGTTCGAGGAGCGCCTCAAGGCGGTGCTCAAGGAGATCAACGAGGCCGAGGGGCGCGTCATCACCTTCGTCGACGAGCTCCATATCCTCATGGGCGCGGGTGGCGGCGAGGGCTCCGTCGCGGCGTCGAACATGCTGAAGCCCATGCTCGCGCGCGGCGAACTGCGGCTCATCGGGGCGACGACGCTGGACGAGTACCGCGAATACGTGGAGAAGGACGCCGCCATGGAGCGACGCTTCCAGCAGGTGTTCGTGGGTGAGCCGAGCGTGGAGGACAGCGTCGCGATCCTGCGCGGGCTCAAGGAGCGGTACGAGGCCCACCACAAGGTCGCCATCGCGGACTCCGCGCTCGTCGCGGCCGCCGCGCTCTCGAGCCGCTACATCCCTGCGCGGCAGCTGCCGGACAAGGCCATCGACCTCATCGACGAGGCGGCCTCGCGATTGCGCATGGAGATCGACTCGGCGCCCATCGAGATCGACCAGCTGCGGCGGAGCGTCGAGCGGCTGAAGCTCGAGGAGCTCGCCCTCAAGCGCGAGAAGGACGATGCGTCGCGCGAGCGGCTCGCGAAGCTGCGCGAGGACCTCGCCGCGCGTGAGGCGGAGCTCGCCGGGCTGCAGGCGCGGTGGGAGGAGGAGCGCGCGTCGCTCAACCGACTCGGTGACCTCAAGACCCGCCTCGACGAGGCGAAGGTGCGGCTCGACCGCGCCATGCGGGACGGCGACTACCAGAAGGCGTCGCGCATCGAGTACGAGGAGATCCGCCCGATGCAGGCCGCGATCGTCGACGCCGAGCGCGCCGAGCAGGAGCCGCAGGGCGACCGGATGGTGGGCGACCACGTGACGGAGGCGGACATCGCCGAGGTCGTCGCGGCCTGGACGGGCATCCCCGTCGGCCGGCTCCTCCAGGGCGAGACGGAGAAGCTCCTGCACCTCGAGTTCGAACTCGGCCGGCGCCTCATCGGGCAGAAGCAGGCCGTCCGGTCGGTGTCGGACGCCGTTCGCCGCTCACGGGCCGGCATCTCCGACCCGAACCGTCCGACCGGCTCGTTCCTCTTCCTCGGACCCACGGGTGTCGGCAAGACGGAGCTCGCGAAGGCGCTCGCCGAACAGCTCTTCGACGACGAGAAGGCGATGATCCGCATCGACATGTCGGAGTACGGGGAGAAGCACTCGGTCTCCCGGCTCGTCGGCTCGCCTCCCGGGTACGTCGGGTACGAGCAGGGCGGCCAGCTCACCGAGGCGGTGCGGCGGCGCCCCTACTCGGTCGTGCTCTTCGACGAGGTGGAGAAGGCCCACCCGGAGGTCTTCGACATCCTCCTGCAGGTGCTCGACGACGGTCGGCTCACCGACGGTCAGGGGCGCACGGTCGACTTCCGAAACACGATCCTCATCCTCACCTCCAACCTCGGCTCGCACGTGCTCGTCGACCCGACGATCCCGCTCGAGCAGAAGGAGGCGGCGGTCCAGGCGCTCGTGCGGCAGTCGTTCAAGCCCGAGTTCGTCAACAGGCTCGACGACATCGTCGTGTTCCAGACGCTCTCGGAGGAGGAGCTCGGGCAGATCGTGGAGCTCTACATCGACCGCATGCAGCGGCGACTGGCGGAGCGGCGGCTCGAGCTGGCCGTGACTCCCGACGCCCGGGCCTGGCTCGCGGAGCGGGGCTACGACCCGATGTACGGGGCCAGGCCGCTGCGTCGACTGATGCAGAGCGAGATCGACGACCGGCTCGCGACGGCGATCCTCGACGGCAGCATCCGCGACGGCGACACGGTGCGGGTGGATCTCGATGCGGCGACGGACGCCCTCACGGTGCGTCCGCTCGTGCCCCACACGACCTGACCCGCCACCCGGCGGACATGAAGACGAAAGATCGTGCGCGGAGAGACGCGTACGATCTTTCGTCTTCGTGTCCTAGGGGACGAGCAGAGTGGTCGTACTCCGCCAGCCGAGGGAGTCCTCACCCACCTGCCAGACGATCGTCAGAGCGTGGGGTGCGCCGTCGGCCGGCAGGGTGTCGGACGTGACCTCGAACACACGCCCGGCGTCGGACGCCGGTCCGAGCTCCGCCGGCACCTCGTCGCCGTCGACGTACGCCCACACCGTGTCGGGGTAGCCGATCGTCGAGGGGGTGTCGGAATCGAAGCTCTGCGGGCTCGCGAAGAACAGCGACGCAGGTTGCTGCAGGTCGAATGCGCCCGATTCCGAGGAGTCCTCCGCCCCGCTCGACGGGTTCCGCCATTCGTAGAGCGAACCGCCGGTCGTCGGGATGCCCGCGTCATCGATGAGCGGGCCGGTGTCCGTCTCCCGCACGATCCAGGCGTCCGCCGCGGTCTCCGTCTGCGCGCTCACGAGCGTGAAGGCGCCCTCTGGCCCCTCCGTCTCGGTGACGTCCACATCGGCGAAGG
Source organism: Labedella endophytica (assembly GCF_003990045.1). GTDB lineage: Bacteria > Actinomycetota > Actinomycetes > Actinomycetales > Microbacteriaceae > Labedella > Labedella endophytica. Next base: position 1,193,983 of record NZ_RZGZ01000002.1, on the reverse strand, counting down.
CGCTCGCCTCCTCGGGGGAGGTGACGCCGTCGTTCGCGAACCACGAGGCGTACACCTCGGGGTCGCCGCCGTAGAACGACTGGGCCTCCGGGGTCAGGAGTGCCCAGGCTGACGCGCTGTCCTCGGCGACGATCGCGGCGAGGTACTCACGCACGATACCGACGGACGCGCTCTCTTCCGGGGTCGCGCTCGGGCTCGACGAGGGCGTCTCGATCGCGGTCGTGGTGGAGGCGGCAGGCTCGGCCGTCGTGCAGCCCGAGAGAGCGAGCGAGAGTGCGAGAGCCGATCCGCCGAGGAGCGTGATGTTCCGTCGTGTGTCCATCATGACCTCCACGCTACCGGGGACCTCCGCCGACGCAATCAGCCCCGGGGCGGACCCTGTCATCGAGACGGGAGCGCTGGCCGGGGCTGAACGGTGTCGCCCGAAGAGGTTGCGTCAGTGGTGCGTGATCGCCGGCGCGTCGGCGCTCTGCGGCGACGGCCGCACGAAGAACGCGGCGATGATCGCGAGGGATGCGATCGCTGCTCCGTAGAAGAAGGCCGAGTGCACTCCTCCGGCGGTCGCCTCGATCTCACTCGCGCCGCCCGCCAGGAGCGAGGCGGTGCCGACCGTCATGACGGAGACGAACAGTGTCGTCCCGGCGGCCCCGGCGAGCTGCTGCACCGTCCCGATGATCGCGCTGCCGTGGGAGTACAGGCGCGGCTGGACGGCGCCGAGACCGGCCGTGAAGAGCGGGGTGAAGGTGAGGGAGAGCCCGATGCTCAGCACCACGTGCAGGACGAGGATCATCCACGCGGGCGTCGATTCCGTCGCCAGGGTCGCGAGGCCCCAGAGGGCGGTCGCGACGATGATCGTCCCGGGCACGAGGAGCGGTCGCGCGCCGAAACGGTCGTAGGCGCGGCCGACGAACGGCGCACCGAGGCCCATCAGGAGTCCTCCGGGCAGCAGCAGGAGACCGGCTTCCACGGGCGCGAGCCCCAGGACGGTCTGGAGGTAGATGGGGAGGAGGATGATCGTGCCGAAGAGCGCCATCATCATGGCCCCCATGAGAACGACCGTCACGGCGAAGGTGGACGAGCGGAACGTGCGCAGGTCCAGCAGGGCGCGGTCCGTGCGCTGCAGCAGGAGTTGACGGGTGATGAACAGCGCGAGCCCGAGCACGCCGACCACGAACGGAACCCACACCGGCACGATGGGGGTGCCACTCGCGCCCTCGCCGAGTGAGCTCAGTCCATAGACGATTCCGCCGAAACCGAAGACCGAGAGGACGACGGACACGGGGTCGATGCGCGCGTCCGTGTGCTCGCCGACGTTCTTCATGCGGCTGAGGCCGAGGACGAGCGACGCGATCGCGATGGGCAGGACGAGCCAGAAGATGAAGCGCCAGTTCAGGATCTCGAGGATGAGTCCGGAGACCGTCGGGCCGACCGCGGGCGCGACCGAGATGACGATCGAGATGTTGCCCATCATGCGACCGCGGCTGGCCGGCGGCACGAGGGTCATGACCGTGGTCATGAGCAGAGGCATCATGACGGCCGTTCCGCTCGCCTGGATGACGCGGCCGACGAGGAGGACCTCGAACGTCGGGGCGAGGGCCGCCGCGAGCGTTCCGATGCTGAAGAGCGTCATCGCCGCACCGAAGAGCATGCGCGTGGTCACGCGCTGGATGAGGAAGCCGGTGATGGGGATGACGACGGCCATCGTGAGGAGGAACGCCGTGGTGAGCCACTGGCCGACGTGCGCCTCGATGCCGAAGTCCGCCATGAGGTTCGGGAGGGCGACGCCCATCACCGTCTCGTTGAGGATGACGACGAAGGCCGACACGAGCAGCAGCGTGATGACGGAACGGTCGCGGGCCGAGAGGCCAGTGGTCGTGGCCGCGGGCGTGCGCTCCGGAAGGGTGTTCTGTTCTGTCATGTGGCGCCTCGCGTCCGTGGTGGGGGATCCGTGTGGGTGCAATCCGGCGTGCATCGGCCCCAGGAGAGCCGGCTCGTCGCACGGATGCGTTGCCGCGTCGTCGGTCGTGACCGAGCGCGTCTCGAACCGCAACCGACGGGATGGTCCGATCATTCCCGAACGGACCGGAACCGCCGACGTCGCTCTCTCAGTATCCCGCGGGAACCGCTTCGCGACGCGGACGATCCCCCGATTTCATCTGATCGAAACCGGGGGATCGGCGAGGGAGGTCAGTCGTCGATGACGACGATCTCCGAGAGGCCCTTGCGCTGGCGCGGAGCCGTCTCGCGGCTGCGCAGCATCTCGTTCTCGAGCGCGTCCGGCGAACCGAGCACGCCGACCGCCGTCACCGTGACGGGGACGAAGCGCTGCTCGAGCGCGAACGCCTCGCGGATCGCGTCCACGTCGAACCCGCCGACCGGGTGCGTGTGGAGGCCGCTCTTGTGGGCCTGGAGGTTGAACGTGGCGGCGGCCTGGCCGAGGTCGTAGACGGCCCAGGGCAGGGGCGTGCCTTCGTCCGTCTCCGTCTCGGCGATGTTCACGACGAGGGCGTGCGCGCTCGCGGCCCACGCGGCGTTGAACGGGACGAGGGCGTCGGCGATGCGCTGGAACGTGTCGCTTCCGCGACGGCCGACGATGAAGCGCCAGGGCTGCGTGTTGCTCGCGGACGGCGCCCAGCGGGCGGCCTCGAGAGCGGCGACGAGGGCCTCCTCCTCGAACACCGCGTCGGGGTCGAAGGAGCGGGGGCTCCAGCGCCCGGCGATGACGTCGCTTATCGGCACGCTCGTGTCGGCGAGACGGTCGGGGGAGGAGATGATGCTCATGGTCTGCTCTTTCGTTCAGCGTCCAGGTGACCGGACACCGTCGTCCTGGACCAGGACAACGCCCTCGGGGGCGCAATCTATTCCTCGGTATGGAAGATCGCCTCGATACGGGCGGGCACCGTGTCGTCCTGAAGGCTCGTCACGTCGCCGAGCGGGCGGCCGTCGGCGATGTCCACGAGGAGTCGCCGCATGATCTTCCCCGATCGCGTCTTGGGAAGATCCGGCACGGCGAGGATGCAGCGCGGCTTCGCGACCGGCCCGATCACCTCGGCGACGTGCGAGCGCAGGGTGTCCGTGAGTTCGGCGGATCGACGCCTCCACACGGCGGGGTCGAGAGCGCCCTCGTCGCGGACGGAGGGGATGACGAAGGCGGCTATCGCATGACCGGTGACCGGATCGGCCACCCCGACGACGCCGGCCTCGGCCACGTCGGGGTGCGAGACGAGAGCGGACTCGATCTCGATCGTCGACAGGCGATGACCGGACACGTTCATCACGTCGTCCACGCGCCCGAGCACCCAGATGTCGCCGTCCGTGTCCCACTTCGCTCCGTCGCCGGAGAAGAAGAACCCCTGCTCCCAGAAGCGCGTCCAGTACGCGTCGCGGTAGCGGTCCGGGTCGCCCCAGACGGTGCGCGCGAGGGCGGGCCCGGGGCGGTCCACCACGAGGTAGCCGCCGGAACCGTACGGCACCGTCGCGCCGGCCTCGTCGACGATGCGCACCCCGAGCCCCGGGAGGGCGCGTGCGGCGGAACCCGGCTTCAGGGTGCTCGCTCCGGGGAGCGGCGCGAGCACGGCCGCGCCCGTCTCCGACTGCCACCAGGTGTCGACGATGGGGGCGGAGCCGGCGCCGATGTTCTCACGGAACCACATCCACGCCTCGGGGTTGATCGCCTCACCCACGGTGCCGAGGAGCCGGATGCTCGACAGGTCGAACTCGGTGGGGACACCCTCGGGGAACCACGAGCTCAGCGTGCGGACGAGGGTCGGTGCCGTGTAATACGTGGTGACGCCGTAGCGCTCGATGATCTCGAGATGGCGGGTGCGCCGCGGTGCGTCGGGAGTGCCCTCGTAGATCACCTGGGTGAGCCCGTTGGAGAGCGGACCGTAGATCTCGTACGTGTGGGCGGTGACCCACGCGAGGTCGGCGGTGCACCAGTGCACGTCGTCCGGTTTCGCGTCGAAGACCGCCCAGTGCGTGAACGAGGCCTGCGTGAGGTAGCCGCCGGAGGTATGGACGAGGCCCTTGGGCTTCCCCGTGGTGCCCGAGGTGTAGATGATGAAGAGCGGCGTCTCCGCGTCGAAGAACGCGGGCTCGTGCCGGTCGGGCGCGCTGTCCACCACGTCGTGCCACCACACGTCGCGACCGTCCGTCCACGGGATGTCGGGGGTCTGTTCGCCCGTGCGCCGTACCACGAGGACGTGCTCGATCGCCTCCGCGTCGGCCACCGCGCGATCCGCGTTCTCCTTCACAGCCACGGCCTGCCCGCGCCGGAACTGGCCATCGGTCGTGATGAGCAGCTTCGCGCCCGTGTCGTGAACGCGGAACGCGAGCGCCTCGGCGGAGAAGCCCCCGAAGACGAGCGAGTGGATCGCGCCGATACGCGCGATCGCGAGCGTCGCGATGATCGTCTCGGGGATCACGGGAAGGTACACGACCACGCGGTCGCCCTCCCCGATGCCGAGGGCCGTGAGTGCGTTGGCGGCTTTCGCCACCTCGCGCTCGAGCTCGGCGTACGTGATGCTGCGGCGGTCGCCCGGCTCGCCCTCGAAGTGGAGCGCGACCTTCTCGCCCCGCCCGGCGGCGACGTGCCGGTCGACGCAGTTGACGGCGACGTTGAGGCGCCCACCCGCGAACCACTCGGCTCGCGGCACGGTGAGGTCGCCGTCGTCCCCACGGCGGACCGGCTCCCACGTGTGGGCCGTGTGCCAGGGGGTGTGCCACTCGAGTCGACGCGCCTGCTCCTCCCAGAAGGCCACGGGATCGGCCGCGGCGCGCTCGGTCCACGAGGCGTCGACGTTGGCGCTCGCCGCGATGGCGGCCGGCGGCGGGAACGAGCGGGTCTCGTCGAGGAGGTTCGCGATCGTGGCGGAGAGGGGAGGGGTCGCGTCGGTCACGTGGTCAACGCTACGGGGCGTGACGCCTGGCCGACGGAGCGAGCGCAACCCGGCGTAAACAACGGCACCCGCCGTCCCTGTGGACGACGGGTGCCGCGCGGATCGGAGAGGCGCTCAGGCCTGACGCGGCTCCGGGTCGATATCGGGATCCGTCTCGTTCTCCACCTGGTGGGTCTCGACGTCGGGGTTCCCGATGGCGTCGCCGTCCACGGAGTGCTCGTCTCCCGTGCCGGGGCGGGCCGGCTCGTGGTCAGCGGACTCCTGTGTGCCCGGGGCGGTCTGGTCCAGCTGAGCGGCCTCGATGGGATCGCTCACCTGGGACGCCTCCCGCACATCCGACGTCTCCCGGTGGTTCGTCGTGTGCTCGGTGGAGCGGCTGTCGTAGATCGGAGCATCGGCATCGTCGCCGTGCCCGTCCTCGTCACGCTCGGCGATCCCGCCCGAACCCCCGAGGTGCTCGCCCGGTCCCTTCTCGGCGTCCTCAGCGCGCTTGGCCGCCCACTCCTCTTTCGCACCATCCATGATCGGTGCGTCCTGGGTCTCTTCGTGAGACGAAGCCATCGGATCCTCCTCGTTTCGGGGCCGGGCACATCCCCGGCCGAGGCCAGCCTAGGCAGGCACGACTCGGCGAGCGAGCCCGTTGACGGGCCCCCCACCGCATGCCTACGAGGGATCCTCGGTGTCCTCCAGATCGATCTGCGCGCCGGCCAGGTCGTTCTCGCCGTACTCCGGCTCGGGTTCCCGCGGAGCCCCGCCCGTGGGACCGTCGTTCCCGTCGCCGCGGCCGGGCAGGACCGTCTCTCCGGCGACCCCGTGGGTGGTACCCGTCTGGGTCGCGTGGTCGCGGGTCAGCTCGTCCTGCGTGTCCGCACGGTCGTCATCGAGTGGGGATCCGCTCGGGTTCGTGTCCGTCATGTCCTTCTCCTTCGTGTGCCTCGTGGTTGCGCTCGATCGGTCATCCACGCTAGGCGCGCCGCCACCGCCGTCTCCAGCGCTTGACGCCGCGGAGGGGGTCGTGTCAGCGGAGTCGACGCGAGCGCATGGTCGTAGGCTCGGGGTATGCATGCAGCCGTCATCCACGCAGCCCACGACGTCCGCTTCGAATCCGTCCCGGATCCGGTCCTCGTAACGGGAGGGGACGCCATCGTGCGCGTCGTCGCCTCGTGCGTGTGCGGGTCGGACCTCTGGCCGTACCGCGGTGTCACCGAGACCGAGAAGCCGAAGCGCATCGGCCACGAGTTCGTCGGCATCGTCGAGCAGATCGGCTCCGACGTGAGCACCGTCTCCGTCGGCGACTTCGTGATCGCCCCCTTCTACGACTGCGACATGACGTGCGTGAACTGCCGCAATGGATTCAGCACCTCGTGCCTCGACGGCGGTTGGTGGGGGGCCGACGACCGTTCCGGTGCGTTCGCGGACGGCGGCCAGGGTGAGTTCGTGCGCGTGCCGCACGCCGACGGTTCGCTCGTCGCGACGCCGGAGCAGCCCTCCGCCGAGCTCGTCCCGCACCTCCTGACCCTCGCCGACGTGATGGGCACGGGACACCATGCGGCCGTCTCCGCCGGCGTCGGTCCGGGCAAGACGGTCGTCGTCGTGGGCGACGGGGCCGTCGGCCTCTGCGCGGTCCTCGCCGCCAAGCGCCTCGGCGCCGAGCGGATCGTCGCGATGTCGCGCCACGAGTCGCGGCAGAACCTCGCCCGCCGTTTCGGGGCCACGGACATCGTGGCCGAGCGCGGCGACGAGGGCGTCGAGGCCATCCGCGCGATGTTCGACGGCGTCGGCGCCGATTGCGTGCTCGAGTGCGTCGGCACGAAGGAGTCGATGGACCAGGCTCTGCGCTCCGCCCGGCCGGGCGGTCAGGTGGGCTTCGTCGGCGTCCCCAACGGCGGACCCGAGCTGCCCATGCGCCAGATGTTCGGTACGAACGTCGGTGTGCGCGGCGGCGTCGCGCCCGTGCGCAACTACATCGAGGAGCTGCTCCCCGAGGTGCTGTCCGGCGCCCTCGAGCCCGGACTCGTCTTCGACCTCGAGCTGCCGCTCTCGGAGGTGGCCGAGGCCTATTCCGCCATGGACGAGCGTCGTGCGATCAAGGTGCTGCTGCGCCCGTGACCGGCGCGCATCCGGGCCGCTGCCGTGAGTCGCGGACCCGGTAGCCTGTGACCGGTCCGGGACCGGGAGAGGATGCCATGAGCGGTGGGGTGTTCTTCGGTGCACCTCGGCGCGCCGCGCACCTCATCCGCCGCGAGGCCCTCGAGGCGCGGCTCGACGACGCGAACATGATCACGACGATCAGCGCGGGTGCCGGATTCGGCAAGACCGCTCTGCTGTCGATGTGGGTGACGTCGAGGAACGCCGCCGGCGTGTGGATCGACGGCTCGACCGCGGCCGGGGGCCGGGTCGCGTTCTGGCGCACGGTGTTCCGCATGGTCGCCGAGGCGGTGGCCGATCCGCGGAGCGCAGTCCTGCGTGGCGCCGCTCTCACGGTGGACGGCGAACTCCACGAGGGAACCGTCGACGCGGCCGTCCTCCGGTTCGCGCGGAGCCTGTCCTTCCCCGTCGTCTTCGTCATCGACGACGCCCACCTGCTCGATCTGGACGCGATCGGGCCCGACCTCGTCGCCGTCGCCCGGTACTCGACCGGGTCGCGCGTGATCGTCGCCGACCGTCGCCGACGATTCAGACCGACCCGGATAGCGTCCGACGTGGACGAGACACGGATCACGAGCGACGACCTCCTCCTCGATGCCGCCGAGGTCGCGGCGCTCGTCGCGGTCACGCCCACGCGGTTCCGGGTCGAGCCCGATGACGTGTTGAGACGGACCCGGGGCATAGCCGGTCTCGTGCGACGGCTCGTGGCGCACGGGACCGACGTGTCGCAGCACGCGGACGATCTGCTCGCGCCGTGGGCCCTCGATGCGGAGGAGTGCGTCGTCGGGAGTTCGCGTTCCGCATCGGCGACCGCTGCGTCGATTCCACCGAGGGATGGCGCCGAGCCGTATCTCGTCGCGACGCTCCGGTCCGCGACCCGCGACGAGGCCGCCCGTCTGCTCGGTGCGTCACCGTCCGAAGCGGCGGCCGTGCTCGACGCGGCGGGGGACCACGGACTCGGATGGTGGGAGGGCGCGGCTCCGACGTCCGTGTTCCGGTTCGCCCCGGTCATCGCTGACGCCGCGGCGGTGTCCGTCCGCTCGGCCGGTGCCCCCGCGCAACGCCGCCTCGCGGCCGGCCTCGCACACGTCTTCGCCGTCCGCGGTGATGCGCTCACGGCGTTCGGACTCGCGCTCGATGCAGGCGATTTCGACCTCGCCGTGGCGATAGCCAAGCGGTCGTTCCTCCAGATGGTGAGGGACGACACCCCCGGTCTGCTCCGGCGGCTCCGGCGCGTCCCTCTCGCACGCCTGCGGCGTCACCCGCTCCTCGTGCTCTTCATCGCCATACTCCACTCCCAATCATCCCGGGGCCGCGCTGCGGCGATCGTGCACTTCGGTCTCGCGGAGCAGCTCGCCCGCGCGACCGAAACGACGGCGTCGCCCGACGACCGGGCGATCATGGTGGGAGTCCGCAGCGCGACGATGCGGATGCAGGGGAAGTTCGACCGGGCCGTTCCCCTCGCCCGCGACTTCCTCGATCGGTTCGATCGGCTGACGCTCGAGGAGCAGGACCGGTTGAGCAGCCTCAGTCGCCATCTGCTGTGGCAGGTCGCGCACACACTGTTCTTCGCGGGGGAGACCGAAGCCGCGATCGGGGCCGCCCAGCGCATGCTCGCGGTGCCCGTGCCCGACGACGTGGCGGAGGATCGGGGCATCCGTCCGGCTCTCGCCGTCGTCGCCGCGGTGCAGGCCACCGCCGCGTCGATGATCGACGCGCGTGCGACCCTCGAGGAGGCCGTCAGCCACGCTCGACGCGACGCCCCCTTCTACGCGGTCTGGGAGCGCACCGCCGAGGCGCTCTCGGCGATCGAATCCGGAGAGTTCGCGCGAGCACGGGATCTCCTCGAGACGCTCGATCACCCGATGGGGGCTGGCGAGTATTGGCCGGCGGACCTCGCCGTGCGCGCCATCGCGGAGGTGGGCGAGGGGCGGACGGATGCCGCCCTGCGGATCCTCGAGACCGTGCTCGATGCGGACTCGCCACCCCGGCAGGCGGCCGCGGCCCGGGACGTCGTCGTCGTGCTCCGCGCCCTCCTGGCTGTGGCGGTGCGCCCGCCGGGGGTGGCCGCGAGCGTGGCGAAGCACATCTCGCGAGGGGGGCCGCTGGTAGCGCTCACCGAGGCGGTGATCGCGTTGCGCGGCGGTGAGCCGATGTCGGCGGTCTCCCGCACCGGTCCCGCGCTCGAGCGATCGGCCGGGCCCCGGGTGCGAGGGTCGCTCCTCCTCGTGCGCGCCGCGTCCTGTCTCGCGCTCGCCCAAGAGGAGGCGGCCGGCCGCGCGACGAGCGCAGCGATCTCGGAGCTGTCCGCCGCGGGCCTCGCGACGCCGTGGATGCTCCTCACCGCGACGGAGCGCACCGTGCTCCTCGACCTGGTGGGGCCGGTCGTCGCGACAGAATCCGTCCGCACGAGTGTTGAGCGGATGCCGATCGTCTTCACGGGCCGTTCCCCTGTGGAGCGGCTCACCGGGCGGGAGCGCGAGGTCCTCGCGGAGCTCGTCGCCGGGTCCACGATCCCTCAGGTCGCGGCGGCGTCGGGGGTGTCGACCAATACGGTGAAGACGCAGCGGGCGCGCATCTACCGCAAGCTCGGCGTCGACAACCGGACGGACGCCGCTCGCGTCGCTTTCGAGAACGATCTGCTCTGACTCGGGTCAGCGGCGGGACATCTCGTCGCCGAGCCATCACCCGGATCGACCTTCCGACCCTCCTTCGGGCGGATGACGTCGCCGGGTGACAAGACCGGACGCCGTTCGGATGCTCCCTAGGCTGGGTTGTGGCCGCGCCGAACCCGAACGGCGCCCGGCCACCACCAGAACGCCGCCGGAGAACCCGAATCGATGGACGGCTGTTCATCGTCCGATGCCGTCCGAGCGGGCTAGGCCCTCGCTCGGACGCGCATCGCGACAGTCGCGTCGCTCCGTGTCGGCATCGCCGCCTCATTAGCGGCCCGAGGACTACGCTGTCGAGCGGACGCGACGTGATACGTCCGGTCGAGCGAGGGGACAGGATGTCGAGCTACTCCACGAGGAGCCTCCTCCAGTGTGCCGCGATCGCGGCTGCGTCGGCCATCGCCCTCGTTCTGGCGGGCCCGGTCACGACGTGGCTCGCGGCTCTCAGCGCGCCGGTCTACGCGGTCGTCGCCTCGATCCACATCCTCGGCCCGATGATCGCGCTGCGATGGACGCGACTGCCCTGGGCCGCGACGCTCACCGCGTTCCTCGCAGCGCTCATCGCGATGCCGTTCTCCGCGCTCGGTTTCCTGCTCGTTCCGGCTCTCGTGCTGCCCGCCGTGGCGATCGACGTCGTCGTCCTCCTCGTCAGGCCGCGCGGCCGCGCGCTCGGGCTCTACGCCGGCGCGCTCGCCGGGGGGCTCGTGATCTTCGCGATCTCGTTCGTCGTAATCCCCGCCGACGTGGTGCATCCGGCCCTCGTCGCGACCCTGCTCGTGGCGCGCCTGAGCGCCTACGCGGGGGCGATGCGACTCGCCCGGAGCGTCTCCACGGGACTCGTCCGCGCGGGGGTGCGGCCGGCGGTGGACACCGATCCGCGCCCGTCGGGCGGTCCCGGTGCAGGCGCCGGCAGCGGGAAGCGGTCTACGCAGACGCGGTGAGCTCCGCGCGGATGCCCTCGATGAACGCGTCGACATCGGCCTCCGTCGTGTCCCACGAGCACATCCAGCGGACCTCGCCCGTCGCGACGTTCCAGTCGTAGAAGCGGAACGCCTCGTGAAGGCGTGAGGCCGCGGCGGGCGGCACGATTGCGAAGACGGCGTTCGCGTTCGTCGCCTGCGTGAAGGCCAGGCCGGGGGCCGAGCCGTCGGCGATCGAGGCCTCGAGACCGGCACGGAGCCGGGCCGCCATGGCGTTGGCGTGGGCGGCGGAGCGGCGCCAGAGGTCGTTGCTGAGCAGCTCGATGAACTGGGCGGAGAGGAACCGCATCTTCGAGGCGAGCTGCATGTTGACCTTGCGCAGGTAGACGAGCCCGTCGGACGCGGCCGGGTCGAGCACCACGATGAGTTCGCCGAGGAGGAGCCCGTTCTTCGTGCCGCCGAAGGACACGACGTCCACTCCGGCATCCGTCGTGATCGCCCGGAGGGGCACGTCGAGGGCCGCTGCCGCGTTCGACAGCCGGGCGCCGTCCATGTGCAGTCGCATGCCCCTCTCGTGGGCGTGATCGGCGAGGGTGCGGATCTCGTCCGGCGTGTAGACCGTGCCGAGCTCGGTGGACTGCGTGATCGAGACGACGAGCGGCTGGGCGCGGTGCTCGTCGCCCCAGCCCCACGCCTGCTGGTCGACGAGCGCGGGGGTCAGCTTCCCGTCCGGGGTGTCCACGGTGAGGATCTTGATGCCGCCGATGCGCTCCGGTGCGCCGTTCTCGTCGGTGTTGATGTGCGCGGTCGATGCCGCGACGACGGCGCCCCAGCGGGGGAGCATCGACTGGAGGCCCGTCACGTTGGCGCCGGTTCCGTTGAAGACGGGGAAGGCCTCCGCCTGCTCGCCGAGGTGTTCGCGGATGACGGCCTGGAGCCGCTCCGTGTACGCGTCCTCGCCGTAGGCGATCTGGTGGCCGCCGTTCGCCGTGGCGATCGCCTCGAGGATCTCGGGGTGGATGCCCGCGTAGTTGTCGGAGGCGAAGGCGCGGAAGCGGGGGTCGTGCAGCACGGAGGTCACACCCTCCATCCAACCACCCTCTCTCCCCCCTGAAAACTTCGTATGTGCTTGAAAATTCGAGCACATACGAAGTTTTTAGGGGGGAGAGGGGGTCAGCGGGAGAGGGCGTCCCGCCACTTCACGGTGCCGCCGAGCTTGAGCAGCGAGTTCTCGTAGATCTTCGAGCCGAGCACGATCGTGCCGAGCGCCGTGATCGCGAGGATCACGAGCGACAGGAGCGGCTCCCACCACTGCGCGTCGCCGAGGAACAGGCGCACGGGCATGCCGACCGGAGCCGAGAACGGCACGTACGACATGATGCCGAGCACGACCGGGTTGTCGTAGAAGAAGATCACGAGGAAGTACGGGATCATCACGAGCATCGTCACGGGTGTCGTCGTCGAACCGATGTCCTCGACGCGGGACACCATCGAGCCGGTCGCCGCGAAGAGCGCGGCGAGCAACACGAATCCGAGCACGAAGAACACGACGAACCAGAGCACGGGGGCGCCGAGCAGCGACAGGAGATCGCTCTGTCCCGTGATGGTGAGGCCGATGATCGCGAGCGCCGCGATCATCGCGATCTGACCGAACGCGAGGATCGAGTTCCCGACGACCTTCCCGGCGAGCAGCGCCTGCACCGGCACCGCCGACATGAGGATCTCGACGACGCGGGTCTGCTTCTCCTCCACGACGGACTGAGCGATCGTCGAGCCGAAGGTCATCGCGGAGGCGAAGAACACGACGCCGAACGCAATCGCCACGAGGTAGGCGAGGAACGGATTCTGCGCGTCGCCGTCGAGCAGGGTGACCGGCGGCGTGATGCTCAACTGCTGCAGGAGGCCGGACGGCGTCTCGGAATCGGCCACGACGACGATGCCGAGCGGCGTGGAATCGTCCGGCAGGATCGCCGCGGTGACGTCGCCATCGCGCACGAGCTGCTCGGCCTCCTCAGCGGTGGCGACCTCGGTCGCCTCGATGCCGGTCTGCCCCTGGACGGCCGCGGCGGTGTCGCTCGTGACAGCGACCGTCGTCGACTCGGTGTTCCCGCCGAGGAACCCGCCGAGCAGGATCGACCCGAGGACGACCACCATGAGGATGCCGGTGGAGATGAGGAACGCCTTGCTGCGCAGCTTCATCCGCACCTCCCGCTCCGCGACGAGCCAGGAACTCTGAGCGAAGCTCGGCGTCGAGGGGGCTGTGCTCGTGTGCGGGGCCGGCGTGCGGCCGGTGGTGCCGGCGCTGTTCGTCGCGCTCATGCGACGACCTCCTTGAAGATCTGGGCGAGCGAGGGCCGCTGCCGCGTGTACGAGGTGACGGTGCCGCGCGCGACGGCCTCCCGCAGGACGACCTGAGCGGTGTCCTCGGAGTCGACGTCGAAGACGGCGTCGCCCCCGTGGAAGTCGACGACGGTGACGCCGGGCACGTCGCGAACCCAACCGGCGTCCCCGCCCAGGTGCAGTTCGTACCGCTTGGCCGCATGTGCATCGCGGAGCGCGTCGCGCGGCCCGTTCGCGCGGATCGTGCCGCCGGCGATGATCACGAGGTCATCGCAGAGGCGCTCGACGATGTCGAGCTGGTGGCTCGAGAACAGGACGGGGATGCCCGACGCCGCGTAGTCGCCGAGCACGCCGACGACGGTGTCGACGGCCATCGGGTCGAGGCCGGAGAAGGGCTCGTCGAGCACGAGCACGTCGGGCTCGTGCACGAGGGCCGCGGCGATCTGCGCGCGCTGCTGGTTGCCGAGCGAGAGGCTCTCGACGAGGTCGCCTCGACGCTCGCCGAGTCCGAGCCGGTCGAGCAGCTTCTCGGCGTTCTTCTGCGCGGCCCCCGTGGTGAAGCCGTGCAGTCTGGCGAGGTAGACGAGCTGCTCCTCGACCTTCATCTTCGGGTACAGGCCGCGTTCCTCCGGCATGTACCCGAAGCGGCGGCGCGACTCGGGCGTGAGCGGCTTCCCGTCGAGCGTCACCGTGCCGGAGTTCGAGGAGAGGACGCCGAGGATGATACGCATGGCGGTGGTCTTCCCGGCGCCGTTGCCGCCGACGAAGCCCGTCATGCGCCCCGGTGCGACGTCGAACGAGACCGCGTCGAGCGCACGGCGCTCGCCGTACGTCTTGGTCACCTCCGTGAGTGTGAGCATCTGGTGCGCCTTCCTGATCGTTGGTCCAACGGTACGGTCGCAAGCGGATGTCGGTCATCCGCCGCACGGCGGGTATGTCGCGTCCGCCGCACGGGGGAGCGGGGCGTTCCACCTCGGTCGTCCCCTCGTTCTCATCGGCTGCGCGTGGGAGGATGCTTCTCGTGTGGAGACGGAATCAGAACGACCCGATCGATCAGGCGGCGGCCGCAGCGAGCGGCCTGCTCGGCGTGGGCGTGCAGGTGCACGTCGTCGAGGGCTCCGAGGGCACGCACGACCATTGGGAAGGTGAGCCCACCGGCGTGATCGTGTCGCTCGGCGACTCGCGCCCGAGTGGCGTCGTCGGCATCCCCCGGCTCAAGGGCCAGGTCTGGAAGGTCGCCTTCGACGAGCCGCAGTACCGTCCCGACGGCAAGGGTCCGTACGAGACGGCCGAGATCCCCGCGTCCCTCCTCGTGGCCGCCCCGCCCGTCGCGCGCGACGACCTCCCGGCGGAGCTCCGCTAGACGCTCCCCGCGGTAGACGCCGGCGCAGTCGGTGGGTGAACGGACGATTCTCCTGGCAGAACCGCCTCTTCGTCAGCGAACGCAACCGAATGACGCCAACGCCTCACTCGCCCGGGACGGCGATCCCGTTCTCGTACGCGTAGACGACGGCCTGGATGCGGTCGCGGAGGGAGAGCTTCTGCAGCACCTTCGAGACGTGGCTCTTCACGGTCGCCTCGCCGACGTACAGGCGCGAGGCGATCTCCGCGTTCGAAAGGCCCTCGGCGACGAGGCCGAGCACCTCGAACTCGCGCTCCGTGAGGTCCTGCACCGCCGCGGGGACCACGATCGAGCCCGACTGTGTCGCCTCGGGGGCCGAGGCGCCGAAGCGTTCGATGACGCGGCGCGTGACGGCGGGGGCGAGCAGCGCGTCGCCCGACGCGACGACGCGCACCGCCTCCACGAGTTGCTCGGGCGTCGAGTTCTTGAGGAGGAAGCCGCTCGCCCCCGCCTGCAGGGCGGAGAAGAGGTAGTCGTCCCGGTCGAAGGTCGTGAGGATGAGCACGGCGCTGTGGAGCGCCGGGTCGGCGACGATGACACGCGTCGCCTCGAGGCCGTCCATGCCTGCCATCTGCACGTCCATGCAGATCACGTCGGGATCGAGCTCGCCGGCGCGGGCGATCGCGTCGGAACCCGAGGCGGCCTCCCCGACGATCTCGATGTCGGACTGGGCGCCGAGGATGATGCGGAAACCTGCGCGCACCATCTCGTGGTCGTCGACGAGCAATACACGTGTGGTCATGATCGGTCTCCGCTTCCCGATCCCACGGGGGAATCGATGCTGTGGGGCGCCTCTGTCGAGGGCAGTTCGGACGCGGGTCGCGGTGCCATGGGGGCGGGGACGCGGGCGCGCACGACATAGCGGCCGTCGCCCGCACGGCCGATGTCGATCGTGCCGCCCGAGGCGGACGCGCGTTCGCGCATGCCCACATGGCCGAGGCCTCCGGGATTCGGGGTCCCGCTCGTGGCTCGACCCGTGTTGCTGACTTCGACCTCGACGGCATCGTCGAGGTACCGCACGCGGACGTCGGCGACGGCCGCGCTGCCCCCGTATTTCCGTGCGTTCGTGAGGGACTCCTGTGCGATCCGATACAGGTTGAGGGCGACTCCGGCGGGAACGCGGCGGGGCTCCCCGACGACGTCGAGGGTGGTCGGAAGTCCCGCGGCCGTCGAATCGTCCACGAGGGTGGGTAGGGATTCGAGTCCGAGGGTCGACGCGCTCGTCGCGGCGGGATCCGCGTCGCGGCCGTCCTCCTCGCGCAGGGTCTTCAGCAGTCCGTGGAGCTCGTCGATCGCGCTGCGGGCATTGATCTCCACGTTGCTGAGCGCATCGCGAGCAGCCACTGGATCGCTCTGCATCACCATGCGCGCGGCGCCCGCCTGCACGCCCATGACGGACACGTGGTGTGCGACGACATCGTGCAGCTCGCGCGCGATCCGCACGCGTTCGAGGCTCACCGCCTGCGCGGCGGTGCGGGAGCGCTCGAGTTCGAGCTCTCGGGTGCGGTGCTCGAGCAGGGCGCGCTCGCGGGCGCTCGCGAGCGCCCGATCGCCGAAGAACCAGGCGCCGCCGAAATAGAGGAGGTTCGTCAGAACGTTGATGAGGAGGAAGGCGACGAGCGGTGAGAATGCTCCAGCGCGCGAGAACCCGGCGAGCGAGTCGGGATCCGTGGCCTGCTGGAACATCGCGGTGAGCAACCACACGAACATCGAGACGACGATGAGGCCTCGGATGAGGTGCGCTCGGCGGCGGTCCACGACCCAGGCGCCCACGCTGTAGATGCCGAGGAAGAGCGTGATGTTGGACATGAGGAGCTCGGGGACCTGCAGGAACTGCCCACCGATGAACGCGACGGAGAGGACGAGCGCGACCGTGCACGGGAAACGACGCCGGAACGCGAGGGGCAGCGAGATGACGAGGGCCCACACGATGCTCACGCCCATCGACGCGGGTTCCTCGTAGTAACCGGCCGTGCGATAGAGCATGAGGCTGAAGAGGGTGCCGACGAAGAACGCGACCGCCAGGACGATGTCCGTGCGGAGGGCGCGCTGCGACGGAGCGGGTCGGCGCCAGCGCGGGTCGTCGGGGTCGAGGTCCTCGGGCGCGACGTCGTCGGTGTCGAGGGGAGCTGTGGCGGCGGTCATGGAGTCCGGTCCGTCATCTCGTTGGTGTCGCCTCGATCAGCCATGCCCCGAGCCTATGCATCCGCCGTGACGTCCGCCTCCGCCGGGCGACGGATTCGTCGCCCGTGGCCGGTCAGGCCGGGTCGCCCGGTTCGGCTCCGCCGATCTGGCGGCGCGCGTCGTCGAGCATCTCGAGCACACGGATCGTCTCGTCGAGGCCGTGCAGCGGGGACTCGGTGAGCCCGGCGTCGACGTACCGCGCGAGGGCGGCGGCCTGGTAGCAGAGGGACTGGCGGGCGGGTCGGTCGAAGGTGTCGGCCCACTCGTCCACGAGGGTGCCGTCGGCGTCGTAGAACGTGATGGTGTCGGCGTCCCAGAAGGGGGAGGACACCTCGAGCCGGCCGCGCTCGCCGGCGATGACGGAGCGCACGGGCGTCGCCGCGTCGACTCCCGCCGAGAGCAGCGCGTGCGCTCCGCCCGCCGACGAGAGGATGAGGGCGGCGTGTGCGTCGACCCCGGTGGGTGCGAGGCGCCCACGAGCGGTGACCTCGAGCTCCGTGCCGAGGATGAACGTGGCCCACGCCGCGACGTACACGCCGAGGTCGAGGAGCGCGCCGCCGGCGAGCCGCGGGTCGAAGATGCGCGAGGCGGGATCGAACGCGGCGGCACCGCCGAAGTCCGCCGTCACGATCCGGAGCTCGCCGAGGAGGCCGTTCTCGACGGTCTGACGGATGACGTCGCTCTGCGGGCGGTACCGCGTCCACATCGCCTCCATGGCGAAGACGCCGGCCGCACGGGCGGCCTCGACGATGCGCCGCGCTGCCGCAGCGGTCGGAGCGATCGGCTTCTCGATCAGGACGTGCTTGCCGGCCGCGATCGCGAGCATCGCGTGCTCCTCGTGGAGGCTGTGGGGCGAGGCGATGTAGACGACGTCGACCTCGGGATCGGCGACGAGCTCGCCGTACGAACCGTACGCGCGGTCGATGCCGTGCTTCCGCGCGAACTCCTGGGCGCGCTCGAGCGTGCGCGAGCCCGCGGCCACGACCCGCTGATCCGTGTGGCGCACGAGCGAGTCGACGAAATCGTTCGCGATCGCTCCGGGGGCGAGGATCCCCCAGCGGAGGACGGGCGCGTCGCGGGGATCGGTGAAGCGGGGGGAGGGCAGCGCTGTCGACATCATCGTCACTTCCAGGTCGGGGTCGCCTTCATCCTGACACACGGGTGCGACCGCACCTGGGGAGGCGGGAGTGCCGGCCTCCCCAGGCGCTCACGAACGCGTCAGCCGCGGCCCGTGATGCCCGAGGTCGACGCGATGACGTCGCCCATCTTCTTCGAGAGCGCCTCGTAGAACATGGAGAGCGGGAACTCGTCGTCGAGAACGGCGTCCGTCATCCCCTTCGGGGCGCCGAGCAGGACCTCGTCCGGCAGACCGCGCTTCCACGCGGAGGCCGGGTGCGGCTCGACCACGGAGGAGACGAGCTCGTAGGCGGCGAGCCAGTGCGCCACCTTCGGTCGGTCGATGGAGCGCCAGTAGAGCTCGTCGATCGCGTCACCGAGCTGCACGACCACGCCGGGAACCTCGTCCCAGTCGATCGCGAGCGAGGTGTCCGTCCAGTGCAGGACGCGGTGCTGGTGCAGCCACGCGAAGAGCAGCTGGCCGCCGAGCCCGTCGTAGTTGCGCACGCGCGAACCGGTGAGGGTGAAGCGGAAGATGCGGTCGAAGATCACCGCGTACTGCACGAGCTTCGCGTGACGCAGCGTCTCCGCCTCCGCCTCGCTCAGGTCGCCGGCCTCGCGCGCGCCGAGCTCCTTCTCGAGCCGCACCGACTCTCGGAACGCGGTGAGGTCGCAGCGCAGCTCCTCGAGCGAATAGAGGAAGAACGGCATGCGCTGCTTGATCATGAACGGGTCGAACGGGAGGTCGCCGCGCATGTGGGTGCGGTCGTGGATGAGGTCCCACATCACGAAGGTCTCCTCCGCGAGCTGCTGATCCTCGAGGAGCTCGAGGGCGTCCTCCGGCAGGTCGAGCTTCGTGATCTCGGCCGCCTTCCTCACGACGCGACGGAAGCGCGCGGCCTCGCGGTCGGCGAAGATCGCGCCCCACGTGAACGTCGGGATCTGGCGCATCGCGACCGTCTCGGGGAAGAGCACGGCCGAGTTCGTGTCGTACCCGGGCGTGAAGTCCACGAAGCGGATCGGGACGAACAGGGCGTTCGAGTACTCGCCGGCCTCCAGTGCGCCGACGAACTCGGGCCACACGACCTCCACGATGACGGCCTCGACGAGCCGATCCGTCGACCCGTTCTGCGTGTACATCGGGAAGACCACGAGGTGCAGCTCGCCGTCGCGGCGGGACAGCTGCGGCTGGAACTCGATGAGCGAGTCGAAGAAGTCGGGCACCCCGAAGCCGCCGTCGGCCCAGCGCTCGAAGTCCGTGGCGATTGCAGCGAGGTACGCGGAGTCGCTCGGGAACAGAGGGGCGAGCTCGCGGACGGAAGCGACGATGTCGGAGACGTGCTGGCGGGCAGCGCCGTGGGCGTCGGCGACGGGGATCGATCCGTCCTTCACCTGGTGCGCACGGAGCGAGGTGGCGACGGTCTTGAGACGCTGCCACGCGGGCATCGCCGCGATCTCCTCGCCCGAGAGGCGGGTGTCCTCCACGACCTCGGGCTCGCCGATGATCGCCTGTGAAGTGCGTTCGATGGTCATGGTTCCCTCCTCGGGTGCACGCGTGGGTGGTCGAGGACGATCGCCCTCTCGCTGAGCGTATCCGTGGGGGCCGAGGCGTTTCTTTGCCTCCCGCGCACGCCCGCTGCGCGTACCGCTCCGCCCGCGCACGTTTCCCCCTCCCCTCCCTCGCTCTCACCCATAAGAATCCCCTCCGTGCTCGAGAACTCGTGCACGGAGGGGATTGTCAGGGGGTGTAGGTGGTGGGGTCAGGACCAGCGGCGCTTGACCCAGCGTTCGAAGAGCCCGACGAGGGAGTCGGTGAGCTTGCCGAGCACGGCGAGCAGGATGATGACGAAGAAGATGCGGTCGATGCGGCCGTTGTTCTGCGAGTCGACCAGTCGGAATCCGAGTCCCATCGACGACGCGATGAGCTCGGCCGCCACGAGGAACAACCACGCCTGGGCGAGCGCGAGCCGCAGGCCCGAGATCACCGACGGGATCACCGCGGGCAGCTGCACGGTCACGAAGAGTCGCGGGCCGTTGAGCCCGAACGCCCGGCCGGCCTCCACGAGCTGCCGGTCGACGTGCCGGAGGGCCGCTGAGACGGTCGTGTAGACGGGGAAGAATGCGCCGATCGCGATCAGGATGACCTTGGAGTCCTCGCCGATCTTGAACCACAGGATGAGCAGCGGCACCCACGCGAGCGAGGGGACGGCTCGCAACGCGGCGAGGGTGGGGGAGAGGAGGATGTCCCCGAGCTTCGACAGGCCCACGACGGCGCCGATCGAGAGGCCGAGCCCTGCACCGATCCCGAAGCCGAGCAGCACGCGCTGCACGGAGATCGCGACGTCCGAGGCGAGCAGGCCGCGCTGGGCGAGGTCGACGCCCGCGAGCCACACGTCGCCGGGTGACGGCAGGGTCGCCGTCGTGCCGCCCGCGCTCGCGATCAGCCACACCGCGAGCACGATCGCGGGGAGGAGGGCGCCCGCGAGCAGGACGAACCACGTGCGCGACGTGAGTCGGCCGGTGCCGCGGGCGAGGAACGCGCGCCCGGGCCGGGCCTCCGTCGTGTCGTACGACGATCCCTGGGTCGTCACGACGCCCGGAACCCGCTCATCCGGTTCGCTCTGATACGTCACGCTCTCCTCCTCTCTCGGTCATCTCCCGTGAGGTGTCGCATTCTGTTGCCTTTCCGACTGTTCAGGCAACAGAATGCGACATCTCAGGCGAGTCAGTCGGCGATGGAGGACGGGTCGGCGTCCTCCGCGTAGCTGGGCTCGAGGAGGGTGTCGAGAGCCTCGTCCACCTGGTCCTGCGAGGAGACGTCTCCGGACTCCACGAAGATCGGGCCGATGATCTCGAGCACGTCGAGCTGCGCCTGACCGGGCACGTTGTCGACGTCGAGGTTCGAGCGCTCCTCGATCACGGTCGTGGCGACGGCGAGGTCGAGTCCCGCGACGTCGGCGAGGATCTGCGCCGTCTCCTCGGGGTTCTCCTGCGCCCATTCGCGGGCCTTCTCGTAGGCGTCCACGACGGTCTGCGCGACGTCGGGCTTCTCCGTGAGGAAGTCCTCCGTGGCGTTCAGGAAGCCGTAGCTGTTGAAGTCGACGTTGCGGTAGACGAGCTGCGCGCCGTCCTCCTCGGCCCCCGCCATGATCGGGTCGAGCCCCGCCCACGCATCGACCGAGCCGTTGAAGAGCGCGGTGGAGCCGTCGGCGTGCTGGAGGTTCTCGATCGTCACGTCGGCCGGGTCGACGCCGGCCTCCTCGAGCGACTGCAGCAGGAAGAAGTAGGGGTCCGTGCCCTTCGTGGCTGCGACCTTCTTGCCCTCGAGGTCGGCCACGGAGGTGATGTCGGAATCGGGGCCCACGACGAGCGCCGACCACTCCGGCTGGGAGTAGATGTCGATCGTCTTGATGGGGGAACCGTTGGAGCGGGCGAGGAGCGCCGCGCTTCCGGCCGTGGAGCCCACGTCGATCGCCCCGGCGCGCAGGTTCTCGTTCGCCTTGTTAGAACCGGCGGACTGCACCCAGTTGACGTCGATGTCCTGGTCGGCGAGAGCATCCTCGAGCCAGCCGTTCTCCTTGATCACGAGGGACAGCGGGTTGTAGGTGGCGAAGTCGATGTTGAGCGTGCCGCCCATCGTCTCGCCGCCCTCGCCGGTCGTGGCGCCATCGCTCGACGCGTTCTCGCCGGCCGCGCAGCCGCTCAGGACGAGGGCCGTGGCGGCGGCGAGGGCGGCGACGGCGGTGGCCGGCCGGAATCGGGTGGTGGTCATGAGTGCTCCTGTGCTGGTGGTCGAAGGTGGCGGCGCTCGCGCGTCGCGGTCAGTACGGGTAGTGGGGGATCGAGGTGCCGGTCTCGACGCCGCGGGCGCTGCCGTGGCGATCGATGCCGAGCCCGTCGAGGAGGCGCCCCCGCAGCTCCGCGAGCTCGGCCGATCCCCGGTCTCGCGGACGGGTGCCCGGAACGGTGAGGAGCTGCGCGATCGTCGCTCCCGGCGCGCTCTCGTCCTCGGGCTTCGCGAGGAGCACGATGCGATCGGCGAGCTGCAGCGCCTCGTCCACGTCGTGCGTCACGAGGAGGACGGTCGTGGGCTCGGCGGAGAGGATGTCGAGGAGCAGGTCCTGCATCTTCAGGCGGGTGAGTGCATCGAGGGCGCCGAACGGCTCGTCGAGGAGTAGAACGCCGGGGTTGCGGGCGAGTGCGCGGGCGAGGGACGTGCGCTGCGCCATGCCGCCCGAGATCTCACGTGGGCGGTGGCCCGCGAACTCGCTGAGCCCCACGAGGTCGATGAGGGTCGAGACGCGCTCCGCGCCTTCCGCCTTCGGGGTTCCGCGCGGGAGGCCGAGCGCGACGTTGTCGTGCACGGTGCGCCACGGAAGGAGGCGGGGCTCCTGGAAGCCGATGGCCGTGCGGGGGTCGATGCCGGAGACCGGTGAGCCGTCGATGCGCACGCTGCCGCTCGTCGCGGAATCGAGGCCGCCCGTGATGCGCAGCAGCGTGGACTTGCCGCACCCGCTCGTGCCGAGGATCGCGACGACCTCGCCCGGTTCCACCGCGAGCTCGATGTCGCGCAGCACCGGTCGCGCCGGACCGGATCCGCGCTCGGGAGCGAATGCGCGACCGACCCCGGCGAAGTCGATCGAGACGGCGCGGCTGACGTCGCGTGCGAGGGCTTGCGGGACGGTCGTGGACACGGGGGCTCTCGGGTCGCTCGAGGACGGGTGGTCTAGCGGTGTGTCAACGCTAGGCCGTCGCCCCCGAGGCCCGTCATCCGAGCGAAAGAATGCGTAACATTCCGGATCCTCGCCGCGCCGCGTACACGCCCGTACGACGAACCGAGCGCCCCGTCTCGGTGAGACGGGGCGCTCCGACCTGCGTGGGCGACCGCTCAGCCGGCGGTCGGTGCCTCGACGGCGCCCAACCGACGCGCCGCGAGACGTTCCGCCGCAGCGAGCGTGGTCGTGCCCTCGCTCGACGCCGTGTCGAACACCGCCCGCACCGTGTCGCCGATCGCGGCGACCCGCTCGGCGATGACCGCGCGGCCGTCGGCCCCCGCCGCGAACGCGAGGTGGATGACGCCACCGGCGTTGACGATGAAGTCGGGGGCCCAGAGGATCCCGCGGGCGGCGAGCAGATCGGCGACGGAGCGCGATGCGAGCTGGTTGTTGGCCGCTCCCACGACGGCGACGCACGCGAGTTCGGCCACGACGGTCTCGGTGAGCGCGCCGCCGACGCCGCACGGGACGAACACGTCGGTCTCCACGAGGTGCTCGGATCCGGGCGACACCCACATCGCGCCGAGCTCCTCGGCGAGGGCGCGGCGCGCCGGGTTCACGTCGGTGACGGTGAGGTCGACACCCTCTGAACGGAGAGTGCGCGCGACGAGCGAGCCCACGTGTCCGAGTCCGGAGATGGTCGCCCGGCGCTCGCCGAGGTCGCTCGAGCCGAACCGGCACTCCATGGTGGCCCGGATGGACGTGACGACGCCCGCGGCGGTCGCCTCGCTCGGCTCGCCCACTCCGCCGCTCTCGAGCGGTAGCCCCGTCACGTGGGTGGTGCGCTCGCGCACCACGGCCATGTCCGCGGAGGACGTTCCGACGTCCTCCGCCGTGACGTAGCGGCCGCCGACGGACTCGACGACGTCGCCGAGGTCGAGCAGCGCGTTCCGGCGCGTCTCCGCGTCGAGGGTCATGCCGAGGGGGATGTGGATGACGGCCTTGCCGCCGCCGTGCTCGAGCCCGGCGCACGCGTTCTTCAGGGTCATGCCCTCGGAGAGTCGGAGTGCGTCGTCGAGCGCGTCGGTCCACGTCGGGTACGTCCAGAGCCGCGCCCCGCCGAGCGCCGCACCGAGGCGGGTGGAGTGCACGGCGACGATGATCGTGAGGCGGGACCGGGAGCCGGTGGCGACGACCACGCGCTCGTGCTCGAAGCCGAGCGGGGTCGTGTGCTCGGCCGTGCGGTGATCCCGCGGCTGCTCGCCTGCTCGGTCGTCCGTGGTGGGTGCGGTCAGCGTCATCGTCGTCTCTCCTCGTGGGGGTGTTCCTACGGCGCCCGGGTGCGGGCGCGTGCCGAGGAGCGGGTGGCTCCATCGCCGCCGCCCATCATCCCACGCAGCCCGTCCGGACAGAAGGGATGCCGCCCCTAGGCTGGGAGGCATGGGGGGAGTGCTGCTCGGATTCGGGATCATCGGTTTCGTGATCCTCGTGGGCTACATCGCGGCGCGGCTGCGCATCGGTGGCCCGGAGGCGGGCTTCGTCCTCAATCGCATCGCCTTCTTCATCACGGGCCCGGCGCTGCTCTTCACCGTCTTGGCCCAGGCCGACATCGGCGACGTGTTCTCGGTGCCGCTCCTCGTGGCCCTGATCAGTGCCGTGTCGATGGCTGCCATCTACCTCGTGATCAACCTCGTGTTCTGGCGGGATCCGCTCGGCCGGTCGACGATCGGTTCGATGGCGTCCGGCTACGTCAACGCGAACAACATCGGCCTGCCGGTCGCGGTGTACGTGCTCGGCGACGCGCACTACGTCGCGCCGCTCATCGTCATCCAGCTCGTGATCTTCGCGCCGATCGGGCTCGCGATCCTCGACATCTCCGCCCGCGGTTCCGTGTCGTTCGGGGCGATCCTCTCGCAGCCGATCCGGAACCCGCTCATCATCGCGTCGCTCACGGGCCTCGTGATCGCCGTGCTCGGCATCGAGTTGCCCGACGCCGTGCTTGCGCCGTTCGAGCTCCTCGGTGGCGCGGCGGTGCCGCTCATCCTCATGGCCTTCGGCATGTCGCTCTCCGGGCAGAAGCCCTTCGCGGCGAACGACGGTCGCTCACGTATCGTCGTCGCGTCGACGCTCAAGACCGTGGCGATGCCGGCGGTCGCCTGGCTCATCGCCTCGCTCGGTTTCGGTCTCTCAGGGCCGGAGCTCTTCGCCGTCGTCACGCTCGCGGCACTACCGACGGCGCAGAACATCTTCAACTACGCGAGCCGCTACGACACGGGCGTCGTGCTCGCGCGAGACACGGTGCTCGCCACGACGCTCGCATCGGTGCCGGTCATCGTCGTGATCGCGGCGCTCCTCGCCTGACACCACCTCCGCGCGTGGCCTAGCCTCGACGCATGGTCGGAGCCGACCGAGGGAGGAGGAACGCGCATGCGCATCCTGATCGCGACGGCGGGTTCGAGGGGAGACGTCGAGCCGTTCGCCAACCTCGCCCGCCGGGCCGTCGCCGAGGGACACGACGTGCTCCTCGTCGTGCCGGACCGATCCGGTGTCGATCTCGACGGTCTCGATGTCGCCTCCCTGGGCGTCGACTTCAACCGGATGATCACGGATCAGGGCGTGTCGGCGCTCGGTGCCATGCGATCGTTCCGGTCCGTGGTGCGGCCCCTCATGCGTGCCGTCATCGTCGAGACGGCGAAGGTAGCTCTCGACTACCGGCCGGACGTGGTGGTCGCCCACCCCAAGATCCTCTCCGCCCCGCTCATCGCCGAGGCGCTGAACATCCCCCATGTGCTCGTCGAGACCGTACCGGCGATGACCCCGACCTCGGCGTTCCCCGCCGCCGGCACCGTGACGCGGAACCTCGGTCGGGCGAACCGTCTCACGTACCGCGCAGCCGGCATGGCCGCGGCGATGTTCCGATCCGAGATCGACGAGGCCGCCCGACTCGTCGCTGTCTCACGGAGGACGGTCGCGTCCCCGGTCGCGACGCTCATGCCGATCAGTCCCGCCATCCTCGCCCGACCCGGGGATTGGCCGGACACGGTGCACCTCACGGGCCCCTGGCTCGACGACCGCGCACCGGGCGTGGTCGATCCGGTCGTCGCGGAGTTCCTCGAGGGCGGACCATACGTCTACGTGGGATTCGGATCGATGGCGGGCGGCGACCCGATCGAGCGAGCGCGTTCGGTGGTCCAAGCGGTCCGGGACCACGGAACCCGAGCGATCCTCGCCACCGGCCTCGGCGGACTGGACGTGCCGAGGGACCTCCTCGGACCGGATCTGCTCGTCGTCCGATCGACCGATCACGGCCGGGTCCTCCCGCGCGCGGTCGCGGCCGTGCATCACGGCGGGATCGGGACGGTCCAGGCGGCGACGCGCGCGGGAACCGTCTCCGTACTCGTTCCCTTCATCGCCGATCAACCCTTCTGGGGCGCGCGTCTCCACGCGCAGGGGCTCGCGCCGGCTCCCATCCCTCGCAGGGCACTCACGTCGAAGCGACTGACCGCCGCGCTCGCCGATGCCGCGAGTCACCAGGGCGGCGTCGACTCGGCCGCGCGGACCATGAATCAGGAACAGGGGACGCGAGAGGCATTGTCGGTGATCGTCAGCCTCGTGTGATCGGAACCCGTCGGTGTCAGCCCGCGCGGTGGGTGTTCGCCCACGCGACGGCGTTGTCGGCCTGGTCGCGCGAGACGTCCGTGATGCCGCCGCAATTCGTGCACTCGTTGACGAAGCGCGTCGAGACGGGGAAGAGCGGGACGAAGAAGAGCGTGAACCGATTGACGAGCTTCAGCACGCGCTGGGGGACGTCCTTCGAGCAGAACGGGCACACGAATGAGACGACCGCGACGAGGACGGTGTGGAGTCGAGTACCGAAGAGGAGGATCACCCTCGCGATGCTACGTCCGCGACCGTGCGGTCGGCTGTGGCTACCCCGACGCCGCCGGATGGGGTAGGCGTGGTTCGGCCCGGATGATCTACGGGTTGGAGTCGCCGTTGTCTGACCCGTGGGTCCTCGCGCGACCGCCGCGCTGCTTCCAGAGGTGTCGGACGAGGACGACCACTCCGACTCCTACCGCGATGAGGACCGTGGAGAGCGCCCTGTCGTTCGCCGGGCCGTCACCGACGAGTCCGGCGATGAGCATCACGCCGAGCACGATGACGACGAGGACCGCCAGCACGACCTTCGGAAACGCCTTCTGCATGATTCGGACTCGTCCTGGTCGACCTGGTGGTGGGACGTGTCAGCCGAAGATCATCGGGCGGTCGTCGTCGTCCGCCGGCTCGACGTCGAGGTCGACGACGACGGGCACGTGGTCGCTCGGGGCGTCACCCTTGCGCTGCTCGCGGTCGATCGACGCTCCCGCGACGAGCTCCGCGAAGGCGGGCGAGCCGAGCACGAAGTCGATCCGCATGCCCTCGTTGCGCGGGAAGCGCAGCTGCTTGTAGTCCCAGAACGTGTAGCCGGTGGGGACGAGCGGGCGCACGACGTCGGTCACACCGGCGCTCTCGAGGGAGGCGAACGCGGCGCGCTCCTCGGGGGAGATGTGCGTCGAGACGCCGGGGATGTGGCTCGGGTCGCCCATGTCCTCGTCGAACGGGGCGACGTTGAAATCGCCCATGAGGGCCAGCGGCAGGTCGGGCTCGGCGGCGAGCCACGCGCGCACGTCGGCCTCGAGCCGGGCGTACCACTCGAGCTTGTAGACGAAGTGCGGGTCGCCGACGGCGCGACCATTGGGTACATAGAGGCTGAAGAGGCGGATGCCGTCGACGGTCGCGCCGATCACGCGCGCCTCGAGCGGCAGGCCGGCCGCGTCGAACTCCGGGCCCACTCCATCAGGGCCGGGGGTCGCGGGCTTGCCGAAGCCGGGCATGCCCTCGAAGCTCGTCACGACGTCCGTCATCGGCAGGCGTGAGGCGAACGCGACACCGTTCCACTGGTTGAGGCCGTGGAGGTGCACCTCGTACCCGGCCTCCTCGAAGGCCTCGAGCGGGAACTGGTGCGGGCGGCACTTGATCTCCTGCATCGCGAGCACGTCCACGTCGTTGTTCACGAGCCAGTCGACGACGCGGCCCGATCGTGCCCTGATCGAGTTGACGTTCCACGTGGCGATGCGCATGCCCCAACGCTACCGGCTGCCGCCGACACGTCCGATCGTCGGAGCCGAACGCGGTGCCGGCGCGACGGCACGTCGGTCAGACCCAGCGCGGACCGACGAGCGGCGGCTCCTCTGCCGGCGTGTGGCTCGCCTCGAGCGCCACGGCCTGCCGACGGATCTCGTCGGCGACGGTGCGCACGGCGAGTCGCTCGGCCTTGTCCGGACGCATCAGCATGAGCACGTGGCGGAAGGCCTCGACGCCCGTCAGCGGTCTCGTCACGATGCCCTTCTCCGGGCCCGAGGCGGTGAACCGCGGCGCGAAGGCGACCCCGATGCCCTGTGCCACGAGCGCCTCCGTGATGAGGTTGTCGGAGATGCGCTGCACCACCTCGATCTCGCTGTGGGTCACGGCCTCGAGCTCGTGGAGCAGGCGGTCGAACGCGAATTCCTCGGGCACACCGATCCACGGTTCGCCGACGAGGTCTTCCGGCGTGAGTTCGCTCTTGCCGGCGAGTCGGTGGCCGAGGGGGAGGACGACGTCGAGCGGCTCGCTCAGCAGGTAGATGTTGCGCAACCCGCGACCGCTCCAGGACCGCTGCCCGGGCAGGGAGTAGGCGATCACGATGTCCCAGTCGGCGGTGAGGCTCGGGAAGTCGGTCATGTCCGCGTCGCGGTTGGTGAGTTCGACGGTGAGGCCCGGCAGGCGGGAGAGCGCTGCAACGGCGGGCGGCACGAAGGTCTGACCCGCCGTGGGGAAGGTGGCGACGCGCACATGGCCCGTGGGGTCGCCGATGTACTCGTCCCACGTGGCCTCCGCGCGGGCGATCGCGGCCGCTACGTCGATGGCGCTCGCCGCGAGGGCTCGGCCGGCGTCGGTCAGGATGATGCCCCGTCCGCTGCGCTCGGTGAGCGGGAGTCCGGCCTCACGTTCGAGGAGTTTGATCTGCTGCGAGACCGCCGACGGGGTGCGGTGTGTGGCGGTCGCGACCGCGTGCACCGAGCCGCGCTCGGCGAGTTCACGCAGTAGGTCCAGCCGGCGAACATCCATGTAGCGATGCTACACAGTGGGCCAAGTTTTATTCGCTTGTCGTTGATGGTCGAGTGACCTGTAATAGAGAGGTACCCAAGTTCCCCGATCAGGAAAGGACCCTCTCATGACCGTCTTCCTCACCACCCTTGGTCTCGTGGCCGTTTCCGCCATCGCGGGAACCATCGTCACCGTCTTCCGCGACGGCTACCGTCGCCAGCCGACGCGCACCTACAACCTCGTCTGAGGTCGGTCGCACCGAGGCTTAAGAGGCCGCATCACCCACGGGTGATGCGGCCTCTTCCGTTCGCGGCAATGGGTGTCGAGCGGCGCGTGTCGGTCCCTAGCGCAAGCCGGCTGGCCGCGCGAGCCGTGAATCCGCGGAAGTGAGGCCCCGCTAGAATCGATTTCCGTGACCGATGCACGCGAGAGACTGATCGACTTCGTCAAGAAGGACGCCGTCTTCCATGGCGACTTCACCCTCACGAGCGGCAAGAAGGCGACGTACTACGTCGACATGCGCCGCGTGAGCCTCGACCACCGCGTCGCGCCCCTCATCGGCCAGGTCATGCTCGACCTCATCGCCGACGTGCCCGACGTGGTCGCCGTGGGCGGTCTCACGATGGGTGCCGACCCGATCGCCTCCGCGATCCTGCACCAGGGTGTCGTCGCCGGTCGGTCCTACGACGCCTTCGTCGTGCGTAAGGAGCCAAAAGACCACGGGCGCGGCCGGCAGGTCGAGGGACCGGATCTCGAGGGCAAGCGCGTCATCGTCGTCGAGGACACGTCGACGACGGGTGGTTCGCCCCTCGCCGCGATCGAGGCTCTGAAGAAGGTCGGCGCCGAGATCGCCGGCGTCGCGGTGGTCGTCGACCGCAACACCGGCGCGCGCGAGATCATCGAGGATGCCGGGTACCCCTACTTCGCGGCGCTCGACCTGAACGATCTCGGTCTCGCGTGATGACGAACGGCACGGGTGGCGGCTTCCCGTCGGACGGTGACGAACCGGTCGAGGGCGATGACCGCGCTCTCGGCGGCGGCCACGACGACGAGTCGCGCGACGACCCGTCGGCCGGATCCGGTGACGACGCGGACGACTCGGGCTTCGGGCCGGACGTCACGACGCACGCGAACACCGAGGGCATCGAGATCCTCGACGACGGTGCCGACTGGCTCGCGACGCAACTCGCCGCCCTTCCGGCGGACACCACGGACATCCCGATCGTCGCAGCCGAGACCGGTGACGGATCGGATGGCGATTCGGTCGATGACGCGCCCGAGGCCGCATCGACGGATCACGACGGTGACAGCGCCGAGGACAAGACGGCTGCCGATGATGCGGCCGCGACGCGACGGTTGCCCGTCGTACCGGAGAACGCTCCCGCGCCATCGACGCCCGCCGCTCTCCCGGCCGAGGAGAGTACCGAGCCGCCGCTGACGCGACCCCGGGCGCCGGAGCCCATGGCCGGTTGGTTCGCGCCCACCCCGCCCCGTCCGCCGCTGCCGGTTCCGGCCGCGAGCGCCCCGGGCGAGGACGCGCCGTCCGGCTCGGACGGAACGGACGATTCCGTCGCGAACGGCACCGATCCGTCCGTTGTCGCACAGGGTTCGGAGCGCGCCACCGTTACGGAGGCCGCTGTCGAGCCCGTTTCCACGCCCGAGACGGCTCCGGAACTCGAGTCGGCTCCCGAGCCCGCCTCCGTCGCCTCGTCGGAATCGGAACGCACGACGACGGACGAGCCGCAGCTTTCGGAGGTCGGAGACGCGGCACCCGTCACGCCATCCCCGGTCAGCGCGGCGCACCCGAACGCGATCGTGATTCCTGGTCTGCCCAAGCGCTCGGCTCCAGAGTCGGAGCCCGAACGCGAACCGGTTGACGACGAGAGCACCGCACGCGAGTCCGACTCGGGCGAGCGTCACGCCACGTCCCCCTCGACAGCGCGCAGCGCCGCGGTCGATTCGGACGTGCCCGGCGACAGCAACACCGTGGCTGCTCCCCGTCCGGCCATGCCCGAGGAGACCGGCGAGATCGACTTCGGTTCCTTCGTCTGGTCGCTCGTGCCGAACCGTGAGGACGACCCGCTCGTCGTGCGCGAACGCCAGGAGGCGGAGGAACGCGCGGCCGCTGAGCGTGAGACGCGGGAACGCGAAGCGGCCGGGCGGGAGACCGCCGCTCGCGAGACCTCGGCTCGCGAGACCGCCGATCGCGAAGCCGCTGAACGCGCGGGCGTCGCCTCCGCCGCGACGGCTTCGGCCGCGGCCGCCGTCCCGGCGGTCCCCACCCCCTCTGGTGCCCAGGGGCCCGGCGAGTCATCTCCGTATGACGTCCACGCAGACGACCTCGGCGTGGACGACGAGGACACCGACGACAGTGCCGGTGACGCCGCTCCCGCCCCGGTCTCCGCACGTTCGACGGGCGACGGGCCGGTCGTCGGTCAGGACCGTTCCGAGGCCCCCACCTGGTCCCGCCCCGATCTCGATGATGCCTTCCCCGCCACCGCGGCGATGGATGTGCTCCCCGCCGACGACGACCCGGACGACCCCGACGACGAACTCGACGCGGCCGACCGGTTCTCGGCTCTCGGCACGGCGGCCATGCCGCTCTCGGCCGCGAGCGCTGCCCAGGGTGGGGCGGACCACGCCCCGACCCCGTCGGCCGCCTCGCGCGCCGACGCGTCCGAGTCGGTGTTCCCGGACGGACTCGTCGCCGAGGGCTCGACGACACCGTCCGATCGTCGATCGGCTCGCACGCCGGACGGTCACGCCGCGGGTGGTGGAACGCGGGCGGCTCGCCGCACGACGGGAACGAACCGTTCCCTGCTCACTCTGATCGCGGCGGGTGTCGTCGCCGTGCTCGCACTCGTGGGCCTCTTCTACCTGGGCACGCGGCTCCCCCTGATCTTCGCCGGGTCGACGGAGACGGCCGAGTCGGCCACCCCGACCCCGTCCGCGACGCCCGAGCCCACGGCCGAGCAGCCCGCCGCCGGTCCGCTCGCGGCCGGCACCTATGCGTGGGACGAACTGCAGGGCGGTGAATGCCTCGACCCGTACTCGTCGCCATGGGCCGAGGACTTCACCGTGGTGGATTGCGCCGAACCCCATGCGGCTCAGCTGGTGTTCGTCGCCCCGTATGCGGACGACCCGGCCACGCCCTTCCCCGGCGAAGATGTGATCGCCGCCGAGATCGGTCTCCTCTGCAGCGCCCCCGGCGTCGTCGACTTCGGGGCGGCCGCTCCGTTCACCGACCTGCAGGTCCAGGGCGCCTACCCGGTCTCGGGCGAGCAGTGGGCCGCGGGCGATCGCGACTACTTCTGCTTCGCGTCCCGCTCCTCCGGCGAACCCCTCACCGCCTCGGTCGCCACCACCCCTTAGCCCCCACCTCTACCCCCTGAAAACTTCGTATGTGCTTGAAAATTCGAGCACATACGAAGTTTTCAGGGGGGTAAGGGGGAGGGGTTAGAGGGCGTCGGTCTCGATGGGGGAGTCGACGAGGAGCTCGTGCACACCCGAGAGGATCTCGTCGGGGCGGAACGGGTACTTGCGGATCTCCGCCTCGTCGCTGATGCCCGTCATCACGAGGATCGTGTGGAGTCCCGCCTCGATGCCCGCGACGATGTCGGTGTCCATGCGGTCGCCGATCATCGCGGTGTTCTCCGAGTGCGCACCGATGCGGTTGAGCGCCGAGCGGAACATCATCGGGTTGGGCTTGCCCACCACGTATGGCTCGCGGCCCGTCGCCTTGGAGATGAGGGCCGCGATCGCGCCCGTCGCCGGCAGCACGCCCTGCGCGCTCGGCCCCGTCGCGTCGGGGTTCGTCACGATGAAGCGCGAGCCGTCGAGGATGAGGCGGATCGCCTTCGTGATCGCGTCGAAGGAGTAGTTGCGCGTCTCTCCGACGACCACGTAGTCGGGGGCCGTCTCCGTCATCACGAAGCCCACCTCGTGGAGCGCGGTGGTGAGTCCGGCCTCGCCGATGACGAACGCCGAGCCGCCGGGCACCTGGCTCGCGCAGAAGTCGGCCGTCGCGAGCGCCGAGGTCCAGAGGGACTCCTCCGGCACGATGAGGCCGGATGAGCGCAGTCGTGCGCTCAGGTCGCGGGGCGTGAAGATCGAGTTGTTCGTGAGCACCAGGAAGGGTGCATCGAGGTCCTTCCACTGCTGCAGGAGGGCCGCGGCCCCGGGCAAAGCGTGGTTCTCATGGACGAGGACGCCGTCCATGTCGGTGAGCCAGCATTCGATCTCGCTGCGGTCGGACATGGATCCTCCTGGGGTCGATCGAACGTGTCGATTCCCAGTGTAGGACCGGCGGCTACGAGCGCGATCGGCGCTCGCTGTGCGTCTACCAGCCGGGCTTGCCCGCGCAGGCCGTGCCGAGCAGAGCGACACCCGACTGCTGGTCGGCGAAGGCCGCATGCGTGGCTTTCGCGTCCCCAGCGAGAGCGGCCTCCTCCATGCGGTCGAGGTTCGCCGCGGCTCCCCGCACCCAGGCGATGTAGGCGGGGTCGTCGATGCCGTCCGTGCCGAGGTACACGACGGAGCGCAGCTGGGAGAGCATCGGGATGACGCGACTGAGCTTGGCCGGCGCCCCGAGCGACTCGATCACGGCTTGCGTGAGCTCGAGCACGGTCTGGCGCAGCTGTTCGCATCGGTCGGCGAGTACGTCGGTCATGGCCCCTCCACGGATCTGTCGGCGTGCTCAGAGCCTATCGGCCCATTCCCGCTCCTCCCGTAGAATCGACCGTCGGGACGCCGGTCCCGCATCGTCGCTGAGGGGAACAGGGTCATGGCCGCATTCGACAAGGGGTTCGCCCGTCACCCGGAACGATTCCAGCGCGGACGCTCGTGGCCGCGCACGATCATCTTCCTTCTGCTCGCGGTGGCTGCACTCGTCGCCCTCGTCTACCGGGCACTGAACTTCGGCGAGCTGCAGGATCAGGCCGCCGACGCGACCGGCTCCGTCCGCTTCGTCGCGGGCCAGCGCATCGGGCTGCTCGTCTCGCCGATCCTCCTGGTGCTCGTCGCTGCGGCGTGCGTGCTCGCCGCGGTCCGCTGGGGGAAGGTGTGGAGCCTCGCCCCCACGGGGACACCTCTGCGGAAGCGTCACTGGCGCGGTCTCTCCGGCGGACGTCAGCTCTTCACCGATCTCGACGCGCGGTTCCGCACGGGCGACCCGTCGGCCTTCACGCCCCTCCCCAAGCCGCCGTCGCACGCGGACGTCGACATCGAGTTCTGGACGGCGGACGCCGACCGGGTGGGCTTCGCCACGCTCGTTCTTCACGAGGGGAAGAACGGCAAGGAACTCACCTACTCGGAGCCGATCCCCTTCGAAGGGGCGTCGTACGATGCGCTGAAGGCGGCGCTCGCAAAGGGCCTCGACGAGCGTGCCGCCCCGCCCGCCGTCCCGGGCGCTTCCGTTCCGTCGACGCCTCCCGCGTCGTGAACGCCGCAGCTGTCCCCGCGGAGCTCCAGCACTGGGCTCGGGCTTTCGAGGGCGGTAACCACTACGACGCGGTCTACGACCGGGCCGCGGCCGACGCCGTCCTGGCGCGCAACCGCACCATGGTCATCGTGCTCGCAGCCGTCGGAGGAGTCAGCCTCCTCCTCTGTCTCGTTCTCGTGATCTTCGGAGGTGCGTTCACCCGGCTCCTCATCGTCCTCGGCGTCTTCGGGCTCGTCGTGATGTTCGCGACACTGCCGACGATCCTGAACGTGGGGCGGGGGATGCGCCGGTTGGCCGTCGGCAACGGCACGCTCGCGCGCGTGTCGGGCGAGGGTGTGTCCTTCGGCCTCGTGGGTCCGATCGCCTGGAGCGAGGTGGCGGGGGTCATCGAGTACGACTCCACTGCTCGCGCGCAGGCCAGCGCGCGAATTCCGATCATCGGCTGGGGTGCGCGATTCTCGCAGAAGGCGGGTAACGGCTCGCGCGGTCTCACCATCGCGCTCCGCGACGGTTCGGCCGTGCAGGCGCGAATCCGAGACGAGAACGAGCGCGGTTTCGTTCGGCTGTGGGGGCCGAAGTCGTCGCCGGCCCGCCCCGGTGACATCGCGATCATCCTCGATTCGTTCCTCGACGATGCCGGTGTCCGTCAGCTCCTCGAGGCCATCGTCGTAGGAGGGCTCATGAACGGTGTTCCCGTGCACCACCCGCGGTCGGCCGCCGACTACATCCAGACGCTCGGTCGTCTCGTCGACCCGAAGTTCCCAGCGGCGTAGCCGGGCATGGCGTGACCGTCTGTGCATCGCTCAGCACCACTCGGTCTCCCACGCGGTGGCGCGACACAGGCGGTGTCATCTCCTGGGAAGGACGAATTTCTCCGGCGGCGTGCGTGTGCCGGCAAGGAACGCTGCCAGACCGGTTTCGAAGTCCATCACCGAGGCGACGAAGAGCGCACTCTCGTCGGGCGCGACGTAGATCTTCCCGCCGCCGCGGATAGCATGCATGACGCAGACGCCGGCACCGTCGTCGAGGACGACCGTTTGCAGGTCGGCCCCGGGCGAGAGCTGCTCGAAGTAGCGGTAGCCCACCGCTGTCAACCGTGCTTCGTCTTCCTTGTCCATGCTGTGTTCCCCTTCGTCGTCTATCGTCGCTCAGCCGCCGGTCAGCGGGCCGATGTGATCGCCGTTGAGCAGCGTCTCGTACACCGCCAACACGTCCTCGACGCGGAGCGAGGGACCGTGGGATCCGTGGACCGTGATGAGAGTACCGCCGTTCACTCGCTCGATCGAGGCGCCTGTCACCTCGTCGGGGATGGAGTGGGTGCCGTCGCGGATCCAGGTGACCGCACCAAGCCGCGGCCAGGAGAACGGGACGAGCTTACGGGTGGCCTTCGCGATCGCCGTACTGCTGATCGCACTATTGACGGCGTCCCACCCGAGGGCCAGGTGCAGGACACTCGCGGTGACGTCCGCGACGAGGGGGCCGACCGCTTCGGTCACCGTGTCGTCGCTCGTGCTCCACCGGATCTGAATCTGATTCGTCAGCCGGCTCATGTCCTTCAAGCTGTTTCCGACGTGCCCACTGATGATCGTGGCTGAGTCCTCATCGGGTGCCCTCGAATCGACGAGAACGCCGTATCCGCTCGGCCCGGACGGCTGACCGGCATCGTCTGTGACGGCGAAGCTCCGGATGACGTTCTCGAGGTCGTTCTCGGCCGTCGGGAGCGGTTGACGAGGTTCCATGACGTCCTCAGCGAACCACCAGTGATCGCGGACGGGCCCACCCGACGCCTCGATGAAGCCCAGCGTTCCCTCGAGTCTCGCCGCCACCGTGTCTGCTGCCTCCGACCGGGCACCCCAGTGCGCTGAGATCACGGGCTTGTCGCGGTGCCAATCAATCGGCGAGAGGCCCAGGAGATCCGTCATGATTCCACCATTCCACATGTCTACGACACCCTCGGTACGTAGCGGACATCGATGTCGAGGCCAGCCTCGATGAACGCGTCTTCGAGCTGAGAGACGAGCTCGGGATTCCGGGTGAGGA
The DNA here is from genome assembly GCF_003990045.1 of Labedella endophytica. Taxonomy (GTDB): domain Bacteria; phylum Actinomycetota; class Actinomycetes; order Actinomycetales; family Microbacteriaceae; genus Labedella; species Labedella endophytica. Next base: position 1,157,982 of record NZ_RZGZ01000002.1, on the reverse strand, counting down.
TCCATTCGAGCTGCCCGCCGGCGCTGTCGACCGCCGTATTCTGTCTCGCGGCCTGCCGGACCCACTTCTCGATGAGAGTCCTGGTCTTATCCGAAACGGTGCTCCCGGGCGGGAAGGGCTTGTAGATGTGGTCGTAGTTGCCCTTCACCTCCTGGAAGACCTCGGCGGGCGGGTCGCCTCGGAACTGGTGGCCATCGAACTCGATGACCCCGCTGTCGGATGACACGACATACTCGACCGGGTGCCCATTGGGAAGACGATCGACACCGGTGCCCCACTCCTGATCTTCGAGGCCACGATCACCGCGGTTCATTTCGGTCCACGTTCCCGGGCCGCCGTCCGTATCGCCAATGACCGGTTGCTGGTCCGCGGGCCTGGCGACGTCGGCTCGATGGTCCGGCGTCACATCCTCGGGAGCCGCGGGCTTCGCCTCAGGCGTTTCGCTCGATCCGGTACGCGAACCGTCGGCCTCGCTCGATGCCGGACCGTGTTCTGCTGCGCCGGGGCCTTCCGCTGATGCATCGGGTTCCGCAGTGGTCTCCGGAGTCACGACGTCTTCCGGACGGATGGAGGCGTCCCAGGTGGTGGCGTGAGGTTCGTGCGGAGGCCAGGGGGAGCGAGTCGCGTTCTGGGCGTCGATCGACCAGACGGTTGTGCCGTCGTAGTAGGCATTGAACCAGTGCCCGAAGCCCGTGGAGCGATCGATGCCGACCACGCAGTGAGATCCTGGCCCCATGGCCCGCAGGGTGTCCGCGATCTGGTCGGGTGTCATGGGCGTCTGGGGGTTGCCCGTGCGCGCCTCTATTTCCGGCGTGGTGAGGGTGCCTGTCGGAGCCTCCCGTGCCGGGCTCCCGTTGAGGAAGTCGTTGAGGAGCGCCGAGGTGTTGCCGCAGTTGGTCGCGTACCCGTTGGCCGGGTCGTGAGGGTCGAAGTTCGGGTTGATCTCGGGGAGGGCCTCATCGATATCCGCCGCGGTCCGCTCCGTCGAGTTGCTGCCCTCCGGTGTCTCCGGCGTGTTCGCGTCGGGGGTACCGGCGTCGGGCGTCCCGGGAGCGGCCGGCGTGTTCGCGTCGGGGGTCGGGGACGACGGCGCGTTGGACGTGGGCGCGTTCGACGACGGGGATGACGGCGCGGCGGGGCTCGCCGGCGAGGCCGGCGTGCTCGGGGCCTTGCCTCCGCTCGCTCCAGCGTGCAGACCGACGACTCCCGCTGCTCCGGCCGTGACGGCTCCCGCGGCGGCGGCGTCACCCGCGTCGAGTGCGTTGGGGTCGACGGTGTCGTCGGGTCCGGTGGTGTCGGACTCAGGAGTGGTCCCGTCGGGCGTCGTGCCATCCGGCGCCGTGCCGTCCGGCGTCGTTCCGTCGGGTGTCGACGCGTCGGCCGCGTCAGCTGCGACGGCTGCTTCGAAGGAGCTCGAGTCGACGGACGTGTTCGCGTCCGGGGTGCTCGTCGACGGTGAGGACGGTGAGGCGCTGGCTCCGGCGACCGGGGCGGTCGACGGGGATCCGTTGGCCGGTGTGGCATCCGGGGTCGACGGCGTCGTGTCCGGAGTGGATGGAGCGTTGCTGTCCGGCGTGGAGGGTGCCGTCGGATCCGGGGTCGACGGCGTCGTGTCCGGGGTGCTCGGTGTGCTCGAGTCGGGGGTCGACGGGGTGCTCGAGTCGGGGGTCGACGGGGTGCTCGAGTCGGGGGTCGACGGAGCGTTCGAGTCGGGGGTCGACGGGGTGCTCGAGTCGGGGGTCGACGGAGCGTTCGAGTCCGGGGTGGACGGTGCGGACGAATCCGGCGTCGACGGAGTCGCATCCGGGGTCGACGGAGTGCTCGCGTCCGGGGTGGACGGTGCCGAGGAGTCCGGCGTCGACGGGGTCGTGTCCGGGGTAGACGGCGCACTCGAATCCGGGGTCGACGGAGTGGGGGCGTCCGGGGTCGACGGAGTGTTCGAGTCCGGCATCGAGGGTGACGACGAGTCCGGCGTCGACGGCGACGAGTCGGGCAGTGACGGCGTTCCGCCGTCGCTCGACGGGGCCGAGACGTCGGGCACGCCGGGGCCATTGGTGGAGGTCGACGTGTCCCCTCCGGCTCCCGTCGGGGCGTCGCCCGAGGGGATGTCGACGGAGCCGGACGAGTCGACGGGTGTCGTCGCGTCTCCAGCGCCGTCCACGATGGGGGCGTCGGGAGCATCGGGGTTCGGGCCGCCGGCCGCCGCGGGGGCGGAGCTCGACGGTGCTCCGCCGCTGCCCTGCGGTGCCGCGGGAGTGTTCGTGTTCGGGGCGCTCGGTGCGTCGACGCCTGTCGGGCCGAGGGGGGAGTCGGGGGTGCTCGACGACGGTACGTCGACACCATCGGGACTCGGGGAGCTGCTTCCGCTGCCGCCGCCCGTCGAGGGGGCGTTGGGGCGCGTTCCTCCACCGATCGTCCGGGCACCGCCGCCGATGAGGGCGCCGAGGCCGGCCGAGGAGATCGGGTCGAACGGGACCCCGCCGACGCCCGACTGGACGAGACCATCCGTGAGACCGTCGACGGCGCCTTCTCCGGCACCGACCGCCGTGTTCATCGCCACGCGCGTGGCGCCGGAGCGCGAACCGATACGGAGGACGTGGGACCCACCGTCCCCCACACGGCCACCGATGGCGCCGCCCGCGAAGGAGCCGAGACCCACGGTGAGGAGGTTCTGAGCGCGATCCGGAGCGACGACGTTCACAGCGGCCTGCACGGTCACGGTGGCGATCGCGCTCTGCGTCCCCTCGCGGAGAGCCTTGAGGAGCACCTTCGCGGCGAGGGCGTTCATCCGAGTGAGGGCGACGAGCTTCTGCACCAGGTTGGCGATCTTGCGCGCCCAGTTCAGGACGGTGAGGGCGATCTTGCCGGCGACGAGCGGAGCGCCTGCTCCAGCCGTGGCCACCGTGAGGAGGGCGCCGAGACCCAGATCGAGGGCGATCTCGGCCGCCATCTGGCCGAGGAACCAGCCGATCTCCTCCCACATCGCGTCGACGTTCTTCTTCTGCTCAGCGCAGAGATCGCTGAGACCGGTCGCGCCCGTGGCGATCTCGCCGAGCTTCTCGGAGATGGAGTCGCGGGCGGCTCGGATGTCGGTCGCCTGCGGGATGTCCATCGAGGCGAGGTTCGTGAGCGTGCCGTCGAGTTCGCTCGCGGCGTCCGAGATCGCGGTGCTGAAAGCCGACCAGGCCGAGGCGGCTTCGCCGAGCTTCCCACTGTCGGCGTCGGGCAGGACCACGCCGAGCTGCGCGAGGGCGTCCATGACGAATTCCTGGAACTCGCCGAGCGGACCCACCGCACCCGGTGCCTTCGCGCTCGGCACGGAGAACGTTGCGGCCGAACCGGGTGTGCTCGAGGGAGAGCGTGTGGCCACGGTCTCGAGGGTGCCGACCGTGCCGGCGTCCGTGTAGGCGTTGGCGGTGTCGCCGAGGAGGGTATCGAGGGCGCGCAGGGCCTGTGCATACGACCCGGCGGCGTCGAGCGTGTTGACGGCGCCCTCGCCGTAGGCGTCGATGAACTCCTGAGCGGAGTCCTCGTTCCCGGCCATTCCGCCGGTGTTCGAGAGAGCGGACTGCGCGGAGCGCGCGGCGGAGTCGAGCGAGGTAGCGACCCGGTAGAGGTCGTCGCCGTCGAGGGCGAGGCGCGACGGGGTGACGCGGACGAACACGGACACGGTGACTCCTAGGCCAGGCTTGCGGCGGTCTCGGACCACGCGGTGTCGAGGTTCTCGACCGTGGTCGAGTACGCGGTGTGGACGGCTTTGGCGAGCTCGTGCAGGCCTTGTGCGCTGTCACTGAGGCCCTGGGCGCCCACCGACCAGGCCTCGAAGCTTCCGAGGAACGACATCATGGCGGGACCCTGCCAGTCGGCGGGGAGCATGTACGCGAAGCCACCCGCGCCCTGGCGCAGGGCGTCGCAATAGGTGACGAGCGTCTCCATCTGGGTGACGAGCTGTTCGAGGGAGGCCAGATCGACCTGCTGTTCAGGCATTGCTCGACTCCCCGCTGTCGTCGGCGACGGTCGTCGCCTGCTCACCCTGCTCGTTCTGCTGGCCCTTCGCGCTGCTGCCCTTGGCCGCGACCGAACCGCCGGTGACGAAGGCGCCGTAGCCCTCGGACTGCAATTCGCCGTCGGCCTCGGCCTCGACACGCGGATCGGACGACACCGTGTTCGACGCGGTGCGCGATGCGGAGATCGACGGGCCCGCGGCGGTGGCCGAGGTGGACTGGCGCCGGTTGGCGAAGCCGCCGGACAAGCCGACCTCGGCAGTGACATAGCCGGACTCCGCCATGCGCAACTGACCGGCGAGGCCCGTCAGTGCGGCGCGCACGAGGAGTGCGCCTTCCTCGTACTGGCCCCAGAGCTCGACGAACTTGTCGGCATCCGCGCCCTGCCACGTGCTTCCCGCGACACTCGAGACGGTCGCGCTCGCTTCCGCGAGGTTGCTGTCGAACGTGGCGACGACGGTGTCCAGCAGCGTGGACACTTCGCCGAGCGAATTCGCTCGGACGCGGTACTGCACCATGGCTCAGTCCTCAACTCAGGTGACGGGAAGGAAGAGGGGTGCGGACCGATCGGCCCGCACCCCACGGGATCAGGCCCGGAAGAGGCCGGAGATCGAGGTCTCGGAGTCCTCGTAGGTGAGCGAGGCCTGGTTGAGCAGGTCGCTGATGCCCTGGAGGGACTCCTTCAGCTGCAGGGCCGACTGGTCCCACTGGCTGTACAGCTCGTTGAAGCTCTGCGACGCCGTACCCGACCAGTCGCCGCCGACGAGGCCGTCGACGAGTCCCTTGAGGTTCTGCAGCTGCGACTCGATCGACTGCGAGCCGGACGACAGCTGGCCCGCGACGCCGGCGAGCGATTCTGATGTGACCTTGATGTCGGCCATGGCGATCCTCCACGTTTTCGAATGATGACGGAGCGCCAAAGGCGACGAAATGCGAGAGGTCGGGCCCCTCGCCGTCGATCCGGCTTCTCCAACTGGGTCGAGCCTATGGTGACCCCACGAGGCCAACAAGGTGGAGAGGTACCCATAGGCCTCTCACTGGGGGTGCCGGCGGTCAGAACCCGATGACGTCGAAGTAGAAGTCCGCGCCCATCCACACGCGATCGCCCACCGCGAGCGGCACGGCGCGGCCGGTGACGAGCGGGGTCGTGCGGTCGCCGCGCTCCACCTCGGTGCCGTTCGCGGAGCCGAGGTCGACGACGGCGAGCGTCGTCGCGGCCTGTTCGATCCGCACGTGCGCGCGGGAGACCGAACGCGACGGGTCGTCGATCTGCACGGCGGCGATGCGGGCGTCCGCAGCGGCCGTTCCGGGGTTGCGCCCCACGATCGCGGGAGCGCCGATCGCGAGGGTGCGCCCCGTGCTGAGCTTCACGTGCACGGTCGTCGGCGCGTTCGCGGCGACCGGTGGCGCGGTGGCGGGCGGCGGGGCGGCCGGCTCGCGGGCGGCTTGCGGCGCTGTGGCCGGGGGAGCGGCCGACTGTGGGCTCGGCGGTGTCGGCTGCGGGCCGGGGGCCGGGGAGGGCGTCGCGCGGGGAGCGGGCGGGGCGGCCGGGCTCTGCCCCGCCGTGGCGTCGGCTGCGTCATCGGAGCGGGCCCCGAAGGCGCCGGGCAGGGGGACGCGACCGATCCGGCGCTTCTTCTTCGCGGGGGCGGCCGCGGCCGGCGGCGCATCGGTAGGAGCGTGCGGGGCGGCAGCGGGAGCGCCGAAGGGGGGCGGGACGGAAGCGACGAGTTGCCCGCAGTTCGCGCAGAACATGCTGTTGGGACGCAACTCCTCGTCGCAGAACTGGCAGCGCGCGGACATGTCTGGAAGTACCCCCGGTCGGTGTGCGAGCAGGCTCGGCGAATCCGAGTCTAGACGCCTGCGCCCGCCCGGACGGCTCGCGGGGGGACGGCGACATGGCCGCACGGGCACTCGTAGAATCGACGGGTGACGTCGACCACTCCCGCCCCGCTCTGGGCCGGTCGGACGCTCGCGCTCCTCGGCATCGTCATCGCCGCGGCGAACCTGCGCACCGCGGTCGCGGCCCTCTCGCCCATCGTCGGCGAGGTGAGCGATGACATCCCGATCGACTCGGTGGGACTCGGCCTCCTCGGCACCCTTCCGCCCCTGTGCTTCGCGGTGTTCGGGCTCCTCGCGCCCGCGCTGCAGCGGCGGGTGCGGCTCGAGGTGCTCCTCGTGGTGCCGCTCATCGCGATCCTGCTCGGGCATCTGATACGGGCCGTCGCCCCGTCGTACCCGCTGCTCGCGATCGGCAGCGCGCTCGCCTTCGCCGGCATGGGCGTCGCGAACGTCGCACTCCCGCCGATCGTCAAGAAGTACTTCCCCGATCGCATCGGGCTCATGACGAGCGTGTACGCCACGATGATGTCGCTCATGACCCTCGTGCCGCCACTCGTAGCGGTGCCCGTGGCGGACGCCGCGGGCTGGCGCGTGTCGCTCGGATTCTGGGGCGTCTTCGCGATCGCCGCCGTCATTCCGTGGATCGGGTTGCTGCTGCGCGAGCGCGCCGGCCGCGCAGCCGAGGCGCCGACCGACGACACCGCGGCCATCGCCACGGTGCCCTCGGCCGCTGCGGGCCGCACCTCGCGGTCGCCGCTCGCGTGGGGCATGGCCGTGATGTTCGGGACGACGTCGCTCAACGTGTACGCGCTCTTCGCCTGGCTCCCGCAGCTGCTCGTCGAGGATGCCGGCGTGTCGACGGCCGAGGCGGGAACGCTGCTCGCGCTCTATGCGGCGATGGGCTTCCCCGCGTCCATCGTCATTCCGATCCTCGCGGTGAAACTGCGGAGCGTGGGGCCGCTCATCGCCGCGGGACTCGGCTTCTACCTGGCCGGATATGCGGGGCTCATCCTGTCTCCGGCGACCGGCACGTGGCTGTGGGTGGCGCTCGCCGGGGCCGGCCCGCTCCTGTTCCCGCTGACCCTCGTGCTCATCAACCTGCGGACGCGGACGGCCGGCGGGGCAGTGGCCCTCAGCGGCTTCACGCAGGGTGTCGGGTACATCGTGGGGGCGGTGGGTCCGCTCGTCTTCGGTCTGCTCCACGAGGCGACGGACGGTTGGACGGTACCGCTCGTCTTCCTCGTCGTGACGGTCTGCACGATCGCCCTCACCGGCGCGGTCGTGTCCCGCCCGCGCTACCTCGAGGACGACTGGTCCCGCCGCCCCTGACCCCCCTCTTACCCTCCTAAAAACTTCCTATGTGCTCGAATTTTCGAGCACATAGGAAGTTTTCAGTGGGGAGAGGTGGGGTCAGGCGGCGTGGATGGGAGCGCGGTCGCCGGTCGGGAGGAGGTCTTCCTTCGGGCCTCGGATGAGGGCGAACGCGATCACGGCGGCGAGGGCCATCCCGATCGCGGCCGCGACGAACGCCGCGGAGTAGCCGTCCACGAGAGCGGCGGGTGACGCCGCCGCCGCGTGGCCGGATGCGCTCGCGTACACGGTCGTGAAGATCGACAGCCCCACCGATCCGCCGATCTGCATCGACGCGTTCGCCGTGGCGCTCGCCGCACCCGGGTCGTGCGGGGCGACACCCGAGAGCGCCACGTTCTGCAGCGGGACGAACAGCATGCCCATGCCGATGCCGAGCACGACCAGCCCCGGAAGCACTTCGAGGAGGTAGGACCCGCCCGGGGTGATCCGGCTGAGCAGGGCCAGGCCGACAGCGCCGACGATCGGGCCGCCGATCATGAGCGGACGCGGGCCGAACCGGGACAGGAGTCGCGTCGCGATCGGGGCGACGATCGCGATCGCGACGGTGAGGGGCAGCGTCGCGACACCGGCGAGCAGCGGCGCGAAACCGAGCACGATCTGCAGGTGGAACGTGAGGTACAGCAGCGCGCCGATCATGACGCTGCCGGCGATCGCCTGGAGGAGGAACGCTCCGCCGCGCACACGATGCGTGACGACGCGGAGGGGCAGGAGCGGCTGCGCCACGCGGGACTCGATCCACACGAACAGCACGAGGAGCCCGACGCCCGCGGCGATGAAACCGATCGTGTCGGCACGCGCCCAGCCGTTCTCGGCGAGCGTGAAGCCGTAGACGAGGCTGCCGAGACCGGCGACGACGGTGATCGCGCCGAGCACGTCGTAGCGGTTGTCGCCCTCCGCGCGGCTCTCGCGCAGCAGCGCGATGCCGGCGATGAGGCCGACGATCACGACGGGAACGTTGACCCACAGGCACCAGCGCCAATCGGCGAACTCGGTGAGGAGACCACCGAGTACGAGGCCGACGGCCGCGCCGGCACCGGCGACCGATCCGAACACCGCGAAGGCCGTGTTGCGGTCGCGGCCGTTCGGGAACGTGACGGTGAGGAGGGCGAGGGCGGCGGGGGCCATGAGTGCGGCGAAGAGGCCCTGCACGCCGCGCGCAGCGATGAGGTCGGTGCCGCTCTGAGCGAATCCGCCCCACACGGAGGCGAGGCCGAAGCCCACCATCCCGACGAGGTACGTGCGCTTGCGTCCCCAGTAGTCGGCGATGCGGCCACCGAGCAGGAGCAGCGCACCGAACGCGAGCGCGTAGGCCGTGATGACCCACTGGCGCTCGGTGTCGCTCAGGCCGAGGCTCACCTGCGCCTGCGGGAGGGCGATGTTCACGATCGTGCCGTCGAGCACGACGATGAGCTGCGTGAGGGAGAGGATGACGAGGATCCACCAGCGGTGCACGGGGCGGGCGGCGCCGGACGCGACGGTGGGCGACGAACCGGTGGCGGGCTGGGCGGGTTGAGGGGGCGCGACGGACACGAGGGAACCTTTCGACGGGACTGGAGGGGGATGAGGGGTTTCCAGCCCGGATCGCCGCGTTTTCGCCGGCTCGACCACCCCGACTCGTGGTCGGGCGTCGTCGATTCTACCCGACCCCCTGACGCACGCGTAAGGCGCTCTCACTCCCCCGCTGAGAATCCCTGTGGTGCCGGCGTTCTCGAACACCACAGGGATTCAGTGGGGGGTACGCGTCACGCGTTCGCCAGGTGTCGAGTGGTCGCGTTGACCTCGGCCCATTCGAGCGCGCGGTCGGCGACCGCTTCCCACCCGGGTGCGGCGCACGTCCAGTGGTCGCGACCCTCGAACTCCTCGTACTCGGTGAGCGCCGGCGACTTCTTGTAGTGCTTCGCGTTCGAGCGGTTCACGCTCGGCGGCATGATGTGGTCCTTCTCCCCGCCGATGAACAGGAGAGGGGCCCTGTCGGCGTCGTAGTCGACCCAGGTCTCCTGCTTGCCCGGCGTGAAGTTCGCGAGCAGACCGTACGCCCAGATCCAGTTGCCGGGCGCGGCGATCGCGTAGCGCTCCCAGGCGGAGTCGGAATCCTAGCGCGACAGTGTGTTGGTGAACGCGTAGTGGAACTCCTCCTGCGTGAAGGCGACCGCCTTGTGGATGTTCGCCGGGTTCTTGAGGGCGGGGAAGAGCGATCGCGCTTGCGACAGGGGCGTCATCCGCACGCCCTCCGTCGGCGCCGAATCGATCACGACGCCGGCCGAACCCAGCCCGCGCGCGAGCAACAGTTGCGTGAGAGTGCCGCCGAACGAGTGACCCATGATGATCGGCGGAGTATCGAGACCCGCGATGATTGCGGCGAGGTGTTCGACCACGGCGGGAACGGAGAGGTTCGCGATGATGTCGGGGTTCTTCCGCAGCTCCTCGACCTCGATCTCGAAGCCGGGATACGCGGGGGTGACGACGTGATACCCCTTCGCCTCGTAGTACGGGACCCAGTGCTCCCAGCTGCGGGGAGTCATCCAGAGGCCGTGGACGAGCACGACGGTATCGGTGGTGGCGGCGGTCATGGTGGTCTCGCTTTCGTGTCGGATGGGGCGGGGTGTGGGCGGTGCGGAGCGGCCGAGCCCTTCGACAGGCTCGGGGAACGTGCGATCAGGAATCGATGAACGCGAGCAGGTCGGCGTGCAGGCGGTCGCGCTCCGTGTCCGGTAGTCCGTGCGCACCGCCCTCGTATACGAGGAGCTGTGCGCCATCGATGGCGGCGGCGCTGCGCTTCCCACCCACCTCGAACGGGACGATCTGGTCGTCGTCGCCGTGGATGATGAGGGTGGGGACGTCGACCGCGGCGAGATCCGGCCGGAAGTCCGTGGCCGAGAAGGCCGCGATGCACTCGAAGGCGCCGCGGTGCCCGCTCGCCATCGACTGCAGCCAGAAGGCGTCGCGGACGCCGGCGGACACGTCGGCGTTGCGGTTGTGGCCGAAGAATGGACCGTCGGCGAGGTCGCGGTAGAGCTGCGAGCGGTCGGCGAGTTCGCCCGCCCGGATCCCGTCGAAGACCTCGATCGGGAGCCCGTCGGGATTGTCCTCGCCGCGGAGCATGAGCGGCGGAACGGCGGAGATGAGCACCAGGCGCGCCACCCGGGCGCTTCCGTGGCGTCCGACGTAATGGACGATCTCCCCGCCGCCCGTCGAGTGACCGACGAGGGTGACACCCGTGAGGTCGAGCTCGTCGAGGAGCGCGGCGAGGTCGTCGGCATACGTGTCCATCTCGTTGCCGTCCCACGTCTGGCTCGAGCGCCCGTGACCGCGGCGGTCGTGCGCGATGACGCGGTGGCCGTTCGTGGCGAGGAAGAGCGCAGCCGCGTCCCACGCGTCGGCGTTGAGCGGCCAGCCGTGACTGAGGAGGACGGGCGAACCGTCACCGCCCCAGTCTTTGTAGAAGATCTCCGCACCGTCCGGTGCCGTGATGACAGGCATCGTGGCCTCCTTCGTCTCGTCGTGCTTCGAGGATGACCGGAAGCGGCGCGAAGCGGACCACGTGTGGTGCGTAGTCCTCACCCACGGCTCACGAGCCGTCAGGGGTCGAGGAGGCCGAGCCGTTCGGCGAGGAGTCGACGGGAGGAGATGCCGAGCTTCTGGAAGACCTTCCGGAGGTGGTAGTCGACGGTACTGGTGCTGATGAAGAGGGCCGACGCGATCTCCGCGTTCGTCCGCCCGCGAGCGGCCAGCCGCGCGACGGCGGACTCCTGCGGCGTGAGACTCGACGGGTCCGCTCGGACCTCGGCCTGACGGTCTCCCGTCTTCTCGAGCTCCGCGCGGGCACGCGCCGCGAAGACCGGGGCCTCGACGCGTTCGAAGACGTCGAGCGCGAGTCGTAGTTCCGTGCGCGCGTCCCGTCGACGGCGCTGCCGACGCAACCACTCGCCGTAGAGGAGATGTGCCCGACCGAGGTCGGCGGGCGTCCCCGCTTCCGAGAGCAGGTCGACGGCGCCCCGATGCAGAGGTTCCGCCTCGAGTGCATCGCCGAGCAGGAGGGCCCGGCAGCGTGTGACGACCCCGGTGAGCCACGGCGAGTCGATCGCGGCGGAGACAGGCTCGAGGCGCTCCATCGCCGCGAGAGCCGCCGTGCCGTTGCCGCTGCGCTCCGCGGCCTCGACGAAATCGGTGAGCTCGTGCGGGGTGATGTGGAGGAACGGTTCCTCGACGAAGGGTTTCAACCGCTCGAAGGCGTCGCGATAGTGCCCGGCCGCGATGTCCTGGATCGCCACGGCCCGCACACCGGACGAGTGCACGCCCCCGAACCCGAGGGCGAGGACGGCCTCCGCGATACCGAGCACGGTCGCCGGAGGCGCCCCGCTCCAGGCGAGCTGCGCCGCGTTCACGACGTGTTCGGCCGGGAAGCCCATCGCCCGACGAACCTCGCGGACGTGCTCGAGCGACCGACCGGCCGCGGCGGGGTCGCCGCGGCCGAGGCGGAGGAGGCTCTGCGTCCAGAGAGCGGCGTCGAGGATGCGGAGCGACCCGCGTTCGCGCGCCACTCGGACGAGCCGGTTCAAGAGGTCGTCACCCGTCTCCCCGTCCCAGAGCGCCGTGCAGAGCACCGCACCGAGGGCGCCGTAGTCGAGGATGTCGTCGTCGGGACGTGCGTGCAGGGTGGCGACGGCGGTTCGGAGTCGCGGCGCCGCCTCGGCGGGCGCATCGAGGATGAGGGAGGCGAGCGCCGAGAGGATGATGCCGAGGGGGTCGTCGGCGCGCTCGCCGACCGCCGACCGGATGCGCCGACCGATCGCGTCCACCGTCGTTCCGGCGAGGCTCCGTTCGGCGGGTAGCGCGTACTGGAATGCGAAGAGGAGCGCACGTCGCTCACGCTCCGGCGCCGTCGGTGCGAAGGCGTCAGCCGCGTCGAGCATCTCCGCCGACGCTCGAGCCACGTGGACGGGATCGGCGAGGAAGGCCGCGAGTGACGCGCGGACGGCGATGGTCCGCCCCCGCTGCACGTCGTCGAGCTGCTCGCCGGGGATGCGGTCGACGAGATCCAGGGCGAGCCGCGCCGCTCCCGCCAGGCCGGCGGCCTCAGCGGCGTCGAGCAGGCGGGCGGCTCGCCGGGGGCCCATGGAGGTGAGGTCAGCGGCGCGGGCGAGGAGTCGGGCGCGCGAGGCGAACCCGCCGCGTCGCCCGGCGCGGTCGGCGACCTCCTGCAGCCGATCGGCTGCGTCGTCGTCGACACCGAACGCTGCCTCGGCGCGGTGCCAGGCGGCGAGTTCGACGAGACCGCGGGCGAGCGCCTCCGCCCCGAGGGCCGTGTGAGCGTGACGTCGATCCTGCGCCGCGGCTCCGCCGTAGACGGCCGAGCGGACGAGCGGGTGCCGGAAGCGGATCGTCGTGCCGACCGAGACGAGCCCGGCAGCCTCGGCGGCGGTGGCGGCGCGGGCCGGGATCCCCAACCGGTCGACGGCCCTCTCGATGAGGAGCGGGTCGCCGCCGGACGCCGCGGCCGCGACGAGCAGCCAGGACTGCACGTCGGGGTCGTGCGCCCGAACCGTGGCGAGATAGTGTCCCTCGAGGCGATGCCCGATCGGGACGGGGCCCTCCGAGAGGCTCAACTCGGACAGGCGTCCCGGCGTGAGGTCACGCGCGAGGTCGACGAGAGCGAGCGGGTTCCCGCCCGTCTCCTCCGCGACCCGGACGGCGACGACCGGGTCGATCGGCTGCTCGGAGGACCGGCTGACGAGGGCGACCGCTGCAGGTACGTCGAGTCCGGTGAGTCGCAGCTCCGGGAGTCCGGCGAGCAGGGCGTCCGCCGGGGCGCCGTCGCGGAGGGCGATGAGCAGGAGGATCGACTCCGCGTCGAGTCGTCGCGCGACGAATGCGAGCGCTCCGAGCGACTCGGGATCGAGCAGGTGGGCGTCGTCGACGACCACGACCACGGGTCCGCCCGTCGTGCTCTCGGCGATGAGGGCGAGGAGCGCGAGTCCGACGAGGAACGGCTCGGGAGGCGGACCGGCCGCGTACCCGGTGGCGACCCGCAGCGCCGTCGCGAAACGGGGAGGGAGGGCGTCGATGTGGTCTGCGAGGGGCATGCCGATGCGTTGCACACCCGCGAAGGGGAGGGTCGACTCGGCTTCGAAGCCGTCGACGGAGAGGAGGAGGACGTCCGTCAGCTGAGCCGTCGCGGCTCGGACGAGGCTCGTCTTCCCGATCCCGGGATCGCCGCGCACGACGAGACTGCCTCCCGAGCCGTCGCGGGCGGCTGACACGAGCGCGGCGAGGACCCGACGTTCCTCGGCGCGGCCGACGAGTGGAACCTGTGCGTCTCCGATGCGCCACAGGCTACAGCGCACACCGCCGTCCTGTCACTCGTTCTTCTCCCCGCTGACGTTCCTCTGTGTCGTTGAGAGATCGATCACCGAATGAGTTCTTCGACGGGGCGGGGAGGAGTCAGGCGCGGATGTCGGGCACCTGGATCGGGGTGTACTCGCCGTCGCGGAAGAGCACGCCGCCGCCGGCCGGGGTCTTGCCGAGCATGAACTTCGGGATCTGCGACGCGAACGCCTGCGTGCCCGTCATCGAGTTCGCCGGCGACAGGACGATGCCGCGTCGCGCCTTCTTCGCCTCCACGTAGGGCCCTCCGAAGATGCTCGACACGGCCTCCGTCGTGAGGGCGACGATGAAGACGAGGTCGCGCTTCGCTCCGATGAGCGCGTGCTCGAGGGGGGAGTCCCGCAGCGTCTCGACGTCGTCGACGACGATCGTGAGCGGACGCCCGCTCACCGACTCGACGAGCTCGGCGATCGCCTCCGGACCGGTCGACGTGTCGGAGATCACCGCGACGGAGTGGCCCGCCGCGACCTCGGTGAGCGTCGAGGCCTTCGTCGCCACGACGGCCACGGGCGCGCTCGACCACGCCAACTGATGCACGATCGCGGCGAGCGCCGAGGAGCGTCCGGTACCACGGTCGCCGACCACGACGAAGCCGCCCTCCTCCGGCCAGTCGAGCGTGAAGCGCGAGAGGGTGTCGCCGCCGACACCCACGACGGGCAGCTCCGCACGGCTGTTCGCCGAACGCGGCAGCGCATACGCCGCCGAGAGGGCCACGTACGACGGGAGCGGGTCGACGTGGAACGGCTGCGGCAGCTCGGCGAGCTCGGGGAACGACGCGAAGTGCTCGGTCACGTGCGCAACGATCGCACGGAGCGTCGCGGTCTGGCCCTCGCCGGTGGAGTCGCGGCTGAGGAGCGCGAGCTGCGCCTCCGTGCCGGCGGGACCGTAGAGCGCACGCCCCGGTGGCATGTTCGGCGGCACCTCGCGGATCATGATGCCCGCGGAGCGGTAGTCGTTCACATCGCGCATCGGCAGCACGTACTGCGTGTCGATGAAGCTCGAGATCTTGTCTCCCGTGACGCTGCGGTCGGCCGAGACGATCACACGGATGCCGACGGCCGGCCCCTCGCGGAGGACCCGCATGAACTGCTCGCGGAACGAGATGATCTCGTCGGCGGAGAGGGTCGACGACAGCCTCTCCCAGCCGTCCACGACGACGAGGGCGAAGGGCAGTGCCTCGGCCGGGTCCACGATGCGACGCTGCTCGACGATGTTGCCGACGCCCGCCCGGGACAGCGTGTTCTGGCGGATGCCGAGCTCCTCGACGAGTCGCGCCATGAGGCGCGGCAGCCGGCCCTGCTCGAGCGCCGTGACGACGGCACCGGTGTGGGGTGCCTCGGTGAAGGGCAGGAGTGCGCCGTTGCCGTAGTCGGCGACGTACAGGTGGAGGTCGGCGGGGGTGAAGTTCTGGATCGCTTGCGCGAGCAGTGTGCGCAGCGCGCTCGTGCGGCCGGACAGTGCGCCGCCGAAGAACAACAGGTGCGAATCCGTCGCCACGTTCCACGTGAGCGTGCGCTGGGTCTGCTGCGCGGGAACGTCCTCCGTGCCGAGCACGATGTCGCCCTCGGCTCGCGCGTCGGACGCGAACCGGTCGAGCGTGAGCAGTGTGGGCAGCGGGACGAGCCACGGGGACGGATTCTTCTTGACACCCATCCGGGCGCTCGCCTCGCCGATGAGGTTGACGAGCGCGCGCAGGTCCGTGTCGTCCTGGTCGAGGATCGCCTGGGGAGCGGAGGCTTCACCTGAGGCGAAGCGCGGCGGGAAGCCGAGGGTCGACCAGTCGAGGGGGGCATGCGGCGGGAGCACCTTGCGGCTGCGCTGCACGCCCGGCCGGATGCCGGCGACCCGGGCCGTCTGGAACGGCATGGGAACGGTGCCGGCGCCCGTGCGCACGAAGCCGCGGCCGGGCGTGGAGGCGCTGATGAGCGCAGCCTCACCGCTGCCGAGCACGTCGCTCGAGTCGCCGCGGTCCGTCACCCGGAGGGCGACGCGGAGGTTGATGTTCGACTGCATCTCCGGCGTGATCACACCGGAGGGGCGCTGGGTCGCGAGAACGAGGTTCACGCCGAGGGAACGGCCGACGCGCGCGATGCGCACGAGGCCGTTGATGAAGTCCGGCAGCTCCGTCTTGAGCTCGGCGAACTCGTCGATCACGATCATGAGTCGGGCGAGGCCGTTGCGGGCGGCAGCGTCGGCGTCCTTCGACCACGCGGAGTCGATGTCCTTCGCGCCGAGGTCCCGGAGCACGCGCTCGCGGCGCTTGAGCTCGGCGTCGAGGGACGCGAGCGCGCGTTCGGTCTCGCGGGCGTCGAGGTTCGTCACCATGCCGACGGTGTGCGGCAGGCGCTCGCAGTCCGCGAACGCCGATCCGCCCTTGTAGTCGACGAGCACGAAGTTGAGCGCGTCGGGGCGGTTCGCCATCGCGAGCGACACGACGAGCGCCTGCAGGAACTCCGACTTTCCGGAGCCGGTCGTGCCGGCGACGAGGGCGTGGGGTCCGTCTGTCACGATGTCGAGGGCGAACTCGCCCTCGGCTCCCGCGCCCACGACGACGTACGTCTGCCGGGGAGCGACGGTCCATCGGTTCACGAGCACGCTCGGGTCGTCGAGGTCGACGCCGAGTAGCTCGGCGTAGCGCACGCTCGTAGGGAGGAGGCCCTCGTCGCCCGCTCCGCTCACGTGCACGATCGAGCACAGGTTGCGCGCGATCGTCTCCGCCGAACCGAGCGAGACGCCGTCGAGGAGCACGCTCGGGTAGTAGTTGTCGTCCGTCTCGAAGCGGGCGAGGCTGTGGTCGCTCGGGTCGACGGCGACCACCGTGGCGCACTCCTCGGGGAGGCGGGAGCGGTCGGAGTCGATCGCGATCACATGGATGCCGTAGGTGGCCCCCGAGGCGAGCAGCTGCACCATCCCGGGCAGCATGCGGTAGCGCCGCGCGCCGTCGATCACGACGACGACGTGCGACTCGAACGCCGTGCGCGTGCCGGCGCGCATGCGCGCGTCGAGCATCGCGGTCACCTCGCGCAGGCGCTCCCGGCGGGTGTCGTCCGTGTTGCCGATGAGCGAGACGACGCTCTCGCCGAGCTGGAGGTGCGGGAGCCACTGCGCCCAGCCCCAATCGGAGGACCCGTCGGTGTCGCACAGCACCACGAGCTGGAGGTCGCGCGGCGAGCGGAGCGTGGCGAGCGACGTGAGCATCGCGCGAAGCGTGCTGCGTGTGACGTCCTCCGGTCCGGCGATGCCGACGACGCCGGCTTTGAGGTCCGCGGACACGGGCGCGGGGGAGACCCCGACCCGGCGTTCGGTCATCTTGTCCTTCTGTGACCCGCCCTCGAATCGCACGTCGAGGTCCACCTCGGTGACCCCCAGCCGCACCTCGAGCGCATCCGGATCGCCGATCCGTCGCTCCCAGAGCCGCGAGAGCGGGCGGTTGGCGATGTCCCGCACGATCACGGGATCTGGACGGCGGTACCAGGAGTCGAGCCGCTGCTCCTTCACGAGCAGGTCGATGCGCGCCTTCGTGTCCTTCACGTCCTGCACCCACTGGGCCTCGGTGCGTTCGCCCTTGCGCTTCTGCAGCCGCTTGTTGGTGAGGAACGAGCCGATGACCATGACGGGCGACGCGGCGGCCATGAGGAGCATGACCGGGCGCTGGAACAGGAACGCCATCGTGACGCCGAGGATCACGGGGATCACGGCGGACAACCACGGCAGGGGAGACGCGTCGGATTCCTCGGGCTTGTCGCCGGGCAGCTGCACGGCGGGCTGAGGTCGCTGCGGCTGGATGCGCGACGGCCGGTTGAATGCGCGCATGCCGCGCCCGTCGGGGGCGATGTCGGCGTCCGAGGCGGGGGCGACTCCGATGCGGAACAGTCCGCTACCGATCTGGACGAGGTCGGCGGGAACGAGGGTGATGGCACCCGAACGCTCCTCGCCGTTGATCCAGACGGGGTTCGCGGCCGAGAGGGAGGCCGTGAGGGCGCCTCGGCGCTCGCCGTCCCCGGCGTCGAGGGTGATCGTGGCGTGCTGATCGGCGAGCCACGGGTCGGCGATGCGGATGTCCGCCGTCGAGCCGCTGCCGAGGGAGAGCGTCCCGCCCGGCCGCAGCGCGATCGTCTCACCCGAGAACGGCCCCCCGACGACCTCGAGGCGCGGCCAACCGGCGGGCAGGTCCGCGGCATCGGTGCGGGGCAGCGCCGCCCCCGTGAGAAGGGCGCCATTGAGGACGCCCGACTGAGCGATCGCCGTGTCCGGGGCGGCCGGCACGAGCTCGCCGGGCGCGACCTTCAACGACTCCGCGATCTCGGCGACCGTCGTGGACTCGTCCACCTTCAGGAGCCAGGAACCGTCGGTGCCCGAGTGCGGGTTCTGGACGCTCAGTCGCAAAGTCATCGGGAGAGTGCTCCATCCAAGGGGGCGGTGAGGGGAGAGGAAGAGGGGTCGCGGATCATCCGGAGGCCCGATCGAGGAGGCCGATGAGCCCGTCGAAGACGCTCGCGTCGGTGTCCGGCGTGTCTTCCACGGGCACGCGAGTGGGCACGACCGTCTGCGCCTCCGGGAGTCCGCGGGACGCGACGGGGCCCGGGAGCGGCGCGGTCGCGAGGGCTCCGCTCACGAGGGTGACGCTGCCGGAGGTCTGCTCGCCGTCCGCCGTGACGACGGAGAAGGAGAACTGGTCGACCGGTGCGTCGGTGGACCGGAACTCGGCCGTGCCGTCCGCGCGGCACACGACGGTTCCGAGCACCGCGGTGCCGCAGCCGGCGATCACGGGGGCGTCCTCGCCGCTCGAGGCGGCGAGGGCCGCGAGGTCGATCTCCGTCGTGCCGTCCCTCTCGGAAGTCACGACGGTGTGGAGCGCTGTGAGTGTCGACGGTCCGGTCGGGTAGAGCGAGACGGTGAGCGCCGCGTCCTGCGACTCCTGGCCGAGGTCGTCGACCGCGCGCACGGAGAGTTCGACGTCGCCGGTGAAGTCGGGGGCTGCGGCGAAGACGACGTGGGTCGACGTGACGCCGAGGGTGCCCGCGCTCGCCGGTGAGACGCTTCCCGCCAGGATCCGGGGACCACCCTCCGCGCCGCACAGCGTGCAGAGGACCTCGAGGTCGGAGAGCGGGATCAGCACGCGCGAGCCCTGCGCGAACGGTGTCGGGGCCGTCCGCGACTCGATCACGGGAGATTCTGGCGGCGCGAGGCCGACGCGGTACACGACGGTGAGCGTCGTGGCCCCTGTCGTGAGCGTCACCGGCACGTCCTGCCGCTCGAGCTCGGGATCGAAGTCGGGTGCCGAGAAAGTGAGCGTGGTCGGTTCGCACGTGACACCGATGCCGGCGGGGGCGACGACGCCTGCGCAATCGGCGATCGTCCAGCCCTCGGCGGGCGAGACGCCGATCTCGGAGCGGTACGGCACGTCGACGACCGTGATCGAGGTGGGTTCGACCGCCGCGTCCTCGGTCGATGCGTCCCAGACCGTCGCCGCGGCAGGTCCGGCGATCGCGGCGGCTCCGAGGAGGACGGCGGCGACGATCGCGCCGAGGGCGACCGGGCGGGCGGCGAGCGCACGGCGCAGCCGCGACAGCGTCCTCGCGTGGTCGCTCATGCGTCGATCGTCCCCTCCGGACCTCCCCGGGGGAGTGTGGTCCGTCGCCACTATGCTAGGTCGTGCCGTCCGGCCGGGACAGTCAGGGGTGACCACATCGGTTTCCGCCCGGTGGGCCGAGGGGATGCATGGACAGCGCCGCTTCGCAGTTCCGCCGGGATCGCCGGAACGCCCAGAACGCCGAGAGCGCGCAGAATCAGCAGGCGCGCGACGCCGCGGCCGACGCCTCCTCCGCAGCGGTGAGCGGCGAGACGATCGGCTGGGATCCCGAGCGCGAGGTCGTCGTGTCCGCGTCCGCGATCCCCACAGCCGCCGCGGCCACGTGGGCACCCGCGTCCGATGCGCAGCAGCCAGCCGCCCCGTCCGCCGCGGTCATCCCCGCGTCG
Source organism: Labedella endophytica (assembly GCF_003990045.1). Classification (GTDB taxonomy): domain Bacteria; phylum Actinomycetota; class Actinomycetes; order Actinomycetales; family Microbacteriaceae; genus Labedella; species Labedella endophytica. Next base: position 1,138,402 of record NZ_RZGZ01000002.1, on the reverse strand, counting down.
GTGCCGCCGTCAGGTGCCCCGGATGTCCCGTTCACTCCCGCCGCTGCCCCGGGGCAGGCCGCAGCGCCCGCACCGGCTCCGGCCGCCGCCCCGCTCCCGCCGGCGGATCCGTCCCGCGGCGGCGAGAGCGTCCGCCTCGGTTGGGATGTCGGGCAGCCCGCCCTCTACTCCGGTGAGGCCCCGGCGGTCGCTCCCGTGAAGCGCGGGCTCGTCTCCGGCGCGACGGTGCTCCCCGAGATCACAGAAGCCCCTCCCGCGCCGCGGAAGCTCTGGAAGCATCCCGCGTTCATCGTGTCCTCGATCACGACGGTCCTCGCGCTCGGCGTCGCCGTCACCCTCCTCGTCCTCGCTGCCGTCTCCGGGGGGCCGCCGCGCGTCACGGGCCTCGATATCACGGAGGGGAGCGGCGGCGTCGCGCTCGCGTGGAGCGGTCCGAACACGGCCTACGACCTCTACGTCGTCGGCAGCGACGGAACGATCACCGACATCTCGCAGATCGTCCGCGGGAGGGACGCGTGGATCCCGCGCACGTTCGCGTACTTCGACGACGACTCGTGCTTCGTGGTGCGGGCCGAGAGTGTCACGGGCGACGTGTCGCTTTCGGCCGACGCGCTCGAGGAGCAGGGGGCCGCGAGCACGTGTGTGGCCGACGCGGACGACGGTGCGTAGCCGCCTCGTCGCCGGGGCGGCGCTCGTCGCGGCGCTCGCCCTGTCGGGCTGCACGACCGCGGCCGAACCGGTCCCTACGGAGACGCCGTCGAACGTCGACCTCTCGCAGGTCGACGTCACCGACGTCGAGCGCAACGGCATCGAGTACCTGTCCGGCGAGAGCGCGATCGACGCGGTCCTCGCCGCGATGGACGACGCCGGCCCCGTCACGATGTCGGGCACGTTCCAGGAGCGCGCGGACGAGGACGGTGGCGGTCCCACGCGGCGCCTCGAGATCACCTTCGAGGGCACGGAAACACGCTTCCGGGCCGAGGTCACGGCGGCGGGTGTGACGGCCCAGGCGATCGTCGTCGATGGTCGCGCCTACGTCACGGGCGACGCGGGCTTCGCCGCGCTGCTCGGCGTTCCCGAGGCCGACGGCGGCACCGTGTGCCTCGCCTCCGACGACCGCCGCATCGTCGCGTGGGCCCCGGCGTTCTCCCCGTCCGCGCTCGTCGCGTCGATCCTCCGGCCCTCCGACGGGGTCTCGCTCGACGCGGCCGCGGGTGCCGACCTCGAAACCGCGTCGATGGAGTTCGTGATCGGCTCTGGGGGCTCGCCCATCGGCTCCCTCGAGGTCGCGACGACCGGCCCGGCCGTGCCGCTCCGCCTCGTCGCGGCGGATCCCCGTGGCGACGTCGACGTGTCCTTCGCGTGGGACGTCGAACCGCAGATCGCCGCCCCGACGGACCTCGCCGTCCCCTGCGCCTGAGCCGAGCGGACTTCGCCTAGCGGAGATCGCCCAGCTGGCGTTCGACGGGCACGGTGCGCTCGCTGATCACGTTCCCCGTGTGCGCGGTCGTGACGGTCTCGATCAGGACGATGTGCACTTCCTCCTCCGCCACCGGGTTGTGCTGCACGCCGCGCGGGACGACGTAGAACTGGCCAGGGGTGAGCACCACTTCCTGATCGTCCGGCAGCTGGATGCGGAGTCGACCCGAGACGACGATGAACATCTCGTCCTCCGCGTCGTGGGCGTGCCACATCAGCTCACCGAGGAGCTTCGCGACCTTCACGTACTGGTCGTTCACCTGCCCGACGACCCGGGGCGTCCAATGCGCCACGACCTTCTCGAGTTCTGCGGCGACATCGATGCCGGGGATGACTGTCATGACCCCATTCTGGTCCCCAGTACGGTCCGGAGTCGCCGCGCGAACGACGCGCGCTCCTCGGATGGCACGAAGACGTCGAGCGGCCGTGTCTCGTAGAGCCGGTCGTCCGGGTAGCGCGGGAAGACGTGGACGTGCAGGTGCCAGACATCCTGGTCGCCGTCCGGTTCGTTGTGCTGTCGGGTGGAGACTCCGGAGCACCCGTAGGACCCTCGCATCCCGCGCGCGACCTCCTGAACGAGGTCCATGACGCCGTGGAGGTCCGGCGACGTGATGTCGTAGAGGTTCTCCACGTGGGTGCGGGGGACCACGATGACATGGCGCGGGTTGCGCGCCCACCACCGTGGCGAGATGAACGCGACGGCTCTTTCCCGCTCGGCCACGACGTCGGCGGCGATCGGCGCGTCCATCGGGGTTCCCGCGATGAGCGCGCAGAACGGACACCGGTAGCCCTCCGGCTCGTGCGACGTCGCTCGCAGGTCCTCCACGACTCGACCGTAGCCCGATGACGCAGGGAGGTCTGTCGACACATGGGATGCTGCTGCCATGGCTCGTGAGAAGAAGCTCCCCGCCCCGGTCCCTCCCGGCACCACCGCGCGGTACTGGGTATCGGGGTACGAGCCGGGCGACACCGTGGACTGGAGGTCGGTCGACGTCGCCGCGCTCCGCGCCTACCCGAAGGTCCTGTCCACCATCGATCCGAAGGGCCGGTACCACGAGGGCAAGCGCTACGAGAGGTTGCCGTTCTGGGTGTGGCCCCTCTTCGTGGTGATGCTCGCCGCATTCGGCTCACCGATCTGGGCGTTCTCGACCCTGTTCTCGCAGGGGTGGCGCAGTTCGTCGACGCCGTTCGACTGGACCACGCGCCTGCCTGTCGCGGGTGTCCTCTACGGCATCGCGTTGGTCATCACGGTGGTCTTGGTCGTGGGCTACTTCGTCGCGGGCCGCCGGGGAGGCATCGCGCGGGGTTACAGCGGGGTCCTCTTCGCCCTCGGTCTTCTCAGTTCGTTCGGGCTGCTGGCGAGGGGCGACGTGCGCGCCGAGGTCCTCTACGGCGATCAATGGATGTTCTTCATCCTCGCCGCGACGGGGATCGCCGGGGTGTCGGTCATCGTCCTGCTGGTATTCCGGGAACGCCCCGCCCTGACGGACGACGGGGAGAAACCGTCGCCGACGATCACGGCCTTCAGGAAGCTTCCACCGAGGGAGCAGGAGGCGGTACAGGCGGATATCCGCGAGGCGCTCGACGACCTGGAGGCGCGGAACGTGATCGACGCCGAGCAGGCGGCGTCCGCTCGTCGAGCCGAGCCGGGGATGCTCCGCCGGCACGCGTCCTGATCGACGACCGTCGACGGCGGGGTCGGGGCGGAGCCGCACGCGTCCTAGGGTGGACGGGTGCAGCGCCCAGCGGACGACCAGAATCGGAGCCTCGAGAACCCGAGCCCCGAACACACGACGCACGGCGTGGGACCGTGGATCGGGGAGCTTCCCGACGACCCGCGCTACGACCAGGAGCTCCTCGAGCGAGGGGACACCCGCAACGTCGTGGACGCCTATCGCTACTGGTCGATGGAGGCGATCGTCGCCGATCTCGATGCGCGCCGTCACCCGTTCCACGTGGCGATCGAGAACTGGCAGCACGACATGAACATCGGGTCGATCGTGCGCACCGCGAACGCGTTCCTCGCGGAGACCGTGCACATCGTCGGACGGCGGCGCTGGAACAAGCGCGGAGCCATGGTCACGGATCGTTATCAGCACGTGATCCACCACGAGACCGTCGCCGATCTCGTGGACTGGGCCGCCGAACGCGGCATCCCCGTGATCGGCGTCGACAACGTCGACGGGTCGCGTCCGATCGACGAGCTGCCCCTCCCGGAACGCTGCGTCCTCCTCTTCGGCCAGGAGGGCCCTGGCCTGTCGGACGAGGCGATCGCGGCGTCCGAGAGGGTCGTGGAGATCCGGCAGTTCGGCTCGACGCGCTCGATCAACGCGTCGGCCGCTGCGGCCATCGTCATGCACGAGTGGGTGCGTGCCCACGCCATCCGACCGGCGTAGCGCATCGAACGAGAGATTGCCAAACGCGGATCCGCGCGGCGCTCCCCGGCGGCACCCCGTGGCGGGGTGTCGGTGGTTGTGCCTAGGCTTCTAAGTCCAGACGACCGGACGTCGATCCACACGAGGGGAGCCCGGTACTTATGATCGCTTTCGAGGGCGTTTCGAAGAGATTCCCCGACGGCTCCCTGGCCGTCGACGACTTCACACTCACCATTCCGTCCCGATCCACCACGGTGCTCGTCGGTTCCTCCGGCAGCGGCAAGACCACGCTGCTCCGGATGATCAACCGCATGGTCGATCCCACGGGTGGCCGCATCACCATCGACGGCGACGACGTGGCGAAACTCGACCCCGTGAAGCTGCGTCGGCGCATCGGCTACGTCATGCAGAACTCGGGGCTCCTGCCGCATCGCACGGTGATCGACAACGTCGCCAACGTGCCCATCCTCGACGGGGTGAAGAAGTCCGAGGCGCACGCACACGCACTCGAGCTGCTCGACACGGTCGGTCTCGACCGTTCGCTCGCGAAGCGGTACCCGGCGCAGCTGTCGGGCGGTCAGCAGCAGCGCGTCGGCGTGGCCCGCGGCCTCGCGGTGGACCCGAACATCCTGCTCATGGACGAACCCTTCGGCGCCGTCGACCCGCTCGTGCGCGACGAGCTCCAGCAGGAGCTCTTGCGCATCCAGCGCGAGCTGTCGAAGACCATCGTCTTCGTGACGCACGACATCGACGAGGCCTTCCTCCTCGGCGATCAGGTCGTCATCCTGCGCACGGGCGGCATCGTGGCCCAGGCGGGCACCCCGGCCGAGATCCTCGCGAATCCCGCCGACGAGTTCGTCGCGAGCTTCGTGGGGGCCGAACGTGGCCGTCGCGCGCTCCACATCGACGCGGAGCACGGCGATCGTGTGCTCGTCGACGGAACGGGCCGGGTCGCGGGAGTCCTCACCGACGGTCCCGGCGGTATGGCCGGGACGGCTGCGGGGTCGGCTCCGGAATGACCTGGGTCCTCGCCAACTTCGGCCAGATCTGGCGCCTCACGCTCGACCACATCGCGTTGAGCGTTCCGCCGATCCTGCTCGGATTCCTCATCGCGGTGCCGCTCGGGTGGATCGCGCATCGCTACGCGCCCTTCCGGGGCGCCATCCTCACCCTCGGAGGCCTGCTCTACACGATCCCGGGCATCGCCCTCTTCCTGTCCCTCCCCGTGATCCTCGGCACGCGCATTCTCGATCCGATCAACGTCGTCGTCGGCATGACGATCTACGCCGTCGCCCTGCTCGTCCGCACGGCAGCCGACGCGTTCGACGCGGTGTCGGGAGACGTGCGACAGTCGTCGGTCGCGATCGGCTACGGTCCCGTCCGTCGCTTCTTCGAGGTGGAGCTGCCGCTCGCCGGCCCCGTGCTGCTGTCGGGGCTCCGCGTCGTGTCGGCGAGCACCGTGAGCCTCGTCACGATCGGTTCGCTCATCGGTGTCTCGAGCCTCGGCTACTTCTTCCTCAACGGCCTCAACCGGCGCTTCCCCACCGAGATCTTCACGGGGATCGTGGGGGTCATCGTGATCGCCGTGGTCTTCGACCTGCTGCTCGTCCTCATCGGGCGGTTGCTGCTGCCGTGGGCCCACGTGGCCCGTCAGCGCGAGCGACGCGGACGGGGGGCGGCCGCGTGAACTCCTTCCTCGGCGCCCTCGCCTGGCTCGCCGACCCCGCCAACTGGGCGGGCGACGACGGCATCCCCGTCCGCCTCCTCGAGCACATCGGAATCACCGCCGTGGCCGTGTTCATCGCGGCGGTCATCGCCATCTCGCTCGGCCTCTTCATCGGGCACACGGGGCGCCTCTCGTTCCTCGTCGTGAGCACGACGGGGGCCCTCCGTGCACTGCCCACCCTGGGGCTCCTCGTACTGTTCGCGCTCTGGCTCGGCATCGGGATCGGGCCCGTGATCATCGTTCTCGTCATCCTGGCCATCCCGCCGCTGCTCGCGGGCGCCTATGCGGGCGTCGAATCGGTCGACCGCGCCACGATCGATGCCGCGCGCGCCATCGGCATGACGGAGTGGCAGATCCTCACTCGGGTCGAGGTGCCGCTCGGGCTGCCGATCATCGTCGGCGGCCTGCGTTCCGCCGTGCTCCAGGTGGTCGCGACCGCGACGATCGCGGCCTACCTGCCGATCGGCGGCCTCGGGCGGTACATCTTCGATTTCCTGCCGCTGCGCCGCTTCGAGCCCGTCTTCGCCGGGGCGATCCTCGTGACGGTGCTGGCCCTCGTGCTGGAGGGCGTGTTCGCGGCGATCCAGCGGCTGGCCGTCCCGAAGGGTGTCCGGATCCTCCGCGGCTCGCCCGCAGCGCTCGGCGCCGGACGCCCTGCTCGCGTCGAACCCGCCGCCGACTCCGATGGTGCCGATTCCGGCGGCGCCGATTCCGATCGGCCGGAATACGGTGGCGGCCCCACGTCTTCTCCTCCTGCATCACACACGCACTCACACCCCACGCAGTAATCCCCACACAGTAAGGAATCCCCATGTTCACGAAACGACGCAATGGTGTCGCGCTCGGGCTGCTCGCAGCCGGTGCCGCCCTGACGCTCGCCGCGTGCTCCAGCTCCGACCCCCTCACGGGGGAAGGCGGCGGCTCGGACTCCGACGGCGGATCCGGTGACTCGCAGTCGATCGCGATCGGATCGGCCGGCTTCGCCGAGTCCGAGATCATCGCGGAGATCTACGCCCAGGCCCTCGAGGCCAACGACTACACGGTCGAGCGCACGATGCAGATCGGTCAGCGCGACGCCTACGTCGCGGCCCTCGAGGACGGCTCGATCGATCTCGTCCCCGACTACAGCGGCAACCTCTTGCAGTTCTACGCCCCCGACAGCGAGGCCGTCACGAGCGACGAGGTCTACACGGCCCTCGGCGACGCGCTGCCCGACGGCTACGAGGTGCTCGAGCAGTCCGCGGCCGAGGACAAGGACAGCTACAACGTCACGGCCGAGTTCGCCGAGCAGTACGGGCTCGAGAGCCTCACCGACCTCATGACGGTCGACGTGCCGCTCATCGTCGGTGGCAACCCCGAGCTCGCCGAGCGCCCCTACGGACCCACCGGTCTGCAGGAGATCTACGGTGTTCCGTCCGGCAACATCCAGTTCGAGCCGATCAGCGACTCGGGTGGACCACTCACCGTGCAGGCTCTCCTCGACGGAACCGTGAACCTCGCGAACATCTACACGACCACTCCGGCGATCGCGGACAACGGACTCGTGACGCTCGAGGACCCCGAGAACATGATCCTGCCGCAGAACGTGCTGCCGCTCATCAACTCGGACGCCGCGACCGACGAGGTCGCCGAGATCCTGGACGCCGTGTCGGCCGAGCTGACCACGGAGGACCTGATCGAGCTCAACGGCCGCAACCAGGGTGACGAGAAGGCGGCACCGGCCACTCTCGCGACCGACTGGCTCGCCGACAAGGGCCTCTTCCAGTAACCCCACGGCCCTCCCCGAAAGGGCTACTCCCGATCGAGGGCGCCAGGTATACCTGGCGCCCTCGATGCGTATCTATAGCCCTCGACCGCAGCGGTCGGGCGCGGGGAGTCCGCGCCAGGCCCAGAAGACGACGCGGTTCGGATCGATCGGATGTGCTCCACAGGCGCGCGCGGTACGCTGGACGGGTGACTGGACACGACCTGTTGGGGATTCCCGAGACGCGGCTGCCTGCTGAGCCCGAGGTCGTCGACGCCCTCGCGGCGGCATCGACGATCGACGACATCGAGACGGTCGTCCGCACCCACCCCACGTCGTCCCTCGCCTGGGCCCTGCTCGCCGAGCACACGTTCCACCCGGCCTCCGCCCTCCAGTCGTATGCGTACGCACGCGTCGGTTACCACCGCGGTCTCGACTCGCTCCGCAAAGCGGGCTGGCGCGGTCAGGGCCCCGTGCCGTGGTCGCACGAGCCGAACCGCGGCGTCCTCCGTTCGCTCTACGCCCTGCGCAAGGCAGCGGCGGCGATCGGCGAGACCGACGAGGTCACGCGCCTCGACGACTTCCTCCGCGGAGCCGACGACACCGCCGTCGCCCGTATCGAGGGTCTCGGGGAGACCCGCGACGAACCCGCCCCGTCCACCGAGGCGTTCGTCATCCGCGGCCTGGACTGACCGGGCCGCGCAGTGATCTGACCGGGCACTCGTCCGGCCGAAGGAAAGGGCATCGAGCATGCCAGGAATCGTGATCGTCGGCGCCCAGTGGGGCGACGAGGGCAAAGGAAAGGCCACCGACCTCCTCGGAAGCCGCATCGACTACGTCGTCAAGTTCAATGGCGGTAACAACGCCGGACACACGGTCGTGGTCGGCAACGAGAAGTACGCGCTGCACCTCCTCCCGTCGGGCATCCTCACACCGGGTGTGACGCCGGTCATCGCCAACGGCGTCGTGATCGACCTCGAGGTGCTCTTCCACGAACTCGAGGCCCTCACCGCTCGCGGGGTGGACGTGTCGAAGCTGAAGGTGAGCGCGAACGCCCACCTCATCACGCACTACCACCGCACGCTCGACAAGGTCACGGAGCGTTTCCTCGGGAAGCGTCAGATCGGCACCACGGGCCGCGGGATCGGACCGGCCTATGCCGACAAGATCAACCGCGTCGGCATCCGCGTGCAGGATCTCTTCGACGAGAACATCCTCCGTCAGAAGGTCGAGGGTGCGCTCGACGTCAAGAACCACATGCTCGTGAAGATCTACAACCGGCGTGCGATCGCCGTGGACGAGATCGTCGAGGACCTGCTGTCCTACGTGGACCGGGTCCGCCCGATGGTCACCGACACGGCGCTCGAGCTGCACGAGGCGTTGGAGCGCGACGAGGTCGTGCTCTTCGAGGGTGGCCAGGCGACGATGCTCGACGTGGACCACGGCACCTACCCGTTCGTCACGTCGTCGAGCGCCACCTCCGGTGGAGCGGCCACGGGTTCGGGCATCGCGCCGAACCGCATCGACCGCGTCATCGGCATCGTCAAGGCGTACACGACCCGCGTCGGCGCCGGCCCGTTCCCCACCGAGCTCTTCGACGAGTCGGGCGACTACCTCCGCGCGACGGGCTTCGAATTCGGAACGACCACGGGGCGTCCGCGTCGTGTGGGTTGGTACGACGCCCCGATCGCCCGTTACGCGGCGCGCATCAACGGCGTCACGGACTTCGTCCTCACGAAACTCGACGTGCTCGACGACCTCGACACCATCCCGGTGTGCGTGGCGTACGAGGTCGACGGTGTGCGCGTCGAGGAGATCCCCGTCTCCCAGTCGGACTTCCACCACGCGAAGCCGATCTACGAGGAGTTCCCGGGCTGGAGGCAGGACATCACCGGCTGCCGCACGTTCGAGTCGCTCCCGAAGAACGCGCAGGACTACGTCCTCGCGCTCGAGGCGATGAGCGGATCGCGCATCTCGGTGATCGGTGTGGGTCCGGGCCGCGACGAGGTCGTCGTCCGCCACGACCTCCTCCCCTGACCCCTTCTCACCCCCCTGAAAACCTCGGACCTGCTTGAGAATTCGCGCACATGCGAGGTTTTTAGGGGGTCAGTCAGACGACGGAGAAGTCGGACGGGAGCGGGGTGCGGCCCGTGAGGGCCAGGAGGAGCTGCTCGCCCTTGCCGGTGCGGGCGGCGATCGCCGCGGCGAGCGTCGCGGTCGCCTCCACGAGCGCGGGCGGCACCGGCACGGCGACGTCGACGGCCCGACCGAGGTCCATCGTGTGCACGACGAGCTCGAACACGCGCGTCTGCAGGTATTCGTCGAGCGGGATCCCCATACCGCCGATCGAGACGAGCCGCCCCGCCGGCTGTCCCTCCACGAGGGCCAGGGCGCGGTCCCGCAGCACCCGGATCGCGGACACCGGGTCGTCGCCGAGCGACCGTCCCACGTCCACCCCGCGCCGATGGATCGATTCGGGGTTCGTGTAGACGAGGTAGAGCGAGCCGTAGTAGTCGCCGGCCGTCTCGATCGAGACGGACGACGGGGCGTCGAGTGCCAAGTAGTCGAGCACGGTGATGAATGCTCGGGCCGTGTGGCCGACGAGCCCGCGCACGTCCCAGTCGCCGAGCGCCGGCCGGTCCCACGCATCGTCGGGCACCCTTTCGACGACATCGACGAAGAGGGCGGACGCGGAACGGAAGGCATCGGTGCTCACCATGACCCCATGCTGGCACGACGCACTGCCAGACTGAAGGCATGGATGAGACGACGGTGGCCTTCTGGCTCGGCAGCTACACCCCGGGCGATGCCGGCACCGGGGAGGGCAATGGGGTCGGAATCCGCGCCCTCCGTCGTGACCCTTCCGGCGGACTCGTGCCCGTGACCCACCGGGCGTCGGATTCGCCGTCCTGGGTGGTCCAGCACCCCGCGCTCGCCGTGGTCTACGCGGCCGAGGAGTTCTCCGGGCTGATCCTCGCCCTGCGCGCCGCCCGCGACGGGACCCTCGCCGCGTTCGGCTCGCCGGTCGACGTGGGCGGCGGGGCGTGCCACCTCTCGGTGTCTCCGGACGCCACATCCCTGATCGCCACGTGTTACGGCGACGGCCGGGTCGTCGTGCTCCCGATCGACGGGGACGGGCGACTGACGGGACGCGCGACCGACCTCGCGGCGGCGCGCGATCCGTGGAGCACCGGCGACGCGTCGGCTTCCGCGACGGACGCCCTCGTGGCGGACGGACTGGCGCTCCTGCTCGGGCGATCGGGCGCCGCCGCGCCCGACGACGAACCGGACGCCGTCGCCGTCGCCGACGCCGATGAGACTGCGAAGGCCCCGGATGAGCGCCCCTCCCGCGCCCACTCCTCGCGGTGGCTTCCCGACGGTCGCGTCGCGACGACCGATCTGGGCTTCGACCTCGTGCGCTTCTGGAGGAGGGGCTCGTCCACGGCGGCGCCGCTCGTCCTCGACCACGAGGTGACCCTTCCCCGCGGCGTCGGTCCCCGCCACCTCACGTGGCACGAGAGCGGGCACCTGCACGTGCTCACCGAGTACTCGATCGAGGTCTTCACTCTGCGCGCGGGACTCGACGGGCGGTACGGCGTGGTGGCCGGCGCTCAAGCGACGGCGGACGGCGCGCAGGACGGAGACGCGGCCGCGGAGATCACGGTCGTCGGATCGCGCGAGCACCTGCACACGAGCGTGCGGGGGAGCAACCGGATCTCGACCATGCTGATCCGCGGCGACGGCAGCGAGCTGCGCGCGGTCGCGGACGCCGACAGCGGCGGAGACTGGCCGCGGCACCATGCGGAGGACGGAATGGTGCTGCACGTGGCCAACCAGCGGTCGGGCACCATCGACTCGTTCGCGATCGACGAGCGCACCGGCGAGCCCGCCCGCCGTGTCGGACGCGTGGAGGTCGGCACGCCGACGTGTCTCGCTCCGGCTCGGCTGTAAAACGACGGATTCCGTCGTCGATCATGCAATCGACGGCCGACTCTGGCATTCGCGTACCCTCCGAGGTATCGTGATCGTCACCCGGGGTGCGGAGCGGCGGTACATCGACGGCTCACCGACCCGGCGGTGACGCAGGGTGACGCCGCTCCGGCCCGCTTACGCGTCGCGACCGTACGGACCGGCCTCGCGTGCCGGCCGCCGCCTGCGACACCGACGGAGAACCCGTGACCGAACAGACCCCGCCGCCGCTCGACCCGGACCTCGTGGTGATCGCGCAGGTCGTGCACACCCTCGACGACGCGGAGGGTGACGTGGAGGCGCTCGCCATCCGCGATGGAGTGGTCGTCGCTCTCGGCTCGCGATCCGAGGCGCGCGATTGGGTGACGGACACCACGCGGGTCGTCGATCTCGGCACCGCGGTCGTGACACCCGGGCTCGTCGACGGACACCTCCACCCCGTCTCGGGCCTCGATCTCGCGGCCGGAGTGGACCTCAGCGGCTGTGCCGATCTCGACGAGGTGCGCGCGGCCCTTTCCGCCGCCGCGTCCGAGCTCGAGGATGCGGACGGCTGGGTGTCAGGCTGGGCGCTCGACCCGAACCTCTTCGGAGACGTCGAACCGCACGGTGCCATGCTCGATGAGGCCTGCCCCGGGCGCCCCGTCTTCGTGATGCTGTTCGACGCGCACTCGGCGATCGCCTCGCGGGAGGCTCTCGCGCTCGCCGACGTCACGGGTGAACGCGAGTTCGGGGACGCGTCCCGCGTGGTCGTCGACGCCGACGGGACGCCGACGGGACTGCTCCTCGAGAACCAGGCGATGCGGCTCGTCGAGGCGATCATGCCGCGCGCGACGTTCGACGAGCGCGTGGCCCAGCTCGCCGCGCTCCTCGACGGCATGGCCGCGACGGGGCTCACCGGTGCCCACGTGATGGACATGCACGACGCCGATGCGCTCGATCTCCTCGACGCGGTGGAGGCGGCGGGGGACCTCGGGATCCGGTTGCGGATCTCGCCGATGTGCCTCCCGGGGATGACGGACGAGGAGATGGCCGCGCTCGTCTCCCTGCAGGGCCGTGCGGGCCGCCGCTGGATCGTCGAGGGCGTCAAGCTCATGATCGACGGCACGATCGACAACGGCACCGCCTGGCTGCGCGAGCCGGACACCCGCGGCGAATCGACGGATCCGCTGTGGCTCGATCCCGCGGAGTACGCCGAGCGGGTGGCGTTCCTCCATGCCGCCGGCATCCCCACGGCCACGCACGCGATCGGCGATCGCGCGATCGAGTTCGTCGTCCGGACACTCGCCGATCTCCCGCGCACCGACGTGCAGCACCGCGTCGAGCACATCGAGACCCTGCCGGACGACGTCCTCGCCGTGTTCGCCGACGCCGGGATCGCCGCGGGCATGCAGCCGACGCACTGCACCCACTACACGCGCGCCGACCAGACCGACAACTGGTCCGTGCGGCTCGGCAGGGAGCGCGCGGACAGGGCCTGGCGCATCGGTGACCTCCGCGCCGCGGGCGTGACGGTGGCCCTCGGGAGCGACTGGCCGTGGCCCCGTACGACGCGCGCGCGTCACTCGCGGACGCGATCCTCCGGCGCCCGGCGCTCAAGCCGGACGTCGCCCCGGTGCTGCCGGACCAGGCGCTGTCCGCGGTGCAGGCGCTCGAGGGCTACACCTCCCAGGTGTTCGCGTCCATCGGGAAGGAGGGCGGAACCCTCGCGGTCGGTCGGCCGGCCGACCTCGCGGCCTTCTCCCTCGATCCGCTCCGGGTCGATCCCGACGCCTTCGCGCAGGCGCGCGTGCTGCTCACCCTCATCGGCGGTGTGCCCGTGGTCGGTCGCGATCTCGTGACGATCGCGGTCGACGCCGTGCGCTCCGAGATGTCCGCATGAGCGGCTTCCGCATGCCCCACGAGGCGGGCGTGCAGGCGCGCACGTGGATGGGGTGGCCGGCCCCCGCGGATACCTTCGGCCTGGGCGAAGCGGAGGCGGCCGAGGCCGTCACCGCATGGACGAACGTCGCGAACGCCGTCGTCGGCTTCCAGCCGGTCACGATGCTCGTCCCCGCCGGGCACGTCGCCGAGGCGCGACGCCGTCTCTCCGCGGCCGTCGAGATCGCCGAGGCTCCCCTCGACGACGGCTGGCTGCGCGACAGCGGGCCGACGTTCGTGCACGACGAGACCGGTGCGGTCGCCGCCGTCGATTGGCGCTTCAACGGCTGGGGTCAGCAGACCGGTTTCCGCTGGGACCAGGATCAGCACACCGCCCGCCGCATCGCGGAACGCGCAGGGGTGCAGCTCGTGCCGTCTCCGATCGTGAACGAGGGAGGCGGCATCCACGTGGACGGCCGCGGCACGGTGCTCGCGACGCGCTCCGTTCAACTCGACCGTTCCGCAACCCGGACGCCTCGGAGGATGACATCGAGCGGGAGTTCGCGCGCACCCTCGGGGTGGAGCGTGTGATCTGGCTCGACCGCGGGTTGTATCGCGACGCGCAGACCTACGGCACGCGGGGTCACGTCGACATCGTCGCTGCGTTCCCCGATCCGCACACGCTGCTCGTGCACGATCAGCGCGCGGAGGAGCACCCGGATGCGGAGATCATGCGCGGCGTGATGGACGTGCTCGGCGACGCGGTCGCCGCCGACGGCGAGCCGTACCGGATCGTTCGGGTACCGGCGCCGGCGACCCTGCGCGACGACGAGGATTTCGTCGACTACAGCTACATCAACCACACGCCGGTGAACGGGGGTGTGATCGCATGCGCGTTCGGCGACCCGAATGACGCGCTCGCCGTGGAGATCCTCACGGAGTCGTACCCGGGCCGCGAGGTCGTGGCCGTCGATGCCCGCCCGATCTTCGCTCGCGGCGGCGGCATCCACTGCATCACGCAGAATCAGCCGGCCCCGCTCCCCGCCCCTCCGCGAGGGCGCTAGTCCGGATCGAGGGCGCCATGTAGAGGTGGCGCCCTCGGGACGGATGTGGAGCCCTCGGCGATGCCTCAACGGGGCGTCCGATCTCTGCCGTGATGGCACGCAGCCGGGCACCCGCATCGCAGGCGGGGAGCTCACTGCCCGGGGCGAATACGCAGAAACAACGACACCATCGCGTCGTTACCAGGGCAGCACTCCGGCGCTGTCGGTCACCGTTCCGGTCGGAGTGTCGGGGCCGAGGGTCGCGATGTGGACGGCTGCTGCTGCACCGTCTTCGACACTGTGCCCGAGGTTGCCCGTGAACTCGGTTGCGGTCTGGCCGGGGTCGACGGCGTTGAAGCGCACGTCCGGTGTGGTCTTGGCGTACTGCATCGTCAGCATCGTCACCGCTGTCTTCGACGATCCATACGCAGCGAGCGGGTACTGGGACTCGACACGCTCGGGGTCGTGGATCAACGTGAATGATCCCAGTCCGCTGGTGACGTTGATGACCGACGGCATCGCCGTTTGTCGGAGGATGGGCAGAAAAGCGTTGGTGACACGGACGACGCCGAACACGTTCGTCTCATAGACCGCGCGGAGCTGGTCGACAGTCATGTCTTCGGGAGCCGTGACGTCTCCGAGGATTCCGGCGTTGTTGATGAGGATGTCGAGGTGGCCGGCCTGAGCCCGAATCGTGTCGACGGCCGCGCCGACAGAGGAGTCGTCAGTCACGTCGAGCTGCACGAACGAGGCGCCCAGCGTCTCAGCAGCCTGGCGGCCACGTTCGATGTCGCGGGCGCCGATCCACACGGTTTGCCCTTCCGCAATGAGGCGGCGTGCAGTTTCGTAACCGATGCCTTTGCTGCCGCCGGTGATGAGGGTGATGGTCATAACTCTTCCTGGTTCTGGTGTCAGTTCGTGGGGCGGAAGGGACGAAGAAGCGTGATGCCGTCTTCGATAGATCCGTCGATGAGCTCAAGCATCTGCGGGACGAGGTCCTGCATCCGGGGCGCGCTCAGGTGCGCATCAAGGTGCTCACGGGTCTCCCACCGCTCGTAGATCACGAACGCGCCTGGCTGACCGTCGACCTCGTGCGCTTCGTAGTCGATGTTTCCGGTGTCATGTCGGGACGGGGTGACGGCGGCGGTGATGAACGCCTTGAGGTCGGCTTCCCTCCCGGGCTTCGCTTTGGTTTCCCAGATGACGGTGACGTATCCGTTCGGTGTGGCAGTCATTCTCGTGCTCCTTCTTCGTCGGTTGTGGGTATCAGCCTGCGCGTCGACAGAGGGGCTAGCCAGAGAAGGATCGTGCTACCCAACTGCAGGAGCAAGTCGGCCTGGGGGCCAGCGTGGGAAAGGTGTTCCTAGGCTGAAAATCACTGGGTGGCGGAGAATGGGGCTATGCCAGCCGACGCCGATACTCTCGCCGGCCTGTTGCGCGCCTGGCGGGGACGATTGCTTCCGGAGGACGTCGGAATGGAGTCCTACGGGCGGCGACGGACAGCGGGGCTGCGTCGGGAAGAGCTTGCCCAGCTCGCCGGTGTGAGCGTCGACTACGTGATGCGACTTGAACAAGGGCGCTCCCGCACCCCATCAGCCCAGATTGTGACAGCCCTCGCTCGAGCACTTCAACTCGACCGCACGGAGACAGATGTGTTCTACCGTGCCGCAGGTTTGGCACCACCCGGGGCAGGGACCGTCTCCCACCACATCCCTCCGGGCGTACAACGAATGCTGGTGAGGATGTCCGACCTTCCTCTCGCGGTGTTCGCCGCTGATTGGACGCTACTGCACTCGACCCCGCTCTGGCGGGCCCTTTTCGGTGCCCCGTCCGCCCTCGGCGATCCGTCCCAGAATCTCATCGTGCAGACGTTCGTGGAGAACAGCATCGCTGACATCGCCACTGCTCACGGCGGCCCCGACGCCTTCGAACGGGCCCTCGTCGCGGACCTCCGCCGAACTGCAGTAACCCTCAGCGGCGACTCGCGCTTCCAGGCCTTCATCGCCCAGGTCCGAGGGCAGAGTCCTCGCTTCGCAGCTCTCTGGGATGAAGGGCGCGCGGCCGCTCATCGATCACTGGTGAAAACCGTGCATAGCCCCCTCGTCGGAGACATCACCCTCGACTGTGACGTCGTCACCGTCCCCGACTCCGATATCAAACTCGTCGTCTATTCCGCACGTGAGAGAAGCACCGACGCGGAGAAGCTCGACTTTCTCCGTGTCGGCGCTGTGAGTTCGCAGATGCAAGCCGGCCGGTAGCCCACAGCCGCCTTTGGGATGCAGCCGGTCGTTCGGGTGCGGGATTCAGAGTGCGGCGTGACGGGATAATGACAGCGTGAACGCTCAGCGCCCCGAACCGAAGTCCCTCCGAGGCCGCACAGTGGTGTTGTCGCCGCTCGCGCGCGCAGATCTCCCGGAGCTGTACTCGGCGATCGGACGACCCGAGGTGTTCGCCGCCGGGTACGGGGGAGGGCCTGCGGGGCTCCCCGCCGACGCGGAGGCGTTCGCCACCTTCGCGGAGTCGTACTACCCGTGGGCGACGGGCATCCCGTTCCTCGTCTCCGTGCCGCGGGACGGCGGCCGTGTCGTGGTGGGTACGTCGTCGCTCGCCGACCTCGACACCGTGAACCGTGGCGCACACATCGGGTGGACGGCGTACGACCCGCGGGTGTGGGCGACCTCCGTCAACGTGGAATGCAAGCTGCTCCTGCTCGACCTCGCCTTCTCGCACGGCTTCGAGCGGGTGAAGCTGCAGGCCGACGCGGTCAATACGCGATCCCGCGCAGCGATCCTCAAGCTCGGCGCCACCTTCGAGGGGATACTGCGCCACGACCGTGTCCGCGCCAACGGCAGCTGGCGCGACACGGCGATGTACTCGATCCTCTCGGAGGAGTGGCCGGCGGTGCGCGCCGGCCTCGAATCGCGCCTCGCCGCCGACGACCGCGCCCTCCCGCTCTCCTGACCCCATGAAGATCCCGATACGTCACGAAACCCGATGCTGTATCGCGATCTCTTGGGGAGAGGCGGGATGTGCGACAACGATGACCGGAAAGCGCCGGTCGCGTGCCCGCACGGGCTGTAGCGTCGATCCGTGAGTTCGACCAGCACCCCCGACACCGCCTCCCTCGCCGTCCCCCGATCGCCGCGAGCCGGCGCCGTCGTCACGGCGCAGTTCCTCGCCCTCGGGCTCATCTGGGGATCGAGCTTCCTCTTCATGAAGGTCGCGCTCGGCGGCGTCTCCTTCGGCCAGGTCGCGTGGGCGCGCCTCGTTCTCGGCGCCCTCACACTCGGGGTCATCGCGCTCGTCATGCGCGTGCGGCTGCCGCGCTCGCCTCGCGTCTACGGTCACCTCACCGTGATCGCGATCTTCTACGCGGTCATCCCGCACCAGCTCTTCGCGTGGGCGGAGCAGTACGTGTCATCGAGCCTCGCCTCGATCTACAACGCCGTCACCCCGCTCATGACCGCGCTCTTCGCCGCGCTCCTCTTCCGGGTGGAGAAGTTCGACACCGGACGCGTCCTCGGCGTCGTGCTCGGTTTCGTCGGCGTCATCGTGATCGTGGCCCCATGGCAGGTGGGTGCGCTCACGGGGGACGTGAGGGGCCAGCTCGCCTGCCTCGGCGCCGTCGCCTGCTACGGCTTCACCTTCGGTTACATGCGCCGCTTCCTCACCCCCTACGGCCTGCCGCCCATCACCGCCGCATTCCTGTACATCTCGATCGCGGCCGTGATCATGGTGCTGCTCACACCCGTCGTCGCCTGGTCGCCCGTGCACCTCGACGTGTGGATCGTCCTCAGCCTTCTCGGCCTCGGCGTGCTCGGCACGGGCGTCGCGTACCTCTGGAACATGAACGTGTTCGATGCGTGGGGGCCGACGTCCGCCTCGAGCGTCACGTACATCACGCCCGTCGTCGGCGTCGTGCTCGGGATCGCGCTGCTCGGCGAGAGCCTGGCGTGGAATCAGCCCCTCGGCGGCGTGATCATCTTCCTCGGCATCCTCCTCGCCCAGCACCGCATCCGCCTGCCGCGCCGGACCGCCCCGACCGCTTGACGGCGCGGTGTCTCGCGCTCGGGTCCGGGTCCGATCCTCCGCCGTCCCCGCCGGGTGGACGCGAAAGGTGGTGTGGGGTGTGCTGAGGCGACCGTTCGTGACCACTTGAGATGAGTGCTGCCCCCCCCCCGCCGGGTGGACGCGAGAGGTCGTGTGGGGTGTGCTGAGGCGACCGTTCGTGACCACTTGAGATGAGTGCTGTTCTCGGGTGGACGCGAGAGGTCGTGTGGGGCGTGCTGAGGCGACAGTTCGCGTCCACCCGGGGCCGAGGGGGCCGAGGGGGCAGAGGGGACCGAGGGAGGGGGCCGGTCCCGCCTGAGCGACGCGCGGACGGAATCCTCCCAGGGGATGATGCGGGATGATCCGGGCGGGCGACGCCATCCGGGCCCCGCCCGACGAGGCTTGAGGACATGAACACTCCACTCCTCCACGCTTCGTCCCTCGTCCTGCGGTACGGCACGACCACGGCGCTCGCGGGCGTCGACCTCGTGATCCGCGAGGGGGAGTCGGTCGCCATCATGGGCGCATCCGGCTCCGGCAAGACGAGCCTGCTGCACTGCTTGTCCGGCATCCTCCGCCCCGACTCCGGTACCGTCCGGTTCGACGGCCCGCTCGGCGCCGTCGACCTCGCCGCCCTCTCCGACGGCGAGCGTTCCCGCTTGCGACGCGAGGCCTTCGGCTTCGTCTTCCAGCAGGGACTGCTCGTCCCCGAACTCACCGCTGTCGAGAACGCGGCCCTCCCGCTGCTCCTCTCCGGCTACCCCCGGCGCGAGGCCGAATCGCGCGCCGCCTCCTGGCTCGGAGCGCTCGGCCTCGGCGGAATGGAGCAGCGACGCATCGGCGAGCTGTCCGGCGGTCAGGCACAGCGCGTCGCGATCGCCCGCGCCCAGGTCGGCGGCGCGACGCTCATCTTCGCGGACGAGCCCACGGGCGCCCTCGACTCGTCGACGAGCGTCGACGTGATGAACGCGCTGCTCGGTTCGACGGTGGGACAGGGGCACACCCTCGTGGTCGTCACCCACGACGACCAGGTAGCCGCCCGCTGCTCGCGCACCGTGCGCCTGTCGGACGGTCGGATCGTGAGCGACTCCGCCGCGGCCCCCGCCTCTCCCGCCCCCGGCTACGCCCACATGGGTACGGCCGTGCAGACACCCGCCACGCACCACGTTCCGGCGGGCCACCCGGCCGCCCCCGCGCCGTCGCACCAGCCCGCAGGCTCCTCCGCCGGCCAGCCCGGGGCCGGCCAGCCGATGGCAGGCCAGCCCATGGCCGGCCCGGCCGGTCTTCCCACGACGTCGATCGCCCATGTGCCCACGAGCGACGGCCCCGCCTTCGGCGGCGCCGGATGGGAGTCGGGACGATGACCACCACCGCACCCGCACCCGCCACCGCCCCTGTCTCCGACGCGTCGATCCGTCCCTCCGGTCGCGCCCCGATCGTCCGGCTCGCCTGGATGCTCGCCCGTCCGGGCGCGGCGAGCCCGGCGACCGTCGTCCTTCCCATCGTCGCCTTCGGTGTGACGACGGCGCTGCTCCTCATCGTCGTGGGCGGCGTCCTCATGTTCTGGCGATGGACGAACGACACGGCCCAGGTGTTCCAGATCCTGAGCCTGCTCGCTCTCGCCCTCCTCGTGGTTCCGCTGGCGACCCTCGGCGGGGCCGCCGCCCGGCTCTCGGCTCGCCGACGCGACGATCGTCTCGCGACCCTCCGCCTCCTCGGAGCGACGACCGCGACCGTCACGCTCGTCACGGTCGTCGAGTCCACGGCGCTCGCGATCATCGGAGCGGTCGGCGGTGTCGCGCTGTACGCGATCAGCATGCCGCTCGTCGGCCTCATCCCGTTCGGCGGCGCCCCCATCGGGCCGACGGCCATCTGGGCCGGCCCCCTCGTGATCCTCGGGGTCGTCGCCGGGGTCGCCCTGCTCGCCGCGATCAGCTCCGTCGTCGGACTGCGGTCCGTCGTCGTCTCCCCGCTCGGCGTGCGCCTCAAGCAGCGCGCCCCGCACACGTCGTGGGTGCGGCTGCTCGTCGGCGTCGTCCTGGTCGTGGCTGCGGTCATCGTGATGAACAGCCTCGGGGCCCTGTTGGACCTCGCCCTCATCGTGGGCGCGCTCGTCGGAGCGTTCGGCGTCGTCGTCGCGGTCCTCGGGCTCGTCGGTCCGTTCGCGATCTCGGTCTACGCCCGCATCCAGCTGCGTTCGGCGAAGACGGCCGACCAGCTGATCTCCGCCCGCGGCATCCTGGAATCGCCGAAGGCCGCCTGGCGTCTCGTCGGCGGCGTCGCGATGACGAGCTTCGTCGCGGTGGTCGCCGGATCCGGCACCGCGTTCCTCGACACGATGAGTGCAGGGGGGACCGCCGAAGATGCGCTCCTCACGACCGATGTCCGCACCGGTATCCTCATCACCCTCGTGGCCTCTTTCCTGATGGTGGCGTGTTCGGTGGGAGTGGGCCAGGCCGCGGCCGTGCTCGACCGGCGCGAGCTCTACGTGAGCCTCGACCGGGTGGGTATGCCGCTCGCCACGATGGACTCCGCCCGTGTGCGCTCCGTCATGGCGCCGCTCGGCTTCGTGTCGATGACGTCGGCCGCTCTCGGAGGGCTCCTCGTGTTCCCGCTCGTCGGGTGGACGCTCATCGTGGCCCCGCTGTCGATCGCCGTCATCGCGATCTGCTTCGTGCTCGGCTTCGCGCTCGTGCGGGTCTCGCTGCTCGCGACGCGTCCGATCCTCACCAACGTGCTCGCGCACCCGGAGCGTTCGCTCGGCTGAGACGGGGAGCGGGCGGCTAGGGTTTCGGTATGCCCGATAGCGACGTCACCGAACGACTCACCCGTCTGCGCAAGAGCATCGACAACATCGACGCGGCGCTCGTCCACCTCCTCGCGGAGCGCTTCAAGTGCACGCAGGAGGTGGGGCATCTGAAGGCGACCCACGGTCTCCCCGCCGCGGATCCGTCGAGGGAGTCGCAGCAGGTGGAACGTCTGCGGAACCTCGCGGAGGAGAGCGAACTCGACCCGGCCTTCGCCGAGAAGTGGTTCTCGTTCGTCGTCGCCGAGGTCATCCACCACCACGAGCGCATCGCCTCGGAGCACGCATGACCACCGTCGCGTGGGACCCGGCCCGCCTGCCGTCGCAGGCCGGCCGGGTCGTCGCCGTCACGGGGGCGAACGCCGGGCTCGGTTTCTTCACCTCGCTGCAGCTCGCCCGAGCCGGCGCCCGTGTGGTGCTCGTGTGCCGCGATCAGATGAAGGCGGCCAGGGCCCGTGCCGCGATCCAGCGCCTCGTCCCCGGGTCGGAGGTGTCCGTCGTCCGTCTCGACACGGCGGACCTCGGTTCCGTGCGCAGCGCCGCGAAGGAGCTCTCCGCCCTCGATCGGCTCGACGTGCTCATCACGAACGCCGGGATCGTGCACCCGCCACGGCAGCGCGAGGTCAGCCCCGACGGGCTCGAGCTCGTGGGGGTGACCAACCACTTCGGCCACTTCGCGCTCGTCGCGCGGCTCGTGGACGTGCTCGAGCGGACCCCCGGTGCGCGGGTCGTGACGCTCGGCAGCCTCGCCACGCGCCTCGTCCGGCTCGACGTCGACGACCTGCAGCTCGAGCGCCGCTACACCGGGTGGCGTGCCTACGCGCAGTCGAAGATCATGTCGTGGTCCTTCGGTCTGGAGCTCGACCGGCGACTCCGTGCGGCGGGGGCGCAGACGCGGGCGCTCGTGGCGCACCCCGGCTACTCGATCACGGGCCGCACCCCGACGGTTCGGGGAGTGAACGAGCCGGGCGCGGGCGAGCGGTTCGTCGACAACCTGCAGGCGTCGGTCACGCAGGGCAAGGACCGCGGCGCGTGGCCGACGGTGCGTGCCGCGATCGACCCGCTCGCCGACGGCGGCGACTCCTTCGGCCCGCGCTATCGCCTGAAGGGTGCCCCGGTGCTCGAGACGCCGGCGCTCGTCTCCCGCGACCCGGACGTCGCCGCCGCGATCTGGGCCGAGTCCGAGCGCGCCACGGGCCTCACCCTCCTCCACCCCTGACCCCGGAACAAGAAACGGAGATCGTGCGCGTCTCGACGCGCACGATCTCCGTTTCTTGTTCCGAGAGGGGTCAGGCGGGGGTGGGGGACGTCGTGCGCGTGAAGCGGCGGGTCGGGACGGTGCGTTCCGTCGCCACGCGGATCGTCGAGACGATGAGCGCCCCCAGGGTCCAGAGGATCAGTGCGAAGACGGCCGGCGCGAGACCAGCGGTGCCCTCCACGAGGCCTCGGATCGCCTCTTGAGCCGGTGCGACGGGGAGGAATCCGAACACTGTATCGAGCGCTCCTGGCACGGTCGAGACGATTCCCGTCGCGAGCGTCACGATCGCGATGATCATCGACAGGAACCGGCCCGTCCCGCCGAACACAGCGATGAGGGCCTGCGTGACCGCGGCGAAGGCGATGCCTGCGAGGGCGAGCAACCCGGCGAAGCCGAACCACTCGGCGGCCCCGAACTCCAGCTGGAGCTGGAGCACAGCCGCCACGAGAACACCCTGCAGTGCGCCGACGATGGCGGCCGGGGCGAACGCGCGGAGCACGAGCGCGGCCGACGAGCGGGTGGACCCGACGAGCGACGTGGGGACGGCGCGCAAGAGGACGAAGGACCCGAGCGCTCCGATCCACAGCGCGAGCACCGCATAGAACGGGGCTCCCTTCGAGCCGAAGTCGATGCCGCCGCCCTCTGCGGCGACGGGGTCGGCCACGACGGACGCGAGGTTCTCACGCTCGCCCTCGGTGTACGAGGGAAGGGACTCCACTGCCGTGTCGAGGCCGTCGGCGAGCTGGCCGACGCCGTCCGCGAGGCCTCCGGCGCCCTCCGCGAGCGTCGTCGTTCCGCCCGCGAGCTGTGTCACACCGTCGGAGAACTGCGAAACGCCTGTGGCGTACTGGCTCACACCGGACGAGAGCTGGCCGGCTCCGGTTGAGAGCTGGCTCGAGCCGGAGGCGAGCTGGTTGCCGCCGTCGGCGAGCTGGGAGATCCCGGAGCGGAGGGCGGGAAGGCCGTTCGCGAGCGGTCCGACCTGGCCGGACAGATCCTGGAGACCGCTAGCGATCGGTGTGAGCCCACTGGCCGTCGCCGACAGTCCCGGATTCTGGGCTGTTCCGTCACCCTGCACGATTGCCGTCAGTCCCTGACAGATCGGGTCGACGCGTTCGGCGACTGCACAGCCGGCGACGAGCTCTTCGAGACCGTCGACGTACTGCTGCACGCCGCCGGCAACAGCCGTCGTGTTGTCAGCGAGCGAGTCGACGCCTGCCGCGAGTGCCGCCGCCTGATCTACGTCCGGAAGTGCCGAGGCGCCGGTGTTGAGGTCGTTCAACCCGCCCGCGAGTCCCTGGACACCGGTGTTGAGCTCGCTCGCGCCGCTGGCGAGTCCGCTGGCGCCCGTCGCGAGTTCGCTCGCCCCGGACTCGAGGGTGTCGGCGCCCGTCGCGAGTTCGCCCGCGCCGGTGGCGAGATCGTTCGCGCCGCTCGCGAGCGAGTCGGCGCCGTCGGCGGTCTGCTGCGCGCCGTCGGCGGCCTCGCCGAGCTGGTCGCCGAGGGTGTTGAAGCCCACGTAGACGTTCTCGAGGTACGAGGTCGTGAGCTCCTGGCCCGTGAGCGACGCGGCCGTGGAGGTGATGGTGGAGGTGAGCGCGTCGTCGACGAGTCGGGTGCGGTCCGAGGTGGTGACGTCGATCGTGGCCTGCTCGGCCTCGTCGGCGTCACCGCCGACGGAGGTCGCCGCCTCGGAAAAGTTCTCGGGGATCGTGACGACGGCCACGTAGTTCCCGTCCGCGAGGCCGGCCTCCGCGTCGTCCTCGTCCGTGATGACCCAGGTGTAGTTGGTGTCGTCGTTGCCGACGAGTCCGGCGGAGAGCTGGCGCCCGAGGGGTACCTGCTGTCCGTCGATCTCGACGGGTTCGTCGTTGTTCACGATAGCCGCAGTCACCTGGGGGAGGCGGTCCTCGGGGTTCCAGAGCGCCCACACGAGGATGCCCGCCACGACGAGCGGCACGAGGATGATGCCGAGGATCGAGACCCAGCCGATGCTGCGGCGGCTGCCGGCGCGTTCGAGGATGCTGACGGGGGTGCTCATGCGCGTACCTGCGTTCCTGCGTGTCGAGGGTCCATGGTGGGCGCTGCGTGAGCGGCACTCGCCTGGGTGAGAGTGTGGGTGGCGCCCGGTGCGGGCAGCACGTCGGCGGTGTCGCCGGTGGTGCCGAGGAGGATCGCGAGCGGTGAGACGGGCTCGCCGTACACCGAGCTGCTCGTCGCACCCGCGAGCAGGTCGCGGAGCTGCGCCCGGACGGTGGTGTCCGTGACGAGGTCGACGCCGTCGATCGCGATCACCGACGGGCGCTCGGCGAGCGAACGCCGCAGCGCGATCACCGGATCGTCCGAGCGACCGAGGTCGACGTACCCGGTGCGCGAGCGCACTCCGCTCGCACGGACGGGCAGGGGGAGCCCGGCCACCTTGAGCTTGCCCTCGCTGGGAGCGAGCCGACCCGTGAGGGTCAGGAGCGCCGCGGACACCGTGAGCGGGGAGGCGCCGTGGATCACGACGGAACCACCGTTCGGCACCATGAGGGAGAGGTCCGAGAGGATCACCGCATCGTCCTCGGCGACGCGGACACCCTCCGCGGCGACGGCCACGTCGGCTCCCGGCGCGGGGAAGTCGCGCAGCGCGAGCTCCTTGTGGATGCCCTCGCCCTCGACGTCGAAGTGGGGGAGCGCCTTGTCGAGCCAGCGCGGGATCCACCACGCGCGCTCGCCGAGAAGGGAGAGCACAGCGGGCATGAGCGTCATGCGCACGATGAACGCGTCCACGAACACGCCGGTCGCGAGGCCGAGCGCGATCGGCTTGATGTTCGTGTCGCCCTCGGGCACGAAAGCCGCGAACACGGCGAACATGATCACGGCGGCAGCCGTGACGACCTTCGCTGATCCGAGGAAGCCTGTCGTGATCGAGCGGCGCGCATCTCCGGAATGCACGTAGTCCTCGCGCATCCGGGCCACGAGGAAGACCTCGTAGTCCATCGCGAGTCCGAACAGCACACCCATGAGGATGATCGGCATGAAGCTGATCACCGGCCCGGTGTTCGCGACGTGCAGCAGGTCGGCGCCCACGCCGTTCTCGAACACGAGCGCGACGACGCCGAAGGACGCGAGCACCGAGAGCAGGTAGCCGAGCGCCGCGGTGACGGGCACCCAGATGGAGCGGAACACCATCGTGAGGAGGATGAGCGAGAGTCCGACCACGAGGATGCCGAAGGGGAGCAGGGCCTCCCCGAGCTTGTCGGAGACGTCGATGCCCACGGCGGTGAAGCCGGTGACGGAGAGGTCCACGTCGTACTCGTCGAGGAAGTAGTCGTGCAGGCCGCGGATCTCCGCGACGAGCGCCTTCGTCTCCTCCGAGTCGGGCGAGCCCTCCGGGATCACCTGGATGATGCCGGTGTCGGCCGTCGGGTTCGGGGTCGCGAGGGGCACGGCGGCGACGCCGTCGAGGTCTTCGATCTCGCTCTTCAGGTCGTCCATGAGTCCGAGCGGGTCGGTGCTCTCGACGATCGTGCCCGTGACGATGAGCGGGCCGTTGAAGCCCTCGCCGAAGTTGTCGGACACCATGTCGTATGCGATGCGAGCGGGGTCGTCCGGCGGGAGGGCGCCGGCGTCGGGCAGCGCGAGACGGAGACCTGCGGCCGGCAGCGCGAGGAGCACGACGGCGCCGACGACGGCGAGGATCGTGACGATGGGCCAGCGGGTGGCCGCCTTCACCCAGCCGTGGAAGAAGCGGTTGGGCTTCACGGTGTCGCCATCGGACGAGGCGTGGGACAGCGGGTCGTGCGCCTCGCGGGCCGCGATCGCACGTCGCGTCCGCTTCGGCACGATCCGCATGCCCCAGATCCCGAGCACGGCAGGGATGAGTGTGAGGGAGATGATGACCGCGATGCCCACGCCGACCGCCGCGGCGACGCCCATGACGGTGAGGAACGGGATGTTGGCGACCGAGAGGCCCACGAGGGCGATGATCACGGTGAGGCCGGCGAAGATGACGGCGGACCCGGCCGTAGCAACCGACTGAGCCGCCGATTCCTCCGGCTCCATCCCGCGTTTCAGGTTGTCCTGGTGTCTCGAGATGATGAAGAGCGCGTAGTCGATCCCCACCGCGAGGCCGAGCATGAGGGCGAGCATCGGAGTGGTCGAGGAGACGGCCCCGAACGCGGTCGAGAGGTAGATGAGCGCGATCGTGATCGCGACGCCGAGCAGGGCCGTCATAAGTGGGATGCCCGCGGCGATGGCCGAACCGAACGTGAGGATGAGCACGACGAGGGCGACGATGATGCCGATGACCTCGGTGATCGTGAACGCGGGGAACGACGTGCTGTAGAGCTGCCCGCCGAGCGCGCTCTCGGCGCCGGAGGGGAGGTCGTCCGCGAGGGTCGCGGCGATCTCGGTGACGTCGTCGCGCGTGGACTCGGTGATGTCGCCGGCTGCTCCGTCGAACTGGATCGAGATGATCGCGGCACGGTCGTCGTCCGAGATCGAGCCGTCGATCATCTCGTCGTACGGGGACTGGGCGGTGTCGACCTGGCCGAGGTCGTCGAGGCTCGCGAGGGCGTCCTCGATGGGGTCCTTCACGTCGTCGTCGTTCACGGTGGAGCCGGACGCGACGTCGACCACGATCTGTGCGGACGCCCCACTCACCTGCGGGAACGTGGTGCTCAGGCGGTCGAGTGCCTCTTGAGACTCGGTGCCGGGGATCGAGACACCGTTGTCGGTGCCCTGGTTGAAGAGGAGCGCGGAGCCGCCCGCGAGCGCGAGCAGGATGATCCAGACCGCGATGACGGTCTTGCGCATGCGGAACGCCCAGCGGCCGAGCGAGTACAACAGTGAGGACACGCGGTCTCCAGTGAGAAGGGATGGAATTTTCGATACACCGGCGTATCCGATACACGAATGTATCCCGATACACTGATGTATCGCAATCCTCCACAGGAAAGGCCCAGATGTCTTCAGACGTCGATAGCATGCAGCCCGTCGCCGAGTCCGAGCGCCGCCGCCGCACGCGCGAACGCCTCATGGATGCGGCGTTCGAGGTCTTCGCGGAGGAGGGCGTGCATTCCGCGTCGGTCGAGGCGATCTGCGAGCGCGCCGGCTTCTCGCGCGGCGCCTTCTACTCGAATTTCGAGTCGAAGGAGGAGCTGTTCTTCGCGCTGTCCGATCGAGAGGTGGACAGCACGCTTCTGAAGGCCTCCGAACTCGCTCGCGACGTGCTGCCGGCGACGCCGACCGACGGCGCCGACGTGGTGGCCGAGGTCGTGCGCACGATGATCGCGTTCGTAGGTGGGGAGGCCAACTGGCATCGGATCGTCGCGGAGTACCGCCTGCTCGCGATGCGCGACGGCGCCATCGCGCCGCGCTACGTCGACTTCTCGCGGCGGCTGAACGACCGCGTCGTCGAACTGTTGCAGACAGTCACGCTGGGCGCGGGGCTGCGATTCGTCGGTGATCTCCAGCTCATCTCCCGCACGCTCCTCGCGCTCTTCAGCGCGATCACCGAAGATCAGCTCCTCGCCGGCGTGGCGGGCGCCCCCGATGTCGCCGCCGAGGACTCCCTCGCCTTCGACGCGATCGTCGCCTACGTGCACCTCGTCACGGAGCCGGACGAGGACTGACGATCCCGTCAACCGGCCGGGTTGATTGCCTGGTCGATCAGGCCTCCTCGTGCGCGCGGAGGTTCGCGATCATGCTTCGCAGGATGGAGCGCGCGGCCGTCTGTTCCTCGGGTGCGAGGTCGCGCAGCATGCGTACCTCCACGGAGCGGACCGCGGCGCTCGCCTCCTCGAGTCGACGACGACCGGCGGGCGTGAGCTGGGTGGGCAGGACCTTCCCGACCCGGGCCTCGGCCGGCCGGGTCACGTCGCCCTCGCGTTCGAGAGTCTGCAGCAGAACGTTCATCGACTGCCGCGTCACGAACGCCCCACGCGCGAGCTCGGAGTTCGACAGGCCGGGTCGCTGGGCGAGGAGCTCGAGGCACGAGTAGTGCGTCATGGTCATGCCGAGCGGGCGCAGGACCGCTTCCATGGCCGTCCGGAGAGCGCTCGACGTCTCCTTGAGCAGGTAGCCGAGCGAGGTCTCGAGTTCGATGACGCCTTGACTCATGTCAGTAGTCTGACATACGGTGGTCTATGTCAGACAACTGACATAGAAGAAAGCAGAGTCCTCATGCCCGTCACCGGCCCCGACTTCATCTCCCTCCAGTCCCGCGACCTCGACGCCTCGCAGGCGTTCTACGAGCACTACCTCGGTCTCGTCCGTTCGCCGGAGGGCCCGCCGCACGCCGTGGTCTTCACGACGAGCCCGATCGCGTTCGCACTGCGGGACGTCGTGCCCGGCACCGACCTCGCGTCGGTCGACCAGCCCGGCATCGGCGCCGCGATCTGGCTCCACGCCACCGACGTCCAGTCCATCCACGACGCCCTCGAGGCCGACGGTCACGAGATCGTCTCGGCCCCCGTGGACGGCCCGTTCGGTCGCACCTTCACCTTCGCGGACCCGGACGGCTACCGGATCACCCTGCACGACCGCGCCTGACGCCCGCATCGTCCGATGCCGTCTCCGACAGTCCGGCGACGAGGCCGTCGGTGAGGTGCACGACGCGGTGGGCCTCGTCGATCACGGCGGGATCGTGCGACACGCAGACGACGGCCGTCCCCCTCTCGGCCTCCGATCGCATGATCGCCCGGATGCGCTCGGCGCTGTCCCGGTCGAGCCCCGTGGTGGGTTCGTCGAGGAGGAGGAGGCCGGCACCCCGCGCGATCCCCTGTGCGAGCAACGCGCGTTGACGCTGTCCGCCGGAGAGGGCCGCGAATGGTTCGGTCGCGAGGGACGTGATCTCGAGCCGGGTCATCGCCTCGGTGATCGCTGCTCGGGCGTCGGCGTGGAGGGGGCGCCAGCGACCGGTCCGGCCCCATGCCCCCACGGTGACGACGTCGCGGACGGTGACGGGCAGTCGGTCGGAGATGGCCGTGCGTTGAGGCACGAAGGCGATGGCGGATTCGACCGAGCGCGTTCCGGATGACGGTTCGCGTGTGCCGGCGAGCACCTCGAGGAGGGTGGACTTGCCGGCGCCGTTCGGCCCCGCGATAACCGTCATCGAACCGGCGTGCACGTCGAGATCCACGCCTCCGAGCGCACTCCGGCCGTCGAAGTCGACGCGTATGCCGCGTAGCTGTGCTCGCGGCGCGGGGTGGGTGATCGTCGACGTCATGTCGTCCAGTGTACGCATTTGATAACTGTTCTCATTATCGACTACGGTCGGGTGTCATGCCCTCCCCGATCGACGGAATCCTCGAGCCGTTCGCGCTCGACTTCCTCCAGCGCGCCCTCGTGGGCGGCTCGCTCGTCGCCGTGCTCTGCGGCGTCGTGGGCACCTGGGTGGTCATCCGCGGGATGGCGTTCCTCGGCGAGGCGCTCGCCCACGGCATGCTGCCGGGCGTCGCGTTCGCTACGGTCCTCGGGATGCCCGTGCTCGTCGGTGGGGCGGTCAGTGCCGTCGCGATGAGCGTCGGGATCGCTGCCCTGCAGCGCCGTGCGCGGCTCTCCTACGACACGAGCATCGGCCTGCTCTTCGTCTCGATGCTGGCGCTCGGCGTCATCGTCATCTCCCACTCGGGCAGCTTCGCGACCGACGCGACATCGATCCTCTTCGGCGACATCCTCGCGATCACGTCTCTCGACATCGCGCTCCTCGCGGTCGCGGCGCTCGCCGGGATCGCGCTCGCCGCCGCCTTCCATCGGCCGCTCGTGGCGCTCGCGCTCGACACCCGTATCGCCGCCGTGCTCGGGCTCGGGCCGCGCTCCGCCCAGGCCGTGCTCGTCGGGCTCGTGACCCTCGCGGTGGTCGCGTCGTACCAGGCCGTCGGCTCGCTCCTCGTGGTGGGACTGCTCCTCGCGCCGGCGGTGGCCGCCGGGCAGTGGACCACCCGGATCCCCACGCGCATGGTGCTGGCCGCCGTCCTCGGTGTCGTCTCCGTGTTCATCGGGCTTCTGGTCTCCTGGCACGCGGCGACGGCCGCCGGGGCCTCGGTGGCGGCGACCGCCATCGCCGTCTCGGGTCTGTCGTGGGCGACGCGCGCGTCGCTCACGTCACTCCGACCGCGACCGGTGCGGTCTGCCGTCCCGGCGTAACGCCCGCCAGCTCCTCTCCACTTCCGCTTCACCTGAAAGGTCCACGTGCGCTTCCGCAACACCACCTCCGCTCTCCTGATCGGCATCCTCGCCGTCGGGTTGCCCGCCTGCTCCGCCGATCCCGCTGCGCCTCCCGCTGGCGGGACCACGGCCGACCAGTCGACGGGCGACGGACACGGCGCGGTCGCCAACGCGGCCGAGCTCTCGGAGCCGCGCCTCGGTCTCACCTCGATCGACCCGACGGGTGCCGTCTCCCACCTCGACCTCCTCGACGAGAGCGTGACGGAGCTCGGCAGCATCGGAGCCCCGGAGGCGATGACGACCGATGGCCGTTACCTCTTCGCGCAGACGGAGTCCGGCATCGAGATCGTCGACAGCGGCGTGTGGACCTGGGACCACGTCGACCACTTCCACTACTACCGGGCCGACCCGCGCCTGGTCGGAACGGTCGAGGGTACCGGGAACGCGACCGTCGCCACGACGAACCTGTCGACGACGGGCGGCACCGGGGTCTTCTTCGCGGACTCCGGCGACGCCGTGCTGCTCGATACGGAAGCGCTCTCGAAGGGCGAGGTCTCGGAACTCTTCCGCCTCACGACCGATCCCGGCGCCGGCATGGTCGTACCCGTCGGATCGTTCGCGCTCGTCACGGAGGGCTCCGGCGCCGAGACGTCCGTCGTCGGCTACACCGCCGACGGGGAGCCCACCGACCTCGTCGAGTCCTGCCCGGATGCGGCCGGCACGATCACCACACGCGTGGGGGCGGTGATCGGGTGCAACGACGGTGCCCTGCTCGCCTCGGTCGACGGCGACGAGCTCACGGTGGAACGCATCCCGTACCCCGAGGGCACGACCGCCCCGGCCGCGACGGCGTTCGACAACCGCGAGGGCCGTCCCACCGTCGCCGCGCTCGCGGGGGACGAGGGGGTCTGGTTGCTCGATACCCGCGAGCGTTCCTGGACACTGCTGCCCGCTCCCGCTCCGTTCGTGCAGGTGACGGCGGTGGACGACGAGGACGAGCACGTGCTCGCCCTCACCGCGGACGGCCGCGTGCTCGTGCTGGATGCGACCGGGGCCGTCGTGGCCGAGACCGAACCTCTCGTCGCCGCTTCCCTCGCTGAGGGGCAGTCCCCGACGCTCATCGCCGATCAGCAGCGCGCCTATCTCAGCGCCCCTTCCGAGCGCCTGCTGTTCGAGATCGACTACGCCGACGGCGCACGCATCGCGCGCACGCTCGAGACCGCCACCGAGCCGGCCTTCACGGCCGAGACGGGACGCTGACCATGGCACGGAACCCTCTGCGCGCATCGGTAGCCGCCGGGACGACGGCCGCCGCGTTGATCCTCTCCCTCGCGGGCTGCACGTCGGCCGGTGACGACCGCCCGGTCGTGATCGTCTCGACGAACATCCTCGGCGATGTCGTGGGCGAACTCGTCGGCGACGAGGCCGAGGTCGTGACCCTCATGAAGCCGAACGCCGACCCGCACTCGTTCGAGATCTCCGCCCAGGAGGCCGCGCGCCTGCGCTCGGCCGATCTCGTCGTCTCCAACGGACTCGGACTCGAGGAGGGGCTGCAGCAGCACCTCGACGCCGCGGAGGCCGACGGCGTGGAGACGTTCGTCGCGGGCGACGCCATCGACGTGCTCGACTACAGCGAGGGCGATGCCGAGGGGAGCCCCGACTCGCACTTCTGGACGGATCCCGCGCGCATGATCGACGTCGTCGATGCGCTCGAACCCGTGCTCACGGAGCTCGAGGGCGCGGATCCGGGTGCCGTCGAAGAGCACGCGGCCGCCTACCGTGCGGAGCTGGAAGACCTCGACGCGGAGATGACCGATGCCTTCGGGGCGATCCCGGACGAGCGCCGGGCGCTCGTCACAAATCACCACGTCTTCGGCTACCTCGCCGATCGGTTCGACTTCGAGGTCGTCGGGGCCGTCATCCCCGGCGGCACGACCCTCGCGGCCCCGTCGGCCTCCGACCTCGCCGATCTCGTCGACGCCGTCGAGCAGACCGGTGTGCCCACGATCTTCGCGGAATCGTCCTCGCCGGACCGGCTCGTCCAGGCTCTCGCGAGCGAGGCCGACGTGCGCGTCGACGTCGTCGAGTTGTTCACGGAGTCGCTCACGGGCCCCGAGGGTGGCGCCCCCGACTACCTGACCATGATGCGCGTCAACACGGAGCGCATCGCAACCGGGCTCTCTCGCTGAGAGTCCAACATCCCCACCAGAGAAGAAGGACACGTATATGCACACCCCGCACCTCCGACGAGCGAGCATCTCCCTGCTCGCCCTCGGCACGATCGCGACCCTCGCGGCCTGCTCGTCGAGCGCCGCACCGGCCGACGACCCCGCGAGCTCGGCCGCTGCCTCCGCAGCCGACGCGCGCATCGCCGTCGCCTACGAGGGCGGCATCCTCGTCCTCGACGGCACGACCCTCGAGACCGTCGCCGACCTCGACAGCGAGGAGTTCACGCGCCTCAACCCGGCCGGCGACGGCCGGAGCGTCATGGTCACCATGAGCGAAGGCTTCCAGGTGCTCGACACCGGCGCCGGTACGACGGAGGAGCCCGAGCTCACCGACACGATCTTCGCCGCCGACACCCCGGGCCACGTCGTCCGACACGGCGGCAAGACGATCCTCTACGCGGACGGCACGAGCGACACGACGATCTTCGACACCGACGCGCTCGCGTCCTCCGACGGCCTCCCCGAGGTCGAGACGATCCCGGGCGTCGAGGCGCACCACGGCGTCTCCGTCGTGCTCGAGGACGGCACCTTCCTCACCACCGTCGGCAACGCGGACGGACGCAACGGCATCGAGGTGCGCGACGCCTCCGGCGCCGTGACCGCCTCGAACGACCAGTGCCCCGGCGTTCACGGCGAGGGCACCGCGGCCGACGAGGCCGTCGTGTTCGGCTGCGAGGACGGCGCGCTCGTCTACCGTGACGGCGAGATCGTGAAGCTCGACGCCCCCGACCAGCCCTACGGCCGCATGGGCAACGCGTACGTCAGCGAGACCAGCCCGATCGTCGTCG
This sequence comes from Labedella endophytica, assembly GCF_003990045.1. GTDB lineage: Bacteria > Actinomycetota > Actinomycetes > Actinomycetales > Microbacteriaceae > Labedella > Labedella endophytica. Next base: position 1,104,925 of record NZ_RZGZ01000002.1, on the reverse strand, counting down.
GCGACTACAAGAGCGACCCCGACGCCGAGGGCTACTTCCTCGACGCGGTCACCCTCATCGACACCACCGCGGACTCCCTCGAGGTCGTCGACCTGCCCGAGGGTGTCGAGTACACCTTCCGCGGTGTCGCGCGCGGCCCGGACGACCTCGCGTACATCATCGGTTCGGACGGCGCGATCCACGTGCTCGACCCGGAGACCGGCGAGCTCACGGAGTCCTACCCGGTCATCGACGCGTGGGAGTCGCCCGTCGAGTGGCAGGACCCGCACCCCGCGATCACCGTCGCCGACGGCATCGCCTACGTGACGGAACCGGCCACGGACAGCATCCACGCCGTCGACCTGAGCACCGGCGAGATCGTCGCGACGGGCGAGCTCGACGTCACGCCGAACGAGATCGCCGTCGCCGCGGGCTAGTCCTACGAGAACGACAGAGGGGCGCGGAGCCGACGGCTCCGCGCCCCTTCTCGTCGTCCAGGCGCACACCGATAGGCAACGATGCCGGCGGCGTGGCGCCCAACCCGTCACCAGGCGACGGGGCCGTCCACGTCGGTGAAGGTGCCGGTCGGTCCGTCGGTGGGGATCGTGGCCATGGTCACCGCGGAGCGGGCTCCTTCTGCGGGGGTGAGGTGTCCGCGGTGCCCGTTGAGGTCCGTCGCGACGAAGCCGGGGCAGACGGCGTTGACGAGGATGTTCTCGGTCTCCAGGCCCCGCGCGTACATCATCGTGACCGCGGTCAGTGCGGTCTTGGACGGGACGTAGCCGAGGGCGATCGGGTCGGTGTTGGCGAAATCGGAGATGGCCGCGAGGGAGCCCGCGCTGCTCGAGACGTTGACGATTCGGGGCGAATCGGAGCGGCGCAGGAGCGGCAGGAACGCAGCTGTCACGGTGATGACGCCGAACACATTCGTCTCGAACACGAAGCGGACGTGGTCGACGTCCGCGGTCGCCGGCATCTGCCCGGCGATGTCGGCGCCGGGCTGGTGGCTGATCCCGGCGTTGTTGATGAGCGCATCCAGGTGGCCGTGGCTGGCGGTGATGCTGTCGGCCGCTGCGGCGACCGAGCCGGGGTCGGTGACGTCGAGCGCCACCGCGGTGACGGATGCCCCGGCGGCGCGGAGCTCGGCCGCGGTCCGCTCGCCCTGCTCGAGGCTGCGCGCGCCGATGATGACGGTGTGGCCGAGCTGCGCGAGCTGGGCGGCGATCTCGCGACCGATTCCCTTGTTGGCTCCGGTCACGAGGACGATCATCTGGTCTGTCATGGTGTTGTTCCTTCCACGGGCCGGGAACTCCGGACCGTAGAACCAGCCTGAGGCCCTCACGTCGTATTCGGAATAATGCGCGATCCGTTTTTCATGCTCTATAGTCCGGATATGGCGATCGACCGACTCTCCGAGGTTCTCGATCTCATCGAGGTGCGCAGCGTCGTATCGGGAGGTTCCGCGCTCCGCGGTCGGTGGCATACCCACAGCGTCATCGACGACGACCTCAAGTTCATCGCCGTGGTCCGGGGCAACGCCTCCCTGGCCACGGACGGAATCGACGAGCCGATCGTGCTGGCCGCCGGCGACGTCGCGGTGCTCAACGGGCGGTCCTGGCTGACACTCGACGGAGGGGAGGGGTCCGGAGATGCCCAGATCGTCGAGCCGCCGTCGGCGGGGTCGTCGATCAGCGACGCCGATGCCGACGCACCCGAGGTCGACATCCTGATCGGAGGTCGCGTCGACCTGAACCCGACGGGCAGAGAACTCCTCCTCCGAACCCTGCCACCCGTCGCGCACGTCGGCGCATCCAGTGCTGTCGGCCCGCACCTGCGCGGGCACGTCCAACGACTGTTCTCCGAGATGGTCGCGCAGCGGGTCGGCGCGGACTTCGCCATCCGTCAGTACGGGCAGCTGATCGTGCTCGACATCATCCGCGGGTTCATCCAGGACGCCGACATGCCCGCCGGATGGTTGAAGGCTCTCGCCGACGAGCGGCTCCGCCCCGCGCTCGCCCTCATCCACGAGCAACCCGCGAAGAGCTGGAGCCTGGAGGACCTCGCACGGGTGTCCTCGATGTCCCGCACGACGTTCGCGCAACGCTTCCGCGACGTCGCCGGCACCCCGCCGTTGGCGTATCTGATCGACTGGCGCATGCTGATCGCGCAACGTGAACTCCGCGGGGGTGACACCCGTGTCGGAGCGCTCGCCTTCACGCTCGGCTACTCCTCCGAGAGCGCGTTCAGTTCCGCCTTCAAGCGCCACCTCGGCGAGTCGCCGCTGGCCTACCGAACGCGGATCCGCCAGGAGGCGTAGCCGTGTCTCAGTGAGGGAACGTAGCACCGATGTTCTGCGCGGTGACCGTCGTCAGCCTTGCCCTGCGAGTCTCTGAAGGGTCTATGGCGAGGAGCCACCACGCGGCAGTATCGACCGTGCCGGGAGTGGTCGACGCAGTACGGTAATCGTGTGCCCCCTGGTCGCAAGTTCCCTGCCGCTACGAGGTCGAGGGCGGCTCGTGCACGGTATGCCAAGCGAAGAAAATCGCGGCTGGGTCGCGTCGACAACGACCTCACAGCCGAGCAATGGGCCGATATCCGCGAGGCCTGGGGCGGTTGCGCCTACTGCCGAGCCACAGATGTCGCCGTGCAGCGGGATTGCATCCAGCCGATCTCGCGTGGTGGCCGTTACACCCTGGAGAACGTGGTTCCCGCCTGCGCCTCGTGCAACGCGAGCAAACACAATGACGAGGTCACTGCGTGGCTTCGCCGAAAGAAACTGGACGAGCGAACGTTCCTCGTCCGTCAGGCGACGATCCTGAATGAACTTCTGTCTGCGGAGTAGTTTCTTCCCACGACGAGGACGACTGCTTCGGCCGGGCAGATGTCGTCTTCAGTCGAGGAGATGACTGGTGTCGTTCAACCGCGCGACAGCTCGGTTGTGGAAGTTGTCATCCCTGATTTCTCCGATCCTCAGATCGATCGCAATCAGGGACTCGTCGGAACGAGGTCGAACACCCACCCGGCCCGGCTCGAACGGGACTGCCTCCCTCTCCGAAACGGCCGCAGTCATGGGGTGAAGCTACGGCTAGGGCGGGTCGATTCGAGCATATCCTTGACGATCCGCACGTACCATCGTCGAGTGATCGTTGCCGTTGAGGGGCCGAGTGCTGCGGGAAAGACGACCTGGTGTCGCGCGGCCGTGGCTGAGTTCGTCGCCGAGTACGCGCCGACCGGGAGGGAACCGGACGGAGCCGACGCTGAGATCCAGGCGAGGTACTGGACCGGGGTCAACATCGATCGTTGGTCGCTGGCGATCACCCTCGAAGACCGGGACGGTGTGGCCGTCTGCGACAGCGATCCGATCAAGCTGCACTACTCCTGGTGCTTGGCGCGAATCGGAGAGGCTCCCGTGTCGCGGTACCTCCACGAGCTGGCCTCCGTGCGGGAAGCGATGAGTCGGCGGCACATCGGATTCGCCGATGCCGTCTGTGTGACGCTTCCCAACGACGAGGTTCTGCGACGACAGAGAGTCGGCGACCCGACGCGCTCGCGGCGTTCCTTCGACCTGCACCTCCGCCTCCGGGAGCCTCTCGAGGAGTGGTACCGAACGATGGACGGCCTCCTTCCCGGCGTCGTCACCTGGGAGCTTCCCTCCGCAGGTATCGACGGCCTCGTTCCGACGATGCGGTCCGATCGATACGACGTCGACCTGCTCGACGCGTTCGCATCGGAGCTCCCGCTGGTCGGCCGATCGTGAACGGTCGACCTCGTCGACGATGTCGACCGCACATGACTGGTCTGGAGACCCAAGCCGTGACGACAAAAGAACATGGAGGTGACGCATGACACCACTGTTCGTGTTGGTCGGTGGCTGGCCTGCCTCCGGGAAGTCCACTCTGGCCGCAGCGCTCGCTCTCGAACTCGGGTTGCCGTACCTGAGCAAGGACGAGGTCAAAGAAGCGTTGATGGACGCCCTCGGTCCGCCTCGCGATGTCGCCGCTTCTCGACGACTGGGAGTCGCCGCTGTGCACGCGGTACTCCGGACTGCTCGCACCTGTCCAGGTGCCGTCATCGACAGCACCTGGTTCGACTACACCAAGCCACTCGCGGAAGGCCTTCCCGGTCTTCGTGTGGAGATTCGGTGTCTGACAGACCGGGACACGGTCACAGCGCGTTACGCCTCTCGACAGCGCGATGATCGTCATCTGGACATACTCCGAACTGAGGAAGAGCTGTGGGGAGAGCCGGTCGCCGCACTGGGAGTCGGGCCGCTCATCGATGTCGACACGACGGGAGAGGTGGACATTGTGTCCCTCGCACAACGAATCATGTCCGAGGTGGCGCGGCTACAGAGCTGAAGCGCCCCGGGCGGAGGCGAGGGCGGCCTCGATGCGAGCGACACCGTGATCGATGTCGGTATCGCCCGTGTCGATCAACAGATCCCACAGGGTCCCGTCGACCTCGCGTGACCACTGCTCGTACACCCCGGTGAGGAAGTCTCGTTCCTTGGAGATTCCCCGCGTCGGGTCCGCTTGCGCCCGGGCGAGCGCGGCCTCGAACGGTGCCGTCGTGGCGACCGTCACCGTGACTGGCGTCGCGGGTACTCGTTTGAGGATCCGCGCGACTTCGTCCCACGAGCCCGAACCCTCGGCGATGACGCACGTCACGTCGGTCCGCAGCCAGAGACTCGTCACCGTCTCGAAGATCTGGTGCGCGTCCTCCCAACTCGGAAGGGTCGGCAGCGCCATCCCGGCGATCTGATCGAGCTCCACGAGTGCCACCCGTTCGCCCCTGCTCCGGAGGTCCGTGGCGAGAGCCGCGGCGAGCGTGCTCTTGCCCGAGGCCTGCGGGCCCGCGATCACGACAAGCGCGAGCGGGCCGGCTGAAGAGTCCATCGTCATGTCGGCCGTCTCAGCGGTGGAGAGCCGGTTCGCGCACGACGAGACGCGGCGCGACGAGGACGTGTTCGGCGGGAGTCGCGGAATCGAGGGGGGCGACGACTGTTCCCGTCTCGCCCATGAGGAGGTCGAGGGCGCCCGCGGCGACGAGTTCCGGCGACTGCTCGACGCTCGGCAGCCCGAGGGCCTCGGCGACGGGGGTGTTGTCGAAGCCGATGACGGTGAGGTCCTGACGGCCGGCGTCGGCTGCGGCCAGGTGTGCCGCGACGGCGAGCGAGTCGCTGACGCAGACCAGGGCGTCCAACCGGTCGCGCAGGCCGTCTTCAGCGAGTGCGGCGGTCATGAGCTGGCGGGCCGCGACGACATCGTCCGCCACCTCGAACACGGGGCCGCTGGCTCCGGCCGCCGACATGGCCTCCTGCCAGCCGCGTCGTCGGTCGTCGCCGGTGCCCTGGTCGGACGGCCACCCGAACCAGCCCACCCTCGGGCCGGCGTTCGCGAGCGCCCACGTGGTGGCGGCGGCGGTCCCGACAGCGCCGTCCACGTCCACCCAGCTGTGCGCCGAGGCGAAGACGTCGTCGCCGCCCCACGGTCGACCGAAGGAGACGAACGGCAGGTTCTTCTGCGTGAGCCAGCCGGTACGGGGATCGCCGTAGAAGGTGCCGGTGACGACGGCGGCGTCGATCTCGCCCCCGTCGATGAGGGCGCCGAGCCGCTCCATCTCCTCCTCGGGCGTGCGCGCGCTGTAGACACACACGCGCATGCCCCGTTCGCTTGCCCGCTCGGTGAGGGCGTGCACGAACCGGTCGAGGAGGACTCCGGAGATGCCGCCGCTGTAGGGATCGAGGTGCACGCCGATCGCGGAGCTGCGCCGCGTGCGCAACTGCCGAGCGGCCGCGGACGGGCGGTACTTGAGCTCGTCGATCGCCTGCTCCACGCGTTTCCGCGTGGTCTCGCGCACGATGCCGGGAGAGTTCAAGACGTTGGAGACGGTCTGGCGCGAGACGCCCGCGACCTTCGCAACGTCCTCGACCGTCGGCAGCTTCGTCACTACATTCCTCATCCCTCGCGACCTGAACGATCAAATCGCGTGGCTTCACCGTAGCGTCCCACCGCTTGACAGCGGAATTTCCGGACTGTAGCTTTTCGACCAGCAGCAATTTGAACGATCAAGTTTTGGTCCGCGAGGGCACGACCAGCTGCCAACTTTCGTCAAAGGAGAGAAAGATGACACGGCACAAATCACGCGCGATGTTCGGCGCCGGTGCGCTGGCGGTCGCCGGCGTTCTTGTTCTGAGTGGGTGCGGCGGTTCGGGATTCGACGATTCCGAGGGCAGCACGACTGAAGGACTCACGTCCTCTGAGGACGGACTCACGATCCTCATCGCCGCGAGCGGAGACGCGGAGGCCACCGCCGTCGAAGACACGGTCGCCGCCTGGTCGGAGGAATCCGGCGTCGAGGCCACCGTCGAGGTCGCGAGCGACCTCAATCAGCAGCTCGCCCAGGGCTTCGCGGCCGGTTCGCCGCCCGACCTCTTCTATCTCTCCTCCGACGCGATCGCCGGCTACGCCGACAACGGCTCGCTCACGGCCTACGGCGACGAGCTGTCGAACAAGGACGACTTCTACCCGGCGCTCGTCGAGAACTTCACCTACGACGACGAGTTCTACTGCGCGCCCAAGGACTTCTCCACGCTCGGTCTCGTGATCAACACCGACCTCTGGGAGGCCGCCGGCCTGACCGACGCCGACGTTCCGACCACGTGGGACGAGCTCTCAGACGTCAGCGAGACCCTCACGACGGACGGCCAGGTGGGACTCGCATTCGGTGCCGAGTACCAGCGCGTTGGAGCCTTCATGGCGCAGGCCGGAGGAGCGCTCGTCGACGGTGACACCGTCGTCGCCGACAGCCCCGAGAACGTCGAGGCCCTCGAATACGTCAAGGAGAACCTCGACGCCGGCACCTTCGCCTACGCCGCCGACATCGGCGCCGGATGGGGTGGAGAGGCCTTCGGTCAGGGACTCGCCGCGATGGTCATCGAGGGCAACTGGATCGGCGGCGCAATGACCGCCGACTACCCCGACGTGAACTACCAGGTCGCCGAGCTGCCCGCTGGCCCGTCCGGCGAGGGCACCCTGCAGTACACGAACTGCTGGGGGATGGCCGCCGACAGCCCGAACCAGCAGGCTTCGCTCGAGCTCGTCGAGTACCTGACGGCCGCCGACCAGCAGCTCGCCTTCTCCGAGGCGTTCGGCCCCATGCCGTCGGTGCAGTCCGCCGCGGACGCGTGGACCGAGGCCAACCCGGAGGACGCCGCCTTCCTCGCGGGAGCGGACTACGCCCAGTTCCTCCCCACGCAGGCCGGAACGGCCGACGTGGTCGCCGACTTCAACGCTCAGCTCGAGTCGCTCGCGACCGGTGACCCCGCCGCGATCCTGCAGTCGGTCCAGTCCAACCTCGAGGCCTCGGTCGGCTGACCATGCCCAACACGGTCACCGCTCGCCGCGCCGGATCCCGGAAGTCCTCCGGGATCCGGCGCGGGGAGGTCGCCGCGGGCTGGTTATTCACCGCCCCGGTCATCCTGATCCTCGGGCTCTTCCTCCTCGTCCCCGTGCTCATGGCCATCTGGGTCAGCGTGTCGGACTGGCAGGGGAGGGGGAGCCCCTTCTCGGGCAACGTCGGGTTCGTCGGCCTCGACAACTACGCGGCGGTCACCTCCGGAGGCGGGCTCGCGGAGCGCAACTTCGGCCTCTCGATCCGCAACAACGCGTGGTACGTCCTCATCGTCGTGCCGCTTCAGACGGCGTTGTCGCTGTTCCTCGCGGTCCTCGTCAATCGGGCCATCCTGCGCGGCCGCGGACTGTTCCGCACCGCGTTCTACTTCCCCTCGGTGACGAGCTCGGTCGCGATCACGATCCTGTGGCTGTTCCTTTTCTCCACCACCGGAGTGGTCAACTCCTTCCTCGGCTGGTTCGGTGTCGAAGGACCCAACTGGTTCAACGACCCCAGCCAGATCTTCCACAACGCTCTCGCCACGATCGGCATCACGGGGGCGCCCGAGGCGCTTACCTCCGGCGGGCCGCTCGGAGTGTCCTGGTTCGAGTGGATCGGCGGACCGTCGGTCGCGATGTTCGCGTTCATGCTCATGGCGATCTTCACGACGAGCGGCACGTTCATGCTCCTCTTTATCGCGGCCCTGCAGAACGTCGGAGCCGAACTCGGCGAGGCCGGAGTGATGGACGGGGCCACCGGGTGGCAGCGCTTCCGCTACATCACGCTGCCCCAGCTGCGCCCGACGCTGTTCACGGTGCTCACGCTCGGGTTGATCGGCTGCTGGCAGGTCTTCGAGCAGATCTACACCGGCACCCAGGGCGGTCCCGCGAAGACCACGTTGACGCCCGCCTACCTGTCGTACCAGTCGGCGTTCGTCAGTCAGGAGTGGGGCGAGGGCTCTGCGATCGCCTTCATCCTCTTCCTCATCATCATCGCCTTCACGGTGTTCCAGCGCTGGGTGCTCCGTGAGCGCCCGGTGTCGAAGCGCCGGGCCCGCCAGTACGAGGTCCCCCCGCACGAGGCGACCCCGCACGAGATCACGGAGACGAAGCGATGAGCGAAGTGATCCCGGCGCAGGCGACGGTCCGTCAGGTGGACCCCGCGAGGTCGTCCACGCCGCGTCGACGCCCCCGCCGTCTCGCCGCCGGCCAGACGTTGCTCTACGCGATGCTGATCTCGCTCGCCATCGTGTACATCTTCCCGTTCCTCGTCCAGGTTGCGACCTCGTTCAAGACCGATGCCGAGGCGGCGAGCAGTGCGCTCTCCCTCGTGCCGCAGACGACGACGTTCGCAGCCTACGAGGCGCTGTTCGGGCGGAGCGACTACCCGATCTGGTTCATGAACTCGGCGATCGTGACGGTGTGCGTGACCCTCGGCCGAGTGTTCTTCGTCTCGCTCGCCGGCTACGCGCTGGCGCGGCTCGACTTCCGAGGACGCGGCGTGATCTTCGCGTTCGTCGTCGGGGTCATGGCCGTCCCGGCCGTCGTGCTCCTCATCCCGAAGTTCCTCGTGCTCAACCAGATCGGCATGTACGACTCGTACGCTGGCATGATCCTTCCGCTGCTTGTTGACGCCGCTGGTGTCTTCATCATGAAGAACTTCTTCGAATCCATCCCCGTCTCGGTCGAGGAACAGGCCCGCATCGACGGCGCCGGCACCTTCCGGGTGTTCTGGTCGATCGTGCTCCCGATGGCACGGCCGGCGCTCATCACGATCATCATCCTGTCGTTCCAGGGATCGTGGAACGAGCTCAGCCACTTCATCGTGTCGACGCAATCGCCCGAACTGACGACGCTCACCAAGGGTGTCGCGAGTCTCGCCTCGGGGCAGCTGAGCCAGGGGACGCAGTATCCTCTCAAGCTCGCCGCAGCGGCGATCATGACGATCCCCGTCGCCGTACTCTTCTTCATCTTCCAGAAGCGCATCATGAACAACACCGAAGGAGCCGTCAAAGGATGACCAACGCATCGGACGTCAGCCACGCAATTCCCCGGCAGCCCCTGCTCAACGATTCCGTCATCGCCCTCCGCGCACCCACCCAGGTGTGGTCGGCGCGCTCCGGCGACATGGGCGCATCGGCGATCGACGGGGTCTATCACGGCGACGTGCGATTCCTCCGTCGGGCCGTTCTCACGTATGACGGCCACCTGCCCGAGTGGATCTCCGTGTCGCCGGACGGTCCGTCGCGCGTGGTCTTCGGGGGTCTGCTCCGCGAGATCGACGACCGGTTCCCGGACCCGCAGGTGCGTATCCTGCGCGAGCGCACGGTCGCCGACGGCGAGGTGAACGAGACGATCTCGGTCGAATCCGCGCTCGCCGCGGCCGTGCGCACCACGGTGCGGCTGACGCTCACGCCCGACTTCGCCTCCCTCACCGACGTGAAGTCGGGTGCGCCCAGGCCGGGCGCCGTCTCGCTCGCGGTCGACTCCGACGCCGTCCGCGGCTCGTCGGGCGACATGGCTCTCGAGATCACAACGCCGGACGCCCACCTCGAGGTGGCGGGCGAGGACATCACACTGTCCTGGGAGGTGGAGCTGGGGCCGCGCGAGCGCGTGGAACTGTCCTGGCGCCAGTCGCTGACCGACCCCGGGCTCGTCGTGCGGGGCGTGACGCGCGACACCGGGTGGGACGTGCACGTCGAGAACGGCGACCCGCGACTGGAGCGCTGGGTGCAGCAGGCCCTCGGCGACCTCGACGCGCTCCGACTCGCGCTGCCCGATCACCCCGAGGACGAGTTCTTCGCCGCGGGAGCGCCCTGGTTCTTCACGCTCTTCGGGCGGGACTCGCTATGGGCCGCGCGCATGATGCTGCCCGTCGACTGGCGCATCGCGGCGTCGACGTTGCGGGTGCTGGCGCGGCTCCAGGGAACCGAGGACGAGCCGAGCACCGCCGAGCAGCCGGGCAAGATCCTCCACGAACTGCGCGGGGCTCCCGTCGACATGCCCGGAGAGGGCATCCTCCTTCCGCCCGTCTACTACGGCACCGTCGATGCGACGCCGCTCTGGGTCTGCCTCCTTTCCGAGGCGTGGGCGGCGGGCATGCCCGACGACGAGGTGCGCTCGCTCCTGCCGACGCTCCGCGCGGCGCTCGACTGGCTGCTGCACCACGGTGACAGCGACGGCGACGGCTTCATCGACTACATCGACACCACCGGCCACGGCCTCGCGAACCAGGGGTGGAAGGACTCGGGGGACTCGATCCAGTGGCGCGACGGCTCGCTCGCGGAGGGCCCCATCGCGCTCAGCGAGGTGCAGGGCTACGCGTACGAGGCCGCGCTCGCGGGGGCCGATGTGCTCGACCGGCTCGGCGAACCGGGCGGATCGGAGCTGCGCGACTGGGCGGCCGCGCTGAAGACGCGGTTCGCCGAGGCCTACTGGGTGCAGACGCCCGAGGGGCGCTACCCCGGGATCGCCCTCGACGCGCACAAGCGACCGGTCGACACCCTCACGAGCAACATCGGCCACCTCCTGGGCACCGGCATCCTCGATGCCGACGACGAGGCGCACGTCGCCGCGCTGCTCGTCGGTCCGAGCATGCTGTCCGGATTCGGGCTGCGGACGATGTCCACGCAGGGGGCCGGCTATTGGCCGATGAGCTACCACGGCGGCAGCGTCTGGACCCATGACTCCGCGATCGTCGCCCACGGCATGTCCCGCGCGGGACGGCACGAGGAAGCCCGGCTGGTCGTGGACGGACTCCTCGCCGCGGCCGAAGGCTTCGCGTTCCGCATGCCCGAACTGCACTCGGGCGACGCCGCGGAGGTGACGAGCGTGCCGACTCCCTACCCGGCCGCGTGCCGCCCGCAGGCGTGGTCCGCGGCGGCCGCCATCACGGCTATGGACGTGACGCGGAGACGGGGCGCAGCTCCTAGGCGGTGGTCCTCGGCTGATCGGCCCGCCCGGAGGAGAGTCGGGTAGCTCGACCCTGGACCGTACGATGGCCGGATGGACGTCGCGTCGGGGCAGGTGGATCGGCGCGGTCGCGGGCGGTCCTCCGGCAAATACGCGAGTGGCGTCCGGCGGTGGGCCGGGGTGCGGGACCTCGTCATCGGGTCCGCTCTCGTCGCCGGGCTGTGGGTCACAGTCGTTCCCGCAGAGGGCTCCGGCCGAACCGTGCAGCTCTCGCTGGCCGCGCTGGCGGTGGTCGGCGTCGTCGTAAGCAGACGGCGACCAGTTCTCGGCGTCGCCGTCGCCGGGCTGGCGACCGGGATCGCGTGGGTCCTGGGGCTGACCGCCGACCCCTTCGTCCTGACCGGGTTCGCCGTGCTCAGGCTCGCGGAAACGCGCGGGGTCCGGCGGTTCCCGTGGAGCCTCTGTGCCGTCGTGGTCGTCGTCGCCGTCGTGTCGCTCGGGTTCGGGGCCGACGGGATCGAGGACCGCGTACGAGGGATGCTGCTCGGCGTGGTCGTGCTCGCGGCGTCCTGGGTGCTGGGTGTTCGCACGCGGCGCATGCGGGCCGAGGTCGCCGCGCGGGCACGGGCCGAGGAGCGGCTGCGGCTCGCGCGAGACGTTCACGACGTGCTCTCCCATTCGCTCGGAACCATCGGCGTCCGCGCGGGTGTGTCCGCCCACGTCTCCGCTCTCGGTGAGGCCGAGCTGCGCGACGTGTTGCGTGAGATCGAGGCCGACTCGCGCTCGTCCCTGTCGGACCTGAAGCAGCTTCTGCAGGCCGAACGCGAGGTGGCCTCCACGCCGGCCTCCGTGCCGCTGATGGACGCGCTCGCCGACGTCGTGCGCTCAGCCGAGCGGTCTGGAATCGCCTCCCGCTTCGACTCCGACGGCGACCTCGACGGCCTTCCTGCCACCGTGCGGACGACCGTCCTCCGCGTCGTCCAGGAGTCGGTGACGAACGTGATCCGTCATTCCTCCGCGTCCTCGGTCGCCGTGCGGCTCAGCGTGAGCGCGGACGCCGTGGACGTCGAGGTCCGGGACGACGGTCGCGGAGCTCCATCCGGATTCCGAGAAGGCCATGGGCTGATGGGTATGCGCGAACGCGTCGAGCTCGTCGGCGGCATCCTCGACATCGGGTCGTCGGGCGAGGGGTTCGCCGTGTCCGTTCGTCTCCCGCTCACCGTGGCTGCCGGAGAGCCCACGTCATGACAGCGATCCGCGTTCTCATCGCCGACGACGAGGCATCGATCCGCGCCTCGCTCCGCCTGCTGATCGACAGCGAGGACGACATGACCGTCGTCGCCGAGGCGGGCGATGGCGAGGCCGCCGTGCGACTCGTCGGGCAGCATCGGCCGGACGTCGTTCTGATGGATGTCCAGATGCCGCGAATCAGCGGAATCGACGCGGCGCGGCGGCTCGGCGAGAACGGCACCGAGTCACGGGTGATCGTGCTGACGACCTTCGATCTGGACGAGTACGTCTTCGAGGCCCTCCGCGTCGGCGCGTCGGGTTTCCTCTTGAAGAACAGCCCGCCGAGGGAGATCCTCCACGCCATCCGCGTGGCCCACGACGGCAACGCGCTGCTCGCTCCCGAAGTGACGAAGCGGCTCATCGGACGATTCGCCTCCACCCGATCGCGGCCGGAGCTGGAACGGCTCACGGCCCGGGAACGCGAGGCGCTCGTCCTCATCGGGCACGGACGATCGAACGCCGAGATCGCCGCAGCGCTGTTCGTGACGTCGACGACCGTGCGCACCTACGTGAGTCGCATCCTCGCCAAGCTGCAGGCGCGCGACCGTGCCGGGCTCGTGGTCATCGCTTACGAGAGCGGGCTCGTCGGCCCCTCGGGGCCCTGACCGGCTGAAGCGTACACAGGGGACAAATTGTCGACTCTCGCAGACTGACGGATGCCGGGCGGTTCGCTTGGCTGGAACGCATGATCGAGATCAGTCACCTGGTGAAACGGCACCGCGCTCGCACGGTCGTCGATGATGTGAGTTTCACGGCGCGGCCGGGTCGGGTCACAGGCTTCCTCGGGCCGAACGGGGCCGGGAAGAGTTCGACGCTCCGCATCCTCCTCGGACTCGACCGCGCCACGAGTGGGACGGCCCTCGTCGATGGTGTGCCCTACCGTTCTCTCGATCGGCCGCTGTGGACGGTCGGGGCGATGCTCGACGGCCCCGGAGCGAACCCGGGCCGCACGGCGCGATCGCACCTCACCTGGGTCGCGCAGTCCAACGCCATCCCGCGGCGACGGGTGGACGAGGTGCTCGACCTCGTCGGCCTCCGCGACGCGGCGAGGACACGGATCGGGCGCTTCTCCCTCGGCATGGGTCAACGGCTCGGCATCGCCGCCGCACTGCTGGGCGACCCCGAGGTCCTCGTGCTGGACGAGCCGACGAACGGGCTCGACCCGGAGGGCATCCGCTGGATCCGACTGTTCCTGCGCACGCTCGCCGATGAGGGGAGGACGGTGCTCGTGTCGAGCCACCTCATGGCCGAGATGGAGAAGACCGCGGACGACGTCGTGATCATCGCGGGCGGGCGCGTCGTCGCCGCGGGCAGCGCGGCCGAGGTCAGAGGCGAGCACGACTCGGTGGAGGAGGCCTTCTTCGCATTGACGGACGAACGGCACGGACGCCCAGCCGGCGGTTCCGAGGGCATCGCCCCGTGACGGCCTCCACACGGCGGGCCGTATCGCTCATCCGATCGGAGTCGACGAAGTTCCTCGCGGCGCGCTCGGCCGTGGTCCTTGCGCTCATCACCATCCTGGCCACCTGGCCGATAGCGGCGATGAACGCCGTGTCCGGCGTCGATCTCGACCCGGACGACCCCCGACTGTTCTCGGCGGAACCGATCCCGATCGAGTACAGCGGCTTCGAAATGGCCGGCTTCGGATACGTCCTCGTGGTCGTCCTCGCCGCGCTGTGGGCGGGGAGTGAGTACGGCGCAGCCAACCAGATCCGCACCACGCTCCTGGCCACACCGCGGCGGCTGCGTGTGTTCCTCGTGAAGGCTCTGCTCCTGGCGGCCGCCGTCGCGGTGATCGCGTTCCTCACGATGTGGGGCACCCTCGTCATCACCCACGCCGCCGGTGCCACGGGGATCGACCCGTGGACGCTGAACGCGGCGATCTGGGCGAATCTCGGCGGGATCGTTCTCGCCTGGACGCTCACCGCGCTCATCGCCTTCGCCGTCGGGGTGCTCGCCCGCACCGCGATCCTCCCGCTCGTGCTCGTCGTCCCGCTCGTGATCGGCGTCGGCGACCTCCTCGCCGGCTTCTGGGACGGCGCGGCCTACCTCCCCGTCGTCGCAGGTGCCGCTCTCTTCACCGACCCCGCTGCGGGCGTGTACCTCGCGCCGGCCCTGGGCGGGGTCGTCCAGGTCGCCTGGGCCGTGGTTCTCCTCGCGGCGGCGGCCGTCTCGTTCGCACGTCAGGACCTGTGAACCCGATGATCCGCCTGCTCCGCACCCTCCGCGCCGAATGGACGAAAGCCCTCTCGCTACCGAGCATCATCGGCGCTCTCGTCGCGGCGATCGTCGTGCCCCCGGCGCTCGCCGTGGCGTCCGGGCTGTCCTTGGACCCCACCGTGGCCGCCGCATCATCGTTCCCGATCGAATCGCACGGCTTCGAGACCGCCGGTTTCGGTCAACCCCTCGTCATCCTGCTCGCGGCACTTGTCGCAGGGACCGAATACAGCGGCGGGCAGCTCCGGACCATGCTTCTCGCTGACCCGCGCCGTGGTCGCGTGCTGGCCGCGAAGCTCGTCGTCGTCACGACTCTCGCTGTGTTCGTCGGTCTCCTCGGAACAACAGCGGCCGTCGTGCTGAAGCACGCGACGCTCGGCGAGCATGGCCTGAGTCTGTCCGAGTTCACCGCCGGCATGGGGTGGAATCTCATTGGTGTCTCGATCAACTACGTCCTCATCGGTCTCATCGCGGCGCTCCTCACGCTCCTCACGCGCTCCATCGTGGTCGCGTTGGCCGTGCTCGTGCCGCTCGTGCTCGGCGTGACACTCTCGCTTCTCGGACTCGCGCCCCTCCTGAAATACCTCCCCGATGTCGCGGGGATGCAACTCCTCACGAGCTACCCGGGGGTCGGGCTCTTGGACCCGATCCCCGGTGGGATCGTGATGGCGACGTGGACGGTGTTGCTCGGCATCGCCGGATGGCTGGCATTCCGCGCACGCGATACGGGCGGGGGCTGAAGGACTGTCCGCTCGCTGGCTCGACATGGACGGCTCTTCCCGAGAGGGTGGGACCATGACGACACATCCCCTCTGGCTGTCGTTCGCCGCTGAGGCGAATGCGAGGCGTCAGGGTCAGCGGATCGCCGACCGGCAGACTCCGCCGGGTCCCGTTCGGGAGCACGACGCACGCTGGCGCGACGACTTCATCGAAGTGGGGCGGCTCATCGCCGACACGATCGGCGACCAGGTGATCGAGATCCGACACGTCGGCTCGACCGCGGTCCCCGGGCTGGCGGCTAAGCCGGTCATCGACATCGATCTGACCGTCCCCGACGTCGAGGACGAAGGCGCCTACCTCCCACCGCTCGAGGCCGCCGGCTTCCGCCTCATCTTCCGGGACGCGATGGCGGGCGATCCCCATCGGCACCTCACGCTCGCTCGGCCGAACACGAACCTGCACGTGTGGAGCCCGGGTGCCGTCGAGCCCCTGCGGCATGCGCTCTTCACCGAGTGGCTCGGTGCGAACGCATCCGATCGGGAGCGCTACGGCGCGGCCAAGACGGCCGCAGTCGAGGCCACGGGCGGGGAACGCTACAACGACCTGAAGGCGGCGGCCGTCTACGACATCTACGAGCGCGCCTTCCTCGCGGATCCCTTCCACCACCACGATCCTCAACCGCGACCGGGGCTGCCCGCTAGCGTGGTGGACGGTAACCGCACTTGAGAGGGAGAACGATGAGCGACGCGCTGTACGAGGAACTCGACCGGATCTTCGCCGCCCGGAACCGGGACGACATGGCACCGACCATCGCGGCGCTCCGGCCGATCGTCGAGCAGTACCCGCACGACGCGCGCGTCCTCTACGAGATGGGCGGGGCCTACGACACCGCCGGTGAGGAATCGAGAGCCCTCGGCCTGTACGAACGAGCGATCGATGCAGGCCTGACGGGTGACCTCCGCCGACGCTGCTTCCTGCAGTACGGGAGCACCCTGCGCAACGTCGGACGCATCGACGACTCGCTCGCGATCTTCGCGCGTGCCCGCGAGGAGTTCCCCGGCTCGGTCGCTCTCGGCGCATTCGAGGCGCTGAGCCTGCACGCCGCCGGCCGAGCCGACGCGGCCCTCGCACGCCTCCTGACGCTGCTCGCCGATCACGTCGACGCCGCCGAGCTCGAGCGGTACAAGCCGGCCCTCCGCGGAAACGTCGAGTACCTGGCCTCGCTCGACCTGCCCGAGCGGCCGGCCGATTGATACGGTTCCATTCGTGAGTGGAACGAGAACCTACGTCATCGACACCGACCTGGAGCGTATCGATCTCGCGAAGGTGCACCACTGGCTCTCGACCGACGCGTTCTGGGCGCTCGGGCGCTCACAGGAGACCGTCGAACGCGCAGCGAAGGCCTCGCTCAACTTCGGTGTCTACGACGCGGCCGGCGGGCTGTGCGCGTACGCGCGGGTGGTGACCGATCGAGCGACCTTCGCGTGGCTGTGCGACGTCTACGTCGATCGGGACCACCGCGGGGAGGGGCTCGGGTTGCTCCTCGCGCAGGCGGTGGTCGACGAGCTCGCTCCCATGGATCTGAAGCGGGTGCTGCTCTCGACCGCCGACGCGCACGGCCTCTACGAGAAGGCCGGCTTTGTCACGATGCCGGATCCGCACAAACTCATGGTCCTCGAACCCGCTCGGACGAACGAAAGCTAGTTCTCCGCCCTCTGTGTCGCCGTCGGCTCAGCTCGGCGCGTCGAGGAGTGCCCGCACGGCGTCGCGAAGCGGGGATCCGAGTGCCGACGTTTCCACCGCGGCGGCTTGAGACGCGCCGTCGAGGAGCCACGAGACCCAGCGGGCCAGGTCGGGCGCGGGAACGTCCGTGCGCAGCTCGCCGCTCCGCTGGCCCTGGTCGACGTTGCGGAGGAGGAAGTCGGCGACCAGTTCCGCCTCCGTGGCGAGGGCCGCTGCGACCCGCGGTTCCGATTCGAGCCCGGCGATCCCCGCGACGAACACGGCGAAGGAGTCGTCGCTCACCTCGGCCTGCAACTCCTCCGCGTAGCGGAGCACGGCGTCGAACCCGGACGACGACTCCTCTGTGCGTGTCAGTCGGGCGCGGAGGTCGTCGCAACCCGATTCCAGCACCGCGACGAGCACGTCGAGCTTGCTCGGGAAGTAGTGGAAGAACGTGCCGGACGAGATGCCGGCTTCGCGGCAGATCCCAGCGGTCGTCGACCGCTGGTAGCCGTGGCTGGCGAACTGGCTGGAGGCGGCACTGACGATCGCCGAGCGCTTCGACGCGTACTTCTCGGGATCGATCGGCCGGGGCACGTGAGAAGTCTAATGCATTTGAAGAGTGAACACTCTAGAGTGGTTGCTCTATGAATGATCAGACGGAGTCCGACGCTCGCGGTCCTCGGCCCGTTGCCACTCCTGCACGGCACGCCGGACTGCTCTGGGCGATCGCAATCGGGGGAGTCGCGATCGCCTATTCACCGATGTGGCTGCCTCGGATCCGCGATGCGTTCGGCCTCGAGCTCGGGATCTCCGGCCCCGCGTCGTCGATCGTCTGGAACGTGATCGCGGTGGGCGCGCTCTTGGCGTACATGGGTTTCGTCGAACGCCGCCCCCTCGCCTCCATCGGCTTGCGGAAGCCGCAGGGGAAACAGCTCGAGTGGGCGCTTTACCTCTTCGGTGCCGTGATGGTGTGGCAGTGGCTCGTCCTCACCTTCGTCCCACCGGCGGAGGATCGGGGGACCGAGACGATCGCATCGCTGCCCATCATCGCGGTGATCGGGATGATCGTCTCGGCGGCGGTCTTCGAGGAGATCCTGTACCGCGGGTACCCGATCGAACGCCTGAGCGAGCTGACCGGGCGACGCTGGATCGCCTTCGCGATCACTGTGCCGCTGTTCGTCGCGCCTCACCTCGTCTTCTTCGGTGTGCAGTGGCTCTGGACGGCCGGCGTCGGAACGCTCGCGATCTACGTGCTCTACGCGAAGACCCGCAACCTGCCCGCGTGCATGCTCCTGCACTTGTGCGTCAACCTCCCGATCCTCATCCCCACGATCGCGCACCACACGGGCGGGTGACGCTCGCCTCCGACGCGACTCAGATCAGCGCAGTTTCATGAGTCCCGCGCTCGTGGGGGTGAATCCGCACGCACCGAGGTAGAAGTCCTTGAGGTGGTCCTCGAAGTCGACGTGCAGCCATTCGCACCCCGCCTCGGCTGCCTGGTCGCGGGCGACGGCGATCAGGCGGACACCGACGCCCTGCCGTCGTACTCGCGCGGCGACGATCGTGTCTTCGACGAAGGCGTGGACGAGGCCGTCCCAGATGATGTTGACGAAGCCGACGAGCCCCTCGCCGTCCCGGGCGGTGACCCAGCCGAGACTGAAGCGATCGAGCTGGTCCACCCAGTCGTCGTCGAAGAGGTGGTGGTCGAACGCCTCGGCGTGAAGAGCGTTGAGTTCGGAGTTGGTGACGGATCCCCGCCAGTCGTAGCGGATGGGATCGAGATTGGACGCGCGCACAGTGTGGCTCCTTGCAGAGGGGGCCACGATCGAGCGTGGCCTCTAGGAAGTGAAGAGGGAACGGCGAGACATGGTCATCAGCTGCTCCCTTCATCCCTCTCACAACGAGCCGTTGCTGCCTCGACGCTAGCACCGGGTGCCGCTCGGCGACAGGCCGCGGCGCTCGATACCCTGGCCGGATGACGGATGTGACCGCGGCATACGCGGGGCGGGCGGCGGAGTACACGGATCTCCTCGGGTCGATGAGTGCGGTGCATCCGTCGGACCGCCAGCTCGTGGAGTCGTGGGCGGACGCGGTGAGGGGACGTGCCCTCGATGCCGGCTGCGGCCCCGGGCACTGGACGAACCACCTCGACGGCCGCGGGCTCGACGTCCGCGGCATCGACCTCGTGCCCTCGTTCATCGATCACGCCCGGGCAACGTACCCCGAGGTGCGGTTCGGTGTCGGGAGCATCGACCACCTCGACGAGCCCGACGCGTCGCTCGGCGGCGTCCTCTCCTGGTTCTCGACGATCCATCACGAGCCCGAGCGGATCGGCGCGCCCCTCGCGGAGTTCGCCCGCACGCTGCGCCCGGGAGGTCTCCTCCTCCTCGGCTACTTCGATGGCATATCGACCGAACCCTTCGACCACGCCGTCGTGCGCGCCTACCGCTGGCCGGCCGAGGAGCTCCACCGGCTCCTGCAGGCAGTCGGCTTCGACGTGATCGAGACCCACCGCCGGACCGCCGAGGGCCAGCGGCCGGTCGGCGCGATCCTCTGCCGCCGTCGCACCCTCTACCTTCCGTGAGGTGTCACAATCTGTTGCCAGATCCCGTCATCAGGCAACAGATTGCGACACATCACGGTTCTGGGGAGTGGGACCACGCGATCGGATCGGACCGCGATAGTAGGGTTCGCATCACGACTCTCCGCGAGTGTTGATGGCGAAGGGAGCATCGTGATCGCTGAACTGAACCGACTGATCGAACAGGTGGAGGAACGCCTGACCGAGGAGATCGACATCGCCCGGGTGGCGGCGGGTCTCGGAACGACGGAGTACCACCTGCGGCGGATGTTCTCGTCGCTGGCGGGGATGCCGCTGTCGGAGTACATCCGGCGGCGCCGCATGACGGTCGCCGCGGCGGACGTGCTCGGTGACGACGGCCTGCTCTCGATCGCGACGCGCTACGGCTACGGCTCGACCGAGGCCTTCGGTCGAGCGTTCCGTTCCGTCCACGGAGTCGGTCCCGGCGACGTGCGGCGCGACGGCGGCCCCCTTCGCGCACAACCACAACTCAGGTTTCGCCTGACCGTCGAAGGGAACACCACCATGGACACTCGCATCATCGACCGCCCGGCCTTCCGCCTCATCGGCCACGCCGCCCGCGTGCCGCTCATCCACCACGGCGTCAATCCGCACATCCAGGAGCACATCGCGTCGCTGCCCGCAGCGGAGCACCTCCGACTGAAGGGACTGAGCACCATCGATCCCGCCGGCCTGCTCCAGGTGAGCGACTCGGTCGACCCGGACTACACGGAGGGCAGTGAGCTGACCTACCTCCACGGCGTCGCGATCAGCGACGAGACTCCGACACCTGCGGACCTCGACGCGATCGAGGTTCCCGCGGGCACGTGGGCCGTCTTCCGGACCGAGGGGGACCACCCGAGCGCCCTCCAGTCGGCGTGGGCGGCGACCGCGACGGACTGGTTCCCCTCCAACCCGTGGCGGCTGCGTCCCGGACCCTCGATCGTCGCCGTCCTCGACCGCAACGACGACTTCACCACGGCGACGTGTGAACTCTGGCTCCCGGTCGAGCGCGCCTGACGCGGGCCGCATACCCCCGCTGAACGACAGCGTCCCCGCACTCGACCAATCGAGTGCGGGGACGCTTTCTGTGTGGTGCTGAGGGTCAGTGACCCGTGGTGCCGCCGTTCACGACGATGGTCTCGCCGCTCGTGTAGCTCGACTCGTTCGACGCGAGGTACACGTACGTCGACGCGAGCTCGGCCGGCTGGCCGGGGCGGCCGAACGGGGTGTCCTCACCGAAGGACTCGAGCTTCTCCGGGGGGACACTCGACGGCTGCAGCGGCGTCCAGAACGGGCCGGGTGCGACGCCGTTCACGCGGATGCCGCGGGGGGCCAGCTGGCCGGCCATCGCACGCGTCCAGTTGGTGATGCCGGCCTTGCTCGTGGCGTACTCCGCGAGCGAGGGCGACGGCTGGAAGCTCTGGATGGAGCCCGTCGTGATGATGCCGGAGCCGGGCTCGAGGTGCGGCGAGGCCGCCTTCGTCAGCCAGAAGAGCGAGTAGACGTTCGTCTTCATGACGTGGTCGAGCACGCCCGTGTCGAGGTCGTCGATGCTGTCGACGGTCGGCATGATGCCGGCCACCATGACGAGCAGGTCGATTCCGCCGAGCTTCGACACCGTGTCGGCGACGAGCTGCTGGCAGACCTCTTCCTTCGAGATGTCACCGGGGAGGAGGGCGACGGTGCGTCCTGCCTCCTCGACGAGCTTCGCGGTGTCCTCGGCGTTCTCCTGCTCCTCGGGGAGGTAGCCGATCGCGACGTCGGCGCCCTCGCGGGCGAAGGCGATCGCGACGGCGCGGCCGATGCCCGAGTCGCCACCGGTGATGAGAGCGCGGCGACCGGCGAGACGGCCGTGGCCCTCGTAGGTCTTCTCACCGTGGTCGGGGGTCGGGTCCATCTTGTAGAAGTCTCCGGGGACCGGCTGCTTCGTGCCCGGGAACGGCGGCTGGGGGTGGGCGGTGGTGGGGTCGGTCAGGTGTGACATGTGGTTCTCCTCGTATCGCGCAACGGGTTCCGGAGGATTCCGGACGCTGCATAGGTTGCTGGAATGGCTATCTCAAAAGGTGACAAGGTGTCGTGGAACACGTCTCAGGGCAAGACGCACGGAAAGGCCGTGCGGAAGCGTGTGAGCGAGTTCGAATTCGACGGGCAGACGTTCAAGCCCACCGATGACGATCCGTACTGGATCGTCGAGTCGGAGAAGTCCGGTAAGGAAGCGGCTCACAAGGAGTCGTCCCTCACGGCGGAGTGAGCCCAACTCGGCCGTCCGAGGGTGTCGTCAGGCGACCCCCGGGCGGATGCGACCGATGAGTTCCGCGGGGTCGGCCGGCGGGTTCGCGAGCACCTCGCGGGCTTCGTCGGTTCCACCGTCCGTGCGCCACAAGAGCACACCGGCGGGGCGCCCCTCGTCCAGGTAGTAGATGACGCCCGACTCGAGTTCCTCCGTCCAGTCCTCGACGGTCTCGAGCTCGGCGTCGAGCGTGCCGACGGCTTCCCACGAGAACTCGAAGACGTCGGAGTAGAACAGCGGCGTGTGCGTGTACGGCTCGTCGGCTCCGGCGAGCGATCGTCCGGCGGCGCGGCCCATCTGCTCGGCGTTGTCGACGTGCTCGACGCGAGTGCGACCCAGGATCGCATCCGGGTAGGACGCGACGTCGCCGGCCGCCCAGATGTGCTCGTCGGTGGTGCGGAGCCGCTCGTCGACGACGATGCCGTCGTCCACCATGAGTCCGGCGGCCTCGGCGATCCCCGTGACCGGCGTGACACCGAGACCCGTCACGACGACGTTCGCGTCGATCGAGGTCCCGTCGTCGAGCCGCAGGGTGACGGTGTGGTCGTCGAGCTCCACCGTCTCGACGCGCCGGCCGGAGCGCACGGTCACGCCCGCGGCGCGAAACCGGTCCTCCACGTGGTGGGCGAGGTCGGCGGGGAACATGGACCCGCCGAGCGTCTCGTCGGGGGTCACGATCGTGACCTCGGTCTCGTTCTGGATGAGGGCGGCCGCGAGCTCCTGGCCGATGTAGCCGCCACCCACCACCACGGCACGCACGCCGGCGCCGGAGCGCTTCCGCAGTGCGTGGTAGTCCTGGGCGCTCCGGAACGTGATGACGCGGTCGTCCGTCTCGCCCTCGAGGCTGTGCGGGGTCCCGCCCGTCGCGATCAGGAGGCGCTCGTACGCGACCGTCTCTCCGTCCGCTGTCGTGACGGTACGCGCGGCTCGGTCGATCGCCGTGACCTCGGTGGAGAGACGCACGTCGGCGCCCGTCGCCTCAGCGGTGCCGAGCGGCACCTTGTCCCACGTGAACTCCTCGTCCGTCCACAGCTTCTTCGTCAGGGCGGGTCGCGTGTACGGCTCGTCGACGTCGGCGCTGAGGACGACGATCGAGCCGTCTTCGTCGAGCTCGCGGATGCCGCGGGCGGCCGAGTCGGCGACCATGCCGCCGCCGATGATGAGGTACTTCACGGGGTCCATGTTCCGGTTCTCCTGACGGGGGTCGACGGGTGTGAGGGACGTTGAGGGTGTTTCTGGGGAGCCCGACGGGTCAGCCCCACGTGCGTCTCCACGCGTGGGGCTGCCGATCGGCTGCGCCGATGTGGGGGTTCGCTCAGCTGAGGCGCTTGGCGGTGCGGTTCTCCGCACCCACCATCCACGCGTACTGCTCGAGCTTCTCGATGATGCCGTGGAGGATGTCGGCGCTCGTCGGGTCCGCGTCGTCGATCGTGTCGTGGACCTCGCGCATGGTGCCGACGGTGGCCTCGAGGCGCTGGACGACGAGGTCGACGGCATCCGTCGTGTCGATCTCGCCGTGGGGGAACTCCGGCAGGGACGTCGTCGCCGACACAGTATCGCTACGGCCGTCCGGCACCGCGTGGAGCGCGCGGAGTCGCTCGGCGACCTCGTCGCTGAACTCGCGCGCTGCGTCGATGATCTCGTCGAGCTGGAGGTGCAGGTCGCGGAAGTTCCGGCCCACGATGTTCCAGTGGGCCTGCTTGCCCTGGAGGTGCAGTTCGATGAGGTCGACGAGCACGGCCTGCATGCTGTCGGTGAGTTCCTTCGTCGCCACGAAGCCCTTCTCGGCGTTCTGGCGGCGGGTCTTCTTCGCTCCGGCGTCGGCGGGGGCGGTGGTGGTGCGGTCGAGTGTGTCCGTCATCTCTTCTTCTCCTTTGTGCCGCGGGTATCGCGGCGTCGTCGTTGATGGATGGGGGTCGGGGAACCGGTGAGGGTCAGATCGTGGCGACCGAGCCGGAGTCGACCCGGTAGTTGGAGCCGTTCACGAACGAGGCGAGGTCGGAGCAGAGGAACGCGACGACATTCGCCACTTCTTTCGGCTCTCCACGGCGCTTGAGCTCCATGTAGGGGCGCTCCTGGTCCAGGAACGACTTGATGGCCGTCTCCTCGTCGGTGCCGAGCTCGCCGGCACGCTTCGTCATCATCGCGTCCGTCATGGGCGTGTGGATGAACGCGGGGGAGACGGCGTTCACGAGCAGGCCTTCCGTGGCGTAGCTGCGCGAGAGGCCCTTCGCGAGGGCGAGCACGCCGGCCTTGGCCGAGCAGTAGGGGAGCTCGTCGTCGTAGGGCTGCACGGCGTCCTCGCTCGCGAGGAACACGAGCCGTCCCCATCCGCCGGAGCGGAGGTCGGGAAGGAACTCGCGCACGAGCCGGACCGGACCGAGCAGGTCGACCTCGAGGGTGTCCACCCAGCCGGCGTCGTCGATCTCGTGGAAGAGACCCTGCGCGCCGGTGATGCCCGAAGACTGAACGAGGATGTCGATCTCGCCCACGGCCTCACGTGTCTGGGAGTGGAGGGTGGCCAGGTCGTCGACGCTCGTGATGTCGGCCGAGAAGGCGAACAGCTTGCCCTCCGGGGCGTCGAGCTTCGCGGCCGCCTCGTCGAGCTTGGCCTGGTCCTTGTCGGAGATCACGACGGTCGCGCCCTCGGCGAGGAGGATGCGGGCCGTGTTCCAGCCGATCCCCGAGTCTCCGCCGGTGATGAGTGCAGTCCGTCCGCTGATTCCGAGGTCCATGTGTCTCCGTCTTCGTATCGTCGTGCTGTGTCTGTTGCGTTGCGTTCCCGCATCGCTCGTTATCGAGTGTTCTCCTCCTGAGGCGGGATCGCAGGGGGTTGCGCACGCTCACCCGGCGGGCGACGGCGGACGCCGTCGGCCTGAATTGCCCGATCATCGGCGGATTCGTTTCGAGGTGCGATCGAGGTCTCCGATCCGACACTCAGGAACGTCTCAGGCGGACGCCGTGAAGCCGTGGAGTGGGGACGCCGTTCCTGCCTCGAAGCTAATGTCGAGGTGTGACGCGCACCGACAGGCTGTACGCCCTCGTGGAGGAGTTGCGGGCCGTGTCGCCGCGGCCCCGGAGCGCGCGGTGGCTCGCCGAACGGTTCGAGGTCAGTTCGCGAACCATCGAGCGGGACATCTCGGCACTGCAGCAGGGCGGGGTTCCGATCTGGGCGGAACCCGGCCGCACCGGCGGATACTGCCTCGACGCGGCGCGCACCCTCGCGCCCCTCGGATTCACGGTCGACGAGGCGCTCGCCGTGATGATCGCTCTCGGGACGTTGGCGACGAGCCCGTTCCGCGATTCGGCCACGTCGGCCCTCCGCAAGGTCCTCGCGGTCATGGAGGATCGTAGCCTGCAGCAAACGGCGGAGCTCGCCACCCGCATCCACCTACTGAGCGACGACAGGTCGAATGAGGCACCGCCGAGCGTGGCCTACGCGCTCCGGACAGGGCACGTCCTCCGGCTCTCCTATATCGACCGCGACGGAGAGGCCACAATGCGCGATGTCGAGCCGATGGGGTTCGTCGGCAAGGGGAACGACTGGTACCTGATCGCGTGGTGTCGGCTCCGCGATGGGCTGCGTGCGTTCCGCGGCGACCGCATGGTCCAGGCGGAGATACTGGGCGAGCGAGCACCGCGGCGACCGCTTCGAGCGGAGGATCTCGGCATCGTCGAGGGACGGTTGCGAGCGGTCGGTCTGGGCGACGACCCGACCTAAACACCGACACGACGTTGTCGTCCGAGGACACGAGGATGAGGTCGTCGTGCCGGACGGTGCGACGGAAAGGGAAGACCATGGACCTCGCATCGATCCGCATCATCACGCACGACGTCGACCGACTCACCCGCTTCTACGAGGCGGTGACGGGGACGACCGCGACGCGGCCCGCGCCGGTGTTCGCCGAGATCCGAACGGCGTCGGGCGCCGTCGCGATCGCAAGCACGGCGACCGTCGCGATGTTGGGCGCCGACGCACCGCAACCGGGCCGGAACAACTCGATCATCGTGGAGTTCCTCGTAACCGATGTCGACGCGGAGTTCGCTCGCCTCCACGACGTGCTCGAGGACATCGTGCTCGAACCCACCACCATGCCGTGGGGCAACAGGTCCACCTTGTTCCGTGATCCCGACGGCACCCTCGTCAACCTCTTCTCGCGGCCGGCCCCGCGATGATCGGGGGAATCGACCGCGCGGACAGGCTCATTGCCGGGTCGCTCGTGCGGAGCTAGATTCGCGACAACAGGATGGAGGGGCAGATGTCTTCTCGTCGAGTGCTCAGTCGCGTCGCCGCCGGGGTGTTGCTCGCGAATGCCGTCCCGCACGGTGTCGCGGGTGTGCAGGGTCGGCGCTTCCCCACGCCATTCGCGTCACCACCCGGCCGGGGGCGGTCCTCGCCCGGGCTGAACGTCGTGTGGAGCGGGATGAACGTCGTCGGGGGAATGGTCGTCCTCGGGAGGCGCACCTCCGGTCGCGAGTGGTTCGCGGTCGGGGCGGGGGCAGCGGTCATGGGCGTGTTCCTGGCGCGATTCTTCGCGGACACGCCGGCGCCTCGCAACTGACCCCGGGGGTGCTCGTCGCTGCGGTAGCGCCGAATGCGCCTCCTCGATAATGGTGTCCATGAATCACAACACGCTGCAGCTCGCCGACGTCCCCTTCCCGCTCGTCCCCAACGAGGACTGGGTGTGGCGGAGCGACGCCAGCTCCGTGTCGGTGACGGCGAAGCCCCACAGCGACTTCTTCGTCGACCCGAGCGGCGGCGACGGCGGGGTCGCGGCCGAGTCGCAGATGAATGCGGTCGCGGTGCTCGGCGACCCGCCCGCCGGCGACTTCGCGTTCTCCGCGCGCGTCGGCGTCGACTTTCGCGACACCTTCGACGCCGGCACGCTCTTCCTCTGGGCGGACGAGACGCACTGGGCGAAGCTG
Organism: Labedella endophytica; assembly: GCF_003990045.1. Taxonomy (GTDB): domain Bacteria; phylum Actinomycetota; class Actinomycetes; order Actinomycetales; family Microbacteriaceae; genus Labedella; species Labedella endophytica. The sequence continues at coordinate 1,077,891 of NZ_RZGZ01000002.1, read as the reverse complement.
TGCTTCGAATTTTCCCCCGACGGTACCCCGATGGTCGTAACCGTCGTGACTCGCGGGCTGTCCGACGATGCGAACGCCTTCGACGTCGCCGGCCGCGAGGTGTGGTTGCGCGTCGCGCGTCAGTCCGGGGTATGGGCCTTCCACGCCTCCGTTGACGGCGAGCGGTGGAGCTTCGTCCGGGCCTTCTCCTTCGGGCCGCTCTCCAGCGGCGTGCGCGTGGGCCTCGAGGTGCAGAGCCCGATGGGCGACGGGTGCGACGTGACCTTCTCGGACGTCGCCTTCCGCTCCGTCACGTTGGCCGACCTCCGCGACGGGTCCTAGGGGCGCGACGCACGGGTCGCTCGTGCGGGGTAACGGCTGCACCACCACACGATCACACCCGCGAGAAGCAGCGCGCCCAGGAGACCGGCGACGTTCAGGGTCAGCGAGAGGGCCCCGCGCTCCGGCAGGAGGAAGCCGTACGGCACCCAGCCGTCTGTCACCCCGCGGATCAGGACGACGGCGACCCACACGGCCGGGTACGGCAGGATCAGCCACAGCCGGTGCCAGGGCAGGGCGCCCCTGTCACCGATCAGCACCCAGTCGAGCAGCACCAGCACGGGGACGATGAGGTGGAGACTCACGCTCACCCACGGCGGAGCGGAGCCGGTGCCGGGAACGAAGGCGTTGTAGACCACAGCGATGACGAGCAGGCAGGCCGTCGCGACGGCGCGCGACAAAAGGAGCCAGCCCGGCACCCGTCGTCCGGCACTCCCGGAGAGACCGGTGGAGATGAGGACGAAAGCGGTCAGCAGACTCGTCAGGTTCGTGAAGTAGCCGAAGAAGTCGAACGGGTTCCGGTCGCCACCCTCGAGGTATGCGAACCCCAGAACGCCGAGAATCGCGACCCCGAGCCCCAGCCGCGCCACGGCGACCCACCGCGCGGCGACGGGGGCAGCGTCCGCGGAGGTCATACCGGCGACAGTACCGCCCCCCCGCTGAGACCAGACCCTCCGCCCACCTACCCCGCGAACGCATTCACCGGCAGACCCGGCACGTCGAGACGGAGGGTGAAGATGTCGCCGCTGCCCGGCTTCGCCTCGAGGTCCTCCTCGGTGAGGTTCTCGCGGGCGGTGCCGACGAAGAGGGTGCGGAGGTCGGGGCCGCCGATCGTCACGCCCGTCACGTTGGGGGCGGGGACCTCCACGGTGCGGTCGATCGTGCCGTCGGGCGCCCAGCGCACCACGACGCCCTCACCGTAGAGGCCGTTCCAGAAGTAGCCGTCGGCGTCGCGAACGAGGCCGTCGGACGGCTTGCCCACGAGGAACGGCGTGAGCTCGCCGATGGGGCCCGTCTCGTCGTACGGTGCGCGGAAGACGGTGGAGACGTTCGTGTCCGTGACGTAGATCGTCTCCGCGTCGTCCGACCATTCGAGCCCGTTCGTCGTGCCGAAACCGCTCGCGAGCGTCTCGATGGATCCGTCCGCGGACACGCGATGGAACTCGGCCACGGGGTCGTCGCCGACCACGACCATGCCGCCGATCACGAAACGGCCGAACGGGTCCACCTTGCCCTCGTTCACCCGCAGGCCCTCGTGGCGGAGCGGGAGCGTCGCGAGCTCGCGCTCGACGGCGCCGTCCGTGTCGAGGAGGAGGACGCGATCGCGGTCGCCCGCGACGATGAACCCGCCACCGGCCCGCGGCTGCACCGCGGAGACGGGCGGCGGCAGCGTGATGACCGTGTCGTCAGACCCGTCCACGGATCCGTCGAGCGGGCTGATGTGGACGGTGCCGGCGGTGATGTCCACCCAGCAGAGCGCGCCGAGCCCGGCATCCCAGTAGGGGCTCTCGACGAGCACGGCGCGCGAACGACGGAAGGTGTCCAGGGGATCGGTCATCGTGTGAGCTCCTCGATGGTGATGGCGGCGTTGATGAGGGCGAGGTGGCTGAGGCCCTGGGGCAGGTTGCCCCAGAACTCGCCCGTCGTGGGGTCGAGCATCTCGGAGTACAGGCCGACGTCGTTGGAATACGACAGCATCCGGTCCATGAGCGCGCGGGCATCGTCGACACGGCCGGTGCACGCGAGGGCCGAGGCGAGCCAGAAACCGCACGCCACGAACGGGACCTCCTCCGTCTCGACCCCCGAGTAGCGGTAGGGCGGCCCGTCCGTGCCGAGCTCCGCGATGATCGCGTCGATCGTCGAGGCCATGCGCTCACCGCGGTCGAAGCCGCTCGGGGCGTGGAGGAGCACGGAGGTGTCGAGCTCGTCGCCGCCCGCGAACATCGTCCAGGCCTGCTTCTCTTCCGACCAGCAGTTCTCCCACACCCACGTGTGGATGCGGTCGCGTTCCGTGCGCCACCGGTCGACGCTGCCCGTGAGGCCGCCGACCTCGGCGAGATGCACGGCGGCGTCGAGCGCCTGCCAACAGCCCATCATGCTCGAGGTGTGGCGGTTCAGGGCGGGCAGCTCCCACATGCCGGAATCGGGGCGCCGCCAGAGGTCGCACGTCGTGTCGGCGGTGGCGGCGAGGAGGCGCCGCGTGGGCACGTCCAGCACGTTGCCGGCGTCGACGTGCAGGCGGGCGATGTCGAGCAGGTCGCCGTAGACGCCGAGCTGCAGCTGCTCGCCCGCGGGGTTGCCGGTGACGACGGGGCCGATGCCACGCCACCCCGGAACCTGGTGCTCCACCGGGTCGCCGGGCGGCCGGCCGTGCAGGTCGAAGAAGACGCGCAGCGGCGTGCCGTCCGCCTTCACCGTGCGGAGCATCCATGAGAGAGCCGCCTGGGTCTCCTCGCGCAGACCGAACCGCACGAGCGCGTGCGTCGTATAGGCGAGGTCGCGCACCCAGGCGAAGCGGTAGTCCCAGTTCTTCCCACCCGTGCGACTCTCGGGCAGCGACGTCGTCGCGGCGGCGGCGATCGAGCCCGTCTGGCTGTGGATGAGGAGCTTGAGCGCGAGCGCGCTGCGCTGGACCGCATCCGCCCACGGTCCGTCGTACGTGAACACCTTCGACCACTGCCGCCATTCGTCCACCGTGCGCTGCACGCGCTGCACGGCCTCTTCCGGATCGGGCACGTGCAGGGGCTCGTCATGGGTCGCCGCGATCACGAGCGCGTGGGTCGAACCCGCGCTCGTCTCGAAAGCGCCCTGCGGCATGCCGTCGCCGTCCTCGCCGATCTCGCGGCCGTCCGTCGGGCGCTCGGTCTCGCCGGGGCCGTGATCGCAGCCCGCGACGGCGATCGACACGGAGTCCACGTGCAGCACGGCGCATTCGTCCGGCCCGGGATCGGTGGGCTTCTCGGGGTCGTCGCCGATCGTCGGCAGATACTCGACCCACGGGGACACGGTGCCGAGGGCGGTGCCGGGGCGCACCACCCAGCGCATCTTCACGGAGCCCTTCAGCCCCTCGATGCGGCGCGCGAGCTCCGTCCACGGCAGTGGTCCGGCGACGCCCGTGACGAGGGCGTCCGTGACGCGCACCGTGCCGGTGTCGGTCGTGAAGGTGGTCTGCAGCACGTTCGTGCCGTCGAGGTACCGTCGCGATGAGCGGAACTCGCCCTCGGGACACAGCTCGATCCGTCCTCCACCCTCCTCGTCGAGGAGCGCCGCGAACACGGGCACGCCGTCGAGTGCCGGAACGGGAAGCCAGTCCACGCGTCCATCGGGGCGGATGAGGGCGGCGGTCTTCCCGTCTCCGATCACGGCGTAGTCGCGCAGCGGTGCGTAGTCGTCGGACGGGGAGGGGGGAACGGCCTTCATCCCCTCACCCTAGGCAGGGTGGGGTGGCAGGCGGGGTGGCTTGCGCTCAGGCGCGACCTCGGTGAGCAGGGCGACGACCGACGCCGCGATACGATCGGCGCCCTCGTGGTCGTGCGCGGTGAAGGTCACCACGGCGTCGCCCACGAAGATCAGCAGTTGCCCGTAGGCGCCGTGGAGGCGCCAGCCTGCGCCCGGGCCGTCCCAACCGGCGAGGGCGTAGCGGTCGTAGCCGGGGTTCACGCCGGCGGTCACCCAGCCGGAGTGCATCGCGTCTATCCACTCGGCTGACACCAACTGATCACCGCGCCAACGACCGCGGTCACGGATCAATCGGCCCACGCGGGCCATCTCCTCGGTGCGGAGAGCGAGCCCCTCACCGGCCGCGACGAAGCCGAGAGGGCAGCGAGCCCACGGGACGTCGTGGATGCCGAGAGGGGCGAACAGCTTCCGGTCCACGTACGCTCCGACGTCGCCGACACGAGTCTCGAGCATGCGCATCGCCGTGTACGTGCTCGCGGTCGCGTACTGGAAGACGGGGCCGCGTGACGGCCTGCTCAGGAATTCGAGCGCCAGGTCGGGCCAGTCGGTCAACAGGGTGGGCGACCACGGCAGATCGACGCCACTCGACATGCTGAGGAGCCGTCGTAGCGTGACCTCCGCGGTGCCGTCGCCGAACGCCGCGTCCGGGAACGCCTCCCCGACCGTCGTCTCCATCGAGATCAATCCGTCTTCGGCGGCGAGGCCGACTGCCAGCACGCAGATGCCCTTCGCGACCGAGTGGATCTCCTCGCGCACGTCGTCGGTCCAGCGGTGGCCGGCCTCGTCCTCGCCGATGAGGACGTGCAGGCCGTGGGCGCCGAAACCCTGTACGGCGACCTGCTCGACGATGCGGTCACGGACGGTTTCAGCTCGGGTCACCGCTCCAGTCTGCCGAACGATCACTCTGCGAGGTGACGGAGGTAGCGCCCGGGTTCGTCGAGGAAACGCCGCCAGTGCTGCACGACGTCGAGATCCTCCCACGTGCTCGGGCGGATGCCCCACGGCCCCGTCTCGAGGATCCGGGCGCCGGGGAGCGACGCGAGCACGGGTGAGTGGGTGGCGCAGAGTACCTGTCCGCCCTCGGAGACCACCCGCTGCAGCGTCGCGATGAGAGTCAGGACCGACGAGAACGACAGGGCCGCTTCGGGCTCGTCGAGGCAGAAGAACGCCGGCCCGTCGAAGCGGCTCTCGAGGATCGCCAGGAACGACTCCCCGTGGCTCATCTCATGGAAGGTCGGCTCGCCCCTCATCGACGGGTTCTCCTCGAGATACGTATAGAAGGAGTGCATCGTCTCGGCTCGGAGGAAGAATCCCCAGCGGTTGGCACCGAGACCCCGCCGGATACGGAGCCAGTCCGACAGCGGCGATTCCGACGCCCGGGTGGAGTGGTGCGCGAACGTCGACCCGCCTTCCGGCGACATCCCGTAGGCGAGAGCGATGCCCTCGAGGATGGTGGACTTGCCTGAGCCGTTCTCGCCCACGAGGAACGTGACGCCGGGGGAGAGCTCGAACCCCTCCCCGAGCAGCTGCCGGACCGCGGGGATCGTCGCCGGCCACTGACGCTCGTCCACCTCGGCGTCGGCGTACCGATCCACGCGGATCACCGGAGCCTCACGCCATGCCATGCGTCCAGTGTGTCACCGTCCCCGTCACGGACAACGATCGCTCAGCGCCGTTGCCCCGACGAGTATTGCGGGAGCATCGAGGGCCGGCGCGATAATGAACCCCATGAACGCACCCCCGAACTGGTACCCCGATCCGTCGACGGCGGGAATGGTCCGGTGGTGGGATGGCTGGCGCTGGACGGAACACACCCAGCCGGCACAGGCGATCGCACCGTCCGGTCCGCGGCCGGCGAATACGAGCTACGCCGCGGCCTGGTGGATCGGCGGCATCTCGTTCGCGTTGCTCGTGATGGCCGGAATCGCGCTGATCCTCGCCGTCGTCATACCCCTCGCCCCGTTCCTCAACCTCGAGACGTGGCAGGGCGTCTATTGCGGCGAGACGCAGCAGTGCGACTAGGCGGGTCTCGCCGCTAGCCGCGCGCCTTGTCCGACTTGGCCTTGGCCTTCGCCTTGTCGGAGTCGGCGAAGAGGGTCTCCGCCTGCTCGAGCTCCATGCCGTTCGTCTCCGGGATCTTCTTCCACACGTAGAGGAACGACAGCGCCGCGAGGGCCGCGTACATCCCGTACGTGAGGGTGAGGGACAGCTCGGACAGCGGCGGGAACGTCACCGTCACGAGGAAGTTCGCGATCCACTGCGCACCGGCGGCCACGCCGAGCGCCTTGGCGCGGATCCGGGTCGGGAAGATTTCGCCGAGCAGCACCCACACGAGCGGTCCCCACGAGGCGCCGAAGCCCACGACGAAGAGGTTGGCCGCCACGAGGGCGATCGGTCCCCAGGCACCGGGGAGGGAGACGTCATCGCCGGAGCCCTCCGAGAACGAGAACGCCAGAGCCATGGCGCCGAGCGACAGCGTCATGAGCAGCGACCCGCTCAGGAGGATCGGCTTCCGGCCCACGCGGTCGACGAGGACGATGGCGACGATCGTCACGAGTACGTTCGTCACCGAGGTGATCACGCTCACCGTGAGCGAATCGGACTCACTGAAACCGACGGCCTTCCACAGGCTCGTGGAGTAGTAGAAGATCACGTTGATGCCCACGAACTGCTGGAACACCGACAGGATGATGCCCACCCAGACGATCGGCAGCAGGCCGAACGACTTCCCGCGCAGCGACGCGTTCGCGTTCTTCTTGTCCGCGTCGATCGCGGTCTGGATGTCGCGCACGGCGCGGTCGAGGTCGTCCTTCGGCACGAGCCGCGCGAAGATCTTCCGCGCCTCGTCCGTTCGACCCTTCGTGAGCAGGTAGCGCGGAGACTCGGGCATCGTCACGGAGAGGATGCCGTAGACGGCGGCCGGCACGACGCCCACGAGGAACATCCAGCGCCACGCCTCGAGGCCCCAGAAGAGCTGCTCGGAGGCGCCGCCGGCGATGTTCGCGAGGAGCGCGTCGCTCAGGAGAGCCGTGAAGATACCGAGGGTGATGGCGAGCTGCTGGAGGGAGCCGAGGCTGCCACGGATCTGTCGCGGTGCGATCTCCGCGATGTACGCGGGAGCCACCACGGACGCGATACCGATGCCGATGCCGCCGACGATGCGCCAGACGATGAGGTCCCACGGGCTGAAGGTGAGCGCGGAGCCGATCGAGTTCGCGAAGAACATGACGGCACCGATCATCATGACGCGGCGGCGGCCCCAGCGGTCGGACAGGTTGCCGGCGATGATCGCGCCGACCGCGCACCCGAGGAGCGCGACCGCGACGACGAAGCCCGTGAGCGCGCTGCCGAGCTCGAAGTTCCCGTCCACCGCATCGACGGCGCCGTTGATGACGGACGAGTCGAAGCCGAAGAGGAAGCCACCGACCGCTGCGGCGATCGAGAGCGCGATCGCTCGTCGACCGTACGGAGTCTTGACGGTGAAGCGGGCGTCGTCTGAGGTCTTACTGCTCTCGGTCACCCGAACACGTTAGTACCGTCCGAGCGCGATGGTGCAACGGTGGACAAGATCGGGTCGGGGGGATACGCATCCGCTCGCATGGATCGCTCCGCTCCCTGGCTTCCGTCGCCGGTCTCCGGCCTCCGGCCTCCGGCCGAGTGGACGCGAATCGTCGCCACGGAGCGCCCCACGCGACACTTCACGTCCACTCGGGCTCGAGTCAGACTCCGAGTGGACGCGACGCAATCCGGATCAGAGCGCGGCACCGCCGAAGTGCGCGGGGAGGGTGGCCTCGGAGCGGGCGCGGAGGTCGTCCGCCTCGATCGTGAGGACGTCCTGGATCTCGAGCGCCGTACCGTCGGTCACGCCGATGCGCAGCACCGGGTAGCCGCGCACGTCGCACAGCGCCTGGAAGCGCACGTCGTCCTCGCGCGGGACCGAGACGATCACGCGACCCGTCGACTCGGAGAAGAGCGCGGTCGTGAGGTCGATGCCGTCGCGCTGCATGATCTCACCGAGCCACACACGGGCGCCGACGCCGAAGCGCATGACGCTCTCGGCCACGGCCTGCGCGAGGCCACCGTCCGACAGGTCGTGCGCCGAGGCGAGGAGCGACTGCTGCGACGCGGCGTGGAGGAGCCCCGCGAGCTGCTTCTCGGCGGCGAGGTCCACGGCCGGCGGGCGACCACCGAGGTGTTCGTGCACGGTCGCGGCCCAGGCCGATCCATCGAACTCCTCGGCCGTGGTGCCGAGCAGGTAGATGTTGTGGCCCTCGTCCTGCCAGCCCGACGGCACTCGGCGCGCGACGTCGTCGATGATGCCGAGCACGCCCACGACGGGCGTCGGGAAGATCGGGGTGTCGCCCGTCTGGTTGTAGAACGAGACGTTGCCGCCCGTGACGGGGATGCCGAGCTCGAGGCACGCATCCGAGAGTCCTTCGACGGCCTGCGAGAACTGCCACATGACCTCGGGGTTCTCCGGGGAGCCGAAGTTGAGGCAGTCGGTGACGGCGGCCGGGACGGCGCCCGAGACGGCCACGTTGCGGTACGCCTCCGCGAGGGCGAGCTTCGCACCCTGGCTCGGGTCGAGCTGGCAATAGCGGCCGTTCGCGTCGGTCGCGATCGCGAAGCCGAGACCGGACTCCTCGTCGACGCGGATCATGCCGCCGTCGTCGGGGAAGCTCAGAGCGGTGTTGCCGAGCACGTAGTAGTCGTACTGGTCGGTGATCCAGTTCTTCGACGCGAGGTTCGGCGATGCGACGAGCGCGAGGAACTGCGAGAGGATCTCGTCGCTCGTCTGCGGGCGGGGGAGCGTCGAGGCGGTGTCCGCGTTGAGGGCGTCGATCCACGTGGGGTAGGCGACGGGGCGCTCGTACACGGGTCCGTCGATCGCGACCGTGCGCGGGTCGACGTTCACGATCTCCTCGCCGTGCCAGTCGATCACGAGGCGACCGGTACCGGTGACCTCGCCGAGCACACTCGTCTCCACGTCCCACTTCGCGGTGACGGCGAGGAACGCGTCGAGCTTCTCGGGCTCGACGATCGCCATCATGCGCTCCTGCGACTCCGACATGAGGATCTCCTCGGGCGTGAGTGAGGGATCGCGCAGGAGAACATGCGAGAGCTCGACGTGCATTCCGCCGTCGCCGTTCGAGGCGAGCTCGCTCGTGGCGCAGGAGATGCCGGCGGCGCCGAGGTCCTGGATCCCCTGCACGAGGTCGTCGCGGTAGAGCTCGAGGCAGCACTCGATGAGCACCTTCTCGGCGAACGGGTCGCCCACCTGCACGGCCGGACGCTTCGTCGGGCCCGTGCTGTCGAACGAATCGGACGCGAGGATCGAGGCGCCGCCGATGCCGTCGCCGCCGGTGCGGGCGCCGAAGAGCACGACCTTGTTGCCCGCGCCGGTCGCGTTGGCGAGGTGCAGGTCCTCGTGGCGCAGCACACCCACGGAGAGTGCGTTGACGAGCGGGTTGCCCTGGTACACCGGGTCGAAGTAGGTCTCACCGCCGATGTTCGGCAGCCCCAGGCAGTTGCCGTAGAAGGAGATCCCGGAGGTGACGCCGTGCACGACGCGCGCCGTGTCCGGGTCGTCGATCTTGCCGAAGCGCAGCTGGTCCATCACGGCGACGGGACGAGCGCCCATCGAGATGATGTCGCGCACGATGCCGCCGACGCCGGTGGCCGCGCCCTGGAAGGGCTCGATGTAGGAGGGGTGGTTGTGGCTCTCCACCTTGAAGGTGACGGCCCAGCCCTCGCCGATGTCCACGACGCCGGCGTTCTCGCCCATGCCCACCATGAGGTTCTTCGTCATCTCCGGCGTGACCTTCTGGCCGAACTGGCGGAGGTAGATCTTGCTCGACTTGTAGGAGCAGTGCTCGCTCCACATGACCGAGTACATCGCGAGCTCGCCCGAGGTGGGGCGGCGTCCGAGGATCTCACCGATCTTCGCGTACTCGTCGGGCTTGAGGCCGAGGGCCCCGTACGGCTGCTCCTTCTCCGGCGTGGCTTTCGCGTTCTCGACGGTGTCGGCGACGGCGGTGGGGGACGCGGGGGTGCTCACGGCGCTTGGGGCTCCTCGATACGGGCGGACATCGCGTGGAAGGGGGGTGGCGGTGCGGTGACGACGTGTCGAGTCGATCCTACCCGCGCGGGAGCCCGCCTCTTCGGCCACGGAGCTATCCGTATGGATGCCGGGGGCGTCCATACGGACAGCAGATCCATCCATACGGACGGATCTGCTCACACGGCTTAACGGACGAAGCCCCCGCCCCGGGGTTACCGGGACGAAGGCTTCGACTCCTCCGACTGAGGTGTGACGTCAGGCCGGAAGTGCGAGGGAGAAGCGGACGGCGTTGTTCTCGTCGAGCTGCGCATCGAGGATGCGGTCGGCGAGGGCCGTTGCGGCCTGCTCCTCGAGGAAGACGCGTGCTCCCTCTCGTTCGACGATCTGGTCGGCGGCCTCCGGAGCGGGGACCACATCGACCGCGAAGTCGGTGGTGCTGTCGGCCTGACTGATGCGCAGGCCGCCTTCCGTCGTGCCGACGGACTGGTCGGTGATGGTGCGGACGAGTGTGCTGGCGGTCTCGGTCATGGTGAGCATGAATCGTCTCCTGACGTGTCGTTTTGCGGTCTCGTTCGCAGGCTACGATTCCCCTCGCTCGGGGGGCTCGTCAACCCGAGCGGTGCCTCTTTGTGGGAACTCCCACGCAGCGCACACGGGGCACGGAGGATCGCGCTCGCGCACCCGGGCCGTGTTCCGAGTGGTCGCAATCTGTCGTGCAGAGGCGCCGCTGACGACGATTCGCGTCCACCCGAGAATGGCAACCGCATCGGGTGGACGCGAATCGTCGCCTCGCCATCCCCGACACGACCGTTCGCGTCCACCCGAGACAGCCCTCTCCGCGAGTCGACGGGCCGATAGAGCCGACGCGATGTCCCCGAGTGGCTGGTCAGACGCGCGCGAGGAGCGAGGCGAAGGGGCCATCGGCGTCGGCGAGGGTGCGCGGGACACCGCGTTCGACGACACGGCCGCGGTCGAGCACGAGCACCTCGTCGGCCCCGAGTACCTGGTCCACACGGTGGGTCACCTCGATGATCGTGCGGCGACCCGCTGCCCAGGCGGCGAGCCGCTCGCGGACCGTCGCCTCGGTCGCGGGGTCGAGCGCACCGGTGGACTCGTCCAGCACGAGCACGTCCGGATCGGTCACGACGGCGCGCGCGAGGGCGAGGCGCTGCAGCTGACCGCCGGACAGGCGAGCGCCGCGTTCGCGAAGGGGGGTGTCGAGTCCGTCCGGAAGTGAGGAGACGAACTCGTCGAGTGCTGCGGTGTGCAGCGCGGCGGCGAGCTGCTCGTCGCTCGCGTCCGGCGCGCCGAGCAGGACGTTGTCCCGCAGGGAGCGCCCGAACACGAACGGTCGCTGGTTCACGATCGCGACCCGGTCGCGGAGCTCGCCGAGCGGCAGGGTGCGCACGTCCGCGCCCTCGAGCCGCAGGGAGCCGTCCGTCGGATCCCACGTGCGGGTGAGGAGGGAGGTCAGCGTGGACTTTCCGCTACCTGACACCCCCACCACGGCGACGTGGGCGCCGCGGGGCACGGACCAATCGACGCCCGCCACGGCCGCGCTCGCGCTGCCGGGATAGGAGAAGGAGACCCCGTCGAAGCGGACCACGTCCGTAGTGGAGGAGGAGGTGCGGGCAGCGTGGGAATCCGTGGGGGCACTCGTCTCGGCGACGACGGGTTCGCGCTCGAGCACCTCGAACAGTCGCGCGGCGCTCGCGAACGAGGCGTCGAGGTCGGCGACGAAACCGTCGACGGCGCGGGTCGGTCCGGCGATACCGATGAGCACCGCGATCGCGACGGCGATGTCGGTGGCGTCGATCGCGCCGGTGGCCGCGCGCTCCGACCCCATCACGAGCAGCGCGACGATGCCGCCGAACTGCACCGCCTGCACGAGGGCTCCGCGGAGGCCGGCGACGCCACTGACGCGACGGGCCGCTCGAGCGGACGATCTCCCGAGAGCGTCGAGCTCGGCGAGGCGTGCGTCGCGGTGGTCGAAGCCGAGGATCTCGCGCACGCCCGCGATCGAGTCGGACACATGCCCGGCGATCCGTCCCGAGGCGGCGCCCCGCTCGCGCGTCGCCTTCCAGGTGAGGCCGCCGGAGAGGAACGGGATCACGGCCACGACGAGCACCGGAACGGGCAGCATCACGAGGGCGAGGGTCGGGTCCACGGCGATCGCGGTCCACACGAGGGCCACGATCGGCACGACCACGGCGGAGACGGCCGGCGGCACGGTATGGGCGAAGAACACCTCGACGCGGTCGATGTCGCGCGTGGCGCGAGTGCTGAGATCGCCGCTCGAGGCGCCGTCGGTCGCCGCCGGAGCCTGGGGCGCGAGGCGCGCGAAGAAGAGGCGTCGGAGGGACGCGAGCGCCGCGAACGCGACGTAGTGCCCCGAGTACTGCTCGAGGTACCGCAGCACCGCCTTCACGAGCGCGAGCACGACGAGGGTCGTCACCGTGGGCCACAGCACGTCGGTGTTGCCGGTGGTGAGGGCGCGCACGACTCCGTCGACGGCGATCACGAGGAGCGCGACGCCCACGAGCTGGCCGATCACGCGCAGCACGATGGCGAGGCCGAGCGGCTTCAGCAGGTCACGGGTGTGGTGGAGGAGCCAGCGGGCGAGGCCTGCGCGTCCAGGTGTCGTGTGTCCGGGTGTCGCGGTCATGATGCGCCTCCGAGTTCGATCACACGGTCGACGTCACGGATCGCGCTCGAGCGGTGCGCGACCGTCAGGACGGTGCGGTTCCGGGAGAGGGTGCGGAGGGCGTCGATGATGAGCGCCTCCGATTCGAGGTCCACCTGGGACGTCGGCTCGTCGAGCACGAGCACGGGGGCGTCGCGCAGCAGCGCGCGGGCGATCGCGATCCGCTGCACCTGGCCACCGGAGAGGGAGAGGCCGCGCTCGCCGACGGGGGTGTCGAGTCCCTTCGGCATGCGCTCGACGTCGGCGGTGAGGCCCGCCGACGCTATCGCTTCGTGGAGCTCCGCGTCGCTCGCCTCCGCTCGTGCGACGCGCAGGTTCTCGGCGATGCTCCCCGAGAAGAGCACGGTCTGCTGGTCGACGACGGTCACGAGCGAGCGCACGGACTCGCCCGCCGCCTCGCGCGTGTCGAGGTTGCCCACGAAGACGGCGCCGGAGGTGGGCAGCAGGTGGCGACTGAGGAGGGCGACGATCGTCGACTTGCCGACGCCGCTCGGGCCGACGAGCGCCACGTGCTCTCCCGGCTCGATGCGCATCGAGAGCCCCTGCAGCACGGGCCGGCCCGGGTCGTAACCCGCGGTCACGCTGTGCAGCTCCACGGCGAGGGCGCCGTGCTCGCCGTGTCCGCTCGTCGAGCGGGGGGCCGCGAGGCGGCCGGCCGGCACGGTGGGCTTCTCGGCGAGCACGCCCGAGAGGCCGCGTTCCGCGGCCCGCCCGGTCGCTCCGATGTAGAAGAACTGGCCGACCACGTCGGCCGGACCGGTGAGCAGGGTGGAGAGGAGGACGAGGGCGACGGCCTCGCCGAACGTCAGCGCGCCGTCGAGCGACCTCACCACGGCGAGCGTCGCCGCGAGGGCGAGCGTACCGAGCGAGAACGCGGCGTCGACCACGAGGATGAGGAGCTGGTTGGCCGCCAGCAGGCGCATCACCTGGCGGCGGTTGTCCTCGCCGCGGGCCGCCAGGTCGCGGGCTGTGCGGTCCTCCGCGCGGTGGAGCACGAGAGTCGAGAGCCCCTGAACGGCCTCGAGGAACGCGGCCGAGAGCATGCCGGCGCTGCGCCGGTACGAGCCGCTGACCTTCCGGAACGCGCGCTGGAAGCCGCCGACCACGAGGGGGATCACCGGGATCGCGATCGCGAGCCAGAGCGCCGCGATCGGATCGATCGCGATGCCGATCACGACGATCACGAGCACCGGTCCCGCCATCGTCGCGGCGATGGGGCCCATGAAGCCGGCACGGTATCCCGCAGCCTTCTCCACGTCCGTCGTCGCGGCCGAGACGAGCTTTCCGGAGGCCGCATCGGAGCGGCGGGCGACGCCGAGGTCGAAGACCTGTCCGAGCACGAGGCCGCGCAGGCGCCGTTCGGTGACACCGACCGACCGTGCGGTGACCTGCGACGAGATCAGACCGCACAGCACGGCGACGAGGGGGAGCGCGCACAGCAGCGCGAGATCGGTGGACGTGGCGGTCGCGCCGTCGGCGATCAGGTCGAGGAACCGACCGACGAGAACGAAGAACACAGCGAGCGATGCCGCCGACACGAGCCCGAGCACGATGGGCGCGACGATCGCGCTCCGCGGGGTCGCCCCGACGACGCGCTCATCGAGCGGAACGTCCATCGCCGGCGCACCGGGTCGTCCCCCGGGGTGACCACCTGGACGTCCGCCCGGGTGTCCGGTTCCAGCGGATCCGCCGGGGGTCGCCGGGCGCGCAGGGCGACTGGTCGGAGAGGAGGTCATGACCCCATCATCTCCCGGGAGATGACCCGTTCCGTCCGGTTGCGGACCGCCGCCCGATCTGCACGATGCCGTCGCGTGGTCTGCCGCGCCGCGCCTCGACAGGCTCAGCGAGCGGGTGGCCCGGTTGTCCGTGTCCGGCTGGCTCGAGAGCGGCGATCCTGCAGCGCACCCGGCCGTCCCATGAGCTTGTCGACGGGTGCCGGCCCGGCTGGTCCGTGACGGCCTAGACGGCCTGCAGGGCCCGGATCGCGGAGGTGAAGAAGGTGAGGCCGTCGATGCCGGAACGCATCGCGTCGGCGGTGTCTGGGCCGAAGCCGATCTCCGTCGCGTGCTCCGGGTGGGGCATGAGTCCCACGACGTTGCCGCGCTCGTTGGTCACGCCGGCGATGTCGCGGAGGGAGCCGTTCGGGTTCAGGCCGAGGTAGCGGAACGCCACGCGACCCTCGCCCTCGATGCGGTCGAGCTCGTCGTCGGAAGCGATGAACCCGCCCTCGCCGTTCTTGAGCGGGATGACGATCTCCTGACCCGCCGTGAAGCCGTTCGTCCAGGCCGTGTCGGTCTGCTCGACACGCAGTGCCTGGTCGCGACGCACGAAGGTGCCGACGTCGTTGCGGATCAGTCCGCCGGGGAGGAGGTGGGCCTCCGTGAGCATCTGAAAGCCGTTGCAGATGCCGAGCACGGGCATACCCTTGCCGGCGGCGTCGATGACCTCGGCCATGATCGGTGCGTGCGCCGCGATCGCGCCGGCGCGCAGGTAGTCGCCGTAGCTGAAGCCGCCGGGGAGGACGATCGCGTCCACGCCGTCGAGGTCATGGGCTCCGTGCCAGAGCGCGACGGGTTCGGCGTCGGCGAGGCGGACGGCGCGCAGCGCGTCGCGGTCGTCGAGCGAGCCGGGGAAGGTGACGACGCCGATCCTCACGGAGCGACCGTCTCGCCCGTGCCGGCCTCGGTGGAGACCGTGGCGCCATCCACGACGGTCACGCCGACGACGTTCTCGATGACGGAGTTCGACAGCAGGTCGTCGGCGATGCGGCGGACCTCCGCGAGTGTCGCGTCGTCGACCGGGCCGTCGGTCGTCAGCTCGAAGCGCTTGCCGACGCGCACGCCGGTGATCTCGTTGTTTCCGAGCCGGGCGAGTGCACCCGCGACGGCCTTGCCTTGGGGGTCGAGCAGCTCGGCCTTCGGCATGACGTCGACGACGATCGTGGGCACCGGTGAACTCCCTGGAGTGTGGGGGACGGGAACGCTGCCCATCCTACCGGGTCGATGCCCGCCCGCTCCGTGACCCGACGCCGAGGGGAGGGCCCTTATCGCCCCGCCCCCGCCGATTCAGCCGTCCTCCGTTCACCGTCCGTCCACCAGCGGGCAACCGCCCGTTGGGCCCCGCTCCGTAGCGTCGATCGCGGCGGATCGTGCCGGACGCCACTCGGCGACGACGACGAGCCGACCATCACCTCGGGGGGAACGATGCGCGCGACCCGTCACCCGACGACACCGACCGTGCCCGGGACGGCCGCACCCACCCGCCGTGACGTCATCATCCGCCCCGCTCCTCTCGCGATGGTGTGGCAGGGGCCCGGGGCCGCTCACGCGACCATCGCCGTTCCCGGGGTGTCTCTCGGGGAGGGCGACGTGCTCGTCGCCGTCGAACTCGCGACCATCTGCCCCTCCGACGCGGCCGCGGTCCTCACCGGGGTCGGCGTCACCGCCCCGCTCGTGCTCGGCCACGAGCAGGTGGGGCGCATCGTCGCCGTGGGGCTCGACGCCACGACGAGTGACGGGACGCGGCTCGTCGTCGGAATGCGCGTGGTCTGGTCGCGCCGGATCGGCTGCGGCGAGTGCGCGTCGTGCTCGCGGGGTGCCACGTCGGACTGCCGGAACGCTCGCGAATACGGGGTGGACCGGCTCCGACGGGGATGGGAGTTGAGCGGGGGCTTCGCGTCGCACGTACTCGTGCGCGCCGGCACCACGATCCTCACCGTTCCCGAGGTCGTGCCGGCCGCCGTCCTCGCGCCTCTGTCGTGTGCGACGGCGCTCGCCGCAGCCGCCGTGGAGCACATCGGTTCGGTCGTCGAGGTGGACGGGCAGACGGTGATCGTGGCGGGTGCCGATCTCGTCGGCCTCACCGTCGCGGCGATGCTCGCGGACGAGGGTGCGCACGCCGTCGTCGTGGAGCCGGACGCCACGCGACGCTCGCGTGCACTCGACTTCGGCGCCCACGGTGTCGCCGCCGGGCCGTCGGAGGTCGAGAGGCTCTTGCGGGCCGGCCGCGCGTCGGTCGCGTCGGGGCACGGCACCGCGTCCCCGCTGGCCCGGCCGATCGCCGTGGTGGGGTCCGGAACTCCCGGGGGTTCCCTCGTCGACGCTGTATGGGTCGCGGACACGTCGGCACCCGACCGCGAGCAGGGCGACGAGAGTGCCCCGGAGTCGATGGTGGACGTGAGGGCTGTCGTGAATCTGCGCGAGGTGCCCGACCCGGCGAGTGGACGGAAGCGCGATGCGTCTCGCGACGAGGGAGCGATCAGCCCGTCCTGGCCGATCGATGCGCAGGTCGTGACGCTGCAGCGCACGGATCCGCGCCACCTCGTGGCCGCCGTGGATTTCGCGTCGAACGCGTGGTTCCGGTATCCCTTCGCCGACCTCGTGTCCGACCGGTATCCGCTCGAGCGCCTGGATGACGCTCTGAGCGACGCCCTGTCGGGATCGGCGCTGCGCATCGGGATCGAACCGGGCGGTCTGTGAGTGGACGACCTCGCCGTCGCACCCGCTCGGGGAACCTCCGGTGTCCCGCAAACGGGGGCCGGTCCGGCAAAATGCCCGACCGGGAGCCCTTATAGACTTGGACGCAGTCCGGGGGGACGCGACGATCAGCCCAGGGGGGCGAGAGGAGAGCGGTACCACGTGGCCAAGCGGCGTGACGCAGTTCAGAACCACGAGAAGCTCCTGGCCGCAGCACGAATGGTCATCGCCGAGCGCGGCATCGATGCTCCCCTCGAGGAGATCGCCCGCCGGGCCGACGTCGGTATCGCGACCTTGTACCGCAACTTCGCGAGCCGCGACGAGCTCGTCCAGGCTCTCTTCGAGCGCTCGATGGACGAGGTCGAGGAACTCCTCTCGGAGATCGGCGGCGACGAGTCCGCGTGGGACTCGGTCGTGAACTTCATGGACCGCCTCGGGCTGTGGTTGCTCGCCGACCCGGCGATGCCGACGATCGTCACCCGGATCGGCATCATCGATCCCGAGCGTCGGCCGGCGATGCGGTTCACGGGCGCGATGACCGAGATCGTCGAGCAGGCGAAGGCCGATGGGGATCTCCGCGACGACGTGACGTCGATCGATATCGTGCTCCTCGCGACGATGCTCGGCTCGATCGGTCGCTACGGCAGCGAGTACGTCGCGCAGTGGCGCCGTCAGCTCGACATCGTTCTCGACGGCCTGCGACCGGAGGGCGCGCCGCGCCGTCCCCTCGCCGCCGGCCCGGTGGACCTCGACAGCTACCACCGCATGCTCCGCCGGAGCCCCGCCACCGCCTCCTAGCCCACAGGGCTACTCCCGAGCGAGGGCGCCACCTATACCTAGCGCCCTCGGTGCCCAACTGGCGCCCTCGGTCGACCACACCCGACGGCTCCGATCGGTGCGAATAGGGACGGGATTCATCCTCATCCGGATACCGTCCGAATGTCGGTGGTGTGCGCTTCACTGTAGGTATGGGGGAACACGGAACACACACGGACGAGCAGATCGAGGGCGCGATCGGGCTCCTCGAGGCGCTCGCCGCCGAGTCGTTCGCTCCCGAGCTCGTGGGGTCCGAGTCGGCTGACGGCGCGGCGTCGCCCGCCTCACTCACAGGCGTGCATCTCCTCGAGCGGTTCCCGCGCATCGAACGGCTCGGTCGCCTCGCCGACGCCCTGCGCGTGCGCTATGCCGCCGAGGCAGGGACACGCGCCGATAGCCCGGTCGACACTCTCGGCGCCGCCGGTTACGCCTCCGCGAAGGATGCCGTGGCCCAGCTCGCGGGGGTCTCGGATCCCGAGGCGGGCCGTCGGATCCGAGTCGGGGAGGGCACGGCTCCGGGCGTCGCGCTTTCCGGCGCCCCCACATCTCCCCGTTATCCCGCCGTCGCGACCGCCCTGGCGGAGGGCGCTCTCGGCATCGAGGCGGCGGACGTCATCATCCGCGAGCTCGGCGCCGTCGCGTCCCGCGTGGATCCCGTGGTCCTGCACGAGGCCGAATCGGGTCTCGTCGACCTCGCGGCCGGTCACGACGGGCAAGCGCCGCTGCGTGTCGATCTCGTGCGGATCCAGGTGAAGGCGTTCCTCCTCGCGATCGACCCCGACGGTGCCCGACCGCGGAAACAGCGCGCGCGATACCAACGGCGGCTCAGCTTCGGTGCTGAGACACTGGACGGGCTGATCCCCGTCTCCGGGCTTCTCGTCGCCGAGGTCGGCGCCACGTTCAAGCGGCTCGTCGAAGCGCACGTCCCACGTGTCGCGTTCATCGACGACGAAGACCGTGTTCCGGCTTCGGCCGACGACCGCACGCGAGCGCAGCGCCGGCATGACGTCCTCGCCGACATCCTGGGGGCCGCGTCGCGAGTGAAGGACGCCCCGGAACTCGCCGGGGCCGCTCCGGCGGTCATCGTCACGGTCGCCGAGCGGGCACTCACCCTCGGCCGCGGTGTCGGCTACCTCGACGGGCACGACATGCCCCTCTCCTTGGATTCCGTGGAGCGACTCATCGACAGCCGAGGCCTGCAGGCCGTCACGATGAACGATGCCGGTCGTGTCCTGTCCCTCGGCTCGACCCAGCGCTGCTTCACCGCCTCGCAGCGCCGCGCGATCATCGCTCGCGACGGCGGATGCGTCATCCCGGGTTGCACGACACCGGCCGGATGGTGCGAGGTCCACCACGTGACCCCATGGCGCGCGGGCGGCGACACTCACGTCGACAACGGGGTGCTGCTCTGTTGGGGCCATCATCAACGGATCGATTCCGGGCCGTGGCGGCTCTCCATGCCGAACGGTGTCCCGCACGTCCGCGGTCCCGGACATCACGAATGGACACCGATCACGAAGAGTCGAGCTCGGCCATCCTCACCGCGTACCGGGTGATCCGGAGTGCGTCCGCTCGCGTCATCTGATCGTGTTCTCTGGACGCAGGCGTTGGTGGCCGCCACCCTGTGGATGCCGCGAACGCGGCATTCTTCCGCTCGCCTATGGTGTCCGCCATGGGGGAATCACGACGAACGACACGATCCGTCGAGCTCATCGCGCTGTGTGCGGGGCTCCTACTCTCGACCGCGGCGTGCACGGCGGCCGATCCTGCCTCGCCGAGCCCGACGGCGTCCGTAGCGGATGCCGACGACGCGGCTGAGGCGGCCGTGCTGGCCGAGGCGATCGACGCCTACACCCGCTACAGCGCCGCGTTCGACGTGATGCTTGCGTCGTTCCCGGGGGAGGCTGACAACGATCAGCTGCGCGCGACCGTCACGGCCGAGTACTGGGCGGTCCTCGAGGCGGAGTTCGACGCGGATCAGAGAACTTGGCGGCAAGACGGAAGCACGGTTTTTGATGATGTCGAGTTGATCGAATCCAGCGAAGACGGTGACCTTCAGATCGTGACTGCCCGGCTGTGCATCGATTCGACGCACGTCGATCTTCTCGACGCCGCTGGCGCCGTCGTCTATCCGGACCGGGAACTGCGGGTTCCGATGGAAGTGACGTTCGAGCGCGACGACGGACAACCTCTACTCGTGGCGGGCACGTCTCAAACGGAAGGTGTCAGCGGATGCGGCGTCTCCTAATCGTCATCCTTGTGGTCGTGTTCGGGTCGACCGTTTTGTCGACTTCATCGGCGTCCGCCAGGGTGTGTTCCGATGCGGAGAAACGACTCGGCATCTGTCCAACCGGATCCACGGAGAGTGGCTCGGGCGTCGATATCGGAGCGACGGAACAGGGACCGGGAGGCGGGTCCGGGGGTTCCGGAGGCGGGGACGGCGCTCCCACCGACTCCGGCCAGGGTTCCGGCGGCTCCGGGATCTCCCCGGGAACGAGCGCGCCGAGCACCGACGGCTCGGGACTCGGCGGCAACCCGCGCCGCATCATCACCGACCTCGATCCGTGTCCCGACTGCTCCGAAGCCGACCCGCCGGCCGACGCACCCGCCATCACATTGAGCGACCTCGCGTCGTTCTCGCCCTCACGCCCGACGTTCCGGATGGAGCCGAACGGCTGGATGTTGCGCGGGCTTCCCGCGAACTTCATCGCCGATCCGCGAGACGAAACGACGGGTGGCACGCTCCTCGGCCGCCCGATCGATGTCCGGTTCACGCCCGTCTCCTACACATGGACGTGGGGAGACGGCACCGCGGACACCGTGACGGAGCCGGGGCGCACCTGGGAGGAGCTCCGGTTGCCGCGGTTCTCCGAGACACCCACATCGCACGTCTACACCGAGCGGGGAACGATGACCGTCGGTCTCGACGTCGCGTACGCGGTCGCGTTCCGCTTCGACGGTGGCGACTGGGTCACCGTCGACGGCTCCGTCTCCGCGCAGACGACGCTGGACGCCTACGTCGGCAGCGCTCAGACGGTCCTCGTGCCGGGCGACTGCCGTGCGGATCCGGTCGCGATCGGGTGCTGAGCGCGGGCCGCCGCGGCCGGCGATGGACCGTCAGACGGTCGTCGTGACCCGCTCGAGCAGTTCGCGGTAGCGGGCCGCCGTGCGCTCGACGATCTCGTCCGGCAGGTCCGGCGGTGTGCCCGTCTTGTCCCAGTTCGCCGCGAGCCAGTCGCGCACGATCTGCTTGTCGAAGCTCGCCATGCGCTCGGCGGGCGTGCCGCCGGCGTTCCACGCGGCCGCATCCCAGTAGCGCGACGAGTCCGAGGTGAGCACCTCGTCCGCCAGCACGATCTCGCCGGTGGCGGCGTCGCGGCCGAACTCGAACTTCGTGTCGGCGAGGATCACTCCGTGCGACTCGGCGATCGCTGCAGCGCGCGCATAGATGGAGAGCGACAGGGCCCGGAGCGCCTCGGCGTCCTCGACCCCGACGAGCTCCACGGCGCGCTCGAAGGTGATGTTCTCGTCGTGATCGCCGAGATCGGCCTTGAAAGCCGGCGTGAACAGGGGCTCGGGGAGCCGATCGCCGTTGGAGAGGCCCGCCGGGAGGGGGAGGCCGCACACGGTTCCGCTCTCCTGGTACTCGAGCCAGCCCGAGCCGGTGATGTAGCCGCGCACGACGCATTCGATCGGGAACATGTCGAGTGCGCGGACGAGCATCGATCGCCCGGCGACCTCGGCCGGCACGAGCGAACGGGCCTCGTCCGTCCCGGTCCCCAGGATCGCGTGGGAGGCGTGGAGGTGATTGGGGACGTCGTCCAGGGTGTCGAACCACCAGAGGGACAGCGTCGTCAGGAGCTCCCCCTTGCCGGGGATGCCGGGGGAGAGCACATGGTCGAACGCGCTCACACGGTCGCTCGCGACCACGAGCATCGTCCCCTCCGGTGCGGTCGTGCCCTCCGCCTGACGGTCGGGTCGGTAGAGGTCGCGCACCTTGCCCGAGTACACGTGCGTCCAGCCGGGGAGGTCGAGAGGAGTCGAGGTCACGGACCCATTATCTCGGACGCGCGCGGCCCCGTTCCGCCGTAGTCCGGGTCGCCTTCCTCGGAGATCACCCCCCTATTGGGGGCACGGTTTCATTTGGTCGGCATGCAGGGTGCCTGTCACTCTCGATGTGAGGATCAGTCATCTTCGCTGCGGTACCGATCGAACCCTGGTCGAGCCGACGGCTCATCGTCGACACCCCCTGGAGTACGAATGCCCGACCGCGAGACCGTCGGAGAGGGCGCGCGCCTGCGCCCCCTGCACCCGATCATGAGCGCCCGACGCGCCGGACTGGCCCTTCTCTCGGCCGTCGCGGTCGCGGCATCGGCCTTCCTCCCGAGCGGGGCGGCGCTCGCCGATTCCGCTCCGACCGACCCGTCGTCGCCGAACTCCCCGACGACCGTGACGGCAGACGTCCTTCCCGCGCCGCAGATCGACGGCGTCGTCTGGGACCAGACCGTCGTGGGCGACACGGTGTTCGTCGGTGGCGAATTCACGACGGCCCGCCCGTTCGGGGCCGCCGCCGGCACGCAGGAGGTCGCGCGGACGAACTTCCTCGCCTACGACCTCAAGACGGGTGCCCTGCGCACCGACATCGCTCCGGCGTTCAACGCCCAGGTGCGCTCCATCTCGGCGACGCCCGACGGCAAGCGCCTCTTCGTCGGCGGTTCGTTCACGAGCGTGAGCGGTCAGACCCGCTATCGACTGGCGGCGTTCGACCTCCCGTCGATGACCCTCGTGACCACGTTCCGACCCACCATCAGCGCGACGGTCGAGGCCGTCGTGGCCACGGAGTCGTCCGTCTACATCACCGGCGTCTTCGGAACCGTGCAGAAGGAGACCCGGTCCCGGGCGGCCGCCCTCTCGCCCTCGAATGCGGCGCTCCTGCCCTGGGCCCCCGTCGTCGTCGGAGGCACGGCGCGAGCCATCGTCATCTCGCCGGACGGGACGAAGGCGGTCCTCGGCGGTAGCTTCACGTCCATCAACGGATCGAGCAATCCCGGGTACGGGATGGGTGCGGTCACGGCCGACACCGGAGCGACCCTGCCCTGGGCCATGAACTCCATCATCCGCAACGGTGGTGCCAAGTCCGCGATCATGGACCTGTCCTCGGACGGGGACAGCGTCTACGGAGTGGGCTACCAGCACAGCCAGGGCGGTCAGGCGATCGAAGGCACCTTCCGGGCCAACTGGACGGACGGCACGCTCGTCTGGCTCGCCGACTGCCACGGCGACACCTACTCGGTCGAGGCCGTCGGCGACGTCATCTACACCGCCGGCCACAACCACGCGTGCGACAACACGGGGAGCTTCCCCAACGATCCGGAGGCGTACCACCGCGCGATCGCCTACTCCAAGGCGAGCTTCGGGACCACGATCCACAACCCGCCGCCGGCCGGCTGGACGTACGGCAACTTCTCCGGCAACCCGGCGACCAACGTCCTCCACTGGTACCCCGACTTCGACGCCGGAACGTACACGGGCATCACACAGGGCCCCTGGGACGTCACGTCGTCCGCGGGCTACGTGCTCTACGGCGGTGAGTTCACGACGATCGACGGCCAGAAGCAGCAGGGTCTCGCGCGATTCGCGACCTCCGATGTGGCTCCGAACGCGAAGGGCCCACAGCTCTCCGCAACCGACATGAACCCCACGATCGCCGCCCTGGGCGACGGCGTGGCGCGTGTGTCCTGGCCCGCCAACACCGACATCGACAACGAGTCGCTGACCTACGAACTGATCCGCGACGGCAAGTCGACCCCCGCCTACACGGTGACGGTCGACTCGTCGTTCTACGATCGGCCGACGATCACGTTCATCGATGGCGCGGTCGAGGCAGGATCGACGCACACCTACCGCGTGCGCACGATCGACCCGTTCGGAAACGCGACATCGAGCGGGACGGTGTCCTTCTCGATGCCGGCTGCCGATGAGCTCGACACGGTCCCGACCACCACGTACGACGCCGCCGTCCTCGCGGACACCCCGCGCCACTACTGGCCGCTCAATGAGGCGTCGTCCATGACCGCCGCCGATTGGGCGGGAACCGCGACGCAGACGTTCCAGGGTTCGCCCGTGGTGCGTGGCGCCGCCGGAGCGGAGACCGACGGCTCGGGTGCATCGACGACGATCGGCGGCAATGCCCGCACGACGTCGACGAGCATCGAGGCCCACACCAACACGTTCAGCGTGGAGGCCTGGTTCCAGACGACGTCCACGTCCGGTGGTCTCCTCGTCGGGGCGACCAACGAGAACGGCGGGAACCGCGACCGTCTCCTCTACATGGGCAACGACGGACGACTCCACTTCGGCGTCTACCCGGGCGCTGTGAGGATGGTCGACTCGACCACCGCGTACAACGACGGTGAGTGGCACCATGTCGTCGCGACCCTCGGGCAGAGCGGCCAGCACCTGTACGTCGACGGTGCTCTCGTCTCCTCCCGTGCGGACACGATCAGCGCGCAGGCCTACTCGGGCTACTGGGCCATCGGGGGGTACTCCCTCTCCGGTTGGCCGGACCGCCCGTCGAGCGACTCCTTCACCGGCTCGATCGACAACGTCGCCGTGTACCGCACGCAGCTCGCGGGCTCCCAGATCGCCGCTCACACCGCGGCTAGCGGCGACGCCTCCACCGAGCCCGAGGTCCCGGAGGAGCCCGAGGTTCCCGAGGAGCCTGAGGCGCCGGCGAACGTGGCGCCGACGGCGTCCTTCGTCGCCGCATCCGAGGGTCTCGACGTCGCGTTCGACGCGAGCGGGTCGAGCGACACCGATGGCACCATCTCGTCCTACGACTGGGACTTCGGACCCGACGCAGGCGTCGAACGCACCGCCGAGGGTGTCACGGCGACCCACGCATTCCCGGCCACGGGGGACTACGACGTCGTCCTCACCGTGACGGACGACGACGGGGCATCGGCGACGACGGAGCAGACGATCTCGGTCGTCGCCCCGGAACCCGAGGAGCCCGAGGTCCCCGCCGGTCCCGCACCCGTGGCCGCGGACGACTTCGCCCGATCGCAGGCCGGCGGGTGGGGTACGGCCTCGACCGGCGGCGCGTGGTCGGTGGCGGGCGGAGCGAGCGGATTCAGCGCGGCCGACGGGTCCGGCCGGATCGCGAACACCCCGGGTCAGTCGCGGTCCGCGGTGCTGAACGACGTGTCGGTCGGCGACTCGCAGAGCCGTGTGTCGTTCACTCTCGACCAGATCCCCGTCGGCGGTGGGCAGTACGTGCAGCTCACCGCTCGCGAGGTGGGGTCGGCGAAGTACACGACCCGCGTCCGGGTGCAGGCGGACGGTGTGCTCCAGTTGCAGATCCAGCGCTCGGGTACCACGCTCAAGGCCATGAACATCCCGCAGGTGGCCTATGAGCGAGGCGATACCGTGACGATGGTCATGGACCTCACGGCCGACGGCGCGTCGACGGTCCTGTCGGCGAAGGCCTGGGTCGGCACCGAGACGGCCGAGCCCACGGCCTGGCAGGTGACGGCGACGGATTCGACGCCGGCCCTGCAGGCGCCCGGCAGGACCGGGCTCGCGTTCTATCTGTCCGGCTCGGCGACCGCCAAGACGACTGTCGCTTTCTCGGCCTACTCGGTGGTTCCCGCGGAGTGACCTGAGGTCGGAGACGACAGGCGAACCCCACTCACCCGCCTCGGGTGAGTGGGGTTCGCTCGGTTCCCGCTCACCTCGGCTATCGATCCGTACCCCGTCCGGGTTCGCTCCGGATCGCTCGGGGGACGACTCTCCACACCTTGGTGTTTCGTGAGAATGCGTCGCTGGCGGGTTCCGGACGTCGTCCGGGTTCTGCCATTCTTGCTCCGTCAGGATGTATGCGCATACAAGCGCAACGGAACAAGGGAGTTCTCATGACTGGATCGACCGACGGGCCCGCGCGCCCGTCCGAACGACGGCGGGCGACGGGTCGTCACCCGCGAACGCGCTCCGTCGTCAGAGGCCTGCTCGGCGCGGGCCTCGCGGCCCTGCTCGTGGTCCCCGCGGGCACCGCAGCCTGGGCGGGAGGAGGGCCAGGGGGGAACGGCCAGGGCGGCGGGCACGGAGACGCACTCACCCGCGCGCAGGAGCGCACGCTGCTCCGCTACGCCGACGACACCTGGGCGTCGATGGCGGCGATGGCCGACGAGCAGACGGGGCTCGTCGCCGATCAGATCGATGCGGACCTCGGAACGCCGAGCGCGTACACGTCGCCGACCAACATCGGAGGCTACCTGTGGTCGGCGGTCGTCGCGCGCGACCTCGGCGTGATCTCGAAGAAGGAGGCCCGCGATCGGATCGGCACGACGCTCGAGACGCTCTCGGAGCTCGAGCGGCACGAGCCGAGCGGGATGTTCTACAACTGGTACGCCCCGGAGACGGGCGAGAAGCTCACGACCTGGCCGGACAGCGGAGACGTCGTGCACCCGTTCCTCTCCACGGTCGACAACGGGTGGCTCGCGGCGTCGCTGCGCGTCGTCGCGGATGCCGAGCCGAAGCTGCGGAAGCAGGCCGACGCGCTCTACGACTCCATGGACTTCGGATGGTTCCACGACACCGAGGCGGCTGACGGCGCCGGCCTCAATCGTGGTGGTTTCTGGGTGGACCAGCCGGGCGACACGTGCACGGTCCCGGGCAACTACGGCGACGACGATGACGCTCCCGAGGTCCTCTACACATGCCACTGGTACGACACCACCGTGAGCGAGGCACGCATCGCCACCTATCTGGGCATCGCCAACGGGCAGATTCCGGCGAAGGCGTACTACGGCACGCTCCGGACGATGCCGGACGAGGGCTGCGACTTCGGATGGCAGGAGCAGAAGCCCGAGGGTGTCACGCGCGAGTACTCGGGCGTGAGCGTCTTCGAGGGCACCTACGAGTACGCGGACATGAGGCTCGTCCCCTCCTGGGGCGGCAGCATGTTCGAGGCGCTCATGCCGGACCTCTTCGTGCCGGAAGCGGAGTGGGGACCCCGGTCGTGGGGCGTGAACCACCCCGCGACGGTCGCGGCGCAGGAGTTCCACGGCCTCGAGGAGGCCGATTACGGCTACTGGGGCTTCAGCCCGGCGAGCGACCCGTTCGGCGGATACCGCGAATACGGTGTCGAGGGACTCGGCATCAGCTCCGACGGGTACGCGAGTGACGAACCCGCCACCGACGTCGATCGCGGCTACGACGGCTGTCGAGAGGCGACGAACCCGGAACCGGACTACGGCGAGGGCGTCGTCACACCCCACGCGTCCTTCCTCGCGCTGCCGTACGACGCCGACGGCGCCCTCGACAACCTCGCGGGCATCGAGACGGATCTCGGAGCCTACGGAGACGGCGGTTTCCTCGATGCGGTCTCGACCGATTCCGGCACGGCCGCCGAGCGCTACCTGAGCCTCGACCAGTCGATGATCATGGCCGCTATCGGGAACGCTCTCGACGACGACGCGCTCAAGGACTACTTCGTCGACCGATCCTTCGAGAAGACCGTCCGGCCCCTCGTCGCCGCCCAGGTCTTCGGCTCCACGATGCCCCGCTGACCGGAGTCCGCCGCGACGCCTCACCCCCCTCGACCGGTTATCCCCAGGTCGAGGGGGGTGACGCGTTTCCGTGGGGTGCTCCTGTGATCCACTCGACTGACGGCGGGCTGCCGATCGGGGAGGAGAGATCGGACATGGGACGACGCGTCGCCGCTCGAGGCAACGGACGGAACAGCGGCGCACGAGGCTGGGGTCGACGACGGACCGCCGCAGCTACAGCGCTGGGCGGTGTGGTCCTCGTGCTGCTCGTCTCCGCGTGTGCTGCCCTCGCCCCGCAGCGCGGACTCGCGGGACGGTTCGGTGACGAGGCGGTGGTGGAGAGGACCCCGTCCCTCTCGACCCCGGCGGATCCGGGTTCCACCGCCCCGACGACCTCGCCCGGTCCCACACGGATCGACGAGGATCTGCTCCCCGCCGCCCCCGGGGTGTCCGCGCCACCGGTCCCGGACGACGCGGCAGACGGGGACGGATCCGACAGCGCCGAAACGGGTGGTGACGGATGGGGAGGTGACCGGGCGGAGGACGACCGGATCGCGGACGAGGGCGGTGATCCTGCCCTCACCGCGGAGGACGAGGCGACGCTGCGCCTGTACGCCGTCGACACGTGGGCATCGATGGACGCCATGCTCGTGCCCGAGACCGGTCTCGTAGCCGACCACGTCGACTCCTCCCTCCGCGAGCCGGCACCGTACACGTCACCGACCGACATCGGCGGTTACCTCTGGTCGGCCGTCGTCGCGCGCGATCTCGGTATCATCACGGCCGACGATGCCGCGTCCCGGATGCGCAGCACGGTCTCGACTCTCGCCTCGATGGAGCGGCATACGCCGAGCGGCATGTTCTACAACTGGTACTCGCCGCAGACGGCGGAGAAGCTCACCGTCTGGCCCGGCGACGACGAGACGATCTCTTCATTCCTCTCCACGGTCGACAACGGCTGGCTCGCCGCGGCCCTCCGGATCGCGGCCGCCGCGGAGCCGACGGTGGCCGAGCAGGCCACGGCTCTCTCGATGTCGATGGACTTCTCGTCGTTCCTCGACGAGGAGGCGGCCGATGGTGCGGGGCTCATGCGGGTGGGGTTCTGGCCGGAACGCCCGCTGGGACAGTGCGCCGAGAAAGACGGCGACGTGTTCTCCACCTGCGCCTCCTATGACACGATCGCCTCCGAAGCACGGATCGCCAGCTACGTCGGGATCGCCAACGGCCAACTGCCCGAGAGCTCCTATGCGGCCCCGTCCCGGACGGGTCCGGTCTCGGCCTCCGGATCCGGGTGGATGAAACCTCGCGTCGCGCAGACGCGATCGTACGACGGATTCGAGGTCCTCGAATCCACGTATTCCTACGACGGCATGGACATCGTCCCGTCCTGGGACGGCAGCATGTTCGAGGCCCTCATGCCCGATCTCCTCGTCCCGGAGGCCGACTGGGGGCCGCGTTCCTGGGCCCTCAACCACGCGGCGACGGTCGCGGCGCAGTCGAGTCACACCGTGGGTCCGGCGGGCGCGAGCGTATGGGGCGTCAGCCCGGCCGCCGACCCGGCCGGGGGATACGGGGTGTACGGAATCGACGGCCTGAGCATCCGCGCGACGCTCGCGGCGTCGGGGGTCACCGCCTCACCCGGCGGATCGAGCGACCCGCGGCGCCCCGGCACTCCCGAGCGCGGCAGGACCGTCTCGGGCGACGTCGTCACCCCGTACGCATCGTTCCTCGCGCTGCCCTACGACCCGCGGGGTGCGATGGAGAACCTCGAGAGGCTGAGGGTCGACTACGGACTGTACGGACCGGGGGGCTTCGCGGACGCGGTGGACGCCCGGAGCGGCCTCATCGCCGACACGCATCTGAGCCTCGACCAGTCGATGATCCTGGCGTCCGTCGGGAACGCGCTGGGCGACGGGCTCCTCCAGCGGTACTTCGTCTCCGGCTGCCTCGAGGAGAGGCTGCGCCCCCTCGTCGAGCAGCAGGTCTTCGGCACGACGCTCGAGTGACGCGATGGCCACCGGTGCCGGATCGGCACCTCGGCAGACGCGCCGCGCTCAGCGCGCGACGCGAGCCGCGATGTCGCTGCGGTGGTGGGAGCCCTCGAGGGTGATCTCCGACAGTGCGGTGTAGACCCGCGTTCGTGCGTCGGTGAAGTCGTCCCCGACCCCGACGATGCTCAGCACGCGGCCACCCGTTGCGACGAGTGCACCGTCGCGGACGGCGGTCGCGGCATGCGCGACGTGCACGCCCTCCACGGATTCCGCCGCGTCCACTCCGTCGATGACGCGGCCTGTGACCGGTGCGGCCGGGTAGTTCTCGCTCGCGAGAACCACGGTCACGGCGACCGAGTCCGAGAACCGGGGGACGGGTACGTCCGAGAGAGTGCCCGTCGCGGCGGCGAGGAGCAGCTCGGACAGCGGCGTCGTGAGTCGGGGCAGCACCACCTGGGTCTCGGGGTCGCCGAATCGGGCGTTGAACTCGATGACGCGGATCCCCCGGTCGTCCGGGCCCTCGCGCTTCGACGTGAGGATGAGGCCGGCGTAGAGCAGACCCACGAAGGGCGTCTGCTCCTCCGCGAGCTGCCGGACGACGGGGCGGGCGACCGTCTCGGTGACCTCGGCGACGAAGTCGGCCTCGGATCCGAAGACCTCGTCGAGCCAGGGGAGCGGCGAGTACGCTCCCATCCCCCCGGTGTTCGGGCCGGTATCGCCGTCGCCGGCGCGCTTGAAGTCCTGGGCGGGCGAGAGGGGGACGACCGTGTGACCATCGCTCACGAAGAAGAGCGAGACCTCCTGCCCGTCGAGGAACTCCTCCACGAGCACGCTCCCGGATCCGAGGAATGTGTGCGCGTGGGCGACGGCCGCATCGCGATCGTCCGTCACGATGACGCCCTTGCCGGCCGCGAGGCCGTCGGCCTTGACGACGTACGGTGCGCCGAATTCGTCGAGCGCGGTCTCGACCTCGGCTGCCGTGCCAGCGCGGACGGCGCGGCCTGTGGGGACTCCGGCCGACTCCATCACGTGCTTGGCGAAGGACTTGGACCCCTCGAGCTCCGCGGCCTCCCGACCGGGGCCGAACACCGCGATGCCCTGCTCGCGCAATTCGTCGGCGACGCCGGCGACGAGGGGGGCCTCCGGGCCGATCACGACGAGGTCGGTTCCGCGGGCGATCGCGTGGTTGGCCACGGCGACGGGGTCGTTCGCGTCGAGGTCCACGGTCGGGACGCTCGCGGCGATCCCCGCGTTGCCCGGCGCGGCGGTGATCTCGTGGCCGCGTCCTTCCGACAGGAGCGACAGGACGATGGCGTGCTCGCGGGCACCGGAGCCGAGGACGAGGATCTTCACGGCCACTAGCCTATTGGTCATGGCACGAGCACGGATTCCCGACGGCGAGGGCCTGCACGCCGTCGCGAACGCCCGCGGCGGCGACGCCGAGAAACCCGTCGTCGCGACGGCCGTCCGATACACGCTGCAGCACCTCGCGGAGGTCGCCCCTGGCCACACGGTGGAGGTGCGGGTGCCGCCGTTCGCAGCGATCCAGTGCATCGAGGGGCCCCGCCACACGCGGGGCACGCCGCCGAACGTCGTGGAGACCGACGCGCGCACGTGGCTCGCCCTCGCGAGCGGCGACCTGTCATGGCGCGACGCCCTCGCCGGAGGCACGGTGCACGCCTCCGGATCGCGGGCCGACCTCACGCCCGTGCTGCCGCTCCGACTACCGGGCGAATCGGGGCGGTGAGCCCGGGGCGCTCGATCCGGGGGCTGGCGCCGCAGCGGCCGCCGGCATCCCGGACGGGCCGTCGCGGAGGGCGGACCCGGTGAGGGAGAATGGGGGAGTGACCTCCGAACAGCCCTCGCCCGCCGATCCCGGTGACCCGGTCCCCGCACGGGAGCGCGTCGTCGTGCGCCGTGCCCCGAAGGTGTGGGGCTTCCTCGCCCTCGGTGCGATCGCCGGAGTGGTCGCCACGCTCATCCTCACCTTCGCGTTCCGCCCGGCCGACGGCGGCCCCACGGTGACCGAGGACGGCACGCAGTTCGGTCTCACCCAGGTGTTCGGATTCCTCCTCGTCTGCCTCATCCCGCTCGGAGCCGCGCTCGGAGCCCTCGTCGCGATCATCCTCGATCGCGTCATGGCCCGCGGCGCCGTCGAGGTCGAGGTCGAGAGGATCGACGTCGCCGGTCCGGTGACCGAGGTGACGGACGACGAAGCCGCCGCCATCGCCGCCACAGAATCCACCACCCCCGACCCCGACGAGGAGTCCCGCCGATCATGAGCGCAACCGACACGTACCGCGATGCCGGAGTCGACACCGCAGCGGGAGACCGCGCGGTCGAACTCATGAAGGCGGCCGTGTCCGCGACGCACGGACCCGAGGTCCGCGGCGGCGTCGGCGGTTTCGCCGGACTGTTCGACGCGTCGGCGCTCACGGCCTATCGCGCACCCCTCCTCGCGACCTCGACAGACGGGGTCGGCACGAAGATCGCGCTCGCCCAGGCGATCGACCGCCATGACACGATCGGTCAGGACCTCGTCGGCATGGTCGTCGACGACATCGTCGTGGTCGGCGCCACCCCGCTGTTCATGACGGACTACATCGCGTGCGGCCGTGTCGTGCCCGAGCGCATCGCCTCCATCGTCACCGGCATCGCCCGCGCGTGCGAGGCAACGGGCACCGCGCTCGTCGGCGGCGAGACGGCCGAGCACCCCGGACTGATGGCGCCGGACGACTACGACGTCGCGGGTGCCGCGACGGGCGTCGTCGAGGCCGACGCGGTCCTCGGCGCGGAGCGGGTGCTGGACGGCGACGTCGTGCTCGCGCTCGAGTCCTCCGGCCTCCACTCGAACGGCTTCTCCCTCGTGCGTCACATCCTCGCCTCGCGCGGGATCGGGCTCACGGACCACTCCGACGACCTCGGCGGAGTGGTCGCCGAGGTCCTGCTGGAGCCGACGCGCCTCTACACGGCACCTCTGCTCGACGCCCTGGGAGACGAGCGCTCGGCGGGCGCGATCCACTCGCTCTCGCACGTCACCGGAGGCGGGATCGCCGCCAACCTCGCACGCGTGCTGCCGCGGGGCTCCTGGGTCGAGGTGGACCGCTCGACGTGGTCGCCCGCACCGGTGTTCCGTGCGCTGAGCGAGCTCGCAGGCACGAGCCTCGAGAGTTCCGAGGGCACATGGAACCTCGGGATCGGCTTCTTCGCCGTCGTCGACGCCGCGCGGGCGTCCGCGGTCGCCGAGGTGCTGACGGCCGGTGGCATCCCCACGTGGGCCGTGGGAACCGTCGCGACGTCGTCTCGGGATCTGACCGGATTCGAGCAGGGGGCGAAGGGGGTCGACGGCGGCGCCGTCCGCCTCGTGGGGTCCTTCGCGGGCTGATCGCACCACCGCCCGGTCGACCTCGGGCGACCCCGCGGACCGGGACGTGAGCCGGTCTCCGTATGCGAGACTAGGGGCGTCCGTTCGGACACTTCCCAGATCCCCCAGGAGCCAGCGCCCAGCATGTGCGGCATCGTCGGAATCGTCTCACATGAGCCGGTCAACCAGCAGGTCTATGACAGCCTCCTCCTCCTGCAGCACCGCGGTCAGGATTCCACCGGTATCGCCACGGTGGACGGCCAGACGGTGCACGTCAAGAAGCTCAAGGGCCAGGTCAGGGAGGCGTTCCGTACGCGGGACATGCGCTCGCTCCTCGGCACCGTCGGCCTCGGCCACGTGCGGTACGCCACCAAGGGCGACGCGGCGAACGAGCACGAGGCCCAGCCGTTCTACGTGAACGCCCCGTACGGCATCGTCCTCGTGCACAACGGCAACCTCACGAACACGCGTGAGCTCGCCGACGACCTCTTCCACGTCGACCGCCGGCACGTGAACTCCTCGAGCGACACCGAGATGCTCCTCAACGTGCTCGCCACGGAGCTGCAGAGCCAGGTGTCCGGGCTCGATCTCGATCCCGACCAGGTCTTCGCCGCCGTCTCGCAGGTGCACGAACGCGTCGAGGGATCGTATGCAGCGATCGCGATGATCGCGGGCCACGGCCTCCTCGCCTTCCGCGACCCCTTCGGCATCCGTCCTCTCGTGCTCGGGCGGCGCGCGGCCGGCCTCGTGGGCGACGAGTGGATCGTCGCGTCGGAGTCCCTCGTCCTCGAGGCGAGCGGCTACGAGGTCGTTCGCGAGGTCGCTCCCGGCGAGGCCGTCTTCATCACCCCGAGCGGCGAGTTCTACTCCCGTCAGTGCGCGAAGGAACCGCGCCTCATCCCGTGCTCCTTCGAGTACGTGTACCTGGCTCGTCCCGACTCCATCATGAACGGCATCTCGGTGTACGAGGCACGCCTGCGGCTCGGCAACCGCCTCGCCGACACGATCGCGAAGTACACCCCCGCCGGCGACATCGACGTGGTCATGCCGATCCCGGACTCATCGCGTCCCGCGGCCATGCAGGTGGCTCAGAAGCTCGGTGTCGAGTACCGCGAGGGCTTCTACAAGAACCGGTACGTCGGCCGCACCTTCATCATGCCGGGGCAGGCCGAGCGCAAGAAGAGCGTGCGTCAGAAGCTCAACGCCATGTCGAGCGAGTTCAAGGGCAAGAACATCCTCATCGTCGACGACTCCATCGTGCGCGGCACGACGTCGAAGGAGATCGTCGACATGGCCAGGATGGCCGGCGCCAACAAGGTCACCTTCACGTCGGCTGCGCCCCCCGTGCGCTTCCCGCACGTGTACGGCATCAACATGCCCACCCGGCGCGAGCTCATCGCCGCCGGGCGCAAGATTCCCGAGATCGCACGCGAGCTCGGAGCCGACAACCTCATCTACCAGGAGGTCGAGGACATGGAGTCCGCCATCATCGAGGGCTCGGACGTCACGAGCCTCGAGATGAGTTGCTTCACCGGCGAGTACGTGACGGGCACCGTCACTCCCGAGTACCTCGAGTGGGTCGAGCGCACCCAGCTCTCGTGACCCACCCCTAAAAATCCCCTCGGTGCTTGAAAGTCGAGCACCGAGGGGATCTCTAGGAGGGAGAGCGGGGAACGGGGTGGGGTGTCAGCGGGCGAACGGGCCGGAGATGACGGCCCACTGCAGGAGCATGATCGTCTTCGCGTCGATGATCGAGCTACCGATCGAGGCGACGGCCTCGTCGATGTCGAGTTCGAGCACCTCGATGTCCTCCCCCTCGGCCTCGAGCCCGGCTCGCGTGCCGTGGAGCCCGCCTCCCGCATAGGGCGCGGCGAAGAAGTGAAGGCGCTCGGTGACGGATCCCGGGCTCATGTAGGCGTCGAAGACGTGCCGGACCTCTCCGAGCACGACACCCGTCTCCTCCTCGGCCTCGCGACGGATCGCCGCCTCCGGGGAATCGTCGTCGAGCAGGCCGGCGGCCGTCTCGACGAGCATGCCGTCGGCGTGGCCGTTGACGTAGGCGGGGAAACGGAACTGCCGTGTGAGCAGCACGGTGCGCCGCGCGGGATCGTAGAGAAGGATCGTCGCCCCGTTGCCGCGGTCGTACGTCTCGCGTCGCTGACGGGACCACTCGCCCGACGCGTCCTGGACCTCGAGGGTCGTGGCGCGCGTCACGTGCCAATCGGTCGAGAGGACCTCGACATCGACGACACGGACCCGCGGGTTGCCCGAGAGGTCACGGCCGACGCGGTCGAGACCGGTCCGGCCGCGACGGTCGGGTTCGTCTACACCCACCACGCGGACACCCTGAACCACGATCGATCGCTACGCGCGCTTCGATTCGTCCGAGCCGTCGGAGGCGTACTCCGACCACTTCGCGATCTCCTCATCGGAGTACGACTCAGGGTCATGACCCGTGAGCTCGCGTTCGAGCGCATCGTAGTTCACGTTGGGGCTGTATGACTTGAGCTCCCGCGCGATCTTCGTGTGCTTTGCCTTCTGACGGCCACGCCCCATGCGAGACCCCCTTACGATTCGGTGACCGGCCCACGAAGCGAGATATCGACTGGTCCCGGGGAGGATCGGACCGTACGGACGTGCCGTGCGGAGCATGCTCTGCGGGTCAGGGATTCTCGATGTGGCGAACCGGCGGTTTCACTAACCAGAGAACGACTAAGACTGCCTTGGAGTCTACCACGGTGGCTCTGACATCGCGGTCGTCGCCGCGCGGGAGCGAGCCTGCAGCGCGGCGAGGGCCCTGCGTACAATGAGCACGTCCCCCGTCGTGTGAACGTACACATCGACCCTGATTCTAGGAGCGCGCAATGCCGCCGGAAGCTGGAAGAGGGCGCGCGCCCAACATCCGCGACGTGGCCGCGATCGCCGGGGTGTCCTACCAGACCGTGTCGCGCGTCCTCAACGGCAGCGAGAAGATCCGCCCGGAGACGAAGCAGCGCGTCCTGGAGGCGATCGAGGAGAGCGGGTTCCGGCCCAATCAGGCGGCACGCGCCCTCGTCACGAGCCGCTCCCGCACCATCGGTGTCCTCTCGACGCATCAGTACGCCCATTACGGTCCGCAGACCATGGTGCACGCGATGGAGGTCGCGGCCGACCTCGCCGGCTACCGGCTCGCCCTCGTGACCACGGGCAGCACGCCGGAGACCATCGCCGCCGCCCTCGAGCGGCTCGTGAGCCAGGCCGTGGAGGCCCTCATCGTGGTGGCGCCGAAGGTGAGCGTGTTCGAGGCGATCGAGGACAGCTCGCTCGACCTCCCGCTCGTCACCCTGGATTCGTCGATCCACAACAAGCGTCCGGGGCGCGCCCACAGTTTCGCCGTCGACCAGTACGAGGGTGCACGCATGGCGACCCGGCACCTCATCGAGCTCGGTCACCGATCGATCATCCACGTCGCCGGACCGCAGGACTGGATCGAGGCCGACGAGCGCATGCAGGGTTTCCTGTTCGAGCTCGGGGAGAAGGACCTACCGGTGCGCGCGCCCATCCTCGGTGAGCTGTCCGCCGACTTCGGCTATCGTGCGGGGGTCGAGCTGGTCAGGCGGCGGGACTTCTCCGCGGTCTTCGCCGCGAACGACCAGATGGCGCTCGGTCTGCTGCACGCGTTCCGCGACGAGGGCCTCTCCGTGCCCCACGACGTGAGTGTCGTCGGCTTCGACGACATCCCGGATGCCGCGCATTATCTGCCGCCGCTCACGACCGTGAGGCAGGACTTCGCCGCTGTGGGGCGCCGGTCCGTCGAACTCGTCATCGGGGAGCTCGACCAGGGTCGACCGGGGAGCGTCGAGTTCATCCGCCCGACGCTCATGGTCCGCGAGTCCACCGCGCCTCCGACCGCCGGCTGGCGCTGAGCTCGCCCGGCGTCGAACGGAGGGGCGATGACGCGCCGAGGTCACGGTCCGGAAACGGTCTTGCTCGGGATGCGGTCGCCCGGTTGACATGGTCTCGTCCCGGGCCTATCGTGATCGCGGGCATGTGAACGGTCACATTAGATCGAACACGTGCTCCAGCAGTTGACGGACCGACCGGCCCGCCACGACAACGACGTCCTTGTGGAGGCAGTGAATGCGAATCCGTCGCGCCGAGACCCGAGTCACTCGGGAGGTGCAGTCGCATGGTCGATGAACCCGTCATCCTGGAGATGCGCTCGATCACCAAGGAGTTCCCCGGCGTCAAGGCGCTCTCCGACGTGTCGATCACGGTGCGCGCCGCCGAGATCCACGCGATCTGCGGAGAGAACGGTGCCGGCAAGTCCACGCTCATGAAGGTGCTGTCCGGCGTCTACCCCTTCGGCACGTACGAGGGCGACATCGTCTTCCAGGCGCAGGAGATGCGCTTCAAGGACATCCGCTCGAGCGAGGCCGCCGGCATCGTCATCATCCACCAGGAGCTCGCGCTCATCCCCGAACTGTCGATCACCGAGAACATCTTCCTCGGCAACGAGCCCAGCCGCGGGGGAGTGATCAACTGGAAGGAGGCGAAGAAGCGCGCCATCCAGCTCCTCGCCCGCGTCGGCCTCCGCGACGACCCCGACACTCTCGTCAAGGACATCGGCGTCGGCAAGCAGCAGCTCGTCGAGATCGCGAAGGCCCTCAACAAGGACGTCAAGCTGCTCATCCTCGACGAGCCGACCGCGGCTCTGAACGAGAACGACTCGCAGCACCTCCTCGACCTCATCCTCGGCCTCAAGGGCAAGGGGATCGCGTCGATCATGATCTCCCACAAGCTCAACGAGATCGAGCGCATCGCCGACTCGATCACGATCATCCGCGACGGCAAGACCATCGAGACCCTCGACGTGCGTGGCGGCGATGTGAACGAGGACCGCATCATCCGCGGCATGGTCGGCCGCAGCCTGCAGTCGCGATTCCCCGACCGCACGCCGCACATCGGCGAGGTCCTCTTCGAGGTCCGCGACTGGACGGTGCAGCACCCGCTCGTCGCCGAGCGCCTCGTGTGCCGGAACGAGAGCTTCACCGTCCGCAAGGGCGAGATCGTCGGCTTCGCCGGCCTCATGGGCGCCGGTCGCACCGAGCTCGCCATGAGCGTCTTCGGCCGCTCCTACGGCAACTTCGTCTCCGGACAGGTGTTCAAGGAGGGTCGCGAGATCCAGCTGCGGAACGTGAGCGAGGCGATCGACCACGGTCTCGCCTACGTGAGCGAGGACCGCAAGTCGCTCGGGCTCAACCTGCTCGACGACATCAAGCGCAGCGTCGTCTCGGCGAAGCTCTCGAAGATCTCGCGCGGGCAGGTCGTCGACGACTTCAAGGAGCACTCGATCGCGGACGACTACCGCAAGAGCCTGCGCATCAAGACGCCGACGGTCGACGAGGGGGTGTCGAAGCTCTCGGGAGGCAACCAGCAGAAGGTCGTCCTCGCAAAGTGGATGTTCACCGACCCCGATCTGCTGATCCTCGACGAGCCCACCCGCGGCATCGACGTGGGAGCGAAGTTCGAGATCTACGGCATCATCCAGCAGCTCGCCGCTCAGGGGAAGGGCGTCATCGTCATCTCCTCGGAGCTCCCCGAGCTCATCGGCCTCTCCGACCGGATCTACACGATCTTCGAGGGCCAGATCACCGACGAGTTCACCGCGGCGGAAGCCGAACCCGAGATGCTCATGAAGAGCATGACCTCCACGAACAAGAAAGCTGCAGCAGCATGAGCGGATTCTCCGACGTCAAGAAGATCTTCGGGGGCGGCACGACGTCGACCGCTCGCCAGTTCGGTATCCTCGCGAGCCTCGTCGCCATCATCGTGGGCTTCCAGATCGGTACCAACGGTCTGACACTCACGCCCGGCAACCTCATCGCAGTCGTGAACCAGTACTCCTACATCCTGATCCTCGCGATCGGCATGGTGATGGTGATCATCGCCGGCCACATCGACCTCTCGGTCGGTTCGGTCGCGGCGTTCACCGGCATCGTCGTCGCGAAGGCGATGGCGGACTTCGATCTCCCGTGGCCGCTCGCGATCGTGCTCGGCCTCGTCGTCGGCGCACTCATCGGAGCGTGGCAGGGCTTCTGGGTGGCCTACGTGGGCGTTCCGGCGTTCATCGTGACGCTCGCGGGCATGCTCATCTTCCGCGGTGGCAACCAGGCGATCGGAGCGGCGACCGCCGTGACCGTGCCGGAGGGCTTCACCGTGATCGGAGCGGGCTACCTGCCGGAGGTCGGTCCGAATACGGGGTACAACAACCTCACCCTCCTGCTCGGCATCCTCGCCGTCGTGGCGATCGCGTGGCGCGAATGGCGGGCCCGCCGCACGCAGGCGGAGATGGGGTCGGAGACGGCGCCCGTGTGGGTGTCGGTGCTCCGCGTCGTGATCCTCGGTGCCGTCGTCCTGTACGCCGCATTCCTCTTCGCCGGCGGTCGCGTCGGCACGAGCATCCCGGTCTCGGGCATCATCCTCATCGCCCTCGTGCTCGCTTACGGCTTCCTCACGCGGAACACGATCATCGGCCGCCACATCTACGCGGTCGGCGGCAACTCGCACGCGGCGGAGCTCTCGGGCGTCAAGTCGAAGCGCGTCAACTTCTTCGTGATGATGAACATGTCGATCCTCGCGGGCCTCGCGGGCCTCGCGGGCATGATCTTCATCGCCCGAGCCGGTGCGTCCGGAGGCCAGGACGGCAACGGCTGGGAGCTCGACGCGATCGCGGCGGCCTTCATCGGCGGCACCGCCGTCGCGGGCGGCGTCGGCACGGTCATCGGCGCCATCATCGGTGGTCTCGTCATGGCCTTCCTCAACAACGGCCTGCAGCTCGTCGGCGCCGGCGCCGACCTCGTGCAGATCATCAAGGGCCTCGTGCTCCTGCTCGCCGTCGCGATCGACGTCTACAACAAGACCCAGGGTCGGTTCTCGATCATCGGGCTCTTCACGTCGAAGCGGAACAACGGACCGACCGACCAGACCCCGACGCCCACGACCGGCACGCCCGACACGGCGAAGCCCGGCGCGGTCACCGCCAACAAATAGACCTGTCCATTACCCCCACAACCCCAACACCCAAGAGAAAGTGAAAACAATGCGCAGATCAGCACTCGCAACCGTGGCTCTGGCCTCGGCTGCTGCGCTCGTCCTGGCCGGCTGCTCCAGCCGTACGGACGACACCTCGAGCGGAAGCGGCGACGAAGCCGGCTTCGCCGCGGACTCCCTCGTCGGCGTCGCGCTCCCCGCGAAGACGTCGGAGAACTGGGTCCTCGCGGGCGACCTCTTCACCGAGGGCCTCGCCGACGCGGGCTTCGAGTCCGACGTGCAGTACGCGGCGGCGAGCGGCACGGTCGCCGACCAGCAGTCGCAGATCCAGTCGATGATCACGAAGGGCGCGAAGGTCATCATCATCGGCGCGGCCGACGGTTCGCAGCTGGGCACCCAGGTGGCCGCGGCCCACGAGGCCGGCGCCGTCGTCATCGCGTACGACCGCCTCATCCTCAACACGGCTGACCTCGACTACTACGTCGCGTACGACAACGCCGAGGTCGGCCGTCTCCAGGGCCAGGCGCTCCTCGACGGCATGGCGGCGAAGGGCGAGGGGCCGTACACGATCGAGCTCTTCTCCGGCTCGCCGGACGACGCCAACTCGGCGGTCTTCTTCGACGGTGCCATGGAGGTCCTCCAGCCGGCCATCGACAGCGGCGACGTCGTCGTCGGTTCCGGCCAGACGGACATCCAGCAGACCGCCACGCAGGGCTGGGAAGCCGAGAACGCGCAGAGCCGTATGGACTCGCTCCTCACGAGCTCGTACTCGGGTGACACCCAGCTCGACGGCGTCCTGTCGCCGAACGACAACCTCGCCCGTGCGATCATCACGTCGGTCAAGGCCGACGGCCGCGACATCCCCGTCGTCACCGGTCAGGACTCCGAGGTCGACTCGGTGAAGTCGATCATGGCCGGCGAGCAGTACTCCACCATCAACAAGGACACCCGCGCGCTCGTCGCGCAGGCGATCACGATGGCCGAGCAGCTGCAGAAGGGCGAGGACGTCGAGGTCAACGACACCGAGTCCTACGACAACGGCGAAGTCGTCGTGCCGTCCTTCCTCCTGCCCCCCGTCATCGTGACGAAGGAGAACGCGGCAGAGGCCTACGCGAACGACCCGACCCTCGGGCCGCTCACCGAAGGCTGAGTCGTCTCACCAGTACCACCACCGCGAACGGGCGGGTCGGATTCTTCCGGCCCGCCCGTTCCGCTTATCCACAGGGGAGGCGCTTCCGGGAGCGGGGAAGCGGCAGGTCGGCGAGACTCGGTGTGAATGTGAGGACTGATCACGTTCTGTACATCGCACTCCGGGGGGACCATACCGATGTCGCCGAGCTTCTCACCGACCCGCACGAACGCATCCGACGGTGCGGTCGCTACCAGGACGTGGGCCGAGACGGTTCGCCGAGCGGGCCTCGTTCGTGGGCTCCTCGTGATGTCGGCCGCGGCGGCGCTGGTCGTCGTCTCGATCGTGCCCGCCGCGTCGGCACGGGCGGAGGGGTCTCCCGTCGATCCGGCCGATCCCACCACTCCGGCAACGGTGACCGCCGATCTTCTCCCCACCCCGCAGATCGGTGACGGGACGGTTGCGGCCCGCAACGACATGGACGCCGGCGGGGTGGTCTGGGACCAGGTCGTGGTCGGCAAGACCGTGTTCGCGGCTGGGGCGTTCACGAAGGCGCGGCCGTCCGGCGCGGGCGTCGGCCAGAAGATCGTCGCCCGCTCGCACATGCTGTCCTACGACGTGACGACCGGTGCCTTGCTGGCGTTCGCTCCCACGTTCAACGCGCCCGTCCGCGCCCTCGCGGTCTCGGCGGACGGCAAGAAGCTCTACGTCGGGGGAGACTTCACGACGGTGAACGGCGTCGCCCGGTCGCGCATCGCCGCATTCGACGTCGCCACCGGGAAGCTCGACACGACGTTCGCCCCCGTGCTCAACAAGGCCGTCCACTCGCTCGCCGCGTCGGGGTCCGTGCTCTATGCCGGCGGCGCGTTCACGACGGCCCAGAAGGCGACCCGCAGCCGGGCGGCAGCGTTCTCCCCAGCGACGGGTGCTCTGCTGCCGTGGAACCCCGCGCCTGTCGGCGGAGACGTGAAGGCGATCGTCGTCGCCGGGTCGGGTGCGCGGGTAGTCCTCGGGGGATCCTTTCAGACCGTCGGCGGGGGAAAGACGTCGCTCGGCATGGCGTCGGTCTCTCCCGATTCCGGTGTAACGCAACCGTGGGCGATCGGAGACGTGGTGCGGAACGGAGAAGAGCAGAAGTCCGGCATCTACAGCCTCGCCGTGGCGGGCGACTCCGTCTACGGAACGGGATGGGCCTACGGCACGGGGAACTTCGAGGGCACGTTCAAAGCGAGAGCAGTGGACGGTTCCATCGAGTGGCTCGAGGACTGCCGAGGAGACACCTATTCGGTCCGGCCCGTCGGCGACGTCGTC
The DNA here is from genome assembly GCF_003990045.1 of Labedella endophytica. Classification (GTDB taxonomy): domain Bacteria; phylum Actinomycetota; class Actinomycetes; order Actinomycetales; family Microbacteriaceae; genus Labedella; species Labedella endophytica. The sequence goes on along the minus strand of NZ_RZGZ01000002.1, from coordinate 1,035,683 downwards.
TACACGGCCGGACATCACCACGACTGCAGCAACGTCGGCGGATTCGGCGACTACATCGCCCCAGAGGGACAGTATCGAGGACTCGCTTTCTCGGACGCCGCCACGGGCACGAATCTGTCTACCACCACGACCTTCTGGGGCCACGCCGGTCAGCCGGCCCCCTCGCTCCTGCATTGGTTCCCCGCCTTCGACACCGGTCTCTTCACCGGGGCGAACCAGGGCCCCTGGGACGTGGCGGCCGGGGACGGTTACGTCCTCTACGGCGGCGAGTTCCGTTCCGTCAACGGCACCAGACAGAACGGCCTGGCGCGATTCGCAGCCCCTCCCGTTGCGCCGGAGAAGAACGGACCGCGGTTGTCTGGCGCCCAGCTCGTGGTCACCACCGAGTCGTTCGAGGGCAACGGTGTCCGCCTCAGCTGGCCGGCCAACGACGATCGAGACAGCTCGCGCCTCCGGTACCAGGTGATCCGAGACGGGAACACCGCGACGCCCGTCTTCGAGACGGACTGGATCTCTTCCAGCTTCTGGGACACACCCACCGTCCGCGCGATCGACACCGGTCTCGTCGCCGGGAAGAAGTACGGCTATCGAGTGAAGACGATCGACCCGGACGGTAATTCCACGCTGAGCGACGCGGTGTCCTTCACCGCCACGGCCGGATCGACGGGGCCGGCGACGGACTACGACCGAATCGTCCTCCGCGACGCTCCCGTGTCCTATTGGCCGTTCAATGAGACGGCAGGGTCGACGACCTTCGACTGGGCCGGAACCAACGACCTCTCCACCGTGGCCGAGCGGGTGCAGGGCATCGAGAGCGACGATGCGGGCAGCGCGGGGGCCTTCGACGGAGTGACCCGATTCGTCGCCCAAAAGGCGTCGGTCACTGCGCCCACCACCTATTCCGCGGAGGCGTGGTTCTCCACCGAGACGACGACCGGTGGCCAGATCCTCGGGTTCGGTCATACCCGCGAAGCGACCAACGCGGCTCACGACCGACACGTGTACATGACGGACACCGGCCAGCTCGTGTTCGGTGTCTGGACGGACAGCGCGCAGACGGTCACGACGCCGTTGGCCTACAACGACGGTCGATGGCATCACGTGGTCGCCACCCTCGGCTCGAGCGGGTTGCAGCTCTTCGTCGACGGCGAACTCGTCGGATCGCGCGTCGAGGACACCGCGGCGGGGGTATTCGAGGGGTACTGGAACGTCGGGGGGAACACGATCGCCGGGTGGCCGTCGGCGCCGACGAGCGACTTCCTAGACGGTGCGATCGACAATGTGGCCCTCTACGACCGCGTCCTGTCCGGCGCGACCATCGCAGGCCACACGGCGGCGGCACCCCAGACCCAGCCGGAGCCGGAGCCCGAGCCGGAGCCCGAGCCCGAGCCCGAGCCCGAGCCGGAGCCGTCGGCCGTGGCGTTCGACCGCTTCGAGCGGTCGGTCTCCTCGGGATGGGGTTCGGCCGAGACCGGCGGGGCCTGGGCCGTATCGGAGACCACGAGCGGGGTCAGCACGAGCGCCGGCTCGGGGATCATCCGCGTCGCGCCCGCACACATGCGTGTGGCGACCCTCCCGGCCGTGTCCCAGACGAGCTCCGACTCGACGATGACGTTCTCCCTCGATCGGTCGGCGGGTACGTCGTCTCACTACGTCAGTCTCATCGGTCGTGGTGTCGGGTCGGACCGATACGCCGCTCGCATCATCGTCGAGCCCTCCAAGACGCGGCTGGACGTCCAGGCCTCGGGGAAGACGCTCGCGAGCGTCAACCTGACGAGCGTCGGATACACCGCCGGTCAAGAGATCTCCCTCCGGTTCCAGGTCTCCGGCACCGGGTCGACCGCGCTCCGGGCCAAAGCCTGGTTCCGAGATGCCGCCGAACCCACCACGTGGCAGATCGACCGAACGGACACCTCCTCCGGCCTGCAAGCGGCCGGCACGGTCGGCATCATCTACTACGCGGGTCGGCCGGAGACGACCACCTTCTCTGTGGAGGAGTTCTCCGTCGTTCGGATCCCGTAGCGGCGGGAGCGACGGACCATCAGCCTCTGGGCGAGCCGTCACGAGGCGCCGCCGGACGGGATCGTTCCGGCGGCGCCTCGTGGTGGGTGACGGGCGCCGTGGATATGCTGATCGTGCGTCGAGTGGTGAGGCCAGGCGGACCGTGCCGTGACGATGCGAGGTGTCCGAGGTTCCGCCACGCAGGAGGCTGAGACCATGACCGTTCGACCCTCGACCCGTCCGGTACTCGTCGGTATCGTCCCCGGCCAGCCCGAGGCCGTGCTCCGTGTCGCCGCCGAGTACGCCGTGGCCTTCGGCGCCGAGCTCGTCGTGGCATGGGTAGACGCGACGCGCTACACCGCGGGCCTCTGGGCCGACGGCTCCGTGGCCTTCGTTCCCTACGACGCGAACGTCGAGAGCGAGATCGACTCGACCTGGATCGACGATCAGGTCCGACCGACCCTCGAGAGCTCCGGGGCTCGCTGGCGCGTGGTGACCGCCGAGGGTGAGCCGTCCGCCGCCCTGTGCTCGATCGCCGACCGTGAGGAGGTCGGATCGATCGTCGTGGGCACGCGCGAACCCGGCTTCCGCGCTGGGCTCCAGGAGTTCTTCACCGGATCGATCGCGGCCCATCTCGCCCATCGGCAGCGACAGCCGGTCATCGTCGTGCCGCTGTCACCCGTCCGCCGGACCGAGGAGCTGCCCTGGAGCGATGGGGAGGCCGGACGGCCGTAGGAGGACGACCGTCGTCGCTTCTCCGGGCTCGGGTCCTCGCCATCATGGCCCTCCTTTCAGGGGCCATGATCAGCCGCACATGCCCCCGGATCGTCACCAGGACGAAGAAGCGGACCATTTATCGGACCATATTTTCCCGATCAGCCCCCGATGCCCTCGTCGAATGGCCAGTGTGATGCCCACTGATCGGTCGACAAAGGGCGGGGTTCACATGACGGCAACGGGCGAGCGCGCAGGAGCATTCGACGCCGGAGGAACGCGGCCGGTACCGCCGGGGGGTGGGTCGGGATCGCGCGCCGAGCGAGCGGGACGACGCACGTCGTCGACCGGACCGATCTACGGGGCTCCCGTCGAACCGGCGTGGGCCATCCGACGCCCCGACCTCGTGGCGTTGCTCGAGGCGCGTCATCGGATCACCCTGGTGCGCGGCGGTTCGGGGTTCGGGAAGACGATGCTCGTCTCCCAGTGGGCGAACGCGTCGGACGTCGACGGAGTCTGGGTCGACGTCGACGATGACATCGTCGACCGGGCGACCTTCTGGACGAGGGTCTTCGCCATGGTGGAGGATTCGGGCACCCTCGTAGTGGAGGGTCGCTGGCTCCCGTCGGCCGCGCAGCTCGGTGCCGGAGGTGACCTCCGGCGCTACCTCACCAGGTTCGCATCGCACCTGGACACCGACTTCACGATCGTCATCGACGACGCCCACGCGCTCGAGTCCCCCGCCGTCGAAGAGGACGTGAGAGCGATGCTCCGGGTGACCGATCGACTGCGTTTCGTGATCGCCACCCGCAGCGTGAGCTCCTTCGATCGCCAGGACGACGGCTCGGCCCTCGATCTGATGGAGATCGAGGCACAAGGACTCCTCTTCACGCTGCGAGAGTGTGCGCTCGTGATCGTCCGCTCCGTCCTCACCGTCGATGCGAAGCTCGCCGCGGAGGTCCACGAGATCACGGGGGGCATGCCGCTCGCGACGCGTCTCTTCGCCGAGAGACTCGACGGGTCTCAGCGACTCACGGCGGTCCGCGAGATGGACACCGTCGTCGGTCGCGTGGCGGACGCGCTCGTCGCATCGGTCAGTGCACCGGGCGGGTCCTCGGAGGACGAGTTCTGGACGTTCCTGCAGCGGGCCGCCCTCCTCGACGGCGTGACCGACCGGGAAGCGGCACGGCTCGGAGCGGTGGACACGGAGCGGGCGCGGAAATGGCTCGATGCCGCGCGATCCCTCGGGTTCGGGTTCTGGGACAGCGACGGGGACGTCTCCCGTTTCCACTTCGTCCCCATCACCGCGCGCGTGCTCGAGAAGACGGTGGCCGGCGCGGACGGGGGCCGATCTCCCGAGGCGGACGCCGCCGCGGCCGAGGTGCTGTGGGGGAGGGGCGATTCGCGCGCGGCGTGGGCGCGGGCGATCCGGACGGAGCAGTTCGTGCTCGCGGAACGCATCCTCCGGGAATCGTTCATCGCCGTGACCGACGACGAACCGGGGGCGTTCGAGCCCCTCATCGCCGTCGCGACGGCGAAGCTCCGGCGTTTCCCGTACCTCACGGCGATGCTCGGACTGGTCCACACCACGAGCGGCAAGGGGAAGGCCGTCGGCTCGGCCTACCTCGTCGCTGCCGAGCAAGCAGCGCGCACCCGTTCATCGCAGCTCGGCCCCGACGACCGTCTCGCGATGCTCGGTGTGCGTCTGATCGCGTTGCGACTCGAGGGCCGGTGGGCCGCTGCTCTGTCCGTGGCGTCCGAGGTGAGCGCCGCGTCGGAGCGCTTCGAGATCGACGAGCGCCCGCCGGCACCCGGAATCCTCGCCGCCGCGACGCTGCAGGCGGCCGTGACCTTCCTGGGGGTCGGTCAGACGCAGGATGCGGTGAGGCTCGCCGAGCGGGTCGTCGCTGCTCCCGGCGTGCGGGCGGAGCTGTTGGCGCAGGCTCACGCCTTTCTCGCGAGCGCTCATGCGACGGCGGGAGCGATGGGTCTCGCACGGGAGCAGCTCATCGCTCTCGGCCGAGTACGCACGGGCCTGTCCCGATGGGGATGGGCCGACCTCGCATCTGCGCTCCTCGCCGCTGAGAGCGGCGATCTGGCCTCGACGAGGGAGGCGATCGACGGAGTGCTCCGCTCGGCGGGTCCCGAGATCCGGCTGAGGGTCGTACCGGTGCGGTCGATGCTCGACGCGGCGGAGGGGAGGAGCCTCCTCAGCATCTCGGCCGTGAACGAAGCGGTTCCGGACCGGGAACGGACCATCGCGCCGCCGGCCGTCCGTTCGGCCATCGGTCGAGCCGTCATCGCTCTCTCGCTCGCGGTGGGCGCACTCGCGCAGTCGAAGGTCGCGCTGCGCTCCTTCGACAAGGGCGATCCGGTGATCGGCGTCTGCCGTGCCCAGATCGCACTCGTCGAGGACCGGGCGCTCGAGGCGGTCGCCGCCGCGAGCGATGGCCTCGGGGCGCAGGGGATCGGTCCGCGGAACCGCGTGGAGCTCCTACTCGCCCGAGCGGCCGCCTCACTCCGGCTCGGAGGAGAACGGGCGTCGCTCCACGATCTGTCGGAGGGGCTCCGGGTGCTGTCCTCCCAAGGGCTCCGGTCTCCGTGGTCGTTCCTCGTCGAATCCGATCGCCGATCACTCGCGTTGCTCGCGGAACGAGCGGGGCTCGCCGACGCGCGGTTGCTCTCGGAGCTCGAGGCCATGCCGACACTCTTCGTCCGACTCGACTCGTTCGCCGACCTCACGGCGCGGGAGCGGGAGGTCCTGACGCTGCTGGTGTCCGGGTTGAGTGTCTCGGTGATCGCCAAGCGACTCGTCGTCTCGCCCAACACGGTCAAGAAGCAGCGCGCGAGCATCTACCGGAAACTGGGGGCGACGACGCGAGAGGAAGCGGCGATCGCTGCGATCGCTCGGGGCCTGCTCGACGCCTGAATAAGTGTCGGGCGGGACCACGGGCAGGACCAAAATCCGACATCGGAGTCGATTGGCTCCGATGTATCCGCCACGGTGGGAGGGAGCGCCTCTCAACGTCCGATCGGATCTTCGCCGATCGGGTTTCCTGTCCGAGGCGCGGTCGATGGACCGGGGGGTTGCATCTGGCCGCGCCTCGGATGCCGGGGACCATCCCCACGGGGTCTCCTCGGTCGTCCGGGTCTCCTCGGGCGTCGATCGGGTCGACGCCCGGGGAGGTCTGCGCCCCGACCGGACGTGCGTATTCGAACCGTCGTCCGCCGGGGGACGTGCGTTCACTCGCGGGTCACCTCCCGGCCACCCCGCCCGCTTAGCGTCACCCCATGGACAGCGGTCAGGACGGCACGACGGGGGCGAGCGATCCGTCGTTCTCCGACGTGCCCCTGAGTGTCGTGGTGATCCCCGCGCGCGGCGGTTCGAAGGGGATCCCGGGCAAGAATCTCCGAACGGTCGGGGGAATTCCCCTCATCGTTCGCGCGATCCGCTCCGCACGCGCGGCGCGGAGCATCGACCTCGTCGTCGTCTCGACCGACGACGCGGACATCGCCCGGATCGCCATCGACTCCGGGGCCGTCGTCGTGGAGCGCCCCGACGAGCTCTCGGGCGACACCGCCTCCTCGGAGTCCGCGGTGCTGCATGCTCTCGATGCGATCGAGGCCGACACGGCCTCGGGACGGCGCCCCATCGGCACCGTCGTCCTGATGCAGGCGACCTCCCCCCTCATCGACCCCGTCGATCTCGACGAGGCCGTGAGACGCGTGATCTCCGGAAGCGCCGACGTCGTCTTCTCGGCGGTCCCGACCCACGTCTTCCTCTGGCGGGACGGGGGTGCGAACGAGGGCGTCGTCGGCGTCAACCACGACAGGGCATCACGCCCCCGCCGCCAGGACCGTGCCGCGGAGTACCGCGAGACGGGTGCGTTCTACGCGATGGACGCCGCCGGCTTCCGATCCTCGGGCCACCGGTTCTTCGGCCTCGTCGCGGTGCAATCGGTGCCGGAGCGTCACGCGATCGAGATCGACGTCCCCGCCGACCTCGAGCTGGCCCGCGCGGTCTCGGCGATCGACACACCGGAGCTCCGGGCCACTGTCGACGACGGTGGTGAGCTCATCGAGGTCGAGGCCGTCGTCACCGACTTCGACGGCGTGCACACCGACGACACGGCCGTCGTCGATCAGGACGGCCGCGAGAGCGTCCGGATCCACCGCGGCGACGGCCACGGCGTCCGCCAGCTCCGCGACGCCGGGATCCCCGTCCTCATCCTCTCGGCCGAGCGCAATGCCGTCGTCGCGGCCCGTGCGGCCAAGCTCCGCGTTGACGTCATCCACGGTGTGGACGGCGACGACACCCGCGGAGACAAGGGCGACGTCCTCACGGAGTGGGCGGAGCGGATCGGAGTGCCGCTCGATCGCATCGCCTACCTCGGGAACGACGTCGGCGACCTGCCGGCGCTCCGCATCGTGGGTTGGTCCGTGGTCGTCGCCGACGCCCACCCGACCGCACGCGCCGCGGCGCGCGTCGTCCTCGCCTCGCGGGGAGGCTCCGGTGCGGTCAGGGAACTGGCCGATCGCATCATCGCGGCCCGGACGGCCGCACCCGCACACGACCGCCGGGACGACCTCCCGGCGGAGCACCTCACGAACGAACGGAGATCATCATGACCGTCACCATCGGACGCTCGCAGATCGGCGACGGTCACCCCGTCTACGTCATCGGCGAGATCGGTCTCAACCACAACGGTTCGGTCGACCTGGCCAAGAACCTCATCGAGGTCGCGGCCGAGGCGGGGGCGCAGGCTGTCAAGTTCCAGAAGCGCACCCCCGACATCTCGACGCCCGAGCACATGAAGAACACGCCGCGTGACACCCCGTGGGGCACGATGACCTACCTCGAGTACCGCCGCCGCGTCGAGTTCGACCGTGAGCAGTACATCGAGATCGGCGACTATGCGACGCTGTGCGGTCTCGACTGGTTCGCATCCCCGTGGGACGAGCCGGCCGTCGCCTTCCTCGAGGAGCTCTCCGTTCCCGCGCACAAGGTCGCCTCGGCCTCCGTGACGGACCTCGGTCTGCTCCGGGCGCTCGCCGCGACGGGGAAGCCGATCATCCTCTCGACCGGGATGTCGACCATCGAGCAGATCGACGCGGCCGTGGAGACGTTCGACCCGACGTCGCTCGTCATCCTGCACGCGACGTCGACCTACCCCCTTCCCGCCGACGAGGCCAACCTGCGCACGATCAGGACCCTCGCGGACCGCTACCCGCGCCTTCCGGTCGGCTACTCGGGTCACGAGCCGGGGCTGGAGATCTCCTTCGCGGCGGTCGCCCTCGGAGCCCGCGTCGTCGAACGCCACATCACGCTCGACCGGACGATGTGGGGTTCCGACCACTCCGCGTCCCTCGAGCCGACCGACTTCGCCCAGCTCATCGAGGGCATCCGGGTCGTCGACGAGGCCCTCGGTGACGGGGTCAAGCGCGTCTTCCCGGGTGAGCAGGCGCCGATGGCGAAGCTCCGCCGGGTCCTCGTGTGACGGGTGCTCGTTCGTCGGGTCCACGAGTGACGGGTCCTCGTTCGGCGGACGCTCGGAGGGCGGAGACCGTTCCCGAGCGTCGCTTCCTTGTCATCGGGGACACCGACTCCTACGTGAAGTGGGGCGCTGCGTTGGCCTCCCGCCTCCCGGACGGATGGGGGCGGGACCTCGTCGTCGTCCGCAATCCGATGCAACCGAGCGATCGCCAGCTCGCATCGGCCCTCGTGGGCAGCGTCTTCGATCCCGCCTCTGTGCGGTTCGTGGATCTCCCCGACCTCGATGCCCTCGTGCGCGCGGAAAGGCCTCAGGCCGTCCTGCTGTCGGTGCGAGGTCCCATGGTGCGGGTGCTCGTCCGGCACGTCGTCGACCGGTCCCGACGGCCGGTGATCGTCTCGGGGCTGCCGGGTATCACGATCCCCGCGAATCCCAAGGCCGTCGTGTACCGGGAGCAGGCGGACCTCGTCGTGCTCCACAGTCGACGCGAGGTCCGTGAGTTCACGGCGAACGCCGATCGCCTCGGCGTCCGTTCCCGCTTCGGTCTCGCGACATTCCCGTTCCTGGTGGACGCGGACCCCGAAGCGGCACCCGGCGCCGAGGGGACGGACGGTGACGGCGGGACACCGCGCCGCGACGCCGTCGTCTTCGCCGCGCAGGCGAAGGTCCCCTCCGGTCGGTCCGACCGGGTCCTCCTGCTGTCCTGGCTCGTCCGGCTCGCGCTGGTGCGACCCGATCTGCGGGTCGTCATCAAGGTCCGTGCGCGGGCGGGGGAGGCCCAGACCCACGCGGAGCGGTGGGACTACGCGACCCTGCTCGAGGCTCCAGACCTGCTCGATCTCGTGGGCGGCGACGTCCCCGAGAACGTCGTCGTCGCGGACGGGCCCATGGCCGAGCACCTCGAGGGTGCCGCCGCTCTCGTGACCGTCAGCTCGACGGCCGCCCTCGAGGCGGTGGCCGCCGGCGTGCCCGTCCTGCTCCCCTCGGACTTCGGTGTGAGTGAGAAGCTCATCAACCTCGTCTTCGAGGGCAGCGGTCTGTTCGGGGATGCCGAGGATCTCGTGGCTGGACGGTTCGCCCGCCCCGCGGCGTCCTGGCTCGACGACAACTACCTGCACGGCCGGGATGTCGACGACTGGGTCCGGACGCTCGACGAGCTCGTCGCCCGGCAGCAGACGGTGCCGACGCGCGTGAACCGACAGCGCTTCAATCGCGTGGGGTGGGGGCTTCGGCGAGCGTGGGAGCGCAAGCGCATGCTGGGTGACGTCGATCGCACCCTGAGCGGGCGGGTCGCCGTGCTCGTGGCGGTTCCCGCCCGACGCGCCGTCCGACTCGCCCGTCGCATCGCCCGATCGAGCCGGCCCGCCGCTTAGCTGTCGGCGACCTTGAGGACGAGCTTTCCCCTGGTGTGCCCGTCCTCGAGGGCCTCGTGGGCTGCTGCGGCATCGGCGAGATCGAACACCCGGTCGACGAACACCTTGACGTCGCCGGCCTCGAGGAGGCGGGTGATCGTCGAGAGGGTGTCGCCGTCCGGTGCCACCCGGTAGGTGGTGGCTCGGACCCCGGCGGCCTCCGCCTCATCGAGGAGGGTGGGCCAGCTCCCCGTCGGGGCGTTGACGATGAGCCCGCCCGGTCGGAGCACCCGCAAGGACCTCGAACCGGTGTCGCCGCCCACATTGCCGACGAGGTCGATGACCGCGTCCACCTCGCCGACGACGTCCTCGAATCGTGTGGTCGTGTGGTCGATCGCCACGGACGCCCCGAGCTCGCGCAACCACTCGAGGTTGCGGGTGGAGCCCGTGGCCGTGACGTGGGCGCCGAAGTACTTCGCGAACTGGACGGCGAAGTGGCCGACCCCTCCGCTCCCGGCGTGGATCAGGATGCGCTGCCCGTCGTGCGCCTTCGCGAGCTCGACGACCATGCCCCACGCGGTGAGGGCGGCGACGGGCACGGCAGCGGCCTCGACGTGGGAGAGGGTGGGGGGCTTCCGAGCCACGCTCAGGCTGGGGACAGCGATGTATTGGGCGTAGCTGCCCGAGTAGCGCGGGACGGGTACGACGCCGTACACCTCGGTACCGGGACGCAGGGGGTGCGCCTCGTACGGCGACCGGACGACGACGCCGCTGAAGTCCTGACCGAGCACGGCCGGGTACGCGGCGATGGCCGAGGCGACGCCGTCTCCCGCTCTCGTCTTCGCATCGAGCGGGTTCACTCCGGCCGCGACGACCCGCACGAGGAACTCCGACCCGGTCGGAGCGGGGACGGGCCCCGACGCGGTGTGGAGGACAGATGGGTCACCGGTCCCGTCGATGACGGCCGCCGTCATCGACGGTGGGATCTCGTCGAGCGGAACCTCAGCCGATCGTGCCTGCCATGCATCCCTCACACCCAGTCGCATCGCGTGCACTCCCCTGTGATCCCGCCGTCGTCCACGCGGTGGAGGATGAGGCTCTCTAACGAACGGATCCAGTCAAGTCAGGCAATGATTCCGGGGTGTTACGGCGGCGTCAACTCCCAGATAACTCTCGTGTTTCGCGCTCGTTTCGTGCGCCCGTGGCGGGTTCGCGAGCCGCCTCCAGGGGTGCATTGGTCGGCCACCAGAAGGCGTCGCCCGTGAGGAAGACGAGGGCGGGGACGAGCACCGTGCGCACTACGAGAGTGTCGAGGAGGACGCCGATGCACACGATGATGCCGACCTGGGTGAGAGCGACGACGGGCAGGACGCCGAGTACGGCGAAGACGGCGGCGAGGAGGATGCCGGCGCTCGTGATGACGCCTCCGGTGGAGGCGAGCGCGCGGATCATGCCCTCGCGGGTCCCGTGCAGTACGCGCTCCTCTCTCGCCCTCGTGGTGAGGAAGATGTTGTAGTCCACCCCGAGTGCAACGAGGAACAGGAACGCGTAGAGCGTGACGTTGGCGTCGAAGGCCGGGAAGTCGAGCACGTTCAGGAAGAGCCAGTTGCCCGCACCGAGGCTCGCGAAGAAGGTCGCGAGCACGCTCGCGATCAGGAGGACGGGAGCGACGAGCGACCGCAGGAGCAGGGCGAGGATCACGAACACGATCGCGAGGATGATCGGCACGATGAGTGCGAGGTCGGCCGCGGCGGCGTCCCCCGTATCGAGGGCGGTCGCGTCCGATCCGCCCACGAGGGCGTCGGACACCGCTCCGTCCGCGTCGGCGATCGCCGCCCGCATCGAGCGGATGGTGTCGAAGGCCGCCTCGCTCTCCGGTTCCGCGTCGAGGGTCACGGAGACGGCCGTGAGCGTCCCGTCGCTCTCCCCGGCCTGGACGGTGTCGACGCCGTCGAGGTCCCCGACGAGGGAGGCGGTGTCGTCGGCCGCGCCGTCCGGGGTGAGGACGGTCGTCCGGCTCGTGAGACCGGCGGAGAACGATGTGTCGATGGTCTCCTGCGCGAGCACGGAGTCCGGGCTGCCGAGGAATTGGTCCGTCTGGGACAGCCCGACGGTGTAGCCGCCGAGGCCGAGCAGGAGTGCGCCGATGCCGGCGATGGACGCGGTCGCGACGATCGCCGGTCGCCGCGAGACACCGCGACCGAGACGCGTCCAGAACCCCGGTCGCTGCGCGCGGTGGGCCCTGTGTCCGACGCGGGGGACGAATGGCCAGAACAACCCTCGTCCGCACACGACGAGCGCGGCGGGCAGGACGACGAGGGCGAAGACGATCGCGATCACCACACCGACCGCGCACGCGAAACCGAGAGCCCGGTTGCCGGAGAGCGAGGCGAGCAGGAGGGTCAGGAGGCTGAGGGCGACGGTGCCACCGCTCGCCGCGATCGCGGGGCCAGCGCTCCGGACGGCCGTGGTCATGGCCCGGTGCCGGTCCTCCTGCACGAGGAGCTCCTCCCGGTACCGCGCGACGAGCAGGAGCGCGTAGTTCGTGCCAGCGCCGAACACGAGCACGGACAGGATTCCGCCGACGGAGGCGTCGATCGTCACCCCCGCGGCCTCGGCGAGGGCGGTCGCGACGATCCGGGCGAGGCCGTCCGCCGTTCCGACGACAGCCAGCGGGACGATCCAGAGCACGGGGCTCCTGTACGTCACGATGAGGAGGACGGCGACGACGATGACCGTGACGAGCAGGAGGCGGACGTCGGCGCCGGCGAAGGCGTCCGCGACGTCGTCCTGGAATCCGACGGGGCCCGTGAGGCGCGCGTCGAGGCCGTCGGGGAGTTCCACGGAAGCGAGGGCTCTGATCTCGTCGGCGGTGCCGGCCACGTCGTCCTCGACGGTGCTCGCGTCGAGGGGAACGGCCACGAGGGCGGCCGCACCGTCGTCGCTCACCTGGGGCCTCACCGCTTCCGGGGTCGTCGAGATGTCGGCGAGGTCGGCCGCGCGCTCCGTGATCGCGGCGACGTCGTCGTCCGAGAGTTCATTGCCGTCGCGGCTCCAGACCACGATCCCCACGGTCGAGTCGGCCGAGGGGAACTCGTCGAGCAGGGCCGCCACACGAGCGGACTCGGCGGACTCGGGCAGGCCGGCGGCCGGGAAGCTGTCCGCCTCCGCGGACGGCACGACCGCGAAGAGGAGGCCGATGGTGGCCGCGGAGAGCGCGAGCGTGACCCATGCCGTGATGCGCCCGCTCACGAACCGCGCGATCGTCGTCATTCTCGTTCCATTCTGTAGACCACTAAATGTTTTAGCTATCGCAGGTATTAGCATGTCTGACATGGGTGATCAGCGCAAGCCGGACGATGTCCCGGCACCGGACGCCGCGTCGATGCGGGAGAGATATGCGGACCAGATGCCGCCCGACTTCCCGGAGCCGTCTCCCATCCCCCTGCTGATCCGGGAGATCTTCCAGCTGTCGCAGCGGTTCGAACGTCGACTCGGGGCGAGCCTCTCGGTGAACACGACCGATCTCGCGGCGATGGAACACCTGATGCAGAACGGGCCGATGACCCCGAGTGAATTGGCGACCCGCCTCGAGATGTCGACGGCGGCGACCACCCATGTGATCGACCGGCTCGTGGCCGTCGGTCACGTCGAGCGCCGCCCCCACCCCGTCGACCGCCGGAAGATCGTCGTCATCCCCGCTCCCGCTTCGGTCGCGCGGGCGTTCGACGAACTCGCTCCGATGATCGCCGGGGTCGGCGCGGCCGCCGCGGCCTACGATCCCGAGGAACAAGCGGTCATCGCCGGCTTCCTCGGTTCCGTCGTCGACCTGTATGCGGGACTCGTCGACGAACGCTCGACGTCCGGCTCGTAGCCGGACGGTCGCCGGCGGCTGTTCGACGACACAGGCGGATCGCTCGGTCGCTCGGCCGGACGGCGGCGGTCAGCCGGAGGCGTGAGAACCCCGGCGCTCGAACAGCGACGGTCGGACGGTCGGTCCGCGAAGGCCGGACAGCCGCGGTCAGACGGCGCGACGCTCCGGTGGGTTGGTGCGCCGGTGGAGCTCGTCGATGAGGGCGGAGGCGAGGGTGACGAGGGCGCCGATCTCGCGATCGTCCCGGTCGACCCAGGCGCTAAGGGGCTCGTCGTCCACGGGCACGAAACCCTGGTGCTGCTCCCACACCACGAGCGTGCGCTCGGCTCCGAGCACGTACTGCTGCCACCACACCTGGCGGAGGTAGTGTCGGGGGATCGAGCGCCACGCCTTCGCCGTCGTCTTGATCTCGCAGAGGAGCAGGCGGCCGTCGTGCGTCTCCGCGAGGCCGTCCGGCGTGGCCAGGTGACGACGTTCCTCCGCCGCGTGGTACAGAGCGGACGAGGGGCGGATCCCGTGCGTCGCCGCGACCCAGCGGGCGATCTCGGGCTCGCGGATCCGACCGTGGTCGGTGTAGCGGTTGCCGCTGAAGTTCGTGCCGTGGAGTTTCGCGGTGGCAGCGACGTCGATCGATCGCGGGGTCGAGAGCTTCGCGACGTCGGTGGCGGTGATCCCGCGTGATCGAGCACGCAGCCACGAGACCCGGTCGGTCGAGTCGGCCACGAGGCGATCGCGGTAGGTCAGGAGCACTGGTCCATTCTGCCCCCTCCCCACCGACTCCCCGCCCTCACACGCCGCCTCGCGGCCCCGCGCCCCAGAGAGGTAGAGCGTTTGCGCCGAATCGCGGCACTGTGCCGCCTCGTATCGGCGCAAACGCTCTATCTCGGGAGAGGGGTCAGGAGGGCAGGTACCAGCCGCGGGCGGGGTTGTCGACCGACGGGATCTCGCGCGCGACGGCGGGAGCGGCGACGGGCGCCGCCCACTGCACGCCGTTCGCGAGGACGCGGCGGATCTGGGGGTGGAAGTACACGGGGTACTCCTGGTCGCCGGGGCTGAAGTAGAAGATCCGGCCGTGCCCGCGCGTGAACGTGACGCCCGAGCGGAACACCTCTCCGCCCGCGAACGAGCTGATGAAGACCAGGTCGTCCGGCGTCGGGATGTCGAAGAGCTCCCCGTACATCTCCTGGTGCTCGATGACGATGGGGTGCTCGACCCCCGCGGCGATCGGGTGCGTGGGCGCCACGGTCCACACGAGTTCCCGCTCGGCTTCGTTGCGCCACTTGAGCGAGCACGTCGTCCCGAGCAGTCGCGTGAAGATCTTCGAGAAGTGCCCGGAGTGCAGGACGAGCAGACCCATGCCCGACAGGACGCGCTGCTTCACCCGCTCGACGATCGCGTCGTCGACCTGATCATGCGCGATGTGGCCCCACCAGAGCAGCACGTCGGTCTCGGCGAGCACCTCCTCGCTGAGGCCGTGCTCGGGATCGGCGAGCGTCGCCGTGCGTACGGCGACCTCGCCGCCGAGCAGCTCGCTGAGACCCTCGGCGATCGCGCCGTGGATGCCGGCGGGGTAGATGGCGGCGATGTCGGGCTGGGTCGCCTCGTGGACGCCCTCGTTCCAGACGAGTACTCGGATGGTCATCGGACTGCCTCTCCGTCGGTGATGGTCAGATCGTGGTCGAGGCGCACCTCGGCGCCGATACGCGCGGACTCGTAGGCCGCGTCGATGATGCGTGCACGCCCGAGGGCGAGGCTGCCGTCGTGGTCGCGCCAGGACGACTCGTCGGCGACGAACTCGAGGAAGGTGTCGACGACGGCGGCGTGCCCACGACCCGGGTCGGCCTCGACGCGTACGTCGATCTCCTCCTCCGCGTTCCCGCGGAAGATCGTGAGCTCGCCGGAGGGGGCGTAGTCGACGACGCGGAGGTCCGCTCCGCCGTCGGTTCCGTACAGGGTGATGCCGAACTCGTCACCCGTCGAGCGATAGGCCGCCCAGCTGGTCTCGAGCACGATCGAACCGCCGCCCTCGAGCCGCAGCAGGAGGCTCGCGAGGTCCTCGACCTCGTAGGCGGAGCCGACCTGCTGCTTGTCGGAGACCGCGCCACCGAGTCCGCGGGGACCCAGCTCCGAGTGGGTGACGGCCGAGACGGCGAGCACCCGAGGCTCGCCGAAGAGGTGGAGTGCATAGTCGAGCACGTGCACGCCGAGGTCGATGAGGGGTCCACCTCCGGCCATGTCCTTGTTCGTGAACCAGCTGCCGAGGGCCGGGATGCCCGAGCGGCGGAGCCACGTGGCGCGCGCGTGGTAGGGACGGCCGATGCTGCCGTCGTCGATCGCGGCCTTGAGCGCCTCCACGTCACCGCGGCGGCGGTGGTTGAAGGCGATCTCGAGCACGCGGCCGGCGCTCTGCGCCGCGGCGACCATGGCCTCGGCCTCGTCGGCGGTGCGCGCGATCGGCTTCTCGCACAGGACGTGCAGTCCGGCCTCCAGTGCCCCGACGCTGATCGGGGCGTGCAGGAAGGTCGGTACGGCGACGCTCACGGCGTCGAGGCCCCCGGCGGCGACGAGGTCCTTCCAATCGCTGTAGACGTTCGGTACGCCGAATTTCTCCTGAAGCTCGGCGCGCGGGCCGTCCTCCATGCCGGCGATCGCCACGAGCTCGACGCCGTCGAGCGCGTCGTACGCCGCCATGTGCTGCTGCCCGGCCCAGCCGAGCCCGACGACACCGACCCGGAGCGGGGCGGTGGTTCGTGGTGTGGTGGTGGTCATCGATGTCCTCCAGTGGGTGGTGGTTGAGGGGATGTGTGGGGTCTGTGGATTCAGGGGCCGGCGAGGTCCCAGGCGTCCGACGTGGAGAGGACGGCCTGGATCACCATGATCGCGGCGCCGGTAACGCCGGCCGTCTCGTTCGAGCGGGACTGGACGATGCTGAGGTGCTGGGTCGCGAGGGGGATGGAGCGACGATAGACCGTTTCGCGCACGCCGGCGATGAGTTGCTCGCCGGCCCGAGAGATGCTGCCGCCGACGACGATGACGGACGGGTTGAGCAGGTTGACGACGCTCGCGAGCACCGCCCCGATCTCACGACCGGCCTCCCGCACGAGGGCGAGCGCCTCGCGGTTCCCCTGTCGGACGAGGGCGACGACGTCCGCGCTCGAGTGCGCATCGATGCCGCGCTCTCGGAGGAGGGCGGCGATCGCCGGTCCACTCGCGATCCCTTCGAGATCGCGGTCGTCGTCCGATGCGCGCGTGGAATCCGGGTGCCAGGGCACGTGCACGTGGCCGAGATCTCCCGCGGATCCCTGGGCTCCGCGCTGGAGAGCCCCGCCCGCCACGACGCCGGCGCCGATACCCGTGGAGACCTTCACGAAGACGAGGTCGTCGGCGTCCGGCCACGCCGTCGCGTGTTCCCCGAGGGCGAGGATGTTGACGTCGTTGTCGACGAGCACGGGCACGTCGAAGGTACGTCGCAGTCGGGCGGGCACGTCGAAGCGGTCCCACCCTGGCATGATCGGCGGGTTCACCGGCCGGCCCGTCGAGTGCTCGACCGGCCCGGGGACGCCGACCCCGACGCCGACGAGGTCCGTCGCGGGTCGGCCGCCGGCCTCGAGCAGCTGGCGTCCCGTGGTGGCCGCCCACTCGAGGACGGCCTCGGGCCCGGCGGCGATGTCGAGTTGCGAGGTGGTGTGGTCGAGGAGCGTCCCGGCCAGATCCGTGATCGCCACGGTCCCGTGGGTGGCCCCGAGGTCGATGGCGAGGACGATGCGCGAGGACGGGAGGAACGCGATCCGGGCCGGGGGCCGGCCGCCGGACGAGGCGGCTTCTCCGGCGGGGCCGACGAGGCCGAGGCTGATGAGGGTGTCGACGCGAGCGGAGACCGTCGATCGAGAGAGCCCGGTGATCTCCATGATCTCGGACCGGGTGCGCGGAACGCCGTCGCGGAGCAGATGGAGGATCTCGCCGACACCGGAGCCGCGCGTCGATGCGAGGCGACTGAGCTCGACCATGTTTCGAGTAAAGCACACGCAACTATGTGCGGGCCAGGGGTCACTTTTGATTGACAGACAGCAAAAGTCCGTGGCAGGTTGGGTGCGGGCACCGGTGCGCCCGCACCGACGCGACCATCCGACCTCGAGGAGAACCATTGACCTCCCCCCAGCTTTCCGTCCAGCTCTACACCGTCCGTGAGCAGGCGGCCGAGGATCTCGGTGCGACCCTGCAGCGCATCTCCGACATCGGCTACGAGCTCATCGAGCCGTACGGCTTCGTGAACTTCGGCCCCGCTCTCGGTGAGGCGCTGCGCGCGTCGGGACTCCGCGCCCCGACGACCCACCAGGGTTTCATCGGACAGGGCGAGGCCGAGCTCGACGAGGTCTTCTCGAAGGCCGCGGCACTCGGCATCGAGACCGTCATCGACCCGCACGTGCCCACGGAGCGCTGGCAGAACGCGGAAGACGTCCGCGCCACCGCCGAGGCCCTCAACGTCGCGGCAGCAGTGGCCTCGCGTCACGGAGTCCGCGTCGGGTACCACAACCACGCCCACGAGATCGACTCGAAGATCGAGGGCGAGACGGCCCTGGAATTCTTCGCCGGACTCCTCGACGACGGAGTCGTCCTCGAGGTGGACACCTACTGGGTCGTTGTCGGCGGCGAGGACCCCGTCGCCCTGCTCGGCCGACTCGGTGATCGCGTCGTCGCGATCCACGTGAAGGACGGATCGGGCACATCCGATGTGACCGAGCAGGTGGCCGTCGGTTCGGGCACGCTGCCCGTCGCGGACATCGTCGCGGCCGTCCCGAACGCGCTGCACGTCGTCGAGCTCGACGACTCGAAGGGTGACCGCTTTGAAGCGATCGCCGAGAGCTACGCATTCCTCACCGCCCTCGCGGCATCGAACGGAGACGACAAGTGAGCACCGGTCCCGTCGGCGTCGGCATCATCGGCGCGGGAGTCATCAGCACCCAGTACCTCGAGAACCTCACCGTCTTCCCCGACGTCGAGGTGCGATTCATCGCGGACCTCGACCTCGAGCGGGCGGCCGCTCAGGCGTCGACGTTCTCCATCGCGGCCTCCGGAACGGTCGACGAGCTCCTCGCAGACGACGCGATCGAGATCGTCGTGAACCTCACCATCCCGAAGGTCCACGTCCAGGTGGCCGAGCAGATCCTCGCCGCGGGCAAGCACGTGTGGAGCGAGAAGCCGTTCGCCCTCGACCGCGTGAGCGGCCAGGGTCTGCTCGACGCGGCCCACGCAGCCGGCCTGCGCGTCGCGACAGCGCCGGACACGTTCCTCGGTGCGGGTATCCAGTCCTCGCGCCGGTTGATCGAGTCGGGCGGGATCGGCGCCCCGCTCACGGCACTGACGCTCATGCAGGGCCCCGGCCCCGAGTCGTGGCACCCCAACCCCGACTTCCTCTTCCAGGAGGGCGCGGGCCCGTTGTTCGACATCGGCCCGTACTACATCACGACGCTCGTGCAGTTCTTCGGTCCCGTGAAGCGGGTGTCCGCGGTCGCGTCGAAGGCGAAGGCGTCGCGCGTGATCGGTTCGGGACCGCGCGCGGGTGAGAGCTTCGATGTCACGGTGCCGACGCACGTCGCCGCGCTCTTCGAGTTCGAGAGCGGCCAGACCGCGCAGTCCGTCTTCAGTTTCGACTCGAAGCTCCGCCGGACGCAGTTCGAGGTCGCCGGGGTCGACGGCACGCTCACCGTTCCGGACCCGAACACCTTCGACGGCGACCTGCTCGTTCAGGGCGACGAGGACGAGCCGCGCACCGTTTCGGCCGTCGGTTCGACGTTCTCGCGCGGCACCGGTGTCGTGGAGCTCGCCCGGGCGATCCGGGCCGGCGTGCCCGAGCGCGCCTCCGGTGAGTTGGCCTTCCACGTGCTCGACGTCATGCAGTCGACGATCGAGGCCGGAGAGAGCGGCACGCCCGTCGATGTCGCCAGTTCGGTCGAGGTCGCGCCCGCGCTGCCGGAAGCGTGGGACCCGTCGGAGCGGACGCTCTGATCATGGCGTTCGCGACGGGCCTCGGGGTCGGAATCGTCGGCGGCGGCTTCATGGCCGAGGTGCACTCGCGCGCGTCGCGCGCAGCCGGGGCGCAGCTCATCGGCATCGCGTCGTCGTCGCCTGCCCGCTCCGACTCCGCCGCCGAGCGGCTCGGGATCGAGCGGGGGTTCGCGTCGCTCGACGACCTCGTGGACGACCCGCGGATCGGGGTCGTGCACGTGTGCACCCCCAACGCCCTCCACGCCGAGCAGGCGGAACGGGTCGTCGCCGCGGGCAAGCACGTCGTGTGCGAGAAGCCCCTCGCCACGACGGTCGCGGATGCGCGGCGGCTGACCGATGCGGCCGATGCTGCCGCGGTCGTCGCGAGCGTGCCGTTCGTCTATCGCTTCCATCCGCTCGTCCGAGAGGCACGTGCGCGCGTCGCCGCCGGCGAGACCGGCCGGCTCCTGACGATCAACGCGTCCTACCTGCAGGACTGGCTCCTGCAGTCCTCGGACGACAACTGGCGCGTGGACGAGGCCGCCGGTGGACGCTCCCGTGCCTTCGCGGACATCGGGTCCCACCTCGTCGACCTCGTCGAGTTCGTGACGGGGGACCGGGTGGTACGAGTCGCCGCCGCGAAACGCACGTTCTTCGCGGATCGCGCCGAACACAGCGCCGTCACCACGGAAGACGCCGTCGCCGCCACGGTCGAGACGGCGTCGGGTGCGATCGGCACCTTCCTCGTGTCGCAAGTGGCGCCCGGACGGAAGAACCGGCTCCTCGTCGAGATCTCGGGCGACGCCGAGTCGATCGTCTTCGACCAGGAGCAGCCGGAGACGATCTGGCTCGGGCGGCGGAGCGGAAGCGTCGTCCTCCCGCGCGATGCCGAACAGCTCGCGCCGGACGCCGCGCGGCTCGTCGCCGTACCGGCCGGTCACGCGCAGGGGTACCAGGACGCGTTCAACGCGTTCGTCGCCGACACGTATGCGGCCATCCGCGGAGAGGACCCGGGGGGACTCCCCGTCTTCGCCGACGGTCTCCGGGCCGGACTCGTGACGGAGGCCGTCATGGGCGCCGCCGATTCCGGCGCCTGGGTCGACGTCGCCTAGGGCGATCCACACCCGGCTCAGCCCGCAGGAACACCCGTCCCGGCCCGATCGGCTGGACGCACTCATCGAGGAGAACGTCATGACCGAATCCACCCATCCCGTCACCCTGTTCACCGGGCAGTGGGCCGACCTCCCGTTCGAGGAAGTCGCTCGACTCGCCTCCGAATGGGGTTACGACGGTCTCGAGATCGCCGCGTCCGGCGACCACCTCGACCTGAAGCGGGCCGACGAGGACGACGCCTACCTTGCGAGCCGGCTCGAGATCCTCGATCGCTACGACCTCAAGGTGTGGGCGATCTCGAACCACCTCGGCGGCCAGGCCGTGTGCGACGATCCCATCGACTTCCGGCACAAGGCCATCCTGCGGCCGTACGTGTGGGGCGATGGCGACGCCGAAGGAGTCCGACAGCGGGCCGCCGAGGACATGAAGCGCTCGGCCCGTGTCGCGCGGAAACTCGGCGTCGACACGGTCGTCGGCTTCACGGGATCGAAGATCTGGCCGTACGTCGCGATGTTCCCGCCCGTCGGCGCCGACGTCATCGACGCGGGCTACGAGGACTTCGCGAACCGCTGGAACCCGATCCTCGACGTCTTCGACGACGAGGGCGTGAGGTTCGCCCACGAGGTTCACCCGTCCGAGATCGCCTACGACCACTGGACGAGCGTGCGGACGCTCGAGGCGATCGGGCGGCGCCCGGCCTTCGGCTTCAACTGGGACCCGTCGCACATGATGTGGCAGGGCGTCGACACCGTCGGGTTCATCTGGGACTTCCAGGACCGGATCTACCACGTCGACTGCAAGGACACGCGCCTGCGCCCGAACACCGGTCGACCGGGCGTCCTCGGCTCCCACCTCCCCTGGGGCGACCCGCGTCGCGGGTGGGACTTCGTCTCCACGGGCCACGGCGACGTGCCGTGGGAGGACGCCTTCCGCGCACTCGACGCGATCGGCTACGACGGGCCCATCTCCATCGAGTGGGAGGACGCCGGCATGGACCGTCTCCACGGTGCGAAGGAGGCCATCGGCTACATCCGCTCGCTGTTGTGGAAGCGCCCGGAGGCGTCCTTCGACGCGGCTTTCAGCAACCAGTAGTCTCGACCGCTACACAGTCAGCCGACCGCGCCACGATCTCGTGGCGCGGTCGGCGTTTCCTGTAGCGGTCACCGAATCGGCGGCCCGGCTCAGCCGAGGGGGACGGTGCCCTGCGGCGTCTCCACGTGCAGGGTGACCTCGTGGGCCTCCGGCCACCGCTCGACCTCGTTCGTCGGCTCGGCGCCGTCGTCCGTCACCTCGACGATCTCGAGGGACGACAGGCGGCCCTCCCCGATGCCGAGGGTCACGACGTAGAGCGTTCCGTCGTCCGTCGCGAATCGCGCGGTCACGGGGAACGCGGCGTTCCCCGGCACGGCCAGAGGAGCGTCGTCGGCCACGACGAACTGCACGAACGACGGCGAACGGAATCGTTCGTCCGTGAAGGTCCGCTCGCGTGCCGTGACGAGCTGCGAACGCAGTTCGGGGGCGCCGAAGGAATCCGTTCGCGCGAGGAGCGCGGCGGTGAGGACACGGACCGTGTCGGACAGGGGACGGTCCTCCCAACCGAAGGGCTCGTCGCCGAGGTCGGCCTGGCGCTCGGCGACGGCACGATCGGCGAGGAACGTGGCGGCGGCGAACGCCGCGCCCGTCGCTGCGAGCACGAGCCGCGGTCGGTGCACGCCCATCCGCTGGAGCCCCCGCTGCATCCGTGCGTCGATCGCCTCTCCGGCCCCCATCAGACCGAAGGTGGCCCCGGTCGCCCCGATCGTCGTCCCGACACGGACCTCCACGGATGCGGTCTCGTGGCGCACGGTCACCCATGTCATCGCGGCCGCGAGGCCGGCGATCGTCGTCCGGTAGAGCGCGCGGGCTCCCGGACGGAGAGGCCCGGGATCGATGAGGGACAGCGCGCCGATGACGACCGTCGATGCGACGCCGAACTCGATGCTGTGCGGGTCCGCCAGGCGACGGAAGGAGGAGAGGTCAGCCACGCATCGAGCCTAACCGCCTCCCCTTCCGACGTGGACCCCGTCGCGGATGTGCGGACATCGGTCCTCGCGCGCTCACCCGACACGACCGATGTCCGCACATCGAGGGTCAGGCGAGCTGCTGATCCTGCGCGAGGCGCGAGTGCCGACGACCGTACAGGAGGTAGATCGCAGCACCGATGATCAACCAGACGAGGAACCGCGCCCACGTCAGGGTCGTGAGGTTGAGCATCAGCCAGAGGCACAGCGCCGCCGAGATGATCGGCAGGACAGGGGACCACGGCATCCGGTAGGCGATGTCGCGGTTCGGGTACTTCCTCCGCAGCACGATCACCGAGATGCTCACGAGCACGAACGCCGACAGTGTTCCGATGTTGATCATCTCCTCGAGGATCCCGACGTCCGTCAGTCCGGCGAGCAGAGCGACCACCGCTCCCGCGCCGATCTGCAGACGGATGGGCGTGTGTCGCGTCGCCGAGGTCTTGCTCCAGGACCGGGGGAGGAGGCCGTCGCGGCTCATCGAGAACAGGATGCGTGCGAGGCCGAGCAGCAGCACCATGATCACCGTGGTGAGTCCGAGGAGGATGCTCACCGAGATCACCTGGGCGGCCCAGTCGGCTCCCACGGCGATGAAGGCGGTCGCGAGCGAGGGCGCTTCCGCCTCGGCCAGCACCGTGTACGGCACCATGCCCGTCAGGACGATGCTGACGCCGATGTAGAGGACCGTGACGATGCCGAGTCCGAGGAAGATCCCGAGCGGCAGGTTCTTCTTCGGGTTCTTGACCTCCTCGGCGCTCGTCGCGACGACGTCGAAGCCGATGAAGGCGAAGAACACGATCGACGCCCCGGCGAGCAGGCCGAAGACGCCGTAGGTCGCCGGCTCGGCGCCCGAGAGGAAGGAGAAGAGGGACTGCGTCCAGACGTCCGACGCGCCTCCCCCGGTCGGCTGGGCCGGAGGGATGAAGGGGGAGAAATTCGCGGGGTTCACGTAGAACGCGCCGACGACGATCACGAAGAGGACCGTCACGACCTTGATGACGGTGAAGACGGAACTCACGCGCGCCGAGAGCTTCGTCCCGAGGGCGAGCAGGGTCGTGAAGATCGCGACGATGAGGAACGCGCCCCAGTTCACCTCGAGCCCGAGCACGGGGATCGTCGGCGCGATGCTGAGGCCCCAGATGTTGAACACCTCGTCGAGGTAGACGCCCCAGTAGCTCGCGATCACCGCGGCCGCCGTGAGCATCTCGAGGATGAGGTCCCAGCCGATGATCCAGGCGAGCCCCTCGCCGAGGGTCGCGTAGGTGAAGGTGTAGGCGGAACCGGCGACCGGCACGCTCGACGCGAACTCCGCGTAGGCCATGATCGCGAGGGCGCACGTGATGGCGGCGAGGATGAAGCCGATCGAGATCGACGGACCGGCGTAGTTGGCCGCGGCGTTCGCCCCGACCGAGAAGATGCCGGCTCCGACCGCGACCGCGACACCCATGACCGCGAGGTCCCACCAGGTAAGGGAACGAGTCAGGGTGCGGCCTGCGGCATGCGAGTCCGCGATCGAGGCCTCGATGCTCTTCGTGCGCGTGAGGCTGGAGAGGAATGACATGGTGGAGCTCCTCGTGCTGTGCGGGGGACCGCACTATTCTGCACCGATGCCGGGGTCTGGGTGTCATCCGCGGTTCGAAGCGGGCGCCGCCCCAATCCATAGTGCATTCATAGCTCCGTCTCGATAATGAGGAACATGACAACTTCCGGCCATGCGTCCTCCTCCCGCCCGGCTCCCCTCACGAAGCCCGATGGTTCGCCCATCCGCGTGCTCGTCGTGGACGACGAGCAGAGCCTCACGGACCTGCTGCGCATGGCACTGCGATACGAGGGGTGGGACGTGAGGACGGCTGCCGACGGTCACGCAGCGCTCGGGGTCGTGCGCGACTTCCGGCCGGATGCCCTCGTCCTCGACGTGATGATGCCGGGGCTCGATGGGCTCGAGGTGCTCCACCGTTTGCGAGCGCAGAACGACGACACCCCTGTCCTCTTCCTGACGGCGAAGGACTCCCTCGACGACCGCCTGGCCGGGCTCACGGCGGGCGGCGACGACTACGTGACGAAACCCTTCAGCCTGGAGGAGGTCGTCGCGCGTCTGCGGGGGCTCATCCGGCGCACGGCGCTGACGTCGGCGGCCAACACGCCGATCATCACCGTCGGTGACCTCGAACTGAACGAGGACAGCTACGAGGTCTCCCGCGCGGGCACACCCGTGGAGCTCACCGCCACCGAGTTCGAGCTCCTGCGCTACCTCATGCGGAACCCGCGACGCGTCCTCAGCAAGCCGCAGATCCTCGATCGGGTCTGGAGCTACGACTTCGACGGTCGCGCGAGTGTCGTCGAGCTCTACATCTCGTACCTGCGCAAGAAGGTCGACGCCGGTCGTGACCCGATGATCCACACGGTGCGGGGAGCCGGCTACATGATCAAGGCAGCCGGCTCGTGACAGCGGCGAGCGGAATCCGTGGTGTCGACGGATCCGCTGCCGATACCGGTGGCGAGCGCCGCCCCGTCGCCTTGTCGCGCCTCGACGGGTGGTCCTTGCGTCGCCGTCTCACGCTCGCCACCGTCGTCCTCATCACGCTCGCCGCCCTCGTCATCGGCCTCGTCAGCATCCTGAGCGTGCGGTCGATCCTCACGCAGCGCCTCGACGACGAGCTCGGACAGGCGAGCGACCGCGCGGCGAGAGCTCCTGCGAACGTCTACCCCTATCCCGTGCCTGGGACGTACGGCGATGACGAGCCGGGGCCCGGTCGGATCATCGGGATCCTCGGGCAATCCGCGGGGACTCTCGGCGTCGAGATCGAGAACGGTGTCGTGACCTATGCCGGGTATCTCGACGAGGGTGGCACGCGGAAGGATCTCTACGCGTCGACGGCGGCGAAGCTTCTCTCCGCGGCCGACGAGGACGAGCCCACGACGATCGATCTCGGCGACGGCCTGGGAACCTATCGCGTGGTGGCGATGGAGACCGACGCCGGCAGCACCTTCATCGTGGGACTCCCGATGGACTCGCTCGAGCAGACCGTGTCGCAACTCGTCTGGATCGTGTTGGGGGTGAGCGCCGGAGGGATCGCGATCGCGACGGTCGTCGCGTACCTGACCGTCCGGGCGAGTGTGCGGCCGCTCGAGCGGGTCGAGCAGACCGCGACCGAGGTGTCGAGGCTCCCGCTCGAGAGGGGTGACGTGGCGCTCGCGGTGCGGGTTCGCGACGGCGATGCCGACGAGAGGACCGAGGTCGGCCGGGTCGGGGCCGCGTTCAATCGCATGCTCGGGCACGTCGGGGCGGCGCTCGCCGCGCGTCAGGCGAGCGAGGAGAACGTGCGACGGTTCGTCTCCGATGCGAGCCACGAGCTCCGGACGCCGCTCGCCTCCATCCGTGGCTATGCGGAACTCACGCGCATGTCCCCGGAGGATCTGCCGGAGGACGCCACGTACGCGCTGGGCCGGATCGAATCCGAGGCCGCTCGCATGACGACCATCGTCGAAGACCTGCTGCTGCTGGCGCGCCTGGACGAGGGGCGAGCCCTCGAGAGGGAACCGGTCGACATGCGTACCCTGGTCGTCGACGCCGTCAATGACGCGAGCGTCGCGGCCCCCACCCACGACTGGACGGTCGACCTCCCCGACGATGATCTCCCCCTGTTCGTCACGGGCGACGACTCCCGGCTCTTCCAGGTGGTGGCGAATCTCCTCGCCAATGCCCGCGTCCACACCCCGCCGGGGACACTCGTCCGAACCCGTCTGGAGGTGGCGTCCGACGCCGATTCCGGTGCCCTCGCGGGCCCGGTCGTGATCACGGTCGAGGACGACGGGCCGGGCATCGCGCCCGAGACCCTCGACCGCGTCTTCGAACGCTTCGTGCGTGGAGACAGTTCGCGGTCGCGCGCCACGGGCAGCACGGGGCTGGGCCTCGCGATCGTGCGCGCCGTCGTCGAGGTGCACGGCGGGTCCGTGTCGGTTGACAGCCGCCCCGGTGACACGCGTTTCCGGATCGAACTGCCTCTCGCCGCGACGGACGGTTGAGCGACCGGTGGCACCGGCGCGTCTCGGATGATCGGCGGTGCGAGATTGGCAGATCCGCCCGTCATGCGCTACGGTATGTCTCATACCGAAGACCGCCGGTTATCGGCGTGCGCGGAGAAGGAAGAGCGATCTTCCCCCTCGGCCACATCGATTGAAGGCTCCCGGGACTCACGTCCCATCCGGAGCGACCTGCGCAGGTGTGACGAAGTTTCCGATTCGTATCGAATCTCAGGCTCCGCGCGCTTGCGCCGGGGCCTTTTTTCATGGGTTCTTTTCCTGAGAACGGGCTTGAGGTCTCGGGCACGTCACCACCGTGACGTGCGAAATGACAACAAGGAGTGGCCATGGCGAACAAGGAAGCCTCGGTTGCCGAACTCACGGAACTTTTCCAGAGCTCGACCGCCGTTCTGCTGACCGAGTACCGCGGCCTCACGGTGGCGCAGCTGAAGCAGCTGCGCACGGACATCCGCGAGGACGCAACGTACGCCGTGGTGAAGAACACGCTGACCAAGATCGCGGCGAACAACGCCGGTATCTCGTCGTTCGACGACGAGCTCGCCGGTCCGTCCGCGATCGCGTTCGTGCACGGTGACCCTGTCTCCGTCGCGAAGGCTATGCGTACCTTCGCCAAGGCGAACCCCTCCCTGGTGGTCAAGGGTGGTTACTTCGACGGTAACCCGCTGACCGCTGAAGAGGTAGGCAAGCTCGCCGACCTCGAGTCCCGCGAAGTCCTGCTCGGCAAGCTCGCCGGCGCCTTCAAGGCCTCGATGTTCGGAGCCGCATATCTGTTCAACGCACCGCTGTCGAAGGCCGTTCGCACGGTCGACGCGCTGCGTGAGAAGCAGGAGTCCGCTGCGTAATCGTCTCCGGACGATCACCCCGCGGTTGAGTAAACGACACTAGGAGAAGAAATTATGGCAAAGCTGTCAACTGAAGAGCTGCTCGAGCAGTTCAAGGGCCTCACGCTCATCGAGCTGAGCGAGTTCGTCAAGGCGTTCGAGGAGACCTTCGAGGTCACCGCTGCCGCCCCCGTGGCCGTGGCCGGACCGGCTGCCGCCGGTGGCGCCGCTGCCGAGGAGGAAGAGGTCAAGGACTCCTTCGACGTCATCCTCGAGTCGGTCGGCGACAAGAAGATCCAGGTCATCAAGACGGTCCGCGAGCTCACCTCGCTCGGCCTCGGTGAGGCCAAGGCCGTCGTCGATGGAGCCCCCAAGGCTGTCCTCGAAGGCGCCAACAAGGAGACCGCTGACAAGGCAAAGGCCGCCCTCGAAGAGGCCGGCGCCACCGTCACCCTCAAGTGAGCAGACCCCTTCGGGGGTTCACTGAGGCGCGATGGCGATCGACTCTGACGAGTCGGTTCCGACGCTGATGGATGCGGACTCGCATGTCCGGGTATTCACGTACCCGCACAGAGCAATCCGCATCCGTTCCGGGCGTCGCCCCTGACGGGGCGACGCCCGTGCGCGTTTAACGCGCACGAACGTTCTGGATTCTCTGCGGCCCGTTCCGGGCCTCCCTCCCGCCGACGACCGTCGGGCGGGACACCGCCGACCCCGTCGGCCGCAGAACGAAAGCATCATCATCATGAACAGCAGGACACCATGGCGTGTGCTCGGAGCCGCGATCGCGCGTGGATCCGGGATCTCCGCGACGACCGACGACCTGGACGCGCGCACCGCGCACCCACCGAGTATGCACCGCAGCCAGATAGACCCCTCGTCGAGCTTCTGGTTGCGCTGACCCCCCTGAAAACTTCGGATGTGCTCGAATTTTCGAGCACATCCGAAGTTTTTTGTGGGGGTAGGGGAGGGTCGAGTGGATATATAGCTGGGCTATGTATAATCGGATCAGTGAGTGAAGACATCAACGACCTCAAGAACCTGCTCGGCGAACTCGTCTCGAGCGCCCATCGCGTCACTCGCCTCGCCGCCACCGCGACGGACGATTCACGCTCTCCCGCCGTCTGGCGCACCCTCAGTGCTCTGCGCGCGTTCGGCCCGATCCGTCTCGGGGACCTGGCCCGGCTCAGTCGCGTCACGCAGCCGACCATGACGAAGATCGTCAGCGGGCTCGACGACCTCGGCTGGATCAAGCGGATCGCCGACGTCGAGGACAAGCGTGCCTGGCTCATCGCGGTCACCCCCGCAGGCGACGCCGCCCTCGACGAGTGGCGAGACACCCTCGCCGCCGCGCTCCTGCCGTACTTCCGAGACCTGACGGACGCCGACCGGGACGCGCTGCGTCGCAGCGTCGAGATCCTCGACGAGCGCGCCGCCGTGTCCGACCCTGCATTCCTCGCGGGAGAGATCGCGTGAGCGGCGGGTCCGCCGGCGGCTTCCGCGAACTCGTCCGTCAGCCGCGCAGTGTCTGGGCCGTCGCCTTCGCCTGCGTCGTCGCGTTCATGGGCATCGGCCTCGTCGATCCCATCCTCCCCGCCATTGCCGCTGACCTCGACGCGTCCGCGACGCAGACGTCGCTCCTGTTCACGAGCTACCTCCTCGTCACGGGGCTCGCGATGCTCGTCACCAGCTGGCTGTCGAGTCGCATCGGCGCGAAGCGCACGCTCCTGCTGGGGCTCGCCCTCATCGTCGTCTTCGCGATCGCCGCTGGAGCCTCGAACTCGGTGGAGGCCGTCATCGGCTTCCGAGCGGGATGGGGCCTCGGGAACGCCCTGTTCATCTCCACGGCGCTCGCTACGATCGTCGGGGCGACGTCCGGCGGGACCGGCACGGCGATCGTCCTCTACGAGGCGGCTCTCGGTCTGGGCATCGCGATCGGGCCCCTCGTCGGCGGTCTGCTCGGTTCGGTCAGCTGGCGGGGCCCCTTCTTCGGGACCGCCGCCCTCATGGCGATCGGCTTCATCGCGATCGTCACCCTGCTGCGCTCCGACGGGGAGAGGCCGACCCCGCAACCCCTCTCGGCCCCGTTCCGAGCGCTCAGGGTCCCGGCTCTCGCCGTGCTCGCCATCACGGCGCTGTTCTACAACATCGCGTTCTTCGTCCTCCTCGCCTACACCCCGTTCGCCCTCGAATCCCTGGGGATCGACGACGCCTTCACCCTCGGCCTCGTCTTCTTCGGCTGGGGGATCGCCCTCGCGGTCACGAGTGTCGCCGTAGCCCCCGCGCTCACGAGACGGCTCCGCCGCACCTCGGTGCTCGCGGGCGGATTCGCGGTCCTCGCGCTCGACCTCGGCGCCATCGCGCTGCTGTCGGCGTCCCTCGCCGGGATCGTCGTGTGCGTCGTGATCGGCGGACTCATCCTCGGGGTCATCAACACCGTCCTGACCGAGGCGGTGATGGAGGCGACGGACCTGCCGCGCACCGTGGCATCGTCCGCCTATTCCGCGGTGCGTTTCCTCGGCGGTGCCGTGGCGCCGCCGGCCGCAGCCGAGCTCGCTCGGCAGTTCGGGACTCCGGCACCGTATCTCACGGCGGCGGGATCGGCCGTCCTCGCGCTCGTCGTCCTCCTGCTCGGGCGCCGCGTCCTCGGACGTGTCGACGATCGGATCGTCGACCCGATGGAAGAGGCCGAGGCTGTCGGATCCGGGGACGCCTGATCGGCGCGCTACGACCGGGTCATGGCCTCGGGCCGTGGGCGAGCCGTCGAGCTGCGCACCACGAGGCGGGTCGGGTGGAGGAGCACGTGGTCGGCTGAGGGGCGTCCCTCCAGGGCGTCCATCAGAAGGTCGACGATCGCGGCGCCCTGCTCACGCGGGGACTGCTCGACCGTCGTGAGAGAGAACATCTCCGCGTACTCGTGACCGTCGACGCCGACGACGCTGAGATCGCTCGGCACCTCCATGCCGGTGCGTCGGGCCGCGATGATCGTGCCGACGGCGACCTCGTCCGATGCGGCCGAGATCGCCGTCGGGCGGTTCCGCGGATCGCCGATCACCTGCACGCCGGCGGCGTACCCGCCCGGGACGGACATGTCGCTCGGCACGTAGAGGATCTGGGCGCCGAGTCCGGCGGCCTCCATCGCGTCCATGTATCCCGTCAGTCGTCGGCCGTGCACGGATCCGACCAGGTCGTCGGATCGTTCTCCGCCGATATGCACGATCCGCGTGTGGCCGAGCCCGATCAGATGCTCGGTCGCGAGGCGGGAGACGGCGACGTCGTCGATGGACACCGAGGCGATACCCGGGAGTTGGCCGCCGAGGGCGACGACCGGTCGTTCGAGCGATACGAGGCGGGCGAGTTCGGCCGGTGACGGCTCGATCCCGATCGTGATGATGCCGTCGAATCTCTTCCGAGCGAGGAAGTGCTCGAAGATACGAGCACGCGACGTGGTGCCCGGACGGACGTTGTAGAGAGTGAGGTCATAATCGCACGCGAGGAGTCCGTCCTCGATCCCCTCGAGGACCTCGCCGAAGTACCACCGGTTCACGAAGGGGATGATGACGCCGACGTTCTTGGTGCGTCCGGTGACGAGGCTCGCGGCGTTGGGGGAGGCGACGTACCCGATCACCCGAGCCGCGTCGATGACGCGCTGGCGAGTGGATTCCGAGACGTATCCGCCCCCGGTGAGCGCTCGACTCGCCGTCGACTTCGAGACACCCGCTATGCGCGCGACGTCGGCGATTCCGCTCATGGCACGCGCCCCTTCCTTGGGTCCAGCACCTGAGGCTAACCCACACACATCACGAAATGGAAACGGTTCCCGAACGTCGCGGAGCCGGGTTTGTGAGAGCGCTCTCACTGTTTCGCCTGATCGGCGCGGGGTTCGCTGTGACGTCCGTCGTGAGAGCGCTCTCACCCAGGTATGGCAGGTATATCGATTTGTGATGTTGTCGCGTTGTGCATTGGTCGGCCGTGCCATAACGTGTCCATGGAACCGGTTCCCGACTCGCTCGGTGATCGACCCGAGCCTGCGACTGCCTAGCGTCGTGGCGCACACACTCAACGAGGAGGCACTTGATGCGTATCACTTCACGGGGGCGAGTTCTCGCACCCATCGCCGCGATCGGCGTGATGGGCCTGGCCCTCACAGCATGTTCCGGCGGACCCGGCGGCGGAACGGACGCCGGCGGCGGCGAGGGAGACGGTGAGGTCACCGTCTACGGCACCATCGCCGACACCGAGGCCGAGCTGCTGGAGGAGTCCTGGGCCGACTGGGAGGACGAGAGCGGAATCGACATCGTCTACGAGTCCTCCAAGGAGTTCGAGACCCAGATCTCCGTCCGTGCCCAGGGCGGAAACGCCCCCGACATCGCGATCTTCCCGCAGCCCGGTCTCATGGGAGACCTCGCGACCCGCGGCTACCTGAAGGAAGCACCCGAGTCCGTCGTCAGCAACATCGACGAGTACTGGTCCGCGGACTGGAAGGCCTACGGCACCGTCGACGACACCGTCTACGGCGCGCCGCTCATGGCGAGCGTCAAGGGCTTCGTCTGGTACTCCCCGTCGCAGTTCGAGGAGAACGGCTGGGCCGTCCCCACGACCTACCAGGAGCTCGTCGACCTGACCGGAACGATCCAGTCGTCCACCGGCAGTGCGCCGTGGTGCGCCGGTTTCGGATCCGACGCGGCCACCGGTTGGCCCGGAACGGACTGGGTCGAGGACCTCGTCCTTCGCCAGGCCGGAGCGGACGTCTACGACCAGTGGGTCGCGAACGAGATCCCCTTCACCGACCCGCAGATCGCCGAGGCGTTCGACGCCGTCGGTGAGATCCTCAAGAACCCGGAGTACGTCAACGCCGGCTTCGGTGACGTCGCCTCGATCAACACGACGCCGTTCGGCGACGCGGCCGGCGCCCTCGCCGACGGCACCTGCGCCCTGCACCACCAGGCCTCGTTCTTCGACGGCTTCATCACGGACGCCGGTGCGACCGTTGCTGAGGACGGCGACATCTGGGCCTTCGTGACCCCGTCGATCGACGGCACGGGCAACGCGGTCACCGGTGGTGGCGAGATCGTCGGCGCGTTCAGCGACGACGCCGACACCGTCGCGGTGCAGGAGTACCTCTCGAGCCCCGAGTGGGCGAACAGCCGCGTCTCCCTCGGAGGCGTCATCTCGGCCAACACGGGTCTCGACCCGGAGAACGCCTCGAGCGGAATCCTCACGCAGGCCATCGAGATCCTCCAGGACCCCGAGACCACGTTCCGCTTCGATGCGTCCGACCTCATGCCGAGCGCCGTCGGTGCCGGTTCCTTCTGGAAGGGCATGATCGACTGGATCAACGGCTCGGACACCACGACCGTCCTCGAGCAGATCGAGGCCGGCTGGCCGTCCAGCTAATAACGCCGGAGGAGCGGGGCCGCCAGGACTGACACAGTCCCGGCGGCCCCTCTCCCCAGCCTCGCCACACGCAGACCCGGACCGCGCGTATGGTGAGCATCCTGAGTCCACCGTCGCACTCGAGAGGCGTCCATGTCGTCCTTCCTCCAGTGGCTGAGTACCCTGCCACCGCTCGCGCAAGTCCCGATCATCATCGTGGCGTTCCTCGCCCTGATCGGCATCCTCATCTTCTTCATCGAGATCGCCCCGCGTCGCGGTCGGGTCTACACGATCGCGCGGCTCGCCGCGTGCGTGCTCATCCCCCTCGGCATCCTCGCGGTCCTCGAGTCATACCCCGTCGCGATCATCGCCGCCGGTGTGCTCGGACTCCTCTTCTTCTGGTTCGACTACCGGTCGTCGGAGGGCGCCGGCTATCTGTTCCAGCTCTTCGGCTTCCTCGCCCCGGCCATCGTGCTGCTCGCGATCGGCCTCGTCGTCCCGACCATCCAGACCACGATCCAGGCCTTCCAGAACGCTCGAGGCGACTCCTTCGTGGGCTTCGACAACTTCGTCTGGATCTTCACGCAGCCGCAGGCCGTCCGCACTGTCCTCAACACGATCATCTGGGTGCTCATCGCTCCCGTGGTCTCGACGATCGCCGGCCTCGCGTACGCCGTCTTCATCGACAAGTCGCGCGGGGAGAAGTACTTCAAGATCCTCGTCTTCATGCCGATGGCGATCTCCTTCGTGGGCGCGTCCATCATCTGGCGCTTCGTCTACACGGCCCGCCCGGCGGATCAGGAGCAGATCGGTCTGCTGAACCAGATCGTCGTGTGGTTCGGTGGCCAGCCGGTCAGCTTCCTCTCGGTGGATCCGTGGAACACTATCGCGCTCATCGTCGTGCTCATCTGGGTCCAGACCGGTTTCGCGATGGTCGTCCTGTCCGCGGCGATCAAGGGTGTGCCCGCCGAACAGATGGAGGCCGCCGAGCTCGACGGCACCAACGCGTGGCAGCGATTCATCAACGTGACGGTGCCCGGTATCCGCTCGTCGCTCGTCGTCGTCCTCACGACGATCTCGATCGCCTCGCTGAAGGTCTTCGACATCGTCCGGACCATGACGGCCGGCGCCAACAACACCTCGGTCATCGCCAACGAGATGTACACCCAGTTCAAGAACTTCGAGGCCGGACGGTCGGCGGCGTTCGCCGTCGTCCTGTTCCTCCTCGTGCTGCCGATCGTCGTCTACAACGCCCGGCAGATCAAGAAGCAGAGGGAGATCCGCTGATGAGTGCCGTCACCCCTATCGACCTGCCGGTCGACGAGGAGCAGAAGAAGACCCTCACCCGCGGAGAGCGCAAGGTCGAGAACGGATTCGCGAAGGGCACGAAGCGGCGGCTCACGTCGCGCGGCGCGACCATCGCCGCTCTCGTCATCGCGGTGCTGTGGACGATCCCCACGTTCGGCCTGTTCATCTCGTCGTTCCGTCCCGCCAACGAGGTCCGTACCACCGGCTGGTGGACGATCTTCAGCAACTTCGGGCTCACGATCGACAACTACGTGGAGGTCCTGGGATCCGGAAACAGCCAGCTGACCCTCGCCGGCGCGTTCATCAACTCGATCGCGATCACACTCCCCGCGACGGCCATCCCGCTCGTGATCGCCTCGCTCGCCGCCTACGCCTTCGCCTGGATGGACTTCCGCGGGAAGAACATGCTCTTCATCGCGGTGTTCGCGCTGCAGATCGTTCCGATCCAGATGGCCCTCGTCCCGCTCCTCCAGCTGTTCTCGCGCGGTGAGATCTTCGGGTTCCCCGTGATCACGGCCTTCGGTTCCGCCGGGTACGCGCAGGTGTGGATCGCACACTCGATCTTCGCCCTGCCGCTCGCGATCTTCCTCCTCCACAACTTCATCGCAGAGATCCCTGCCGAGGTCATCGAGGCGGCGCGCGTGGACGGCGCGGGTCACGGACAGATCTTCTTCCGGATCGTCCTCCCACTCACGATGCCGGCGATCGCGTCCTTCGCGATCTTCCAGTTCCTGTGGGTGTGGAACGACCTGCTCGTGGCGTTGATCTTCGCCGACGGCGCGGTCGCGCCGATGACGAAGCTGCTCGCCGAGATCACGGGAAGCCGTGGACAGGACTGGCACCTCCTCACGGCCGGTGCCTTCATCTCCATCCTGGTGCCGCTCCTGGTGTTCTTCAGCCTGCAGCGCTACTTCGTTCGCGGCCTGCTGGCGGGTTCGACGAAGGGCTGATCCGGGCTCCGACAGGGGGGACGAGCGACGGCGGCGGACGATGGGGTCCGCCGCCGTTCGTCGTCTCCGCGGTGTCGTGGTGGCGTCGCGCCGGACTCGCTTCGGCGGGACCGGCGCGTCGCGTCCGCTCACCGCGCAACCGGCCGGAGCGACCCGACGCGAGACGTAATGTGAGCGTATGAGTATGCGGGGCGGCGGGCCGCGCGCCCGGGTGAGCGCGAGCGACGAGTCCATGCAGCGCGCTCTCAACGCCGAGGCACCGAAGATCCCGGGACTCTTCCGGCGCATCAGCGGCCTGTTCCGTCCCTATCGGACGCAGTTGATCATCACGGGGATCCTCGTGGTCGTGGCCGCCGGACTGTCGGTGATCCCGCCGCTTCTCGTCGAGCAGGCATTCGATGTGGGGCTCTTCCCCGCGGAGGGGGGTCCGAACCTGGAGGCACTCGCCCGGATCGTCATCATCATGATCGCGATCTTCATCGTGACGAGCGGGCTCGGCGTGTGGCAGAGCTACCTCACGGCGACGGTCGGCAACAAGGTCATGGGATCGCTGCGTGTCGAGTTATTCAGCAAGCTGCAGTCCATGGAGCTCAGCTTCTTCACGCACACGAAGACGGGAATCATCCAGTCACGGCTGCAGAACGACGTGGGCGGCGTGGCGAGCGTGCTCACGAACACGGTCTCGAGCGTGCTCGGGAACACCGTCAACGTGCTCGCGGCCATCGTCGCGATGCTCCTCATCGACTGGCGCCTCACGATTGTCGCCCTCGTCCTCATGCCCGTGCTCGTCGCCGCTCAGAGGCGCGTGGGCCAGGTGCGCGCGCGGATCGCGACGCAGACGCAGGAGTCGCTCTCCGACATGACGGCGATCACTCAGGAGACCCTCGGGGTGTCGGGGATCCTCCTCTCCAAGAGTTTCAACCGGCAGCACAGCGAGATCGAACGGTACCGCGGGGCGAACGACACCCAGATCACCCTGCAGGTGCGGCAGGCGATGAGCGGCCAGTGGTTCTTCGCGATGGTGAGCATCTTCCTGTCATCGATCCCTGCCGTGGTCTACCTCGTGTCCGGGTGGCTCATCGCCGGCGGCGGCACGGGAGTGACGGCCGGAACCATCGTCGCGTTCACGACCGTGCAGTCGCGGCTGCTGTTCCCCCTCATGGCGCTCATGCGCGTGGGCC
The DNA here is from genome assembly GCF_003990045.1 of Labedella endophytica. Taxonomy (GTDB): domain Bacteria; phylum Actinomycetota; class Actinomycetes; order Actinomycetales; family Microbacteriaceae; genus Labedella; species Labedella endophytica. The sequence continues at coordinate 999,412 of NZ_RZGZ01000002.1, read as the reverse complement.
TCGACGTGCAGACGTCCGGCGCCCTCTTCGCGCGCATCTTCGAGTACCTCGACCTGCGGCCACGGGTGACGGACAAGGCGGACGCGATCACCGTCGAGGAGGCCCCGGGGCCGCTCGGACTCGTGGAGTTCTCGGACGTCGCCTTCCGCTACCCCGACGCGTCGGAAGACGCCCGGCCCACCCTCGACGGGGTGTCCTTCCGCATCGAGCCGGGTCAGTTCGCGGCCTTCGTCGGTCCGAGCGGGGCGGGCAAGACGACCGTCTCGTACCTCGTCCCCCGTTTCTACGACGCCGTGAGCGGCTCGGTCTCGTTCGCCGGTGCCGACGTCCGCGACCTCACCCAGGACTCGCTCGTATCCCACATCGGCATCGTGTCGCAGGAGACGTCGCTCTTCCACGCCTCGATCGCGGAGAACCTGCGGTACGCCCGGCCCGAGGCCACCGACGAGGAACTACGGGCGGCCGCGATCGCCGCCAACATCCATCAGACGATCGTGTCCTTCCCGGACGGGTACGACACGATCGTGGGGGAGCGGGGCTACCGGTTGTCCGGCGGCGAGAAGCAGCGGATCGCGATCGCCCGCGTGCTCCTCAAGGACCCGGCGGTCCTCGTGCTCGATGAGGCCACGAGCGCCCTCGACTCGATCTCGGAGCGCGTCGTGCAGAACGCCCTCGAGGCGGCATCGACGGGCCGGACGACGATCGCGATCGCCCACCGGCTCTCGACCATCGTGGACGCCGACGTGATCATGGTGGTGGACGCCGGCCGGATCGTCGAGCGCGGCACGCACGCGGAACTCCTCGCCCACGACGGCATCTACGCTCGCATGCACACCGAGCAGCGCACCGGCGCCCTCTAGCCCGCCCTCGCCCCTTCCCCAACTTTTCCCGCGGAGAGTTGACGCAAACTGTCGCCTCGATAGGGCGCGCGCGACATCTCGCGTCCACTCCGTCCCTGGGAAGCACTCGGGTGGACGCATTTCGTCGGCTCCATCTCTCGCGGACGACGTCTCGCGTCCACCTCGTGGAGGCTGTCTCTCGGGTAGGCAGGAGACCGTCCGGCCGGGCCGCCCCGCGGACCGGCTAAGCAGTGCGCCGTGCGGTGATGGAGCGTGAGCAGTCAGCCCCGCCAGCCTCGTTCGTGAAGCGCGCCTCTGACACGACGAGCGGCCTCATCCGGGTTCGCGTAGACGTGGGCAGAAACGAGCCGCACGATCCGCCAGCCGAGTGACGACATCCGTTCAATGCGTTCGATGTCTCTTCTGAACTGGTCGTGGTCGATCCGATGGTGGTCGCCTTCGTACTCGACGGCGACGAGAAATCGTGGGAACGCGAAGTCGACGTTCGCGACGAATCGACCGGATCCGTCATGGACGTCCGTATTGAGCTCTGGAGTCGGGAGACCCGCCTCGGCGAGTAGAAGCCGTGTGCGTGATTCTGCGGGGGAGCGACTCCGTTCGCTCATCAATTCGGCCGCTCGTTCGAGCCGAGGGCGGCCCGGGCGCGGACCGGCCTCGATTGCTCTCAGGAGATCGAAGCGGGTGGCGATCGGCTCCGGTCGCGAGTGCACGAGGGGCCGACCAGGGTCGGGGAGATCGCGGATCAGGGCGTCCCCGAGACAGACCAGTTCGACCACACCGTACCGCTGGGCCAGCATGGCCCATGTGCTCACTGGATCGGTCACCTTGACGCCGTGCAGGTCGACGACCCTCGCGAGGTGTTCGCGAACCTGGTGGCCGCGGACACCTCGTGTTCGCGGCGCTCGCAGCGGGTGACGCACCGAGACGTGAAGTGGCTCCCGATCGAACGCGGAGAGCCTGACCGGCAGATTCCAGAGAGCGGCGGCCGTCTCGTGGCTGAAGAACTCGTCGTCCGACATCCTCGTCGCGTAGGCCTGAATGCGACCATCGAATACCTGAGCCGGTGTCGGATCGCGAGGAAGATCGTCGAGCAACCACCGGACGCCACGGAAGGGAATGACGAGATCGGGTGACCGCAATCGACCCGGCGTCACTCCGAGTGAGCGGGCCTCGGTCGTCGAGAAGATCGCGGGGAGAGCAGGAGGAAGGGGACGTGGACGCATGCAGGCACCCTCGCGCGTTTCGGGTGCCGAGTCAGCGACGAATCGAGCCTCATCCGGATGATGAAGCAGGCGGCGACCTGTGGACGACGGGTCGCGGGTGGATCAGCGCCTCCGAGTCGGTCGTGTTTCGCCCGCCCGGAAGCTCGCCGAACCCGGGTGGACGGGTTGTGTCCTCCGGGGTCGGATTGGGCGACGATATGCGGCAACTCGGGCGAAGTAGCGGGGTGCGGGGTGGGATGGACGCATCATGTCGACTGAGGTCGCGCCGCGCGACGTGTTGCGTCAGTGCGAGGGAATGCGGCGGGCGCCGGAGAACCGTGTGGTCGCGTTGTGTCGTCTGATAGCTGATCCGGAGACGCTTTGCGCCAACTCGGGGGAGGAACGGGGCCGGGAGAGCGTCAGGAGGGCGGGAGCTCGTCCGTCGCGCCGCGCTTCTCGAGCATGGACTCCATGAGATCGATCTCCGACTCCTGGCTGGAGACGACGCCGTTCGCGAAGGTCGTCACCGTGGAGTTGCTGCTGCGGTCGAGCACGGCCACGGCCATGTCGACCGCGCCCTTGTGGTGCGCGATCATGAGCTGGAGGAAGTAGACCTCCGCCTCGGCGCCGTCGAGGGACTCCAGCTCGGTGATCTGCGCGTCCGTGGCGAGGCCCGGCATCGGTGCTCCGGGCTCGTGGGCGACGGATTCCGCCGAGTGGTCGTGGCCCACGGCACCGTCGAGAGCCGGCCTCGTCATCCACGTCATGGTCGGCTCCGACCCGGCCTGGGAGAGTCCCCACTCCTGCAGCCAGCCGTACATCATGCCCGACTGGGTGGCCTGCGTCGTCGCGATGTCGTAGGCGAGTGTCCGCACGTCCTCCGAATCCGAGCGGTCGCGGATGATGAAGGCGAGCTCGACACCCTGATTGTGGTGGGTCTGCATATCGCGCGAGAAACCGGCCTCGGCACTCGTATCGGTGGGGGTCGCCTCGCCGAGGGTCGACAGTCGGCCGACGGAGAACGAGACCGCCGCGACGGCGAGGACGACGAGGAGCGCGATCACGGCCACCGCCACGGGCGAGCGGCGACGCGCCGGGGCTCTGCCGTCACCGGAACGGTCATCGACCTCCGTGCCGTCACCCGCGGCGGTCGGCCTCGTATCGGTCACCGAGGTCAGCTCACCTTGCCGGGGCCGTCGACGGCACCGGAGCACGAGGCGCCGGGCTCGGGCACGTCATTGCTGCGCCAGTACTCCTCCATGAAGTCGGCGATGCGGGAGTCGTCGACCGAGTCGACCTGCAGCTGCACGTTCCAGCCGCTCAGGACGACGGGGCTCGGGAGCCCTTCGTACGGCGACAGGACGACGTAGGTGGACGGGAGCTTCTCGCGCAGCGTCGACACCTCGTCGTCGCTCATCGACGGGTCGTAAGTGACCCAGATGGCACCGTGCTCGAGCGAGTGGACCGCGTTCTCGCTCGGGGGCTGCTCGCTGTAGACGCCGCAGTTCAACCAGTACGGGTTGTGCTCGCCACCGGCGGGCGGGGTCTGCGCATACGTCACGGCACCCTCCACGTGACCAGCGGTGTTCTCGAAGGTCTCGACGCCCTCGATCTCGGCGCCCGAGCCTCCCGCGGTGTACGAGGCGCTCTGCGGGGCCGTGAGCACGATCGTCGTGACGACGAGGGCCACGATCGCGAGGCTACCGACGACCGCGGACCAGATCCCGATGCGGCGGTTGCGTGCCTTGCGCGCCTGCTCCTTCTTGTACGCCTCGACCTTCTCAGAGCGTTGAGCGGCTCGCTGCTCCTTGACGCTCTGCTTCTTCACCGACGGCGGGACGGGCGAGCCGGGCGGCTGCTGCTTGGGGGTCACGGGGGCCTCTCAGTCACGGGGTCACAATCCACCTACCAAACTAGGTGATCGCGCTGTGTATTCCCTCGAATGGACGTGAACCCTGTGCGAGGCACCTCTCCGTCACGTTCACCGGGCCGCGGGGGCCACCGTCTAGAGTGGTCGGGTGCCGTCCTCCGTGTCCTGTCGTCGCTGTCGTTAGTCATCTCGAACGACCCCGTCCGCGCGAAGGCGCCACGGACACCAGCGACGCAAGGACTCCTCAGATGAAGTACGCACAGACCATCCTCGACCTCGTCGGCGACACCCCGCTCGTCCGGCTGAACTCGGTGACCGACGGCATCGCCGCGACCGTGCTCGCGAAGGTCGAATACATGAACCCGGGCGGGTCCGCGAAGGACCGGATCGCGAGCCGGATCATCGATGCGGCCGAGGCCGAGGGCAAGCTCCTCCCCGGCGGCACGATCGTGGAGCCGACCTCGGGCAACACCGGCGTCGGCCTCGCCCTCGTCGCGCAGCAGCGCGGGTACCGCTGCGTCTTCGTCCTGCCCGACAAGGTCGGCGAGGACAAGAGGAACGTGCTCACCGCCTACGGAGCCGAGATCGTCGTGACGCCGACGGCCGTCGCGCCCGATCACCCCGAGTCCTACTACAGCGTCTCCGACCGGCTCACCGCGGAGATCCCCGGCGCCTTCAAGCCCAACCAGTACGCGAACCCGAACGGTCCGCGCAGCCACTACGAGACCACGGGTCCCGAGATCTGGCGCGATACCGACGGAAAGATCACCCACTTCATCGCCGGGGTCGGCACGGGCGGCACGATCTCCGGCACCGGCCGCTACCTCCGCGAGGTCGCCGGCGACACGGTCCGCATCATCGGGGCAGACCCCGAGGGCAGCGTGTACTCGGGCGGCACCGGGCGCCCGTACCTCGTCGAGGGTGTCGGCGAGGACTTCTGGCCGGGCGCATACGACCCGTCGGTCGTGGACGAGGTCATCCCCGTGACCGACGCGGAGTCGTTCGCGATGACGCGGCGTCTCGCCCGCGAGGAGGGCATGCTCGTCGGCGGTTCCAGCGGCATGGCCGTCGTCGCCGCGCTCCGGGCGGCCCGTGACCTCCCGGCCGATGCCGTGGTCGTCGTGCTCCTGCCCGACGGCGGACGGGGCTACCTCGGCAAGATCTTCAACGACACGTGGATGCGTTCGTACGGCTTCCTCGAGGAGGCCGAGGGTGCCACCGTCGCCGACGTCGTGTCGGCGAAGGGCGGCGCGATCCCCGCTCTCGTCCACGCCCACCCGATCGACACCGTGCGCGACGCGATCGCCGTGATGAGCGAATTCGGGGTCAGCCAGCTGCCCGTGCTCACCGCCGAGCCGCCCGTCGTGATGGGCGAGGTGGTCGGTGCGGTCTCCGAGCGATCGCTGCTCGAGAGTGTCTTCTCCGGCCACACGAAGATGTCGGACGCCGTCTCGACGGTGATCTCCGACCCGCTCCCGATCATCGGCTCGGGCGAGTCCGTCGCCGCCGTCCGCGCGGCCCTCGCGACCTCCGATGCCCTGCTCGTCACCCTCGACGGCAAGCCCCACGCCGTCGTCACCCGTCACGACCTCCTCGCCTTCCTCGGCGAGTAGAGATCCCGCTCGCGACCGTCAGGAGAACACGATGGCGAAGAAGAAGAAGTCAGCTCACGGATCCGCGGCGTTCGCGACGCGCGCCATCCATGCCGGTCAGGACCACGATCGCGCCACGGGCGCGGTCATCCCACCGATCTTCCAGTCCTCCACGTTCGTGCAGGACGGCATCGGCGGGCTGCGTGGCGGGTACGAGTACGGTCGGAGCGCGAACCCCACGCGCACGGCGCTCGAGAAGCAGCTCGCGGCGCTCGAAGGCGGTTCCCACGGCCTGGCGTTCTCCTCCGGCCTCGCGGCCGAAGACGCCCTGCTCCGTGCCGTCGTGCGGCCCGGAGATCACATCGTGATCGGTAACGACGTCTACGGCGGTACCTACCGCCTCGTGAACCGCGTCTTCGGCGAGTGGGGTGTGGCGCACACGGTCGTCGACCTCGGCGACCTGCGCGCCGTGCAGAAGGCCATCCGACCGGAGACGAAGCTCCTGTGGATCGAGACGCCCTCGAACCCGCTCATGAAGGTCAGCGACATCGCCGAGCTCACGGAGCTCGCCCACGGTGCCGGCGTGCTCGCGGTCGTGGACAACACCTTCGCCTCGCCGGCGCTCCAGCGCCCCCTCGGGCTCGGGGCCGACGTGGTCGTGCACTCGACGACGAAGTACCTCGGCGGCCACTCGGACGTCATCGGCGGCGCTCTCGTCCTCGACGACGACGGCCTCGCGGAGAAGGTGCGCTTCCTGCAGTTCGCCGCGGGTGCCATCGCGGCACCCATGGAGGCGTGGCTCACGACGCGAGGCATCAAGACCCTCGACGTGAGGATGCAGCGCCACTCGGAGAACGCCGGTCGACTCGCGGAGTTCCTCGACGGACACTCCGCCGTCGAGACGGTGTACTACCCCGGCCTGTCGTCGCACCCCGGCCACGCGATCGCCGCATCGCAGATGTCCCGCTTCGGTGGGATGCTCTCGATCGCCGTCGTCGGAGGGGAACGGGTCGCCCGTCGCTTCGCGGAGAAGACCCGCCTCTTCCAGCTCGCTGAATCGCTCGGCGGCATCGAGTCGCTCGTGAACTACCCGTCGGCCATGACCCACGCGTCGGTGGCGGGCACCGAGCTGGCCGTGCCGGAGAACGTCGTGCGCCTGTCCGTGGGCCTCGAGGACGGCGACGAGCTCATCGCCGACGTCGACCAGGCTCTCGCGCGGGCCGTCAAGCAGCGCTGAGGACGCGTCCCGCGGCTTCCGTCGGGGCGATCCTGGTCGCGCTCGGGCGTGGCTCGAAACGATTCGATAGACTGAAGGCGAGCAGTGGCCCGCTCGCGCCCCGAGGCGACGAGCCGCTCGATCCGCTCCCGTTCCCGCCCTCCTTTCTGAAAGCCGTTTCGTGACGACCGTCGTTCACCCCGGCGATTCGCTGTCCCGCCGACAGCGCGTCGTCTACATCCTCGTCCTCGGTGCCCTCACGGCCCTCGGACCCTTCACCATCGACCTCTACCTGCCGGCCTTCCCTGTGCTCGAGGACGACCTGAACGTGAGTGCCGCGCTCATCCAGCTCACGCTCACCGGCACGACCATCGGCTTCGCCGTCGGGCAGCTCTTCATGGGGCCCTGGAGCGACAAGGTCGGTCGACGGCTACCGCTGCTCCTGGCCACGAGCGTTCACATCATCGCCTCGATCGGCGTGATCCTGTCGCCCGACATCGTGTGGCTCGGCGTCTTCCGGGTGCTTCAGGGAGCGGGAGCCGCCGCCGGCGGTGTCGTCGCGATGGCGATGGTGCGCGACCTCTTCGGCGGCAAGCCGCTCGTTCGGATGCTGTCGCGGCTCGCACTCGTCAACGGGCTCGCGCCCATCCTCGCGCCGGTCATCGGATCTCAACTCCTCCTCTTCACCGACTGGAGAGGACTGTTCGTCTTCCTCGCGATCTACGGCGCCCTCGTGGTGACGGCCGTCGCGGTGTTCATCGTCGAGACGCTCCCGCCCGCTCGACGGGCGGAGGCCGGGCACAGCACGATGCGCGACCGCTACCGAGCGCTCTTCACGGACCGCGCCTACATCGGCGTCGCCCTCATCGGTGGAATGACCTTCTCCGGTCTGTTCGCCTACCTGTCGTCGTCATCGTTCCTGTTCCAGGAGCAGTTCGGGCTCGACGCGCAGCAGTACGGGCTGCTCTTCGCCATCAACTCCATCGGCATCGTCATCGGCGTGCAGGTGTCCGCTCGCGTGATGCGCCGATACGGACCGCAGTGGATCCTCACCTTCACCACGGCGGTGCACGTCGTGACGGCCACCACGATCGTCATCCTCGCGCAGACCGACGCCGGGCTCATGGGCATCCTCGTGCCGCTGTTCTTCTACATCATGGCGTGCGGCTTCTCCTTCCCGGCCGTCCAGGTCCTCGGACTCGCGAACCACGCGAAGGAGGCGGGTACCGCCGCGTCCCTGCTCGGGGCCCTCAACTTCGGCCTCGCCGGGGTGATCTCCCCGATCGTCGGCGTGCTCGGCATCTCCGCGACCGCGATGGGATCGGTCATGCTCGCGACGGCGATCGTCGCGGTCTTCTCCATCTGGGTGATCGTGCGACCCTGGACGGTCCCGCCCCTCGGTAACTGACGACCGGCGCGCCACCTTCTCCGGTGACGCGTGCTCGTGCCGCTACCGTGGGGTGATGGCCTCCCGCACCCGCTCCACCGGACTCGGCGTCGGGATCGGTCTGGCGATCGTCGCGATCGCGTCCGTGCTCGGGGTGCTCATCGCTGCCGGTGTCCTCGCCGAGCCGAACGCCCTGGACGCCTGGTGGTCAGGGATCGTCACCGAGACGCGGTCGCCGGTCACGGTCGGCATCGCCCTCGGGTTCAATGCGCTCGGTCGGGGGATCGTGGCGAGCGCCGTGGTGCCTGTCGTCCTCGTCGTCGTCCTCCTCATCGCCCGGAAGCCCTGGTCGGCGCTCGCGCTCGTCCTGACTCTCCTCGCGACCTGGGCCGTGACTCGGGTCCTCAAGTCCGTCGTCGCCCGGGATCGACCGGAGGACATCCTCGTGGAGAGCGACTTCGGTTCGTTCCCGTCCGGGCACGCGTCGAACGCGGCGGCTCTCGCGACGGTGTTCCTCCTCGTCTTCCGGTCGCTCACCGTGAGGGTCGGCGCCGTCGTCTACATCGTCGCGATGATGTGGTCGCGGACGCTGCTCGGCGCGCACTGGGCTACCGATGTGATCGGTGGAACGCTCGTGGGCGCGGGGGTCGCGATCATCGTGGTGACGCTCGTCGCCCCTCTCCTCCGGCGAGAGCCCGTCGGACGGCGCGCGCATGGCTGACCGTGCCGCGCGTGTCCTCGCCGAGCGAGCGGCGGCGGTCGCCTCCGTCGAGATCGTCTCGGTGTCCAGCCCCGAGGACGCGGCGGAGACGGTCGGCATGTTCTCGTCGGTCTGGGGCAAAGGACGAGGGGCGGATCCATCGACGCTCCAGGCCATCGCCCACGCGGGGAACCCGGTGCTGCTCGCTCGACGCGACGGCGACGTGCTCGGCGCACTGTTCTCGTTCATCGGGTGGGACGACGGTCTCCACGTGCACTCGCACATGACCGCCGTCGGGCCGGTCCTCCGATCCGCCGGCGTGGGGTTCGCGCTCAAACTCGCCCAACGCGCCGAGTGCCTCGAGAACGGCATCACCGAGGTGCGCTGGACGTACGATCCGCTCATCCGCCGGAACGCCCGGTTCAACCTGTGGAAGCTCGGCGCCGTGGTCTCGGCGTTCCGGCCGGACTTCTACGGCGTTCTCGACGACGCCGTCAACGGAACCGATCGGAGTGACCGGTTCGAGGTGAGCTGGCGGCTCGACGCCCCGGGGGCGATCGATGCGCTCGCGGGACGACCAACCCGGCCGATGAGATCCACGCGCCCGGACGATGTGGCCCTCCCCGAGGACTTCGAAGCCGTGCGGCGGGACGACCCGGCGACCGCTGCGGCCCTGCGCGAGTCGAGCCGGGACCTCTTCGCGCGGTCCATCCGCGTGGGGACGACCGTGCGGTTCACGGGAACGGGTTACGTCTTCGATCGCGCGGAGGCGGCGACGCACCAGGAGGAGACACGGTGAGAATCGAACGGATCGAGCTGCACACGATCGGGATGCCGCTCGTGCGGCCCTTCGAGACGAGCTTCGGACGGCAGACCGAGCGGCAGGTGCTGCTCGCGCACGTCGTCGCCGATGGTGTCGACGGGTGGGGCGAATGCGTCGCGGGTACGACGCCGGACTACAGCTCGGAGTACGTCGACGGCTGCCGGATCGTCATCGAACGCTTCCTCGCTCCGGTCCTCCTCGCAGCGAACGACGTGACAGCCGCGGCGTTGGACGGCCTCTTCGCGGGGGTGATCGGGCACCGGATGGCCAAGGCGACGCTCGAGGCCGCCGTGCTCGACGCCGAGCTGCGATCGACGGGCACGTCCTTCGGTGAACGCCTCGGCGCCGTGCGCGATCGGGTGGAATGCGGGGTGTCCGTCGGGATCAGCCCGGACATCGAGACGCTCCTCGCCGAGGTCGAGGGCTACGTCGATGAGGGGTACCGTCGCATCAAGCTCAAGATCAAACCCGGGTGGGATCTCGAACCGGTGGCACGCGTGCGCGAGGTCATCGGTTCGCTGCCGCTGCAGGTGGACGCGAACACGGCGTACACGCTCGATCACGTCGACCACCTCCGGCGCCTCGACGAGTTCGGACTGCTCCTCATCGAGCAGCCCTTCGTGGAGGAGGACATCGCGGCGCACGTGCTCCTGGCCGATTCGATCGAGACCCCCGTGTGCCTCGACGAGTCGATCACCTCCACGGGGATCGCGATCGACGCGATCGAGCGCGGCGCGACGAGCATCGTGAACATCAAACCGGGCCGCGTGGGCGGTTACCTCGAGGCCGTCTCGATCCACGACGCGTGCCGCTCCCTCGACGTGCCCGTCTGGTGCGGGGGGATGCTCGAGACCGGGATCGGGCGCGCGATGAACGTCGCTCTCGCTGCGCTCCCCGGGTTCGCGCTCCCCGGGGACACGAGCGCATCCGGCCGCTACTTCGCCGAGGACATCACGGAGCCGTTCGTCCTCGACGACGGGTACCTCTCGGTTCCGACGGGAGCGGGCTCCGGGGTCGAGGTGCGGCACGACCTGCTCCGCCACTGGGCCCTCACCGAACCCGTCGTGCTCTCGCGACCGTAGGATGTCGGACATGGCTGCGACCGAGGATGGTGTGCCCTCGCCTGACGTCTCTGCGGAGGCGCAGAGACGTGCGCAGGAACTCGCCGTGGCGGCCGAGCGTGCGCAGGCCGCGGCGCGAGAGGCGGTGCGGCTCGCCGAGGCCGCCGCCGTCGCGGCTCGAGACGCCCTCGCCGCTGCCGGCATCGGCCCGACGGTGACCGCGCCGGCCGTGGCTACGCCGGCCGTTTCCACCCCCGCCGCCGCGACGCCGCCGACCCCGACCGCCGGGCCCGGCAGCGCGCCGGTCCCCGCGACCGCCGCGACCGCCGGCCCCCTCGGGGCGGACGCGCTCGCCGCGATCGCCGCCGGGTACGCGACGGTGGGTGAGGTCCTCGAGCTCGGTGCCGTCGTGAACGGCGAGGCGGTGCCCTCCGTCCAGGTGCGGATCCCGATCGCCATGACGAACCGCCACGGCCTCATCGCTGGCGCCACCGGAACGGGTAAGACGCGCACGCTGCAGGTGCTCCTCGAGCAGCTCTCGGCGGCCGGCGTCCCGGTCTTCGCGGCCGACATCAAGGGAGACCTCTCCGGGATCGCGACCCCGGGAGAGCCGAGCGAGAAGCTCGTCGCCCGTACGACGGGGATCGGCCAAGACTGGGCGCCCGCCTCGTTCCCGACCGAGTTCTTCACCCTGGGCGGTCGCGGCATCGGGGTGCCGATCCGCGCGACCGTGGCGGGCTTCGGTCCCCTCCTGCTCGCGAAGGCGCTCGGCCTCAACGCGACGCAGGAGTCGAGCCTCGGCCTCGTCTTCCACTACGCCGAGAACGCCGGTCTGCCTCTGCTCGACCTCACGGACCTGCGGGCGGTCCTCACCTATCTCGTCGGCGACGAGGGCAAGGCGGAACTCGCCGAGCTCGGCGGGCTGTCGAAGGCCACGGTCGGGGTCATCCTGCGCGAACTCATCACCTTCGCCGACCGCGGGGCCGACGCGTTCTTCGGCGAGCCCGAGATCGATACCGCCGACTTCCTCCGTCGCGACCTCGACGGTCGCGGCATCGTGAGCCTGCTCGACGTGCCAGGGGTCGCCGACCGGCCCGAGCTCTACTCGACCTTCCTGATGTGGCTTCTCGCCGATCTGTTCAACGACCTCCCCGAGGTCGGCGACCTCGACCGGCCGAAGCTCGTGTTCTTCTTCGACGAGGCGCACCTCCTCTTCGCGGACGCCTCGAAGGAGTTCCTCGCGCACGTCGTCCGGACGGTGCGGCTGATCCGCTCGAAGGGGGTGGGTATCTTCTTCGTGACGCAGACGCCGAAGGACCTCCCGGCCGATGTCCTGGCGCAGCTCGGCTCACGCATCCAGCACCAGCTCAGGGCGTTCACCCCCGAGGACGCGAAGGCGCTCGCCGCGACCGTGTCCACGTATCCGACGTCGGACTACGACCTCGCCGAGGTGCTCACGAGCCTCGGAACGGGGGAGGCCGTCGTGACGGTCATGAACGAGAAGGGCGCGCCGTCCCCCGTGGCGTGGACCCGGCTCCGGGCGCCGCTCGCGCTCATGTCGCCGAGCGCTGTGGAGGTGAGGGAGCGGTCCGTCGCTGCCTCGCCTCTGCCCGACCGCTACGGCACCTCGATCGACCGGGAATCGGCGCGGGAGATGCTCGGTGCGCGGATGGACGCCGCGGCGGCCGCGGCCCGTCAGGCTGAGGCCGAGGTCGAGGCCGCCCAGGCCGAGGTCGAGTACGCGAAGCAGAAGGCCGCGATGGACAAGGCCGAGCGCGCGGCGGAGGAGAAGGCGCAGCGTGAATACGACCGGCTCCTGAAGAAGACCTCGGGCACGGGGCGCCGCTCGACGACGCGATCGTCGGGACGGTCCTCGTCCTCCTCCTCATCGATGATCGAACAGGTTCTCGGTTCGAAGGCCACCGCGACCATCCTCTCGGGTGTGGTCGAGGGTATCTTCGGGACCAGGCGCCGGAGGTGACGGGATGCTGATTCGTGAGGTGGTGCCGGGTGATCGCGACGCCGTCGCCCGCATCTGCCGCGTCACCGGGCGCGGAGGCGATGACGCGACGGGCGACTACGGCGACGACGATGTCCTCGCCGATGTCTACGCGACGCCCTATCTCGAGCACCCGAGCGGCTTCGGGGTCGTGGCGGTGGCGGAGTCCGGTGAGGTCGTCGGCTACCTGATCGGCACGACCGACACCGAGACCTTCGCCCGCTGGTTCGTGGCCGACTGGTGGCCGCGCGTGAGTGGCACCAAGGAGCCGCGCACGGCGGCGGACGAGTCGCTCTTCCGCGGTGCCATCGACACGAATCGCATGCTCGTGTCGCATCGGGAGCGCTATCCGGCCCATCTCCACATCGATCTGCTCGAGGAGGCCCGCGGCGGTGGGGTCGGTCGTCGGCTCGTCGAGGCGGCGCTCGTCACGCTGCGACGTCGTGGCGTGCCCGGTGTCCATCTCGTCGTCGGTGCGTCCAACACCGGGGCCGTCGCCTTCTACGAGCGCACCGGCTTCACCGCCCTGCTCGACGACGTGGCCAGCGTGCCGGGGGAGTCCATCGTGTTCGCCCGGGATGTTCCCGGAGCGGACCGCTCGCCCTGAGCACAGCCGACTCTGGTCCTCAGCCGATGCGCGTGGGGCGACGCTCGAACCAGTAGAGCATGAGCGGGTTCGTGCGCTGCAGCTCGTCGAGCGTGAGGGCATTCTCGACGTGTTCCACGGGGACGGTCACGAGATGGCTCGCGACCGCGTGGATGGATTCGGTGGTCCAGTAGTCGCCCCTCATCCGCAGGAGGACGCGGCCGTCCGCGTCGAGGACGAAGAGCTGACGCCGGGGTTCGGCCGCGAGTGTGCGGTGGAGATCCAGGAGGACGGCGCGGGCCACGGTCTCGAGGGGGATCCGTCGGGTTCCTCCGAAGAAGGTGCGTTCGATCAACTGCGTCGGGGTGACCACGACCGCGACGCGGAAGTACTGGACGACCGCGTATGCGAAAACGACGACGACGACGATCGCCGCGGCGGCCACTGCAGGCCAGGGGCCGTCGGGAACCGTGAGCCAGAACAGGACGATCAGGATGGGGGCCGTCAGTGAGACGACGGCGCCGAGACCCTGGCCGAGGAGCCGTCGCCGGACGTGCACCGTGATCGATGCGTCCGTCATGACGGTGGTCGACATGTGTCCCCTTCCCCGCAGGACAGTCTGCCCGACCATGAGGGGTGTTCACTATCCACCCTTTGGTGGACATGACGCCCGGCCGGGGGACAGGGGGTGACGGCGGTCATCGCGCCGTCGACCGGGCGGGACGTCCTGTGTGTCGACGACGCGGCGTGCGGTGGTCGCTCGTCCCCGACAATGGGTACGACCCGCACGGCCTCGCGGGTGATCGATCGCTCGCAACGGGAGGATGACGCGATGACGGCGGATGACTGGACGCGCCTGTGCGGACTGCTCGACGATGACCCGGAACTATCGGGATCGGTTCTCCGGGCATTCTCCGATCCCGCTGACCACGTCGCCGGGCAGGGGCAGGACCTTCCGGACCGCGGTACCGAGTCCGCGGACGACGTCGACCCGTGGTTCGTGATGATCGACGGCCTCGACGAGTCGGGCGCGCTCGCCTACCTCGACGGGGAGGACTCCGGAGTGGAGTTGGCCGACGCGCTCGCAGGACTGCCGCGTGTGTTCCGGACGGGAGCGGACACCGAGCCGGTCGCCGACGTCGACGGCGGACTGGAGGACGCGATCGTCCGCGCGGACGAGATGCTCGCACCGCACGGACTGCGGCTCGTCTTTCTGGCCGAGGACTCCGACGCGTACCCGCTCGTCGCTGTCCCGTCCGAGAACGTCTCGGAGATCGTCGCCCTCGCCGAGCGGTTGGGGCACGAGGCGCGCACCTTCGGCTGACACCGGCTAGATCATCTGTTTGGCGGAGGATGGGGGATTCGAACCCCGGCTGTGGGTCCTGCGCGCGCACCCTGGTTCGTGCGCGCACCCTGGTGTTCGAGCGCGCACCCTGGTGTTCGAGCGGTATTTCTTTGGCGGAGGATGGGGGATTCGAACCCCCGAGGGCTTGCACCCAACACGCTTTCCAAGCGTGCGCCATAGGCCACTAGGCGAATCCTCCTGGCAGTCGCAGCGAACCGCGACCCGGACTATCCTACCGGGTCGCGAACGTGCCGCGCGCCACAGCATCGAGTCGGCCGTCTCATCCGCCGAGGTCGAGCGTTTGCGCCGATTCGAGGCGGTCTACCGCAGGAACTCGGCGAAAAAGCTCTACGTGCTGGTGGTGGGCGCGGTGGTGCGGAGGATGAGGGACAGTGGCCGGGGAGGTTGTAGGATGGATCCCGGCTCCCCGCGTGGCGCCATCCAGGCCAACTCCCCCAGGGCGGAAACGCAGCAAGGGTAACCGGGCTCTGGCGGGTGCGCGGGGGGTCCTTTTTGTCTCCGGCGCCGAGGATCATCTGCCCCGTCATGCACGTCCTCCCTGTTTTCGACACAGCGTAGAAGACGTTCAGGCGACTCCTGTAGCGTTGTCCACGAACCCCCGGACAACCGAAGGATGATCGTGGCCACGAGCGTGTACATCACATCGGCGGAGGGACACACCGGGAAGTCGACGATCGCCCTCGGGCTCCTCGACCTGCTGTCCCATGAGGTCAAGCGCGTCGGTGTCTTCCGCCCCATCTCCCGCTCCGTCGAGGAACGGGACTACGTCCTCGAACTGCTGCTGCAGCACGACGGCGTCGACCTCGAGTACGACGAGTGCATCGGAGTCGGTTACGACGATGTGCACGCCGACCCCGAGGACGCGCTGTCGCGCATCGTTCAGCGGTACAAGTGGGTCGAGTCGAAGTGCGACGCCGTCGTGATCCTCGGCAGCGACTACACCGACGTCGGCAGCCCGACGGAGCTCGGCTTCAACGCGCGGATCGCGGCGAACCTCGGCGCCCCCGTGCTCCTCGTCCTGGGCGGTCGCGAGGGCCAGGGCGCCGGCGAGCGACTCGGCCAGGGCAAGGCCCGGAGCCCGCAGCACATGCGGCAGATCGCGGAACTCGCGCTCGAGGAGATGCGCAACGCGCACGCGACCCTCCTCGCCGTGATCGCGAACCGCGCGGACGCCGCCGACACCGCCGCGGTCGTCGCGGGCGTGGAGGCCGCGAAGCCCGGTGTGCCCGTATGGGCCATTCCGGAGGAGCCGTACCTCGTGGCCCCGAGCATGGGCTCGATCATGGAATCGCTCGATGGCGAACTCCTCAAGGGCGATCCCGCCCTCCTCCAGCGCGAGGCCCTCGGTGTCGTCGTGGCGGGGATGGGCATGGTCAACGTGCTGCCGCGCCTCACCGACGGCGCGGCCCTCGTGGTCGCCGGGGACCGCACCGAGGTGCTGCTCGCGGCGCTCATGGCGCAGGCCGCCGGCACGTTCCCCTCCATCGCGGGAATCGTCCTCAACGGTGGATTCGACCTGCCCGAACCCATCGAGAAGCTCCTCGACGGACTTCCTCAGACCCTCCCGATCATCCGCACGGGCCTCGGCACGTACGACACGATCGTCGCGATCACATCCACGCGCGGGCGTCTCGCCGCGGACTCGCAGCGGAAGTACGACACCGCCCTCGCGCTCTTCGAGCAGCACGTCGACACGAAGGCCCTCGTCGATCTGCTGCAGGTGAGCCGGACCTCCGTCGTCACGCCGCTCATGTTCGAGTACGGCCTCCTCGAGCAGGCGAGAGCGGCGGACCGCCACATCGTGCTGCCGGAGGGCGAGGACGACCGCATCCTGCGCGCCGCCCACACCCTGCTCGCCCGCGACGTCGCCCGCCTCACGATCCTGGGCGAGCCGTTCGAGGTGCGCTCGCGCGCGATCGAGCTGGGGCTCGACATCGCCGGGGCCGAGGTCCTGTCACCCCACGACCCCGTCATGGCACTCAAGTTCGCCGAGGAGTACGCCCGCGTGCGCGCTCACAAGGGCGTCACGATCGACCAGGCGCGCGACGTGGTCACGGACGTGTCGTACTTCGGCACCCTCATGGTGCACATGGGCCTCGCCGACGGGATGGTGTCCGGGGCGATCCACACGACGGCCCACACCATCCGACCGGGGTTCGAGATCATCAAGACCTCGCCCGGCGTCCAGGTGGTGTCGAGCGTCTTCCTCATGGCGCTCGAGGACCGCGTCCTCGTCTACGGGGACTGCGCGGTCGTTCCGGACCCCGACTCCTCTCAGCTCGCCGACATCGCGATCTCGTCGGCGGCGACGGCCGCGCAATTCGGGATCGATCCGCGGATCGCGATGCTCTCCTACTCCACCGGGGAGTCGGGTTCGGGAGCGGACGTGGAGAAGGTGCGTGCCGCCACCGCCCTCGTGCGGGAGCGCCAACCGGATCTGCGGGTCGCGGGCCCCATCCAGTACGACGCGGCCGCCGACGCGGCCGTCGCGGCCACGAAGATGCCCGATTCCGACGTGGCCGGTCGCGCGACGGTGTTCATCTTCCCCGACCTCAACACGGGCAACAACACGTACAAGGCCGTGCAGCGCTCCGCGGGCGCCGTGGCCATCGGGCCGGTGCTGCAGGGCCTCAACAAGCCGATCAACGACCTCTCGAGAGGGGCGACCGTGCAGGACATCGTCAACACGGTGGCCATCACGGCCATCCAGGCCGGCGCGCGTTCCGCGGGGGAGGCGATCTCATGAGCACGGTGCTCGTCGTCAACTCCGGATCCTCGTCCTTCAAGTACCAGCTCATCGACGTGGAGAACCGCACGGCGCTCGCCTCCGGGCTCGTCGAGCGGATCGGAGAGGGCGCCGGTCGCGTGAAGCACCGCGACCTCACCCGCACGGACGAGGGGGACTCGTCGTGGGAGCGGCACACCCCGATCCCGGACCACACGGCCGGCTTCGGCGAGATGATCGCGAGCTTCACGGAGCACGGACCGTCGCTCGAGGACAACGCACCCGTCGCCGTCGGTCACCGCGTGGTCCACGGGGGTCGCCGCTTCTTCGAACCGACCGTCATCACCGATCTCGTGAAGATCAACATCGAGGACCTCTCGGACCTCGCCCCCCTGCACAACCCCGCGGCGGTCCAGGGGATCGATGCGGCCCAGCGCGTCTTCGGCGACGTCCCACACGTCGCCGTCTTCGACACCGCTTTCCACCGCACGCTCTCGCCCGCCGCCTACACCTACGCGATCGACCGCGACCTCGCGGCCAAGCACCGCATCCGTCGGTACGGCTTCCACGGGACGAGCCACAAGTACGTCTCAGAGGCCGCCGCCCGTTTCCTCGATCGTCCTCTGGAGGATCTCGCGCAGATCGTGCTGCACCTCGGCAACGGCGCGTCGATCACCGCGATCGACGGGGGCCGTTCGGTGGAGACGTCGATGGGCCTCACTCCGCTCGAGGGACTCGTGATGGGCTCGCGCTCCGGCGACCTCGATCCCGCCGTGCTCCTCCATCTCGCGCGCCGGGCGCAGTTGTCGACGGACGAGCTCGACACGTTGCTCAACAAGAAGAGCGGACTCGTCGGTCTCGCCGGCGACTCCGACATGCGCGATCTCACCGCTCGCGCCGAGGGCGGCGACTCGGTGGCGCGGGAGGCGCTCGACGTCTACGTCCACCGCCTGCGCCACTACATCGGGGCTTACGTCGCGCAGCTCGGACGCCTCGACGTGATCGCGTTCACCGCCGGGGTGGGGGAGAACACGCCGGTCGTCCGGAGCGAGAGCCTGGCCGGGCTCGAACTGTTCGGCATCCGGATCGACGAGGAGCGCAACAACGCGACGAGTCGTGAGACGCGCGTCATCTCGGCGGACGATTCCGCCGTCACCGTGCTCGTCGTACCCACCGACGAGGAACTCGAGATCGCGATCCAGACGCTCGCAGCGGTGTCCTGAGGTCAGGGATTGACCGTGCAGTAGGCGTTGATGCCTGCGAGGCCGGACCCGCCGGTCGCGGTCGCCCACCTGGACAACCATGAGTTCTTCGGTGTGTCCTGGATACGCACACCGACGGAGGCGGATCCCCCGAGGAGCCCGGACAGCAGGCCGCCGCTGAACACCGTCCGATAGCGCGCCCCGCTCAGGGGTGTGGTCACGTAGTTCGCAGTGACGGGCTGAAGCGTGGTCGGCGTCGCGCCGACGCCGTATCGGACATCGGTGGAGGCGTATCCGGCCGGTAGTGTCCATTCGATCGTGATAGACGGTGTCGCGCCCAGGAGCCCCGGGTTGATCGTGCAGGTGCTCGAGAGCGTGGGGCGGGGAACGACGAACGCCGTCAGCGTCCCGGTCGCCGTCTCGCTATCGGTGAAGACCGCTTCCGTCGGCCGGGCGGTCGGAACGAGGACGAGCGCGGCGATCGCGAATCCGGCGATTGCCACCGCCGACCGGCGTGCTGCGGGATGAACCCGACGCGAGCGGATCATCGCGGGGTCGTCCCCTGGAGTGCAGCGGGTTCGTCGTGCTCCTCGTGGCTCCGCGGCCAGAATGCCCAGACCACGAGGGCGGACGCCGCGAGCGTGATCGAACCGAGGACGACGGGGTTGGAGAACCAGACGATGACGGACGCGAGGTGCGGCACCGAGGCGAGCACGATGCGAACGCTCTCGACGGTGTAGGGGGACGGATCCGGCGAGGCGTTGGCGTCGCCCTGCATCGTGATCGTGCGGGCGTCGGGCGCGCCGTCCGCGACGCTGACACTCAACACACGGTGGGTGACGGGGAGGTCTCCCGCCCGATCCACTGTGACGACGTCGCCCACACGGATGTCCTCGGCGGGGATCTCCCGCACGACCGCGACCGAACCCGTGGGGATCGTCGGCGACATCGAACCCGTCTTGAACATGATGAGCGTGATCTGGAAGAACACCGAGAGGACCACGAGGACGATGCACACGACACCGGCGAGCGCGAGGGTGTTGAGCAGGACGTCGCCGGCCACCCGCGACGCCGGGCGTCGAGGGCGCGTCGCGGTCCTCGACGCCCGGGCATCGCGTCGTGTCGTGAGGGTCGTGGTGCTCATGGTGCTCCGTGGATGGGTCAGCTGGCGGTCGCGAGGAACTGCCAGTTGGGTGCGGCGACAAGGCCCTGAGCGGTGTTCGGTGCCGTCGTGGGCAGTGTGATCGCGAAGCAGTACTGGTGAACGGCTCCGCTCGCCGCTGCGATCGTGGGTGATGGGGCCGCGAGGGTCCCACCGAGGGCGGTTCCCGCCGTGACGATCGTCGTTCCCAGCGGGGTCGAGAACGCCGTAGACCCACACGTTTCGCTGGGTCCGAGCAGCCGGACTCCGTATGTGAGGCTCGACTGCAGCCCGGTCGACGCGGTTCCGAACGTGGGTGTCTGGAGCGCGACAGTGCCGGCGACGCTCGTGGACTTCGTCCGGACCCAGAAGCTCGCGTAGGTCGTCGTGCCCGGGGTGGCGGCGGTCACGACGGGGGCGAACGGGAGGACCGCCGCCGACGTCGACGCCGCGTGATCGGAGTACCCGGTCGTCGCGCTCGACGTGCTCCCTTCGATCTGGAAGGTGCCCGCCGTGATCGTCGCCGTGGCGTATTCGCCGTCGTTCCAGGCCGCGACGGTCGCGGCCGAGCCGATCCCGAGTACGAGCCCGCCCGCGAGGACGGCTCGTACTCGGAACCACCACAGCCGGGAGCGCCCGGACCGGACGTCGTGCTCGTGGTGACGCACGACGACCGCCTACTCGGTGCTGGTCGCCGTGAATTCCCACGTCGACGTCGTGACGCCGCCCTGGTCGAGATCGGCACCCGCGGTGACGACGACGCAGAGCTGGACGGGGGCACCGGCCGCGGTGACCGGCGCGCCGCCGGTGAGATCCACCGTGCCGCTGTCGACCGCGGCGTCGCTCGTGAGAGCATCGGCCGAGGCGATCTCCGTGCCGGCGGCGACACCGGCGGCGTCGCACGTCGCCGTCGCGGTAGCCAGTTCGTAGACGGCGTACGAGAGAGCGCCGGCGTTCGGGTCGGTCACCGAATCGGTGGTCACGAGCGTGTCGAGCACGAGCGTCGCGTCGGTCGTCGTGTCGGCGGCGAGGCGCAGCCAGAACGGCGCGTACACGACGTCCTCGGGGGCGAGGTTGTCGAACGGGGTCGTGAAGACGAGGGCGGCGGCCGTGCCGCCGGTTTCGTCGAGGTCGTTGTCGACGAAACCGGCGGTCGAGCTCGTCGTGGAGCCCTCGAGGTTGAAGGTACCGGCGGAGAACGTCCCGGTGGCGAACTCGGAATCGTTCCAGGCGGCGAGCGTGATGGCCGCTCCGACGCCGAGCACGAGGCCACCGGCGAGCACGGCTTTGAACTTGCGTGACCGTGAACGGTTGCCGACAGGAGCGGCCCCGTCGGTCTCGGGCGGGCGGGGCGCGAGGCGCGTTTCAGTCATGTCAGTCTTCCCCTCAGAGGACTTCTTCGAGCCGTCGACGAAAGGGGCACCGCAAGACGCACCGCCCCTCAACGGCCATCGGTACCGACACTAAGCGGACGCCATCCGTTTGTCTCTCCCCCTCTTCACGGGGGAAGTCGATGGCGCGCCCGGGACGCTGCCCGGCCTGCCCGGGACGCTCCCCGGCCGGCCCGCGTGTCGGTGGCGGCGACTAGCATTGTGTCGTGGTCACCGCCCTCTATCGCCGCTACCGGCCCGAGACATTCGCCGAGATGATCGGTCAGTCCCAGGTGACCGATCCGCTGCGTACGGCGCTGCGCACCAACCGGGTCAATCACGCCTACCTCTTCAGCGGCCCTCGCGGCTGCGGCAAGACCACCTCGGCCCGCATCCTGGCCCGGTGCCTCAACTGCGCCCAGGGCCCGACGGACACCCCGTGCGGCACGTGCGACAGCTGCGTAGAGCTGTCCCGCGACGGCGGGGGCTCGCTCGATGTGGTCGAGATCGACGCGGCGAGTCACAACGGAGTCGACGACGCCCGCGATCTGCGCGAGCGCGCCATCTTCGCGCCGGCTCGCGACCGCTACAAGATCTTCATCCTCGACGAGGCCCACATGGTCACGCCGCAGGGGTTCAACGCCCTCCTCAAGATCGTCGAGGAACCGCCGGAGCACGTGAAGTTCATCTTCGCCACGACGGAGCCGGACAAGGTCATCGGCACGATCCGGTCGCGCACGCACCACTACCCGTTCCGCCTCATCCCGCCGGCCCAGATGCTCGACTACGTCGGAGAGCTCTGCGAGTCGGAGGGCGTGACCGTCGCTGCCGGCGTGCTTCCCCTGGTCGTGCGCGCGGGCGGCGGTTCGGCCCGCGACACGCTGTCACTCCTCGACCAGCTCATGGCCGGCTCCGAGGACGCATCGGTCGACTACGAGCGAGCGGTCTCGCTCCTCGGCTACACCCATACGGCCCTTCTCGACGAGGTCGTCGACGCGCTCGCCGCGAGCGATGCGGCCGCGGTCTTCGGATCGGTGGACCGCGTCATCCAGACCGGGCAGGACCCCCGGCGGTTCGTCGACGATCTCCTCGAACGGCTCCGCGACCTCATCGTGGTCGCGGCCACGTCGGAGGGTGCGGCCGCCGTCATGCGCGGAATGCCCCAGGACGAACTCGACCGGATGTCCCGCCAGGCGCAGGCATTCGGTCCGGCCGAGCTCTCGCGGTCGGCCGACCTCGTCGGTCGCGCTCTCAGCGAGATGTCGGGAGCGACGTCCCCGCGGCTCCACCTCGAACTCATGATGGCGCGCATCCTCGTACCCGCGGCCGACGCGACGGCGCGCGGAGCGCTCGCGCGCGTCGAGCGGCTCGAGCGCCGGATCGGTGTCGATTCGGGCCCCGTCGATTCAGGCAGTCCGACGATGTCGGCCCCGGTGTCGTCGCCTCCGATGTCCTCGGCTCCCGCGGCTGCTGTTTCGTCGACCCCTGCGTCGTCGAGCGCGGCCCCCGTGGTCGTCCCGACGACGGCGACGGCGAACCCTCCGGTGTCCGCGACCGCATCGCCGACGTCGCACGCTCCCGCGTCGCAGCCCACGACGCGAGAGGCGGCTCCGGCGACGACTCCGAATTCGTCGCAGGCGGCCGCCTCGTCCGCCGCCCCGGCCGCACCCGGCGGCCCGGTCTCGCTCCCGCAGCTGAAGGACGCGTGGCCGGAGGTTCTCGAGCGCGTCGGCGCGGCCAAGCGAGGCGCCTGGATGGTCGCCGTCACGGCCACCGTCCGTGCCCTCGAGGGTGACGTGCTCACGCTCACCTTCCCGAGCCAGCACGACGTCGAGAGCTTCAAGCAGTCGAACGCCGGCCAGGGTGTGAGCGAGATCCTGCGGCAGGCGATCCTCGACGTCCTGGGCATGCGGGTGAAGTACATCGCGAAGGTCGACGGCGCACCCGCGCCCTCGTCCGCGCAGGGCGCCGCGCCCGCCGTCATGTCGGCGACACCCGTGGGGGAGCGTCCGGTGGACGCCCAGGCGGCTCCGGCGGCACCGGTTCGATCCGAGGGCCGCTCGGGATCCGAGCGTCCGAACGCTCCGTCCGGAGCTCCGCGATCGGACCGTTCCGGCCCGCAGTCGACCGGCCGATCACCCCAGGGCCGCGCCGGACGCGTCTCCCCGCTCGAGGACGACGTACCCCCGTTGTCCGACGACGATGCGCCGCCGGACGATTCGGTCCCGCCCCCGCTCGAGGACCACGAGCGCACCGCGGGTCCTCAGCGCACTGCACCCCAGCGACCGGCTCAGCAGCCGTCTCGCCAGCAGCCGGCTCCGCAGCGACCCGCCGAGCAGCAGCGGCCGGCCGATCGACCACAGTCGCGACCGGACGCAGCCGCGCGGCCGATTTCGGACGCGACCACGTCCGCATCGACGTCCCCCTCCGCGCCGGCGCCCACGACGGACGCTGCGGGTTGGCACGTCGTGGCGATCCCCGGGAGCGCGACCGACGAGCCTCCGACGTCCCCCGCCGGATCGTCGCCCGACGCGAGCGCGGGGCCCTCGGTCTCGGCCGCGGGAACGGCGGCACCGGTCGCGGAGATCCCCGAGCCACGGACCAAGGAGATCCCCGAGCCGCGGACCGCGGCCGAGCCTCCGCGGGCGACCCCGCCGGCACCCGTCCATCGGGCGGCCCCCGTCGCCCCGGAACCATCCGCACGACAGAGCGCCCGCTACGGCGAGGCGGTCGTGCGCGAGATCCTCGGAGCCCGCTTCATCGAGGAGCAGCCCTACACCCCGCCGTCCCGGTTCACCCCGTGATCAGTCGATACCGCAGAACCAGGAGGTAGATCGTGTACGAAGGCATCGTCCAGGAGCTCATCGACGAATTCGGTCGCCTCCCGGGAATCGGACCGAAGTCGGCGCAGCGCATCGCGTTCCACATCCTCCAGACGGAGACGTTCGACGTCTCCCGCCTGGCCGAACTCCTCACGGAGCTGCGCGACAAGGTGCACTTCTGCGCGATCTGCGGCAACGTCGCCGAGCAGGAGACCTGCTCCATCTGCCGCGACCCGCGCCGTAACCCGGCGCTCATCTGCGTGGTCGAGGAGGCGAAGGACGTCGTCGCCATCGAGCGGACCCGCGAGTTCCGCGGTCTGTACCACGTGCTGGGCGGGGCGATCAGCCCGATCGACGGCATCGGGCCGGAGGAACTGCGCATCCGTCAGCTCCTGCAGCGCCTCGCGGACGGCACCGTCGAGGAGGTCATCATCGCGACCGACCCCAACCTCGAGGGCGAGGCCACGGCCACCTACCTCAGTCGGCTGTTGACGACGCTCGAGATCCGGATTACCCGGCTGGCCTCGGGGCTCCCCGTGGGCGGCGACCTCGAGTATGCCGACGAGGTGACCCTCGGCCGCGCCTTCGAGGGCCGAACGGTCGTCGCACGCTGACGGACACCGTCACGAGCTGACCGACACCGTCGCGCGCGTCCCGTATCGGCGGCTCTGGACCGGTCGTCACATGGCCACCCCCGCATGCGCCGAACCCTAGAATGGGTCATCGGGCCCCGCCCGTCATCCCACCCAGGAGTCATCCCGTGAGTCTCATCGTGCAGAAATACGGCGGATCATCCGTCTCCGACGCCGAGAGCGTCAAGCGCGTCGCCAAACGGATCGTCGAGACCCGCAAGGCCGGTCACGACGTCGTGGTAGCCGTCTCGGCGATGGGCGACACGACGGACGAGCTCCTCGACCTCGCGCACACCGTGACACCCCTGCCGGAGCCGCGCGAGCTCGACATGCTGCTCTCCGCGGGAGAGCGCATCTCGATGGCCGTCCTCGCCATGGCGATCAAGGGGATGGGCTACGACGCGCAGTCCTTCACCGGCAGTCAGGCCGGGATGCTCACGGACGCGCACCACGGCGCCGCCCGCATCGTCGACGTCACACCCGTCCGCGTCCGCAAGGCGCTCGACTCGGGTGCCATCGCGATCGTCGCCGGCTTCCAGGGCTTCAACCGCGACACCATGGACATCACCACGCTCGGTCGGGGCGGCTCGGACACGACGGCCGTCGCCCTCGCCGCGGCCCTCGACGCGGACATCTGCGAGATCTACACCGACGTCGACGGCATCTTCACCTCGGACCCCCGTGTCGTGCCCCGTGCGCACAAGATCGACACCGTCACGAGCGAGGAGATGCTCGAGCTCGCCGCGGCCGGTGCGAAGGTGCTCTACATCCGCGCCGTCGAGTACGCGCGGCGGCATGGCGTCACCCTGCACGTGCGATCGTCGTTCAGCAACAACGAGGGAACCCTCGTGATCAACCCGAAAGAGGGTGAGACAGTGGAACAGCCCATCGTCACCGGAGTCGCGATCGACCTCAGCGAGGCCAAGATCACGGTCGTCGGTGTGCCCGACGTCCCTGGCAAGGCCGCGCAGATCTTCAAGATCATCGCGCGCGCCGACGCCAACGTCGACATGATCGTCCAGAACGTGTCCGCCGCGGCCACCGGGCTCACGGACATCTCGTTCACGCTGCCGAAGTCGGAGGCCCAGTCGGTCCTCACCGCGCTGCGCAACGAACGGGACGACGTGAAGTTCGCCTCCCTGCAGCACGACGACCAGATCGGCAAGCTCGCCCTCGTCGGGGCCGGCATGCGCACGAACACCGGCGTCTCGGCCCGCCTCTTCGAATCGCTCTACGACGCGGGCATCAACATCGACATGATCTCGACGAGCGAGATCCGCATCTCGGTCGTGACGCGCGCGGACACCATCGCCGAGGCCGCACGTGCCGTCCACACGGCCTTCGGGCTCGACGGTGACGTCGACGCCGTCGTCTACGCCGGCACCGGCCGCTGAGCACCTGATCGGAAGAGGAACGAAGACATGAGTGACGGGATGCGCGTCGGAGTCGTCGGAGCCACCGGACAGGTGGGGAAGGTCATGCGCCGGCTCCTGCTGGAGCGGAAGTTCCCGCTCGCGGAGATCCGCTTCTTTGCGACGTCCCGGTCAGCCGGGCAGACGATCGCCTTCGGCGACCGCGAGGTCGTGGTGGAGGACATCGAGACGGCCGACCCCGCGGGGCTCGACATCGCGCTGTTCTCGGCCGGCGCCACCGGATCGCGCGCGCACGCCCCACGTTTCGCCGCGGCCGGCGTCACCGTGATCGACAACTCGAGCGCGTGGCGAATGGACCCGGACGTCCCACTCGTCGTCAGCGAGGTCAATCCTCACGCGATCCGCGAGGCGCGCAAGGGGATCATCGCGAACCCGAACTGCACGACGATGGCCGCCATGCCGGTGCTGAAGGTGCTCGACGCGGAAGCCGGTCTCGAGCGGCTCATCGTGAGCACCTATCAGGCCGTCTCGGGGTCCGGCCTCGCCGGCGCCGAGGAACTCGCATCGCAGGTCCACGCGGCGGTCGAGCAGGACCTGCTCGGCCTCGTCCACGACGGATCCTCCGTCGCTCTTCCCGAGCCCGTGAAATACGTCCGGCCGATCGCCTTCGACGTCATCCCGCTCGCGGGATCTATCGTCGACGACGGCGAGCGCGAGACGGACGAGGAGAAGAAGCTCCGCAACGAGAGCCGCAAGATCCTCGAGCTGCCCGACCTCCTCGTCTCCGGCACGTGCGTGCGCGTCCCCGTCTTCACCGGTCACTCTCTGTCGATCAACGCGGAATTCTCCTCGGCGATCAGCCCGGAACGCGCGGAGGAACTCCTCGCGACCGCACCAGGCGTCGAGCTCACCGACGTCCCGACGCCCCTCCAGGCCGCTGGGAACGACCCGTCCTACGTCGGACGCATCCGCACGGACCAGAGCGTGCCAGGGGGACGCGGACTCGCCCTCTTCATCTCCAACGACAACCTTCGCAAGGGTGCGGCGCTCAACGCCGTCCAGATCGCCGAGGTCATCGCCGCGGTGCAGCCGGTCGCGTGATCGTGTCCGGCGGATCTCCCGCCGGAGCCGTTGCTACGCTCAACCCATGGCACGGGTCGAGGCGGCGGTGATGAGCGTCGCCGCGCAGCGCCTGGAGCGCGGCGTCTTCCTGATGCAGTTGCTCGTCGCCACCGCTGTTCTCGCCCTCACGGTCGTCACGTACCTTTTCTCGCCCGTGAGCGTGTCCGACCCGCTCTACGTCGCGGGCCTCGCCGGGATGTTCCTCGTGACGGCGGCCGCCACCGTGGTGCCGTGGTCGACGCTCCCGCGGAACGCGATCGCCATCCTCCCCTTCGCGGACATCGCGTCCATCGCCCTCATGCGCGAGGGAGTTCCGGCCGTCGCCGCGAGCCTGCTGTTCATCTTCCCGATCTACTGGCTCTCCACGCATTTCCGACTGTGGATCGCGGTCCTCGGACCGGTCGTGTGCTCCATCGTGCTGTGGACGTCGATCTGGTGGAACGGAACGCCGTTCTCGATCTCGATCGTGCCGACGCTCTTCGTGCTCCCGATCTCCTTTTCATTCCTCGCGGCGGCGGCCTACCAGTCGGCGATCCGCGGTGCGGCGCATCGCGTCCTCCTCCGCCAGCAGGCCCGGCTCCTCGAGAATGCGATGTCAGGGGTCCGCCGCCAGCGGGAGACCCTGGACGAGATCATCAACGCCGTCACCTTCGGCGTCATCGGTTACGACGATCGCGGAAACGTCATCCTCGTGAACCAGGCCCACCGGGCGCTCATGGAACCGTTCGGCGAGATGAACGAAGCCCT
Organism: Labedella endophytica; assembly: GCF_003990045.1. GTDB lineage: Bacteria > Actinomycetota > Actinomycetes > Actinomycetales > Microbacteriaceae > Labedella > Labedella endophytica. Next base: position 971,616 of record NZ_RZGZ01000002.1, on the reverse strand, counting down.
CGTCCAGGAGAAGGTCTACCTGCCCGATCGCGTCACACCCATCCCGGAGAGCCGGCGTCCCTACCGGCGAGCGATGCGCGGCGAGGTGTTCGACAACGAGATCATCTGGCAGGGACGACCAGGGGAGCGCCGTATCGCGCTCGCGGTCTCGGCCCGGCAGCTGCTCGACGACGACGGCGAGAGCCAGGGGTGCATCGTCGTCACGCGCGACGTCACGCCGGAGATCTCCGCGGTCGAGGCGCGGGACGACTTCGTCGCATCGGTCTCGCACGAGCTGCGGACCCCCCTCACGTCGGTGCTCGGCTATCTCGACCTCGTCGTCGACAGCCAGGGGATCGACGACGAAGCGAGACGTCTCGTCGGGATCGCGCTCGACAACTCGGAGCGACTGCTCCAGATCGTCAGCGATCTCCTCGTCACGGTGAGCGCGGATTCCCACCGGTTCGTGATGCACTTCGCGCCGTGCGAGGTCACCGCGATCGCCGCGCAGTCCGTGGAGGCGGCTCGCGTCGCCGGCCAGGCGCGAGGCATCAGCGTCGACGTCCAGTCGAGCGGTGATGTCGTCGTCATGGGCGACGCATTCCGCATCCGGCAGGTGATGGACAACTTCGTCTCGAACGCCATCAAATACAACAACGACGGCGGGTCGGTCGTCGTGACCGTCACCGACGCCGGGAAGGACGCTCGCATCGTCGTGCGGGACACGGGCAGGGGCATGCGCCCGGACGAGCAGGAACGGCTCTTCGAGCGCTTCTACCGTGCTGAATCCGTGCGTCAGACCTCGATCCACGGCACCGGTCTCGGTCTCAACATCGCCAGGGAGATCATCGAAGAGCACGGCGGGACGATCGCGGTGGAGAGCGAGCGCGGCGTCGGGACGACGTTCATCGTGACTCTCCCGAAGGAACGACGCGACTCGGCAGCCGCCGGCGCGAGACATGATCGGAGCAGTCATGGTTCTTGACCCGGCCACCCTCATGGTGATGAGCGCGCTCATCACCATCCTCGCGGGGACGTCGTTCATCCTGAACACGTCCATCCAGCGCGTCGACATCGTGTCGCGCCTCTGGACGATCGCCTTCACCAACGGCATGCTCGCCGGACTGGCCTACGGCTTCGACGCCGTGAGCCCCGGGTCGTGGATCACGATCGTCGTCGGCAACGCGGCGATCGTCGGCGCCATCGCTCACGTCTGGGCCGGCTGCCGCGCGTACAACGGACGACGACCGCTCATCCTCGTCGTGCTGGCCGGTATCGTGGCCGCAGCGGTCGCGGTCCTGCTCCGCGGCCCGGACGGCGGCGAATGGGCCGGTGGAGCCGAGATGCTCGCCCTCGTCGCGCTGTTCGCCCTCCTCGCGGGGATCGAGGGGCTCAGCGGAGCGATGAGCACGCGCGTGAATGCCCGATCACTCGCCGTGGTCATGCTCGTCGTCGCAGCCTTCTACGTGGCGCGGTGCGTCGGCCTCATCCTCTTCGGACCGTACAGCGACACCTTCCGTACCTACTTCGGGACGTCGCTCGCGACCTTCATCACGATCCTCTTCACGGTGTCGTCGGCGGTGGCGATGACGAGCCTGCAGGTGGAGCGGGCATACAGCGACAGGCCGGTCCCGGGACCCCGGGAACGCGGGGGAGCCTTCAGCATCGGAGTGCTCGCCACCGACGCCTTCGAGGACGGGGCTCGCGACCGGATCGATCGGGCCCGTCGTCGATCGAGCTCCGTCGCACTCATCCTCATCCGCATCGACGGGCTCAAAGAGATCAACACCGCCTTCGGGCGTGCGACGGGTGACGCGGCGCTTCAGACCGTGGCGACGGTACTCCGCACGGTCACGCCCACCTCGGCCGTGCTCGGTCGTCAGCGGTCGGCCAACTTCGCCGTCCTCGCCATGGTGTCCGAACCGCAGGCGACCCGCGAGATCGCCGAGGCCATCCTCGCCGAGATCGTCGAGGCCCGACTGGAGGGGGCGAGCGACATCCGCTTGAGCGCATCGATCGGGGTCGCGGACAGCTTCACGGTCGCTTTCGACTTCGACAAGCTACGCGAGGCCGCGCTCGTCGCGCTCGACCGCGCGCGCGACGCCGGAGGCAACCGCGTCGAGACGGCCGTGCAGACCCAGGCCGTGCCGCGCCGCATCGACCGGTCACGCGCCGCCCTCGACTGACCCTCGTGAGGTGGCGCTGTCTGTTGCCCGGCAGGTCCGTGGGGCAACAAAAGCGACACCTCAGGGGCGATGGATCAGGACTGGGCGATCGCGATCGTCAGGGTGTCCGTCGCGGTCTGCTTCGCGTACTCGGACGAGGTCGGCGTCGTCTGCAGGAGCAGCTCGTAGGTGACCGTGAGCTGGACGTACTCGGCGGCCGGATCGATGCCCGGAAGGACGAAGCTCTGGCTGTAGCTGTATGGCGCCGAGATGAAATACCCGGGCGCGACGTTCGCGTTGTCGGCGAGGGGCTCGGGTGAGGGGAGCTGGCCGGCGTCTCCGCGGACGGCCGTCACGATCGAGACCTTCGAGAGGTAGATCCGGTTGTCGCCACCCTCGAGCGCGGCGACGGCGGAGAAGCTCAGCGGCTTGTTCGCATCGGCGGTCCACTGGTCCATCGAGAGGGTCGACCAGTAGTCGACCGTCAGCGTGATGTTGCCGGCGGTGAGGACACGCTGCGTGCTTCCGCTGGCCAGTTCGTTCACGACGGTGTCGACGGTGGCCTGGGGTGTCGGCGCCGCCGCTGCCGGGGTCGAGGCCGTCGCGGTCGGAGTCGCTGTCGCGTTCGCCTCCCACGGAGGGGTCCCGCAGGCCGAGAGCGAGAGGACGATGGCGATCGACGCTGCTGCTGCTGTGACCATTCTCCGGATGCGCATGGGTCCATCTTGGCATCGGGCGCGTCCGTCGCGTCCTCCGATCCGGACGGATCCTCGTCCGTACCCCACGGACGGGGGACGCATTGTCCCCCGAACCGGTCACAACGCACAGCGTGGTGCGCAGATCTTGAGGAAAACCTGAGCCAAACCCGCACCTTCCCCGCGGGCCGCTTGAGGTGCGAGGTGTTCACTGATCTCAGAACGCACGAGGATTCGTGCGGGACACCTAGCGGTAACCAGACGGAAGCAGATGGAGATGGCCATGGACGCAGGGACCCGAACCCCGGACTCATCGGCGCAGCGTCCCATCGGGGCTTCCGATTCCACACGCGTCGGGGGGACCTCGGCACGACCCGATCTCGATGAATTCGCGAACGACTTCATCGAGAGTGTCGAGGCCCTCCCCACGTATCGCCCCACCGTGGGCTGCATCATCCCCGCGTACAACGAGGAGGAGTCCATCGCGAGCGTGCTCGACTCGCTCCTCGGACAGACCCGCCTCCCCGACGTCATCCACGTCATCGTGAACAACACCACCGACGCGACCGTCGAGTTCGCCAGCCACTACGCCGGCCCGCACTCGCGCCGCACCGGTCCCGACGAGATCCAGGAGACCGAGGTCTTCGTCCACGACATCGGCGTCAATCCCGACAAGAAGGTCGGAGCGCTCAACTACGGCTACGACCTCGTCGAGGCCTACGACTACCTCCTCGGCGTCGACGGCGACACCACGGCCGACCCGACCGCCGTGCAGAACCTCGTCGACGAGATCTCGTCCGACACCCGCATCGGCGGCATCTCGGCGATCTACAGCATCGACGACACCGCCATCACCGGCCCCGTCGCCCCGTTCCTCATCGCCGGACAACGCGCTCAGTTCGCCGCCTTCAACATGTCCAACATGCTCAAGGGCCGCAACATGGCCGTGCTCGGCGGACAGTTCTCCATCTTCTCCACCAAGGCCCTCCGCGAGGTCATGGAGGACAGCCACCAGCAGACCCCGTGGGTCAAGGACAGCGAGGTCGAGGACTCCCTCCTCTCGCTCCAGATCAAGAGCGCCGGCTACCTCACCAAGATCAGTGCCCAGGCCCGCGCCAACGTCGGCGGCATGCACACGCTCCGCTCGCTCGACGCGCAGCAGGTGAAGTGGAACTTCGGTGCCATCGAGCTCATGTGGCCGGGACAGCGCGGCGACACCAAGGGTCAGCCGTTCCACCCGAACCTCCGCCTCCGGTGGCTCGAGCACCTCTCGATGGTCGTCAACATCATCTCGCGCGTCATGTTCGTGCTGCTGCTCGTCGCCTCGCTCTCGATCGACGCCTTCGTCTTCAGCCCGTGGTGGCTCATCCCGCCCGTCGCCGCGATCATCCTCAACATGCGCGTCGCGCTGTCGATGAAGACGCGGAACTGGAAGGACATCCTCTTCGCCCTGCTGCTGTTCCCCGCCGAGATCTACATGTGGATCCGTATCGGACACTTCCTCCGGGCATGGACGAAGTTCGCCAGCCGCAAGCAGGTCGACAACTGGGCCGAGCAGGCCAAGGCCGAACGCGGTTCGGGTAACGCCTACCTCGTGCCCCTCATCGGGCTCCTCGCCACCGTCGCCGCGCTCACCTTCGTGTGGTTCCAGCTCTCCACCGAGGTGCAGTCCACGATCCTCTGGATCTGCTGGCCCGTCCTCGGTGTCATCACCATCGTCCAGACCCTCACGATGATCTTCTCGATCATCCGTCGTCACCGCGGCTACCGCGTCTGACACCACCAACACGACTCGAGCCCTTCGACGGGTCCAGGACGCACCCCCTCAGTGTCCTGGGCAGTGTCCTGGGCCTCTCGAGGGGCTCGAGTCGTTGACGGGTGTTGTCAGGAGCCCGTCGACGGGTCGGTGCGGGTTCGGGACACATTCCCTCAGTGTCCTGGGCCTCTCGAGGGGCTCGAGTCGCGTGTCTGTGTCAGCGAAAACGACGATGCCCCGTCACCCGAGGGGTGACGGGGCATCGTCGCGATGCATCAGTTGATGGCGGCGAGGCGGTAGCCGACACCGCGGACCGTCTCGATGAAGCGCGGGGCCGCGATGTTGTCGCCGAGCTTGCGGCGCAGATTCGCCATGTGCACCTCGACGGCGCGCTTGTCCGCGTCGTTCACGTAGTACGTCGTCACGTAGTCCTCGCCGCGTAGACGCAGAGCGAGGTCCGCCTTCGAGCGCACCCGTCGCCGCGAGTCCATGAGAGCGGCGACGAGATCGAATTCGCTCCGTGTGAGCTCGAGCTCGACACCGTCGACCTCGGCGATGCGCATCTCGCGGTTGACGCGGAGTCCGTTGTGCTCGATCCAGCCTTCTTCGGAGACCACAGGGGGCTTGTCGAGATCCGGAAGGGGGGTCGCTGCCGGCGCGGATGCGACCGGGGCGGAATGCCGGGCCTGGGTGGGCGCGGGAGCCGGTGCGGCCTCGGCCGAGGCCGACCAGACGGGTGTCGAGGCCGGACGGGCGTCGACCGCGGGTGCCGCCGCCGGGGCCTCACCGGGAGTCGCCCGCGGGCGACGCAGCATGGCCTCGATGCGCGCGCGCAGCTCGCGCGGGCGGAACGGTTTCGTGACGTAGTCGTCGGCACCCGATTCGAGGCCCTGGAGGGCGTCGATCTCCTCGTCGCGCGCGGTCAGCATGACGATGTAGGTGTTGCTGAAGGACCGGATGCGCTTCGCTGCCTCGAAGCCGTCGATGCCGGGCAGGCTCACATCGAGCGTCGTCACGACCGGGTCGAACTGTCGCACCGCGGCGACGCCGTCGATGCCGTTGTCGGCCGAGACCGTCTCGAAGCCCGCTTGCGAGAGCACGGTCTCGAGGAGGCCCCGGATATCCGGGTCGTCCTCGATGATTACGGCCAGGCGCCGTTCGCCAGAGTCATCCATCGGGCCGATCGTAGCAACTCACCGCCCGCTCGGCTCCCCCCTTCCCGGGTACCATGCGGGGATTTGTGAGGAGATGGCGTGTCGATCCGGCTCAGGACGGCTCGGGACGGGCGCTCACCACCCGGCGTTGCGCGCGAGTTCCTCGATCGCGGCGGGCCACCATTCGCCGGCCGGCGGGCCGCCGTTGCACGTGCCGTCGCTCTCGCCCGGGGCCTTGATCCAGAGGTTCCCGTCCAGGGCGCCGCTGCGGGGGACCGAGAGGGGCGCGTCTCCGAGGGCACGACCGGACGGGTTGCACCAGTCGCCGTTCGACCCCGCGCCGTTGCGCGACGTGTCGACCACGTAGTGCGCGCCGCCGACGAGTGCGCTCAGCTCCTCGCCGTAGGCCATCTCGTCGGCCGTCGCGTTGAAATTCGAGACGTTCGTGGAGAACCCCCGGATGCCGTCGATCCCCACGCGTTCGAGGAGGGCGGCCATATCCGTGGGGCTGCGCCAATCGGAGTGTCCGCCGTCGACGTAGACCCAGGCGCTCGTGGCGGCCAGGCGCGACACGGCCTCGGCGACGGCGTCGACCTGCACGTCCTCGTCCTCGCACTCGATCGCGAGGGAGAGGGCGTCGGGTTCGACGAGCACCACGTTCTTCTGCTCTCCGAGCGAGCTCGCGATCTCCTCGACCCAGGTGGGGTACGTGGACGCCGAGAGGCCGCCGGCGGAGAAGTTGCCACAATCACGATTGGGGATCCCGTACACGACGAAGGTGGCGACGGAGCCGGTGGAGGCCGCATCAGCGACGACCGACCGGACGTAGCCGCCGACCTCGCCGGGGCCGTATTCCTCCGGTGTCAGCCAGATCGCCGTCGGCGTCGACGCCACGCGCTCGATGGTCGCCCCGGCGGACCCCGAGGCGACGGCCTCGACCGCCTGACTCTCGGGGTTCACGTAGAGCCGTGCCGAGTCGAACGGTCCGCCGGTCTGCGCCGTCACGATCATCACGAGACCCGCGGCGACGACGAGGACGGGTACGAAGACGCTCGCCACGACGAGAGCTGCGCGACTCCTGACTGCACCCAACGATCCTCACCCTTCGGCCGGTCTGATCTGGCCAGTGTATGGCCCGGGAGCTCGGCCGGCTCACCCCCGGTCGGGGAGCCAGGGGAACCGCGAGCGGAACCGGTGCGTCCACCCGCCCAGCGGTGTCCGCTCCGAGGTCCTCCCGCCGCGTAAACTGGAGGCATGACGTCACCCGAACCGGTGGATGTCGTCCTCATCGGTGGCGGCATCATGAGCGCGACGCTCGCATCACTCATCTCCCAGCTCGAGCCCGACTGGACCATCGAGATCTTCGAGCGTCTGGGCGATGTCGCCCAGGAGAGCTCGAACCCGTGGAACAACGCGGGGACGGGTCACGCGGCCCTGTGCGAGCTCAACTACATGCCGGAGGGCAAGGACGGTTCCGTCGATCCGGCGAAGGCCATCGGCATCAACGAGCAGTTCCAGCAGAGCCGCCAGTTCTGGAGCCACCTCGTGGAGACGGGCGCGCTGCCCGACCCGTCGAGCTTCATCAACACGGTTCCGCACATGACCTTCGTCACGGGCGAGCACGACGTGACCTACCTCAAGAACCGCTACGAGGCGCTCAAGGACCAGCCGCTCTTCGGCGGCATCGAGTACTCCGACGACAGCCGACGTATCGCGAAGTGGGCGCCGCTGCTCATGGAGGGTCGCCGTTCGAGCGTGCCGTTCGCGGCCACCCGCATCGAGGCGGGGACCGACGTCGACTTCGGCGCGCTCACCCGGCAGCTCTTCGCCGGGGCGATCGAGAAGGGCGCGAAGCTGCGCTTGAACCACGAGGTGCGCAGCCTCAAGAAGCAGAAGGACGGCACCTGGCGCATCGGCTACCGCCGCACCGTCGGCCGGTCCCCGGGCACCGTCGATGCCCGGTTCGTCTTCGTCGGCGCCGGTGGCTGGGCGCTCAAGCTCCTGCAGAAGGCGCGCATCCCCGAGGTCGACGGCTACGGTGTCTTCCCGATCTCCGGCCAGTTCCTCCGCACGGACGACCCGGAGGTCGTCGCGAAGCATCAGGCCAAGGTCTACAGCCAGGCCGCCGTCGGAGCGCCACCCATGTCGGTCCCCCACCTCGACACGCGCGTCGTGGACGGCAAGCCGAGCCTGCTCTTCGGCCCGTACGCCGGCTTCAGTCCCAAGTTCCTGAAGAACGGGTCGATCCTCGACATCGTCACCCAGGTGCGTCCGAAGAATCTCTTCCCGATGCTCGCCGTCGCGAAGGACAACCCTGGTCTCATCACCTACCTCGTCCGAGAGCTCCTCGCCTCGCGGAAGGCGAAGATCGCTTCTTTGCGGGCGTTCATGCCCACGGTGGACGGGTCCGACTGGCACATGATCACCGCGGGCCAGCGCGCCCAGGTGATGAAGAAGGACGCGAAGAAGGGCGGCGTCCTGCAGTTCGGCACCGAGGTCATCGCCGCGGGTGACGGCACGATCGCCGGTCTCCTCGGCGCCTCCCCGGGCGCCTCGACGGCCGTTCCGATCATGCTCGACGTCCTGAAGACGTGCTTCCCACGCGACATCGACGGCTGGGAGCCCGAGCTGCGTCGCATGATCCCCACCTACGGGACGACGCTCAACGACAAGCCGGAGCTCGCCGACGAGGTGCTCAGCCGCACGGCGAGCATCCTCGGCATCGCCCGCTGACGCCATGCCGAAGCTCTATTTCCGCTACGGGGCGATGAACTCCGGCAAGAGCACGGCGCTGCTGCAGGCGGCGTACAACTACGAGGAGCGCGGACAGCGCGTGCTCCTCGCCAAGCCCGCCGTGGACACGAAGGGCAACCGCTCGATCGAGTCCCGGCTCGGTGTGAGCCGCGAGGTCGACTACGTGATCGAGCCGGGGGAGGATACGCTCGCCCAGTTCCAGCGGCACCGTCGGGAGTCGGTCGAGCGCGACGGGATCGACGTGAGCTGCCTGCTGATCGACGAGGCGCAGTTCCTCGAGAGCGCCCAGGTGGACGGTCTCCTACGCGTTGCCCTCCTGGAGGGTGTTCCCGTGCTGGCGTACGGCATCCGCACCGACTTCCTCACCGAGGCATTCCCGGGGTCCCGTCGGCTCCTCGAGGTGGCGCACTCGCTCGAGGAGCTCAAGACGATCTGCCGCTGCGGCCGCAAAGCGCTTTTCAACGGTCGCAAGGTGGGGGACAGGTTCGTCTTCGACGGTGACCAGGTCGCGATCGACGGCGAAGAGGTCACCTACGAGTCGCTCTGCGGCGTCTGCTACCTCCAGGAGTCCGGCGGCCTGATCTCCGCCTCGTCCCCCCGTTGACCGCCTGAAAACCTCGTATGTGCTCGAAAATACGAGCACATACGAGGTTTTCAGGGGGGAGAGGGGTCAGCGGGAGCGGCGGCGGGACAGGCGCACGGCCGTGACGATGAGGGCGCCGATCGTCGCGCCAGCGGTATTGGCGAGCACGTCGAGCGGTGTCGCGAAGCGCTGGGGGAGCAGGAGGGCCTGCCCGAACTCGATCCCGAGCGACAGTGCGAGGCCGATGATGGGGGCGAGCCACCACTCCCAGCGGGGCAGGAGCAGGGCGATGAGCGCGCCGAGGGGGGCGAACATCACGATGTTCGCGCCGAACTCGAGGTGCGCGTAGTCGACCCAATCCGGTGCCCCGGCTGCGGCGAGACGGTCGAAGACCGCCGCCAGCACACTGCGGACTCCGCGATCCACGGGCACCGGCCAGTAGCCGATCGCGAAGACGATGGCCATGATCCCGGCCGCGAGCACGCGCACGACGATCTTGCCGGCGCGAGACCGTTCCGGCCTGGCGTCGGACGAGCGCGAGCCGGCGCGCCGGGACTCGGCGGTCCGGGACTCCGCCCGTGCCGCTTCGCGCCTCGACGACCGGCCTGGGGTCACACGATCGCCGCTCGACGCGAACGACGCCGGCCGATGAGCGAGAGGGCTCCTCCGATGAGTGCGCCCGCGGTGTTCGCGATCAGATCGGAGACGGTCGGGAAGCGTTCGGGGAGGAAGGCGGCCTGCAGGAACTCGATGAGGAGCGTGAAGGCGAGACCGAGCACGATCGCCCACGGCCACATCCAGCGCGGCAGGCTCAGGGCGAGGAACAGCCCGAACGGCACGAACATCACGATGTTGGCGGTGAATTCGATCGCCTCGAAGGTGATCGCGGTGGGAAGCCCTGCCGTGTACATCCAGTCCACGATCGCGCGAGCGATCGGCGTTCCGTCTCCGTCCTGCGGGTTCGGCCACAGCGTCATGCCGAGGATGGCGAGCGCCGTGACGGCCAATAGGATCCGGGGGAGGCGTCTCGACATGCCCACTATTGTCGCAGTGTCTCGGGCCACCGAATTGTCGGGTATCCTGGGTGAGGCCTTCGGGCCATCGGGGTGTGGCGCAGCTTGGTAGCGCGCCTCGTTCGGGACGAGGAGGTCGCAGGTTCAAATCCTGTCACCCCGACCATCCGGGCCCGGATCCACACGTGGATCCGGGCCTTTCTGGTTCCCGGGTTCAGCGCCACCGCCACCGTCACAGTGCGGCGAGCAGGTCCGCGCCCGTAGCAATCAAGTCCGTCTGCTCATCGTCCTCTCCCCTAGGACAGTCGTTCTGACGCCAGCACGACGACGGAAACCGCGGTGACGGCGGGGGTGAGGAATACGAGTCCCCACAGGGGCAGGGGCAGGCGCCGGGATCGGGTCGCGAAGCGTCGGGCGACGAGTCCGAAGCTCAACGCACCGACGTACGAGCCCATGGCGATCCACGGCAACGCATCGACCGCATCGCGTGCGAGGTTCTGTCGTGGTGTGTACTCGGGGGAGCCTCCCCAACTCCACCAGGTCAGCATCAGAAGCAGGTACGAGGCAACGCCCAGGAGAGCCAATCCGAACCCGGGGCCCCAGGTCGGCACGATCGGCCTACCGGACCGGTCGACGAGCGCCGTGCCTATCGCGAGGGCAGCCGATGTGCATCCCAGCAAGGCGGCGATAACGAGAGCCTGGTGGTTCATCATCGGACCGTCGTCGCGCAGGATCGACTGATACAGGTCGTAGACGACGTTCGTGACGGCGACGAACAACGGGATGCTCGCCACGGAGACGACCAACGCAAACACTCGGGAGAGGATTCGCAGGATGAGGGGAGGGCGCACCCTCGGCGAGTCGACGATCGTCACCCTCTCCCAAGCCGATCTCGCCGCACCACTACCTTCGTGGGGTGCGTCAGCGGGCGGCGGGGACCAGGGTGAGGAGCGTGGCCTCGGGGAGGCACGCGAAGCGCACGGGCGCGTAGATCGACGTGCCGAGGCCGGCCGAGACGTGCAGGTGCGCCGTGCGGTAGGCGTGGCGCCAGAGACTGAGGCCCTTCACCTGGCGGCGGGGGATGTCGCAGTTCGTGACGAGGGCCCCGAAGAAGGGAACACACACCTGGCCGCCGTGGGTGTGACCGGCGAAGATCACCTGCGCGCCGTGCGTGACGAACGAGGCGAGGACGCGACGGTACGGCGCGTGGGCGACACCGATCGTGACGGTGCGCTCGGCGTCCGAGGCGTCCTCGTCGAGGCTCTCCTCGTCCTGCTGCGAGTCGATGAGGCCCGTGAGGCGATCGAGGCGGTCACGACCGATGTGGGGGTCGTCAACGCCGAAGAAGTCGAGGCGCGTGCCCTTGACCGTGAGGCTCCCGACGGCGTTGTTGAGACTCGTCCATCCGAGGCCCTCGCGGAAGAAGCGCTCGAGTCGGGGCGTGTCGAGATCGGCCGGGGCCTCCTTCGCACCGCCCGAGTGGCGCACGAGGTACCGGAGCCAGTTCTTACGCATCGGACCGTGGTAGTCGTTCGACCCGTTCACGTAGACGCCCGGAATGCCGTCGAATCCGGCGAACGCTGCCTCGATCCCCTCGATGCCGTTCTCGTGGCCCAGGTTGTCGCCCGTGTCCACCACGAGGTCGGGCTTCAGCTGGGCGAGGGACCGCACCCACGCCTGCTTGTCCCGCTGCCAGGGGGCCATGTGCAGGTCGGAGACGTGGAGGACGCGAATGGGCTCCGCGTCGGGAGGCAGGACCGGCACGACGACGCGGCGGAGGGTGAACATCTTGCGCTCGACGAGCGTGCCCCACGCGAAGGCGAGGCCTCCGGCAAGCGCCGTGGCGCCCAGCACGATGCCGGGCGCCACGATTCCGCGAGGGAGACTCACCCGCAACCGATCGTCACGGTGTCGCCCCGATTCGCGTCGGTTCCCCCACCGGGGCTCTGCGAATTGACTCGAGCCTCGGGTGGCTGACACGAGCCGTCGACGACGACGGCGAACCCGGCATCCTCGAGTTCGGCTTGAGCGTCGGCCGGAACATCACCCATGACATCGGGGATCTCCGAGCCCTGCCCGCTACTGATGTAGAGCGAGATCGTCGAGCCGTAGTTCGCTCGAGCCCCTCCGCCCGGGTCGGTACGGGCCACGAGACCAGCGCCGACGCTCGACGCGACCTCGCCGTCGACCACGCTCACGCTGAATCCGGCCCCCTCGAGTTGGCTCGTGGCCGCCTCGACGCTCAGCCCCGACACGTCGGGGACGGCGCGAGTGACCACGCGGGTGAGGTTCGGATCCGGTGCGGGGAAGGTGCCGCCGGGACGGATATCGTCGGTGGCTCGCATGATGTCTTTCCAGATCGGGAATCGGGCAGAGTTGCCTGCCACGCCACCGATGCTGATGTTCGCGAGGTCGACCTTGCCGGAGACGTTGCCGACCCAGAGGGCCGTGGCGGCGGTCGTCGACGCGCCGGCGAGCCAGGTGTGCAGACGGTTGTCCGTGGTACCCGTCTTTCCGATGAGCTGCGTGCCGTCGTAGGGGTTACCCTGTGCGCCCGTTCCGCCGCTCATGACGCCCTTGAGCGCGTAGGCCGTCGTCGCCGCGACGTTCTCGGGGATGGCCTGGTTGCAGGTGCTCTCCGGTGCGGCGATCTCGTCGCCGTCTGGTCCCACGATGCGGTCGATCGCGATCGGCGTGCAGTACACACCGTTCGCGGCGATCGCGGCGTACGATCCGGCGACGTCGATCGGGGCCACCTCGTTCGTACCGATGATCGAGGTCGTGTTCACCTGGAGCTCGGTGCCGTCGGCGCGTTCCATGCCGAGGGACTTGGCCACGTCGCGGATCTCGCACAGGTCGAGCTTCTCAGCCATGGCCGCGAACCCGGTGTTGAGCGAGCGGGCGGTCGCCGACATCACGCTCAGGTTGGATCCGCGAGCGTTGCCCGAGTTGTTGAACTTGTAGGTGCCGCCGGCGCCCTCGCACGAGCCCGTCAACGTGTAATTGCGGAGCGTGCCGCGCACGGTCTCGTTGACCGAGTGGCCGTTGAGCAGCCAGTCCACGAGCGTGAAGAGCTTGTACGTGGAACCGGACTGGAATCCCGTCGATCCGCCGTAGGCCTTCGTCGTGTTGAAGTTCACGGACGTGTAGCCAGGGCCCGTCTCCGTGTTGCTGAAGTCCTTCGACTGGGCCATCGCGAGCACGCGGCCGGTGCCGGGCTCCACCACCGTGGATGCGGCAGCGATGTCGCCTCGCTCGGATGCCTTCGGGACGCGGCTCAGGATGGCCTGCTCGCTCGCCTGCTGGATGTCGAGATCGAGCGTGGTGTAGATGTCGAGCCCACCGCGCTTCAGGAGGTTGAGGCGCTCCTCGGCGGAATCGCCGAAGGCCTCGGAATTGCGGATGACGTTGATGACGTAGTCGCAAAAGTACGCGGCGCCACCGGACGGAGCGCACCCCGATCGCGGCTGGGTGATCTTCGGCTCGACAGGGGTCGCGATGGCCTCGTCGTACTGCTCCTGCGTGATCTTGCCGTAGGTGAGCATCGCGCGCAGCGTGATGTCACGGCCCTTCTTCGTGAGCTCGTAGCCGTTCGCCGACCCGTTGCTCTCGCTGTCGGGCCGGTCGATGCGGAGGATGTTCGGGTTGGTCACCATCGAGACGATCGTGGCCGCCTGCACGAGGGTGGCATCCTTCGCGGAGACACCGAAGTAGTACTGCGACGCGGACTCGACACCGTAGGTGACACCACCGAAGGAGGCGATGTTGAGGTAGCCGCGGAGGATGTCGTCCTTCGAGTACTTCTTCTCCAGGCCGATGGCGTAGCGCATCTCCTTGAGCTTGCGAGCCATGCCCTCGGAGCCGTTGGCCGTGGTGTACGCGGTGGCGCACTCCTCGCCCTCCTCGAGGGTGGCGGCATCGGTGACGCATCGCTGCACGAGAGTGTTCTTGACGTACTGCTGGGTGATGGACGATCCACCCTGGACGTTCTGCCCGAGGGCGTTCGACACGACGGCACGGGTGGTGCCGATCACGTCGACGCCCCCGTGCTCGTAGTAGCGGTTGTCCTCTTTCGCGACCGTCGCGTCCTTGAAGAACTGCGAGATCTGGTCCCACTGCACTTCCTGGCGGTTCTGGTCGTAGAACTGCGCGAGCTCGACGGGGTTGCCCTCGGAGTTGGTCGCGTAGACCGTCGACTTCTCCATGAGATCGGTGATCTCGAGGAACTCGGGCAGGGAGTCGAACACCTTGATGGTGTTGGTCGCTCCGATGCCGGTGACGGCGAGGGCCGGGGTGACGGCGGCGGTGACGAGGATCCCGGCAGCGACGCTGAGGCCGACGAAGCCGAGGAGGCCCCCGAACACACCTCTAGCCGTACGTTTTTGATGAGGCATAAGATCGATCGTAAGCGACGATTCTGGAAATGCGCCCTATCACGCGCGCAGACCTTCCGCCGGTAACGGCACGCAAACGGGGGTGTCGCACCCTACGAATCCCCATGATCCCCATCTCGAAGGAGCCCCATGACGCGCTGGGAGTACATCACCACGCCGCTACTGATCCACAACACCACGGCGATACTCAACAACTGGGGGAGCGACGGCTGGGAGCTCGTGCAGATCGTCACGGGTCCCGAGGGCGGACTCGTCGCCTACCTCAAGCGCGAGCTCGGCGGCGCCTGATGGGCGCCGTCACCGACCGTCTCGCCGAGCTGGGCGTCGTCCTCCCCGAGGTCGTCCCGCCGCTGGCCGCCTACGTGCCGGCGGTCATGAGCGGAAACCTCGTGTACACGTCCGGCCAGCTGCCGATGACGGACGGGAAGCTCCCCGCCACCGGCAAGGTCGGCGACGGTGATGGGCTCGTATCGCCCGAGGACGCGAAGGCCTACGCCCGCACGTGCGCGCTCAACGCGCTCGCGGCCGCGCAGTCGGTCATCGGTTCGCTCGACCGCGTCACCGCCGTCGTGAAGGTGACCGGGTTCGTCGCCTCGGATCCCGCGTTCACGGCGCAGGCCGGCGTGATCAACGGAGCCAGCGAGTTCCTCGGAGAGGTCTTCGGCGATGCAGGGATCCACGCCCGCTCGGCCGTCGGCGTGGCCGTGCTGCCGCTCGACTCACCCGTCGAGGTGGAGATGATCTTAGCGTTCGCCTGATCGGCCGATGACGAACAACGGCGGGTCCCCTCTCGGGGCCCGCCGTCGTCGTTCATGGGGACGGCGTCAGCGCACGACCTTGTCGCCGATGATGCGCATGACCTGCGTGTCGGCGAGGGTCGTGGTGTCGCCGATCTCGCGCCCCTCGGCGACGTCGCGCAGGAGGCGGCGCATGATCTTCCCCGACCTCGTCTTCGGCAGTTCCGCTACCACGTAGATGTCGCGGGGACGCGCGATCGGGCCGATCTGCTTCGCGACGTGCGAGCGCAGCTCGGCCGCGATGTCCGAGGCCTCCGCATCCGCGAGCTGGCTCTGCTTGATGATGACGAAAGCCACGACGGCCTGGCCGGTGGTCTCGTCCGACGCGCCGACCACGGCGGCCTCGGCCGTGAAGTGGTGCGCGACGAGGGCCGATTCGATCTCCGCCGTGGACAGGCGGTGCCCGGACACGTTCATGACGTCGTCCACGCGGCCGAGGAGCCAGACGTCGCCGTCCTCGTCGAGGCGCGCACCGTCGCCCGCGAAATACCGGTCGCCGAACTTCTCCCAGTACGTCTCGCGGTAGCGGTCGGGATCGCCCCAGATGCCGCGCAGCATCGACGGCCACGGCTCGGAGACCACGAGGAGCCCGTCACCGTGATCGAGTGATGTGCCCGCGTCGTCGACGACGTCGATCGTGATGCCCGGGATCGGCACCTGCGCGCTTCCCGGTTTGGCGTCGGTCACGCCGGGCAACGCGGAGATCATGATCGCGCCCGTCTCGGTCTGCCACCACGTGTCCACGATCGGCGTGCGGTCGGCGCCGATGACATGCCGGTACCAGAGCCAGGCCTCCGGGTTGATGGGCTCTCCCACGGAGCCGAGCAGGCGCAGGCTCGAGAGGTCGAACTGTTCGGGGATCTGACGACCGAGCTTCATGAACGACCGGATGGCCGTCGGCGCGGTGTAGAGGATCGTCACGCCGTACTTCTGGATGATCTCCCACCAGCGGCCGGAATGCGGAGCATCGGGCGTGCCCTCGTAGATCACCTGGGTCGCGCCGTTGGCGAGGGGGCCGTACGTCACGTAGCTGTGGCCGGTGATCCAGCCGACATCTGCGGTGCACCAGTAGACGTCCGACTCGGGGTGCAGATCGAAGACGTTCCGGTGCGTGGAGGCGACCTGGGTGAGGTAGCCGCCCGACGTGTGCAGGATGCCCTTCGGCTTCCCCGTCGTGCCCGAGGTGTAGAGGATGAAGAGGGGGTTCTCGGCGGGGAACGGCTGGGCCTCGTGCTCGGGGGACGCGTCGGCCATGGCCTCGTGCCACCACACGTCACGGTCGTTCCAATCCACCTCGTTCTCGCCGCGACGCACGACGAGCACGTTCGTGACGGTGTCCTGCGCGGGCAGATCGCCGCGGGGTTCGAGGGAGGCGTCGACGGCGGGCTTCAGGGGCGAGACCTTGCCCTTGCGCCAACCGCCGTCGGCCGTGATGACGAGCTTCGCGCCGGCGTCGTCGATGCGGGCGCGGAGGCTGTCGGCGCTGAAACCTCCGAAGACCACGGAGTGGGCGGCGCCGAGGCGCGCGACCGCGAGCATCGAGACGATCGCCTCGGGGATCATCGGCAGATAGATCGCGACGCGGTCCCCGGCCTCGATCCCGAGATCCGTGAGCACGTTGGCGGCCTTCTTCACCTCAGAGGTGAGTTCGGCGTAGGTGATCGCTCGCGAGTCGCCGGGTTCGCCCTCCCAGAGGAGCGCTACCCGATCGCCGTTGCCCTCCTCGACGTGTCGGTCGAGGCAGTTGTACGCCACGTTGAGCTCGCCGTCGTCGAACCAGCGGGCGAAGGGAGGGTCCGACCAGTCGAGGGTCTGCGTGAAGGGGGTGTGCCAGTGAAGACTCCTGGCCTGGTCGGCCCAGAACTCGAGGCGGTCAGTCGCGGCCGCCTCGTACAGTTCGGGGCGGGCGACGGCGGCGTCGCGGAACTCCGGGGAGGGGGGGAAGACCTGCTTCTCGGGCTGTGCCTGATCGACCTGTTGCTCCATGGATCGCTCGCTCCTTCGCGTGCTCGACTCGTGCGCCGCGGGCGGTTCGCCCGTGCGACGCGGAAGATTCTTCGACCCTAGCGCCCGCCCCGGGGCCCGGACACCCGCCGAAAGAAGGGGGAGCGAAAGCGGATGTGGACACTCCGATATCAATTGCCCGCAGGTGCTGCGGATCGATGGCGAAAAGCGGAGACGGGGCGTACTCTTGGATTCGGCCGAATGCAAATTCTGGCGTGTAGCGCGCGTGATTCCCCCGATCCAGCGCTGCGTGTGGCGGCATCCATTCCCCCCAATGGATGCGGCCCCTTTTTTTGCCCGGACGTGATTCGAGGGCATCGCGTCGGGTGCACGATACCCGCGTCCACAGGGCGGCGTCGGCGTGGTTGTCCCGAGGTCGGGCACCTCCCGTGACGCGCCCGGCCGGCGGTGCGTAGCGTGCGCCGGATGACCGAGAGATTCGTCGCCGTGCCGTCGTTCGCCCCGCGTCGGGACGAGCCGCCGGGAGGTGGCGACAGCCTGCGTCCGGCGGCTCGCCCGACGGCGGAGAGACTCGCCCTCGCCGCCGAGTTCGGTCCGCTCGGGGGCCTCGTCGCTTCGCCCGAGGTGACGGACGTGTTCGTCAACGGCGGGGAGGTCTGGGTCGACCGCGGGGGAGGCCTCGACCGGGCGAGCGTCGGGACGCTCTCCGCGGAACAGACCCGCGACCTCGCGATCCGGCTCGTGGCCCTCGGCGGCCGGCACGTGGACGAGGCGACGCCGTGCGTCGATGTGAGGCTCGCGGGAGGCGTGCGCGTCCACGTGGTGCTCGCACCGGTGTCGCCCACCGGCACGCTCGTCTCGATCCGGCTTCCCCAGGACCGTCGCCTCGATCTCGACACGCTCGCGTCGTCGGGCATGTTCGACCGCGATCCCTCGAAGCTCGATCGGCTGGTGCGGGCGGTGGGTTCCCGCACGAACCTGCTCATCACCGGGGCTGGCGGAAGCGGCAAGACCACGCTGCTCGCGGCGCTGCTCGGGACCGCGTCCCCCGACGAGCGGATCGTGACGATCGAGGACGTCGCCGAATTGCAGATCGACCACCCGCACGTCGTGGGGCTGCAGACCCGGCAGGCCAACGTGGAGGGGGCCGGCGACCTCGGTCTCGATCGCCTGCTGCGTGAATCGTTGCGCATGCGGCCCGACCGGCTCGTGCTCGGGGAGTGCCGCGGTGCGGAGGTCCAGGAGATGCTCGCGGCGCTCAACACCGGTCACGACGGCGGGGCCGGGACCCTGCACGCGAACTCCGTCGACGACGTGCCGGCCCGGCTCGAGGCCCTCGGAGCACTCGCCGGGATGAGCACGGCGGCGCTGGCGCGCCAGGCGGTGAGCGCGATCGGTCTCGTCGTGCACGTCGAACGGGTGGCCGGATCGCGCCGTGTCGACGCCGTCGGGCGGCTGGCACTCACGCGGGACGGCCGACTCGCGATCGAGCGGGAATCGTGGTGACGCGCCGGGCCCCGGCGGCAGCAGTCGACGGGGCCGCCTCCGTGTGCGAACGGCTCGCCGTCCTCCTCGCGGCCGGGGTGTCGCCGAGCACGGTCTGGGGATACCTGACGGACGGTGGTGATCGGGAGGCGGCGCCCGACGGCTCGAGCGGCGCGGAACCGGATCGGCTCCGGCGGCTCGACGACGCCGCGCGTCGTGGCGACGACGTCGTCGCGGCGATCCTCGAGACGCTCGGGCAGGATCCGGACGACGATGCGTGGCGCGCCGTCGCGGCCGCCTGGGCCGTCTCGACGGAGGCGGGGGCGCCCGTCGCGCCGGCCCTGCGCTCGTTCGCCGACGTCCTGCGCGGCATCGAGCGGTCGCGTCGTGAGGTGGAGGTGGCGCTCGCCGGGCCCGTCGTGAGCTCGCGCATCGTGCTCGCCCTGCCCGTGGTGGCCGTCGGGCTCGGCGTGGTTCTCGGCTTCGACGTGCTCGGCGTGTTGTTCGGCACGGCGGCCGGCCTCACCTGCCTCGCGGTCGGGTCGGGTCTCGCCGCGCTCGCCGTGCTCTGGGTCCGACGCCTCACGGCTCGCGCCCGGCGTGCGGACACGTCGCCCGGTCTCGCCGCAGAGCTCGTGGCGATCGCGATGGCGGGAGGGGCGTCGGCGCCGCACGCGGTCGCCCTCGTCGAACGCACCCTCGAGCGGGTCGGCCTCTCGTCGGTCGCGGAGCGGGGAACGGAGGCGATCGGGCGGACCCTCGCCCTCTCCCGCCGCGCCGGTGTGCCGGCCGGTGAGTTGCTGCGCAGCGAGGCGGAGTCGGAGCGGCTCCGAGCAGCCACGGACGGAGCGGCTCGCGCCGCACGACTCGGCTCCCTCCTCCTCATCCCGCTCGGGGTCTGCGTGCTGCCGTCGTTCCTCGTCCTCGGTGTCGTGCCGATGGTGCTGAGCCTCCTGTCGTCCACCGGTCTGTCGTGGTGAGGGTTGTCCCCCGATGCGTCAACGGCTCGGTGACGGCGGGGCGAGCGGCGCTTGACTGGCCGTCCACCCGATCCCGACGGAAGGACCGCACATGACACTCCAGACCTCTCCCACCGCCCCCGTGGCTCGCACCGCCCCTCCGCCTCGCGACACGGGGCTCCTGCGGCGCGGGCTGCGCCGTCTCGCGGACGAAGACGGCGCCGCGACGGCCGAGTACGCGATCACGACCATGGCCGCTAATGATTCGTTAGGGCAGTATTGAGTCATGGCTTCCACGACACCCACCCGCGCCGCGATCTACGCTCGGCAGTCCATCGCTGAGCCCGAGGGTATCCGGCGACAGGTCGAGGCGTGCACGGCCCTCGCCTCCGCTCGTGGCTACGAAGTCGTCGCCACCTACGAGGACAACAACGTCAGCGGGTACAAGTCCCGCGGCGCGGGGACGGCGTTCGACCGGATGCTCTCCGACGCCCGGGCGGGCCGCTTCGACGTGCTCATCGTCCGGAAGCTCGACCGCCTCGGACGCTCCCTCTCGACGATCGAGAGCCTCACGACGGCGAAGGTCGCTACCGTCACGACGGACGGGGAGGTCGACCTCGCATCGCCCGCCGGTCGGCTCATCGCGAACGTCCTCACGGCGGTCGCCCGCAACGAGAGCGAGGTCAAGGCCGAACGGCGAGTCTTCGCGAACGCTTCCCGGCGGACCGATGGAGTCCCCACCTCGGGCCGCGTGCCGTTCGGCTACCGATGGGTGACGGCGAAGGAGCGCGCCGAGCGCGGGACGACTCAGGCGTACGAGGTCGACGGCGATCGCGCTCAGGACGTGCGCGACATCTTCGAGGCCTTCCTCGCCGGAGTGCCCCTCGGCGGCATCGCGCGCGAGCTCAACGACCGCGGACGGCGGACCGTGCCGTCGAAGTCGCACCCTGAGGGAGCTCCGTTCCGGGCCGTGACGCTCCGGCGGATTCTGCTCTCGCCGTACTACGCCGGGCTCCTCCCCGTGCCGCCCGAGGGTGGGTGGGGTGAGGGGTACAACGTCGAGTCGATCACCCGCGAGTCGTGCGTCCCCGGCGACTGGGAGCCGATCGTCGGCGAGGAGACGTGGCTCGCGGCGAAGGAGCGCCTCGGGCACCCGGGACGGCGCACCAACGGCGGGAGAACGGCGAGGAAGTGGCTCCTCTCCGGCCTCGCGGTGTGCGGGACGTGCTTCGAGCCGGTCCGAGCGGGCGGCGGCGAGGCGGGCATCCACTCCTACCGGTGCCGGTCGATGGCCCACTTCATGCGGCGCGGCGTCCCGCTCGACCGCTACGTCGAGAGCGTCATCGTCGAGCGGCTCTCCCGCCCGGACGCCGCCGACCTCCTCCTCGACGAGGAGCGCCCGGACGCCGATGAGCTCCGGTCCGAGAGGCTCGCGGTCCAGGCGCGTCTAGACAACGTCGTCAGCCTCGTCGAGGACGGCACCCTCACGGCGGAGAGCGCGCGGACGGCGATCCGGCGGCTCCGCGAAGAGCTCGGCGGTATCGATGCCCGGATGACCGAGGCGGGTCGTGTCGACGTGCTCGGCGACATCGTCGGGCAAGCCGACATCTCGGCGGTGTGGGCCTCGCTCCCGCTCGATCGCAAGCGGGCCGTGCTCGATGTCGTCATGACCGTCGTCGTGCACACGGTGGGGCAGGGAGGCCGCTCTCAGAGCATGGAGCGGATGGCGGCGACCACGGAGATTCGCTGGAAGTAGGTCCGGCAGAGGAGGCCAAGGGTGGAAGCCGAGGCCGACCCCTGCCGGACTGCGTCCACCCTATCGGCGGTCGGGCCTAGCCGACCTTCCGGGTGAAGTGGATCGGGATACCGGGACCGATGACGATGGAGTCCTCGGTGGGTTCGAAGCCCCGCACGTCCATCCGGTAATCGAAGACGGTCGGGGCCGTCGCCTGTCCGCTCGCGTACAGATCGTAGAGCCGAGCGGCGTCTTCGTCGGTCATCGCGAGGGGCATGGTCCCGTAGACCACTGTCCATTTGCTCATCCTCGGAGCGTACCGGAGCATGCCCTCGGAGCAACGGCGGGCGCTGTTGGGATCGGGGCGTAGTTCAGCGGGTAATCTCTGCCATCCACCCGTGGCACAACTTTGTGGCGTGCCACCGTGTGACAGCGGTGTGACAGCCTCCGATCCCTGCAATCTAGGGGTTGTGCCATCTCTGCCAAGCTCTGCCATTTGTGCCGCCACGGGTCCCCCCCTATAGGGGACCCAGCGTGGCAGGCGTCACAACCTCGGAGAATCCTCGGATCGCACTGAGTACCTCCGGGGGCTCCGGGAGAAATGCCTAGCGAGTCTGGCCCATACCCTCCATCGGGACCATCGAGCCGGAGAGAGGGAATATCTGTTTAGAGTGCTTGCTTCTAACGGGACCCGTGTGTATGGTTCCTAACGAGGCATTGCTTATCTCGCAGACCGTGACGGTCGAGCTCCGGGATGTGCCTCGTGTCGAATGTTCCGAGATGGATGCGATGGCTATTCCGATCCCGCCTAGGCGGTTGATCGGGCCGACTCTCATCCCGGAGGACATCCGATATGTCTGCAACGACCCTGAGCCCTAACTCGGCTCTCTCCCTCTCCGACCAAGCGGTCATCGCCGCCGTCGTCGACAACGCTCCTCCCCTGGGAGCCTCCGCCCGCGACCGGCTCGCCGTCGTGCTCTCGGGTGGTGGTCGCTGATGGGCAAGAAGAAGCGCGCCGAGTCGGAAGCCGAGGCCGCTCGCCTCAAGGCCGTCCGGTCTCACCAAGCCTCGCTCCGCGGTCTCGCCTCCGCCGCCCGCCTCTCTCCCGAGGAGCGTGTCGAGCGTGCACGGAAGGCCGGTCTCGCCGCCGCCGCGAAGCGCCGGAGGGAGCGCGCCGCCGCCGGGCTCCCCGAGCACTCGACGAAGCGCTCCGCCGACACCCCTCAGCCGTCCGCCCGTGCATTGGAGCCGTGGCTTGCCGAAGTTGACCGGCGGTGGCCGGATCGCGAGTTCACCGCCGAAGCTCGCCGTCGCGAGGCGATCCTTCTCCTCCGTCAGCACACGGCGGCGGTCAACCTCGCCGAGGCCGCGAAGCGACCGAAGAAGTGACCGGCGAGCTCACCGGCGAGGACCTTCTCGACGCCGAGGAGAGGGCGCTTCACCTCGTCCGCACCTCACCGCGTCCTCCTCGTGAGTGGGCGGCTGAGCTCGACGAGAACCTTTCGCGGGCCGGGGTGCCGACCGACGACGCGGATGCGATGCTCCGTGGATGGCTCGGCGACGACTACGCCGATCGCATCGGTAATCGGAAGTCGGTCAGGGCGTTCCTGAGGAGCAGCGCCGTGGAGCTCGTCCGCGAGACCTACGACCGACCGCACCTTGTGTCCGAGCTCGCCGAGGTACAGAAGCATGTCATCCTCACTAATCCCTCTCGTCCCTTCCACGCGGTGTCGCGGAAGAAGCTGGAAGCCATCGCGGCCGATGCCGTCGCCACCGTGCGCGACGAGTTCGCGGCGGAGCATCCCGGAATACCGGCCCCTAGCTTCGACCTCCCGGACCCGCGTCTAGCGACCCTCGGTCCCGATGCGGTCCGGGAGGTCGAGCGCCTCGACATGATCGACCGCGCGAAGGCGTTCCGTCGTGAGCGGGACGCCCCCGTTCGCCGAAGCTTCGCTGACCTCGTCCTCGACACCGACCGCCTCGACGAGCTTCCCGACCCCGAGTGGATCGTCCACGAGGTGATCCCGAAGGACGGCCTCGCTGCTCTCCTCGGTCGAACCGGCGTCGGAAAGACCTTCGTCGCGCTCTCGCTCGCCTATCACGTTGCGATCGGTCGGCCCTTCATGGGTCGCAAGGTCGAGCAAGGCTCCGTGCTGTGGATCGCGGCGGAAGGTGGTCGCTCGATCTCGACGCGCACGAAGGCCCTCGTCGAGGCGTGGAAGAAGCCGATCCCCTCGGGGTCGATGCGCTTCTACCCGCAACCCGCCACGTTCGACGACTCCTCTCTCATGGAGGAGCTCATCGCCTACGTCGGCGAGACTCGCCCCTCGCTCGTCGTCTTCGATACGTGGCATCGCTCGCTTGGCTCGATTCAGGAGAACGACGCGACGGACAATGGTCGGGCGCTCAGCGTCTTCGATCGGATGCGCGCGGCGGCTCCCGGCCTCACCGTCCTCGTCCTCCATCACCCGAACGAGCAAGGCGAGTGGAGAGGCTCGAAGTCGATGCCGGCCGCTCTCGACACAAGCCTCCTCCTCACCGAGGACTCGTCGGGTGAGCTCACGCTCGAGGCGAAGAAGCAACGCGACGCCGAGACCGGAACACTCGCCCACCTCAAGCTCGTCCCGATGTTCGGCTCCGCCGTCGTCGAAGGACGCGTCCCCTCCTCGACGCCCCTCGCCGAGCTCGCCGTCACCGCGAATACCGCCTACGACGTGCTCGTCGACCAGTTCGGCTCGATCGGCGCGAACCGCACCGAGTGGAAGGCGGCGGCAGCGGAGGCAGGCATGAGCGAGCGAAGCGCCTACCGAGCCATCTCGCAACTCGTCAACGCGAAGAGCGTCGAGCTCCGGGGAACTCGATTCTGGCCCACCTCACCCCCACCCACGGGCGATCCCCTCGTCCTCGATGACCCCCAACCCAACCCCACAACGAAACGGAAGAAATCATGACGACCAACGACACCCTCATTCAGATCATGAGCTACGGCGACTACCACGTCCGGCTCCCTCGACCCGAGCTCATCCCGATCCCGAAGATCGCGGAGACCTTCGACCGTCTCATCGAGGCGGACCGGAAGCGCTGCGAGGTGAACACGACCGCCGACCGCGCGAAGCGTGAGCTCCTCGACGCCGAGTCCTCGGATGCGACGGCGACGGCAATCGCCTACGAGGAGGGGCGCGGCGACGAGGCCGACCCGCGGGCCGCGACCGCTCCGGCGGAAGAGGTGCTCAAGGTCGCCGAGGCCCGCCGCGAGCCCGCGAAGAGCGGAGCGGTCCGCACCTACCGGTCGCTCCGTGAAGCGGTCGCCGCGGGCCGGGCGTCGTGGCGGAAGTCGGCTCGGAAGGACGCCGAGGTCTCCGTCATGGAGCTCACCGGCCTCCACCGACTCCTCGAAGAGGAGTATCAGAAGCTGCAAGCAAGTATGGGTGCGCTGGAACTCCTTGCGGGAGACGACCTCCCGCCGCATCACCTCGCGATGGACTGGTCGAGCCGCGAGTCGGTGAAGCTCTCCGAGGCGATCGGGATCCTCGGAGAGGTCATCGCCGGGGTCGATCAGCGGAGGCGCGTGCTCTGATGAGCAAGAAGAACAAGACGACGGTCCTCCTCAAGCCGGAGGAGGGGCGGGTCGATGAGGCTCTCGTCGCGAGGGCGTTCGAGCTCCGCCGCGACGGCCTGGACTACGCCGGGATGGCGGAGGAGCTCGGCGTCGAGCCGTTCGAGGCGCAACAACTCGCCCTCGTGGGCTTCTCCCGGCTCGCCGCCGAGGAGACGGAGGTCCTCCGCGCTCAGACCGAGGCGCGCTACGACGATGTCCTCCGGCGGCTCTACTCCGACCTCCGGGTCGCCACCTCCCAGAACGGGCGGAACTCGATCTACGCGCTCATCCTCAAGACCGAAGCTCAGCGGACGAAGCTCCTCGGGCTCGACCTCCCGCCGGAGGCTCTGGATGCCTAGGGCGCGGAGATACCCGACCCGCGTCACCGGGGCGGAGGCGATCGCGCTTCAAGAGCGGTGGGCCGACGAGGAGGACCTCTTCGAGGGCTTCGCCGTCGACCTCGTCGAACTCGCGGAGCTCGGGGAGAACTACTTCCGGCTCGGTCGCGCGGACCGGCTCCGCTACCGGGAGATGAAGCGTCAGGCGAAGATCGACGAGCGAGAGAGGGTGGCCCGAAAGGCATCCCGCCGGTTCGAGGTCATCCCTCCGGCGCGAGATTCGTCTCGACTGACTCGCAAGGACGCCCTCCGGGTCGCGAGGGAGCTCCGAGACGAGCCCGCCGACCCCGGAGACGGCAAGGCGTACCGCCGGAAGGTGGCTCGGCTCGCCAAGAAGCGGGAGCGGTGGGCGAGGAAGGTCGACGAGGAGCTCGCGGCGGAGGCCCTGATCGAGTTGGACGACCCGATGCCCTACCTCCGGGTAGCCGAGGACCCCGAGCCGACACCGACCCCGGAGACGGCCCCTCAAGCATCGGATACCGGGCTTGCCCCGGTAAGTCCGATCCGTCGCCGGAGGAAGCGCCCCCGGCTCACCATCACCAACCCGTACCTCGACCACGACGACGACTAAGGAGAACACCATGACCAGACCCATGACCACGAGCGAAGCTCAGGCGGCGTTCATCGCCCGGAAGCTCGGGCGCGACGAGGCCGTCCGCCGACGAGGAGAGGAGGCCTCCCGCGAGCGCCGAGCCCCGACGACCACGGAGCGGCAGATCGCCGCCCTCAACGGCGAGAGCCTCGAAGGCGAGGGGGAGACCCGCGAACGAGAGGCCCGCGAGCTCCGCATCGAGAACCGGCGGCTCAAGCGCCGCCTCCGCATCGAGGGACTCGACCTCGACGCGTAACCCAGACCACCGGGAGGAGTGATGACCTCCCGGCGTCCGATGAAGGACGAAGCCCCCGTCTCCTTCCCTTTCGGGAGACGGGGGCTTACTTCTAGGTACTAACGCTTCAAAGACGGGCCATACCATCCGGCAACCTCAGGCTTGGGGTCCGGGTGGTAGAGAAAATGCTCAACCATCTTGGCGTAGTAGTTGTCGAGCTTCTCCATCACTTCAGGACTGTGCGGTTCGTCGGGAGAATGCGCCGCGAAGCTCACGATATGCGCGTGACCCATGAAATCCTGCGGGTAGTCGATTACCTTCGCCGACAGCCGCCTCACATCCATGGTCAAACCCGTAGCAAGTCCTTGGTACTTTGCGTTCGTTGCTTGAGCAAGAAGCTCAACTCCCTTGTTCTTGCAAAAGTCATCGCCCATCACCTGGCGAATCACTGACAAATCTTGTTTCGTTCGCGGGGGTTGAAACGCCTGCTTCTTTAACTTCTTGCCCTTGAGATGAAACGGCGACTTGATGACCCGAACCAGAGTCTCTGAGTCGTCAACCTTAGGATCGAGCGGAGCCAAGGTCGATCCTGGACCTTGTCTGCGACCAATCCACTTCGAGAGCACGAGAAAGCGCGGCCACAGCCGCCCGAGGAACATCTTTCGCGCTCCCAGAGAAGTATTCAGTGTCTCCGTCCGTGGGCGACACATACATCGAAAATTGAGTCTTGCCCACTTGGCAATGCGCGTTCCCACCGTCAGCGTCCCACTCCAATGAGATCGTGCCATTCGAATTAGGAGTGACGTCAGGGTATAGACCAGCGTCAAGGAACGTCTTGAGCGCGTTCCAAGCGTTGATACGCACCATCTTCGACGGCGCGAGAGCGCCGTACCCGTCCCAGTCGTCTCGAAGAGCTTCAATTTGCCGCATGATCGATTTGGCCCGCACTTCTTCCGCTCGCGGCTCAGGTCGCGCAATCGGCAGAGGGCGCGGAGTAGCCACCGTCTGGTAATTCACCATCGGCCGAACATGCGATTCAGGTGCAACCTGGTATGCATATCTCATTGCGATCCTCCCTCAAGGATGTCCGCGAAGGGCTTCGTAATCTCTATGAAGCTCTCGTGAATGATCTGATGGCTTGCTTCGAGCACTTCCATGACCTCTGACACGTCCGCAGGCGTAGCTTTTCGCTCGCGAACTTTGGTGTCAAGGACGATCGACGGGGTGTTCATCACACGAGCCAACCCGGCCTTAACAAATATCCGACCGGTCTCTCCCACCTTTCCAGAGAACTGGAAGAAGGCAGAGCTCGGTTCATCCGAGTCCATGTGCTTAGTGATCGCCGCGGGCGGCGAAAACGCGAAGCCAAGACTCTTCGTTAGGAACTCGTATCGGGTTCCATCGCCCATGAATTCATCATCGAAAGCATCAACGTATGCCAAGTCTATGCGTCGGAACACCTTCTCGGTGTCTCTCCACTCAATGGCATCAAGTAGAACTCTTAGTCCTGCTTGAACTGCCGGTCGAAACGATTCCCACGTCTTATAAGGAGGTACCGCGTTAATTCCGAAGACACCTTCACCGACCTGATACACGACCGAAGTGTCCGAGTCGGTCGGGCTCGTGTACCTATAAGTAGGAGTGTTCTCCGGAGCCATGTAGTTCGAAGGAACTAGCCGCTCAGCCTGCGAGTACCCAATCTCAGCGAGCCCCTGAGCTACCTGACGATAGAAAGGCTCGTAGTCGCTATCAACACCCTCGAATTCACCCTCATCTTCGTCGGTAGCAAGATCAACCATGTCCCACTGAACTTCGACGACTAACTCGACGAGCGGAGCATTGGGAAAAGAACGTGTCATCAGCTTTCCTCCATCGCCCTAAACATAGTGGGTCAACCTCAAGATTCACTTCCCCCTCTCCGTGGCTCAGCGCCGCGGGTGTAATACGCCCCTCTGAGCCAACAGTTGCGGCCGTGGCCTTCGCAGGACTGCTCGTCGCGATCATGCGCTCGGACGAGGTGCGCGGCATCCTCACCGACCTCGTTCGTCGCGCGTTGACGTTCGAGGGATGACACCCGGCCGGAGGACGTTCGCCAGGGCGAGGTACCGCGGAGAGCGCGGCAGCATCGCGGCGGAGTTCGCCGTGGTGCTGCCGGCGGTGCTCCTCGTCCTCGTCCTCTGCATCGGCAGCGCATCCGTCTCGGTCCAGCGCATCACGGTGGAATCCGCCGCTGCGGCGGCGGCGCGGGCCGCCGCGCGCGGTGAGGCCGGCGGGTCCGCCGCAGCGGCCGCAGCCCACGCCGGCTCCGGAGCCGCGGTCGCCGTGCGCCGCGATGGCGACTTCGTCTGCGCGACGGTCACCGCAGCGGCGACGTTCGCGGTGGCGCGCACGGTCGGCGTGCGCATCAGTGGAACGTCGTGCGCTCTCGCCGGGGACGTGGCGGAATGAGGAAGCGCGACGGGCCGTTGGATTGTCGACCCAGCAGCGCGCGTGCCGGCGGCGCGGGAGCGAGCACAGGCTCGGCCTCCGTGCTCGTGATCGGCCTCGTCGCTGTGTGCACCTCGCTCGTCGCGGCCACGGGCGCGGTGGGGCACGCACTCGCCGCCCGGGTCGCGCTCGACGGCGCGGCCGATGCCACGGCGCTCGCCGCGGCCGACGCGGTGGCGGGCTTCGTCTCCGAGGAGCCGTGCGCCGTGGCGCAGCGCGCGGCATCCGTGAACGGCGTGAGACTCGTCGCCTGTCGGGTCGACGGCGCCGAGGTGGCCATCACGGTCGCCACGAGCGTGATGGGCATCGCCGCGACGTCCCGGGCGCGGGCGGGACCACCGCCGGGACCGACGGTCGACGCGGTCGAGGCGGGCGGATGGAACGGATCAGGCGAACGACGCCTCGCGGAACCGGTAGGCGACGGCGCTCGGGCGGTCGGAGCCCTCCCGATCGAACTCCACGTCGGAAGTGCGTGCGTATATATAGGACTTGCTCCCGGCGGCGGGGATTCCGATGCTGGGCTTCGGTTCTCCGGAGTCGAGGAACTCGACCGAGATGGTCTTGCCCTCGAGGGGTCCGTCGACGAGCTTCGCGGTGTAGTGGGTGGCGACTGATGTGCTCATGCGAACCATTGTCCTCAGCCCCGCGGAGGACACAAGGGTTGCCACCGAGCAGCCCGTGCGATTAGGCACCCACTCTGACTCTGTGTGTATGGTGTGCCCTGAAGAAAGGACCCCAGTGGCCACCACCAAGAAGCTCGTGATCGTCGAGTCCCCGACGAAGATGAAGTCGATCGCCGGGTACCTCGGCGACGACTATCAGGTGCTCTCGAGCGTCGGGCACATCCGGGATCTCGCCGAGCCGAAGAATCTTCCGGCCGAAATGAAGAAGGGGTCCCTCGGCAAGTTCGCCGTGGACGTCGACAACGACTTCGAGCCGTACTACGTCGTGTCGGAGGCCAAGAAGAAGACGGTCGCCGAACTGAAACGGGCCCTCAAGGACGCCGACGAACTCTTCCTCGCAACTGATGAGGACCGCGAAGGCGAGGCCATCGCGTGGCACCTGCTGCAGGTCCTCAAGCCCAAGGTCCCGGTGCACCGGATGGTGTTCCACGAGATCACCAAGGACGCGATCCTCGCGGCGAAGGACAACACCCGCCAGCTCGACGAGTCCCTCGTCGATGCGCAGGAGACCCGCCGCATCCTCGACCGCATCTACGGCTACGAGGTCTCGCCCGTCCTGTGGCGCAAGGTCGGACCGAGCCTGTCGGCCGGCCGCGTTCAGTCGGCCGCGACACGCCTCGTCGTGGACCGCGAGCGGGAACGCCTCGCTTTCGTCGCCGCCTCCTACTGGGACATCACCACCACGGCGACCCCGGGCGCCGAGAGCGACGCGTTCGACGCTCGCCTCGTCCGCCTCGACGGAACCCGCGTGGCCACGGGCCGTGACTTCGACGACAAGGGCACGCTCACCGCGAAGGTGACGACGCTCGACGAGCAGTCCGCGACGCTCCTCGCGAGCGCTCTCGCGAACGACAGCTCCGGCGTCACCGTCTCGAAGCTCGAGACCAAGCCGTACTCCCGGCGTCCGGCCGCCCCGTTCACCACCTCGACGCTGCAGCAGGAAGCCGCGCGCAAGCTCCGCTTCTCCGCCAAGCAGACGATGAGCGTCGCGCAGTCGCTCTACGAGAACGGGTACATCACCTACATGCGTACCGACTCGCCGTCCCTCTCCGGGCAGGCGATCAACGCGGCGCGCACGCAGGCCGTCGAGCTGTACGGCGCGGATTCCATCCCGGACAAGCCGCGTCTCTACACCGGCAAGTCCAAGGGCGCGCAAGAGGCCCACGAGGCCATCCGTCCATCGGGTGAGCACTTCCGCTCGCCGTCGTCGCTCTCGAGCGCACTGCGCGGCAACGACTTCCGCCTCTACGACCTGATCTGGAAGCGCACCGTCGCCAGCCAGATGGCCGATGCCAAGGGGCAGACCGCCACCGTCACGATCGAGGCGGCCGTTCCCGAGGCCGCCCACGGCGTCGCGAAGATCGCCGAGTTCACCGCGGCGGGAACCGTCATCACCTTCCGTGGATTCCTCGCGGCGTACGAGGAGGGCAAGGACGAGGAACGCGTCGCGGCCGACCCCTCGAAGCGCGAGGCGAAGCTCCCCGAGCTCACCGAGGGACAGTCCCTCACCCTCACCGCGGTCGACGCGAAGGGTCACGAGACCTCCCCGCCCCCGCGCTACACCGAGGCGAGCCTCGTGAAGGCCCTCGAGGAGCTCGGCATCGGCCGTCCGTCCACCTATGCGGCGATCCTCTCGACGATCATGGACCGCGGCTACGTCAGCCAGCGCGGTCAGGCGCTCGTCCCGAACTGGATCGCGTTCAGCGTCGTGCGGCTGCTCGAGGACCACTTCTCCGAGCTCGTCCAGTACGACTTCACCGCCTCGATGGAGGAGGACCTCGACGAGATCGCCGCGGGTCGCCGCGACCGGCTCGACTGGCTCACGTCCTTCTACTTCGGCAAGGACGCGCACCGCGGACTCCGCCAGGTGATCGACAACCTCGGCGAGATCGACGCCAAGGAGATCAACTCGGTCCACCTCACCGACGAGATCACCCTCCGCATCGGTCGCTACGGCCCCTACCTCGAGATCGCGGACCCCGACGGCACGCCGGACGCGGAGACGGGCATCGTCCCGCCCCGTCGCGTCAACGTCCCGGAGGACCTCGCTCCCGATGAGCTCACCCCCGTCAAGGCGCGCGAGCTCGTGGACGCGCCCGTCGTGGGTGACCGCGTCGTCGGCGTCGACCCCGCCAACGGCAAGGAGATCGTCGTCAAGACGGGACGCTTCGGCCCGTACGTGACCGAGGTCGAGCCCGAGGTCGCCCCGGCGACCGACGAGGCGCCGCTCGCCGACGCGAAGACCGGCGAGGTCATCGAACCGGAGCCCGCGACCGCCGCCACGGCGGGCACGAAGGCCAAGGCCAAGGCGCCGGCCAAGGCCAAGGCGAAGGCTCCGGCCAAGTCGACCGCTCCGAAGCCGCGCACGGCCTCGCTGTTCTCCTCGATGTCCCCGGAGGAGATCGACATCGAGACCGCGCTCAAGCTGCTGTCGCTGCCGCGCGTCGTGGGCACCGATCCTGAGTCCGGTGCCGAGATCACCGCGCAGAACGGTCGCTACGGCCCCTATCTGAAGAAGGGCACCGATTCGCGCTCGCTCGACTCGGAGGACCTCATCTTCGAGATCGAGCTACCGGCCGCGCTCGAGGTCTTCGCCCAGCCGAAGTACGGAGCGCGTCGCGCGAGCTCGGCACTCAAGGAGTTCGAGGCGGATCCCGTGAGCGGCAAGCCGATCCGGATCCGCGACGGCCGCTTCGGACCGTACGTCACGGACGGCGAGACCAACGTGACGGTGCCGAAGTCCGAGAAGCCCGAGGACATCACGTTCGAGCAGGCCGTTCAGATGCTGGCGGACAAGCGCGCGAAGGGGCCGGCCAAGAAGCCCGCGCGCAAGAGTCCCGCGAAGAAGCCGGCCGCCCGCAAGGCGCCGGCGAAGAAGAAGTGACGGACGGCGGCCCGACGAGCGGCCTCTGGATCACCCTCGAGGGGGGCGACGGCTCGGGAAAATCCACCCAGGCCGCGCTCCTCGAGGAGTGGCTCGCGGGTCGCGGGCTCTCGGTGCTGCGTACCCGCGAGCCCGGCGGTTCCGACGTCGGCGTCGCCATCCGCGAGATCGTGCTCCACCACCGCGGCGACATCGATCCGCGGGCTGAGGCGCTGCTCTACGCGGCCGACCGAGCGCACCACGTGGCGACGGTCGTCCGCCCCGCGCTCGCGCGAGGCGAGGTCGTCGTGCAGGACCGCTACCTCGACTCGTCGGTCGCATACCAGGGCGCCGGTCGCGTCCTCGACGCGGCCGAGGTGCGGTCGCTATCGCTCTGGGCGACGCGCGACGCGTTGCCCGACCTCACGATCCTCCTGGATCTCGACGAGACCGCGGCCCGCGGCCGTCTCGACCGGTCGCGGACGCGCTACGACCGGCTCGAGGCCGAGAAGTCGGACTTCCACGCCCGGGTACGAGCAGCCTTCCTCGACCTGGCCCGCGCGGAGCCCGAGCGCTTCCTGGTCGTCGACGCGACCTCGAGCGTCGACGAGATCGCCTCGGCGATCCGGGATCGCGTCACCGCGGCTCTCGAACGGTGACGTCCTGCCGGGCGCACGATCGGCGCCCACACGGCGACGCCCGTCGTCCACGGGCGTCGGACGTCCGGGCTACGCTGGTCCCGTGACGGTGTGGACGGAGATCACGGGCCAACGCGACGCCGTCGCGGAGCTCGCTCGAGCGTCCTCGATCTCGCCGAGCGCGGCAGCGCCGCTCGAGCCTCACGACCTCGCCGACGGGGAGACCGCGGCCCCCACGCCGAGCGCCAGCTCGATGACGCATGCGTGGCTCATCACGGGCCCGCCCGGTTCCGGGCGTTCCAACCTCGCCTACGCTTTCGCCGCCGCGCTCATGAGCCCAGACGGCCTCGGAGACGAGCAGACGATCCGCCAGGTGGCGGCGCGGACCCACCCCGATCTGGGTGTGCTCGCGACCGAGAGCGTCTCCTTCAAGATCGAGGACGTCCGCCGTTTCGCGACCTCGTCGTACTACTCGCCCTCCGTCGGCCGGTACCGCGTGATGGTCGTCGAGGACGCCGACCGGATGACCGAACGCACGTCGAACGTGCTCCTCAAGGCGCTCGAGGAACCGCCCGTGCGCACGGTGTGGATCCTCTGCGCGCCGAGCGACGCCGACATGCTCCCCACCATCCGGTCACGCGTGCGTACCGTGCGTCTGCGCATCCCGGACGTATCCGAGGTGGCGGACCTCATCGCCCGACGCGACGGTGTGGACATGGCGACCGCCGAGCAGGCGGCGCGGCTCTCACAGAGTCACATCGGGATGGCCCACCGACTGGCCACGGACCCGGACGCTCGCCGTCGGCGCGACGACACCGTGCGCACGGCCCTCGGCATCCGCTCGGTGGGGGGAGCCGTGCTCGCCGCCGCCCGCATGATCGAGGTGGCCACCGACGACGCCAAGGCCTACACCGCGTCGCGCGACGCGGAGGAGCGCGAGACCGCACTCCGCTCCCTCGGCGTGGAACAGGGCCAGGCGGTGCCCCCCGCGCTCCGTTCGCAGCTGCGCGCGCTCGAGGAGGACCAGAAGCGACGGGCCACACGATCGCTGCGCGATGGGATCGATCGCATCCTGATCGACCTGCTCTCGGTCTTCCGAGACATCGTCATGGTTCAATTGGGACGACCAGGGGCCGTCATCAACCGCGAGTTCGGGGATGAGATCGCGCGCGCCGCCGATGCGACGACTCCCGCGAGGACGCTCGAGACGATGGACGAGATCGCCCTGGCCAGGAAACGTATCGAAGGGAACGTCGCTCCAGCACTCGCCCTCGAGGCGATGCTCGTGTCGGCCGTCCGGTGAGGAACCCATGCAACGCACACGCCGCCGCTCGCTGATCGCCGTCGGGGCCGTCGCCGCGGCCCTGTCCCTGACGCTCTCGGGATGCGTGACCGCGTTCTTCCCGTCGGACGATGCCGCGCCGAGCTCCACCCCGGCCCCCGTCGCGGACGACCTCGACGAGGACCTCCGGCCCTTCTACGAGCAGCAGCTGTCGTGGGAGTCCTGCGAGGGCGACGGCTTCGACTGCGCCACGGTCTCGGCTCCGCTCGACTGGGAGAACCCGTCGGACGGCGAGATCGAGCTCTCCATCGTGCGGCAGCGGGCGCTCGGAGGGGACCCGATCGGGTCCCTCCTCATGAACCCGGGCGGTCCCGGGGCGTCGGGTTACGACCTCGTCGCGAGCAGCGTCGACTTCGCGGCCGGGGACGCCCTGCAGGAGAACTTCGACATCGTCGGCTTCGACCCGCGCGGGGTCGATCGATCGGATCCCGTCGAGTGCCTCGACGACGCCGAGATGGACGCGTACCTCTACGACCTGCCCGAGAACGAGACGGGCACGGACGCCTGGATCGCCGAGGTCGAGCAGAGCGCGTCCACCTTCTCCGATGCGTGCGCCGCCAACACGGGGGAGTCGCTCGAGTTCGTCACGACCGTGAGCGCCGCCCGCGACCTCGACCTCCTGCGCGCCGTCCTCGGTGACGAGAAGCTCAACTACCTCGGCTACTCGTACGGCACCTTCCTCGGTGCCACGTTCGCCGAGCTCTACCCCGACAACGTCGGCCGGCTCGTCCTCGACGGCGCGATCGACCCATCCGCATCCATCTTCGACGTCACGAAGGCCCAGTCGATGGGCTTCGAGAGCGCACTCTCGGCCTACCTCGAGGACTGCCTGGGATCGAGCACGTGCCCGTTCGACGGCACCGTCGACGAGGCGAAACAGGACATCGGCGATCTGCTCGCATCCGTCGAACAGTCACCGCTCCCCGCGGCCGACGGTCGGCAGCTGGGGTCGTCCGCACTCTTGACCGCGATCATCTACCCGCTGTACTCCGCCGACAGCTGGCCGTACCTGTCGCAGATGTTCGAGCAGACGATGTCGGGCGATTCCACCTACGCGTTCTTCTTCGCCGACCAGTACAACGGCCGCGACGAGAACGGCGAGTACATCAACAACCAGACCGAGGCGTTCTCGGCCTACAACTGTCGCGACTACACGTTCGATCCGAACGTCGACCTCATGCGGGAGAAGGCGGCCGAGCTCGCCGAGGCGGCTCCCGTGATCGGTCCCTACATGGCGTACGGCGACATCTCCTGCTCCACCTGGCCGTACCCGGAGCAGGCCGAGCGGGCCGAGATCCATGCGGCCGGTGCCGACCCGATCGTCGTCATCGGCACGACGAACGACCCCGCGACCCCCTACGCGTGGGCCGAGTCCCTCGCGGAGCAGCTCGACAGTGGAGTGCTCGTCTCGTACGAGGGGGAGGGGCACACCGCCTACAACAAGGGATCCGATTGCGTGAATGCGGCCGTCGAGGCCTATCTCGTGGACGGGACCGTGCCGGAGGACGGGCTCGCCTGCTCCTGACGGGAACGGCCGAGCGACGGGGTGTGGCTCGTTTTCACGATCGCGCTCCGACACGCTACGATTGTTGACTGTGCGACGCACGGCTCGGACACGAGCCCGCATCGCGCAACGCCGCCTTAGCTCAGTTGGTAGAGCGATTCACTCGTAATGAATAGGTCGTCAGTTCGATTCTGACAGGTGGCTCCGTACCGATCAGGGTCGATGGCCCGCCCGGGTGTGCCCTTCGATCTTGCCGTGCTGATCGGCGATATCGCGCTCCGTGCTCGGAACTCTGTGTGCCCGGCATCCCTTCCCCTCTACGCTCGCCGCTGAGGCTCAGGCAGGGAGGCGCTCGCCGGGCGCTGATCGAGAGGCAGCGCGAGGGCCACACGACGGCCCTCACGCCCCGCTCGACGGCCGGTGCGACGGTGGGCCTTCGAGCGTCCCCTCCATTAGGCTTCGGAACCGTGAGCACATCGGAGTGGTATCCCACCGGAATCCAGGTCGACCTCTCCTCCGGACGCGTCTCGGCGACCGTCACCGAGGTGGGGGCCTTCCTCCGCCGCCTCACCGTCGACGGCATCGAGATCGTCGAGGGTTTCCCTGTCGACGCGCTGCCGAAGCAGTCGCAGGGCGCGATCCTCGTGCCGTGGCCCAACCGCGTGCGCGACGGGAAGTGGGAGCTCGACGGTGAGCCCATGCAGCTCGATGTGAGCGAGCCGAAGTTCGGCAACGCGTCCCACGGGCTGCTCCGGAACACCGCGTACGCCGTCGAGCGCCTCGCGGACGCCCGGGTCGTGCTGCGCGCGCCGATCCACCCCACCCGGGGGTACCCGTTCAGCCTCGCGACCGAGGTGGAGTACGCCCTCGCCGAGGACGGTCTCGAGATCACCCACCGCATCACGAACCACGGGCGGGCAGCCGCGCCCGTCGGTGTCGGCGCGCACCCGTACCTCCGCATCGGCGACACACCGACGGCCGAGCTCACGCTCACGAGTACGGGATCGACGATCGTGCTCGTCGACGACCGGATGAACCCAACGGGCACCGCGCCCGTTCCGGCGGACAAGGATCTGCGGCAGGGCCCGGTCGTCGGTGATCTGACGCTCGACGACGCCTACACGGACCTCGAGGTCGTCGCCGGGCGGGTCGAGCACGTTGTCACGGCGCCCGACGGCTCCACCGTCACCCTGTGGGCAGACGAGGCCTTCGCCTGGGTGCAGGCCTTCGTGTCCACGAAGCTGCGGCCCGGCGGCGTCGCGCTCGCCGTGGAACCCCTGACCATGCCGGCGAACGCCTTCAATACCGGAGACGGCCTCACGTGGCTGGAACCGGGCGACACTCTCGAGGTGCACTGGGGCATCCGGGCCGACCTGAACGAGGAGAGACGATGACCGATCGTACGATCGACCAGACACCCACGACCATCACCCCGACCGGACTGCGGTGGGGGATCCTCGGCACAGGGGGAATCAGCACCAACTTCGCGACCGACCTGCTCGGCGGAGGTTTCCCCGTCGTCGCGGTCGGATCGCGATCGGTCGAGTCGGCTGGGCGTTTCGCCGAGGAGCACGGCATCGGGCGCGCCCACGGCAGCTACGCGGAGCTCGCCGCCGATCCGGACGTCGACGCCGTGTACATCGGAACGCCCCATCCGTTCCACGCCGAGAACGCCGTCATGATGCTCGAGGCCGGCAAGCACGTGCTCGTCGAGAAGCCGTTCACGATCAACGAGGCGGAGGCCCGGCTCATCGCCGACACGGCCGCTCGCGTGGGCAAAGTGGCGCTCGAGGCGATGTGGACACGCTTCCTCCCGCACATGGTGCGCGTACGCGAGATCGTCCGGTCCGGAGTGCTCGGCGACCTCCGCTCGGTCACGGTGGACCACAACCAGGACCTGCCGGACGACCCGTCGCACCGCCTCAACGACCTCGCGCTCGGAGGCGGGGCGCTCCTCGATCTCGGCATCTACCCGATCTCGTTCACGTGGGATGTGCTCGGTGCTCCGGAGGAGATCACGGCGACAGCGATCTTCAAGGACACCGGTGCGGATGCGCAGACGTCCACCCTCTTCCGGTACGCGTCGGGAGCGACCGCGGCGACCGTGTGTGCGAGCGACGCCGCCGGGCCGAACCGCGCGACGGTCGTCGGGACGGACGGTTGGCTCGACTTCGACCGCACCTGGTACCCGCCGACGGTCGTCCGTCACATGGGGTCCGACGGGAAGGTCATCGAGGAGATCGACGGAACCGCCGTGGAGGGTCGAGGCATGCGCTACCAGGCGGCCGAGCTCGAGCGCCTCGCTGCGACGGGCCTGCTGTCCGGTGACATCCTGCCCGTCGAGCAGTCCGTCGCGATCATGGGCACCCTCGACGCCATCCGCGTCCAGACCGGCCTGACCTACCCCACGGAGAGCGCACCGGGTGTGCCCGCGGAGGGCTCCGCGGCCGCTCCGCGCTGAGGTGGTACGCATGATCGTCCGTTTCGGACGGCCGATGCCGTGGCGTGGGATCATCATGGGCCTGATCTTCGGCGTCGGCATGACGCTCGTGGGCTCTGTCTTCTCCCTCCTGAGCTCCCACCCGGAGAACACTCCGCTGATGCTGATGTTCCTGATCATCCCGGCCGTCACCACCCCCGTGCTCATCGTCTTCAATCAGTACGCGGAGTTCGACGAGCGCACCGGCCTCATCCGCATCAACGGCGCGGCACCCGTGCCGCTCACCCACATCGTGTGGGCGCGAGCGATGACGAACCAGTGGAGCTTCAGCATCCTCGAACTCGGCACGGGGCCGAGGAGATCCGAGCGATTCATGGTCTCCAACGGGCCGTTCGGGAGCCCCCGGAGCGAGCGGGAGTGGATTCGACACCTGCTTCCGTACACCGGGCTGCCGCGCGACGGAGCTCCGCCTCAGGTGCTGCCGGTCAGACGGCATTGGTCGGAGAGTCTCGAGAAGGCGATCGCCTTCGCCCATGAGCGGCTCCGCTGATCGGCGGTGCAACGACCGTGGATGACGATGGCGCCGAGCTATCGCGGGCGTTCTTCCAGCAGGTCGTCGCACCTGTCATGGCCGAGCGGTTCCCCGGGCTCCTGCTTGCGGCCGGCCGTCTCGGTTCGGGATCCGACGTGCTCGGCCTCGACGACGCCGTGTCGCGCGACCACGATTGGGGGCTTCGGCTGAGTCTCTTCGTCCCGGCGGACGCCGTCGAGGAGGTGGACCGGGAGCTGGAGCAGCGACTGCCCGATGCGTTCCGCGGGCTCCCCGTCCGCTTCGCCTTCACCGGGGCGACGGAGTCACAGCATCACGTCGAGGTGTCCAGCGTGGGGGAGTTCGCGGACGCGCGCCTGGGCTTCGATCCGCGTGAGGGGATGTCGGTGACCGACTGGCTGTCCGTCTCCGGGCAGGCGGCGCTCGAGCTCACGGCTGGGCCGGTCTTCGTGGACGCAACGGGCGAGCTCTCCGCGGTTCGCGGTGCGCTCAGGTGGTACCCGGACGACGTCTGGCGCTACGTCCTCGCGTGCGACTGGATTCGTATCGAGCAGGAGCTGCCGCTGATGGGACGCGCGGCCGACGTCGGAGACGACCTCGGCTCCCGCGTGATCGCGGCCCGTCTGGCACAGACGATCATGCACCTCGCGTTCCTGCTCGAACGACGCTGGCCACCGTATGCGAAGTGGTTCGGCTCTCTCTTCCGGACGCTGGCGTGTGCTGACGAGGTGCAGTCGTCCCTCCACGGCGCGTTGCGCGCCGGAAACGGCGCCGACCGGCAGCGCGGCATCGCCGCAGCGCTCGAGGAGCTGAACCGACATCAGACAGAGATCGGGCTGTCGGACGTGCACCAGGCGACGGTGCCGTTCTGGGACCGGCCGTATGTGCACCCGCACCCGGCGATCGTCGCGCAACTCCTCGACGCAGTCGTCGAGGAGGAGGTTCGACGTCTTCCGCGCGGTCGAGGTTCCGTCGAGCAGCGCACGGACAACGTGGATGTGCTCGTCGACGCCGGAGCGCGCCGAGCGGCGGTCGCGCTGAAGCCGTGCACGGAGTGACGGTCGTGCTCCTCCACCGTCGGCGGACGTCCCCCGCCGACCGCTCGTAGAATCGAGGAGTGACTTCGCCCGCCCCATCTGTCCCCGAGACGACCGGGCGACCCGGGACGGTGGAGGGTGCCGCGCGGCACATCCGGCGGAGGGGGCCGTTCGCGCCCGGTGGCGCGGCGCGGTCCATCGTCGCGGCAGCGCTCGCCGCGGTGCTCGTCGGAGCATCGGTCCTGTCCCTCGGAGCCGTCGCGACCACAGCGACGGCGGCGCCTGTCGTCACCCCCACTCCGACCCCGACACCCACCGAGGACCCGCGCATCGTCGCGGACGATCCGGTGCCGGCGACGGCCCCGCGGATGTGCTCGGTCGCGGACGCCGCCGCCGACCCGCGACTCGCGACGCTCCAGGCGCAGGTGCGCAACGCCGACACGGGGGAGATCCTGTTCGACCGGTCCGGCGACACCCCCGCCCGCACCGCGAGCACCTTCAAGGTCATCACCTCGGCGGCGGCGCTCGCCGTCTTCGGGGCCGATCGCACCTTCGAGACGCGCGTCGTCGCGGGCGACGAGCCCGGCACGATCGTGCTCGTGGGCGGCGGGGACATCACGCTCTCGCGGATGCCGACCGGGGAGGAATCCGTCTACACGGATGCCGCGCATCTCGACGATCTCGCGGCGAAGACCACCGTCGCCCTCACCGCCGCGGGGGAGACGACCGCGGTGAGCCGCCTCGTCATCGACTCCTCACTCTTCGGCACGGACGACTGGCGCCCCGACTGGAACCCGAACTCGCCGGCCGAGGGGTACCAGACGCGGGTGACGGCCCTCCAGGTCGACGGCGATCGCGAGGACCCGACGCGCACCGGCTCGCCGCGAGGCACCGACCCCGTGGCGCGCACGGCCGAGGCCTTCGCGAAGTACTTCCCGGGCGCGACGGTGGAGACGGGCACGGCATCCGTCGGAGCCGACGAACTCGCCTCGGTGTCGTCCCCGACGGTGGCCTCCCTCATCCACGACAGCCTGCTCGAGAGCGACAACATGATCGCCGAGGCGCTCGCACGGCTCGTCTCGATCGAGCTCGGAGCCGGCAACACCTTCGCGTCGCTGCAGCAGGCCATCCCCGAGGCGCTCGCCGAGTACGGCATCCCGACGGACGGCATCGTCGTCGCCGACGGTTCCGGTCTCAGCACGGCCAACGCAGTGCCGCCGTCGTACCTCACTCGGTTGTTCGGGCTCGTGGAGGACGGCGTCGGCGAGCTCGAAGCCATCGAGGCGGGCCTCCCGGTCGCCGGGGAGACGGGCACCCTCGACGAGGACAGGCGTTTCACGGGGGACAACGAGGCGGCGCGCGGCCACGTGTTCGCGAAGACGGGGTACATCCTCTCCGCATACACACTGTCGGGCATCATCGAGGCGGCCGACGGCTCGACCCTCGTCTTCACGATCTACGCCCTCGGGACGGTCGGTGAGACCCTTCCGTGGACCACGGTGGAGGGCGTCGACGCGCTCACCACGGCGTTCTTCCGCTGCGGGGACAGCCTCTCGAACGCCTGATCGATCCTCTCCGTCCTCGGGAAGCCGGTCAGCGCTTGCTTCCGCGGGCTTTGACCTTCGCGGTCGACGCGACGCGTTTCCAGAGCTCGCCGAAGGCGAGCGCGGCCTCGGAGGTGGGGGCGTAACGGCCGATGGGCTCCCGAACGGTGCCCATCCGCTCGACCTGGACGGTCGCCGGAACGACGATGTCCGTGACCGAGCTGTCGGCCTGTGGAAGCTCGTCGACGGCCGCACGGTGTTGGGTCTTCCGCCGGTCGACCATCGACAGGAAGCCGATCACGCGCACCTTGGACCCGGCATCTGCCACGAACTCGGTGACCTGCTCGAGTGATCGCATCGACAATGGCGACGGCACGAGCGGGACCACGACGACGTGCGCGCTGAACACGGCGTTCTCGGCCACCAGCGATGCACCGGGCGGGCAGTCCAGGATCACCACGTCGTAATCGTCGTCGATCTGCTCGAGGACCTTCGCGACCCGCTGCTCCGACTTCTTCGCATGATCGAAGACGAGGTCGAGGTCGCGGTAGCTGGCATCGGCCGGAAGCACGTCGAGGTTCGCGATCGCGGTCGATCGGATGGCTCCCGTCACGGTGCTCCGGCCTGCGACGAGCGCTCCCACACCGCCCTTGAGCTTCGGCTTGACCTTCAGCAGGAACGTCGCGGCGCCCTGTGGGTCGAGATCCCAGAGCAGCACCCGGAGTTCTTTCGCCGCTTCCCACGCCAGGTTCACGGCCGCCGTCGTCTTCCCGACGCCGCCTTTCGTGCTGTAGACCGCGATGGTCTTCACGCGCGCCTCGCCGCGTCGAGAGCTGCGATGAGGTCGGCCTTGCTCAGGCGGGAGTACCCACGGACCTGCTGCTCCTTCGCCTGCCGACGCAACTCGATGAGGGTCGGAGCGACCGCGCTCGGCTTCGGCAGCGGCGGGGTGAGCGACCGCTTCTTCGTCGACGATGTGTCGCGCCCCGTCGTAGCGAGGGACACGGGAGGGCGTGCGGGGGTCGGCAGCGGGGTGGCCGCCGTGCTCGGCAGCTTCTGAGCCGGCGTGCTCGCCGCTTTCACCTTCGCCACCTTGGCGGATTCGATGGCGAGCTTCCTCGCGGCCTTCTCGTGCTTCGCGGTGAGCTTCTCCGTCTTCTCGGAAAGGGCTCGCGCTTCCTTGCGCAGCTTCTTGCTCGACGACTTCACCGCCTCGTGAGCGACTCGAACCGACTTCTCCGCCTTCGCGAGGGCCTTCTTCGCCTTCTTCTGTGCGGTCTTCTTCTCGACCGACGTGCTCGGGGTGTTCTTCGAATCGTTCTTCGTTCGCGCCATGATGCGCACCTCCTGGGGTTCGACCGCGACGGGCCGCTCCTCCTACCGTAGTGACCGAGTCAGATGAACAGTTGACGCGACTCGGACGGCAGGGCCGTTCTCCTGTTGACCACGATGCATACGCTCATCAGACTCGTCACATGCCCAGACAATCAGTCGAAGAAGAGACATTCGAGCAGATCGTCGCGCGTCTCGAGGTCACGCATCCTGACATCTCGAGGACGGACATCGAGAGTGCGACCCGCATCGAGTTCGACGCTCTCACCGGACGACCGGTCAGGGATTACATCCCGATCCTCGTGGAACGAGCGACCAAGAAGCGCCTCTCGAACGGGCGATCCTCCTCTCTCGTCTGAGGAGTGCGCGCGTGGTCGCATCCGGTGGGTGGCGGAGGCCGCGCACCCGCGATATGCGTCAACTCGGGGGCAGGCGCGCGCGAGTGGTCGCAGATGAGCGGCGTGAGGCAGGTTCGACCAGGGATTCGTGCCGCCCCGGCCCGGTAGAGTCCGGGGATGGCCACCCCGGATTTCATCATCGCCCTCCGAGAGAAGATCGGCACCGACCCGCTGTGGTTGTCCGGCGTCACCGCCGTCGTGCTCGACGGCTCCGACGTTCTCCTCGTGAAGCGCACGGACAACGGCGCGTGGACGCCCGTCACCGGGATCATCGATCCGGGTGAGGAGCCGGCGTACGCGGCCGTCCGCGAGGTGGAGGAGGAGGCCGGCGTCTCGTCCGTCGTCGAACGACTCGCGTGGGTGCGCGTCACCGAACCCGTGATCTACCCGAACGGCGACGAGTCGCAATACCTCGACCTCGTCTTCCGCCTGGCCTGGACCGGGGGAGACCCGACGCCGGCCGACGGTGAGAACACCGAGGCCCGTTGGTTCCCGCTCGACGCCCTCCCGCCGATGAGCGACGACATGCGCTCGCGGATCGCGGCGGCCGTCGAAGACCGACCGGACACGCGCTTCCAGGCACCCGGGCGCTGAACGCTCGAGTCGACTCGACCGTTAGTTGTCCGGCACTCGACCGGGCGGTTCGCCCTTCGTAGAATCAGAGGACGAGGAATCGATCGCCCGGAGGACCCCATGACGCGCGCACTTCTCATCGTCGACGTGCAGAACGACTTCACCGAGGGAGGCGCCCTGGGCGTCGACGGGGGAGGGGCCGTCGCCGAGGGCGTCACGGCGTTCGTCCGACGCACGAGCGGCGCCTACTCGGTG
Organism: Labedella endophytica; assembly: GCF_003990045.1. Taxonomy (GTDB): domain Bacteria; phylum Actinomycetota; class Actinomycetes; order Actinomycetales; family Microbacteriaceae; genus Labedella; species Labedella endophytica. The sequence goes on along the minus strand of NZ_RZGZ01000002.1, from coordinate 927,713 downwards.
GTCGTCGCATCGCGCGACTGGCACGACGACGGCAACTCGAACGGCGGACACTTCGCCGACGGTGAGCCCGACTTCATGGACACGTGGCCGCGGCACTGCGTCGCCGGCACACCCGGCGCCGACTACCACCCGGCGCTCGATGCGTCGCTCGTCGACGTTCACGTGCGGAAGGGGCAGGGCGTACCGGCCTACTCGCTCTTCGAGGGCACGACCGACGACGGGGCGAGCGCGACCGCGGCCCTCGTCGATCGGGGTGTCACGGAGGTCGATGTCGTCGGCATCGCGACCGACCACTGCGTTCGCGCGACGGCGCTCGACGCGATCGAGCACGGCCTGCACGTGCGGATCCTCACCGACCTCGTAGCCGGGGTCGCCCCCGAGCCGAGCGCCGCGGCGCTCGCCGAGATCGCCCACCACGGCGGACTACTCGAGACGAGCTCCGTCGTCGCCGGGCCCAGCGCCGACTGAGCGTCGCCGCCGCTGACGAGGTCTTTTCACACGGTCGGATGGAGGGCCCGGGAGGTCGCACCTCCTCCCAGGCCCTCCATCGTTCGGAGTCCTCGACCGTCCGGATGGTTGATCGTCCGCCGCGTCCTGACGGTGGCTCCCGGGCGACCGTCACGGACGCGATTCTCGTGCGTGCGGACACGCGCGGATACGACGGCGCGCGCGTCCACCGCAACCCCCCGGACGGGCGTCCGGGGGTCCCGACGGGCGACTACTGGTTTCTCCCCTGAATGCTGCTGTCACCTTGAGATGGCCGCTGCGCGCTGCCTACCTTGCTGAAACGGGCTCAGCGACGAGCCGCGACCTCCGGGTCGCGGCCGGAGCTGCCTCCGAATGGTTCAGTGAGGGGAAAACACAATGGACTATCGGTCGAGCGCGGCGAAAATCGGACAATCGGACGATGCCGCACGGACGTCAACCCAGAAGGACAGAGACAGGAAGCACCCGGCCAGGACATGGTTCCGGGTGCTCTCCGCGACAGTGGTGGCGACTCTCTTCGCCGCTGCGGGAGCAGGGGCCGCCGTGGCGGCTCCCGGCGACCGCGCACAAGCGGAGGCCTTGTTCCTGAGCGGCGACGGTCTCGTCGATCTGGACGACATCGCCGAACTCGACGGCCCGTACTCGCAGTTCACGCCGGGCGGCGCGGAGAACGCGCCGCTCGACGTGACCGTGTTGAGCCTCATCGACATCGGGCTCGGCCTCCAGCTCTTCGGAGGCAACGATGTCCTCGACCTCGGAGCGACCGGGCAGTACGCGGAGACCGGTGTCGACGGCGCCGTCGCGGCGTCCGGGCTCATCACGGGCACCGGCGCGATCGTCGCCGGCAACGGTTCCCTCGAGCAGCAGACGACCCTCGATCTCGGGCCGGTGCTCGACGCCGCCGCGGCCGACGACCTCATCAGCACACTGAGCCTCGAGCTCGGAGCGCTGTCCGCGCGTGCGGAATCCTCACGCGGCTCGGACGTGACGACGACGAGCGACTACCAGGTCGCGAGCGGAGTGCTCCGTCTGCAGAGCCCCGCTCTCGGGGACCTCACGACGGGACTCGACGGCACGCTCGCCGACACGAGCGCCACCGTGAACGCCATCGCGGGCACCGACGGTGCCATCTCAGACACGAGCGCGCAGCTGATCGCGCCGATCCAGGCCCTCCTGCGGACTCTCCTCGGCCTCGTCACGCTGTCGAACGCGGAGGTCACCTCCACGCTGAACGTCGACCTCGGAACCGCGCTCGATGCGGCGACCGCCGACGCCTTCGTGAGCGGGCCGGTCACCATCGACCTCGGTACGGGCGAGATCCTCATCGACCTCGACGAGCTGTACGCGCTCAACGACCTCGCCCCGAACACGCAGCTGCTGGACGACCCGGCCATCAACGCTCAGATCACCGCAGCGATCAGCGACATCCTCACGGACCAGCTGCCGGAGGCGCTCGTCGACGCGGTGACCGACGTCCTCAACTCGACGACCCTCGCGATCACGATCAACGCCGACGCCTCGCTCCCCATCGTCGGTGGAATCGGCGTGGTGAACACGACGATCACCGGTTCGCTCGGAGGCTTCCTCGGCAACGACGGCCAGCCCGCCCCCGACGTGGATCTCGCGGGCACGAGCCTCGTCGGTCTCCCGGTCGGGACCCTGCTGACCCCGCTCACGACGCTCGTCACCGACACGCTCGTGCCGGACGTCCTCGCTCCCGTGGTCGCCACCGCCGTCGACCTCGACGGCCTCGAGGTGGCAGTCACCGCCGTCGCCACGACCGCCGTAACGGCGCTCTCGCCGCTCCTCGACCTCGTGAACGATGTCGTGAGCGTCACGCTCAACGTGCAGGAGCAGCCGGGCGCCTTCCGCGACCCTGCGGGCACCGACGCGGCCTCGTTCACCCAGACGGCCGTGCGCGTCGAGGTCCTTCCTGGCCTCGCCGACGTCGTCACGCTGAACCTCGCCTCGGCGACCGTCACGGCCGTGCCGCTCGCCGTGCCGACCATCGGCACGATCGACCCCGACAGGGGACCGGTGACCGGCGGGACAGAGGTGACCATCACGGGCACCGGCTTCGAGGACGTCGCCGGCGCGGACGCCGTGCTCTTCGACGGCGACCCCGCCGCGAGCTACACGGTCGTGAGCGACACCGAGATCACCGCCGTCACGCCGCCGCACGCCCCCGCGACCGTCGACGTGACGATCACGAACCCCGACGGCGTCTCCACCCCGGGCGAGTTCACGTTCTTCCCGCTCACCGAGGTCACCGGGATCGACCCCGGCTTCGGCGACGAGGACGGCGGAACCCTCGTCACGATCACCGGCAGCTGCTTCACCGGTGCCACCGGCGTGCTCTTCGGAACCACGCCGGGCACCGAGTTCGAGGTCGTGGACGACACCACCATCACGGTGATCTCGCCGGCCGGTGAGGGCACCGTCGACGTGACCGTGCAGAACCCCACCGAGTGCGGTGACGGGACGCTCGAGGACGCCTTCACGTTCGTGCCCGACGGCGCCGCCGTCATCGACGGGATCGACCCCGACCGCGGCCCGGAGGTGGGCGGCACCGAGGTGACGATCACCGGCTCCGGTTTCGACGACACCGAAGAGGTCCTCTTCGACGGCGAGCCCGCCGCCGACTTCGACATCATCAGCGACACCGAGATCCTCGCGGTCTCCCCGCCCCACGTGCCCGCGACGGTCGGCGTCCAGGTCGTCACCGACGTGGGCGCGTCCGCTCCCGCCGACTTCGAGTACTACGCCGTGACCGCGGTCGACGCGATCGATCCCGAGGCCGGCCCGATCGCGGGCGGCACGGATGTGACCATCACGGGATCGTGCTTCACCGGCGCGACCGACGTGCTCTTCGGCGACGAGTCCGCCACGTCCTTCACGGTCGTGAGCGACACCGAGATCACCGCCGTCACGCCGGCGGGCGACGCCATCGGCGCGGTCGATGTGACCGTCGTGGGCGCCGGCGACTGCGCAGACGGCGGTCCCGACGGCCCCGGAACGCTTCCGGACGGCTTCAGCTACCTCGCCGTGCCCGCCACCACCGAGCTCGACCCCGACCGCGGCCCGGTCACGGGCGGCACCGAGGTGACGATCACGGGCACCGGCTTCACCGGCGTCACCGAGGTCACCTTCGGTGGTGAGCCCGGTACGGAACTGGTCGTCGTGAGCGACACTGAGATCACCGTGACGTCCCCGGCCGGCGGCCCCGGCACCGTCGACGTCGTCGTGACGTCGCCCGTCGGGTCCTCCGCCGCGCTGCCCTTCGAGTACTTCCCCGTGACGGTTGTCACGGCCATCGACCCGGAGACGGGTGACGAGGCCGGCGGCACCGCCGTCACGATCACGGGCGACGCCTTCACCGGCGCCACCGGCGTGACCTTCGATGGTGTCCCGGCCACCGAGTTCGTCGTCGTGGACGACGAGACCATCACGGCCGTCACCCCCGCCGGCGTCGGCACCGTCGACGTCGTGGTCCTCAACCCGGGTGAGGCCGGCGACGGCGCGCTCGAGGACGGCTTCGAGTACCTCCCACCGGTCGCCCCGACGCTCACCGAGCTCGACCCGGACCGCGGACCGGAGGGCGGCGACACTCTCGTCATCGTCACGGGAACGGACTTCGACGGCACCACGAGCGTCACGGTCGACGGCATCGAGGCCGACTTCGACGTCGTGAGCGACACCGAGCTCACCTTCACCACTCCGCCGCACGCGCCGGAGACGGTGGACGTGATCGTCACCAACGAGGTCGGTCCGTCGGCTCCGCTCGACTTCACCTACTTCGCGACCGCCGAGGTCGACGAGGTCGATCCCGACGAGGGTCCGCTCGCGGGCGGTTCGGTCGTGACGATCACGGGCTCCTGCTTCACGGGCGCCACGGGCGTGCTCTTCGGCGACGTTCCCGCGACGGTCTTCTCGGTCGTGAGCGACACGGAGATCACCGTGCTCGTTCCCGCGGGCGTCACCGCCGGTGCGGTCGACGTCACGGTGATCGGCGGTGGGGAATGCGGCGACGCGACCCTTCCGGGCGGCTACACCTACCTCGACGCCCCGGCCATCGCCGCGCTCGACCCCGAGCGCGGACCCGTCACGGGCGGCACCGAGGTCACCATCACCGGCACCGGCTTCACCGGCACGACGACCGTCCTCTTCGGTGGTTTCGCGGGCACCGAGCTCACCGTCGTGAGCGACACCGAGATCACCGTGACGACCCCGAGTGCGGCGGCCCCTGGTCCCGTGCAGGTCGTCGTCTTCGCGGGCGGTGGCGCGTCGGAGCCCGGTGAATTCACCTACTTCGCCGTCGCCGAGATCACCGCGGTGACGCCGGCGTCCGGCGAGGAGCCGGGAGGCGAGACCGTGACGATCACGGGTTCGTGCTTCACGGGTGCCACGGGCGTCCTCTTCGGTGACGAGCCGGCGACCGACGTCGTGGTCGTGGACGACGGCACCATCACGGCCGTCACCCCCGCGGGTATCGGCACGGTCGACGTGACCGTGGTGAACCCGGGCGAGTGCGGCGACGCGACGCTCGAGGACGCATTTACCTACGTGCCGGAGGGCGCTCCTGTCCTCACCGCCATCGACCCCGACCGGGGACCGGAGGTGGGCGGCACCGCCGTGACGATCACGGGTACGGGTCTCGACTCGACCACGTCGGTCACGATCGACGGCGAAGAGGTCGGCTTCACGATCGTGGACGACACCGAGATCACCCTCGTGACCCCGCCGCATGCACCGGAGACGGTCGACGTCGTCGTGACGAACGCGGGAGGCGCCTCGGCTCCGCTCGACTTCACCTACGTGGGCGTCACGACCGTGGACACGGTCACCCCCGATGAGGGACCGCTCGCGGGCGGCACCGGGGTGACGATCATCGGTTCCTGCTTCACCGATGCGACCGCCGTGCTCTTCGGCGACGTCCCCGCGACCGACGTGGTCGTGGTCAGCGACACCGTCATCACCGCGACAGCGCCGGCCAGCATCGCCGTCGGCAGCGTGGACGTCACGGTCGTCGGTGCGGGCGAGTGCGGGCTCGGAGGCGAGGATGGCCCGGGCACGCTGCCGGACGGCTTCGAGTACCTCGCGGCTCCGCTCGTCACCGAACTCGACCCCGAGCGCGGACCCGTCACGGGCGGCACCGAGGTGACGATCACGGGCACCGGCTTCACCGACGCGACCGAGGTCACCTTCGGCGGAGTGCCCGGGACGGACCTGGTCGTCGTGAGCGACACGGAGATCACCGTGACGACCCCGGCGGGCGACGTCCCCGGCGTCGTCGACGTGGTCGTGACGGCGCCGTCCGGCGTTTCCGAACCCGGCGACTTCGAGTACTACCCGGTCGCCGAGATCGACGACGTCGCACCGAACGCGGGCGACGAGGACGGCGGCACGGTCGTGACCATCACGGGTTCCTGCTTCACGGGAGCCACGGACGTTCTCTTCGGGGACACCTCCGCGGCGAGCATCACCGTCGTGAGCGACACCGAGATCACCGCGACGACGCCCGCCGGGGTCGGCACGGTCGATGTCACGGTCGTGAACCCGACGGAGTGCGGCGACGGGACCATCGAGGACGCCTTCACCTTCGTGCCGGACGGCGCGGCCACCATCGACGCCCTCGAGCCCGACCGCGGCCCGTCCGTCGGCGGCACCGAGGTGACCGTCACGGGCGCCGGGTTCGACGACGCGGAGGAGGTCCTCGTGGACGGTGTCGCCGTGCCGGAGGCCGACGTCACGATCGTGAGCGACACGGAGCTCGTGTTCGTCACTCCAGCGCACGCGCCGGAGACCGTCAACGTGCAGGTCGTGACCGACGTGGGAGCCTCGGCTCCCTCCGACTTCACCTACTTCGACGTCACGACGATCGAGGAGGTGGACCCCGAGGCGGGACCGGAAGCGGGAGGCAACACCGTGACCATCACGGGCTCGTGCTTCACGGGAGCGACCGCCGTGCTCTTCGGCGACACCCCCGCGACGAGCTTCACCGTCGTGAGCGACACGGAGATCACGGCCGTCGCGCCGGCCGGCACGCCCGGCCTCGTGGACATCACGGTCGTCGGCGCCGGCGACTGCGCCGAGGGTGGCGACGACGGACCGGGCACGATCCCCGACGGCTACGAGTACCTCGCGGCGCCGAGCATCTCCGGCCTCGAGCCCATCGAGGGACCCGTCACGGGCGGCACGACGGTCACGATCACGGGCGAGGACTTCCTCGACGTGACCGGCACCGAGGGCGTCACCTTCGACGGAGAGCCCGCGGCCGAGTACACGGTCGTGAGCGACACGGAGATCACGGCGGTCACCCCGCCGCACGCCGTCGGGCCCGTCGACGTGATCGTCACGGGACCGGGTGGCGCGAGCGACCCGGCGGAGTTCACCTACGTCGCGGTGACGGTCATCGAGACCGTGACCCCGAACGCGGGCGCCGAGGAGGGTGGCACGCTCGTCACGATCGAGGGTTCCTGCTTCACCGGGACCTCCGAGGTGCTCTTCGGGGGTGTGCCGGGAACCGGTCTCACCGTCGTGGACGACGGCCTCCTCACGGTCGTCACCCCGGCCGGAACCGGCATCGTGGACGTGACCGTCGTGAACCCCACGGCATGCGGCGGAGCGACGGCGGAGGACGCCTTCACGTTCGTACCGGAGGGTGCGCCCGTCATCGAGTCCCTCGACCCCGACCGCGGCCCCGTCACGGGCGGCACGGAGATCACCATCACCGGTGAGGGCTTCGACGACGTGATCGACGTGCTGATCGACGGCGAGTCCGCTCCGTTCATCGAGATCGTGAGCGACACCGAGATCCTCGTGATCACGCCGGAGCACGCAGCGGGAACCGTTCCGGTCACGCTCATCACGTTCGACGGCCCGTCGGCCCCCGCCGACTTCACGTTCTTCGACGTGACGACGGTCGATGCCGTCGACCCGTCGGAGGGGCCGCTGGCCGGTGGCGAGGAGGTCACCATCACCGGTTCGTGCTTCACGGGCGTGACGCGCGTCGAGTTCGGTGGAGTCCCGGCCGACTTCGTGGTCGTCAGCGACACCGAGATCACGGCGGTCGTCCCGGCCGGCACGGTCGCGGGTGCCGTCGACGTCACGGTCACGGGCTTCGGCGAGTGCGCGGTCGACGGACCGGCCGTCCTGCCGGACGGTTACCTGTACACCGCACCTCCCGTCGTCACGTCGATCACCCCCGACCGCGGCCCGGTCGCGGGCGGCACGCTCGTGACGATCACGGGTGAGGGCCTCGGGGACGCCACCGCGGTGACCTTCGACGGTATCGAGGGGACCGGTCTGAACGACCCGACCGCCCTGCCGGAGGGGACCTTCCAGCCCTTCGCGATCATCAGCGACGAGGTCATCACGGTCTACTCGCCCGCCCACCCCGTGGGCACGGTGGACCTCGTGGTCATCGATCCCGATGGCTCGTCTGAGCCGGTCGACTTCACCTACTTCGGTGAGGACGTCCCCGGCCCGATCGATCCCGAGGACCCGGACGGCACCGATGTGGACGTCGTGACGCCGCCGCGCGGACCGTCCTCCGGCGGGACGACGGTGACGATCACCGGCTCGTGCTTCACCGGAGCGACCGCGGTCCTCTTCGGGAACACGCCGGCTCGGAGCGTCACGGTGATCAGTGACACGGAGATCCGCGCGGTCAGCCCAGCCGGATCCGGATCGGTCGACGTGACCGTCGTCGGATCCACCGAGTGCGGTTCGGCGACGCTCTCCGGTGGCTTCACCTACACGTCGGGACTCGCGGTGACGGGCTCCGACGCGGCGGGACTGGGCCTCCTGGCAGCACTGCTGCTCCTCGTGGGAGGTGCGGGCGCCTGGTTCAGCCGGCGCCGGAACGCCATCGGCTGACCGACGGACAGCACCACGGGCCCGACGGCCGCACCGCCGTCGGGCCCGTGGTGCTGTCCGCGTGCGGTCAGCTCGAGTCCCGGTCGCTGAGCTTGTCGAGGCGTGTCGCAGGCGTGCGTCGTCAGCACCCTTCGACGGGCTCAGGGACCGTGTGGGGACGGAGACGCAGGCGGGCAGATCACGGTCCGGCAGGCGCCACGGGCCCCGTCGTGCCGCGCACGATGAGTTCGGTCGCGGGGCGCTCCGTCTCCCGCTCGTCCTCGCCGGCGATGGCGTTGCGCAGAGCGAGCACAGCGGCCTCGCCGAGGTTCCGCATGTGGCTGCGCACGGTGGTGAGGGGAGGGGTCAGGAGGTTCGCCCCGAAGATGTCGTCGAACCCGACCACGCTGAGGCTCACCGGCACGTCGACGCCGGCCTCTCGGGATCCCTGGAGCAGTCCGAACGCCAGGAGGTCGTTGAAGGCGATGACCGCCGTGGCACCCGTCGCGACGACGCGGGGCACGGCCGCGTGTCCGCCCTCTATCGTGGGGCCGTCCGAGTCGAGGAAGGTCACCGTCATCCCGAGGGCCGCGGCGTCCGCGGCGATCACCTCGTGGCGGCGGCCGTTCATCCAGGACGCGGAGGGGCCCTCGAGGTAGACGATGTCTCGGTGGCCGAGTTCGTGGAGGTGGCGGACGGCCTGGTGCACGCCCACCTCGACCTCGGCCGTCGCCGCGGGGATGCCGTCCACGAGGCGGTTCACCGTCACCACCGGCTTCAGAGCGCTGAGCGACAGGATCTGCTCGTCGCTCAGCCGTGAACCGACGAGCATGAGTCCGTCGGCAACGCGGAGCAGCCGCTGGGCCGCGTCGAGCTCGATGTCCACGTTCTCCTGCGAATCCGCGAAGAGCAGTGTGCAGCCGGCGTCGGCCGTGACCCGCTCGGCTCCCCGGACGAGGTCGAAGTAGACGGGGTTCGTCATGTCGGACATCACGAGGGCGAGGTTGCCGGTGAGCCCGGACTGGAGCGAGCGCGCCATGGGGTTGAGGCGGTAGCCCAGTTCGTCGGCGGCCGCGCGGATGCGCGCCTCCGTCTCGGTGCTGATGCGCCCCGGCTTGTTGAGTGCCCGCGACACCGTCGACGCTGCGACTCCCGCCTTCTCGGCGATGTCGTAGATCGTCGGCGCGCTCGGGCGTCGTGTCCGCTCCGTCATTGGAACCCCCATGAGATGAATGCGAGGCCCCGGATCACGGGCCCGACTGGCAACCGCTTGCCATCTTAGGTCACAGACGCATCTCGAAAAGCGATCAATGCACGGCAATCGATTGCGGCAATCGGTTGCGCTTGCTACGCTCGCCACATATCGACGGCCCCCGGCACCCGATATCGATGGCCCCGGCACCGTTTCCCGAACAGCCGCAGGGCAGAGGCTCCCCGCCGCATCGCACTCCGTATCAATGACGAAACGAAGGACTACTGACGATGAAGTTGGTCTCGAAGAGAGTTGCGGCCGTGACCGCGACGATGGCCGCCGCGGCACTTGTCGCGGGTTGCTCGAGCGGCGGTGGCGACACCGGCGGCGGAAGCGCCGAGGGCGGAGGAACCCTCACCCTCGGTATCCTCGGCGAACCCACGTCGTGGGACCCGTCGCAGGCGCACGTCGGCCATGGGCTGCAGCCCTACCAGGTCACGTACGACACGCTGGTCCTCCGCACCGCCGACGGCACCCTCGAACCGATGCTCGCGACGGAGTGGTCCTACAACGACGACCGCACCGAGCTCACGCTCGAGTTGCGTGATGACGTCACGTTCAGCGACGGCGCCGACTTCGACGCCGAGGCCGTCAAGGCCAACATCGAGAACCTCAAGAACAACAACGGTCGTCAGGCCGCCCAGGTGGCCGCTGTCGAATCCGTCGACCCCGTCGACGACGACACGGTCGTCCTGAGCCTCTCGGCCCCCGACCCCTCGCTCGAATACAACCTCTCGCAGGCCGCCGGGCTCATGGGCAGCCCCGAGACCCTCGGTACCGATGAGCTCATCTCGACCCCCGTCGGATCAGGTCCCTACGTCATGGACACTGCCCAGTCGGTCTCCGGATCGCAGCTCGTCTTCACCGCGCGTGAGGACTACTGGAACCCCGATCTGCAGAAGTTCGACTCGATCGTGCTGAAGCCCTACGAAGAGCTGACGGCTCGTCTCAACGCACTGCTCTCGAACCAGGTCGATGCCACGATCCTCGACGCCTCCACCGCCGAACAGGCCGAGGGCGCGGGTTTCGAGACGCTCGAGGACTACCAGGTCGACTGGCAGGGCCTGCTCCTCCTCGACCGCGACGGCACGCAGGTCCCGGCGCTCGCCGACGTGCGCGTCCGCCAGGCCATCAACTACGCGATCGACCGCGACACGATGCTCGAGTCCATCCTGCGCGGCTACGGCGACCCGACACAGCAGGTGTTCGGGCCCGACAGCGGCGCATCCGTCGATGAACTCGACAGTCGTTACGACTTCGATCCTGAGCAGGCGAAGGATCTCCTCGCCGAGGCAGGCTACGCCGACGGCTTCGACCTCCCGATCACCGCGGGCCCCGGTTTCGAGACCGCGATGGCCGCGCTCACGCAGCAGCTCGCCGACGTCGGTATCCGCGTCCAGGTCGTGTCGGTCAACACCCAGACCTTCCTCGACGACCTCACCTCCGGGAAGATCCCCGTGCTCTACCAGAACCTCTTCCAGGGTGAGCCGTGGGTCGCGATCAACCAGATCATCTCCACCGAGGCGATCTACAACCCCTTCGACTCGACCACGCCGGAGCTCCAGGAGCTGATCACCGCCGTGCAGAACGGCGGGGACGACTCCGCCGAGGAGGCCAAGGCCGTCAACGAGTACATCTCGGAGAACGCCTGGTTCGCCCCCGTCTACCGGATCGACCAGGTCTACTCCTACAACGCGGACACGATCACGACGGAGAAGCAGACCCAGCAGGCCGTCCCGTCCATCTACAACTACGCGCCCGCCTCGTAACCAGCGGTGGGGAGGCGGCGTCCGTCGCCGCCTCCCCACCTCACGGACTGCACTGGAGCACTCGTGATCACCTATTCCCTCAAGCGCATCGCGTCGGGCATCGTCCTGCTCGCCGTCATCTGCGCCGCCGCCTACGCGCTGCTCTTCGTCAACGGCTCGAGCATCGCCCGGAACATCGTCGGCGATCAGGCCACCGAGGCCCAGGTCGAGGCGAAGTCGATCGAGCTCGGCCTGGACCAGCCCCTTCCTCTCCGCTTCCTCGACTGGGTCGGGAGCGCCCTCACGGGCGATCTCGGTCGCAGCTGGTTCGGCACGCTCACCGTCTCCGACGCCCTCACGACGCGTCTCCCGGTGACTCTTGCCCTCATCGGCGTCGCGATGCTCTTCGTCACCCTCCTCGCCACGACGATCGGCACGCTCGCCGCCGTGAAGCGCGGCTGGATCGACCGAGCCGTGCAGGTGGGCGCGGTCATCGGTGACGCGATCCCGGGCTTCGTCCTCGCCGTGGTCCTCGCGACGGTCTTCGCCGTGCAGCTCGGCTGGTTCCCCGCCGTCTCGAGCATCGGACCCGGAGCCGGAGCGGACGCGTGGATCGCCTCCCTCACCCTTCCCGTGATCGCGATCGTGCTCAACTACGTCACCGCGAGCGCGCAGCAGATCCGCTCGGCGGTCATCCAGCAGCGCGACCGCGACTTCGTGCGGACCCTCCGCAGCCGTGGCCTCGGCGAGAGCGAGATCCTCCTCAAGCACGTGTTGCGCGCGGCCGCACCGGCCGGCCTCACCGTCCTCAGCCTGCAGTTCGTCGGCCTGCTCGGCGGCGCCGTGATCCTCGAGCGCATCTTCGCGCTCCCGGGTATCGGCCAGCTCGCCGTCACGTCGACCGTGAGCGGGGACATCCCCATCGTCATGGGTGTCGTCCTCTACACGGTCGTCATCGTCGTCATCGTCAACCTGGCCGTCGACCTCATCAACGGCTGGCTCAACCCGAAGGTGCGTGTGTCATGACCGCGACAACCAACGCCCCGGCGTCCACGCGACGCGACAACGTCCTTCTCCGCTTCCTCCGCAACCCGCTCGGGGCCATCGGCCTCGCGATCGTGCTCCTCGTCGTGCTGGGGGCCGTCCTCGCCCCCGTGCTCGCCCCGTTCGGTGTGACCACAGCCGACATCGCGAACCCGTTCGCCGATCCGGGCGGGGACCACCTCCTGGGCACGGACAGCTCGGGTCGCGATACCTGGAGCCGCCTGCTCTGGGCGTCCCAGTTGACGCTCGCGTCCGCCGTTCTGTGCGCCGTCGTCGCGATCGCGATCGGGCTTCCGTCCGGACTCATCGCCGGATACTTCGGGGGACCCTTCGACGGCGTGTCCTCCTGGTCGGCCAATGCCCTCATGAGCCTGCCCGCGATCATCGTGCTGCTCTCGGTGCGGTCGGCGGTGGGTCCCAGCGTGTGGGTCACGATGATCGTGTTCGGCATCCTCCTGAGCCCCGGGTACTACCGCCTGACGCGCACGGCCGTGCAATCGGTGCGGAACGAGCTCTACGTGGATGCCGCGCGGGTCTCCGGTCTCAGCGACGCCCGCATCATCAGCCGCCACATCATCTCCGTGGTGCGCGCGCCCATCATCATCCAGACGGCCCTCATCGCGGGAGTCGCGATCGCGATCCAGTCGGGACTCGAATTCCTCGGTCTCGGCAACCCGTCGGAGCCCACGTGGGGGGCGATGCTCAGCGAGGGCTTCCGCAACATCTACATCTCCCCGACCCTCCTGCTGTGGCCGGCGCTCGCGATCGGTCTCACGGTCGGTGCGTTCGTGCTCATCGGAAACGCGCTCCGGGACGCGCTCGAGGACCTGCCGAAGGTCCGTGCGAGCCGCAAGGCGACCGCCGCGGTCGCGGCGAGCGGGATGACGGCCGGTTCCCTCAGCGGCACGGCGTCCATCGCGGTGGAGCCCGAGATCGCGCCGACCGTGTCGATCTCCACCAGTTCGGACCCGCTTCCGGGCGTGGGCGAGCTCCCCGCGGGCGACCATCTGCTCGAGGTCCGCGACCTCGAGATCGGGTACCCGGCTCCGGACGGCGGCCTCACGAAGGTCGTGCAGGGCGTCAGCTTCTCGATCGACCGCGGCGAGGTGCTCAGCATCGTCGGCGAGTCCGGCTCGGGCAAGAGCCAGACGGCCTTCGCGGTGCTCGGGCTCCTCCCGAGCTCCGCGCGCATCGTGGGCGGCAGCATCGTGATCGACGACATCCAGACGGTGGACACCGCCGCCGAGCGCATCCTGCAGAAGAAGGTCGCGCCGCTGCGTGGGCGTCGGATCTCGTACATCCCGCAGGAGCCCATGTCGAACCTCGACCCGAACTACACCATCGGCCACCAGCTGGCCCGGCCGATGGTGAAGCTCCTCGGGATCAGTCGCTCCGAAGCGAAGCGGCGTGCGATCGAGCTCCTCGAACGCGTCGGGATCGCCGACCCGCAGCGCACGTTCGACTCCTACCCGAACGAGATCTCGGGAGGAATGGCGCAGCGCGTGCTCATCGCGGGAGCGGTCAGCTGCGAACCCGACCTCATCATCGCGGACGAGCCCACCACGGCCCTCGACGTGACGGTGCAGGCGGAGGTGCTCGACCTGCTCCGCCGCATGCGCGACGAACTCGGGGTCGCGATCCTGCTCGTCACGCACAACTTCGGTGTCGTCGCGGATATCGCCGATCGCGTCGCGGTCATGCAGCGCGGACGCCTCGTCGAGGAGGGGCCGGTGCGCGAGATCCTGCGCGACCCGCGCCACCCGTACACCCGCACCCTGCTCGGTTCCATGCTCACCGGCCGGGAACCGCTCACGAAGCTCACCGAGGAGACGACGCGATGACCGAGAAGCTGCTCCAGGTCGACGACCTGGCCGTCGCCTACCCGCGGAAGGGATTCCGCCGCGGGGCGACGGAGATCCTCCACGGTGTGTCCTTCGACATCGACCAGGGGAAGACCCTCGGCGTCGTCGGGGAATCCGGATCGGGCAAGACCACGATCGGTCGCGCCATCCTGGGCCTCGCCCCGATCACACGCGGGACCGTGACCTTCGATGGTGTGGACATCACACGGGCCGCGCGGTCGAAACGCGCCTCGCTCGCCGCCGACCTGCAGGTGGTGTTCCAGGACCCGTTCTCCTCGCTCAACCCGGCGATGGAGATCGGACAGATCCTCGCAGAGCCCCTCGAGATCCAGAAGGTCGGACCGACCGAGAGCCGTGCCCGCGTGGCCGAGCTCCTCGATCGGGTGGGGCTCCCCGCCAACGCCATCACGCGGCTGCCGCGGGAGTTCTCCGGCGGACAGCGGCAGCGCATCGCGATCGCACGTGCCCTGGCGCTGCGTCCGAAGCTCATCGTGTGCGACGAGCCCGTGAGCGCGCTCGACCTCACCACGCAGGCCCGCGTGCTCGACCTCTTCCTCGAGATCCAGCAGGACCTCGGGGTGTCGTACCTCTTCATCTCCCACGACCTCGACGTGATCCGCCACATCAGCCATGAGGTGGCCGTGCTCTATCGCGGCGATGTCGTCGAGCACGGACGTTCGACGGCGGTCACGGCGGACCCGCAGCATCCGTACACGCAGCGGCTGCTCCTCGCTTCCCCGCTCCCCGATCCGGACAAGCAGTCCGAGCGGCGAGCGCTGCGGGCGCGCATGGCCGAAGACGAGCGCCTCGCGGACGTGGCCGGGGGAGACCGATGACAGACCTCCTGACCACATCCCCCTCCGGAGCCGAGAGGACAACGGTCGGCGACGACCGCCTCTTCCCAGTGGACGCGCACACGCGCGGCCTCGCCCGCGACCTCTACGAGAGCGTCGCCGACCTCCCGATCATCTCTCCGCACGGCCACGTGCCAGCGGCCCTGCTCCGGAAGGACCACCCCTTCGAGGATCCGACGGAACTCCTGCTGAGTTCCGATCACTACGTCACACGCCTGCTGCACGCCAACGGTGTGAGCTACGACGACCTGCGTCCCGCGGATGGCCGACCCGCTGGTCGCCGGGCGTGGGACCTCCTGGCCGCGCACTGGCACGAGTTCGCCGGGACCGCGTCCGGCTATTGGCTCGAGCGCACCTTCGAGCAGGTCTTCGGCCTCACCGAGGAGCTCGGGTCGGACAGCGCCGGTCGCCTGTACACCGCGATCGAGTCGCGTCTCGCCGAACCGGCGTTCCGCCCGCGCGCCCTCTTCGACGCGTTCCGGATCGACGTGCTCGCGACCACCGACGACCCCCTCGACGACCTCGCCGACCATGCGGCGCTGCGGGACGACGCGTCTTTCCGCGGGCGGGTCCTTCCGACCTTCCGACCCGATCGCTACCTCGACCCCGAGAGCCCGAGCTTCGCCGCCGACGTCGCGCGGCTGCACGAGGCGACGGGTGCTCCGATGACTTTCGCCGGCTACCGCGCCGCCCTCGAGGCGCGGCGCGCGTACTTCATCGATCACGGCGCCGTCTCGGCCGACCACGGCATCGCGGACCTGCTCGTCGTGGACCTCGGCGATCAGGCCGCTGCGTTCTACGATCGGGCCGTCGGCGGATCGCTCTCGAGCGGCGAGGCCCGCGCGTTCCGTGGCCACATGCTGCTCGAGATGGGGCGCATGAGCGCGCGCGATGGCCTCGTCATGACGATCCACCCCGGCGTGCGGCGCAACCACAGCTCCGCGACATTCGAGCGTTTCGGCGCGGACACCGGTAACGACATCCCGATCACCACGCGATTCACCGACGAGATCCGGCCGCTGCTCGAGGAGATCGGGCTCCTACCCGACGTGCACCTCGTGCTCTTCAGCGTCGACGAGACGGTCTACTCACGTGAGATCGCACCGCTCGCGGGGTTCTACCCGTCCGTCTACATCGGCGCGCCCTGGTGGTTCCTCGACGCACCGGACGCCGGGCTGCGCTTCCGCTCGGCCGTCACCGAGACGGCCGGCTTCTACCGACACTCCGGCTTCATCGACGACACGCGCGCCTTCCTCTCGATCCCGGCCCGCCACGACATGTCCCGGCGTCTCGACGCGTCGTTCCTCGCGCGGCTCGTCGTCGAGGGACGCGTGCGGCCGGCTGCGGCACGTCGCATCATCCACGACCTCACCGACACGATGCCGCGGGAGGTGTTCAAGCTGTGACGGACGCTCTCTCACGCGCCACATATCCTGGGGTGCGCCGCACCCCGGACCGCCTGATCGTGCACATCGGACTCGGTGCCTTCCACCGCTCGCACCAGGCGTGGTTCACGGCGCGAGCGCACGATGGCGATCGGTGGGCGATCACCGCTTACTCGGGTCGCCGTCCGGACGCCGCCGACGCCCTCCAGGCCCAGGACGGCCTCTACACGCTCATCGAGCGCGGGGAGGGCGGCGATCGCGCCACGGTCATGGACATCATCACGGAGGCCGTCGACGGCGGCGATGTCGACCATCTCATGCGGTCCGTCGCCGATCCGCACACGTCCGTCGTGACACTCACGATCACGGAGGCCGGCTACGAATGGTCCGATGAGCTCGAGGCCGACCGACTGCTCCTCGCCGGTGTCGACCGTTCCGCCGACGATCACCCGGCCACCGCCCTCGGGCGCCTCGCCCTCGCGCTCGATTCGCGTCGCCTGGCGGGTGCTGGGCCCGTCGCACTCGTGAGCTGCGACAACCTGCCGGACAACGGCGCTGTCCTCCGCGCGGCGCTCCGTCCGCTCCTCGACGCGATCGGTCCCGACACGGCGGCGTGGGTCGAGGAGAGCGTGGGCTTCGTCTCGAGCTCCGTCGACCGCATCACGCCGCGGTCCACGACCGCCGACGAGGAAACGGCCGAGGCCCTCACCGGCTTCCGTGACCCGTGCGTCGTCGTGACCGAACCCTTCGCCGACTGGACCATGTCGGACGACTTCCCCGCGGGGCGGCCGGCCTGGGAGACGGCCGGCGCGCGCATCGTCGACGACGTCGAGCCGTTCGAGCGCCGCAAGCTGTGGCTGCTCAACGGCGCCCACACGCTGCTCGCGGCGGCCGGACCGGGCCGCGGGCACGCGTTCGTCGACGAGGCGTTCGCCGACCCGGTCCTGCGCTCCTCCGTCGAGGGCTTCTGGGACGAGTGCGTGCGGCACCTGCCGGACGACCTCGACCTCGATCGCTACCGCGCCGACCTCGCGAGTCGCTTCGGCAACTCGGCCATCCGACACTCACTGGAACAGATCGCGACGGGTGCCGAGGCGAAGCTGCGCGTGCGTATTCTCCCGGTGATCGCAGCGGAACGTGCCGCAGGGCGCTCGGGCACCGCCGCAGCGGTGGCTCTGGCCGCCCATCTCGCCCGCCTCTCGGACGGCCGAACGCCCGAGCACGCGGCCGTCCGATCGGCCCTGGAACGGATCGCTGACGCTTCCGTCGATGACGCCGTCGTCGATCTCGTCACCGACCTCATCACGACCTCACGCGCCACGAGCGCACCCACCCACTGAAGGAGATTCAATGCTGAAGCCCCAGGCCTCCCGATCCCGCGATCTGCGATCGCTCGACGGACTCTGGTCGTTCGCCCTCGACCACGAGGTCGGCGACGAGCCCTGGCGCGGTCGGATGGTCACCCCACGGCAGGCCCCCGTTCCCGCGAGCTACAACGACGTCTTCGCCGACGCCGAGATCCGCGACCACATCGGTGTGGTCTGGTACCAGCGCGAGGTCGTCGTCCCCAGCACGTGGACCGGGCGCCGCATCGTCCTCCGCTTCGACGCGGTGACCCACACGGGGACCGTCTTCGTGAACGGCGAGCGCGTGGCCCACCACGAGGGCGGCTACACGCCGTTCGAGGTCGACATCACCTCGCTCGCCGCGCCCGGCGAAGAGGTGCTCGTGACGGTCGCGGTCGACAACCGGCTGACGTCGGCGACGGTGCCGCCCGGAGAGGTCGGGACGGCGGAGGACGGCACGCCGACCCAGCTCTACCGCCACGACTTCTTCAACTACGCCGGGCTCCACCGCTCCGTGCACCTCGCGGCCACCGCGCCGGACCACATCCGCGACGTCACCGTCACGACGACGCGCGACGGCTCGGGAACCGCGAGCGTGCACTTCGCGGTCGACACGTCGAACGGGGGCGACGTGCGCGTCGTGCTGCGCGACGAGGACCGCCGCGAGGTCGCCTCGGCCGACGGCGCGACGGGCACCCTCACCGTGACCGATCCGGTGCTCTGGCAGCCAGGCGCCGCGTACCTCTACGACCTCGAGGTCGTGCTCGGCGACGGACGCGACGGCGACAGCTACACGCTCCCGGTCGGTATCCGCACCGTCGAGGTGCGGGGGCAGCAGTTCCTCATCAACGACGAGCCCTTCTACTTCACCGGTTTCGGCAAGCACGAGGACGCCCCGTTCCGCGGCAAGGGTCACGACGACGTGCTCCTCGTGCACGACTTCGCCCTCCTCGACTGGATCGGCGCGAACTCGTTCCGCACCTCCCACTACCCGTACGCCGAGGAGGTCCTCGACTACGCCGACCGGCACGGCATCGTCGTGATCGACGAGACGGCCGCCGTCGGCATGAACATCAACATGGCCGGCGGCATCCTCGGGGGCGCGAGGAAGCCCACGTTCTCCCCGGAGACCATGAGCGACGTGACCCGCGATGCCACTGCCCAGGGCATCCGCGAGCTCATCGCTCGCGACAAGAACCACCCGAGCGTCGTGATGTGGTGCATCGCCAACGAGCCGGCCTCCGCCGAGGAGGGTGCGCGGGAATACTTCGAACCGCTCGTCGACCTCACACGCGAGCTCGACCCCACGCGGCCCGTGACCTTCGCCAATCAGGGCGACGCCCGCTTCGACAACGACCTCATCGTCGACATGTTCGACGTGATCTGCCTCAACCGCTACTTCGGCTGGTACCAGCAGACGGGGGACCTCGCACGTGCCGAGGTCGAGCTCGAGAAGGAGCTGCTCGGCTGGGCGGCGACCTACGACAAGCCGATCCTCATGACCGAGTACGGCGTCGACACGGTCGCAGGCCTCCACCAGGCCGTGCCCTCGCCGTGGAGCGAGGAGTACCAGATCGACTTCCTCGCGATGTACCACCGCGTCTTCGACCGCATCCCGGCCGTCCAGGGCGAGCAGATCTGGAACTTCGCCGACTTCCAGACCAAGGCCGGCATCATCCGCGTGGACGGCAACAAGAAGGGTGTCTTCACGAGGGATCGACGTCCCAAGTCCGTCGCCCGCATACTGAAGTCCCGGTGGACCGCGATGCGTGACGCCGCCGCGGGTATCGCAGCAGGAACCGCTACAGAAGGAGGAGATCGATGAGGATCGACAAAGCCGAGGTCATCGTCACGAGCCCTGACCGCAACTTCGTCACGCTCAAACTCACGACGGACGACGGGCTCACGGGCCTCGGCGACGCGACCCTGAACGGGCGCGAACTCGCCGTGGTGAGCTACCTCTCCGAGCACGTCGTGCCGCTCCTGATCGGTCGTGACGCGCACAAGATCGAGGACACCTGGCAGTTCCTGTATCGCAGCGCCTACTGGCGCCGCGGACCCGTCACGATGGCCGCGATCGCCGCCGTCGACATGGCGCTGTGGGACCTCAAGGGCAAGGCCACCGGTATGCCCGTGTACCAGCTGCTCGGAGGGGCGTCCCGCACCGGTCTGCTCGCGTACGGTCACGCCTCGGGCAAGACGAACGACGAGCTCTTCGACAGCATCCGCTCCCACCAGGAGCAGGGCTACCGGGCGATCCGCGTGCAGACGGGCGTGCCCGGGCTGAAGTCGATCTACGGGATCGCGTCGAACGCGACCTTCGAGGCCAACTCAGGTGTGCGCTACGACCACGAGCCCGCTCAGCGGGGCGCCCTCCCGGCTGAAGAGGACTGGGACACCCGCAGTTACCTGCGGCACATCCCCACCGTGTTCGAGGCCGTGCGCAACGAGTTCGGGCCGGAACTGCCGCTCCTCCACGACGCCCACCACCGCATGACGCCGATCCAGGCTGCGAGGCTCGGCAAGAGCCTCGAACCGTACGATCTGTTCTGGCTCGAGGACTGCACGCCCGCGGAGAACCAGGAGGCGCTGCGTCTCGTCCGTCAGCACACCACGACGCCGCTCGCGATCGGCGAGATCTTCAACTCGGTGTGGGACTACCAGCAGATCATCCGCGAGCAGCTCATCGACTACGTGCGGAGCGCGGTGACCCACACGGGCGGCATCACGCACCTCAAGAAGGTGCTCGACTACGCGAGCCAGTACCAGATCAAGTCCGGCATGCACGGCCCCACGGACATCTCGCCCGTCGGCATGGCGGCCGCGATGCACCTCGGGCTCGCGATCCACAACTTCGGCATCCAGGAGTACATGAAGCACGGGCAGAAGACCGACGAGGTCTTCCAGCAGTCCTTCACCTGGACCGACGGCTTCCTCCACCCGGGCGAGAAGCCCGGGCTCGGCGTGGAGCTCGACGTGGACGAGGCCGGGAAGTACCCGTACCAGCAGGCCTACCTGCCGTACAACCGCCTCGCCGACGGGACCGTGCACGACTGGTGACCGGTGCGGCGCGCGCCGGTCGAACGTGCCGGCGCGCACCGTCTCTCGTCACGACTCGTGGCGCGAGAGGAACTCGTACACCTCGGTGTCGTCGACACCCGGGAACGTGCCGCGGGGGAGCGGGGCGAACGTGTGCGTATGCACGCGGGCGCTCGGCCACGCCTTGTCCTTCCACCGTGCTGTGAGCTCGTCGGACGGGCGGCGGCAGCACGCCTCGTCCGGGCACGTCGAGACGGCGCGCTCGGTCGTCTCCCGGCCTCGGAACCAGCGGGCGTCGTCGAAAGGCACGCCGACGCTGATGGAGAACTCCCCGTCGGACGTGGAGCCCGTCTGGGTCGCGCACCAGTATGTGCCGGCGGGCGTGTCCGTGTACTGGTAGAGCTCCGTCGTGCGGTTGGTGCGGTCGAAGGCGCTGCGTGCGCTCCATTTCCGGCAGACCGACTGACCCTCGATCGCGCCCGTCACGTCGCTCGGTAGCGGGAGTCCGTCGTTCTCATAGCCGCGCAGGAGCGCGCCGTCGCCGCCGACGCGCAGGAAGTGCATGCGCATGTCGAGTTTCGAGGTCGCGAGGTTCGTGAACCGGTGGGCGGCCGCCTCGTGCGTCACGCCGAACGCGTCACGGAAGTCCTCGATCGCAAGGTTCTTGTCCTTCTTCGCCTGCGTGAGGAAGGTGACGGCCGCGGTCTGAGGCATGAGACAGCACGCGGCGTAGTAGTTGATCTCGAGCCGCTGACGCAAGAACTCCGCGTAGCTCTCCGGCCGCTCGTGCCCCAGCACGCGATGAGCCATCGCCTGCAGCGCCATCGAGCGCAAGCCGTGGCCGCCGGGGATCGACGCCGGCGGCAGGTAGATGCGGCCGTTCTCGAGGTCGATGACGCTCCGGGCGGAGCTTGGGAGATCGGATACGTAGATGAGCGAGAAGCCCAGCTGCTCCGCCATGATGCCGACCGTTCGGTGGGTCAGGGCGCCCGAGGTGTGGCCGGCGGCGCGCACGCGCTCCTCGGCGAGCGCCTCGATCTCGGGGAGGTAGTTGTCCTGCGCGCGCATGAGCTCCCGGAGTTCCGTGTTCGCCCGTCTCGCCTCCTCCGGTGTCGCGATGGCCTCGCTCGCGCGTCGCTGCAGCTCGCGATGCAGACCGACGACCGCCTCGAGCGTCTCGTCGGAGGTTCCTTTCGTGACCCGTACGCGGGGGAGCCCGAGAGATGCGTACAGCGCCCCCTTCTGCGCTCGTTCGAGTTCGATCTCGAGGGACGCGCGCCGGCTCGGCGGCTCTCCGGAGAGCAGCTCCGCGATGTCGAGTCCGAGCTCGCGGGCGAGAGCCTGGAGGGTCGAGAGCTTCGGTTCGCGTTTGCCGTTCTCAACGAGCGACAGCTGGCTCGGGGCCACGCCGACGCGCTCGCCGAGTGCATCGAGGGTGAGGCCCGCGGCCGTCCGGAAATGCCGGAGACGGTGTCCCAGAGTGTCGAGCTCGGAATGAGTCGAAGTCATGAGCTTGACGATAGCGAAAGAATCAACGTTCTTTCCACCTGATTCGACAAGATTTGTCGACGAATCGGCTTCAGACTGACAACGAAACTACTTCTTGAACGATTCCGATGGAGGGATCTCGAATGAGCATCGCGCAGATCACCGACCGCGGTCCCACGGCCGACGGCGACATCGCCATCACGCCGCAGGCCACCCGCCCGGGGAGCGACATCCACCGAGGCATCGACGCGCTCCGCGCCTGGGTCGAGGAGGTGGCCGCCCTCACCGAGCCGGACCGGATCGTGTGGTGCGACGGCTCGCTGGCCGAGTCCGATCGCCTCACGAAGCAGCTCGTCGCGGACGGGACCCTCATCCGGCTCAACCCCGAGTGGCGGCCGAACAGCTTCCTGGCCCGCACCGACCCCGACGACGTCGCTCGCGTGGAGTCGCGCACCTTCATCTGCACGAGCGACGAGGAGGACGCCGGGCCGACGAACAACTGGGTGGCTCCCGATGCGATGCGCACCGAGCTCGACGGCGTCTTCGCCGGCAGCATGCGCGGGCGCACGATGTACGTCGTGCCGTTCTCGTTGGGCCCGGTCGGCGGTCGGCTCTCGCAGCTCGGCGTGCAACTCACCGACTCGGAGTACGCGGTGCTCTCGATGGGTGTCATGACGCGGATGGGCGATCGGGTGCTCGACCTCATCGAGTCGGGGGAGCCGTGGGTCGCGACCGTTCACTCCGTCGGTGCACCGCTCGCGCCGGGCCAGGAGGACGTCGCGTGGCCGTGCAACGCGACGAAGTACATCGTGCAGTTCCCCGAGACGCGGGAGGTGTGGTCGTACGGTTCCGGTTACGGCGGGAACGCGATCCTCGCGAAGAAGTGCTTCGCGCTGCGGATCGCCTCCGTGATGGGGCGGGAAAAGGGCTGGCTCGCCGAGCACATGCTGCTCATCAAGCTCACCGATCCGCGGGGACGGTCGTTCCACATCGCCGCGGCGTTCCCCTCGGCGTGCGGGAAGACGAACCTCGCGATGCTCCGTCCCTCGCTCCCCGGATGGCGTGTCGAGACCCTCGGGGACGACATCGCCTGGTTGCGACCGGGAGACGACGGGCGGCTCTGGGCGATCAATCCCGAGGCCGGTTTCTTCGGCGTCGCGCCGGGTACCGGTGAGTCGACGAACGTCACCGCCGTCGAGACGCTCTGGGGCAACACGATCTTCACGAACGTCGCACTGCGCGACGACGGCGACGTGTGGTGGGAGGGGCTCACGGACACCCCACCGGCCCACCTCCTCGATTGGCGGGGCGAGGACTGGACGCCGGAGAGCGGTCGGCCCGCCGCGCACCCGAACTCGCGGTTCACGGTGGCCGCCGCGCAGTGCCCGCAGATGTCCGACGACTGGGAGGTGCCCGACGGCGTCCCGATCGACGCGATCCTCTTCGGAGGACGGAGGGCGACGAACGTGCCCCTCGTCGTCGAGGCCACCGACTGGCGCCACGGCGTCTTCATCGGCGCGACGATCTCGTCGGAGAAGACGGCCGCGGCGGAAGGGACCGTGGGGGAGTTGCGCCGCGACCCGTTCGCGATGCTCCCGTTCTGCGGCTACAACATGGCCGACCACTGGGCGCACTGGTTATCGATCGGTGAGAAGCTGCGCTTCGACCGGGCTCCGCGGATGTTCCAGGTGAACTGGTTCCGGAAGGGACCGGAGGGGGACTTCCTCTGGCCGGGATTCGGCGAGAACGCACGGGTCCTCGCGTGGATCGCCGCACGGCTGACCGGCGAGGTCGAGGCGGAGACGTCGCCGATCGGTCGACTCCCCGTGCTCGACGATCTGAACGTCGACGGGCTCGATCTCGCCGACGGCGCTCTCGAGCGTCTCTTCGCCGTCGACACGGCGTCGTGGGGCGCGGAGGCCGACCTCACGGAGGAGTTCTTCGCCCGGTTCGGCAAGCGTCTACCCGCCGCTCTGTCGACCGAACTCGCCGCGCTCCGTTACCGCCTCGCCCGTACCTGACTCGCCCCTCCTCCCCATCCCCGCCGGCGTCGCCCAGCGACGCTCGGCGACGCTCGGCCGCCTACTCGGGGTGGTGGCCCGGATGGTGACGCAGGTCGACCTTGGCGGGACCGATCTGCGTCACCACCCGACCCCCCACCCCCCCTTACCCCCTGAAAACTTCCTATGTGCTCGAAAATTCGAGCACATAGGAAGTTTTCAGGGGGTAGAGGAGGGGTCAGACGAGGAGCTGGTGCTTCGCGAGGTCGCGGTAGAGGGGCGTGGAGGCGACGAGCTCCGAGTGGGTTCCGGTACCGACGACGCGGCCCTCCTCGAGCACCACGATGTGGTCGCTGTCGACCACCGTCGAGAGCCGGTGCGCGATGACGATGAGCGTGCGGTCCGCCGCGACCGCGTCGATCGCGAGCCGCATCTTCTGCTCGTTGACCCCGTCGAGGCTCGAGGTCGACTCGTCGAGCAGCAGGATCGGGGGAGCCGCCACGAGGGCTCGTGCGATCGAGAGCCGCTGGCGCTCGCCGCCCGAGAGCATGATCCCGTCCTCGCCGACCGGGGCGTCGAGTCCCGCCGGGTCGCGGTCGAGTACATCCCCGAGGTTCACCGCGTGGAGCACGTCGATGCACAGCTCGTCCGTGGCGGCGGGGTTCCCGAGCAGCAGGTTCTGACGGATGGAGCCGGCGAGGACGGGGGCGTCCTGCTCCACATAGCCGATGCGGGCGCGTAGCTCGTCGCGCGGCATCGAACGCACATCCACGCCGTCGAGCCGGACGACGCCGGACGCGGGGTCGTAGAAGCGTTCGATGAGACCGAGAATCGTGGACTTGCCCGCCCCGCTCGGGCCGACGAGCGCCGTGCGGCGTCCGCGGGCCGCCGAGAAGCTGACGCCCCGGAGCACGGGGTCGCCCGGACCGCGGCGGTCCGCGGCGTCCTCGGCCTGCCCGTCGGCCGAGACGGACTCGGTGGGACTCGCCGACGCGGCCGCACCCGCGTCGGGGGCACCGGAGACACCGGCGGTCGCCGTCGCGGAACCTGCACCTGCACCTGCACCTGCACCTGCACCTGCACCTGCACCTGCCGACGAGTCGGCCGAGCCGGCCGAGCCCGTCGAGGCCGGAGACGCGTAGGCGAACACCACGTCGTCGAAGGAGATCGCCGGCTGGTCGGACGCGGGGGTCTTCGGGGCGGACGCGGTGGCCGCGATCTCCGCGTCGCGCGCGTCCTCGGACGGCAGACCGATGATCTCCTGGATGCGCCCGAGGGCGCCGAGCGCCTGGTTCGTCGCCGTGATGGCGCCGAAGGCCTGGGCGAGCGGCATGATCATCATGAACAGGAAGAGGATGAAGGCCACGAGGTTCGCCACGGTGAGCTCACCGGACGCCACGCGGAATCCGCCCACTCCGAGCACGACGAGGAACGACGCCTGCATCGCGATGCCCGCGACGGGCACGACGAGGGCCGAGATCTTCGCGACGCTCACTCCCATGCGCCAGGCACCCGTCGCGTCCTCGTCGATCGCGCGGATCTCGCGCTCGGTCGCGCCGGCCGCGCGGATGGTCCGCACAGCGCTGATCGCGCGTTCGACGGCCGCGGCCAGATCGCCCACCTTCTTCTGCGCACGCGCGCTCGCCACGCGGATCCGGGCGGCCAGGAGGGTGACGGTGACGACGGACACGGCGATCACGAGCACTGTCAGCCCGAGCAGCACCGGGTCGATGATGAACATCGCGATGAGGGCGCCGATGAAGGTGACCCCGCCGCCGACGGCCTCGACGAGACCCTGCGTGAGCACCGCGCGCAGCAGGGTCGTGTCGCTGCCCACGCGCGAGACGAGGTCGCCGGTCCGCCGGGCGTCGAACTCCGAGACCGGGAGGTGCAGCATGCGCGACACGAGTCGCTTGCGCGAGCTGAGCACGACGCCCTCTCCGGTCCGCTGAAGGAGGTAGTGCTGGTAGCCGCTGATGAGTCCGCTCACGACCACGAGTCCGATGAGCAGCCACACGAGGGTGCCGAGTGAATCACCGCTCTCGACGATCGAGATGACCTGGCTCACGAGCAGCGGCTGGGCGAGGGACGCCGCCGCGCCGAGGATGCTCAGGACGATGATGAACCACAGGATCCGACTGTGTTCGAAGAGGTAGGGGAGGAGCTCGCTGAAGCGCGCGCGGGGGCCCTCATCGATCTCGGCGCCGCGTCGTCCCCGCCGGCCGCCGCCACGACCCGTCGTCTCGGCTGGCGTGGTCGATGAGGTGGCGCTCGTCATGCGGTGCAGTCCTGTCGGGGAAGGGAAGGGGATCGTGCCCAGGGAGAACGGTACTCCGCCCACCTGTGACACCGACCAACCGCCCCGCACACTCGACTCCCCGTGCCTCTCCGCCCCGCTTTTCGCCAAGGTGCGGACTTTGGTCCTTTACTTCCTCGAAGTGCGGACTTTCGTCGTGTTCGTGAGTGAAAAGGCGACGATTGTCCGCACCGGAACGGGGATGGTGGTGCGTTCGAATGACCGTCGTCCACGGACCAGGGGCCCGGCGTCCGTCCCCAGATCGACGGAGATGCACATCGATGGTGCGCCGATTTCGCGAGAGTCCATGTATGAGATCTCGACCGCTCCCGGATCCTCTCGCACACGCGCCCTTCTCCGTCACCGAAGCACTCGCCCAGGGAGTGAGTCGCGGACGGCTGCGCTCGAGTGATCTTCATGCGCCTCATTGGGGCGTGCGTGCGACGGAGGAGTCCCGCACGCTCGAGGATGCGTGCCGAGAATTCATACCTCGGATGCCCGACAATGCGCTCTTCTCGCACAGCACGGCCGCCCGTGTCCACGGACTCCCCCTCCCCGCTCGATGTCTCGGGGTCGGACTCCACGTCGGGACCCCGTATGGCCGTCGGCCGGTCGATGCGGCGGGCGTTCTGGGTCATCGGATGCACCTCACTCCGCCGGATCGAACACGGGTCGATGGGATACCCGTCACGACAGTCGAACGCACGTGGACCGATCTCGCCGCTCTCCTGACTCTGCCGGAGCTCGTCGCCGCGGGAGATGTCCTCGTGCGTGGATGGGGAGAGGCCGCCTGGCACACCGTCGCGGAGCTGATCGAGCACCATCCACGTCGGCGCGGCCGCCCTCGGGCTCGACAAGCTCTGTCACTCCTCGATGGTCGATCGGAATCTCCGATGGAGTCGCGACTCCGGGTCCTCCTGGTCGAAGGCGGTTTCACCCGTTTCCGTCCCAATTTCGACATCCGAGGAATCGGCGGACGTTTCATCGCTCGAGGTGACCTCGTCGATGTGGAGCACCGGCTCGTTCTGGAGTACGAGGGTGATCACCACCGAACGGACGCCGCTCAGTGGCATCGGGATGTGAGGCGCACGGTGGAGTTGGAGGACGCCGGGTGGCGCGTCATCCGCGTGACGCGGTCGGGCCTGCGTGACCCCTCGCACATCTACACCAGCATTCACGCCCACTATCGGCGAGGACGACGCTGACCTCCTCCCGCGAAGTGCGGACTTCTGCTGTCTGAGCCCACGAACGGGGGACGAATGTCCGCACTTCGCGTGAGGAGAGAGCCGAAGTCCGCACTTTGCGGAGGACGGGGCGAGGCCGGGCGCGGTCGGGCGGGGCCGGAGGTGGGTCGAGGTGTGGACCGGTCAGCGGTCGATATCGATGTCCTTCGTCTCCTTGGAGAGGATGAGGGCGACGAGGGTGAGGACACCCATAGCGGACAGGTAGACGCCGACCCAGAACGGGCTGCCGTCGGCCGACGACCACAACCAGAGCGCCACGATCGGCGCGAGGGCGGCGCCGAGGATCGAGCTCACGTTGTAGCTGATCGCCGAACCCGTGTACCGCACGTTCGTGGGGAAGAGCTCCGGGAGCAGCGCGCCCATCGGCCCGAACGTCGACCCCATGAGAGCGAAGCCGAGCACGAGGAAGAGGATCACGGCCGGCGTGCCGCCACCGAGCATCGGGACGAAGAGGAACCCGAACACGATGATGAGCACGGTCACGACGATGAGCGTCTTGCGGCGGCCGAACCGGTCGGCGAGGGGACCGGACACGAGCGTGAAGATGCCGAAGAACACCACACCGAAGATGAGCATGAGCACGAAGTCCGTGTAGGTGTAGCCGAGTCCCGGGTAGAAGGCGGCGCGGAACGCCTCCTCGTTGAACGGGTTACCCGCGGCCTCCGCGGCGGCCTGGGCGTTCGCGGTGGCGGCGTCCACGTCGGAGGCCTTCGTCCCGTACGTGAGCGTGAAGTTCGTCATCAGGTAGAACAGCACGTAGGTCGCGAGCATGATGAACGTGCCGAGGATCAGCTCGCGCCAGTTCGACTTCAGGACGGTGCCGAGCGGGAGCTTCCGGACGGCACCGCGGTCGACCGTCTTCTGGAAGGTCGTGGACTCGACCAGTCGCAGTCGCACCCACAGGCCGATGATCACCATGACGGCCGAGAACAGGAACGGGATGCGCCAGCCCCAGTCGTCGAAGGCCTGGGACGGTGTGCCGGGCGCGTCCGCGTTCGGCAGGACGGCGTTGATGGTGAGGAAGATGCCGTTGGCGATGATGAAACCGAGCGGGGCACCGAGCTGAGGGAACGTGCCGTACCAGGCGCGCTTGCCCTTCGGTGCGTTCTCCGTGGCGACGAGGGCCGCGCCGCTCCACTCCCCACCGAGCGCGAAGCCCTGGGCGAGGCGCAGGACGAGCAGGAGGAGAGCGGCGAACCACCCGATGTTCTCGTACGTCGGCAGGACGCCGATGAGGAAGGTGGCGATTCCCATCGTGAGCAGTGAGGCGACGAGGGTCGCCTTGCGCCCGAACTTGTCGCCGTAGTGGCCGAAGACCACCGCGCCGACGGGACGCGCGATCATGGCGGCGCCGAACGTCGCGAAGGAGGCGAGGAGCGAGGTCGTCTCGTCGGCGGCCGGGAAGAACAGGCGCGGGAAGACGAGAACGGCTGCGGTCGCGTAGACGTAGAAGTCGTAGAACTCGATCGTCGTGCCGACGAGGCTCGCGAGGATGACGCGGGAACGGGGATTGGCGGGCGTCGTGCCCGAGGGAACGGAGGCTGTGCGTGACATAGCGGTGCGAGGGTCCAAAGAGAGAGGTGTGGACCGTTGCCCGGCACGCCGTTCGTGCCCGGGACCGACGGTGGAAGCTGGGGTCCGCTCGTGACGGACCACGTAACCATACGCCCGAGCGGAATTCACCGCCAGTTCGCAGGTTCGGCTTGACCGGGGATCCTCGGCGGGTCCCGTGCTCCGCCGACGCCCGGGGTGTCGCCTCGCGTCACCGTCCGAGGACCGCCCGCGTCAGCTCCGCAGTGCCCGGAGCGCGACTGCGGTGACGACGGCCGCTTCCGCCGCCTCGCGTCCCTTGTCCTCCTTCGAACCGGGGAGCCCCGACCGATCGAGACCCTGCTGCTCGTCGTCGAGGGTGAGCAGACCGAAGCCCACGGGCTTGCCCGTGTCGAGCGCGACCCGCGTGAGACCGTCGGTCGCGGCGGCGGAGACGTATTCGAAGTGGGGCGTCCCGCCGCGGATGATCACGCCGAGCGCGACGACGGCGTCCGCCCCCGCCTCGAGTGCGGCCTTGGCGACGACGGGGAGTTCGAAGCTCCCGGGCACCCGGACGAGCCGGTAGCTCGCCCCGGCATCGTCGAGCGCCGCCGAGGCCCCGGCGATGAGGGCCTCGCTGATGGTCTCGTGCCAGAGGCCTGCGACGATGACGACATCGAGTCCGCTGCCGTCGACCTGGAGGTCGGGGGATCCTGCACCGCTCATGGGATGGCCTTCCGTTCGTGACGATTCGTGGGGTGGGACGGGGTCAGCGGCGCTCGCCGCGGTCGGCCGGCTCGGAGACGGGGATGACCCGGTCGAGCTGGTGGCCCATGCGGTCGCGCTTGGTGTCGAGGTAGGCCGCAGCGATCTCGCCGACGCCCACGACGAGCGGCACGCGTTCCGAGACGGCGATCCCGCGGGAGACGAGCTGCCGTACCTTCTCGGGGTTGTTCGTGAGCAGGCGGACGGACGAGATCCCGAGCTCCTCGAGGATCGCGGTCGCTGCGGTGTAGCTGCGCGCATCGGCCGGCAGCCCCAGGGCGAGGTTGGCGTCGAGCGTGTCGAGCCCGTCCTCCTGGAGCCTGTACGCACGCAGCTTATTGACGAGACCGATCCCGCGACCCTCGTGGCCGCGGAGGTAGATGACGATTCCGCCCGATCGGTCGATCTCGTCGAGCGCGGCCGTGAGCTGCGGGCCGCACTCGCATTTGAGGGAGCCGAACGCCTCGCCGGTGAGGCACTCGGAGTGCACGCGGACGATGGCGCCGTCGGTGGGCTGCCCCGAGATGATCGCGACATGGTCGGCACCCGTCTCGCGGTCACGGTAGGCGCGCACGCGGAAGGTCCCGTGGGTGGTGGGGATCGTCGTCTCCACCTCGAAGCGCACGGCCGATTCCGCCGGCGCCTCGTCGCCGGTCCGGTCGCAGGCCCCGGCCGCGTCGGGGTTCGCGTCGAGGAATTCGACGAGGTCGGCGATCGTGATGACGGGCAGGTCCGCGCTCCGCCCGAGCTCGATGAGCGCCGGCAACCGCATCATGTCGCCGTCGTCCTCGACGAGTTCGGCGATGACACCGACAGGCTCGAGCCCGGCGAGCGTCAACAGATCCACGGCCGCCTCGGTGTGACCCGGTCGGACGCGGACGCCGCCGTCGACCGCGCGGAGCGGCAGGACGTGACCCGGTCGGATGACGGACGACGGTCCGGAAGCGGGGTCCGCGAGGGTGCGTAGGGTGTGCGCCCGATCGTGGGCGCTGATGCCGGTCGTGACGCGGTCGGCCGCGTCGACCGAGACCGTGTAGGCCGTCCCACGCGGGTCCTCGCTGCGCTCGACCATGGGCGGCAGCTCCAGGCGGTCAGCGGTGGCACTCGTCATGGGGGCGCAGACGTAGCCGCTCGAGTGGCGGACGATCCAGGCGAGCCACTCGCGCGTCGCGAACTGCGCGGCCATGATGGCGTCGCCCTCGTTCTCCCGCCCTTCGTCGTCGGCGACGAGGACGGGCTTGCCGGCACGGAGGGCGTCGAGCGCGTCGGGGATCGTGGCGAGGGTCATGATGCGTGCCTTTCGGACTGCGTCCGGAACGCGAGCATGCGCTCCACGTGACGCGCGAGGATGTCGGTCTCGATGTTGACGACGTCGCCGATCCCGAGGGATCCGAGACTCGTCACCGCGAGGGTCTCGGGAATGAGCGAGACCTCGAACCAGTGTTCGGAGTCGTCAGGGCCGGAGAGGGAACTGACGGTGAGGGAGACGCCGTCGACGGCGATGGATCCCTTGTCCACGACGAGGGGTGCGAGGGATGCGGGGAGGGAGAAGCGCAGGACGCGCCAGGCGGAGCCCTCCGTGACGGACAGGAGCGCCGCCGTGCCGTCGACGTGCCCTTGCACGATGTGGCCGCCCAGGCGGTCGCCTACCTGCGCGGCCCGCTCGAGGTTGACCCGGCGGCCGGCCGCCGCGGTGTCGAGACTGGACATCGCGAGCGTCTGCGCCATCACATCGGCGGTGAAGCTCTCGTCGCCGGAGGTCACGACGGTGAGACACACCCCGCTCACGGCGATGGAGTCGCCGATGCGCGCTCCCGTGACGGCGAGGGGCCCGCGCACGGTGAGGCGCGCGGCGTCGGCGACGCGGTCGACGGCGACGATCTCGCCGAGTTCTTCGATGATTCCCGTGAACATGTCAGTGACGTCCTTTCGGAACGGCGATGAGGAGGAGATCGGCACCGAGGGAGACGGTCTCACGCACGTCGAGGCGGAGCCCGTCGGCGAGTGTGGCCGCGCCGATGTCGGTGAGGGCGGTGCGGGGACCGCCGAGAAGGAGGGGAGCGAGGTAGACGTGGACCTCGTCGACGAGGCCCGTCGCGATGACCGCGCTCGCGAAGCGTGGTCCGCCCTCGATGAGGAGGGAGCGGATACCTCGCGTATGCAGCGCGGAGAACTCCCCGACGAGGGCGTTGCCCGGGGACGTGAGGAGACCGCGGGGATGTGCGCGCACGCGGGCGCCCGGGGGCACGGCGGTGCGCCCGAAAACCACGGGGATCGGCTGATACTCGGCCAGCCGGTCGCCGTCCCGCGCGGTGAGCGCCGGGTCGTCCGCGAGCACCGTTCCCGTTCCCACCCCGATGGCGTCGACGAGGGAGCGGCGACGGTGCACGTCGGCTCGCGCGGCCGATCCCGTGATCCACCGGCTGGATCCGTCCGTCGCGGCGACCCGGCCGTCGAGGGTCGACGCCCACTTCACGATGATGCGGGGGCGACCGAGACGCGCGGCGGTGAGCCAGTCGTCGAGGAAGATCTCGCCCTCCTCGCGGCGGAACCCGCGCTCGACCTCGATCCCCGCCGCCCGCAGGCGTTCGCCGCCACCTCCCGAGGAGTTGCCCGGGTCGTCGACCGCGAAGACCACGCGGGCGATACCGGCGGCGATGAGCGCCTCGGAGCATGGCCCCGTCCGGCCCGTGTGGTTGCAGGGTTCCAGGGTGACGACGGCGGTCGCCCCCGCGGCGGCACCGGCGGGGAGCCGCGACAGGGCGTCGACCTCTGCGTGCGCCGTGCCCGATCCGCGGTGGTGGCCCTCGGCGATCACGCGCCCGTCGCGGCCGAGGATGACGCAGCCGACCCGAGGGTTCACCCCGCGCGCGGGGCCGAGGTCCGCGAGCTCGAAGGCGCGCGTCATCGCGGCGTCGATCCGCTCGTTCGCCCGCATAGCCCGCTCCGTCCGATCTCTCTGCGAGACGGACCCCGGGGTGCCGTGCGATGCCGTCGGGCATCGCCGACAACGGTCGCCGGATCACCGACGACCGTCGTGCTGCCTTCCATCCGGACTCGAGCCGATCCCTGAGGATCGACCCATAACCGTCGGTGCCGGAATTCCACCGGCTCAACCGCCGAAGCGGGTCGCGGACTATCACCGCCGGTTCGGACTCTCACCGACCCCGGAGCACGTGTCTCCTGACATCGTAGGTCACCGCGCTGGCAGCGGGTCCAGCGGCATCGCGACGTTGCGTCAGATGACCGCCGCGGTCAGGAGGCCGGTGCCCGTTCGGCGAGGGTCTCGTCGACCAGTCGACGCGCCGTGGCCGAGTCGACGATCAGGTCCGTCACGACTCCGGCGGCGAGCGCGCCCTTGAGGCTCGGGATCTTGGAGATGCCGGCCACGACGCACACGCGTCGAGCGATACCCCGGAGCACGGAGATGCCGGGCCCTGACGAACGCGCGTTGAGGGCGACGCCGTCCTCGCTCCCGTCCTCCCGGTAGAACACGGTCGCGACGTCACCGACGACTCCGGATTCCGACAGGCTCGCGAAGTCGGCCGCGTCGAGGTAGCCGCCGATGTACACGTGGCTCGG
The DNA here is from genome assembly GCF_003990045.1 of Labedella endophytica. Lineage (GTDB taxonomy): Bacteria > Actinomycetota > Actinomycetes > Actinomycetales > Microbacteriaceae > Labedella > Labedella endophytica. The sequence continues at coordinate 893,935 of NZ_RZGZ01000002.1, read as the reverse complement.
CACCCCCGCGAACGGGGAGCCGAGGCCGAAGACCGCGATGTCGAGTTCGCGCTGCATCGCGACGAGGCGCGCGATACTGCGCTCGCGCCAGAGGGCCGCCTTCGTCTCGGGGTCATCGAAGAAGGCCGGGACGGGGAACTGCTGCACGTGGGCGCCGTAGGCCGAGCCGTACCGTTCGAGGATCTCGCTCGCGTAGAGGATGCCTGTGGTGCGGGGGTTGGCCGCGCCGTTGAGCTGCACGATGGTGGAGTTCTGGGTCGCTTTGGGCACGAGGTGCCGAGAGATCGCACTCATCGTGGAGCCCCACGCGATCCCCATCGACATGTTGGAGTCGAAGAACGTGCCGAGAATTCGTGCAGCGGAGACAGCGACCCGCTCGAGCCTGTCGGCGTCGCCCGTCTGATCGGGGACGGGGACGACGTGCGCGACGATCCCGAAGAGTCGGGCGATGTCGTCCTCGAGCTGGCGTGGAATGTCGAAGGGGGAGTGCACGCGGATGTCCACGAGCCCGGTTTCCCGGGCGTGACTGAGCAATCGGGAGACGGAGGACCTCGAGGTGTGGAGCTCGGAGGCGATCGCCTCCATCGTGAGGTCCTGCAGGTAGTAGAGCTGCGCGGCGGTCAACGCGTCGCGTGTCCGCGAGGTCAGCGTCCCCGGATCCTCCACGAGCCCTCCATTCCTTTGCACGTTTGTGCAACCGACTTGAACATACGTGAGTGTACGCCGGATGATCGTTGGAGGGCACGAGCGGCATCCGAACGCACGCGTGTCCGCCCAGCTGCAAGGAGCACAACGTGGTTCGTCCTACCCCCCAGTCATCCGAGCGCCGCCCCACCGTGTCGGCAATCGCCGAGCGTCCGAACGCTCAGGTCCTCGTCATCGGCGCCGGCATCAACGGCATCGCCACCTTCCGGGACCTCGCTCTCCAGGGCATCGACGTCGTCCTCGTCGAGCGCGACGACTTCGTCTCCGGCGCGTCGTCGGCCTCGTCTCACATGATCCACGGCGGCGTCCGCTACCTCGAGAACGGCGAGTTCCGCCTCGTGCGTGAATCCGTTCAGGAGCGCAACCGCCTGATCAAGACGGCTCCCCACTACGTGAAGCCCCTGCGCACCACGATCCCCATCTACTCGACGTTCTCCGGCATCCTCTCCGCGCCGCTGCGTTTCCTCACGCACAAGGCAGGCAAGCCCACCGAACGCGGCGCCGCCCTCATCAAGGTGGGAATGGTGCTGTACGACTCCTTCTCCCGCGACGGCGGCACCGTGCCCCGCCACCGCTTCCTCGGTCGCAAGCGGTCGCTCGAGGAGCTGCCCCGCCTCAACGCCGGGCTCAAGTACACCTCCACCTACTACGACGCATCGATGCACGACCCGGAGCGCCTCGCCCTCGACGTCCTGCGTGACGGTGTCGAGAGCAGCTCGAACGCTCGCGCCGCGAACCGTCTCTCGGTGGTCGGATCCGAGAACGGAGCGATCGTGCTCCGTGACGAGGAGACCGGGGAGACCTTCCCCTTCACCGCCGACGTCGTCGTTAACGCGAGCGGTCCCTGGACCGACCTGACGAACGCCGGGCTCGGCAAGCCCACGTCGTACATGGGTGGGACCAAGGGCTCGCACATCGTGCTCGACCACCCGGAGCTTCTCGAAGCGACAGGTGGGCGCGAGATCTTCTTCGAGCACGAGGACGGCCGCATCGTCCTCATCTACCCGCTCAAGGGCATGGTCATGGTCGGCACCACCGACCTCGAGGCCGACCCGACGCAACCCGCCGTCTGCACCGAGGAGGAGGTCGACTACTTCTTCGACCTCGTCAAGCACGTCTTCCCGGATGTCGCCGTCGACCGCTCGCAGATCGTCTACCGCTTCTCCGGCATCCGTCCCCTCCCCGGGCACGGAGACACGGCCCCCGGCTTCGTGTCTCGTGACTACCGCATCGTCGAGGGTGACCTCGCCGGCACCCCGGTGCTCAGCCTCGTCGGAGGCAAGTGGACGACGTTCCGCGCCCTCGGCGAGCACCTCGCCAACGAGGTCCTCGGCAAGCTCGGTCGCGAGCGCACCGTGTCCACCACGACGCTCCCGATCGGTGGTGGCCGTGACTACCCGACGACGCCGGCGGCGCGCCGTGTGTGGGTGAGCTCCCGTGCCGATGCCCTCTCGAGCGAGCGGGTCGACGAGCTCCTCGAGCGCTACGGGACCCGGGCCGACGCGTTCATCGCGCTCGCCGACGAGGCCGACGAGCAGCCGCTCGAGACGGTGCCGTCATACAGCCGCGAGGAGATCGCGCACATCGTCCGCACCGAGCAGGTCGTACACCTCGACGACCTCCTCTTGCGGCGCACGAGCATCGCGTTCACCGGTCGCGCGTCCCGCGCAGCGATCGACGAACTCGCCGAGATCACCGCCGGTGTCCTCGGATGGGACGAGTCCACGCGGGAGGCGGAGGTGGAGCGCATGGCTGCGCTCCTCATCGAGCGTCACGGTGTGGATCTCGACGCGACGTCGCGACGGGAGTCCGACCGGGTCCGCTGACCGACAGCGGGACCGACGGCTCTTGTCGGGACCCCCGCCTGACGCTACGTTTCAGGTGGGTTGACAAAGCACGCTGCCGACGCTCGGGATGGACCCGGCCGGCGCACCTGAAAGAAGGTCAATGTGGACACTCCTCTGGCAACAATCTTCCTGAGCGAAGTCGTCGGTACGGCGATGCTCCTCCTCCTCGGTGGAGGTGTCGTCGCCACGGCCATCCTGGCGAAATCGAAGGGCCTCGGCGGCGGCTGGCTGCTCATCAACTTCGGTTGGGGCCTCGCGGTCTTCGCCGGTGTGACGGTCTCCTACTCGTCGGGTGCGCACCTCAACCCGGCGGTCACGATCGGTCTCCTCACCACCGGTGACATCACCTTCGTGCAGGCCCTCGTCTACTGGGGCGCTCAGATGGTCGGTGCCCTCATCGGTGCCTTCTTCGTGTGGCTCGCCTTCAAGCAGCACCTCGACGCGGAAGAGGACGCGGGCGCCAAGCTCGGCGTCTTCGCGACCGGCCCCGCCATCCGCAACTACGGCTGGAACCTCGTCACGGAGATCATCGCGACGTTCGTGCTCGTGTTCGTGGTCATCGGCTTCGGCCGTGTCGGCGACGCCGAGGTCGGCACTCCTGCCGGTCTCGCCGCGCTCGGTGCCGTTCCCGTCGCCCTGCTCGTGGTCGGTATCGGTGCGTCCCTCGGTGGACCGACCGGCTACGCGATCAACCCCGCTCGTGACCTCGGCCCCCGCATCATGCACGCGCTCCTGCCCATCAAGGGCAAGGGCTCGAGCGACTGGTCCTACGCGTGGGTCCCGATCGTCGGTCCGCTCGTCGGCGGTGTGCTCGCCGGTGCCGCTTCCGGTCTCCTCCTCCCCATCATGTGATCCCCGCGGGTGCGGCGACCTCGGTCGTCGCACCCGCACCTCGTTCCACGCTGTCCCCAACAAAGGAGTTAACCCATGGCGCAATACGTCATCGCCATCGACCAGGGCACGACCTCGTCGCGTGCCATCGTCTTCGACAAGTCGGGCTCGATCGTCAGCACCGGCCAGCTCGAGCACGAGCAGATCTTCCCCAAGGCCGGCTGGGTCGAGCACGACCCCAAGGAGATCTGGAACAACACCCGCGAGGTGATCGGCCAGGCCCTGTCCAAGGCGAACATCACCCGCCACGACATCGCCGCGATCGGTATCACGAACCAGCGCGAGACCGCCGTGGTCTGGGACAAGACCACCGGAGAGCCCGTCTACAACGCCATCGTCTGGCAGGACACCCGCACACAGTCGATCGTCGACCGACTCGCCAAGGACGGCGGCGTCGAGCGCTTCAAGAAGACGGTCGGGCTCCCGCTCGCCACGTACTTCTCGGGCACGAAGATCGTCTGGATCCTCGAGAACGTCGAGGGCGCACGCGAGAAGGCAGAGGCCGGCGACCTGCTGTTCGGCACCACCGACTCGTGGGTCCTCTGGAACCTCACGGGCGGCACGGACGGCGGCGTGCACGTCACCGACGTGACCAACGCGAGCCGCACGCTGTTCATGGATCTCGAGACCCTGCAGTGGGACGAGGAGATCCTCGACATCTTCGGCGTGCCGAAGTCGATGCTCCCCGAGATCAAGTCCTCGAGCGAGGTCTACGGCACGGCATCCACGCACAGCCTCCTCCGTGAGGTCCCGATCGCGGGCATCCTCGGCGACCAGCAGGCCGCCACCTTCGGACAGGCCGCATTCGAGACCGGCGAGGCGAAGAACACCTACGGCACGGGTAACTTCATCATCTTCAACACGGGTGAAGAGATCGTGCACTCGGAGAACGGCCTGCTCACGACGCTCGGCTACAAGCTGGGCGACGCGAAGCCGCACTACGCGCTCGAGGGATCCATCGCCGTCACGGGCTCGCTCGTGCAGTGGCTCCGTGACAACCTCGGCATGTTCGCGCAGGCTCCCGACATCGAGGCGCTCGCGAAGAAGGTCGAGGACAACGGTGGAGCGTACTTCGTCCCCGCGTTCTCCGGCCTGTTCGCGCCGTACTGGCGTCCCGACGCCCGCGGAGCCCTCGTGGGCCTCACGCGCTACGTGAACAAGAACCACATCGCCCGCGCCGCTCTCGAGTCGACGGCCTACCAGACCGCCGAGGTCATCGACGCGGTCAACGCCGACTCCGGCGTGCCCCTCACCGAGCTCAAGGTCGACGGCGGCATGACCGCCAACGACACGCTCATGCAGTTCCAGGCGGACATGCTCGGCGTTCCCGTCGTGCGCCCGGTCGTCGCGGAGACCACCGCCCTCGGTGCCGCCTACGCAGCCGGCCTCGCGGTCGGGTTCTGGTCCGACCTCGCCGACTGCGCGAAGAACTGGCAGGAGGACAAGCGCTGGGAGCCCCAGATGCCGTCCGAGCAGCGCGACAAGCTGTACCGCAGCTGGAAGAAGGCCGTCACGAAGACCTTCGACTGGGTGGACGAGGACGTCGACTGACGCCTCCAGCTCACCGGCTGGACATCGACCGCCGGGGTCCTCTTCTCGAGGGCCCCGGCGGTTCGTCGTCTGTGCCGATGCCGGCGGGTCGCGATGTCCGGTGTCGGGTCGGCGGGCTCAGGAGCCGAGCGTCTCAGCGGGCCAGCCGTCGGCGGGAGATCGATCGTCGGTCTCGAGGATGGCCGCCGTCCACTCGTCCGCCCGGCGCGTGCGGTCGACAGCCCCGAGCCGACGGGTGCCCTCGAATCGGAGGCCGGCTCGTCGTGCGACCGACGCCGACGGGACGTTGCCCGCGAGGGCGCGCCAGACGATGCGCGCGAGAGCGGGGCCGTCGAGGGAGAATCCGTAATCGATCACCGCGGCGACGGCTTCCGGCATGAGGCCATCGCCGCGTGCCGCCGGCGCGAGCCAGTAGCCGATCTCGCCCGCGCCCTCGTGGATGCCTTCCAAGCCGACCATCCCGACGAGCTCGAGTCCATCGACATGGACATCGACATCGACACGCCGGCGGCGGACGGCCCACGTGCGCGCCGTTCCCGCGGCCCAACCGGCGGTGACGTAGGAGTTCACGAAGTTCTCGGCGTCCTCGCGCGTGTAGGGCGAGGGTACGGTCGTCCATCGTTGGATGGCCGGATCCTGGCACGCGGCAGTGATCGCGTCGACGTCGTCCGCGACGGGCGCGGACAGCTCGAGGCGTGCGGTGCGGAGGACGACGGGTTCGGTCACGGCGCCGTCACCGCCGCCGCAGGAGACCGACGCGGTCGTACACGTCGGAGAGCGTCGCGTCGGCGACGGCGTCGGCCTTCGCCGCGTTGACCGACAGGATCCGATCGAGCTCGGCCGGATCGTCGAGCAGCTCGAGCGCGCGCGCCCTCACGGGTTCGAACTCGGACAGCACGACCTCGGCGAGGGACTTCTTGAAATCGCCGTAGCCCGACCCCGCGAACTCGTCCTCGAGTGCCGCGATCGATGTCCCGGACAGGGCCGAGTGGATCGTGAGGAGGTTCGACACACCCGGCTTCGACTCCCGGTCGAACCGCACGGAGCCCTCGTCGTCGGTCACGGCGCGCATGATCTTCTTGCGGGTCACACCGGGCTCGTCGAGCATCCACAGCACGCCGGCGTGCGACTCCGACGACTTCGACATCTTCGACGTGGGGTTCTGGAGGTCGTAGATGCGCGCGGTCTCCTTCTGCACCATCGCCTCGGGGATCGTGAAGGTCGCGCCGTAGCGGGAGTTGAACCGCTCCGCCAGGTCGCGCGTGAGCTCGATGTGCTGACGCTGATCGTCCCCGACGGGCACGACGTTCGTCTGGTAGAGCAGGATGTCGGCGGCCATGAGTACGGGGTACGCGAAGAGGCCGACCGAGGTGGTGTCGGCTCCGTAGCGGGCCGACTTGTCCTTGAACTGCGTCATGCGCCCGGCCTCGCCGAACCCGGTGATGGTGTTGAGGATCCACGCGAGTTCGGCGTGCGCGCGCACGTGCGACTGCACGTAGAGCGTCGACTTCTCCGGCTCGATGCCCGCCGCGATGTACTGGGCCGCGGTCCGGCGGGTCTTGTCCCGCAGCTCGGCCGCGTCGTTGGGCTGCGTGAGGGCGTGGAGGTCGACGACGGAGAAGAACGCGTCGTGGCTGCTCTGCAGGTCGCGCCACTGCAGGAGGGCTCCGATGTAGTTGCCGATCTGGAGGGAGTCGGCGGACGGCTGCATTCCGGAGTAGAGACGGGGCGAGGTCATGATGGTCCTTCGCGAAGGGCCGGCGGCGGTGTCGTGCCGACCCGATGGGTGGGAGGGGGAGAGGTGGGTGGTCAGATCGCGTAGTCGACGACCACGGGGGCGTGGTCGGACCATCGTGTGTCCCAGGCCGAGGCCCGGTCGATCTCGTACGACGTGACGGTGGCGGCGAGGGCGGGGGAGGCCATGTGGTAGTCGAGTCGCCAGCCGGTGTCGGTGTCGAACGCCTTGCCGCGCTGCGACCACCACGTGTACGGACCCTCGACCTCGCCGGCGTGGACGCGACCGACGTCGACCCAGCCGTGTCCAGGGCCGACGCTGCCGTCGACGCCCGTGATCTGCTCGCCCTCGGCGCCGAAGAAGCGGTCGAAGTAGGCGCGCTCGTCGGGTAGGAAGCCGGCGTTCTTGCGATTGCCCTTCCAGTTCTTGATGTCGAGCTCGCGGTGACCCACGTTGAGGTCGCCGACGACGAGCGCGTACTCGTTGTGCGCGCGGAGCTCCGGCAGGCGCTGCGTCATCGCGTCGAGGAATTTGTACTTCTCGACCTGCTTCGGGGTGCCCACCTCGCCGGAGTGCACGTAGGTGGACACGACCGTTATCGGGGTGCCGTCCACGTCGTAGTCGGCCTCGAGCCACCGGCCGGCGCTGTCGAAGTCGTCGGCTCCGAAGTCCACGCGGTGGACCGTTGCGGCGCGGCGGCTCGCGAGAGCGACACCGGCGCGACCCTTCGCCGTGGCCGCATCGTGGAGGACGGTCCACTCGGGGCCGAGCAGGCCCTCGATGTCCTCCGTCGACGCCCGGACCTCCTGCATCGCCAGGATGTCGACGTCCCGGCCGGCCAGCCAGTCGCCCATGCCCTTGCGGTAGGCGGCACGGATGCCGTTGACGTTGACGGAGACGACGCGGAGGGGACGAGCGGGCATGCCTCCAGTTTAGGGGCGGCCGCCGACACCGCCGCTGCGGTCGTCATCCGACGGCGATCGGCTCCTTCTCCGCCACCCGGGCGGCGGCGTCCTCGTCCTCGGCGCGTTGCAGCGCCCGTCGGGCACGGAACCGGCCGATGGGACCCGTCGCGCCGTCGAGGTCCGCGCGCGCGGCCTCGAGCGCCGCGGCGGCGACGATCCGACGGGCCTCCCGCTCACGGCGCTCCTGCTGTTCGGGCGTGTAGTGCGTCACGACGACGCCGCGATCGTCGAGGCTCACGGCGATCCATGCCGCGCAGAGGAGCACCACGCGCCAGACGATCGCGAACCAGAGGAGCAGACCGATGAAGACGGCGAAGGTCGCGAGCAGCGGATTGCGGCCGGCGCCGCCGAGGATCAGCCCACTCACGACGCTGAGAGCCGCGAGAGCGATGCTGCCCATCCCCGCTCCCAGGAGGAGGAACCTCGGGGGGATGGGGATGGAGGACAGGACGCGGAACATGAGGGACAGCGCCACGATGTTCACGAGGACCGAGATGACGAGGCTCACGGCGCGCACACCCGCGACGACCGGCACGGAGTTCTCGTCGAGATTCAGGATCCCGACGACCCAGTCGAGCGCCGCTGTGCTCACGACGGAGGCGAGACCGCCGGCGATGAGGAGGACGCCGAAACCGAACGCGAGGCCGAGGTCGATGGCCTTCTGCAGTACGAACAGGCGCGTGATGGGCGGTGCGCCGAAGATGGCGCGGACGGCCTGCCGCATGAAGCCGAGCCACCCGATCGCCGTCCAGAGCAGCCCGACGAGGGCGATGGCCCCAGCCCAGTTGATGACGCTCGCGCTCGCGAGGGCATCGCGCGAGATGATGCCGTCGTCGTCCGAGCCCCCGATGAGCCCGGGGACGTAGCCGTTGATGATGTCGACCACGGCGTCGAGCACGTCGGGGCTCGACCGCAGCCATAGTCCCGCGATGGCGAAGCCGACGAAGATCGCGGCGAAGACGGCGAAGACGGACTGGAAGCTCATGCCGGCCGAGAGCAGGTCGCCGTCGCGTTCCGTGAAGCGGGTCAGGACACGAACCGGCTTGAGCTTCATCACCCGCTCGACGAGTGACGTGATGCGCTGGACGAGTGTCGGAGCAGCCGCGTCGGTCGACTCGGACTCGTTCCGTTCACTCATGGGCAGAAGCCTACCGACGCGCGTGAGGAGACGAGCGACGGATGCGGCGATCGTGCGTCTCGCGGCTGTTCGTCCAGCGGGATACCCGCATACGGGGGGTGTTCTGACAGAATGAACGAGGGCGAACGTGTTCGCGGACGAACCGTCCGAACGCCGGCCCCCCGTCCGTCGTCGTCCGAGGTGAGTCCGTGAACCCCAGCATCCGCTACTCCGCGTCGACGGAGAGCCCCGACTGGGTCCTGCTCGTCACGAGGCGGATCGTCCTCGCACTGAACTCCGCCCCGGACACCGCGCTGATCCACAAGCTGTGGGCCGTCGCCTCGGCGGAGGACGCGTCGGTCGATCGCGTGCTGCGCGACGTACCGGCCGAGGTATCCGGTGCCGCCCTGCCGTTCGCCGTCATCGGGCTGCCCGACGACGGGGCGACGGCCCTCACCCTCTTCGTGCACGCGGGGGCCGGACTGGACGTGCTGGCCTCGGGCGCACGACGTCGGATCGTCGCCGAGGGGAGCCCCTGGTTCCGTACGAGTCTGGATGCCGTGACCCATCTCTCCCTCGGCGATCCCGCCCAGATCCACGCCCCCGCGCTCCCGCTCGCCGAGGGTGTCGTGCGCGCCGCCCGGCTCGACATGGTGTTCGCGGACGAGCGACTCACCCAGCCGCGCACCGGGTCGATGTCGGCGGTCGACGTCGCCCACGACGGTCACACCGTGCTGCGGTCCGACCTTCCCCGCCCTCGTGATCTCGACGAGCCGGCTCCCCTCGCCCCCGCGGAGGGCCCGCGGAGCCTGCTCTTCGGGTACCGGTTGAACGGCAGCCAACCCTTCGCGCTCGATGTGCCCCACTACTTCGGTCGCAATCCGAAGAGGCCGCCGGCCGGCGGCCGTGTCGTGGTCGTGCAGTCGTCCACGAAGTCCGTCTCGGCGACGCACGTGGAGGTCGAGCAGCTGGGGGACAACGTGGTCGTCACCGACCTGAAGTCGACGAACGGAACGTCCCTCATCGTCCCTGGGGCGAGTTGGCAGCGGCTCGCCGCCGGTCAGTCCCTCGTCGTGCCGGCCGGCACCTTCATCGACATCGGCGACGGCAACGTCATCGAGATCATGCCGGGCCAGCCGATCGCCGCCGGCCACTAGCCCCCTCCTCTCTCACTGCACCGAAAATCCCCTCTGTGCCCGATAATTCGAGCACAGAGGGGATCTTCAGGGGGTGGAAAGAGATCAGGCGGTGCCGCGCATGATGGCCGACTTGACCTCGGCGATCGCCTGCGTCACCTGGATGCCGCGGGGGCAGGCCTCGGTGCAGTTGAAGGTGGTCCGGCAGCGCCAGACACCGTCCTTGCCTCCCAGGATGTCGAGGCGGACCTTGGCCTCGTCGTCACGGGAGTCGAAGATGAAGCGGTGCGCGTTCACGATCGCGGCCGGTCCGAAGTACTGGCCGTCGGTCCAGAACACGGGGCACGACGAGGTGCACGCGGCGCACAGGATGCACTTGGTGGTGTCGTCGAAGCGGGCGCGGTCGGCGACCGACTGCACGCGCTCCTTGCCGGCACCGGGCATGGTGCGCGCCTGGAGGAAGGGCTGGACCTCGCGGAAGGAGGCGAAGAACGGCTCCATGTCGACGATGAGGTCCTTCTCGAGGGGGAGCCCCTTGATGGCCTCGACGTAGATCGGCTTCGAGATGTCGAGGTCCTTGATCAGCGTCTTGCACGCGAGGCGGTTGCGTCCGTTGATGCGCATCGCGTCGGAGCCGCAGATGCCGTGGGCGCAGGAGCGGCGGAACGTGAGAGAACCGTCCTGGTCCCACTTGATCTTGTGGAGCGCGTCGAGGATACGGTCCGTCGCGAACATCTCGACGTCGAAGTCCTGCCAACGCGGCTCCTCGTCCACCTCCGGGTCGAACCGGCGGATGATGAGGGTAACGGTGAACGACTCGATCGCGTCGGCGTCGGTCGGTGCTGCATCGAGGGTGGCCGTCGACATGTCAGTACTTCCTCTCCATCGGCTGGTAGCGGGTGATGACCACGGGCTTCCAGTCGAGCCGGATGTGATCCGCCGGGTCGGCGGAGTGGGGGTCACCCGACAGATAGGCCATCGTGTGCTTCATGTAGTTCTCGTCGTCGCGATTCGGGAAGTCGTCGCGCATGTGGCCGCCTCGGCTCTCCTGACGGTTGCGCGCCGAGAAGACGACGACCTCCGCCAGGTCGAGGAGGAAGCCCAGCTCGATCGCCTCGAGGAGATCGGTGTTGTAGCGCTTGCCCTTGTCCTGCACCGAGATGCCGAGGTAGCGCTCGCGCAGTCCGTGGATGGTCTCGGTGACCTCGGCGAGCGACTCGTCGGTGCGGAAGACCTGGGCGTTGCGGTCCATGTTGTCCTGGAGCTCCTTGCGGAGCGCGGCGACCCGCTCGGTACCGGTCGCCGACCGCAGCTGCGCGATGAGCTCGCGGATCTCCTTGGTGGGGTCCTCGGGCAGCGGGGTGAAGTCGACGCCCTTGACGTACTCGACGGCGTTGCGTCCGGCGCGCTTGCCGAACACGTTGATGTCGAGCAGGGAGTTGGTGCCGAGCCGGTTCGAGCCGTGCACGGACACGCACGCGCACTCTCCCGCGGCGTAGAGCCCCGGGACGACGGTGGTGTTGTCGCGCAGGACCTCGGCGGCCACGTTCGTGGGGATGCCGCCCATCGCGTAGTGCGCCGTCGGCATGACGGGCACGGGCTCGACGACGGGATCCACGCCGAGGTAGGTCCGCGCGAACTCCGTGATGTCGGGGAGCTTCGTCTCGAGCACCTCGGCGCCGAGGTGGGTGCAGTCGAGGAGTACGTAGTCCTTGTGCGGACCGGCTCCGCGGCCCTCGGCCACCTCCTGGACCATGCAACGGGCGACGATGTCACGCGGTGCGAGGTCCTTGATGGTGGGGGCGTAGCGCTCCATGAAACGCTCGCCCGACGCGTTGCGGAGGATCGCTCCCTCGCCGCGCGCGCCCTCGGTGAGGAGGATGCCGAGACCGGCCAGGCCGGTGGGGTGGAACTGGAAGAACTCCATGTCCTCGAGGGGGAGCTTCTTGCGCCAGATGATGCCGACGCCGTCTCCCGTGAGGGTGTGGGCGTTCGACGTGGTCTTGTAGATCTTGCCGAAGCCGCCGGTGGCGAAGATGATCGCCTTCGACTGGAAGACGTGCAGATCGCCGGTGGAGAGCTCGTAGGCGACGACGCCCGACGGCTGCTCGACCCCGTCGACCTCTGTCATCACGACATCGAGCACGTAGAACTCGTTGAAGAAGTTGATGCCGAGGCGGACGCAGTTCTGGAAGAGCGTCTGCAGGATCATGTGGCCGGTGCGGTCGGCGGCGTAGCACGCGCGGCGGACCGGGGCCTTGCCGTGATCGCGGGTGTGGCCGCCGAAGCGACGCTGGTCGATCTTGCCTTCGGGAGTCCGGTTGAACGGCAGGCCCATGTTCTCGAGGTCGATGACCGCGTCGATGGCCTCCTTCGCGAGGATCTCCGCCGCGTCCTGGTCGACGAGGTAGTCGCCGCCCTTGACCGTGTCGAAGGTGTGCCACTCCCAGGTGTCCTCCTCGACGTTCGCGAGAGCCGCCGCCATGCCGCCCTGGGCGGCTCCGGTGTGCGAACGCGTGGGGTAGAGCTTCGAGATCACGGCGGTCTTCGCGCCGGGTCCGGCCTCGATGGCCGCCCGCATGCCGGCGCCGCCGGCACCCACGATGACGACGTCGAACTGGTGGTAGTGGACGCCGTCGACGATCGTCGACTCGGACGGGGAGGAGGGAGCTGCTGAATTCGTCATAGGTCCTGTGGTCACGGAGCGGGGCAGAAGGAGGGGAGGAGGTGTGCCTGGTCGGCGGGCACGACGGGGCACGGGTCGAACGTGAAGACCACGAGGGTGCCGAGCAGGATGAGCACGACGACCGAGGCGGCGATGGCTCCGACGAGCACCTTCCGAAGTCGCGGCGAACGGGCGTAGTCGTTGACGATCGTGCGCATGCCGTTGCCGCCGTGGATCATCGCGAGCCACAGCATGAGCGTGTCCCAGACCTTCCAGAACGGGTCAGACCACTTGCCGCCGACGAAGGCGAAGTCGATGGCCTTGACGCCCTCTCCGACCATGAGGTTGACGAAGAGGTGGCCGAAGATGAGGACGAGGAGCACGACGCCGGAGACGCGCATGTAGATCCAGCCCCACTTCTCCCAGTTGACGCCGCGTCGTTTCGCGGAGCCTGCCGGGGTGCGGGGGGAGTCGATCGTGGTGGAAGTCATGGCCGTCCCCCTCAGTGGCTGAACACGTTGATGAGGTGCCGTGGCACGAAACCGAGCATCGTGACGACCCACAGGCCGATCACGACGTAGAACATGACGCGCTGGTAGCGCGTGCCCTTCGACCAGAAGTCGATGAGGATGATCCGCAGACCGTTGAAGGCGTGGAAGACGATCGCGCCGACGAGTCCGACCTCGCCGAGCCCCATGATCGGGGTCTGGTAGGTGCCGATGACCGCGTTGTACGCCTCGGGCGAGACGCGGACGAGTGCCGTGTCGAGCACGTGCACGAGCAGGAAGAAGAAGATGGCCACGCCGGTGATGCGGTGCAGCACCCATGACCACATCCCCTCGCGACCGCGATAGAGCGTGCCCGCCGGACGGCGCGACGTAGTGGTGGAGAGATCGGGCTCTCTCGATTGCTCCGGTGTTCCGACAGTCTTCACTGACACGAAACGACCTCCCAGTTCGACGGGGGTTATCGGAGCCGGAAAGGGCCCCGTGCGTCACTTCGGCGCGTGAACACCAGTGTATTCGCGCGGACCGACATTGTCCCTTTAGGCGACCCTTACAACGGGGCCCCTTGCGGAGCGCGCCGGAACCGTCCGGTCACAGCCACGTCTTGCGTTTGAAGACCCCGTAGAGCACGGCGCCCGATGCCACGAGCAGGCCGAGGGCGAAGGGGTAGCCGTACGTCCAGTGGAGTTCCGGCATCACGTCGAAGTTCATACCGTAGATGCCCGTGATGATCGTGGGACCGAAGAGGATCGCCGCCCAGGCCGAGATGCGCTTGACGACCTCGCCCTGCTTGAGGCTCGTCTCGGTCATGCGCGCGATCTCGTCGTTCTGCCGCTGGGCGACGAGCGTGCCGTTGACCGTGAGGATGTCGCGCAGGAGCTGACGGAACGCCATGACCTTCTCATCGACGTGCACGAGGTGGTCGGCGACGTCGCGCAGACCGCGTTGCAGTTCGGGCGCGACCCCGTACTTGTCGCTCCCGAGCTCGAGGCGCCGGACGACGTCGAGGAGCGGCTGCTCCGCCCGCTCGAAGGCGATGACCTCGCGGGAGAGCTCGTAGATGCGCCGGGAGACCGTCGAGTCGCCCTCGAAGACCTCCTCCTCGATCTCGTCGATGTCGTTCGACAGCCCCCGGACGACCGGCTGGTACTCGTCGACGACCGCGTCGATGATCGCATAGAGCACGGCGTGGGGGCCGAGCTCGAGCAGCTGAGGGTTGCCCTCCATGCGGGTGCGCACTCCCGTGAGCTGCGGCGCCTCCGCGTGACGCAGGGTCACGATGAAGTTGGGCCCGAGGAAGACGTGCAGCTCGCCGAAGACGAGCCGTTCGGTCTCGTCCACGTAGTCGGCCGCGCGCAGCACGATGAAGAGGACGTCGTCGTAGCGCTCCATCTTGGGGCGCTGGTGGGCGAGCACCGCGTCCTCCACGGCGAGCGCGTGCAGGCCGAACTCGCGGGCGATCGCGCCCACCTCGTTCTCGTCCGGTCGATAGAGGCCGATCCACGCGAATCCGTCGGGCGTCGTCCTGAGGGTGGAGAACGCCTCGGCGAGGGTCTCAGGCGCGGACACCTTTCGCCCGCCGGAGTAGATACCGGCGGCGACGAGGCTGTCGCGATCGTCGGGGGCCTGGACCAGACGGCGGGCGCCGCGTGTGCCGACGGGCCGCTTCGGGTCGGGGAGGGGGATCCCGAGGGTGTTCGACTCGTCCACTGCTGCCCCTTCCGTGACGACACCACTGTAGACCTGCCCACAGTGTGCTCCCGCCGCGAAATCACGCCGTCATCTGCTCTCGGTATGGTGGCCACATGACGACGTCTCTCGAGCGGTTCTACAGCGTGATCCCCGCCGGCGGTATCGGTTCGCGGCTCTGGCCGCTGTCCCGGGCGGACGCGCCGAAGTTCCTGCACGATCTCACCGGGAGCGGCACGACGCTCCTGCGGGCGACCTACGACCGGCTCGCGCCGCTCGCCGGCGCCGATCGCATCATGGTCGTGACGGGTCGCGCCCACCGCTCGGCGGTCGAGGCGCAGCTGCCCGGCATCGCCGACCACAACATCGTGCTCGAGAGCGAGCCGCGCGAGTCGTCCGCGGCGATCGGCCTCGCCGCCGCGATCCTGTCTCGGCGGGAGCCCGACGTCATCATCGGTTCGTTCGCTGCCGACCACGTCATCCGCAGCTCGCGCCAGTTCCGCTCGACCGTGGCGGAGGCGGCCGCAGCGGCCGACGCCGGCTACGTCACGACGATCGGCATCCAGCCCACCGAGCCGGCGATCGGCTTCGGGTACATCAACAGCGGCGAGAACCTCGGGATCGAGTCCTCGCCCAACGCGCTGCGCGTGCGCTCCTTCGTGGAGAAGCCCGATCTGTCGACCGCACGTCGATACCTGCGCTCCGGCGAGTACCTCTGGAACGCCGGCATGTTCATCAGCCGGGCCGACGTCCTCCTCGAGGAGCTCGGCCGCTCGGAACCGGGACTGCGGGACGGCCTCCTCGAGCTCGCCGCGGTCTGGGACGACCCGGCGCTCCGCGGCCCCGCGGTCGACAGGATCTGGCCGGAGCTCCCCAAGGTCGCGATCGACTACTCCGTCGCCGAGCCCGCCGCGAAGGCCGGACGTCTGGCCGTCATCCCCGGACACTTCGACTGGGACGACGTGGGCGACTTCGCCTCCCTCGCGAAGATCAACTCGGGCGGACGTCCGTCCGACCTCGCGATCCTCGGCGAGAACGCGCGCGTCCTCGCCGACTCCTCGAGCGGCATCGTCGTGACCCAGACCGAGCGCGTCATCAGCCTCATCGGGGTCAAGGACATCGTCGTCGTGGACACCCCGGACGCCCTCCTCGTGACCACGCGGGAGAACGCGCAGCGCGTGAAGTCCGTGGTGGACGCCCTCAAGCTCTCCGGCCGCGGCGACGTCCTCTAAGGCGACGTCCTCTAAGGCGATGGTCCAGCGCTCCGCCCGACTCGTGTTGCGCATCCCCCCGCAACTGAGGAGAGTGGACTCCGCTGCTCCCGAATCTGTACGGAGCACACCCTCACCCGATCAGCTGAACCCCGACCAGCGGAGACCTTCGTGACAACCCTTCCTCCCGCGTCCGGCGGCGCCGGCACGATGCCCGACCTCACGTCGTACGACGCCGTCCTCTTCGATCTCGACGGCGTCCTCACCCCGACGGCCGACGTGCACATGCACGCATGGAAGGTCATGTTCACCGAGCTCTTCGAGGCGTGGGGGATCGCGAAGTCGTACACCGACGAGGATTACTACCTCTCGCTCGACGGGATGCAGCGGTACGAGGGCGTCTCGCGACTCCTCGCCTCGCGCGGGATCGACCTCCCATGGGGTTCGCCCGACGACGCCGTGACGGCCGAGACGGTCTGTGGCGTCGGGAACCGGAAGAACGTCGTCTTCGCCGACATCCTCGAGCGCGACGGCGTGGAGGCCTACCCCGGGTCGATCGCGATGCTCGACGCCCTGGAGGCCGCCGGCACGCCGAAGGCCGTGGTGTCGAGCTCCAAGAACGCGGAGTCGGTGCTCCGTGCCGCCGGGCTCCGCGACCGGTTCACGGTCGTCGTCGACGGGGCGGTCGCCGAGGTCGAGGGCCTGCCGAGCAAGCCGGCGCCCGACATGTTCCTGCTCGGGGCCGCGCGTCTCGGTGTGGACCCGACCCGCACCGTCGTGGTCGAGGACGCGACGTCCGGCGTCGCGGCGGGCGTCGCGGGGGGCTTCGGTCTCGTCGTGGGCGTCGACCGGGGCGTCGGACCAGAGACCCTGCTCGCCGTCGGCGCGCACCTCGTGGTGTCCGACCTGTCCGAGATGCTCGACGCGACGTCGCCGTCGACCCTGTGATCACCGCCCGCCCGACCCGCCTCACGACAGAAGGAACGACACGCCCATGGCGATGATGGACCGCGAACGCTACCCGGTCGACCCGTGGAAGCTCGTCGAGAAGACGTACGACCTCGACTCGGCCGGCCAGGCGGAGACCCTGTTCTCCATCGGTAACGGCTACCTCGGCATGCGGGGGAACAACGCGGAGGGGCGCAAGGCCCACGAGCACGGCACCTTCCTCAACGGTCTCCACGAGACCTGGCCGATCCGGCACGCCGAGCAGGCCTACGGCTTCGCGGAGGTGGGCCAGACCATCGTCAACGCGCCGGACGCGAAGGTGATGCGCCTCTACGTGGACGACGAGCCGCTCTCGCTCGACGAGGCCGAGCTCATCGACTACACCCGGACCCTCGACTTCCGCAGCGGCGTCCTGTCGCGCGAGCTCCTCTGGTTCACCCCGGCCGGCAAGCGCGTGCGCGTGCGCACGACCCGCATGGTGTCGTTCGTCGAGCGCCACCTCGCGGTGATGACGATGGAGGTCACGGTCGAGGACTCCGACGCCCCCGTGACGATCTCGTGCCAGATGCTCAACCGTCAGGACGGCGAGGACGAGTACGGCGGCGCCCCCGGGCGCAGTGGGAAGTCGTTCGACCCCCGCAAGACCGACAAGATCTCCGAGCGCGTGCTCGTGCCGGGGGAGTACTGGCAGGACGGCGGCCGGAGCGTTCTCAGCTACCGCGTCGCGAACTCCGGCATGACCGTCGCCGTCGCGGCCGACCACACCATCGAGACCGACAACGACTACGTACACCGCACGATCGTCGAGCCGGACATCGCGAAGAACGTCTACCGCGTGCAGGCGAAGGCCGGTGTCCCGATCAGCGTCACGAAGTTCGTGAGCTACCACTCGTCGCGAGGCGCGCCCACGCGGGAACTCATCAACCGGTGCCGCCGCACGCTCGACCGCGCGCGCACCGAGGGCCTCGACGCGCAGTGTGAGAAGCAGCGCGAGTGGCTCGACGTGTACTGGGCCGCGTCGGACGTGGAGGTCGACGGCCAGCCGGAGATCCAGCAGGCCGTGCGCTGGAACCTCCTCCAGCTCGCGCAGGCGGCGGCGCGCGCCGACGGTCTCGGCATCCCGGCGAAGGGTCTCACGGGAAGCGGCTACAGCGGGCACTACTTCTGGGACACCGAGATCTACGTCCTGCCCTTCCTGAGCTACACGACTCCGCTCTTCGCCCGCAACGCACTCCGCATGCGCGAGCAGATGCTGCCGGCCGCCCGCAAGCGCGCCGGCCAGCTCAACGAGGACGGTGCGCTCTTCCCGTGGCGCACCATCAGCGGTGAAGAGGCGTCGGCGTACTACGCGGCCGGCACGGCGCAGTACCACATCAACGCCGACGTCACCTTCGCCCTCGCGCGCTACGTCCGCGCCACCGGCGACACCGACTTCCTGAAGCGCGGCGGCATCGACATCGCCGTGGAGACCGCGCGGCTGTGGACGACCCTCGGGTTCTGGCGCATCGTGGACGAGGAGACGGAGACGTTCCACATCCACGGGGTGACCGGGCCCGACGAGTACACCACCGTGGTCAACGACAACCTCTTCACGAACGTGATGGCGCGGTTCAACCTGCGCTACGCGGCGCAGTGCGTCCGGGAGCTGAAGGAGACGGACCCCTCGGGCTTCGCGATCCTGACCGCGCGGCTGTCGCTCTCCGCCGACGAGGTGGAGGAGTGGGAGCGCATCGCGGAGTCGATGATGATCCCCTACTCGGAGGCGCTCGGCATCCACCCGCAGGACTCCCACTTCCTCGACCGGGAGGTGTGGGACCTGGCGAACACACCGAAGGAGCAGATGCCGCTCCTGCTGCACTTCCACCCGCTCGTCATCTACCGGTTCCAGGTGCTCAAGCAGGCCGACGTCGTCCTCGCTCTCTTCCTCCAAGGAGGGGAGTTCACGCACGACGAGAAACTCGCAGACTTCGAGTACTACGATCCGCTGACCACGGGCGACTCGACGTTGTCCGGCGCGGTGCAGTCCATCATCGCGGCGGAGATCGGGTACCAGGATCTGGCCCTCGACTACTTCAGGGACTCCCTCTTCGTCGACCTCGCGGACCTGCACAACAACTCGTCGGACGGCGTGCACGTCGCCTCGGCCGGCGGGGTGTGGAGCTCGCTCGTCAGCGGCTTCGGCGGCATGCGGGACTATGACGGGAAGCTGTCCTTCGATCCCCGCCTGCCCGCCGAGTGGACGAAGCTCGCCTTCAACCTCATGTGGCACGGGAGCCGCCTCATCGTGCGCGTGCGGACGAACGAGTTCAGCGTCACGGTGCTCGAGGGCGACTCGGTGGACTTCTCCGTGAGGGGCACCGACTACACGGTCGAGGCCGGGTCGGAACTCGTCGTGCCGCTGCGCGACCAGGGACCGCGGATTCCGGGCAAGCCCACCCAGCGCATCCACTCGCGCGCCCGTCGCGACGACGGCACGCTCATGACGGCGAGCCTGCCGGTGGTCAGCAGCTTTGCTGGCGACGACGATGCCGATGTCGGCGACTGAGCCGGGTCGAACCTGGCGTTCCGGAAGGGCGGCATCCTCGACAGGGGATGCCGCCCTTCCGATCGTCGGCGTCGTCGTGTTAGCGTCGACGCGTGAAGTTGTAACGCCCTCCCTCCCCGCGTCCGCGGCGCTCCGTGTCCATCACGAGAGCTCATGCCCGGCGGGTCGATCGGTTCTCGGGCAGCCCCCTCCTCCCATCGCCGAACGCGAGGGACGGAGTCGATGCCCGACCTGACAACGGCGGTGCACTGGTGCGATCCTCTTCCCTTCCCACGACCTCTTTCCACGTGTCCTCCCGTCACGCGGCATCACCCCTCCCCGCGGCGTCGTCCCCGGCCGTAGCCGGTCCGGTGGGTCGGCTCGACCACATCCGGCTCGACGGCGTCTCCCGGCGGTACGGCGATCGTCGTGTGCTCACGGACGTGTCGCTCGTCGTCCCGACCGGTGCGCGCACGGGGTTGATCGGGGAGAACGGTGCCGGCAAGTCCACCCTGCTGCGGATCATCGCGGGCATCGACGAACCGGACGGCGGAACCGTCGCCGTGCCGCGTCGCATCGGGATCCTCTGGCAGGAGGTGCCGCGCTCGGCGTCGACGACGGTCGGCTGTCTCCTCGACGCGGCCACGGACGAGATCCGGGCGCTCGAGCGCGAGCTCGCCGCGGCGGCCGAGGCGCTCGCCGATGGTGCGGACGGCGCGGACGCGCGGTACGCCACGGCGCTCGATGCGGCGGAGCGCGCCGAGGTGTGGTCACTCGACGCCCGACTCGACGTCGTGTTGGGCACCCTCGGAGTCGCCGATCTCGGTCGTTCTCTCCTCGTGTCGGAGGTGAGCGGCGGCCAGCGCTCACGGCTGGCCCTCGCCGGGCTCCTGCTCGCGCGGCCCGACGCCCTCCTCCTCGACGAGCCGACGAATCACCTCGACGATGCGGCGGTCGCCTTCCTCCGCGACGAGCTGGTCGCGTGGCGCGGTCCCGTGCTCTTCGCGAGTCACGACCGGGCCTTCCTCGACGAGGTCGCCACGGGGCTCGTCGACCTCGACCCCGTGCGCACCCCCACGGATCCCCGCGGAACGGGAGCGGGCGTGGCCTCCTTCGGCGGTGGATTCAGCGACTATCTCTCCGTCAAGGCGGCGGAGCGCGAGCGCTGGCAGCGCCGGTTCGCGGAGGAGGAGCAGCGGCTGCGCGACCTGCGCGCGACCGTCGCGGGCGCGGGGGAGGCCCTGCGGTTCGACGGAGTCCGCCGGGACAACGACACGTTCAACGTCGGATTCAAGGGCGGCACCGTCGAGCGACAGGTCAGTCGGCGGATCGGAAACGCCGAGCGGCGGATCGAGCACCTCGAGACCGAGCGCGTCGAGGCTCCACCCTCGCCCCTGACGTTCGCCGGGATCCCGGCTGGATTCGGCGCCCTCCCGGACGGCGAGCCCCTCGTGACCGCGAGGGACGTCGGCGTGCCCGGCCGGCTGCACGTCGATCGCCTCGACGTCCGTCCGGAGACGCGCCTGCTGGTCACGGGACCCAACGGAGCGGGTAAATCGACCCTCCTGGCGCTCCTCGCGGGCACGGTCGCACCGCGCGGCGGCCGTCTCGTGAGACGCAAGGGACTGCGGATCGGGCTGCTCGAGCAGGACGTCCGCTTCGCCGATCCGGCGGCCTCGCCGCGGGCCGCCTACGCCTCTGTGCTGGGGGAGGAGCGCGCCGCCCGTATTCCGCTCGACAGTCTCGGTCTGGTGGGGTCGCTCGATCTCGACCGGCCGATCGCCCGACTCTCGATCGGGCAGCAGCGCCGGGTGGCCCTCGCCCTCATCCTCGCGCGACCGCCGCACGTGTTCCTCCTCGACGAGCCGACGAACCACCTCTCCCTGTCGCTCGCGACCGATCTCGAGGACGCGCTCGGCGCCTACCCCGGGGCCGTCGTCATCGCGAGCCACGATCGGTGGCTGCGCCGGCGGTGGATGGGCGAGGAGATCGTCATCGCGCCGGGCGAGCCCCTCCGCCAGGCCGTCTGACGCCTGCGTGCGGGGCACCGCCGTCGAGCACCAAATCACCGCGGGAGGACCGCTATGTAACGAGTCTGTTGCGAGAACGCCCCCAGGTCCGGGGCGGATCGTCGCATTGGGTAACCTGACTGCATCCGTCCCCGCCGTCCTGCCGGGGACTCTTTTGGAGGACATCTTGACTATCACCACCCGACGGGTCACCGTCTCCGGCATGGCCGGCCTCGGCGTCATCGCGCTCCTCGCCGGCTGCGGCCAGGCGCCCGAGGACAGCGGCTCAGGCGGCGGCGACGCTGCGAGCGACTTCAGCCCCTGCATCGTCTCCGACGCCGGCGGATTCGACGACAAGTCGTTCAACCAGGCGAGCTTCGAGGGAATCGTCGCCGCGGCCGACACGCTCGGTGCCGAGGTCACCGACGTGCAGTCCGAGACCGAGGACGACTACGCCCCGAACATCACGAGCCTCGTCGACGAGGGCTGCAACCTCATCGTCTCCGTCGGCTTCGCGCTCGCCGAGGCGACGGGTGCGGCCGCCGAGGCCAACCCCGACGTCGAGTTCGTCATGCTCGACGACAACTCGATCGAGGCGGACAACGTCAAGCCGATCATCTACGACACGGCTCAGGCCGCGTTCCTCGCCGGCTACGCAGCGGCTGACACGACGGAGACCGGCGTCGTCGGCACCTTCGGCGGACAGCAGTTCCCGACCGTCACGATCTTCATGGACGGCTTCGCCGACGGCGTCGCCTACTACAACGAGCAGAAGGGCACGGACGTGCAGGTCGTCGGCTGGGACGTCGACGCCCAGACCGGTTCGTTCACCGGTGGCTTCGAGGCCAACGACACGGCCAAGCAGCTCGCCACGACGCTCATCAACCAGAACGCCGACATCCTCCTCCCCGTCGGTGGACCGGTGTTCATCAGCGCGATCGAGGCGATCCGCGACTCCGGCAAGGACGTCAAGATGATCGGCGTCGACGCCGACCTGTACGAGACCTACCCCGAGGGTGCTGAGTTCTTCCTCACCTCGATCCTCAAGCAGATGTCGTCCGGCGTCGAGGACGTCGTCACCGCCGCCGGCGAGGGCGACTTCGACAACAGCCCGTACGTCGGAACGCTCGAGAACGAGGGCGTCGGCATCGCGCCGTTCCACGACTTCGAGGACACGGTGAGCGACACTCTCCAGGCCGAGCTCGACGAGATCTCCGCTGGTATCGTCGACGGCTCGATCGAGGTCACCTCGCCGGCCTCGCCCGTCACGGAGTAGTCCCTGCGACGTCGGTGGTGCCGCGTGCGGCGCCACCGACCCGCTCTCGAGGGGGAGATCAGCCGGTCGGCTGGTCTCCCCCTCGTGTCCGTCTTACGATTGAGCCATCCGTCGATGCTCGACCTCCGCGCCGGAGCCGCGCGCCCGGCAGCTTAGGATCATCCAATGCAACTCGAACTCCGCGGCATCACGAAGCGCTTCGGCGCTCTGACGGCCAACGACCACATCGACCTCGTGGTCGCCCCCGGTGAGATCCACTGCCTCCTGGGGGAGAACGGGGCCGGCAAGTCCACCCTCATGAACGTGCTCTACGGCCTGTACCAGGCCGACGAGGGCGAGATCCTGCTCGACGACGACGTCCAGCACTTCGAGGGCCCCGGTGATGCGATGCGCGCCGGCATCGGCATGGTGCACCAGCACTTCATGCTCATCCCCGTCTTCACGGTCGCGGAGAACGTCATGCTCGGCCACGAGGAGACGACCTTCGGCGGTCGTCTCAACCTCGACGCCGCGCGAGCGCGCGTGCGCGAGATCTCCGACCGCTTCGGGTTCAGCGTCGACCCCGATGCGCTCGTCGGTGATCTACCGGTCGGCGTCCAGCAGAGGGTCGAGATCATCAAGGCCCTCTCGCGTGACGCCCAGGTGCTCGTCTTCGACGAGCCGACGGCCGTGCTCACCCCGCAGGAGACCGACGAGCTCATGACGATCATGCGCCAGCTGCGCGACGAGGGAACCTCCATCGTCTTCATCACCCACAAGCTCCGCGAGGTCCGCGAGGTCGCCGACCGCATCACGGTCATCCGCCTCGGGAAGGTCGTCGGGGAGGCCCAGCCGACGGCGAGCAACTCGGAGCTCGCCGCCCTCATGGTGGGTCGCGCCGTCGAACTCGTGGTCCAGAAGGGACCGGCGTCGCCGGGGCAACCCGCCCTCGTCGTCGAGCACCTCGACGTGATCGACGCGAACGGCCTCAAGGTCGTCAACGACGTGAGCTTCACCGTGCGCGAAGGGGAGATCCTCGCGATCGCCGGCGTGCAGGGCAACGGTCAGACCGAGCTCACCGAGGCCATCATGGGCCTCCAGCCCCGCGTCAACGGTCGCGTGAGCCTCGGCTCCGAGACCCTCACCGGCCTGAGCGTGCGACGCGTGCTCGACGCGGGTGTCGGATTCGTGCCGGAGGACCGCACGCACGACGGCCTCGTGGGCGAGTTCACCATCGCCGAGAACCTCATGCTCGACCGATCGCACGGCGAGCCCTTCGTCGCCCGCGGCTCGTTGCGCCGCGACCACCTCGACGAGTTCGCCGAGGAGAAGAAGAAGGAGTTCGACATCCGCGCACCCTCCATCCAGACGGCCGCCGGCCGGTTGTCCGGTGGTAACCAGCAGAAGGTCGTGCTCGCTCGGGAGATGAGCCGAGACCTCCGTCTCCTCATCGCCGCGCAGCCCACGCGCGGTATCGATGTCGGATCGATCGAGTTCGTGCACAAGCGCATGATCGAGACCCGCGACGCCGGGATTCCCGTGATCGTCGTCTCGACCGAGCTCGACGAGGTCGTGGCGCTCGCGGATCGCATCGCCGTGATGTACCGCGGCTCGATCGTCGGCATCGTCCCCGGCGACACCCCGCGCGACGTGCTCGGTCTCATGATGGCCGGCGAGCGCCCCGCCGAGGTCGCCGCGTGAGCGCCGCCGGAACGACGACGGCGTCCTCCCCGACGCCGGAGCCGTCGGCCCCGCAGCCCCGCGCCAACGCGATCCTCAAGGAGATCATCGGCGGGAACGTGCTCATCACGATCCTCGCGGTCTTCCTCGCCCTCCTCATCGGAGGTATCCTCATCGCGTTCACGAACGAGGACGTTCAGGAGGCGGCCGGCTACTTCTTCAGCCGTCCGCAGGACACCTTCCTCGCCATCTGGAACGCCGTCTCGGGCGCGTACGTCGCGCTCTTCCAGGGCTCGGTCTACAACTTCCGACGCGACGACTTCGCGACGGCGATCCGTCCGCTCACCGACACCCTCACCTACGCCGCGCCGCTCATCGTCGCGGGACTCGGTGTGGGGCTCGCGTTCCGGGTGGGCATGTTCAACATCGGCGGTCGCGGTCAGATGCTGATCGCCGCGGCCGCCGCCGGGTGGGTCGGCTTCTCGTTCCACCTCCCGTGGGGCATCCACCTCATCGTCGCGATCGTCGCCGGCATCGCCGGTGGTGCGCTCTGGGGAGGGATCGTCGGTCTGCTGAAGGCCCGGACCGGTGCGCACGAGGTGATCCTCACGATCATGCTCAACTACGTCGCGTTCTACCTCGTGTCGTACATGCTGCGGACGCCGGGCCTCCTGCAGGCGCCGGACCAGGTGAACCCGAAGTCCCCGCCCATGCTCGAGACGGCGATCTTCCCCGCGCTCTTCGGGCCCGCGTACAAGCTGCACGCCGGATTCATCCTCGTGATCCTCGCGACGATCTTCGTCTGGTGGTTGCTCAACCGCTCGAGCCTCGGGTTCCGTTTCCGCGCGGTGGGGGAGAACCCCAACGCCGCTCGTGTCGCCGGCATGGACGTCAAGAACATCTACGTCTACGCGATGCTCGTCTCCGGCGGGCTCCTGGGCCTCGCCGGCGTCATGCAGGTGCTCGGAACGGTCCCGACGGGCTTCAGCTCCGGCATCGACGCGGGGATCGGATTCGACGCCATCACGGTGGCGCTCCTCGGCCGTTCGCGGCCGTGGGGCATCTTCGCCGCCGGAATCCTCTTCGGCGCGTTCAAGGCCGGCGGCTACTCGATGCAGGCGTCCGAAGGTGTGCCCGTGGACGTCGTCACCATCGTGCAGTCGCTCATCGTCCTCTTCATCGCGGCCCCGCCGCTCGTGCGCGCCATCTTCTTCCTGCCGGACGGCACGAGGCGGAAGCGACGCACGACCCCGATCGTCACGAAGGAGGTCGAGGCCAAGTGAGCACCATCACCACCCCCGATACGACGCCCGTCTCCGGGACCCTCGAATCGACCGAGATCCGCAGCTGGAAGGCGCCGATCGCACTCGGGATCTTCGTGGTCGTGGCCGCCGTGCTCTTCGTCGTCGCCGGACGGGACGGCGCGACGACGTTCCGTCTGTCCTCGGACACGGATCTCGTTCAGCTCGCGGACTGGGTGCTCCCGGCCCGGGGGACCGGCCTCACGGTCACGGTCCTGCTCGCTCTCCTCGCCGCCGTGGTCGTCGGCCTCACGGTCGCGGGGTCGCGCCTCGGGTCGCGCGCCCGTCGCGCGATCCTCGCCGTCTCGATCGTCGCGTTCACCTTCCTGTTCCTCCTCGCCTTCCTGACGTGGGCGGCGGCGGGGGCGGCGATCCCCGTGACGGGCCTGCTCCTCGGGACCGTCTCCCTGAGCGCCCCGCTCATCTTCGGAGCGCTCGGCGGTGTCATCTCCGAACGCGTCGGCGTCGTGAACGTGGCGATCGAGGGCCAGCTCCTCGCCGGTGCGTTCTGCGCCGCGCTCGTGGCCTCGATCACCGGCAACCCGTTCGCCGGTCTCATCGCCGCGATGGTCGCCGGGGTGCTCGTGAGCTTCGTGCTCGCGGCGTTCTCGATCAAGTACCTCGTGGATCAGGTGATCGTCGGAGTCGTGCTCAACGTGCTCGTGCTCGGGCTCACGTCGTTCCTCTACTCGACGGTGCTCTCACAGGACACGGCCGGGCTCAACACGGCTCCGCGCTTCCCGCGCTTCCCGATCCCGGTGCTGAGCGACATCCCGGTCGTCGGCCCGGTGCTCTTCCGCCAGACCCTCATCGTCTACCTCATGTACATCGCGGTCATCGCCGTCTACGTCGGGCTCTTCCACACCAAGTGGGGCCTACGGCTCCGCGCGGTGGGCGAGCACCCGCAGGCCGCCGACACGGTGGGCATCCGGGTCAACGCGACGCGGTTCTGGAACGTGTCCCTCGCGGGCGCCGTCGCCGGGCTCGGTGGCGCGTACTTCACGCTCGACTCCGTCTCGAGCTTCGGAAAGGACATGACGGCCGGCGCCGGCTTCATCGCCCTCGCCGCCGTCATCTTCGGACGCTGGAACCCGATCAGGGCCACGTTCGCCGCGCTGCTCTTCGGCTTCGCGACCAACCTTCAGAACGTGCTCGGCGCCATCGGTTCGCCGGTGCCGAGCGAGTTCATGCTCATGCTGCCGTACCTCGTCACGATCCTCGCCGTCGCCGGGCTCGTGGGGTACGCGCGTGGCCCAGCCGCCTCCGGAAAGCCGTACATCAAGTCATGACCGACACCTCCTCGCATCCCGCGGCCGACGTCGACTGGGAGGGCCTGCGCGCCATCGCATCCGACGCGATGCGGAAGGCCTACGTTCCGTACTCGAAGTTCCCCGTGGGCGTTGCGGCCGTCGTCGACGACGGCCGCATCATCGCGGGCTGCAACGTGGAGAACGCCTCGTACGGCCTCACGCTGTGCGCGGAGTGCGCACTCGTCTCCACGCTGCACCTCACGGGGGGTGGCAAGCTCGTGTCGTTCACCTGCGTGGACGGGGACGGCAACATCCTCATGCCGTGCGGACGGTGCCGTCAGCTCCTCTTCGAGCACGCGGCGCCCGGCATGCTCCTCGAGACCGTCTCCGGTGTGCGCACGATCGACGAGGTGCTCCCCGACGCGTTCGGCCCGAGCACCCTCGACGCCTACGCCCGCTGACACGAACGACCGCAGACCTCCGCGTGCGCTGACCTCCACGCGCGCAATCGTCGGACCGCGCTCGCGGCCGGCGCGAAAGGACACACCATGAAGGACTCCGCAGCCCCCGAACGGATCGAGGCGTTCGACGTCGTCGACCTCATCAGGACCAAGCGCGACGGCGGTGAACTCGCCACCGCCGAGATCGACTGGCTGATCGACGCCTACACGCGGCGCTACGTCGCGGACGAGCAGATGTCCGCTCTCGCCATGGCGATCCTCATCCGCGGCATGAGCCGCCGCGAGATCCGCGACATGACCCTCGCGATGATCGCCTCCGGCGAGCGGATGGACTTCTCGGGGCTCGGCAAGCGCACCGTCGACAAGCACTCGACCGGTGGGGTCGGCGACAAGATCACCCTCCCGCTCATGCCGCTCGTCGCCTCCTTCGGCGTCGCCGTGCCGCAGCTCTCGGGTCGCGGACTCGGCCACACCGGCGGCACGCTCGACAAGCTCGAGTCGATCCCCGGCTGGCGTGCGGACCTCACGAACGAGCAGATGTTCGCCCAGCTGCGCGACGTCGGCGGCGTCATCTGCGCGGCCGGCAGCGGCCTCGCCCCCGCGGACAAGCGGCTCTACGCCCTGCGGGACATCACGGGCACGGTCGAGGCCATCCCGCTCATCGCGTCGAGCATCATGTCCAAGAAGATCGCCGAGGGCACCGAGGCCCTCGTGCTCGACGTGAAGTTCGGCTCCGGCGCCTTCATGACCGACTACGCGAAGGCGGAGGAGCTCGCCCGCACGATGGTGGAGCTCGGTACGGACGCCGGCGTCGCCACGTCGGCGCTCCTCACGGACATGAACGTGCCGCTCGGGCTCGCGATCGGCAACGCCAACGAGGTACGGGAGTCCGTCGAGGTGCTCGCCGGGGGAGGACCGGCCGACGTCGTCGAGCTCACGGTCGCCCTCGCACGCGAGATGCTCGCGCTCGTCGGCCAGCCCGACGCCGATGTCGAGGCAGCCCTCGCCGATGGGCGGGCGATGGATTCGTGGCGCGCAGCCATCGAGGCCCAGGGCGGGGACCCCGACGCGGCACTTCCCGTCGCTCGGGAGACCCACACCGTCACGGCCGACCGCGACGGCGTCCTCAGTCGCCAGGAAGCGCTCCCTTTCGGCAGCGCAGCCTGGCGCCTCGGCGCCGGTCGCGCGCGTCAGCAGGACCCGGTTCTGCACGCCTCGGGGATCGACCTGCACGCGAAGCCCGGAGACTCCGTCGTCGCGGGCCAGCCCCTGTTCACCCTCTCCGCCGACGACGACTCGCGCTTCGAGCGTGCCCTCGCCGCCGTCGAGGGCGCCTGGGAGATCGCGCCGGCCGGAACGGTCGTCGAGCGCGGGCCGCTCGTGCGTCAGCGCATCGGCTGAGAGCCGGTTCCGTCCCCCGGGCGGCGGTCCTCCCGGGGTACGCTGAGCGGGTGAGCACGAGCGACGACGACTACTATTCCGACGGCATCGACATCCGGGACCTCCCGAAGGTCTCGCTGCACGACCACCTCGACGGCGGACTCCGCCCGCAGACGATCATCGAGCTGGGGGAGCAGATCGGCCTCGACCTCCCCGCGACGGAGGCGGAGGACCTCGCCGACTGGTTCGTCGACTCCTGTTCGGCGGGCAACCTCCCGGACTACCTCAAGACGTTCGACCTCTCGATCGCCGTCATGCAGTCGGAGCAGGGACTGCGTCGCGTCGCCCGGGAGTTCGTCGAGGACCTCGTGGACGACGGCGTCGTGTACGGGGAGATCCGGTGGGCGCCCGAGCAGCACCTCCAGGGCGGCTTGAGCCTCGACCAGACCGTCGTGGCCGTGCAGGCCGGCATCGACGAGGCGATCGACGATGCTGTTCGCGACGGGCGCGACATCCGGATCGGGCAGCTCGTCACGGCCATGCGCCACGCCGATCGCGGTCTCGAGATCGCTGAGCTCGCCGTGCGACACCGGGACCGCGGCGTCGTCGGCTTCGACATCGCCGGGGCGGAGGCCGGATTCCCGCCGAGCCGCCAGCGCGCGGCCTTCGACTACCTCGCGTCCGAGTACTTCCCCGTCACGGTGCACGCGGGCGAGGCCGACGGCCTCGACTCGATCCGCGGGGCCCTGTTCGACGGCCGTGCGCTGCGTCTCGGGCACGGCGTGAGGATCGCCGAGGACATCACGATCGAGCGCAGCGACGACGAGAACGTCTACGTCTCGCTCGGCCGTCTCGCGCAGTGGGTGAAGGACCGCGAGATCGTGCTCGAACTGAGCCCGTCATCGAACCTCCAGACCGGAGCCATCGAGCGCTGGGGAGACGAGATGGACGACCACCCGTTCGATCTGCTCTACCAGCTCGGGTTCCGCGTCACGGTGAACGTGGACAACCGCACGATGAGCGCCACGACCCTGACACGCGAACTGGGCCTGCTCGGCGATGCGTTCGGCTACGACCTCCGCGATCTGGAGTCGTTCCAGCTCAACGCGGCCGCATCGGCGTTCCTGCCTCTCGAGGAGCGTGAGGAGCTCTCCGAGCGCATCTCCGCCGGGTTCGAGGCGGCGGACAACGAGGGCGCCTGAGCGCCACCCGTCGGGGCTGTTGATGGACAGCAAACGTTCGGCGTGCGAGCAGTACCCTGGACTCAGACGTCCACCCACGTCGTGACTCATCGACCTCAGGATCCGCAGATGCCGTTGCCCCCGCTCACCCCCGCCTCCATCCGGCTCGGTGCCGTCGTGACGGACTGGCGCGGCGCGGTGCGGGCAGCAGGTGACGTGCTCATCGCCGGTGGTTCGGTCGAACCGTCGTACACGCAGCGCATGATCGACGTCATCGACGAGTTCGGCGCCTACGTCGTGATCGCCCCGGGTCTCGCGCTCGCGCATGCCCGCCCCGGTGACGACGTGCGCGCCGACGGTCTGTCGCTCGTGACCCTCGCCGAGCCCGTCTCCTTCGGCCACGCCCACAACGATCCGGTGAGCGTCGTCATCGGGCTCGCGGTGACGACGGCCGACGCCCACGTCACGGGCATCGCCGATCTTGCCAACGCGTTCAACGATCCCGGCCTCGTCCCGGCGCTCAGCATGGCCACCGAGCCGTCGGCCGCCATCGATCTCATCCTGCAGGGAACGACGAGGGACGTCTCATGAAGATCGTGGCCGTGTGCGGTGCCGGGGTGGGCACGTCCGGCATTCTCAAAGTCAACGCGGAGCGCGCGCTCGCGCGGCTCGAGATCGAAGCCGATGTGACGGCGTCCGACATCGCGTCGCTCGCGACCACGGCGGCGGACGCGCAGATCATCCTCACATCCCCCGAACTCGTCGACCGGATCCCGCCCACCTGGGCGGATATCGTCGTGGTCCAGAGCTACGTCGACCTCGCGGAGATCGAGCAGAAGCTCTTCGACGCCCTCGGCTGAGGCGCCCTCGGCTGAGGCGCCCTCGGCTGAGGCAGCTCGGCCGAGTCGCGTGCCTCTCCCGCTCGGCGGTATCCGGCTCGGCCCGGGCCGTGTGAGGCGACCTGCCGCGCGGGGCGACCTGCCGCCGGGGCGACCAGCCGCCTCAGGCGACCAGGTCGGAGACTCCCGCACGGAGGATCGCGAGGCGGGCCTCGGCGTCCACGATGCGCTCGGCGAGGGTCCCGGTCTCGCTCGAGACGTCGATGTAGACCTTGAGCTTCGGCTCGGTCCCGCTCGGCCGCACCATCACGCGCGAACCGTCGCCGAGGTGGAACCGCAAGACGTCGCTCGGGGGGAGTGAGCCGAAGCCGTCGACGAGGTCGTCGACCCGATCGATGCGCACGCCTCCGATCTCGCTCGGCGGCGACTCGCGGAGCCTCGACATGGTCGCGGTGATGCGGCTGAGATCGTCGACCCGCACGGACACCTGGTCGCTCGCGAAGTGACCGAACGTCTCACTGAACGCGTCGAGTCGGCGAGCGACGTCCGAACCGTCGGCCGCGAGCCGGGCGGCGAGGTCCAAGAAGGCGACCGCGGCGGAGATGCCGTCCTTGTCACGTACCGTCTCCGGATTGACGAGGTACCCGAGGGCCTCCTCGTAGCCGAAGACGAGGCCGGGTGCGCGCGAGACCCACTTGAAGCCCGTGAGCGTGTCGGCGAACTCCAACCCGTAGCGCCGGGCGACCGCAGCGAGTGCGGGGGAGGACACGATGGAGCAGGCGAGGGTTCCCTCGGGAGCCCCCTCGTCGCGGGAGGAGAGCGACTCCGCGGCCCGCCATCCGAGCAGGGCGCCGACCTCGTTGCCGGTCAGGCGCCGGTAGCCCGTCGGATCCGAGTGATCCGGGATCGCGACGGCGAGGCGGTCGGCATCCGGATCGTTCGCGATGATCAGGTCGGCCGAGTGTGCTCGGGCCGTCTCGTACGCGAGGTCGAGGGCGCCCGGTTCCTCCGGATTGGGGAAGGCCACCGTCGGGAAGTCGGGATCCGGGTGGAGCTGCTGCTCGACGACGATCGGCCGGTCGAAACCGGCCTCCTCGAGCACCCGCGCGGTGGTCTCCCACCCCACGCCGTGCATGGCCGTGTAGACGACGACCGGCTGAGCCGACGGCCGAGTGGACGCGACCTGCGCGGTCCGCGCGACGTAGGCGTCGACGACCGTGTCGTCGGCGGTCTCGAAGTCGTCGGAGCGGGGGAGATCGACGATCGAACCGGCCGCGACGGCGTCGATCGCGGCGGCGATCTCCGCATCGACGGGCGACACGATCTGAGACCCCTCGTCGGGACCGCCCAGATACACCTTGTAGCCGTTGTCGCGCGGCGGATTGTGGCTCGCCGTCACCATGACGCCAGCGCCCACGTCGACGTGGCGCACGGCGAAGGCGAGCACGGGCGTGGGCAGCAGGCGGGGGAGCAGGACGGCCCGGACGCCGGCGCCGGCCATGATCCGTGCGGTGTCCTCGGCGAAGACGCGGGAGTTCTTCCGTCCGTCGTAGCCGATCACGACGGAGGCGTCACGACCGGATGCGAGGAGCCAGTCCGCGAGCCCGCGGGCCGCCTGGGTCACGAGGACGCGGTTCATGCGATTCGGTCCAGCGGCGAGCTCGCCGCGGAGCCCGGCGGTCCCGAAGGCGAGGCGAGCGTCGAACCGGTCGGCCAACTCGATCTCGGCATCCGCCGACCCGCTCGAGACCGCGCCGATCAGAGCCTCGAGCTCGGCACGCGTCTCGGCGTCCGGGTCCTGCTCGAGCCACGCCCTGGCGCGGTCGAGACGCCCGGCACTCACAGGCGGGCCACGACGCGGGCGAGGAGGTCGCTGATGACGGGCTCGGCCGCGCGGCCGGCCTCGATGACCTCCTGGTGGCTGAGGGGCGTCTTCTGGATGCCGGCGGCCAGGTTGGTGATGAGGGAGAACCCGAGGATCTCCATGCCGGCCTGGCGGGCGGCGATGGCCTCGAGGGCCGTCGACATGCCCACGATGTGACCACCGATGGCCTTCGCCATCTGCACCTCTGCCGGTGTCTCGTAGTGCGGTCCGCGGAACTGCGTGTAGACGCCTTCGTCGAGCTCCGGTGCGACCTCGCGCGCGATGCCGCGAAGACGGGCCGAATAGAGGTCGGTGAGGTCGATGAAGGTCGCTCCCTCGAGAGGCGAGTCGGCCGTCAGATTGATGTGGTCGCTGATGAGCACGGGGGTGCCGGGCGTCCACGTCTCCTTGATCCCGCCGGCGCCGTTCGTGAGGATCATCGTCTTGACGCCCGTCGCCGCTGCGGTCCGCACACTGTGGACGACGCGGCGCACGCCGTGTCCCTCGTAGTAGTGCGTCCGAGCGCCGATGACGAGGGCGTGCTTGCCCGACGGGAGCAGGACCGAGGTGAGGGTGCCGACGTGACCCTCGAGGGCGGGCTTCGAGAAGCCGGGCACATCGGTCGCGGGGATCGTCGCGACCGTCTCGCCGATGAGCTCGGCGGCGCGGCCCCATCCGGAACCGAGGGTGAGGGCGATGTCATGCCGCGCCACGCCCGAGATCTCGGCGATGCGCTCGGCGGCCTGAGCCGCGACGGTGAAGGGGTCGACGCCCGGGGCGTCCAACGGATTCGACGAAGAGTCAGCCATCCCACCACTCTAATCGTCGGCGCCCGTCCGCCATCGTCGCGAGCCGGAGGCGTCCGCACCGACCGGGATGGATCGATCCTTCGCTCGACGGATCCGGCGGCTGGGAGTCGAATTGGTGCGGGCGTGTCCGGGCTGCGAGAATCGACGCATGGCTTACGAGTTTGAGCGGAAACAGCGGATCGCCGTACTCGGCGGAGGGCCAGGCGGGTACGAGGCCGCGATCGCGGGTGCTCAGCAGGGCGCCGAGGTCACCCTCGTGGAGCGTCAGGGGGTCGGAGGGTCGGCCGTCATCACGGACGTCGTCCCATCGAAGAGCCTCATCGCGACGGCGGAGGCAGCGATCGCCGTCCGCGAGTCCTCGGAGCTCGGCGTGCAGTTCTACGGGCGCAACGCCGACGGCAAGCCGATCCGCCCCGAGGTCGCAGTGAACCTCGCGGCCGTGAACAAACGCCTCCTCGGGCTCGCGCGCCAGCAGTCGGAAGACATGCGATCCAACCTGCTCGACAACGGGGTCCGCATCATCAACGGCGAGGGGCGTCTCGACGGTCGCGACGCCGTCATCGTCTCGACCGAACCCGGCGGCGCCGGCACGGACTTCGACCGCATCGAGGCCGACACCGTCGTGGTGTCCGTCGGCGCGAGTCCGCGGATCCTCCCGACCGCGATCCCGGACGGTGAGCGCATCCTCACGTGGACGCAGCTCTACAACCTGTCCGCCATTCCCGACCACCTCGTCGTCGTCGGCTCCGGTGTGACCGGTGCCGAGTTCGCCTCCGCCTACCGTGCGCTCGGCTCGGAGGTCACCCTCGTGTCGAGCCGCGACCAGGTGCTCCCTGGTGAGGACGCCGACGCGGCCGCGGTGATCGAGCGGGTGTTCAAGCGCAACGGCATGACGGTCCTGTCGAAGTCGCGGGCCGAGTCGGTCGTCCGCTCGGGCGAGGGCATCGTCGTGACCCTGTCGGACGGACGGACCGTCGAGGGCAGCCACTGCCTCATCGCGATCGGTGCGGTTCCGAACACGGCGGGGATCGGTCTCGAGCAGGCCGGTGTGCAGATGTCCGAGAGCGGGCACATCCGCGTCAACCGCGTCGCGCGCACCTCGGTGCCGAACATCTACGCCGCCGGCGACTGCACGACGTTCCTGCCGCTCGCCTCCGTCGCGTCGATGCAGGGTCGCACGGCGATCTTCCACGCCATGGGTGACGCCGTGACGCCGACGGAGCTGCGGAACGTCTCCGCGAACATCTTCACGCAGCCCGAGATCGCGACCGTGGGGTGGACGCAGAAGCAGATCGAGGACGGGATCGCCCAGGGCGACATCTACAAGCTGCCGCTCGCGTCGAACCCGCGAGCGAAGATGATGGGTATCAAGGAGGGCTTCGTGAAGCTCTTCGCCCGCACCGGCTCGGGCACGGTCATCGGCGGTGTCATCGTCGCCCCGAAGGCGTCGGAGCTGATCTTCCCCCTGGCCCTGGCCGTCGAGCACCGCTTGAACGTGGACCAGGTCGCCCGTGCCTTCGCCGTCTATCCCTCCCTCACCGGCAGCATCACCGACGCGGCCAAGGCCCTCCACATCGTCCTCTAACCCCCCTAAAAACTTCCTATGTGCTCGAAAATTCGAGCACATAGGAAGTTTTCAGTAGGGGGAGCGTCGTGACGTGCGGAGGCCAGCGGTCAGCAGGATGGAGCTGAGCCGACCCGGGCGAACCACATCGTTGTGCTCCCAGCGAGCGAATCCTGAGCTCAGGCGGCGAAGGGTGTTCTCGCGATTCTTCTCCGCGATGACCGCTTGCCGTGCTCCCTGAGGGTCAGAGTCCGCCGAGCCGCCGTATTTGAGGCGACCGTCGGCCTCTCCGATGACGCCGAAATCAGGCCACCAGAAGTCGACGACGGCGCGGAACCCGTCTGCTCCGCTGAAGGGTTCCTGGAGCCGCGGCTCGGGGAAGCCGGCCTCCATGATCCGAACCCGGCTCACCGATTCCAAGGGTGATTCGGCCAAATGAGTGGCGAAGTTCGCGGCCGAAGCCGCACGCCGGGATCCGGGGACACCACGCATCCGTTCGGCCGCTGCGAGAAGCTCAGCCTTCGATGTGGCCACCGTGCCATCTCTTCTCAATCTCAGGGCGCTGTCCATTGTGACGACGGCCTCGTGGAACGGAACAACGAGGGCGATGTCGACGGCCGTCTGCGCGACGGTCGTCACCCGGAAGTCGCCGAGGGCCACCGTTTCATGACGCCCCGCGGCTCCGCTGTGCCGCCTGAATGATCCAGACGAGCGGCCCCCGTCGGCGACAAGGATGTCGACCGTCGATGGCCACCGTTGCCAGATGTCCAGTCCCCAGTGGGCTGCCGCCGAAAAGTGGCAGAGTACTGCCTCGGACCTGAGCCGTTCGAGAGACGCGAGTACGCGAAGACGGTGACGCGCTCTCGGGTCCAGATCTCGCCAAACGTCCCCTCGGATGTAAGCGCCAGGCGCGACGGAAAGTAGCTCACCGTGTCGGAGGGACCGATCGAGATCGCTGATGGAGTCGCCGCGAGCGATCCGATCGCGGCGCCGGATGATGAGTGGTTCGTCTTCCATCCGTGGAGAGTGCCGTGCGGGGCGTCCGCTCAGTCGGCGTGCTCAGCGAAATGGGGAAGATTCGACCTCGCGGAGCCTGTGGATGACACCTTCTCCCTCCTCCCCCTAAAAACTTCCTATGTGCTCGAAAATTCGAGTACATAGGAAGTTTTTAGGGGGTCAGGGGGCGCTAGGCGGAGGGGAGGGAGAGGAGGCGGTGGCCCGACGAGACGGTCTGGCCGGTGGGGGCCGTGAGGGAGGTCACCGTGCCGTCCTTGTGCGCGACGATGGGCTGTTCCATCTTCATCGCCTCGAGCACGAGGAGGAGGTCGCCCTTGACGACGGTCTGGCCCTCCTCGACCGCGACCTTGACGATCGTCGCCTGCATGGGGGCCTTCACGTCGTCACCCGTGGCGGCGGCGGAGGTCGCCGCGGACGAGCCGCGACGCGGCGGCGGCGTCGCGCTGCGTCCGCGCGGTGTCGACGTGGGCAGGAGGGCCTGGGGGAGGTTCACCTCGAGTCGCTTCCCCGCCACCTCGACGACGACCGTGTGACGCTCGGCCGCTGGCTCACCGTCGGCGATCTCGCCGTCCCACGGCTCGATCCCCCCGGCGAACTCGGTCTCGATCCAACGGGTGTACACGCCGAAGCGGCCGTCCTCCGCCGTGAACGCGGGGTCGCGCACGATGAGGCGGTGGAACGGGAGCACGGTGGGAAGCCCGGAGACCTCGAACTCGTCGAGGGCTCGACGGCTGCGCTCGAGCGCCTGCGCCCGGTCGCGCCCCGTGACGATGATCTTCCCGAGCAGCGAGTCGAAGGCCCCCGAGATGCTGTCGCCGGCCGTGACACCGGAGTCGAGCCGGATGCCGGGCCCGCCGAAGGTCTTGAAGACGTGGATGGGTCCCGGCTGGGGGAGGAATCCGCGACCCGGGTCCTCTCCGTTGATGCGGAACTCGATGGAGTGTCCGGTGGGCACGGGGTCGTCGTAATCGAGCACGCCGCCCTCGGCCAGGCGGAACTGCTCACGCACGAGGTCGATGCCGGTGACCTCCTCGGAGACGGGGTGCTCGACCTGCAGACGGGTGTTGACCTCGAGGAAGGAGACCGTGCCGTCCTGGCCGATGAGGAACTCGCAGGTTCCTGCGCCGAGGTATCCCACCTCGCGGAGGATGGCCTTGGATGCGCGGTACAGCTCCGCGGTCTGCTCGTCGGTGAGGAAGGGCGCTGGCGCCTCCTCGACGAGCTTCTGGTGGCGGCGCTGGAGGGAGCAGTCCCGCGTGGACACGACGACGACGTTGCCGTGGGCGTCCGCGAGGCACTGGGTCTCCACGTGGCGCGGCTTGTCGAGGTACTTCTCGACGAAGCACTCGCCGCGACCGAACGCCGCGACGGCCTCGCGCGTGGCCGACTCGAAGAGCTCGGCGACCTCCTCGCGCTCACGAGCCACCTTGAGTCCGCGTCCGCCGCCGCCGTACGCCGCCTTGATCGCGACGGGGAGACCGTGGGCGTCGACGAACTCGAGCACCTCGGCGGCGTCGGCGACGGGATTGAGCGTGCCGGGCGCGAGCGGTGCCCCCACCTTCTCGGCGATGTGCCGGGCCGACACCTTGTCGCCGAGCTTCTCGATCGCGTCGGGGGTCGGACCGATCCAGATCAGCCCGGCCTCGATCACGGCCCGCGCGAAGTCCGCGTTCTCAGCCAGGAAGCCGTAGCCGGGGTGGACGGCATCCGCACCGGAGCGGCGCGCGACGCTCAGGATCTTCTCGATGACGAGGTACGTGTCGGCGCTCGTACTGCCGCCGAGCGCGTAGGCCTCATCGGCGAGGCGGACGTGGAGCGCGTCCCTGTCCTGATCGGCGTAGACGGCGACGGAGCCGATTCCACTGTCTCGAGCGGCGCGGATCACTCGGACCGCGATCTCTCCCCGGTTGGCGATGAGGACCTTCGTAATGCGTGGCACAAGAGACGAGTCTATGGGGAGCGTGCCGCGACGCTGTGAGGAACATACACAAAAATGGCTGCCCACTGCGTGGGTATCGACTAAAGAGTCCGGGAACGACAGGCTCAGAGCGCTCCGCGGCGGTTCCAGAGGTCGGTCCACTCGTACCCGGACTCGCGCACGAGCCGCCGGAGTGTGGGGAGCGAGAGCCCGACGACGGTCGACGGATCGCCGGACACCGCGGTGATGAACGGCGCTCCGAGGCTGTCGATCGTGAATGCCCCGGCGACGGCGAGGGGCTCGCCCGTCGCGACGTAGGCATCGATCTCGCCGTCGGAGATGTCGTCGGCGAACGTCACGCTCGCGTCCGCCGTGTCTCCACGGGCGCCTCTCGTCGTGCGGCTGGCCGGGTCGACGTCGATGAGCCAATGCCCGGAGTGGAGCACGCCGGTGCGTCCGCGCTGCAGCCGCCACCGCTCGCGTGCGCGCTCGGGGGTGTGGGGCTTTCCGTAGATCTCACCGTCGAGCTCGAACATCGAGTCGCCACCGAGGACGAGTCCGGGTCCGTCGCCGGTTGCCAGGACGTGCTCGACGACCGCCTCGGCCTTCGCGCGGGCGAGCAGGGAGACCACCTCGGTCGGCGCGAGGGGACGCTCGGCGCTCGCGGCGGCGAGAACGGCGTCCTCGTCGACGGAGGAGGGGACGACGACCGGTTCGATCCCGCTCGATCGGAGCAGCGCGAGTCGCGCGGGGGACGTGGAGGCGAGGTACAGAAGCAGGGGAGGGTCCTCTCGCGCTCGGGCTGTGACATGCTCGAACGCATGGCCGAATCACCCGACATCGTGGATCTGACGATCACCAACGTAGCTCACGGCGGGGTCTTCGTGGCCCGTCACGAGGGGCGCGTGATCTTCGTGCCCGACACCATCCCCGGCGAGGTGGTCAGGGCCCGAATCGTCGACACGCGCAAGAAGAGCTTCTGGCGCGCGGAGACCCTCGAGGTGCTCGAGGCGTCCCCTGATCGCGTCGAGCACGTGTGGTCCGCCGCGTCCATCGACCGCGATCCCGGCGACCGGGCCGGCGGGGCCGAGTTCGGGCACATCGCGCTGCCCGCGCAGCGCCGGCTCAAGGGCGAGGTGCTCTCGGACGCGCTCGTGCGATTCGGCGGCCTCGACGAATCCGTTCCGGCCACTCGCACGGTCGTGGAGCCGACCCCGGGCGACGCGAACGGCGACGGGAGGGGATGGCGCACGCGTGTCAGCCTCCACGTCGACGACGAGGGGCGCGTCGGTCCGTACGCCGTGCGATCGCATCGCGTGATCCCGGTCGACGACCTGCCCCTCGCGTCGCCGGCCGTCGCCGAGGCCGCGCCTCTGCACGATCGCCTCGAGGGGTCGACGACGGTGGACGTGGTGCAGTCGAGCGACGCGGTCATCGTCGCCGTCGACGGCGTGGCCGGGGGAGGGCCGCTCCGCGAGGTCGTGGGCGATCGGACCTACACCCTCGACCCGCTCGGGTTCTGGCAGGTCCACCGCGAGGCCGCGTCGGTCCTCGCCGGGGCCGTCGCCGGCGCCGTCGATCCTGCCCGCTTCGATCCCTCGGCCCCGAACCTCGATCTCTACGGCGGCGTCGGTCTGTTCGCCGGGACGCTCGCCGATCGTTTCGGTCGCGACATCCGGATCACCACGGTGGAGTCGGAATCCTCGGCGACCGACCACGCCGCGGAGAACCTGGCGGATGTCCTCGGCGGCCGCGCGGTGACGGCGCGCGTCGATCGTTTCCTCCGCCAGATCGGTGGCGATGCGGGCACCCACCGCTACCGCGACGCGACCATCGTGCTCGACCCGCCCCGCTCGGGCGCCGGCACCGCGGTCGTGCGGTCGGTGACCGCCCTCGCCCCCGCGCAGATCGTCTACGTCGCGTGCGATCCGGTCGCGCTCGCACGCGACACGCGGACGCTCGGGGAGGACGGTTACGAACTCGTCGCGCTCCGTGCGTTCGACCTCTTCCCCCACACACACCACGTGGAGGCCGTCGCGACGTTCGTGCGCGCCGGGAACGGTCGTCCGTGACGCTACGATGAGCGCATGGTACGGGTAGCGATCATCGACGACCACGAGTCCGTCCGGTTGGGTGTCTCCGCCGTGTGCGCCATGGCGGGTTACGAGGTCGTGCACAGCGTCTCGACCGTCGACGCCTTCGTCCGTCAGGCGGCCGAGCAGCCCGTCGACGTGGTGGTCCTCGACCTCTCGCTCGAGGACGGCTCGACGATCACGAGCAACGTGCAGCGCGCCCACTCCACGGGAGCCGCCGTCCTCATCCACAGCATCGCCGACCGGGTCGCGAGCGTGCGCGAGGCACTCGCAGCCGGCGTCGCCGGGGTCATCCCGAAGGCGTCCCCGACCGAGGTCGTCGTCGATTCCATCGCGACCGTCGCGGCCGGCGGTGTCCTGAACAACCTCGAATGGGCCAGCGCGATCGATGCCGACAGCGAGTTCGCGACGGTGCAGCTCGGGCGGCGGGAACGCGACGTCCTGCACCTCTACGCGTCCGGACTCCCGCTCAAGCAGGTCGCGCTCGAACTCGGTATCGCCGTCTCCACGGCGAAGGAGCACCTCGGGCGCATCCGCAGCAAGTACGTCGAGGTGGGGAGACCAGCCCCGACGAAGGTCGATCTCCTCCGCCGTGCCGTGGAGGACGGCATCCTCCCGGAGCTGAACCCCGGTCACGCGGATGGCGACTGACCCACCCCTCGTCCGCCCCCCGGCGAGCATCGCGGCGACGATCGCCTCGCGCGCCGAGGTCTCCGGCCGGAGGGTCTTCAGTTCTCAACGCGTCGACGAGCTCTTCACCCGCACCGTCGGTCTCGGCACGATCGTCTTCGGTGCCCAGGCGATCGTCATCGGGTTGCTCGACCCGTCGTCGACCGCTCGGCCGGGCGGCGTCGTCGTCATGGTGGTGATGGCCGCAGCGATCCTCTGGCTGCTCGTCGCCTCGCTCCGGTTGCGGGGCATGCGCATCGCGAGCCTCATCCTCTGCTGGCTCTACGTGATCGTCCTCGTGCTGTGGCCGTTCGTCGTCGACACCCCGGGGGCGGAAACCCAGGAGCCCTGGGTCTGGTATCTCCTCACGGTCGCCGGCGCCTGTGCGGTCTATGCGATGAGCATCCGGGCGGCGGTCGTCTACACGCTCGTCTCGCCGATGCTCTACGGCGTCGTCCGAGCATCGACGAACGCGCCGGATCAGTGGACGCTCGGGGTGTTCGACGCCTCCTACGGCATCATCATCGGGCTCGTGGTG
This sequence comes from Labedella endophytica, assembly GCF_003990045.1. GTDB lineage: Bacteria > Actinomycetota > Actinomycetes > Actinomycetales > Microbacteriaceae > Labedella > Labedella endophytica. The sequence continues at coordinate 852,617 of NZ_RZGZ01000002.1, read as the reverse complement.
CTCGTCGTGGGTGTGACGTTCCGGCGGTCCGCCGTGGGCGTCGACCTCGCGCGGGACGCAGCCCTCGCCCGGTACGACGAGGCCGTCCGACTCCACGCCGTCGAGGCCGAGCGGGTGGAGGTGGACGCGATCGTCCACGACAGCGTTCTCGCGGCCCTGCAAGCGGCGGATCGCGCCGCGTCTCCCGCGCAGGCGCGCGCCGCCACCGCTCTCGCGGTGAAGGCTCTCGCGCACTTCCGGGATGCCGGGCTCGCGCCCATCGACAGCGACGCGGTCGTCACGACCGGGGAGCTCGCCTCCGCGCTCGCGACGGCGGCGGTGTCCATGGAACGGACCATCGCGGTGTCGTCGCTCGGCACGCGTGAGCGCGTCGTCCCCTCCGTCGTCGCCGAGGCGATGGTCCTCGCCGCGACCCAGGCCATGCAGAACAGCATCCAGCACGCGGGCCGTGACGCGGTCGAACGAGCCGTCACGGTGCGCGCGACGGGTCCGTCCGCCGTGGAGATCACGATCACCGACGACGGGGAGGGCTTCGATCCCGCCCAGGTCGAACCCGGCCGGCTCGGTGTGCGCGTGTCGATCGTCGAGAGGATGGCGTCGATCGGCGGGGCGGCCGTCGTCGACTCGGCGGTCGGACGTGGCACGACGGTGCGCCTCTCCTGGGCGCCGCCCCGGGCGGGGGACCGGACATGATCCGCGTCAGCCGGTACACGATGCTCGCGCTCGCCGGCCTCTTCTCCCTGTACCACGTCTTCCGCGGCGTCGTCACGCTCTCGGTGCCCGAATCACCGTGGCCGAGTGTCGCCGCGATGGTCCTCTATATCGTGGCGACGACGATGAGCCTGTGGCCGACGTCGCCTGTCCAGATGCCCCTGTGGCTCGGCTTCTTCAACCTCGCGACGTCGATCGCGCTCAGTCTCCTCGTCACGAGCGAGCTCGATCCCGGGAGCAACAACGGCTACGCGACGTGGCACGTCGCCTCCATCGGCACGCTGATGACGATCACGGCCGCCCGCCGGAGGGAATGGACGGCTTGGGCGGGGGTGGCATTCCTCGCGGTCCAGTCGGTCGTCTGGGCGGCCGGGGCCCTCGAGCCGGGCGAGACGCTCCTGCTGGTCGGGCTACAGCAGGCGGCGGAGATCGGGGTCACCGGATCCGTCGTCTGGGTCTCCTTCTCGATCGTCATCGCTCGTGCCCTCGCCCGTGCGGGCCGGGACGCCGAGAAGCTCGTGCTCGCGGAGAGGGCCGCCGTGGACTGGCAGGCCGCTCAGGACGCCCACTTCACCGAGAGGGCACGTCGTCTCGACGAGGCGTCACGGCTCGCCGGACCGACGTTGCGGCGCATCGTGCTGTCCGGAGGCGATCTCACGGTCGAGGAGCGCGAGGAGGCACGACTCCTGGAAGCAGGACTCCGCGACGAGATCCGCGGTCGCCGACTGCTCAACGACGACGTGCGCCGAGAGGTGCTCGCGGCGCGACGACGGGGGACCGCCGTCTCCCTCCTGGACGAGGGCACGATGGACGAGCTCCCCGAGGTGGACGTCGACCGGGTGCTCGCGGTCGTCGCCTCGACCGTCGCCGAGACGAAGACGGAGAGGCTCATCATCCGCACCGCGCCGATCGACTCCGCCGCCGCGGTGACGCTCGTCGGTCTGTCGAAGCCCGCGCCGGGTTCCGACGACCCGGACGACGACGTCGACCTCTGGCGAGAGGTGCCTCGCACGCTCGCCTGAGGCGCTGCCGCCGCACGGCCCGCCCACCTCAGGGCAGGATCGAGTCCACGTATCCTCCGTCGACGCGCACGGCGGCCCCGGTCGTCGCCGAGGCCAGCGGCGACGACAGGTACACGACCATGTTGGCGATCTCCTCCGGCTCGATGAGGCGCTGGAGGAGGGACTGCGGACGGTGCAGGCGCATGAATTCGCGCTGCGCGTCGTCCCAGCCGAGGGAGCGGTCGACGAGTTCGTAGACGAAGTCCTCGACACCGCCGGTGTGGGTGGGCCCGGCGATCACCGAGTTGACGGTGACCCCGGTGCCGGCGGCCTCCTTCGCGAAGCCGCGGGAGACGGCGAGCAGAGCGGTCTTGGACATGCCGTAGTGGATCATCTCGCGCGGGATCACGATGGCGGAGTCGCTCGCGATGTCGAGGACGCGGCCCCACCCCCGCTCCATCATCCCGGGGAGGTAGGCGCGGATGAGGCGGACGGCCGAGAGGACGTTGACCTCGAAGTAGCGCCGCCACTCGGCGTCGTCGATCTCGAGGGCGTCGCGTGAACCGAAGATGCCGAGGTTGTTGACGAGGATGTCGACGTCGGGGAGGACATCGAGGGTCCGTGCGAGACCGTCGTCAGTCGTGACGTCCGCGACGACCGGGAGGAAGGTCGCCGATGGTACCCGGGACCGGAGGTGGTCGATCCCACGCCCGACGCTCTCCTCGCTGCGGCCGTTCACGCCGACGGTCGCGCCCGCTCGTGCGAGCCCCTCGGCGATCGCCGACCCGATCCCCTGCGTCGAACCGGTCACGAGGGCCGTCTTCCCACTCACGTCGATCTGCATTCCTCCATCCTGCACCCGCAAGGGAGCCGGCGGGGCAGGTGCGCGGATCGGCCGGGGCATCGCGAGGCGTGTCCCGATGCGGGCCGGTGTCCGGTTGGGCGGGCGTTGCGGTCGCCCGTCCTGCCCGTCCCGGCGGTCCTGGGTGTCCCGATGCGGGCCGGTGTCCGGTTGGGCGGGCGTTGCGGTCGCCCGGGGCGGGCGTTGCGGTCGCCCGTCCTGCCTGCCCCTGCGGTCCTGGGTGTCCCGATGCGGGCCGGTGTCCGGTTGGGCGGGCAACGCGATCGCGCCGGATACAGTCCCCCACGCACCTCACGCCCCCGGGGAGCGAAGCGATTTAACGGAACAGGGCCGGTTCTTTCGAACCGGCCCTGTCAAACCCCGGGTCGGAGCAATAACCCGAATACTGCTCCGACCCGCCCCCAGAAATCCGTCTCTACCCTAGTGAGACGAACAACTGGCGATGCAACTCCATGAGAGAGACACCTAGCACTCCATAGTCTGCGTCGTCGGCAACGTGTCCGCTAGTCGTCTTTTTGGGGGACACGATGGAGGGGGTCGCCGTGCCGTGCGGGAACCTGCTCGGACCCGGGTTCAGGCCCAGGGGAAGCGCCAGGCCCCGGGACCCGGCCGCAGGGGGGCGCGGAGGTTGCGTTGCGTCACGGCCCAGGGGTTCCGCACGGGACCGTCGTCCGCCGTGGAGCGGGCGAGCTCCTCCTCGAGCTGAGCTCCCACGACGACGGCGGCGACCGCGATCTCCTCCGGCGTAGCGCCGGAGGTGACCACGCGCACGTCGGCGGCCGGGGTGGGGGAATCGTCCAGGGGAGCTGCGTGTCGTCCTGCCATCGTCTGCCCGCTCACAGGGGGATGTTGCCGTGCTTCTTCGGGGGCAACGTCGCCCGCTTGCCTTTGAGGGTCCGCAGAGCCTTGATGATCGCGACACGCGTCGTCGCCGGCTCGATGACGCCGTCGAGCTCACCGCGCTCCGCGGCGAGGAAGGGGCTGGCCACGTTGTACGTGTACTCGTTCGCGAGTCGCGTCCGCACGGCGGCCACGTCCTCCCCGGCTTCCTCGGCTCGCTTGATCTCGCCGCGGTAGAGGATGTTCACCGCGCCCTGGCCACCCATGACCGCGATCTCGGCGGTAGGCCAGGCGAAGTTGATGTCGGCACCGAGCTGCTTCGAGCCCATGACGATGTAGGCGCCGCCGTAGGCCTTCCGGAGGATCACGGTGACGAGCGGCACGGTCGCCTCGGCGTAGGCGTACAGGAGCTTGGCGCCGCGACGGATCACGCCCGTCCACTCCTGGTCGGTGCCCGGGAGGTAGCCCGGTACGTCGACGAGAGTGAGGATCGGGATCGAGAACGCGTCGCAGAACCGGACGAATCGAGAGGCCTTCTCGCCGGCTTCGATGTTGAGGGTTCCCGCCATCTGGTTCGGCTGGTTCGCGATGATGCCGACGGTGCGACCCTCCACGCGGGCGAAGCCGATGACGATGTTCGGGGCGAACAGCGGCTGCACCTCGAGGAAGTCCCCGGCGTCGACGACGTGCTCGATCACGGTGTGCACGTCGTACGGCTGGTTGGGCGAGTCGGGGATGAGGGTGTTGAGCTTGCGGTCGGCGTCGGTCGTCTCGAGCTCCACCTCGGTGGCGTACTCGGGCAGTTCTGCGAGGTTGTTGTCCGGGAGGAAACCGAGGAGGGTCCGGGCGTACTCGAGTGCGTCGTGCTCGTCCTCCGCGAGGTAGTGAGCGACACCGGAACGGGTGTTGTGGGTGAGGGCTCCGCCGAGCTCCTCCATGCCGACGTCCTCGCCGGTGACCGTCTTGATGACGTCGGGGCCGGTCACGAACATCTGACTGGTCTTGTCGACCATGATGACGAAGTCGGTGAGGGCTGGCGAATAGACGGCGCCGCCGGCGGCAGGCCCCATGATGAGCGAGATCTGGGGGATCACTCCGGAGGCCGCGGTGTTCCGGCGGAAGATCTCGCCGTACTTTCCGAGCGCCACGACGCCCTCCTGGATCCGGGCTCCACCCGAGTCGAGGATGCCGATGATGGGAACGCCCGTGCGGAGGGCAAGGTCCATGACCTTGATGATCTTCTCGCCGGCGACCTCACCGAGCGATCCGCCGAAGGTCGTGAAGTCCTGCGAGTACACGGCGACCTGACGGCCGTGGATCGTTCCCGTTCCCGTCACGACGGAATCGCCGTATGGCCGGGACTTGTCCATCCCGAACGCGTGGGTGCGGTGCCTCACGAACTCGTCGATCTCGACGAAGCTGCCATGGTCGAGGAGTTCGGCGATGCGTTCGCGCGCCGTCATCTTGCCCTTGGCATGCTGCTTCTTCTGCGCGACCTCGTCGGCGTCGACGACGGCCTGCTGGTACCTGTTCTTGAGGTCGGCGACTTTGCCGGCGGTCGTGTACATGTCGGGTTCGCTCGTACGCTCTTCTGTCACGGATGTCACTCTATCCCGGGGCCCGGTGGCGGCGACGTGCACGACCATCGACAAGAGACCGGTCCGATCTTGGACGATCCTCCACAACCGCGCGGTCGTCCGGGCGGGCGTTCGACCCCTTCACATCCGCCGCCGCTAGCCTGTCGGCATGATCGACGACGCTCCCCTCCTCGACCGCAGCGCGCGGTCGGCCGCCCGACTCGACTGGCGCGCCGAGAGCTCGTCCACCAATCAGGACCTCGTCTCGGCGGCGGCCGATCCGGACTGGCCCGACCTGTCGGTCATCGCGACGGACCGGCAGACGGCGGGTCGCGGGCGGCTCGATCGCACGTGGACCACCCCGGCGGGATCCGGGCTCGCCGTGTCGGTGCTGCTGCGTCCGGCGGTGCCGATCGATCGACTCGGGTGGATCCCCCTCATCGCCGGTCTCGCGGTGGCGCGGGCCGCCGACTCCCTGATCCCGGGCGCCGATGTCGCGGTGAAGTGGCCGAACGACGTTCTCGTCGGTGGCCGGAAGCTCAGCGGCATCCTCTCCGAGCTCACCGCCGACGGATCGGTCGTCGTCGGGGCCGGGATCAACACGGCGGCCACTCCGGACGAGCTGCCCGGCGACGCCGCCACCTCGCTCGCGATCGCGGGGGCGACGACCACCGAGCCGGACGCTGTGCTCTCCGCCTACCTCGAGGCGCTCGTCCCTCTCTATCGGGACTTCGTGGACGCTGGCGGGGACGCCACGGCGAGCGGTGTCCGGGCCGCGGTCACCGAGCGCTGCAGCACGGTCGGGTCGCGTATCCGGCTCGAGGTACCGGGTGGCAGGGTCGTGCTCGGGACGGCGCGGGGGATCGACGCGGACGGTCGTCTCGTCGTGCAGCCTCACGACGGATCGGGTCTGCTACCCGTCTCCGCCGGCGACGTCACTCACGTGCGACCCGACGCCGGTTGAATCGGGTCCCACGGCGGACGGCGGCCCGGAGGACGACGGGGACTGGCGCCTCGGCCTCCACGGCCCGGCTCCCCACGTGCTGCACAATGGGTCCATGACCTTCGAGCCGCACGCTCAGGCCGGCGCTGCTGCGCGCGCGGCCGGCGCCACCGAGCAGGTCGTCGCGCGTATGCACCGGAATGCGCGGGTGCTGTTCCTCCCGTCCCTCCTCTTCATCGCCCTCGTGGGTGGTGTCGTCTACCTCCTGGGTATCGCCGAGGAGTCGTGGCACCTCATCGCCGGGCTGACCGCGGCCGGCCTCCTCTTCCTGTTCGGAGTGCTCGTCCCGTTCCTCTTCTGGCTCACCCGCAGCTACACGCTCACGACGAAGCGCCTGATCGTGCGGCACGGCCTGTTCACGCGGACGCGCCGGGAGGTCCTCCATTCGCGCGGCTACGCGGTGACGCTGAAGCGCGGCCCGCTCCAGATGCTCGTCGGGTCGGGCACGATCATCGTGGACAGCGGGAACGACCGACCCCTCCTCCTCGTCGATACCCCCGGAGCCGTGCTCGTGCAGTCGACACTCCACGAGCTCGTCGAACGGGCGCAGGGCGGGGGCGGGTACTCCACGGGACCCAACCCGCCGAGCGGCACCACGCGATTCGGGTGACCGTTCTCCCGCCGTCCCGTGCGAGCGCCGTGCGCCGGATGGGGGAGGATGGAGGGGTCGGAGCAGGCTCGAGGTCGTGCGCCGGCTGGCGATCCCGTCGGTCGGTGTCCTCGCGAGGAAACGGAGTGGGCGCATGCCACGTGTCGGAGTGATCGGCGGGGGACAACTGGCCCGGATGATGGTGCCGGAGGCTCTGGAACTCGGGATCGAGATCCGTGTGCTCGCCGAGACCGTCGACTCGCCCGCGGCGATCGCGGCCACCGCGGTGGGCGACTACCGCGACGAGGCCACGGTGCTCGCATTCGCCCGCGACGTCGACGTGGTGACCTTCGACCACGAGCACGTGCCGCAGAGTGTCCTCCGGGCGCTCGAGGCCGCCGGAGTCGCGGTCCACCCCGGGCCGGACGCGCTGCTCTACGCGCAGGACAAGATCATGATGCGCCGTCGGCTGCAGGAACTCGGGTTGCCCGTGCCGGACTGGGCGCTGATCTCCGACGCCGCTGCGCTCGACGCCTTCCTGGCCGAGCACGGCGGTGTGGGTGTCGTCAAGACCGCCCGCGGCGGTTACGACGGCAAGGGCGTCCGCGTCGTCCGTTCGGCCGCAGAGGTGGACGACTGGTTCGCCGCGATGGCCGCAGGGGACGGCCCTGAGCTGCTCGTGGAGGAGCTCGTGAGCTTCCGCCGCGAACTCGCCCAGCTCGTCGCCCGCCGCCCGTCCGGCGAGGTCCAGGCCTGGCCGGTCGTCGAGACCATCCAGAAGGACGGCGTCTGTTCCGAGGTCCTCGCCCCGGCGCCCGGCTCGGCCGGGCGGATCGCGGACGTCGCCGAGCAGATCGCCCTCGACGTGGCGGAGGGGCTCGGAGTCACCGGTGTCCTCGCCGTCGAACTCTTCGAGACGGACGACGACCGCATCCTCGTGAACGAGCTCGCGATGCGACCGCACAACTCCGGACACTGGACGCAGGACGGCTCCACGACGAGTCAGTTCGAGCAGCACCTCCGCGCGGTCCTCGATCTGCCGCTCGGAGCCACGGGCACGCTCGCCGACTGGAGCGTCATGGTCAACGTCCTGGGCGGACCGACGGATGGCTCGGCACTCGTCGACCACTACCCGGCGATGCTCGCGCAGCACCCCACGGCGAAGATGCACGCCTATGGCAAGAGTCCGCGCCCGGGCCGCAAGCTGGGGCACGTGAACGTCGCGGGCGACGATCTCGACCAGATCGTCTACGAGGCCCGGGCCGCCGCCGCCTTCTTCACGACCCTCTGACGCACCGTCGTCCTCTCCTCCGGTGAGCGAGGAGGGAGGGGCAGGGCGCGCCTGGAGGGCGGTCGCAGGGTCTCGACCTAACATGTGCGTTATGCCACATCACGATTCTGCGCACCCGATCGTCGGCGTCGTCATGGGGAGCGACTCGGACTGGTCCGTCATGAAGGACGCGTCCGCGATACTGAGCGAGTTCGGCGTCGACCACGAGGTCGAGGTCGTGAGCGCCCACCGCACCCCCGATCGCATGATCACCTACGGGCGCGACGCGGCCGAGCGGGGTCTGCGCGTCATCATCGCGGGCGCCGGAGGTGCAGCGCACCTGCCGGGCATGCTCGCCTCGGTCACCTCCCTGCCCGTCATCGGCGTGCCGGTGCCGCTCGCGCGCCTCGACGGCATGGACTCGCTCTTGTCGATCGTGCAGATGCCGGCGGGGATCCCCGTCGCCACGGTTTCGATCGGCGGCGCCAAGAACGCCGGGCTGCTCGCCGCGCGCATCCTGGGCTCGTCGGACGCCGCGCTCCGCGGTGCGCTCGACGCCTACTCCGCGACTCTCGAGGAGCAGGTGCTCGAGAAGAACGCACGACTCAAAGGGAGCCTGTGAGCGGGATCGCCGCGAGCCCGATCCGGTATCCGGACTCGCGCTCGGCGCGTGTGATGACCCATCGGGCCTGGTGGCTCGTTCTCCTCAATTTCCTGATCCCGGGATCGGCCCAGGTTCTCGCGGGCAACCGCAGGCTCGGTCGGATCGGTCTCGGCGCGACCCTGTCCCTGTGGGCGCTCGCGGTGGTGGGGCTCGCTCTCTTCGTCTTCCTCCGGTCCGCCTTCATCACCATCGTGACCTTCGACATCGTCCTCTGGATCGTGCAGGGGTTGATGCTCGCGTACGCCGTCCTGTGGCTCGTTCTGACGATGGACACCTTCCGGCTCGTCCGGCTCGTCAAGGCGGCGCCGGGGGCGCGGGTGTGGATCGCGGCGGCCACGGTCGTGCTGCTCGCTGTATCCACCGGAGGGGCCACCGTGGGTGCGTACTACGCCGGGGTCACCCGCGGCACCCTGTCGTCGATCTTCGGCGGAGGCGCGGTCGAGCCGCCCGTCGACGGACGGTACAACATCCTGCTGCTCGGCGGTGACGCGGGGCCTGACCGCGACGGGTTGCGTCCCGACACGATCCGCGTCATGAGCATCGACGCGGAGACGGGCGCCGCGACCACCATCGGGCTCCCGCGGGACATGCGCCACACGCCGTTCTCCGCGGATTCACCCATGGCGGCTCTCTACCCCGACGGCTTCCAGAGCTGCGATGTGAGCGCGTGCAAGCTCAACTCGATCTACACCGAGGCGGAACTGCGCCATCAGGATCTCTATCCGGACGCGGTCGCCGAGGGCAGTACAGCCGGCATCGAGGCGATGAAGGAGGCGGCCGAGGGGGTGACGGGTCTCACGATCCAGTACTACGTCCTCATCGATATGGAGGGCTTCGCGAACCTCATCGACGCGCTCGGCGGGGTCGAGGTCACCGTCGAGGAGCGCCTGCCGATCGGCGGCGACGAGAACCTCGACAACGTCGACGGCTGGATCGAACCGGGCACGCAGATCCTCGACGGGTACCACGCTCAGTGGTACGCGCGCTCGCGTCACTCCACGAGCGACTGGGACCGGATGGCCCGGCAGAACACCCTGATCGAGGCCATCGTGACCCAGTTCACACCCGGCAACGTGCTGACGAAGTTCGAGGCGATCGCGGACGCGGGGGCCAAGATCGTGAAGACGGACATCCCTCAGGGCATGCTGTCCTACTTCGTCGATCTCGCGACCAAGACCCGTGAGCAGCCGATCGAGTCGGTCGAGCTGACGCCTCCCACGGTGGATCCCGACGATCCGGATTTCGCCGCGATCCGCGAGCTCATCGCTGCGGACCTCGCGCCGGAGGCCGACGGCACGACGGACGGCGGCTAGCCTCGCCCGAGCCACGGCGACGGCTACGGCTACGAACCAGAAGACCGCGGGAGTACTCGACGATTCGAGTACTCCCGCGGTCTTCTCCTTCGTACGGAGGGGGAGGCTACTGACCCTGGGCCGCGTACCGGGCCTCGGTGGCGTCCTTGACGGGCGCCCACCAGGCCTCGTTGTCGCGGTACCACTCGATCGTGGCGGCGAGGCCGGCCTCGAAGTCCACGTAGCGCGGCTCCCAGCCGAGTTCCGTCCGGAGCCGCGTCGAGTCGATCGCGTAGCGCAGGTCGTGGCCGGGGCGGTCGACGACGTGGTCGTAGGCGTCGGACGGCTGCCCGAGGGCCGACAGGATGAGCTCCACGACCTCCTTGTTGTTCTTCTCCCCGTCGGCGCCGATGAGGTAGGTCTCCCCGATCGTGCCCTTCTGGAGGATCGTGAGGACGGCGGAGGAGTGGTCGTCCGCGTGGATCCAGTCGCGCACGTTCTCGCCCGCCCCATAGAGCTTGGGTCGCTCGCCGCGCAGCACGTTGGTGATCTGGCGCGGGATGAACTTCTCGACGTGCTGGTACGGGCCGTAGTTGTTCGAGCAGTTGCTGATCGTGGCCTGCACGCCGAAGGAGCGGACCCAGGCGCGGACGAGGAGGTCGCTGCCGGCCTTCGTCGACGAGTAGGGGCTCGAGGGGTTGTACGGGGTGTTCTCCGTGAACTTCGCCGGGTCGTCGAGCTCGAGGTCGCCGTAGACCTCGTCCGTGGAGATGTGGTGGAAGCGGGTGCCGTGCTTCCGGGCCGCCTCGAGCAGCGTGAACGTACCGATGATGTTCGTGTCGAGGAAGGGACGCGGGTCGTCGAGTGAGTTGTCGTTGTGGCTCTCCGCGGCGTAATGCACGACGGCGTCGACGCTGGGGAACAGCTCGTCGAGCAGGGCCGCATCGGTGATGTCGCCCTTCACGAACGTGAAACGGTCCTCCGGGAGGCCGTCGAGCGAGGCGAGGTTGCCCGCGTAGGTCAGCGAGTCGAGCACGGTCACGTGCGAGTCGGTGTTCGCGATGACGTGGTGGACGAAATTGGAACCGATGAAGCCGGCACCGCCGGTCACGAGAAGCTTGGACATTCGATCATCCTAACGGGCGCGTCCGATCGCGTCCCGGGGCAGGTGCGCCTGTTGCGGAGAACCGCTCGTGATCGATCAGAGATCGGCGTGCAGCTGCCAGACGCGCTCAGCGGAGTCGCGCCAGCTGAACGCGCGCTCGCGATCGCTCGCGAGCACGCCGAGGCGGCGGAGTCGCTCGGTGTCCGAGAGCGTCGAGGCGATCGCGGCCGCCAGCCGCTCCGGGTATCCCTTGCCGTCGAGCTCCACGGCGACTCCGGCGCCGCCGGCGACCTCGACGAGCGCGGGGTCGTCGGAGTGCACGACGGGGGTGCCGAACCGGAACGCCTCGATGATCGGCAACCCGAAGCCCTCCTGTCGACCGGGATGCACGAACAGCGTCGCCCGGTCGAGGAGGACGGCCAGATCCGCATCGTCGACGACGCCGAGAGCGCGCACGCGGCCCTCGGCGAGTCCCGCCTCGTCGGCGACGCTCGCGACGGTGAGCTCGCCCCACGTGTCCGGTCCGAGAACGAGGAGCGGGAGGTCAGGGGAGCCCGGCAGGCCGAGGCCGGTGATGAGATCGGTCAGTCCGCGTCGGGGATCGAGCGTCCCGATCGTCAGGAGGAACTCGTCCGGGAGTCCGAGGCGCTCGGCGCGCTCCTCTGCGTCCGCCGGGACGACGAGGTCGTCGCTCGCGGCACCGCCGATGACGCGCACGCGGTCGCCGAGGTCCACGATGTCCGCGAGCCGCTCGGCGACGGCGTGGGACGGGACCACGATGGCATCGGCGTGCTTCCGCGCCCGCTTCAGCATCGCGCGGTTCCACGCGACCGTCGCCGGGGTGAGGGACTTCGCGTGCGTCCACGCGAGTGTGTCGTGCACTGTCACGACGATCTGCGTTCCATCGTTCGACGTTTCGTGCTTCACGAGCGGCGCGAGGAGGCCGGGGGCGTGGATCATGCCGCTCGCGAGGGTGGGCGCGATGCCGAGCTGCCACGCGGCGGCGAGCTCCCTGCGGGGGAGCGTCGTGCGGTGCAGGGCCGCGAGCCCGGGCAACTGCGCCTCGAGCGCATCGACCTTCTCCTGCGGCAGGGCCGAGACGATGCCCTCGACGGCGCACCGTGGGGGAGCCGTCTGGACGAGGCCTCGCGTCAGTTCACGGGTGTAGCGGCCGATCCCGCTGGGGGCCGGCGTGGCCATCTGATCGACGACGACCCGGAGGACGACGCTCACGATGCGGCGGGCGCGGGTGGAACGGCGACTGCCCCCGCGGCCACGGCCGCATGGAGCGCCTCTCGCCAGTCGCGCATCGGCGGGAGACCGGCCGCGGACCAGCCGTCGTGGCCGAGGACAGAGAACGCGGGCCGTGGCGCCGGTCGCGCGAACGTCGAGCTGTCGGTCTCGAGGACGCGCTCGGGGTCGAGCCCGAGCTCCTCGAAGATCGCCTGGGTGAAGCCGTGCCAGGTCGTGCGACCGGCGTTGGTGCCGTGGTAGACGCCGGCGGGGGCGTCCGCGTCGAGCAGCTCGACGATGCGCTGCGCGAGGTCGAACGTCCAGGTGGGCTGGCCGTGCTGATCGGAGACGACCGAGACGGTGGGGTGCGCCGTCGACAGTCGGGCCATCGTCGCGGCGAAATTCGGGCCGTTCTCGCCGTACAGCCACGCGGTGCGCACGACGAAGGCGCCGTCGGGGTGCTCGGCGATCGCGGCTTCCTCGCCGGCGGCCTTGCTGCGCCCGTAGGCATTGATCGGGTCGCGCGGGGTGTCCTCCGCGTACGGCTCGGTCGCGTCACCGGGGAAGACGTAGTCCGTGGAGATCGTCACGAGCTTCGCGCCCGCCTCCCGAGCGGCGATCGCGAGATTCCGCGGTCCCGTCTCGTTGACGGCGAAGGCCGCGTCCTCGTTCGTCTCCGCGTCGTCGACCCTGGTGTAGGCGGCGGCGTTCAGAACGGCGTCGTATCCGGAGACGGCCGCGCGGACGGCCTCGAGGTCGGTCACGTCGAGGTCGGTTCGAGCGAGGGCAGTGACGTCCCGTCCGGCGAGCACCGCCCGCAGGTCGGTGCCGAGCATGCCGTTCGCGCCGGTGATGAGGTATCGCATCCTGCTCCTTCGAATGGGCCGAGACCGATTCTACGCGGAGCGGGCTCCGGGCCCCGTCCGGCCGCGCGGCCCGTCCGAGCGCATCAGGCCGGGGCGGACGGGCCTCCTCGCGGCCTAGGGGTAGGCCGCGAAGAGCTGGACCCAGTAGTGGCCCTTCGCGTTGTAGCCGACACCGATGTGGGTGTACCGGGCGTCGAGGATGTTCGCGCGGTGACCGCTCGATCCCATCCAGGCCTTCACCATCGTGCCGGGAGAGGTGTAGCCGTAGGCGATGTTCTCCCCGCAGCAGAGCGTGTATCCGGGGGTGGCGCTCCCGCTCCGCCAGGCGTTGGTGCTGTGCACCATCTTCCCGTCGGCCGACATCTTGTTCGCCCAGGCCTGGGCGAGATGGTTGAGACTGCGCTCAGGGGTCAGGGCCTTGCGGCCGTTGGCGGCGCGGTGCTCGTTCGTGATCCGGATGACCGATTGCGTGGCGGTCTCCGCCGTCGCCGCCGTCGGCTTCGGGTACGCGGCGAAGAGCTGGACCCAGAAGTTTCCCTTCGCGTTGTAGCCGACGCCGATATGAGTGAAACGGGCGTCGAGGATGTTCGCGCGGTGACCGCTCGACCCCATCCAGACCTTCACCATCGTGCCGGGCGCCGAATACCCCTTGGCGATGTTCTCCCCGCAGCAGAGCGTGTATCCCGGGGTCGCGCTGCCGCTCCGCCACGCGTTGGTGCTGTGCTCGAGCTTCCCGGTGGTCGCCATCCTGTTCGCCCATGCCTGGGCGAGGTGGTTCAGACTGCGCTCGGCGGTCAGCGCGGCGCGGCCGTTGGCGGCGCGGTGCTCGTTCGTGATCCGGATGACCGACTGCGTGCTGGTCTCGGCGTGAGCCGGTGCGGGCATCGTCGTGGCGGCCGACGCGGATCCGACCAGGATTCCGATGGAGAGTACGGCGAAGAGCCGGAGCATCCGTTTCATGAGAAGTGTCCTCGGTCCAGGTCCCGGTCGGGAGACGGGAGGTGACGGTGTCATGCGGTGCTGCTGGGGGCTTGTGACAAAAGTAAACGGCAGTGGCCCTGTGAGCAAGTCCGTTGACAGGCGTGGGAGGGACGATGCGGGATCCCCCGGGGCGTCCGGGCGGCACCCGATAGGCTCTCCTCGTGAACATTCGACCCCTTTCGATCCCTGACAGCTTCGAGATCACCCCCCGACTCATCGGGGACGACCGGGGCATGTTCCTCGAGTCGTACAAGGCCGAGGCGCTGCGTGAGGCCACCGGCCGATCGATCGATCTCGCCCAGACGAACACCTCCGTGTCGACGAGGGGAACCGTCCGCGGCATCCACTTCGCGGACATCCCCCCGAGCCAGGCCAAGTACGTCACCGCGCACCGCGGTGCCGTGCTCGACTTCGTCATCGACATCCGGGTCGGGTCGCCGACCTTCGGACAGTGGGACTCCGTGCTCCTCGATGACATCGACCGGCGGGCCATCTTCATCTCCGAGGGCCTCGGTCACGCGTTCGTGGCGCTCACCGATCACGCGACCGTCAACTACCTCGTGACCGACGTCTACCGCCCGGATCGCGAACACGGCATCAACCCGCTCGACCCCGAGATCGGCCTCGTCTTCCCCGACGAGGCCGGGGAGCTCCTGCTGTCCCCGAAGGACACGGACGCGCCCACGCTCGCCGAGGCGCGGTCAGCCGGCATCCTCCCCGAGTGGGAGGCCGCTCGGGCCTTCTACGGCTCCCTCTCGACGCGATGACCTCGACGCCGGGACCGCGCGCGGTCGCCGGCTCCGGGCCGAGCTCGAAGCGGATCAGGACCACTGTGAGGGTCAGGGTCGGCGTTTCGCTGATGCCCAGCCGGAGTGCGTTCGGGGGCGACGCTCGAAGATTCGCTAGGATGACGGACTATGCGTGGCATCGTTCTCGCCGGTGGATCCGGCACTCGTCTCTGGCCCATCACGAAGGGCATCTCCAAGCAGTTGATGCCCATCTACGACAAGCCGATGATCTACTACCCGCTGTCGACGCTGATGATGGCGGGCATCGACGAGATCCTCATCATCACGACGCCCGAGTACAACGAGCAGTTCCGCGCTCTTCTCGGTGACGGGTCGGATCTCGGCATCCGCCTCGAATACGCCGTCCAGCCGTCGCCCGACGGTCTCGCGCAGGCCTTCATCATCGGCGAGGAGTTCATCGGGGACGACAGCGTCGCCCTCGTCCTCGGCGACAACATCTTCCACGGCACCGGCCTCGGGTCCTCCCTCCGCGGCAACATGGAGGTCGAGGGGGCGATGATCTTCGCCTACCACGTGGCGAACCCCACCGCCTACGGCGTCGTGGAGTTCGACGACGACTTCACGGCCGTCTCCATCGAGGAGAAACCGCAGAACCCGAAGAGCAATTACGCCGTCCCCGGCCTCTACTTCTACGACAACAGCGTCGTGGAGATCGCGAAGACGATCGAGCCGAGCGCGCGCGGCGAGCTCGAGATCTCGACGATCAACGAGCGCTACCTCGACGCCGGCACGCTGCACGTGCAGGTGCTCGACCGCGGCACGGCCTGGCTCGACACGGGGACGTTCGAGTCCATGATGCAGGCATCGGAGTACGTCCGGGTCATCGAGGACCGACAGGGTTTCAAGGTCGGCTGCATCGAGGAGATCGCCTGGCGCGCCGGGTGGATCGACGACGAGCAGCTGGCGACCATCGCCGCCCCGCTCGTCAAGAGCGGCTACGGCCGGTACCTGCAGTCTCTGCTGGGTCACTGACCCATGGAACGGACGATGCCGCCCTCACAGCTGTGAGGGCGGCATCGTCCGTTCGCGGCCGTCAGCGACCGAGGCGCCGCGTCAGCGACCGAGTCGCCGACGGAGGGCTTTGACGGCTCTGCGGGCGAACGACGTCGGAACCGGCGCGATGGATTGCGCCTTCCGGGCCAGGCGGGTGAGGCGGGGTTCGCTCGGTGTGGTGCCGGACCCGTTCGCCGACGGACGCGCGAAGCGGAACCAGCGCGTGCGCAAGCGATCGACGTCCACGTCACGCGTCCACGCGTCGCCGATGATCGCGTCGATCAGGCCCTCGGGCGACAGGCCGTCGACGATCGACCACGACCCCGATGCGGACACCGGCGCCGCGTCGAGGTAGTCGCGGAGCTCGGCGGTCGCGCGATCCGATCCGCTGACGACGACGTCGGCGCTCGAGAGGAGGTCGAGGACGGCCGTCCTCGACTCGCCGCGCGCGTCGCGGCGGTCCCAGCGCCGCAGGTGCGCCGGGTCGGCGTTGACGTACATCCAGCGGAGAGCGCTGCGGTTCAGCCGCAGGAGCTGCCCGGCGGACGAGTCGGGTGAGCCGATGGCGACGCCGATGTCGTGGAGCGACCGGAACTGCGAGTGCGGCACGACGGTCAGCCCGCGGTACCGGGTTGCGGCCGCCGACGCGATCGCGTCGGGCACCGAGAGCGTGAAGCGGGCCGTCGTCGCGGAAGCGCGCTCGCGAGCCGCGTCGATGATGCGCTCGGCATCGGCCGGGAGGCGACCACCCTCGAGCGCGTCGACGTCGAGGAAGACGGTGGGGACGTCGTCGCCCGGCATCATGGCGTCCGCGAAGTGGTCGACGGGGTCGATGTCGCGCCACAGGTATTGCTGGACCGCATCCGTGTAGAACGGGTACCGCGAGACGACGATCTTCTCGTGCGAGGAGCGGAGCGCCATGCGCTTCTCGCCGTCGAAGCTCATGGAGCCGGCGTGGAACACGAGCGCGCGGTTCGCGATGAGCGACAGATGACCGTGTGCGTTGACCCGGAGACAGAAGTCGTTCTCCTCCCCGTAGCCGGGCGCGTAGATCTCGTCGAAGAGGCCGTACGAGCGGATGAGTTCGCGCCGCACCAGGAAGCAGAAGCCGTGGGCGACGGGGGAGATGCTGAATCGGGGCAGTCGATCCTTCAGCGCCGAGTGGACCGCGGCGGTGCGTTCGATCGTGCGCGGGGTCTTCGGCACGCGACCGTAGTGCGGGATGCTGACGATCGTCGCATTGTTGCTCCGCGCGCAGACGACGCCGTGCGTGTCGGAGGCGTGCAGGACGCCCGACATCTCCTCGAGGAATCCGGGTGTCGTGATGGTGTCGCTGTTGAGGAGCAGGATGTCGTTGTCGCTCGTGTCGAGCTCGGTGGCCGCCCGGTTGCAGTTGCCGACGAAGCCGAGGTTCCGCGGATTCCGCTCGTAACGGGCGCCGGCGACGCCGTCGATCCGGTCGAGCAAGGCCCGTTCGATCGCGTCGGCGTCGGGACCGACGTCGTTGACGAGGAGGAGCGCATTGCGGTCGAGATCGACGTTCGCGAGGACCGAATCGACGCACTCGAGGAGCGACGGAAGGTCTCCGTAGACCGGGACGACGATCGTGATGGGGCGGACCGTGGCGCTCATCGTCCGACCACCCGTCGGACGACGGCTATCGGGCGTTTGGCGAGGTTCCGCAGCCGTCCCTTGACCCGGGTGGCGACGAAGCGGATGGTCGTCTGGCCACCCGTCTTCATCATCTCGGAGTAGTGGCCGGGCAGGGCGAACCAGTAGCGCGCGATCTCGGGCAGCTTGTACGCCGGTGCGCCCTCGAGGGCGAGCAGCGTGTCGATCGCCGCGTCGTTGCTGTACTCGTGCTCGGTCATCCGGACGGCGCGCTCGCGCGCCGCCGCGCCGTGGGCACGGATCCTGTCGGGCTGCCCGGCGTACCCCTCGAGCGCCTCGACGAGGGTCGCGGGATCGTCGGGGGAGAAGAGGGCACCCGTCTCGCCGTCCGAGACGAGTTCGGCACCGCCGCCGTCCTCCGACACGATGGACGGCTTGGACAGGAGCATGTATTCGAGCGTCGTGCGTCCGAACGCCTCGATGCTCGACGCGGTGACGCACACGTCGGCGGCCGCGACGAACGGGAACGGATTGTCCTGCTCGCCGACGATCGTCACCCGCTCCCCGATCCCCGCGGCTCGAGCACGCGCCATGAGCTGCACGTCGTAGTCCGGATCCGTCCAGGAACCGACCAGGCAGATGCTCGCGCGGATGCCGCGCTTCTCCAGGGCGCCGACCGCGTCGATGACGCGCCACTGACCTTTGGTGTCCGCGAGCCGGCCGACGACGGAGATCTTCAGGCCGGCGTCGGGGCCGAAGGGTTCCTGCGTCGGAGCGGCGGCCGCCTTGTCGGCGAGCGTCGCCACGTCGACCTTGGGGTACACGACCTGGATGGGCTTGTCGACGATGTACTGGGCGATGTGGTCACGGACGGCTATCGAGTTCGCGAAGACCGCCTCGGACAGGAGGCCGATGTCGCGGAACGTGCGCTCCCGACCGATCTGGAAGGCGAGACCGTGGTCGAGGTCGCCGTACTCCCGCACGAACCACGCGTGCGGGATGCCGAGCACCTTGGCCGCGAAGGCGCCCCACGGGGCGACGATCGAGTTCGTCACGACGAGGTCGGGTCGACGCTCCTCCATGAGGGCGATGATCCCCTGCGTGGAGGCGTAGTCCTCACGGGCGAAGTAGGTGACCTCGGCGAGGGGCGCGTCGACCGAGGGGATGGTCCACCCGCGGTAGCGGAAGGACTTGTAGGCCCACCCCTTCTCCTCGATCGCCTTGATGAACTGGCCCCGCGGGTGCTTCGTGATGAAGACCGCCTCGAACTCGGGATCCCGGTCGTACCAGTCCTGGACGAGCTGGATGAGGGAACGCTCCGCGCCGCCGAGATTGATCGGGGCGATACTGTGATTCACGAAATAGACGAGCACAACGACCGATTCTACGGTGTGCCCTCGTCAGGACTTGTGAGGCCTCGTCGTGAGACGGGATCGCGCCGCGAGTCCGAGCCGCAGAGCGAGGCGGACCGGGGCCCACCGCGTGCCCGGATAGACGCGTGCGACGTAGGTGTAGGCGCTGCGGTGATGAGCCCTGATCATCGCGGTCGAGGCGTGCGAGGTGGAGTGCGCGCCGACGTGCGTCACGACGGCTGCCGGCGTGTAGCGGCAGAGATATCCCGCCTGTCCGATCCGGCGGCCGAGGTCCACGTCCTCGAAGTACATGAAGAAGGCGTCGTCGAACCCGCCGATCGCCTCGAAGACGTCGCGGCGCACGAGGAGACACGCTCCGGAGAGCCACCCGGTGTCGAAGGGGTGGTCCACGGCCGCGAGATCCGCCGGCCGATAGCGGCGTGACCACGGATTGTTCGGAGCGACCGTCGACAGGACGCCGTGGCCGATCCCGAGGAAGAGCCGGGGGAGGGGGCGGGCCGATGGGTACGTGTTGCCCTCGCCGTCGAGGATCCGAGGCCCGACGACTCCGACCTCCGGTCGCGCGGCGGCTTCCGCGACGAGGTCGTCGATCGAGCCGGGGTGCATGACGACGTCCGGATTGACGATGAGGATCCAGTCCTCGGTGGCCCCGGCCGCGGCGCGGTTCACCGCCTTGCCGTAGCCGAGGTTCTCGGCGTTCTCGAGCACGCGCACGTCCCCGCCGCGCGCAGCGGACTCGCGCTGCGGCGCGCCGTCGGTCGAGCCGTTGTCGCTGATGACGACGCGCAGGTCCCCTGTCGAGGCGCCGGCGAGCGAGTCGAGGAAGGAGGTGAGGTGGTCGCCGGAGTTGTAGGTGACGGTGACGACGAGCACCCGGCCCGCGCTCACGAGCGGCTCCCGGAGGCCGCGAGCCGATAGGCGGCGCGGTGTGCTTCGGCGCTCGCCGCCCAGGTGAAGGTGGCGGCGCGCTCCCGGGCTCGGCGGACGCGATCGGCGCGCTCGTCGGCATCGTCCGAAACGGAGGGGAGCGCGTCCGCGATCGAGCGCGCGTCGCTCGCGGCGTACAGCACGGCGTCCCCGCCGACCTCGGGCAGCGACGACTCGCGCGTCGTCACGACGCTCGCGCCGCTCGCCATCGCCTCGAGGACGGGGAGCCCGAACCCCTCGCCCCTGCTCGGATACACCACGGCGAGAGCGCCGCCGAGGAGCACGTGCAGCTCCTCCCGGGGGAGGTAGCCGGGGAGGACCACCTGCAGATCCGCGGGGACACGGGCGAGGTGCGCCTCGATCGTGGTGTCCCATCCTCTCGCTCCGGCGAGGACGAGCGCCGGCGGATCGGCTGTGCCGGCGTAGCGATCGACGTAGGCGTCGATGAGAGCCGGGACGTTCTTCCGCGGCTCCAGGGTGCCGAGGAAGGCGATCCATCCCGCCGGTGGGAGCTCGAGTCGTGTGCGGAAGTCCTCGACGTCGGCCGCAGTGGGGGGACGGAAGGTCTCGAGGTCGACCCCGTGATGGGCGACGATCGCCCGGTCCGCCCGGACCGCGGCGAACGGCTCGAGTTCGTGGAAGGTCGCGGCGCTCGGGGCGACGAGCGCGTCGGCGTGGCGGGCCCCGATGCGGGTCCAGAGGCGGAAGAACCACCGCTTCACGAATGAATGGTCGTCGGGAAGGGTGAAGAAGGTCGCGTCGTGGATCGTCACGACGTGGGGCGTGCGGGCGAGCAACGGCCACGTGTAGTGCGGCGAGTGGATGACGTCGGCGCCGACGGCTCGCGCGATGAGGGGCAGTCGGAACTGCTCCCAGAGCATGCGCAACGGTGCCGAACGGAAGCGGTCGCCCACGACGATCCGCCCGTAACCGTTGCCGGATGTGAACGTCGACGTCGCCAACGACCGTCGCGTGACGACGGTGATCCGCACTCCGTCGCCGCGAAGTTCCGGTGCGAGTCCTTCGAGGTACCTGCCCACTCCGCCGAGTTCATCGGGGAGTGCGGTACCGTCGAGGAGTACGTGCACGCTCTGCATCCTCCTGCGACCCACCTCGTCTGATTCGGCGGATTGCCCGCACAAATGTTTAGATTCTAGTCGAGATGCGGAGGAAACCTCCTCCGCGTACCCTCCCGAAAGCACCGGATGACCTACCTCTCAGAGCTCTTCGCCAGTCGCGAGCTCTTCTACAACCTCACAATGCGCGACGTGAAGGGGAAGTACCGTCGCACGGTTCTCGGGCAGCTGTGGTCGCTCATCAATCCTCTCGCGACCATGCTCGTGTACACCCTCGTGTTCTCGTTCATCTTCCGGGCCAGGCCGTCCGTCGGCGATCCGAGTGGCCTCGACATCTACGCCCTGTGGCTCATGACCGGGCTCCTCCCCTGGATGTTCTTCACCCGCGTCGTCACCGGCGCCATGACGTCCGTGATCGGCAGCGCCGGCCTCATCAAGAAGGTCTACTTCCCCCGGATGCACCTGCCGTTCTCCGTCGCGGGGTCGGTCGGCTACACCTGGGCGATCGAGATGGCCGTGCTCACCATCGCCCTCACCGTGTTCGGCGGTATGCCGCTCATCTGGGTTCCCGTCGCGCTCTTCTTCATGCTGATGTTGACGTTCTTCGCGCTCGGACTCGGCATGCTGCTCGCGATCGGCAACGTGTACTTCCGCGATCTCCAGCACTTCACGACCATCGCACTCCAGATGTGGATGTACCTCACCCCGATCATCTACCCCCTCAGCCTCGTCGAGAATCAGGCCGCCACCCACGGCCAGTGGATCCTCGACGTCTACAGGCTCAACCCGATGGAGCGCTTCGTCTCCGTCTTCCGCGAACTCCTCTACGACAACCGGTGGCCCGACCTCAGCGACTCCCTCGTGTGCATCGCCTGGACAGTCGTCATGTTCACCCTTGGTTTCCTCGTGTTCAAGCGGAGTGAGAAGAGATTGGCCGAATTGCTATGACCCAAGCAGCTGTCGTCGTCGACGACGTGTCGAAGAAGTTCCGCCTCTACAAGGAGAAGAACGACTCCCTCAAGACGGCCCTGATGCGCGGACGTCGTTCCGTGCACGAGGACTTCTGGGCTCTCAACGACGTCTCCTTCGAGGTGCCGGAGGGATCGACCTTCGGCCTCGTGGGTCGGAACGGCTCGGGCAAGTCGACCCTGCTCAAGTGCCTCGCGAAGATTCTCTACCCCAATTCGGGGTCCATCACGTCCCGCGGGAAGGTCGCCTCGCTCCTCGAGGTCGGCAGCGGTTTCCACCCAGAACTGTCCGGTCGGGAGAACGTCTACCTGAACGGCTCGATCCTCGGGATGAGCCGCAAGGATGTGGCCAAGAAGTTCGACGAGATCGTCGACTTCTCCGGTGTTCGGAAGTTCATCGATCAGCCCGTCAAGAACTACTCCTCCGGCATGTACGTGCGGCTCGGGTTCAGTGTCGCCATCAATGTGGACCCCGATGTGCTCGTGGTCGACGAGATCCTCGCGGTCGGTGATGCGGCCTTCCAGGCCAAGTGCAAGGAGAAGTTCGTCGAGTTCCGCAAGGCGGGCAAAACGGTCATCCTCGTGACCCACTCGATGGGCAACATCCGCGACATGTGCGACCACGCGGCGTGGCTCGACAACGGTTCGCTGGTCCAGGTCGGCGATGCCCAGAGCGTGATCAAGGCTTACACTGCAGATATCGATAAGGGAGATCGATGATCGCGGGGTTCTGCGCCGCGGCGACCTAGGGCCGGATCGCAATCGGCCGCAGCGGCCGAGGAGAACCATGCACCATAGATCGCGACGCACTGCGTCTCTCATCGTGTGGGCCCTGGTGCTCGCCCTGTTCGTCCCTCTCGCATCCGTCGCGACCTCGACGACGTCGGCCGAGGCTCTCGTGACCGACGGGTTCGATCCCGGGTACATCATCAGCGACGAGCGCTTCACCGACTCGGGGTCGATGACGAACAACCAGGTCCAGCAGTTCCTGCAGGCCAAGGGCGCGAGTTGCCGGTCGAACTGCCTCAAGGACTACCGGATGGCGACGACGGATCGCGATCCCGTAGCGGGTCGCTGCAACGGCTACACGGGCAAGAGCACCGAGAACGTCGCGAACATCATCAAGAACGTCGCCGTATCGTGCGGCATCAATCCGCAGGTCCTGCTCGTCATGCTCGAGAAGGAGCAGGGGCTCGTCACCTCGACGGCGCCGTCCTCGAGCCGGTACCGCATCGCTATGGGGTACGCGTGCCCGGACACCGCGCCGTGCGACACCCGCTACTACGGCTTCTTCAACCAGGTCTACATGGCGGCCTACCAGTTCAAGGTCTACGCGACCTCCCCGTCATCCTTCCGCTACCGCGCCGGTCAGAACAACACCATCCAGTGGCACCCGAACGCCTCGTGCGGATCGTCGACGGTCTACATCCGGAACCAGGCCACCGCGAGCCTCTACAACTACACCCCCTACCGGCCGAACGCGGCGGCCCTCGCGAACCCGTACGGCACGGGCAACTCGTGCTCCTCGTACGGTAACCGCAACTTCTTCGTGAAGTTCAGCGACTGGTTCGGGGCCACGACCGCCGCCTCTCCAGAGGGGCGCATCAACTCGACGATCGTCGCGCCCGGTGTCGTCCGGATCACGGGCTGGGCGCTCGACCGTGACAGCGCGGAGTCGATCGACGTCCACGTCTACGTGAACGGTCGCTACTTCCGTCCGGCGACGGCGAACATCTCGAGGCCCGACATCGGCGCGGCATTCCCCGGGTACGGGAACGCGCACGGGTTCGATCTGTTCCTGGGGCTTGCTCCCGGCTCCACCGAGGTGTGTGTCTACGGAATCAGCGTGGGAGGCGGCAAGAACGCCCTCCTCGAGTGCCGTACCGTCAGTCCCATCTCGGGATCGCCGTCCGGCGCCATCATGGCCGCGAACCTGGAGCCCGGCGGCGTGAAGCTCACGGGCTGGGCCCTCGACCCCGACACCCTCGACCCTGCTCAGATCGCCGTGACGTATCGCGGCACGCGCGTCGGTACCGTGAAGGCCGGCGCGGCGTCGTCGGCGAACACGGGGTACCCGAGCCACGGGACGAAGCGCGGCTTCGAAGGAGTCATCGCCCTTCCGGCGGGAACGACCGGGGATGTCTGTCTCACCGTGCTCAACGTGGGCATCGGGTCGAACACCTCTCTCGGGTGCCGTTCCCTCCGCGTCTTCGGGAACGACCCGATCGGCTCCGTCGACGCCGTCGACGTCGGTCCGTCGACGGTTCGGGTGTCGGGGTGGGCCATCGATCGTCAGACGACCGCCGGGGTGACCGTGGAGCTCGTCGTGGACGGGGCCGTCGTCGCGAGGGCGACGGCGAACGGGGACCGCCCCGACGTCGGGCGCGCCTATCCGGGATACGGATCGAAGCACGGTTACGTCCTCTCCGGCGCGCTCGGTGCGGGCGCGCAGGAGGTCTGCCTCCGGGCGGTGAACGTGGGAGCCGGCACGACGTCCACCCTGAGCTGCCGGTCTGTCGACGCGCCGACCGGACCGCCGCAGTTCGTGGTCGAGTCGACCGTGCGCTCGGCGACGGGCTACACCTACACGGGATACGCGATGGACCCGGACTCGACCTCTCCGGTCACGGTCAAGGCCGTCACCTCCTCGGGCAAGCAGCTCGCGTCGACGGTCGCGAATCGTTCGCGACCCGACCGTGCGGCCGCGTGGCCGCTCTACGGGGCCGATCAGGGCTTCAGCATCTTCGTGCCGCTCGGCGCGGCGACCGCCGACTTCTGCCTCACGGCCGTGAACGTGGGCGCCGGGACCGACGCGACGCGGTGTGAGACGTTCGGGCCGCATCCCGTCGGACGCATCGACACCGTGACGGCGGCTCCCGGCGGGTTCGATGTGACGGGTTGGGCGCTCGACCCGGACTCGGCGTCTCCCATCTCCGTGCACGTCTACGTCGACGGAAAGCACGTCGCGACGACGAAGGCCGATCGGTCCCGCACCGACATCGCCTCCGCCTATCCGGCCTACGGCGCCGCCCACGGCTACACCGCACGCGTTCAGGCCTCCGCCGGAACGCACACGGTCTGCGCCTACGGCATCAACGTCGGCGGCGGCAAGAACGGCATGATCGGTGTCTGCAAGCAGGTCGTCGTGCGTGGAGGGTCCCCGGACGGTCGGCTCGATTCCGTCACGCCGACCGCGAATGGCGCGACCGTCTCCGGGTGGGCGATCGACTACGACACGGCATCGCCGATCACCGTGCACCTCTACGTCGACGGCAGGATGACGACGACGACCGTCGCGAACGTCACACGTCCGGACATCGCCGCCGCCTATCCGAAGTGGGGCGGCGCGCATGGGTTCACGGCGTCGCTCCCGCTCTCGAAGGGCGTGCACGAGATCTGCGCATACGGGATCAACGTCGGATCGGGCAAGAACGACCTGCTCACCTGCAAGACGGTGACGGTGCGCTGATCACCCCTCGCCGGACGACGTCCGGGAGGTGGACGGCCGGTCGGGTCGAGTTCGTCCCGACCGGCCGTCGTACGTCGGGGAGCGTCCCCACGGCGACGGGTGAGCTCTAGCTGCGTGTGAGCGCGGGGACGATCGCGTCGAGGGATGCATCGAGGGGACCCCCGATGCGCGAGACCGCGAGGGGTTCGAAAGCCCCTGGCCCGTCGGTTCGGGCACGCCGGATCGAAGCGGCGAGCGCGTCGCCGAGGGCGTCGGGGGACTCGGGCACCGCGGTGATGCGCTCGTGGAGTCCCGTGCGCGTTCCGAAGAAGTCGTTGGTGACCACGTGCGCTCCCGAGATCGCGGACTCGAGCGGGGGGTGGCTCGGGTGCGGGCTCATCTGAAGGGAGAGGACGACGTTCGCCGTGGGGAGGAATGCGAAGTAGTCGTCCCAGGCCATGCGTCCGAGCGGCGCGAGCGTCCGGCCCGACCCGAGGTCGATCGACGGGTGGTCCTCTCCGGCGGAGACGAAGTCGATGTGCGCCGCCTCGTCCCCCAGCACGCGGACGGCCTGGCGCATCGCGGCCACACCGAGGTAGAAGAGGTTGCGCGGCTTCGACGGCCGGCCGTAGAAGAGCACGGTGGTCCGACCGGCCGACGAGCGCAGGCCCGCGATCCGTTCGAGCTGTGGCACGTCGAGCGCCGGAGCGAAGACGTGCCGCTCGTCGACCCCGAGCTCCTCGACCGTCTCGAGGTGCTGCAGCAGCGGCCGCGAGTTCACAAGGGGGATGAAACCGGCGTGGTACGTGGACCTCGCCGTCGTGTACGACGTGGACCACGGGGTGAAACCGGGCTCGTAGTCCTGGACGAGATAGACCACGGAGGCGGCGTCGACGAGGCCGGCGTGGGCCGCGACGTCGAGTGCGTGCGCGGTGGTCCAGTGCGTCGCGATCCAGCGGTCGTCCGGGCTGAACCGCGCGGCTGGGATGTCCTGTCGGAGGAGGACCTCGGCGTCGAGATCGAACGTCTCCCGGAGGAAGCGCCGACCCGACTCGATGTCGGGCCTCTCCTGGTTGCGCGCCAACGTGATGACGCGCACGGGCAGGCCGAGTCGCCGTCCCAGACCGGCTGCGGCCTGGAGCGCCGTCGTGACGCCCGCGAACACGGCAGTCGTGCGGAACTCGGGCAGGACGAGGTTGATGTGCGTCGGCGTGGCGGCGGACGGAGTGAAGGTGCTGAGCCCGAGGGTCGAGTCGTTCAGACCGGCGAAGACGCGGGCCTCGCGGGGGGCGAGGTCGAGTTCGCTCCGACTGAGGTCGTCGGTCGGGTGGGTCGTCGCGGCCTTTCCGTGGATCTTGAGGACGCGTGCGCGGAAGTCCGCCGAGCGCAGGTACGAGATGTTCAGCTTCGCCATGTCCGAGACGATCTGGAGGGGACGAGGAGACATGGGCGGCCTTTCGGGTGGAACGACGGTCGGGCTGCGCTCATCATACTTTTGTTACTCTGTGACGTCGGCGGGCGTCGTCGTCGCCGAGGTAGCCCCTCCCGAAACGAAGAGGTCATCCGTCTATGGTCGCTGTCCGAGCCGTCGCCCGCGCCGCCCTCCGCCGGCTCCCGGTGATCGACCGGGCCGTCATCTCTCCGCTGCGCCGGGAGCGCCGTCGGCTGAAGCTCCGGGAGATCGGTCGGCTGGGTCTCATCGACCCCGGGTTCATCGGCGCCGAGACCGGCCGAAGCCTCCGCTCCATCGGCCAGGCGATCGACGTCCTCCTCTCCCAGGGCAACGAGATCGCCCCCCACCCGCTCATCGAACCGCAGTGGATCTCCCGAGGGTCGAAGGGCCGCGACTGGCTCACCGTCCTGCTCGACCCCAAATCCCCGGTGATCTCTGTGGGTCCGCTGCTCGATCTCACCGCTGTGACCCCGGATGCCGATCCGCGGCACCTCGCGGATCGCGTCGCGGGATTCCTGCGCTCCTCGACGTCGTCCACCGAGCTGCCCCTGCCGGAGGGGACGGCCGGCCCGATGACGCGGGGCGAGGGGATGCGGCTCGCGACCGAGCTCGCTGAGCGTCACACGGCGGCGGCCGGGCTGGTCGGGTCGCGCGTCTCCACCACGTGGAACCGGCGAGCCGAGCAGCGCTTCATCACCGATCGCCTGGCGAGTGCCTCGGCGCGGCCGGGGACGGGCGAGACGCTCGTCTCGATCGTCATGCCCGTCTACAATCGCGAGGGCATCGTCGCGCGGGCGATCGAGTCCGTCGTCGCACAGGACTTCTCCGCGTGGGAGCTCATCGTCGTCGACGACGGGTCCACGGACTCGACGCGGAGCGTCGTGGAGGCGATCGCTGCGAACGACCCTCGTGTGCGCCTCGTGAGAGGGGAGCACCGCGGCGTCTCCGCCGCGCGCAACCTCGGCGTCGCCGAGGCGCACGCCGACGTTCTCGCCTTCCTCGACTCGGACAACGTCTGGACCCCGCACTTCCTGTCGGTCTCGTATTCGGAGGTGGGTTCCGGCCGAGCCGACCTGGCCTACGCCGCTGTCGAGCTCGACCGCGGGGGGCGGAAGCACGGCTACCTCGGCATGTCCGGTACGCGCGAGCAGCTCATCAGCGGCAACAGCTTCATCGACATGAACACGCTCGTCGTGAAGGCCGACCTGGTCGAGACCGTCGGGGGTTTCGACGAGGGACTGCGTCGTTGGGTCGATTACGACCTCTTCCTCCGCCTGTTCGCCGCCACGGACCGGGTGACCTACCTGCCGTTCATCGGCGTGCGATACGACCACCGCGATGACGCACTCGACCGCATCACGACGAGCGAGTCGCCGCACTGGCGCGATGTCGTGCTCGGGAAGAACCTCATCGATTGGGACACCGTGTCGGCAGGGGCCTCGAGCCGCGTGCGCGGCCGGGTCTCGATCGTGGTGCCGACGACCGGTCAGTGGGAGGCCCCGCTCGACGCCGTCGACGCGGTGCTCGCGACGGCCGGAGAGCACGACGTCGAGGTGATCGTCATCGACAGCGGGTCGAGGCGTGAGGTGGCCGCGACGATGTCCCTGCGGTTCGCGCGGGACGAACGCGTGACGGTCCTCTCCCGGCCGGCCCCGCTCCGGGCGTCGCTCGCGAACAACATCGGGTTCGCCGCGTCGACGGGGGAATACGTCGTCTTCCTCGAACGGACGGCCACGCCGCGGCCCGGGTGGCTCGCGCCGCTCGTCGAGGCCGTCGATGATCCCGAGGTCTTCGCGGCCCAGCCGCTCCTGCTCGCGCCGGGTGATTCCGTGCACCACGCCGGGACGGTCTTCGGCGGCGGTCGCATGCTGCCCGTGCCCTTCCTGGCCGATCACCCGAGAGAGGACCTCGCGGGCGTCCTGCCCGCGCGCTTCCATGCCGTCGGAGCGGGCGCGATCCTCGTCCGCGCGGATCGCTTCGTCGCTCTCGGCGGGTACGATCCCACGTTCCAGGGCGCCTTCGACGACGTCGACCTCTGTCTCCGCGCGCGCACCGACGGTCGCCCGGCGTCCGTCGTCGTGCCCTCGTCCCTCGTCGGCTTCCGCGGCGAGAACCGACGGTGGCTCGCCGGTCGGGCCAACGCCAACGCCCAGCGATTCCTCGATCGCTGGGCCGACGCGGTCCCCGACGAGATCGCCGACCGCTTCGAGAGCGCCGGCTTCCGCATGACGGGCGTCGAGGCGGAGGAACTCGCCGACGACCCGGTCCCCGAGCTCGTGCGGCCGGTCTACGAGCGCATCGGCGGCACGATCGAAGCGGGCGAGTTCGCCGGACGTCGGCGACTCCGTTGGGCGATCAAGATCGCGTCGCCGGCCGAGCCCCGCGGGGACGTCTGGGGCGACACGTTCTTCGCCGACGACATCGCGTCGGCCCTCCGCGCCCTCGGCCAGGAGGTCGTCGTCGACCGGCTCGGCGCCCACACGAGGTCGACGGCCGGCTTCGACGATGTGGTGCTCACGATCCGCGGCCTCGCGACCGTACCCCGGCAGGATGGCGCGACGAACGTCCTCTGGGTCATCAGCCATCCCACGCGCGTCCGCCATCGCGAGTTCTCCTCCAACGACCTGGTCTACGGTGCGAGTCTGCGGTGGGCGCAGCACGCGACGGAGGCGCACGGCCACGAGGTCCGGCCGCTGCTCCAGGCCACCGACCCCGATCGGTTCCACCCCGGGACGGCGGAGCCCGGCACCGGGACGGACGTGCTCTTCGTCGGGACGCCGCGGAAGATCTTCCGTCCGATCGTCAAGAACACGATCGAGGCGGGCTTCCGACCCTCCGTCTTCGGTCACGGTTGGGAGGATTTCCTCGACGACGACCTCATCGCCGGGACCACCCTCGATCGCGCCGACGCACCCGCGATGTACCGGTCGGCCCGTGTCGTCCTCAACGACCACCACGGCGACATGGCCGAATGGGGCTTCCTCTCGAACCGGCTGTTCGACGGCGTCGCGGCCGGTGCTCGCATGCTGTCCGATCGAGTGGACGGCATCGACGAGGTCTTCGGAGCCGCCGTGCTCACCGCGGACACCGTGGACGAGACCCGAGAGGCCCTCGCCCACGCGGAGAGCCTCGTGCCCGAATCGGTCCTCGTCGAGGCATCGCAGCGCATTCGCGCGGAGCACTCGTTCCATGCCAGGGCGCACACGCTCGTCACGGACGTCTACGCCTGGCGGGACCTCCACCCGGACACCCGGTCGTGATGCCGGGACGAGTGGACACCGCACCCGCACCGACCGCCACCGCCGCGACGGCCTTCCGCCCGGAGATCCAGGCCCTGCGCGCGATCGCGGTCATGGCCGTGGTGATCTACCACCTGTGGCCCGGGCGGCTCCCCGGCGGATACGTAGGCGTCGACATCTTCTTCGTCATCTCGGGCTTCCTCATCACGGCGCACCTGGTGAAGGAGGCCGAACGCTCCGGACGCATCCGGTTGGGATCCTTCTACGCCAGGCGCGCCCGACGGCTGCTCCCGGCAGCCCTCATCGTGACTCTCGCGACGGCGATCGGCACGGTGCTCGTCCTCCCGGTCCAGAACTGGCCGCAGATCTCCCGCGAGCTCGTCGCGGCGACGTTCTACGTGGAGAACTGGGTCCTCGCGGCCGACTCGGTCGACTACCTGGCGCAGAACGCCAACATCGCGAGCCCCGTCCAGCACTACTGGTCACTGTCCGTCGAGGAGCAGTTCTACCTCGTCTGGCCGCTCCTCGTGATCGGTTCCCTCGTCCTCGTCGCACGCGTGCGACGAGGACTGCCGCTCCGCCGGGTACTCGCCGTCGTCTTCGCTCTCGTCGTCACCGCGTCCCTCGTGCACAGCATCGTGCTCACGGCCGTCGACCCCGGTCCCGCCTACTTCGCGACGACGACGCGCGCGTGGGAGTTCGGCGCGGGAGGGCTGCTCGCCCTGACCACGGTCGGACGGCGGCCGACCCCGATCGTCCGCAGGGGGCTCTCGATCCTGGGGCTCGTCCTGATCGCCGCGACTCTCCTGACATTCACGGAGGCCACTCCGTTCCCCGGTTCCGCGGCGTTGTTGCCCGTCGTCGGCACACTGCTCGTCATCGTCGCGGGTACGGCCGAGGGGCCCCTCGGCACGGCGGGCGTGTTCCGGCTCCGCCCGGTCCAGTGGCTCGGAGCGGTGTCCTACAGCCTGTACCTCTGGCACTGGCCGGTCATCGTGCTCACGGCGGCCGCCGTCGAGGCCGAGCTCGGCACCGTCACGCGGGTGGCCCTGCTCCTCGTCTCGCTCGTGCTCGGCTGGCTCACGAAGGTCCTCGTGGAGGACCCCGCACGCGCCTGGCGTCTCCTGGCCGACGCGCGACCGCGGCGCACCCTCGCCGCGGTCGCACTCGCCCTCGTCCCGGTCCTCGGCGTCTCCCTCGTCGTGGGGGGAGTGGCCACCGCGCGGATCGACGCCGAGCGTGATCGGGTCGAGGCAGCCGCGTCCGGTGATCTCGACTGCTTCGGAGCGGCCGCCCTCATCGAGGACGGCTGCAGTACCGCGGCGGTCACGGGCGACCTCATCCCCTCGGTGATCGCCGCTCCGTCTGACGACGTGAACACGCCGGAATGCTGGAGCCGGAGCAACGAGTCTCAGCTGAAGGTGTGCAGCTTCGGACCCGACGCGGACGCCGCCGACGTCAGCATCGCGCTCGTCGGCGACTCCCACAGCAACCAGTACCTCGCGGCGGTCCAGCAGCTCGCGGACGACCGTGGCTGGGCCGTCGACGTGATCGGCAAGACGGGCTGCATCTGGACCGAAGCCACGCAGGTCAACGACGTCACGTGGCTGGCGAGCTGCGACGAGTGGAAGACCTCCCTCGACGACTATCTGGTGGGCTCCTCCTACGACGCGATCGTCACGAGCGCCTCGGCCGAGTCGCCGATCGACGCGGCCGGCGGCGACGTCGAATCGACCACGGTCGACGGCTTCGTCGACGCGTGGACGCCGGTCGCCGCCGGCGGGACCGCGATCGTCGTGATCCGCGACAACCCCCACACGCGCGAGGACTACCTCGAGTGCATCGACGACGATCCGGCGACCGCCGCCGATCGCTGCGCCGTCCCCCTCGAGGACGCGTTCCCCTTCTTCGACGGTCTCTCGGACGCCGCCTCGGCGACCCCCGGGGCGAGTGTCGTGGACTTCACGCCGTACTTCTGCATCGACGACCGCTGCCCGCCCGTCATCGGTGGAAGCATCGTCTACCGCGATCCCGGGCACCTCACGTCGACCTACACGCGCAGCCTGTCGCCTCTCCTCGGGGACGCGATCGAAGCCGCCATCGGATGACCCCCCGGAATTGCTAGGCTGAACCTCAATATGAAGCTCTCAGTTATCGGTTGCGGCTACCTCGGTGCCGTCCACGCAGCCGCCATGGCGTCCATCGGTCACTCCGTCGTCGGGATCGACGTCGACGCGGACAAGATTGCATTGTTGAACTCCGGCCGTGCGCCGTTCTTCGAGCCCGGTCTGTCCGATCTGCTCGAAGCGGCCATCGCGTCGGGCAATCTGACCTTCTCGACCGATTTCGCTGACGCGGCAGGGGCCGAGGCCCACTTCATCGCCGTGGGGACGCCGCAGAGCAAGGACGGCCTGAGCGCCGACCTGCGCTACGTCCACTCCGCGGTCGACGCTCTCCTGCCCTACGTCGCCCCCGGCGACGTCGTGGTCGGGAAGTCGACCGTCCCGGTGGGCACCGCCGAGGTGCTCGCCGAGCGGATCAATCCCGCCGGGGCCTTCCTCGCCTGGAACCCCGAGTTCCTCCGCGAAGGATTCGCCGTGGAGGACACGCTGCGTCCCGACCGCCTCGTCTACGGCGTCGGTGAGGGAGCAGAGCGGGCCGAGAGCGTGCTCGACGCCGTCTACCACGTCGCCCTCGATGCTCAGACGCCGAAGATCATCGCCGGCTATGCGACGAGCGAACTCGTCAAGGTCTCCGCGAACGCCTTCCTCGCAACCAAGATCTCCTTCATCAACGCGATGGCCGAGATCGCCGAGGTGACGGGCGCCGATGTCGTGAAGCTCGCCGACGCCATCGGAATGGACGCCCGCATCGGACGCCGGTTCCTCAACGCGGGTGTCGGGTTCGGAGGCGGTTGCCTCCCGAAGGACATCCGTGCGTTCCGTGCCCGGGCGGAGGAGCTCGGCGTCGGCCACTCCGTCCGCTTCCTCGAAGAGATCGACGCGATCAACCTCCGCCGTCGCGACCGGGTCGTCGACCTGACGACGACGCTGCTCGACGGCGATGTCACGGGGCGCAAGGTCGCGGTGCTCGGCCTCGCCTTCAAGCCCAACAGCGATGACGTCCGCGACTCACCGGCCGTCGACATCGCCTCGCGGCTCGCCGCTCTCGGAGCCGACGTCGTCGCGACGGACCCCGAAGCCATCGGGAACGCCCGTCGTCGCGAGCCCGACCTCGTCTTCGGAACCCTGGAGGAGGCCCTGACCGACGCCGACATCGTCCTGCTCCTCACCGAGTGGAAGGACTTCACGGGAATCGACCCCGCGTGGGCGGCCTCCCTCGTGAAGACCCCGATCATCATCGACGGACGGAACGCGCTCCCTCACACCGAGTGGATCGACGCCCTCTGGGAGTACCACGGTCTCGGTCGTCGCTGACGACACGACATGGCCGGCCTGATGCAGGTCTCCTGACGCGGCCTCCCCTCGGGGAGGCCGCGTCTTTCCGTCAGAGAGCCGTTCGTCAGTTCGGGAGTCGTGCGCGCCAACTGTGGCTCTCCGACGCCTTGACGGCGCAGATCACCAACAGCAGCCATCCCCCTTCGACGAGCGGGAAGCTCTCGGCCGCACCCGTCGTGAGGATCGTCACGACGACGAGCGCCGGCCAGGCGTAGGTGACCGTGCGCCGGTTCGATGCGAGCAG
Organism: Labedella endophytica; assembly: GCF_003990045.1. Classification (GTDB taxonomy): domain Bacteria; phylum Actinomycetota; class Actinomycetes; order Actinomycetales; family Microbacteriaceae; genus Labedella; species Labedella endophytica. The sequence goes on along the minus strand of NZ_RZGZ01000002.1, from coordinate 819,024 downwards.
CCAGGAACGGATCACGGCGAAGGCGCACAGGGCGGCGAAGATGAGGAAGCCGACCGTCCCCACCTGGAGGAGGACGTCGAGGTAGGCGTTGAGCGCCGACGCGTGCTCCTGACCGACGGCCCAGTTGATGCCGGCGAACGGAGGGACGGAGCCCCTCCAGAGTCCGACCCAACCCCAGCCCTCGATGGGATTGGCGTCGATGGCACGCCAGGTCGAGAGCCAGAGCCGATAGCGCACCTGGAACTCACCGCCGGCGTTGAGGAGGTCGATGACGCGGGAGCGCCCGGCGTAGGTCGCGATCATCGTCACGATCACGAGTCCGAGGAGTGCGTACTGGAGTACCGGCCGACGCTCGGCCGGTGTGCGCCGCACCGCATACAGGGCCGACGTGGCCGCGAGGATCACGACCGAGACAACCACCGTCACGGGTGAGCCGCTGAAGACGAGACACGTCGCGGCGAGCGTGATCGAGGCGATCCCCGTCCCCCGCTGGACCGATCGCGTGCGCAGCTCGATGATGTGGGTCACGAGGGCGAGCACCGCGACGAAGCCGAGCAGGTTGCGCGTGCCGAACACGCCCTGGATGGGACCACCGACCGCGAGGTTCCCGCCGATGCCGAGGAACGGGAAGGGGGTGTCGAGCAGGATGCCGCTCAGGATCTCGAGCCCGATGGAGACGGCGAGCAGCACGCGGAAGACCCCGCCGGCGGCGCGCACGATCTGGATGAGGTCGCGGCAGAGGGCGATGGTGATGCCGATGAGGGCGATCACGGCCTGGAAGACCCACCCGGCGAGCGACATCCACTGCGCCCCGCTCCAGAACACCGATGCCCCGCACCAGGCGATGAACCCGAGCACCGTGAGCGGCAGGAGACCCCTCCACTCGATGACGTCGCGCCGGGCGACGAGTATCGCCGCGGCAAGGACGACGAGGCCGGTGAGGATCGCGATATACCCGGGCCAGCCGATGAGCGCCCGTGTGAGGTGCCCGAGGAGGGCGGCGGCGATCGCCGTCATGGTGAAGGCCTGCGCGACGGCGGCCGAGCCGAGAGCCGACCCGAGCGACTCGCGCGAGAGCGGGAGGCGGCTCACGCGCGCCCGGGAGCCGCGCGGTCGGTCACCCGTCGTTCGACCAGCGGCTTCTCGACGACGGGGCGTTCGATCACGGGACGCGCCTTCGTCGCCACTGCGAGGGCGACGAGCAGCACCCACCCCGATTCGACCAGGATGCGGCTCTCCATGAGCGACTGCACGACGAGGACGACGACGACGAGGAGGGGGAGGATCGACGTGGTGGAGTACGGGCGATCGTCGACGAGTCCGACGCGGGGCCGGTCGATCGCGAGGAACCAGCATCGCCACACCACGGACACGACGATTCCGGCGAAGAGGACCGCGCCCACGATGCCGAGCTGCATCCAGACGTCGAGCCAGGCGTTGTGGGCCTGCAGCTGCTCGACGCCGTTGCGCACGACCGGCTCGTCGAAGGGCACCGCGCCGGGGAGCCAGGGGCTCGAATACCCCCAGCCGAACACCGGTCGCCGCTCGGCGAGGGCGACGACGTCCGCCCAGATGTCGAGGCGTCCCGTCAGATCCGAGCTCTTGCCGAGGGCCGAGAGGGCGGCGTCGCGGAAGAAGACCGCGACGACGGCGACGGCCGCGGCGGCGGCCAGTCCCGCACCGTAGAGGCCGAGGCGACCGGAGGGCCCGGCGCGGCGCGCGAGCAGGACGGCGCCGAGGACGACGATGCACGCGACGGCGGCGATCATCATCGTGCTCGAGCGGGTGAGTCCGAAGGTGATGGCCGCGAGCGCGAGCCACCCGTACCCCGACGTCCGGGTCACGGATCTCTCGGCGAGCTGGACCCCGAAGACGACGATGCCGAGGAGCGCGATGATCGCGAGAAGGTTGGCGTTGCCGACCCAGCCCTGGATGCGATCTCCCTCGAGGAGCACGTTGCGCGACCACAGGTTGAGGAGCGCGGTGTCCTCGCCGACCGGATCCCACCAGCGGGGGACCGGCTGGCGGACGATGAACGCCACGACGAGCTCGAAGGCGAGGGACAGTCCGATGAGGAAGCGCAGGGACGTGCCGAGGGCGCGCACGAAAGCGTGCCAGTCGAGTGCGAGGGCGAGGGTGCAGCCCACGGTGGTCGTGAGGAGGGTCCCGAGGAGCGTCGAGGCCGTCGCTCCGGGGTAGGCCGACCAGGCGAGGGATAGGACGGCGAGCCCGAGGAAGGCGACGAGCGCCTTGGGAGTGGTCGACCAACGCACGCGGGGGCGGGACCGCACGAGCACGATGCCGCACGCTGCGGCGACGAGCAGGACGAGAGCGATGTATCCGGGCCATCCCAGCAGGTTGCGCCAGCCGTCTCCACCGAACGCGACGACGAGGGCGACCGTCGCGATCACCGAGGCGACGACGGTGCGCCGGCTCTGGTCGCGCGGAGGCGAGACGGACTGCACGCTCATGGGGTCAAGGGTAACGCGGGGGGATGGCATCCCCGTGCGATCCGCGGCCGGACTCAGACGAAGGCGGCCGAACCCGTGATCGCGCGGCCGACGATGAGGGCGTTCATCTCCCGCGTGCCCTCGTAGGAGTACAGGGCCTCGGCATCGGCGAAGAAGCGGGCCGCACCGTAGTCGAGCACGATGCCGTTGCCGCCCATCGCCTCACGCGCCCACGCGACCGTCTCCCGCATCCGGGCGGTGCAATAGGCCTTCGCGAGGGACGAGTGCTCGTCGCGCTGGGTGCCCTCGTCGTGCATCTGCGAGACGCGCACACACATCGCCATCGACGCCGTGATGTTCCCGAGGCACTTCGACAGGAGGTCCTGGATGAGCTGGTGGGAGGCGATCGGCTTGCCGAACTGCACGCGCTCCTTCGCGTAGGAGAGGGCGGCCTCGTACGCGCCGATCGCGACGCCGACGCTCGACCAGGCGACGCCCGCGCGCGTGAGACGGAGGACCTTCGCGGTGTCGCGGAACGAATTGGCGTTCTGCAGGCGGTGCGATTCGGGAACGACGACGTTCTCGAGCACGATGTCGGCGTTCTGGACGGCCCGGAGGCTGATCTTCCGCTGGATCGGCGTTGCCGAGTAGCCAGGGGTCGTGGTCGGGACGATGAATCCCTTCACCTGGGAGTCCTCGATGTCCTTCGCCCAGATGATCGTGATGTCGGAGAAGGTCGCGTTGCCGATCCAGCGCTTCGCGCCGTCGAGGACCCACGAGTCGCCGTCGCGACGGGCCGTGGTCCGGAGCCCCTGCGCGCTGTCGCTGCCGGAGAGCGGCTCCGTGAGTCCGAAGGCGCCGATGACCTCGCCGCTCGCGAGCTTCGGCAACCACTCCGCGCGCTGCTCGTCGGAACCGCACACCGCGATGGATCCCATCGTGAGGCCCTCCTGGACCCCGACGAAGGTGGACACGGACGCATCGACGCGCGACAGCTCCATGGACACGAGACCGCGGAAGACGGCCGTATTCTCGAACGGGGTGGTCTCGGACCAGGCGAAACGACCGACGTCCGTGGCCATCAGGGGTTCGATGATCTCGTGGGGGAACTCGCCCCGCTCCCAGTAGTCGTCGGCGATGGGCCGCACGCGCTCATCGACGAACGCGCGGATCTCCATGATCGACTGCTTCTCCCGATCCGTCAGGAGGGTCTCGAATCCGAGGAAATCGCTCGCGAGGGGCTCGAATGACATGGTGCTGGTCTCCATACTGGATCGACGCGCGGGCGGCGGAGCGCCGTCGCACCCGACGAGCCTACGGCGGGACCCCGGGAAGAGGGGAACGCTTGGTAGATTCGCACCAGCCGGGTGCGGATCCGTCTCGGTCGCTTTTGTAGGGTCGCCCCAGAGGAGAGTTCCGGATGTTCCTGCCCATCGACAACGTCCCCCGCGACTACGCGTGGGGGTCGACGAGCGCGATCGCCGAGCTCCGCGGCACCGAACCCTCGGGATCGCCCGAGGCCGAGCTCTGGCTCGGAGCCCACCCCGGGTCGCCCGCACGGATACTCGACCCCTCGCTCGCGAGCGGTGCCGAAGACCTCGCCGCCTGGATCGCCGCCCATCCCGCCGACGCCGGACTCGCCGGTCCGCGGCTGCCGTTCCTCCTCAAACTGCTGGCCGCCGCACAGCCGCTCTCCCTCCAGGCGCACCCGTCCCTCGAACAGGCGCGCGCCGGATTCGCGCGCGAGAACTCCGAGGGGGTGCCGCTCGACGCCGCGCACCGCAACTACAAGGACGACTTCCACAAGCCGGAGCTCGTCGTCGCCCTGAGCGAGGAGTACGCGGCGCTCTGCGGCTTCCGGGCGGTCGAGGCGACGCGCGAGCTCCTCGCGACCCTCTCGGACGGAAGCGGACCGCTCGCAGCGCTCGCCGCCTCGCTCGGAACCCCCGAGCGGCCCGACGCCGACGTCCTCCGCGAGACCGTCGACGCGCTGCTGCGCGGGCGGCTCGACGGCGTCGTCGACGCGCTCGTCGCAGCCGCAGGCGCCGCGCTCGCCGACGGCTCCGCGACGGCTGCGGCCGAGCCCGTCCTCCGGACGATCGTGGATCTCTCGGTCGCCTACCCGGGGGATCCCGGCGTCGCCGTCGCCTTCCTGCTCAACCGCGTCACCCTGCGCCGCGGGGAGGCGCTGTGGCTGCCCGCCGGGAACATCCACGCCTACCTCGAAGGCTTCGGCGTCGAGCTCATGGCCTCGAGCGACAATGTGCTGCGGGGCGGACTGACGCCGAAGCACGTCGACGTCGACGAGCTCCTCGACGTTCTCGACTTCGAGCCTCTCCCCGTTCCGATCCTCCACCCCGTGGCGGGTGGTGCCGGGGTGGAGGTCTTCCGGCCGGACGTGCCGGACTTCGAGCTGCTGCGTGTCGACCCGTCGGCGACGGACGGGCACGGGATCGAGCTCCCGGGCCCCGCTATCGCGATCGTCACGGCGGGGTCCGCGACCCTGGAGTCGTCGAACCGACTCGATCTGCGGGTCGGCCAGGCGGCGTACATCGTTCCGGAGCACGAACCGCTCCGGATCTCGGGCGACGGGGAGCTCTTCATCGCGACGACCCACCTCGATCGCTGAGGAACCCGGAGTCGCGCCCTCTCAAACGGTGAGGAGCGCCTCGTCGTCGAGGCAGGAGAACGCTCGGCGATACGCGTTCGGGGTGGTCTTGAGCGTGCGGACGAAATGGTGGCGCATGACCGACGCGCTGCCGAATCCGCTCTCCTCCGCGATGCGTTCGAGTCCGAGGTCGGACTGCTCCAGGAGCTGCTGGGCGCGGATGAGGCGCTGACGATTGAGCCAGGCAGCAGGGGTGGCGCCGAGCTCGGCGCGGAACCGTCGGGCGAAGGTGCGCTCCGACATGAGGGCGCGCCGCGCGAGCACGGAGACGGGCTGGTCCTCGGCGAGGTTGTCGACCATCCAACTCGTGACGGCGGCGAGTGAAGAGACTCGCTCGTGCTCGGGAGGGGACTGGATGAACTGGGCCTGACCCCCGTCTCGCTGCGGCGGCACGACCATGCGGCGGGCGATCACGTTCGCCGCCGCGGCGCCGAGCTCTTGGCGGACGAGGTGCAGGCACGCATCGATTCCCGCGGCCGTGCCGGCCCCGGTGATGACGCGTCGGTCCTCGACGAAGAGGACGTCGGGGTCGACCTCGGTGCCCGGGCAGACGCGGGCGAGATCGTCGGCGTGCATCCAGTGGGTCGTCGAGCGCCGGCCGTCGAGAAGGCCGGCCGCCGCGAGAGCGAAGGCGCCGCTGCATACGCTCAACACCCAGGCTCCGCGTCGCTCGGCCGCGCGCAGGGTCTCGACGACCCGTGGATCGATCTCGGTCTCGCTGGAGCCGAAGGCCGGGACGGCGACGAGGTCGGCGTGCGCCGCCGCCTCGAGTCCCTCCGACACCACGAGACCGAGTCCGTTCTTCATGGCGACCACACCCGGATCGGCGGTCACGACGTGGAAATCGAACGTGGGCCCGCCGTGTTCGCTCCGATCGATGCCGAAGACCTCGGCGAGCACCCCGAACTCGAAGGGCGCGAGGTCGGGGATGGCGATGACGGCGATGGAGCGGAGCATGGGGCCCTCCGGAGAACACGTGGCAGGAATCGACTGATCTTTGACGATCCTGTCACTCGTGGCGGAATCACGCAATTCCTAGATTTACTGCCATGACCATCTTCCTCGTACTGACCGCTCTCCTCGTCCTCGCCGCCGTCGTGTGGACCCTCGTCGATGTGCACCGCGACGGGTACCGCGCGCGACCGACGCGACACGCCGGGGCGTCTCCTTTTCGTGACGACGGCGCGCGGGTGGATTGATCCTCGACGCATGAGCGCCGTGGAATTGCAAACCCGTGTCCTGACGCGAAACGCACACGACTCGCCGTGTCGCAACCCTCTATTGGGGGTCGAGGGTTTACGATCCACGACTTGACCGACGCGAACTACACGGGTGTAATTAGGGGGACGACGCGGGCAGCGTCGCAGGCCGAGTGCGACGTAGGTGGGGAGACGGTATGGGCATTCCGAACGAATACTCAGGAGTCCCGGACAACTGGTTCGTCGACCCCGTCCAGCTCGGAGTCCCCGGCGTGCGGCGATCGGCCCCCGAGGATGACAACCCCCTCGCCTGGCAGTCCGACTCCCTCTGTGCGCAGACGGACCCCGAGGCGTTCTTCCCCGAGAAGGGCGGATCCACTCGCGACGCCAAGCGCATCTGCGGCTCGTGCGAGGTCCGCGGTCAGTGCCTCGACTACGCCCTGCAGAACGACGAGCGTTTCGGTATCTGGGGCGGGCTCTCGGAGCGCGAGCGTCGGAAGCTCAAGAAGCGCGCGGTCTGATCTGAATCACGGCGACGGCCCGACCGCCGCCGCGCAGGTCGGGCACGAATTCGACCACGCCCGTCGATGACGCCGAGTTCGCGTCCGACCGGCTTAGGCTGATCGCGCTATGGAGACCCGCGTAACCGTCCTCGTCGTCGCGCATTCGAGCGCTGAGCGCCTCCGCCGAACCCTCGCAGCCGTCTCCGCGCAGACGCGCCCGGCCGATCGGGTCATCGGGGTGGCGGTCGACGCGAAGGACGAGATCGTCCGTGCGTTCGACGACGGCCGGGTCGACCAGATCGTGACGACGTCGGAGAACCTCCCGTTCGGCCGTGCGGTCGCGGCCGGGCTCCGGATCGTCGAGGAGCCCGGTGGCGAGGACGACTACCTCTGGCTCCTGGCGCAGGACACCGCACCGGAACCCACCGCCCTTGCGCGACTGCTCGCGGGCGTCGAGGTCGCACCCTCCGTCGCCGTCGCGGGACCGAAGGTCGTCGATGCGGACGACCCGCGTCGCATCCGATCACTCGGCGAGACCATGACGACCCTCGGCCGCACCGTCGAGCTCGTGACCGACGAGCTCGACCAGGGACAGCACGACGGGGAGACCGACGTCCTCGCGGTCTCGCCGATCGGCATGCTCGTACGGGCGAGCGTCTTCGAGGAGATCGGCGGATTCGACCCCGCACTCGGCCCCGTGGACGACGGCCTCGACCTCGGTGTGCGCGTGCGTCTCGCCGGCAGCCGGGTGACTCTCGTCCCCGAGGCCGTCGTGTCCTCCGCGGGCGACGGCGTCGCCGGCGCCCCCCGCGGGCGGGGGTGGGGTACAGCCCAACGACGCGCTCGACTCGCCCGCTCGGCCGAGATCCACCGCCGACTCGTCTACTCCCGAGCGGCGCTGCTCCCGCTCCACTGGCTCTCGATCCTGCCGCTCGCCGTCGCGCGGTCGATCGCCCTGCTCGTGCTCAAGCGGCCGGGCCTCGTCGGGTCGGAGTTCCGGGCGGCGTTCAGGGCCGCCTTCGCGGACCCCCGCGTCTTCGCGGCCCGATCGAACCTCGCCGGGTCGCGCCGCGTCGGTTGGTCGACGATCTCCGACCTGCGCATGCCGTGGCGGGAGCTCCGGCGTCGGCGCGATCTCGAGCGCGAGGTCAGCGGCGACGACCGCGAATGGGTCGAGCGCACGGATCTGCGGTTCTTCGGGGGAGGGGGAGCCTGGTTCGTCCTCGGCTCCGCCGTCCTCGGCCTCGTTCTCCTCCTTCCCCTCGTTCCCGCGACGGTGCTCGACGGCGGAGCTCTCCTGCCGCTCTCCCGTTCGGTCACCGAGCTGTGGGCGAACGTCGGCTGGGGCTGGCGCGACGTCGGGACCGGCTTCGTCGGCGCATCCGATCCGTTCACGGTCGTGGTCGCCGTACTCGGGACCCTGACGTTCTGGGACCCCTCCTTCTCGCTCGTGCTCGTGTGGCTCGTCGCCTTCCCCCTCGCCACGCTCGGCGGATGGATGGCGGCGACGCGGCTGACGGAACGGAGCGGCTACCGCATCGTCGGGGCCGTCCTCTGGACGCTGTCGCCCACATTCCTCGCGGCTCTCGCCGATGGACGGCCGACCGCCGTGCTCGTCCACCTCACGCTGCCCTGGCTGTTCCTCGCGGGAACATCCGCCGCTCGGTCGTGGGCCTCGGCGGCCGCGACGAGCGTCCTCCTCGCGATCGTCGTGGCGTGCGCGCCGGTGCTCGCGCTCCCTCTCGGGGTGATCTGGCTCCTCGCCCTCGTCTCCGCGGGTCGCGGCGTGTTCCGCGTGCTCCTCGTGCCGGTCCCGACGCTCGTCCTGTTCGCGCCGCTCGTGTGGCAGCAGGGCATCCAGCCGGCCCGGTGGCTGGCCCTGCTCGCCGATCCCGGGGCAGGGGCCGCGACGACGGCCGTCGGCCCCGCCTCGATCCTCTCGGGCTTCCCCGTGGACCGTGACTCGACGTGGTCCGGCCTCGCGACCGGGTGGTCGCTGCCGGCGGACATCCTCTCGATCGTCCTGCCGGTCCTGCTCGTGCCGCTCGCACTCCTCGCCCTCGCCGGCCTCTTCGTCAGGGGACAGCGTCGCACCCTCGTCCTCCTCGGCATCGCTCTGCTCGGCGCCGGCACCGCGGTGGCCGCGGGATCCCTGACGATCGCCACGCTCGACGGTGAACCGATCTCGGTCTGGCAGGGGAGTGCCCTGAGCCTCTACTGGCTCGGGCTCTCGGGGGCGGCCCTCTCGGGCCTCGATGGACTCCGGCGCCGCGGACTCGTGCCGGCGGTCGTCGCCGTCCTCGGTCTCGCCGTGGTCGTGGCACCCCTGGCCGCGGCCAAACCGCTCGGGAGCTCGTCCGTCGTCGCCGGATCCGGCCGGACGCTGCCCGCCTACGTCGACGCGGCCGCGTCCGAGGACCCCGGGATCGGGACCTTGCAGATCACCCCGCTCGCCGACGGGTCGATCGCGGTGCGCTACCTGCCGGGACGCGGCGATCTGCTGGACGACCAGTCGACCGTCCGACGGACCTCCGACCCCACGGGCGGGACGGACACCCGGATCGCCGAGCTCGCCGGCAACCTGGTCTCTCGCAGCGGGCTCGATGCCGCGCCCGAACTGGCCGCGCTCGGGATCGACTTCGTCCTCCTGGCCGAGGAACCGAGCGAGGTGGCCGCGCTCGATGATGCGGCGATCGACGACGCTGCTCCGACCGGCTCCGAGCGGGGGCCGGACGAGCTCGCGGCCGACGCCGTTGCGGCTCTCACGGCGAACCCGGCGGTCGAGTACGTAGGACCGACGGACGCCGGAGAGCTGTGGCGCAACGTGGGAGAGGCCGAGCGGCCCGAGCAGGACGCCGTCGATCCGTTCTGGTCGACGGTCGTACCGGTGGCCTGGATCGCCGTCTTCCTGATCGCGCTCCTCATCGCGGTGCCGACGGCGGCATCCCGCGAGGCGGCCCGCCGTCGGCCGCGCACCGTCGGCATCCGCCCGGCCGCGCGCCGTCGCGCGGCGCCGGACGAGGCCGACGGCGCGATCGATGCGCTGCCCGACCTCGTCGAACCCGCCGACGGACAGTCCGATCCCGACTGGTCGGACGACGCGCCCGTCGACGGGGCGATCGCATCGGACGGCGACGGGGAGGGCGAGACGCCCGACGGTGACGCCCCGACCGTCGAGGAGCTCGAGAGCGGTGTCTCGGCCGATCCGCTCGACGAGCCGACGAGCGAGACCGCGGACGCAGGATCCACCGACGAGGACGATGAGTCCCCGTCTCGAACGGGAGAGACACGTTGAGACCCACTCGAGTCACCGTGACCCGCGCCGTCCGGACGGCCGTCGGGGTCGTGGGCGTCGCCGCGGCGGTCGCCACGATCCTGCTCGCCGGCCGTCTCGACCTGCCGCCCATCGGAATCGCTCCGGCGAGCCGCACGGTGGAGCCGGTCGCCGCCGACCAGTCGCGCGTCTGCGGGGGCGCGCTCGTGGAACTCGGTCAGGACGCCGCCGCCGCCACGGCCGCGACGACGGTGGGCGCGCCGCGGATCGTCTCGGGTGTCGGTGGCGACGGGGACGCCGCCTCGTCCTCGCTCGCCGCACCGGACGACGCGGGCGGAGGGGCCGGACCCACGGTGCTCACCGCGGAACCGGGCGACGCCGGGTCGACCCTCGCGGGCGCCCAGACGCAGCGCGTCGATCTCGAACGCCTGTCCGGATTCACGGCGTCGTCCTGCGACGAGCCCGCGGCCGAGTCGTGGCTCGTCGGAGGGTCGACCGACGTGGGCCAGACGACCGTGCTCACCCTGGCCAACCCCTCGACGGTCGAGGCGGTCGTCTCGCTCGAGGTGTCCGGCGAGGCCGGGCTCGTCGACGCGCCGGGTGCATCGGGCATCGTCGTCGCCGCCGGTTCCCAGCGCATCCTGTCCCTCGCGGGCATCGCACCCAACCTCCTCACCCCGGTCGTGCACGTCATGAGCGTCGGGGCCCCCGTCGTCGCGGCGCTCCAGCAGTCCGCCGTCCGGTCCATCACCGCGGAGGGCGTCGAGGCCGTCGTCGCCTCGAGCGGTCCGGCCGTCGAGCAGGTGATCCCCGGCTTCGCCGTGCCCTCGTCCCGGCCCGTGGAACGGTCGGACGGATACGACTACCGTGTTCCCGGCGTTCGCGTCCTCGTGCCCGGTTCCCTCGACGGCGAGGTCACGATCGTGGCACGTGCGGCGGACGGATCGCTGTCCGAGCCGCGGGTCGTCCGCGCGGCGGCGGGCTCCGTCGTCGACGTTCCGCTCGACGACCTCGGGCCGGGAACCTACGACCTCTCGATCAGCTCCGACGAGCCGGTCGTCGCCGCCGGCCACAGCGCTTCACGCGGAGCGGGCGGGGACGACTTCGCCTGGTTCGCATCGACGGATCCCCTCGACGACGCGGTGTCGGTGGCGATCGCGGACGGACCGGGGGCCACGATCAACCTCGTGAACACGACGGACGAAGACCGTTCGGTGACGCTCGCCTCGGGCGGCTCGTCTGACGTCGTCGAGCTGGCGGCCGGCACCTCGGTCGTGCGCCCCGTCTCCGGTGGCCGCGTGTACGGCCTGACGGGAGCCGGAGGGCTGCATGCCGCCGTCACGCTCATCGGGGGCATCGGGATCGCGTCCTACCCCGTGACGCCTCCGAGCGCGGCGTCGGATCCCGTGGTCGTGCGCACGCGCTGACGGCGGTCGATCAGAGGAAGCGGAAGCGCTCCGGGCCGAGGTCCCATGGGTCCTTGCCGAGGAACTCGGCGGTCGCCCGGAAGACGCAGCTCTCGATCATCATGCGCTGATGGAGCTCGTCGTCGCGGTGGAGGTGGCTGAGCCGCTGGATGGGGATCCGGAAGACGGTGATCCGCCGCGCGGTCGCATCGGTGTGCCAGCGGTCGACGCCGTCGTCGGAATCGAGCGAGGGTGGCATGGCCTGCACCTCGAAGCGGACACCGGCGAGGTCCTCCGGCCAGGACCCCCTGAGGAAGTCGGCCGTCGACGCGACCGTCTGGTCGAAGAGGTCGATGCGGGTGCGCAGGGCGGGCAGCGGCGGTCGGACGACCGAACTGCGTCCCGCGCGGCCGTGGCGATCCCGTCGCACGGCCCGCCTGCCCGGTTCTCCGATCGCAGACCGTTCGCCCTTTCGCTTCATGCCGCAATCCTACGCGCGGCCGGCGGTCGCTCGGGCGGCGCGGCGCGGTGCGAGGGTGGTGCCTCTCGAGTGTTGGTGTCCGTTGTGGGTCGCGGGTGTCTCGGTCGCTCGGGTGGTGCGGCGCGGTGCGAGGGCGGTGTCGGTGGTGGTCCGTAGACTGACGCCGATGGACGACAGAATCTGCTCGAAGGTCGGGTGCACGCGCGAAGCCGTGTCCACCCTCAGCTACGACTACGGTGATCAGATGGCCGTCCTCGGTCCCCTCGGGCTCACCCGCGATCCGCACACGTACGACCTGTGCTCGATCCACTCGGAACGCCTGTCCGTCCCCAAGGGGTGGCAGGTGATCCGTCACGCCGTCCTCGGCGAAGTAGGGTGATCCTCATGGCATCGGATTCAGCACAGGACGCGCGTCTCGACGCGGTCGTCGGAGCATACGACGTCCGCGGTGTGGTCGGCGAGGGACTCACGGACGAGGTCGTCGAGGCGCTCGCGGCTGCGTTCGTGGACGAGGTCGACGCGGCGGGTTCGCCCGTCGTCGTCGGCCACGACATGCGCGATTCGTCGCCGGGCTTCGCCGAGGCGTTCGCACGTGGGGCCACCGCCCGTGGTGCCGACGTGATCTCGATCGGCCTCTGCTCCACGGACGAGAGCTACTACGCCTCGGGCAGCCTCGATGCCCCAGCCGCCATGTTCACGGCGAGCCACAACCCGGCCCGGTACAACGGCATCAAGTTCTCGCGCGCCGGGGCCGAGGCCATGTCGAAGGCCACCGGTCTCTCCGCCATCAGGGATCGCGCGGCCACCTACCTCGCGGAGGGAATCCCGGCCGTCGCCACCCCGGGTACGGTCGACTCGCGCGACGTCCTCACCGACTACGCCTCGTACCTCCGTTCACTCGTCCCCTTGGACGGCATCCGTCCGCTCACGATCGTGGTCGATGCCGGTAACGGCATGGGCGGGCTCACGGTCCCCGCCGTCCTCGAGACCGCCGCCGGCCTCCCGGCGCTGCCGCTCACGATCATCCCGCTCTACTTCGAGCTCGACGGCACCTTCCCCAACCACGAGGCGAACCCGCTCGAGCCGAAGAACCTCGTCGACCTGCAGAAGGCCGTCGTCGAGCACGGGGCCGACCTCGGTCTCGCGTTCGACGGAGACGCCGACCGCTGCTTCGTCGTCGACGAGAAGGGCGACGCCGTGACGCCCTCGGCGATCGCCGCGATCGTGGCCGTCCGCGAGATCGCACGTGCCCGTCGCGATGCGCCCGACGCCGAGATCTCGGTCATCCACAACCTCATCACCTCCCGCATCGTTCCGGAGACGATCGAGGCGGCCGGCGCCACACCCGTCCGTACCAAGGTCGGTCACTCGCTCATCAAGGACGAGATGCGTCGCACGGGAGCCGTCTTCGGCGGCGAGCACTCCGCGCACTACTACTTCCGCGATTTCTGGAGCGCCGACAACGGCATGCTCGCCGCGATGCACGTCCTCGCCGAGTTCGGCACGCAGCCGGCCCCCCTGTCGGAGTTCGCCTCGGAGTACTCTCCCTACGCGGCATCGGGAGAGATCAACTCCACCGTCGCCGACGTGGCCGCCGCTTTCGCCCGGGTGGTCGAGGCCTTCGCGGGTCGCGCCGACTTCGACGAGCTCGACGGCCTGACGGTCACGGGGAACCCCGGCGTCGACGATGACTTCTGGTGGTTCAGCGTCCGCCCCTCCAACACGGAACCCCTGCTCCGCTTGAACGCCGAAGCATCGACGCGAGCGCAGATGGAAGCCATCCGCGACGAGGTGCTCGCCCTCATCCGGGCCTGACCCGACGCCCTGCGGCGACCGCGGGTCGCGGCCTCGCGGTCGCGGGCCCCTGCCGAGTGCCGTCACAGGGGTGAGCGCTCGGGCGACGGGTGCGAGAATGGGACCATGACGATCACCTCTCCCGTCGCGACCGGCTCCGTGCCCTTCTCCGTCGCCGACCTCTCACTCGCCGAGGCGGGCCGCCACCAGATCCGCCTCGCCGAGAACGAGATGCCCGGCCTCATGGCCCTCCGCGAGGAGTTCGGCCCCACGCAGCCACTCGCCGGCGCGCGCATCGCCGGCTCCCTCCACATGACGGTGCAGACGGCCGTGCTCATCGAGACCCTCGTGGCTCTCGGTGCCCGCGTCCGTTGGGCGAGCTGCAACATCTTCTCCACGCAGGACGAGGCCGCCGCGGCGATCGCCGTCGGCCCGACGGGCACGCCGGACGCGCCGGCGGGAGTCCCCGTCTTCGCCTGGAAGGGCGAGACCCTGGACGAGTACTGGTGGGCCACCGGCCGCATCTTCGACTGGTCGGCCGAGGCCGCCGCGGAGGGTGCCGACTGGACCGGTCCGAACCTCATCCTCGACGACGGTGGTGACGCGACCCTCCTCGTGCACAAGGGCGTCGAGTTCGAGGCGGCCGGGGTCGTTCCGGACGCGACGGAGGCGGACAGCGAGGAATACCGGGTCATCCTCGGTGTGCTGAAGGCGTCCCTCGCCGACAGCGGCGACCGGTGGACGCGCATCGCCCGCGATCTGCTCGGCGTGACCGAGGAGACGACGACGGGCGTGCACCGCCTCTACGAGCTGTTCCGCGACGGAGAGCTCCTCTTCCCGGGCATCAACGTCAACGACTCGGTCACGAAGTCGAAGTTCGACAACAAGTACGGCATCCGCCACTCGCTGCCCGACGGCCTCAACCGCGCCACCGACGTCCTCATCGGCGGCAAGGTCGCCCTCGTCGCCGGCTACGGCGACGTCGGCAAGGGTGCCGCCGAGGCGCTGCGCGGTCAGGGCGCTCGCGTCATCGTGACCGAGGTCGACCCGATCTGCGCGCTCCAGGCGGCGATGGACGGCTACCAGGTCGCGCGTATCGAGTCGGTCGTCGGGCACGTCGACATCTTCGTGTCCGGCACGGGCAACAAGTCGGTCATCACGACCGAGCACATGCTCGCGATGAAGCACCTCGCGATCGTGGCCAACGTCGGCCACTTCGACAACGAGATCGACATCGACGCGCTCGCGCGGATCGACGGTGCCGAGCGTGTCGAGATCAAGCCGCAGGTGCACGAGTGGCGTCTGCCAACGGGGCGCTCGATCCTCGTCCTCTCGGAGGGACGCCTCATGAACCTCGGCAACGCGACGGGTCACCCGTCGTTCGTCATGAGCAACTCGTTCACCAACCAGGTCCTCGCGCAGCTCGAGCTCTACACGCGGATCGAGGAGTACCCGGTCGGCGTCTACGTCCTGCCGAAGCACCTCGACGAGAAGGTCGCCCGCCTGCACCTCGACGCCCTGGGCGTCGAGCTCACGGAGCTGTCACCGGAGCAGGCCGCCTACATCGGCGTGCCGGTCGACGGCCCGTTCAAGGTCGACCACTACCGCTACTGACCCGCGGTCTCAGCACCCCACCCTCCGTGAGGTGTCGCGATCTGTTGCCCAGTCCGACCCGGACACGACAGATTGCGACACCTCACGATGGTTTCAGCGGTCGGGGAAGTGGTGCGGCGTGCCCTCGAGGGTGGGGCGCAGCAGGTCGAGTCGTTCACGCTCGAGGGTGAGCTTGCGGAATTCCCGCTCACGCCGGAGGGCGGCGACGGCGAAGAGGAAGGTGTCGGGCGCCACGTCGGGCAGCGGCGACACGTACGGCGCGGCCTCTCCCGCGAGTTCCCGCCCGAGTCGGTCGCGCGCGGCCGGCGACAGCCGCGCCACCTGCTGGAGGTACTGGGCGATCCGCCGGGCCAGTCGATCCGGCATCCGGGCGACATCCGCCGTCGTGGCCCAGGACTGCAGCTCCGGCGGCACGCCGTAGACGGGCGTCACGATACGCGGCACTCGCTCGTGCTGCGCGTAGGTGCCCGCGAGCAGATCGCCCAGCCGTTGGGAGCGGTCGCTCAGGAGGCCGACGAGCGCGGCGACGCCTCCGAGCGTCATGTAGATCTCGAAGAAGCCGACGAGGGACCGGATGAACGCGTGGCGGAACCCGATCGCCCCGCCGTCCGTACGCACGACGCGGGCTCCGATCGCGAGCTTGCCGAGGGAGCGGCCCTTCGTCGCCAACTCGACGGCCGTGGGAACGACGATGAAGGCCACCACGACGATCGTGATGGATACAGCCTGCATGGCGGCCTGGTCGATCGTGACGACCTCGGCAGCGAGGAACAGGAGCCAGAGCAGCAGGAGGGCGAATCCGATGTGCACGACGAGGTCGATGAGCGCCCCGGCCGCGCGCAGGATGAAGCTCGCCGCACGGACGTCGAGGGCGACGGCCTCGCCCGTGATGAGTTCTCTCGGGTCGGCGGTCGTGTGCGCGCTCGAGGTCATGGCTATCATCGTAATCGGATGGACCTCGACGCATACACTGCCGCACACCGTGCCGATTGGGACCGCCTGGACGAGCTCGGCCGCCGGGGGTCGCTGTCCGGCGTGGATGCCGACGAGCTGATCGACCGCTACCAGTCGGGGGCGACGCAGCTGTCGGCCATCAAGACGACGGCGGGATCGACGGTCACCGGCGACCGTCTGAGCGTGTCCCTCTCGCGGGCACGGCTCCGATTCACCTCCGCAGGTCGGAACGTGACCTCGCAGATCCCGCGCTTCTTCGTCCTGCAGCTGCCGGCCGCGCTCTACCGACTGCGGTGGCTCACGCTCGGCGTCTTCATCGCGTTCACGATCGTCGCCTCGCTGTATGCGACGTGGATCGCGACGAACCCGCAGGCGCTCGCCGCCCTCGGCGACGAGGCGTCGTTGCGGCAGACGGCGGAGCAGGGCTTCGTCGCCTACTATTCCGAGAATCCCGCGACATCGTTCGCCGGGCGCGTCTGGACCAACAACGCATGGATCGCCGCCCAGTGCATCGCCTTCGGCATCACGGGGGTGTGGGTGCCGTACGTGATCGCCCAGAACGCCCAGGGCATCGGACTCACGGCGGGACTGATGTTCGCCTACGACGAGGGCGACACGTTCTTCCTCTACATCCTGCCCCACGGCCTCCTCGAGCTCACGAGCATCTTCGTGGCGGGAGCCGCCGGGCTCCGGATCTTCTGGTCCTGGGTCGCGCCCGGTCGGCTGTCGCGCGGACAGTCCCTCGCTCGGGAGGCGCGCGCACTCTTCACCGTCGTCGTCGGGCTCATCATCGCGCTGTTCGTTTCGGGGATCATCGAGGGCTTCGTGACCCCGGCTCCATGGCATCCGGCCGTCAAGATCGCGATCGGCGCCGTCGCGCTCGGAGCGTTCCTGTTCTACATGATCGTCGTCGGCGGACGGGCGGCCCGGGCGGGCGAGACCGGGGATCTCGAGGAGTTCGAGCGCGGCGCGACCACCCTCGTCGCGGGTTGAATGTGCTGTAGCCTCGCGCGTGACGGGCGATGCGTCCTGCCGATGCGCTGCCGTTCCTGCCTGATGCGCTGCGGTTACCGGTGAGCAATCGCCGCCGCACTCACCAGAAGCTGCGGCGCTTCGCTGTCCGGGAGTGCGGTCAGGCGGGCGGCGCTCAGGCAGGGTCGGTGGGGGAGGCGGGTGACCCGGCGCGGGAACGCGTCCCGATGCGGGCGACGATGCCGACCACGAGGGCGCCGAGGAGGGGGAAGAGGACGAACGCCCACACCTGCCCGAGGCGATCGGGTCCGGCGAAGAGCGCCGTCGCGAGTGCTCTCGCCGGGTTGAGGGTCCCGTTCGACACCGGGGCCGCGACGAGCGTGAGTGCGGCGACGGCGAGGCCGATCGTCAGCGCCGTCGCGGCCCGTCCTTCGACGTCGGTGGAGAGCCGGTGGCCACGAGCGACGTAGAGCGCGACGATCACCGCGGTGAATACGGCTTCGACGAGTGCCACGGCGACGAGGCCGAAACCGTCGGGAGAGAGCAGGGGCCCGTAGCCGCCCGATGCGAAGCCGTCGCGCTGGGCGGTCGCGAGGGCGGCGGCCGGCCCGTCGGCGAGCACGCCGAGGATGAACGCGGCGCCGAGCGTCGCCCCGATGAGCTGCGCGGCGACGTGGGTGCTCACGTCCCGCCAGGGGAACCGTCCGGCGACGGCGAGCCCGATCGTGACGGCCGGGTTGAGGTGTCCGCCGGACACGTGGGCGACGGTGGCGTACACGGCCGCCACGGCGAACCCCGCGGCGAGAGCGATCCCGAGGGAACCGATCACCGGTCCGGCGATGACCGTGGCCCCGACGATGACGGAGACGACGACGAAGGTACCGAGCATCTCGGCCGACACCGTGGAGAGGAAACCGGGCTGCGTGTGGTCATCGGTCATTGTCCGACAGTATCGACGGCGGCCAGCCGGACGCCGGCCACGCGCCGAGTCCGCCGAGGAACGACTCCGAGCTCGCCGGTCGTCGGGGGCTCCGGTCTTTGTCGTCGTGGCGCGGCCCGTCGTTGCTCGGCCGGGGATGCGCGGTCGTCGCGTTACAGGCGGCCGGCGGCCTTGAGGGCGAGGTAGTGGTCGGCGAGCGCGGGCGGGAGGTCCCCGGGGGAGCCCGACACGACATCGGCGCCGATCCGACGCACCGCCGCGGCGACGCGTGAGGCGTCGAGGGCCGCGCGTTCCGCCGAGGCCGCCCGGTAGACCGCCTCGCGGTCCCCGCGGTCGTTCCGCGCCTCCTCCACGTCCGGATCCGTCACCGAGACGACCGCGACGGTGTGGTTGCGCGTCAGCTGGGGAAGCACCGAGAGGAGCCCGGCTGAGGCTCCCGGCGTCTCGATGGACGTGATCAGGACGACGAAAGCGTGGTGGCTCGTGATCTGCCGGACGTGGGCGGGTACGGCGTCCCAGTCCATCTCGATGAGCTCCGGATCGATCTCGGCCATGGCGTCGACGAGCTTCGCGAGGAGGTCGGCGCCCGTCGACCCGGTGACACGGCCGCGGATGCGTCGGTCCACGGCGAGGAAGTCGACGCGGTCGTCGGCGCGCGTCGCGAGTGCCGAGAGCAGCAGGGACGCCTCGAACGCCGTATCGAGCCGGACCTCGTCCGCGATCCGGGCGGCGGAGGTGCGCGCCGTGTCGACGACGATGACGACACGTCGATCACGCTCCGGCCGCCACGTGCGCACGACGAGCTCCGAGCGCCGCGCGGTCGCGCGCCAGTCGATGGATCGCACGTCGTCGCCACGCACGTAGTCGCGGAGGGAGTCGAACTCGGTGCCCTGTCCGCGCACCATGACGCTCGTCGCGCCGTCGAGTTCACGGAGCCGGGCGAGCCGGCTGGGGAGGTGCTTGCGCGCGTTGAATGGGGGGAGCACTCGCAACCTCCCCCGTGAGGCGATCGTCGCCTGACGGGCGCCGAGCCGGAAGGGGCCGAACGAGCGCACCGTGATGTGGTCGCTCGCGCGCTCGCCGCGGCGGAAGGGCCGGAGCGTCTGCACGAGGCGGCGCCGTTCACCGGCGGGGACCGTGACGCGTTGCCGCGCGAACGGCGCCCCTGCGGTCGGCTGCCATCCGTCGCGCACGAGCGCCCTCACGGGGCGCCCTCCGCGGTTCGTGAGGAGGATCTCGCTCGTCGCGTCCTCGCCGAGCCGGACCCGGTCGGGCAGCGATCGCGAAAGGGAGAGCCGGCGCGGAGAGCCCGCGAGGGCGACGTCGATCGCGAGGAGCACGAGGCACCCCACGATCCAGCCGATGAGGACGACGAACGAGCGCGCCGGATCCGCGCCCACCGCGATGACGGGGACGACCCCGACCGCGAGGAGCGCGATGAACCAGCCCGTGACGGCCATCTAGATCGGCACCTGCACCTGCTGGAGGATCGACCGGAGGATCGCGTCCGTCGCGACGCCCTCGAGCTCGGCCTCCGGCCGCAACTGGAGGCGGTGGCGCCACACGGGGATGACCATCGCCTGCACGTGGTCCGGTGTGATCGACGGGTATCCGCTGAGCCACGCCCAGGCCTTGGCGGATGCGAGCAAGGCGGTCGTCGCTCGCGGGCTCACGCCCATACGGACGGACGGGCTCCGCCTGGTCGCCCGCGCGAGATCCACGATGTAGGCGAGGACGTCGGCTCCCACCGCGGTTGCGGCGGCCGCGGCCTGTGCAGCACGCAGCTGATCGCTCGAGAGCACCGGCGTCACCCCGGCGCCCGCGAGGTCGCGGGGGTTGAAGCCGGCCGCGTGGCGCCGGAGCACCTCGACCTCGGTGTCGCGTTCCGGGAGATCGAGCACGAGCTTGAGGAGGAAGCGGTCGAGCTGCGCCTCGGGCAGCGTGTACGTGCCCTCGTATTCGATGGGGTTCTGCGTGGCGGCCACGAGGAAGGGATCGGGGAGCGGCCGCGTGACGCCGTCGGCGGAGACCTGTCGCTCCTCCATCGCCTCGAGGAGCGAGGACTGCGTCTTCGGCGGCGTCCGGTTGATCTCGTCGGCGAGCAGGATGTTCGTGAAGACCGGTCCCTCACGGAACTCGAACTCGCCGCGCTTGCCGTCGTAGACGAGGGAACCGGTGACGTCTCCCGGCATGAGGTCGGGGGTGAATTGCACGCGCTTGGTGTCGAGCTGCAGGGCGTGGCTGAGTGTGCGCACGAGGAGGGTCTTCGCCACTCCGGGCACGCCCTCGAGGAGCACGTGGCCGCGGGCGAGGAGGGCGATGATGAGGCCCGTCACCGCGGCGTCCTGCCCGACGACCGCCTTGCCGACCTCCGATCGGACCCGGGCGAGGGAATCGCGGAGCGCCGCGGACTCGTCGGGACGCGGGGGAGGCGTCTGGTGCTCGGGGGGTCCTGCGTATTGGTCGCTCATCGTTTCTGTCTCCCGGTGGGGTCGGTGAGGGCGTGGATCTGGGTCTCGAGGAGGCTGAGGGAATCGGACAGGCCGACGAGATCGGCGTCGCTGCGCGGCTCCGCGTCGATCAGGATCGCCCGGACGTCGGCGATGTCGCGTCCGGTCAGCGCCGCGGCGGCGGCCGCGACGGCGGACGCGTCCGCGTGCCGCGAGAGGTCGAGTCGCGTCGCGATCCGATCGATCGTGCCGATGCGGAGCGCATCGACCGCTCGCAGCCGCGCGGACGAGCGCTGGTAGAGGCGCGCGCGCCCCTCCATGGTCTCGCCGGCGCGGACCGTCACGGGCAGGGGTTCGACCACGAGGGGACCGAAGCGGCGCCCCCGCCAGATCCCGGCCGCGATCGTCACGACGAGGACGAGGAGCAGCGAGGGCACGACCCAGCCGGGCGTGAGCTCGCCGATCGTCGGAGGAGCGTCCGCCTCCACGTCGGCGAGGCTCGGTACGTACCAGACGAGGGAGTCCGTCGGCCCGAGCAGACCGAGTGCGAGGGCGGCGTTGCCGCTCTCGGCGATCGTCCCGTTCGCGAAGACGGCGCTCGAGCCGACGATCGTGACGGGCGTGGCACCCGGGATCTCGACGACACCGAAACGCCCATCACCGACGGGGAAGCACCCGGTCGCGTCGCCCCCGATCCGGTACGTGTTCCCGACGGTCGCGCGCTCCGCGCGTTCGGCGGCTGGGACATCGCACGACGCGTCGGCGGGCTCGCCGTCGGCGGCGCCTCCGATGAGGACATCGGGGGAGAGCTCCCGCACGGTCTGGAAGGACGGATCGATCACCACGACGGACGACGCCCCCGCGACGAGGGAGGACAACCGGTCGGGGGCGAGGTACTCGTTGTCGACGACGACGAGGGTCGACGCGCCCGACGCGTCGTCGAGAGCGGTCGAGGCCGCGCTCGCACTGTCGGCCCCGGTGACGTCGACTCCTTCGGCGCGGAGCACCTCGACGACCGCCTTGGCCCCCTCGGGCGCCGGGCTCGTGGGGTCGAGGGGCGGTCCCCCCGGCGACCGGTTGCCGCTGAGGAGGTAGACCGCGGCGACCACGGCGAGGCCGAAGACGGACAGCACGACCCAGAACACCGAGCGGCGGGCCTGCGTCCGTAGTCGCGGTGTGAGCACGTCGCTCTCGGCGTTCCGGGGCGGTTCCTCGAGAGTGTCGGTCATGATCGCTCGACCAGATCGGGGAGCACGGCGGAGCGACCGGAGACGGCTGCGTCGAGATCGGAGATCGAGCGGTAGAGTTCGGGCGTGCCCGGCGCTCCCGCGTACCGGGTCGCATCGAATCCGTCGGCCGCCCCGCCGAAGCCGGGGGACAGGTCGGGGAAGGCTGCGGCCCCCTGTGCCGCGAAATCGTGCGCGGTCGTTCCCGGGAGGACCGCGACGACCGTGCGCTCCTGCAGTCCGCGGGCGAGCGCCCGGAACGCGTCGAGGGAGGCCGAGGTGAAGTCGCCGCGGGCCGCGGCGGCCGAGGCGTCCTTCCGCAGTTCGGCCGCGGTCCGTCGTTCGTCGGCGCCGAAGAGACCGTCCGTCGCCCGGCTGCGTCGATTGATGCGCGGGAGCCCCCAGACGAGGAACGCCACCACGATCCCGACGATCAGCAGCAGGAGCAGCACGAGCGGGATCCACCCGCCGAGTCCATTGCCGGAGGGGAGCACGAGGCCCGCCAGCCAGTCCGAGATCGCCTGGGCGATACGGTCGAGCAGCGTCGGCTGCGCCGCCGCGTACTCCGGCCCCATGAGCTCGCGCTGCAGGAGATCGCGAGCGTCGGGAGCACTCGGGTCGACCGGGACGTCGGCCGGGGACGGCAGGAGGGGCACGCGGTCAGACCCCGGCCTGTCCCGCGGACTCCGAAGCCCCGCGGCGCGGGGGCAGGGGGAAGGGGTCGGGGACACTCGCGTCTCCCGACTGGCGGGCCTCCACGAAGCGGACGAGTTCGAGGTCCAGCCCCTCGGTGCGCATCCGCAGGTCGATGTAGATGAGGGCGATCGCGGCGGCCTGGACGACCGAGACGACCGCGGCGACGATCAACGACACGAGGATGAGCAGGATGTAAGTGAGGACGAAGGTCGTGATGGCCGCCCCCTGAGTGCTCCCGGTCGGGTCGATGAGTCCGCCGCCGATACCCATCAACAGGCTGATGGGCGTCGTCACGACCTGCGACGCGACGTTCAGGATGATCGTGATGAGGGCGAGGACGCCGAGGGTGCGCCAGAAGTACCCGCGCGTGAGTCGCCACGATCGGCCGACCGCCTGGAACACGGGTGCCCGCTCCAACACGATGATGCTCGGCACGATGGCGAGCTTCGTTCCGAGCCATGCGAGGACCACGAGGAGGCCGAGGACCCCGAGCACGGCGATGGCGACTCCGAGACCGACGAGGTCGGTGCTCACGGCGATGATGGCCCAGACGATGCCGGCGAGGACGCCGAAGGCGATGAGCGTGACGAGGCTCGCGAGCATCGTCCAGCCCACGAGGGCCCAGAGCCGCGGAGCCGCCGCGCGCCAGACCTGGCCGAGGGTGAGCTTCTCGCCGAGGGACCCGCGAGCGACCTCGGCGACGACCACACCCTGGACCATGACCGTCCCGATCACCGAGACGGCGAGCGGGATGAGCGCCGCGAGGATGATCGCGAGGACCGATCCGGCGGTGATGGCGTCGCGGTCCTCTGGCGCGGCCGAGGTGATGCGGGAGACGGTCCACCAGGTGACGGAGCCGATGATGAGGATCGAGAGCACGATCGTGACGCCCTGCACGAGCAGGGCGCTTCCGAACGTGGCCTTCGGATTGCGCCGCATCGCCTGGAACGGTGCTCCGAGCAGCGTTCCGAAGCCGAGGGGTCGGAGGGGGATCAGGCCGGGCTTCGGCGGGGGAGCCCAGCCGGCGGGCGCGCCGACGGGGGCACCCGTCGACCAGTCAGGTCGACCGGTGCCGGCCTGCTGGGCCTGTCCGTACGGCTGCTGTCCGTACTGCTGCTGTCCGTAGGCGGGCTGCTGTCCGTACTGCTGCTGTCCGTAGGCGGGCTGCTGTCCGTACGGCTGCTGCCCGTAGGCGGGCTGCTGCTCGCCGTACATCGGCTGCTGTTGCCCGTACGCCGGTGAGCTCGGCTGCTGTTCTCCCCAGGGGGAGCCGGCGGGGGCAGGCGCTGCCGGGGCGGCCCAGGGCATCGCGGTCGGACCGGCCGCGGGCTCTCGATCACCGGTACCGGCACCGGTATCGCTCGCCTCACCGGTGCCGTCGCCGGTCGTCCTCGATGGCTCGTCGTCCCTGTCGCGTGCGTCGTCGCCCATGTGGCAGACCCTCCCCGTCACCGTCCGATACTCGGTCCATGCTTTCACACGGGCGTGGTCGGCACACAGCCCGCCGCGCGCCCGCTCACCGCGCGGGCCGTGGCCTCGACTACTCTGGGGAGAACATCGCGGGTGCGATCGGGCATCGCGGCCCGCGTGAGACATGAGAACGGGGCCCATGAGCGCACGAATCCTGGTCGTCGACGACGACACGGCTCTCGCCGAGATGATCGGCATCGTCCTGCGCACCGAGGGCTTCGACACGGTCTTCTGCGGTGACGGGTCGCTCGCCGTCGAGATCTTCCAGCGCGAGAAACCGGACCTCGTCCTCCTCGACCTCATGCTCCCCGGTCTCGACGGCATCGAGGTGTGCAGGCTGATCCGCCAGGAGTCCGGCGTGCCGATCATCATGCTGACGGCGAAATCGGACACGACAGACATCGTCGGCGGGCTCGAGTCGGGAGCGGACGACTACATCGTCAAACCGTTCAACCCGAAGGAGCTCGTGGCCCGCATCCGCACGCGGCTCCGACCGGCGTCGGAGGTCTCGAGCGATGTCGTGCGCATCGGCGATCTCGTTCTCGACGTCGCCGCCCACGAGGTCACGCGTGGATCGGCCCGCATCCCGCTGACGCCGCTCGAGTTCGACCTCCTCCTGACCCTCGCCTCCAAGCCGCAGCAGGTCTTCACCCGCGAGATGCTTCTCGAGCAGGTCTGGGGTTACCACTACAAGGCGGACACGCGCCTCGTGAACGTGCACGTGCAGCGACTGCGCGCAAAGGTCGAGGTCGACCCCGACAATCCCCGCATCGTCATGACCGTGCGGGGCGTCGGCTACCGCGCGGGCAGCACCGACCCCGTCTAGGCGCGCCGTGTCCGACGCCGGTCTCGACCCGCTCGCCCTCGTTCGCGCGGTGCGATCGCTGCCGCGCACGATCGCGAACGCCTGGCGGCGCTCGCTGCAGTTCAAGACCGTGGTCGTCACCATCGGACTCACCGGGCTCGCGGTCTTCGTCGCGGGGGCCTACATGTCCGTGAGCATCGGCAACGATCTGTTCCAGTCCCGCCTCAACCAGGTGCTCGTGGACTCGTCGCGGGCCCAGCTCGCCGCGCAGCGCACCTTCGACGCCGCGCAGACGGGCGATGCCATCAACCTCGACAGCGTGATGGGTTCGGCGCGGAGCGACATCGCGACCGTCTCCTCGTCGCGGATGATCACGGTCTACCGGGTGCCCGGTCAGGACTTCGACCCGGCCGCCCCGCAGGACTTCGAGAGCCCCGGACTCGACGGTCAGGTGATCTCGGACGATCTTCGTGAGGGGGTCGAGGAGAACGCGGAAGGGCAGTGGTGGCAGTCCGTCGGTTTCTCGGGATCGGAGAACGGATCGCCCGGCATCGTCGTGGGCCAGCGCTTCACGGCGGGGAGCGCGGGGGACTACGAGCTCTACATGGGCTACGACCTGAGCGATCAGGAGGAGACCCTGCAGTTCGTGCAGCGCACGCTCTTCGTCGCGGGCCTCGCGCTCCTCGCCCTCGTCGGGGCGGTCGCGTGGGTCGTCGTGCGCATCGTCGTCCTCCCGATCCGCGAAGCGGCCGAGACGAGCGAACGGCTCGCGGCCGGGGAGCTCGAGGTGCGGATCGACCGCACCGGCGACGACGAGATCGCCACCCTCGCGCGTTCGTTCAACGAGATGGCGGACACCCTTCAATCACGGATCCGCGAGCTCGCGGAGCTCTCGCTCGTGCAGCAGCGGTTCGTCTCCGACGTGTCGCACGAGCTGCGGACCCCGCTCACGACCATCCGGCTCGCGGGGGACGTGCTCTACGACCAGCGCGAGGACTTCGCACCGGCGACGGCGCGGACGGCCGAACTCCTCCACACCCAGGTCGAGCGGTTCGAGCTGCTGCTCGCGGACCTCCTCGAGATCAGTCGGTACGACGCGGGATCGGCGGAGCTCGAGACCGAACCGACGAGCATCGCTCGGCTCGCGGAGGACTCCGTCGAGGAGATGGGCGACCTCGCGCGGCAGCACGGTTCGGAACTCCTGCTCGTCGCGCCCGGCGGCTACACGGAGATCGACGTCGATCCGAGGCGGATCCGCCGCATCGTTCGCAACCTCGTCGGCAACGCGATCGAGCACGGTGAGGGCCGATCGATCATCGTCTCGGTGGACAGCTCGGAGACCGCCGTGGCCCTCGCCGTGAGGGACTTCGGTCTCGGGATGAAGGAGGAGTATGCGGAGCGCGTCTTCGACCGGTTCTGGCGCGCCGATCCCTCCCGCCGGCGGACGATCGGCGGTACCGGGCTGGGGCTGTCCATCGCGATGAGCGATACGAAGCTCCACGGAGGGTCCCTCGACGTGTGGTCGCGCCCGGGCCTCGGGAGCCTGTTCCGTCTCACCCTGCCGCGCAGCCCGGGCGGCGCCCTCGGAATCTCCCCCATCCCCTCGCCCCCGACCGATATCGAGTCGCCGTCGCTCGCGACGGTCGACCCCACCGAACGACGGACGGATGTGACGCCGTGAAACGCCTCCTCGCCGCGGTCCTCGCCGCTCTCGTGCTCGTGGTCTGTACCGGCTGCGTCGGCATCCCGCGCAGCGGCGATGTGCAGGCCGGCAACCCGATCGTCACGGACGACGACATCGACGTCACCTTCATCCCGAGCGGCCCGCAGCAGGGATCGACCCCCGAGCAGGTGCTCAGGGGCTTCATCGCTGCGGCGAGCGGCCCGCAGAACGACTACGCGATCGCGCGGGAGTACCTCGCGCCGGGGGCGAGCGAATCGTGGCAGCCGGACAAGAGCGTGCTCGTGGACTCGATCGCCGATCGCCGCTTCCAGTCGAATGGCGACGAGCAGCTGCGGCTGAGCGTCTATCCGTCGGCGCAGGTGGACGAGACCGGCCTCTACCAGAGCAATCCGTCCGACAATCCGGTGCCGCTCGACTACGGGTTCGAACAGGTGGACGGCGAGTGGCGCATCAGCTCGGCTCCCGACGGGATC
This sequence comes from Labedella endophytica, assembly GCF_003990045.1. Taxonomy (GTDB): domain Bacteria; phylum Actinomycetota; class Actinomycetes; order Actinomycetales; family Microbacteriaceae; genus Labedella; species Labedella endophytica. The sequence goes on along the minus strand of NZ_RZGZ01000002.1, from coordinate 791,965 downwards.
GTGCTCGGCTCGGACACGTTCGCCACGGTGTTCGGAGCGCACGCGCTCATGTTCTTCGACCCGACCTGGACGTATCTCGTGCCCGACATCCGCTGGTTCCCGACGCGGGCGTCGACGGCGACGACCGTCGTGTCCGCGCTTCTCGCGGGACCCTCGGCCTGGCTCTCGTCGGGGGTCCGGAGCGCATTCCCCGACGGCACGGCGCTCTCGACCCAGTCGGTCGTCGTCGACGGGGACGTGGTCCGGATGGACTTCTCGGGCGGATTCGTGGGTGAGAACGCCCTGGGACAGTCGCGGATGAAGGCGCAGCTCGCCGCGAGTCTCTCGGGCATCGGGACGCTCGGCGCCGACAGCATCTCGTCCGCGGGCGCCGTCGTGGCGATCGACACTCTCACGGTGCCGTCTCCGCGGGTGGACGCGCGCGCCCTCGTGCTCTCCGACGAGGGCTTCGGCTATCTCGCGAGCGACGGCATCGAGCGTCTCGACGGGCTCTCGGAGTCGATCGAGGAGCTCGCGCCGTCCGCCGTGTCGCTCGGGCTCGGTGGTGCCTTCGCTGCGGCCCTCACCGACGACGGGACCTTCGTCGTCGCCCGCGACGGCTCGGGTGGTCTCCGTGTCGATGCTCGGCCCGGGCTCGTCGCACCGAGCGTCGATCCGTTCGGCTACACGTGGAGCGTGCCGGCGGACGATCCGGGCGCGGTGCTCGCGTTCCGGAGGGACGGCAGCTCGTCGGTGGTCACGACCCCGTGGCCGGAGGCGTCGAGCATCACCTCCCTCCAGGTGTCGCGGGACGGCACGAGGATCGCCGCGCTCATCACGAGCGGTTCGAGCACGCGGCTCGTGGTCGCGGCGATCGTCCGGGAGGAGCCGGCCGGTGCACCGACCGGGATCGGTGATCTGTTCGAGCTGGACGAGACGATGAACTCGCCGCGCGCCGTGACCTGGGTCGACGACCGTTCCGTCGCCGACCTCACCGAGACGCGCGACGGCACGAGCGAGATCGACGTGCACACGATCGGTTCGACGGTGACACCGGCTCCGTCGCTCGACGGCGCGACGACGATCGTCGGCGCGAACACGGCTCAGCAGATCCGGGCCCTGCTCGCCTCCGGCGAGATCCGTGTGCGGAGCGGTTCGGGGTGGCAGACCCGAGCGACCGGCATCCGCGTCCTCGCGACGCAGCTCGCCTCACTCGGCTGAGTCTCCACGCGACCGTCGTCCACAGGACGGCGGGGATCGATCCCTCCACCGGGACCGTCGGTTCCTCGCATGGCCGTTCGCCGCGTCGTCACACTCGTCGCATGACCGTCCGAGTGCCCGCCAGTGTCGTCACCGCCGTGACCCGGGCGACGGCGGTCCTCCTCCCCGTGTCGTGCGCGGGGTGCGGGCTCGAGGACGTACCCGTGTGCCGGGCGTGTCGTCTGCAGTGCGAGCCCGTCGTCCGCAGCGAGGTCGTGCACGGGTTCACCGTCTGGTTCGCCGTGGACTACGGGGACGCGGTCGCACGCATCGTCGTCGCGTTCAAGAACGACGGGCGGACCGGTCTGGCCCGCGTCCTCGCCGAGCCCTTCGGCCGCAGTGTCGACGCGGCGCTCGCCGCCGTCGACCGGGATGAGGAGGAGGATCCAAGAGGACAGGTGCCCGCGGTCCTCGTCGTGCCCATCCCGAGCAGGCGGGCCTCGATGCGCCGGCGGGGCTACCGGCCCGTCTCCGTGCTCGCCCATCGGGCGGGAGTGCGGCTCGACACTCGGGTGCGTTTCGTCAGACAGCCGCTCGACCAGCTCCGATTGGGTCGCGCCGACCGGCGTGCCAACGTGCGAGCGGCGATGTCGGCGGACGATGGGGTGACCGGGAGAAGGGTCCTCATCGTGGACGACGTGCTCACCTCCGGGGCCACCCTGTCCGAGGCTGCCCGAGCGATCCGAGCCGCGGGAGGCATCGTCGTGGGGGCTGCCGTGCTGGCACGCACGCCTCCCGGACGGCGTCGCCGCCACCGCCGCGGCGGGTTGCTGGGAGGTCCGTCAGTGTCGCCGTGACAAGCACGGCATGCGGCGCTAGGGTCGAGTGACCACGGCGTGGAAGAACCGCCCGAACCGTCAGGCGGAACGCCGATAAACGGGGAGGTCGCTGTGGAAACCACAATCGTCGGTCTGGGGCTGGGGATCACGGATCGCTTCCGCGAGTACGTCGAGGAGAAGTCCGCCAAGCTCGGGAACCTCGCGGATCGTGCACTCGCGTTCAACGTGAAGGTCAGCCGTCACCACGACAAGAGCGGCAAGCCCGGAGACGACCGGGTGGAGCTGACCCTCATCGGTCCGGGACCGCTCGTGCGCGCCGAGGCGTCCGGTTCCGACAAATACGTCGCCTTCGACCTGGCGATCGCGAAGATCCTCGAACGGGTACGCCGGTCGAAGGACCGCAAGAAGGTGCATCGCGGAAAGGGGCGCACTCCGCTGCGCGCGGCGAGCGAGCAGGGCTTCGCGAACGCCGCTCTGCAGGCCGCATCGGTCGACGTCCTCGAGCGCGTGCAGACGGGTTCGGTCGCCGTGGCCGGTGAAGAGGCGGACGTGGACGAGGAGGAGTACAGCCCCGTCGTGATCCGCGAGAAGGAGTTCCCGGCCGAGTGGATGACGGTCGACGAGGCCGTCGACCGCATGGAGCTCGTCGGCCACGACTTCTTCCTCTTCATCGACGCCCGCACGGACCAGCCGAGCGTCGTGTACCGCCGCAAGGGGTGGGACTACGGCGTGATCGAACTGGTCGACGAGTCCGCGAAGGCGGCTCGCGGCTGACGTTCCCTCCGAGGATCATCGATGGCGTGCTCCCTCACGGGGGCACGCCATCGTGCTGAGCGGGAGGGTTCGACGTCTCGTACGCGGCGGGCGGCGCCGAGCGGTCAGGGCGCAGCCGGAGCGAGCGCCGACGTAGCCGCGCCGGCCGCCGGGTCGAGCGTCTTCGCCGGGCGACCCCGGCGGGGTCTGGTCGTCGACAGGGGGAGGGGGGCGACGGGCGTCGTCGCGATCACGTCGGCGCAGCGGTCGAGCCACCGCAGTTCGCCCTCGGCGTCGATGACGAGTCCGTCGTGGAGCAGCATCCAGGCGCGTTCCTCCGGGCCGCCGGGCACTCCGTCGAAGCGGGCGGAGCCGAGCTCGGCGAGACGCCGTTCCGTGGCCGATCGCTGGGTGCTCACGAGCGCGCCCGCGTCCACACCGGGCAGCGTCGAGGCGATCGCGATCTTGACCGCGAGTTCGTCCCGCACGCCCCGTGCCGGTGCGACGGGGTCGGCGAGCCACTCCGCGACCGCAGCTCGTCCGTCGCCGGTGATCTCCCAGTACAGGTGCCCCTCGGCATCCGTCTCGCCGCGCTGCACCAGGCGGTCGCGCTCGAGGCGCTCGAGAGTGGTGTAGATCTGGCCGACGTTGAGCGGCCAGGTGGACCCGGTCCGCCGGTCGAACTCCGACCGCAGCTGGTATCCGTAGCAGGGACCCACGGCGAGGATGGCGAGGATGCTGTGGCGGACCGTCATGGATCTCCGGATGATCGGGCGCGCGAGCGCCGACGAGTGGGGGCATACGGATCATATGCATACCCGGTAGGTGTGTCGGGGTGAAGATGTGCGGCGCGCCGTGGATGTCGGGAGTGACGGCGGGCGGAGCGCACAGTGCTCCGCCCGCTTTCAGCGTGGAGCGAGAACGCCGGACTAGCATGGTGTGGTGCAGGTTCCGCCCTGCCCGCAAACATGCACCGGCCGAGGTTCGAGGTCGATGTCGACGACGCACGAGTGGAGTTCAACCGTGGCCTCAGTACTGGAGAAGGTCCTCAGGGTCGGCGAAGGCCGTATCCTCCGACGACTGCAGAGCATTTCGAAGACCGTCAACTCGCTCGAGGACGACTTCACCGGGCTCAGCGACGACGAGCTCCGTGGGGAGACGGATCAGCTGCGGGAACGCTTCGAGAAGGGCGAGTCCCTCGACGACCTGCTCCCCGAAGCGTTCGCCGCCGTCCGTGAGGCCGCGAAGCGGACGCTCGGAATGCGACCGTTCGACGTCCAGGTCATGGGCGGCGCCGCTCTTCATCTCGGCAACATCGCCGAGATGAAGACGGGTGAGGGCAAGACGCTCGTCGCGACGCTCCCTGCGTACCTCAACGCGATCGCGGGCAAGGGCGTGCACATCGTCACGGTCAACGACTTCCTCGCGTCGTACCAGTCGGAGCTCATGGGCCGTGTCTTCCGCGCCCTCGGCATGACCACGGGCGTCATCCTCTCGGGCCAGACGCCGATCCAGCGGCGCGAACAGTACGCGGCCGACATCACGTACGGCACGAACAACGAGTTCGGCTTCGACTACCTGCGCGACAACATGGCGTGGCAGTCGAAGGACATGGTGCAGCGCGGCCACTTCTTCGCGGTCGTCGACGAGGTCGACTCGATCCTCATCGACGAGGCGCGTACCCCGCTCATCATCTCGGGACCGGCGTCCGGTGAGGCGAACCGGTGGTTCACCGAGTTCGCGAAGATCGCCGTGCGCCTCATCGAGGGCGTGGACTACGAGGTCGACGAGAAGAAGCGCACCGTCGGCGTGCTCGAGGCCGGTATCGAGAAGATCGAGGACCACCTCGGCATCGACAACCTGTACGAGTCGGCGAACACGCCGCTCATCTCGTTCCTCAACAACGCGATCAAGGCGAAGGCCCTGTTCAAGAAGGACAAGGACTACGTCGTCATGAACGGCGAGGTGATGATCGTCGACGAGCACACGGGGCGCATCCTCGCCGGCCGTCGTTACAACGAGGGCGTGCACCAGGCCATCGAGGCGAAGGAGGGTGTCGCGGTCAAGGCCGAGAACCAGACCCTCGCCACGGTGACCCTCCAGAACTACTTCCGTCTGTACGAGAAGCTCTCCGGCATGACGGGAACCGCGGAGACCGAGGCCGCCGAGTTCATGTCGACGTACAAGCTCGGCGTGGTCCCGATCCCCACGAACCGGCCGATGAAGCGCAAGGACCAGTCGGACCTCGTCTACAAGAACGAGGAATCGAAGTTCGGTCAGGTCGTCGAGGACATCGTCGAGCGCCACGAGAGCGGCCAGCCCGTCCTCGTCGGAACGACGAGCGTCGAGAAGAGCGAGTACCTCTCGCGGCTGCTCGCGAAGAAGGGCATCCGCCACGAGGTCCTGAACGCGAAGAACCACGCGCGCGAGGCGGCCATCGTCGCCCAGGCCGGACGGCTCGGGGGAGTGACCGTCGCCACCAACATGGCGGGCCGCGGTACCGACATCATGCTCGGCGGCAACGCGGAGTTCCTCGCCGTGCAGGAGATGAGCCAGAAGGGGCTCTCCCCGTCGGAGACGCCCGACGAGTACGAGGCCGCGTGGGACGAGGTCTTCGACCGGGTCAAGGCCGAGGTGGAGGAGGAGGCCGAGAAGGTCCGCGATGCCGGGGGACTCTACGTCCTCGGCACCGAGCGCCACGAGTCGCGCCGCATCGACAACCAGCTCCGCGGACGCTCGGGACGTCAGGGCGACCCGGGTGAGAGTCGCTTCTACCTCTCCCTCACCGACGACCTCATGCGTCTGTTCAACTCGGGAGCGGCGGAGGGCATCATGGCCCGCGGCGTCCCCGACGACGTCGCGATCGAGTCCAAGGTCGTCAGCCGTGCCATCCGCTCGGCACAGGGCCAGGTGGAGTCCCGCAACGCCGAGATCCGTAAGAACGTGCTCAAGTACGACGACGTCCTGAACCGTCAGCGCGAGGCCATCTACGCCGACCGCCGGCACATCCTCGAGGGCGACGATCTGCACGATCGCACGCAGAAGTTCCTCGAGGGGGTCGTGGACGAGGTCCTCGACCAGCACCTCGCGGAGGGGTCGAGCGACGACTGGGACCTCGATGCCCTGTGGGTCGAGCTCAAGACACTGTACCCGATCGGTCTCACGATCGACGAGGTCGTGCAGGAGGCGTCCACGCGTGGCCGCCTCAACCGAGACTTCCTGCGCCGCGAGATCCTGTCCGACGCGAAGCTCGCTTACGAGCGCCGCGAGGAGCAGCTCGGTTCTCCGGCCATGCGAGAGCTCGAGCGCCGCGTCGTGCTCCAGGTGATCGATCGCCGCTGGCGCGATCACCTCTACGAGATGGACTACCTGAAGGACGGCATCGGCCTCCGTGCGATGGCGCAGCGCGACCCGCTGGTCGAGTACCAGCGCGAGGGCTACACGATGTTCCAGCAGATGATGGGTCAGATCCGCGAGGAGTCCGTCGGGTACCTGTTCAACCTCGAGGTCGAGGTGAAGAGCGCCGACGCCGGCGAAGTCGGGGCGTCGATCTCCGCGAAGGGACTCGCGCGACCCGAGGGCGACGAGGAGAAGCTCAGCTACTCGGCCGCCGGTGAGGACGGCGACGTCGAGGTGCGGAACCCCCGTGGCCAGATCGTGAAGGGTGCGACGACGCGCGCCCGGCAGGCGGCGGCGAAGGCCGCGGTCGGCCCGGACGCCGCTCCCGCCCCGACGCCGCAGCAGGCCGGTCGCGCCCCGCAGAAGCGCCCGGCGAACGCCGGGCAGAAGGCCCAGCCGGCGGCCCGCGGAGCGTTCGGCCAGTCCGAGGGCGGGGCGGCGCCCGGAGCGAACCGCGCCCAGCGCCGCGCGAGCGACCGCAAGGGCAAGTAGGCGACGCGACCGGAGACCATCGAAGCGGCGGACCCTGACGGGCCCGCCGCTTCGATCGTTTCGTCGTGTGGTCGGGGGTGTCCCGGTCAGAGCAGGTGGATGGTGACCTGCCCGCCAGCGTCGGTCGGCGCTCTCGGGGGGACTGCCGCTTCGATCGTCTCGTACTCTGATCCTGGGTCTCCCCGATCAGAGTACGTGGATGGCGACCGCCCGCCATCGCCGGTCGACGCCCTCGAGGCGGATGGCGACGGCCCGGGCGCGTCGACGTGAGTGTGCGACCACGACGCCCTCGATGACGCCGTCGCGCGGGCTCGTCACGACGACGCTGCCGATGCGGAGCACGGGGCGGGCCACCGGCGCGCCGGACAGTGTGCGTGCGCGCTGGGCGAGCACCGATCGGCGCAGGATGCCGCGGTAGACGTCCTCGCTCACCCAACGTGCGAGCTGCTCGAGCTCGCGAGCCCCTCCGAGGACCTCGACGACGCAGCGCGCGAGGTTCTCGAGCAGCGGTGCGGGGTCCGGCAGGTCCGCCGTGGGAGTGGCCTGCCGTCCGAAGAACCGGTCGATGTCGAACGGCTCGCCCCGTCGAGCGCGGGCGGGAGACGACGGTGTCGAGCGGGCGGTCGAGGCGCCGGACATGCTGGCGCTCGCTGATGAGGCAGTGGGCATACGGGAATCCGATTTCCGGGCGCGCTCGATCACGGAGACGTCCCTCGAGCGCGCCGCTAGCGGGTACGGGTCGAGGACAGAGCGCCGAAGCGCGGACGGACGGTGGTCGAGCGAAGAGAAGTTGTGAAGAGACGGGATCACGACCGGACCCGAAACGGGTCGGACGTGGCCGGAGCGGGTCGCCCCTCCTCCGGTGGCAGCGCCTCGCCCCCCAAATCGGCGCGCGTCTGCATCAACGTTGTGACCCCCGAACGGGGGTGTCTGTGCGAGTCACCGTAGCGCATCCCGCGATCCCCCTGCGGAGCGCGGTCGTGACCTGTGGAGAGAGTATCCACGGCGTGGGAGACCGACAATGGTCCCCCCTCTCCCTGTATCGGGGGGTGTCTCTCGACAGGGGGACGGCAGAGGCGTGACGCATGGGGACAACCGCGTCCGGAGAGCGCCGCGCGTCGATACTCTGGCGTCCTCGGGAGGGGGCCGGAATGCGCTGGGACGATCTGTTCGACGACCTCGAGAGTCAGCTGGCCTCGGAGCGCGACGCCGAGGAGCGTGATGCCCGGGCGGACGACGAGCGACTGCGTGTCGGTCGCCTCCTCCTGCGGGAGCGTCTCGAGGCGCATGCGACCGGATCACGGGCGGCGGCCCCGCTGGCGATCGAGCTCGCCGCCGGTGATCGCGTCGTGTTGCGACCGACGACGTTCGGTCGCGACTGGATCTCGGGCGAGACGGTGACGGCCGATGCGCGGGGTCGGGGGTGCATCGTGCCCATCGCCTCCATCACGGCGGTGACCGTCCCCACCGCCGAGGTGCCGCGCACCCTCGCCGCTCTTCCGGCGACGGGAGGCGGTCCTCGGGTGTCCGACCGGATCGGGCTGCCCTTCGTGCTCCGCGACCTGTGCCGGCGTCGAGTCTCCGTCGACATCCACACCGGAGGAGGCGTGAGATCCGGCACGATCGATCGCGCCGGCCGCGACCACGTCGATCTGGCGCTCCACGAACGGGGCGTGGCGCGCCGTCAACGCGACGTCGCTCACGTGTTGCTCATCCCGTTCGCCGCGGTTCACCGCATCATGCTCTGAACCGGGCCGACCTGGCCCGCGGGCCGGGTTCGACGGGCGGGCTCAGCGGGGCGGGCTCAGCGGGGCGGCAGCGCCACGACGTCACGCGTGTCGGAGAGGTCCGTGACGCTCGCCGCGGCGATCTCCCGCCAGAGGCCCATGCGGCGCGACTCTTCGTACTTCGCGGCGATGAAGTCTTCGAGTGCCGCGCGCTCGATGCGCCAGCGTCGCGGGCTACCGACGCGGATCGCGGGCAGCTCGGTCGATCGCACGAGGTCGAGCACCTCGTCCGACGAGATGTTGAGGATCTCCGAGGCGTCGCCGATCGTCAGGAATCGTCCGATCGAGTCGGGGGATACGGCGTCCATGCCTTCGAGTATGGACGGTGGGCTCGGTCCGATCCGGCGTTGTGGATAACATTCGGCCCCGGCCGTCACGCCTTGACACGATTGCTCCCGGCACGGGGGTCGTGTCGGGACGGGGGAGTTGTGCGATGGGTGTTCTGAGCAGGGGACGACGATCCGGTCCCCGGACCATGGACGTTCGACTCCTCATGGGCGCGGGTCTCGTGATCGCGTCGATGGCCGGTGTCTGGGCCGTCGTGTCGGCGTCGGACCGGTCCGTCGCCGTCTACGCGGCGTCGTCGACGGTCGTCGTCGGCGACCCGATCGACGAGGCCGAGCTCGCGATCGTGCACGTCTCGCTCGGCGACGCCGAGGGGCTCTACCTCGTGCCGGGATCGGTCGCCGACCATGCGGTCGCCACGCGCACGGTCTTCGCGGGGGAGCTCGTCCCCGAGGATGCCGTCGGGGCCGCCCGCGACGTCTCGCGATCGCCGGTCGTCGTGTCGGTCTCCGGCCGACTCCCGGAGGGGGTCGTGGCGGGACGCGAGGTCGACGTGTGGACGTCCGGTCGCGCCGGCGAGGACGACGTGGGGCCCCCGTCCGTGCTCGTCTCGGAGGCGGTCGTCGTGCGGATCGTCGAGGAGGAGGGACTCGTGTCGGGGTCGGCGGACGTCTCGGTCGAGCTCGCCGTCCCCGACGGTGCGGTCGCTGCGGTACTCGCGGCGATGGCGGCCGATGAGGCCCTCGCGCTCGTACCCGTCGTGGCGGGCACCGAATGAGGATCGCGTTCGCCGTCGATCGCGGCCTCGAGGACGCCGTCATCGGAGCCCTCGTGGAACGCGGTCACGACCTCGTCGCACGGTTCGCCGACGGCGACGACCTCCCGCTCCTCCTCGCGCCCCTCGCCCCGGACGTGCTCGTGGTCTCGGCCGATCGGGAGCACCTCACACGAGCCGTCCTCGCGGCCTGCGACGACGCAGGAGTCCGTCTCGTCGCCCTGCTCGACGGGGAGTCGTCCCGGCGCCTGGCCGTCTCCCTCGGCGTGTACGACGTCGTGTCGGTCGATGCTCCCATCGACGACCTCGACGACGTGGTGGTCGGCGGGTCCGTCTCCGCCCGTACCGTCGCACGCAGCGGAGGGATCGTCGCCGTCTGGGGCCCGAGCGGCGCCCCAGGACGCACGACGGTGGCCATCACGATCGCCCACGAGCTCGCGCGCAGCGGCGCGACGGTGGTCCTCGTGGACGCGGACACGGTGGGATCGTCGGTCGCGGCGTCGCTGGGGATGCTCGACGAGGCGCCCGGTCTCGCCGCTGCGTGCCGATTGGTGGGGCAGGACGCCTTGACGACCGACGAGCTCGAACGGGTCGGTCGGGACCACCCCGTGGACGTCGGACGCCTGGCCGTGCTCACGGGGATCTCGCGATCGTCGAGGTGGCCGGAGTTGAGCGCCGATCGCGTCACGCGCACGCTCGAGCTGTGTCGCACCTGGGTGGATCACGTCGTGATCGATGCCGGATTCTCGCTCGAGGACGACGAGGGCCTGTCGAGCGATCTCTTCGCCCCGCGACGCAACGCCGCGACGATCGCGGCGCTCCGGGCGGCCGACCGGGTGGTCGCCGTCGGCGCGGCCGATCCCGTGGGCGTCACGCGCTTCATCCGGGCCGCGGCGGACCTCCGAGAGGTGGTCGGCGACACCCGGGTGGACACGGTGATGAATCGCGTCCGGTCGTCGACCATCGGGGTCGGGGCCGGTCATCAGCTCGTCACGACCCTCCGCCGGTTCGGGGGGATCGAGGATCCCGTGCTCGTGCCGAACGACGCGAAGACGGCGGACGCCGCCGTGCTCGAGGCTCGTCCGATGGGTGAGGTGTCGCCGCGATCGGCGGCGGTCGCCGAGATCCGCCGCTACGTCCGCGCCCACCTCGTCGTCGCGAGTGAGCCGAATCCGGGTGGACGACGGGCGACGAGGAAGGAGGCCGCGCGGCCGTCGCGTCGCCGTCGGGTGGCGCGGTCCGCCGTGGAGCGCTCGGCCTAGACTGGTCCCGTGTCGACGCTCAGTGAATTGGTTCTCGCCCAGGGACGCTCGGTAGACGAGGACGTCGACTGGCTGCACATGCTGATCCAGGACGCCCAGCTCCTCGCCGATCTGGCCTTCGCGGACATCGTGCTGTGGGTGCCGACGAACGACGACAGCTTCGTCGCGGTCGCGCACTACCGACCGTCGAGCGCGGCCACCCTCTTCTACCGCGACTTCGTGGGGCAGCGCATCAAGCAGCAGTGGCGCGCCCAGGTCACCGAGGCCTTCGAGACGGGCGCCATCGTCGACTCGTCCGCTCCGGACTGGTACGAGGAGACACCGACGCGTGTCCGAGCGGTGCCCGTGCTCCGCCGCCTCCGGGCGTCGCACCCCGAGACGACCGACGCGCCCATCGCCGTCCTCACTCGTCACACGAACCTCGGGGAGGCGCGTACCCCGAGCCGCCAGGAGCTCACGTTCAACGACACCGCGAGCGAGCTCTTCACGATGATCTCGGCGGGCGACTTCCCCGACCTCTCCGCCCCGGAGGGACCTCGTCGCGGCGCCCCGCGCGCGTCCGACGGGCTCATCCGGCTCGATGTCGAAGGGGTGACGACGTTCGCGAGCCCCAACGCCCTCTCCGCCTTCAACCGGATGGGTTTCGGCGAGGAGCTCGAGGGGGAGTCGCTCGCGGAGGTCACCACGCGCATCCTCCCGTCGGAGGACCTCACCGACGAGTCGCTGCCGCTCGTCGTGACGGGACGGGCGCCGTGGCGCACCGACGTCGAGGCGCGCGGGGTCACCGTCACCCTCCGGGCCATCCCGCTGCGACGTCAGGGCGCGCGGACGGGAGCCATCGTGCTCTGCCGCGACGTCTCCGAGCAGCGTCACCAGGAACGTGAGCTCCTCACGAAGGACGCGACCATCCGTGAGATCCACCACCGGGTGAAGAACAACCTGCAGACGGTGGCCTCGCTCCTGCGCATCCAGTCGCGTCGTTCGCACACCGAGGAGGCGCGAGCCGCGCTCGGCCAGGCCATGCGACGGGTCGCAGCGATCGCCGTCGTCCACGACACGCTCTCGGAGGGGCTGACGCAGGAGGTCGACTTCGACGAGGTCTTCGATCGTGTGCTCATGCTCGTCGCCGAGGTCGCGTCGGCGCACAACACGACGGCGCATCCGCGCAAGACGGGATCGTTCGGCGTGCTGCCGAGCGAGTACGCGACGCCGCTCGCGCTGGCCCTCACCGAGCTCGTCACGAACGCCGTCGAGCACGGTCTCAACGGGCTCGAGGGCAGCGTCGAGATCGAGGCCCAGCGCAACGACGAGAGGCTCACCGTCGTCGTCAGGGACAACGGGGCGGGCCTCCCGGAGGGCAAGGTCGGCTCGGGACTCGGCACGCAGATCGTGCGCACCCTGATCCAGGGGGAGCTCGGAGGGACGATCGACTGGCACACGGTGGTCGGAAACGGGACCGAGGTCACGATCGACATGCCGTTCCGCTGGATGCGCACGCGCTGATCCGCCGTCGCCCGACGGCCCCCGCTCGGAATCCGGTCGTGACGAGAACGTGGGATGCCGAGGGAACCCGGCGGCCGGGCGCTCCGTGGATCGAGCGCCGTCAGACGTACCGGGGCGGACCACGGCGAATCCCCGGGGTGCTCAGCACCCCGGGGATCCGGGTGGTCAGGTGTGCCGGACGCTCAGGAGGCGCGGCGGGCGCGGGCGGCGCGGCGCTTGAGGGCGCGGCGCTCGTCCTCGGACAGCCCGCCCCAGACCCCGGAGTCCTGGCCGGTCTCGAGCGCGTACTGGAGGCAGATCTCCGTGACGGTGCAGCGGCCGCAGACGGCCTTGGCCTTGTCGATCTGGTCGACGGCCGGTCCCGTGTTTCCGACGGGGAAGAACAGCTCCGGGTCGGCGGTCAGGCAAGCGGATTTGTCGCGCCAGTCCATGCGGGTACTCCTTCAATTGCGGGGGGAATCGACCACAGGGGGTCGTCGACCACAGGGGGTCGTAGAGAGGGTCTCGTGGCCGGAACCCGCGAACACATCGGAGGGCACCGATCGTTCGCTGTGGTCCGTCGTATCGGACACGTCCTCCTCTGCGTCGACCAGCGCCTATCGGACTCATCCGTCGAGCATCGCTCGATGGACTGAGGTTGTGGCGGTCGGTCGCTCCAGCAGCGAACGTCTCGGGCGCTGATCGGGTGAACACGGTTGTGCTCGCGGTGATCGGCGCCGGGCGTTCGAACAGGGGTGGCGGTCTCCGGGGGAGGTCCGTCGCGTGGACGTGCTCGCAACCCTGAGAGCGTCGTTTCGGCCTCCAATATGGTCGCATACTGGTAGAACCGAATCAATAGCTCTGTATGGGATTGGCCTGTGAACGCTGCCTCGATGGACCTCCCCGACGACCGCTCCGGTGGGCTGGAGGGCCGCCGCACCCGCCCATCCCGCGCCGTCGTCCTCGCCGTGGTTCTCGTCGGGATCGAGGCGATCGCCCTCGTCGTCGCCGTCGTCGTCCTGCTCGTGGACGTCGTCACCCTCACGCCCGCATCGATGGCGAGCGCGATCGCGCTCATCGTCCTGACGGCCATCGCGGCCGTCTGGGTCACATGGATCTCGCTGTCGCTCCGACGAGGAGCACCGTGGTCGCGCGGAGGAGCGGTGTTCTGGCAGCTCGTACAGCTGGCGATCGCGCTCGGTGCGATTCAGGGCTCGTTCGCACAGCCGCTCATCGGGGCGGCGATCGCCGTACCGTCGATCCTCGTGCTCGTGCTGATGTGCACCCGATCGGTGATGGAGCACACGAGACGTCCCGACCCGGAGATCGAGCCCGGCGCCTGAGGTCTCGGGCGAGCCCGCGACGTTCGCCTGGCGCGGACTCGCCCGCGAGGTCGGTCTAGACGAGTCCGAGCTTCTTGCGCAGCATCGCGACGTTGGCTGATGGGGCTAGCCCGCGACGTTGGCCTGACGCGGACTCGCCCGCGAGGTCGGTCTAGACGAGTCCGAGCTTCTTGCGCAGCATCGCGACGTGGCCTGTCGCCTTGACGTTGTAGAGCGCGTGCTCGAGCGTTCCGTCGGGTGAGATGACGAAGGTCGACCGGAGCACACCGGTGACGGTCTTGCCGTAGCTGTTCTTCTCGCCCCAGGCGCCGTAGGCGAGGTGCACGGCCTTGTCCTCGTCCGAGAGGAGGTCGAAGGGAAGCGCGTCCCGCTCGCGGAACGCCGTCTGCTTGGCCGCGGCGTCGCGCGAGACCCCGATCACGGTGTAACCGGCGGCGAGGAGCGAGGCCTCGTTGTCGCGGAAGTCGCAGGCCTGGGTGGTGCAGCCGGGCGTCATCGCTTCGGGGTAGAAGAACAGGATGACGCGCTGACCCGCGAGGTCCGACAGCGAGACGGTCTCGCCGTCCTGGTTCGGGAGGGAGAACGGGGGAGCGGGCTGACCCGCTTCGAGGCGCTGAGAGGTGGTCACTCTCCGAGCTTAGGTGAGGACGCGACGCTCTGCAGAAGCCGGTGGAAGGAGTCGAGCCGGGCCGCTCCGCCCTCGCCCAGCTCGCCGTCCGCGACGGCCTCGGCGATCGCGCAGTCGGGGGCGTCGGGGAGGTGCGTGCACCCGCGGGGGCACCGCTCGGCGATGTCGGCGAGGTCCGTGTAGGCGCCGAGGATGTTCGCCGGATCGACGTGTCCGAGCCCGAAGGAGCGGACGCCGGGGGTGTCGATGACCCAGCCGCTTCCGTGGGGCGTGCGCACGCGATACGACTCCGTCGACGACGAGGTGTGGCGTCCGCGTCCGGTCACGTCGTTGACGCGACCGATCGCGCGCCGCGCGTCCGGCACGAGGGCGTTCACGAGCGTCGACTTCCCGACGCCCGAGTGGCCGACGAAGACGCTCGAGTGGCCCACGAGGCGTTCGGTGATCTCGTCGATCGGGATGCTTCCGGAACCGGACGTCACGACGTCGAGGTCGAGGCCGGCGAAGTTCTCGAGGAACTCGGTGGGATCGGCGAGGTCCGTCTTGGTGATGCAGAGGATCGGCTTGATCCTGGCGTCGAGAGCGGCCACGAGGTACCGGTCCACGAGGCGCGCGCGGGGCTCGGGGTTGGCCGCCGCGACGACGACGACCATCTGGTCGGCGTTCGCCACGATGATCCGTTCCACCTGGTCGGTGTCGTCGGCGCTTCGGCGCAGGAGGGTCGACCGCTCGCCGACGCGGACGATGCGCGCGAGCGTGCCGTCCTCGCCGCTCGTGTCGCCCACGAGGTCGACCTGGTCACCCGTGACGACCGCCTTGCGGCGCAATTGGGACGCTCGGGTGGCCGTGAGCTCGCGCTCCTCGGGGGTGTCCTCGTCGAGGAGCACGAGATAGCGCCCACGATCGACGGAGAGGACGCGGGCAGACAGGGCGTCCTTGTGCTCGGGGCGCTGCTTCGTGCGCGGCCTGGATCCCTTGGGGTTCGGACGGGCGCGGAAGGCGGCCTCGTCGTACTCGTCGAACTCGTCGTCTCCCGTGTTCTCGGGCGTCTCCCACCAGCTCACGCGACGTGAGCCTCCACCATGCGCCGCCAGAGCGACGGGAACTCCGGAAGGGTCTTGCCCGTTGTGGCGATGTTCTCGATCCGCACACCCTCGACGACGAGGCCGATGATCGCTCCGGCCGTGGCCATCCGGTGGTCGTGGTAGGTCATCCACCGCCCGGCGGTGAGCGGACGCGGGGTGATACGCAGGCCGTCGGGAAGCTCCTCCACCTCGCCGCCGAGGCGGTTGATCTCCGTTGCGAGGGCAGCGAGTCGGTCGGTCTCGTGGTGACGGATGTGCCCGATGCCACGGAGGGTGGACGGGGACGAGGCGAGAGCAGCGAGGGCCGCGAGGGCCGGGGCGAGTTCTCCTCCGGTCGTGAGGTCGATGTCGACGCCTGAGATCTCGTTCGGACCGGTCACCGTGATGCGGCCGTCCGCGACGTCGACGTGCGCGCCGAAGAGGGGCAGCAGGTGTGCGAGATCGGCTCCGACCTGCGTCGTCGTCTCGGGCCAGCCGTCGATCGTGACGCGCCCGCCCGTGGCGACCGCCGCGGCGAGGAACGGCGCGGCGTTCGACAGATCGGACTCGATCCGCACGTCGCGTCCCGCGATCGGGCCGGGGGAGACGCTCCAGGAACCGGTTTCTCGCGACGACGCGTCCACCCCGCGCTGGCGGAGGGCGTCGATCGTCATCTCGATGTGGGGCACACTCGGCAGCCGCTCGCCCCGATGGTGCAGCTCGATGCCCCGATCGAAGCGGGAAGCGGACAGGAGCAGTCCCGACACGAACTGGCTCGACTGGGATGCGTCGATCTCGAGGGACCCTCCGCCGACCGATCCCGTGCCGTGCACGGTGAACGGGAGTGCGTCGGCGCTGTTCGCGTCGACGTCGACCCCGAGGGCCGCGAGCCCCGCGATGAGCCCGCCCATCGGGCGCCCGCGGGCCGCGTCGTCGGCGTCGAAGACGGTGGGGCCGAGGGCGAGGGCGGCGACGGGCGGGACGAACCGCATGACGGTGCCGGCGAGTCCGCACTCGATCGTGGTCGATCCCGTGAGCTCTTCGGTCGGGGTCACGATCCAGTCGTCCCCGTAGTCGCCGCTCGCCGGAGCCGGTTCGATCGTGGTGCCGAGGGCACGAAGCGCCTCGACCATGTTGCCGCTGTCCTTCGAGTGCAGGGGAGCGCGCAACCGTGACGGGGAGTCGGCGAGGGCGGACAGGACGAGCTCCCTGTTCGTGATCGACTTCGACCCCGGGAGGGTCACACGCGTGGTGACGGGGCCGTGCGCGAACGGCGCCACCCAGTCGTCGTCGGTCGCTGGCGTCTCGCGCATGCCGAACAGGTCGACCTCTGGCGCGGAATATTTGGCTTCGAACATCGTTGTCCTAGGGTAACGGCCCACGGGCCGCGACGAGAGGAGGGTCCATGGTGCAGGCAGTGCTCGAACGCCCGGGACTCGCGGACGCGACGGGAACGGAGCGTGCGCCGACCGGCCCCGGTCGCGCACAGCCGCTGGAACTAGACTGGGCGTCGATGATACCGATCGATGACGCCCCCGTTTCCGGTTCCGCCGGGATCAACGCCCCGTCGGACGTCTCCGCCGATGAAACCGGCACGGAGACGACCGACGCTCGATCCGTGGCGGTGGCCGACGTGGAGACGCCGTCGGTCGAGGCCGAACCGGTCGCCGATCCGCGCCCCCTCTTCGAGGAGCAGGCGCTCCCGTTCATCGACCAGCTCTACGGCGCGGCGATGCGGATGACGAAGAACCCGTCGGACGCACAGGACCTCGTCCAGGAGACGTTCGTGAAGGCGTACGCCGCCTTCGGACAGTTCCAGCAGGGCACGAATCTCAAGGCGTGGCTCTACCGGATCCTCACGAACACGTACATCAACCAGTACCGCAAGAAGCAGCGGGAGCCCTACCAGGGCACGATCGACGATCTCGAGGACTGGCAGCTCGGCGGCGCCGAGTCGACTACGGCGACCTCGAGCCGCTCGGCGGAGGCCGAGGCGATCGACCGGATGCCGGACAGCGCCGTCAAGGACGCGCTGCAAGCGATCCCCGAGGACTTCCGCCTCGCGGTCTACCTGGCCGACGTGGAGGGATTCGCGTACCAGGAGATCGCCGACATCATGAAGACCCCCATCGGAACCGTCATGAGTCGGCTGCACCGTGGCCGCCGACTGCTGAGGGATCTGCTGGCCGATTATGCGCGCGAGCGCGGCATCGAAACCACACGCGTGAGGAGTGCACGATGAGCGACTGCGGTTGTGACAAGGCGAAGCGGGACCTCGAGGAGTTCCTGCGCGACGAGGTGTGCCGGACCGAGGCAGCGGATATCCGCACCCACCTCGAGCACTGCGAATCGTGCCGCAGCGAGGCGGCGCTCTCGGTGACGCTCACGGAGGCCGTTCAGCGCGCGTGCAAGGAGACGGCCCCGGCCGACCTGCGCGACCAGGTCCTCGAGCGCCTCCGAGCCATCAAGGCCGGGCACGAGACGGAATCGACGCCGGCGGTCTGATCGCGCCGGACGCGGGCGACCGCGTCTGGACACCCGAGCGTCTCCAACGAGAAAATCCCTCGCCCGCCCCGATCACTCGGGGCCGGCGAGGGATTTCTCGTCTCTCGGTCGATTCGTGCCTGGGCGGCTAGTGCGTGAGCGCCCGGCGGATGAGGTCGCTCTGCTCCGCCGCGTGCCGCTTCGCCGAACCGGTGGCCGGTGATGCCGACGCCGTCCGGGTGATCCCGGAGACGTCGCGGCCCGTGGCCTTCGTGAACTCGTGCGCGACGAACGGCCAGGCTCCCTGGTTCTCCGGCTCGTCCTGCACCCAGACCACCTCGGCGTTCGGGTAGTTCTCGAGCACGCCGCTGAGGTCCTCACCGGGGAACGGGTAGTACTGCTCAAGACGGACGAGGGCGATCGAGTCGTCCGGGTTCTTCTCGAGCTCCGCGCGGAGGTCCCAGTGGATCTTGCCGGCGTGCAGCAGCACGCGTGTGACGGCGGACCCGTCGACGCCCCGCGGGTCGTCGAGCACCGGCTGGAAACGACCGGTCGTGAAGTCCGCGATGTCGCTCGTCGCGCCCCGCAGTCGCAGCATGGCCTTCGGGGTGAAGACCACGAGCGGCCGACGCGGGAGCGCGTAGGCCTGGCGGCGCAGCAGGTGGAAGTACGACGCGGGTGTCGACGGACGCGCCACGGTCATGTTGTTCTCCGCGCACAGCTGCAGGAAGCGCTCGATGCGGGCCGACGAGTGGTCGGGTCCCTGTCCCTCGAAGCCGTGCGGCAGGAGGAGGACGACGCTCGAGCGCTGTCCCCACTTCTGCTCGGCGCTCGAGATGAACTCGTCCACGATGGTCTGCGCGCCATTGACGAAGTCGCCGAACTGCGCCTCCCACAGCACGAGGGCGTCGGGGCGCTCGACGGAGTACCCGTATTCGAAGCCCATGACGGCGTACTCCGACAGGATCGAGTCGTAGATCCAGAAGCGCGCCTGGTTCTCGTGCAGGTTGAGCAGCGGCAGCCACTCCTGCCCGTTCACCCGGTCGTGCAGGACCGCGTGGCGCTGCACGAAGGTGCCGCGTCGTGAATCCTGTCCGCTCATGCGCACCGGGGTGCCCTCGACGAGCAGCGAACCGAGGGCGAGGAGCTCGCCGAACGCCCAGTCCACTCCGCCGTTCCGGCTCATCTCGCGACGCTTCTGGAGCAGCTGATCGAGCTTCGGGTGGACGGTGAAGCCCTCCGGCTTGTTGTCGAAGGCGTTGCCGACGAGCTCGATCACGCCGGACGAGACGGCGGTCGATTCGGGTTCGCCCGAGTAGCCCTCGTCGTCGACCGTGGGGGAGATGATCGGTGTCGAGGCGGTCTGCGCCGCGTGCGTCTCCATGAAGGCCCGCTCGAGGCGGTCCTGGAAGTCGCGGTGCGCGGCCTCGTACTCCTCTTCGCTGATGTCTCCGCGACCCACGAGGGCCTCGGTGTACAGCTTCCGCACCGAGCGCTTGTGCTCGATGAGGCTGTACATGAGCGGCTGGGTCATCGAGGGGTCGTCGCCCTCGTTGTGCCCGCGGCGGCGGTAGCAGACGATGTCGATGACGACGTCCTTCTTGAACTCCTGACGGAACTGGAACGCGAGCTCCGAGACCCGCACGACGGCCTCGGGGTCGTCGCCGTTCACGTGCCAGATCGGTGCCTGCACCGTCTTGGCGACGTCGGTCGCGTAGATCGAGCTGCGGCCGTCCTTCTCGGGGGTCGTGAAACCCACCTGGTTGTTGACGACGATGTGGATCGTGCCACCGGTCTTGTATCCGCGCGTCTGCGAGAGCTGCATGGTCTCGAGGACGATGCCCTGACCCGCCATCGCGGCGTCGCCGTGGACGAGGATCGGGAGCGTCGAGAAGGTGCCGATCGGCTTGCGGTCCTGCTTGGCCCGCACGATGCCCTCGAGCACGCCGTCGACTGCCTCGAGGTGCGACGGGTTCGCGGCGAGGTACACCGGCAGCTCGGTGCCGTCCGCAGCGCGGAACGTTCCCTCGGTGCCGAGGTGGTACTTGACGTCGCCGGAGCCCTGCTTCTTGTCCTGCGTGCCCTCGAACTCCTGGAAGATCTGGCCGTAGGTCTTGCCCGCGATGTTCGTGAGTACGTTGAGGCGGCCGCGGTGGGCCATACCGATCGCGGCTCCGTCGAGGCCGGCGGCCGCGGCGCCCTGGAGGATGGCGTCGAGCGACGCGATCGTCGACTCGCCGCCCTCGAGGCTGAAGCGCTTCTGGCCGACGTACTTCGTCTGCAGGAAGGTCTCGAAGGCCTCCGCCTCGTTGAGCTTGCCGAGGATGCGGAGCTGCTCGTCGTGGGTCGGCTTGGCGTACGTGCGCTCGACCTTGCCCTGGATCCACTTGCGCTGGGCCGGATCCTGGATGTGCATGTACTCGAGGCCGATGGTGCGGCAGTACGAGTCGCGCAGGACGCCGAGGATGTCGCGGAGCTTCGACTGACGCGCGTCGCCGAACTCGCCGGTGACGAACTCGCGGTCGAGGTCCCAGAAGGTGAGGCCGTGGCTCGCGATGTCGAGGTCGGGGTGCGAGCGCTGCACGTACTCGAGCGGGTCCACATCGGCCATGAGGTGGCCGCGCACGCGGAACGCGTTGATGAGCTCGTGGACGCGCGCCGTCTTGTTGATCATGTCCGCGAGGTCGACGCTGATGTCGGTCGCCCAACGGATCGGCTCGTACGGGATGCGCAGGGCCGCGAAGATGTCCTCGTAGAAGCCGCGCTGTCCGATGAGGAGCTCGTGCACCTTCTTGAGGTATTCGCCCGAACCGGCGCCCTGGATCACGCGGTGGTCGTAGGTTGACGTGAGCGTGATCGTCTTGCCGATACCGAGCTCCACGAGCGTGTGCTCGGACGAGCCCTGGAACTCCGCGGGGTAGTCGAGGGCGCCGGCGCCGATGATGCAGCCCTGCCCCTTCATGAGGCGCGGCACCGAGTGGACCGTGCCGATGCCGCCCGGGTTGGTGAGCGAGATCGACGCGCCCTTGAAGTCGTCGGCCGTGAGCTTGTTGCCGCGAGCGCGACGCACGAGGTCCTCGTAGGCGGCGAGGTAGTCGGTGAAGGAGAGCGTGTCGGCCCGCTTGATCGCGGGGACGAGGAGCGCGCGCGATCCGTCGGGCTTCGGGATGTCGATCGCGATGCCCAGGCCGACGTGGGCAGGGGCGACGACGCTCGGCTTGCCGTCGACCTCTTCGTAGAAGACGTTCTGGCTCGGGAACTCCTTGAGCGCCTGGATGAGCGCCCATCCGATGAGGTGGGTGAAGCTGACTTTGCCGCCGCGCGAGCGCTTCAGGTGGTTGTTGATCACGATGCGGTTGTCGATCATGAGCTTCGCCGGCACCGTGCGCACGCTCGTCGCGGTGGGGACCGTGAGGCTCGCGTCCATGTTCGTCGCGAGCGACTTCGCCATACCGCGCAACGGGGAGACCACGTCCTCGGGCTCCTCGGAGGGCGACGGCGGCGTGGGGGTGGGGGCGTCGGCCGGGATCGGGGCGGCCTTCGGCTGCTGGCTGGTCGTGCGTGCGACCGGGCGCGAGGAGTCCTTCGACTCGGACTTCGCGGCTTCCGCCTTCGGCTCGGCGGCTTCCGCCTTCGGCTCAGCGGGCGCCGTCTTCGGCTCCGCGGGCGCCGGGGC
Source organism: Labedella endophytica (assembly GCF_003990045.1). Classification (GTDB taxonomy): domain Bacteria; phylum Actinomycetota; class Actinomycetes; order Actinomycetales; family Microbacteriaceae; genus Labedella; species Labedella endophytica. Next base: position 770,517 of record NZ_RZGZ01000002.1, on the reverse strand, counting down.
GCTGGACGTGGGCTCGGGCGCCTGCGGCGACGCCCCGCCGGTCTTGTGCTGGTGGTACGCCTCGAGCGTGGGCCACCACGACGGGTCCACCGTGTTCTTGTCTACCGAGTACTGCTCGTAGAGCTCGTCCACGAGCCACTCGTTCGCACCGAACTCCGCTGCGGAATTCTCGTCGGTTCCTGCTCCGGTCACTGGGCCTGACACGGTCGGACCACCACTTTCGTCACTCGCCAATCGGTCCGCCACCGAGGGCTCGATGGCGTCGCACACTCCGAAAATCAAGCCTAAACCCTGCTGCCCCTCTCCAGGTCACCCCGAGGGCGGCTACCGTGGTTCCATGCAGTTCTACGGCGACGACCCCCAGCACGACCTGACCTATTCCGACGTCTTCCTCGTACCGTCCCGGTCCGGCGTGTCGAGCCGTCTCGACGTCTCGATCGCCCCGCAGGACGGGACGAACCAGACGATCCCGATCGTCTCCGCGAACATGAACTCGGTCACGGGTCCGCGGCTCGCCGCCACCCTTGCGCGGCGCGGCGGACTCGGTGTATTGCCGCAGGACATGCCGCTGCAGGACCTCGACGCCGCGATCCGGTGGGTCAAGGACCAGTCGGTCGCGTTCGACTCGCCGGTGGCCTTCGCCCCGGACACGACCGTCGCCGAGGCGCTCCTGAGCGTCCCCGCGGTTCCCGGCGGGCACGGGATCGTCGTGCTCGACGCGACGGGGGAGCTCACGGGCTGCCTCGACGCCGAGCGCCTCGGCCGCGCCCTGCCGGACGCGCGGCTCGGCGACCTCATCCACGGCGGCGTCGCGTCGATCGACGCGGACGACGTCACGTCCGCGCGCGCCGCGTTCGATCTCATGGTGGAGGCGGACCTCGAGTTCGCCCCCGTCGTGCAGCACGGCCACCTTGTGGGGACGCTCAGCCGCACGAGCGCGTTGCGCTCCACGCTCTACTCGCCCGCCCTCGATGCGTCCGGGCGGCTGACCGTCGCCGCGGCGATCGGGGTCAACGGAGACGTCGCGTCCAAGGCGAAGGCTCTCGCCTCTGCGGGGGTCGACGTGCTCGTCATCGACACCGCGCATGGGCACCAGGAATCGATGATCGCCGCGATCCGTGCGGTATCCGCACTCGGTCTCGACATCCCGATCGTCGCGGGCAATATCGTGACGGCCGACGGTGTGAAGGACCTCGTCGACGCGGGGGCGAACATCCTCAAGGTGGGCGTCGGTCCCGGTGCGATGTGCACGACCCGCATGATGACGGCAGTCGGTCGACCGCAGTTCTCCGCCGTGCTCGAGACCGCGGAGGCGGCGAAGGCGCAGGGGGCGGCCGTCTGGGCGGACGGCGGCGTGCGCTACCCCCGCGACGTCGCCCTCGCGCTCGCGGCCGGTGCGTCCTCCGTCATGATCGGATCCTGGTTCGCCGGCACGATCGAGGCGCCGGGCACGATCCACGCCGACGACGCGGGCCGCCTCTACAAGGAGAGCTGGGGCATGGCCTCGACGAAGGCGGTCCTCGAGCGCTTCGGACGGCTCGACCCGTACGAGCTCGCACGCAAGACCCTGTTCGCGGAGGGCATCAGCTCCTCGAAGATCTACCTCGACCCGCTCCGCCCCTCCGTCGAGGACCTCCTCGACATGATCACCTCCGGAGTCCGGTCCTCGTTCACCTACGCCGGCGCGCGGTCGATCCCGGAGTTCCACGAGCATGCCCTGGTGGGTCTCCAGTCCGCCGCCGGTTACGAGGAGGGCAAGGCCCTCCCCGTCTCCTGGTAGCGCGTCGACGCGCCCTGCCGCCCCCGCCCCCGCCGCCGCCCCGCCCCCGCCGGCGTCCCCACCCGCCCTGCCCCCGCCCGCCCGCCTCGTGGACTGCGCACGCAACTTCCTTCTGCGGGTGAAATTTCACGCGCGGATTGCATTTGCGTACGCATGACGCGGTGGGGTGCGCGGGAGTCCGGCGGCTGACAAGAGGCGCACGAAGCGTTCGGCATCGCGCACATCGGAGGCGGTCCACCGAACGAAACCCGATGCCATCGAACGGAGCCGGTCCTCGCGGACCTTCTCGCGAATGAGCGTATCTCGCGGATCCACACCCGCCGCGGGCGCGTACTTCACGAGTCCGTCGAATTCGCCGATGATTCCCTGTTCGGGCCACCAGAAATCCACTCGGTAGGTCGATGAAGCGCTCCACCGGAACGATTGCTGGAGGACGGGGCGAGGAAATCCGAGTTCCTCGATCACGACTCGGCTCGCGGTCTCCCAAACCGATTCGGCGAGGTCGGTTGCGAATGTGACCGCGTCGGTGGCCCGCTGGCCTCCTCTGTCCTCGGCGTTTCGATCGATGATGGCTCGGACGTGCTCGACCGAGGCGCGAGGGCCGCTCCGCCCCCGCCAGCACGCGGAGTCGATCGCCGCGACCGCTTCGATGCGCGGGAGAATGCGCGCGAGGTCCGCGGCGGTCTGTGCCGGTGACGTGACCCGCAGATCGTCAATGGTGCAGACTTCCATGTCGTGGGCACCCGCTCGACGGCGTATCTGCTCGGACGAACGGCCCCCTGACTCGCGCTGCCCGACGACATCGACCTTCATCGGCCACGCCCCGAGGAGCGGTATCCGCCACAGAGCAGCGGCCGCGTGGTGGGAGTACACGTTGTCGGTCATTGCTGACGACGCAACAGCTCGCGTCCGCACCCGATGGCGTGCGAGCTCGTCGAGCGCCTCCCAGACGTTGGACTCGACATACCGTCCGTGGGAGACGCGCACGAGGTGCCCTCGCCTCGTGTCGCGGAGGAGTTCCCGCGTCGTCGGACCCCACCCGGCTGATCGGGCGCGGAGAATCGGTGGATCGGCGGTCATGACATCAGAATCGGCCACCGGAGGCGGCACGCGAGTGGCCGACAGGTTGATCGGTGGGCTGATCCGTCTCCACAGCCGGAACCCACCCCGGTACATGCGTGCGCAACTCCGTCATGCGGGCGAAATTTCACCCGCAGAAGAAAAGTGCGTACGCAAATTCAGCGGAGGTCGGAGGTCGGAGGTCGGAGGTCGGCTGAAGACGTAGCGTTCGCCGTCGGGGAAAGGACGGGAGAAGGACGGGGGGATAGACGGGACCTCGGGAGGGTGGGGCGGATATAGTGGGGGGACAATGGACGAACCCCCTTCTGCGTATTCCGTCGACTCCCGCTCCCGCTCTGAAGCGGTCGCAGCGGACGACGGCGAGTCCGGCTCCTCTCAGGAGGACCACAGTCCCAGCCTCCGCATGACGGAGGCTTCTTATGTATGAGTGGATCATGCTCGGCGTCGGGCTGGTCCTGACGGTCGGCACCGGATTCTTCGTCGCGAGCGAGTTCGCCCTCGTGAACCTCGACCGCTCCGATCTCGAGGCCCGACGGGACCGCGGCGAATCCCGCCTCGGGATGACGATCGCGGCCCTCAAGATCACGTCGACGCACCTCTCGAGCGCCCAGTTGGGCATCACGCTCACGACGCTCCTCACCGGTTACACGATGGAGCCCGCGATCTCGTCGCTGCTCGCCGAGCCCTTCGCCTCCATCGGGGTCCCCGACGCTGCTGCCGGACCGATCGCGACGGTCCTCGCGGTGCTCATCGCGACCCTCCTCTCGATGATCATCGGCGAACTCGTCCCGAAGAACTTCGCCCTCGCGCTGCCGCTGCACACGGCCAAGTTCGTCATCCCCTTCCAGACCCTCTTCACGACGGTGTTCAAGCCGGCGATCGTGGTGCTGAACGGCAGCGCGAACGGACTCCTCCGCTCCATCGGCATCGAGCCGAAGGAGGAGCTGTCCGGGGCGCGCACGGCCGAGGAGCTCTCGAGCCTCGTGCGCCGCTCCGCGGGTGCCGGCACGCTCGAGCAGGACACGGCGACCCTCCTGAACAGGACGCTGCGCTTCTCCAGCCACACCGCCTCCGACGTCATGACGCCGCGCCCGCGGCTCGAGACCGTGCGTCGCACGGACTCCGCCGCGCATGTGGTTGAGCTCGCCCGCACCACCGGGTACTCGCGCTTCCCCGTGATGGACGAGGACATCGACGACATCATCGGCCTCGTGCACGTGAAGCAGGCGGTCGCCGTCCCGCGCGAGCGCCGCTCGGACGTGCCCGTCTCCGCCCTGCAGTTCGACATCCTCCGTGTGCCGGAGACGATGCACCTCGACACACTCCTCGTGGAGCTCCGCGGCCGCGGCTATCAGATGTCCGTCGTCGTCGATGAATACGGCGGGACCGCGGGCGTCGCGACGCTCGAGGACCTCGTCGAGGAGATCGTCGGTGAGGTCTCTGACGAGCACGACCGCTCCCGCGCGGGCGTCGTGCGTGGCCGGGACAGCACAGTCTTCCCCGGAAGTCTCCGCCCCGACGAGCTCCTCGAGCGCACAGGTGTGAAGGTGCCGGAGGACGGCCCCTTCGAGACCGTCGGCGGTTTCATCATGAGCGAACTCGGCCGTCTCCCCGTGTCAGGGGACGAGGTCGAGATCGAGGCCGGAACGCTGCGCGTCGAACGACTCGACGGCCGCCGCATCGACCGGGTCCGCTTCACGGCGAACCCGGAGCAGGAGGACGACGATGAGTGACTGGGCCGGAATCGCATGGCTCGTGGTGCTCCTCGCCGCGAACGCCTTCTTCGTCGGCGCGGAGTTCGCCGTCATCTCGGCGCGCCGCTCCCAGATCGAGCCGCTCGCCGAGCAGGGCAAGCGCAGCGCCAAGACCGCCCTCTGGGCGATGGAGCACGCGACACTCATGCTCGCCACGAGTCAGCTCGGCATCACGGTCTGCTCGCTGCTGATCCTGAACGTCTCCGAGCCGGCGATCCACCACCTTCTCGAGTACCCGCTCGCCCTCACGGGGTGGTCGGAGGAGGTCATCGGTACGGTCGCGTTCATCATCGCGCTGCTGCTCGTGTCGTACCTCCACGTGGTCTTCGGCGAGATGGTGCCGAAGAACCTGTCCTTCTCGATCCCCGACAAGGCCGTCCTCATCCTCGCCCCGCCCCTCGTGATGGTGGCGACGGTGTTCAAGCCGATCATCTGGACGCTCAACGCCACCGCGAACGCGGTGCTCCGCGCCTTCCGGGTGGAGCCGAAGGACGAGGCCACCTCGGCGTACACGCTCGAGGAGGTCGCGACGATCGTGTCGCAGTCCACGAGGGAGGGCGTGCTCGACGACTCGTCCGGCGCCCTCGTGGCGGCCTTCGAATTCACGAGCAAGAAGGTCGGCGATGTCGCCCTTCCGCTCGACGGGATCGTCACGCTGCCCGAGACGGTCACGGCCTCGGAGCTGGAGCGTGCGGTCGGGAAGAACGGTTTCTCGCGCTACGTGATCGTCGACGAGGAGGAGCAGCCCGTCGGCTACCTCCACCTCAAGGACGTGCTCCGGTTCGAGGCCACGGCCGAGCCCGGTGACGAGGACCGCCCCGTGCCGTCGAAGCGGATCCGCCAGCTCGTGTCGATCTTCGAGGAGACGGATCTCGAGGACGCCCTCACGATCATGCGGCGCTCGGGGGCGCACCTCGCACGGGCCTTCGACCGTGAGGGGCTCACCACCGGCGTGCTCTTTCTCGAGGACATCATCGAGGTGCTCGTCGGCGAGGTCCAGGACGCGACCCAGCGGCGCTGACGCACCGGCTTCGACCCACCGGCTTCGACCCACCGGCTTCGACCCACCGGCTTCGACCCACCGGCACTGACGCGACGCACCGCTCGTCCGCGCCGCGCTCCGCTGTCGCGACCGGGCCGCGAGGCGGAGGGCCGGACGGATCAGGCGAACGGCGCGCGGAGGTACTGCGGCGGGGTGTAGTCCACGGCCGCGCCGAGGATCGACGCCGCGCGCAGCGGCAGGTGCGGGTCGCGGAGCAGTTCCCTGCCCATCATGATCGCGTCGGCGCGGCCGGAGCGGACGATCTCCTCGGCCTCCTCGGCGTCGGTGATGAGGCCGACGGCGCACACGGGGGCGTCGACGGTGTCGCGCACGTGGGTGGCGAAGCGCACCTGGTACCCGGCCTCGACGGGGATCGACGCAGGGACGTTCCCGCCCGTCGAGACGTCGAAGAGGTCGGCTCCGGCCGCGGAGGCCCAGCCGGCCACGGTAGCCGTGTCGTCCTCGTCCCACCCCCCGTCGGTCCAGTCGGTGGCGGAGAAGCGGACGAACATGACGGCGTCTGGGGCGGCCTCGCGCACGGCGCGCACGACGTCGAGGAGGAGCCGGGCGCGGTTCTCGAGGGACCCGCCGTACGCGTCGGTGCGCTCGTTCGACAGCGGCGAGAGGAACTCGTGGAGCAGGTAGCCGTGGGCTGCGTGGATCTCGATCACGTCGAAGCCGGCCTCGACCGAGCGGCGGGCCGCCGCTGCGAAGTCGTCCACGATGCCGGCGATCTCCGCGTCGTCGAGGGCTCGCGGCGTCGAGTAGCCGGGGAAGGCGAGCGCCGTGGGTGCGACGGGCTCCCAGCCGCCGGCTTCCGGCGGAACCGTGCCGCGCTCGTCGCTCCACGGGCGGAAGGTCGACGCCTTGCGGCCGGCGTGGGCGAGCTGGATGCCAGCGGCCGCGCCCTGATCGTGGAGGAAACGGACGATGCGCGACCAGGCCTGCGTCTGCTCGTCGTTCCAGATACCCGTGTCCTCGGGCGAGATGCGCCCGGCCGGGCTCACGGCGGTGGCCTCCGTGACGACGAGTCCCGCGCCGCCCGCCGCGAATTGGCCGAGGTGCACGAGGTGCCAGTCGGTCGGCACGCCGTCGCGGCGTTCGACCGAGTACTGGCACATGGGGGCGACCCAGAGCCGATTGCGGATGGTGAGCGAACGGAGCGTGAGGGGCTCGAAGATGACGGGCATGCTGTCCTCTGGTGGTGGGGCGGGGCGCGCGGCGGCAGGGGGTGCTCGCGCGACCGATTCAACCTATCGTGAACGCATGACCGACGAGGTGGGCTGGACAGCGGACCGTGCACGATCCTGGATCCACAGGGCGACGGCGGAGGACGACAAGTACTCGCGAGGCGTGCTCGGCGTGGCGACGGGATCCGAACGGTACCCGGGGGCCGCGGTCCTCGGCGTCGATGCGGCCGTCCGGGCCGGGGCCGGCATGGTCCGCTACGTGGGCCCGGACAACGCCGCGACCCTCGTGCTGCAGCGCCGCCCCGAGATGGTCCGGGGTGTCGGTCGCGTTCAGGCGTGGCTCATCGGTTCGGGCGTTGACGCCGAGGAACCGGGGGAGGACCGCGTCCGCGATTTCCGACACGCCCTCGGGGACGGTGTTCCCGTCGTGATCGACGCTGGGGCCCTCCCGCTCGTGGCCGAGGGCGTGGAAGGACTCTCCGTCCTCACGCCGCATGCGGGGGAGCTTCAGCGCCTCCTGAGTGCCGCGGGCGACGACGTCGAGAGGACGGACATCGAGGCGGATCCGGCCCGCTGGGCACGCCGCGCCTCCGAGGCGACGGGTGCCGTCGTGATGCTCAAGGGGTCGCGCACGGTCGTGTCCGCTCCGGGCGGAGCGCTCATCCGGCTGCCGGAGGCGACCCCCTGGCTCTCCACCGCCGGGACGGGAGACGTGCTCGCGGGGATCCTCGGGGCGCTCGTCGCGGCGGCGGCCCCACGGATCGACGGCCCGGCCGCGCTCGCCGAGGTGGCCGCGACAGCGTCGCTCGTGCACGCGATCGGAGGGGAGCAGGCGTCGGGTGGTGGACCGCTCGCGGCGCTCGACGTCGCCGAGGCCGTGCCGCGCGTGCTCGCCGACCTGTTGGCCTGAGACGGTTCGTGCCCTCGCCGATCCGACCCGATTCGGCTCCGGCAACGAATCCACCATTGCTCACAGGCTTCTCACAGCGCGCCGAGGGGCTTTGGATAACCCCTCTGCTTAGTTTCGAAGCCGACGCACAGACCACACGACCACAGGGAGTCACCATGCGCGCACGGACACGACGGAACACCGGAGCGGCCCTCGCCGGGATCGCGGTCATCGGCGGTCTCGCCGCCTGCACCTCGGACGCGGCGGACTCGACCACGGGCTCCACGAGCGACTCGAGCGCGACGGACGAGTCGACGACGGGCGGCACCGACGCATCGTCGACCGCGACCTACGCGGACGGCGAGTACACCGCCGAGGGTGACTACACGACACCGGGCGGCCAGGAATCGGTCACCGTCACGGTCATGCTCGAGGACAACGTGGTGACGTCGCTCGAGGTGGAGGGCAGCGGAGGCAGCCCCAACACGCAGCGCTACCAGGGCGAGTTCATCGACAACATCCAGTCGGAGGTCGTCGGGCAGGACATCGACGACCTCTCGGTCTCGAAGGTCGCCGGGTCCTCCCTCACGAGCGGCGGCTTCAACGCCGCGATCGAGACCATCAAGTCCGATGCATCCAGCTGATCTGCTGGATCACACGACGGCGGTCGATCCCCGGGCGATGCTCTTCGACGCGATCGGCACGTCGTGGCGCATCGACGCCGACGAGACCATCCCGGAAGCCGCTCGCGCCGACGTGCTCTGTCGGATCGACGCCTTCGACCGTGACTGGTCGCGCTTCCGCGACGATTCGCTCGTCGCCGAGATCGCTCGCGACGCGGGGGAGTGGGTCCTCCCAGCGGAGGGCGACGGTCTGTTCGCGCTCTACCGCACGCTCCACGACCTCACGGACGGCCGCGTCTCCCCCTTCGTGGGCGCCACGATCGCGCGCCTGGGCTACGGGCCGACGGCCGGTGCCGTGGACGTAGCCACGACCGCGGGGCCCGTGCCCGCCTGGGACGCGCTCGCGACGGTCGACGGCCGGGTCCTCCGGACGACCGCGCCGACGCTCATCGATGTGGGCGCGGCCGGCAAGGGCCTGCTCGTCGACCTCGTCGTCGACGTCCTCCGGGGTCACGGCCTGCCGGATGTGACCGTCGACGCGTCCGGGGACCTCCGTGTCGTCGGTGCCCGGAGCGAGCGCGTCGCCCTCGAGCACCCCTTCGACGCGCGGCGCGCCATCGGCGTCGTGGACCTCGCCGATCGGGCGCTCTGCGCCTCGGCGACGAACCGCCGGGTCTGGGGCGACGGGCTGCACCACGTGATCGACGGCCTGACCGGCCGCCCCGTCGAGAGCGTCGTCGCGACGTGGGCGCTCGCCCCCTGCGCGATGGTCGCCGACGGAGCCGCCACCGCGCTCTTCTTCTCCTCGCCCGCCGAGGTCTTCGCGGCGGCCGGAGCCGTCGGTGTGCGCATGTTCAGCGACGGCCGGAGCGAACGTCACCGCGACTTCGACGGGGAGCTGTTCTCGTGAGGAAGTCCGTCGACACCCTCCTCGGCCGCGTGCCGATGTACCGCCTCGTCCTGCTTCTCCTCGTCGTGCTCGCGGCTGTCTCCGTCGTTCTGTCGGCCGTCGGCGTGCTCTTCTTCACTCCGCTCGAGCTGCTCGCGACGGGCGGGATCGCCGTGGTCGTCTCCGTGCTCGTGAATCGGGTCGCCGCGTTGATCGTGCGAGTGAAGCCGCACGACGAATCCGCCGTCATCACGGGTCTGCTCCTCTTCTTCATCATGAAGCCGGGCCTCGTGCCCGGGGACCTCGCGGCCGTCGCCGTGGCCGCGAGCGTCGGCGCCGTGTCGAAGTACGTCCTCGCCGTCCGCGGCCGGCACGTCTTCAATCCCGCCGCGATCGGCGCCTTCGTGGCGACGCTCACGGGGCTCGGCGTGAGCTACTGGTGGGTGGGGAGCGAGTCGCTCTTCTGGTTCGTGCTCGTGGCCGGCTTCCTCCTCGTGTGGCGGCTGCGGAGGATCGCCATGGCCGTGCTCTTCGTCGTGGCCGTCGCCGCGGTGATGGTGCCGACCCTCGTGTCGAACGGAATGGACATCGGCTCGGCTCTGACCACGCCGCTCCTGTCCACGGCCGCCGTGTTCTTCGCGGCGTTCATGCTCACGGAACCGCTCACCCTCGCTCCGCTGCGCTGGCAGCAGCTCGTGATCGCCGTCATCACGGGTGTGCTCTTCGCGCTGCCGTACCACGTGGGTCCCGTGTACTCCTCCCCGGAACTCGCTCTGCTCGTGGGCAACCTCTTGGCGTTCCTCGTGGGGCAGCGTCGGGGCGTCGACCTCACGGTGCGCGACTCCCGACGAATCGGCGGGGACGTGCACGAGATCGTCTTCGACGCGGCCGCGCCGCTGCGGTTCCGGGCGGGCCAGTACGCGGAGCTCCACGTGCCGCACGCGAAGGGCGACCGTAAGGGTTTCCGCCGAACGTTCAGTCTCGTGTCGGCGCCGAGCGACGGCCGCGAGGTGCGCGTCGCGTTCCGCGTGCCGGAGCCCGCGAGCAGCGCGAAGCGTGCCCTCGTGGCGCTCGCGCCGGGCGATGGGGTGCGGGCGACGCTCGTGGCCGGCGACTTCACGCTGCCGACCGACGGTTCGCGGAAGCTCGCGCTCGTGGCGGCGGGGATCGGAGTGACTCCGTTCATCAGCCACGTCCGGGAGGCGCGCGCCCGTGGCGACGAACGCGACATCGTGCTCGTCTACGCGGTGTCCGATCCGAGCGCGATCGTCTTCGCCGACGAGCTGCAGCAGGCGGGCGTCCGTGTGCTCGTCTCGAGCCGTGCCGAGCCCGCGAGCCTGCCCGCGGGCTGGACCTGGATCGGTCCCGAGCGGGTGGACGCGGACATCGTGCGTTCCGCCGTTCCCGATCTCGCCGAGCGGGATGTGTTCGTCTCCGGCCCGCCCGCCCTCGTGGCCGACCTCCGTAGCCGGTTGCGGGGCGCCGCCCGCCGCGTGCGGACGGACGTGTTCTCGGGGTACTGATCCCGTGGGTGAATTCGTCGGCTTCAGCGGAGGCGGCGCCGCGGGTGCTCCGTGGTCGACGTGTGACGGGTGGAGCGCGGCCGCGCCGCCTAGGATGGGCCCGTGAGGGCTCGAGGACTACTGTGGACGGCCTTCGTCCTGGTCCACGTGGGGCTCGCCTGGTTGTGTCTCTTCGCGCCCGGCCTCCCGCTCGGCGACGTGACGCTCGTGTACCGGCCCTGGTCGATGCAGCTCGCGAGTGGCGCCCCCATCGTGGGGATCGGCTCGGATTGGGTCTACCCGCTCCTCGCGCACCTGCCGATGCAGCTCTCGCTCATCGCCGGCGAGGCCGCCTACGGGTCCGCATGGCTCGTTCTCATGACCGTGCTCGACGCCGTAGCCTTCGCGATCCTCCTCGGTGACGGCTCGAGTCGCCGCCGCCTGGCCGCCGCCGGCTGGTGGGTGGCCTTCATCGCGCTGCTCGGGCCGATCTCGCTCGGTCGTATCGACTCCGTCACGGTGCCGTTGTCCGTCGTCGCCGTGCTGATCGTCATGCGCCGCCCGCTCGCCGCGTCCCTCCTGCTGTCCATCGCGACGTGGATGAAGGTGTGGCCGGCAGCCGTCATCGTGGCAGCGGTCGTGGCGCTCCGCTCCCGGTGGCGGATCGTTTTCGGTGGCGCGGTCCTCTCGATCGCGGTCGTCTTCGTGGCGTTCGCCCTCGGCGGCGCCGGGCACGTCTTCAGCTTCCTCTCGGAGCAGTCGGGCCGCGGACTGCAGATCGAGGCGCCCGTGAGCCTGATCTACGTGTGGCAGGCCGCTGCCGGTGTCGAGGGGGCCTTCATCTACTACGACCCGGCGATCCTCACCTACCAGGTGGCCGGGGCGGACGTCGACGTGGCGATCGCGCTCATGACACCGCTGCTCGTGCTCGCGTTCGCCGCCGTCGCGCTCGTGGGAGTGGTCGTGGTGCGCGGGGGTGCCCCGGTCGTCCGCGTGCTCCCCGCGTTCGCGCTCGGGCTCATCCTCGTACTCATCGCCGTGAACAAGGTCGGGTCCCCCCAGTACCTCACATGGCTGATTGCACCGATCGTGCTCGGCATCGCGTGGCAGGGCCGTCGCTACACCGTGCCGGCGGTACTCGCGCTCGGTCTCGGTGCCCTCACCCACGTGGTCTACCCCTACCTGTATTGGCTCCTCCTCTCCGCCTGGCCGCCCATGGTCGCCGTGCTCACGATCCGCAACGTCGGCTACCTCGTGCTCCTCGGTTGGTGCATCGTCGAGCTGTTTCGGGCACGCCGCGACGTGCGCGGACGCCGGGCCGAGCGCGCGGACGAGAACGCAATGCGGGAGTGGCGCGAGTCACGCATGCCGGCATCCGGTGTCGGCCGTGACGCCGACGGGCAGATCCGTGCCAACCCCGCAGTGCCTCCCGCTTCGGAATGGCTCGAGGAGGGCATCAGCGGCGTCATCCGGTCCGGACCCTACGCCGGTTCGATCGTGCTGGCGGCCATCGACGTCCCTCAGCATGATGACGTCCCGACCTACCGGCTCTATCTCCCCGCTGGCGAGATGACGGACGCTTCGGGGGAGCGTCATCTCATGGACTCGCTCCTCGAGGATGACCTGCGGAACGATGGCGACGGCGGGATGATCGATCTGCTCACGACGGCGCTCGACGTGCGATGGTCCACGGATCCGGATGAGTTCGATCGTGCCCGACGGATGTACGACGCTCTCCACGCTCCGGAATCGCGACGGAAGTGGAAGAGGTAGCACCGTGCAGGTCGCATTCTCTGACTCCACGTCCACGACGATCGAGGGCGCACTAGCGTAGAAGATCACATCAGGAAAGAGGAGCCATGCTTGTAGCTTTCAGCGTTGCACCGAGCGGTACCGGCCGTGCGGACGGGTCCGTCCATGACGCCGTCGCCGCGGCTGTCAAGGTGGTCCGCGATTCGGGACTCCCGAACCGGACGACGTCGATGTTCACGGAGATCGAAGGCGAGTGGGACGCCGTGATGGCGGTGGTCAAAGCGGCGACGGACGCCGTCGCACCGTTCGGGTCGCGTGTCTCGCTCGTGCTGAAGGCGGATATCCGCCCGGGTTACTCCGGCGAGATCGACGCGAAGGTCGAGCGCCTCGAGAGCGCCCTCGGCGACGAGTAGCCGGCCCCATGGCCACCCCGTACGGACCGATCTCCGAACGTCGCACGTCGTCTCTCGCTGTGGCATCGTTCGTGGCGGCTCTGCTCGCCGGTCCCGCCGGCTTCGTGTCCTGGGGCTTTGCCGGTCTCGCCCTCGGCGTGTTCGCGCTGGTGGCCGGGGTGGTGGCCCGTCTGCGCACGCGTGATCCGGCGCTGTCCGGCGGTGTCCTCGCGACGACGGCGATCGCTCTGGGGGCTCTGGCTTCACTGGTGTGGGGTGTGCTCGTGGTCCTCCTGTTCATTCCGGCGTCCTGGGACTAGCCTCCGGACCTCCTCGGTGCGAGACGCCCCGACTGCGGTGGGGCAAGCCCCTCGAATCGATTCGAGACACGCACGATCGCGGTTCTAGACTGGCCGTATGCTCCCCGTGTCCAACGGGCCGACGACGATGTCCTCGGCCCGTATTCGTTTTGCCCTGCTCGCGCTCGCCGTGGGCGGTTTCGGCATCGGCACGACCGAGTTCGCGGCCATGGGACTGCTCCCGCAGATCGCGACCGACCTCTTCCCCGCGCTCTCGTCGACCGACCCCGAGCAGGCCAATGCGCGAGCGGGACTCGTCATCTCGGCCTACGCGCTCGGTGTCGTGGTCGGCGCCCCGACGATCAACTCGATGGTCGCGCGCTTCCGCCGCGACCGGGTGCTCGTGGTGCTCGCGATCGCCTTCACCCTCATGAACCTCGCGGCTGCGCTCGCTCCGAGCTTTGAGCTCATCCTCCTGTTCCGCTTCCTGGCGGGGATCCCGCACGGCGCGTACTTCGGCCTGGCGGCGCTCGTCGCCGCCAAGCTCATGGGGCCGGGGCGGCGGGCGCAGGGCGTGGCGCTCGCCATGGCGGGGCTCACGGTCGCGAACGTCATCGGTGTGCCGCTCGCCACGGTGATCGGTCAGGCGTTCGGCTGGCGCGTCGCATTCGTGCTCGTGGCGGTCGTCTTCGCTGTGGCGACCGTGGCGATCTGGTTCGCGGTGCCGCGCGTCGACGGTTCACCCGAGCAGACGATGCGCCGCGAACTCACGGTCTTCCGCAACGGCCGGGTGTGGTTCGCGCTCATCACGGGCTGCATCGTGCTCGGCGGACTCTTCGCCGTGTACACCTACCTCGCCCCGATCACGACGGAGCTCGCGGGGTTGCCGGAGGGCGCCGTGCCGTGGGTGCTCGCGACGGTGGGGCTCGGCATGACGATCGGCAACCTCGTGGGCGGTCGGGTGGCCGACTGGAGTGTGATGAAGGCCCTGTTCGGCTTCGCCTTCCTCATGCTGCTCTCGCTCGCCGGCTTCGCGCTCACGGCACAGTGGCCCGTGACGCTCTTCCTCTTCACATTCGCTATCGGGTTCGCGACGCAGGGGCTCGGCCCCACCATCCAGACGCGGCTCATGGACGTGGCGGGGGACAGCCAGGCGATCGCCGCCGGACTCATCCACTCGGCGCTCAACGTGGGCAACGCGCTCGGGGCGTACTTCGGCGGCGTCGCGATCGCCGCCGGGCTCGGCTACTCGTCGCCGGCGGTCGTCGGGATGGGGCTCACCGTGGCCGGGATCGCCGTCGCGGCCCTCGGCTACGTGCTCGAGAGGCGCGGGGTGCTCGGCCCTACTCGATGATGATGCCGTCGAGGATGGCGCGCTTGCGCAGCGCCACCTTCGTGCCCACGTCGAAGCCGCTCGAGCGGTACTTCTCGCGGATGCGCTTGAGGTACGACTTCGCCGTCTCCTCGGAGATGCTGAGCTCGTAGGCCACCGACTTCACCGGCTCACCCGCGGCGTAGAGCGCCATGACCCGACGCTCCTGCGCGCTGAGCTTCGGTGCCTCATTCGGCTCGTTGTTGAGCGCGACGTCGAGCTCGTCGGAGACGAACATCTGGCCGCGGTAGGCGGCGCGGATGGCCTGGACGATCATCGACGCGTCCTCGCTCTTCACGAGGTAGCCGTGGGCACCGGCCGCGAGGGCCTCGCGCACGAACTTCGGGTCGGAGTAGGTGCTCATGAGCACCGTCTTCACGCCCGTGGTCTTGAGCGTGGAGATCTTGAGGACGACGGGGATGTTGTCCTTGAGGTCGAGGTCGAGCAGGACGACGTCGACGGGGAATTCCGGGTGGGTGAGCAGTTCGGGCCACGTTGCGACGGCCGCGACCATGCTGATGTCGTCGGCCGCGCTGCGGATCCACTCGGTGAGCGCCCCCAGCAGCATCTTGTGGTCATCGACGATGGCCAGACGGATGTTGTCCGTGTGCATGCTCATACGTTCTCCCTGAACTCTTGACAGGATTCTAGTGTTCACCGTTGCTGTTCCGAGGGAGGCGGGACCTCCGTCTCGATGTCCACCCGCAGCCCCAGGGGCGTCGCGGTGTCCGTGTAGCGGCCGACACGCCGGAGCGACGCCCACGTGATCGCCTCCACGCGGGACCGGCTGATCCCGTCCACGTCGATCGCGATGAGGACGCGGCGCACGTCGGATCGCGGCTGCTCCTTCCGCTCCACGAGGCTCACGCGCGCGGTCGCCGGCATGCGGGCGGCGCTCGACATGAGCATCCAGAGCCCGGAGAGGAGACCGTCCCGCTGGAGCTGGTCGAGGCGCGCGGAGAGGCCCTTCGCATCGTCGACGGTCACGTGATCGCTCAGGAACTCCGACTCGCTCACGGCATGGGACAACCACGTGTTCTGGTGCCCGGCGACGAGGTGCCGGCGCAGATCGGTCGCGAGCGAGCTCGCCTGGTCGGCGCGCTCGGGGGTGAGCGGGAGCGGCTCGCGGCCCGTCGCGACGTCGTCGAAGAGCTCCTCCACCTCGTGGTCGAGCTCCGCGAGCTCGGCGCTGCCGAGCACGCCAGCGGTGAGGACGACGGGGGCGGCGATGGCGCTCTGGGTGAGGACCCGGTCGAGCGCGAGGAGGATGTGGCGTCGGTAGGACCCGAGGATGGACGCGGCGATCACGGGCGGCACGATGGCGAGGACCAGGAACATGAGGAGGGGGCCGAGCTGGTCCTCGGCGGGGCCCGGCACGAGCACGCCGAGCGTGAGACCCGCGCCGAGGATCGCCGATGCGATCACGATCTCGCGTGCGGGGCGCAGGGACGACGCGCCGAGGAGGACGGCCCCGACCGCGATCGCGGACGTGGGGTAGAGGCCGTCGCCCACGTGCTGCCAGATCGCGGCGAAGTCGAGCACCGCGGCCGCGGTGAGACTCGACACCATCGCCCAGAAGAGCTTCGTGGAGAAGAGGAATCCTGCGGCGCGGAGCGCGACGGTGACGAGCGCGACCGTGACGAAGAGGATGGCCCACGACGCGAGGTTGAGCGGGAGGCGCGGGAACTCGCCGAGGTGGTCGAGGAAACGCCAGAGGGCGTGCAGGAAGAGGATCCCCCCGGCCAGTCCCAGTCCGACGCCGAGCTGCGACGTGTTGAGGGTGAGCAGGGACGTCTCGCGCAGCCCCGCGCGGCGCACGCGGTCGGTCTGCCATTCGAGTCCGAGGGACGGATCGATGCCGCCGGTCGGGTTGCTCACTTGGGGACCTCCAGGACCACGGTGGTGCCGGCGCCCGGCGCGGAGAAGACACGGACGGTGCCGCCGATGTCCTGCGTCCGCGCGATGACCGACTGCTGGAACCCGAGACTCGATCCGGCGATCGAGGCCGGGTCGAAGCCGATCCCGGCATCCGTGACGACACCGCGCACGACCGTTCCATCGTCACTGAGGGTGACGTGGGCCTCGTCGACGCCCGCGTGCCGGCGCACGTTCTCGATGCACTCGGTGAGCGCGAGGATGAAGGCGTCGAGCCGTGACTGCTCGAGTCCGAGCTGGCCGGAACCGTGCCAGGCGACCTCGAGGCCCGAGTGCGCGAAGCGGGCCTTCACCGCCTCGAGGGTGCCGCTGAGCTGCAGTTCCGCGGTGTGGGTGAGCGTGTAGGCGCCGGAGGACCGGGGGGTGGGGCTCTCGCCCTCCCGCAGGCGCCGCAGCAGGTCCCGGTCGGACGCCGCCTGGTCGCGCATCGCCGCGTCGTCCACGCCGCGACCGGCGTGCGCGAGCAGCGTGAGGGTCGCGAGCGCGGTGTCGTGCAGGAGGCGGGCGTCGCGGTGTCGCTGTGCCTCGGCCTCGCTCGCGCGCCGCTCGATCAGGTAGGTGGCCCCGATGCTCGAGATGCGGTTCATGACGCGGGGGTTCGCGCGCGTCAGCCAGAGCCCGAAGATGGTCGTCACGGCCCAGCCCAGCCCGACGAGGACGGGGGCGGACAGCGCGACCTCATGGCCGATGTCGGCGCCGAGGAGGGTCGCGATCGTGACCGTGGTCGCGATGCTGTACACGAGCAGGATCACTTGCGCCCAGGTGGAGGAGAGCACCGCGCCGATGCTGCCGACCCCCCAGCCGGCGATCATGACGATGGCGGCGGACGCCGAGGGGCTCGGTTCGGGCCCGGCCGCGATGCCGACGGTGGCGAGGCAGATGATGCCCACGGCGTAGACGGCCACGACGGAGAGGCCGTGGGGGTAGCGGGCGATGACCACGTGGCTCGCGGCGAGGAGGGCGAGCGTGAGGTAGCACCAGACGAGGGCGGCACCGTCGACGGCGCCCGGGATGAGGAGGGCGATCGCGGCGCCGAGGACGCCGGTGAAGCCGAAGCTCCGAGCCATCCGGTACGCGAGCCGGCTCTGCTGGATCGAGAAGCGGTCGATGGACTCGAACTGACGCCGGACGGGTTCGGAGGCGTCGTCGCCGCGCCAACCACTCATCGAGCACCCTTCCGTCGTGCGCCCAGCATGTCGTGCGCCCAGCATAAGGCGCGGCCCGTCGCCGTCGGGTCAGGTGGCGAAGATCCGTGCGAGGTGGGTGGAGACCGCGTCGAACTCGATGAGGAAGCCGTCGTGCCCGAAGTCCGAGACGATCACGGCGGCGTCGTCCCCGTCGATGTTGGTCGAGATGCCCGCCGCGATCCGCCGCTGGCCGTCGAGGGGGAACAGGCGATCGGAGTCGATCCCGACGACGAGGGTGCGCGCGGTGACCCGGGTGAGGGCCTCCTCCACGGAGCCGCGACCGCGGCCGATGTCGTGGGAGTTCATCGCGTCGACGAGGGTGATGTAGCTGTTCGCGTCGAAGCGACGCGTGAACTTGTTGCCGTGGAAGTCGAGGTACGACGAGATCGCGAAGCGGCCGCCGTCGGCGAGCGGGTCGATGTCGGACTGCCAGCGCCGGCCGAAGCGGTCGTTGAGCTCCGTGGAACTGCGGTACTGGAGGAGCGCCATCCGCCGGGCGAGCGCGAGCCCGCGATGCGGACCATCGCCGTCGACCGCGTCGTAGTAGCTGCCGCCGTGCCACGCAGGATCCATCCGGATCGCCTCGAGCTGCACCGAGTTGAGCGCGATCTGATCGGCCGTCGTCACGGGGGGAGAGGCGAGGATCGCGACCCGCTCGAGGCGGTCGGGGAGCCCGACGGCCCACTCGAGGGCGTGCATCCCGCCCATCGATCCGCCGATGATCGCGGCCCATCGTTCGACGCCGAGCGCGTCGGCGAGGAGCGCCTGAGCCGCGACCTGGTCGCGCACGCTCACGGAGGGGAAGCGCGCGCCCCACTCGCGGCCGTCGGGGGCGAAGGACGCCGGTCCCGTGGAGCCCTGGCAGCCGCCGAGCATGTTCGGCACGACGACGAACCAGCGGTCGGTGTCGACGGCGAGGCCGGGGCCGACGATCTGCTCCCACCAGCCGGCGGTCGGCTGACCGGGACCGGCGGCGCCCCGCGCGTGGGAGTCGCCCGTGAGGGCGTGGGTGATGAGCACGGCGTTGTCGCGGGCGGGGGAGAGCTCGCCCCAGGTCTCGTAGGCGAGACGCACGTGGGGGAGGCGGCCGCCGAACTCGAGGTCGAGCGGGCCGAGGTCCGCGAAGAGCCGGTCCGCGACGGGATCGCCGTCGCGCCAGGCGCCGGTCGCGTGGGGGCGGCCGATGAGACTGCGCACCTCGGCGTCCGTCACGATGCGCGACGGGACGGTGTCCTCGGGTGTCTGCCAGTCCATGTCCCCATCCTCCCCGAAGAACCGAGCCCCCTCGCCTCTGTTACGCCCCCCTCAACCTCCGTGAGGTGTCACAATCTGTTGCCTCCCGGGTCGGAATGGCAACAGATCGCGACACCTCACGGAAGGGGGTGGTGCGCGTGGGACGGGGTCAGACGCGGGCGGCCTCGACGACGGCGCGCGCGGCGGCGAAGGCCTGGTCGAGGTCGGCCTTGAGGTCGTCCACGTTCTCGAGGCCCACGGAGAGGCGCACGAGGCCCGGCGTCACGCCCGCGGTCAGCTGCTGCTCGGGCGTGAGCTGCGAGTGGGTCGTCGACGCGGGGTGGATGACGAGCGAGCGCACGTCGCCGATGTTCGCGAGGTGCGAGAACAGCGACAGGCTGTTGACGAGCGTGCGGCCGGCGTCCACGCCGCCCTTGAGCTCGAACGACAGGACGGCTCCGACGCCCTTCGGCGCGTAGCGGTTGGCCGCGGCGTACCAGGGGCTCGAGGGCAGACCCGAGTAGTTCACCGAGGCGACGTCCGGGTGGGCGTCGAGCCACTCGGCGATCTCCTGGGCGTTCTGCACGTGCCGCTCGATGCGGAGGCTGAGCGTCTCGATGCCCTGGATGAGCAGCCACGCGCTGTTCGGCGAGATGGCGGCGCCGAGGTCGCGCAGCACCTGAACGCGCGCCTTGATGATGTAGGCGAGTCCGTCGCCCACCGCCGTGGTGTAGCTCGCGCCGTGGTACGAGGGGTCCGGCTCGGTGAGGCCGGGGAACTTCTCCACGTTCTTCGACCACTCGAACGAGCCGCCGTCGACGATCGCGCCGCCGATCACGGTGCCGTGGCCGCCGAGGAACTTGGTGGCGGAGTGCACGATGATGTCCGCGCCGTGCTCGAACGGACGGATGAGGTACGGAGTAGCGATCGTGTTGTCGACGATGAGGGGGATGCCGGCCTCGTGCGCCACATCGGCGACGAGACGGATGTCGAGGATGTTGATCTTCGGGTTGCCGACGGTCTCGCCGAAGAACAGCTTCGTGTTCGGCCGCACCGCGCGCGCCCACTCGTCGGAATCGTCCTGGTTCTCGACGAACGTCGTCTCGATGCCGAGCTTCGCGAGGGTGTACTTGAAGAGGTTGTAGGTGCCGCCGTAGATCGACGAGCTCGACACGATGTGGTCGCCCGCCTGGGCGATGTTGAGGATCGCCGCGGTCGCCGCGGCCTGGCCGGATGCGAGGAGGAGGGCGCCGGTGCCCCCCTCGAGCGCGGCGAGCCGCTGTTCGACGACGTCCTGCGTGGGGTTCTGGATGCGCGTGTAGATGTTGCCGAACTCCGCGAGGGCGAAGAGGTTCTTGGCGTGGTCCGCATCGTTGAAGACGTAGCTCGTGGTCTGGTAGATCGGCGTCGCGCGGGCGTTCGTGACGGGATCGGGCTGGGCGCCCGAATGGATCTGCTTGGTCTCGAACTGCCAGTTCTGGGTGGCGTCGCTCATGATGTTCTCCCTCGAAGGATCGACGTGCGGGATGGTCTGGTCGCCGGACGGCGTACGACGAGGTTAGGCAGCACGGCGCCGCGCGACAACGACGGGTGCAACACGACGTAACCGCGGCCGATGCCGACGGTCGCAGGTGAGGACGCGCTCGGGTGCGGGGCCGGGCAAGGCATGCACGCTCCCGGGCAATACGCTGGAGTCATGACGGTGAGACGCGCAGTGGTCACGGGAGCGAGTTCGGGGATCGGACGGGCCACGGCGGCCCTGTTCCGGGAGCACGGGTGGGAGGTGCTCGGCGTGGCCCGCCGGGCGGACCGGCTCGCGGAACTCGCCGCGGAGACGGGAGCCGAGACCGTCGTGGCCGACGTCACGGTGGCCGAGGACGTCGAGCGGGTCCGCGAGGCCGTCGAGGCCCTCGGCGGCGCCGACGTGCTCGTCTGCAACGCCGGTGGAGCGATCGGACTCGATTCGGTCGAGACATCGTCCCCCGATGACTGGCGCCAGATGTTCGAGGTGAACGTGATCGGCACCCAGCGCATGATCGCGGCGCTGCTTCCCGCGCTCCGGGCCTCCACGACGGACGGCGGGACGGCCTCGATCGTGGGTGTCACCTCGATCGCGGGGCACCGCGCCTATGAGGGCGGCGGCGGATACAACGCCACGAAGTTCGCGCAGCGCGCCGTGCTCGAGGTGCTGCGCCTCGAGCTCAGCGGCGAGCCCATCCGCGTGATCGAGGTGGCCCCCGGCATGGTCCACACGGAGGAGTTCTCCCTCAACCGCTTCGGCGGCGACAAGGAGCGCGCCGACGCCGTGTACGACAACGTCGCGGCGCCGCTCGTGGCCGGCGACATCGCCGAGGTGATCGTGCACGCGGCCGAGCTGCCGCCGCACGTCGACCTCGACTCCATCACCGTGAAGCCCGTGGCGCAGGCCGCGCCCCACAAGGTGGCGCGCGGGGAACTGAAGGCGAAGGCATGAGCGACACCACGGCCGCGCCCGAACGCGAGGTCCTGACCTGGGACGACTTCGGTCGCGCCTCCCGCGAGCTCGCGCGCACCGTGCGACGCAGCGGCTTCGAGCCCGACCTCGTGGTGGCGATCGCCCGCGGCGGGCTGCCGCTCGCCGGCGCGATCTCCTACGCTCTCGGCACGAAGATGTGCGGCTCGATCAACGTGGAGTTCTACACCGACGTGCACGAGACGCTGCCCGAGCCGATCCTGCTGCCGCCGATGCTCGACGCCCCGGCGCTCGCCGGCAAGCGCGTGCTCCTCGCCGACGACGTCTCCGATTCCGGGCGCACGCTCGCGCTCGTCGTGGACCTTCTCGAGGGCTACGGGGCCGAGGTTCGCAGCGTGACGCTCTTCACGAAGCCGCGCACGGTGCACGAGCCGCACTACGACTGGCGCCGCACCGACAAGTGGATCACCTTCCCGTGGTCGGCCCTGCCCCCCGTGGCGACCGACGGCACGGATCACGACGAGCACGATGACCGCGGCGACGACGCCGCGGCGGGCGACGAGGGGACGAGAACATGAGCATTCACCTGGTGGGTGGCGGACAGCGGTTCGCCCACGACACGACGATCCTGTCGGCCTTCGTGGCCGAGGCCGCCGGGCGGGCCGAGGTGGCGACGCTTCCCCGCATCGGCGTGTTCCTCGTGACCGAGGACTCCGGCGTGGAGGACGCGGCGCGCATCGAGAGCGAGCTCGCGCTCGCCGGGGCCTGTGAGGTCGTCGCCCGCCTGCGGGTGGAGGGGGGAGCGTTCGAGCTCGCCGACCTGGCCGACCTCGACGCCCTCTATGTGGGCGGCGGCCTCACCCCCGCTTACGCGACGGCACTCGAGCCGCTCGTCGTGGAGATCCGTCGGCTCGTGGCCGGCGGCATGCCCTACCTCGGGTTCTCGGCGGGAGCGGCGCTCGCCGCCGAGCAGGCCATCGTGGGCGGATCCAAGATCGGCGGCGTGGCCGTGTCGCCCGAGGAGACGGCGGAGGACCTCGAGGAGGTCACCGTGCAGCCCGGGATCGGTCTCATCGACATCTCGGTGGACGTGCACGCGGCCCAGTGGGGCACGCTCGGTCGCCTCGTCGCGGCCACCGAGGCCGGCCTCGTCCCCGGCGGCGTCGCGATCGACGAGAACACCGCGCTCGTGGTGTCCGAGGGCGGGCTGGCCGTCACGGGCAGCGGGAGCGTCTGGCAGGTGACGACGGACGACGCGGGCGTGCGGGTGTCCACGGTCGCCGCGTCGTGAGCGGCGGTCGATCCCTCGCCGAGCTCGCCTCGGACGGCGTGATCGACGCGGGCTGGGCCGAGGCCCTCGAACCGGTCGCCGATCGCATCGCCGAGATGGGGGACTTCCTCCGCGCCGAGCACGCGGCGGGGCATCACACCCTCCCGGCCGGCGATCACGTGTTGCGGGCGTTCTCGTATCCGCTGGACGCCGTGCGCGTGCTCATCGTGGGGCAGGACCCCTACCCCACGCCCGGGCACCCGATCGGGCTCTCGTTCGCCGTGGATGCGCACGTGCGCCCGCTGCCGCGCAGCCTCGCGAACATCTACAAGGAACTGCAGGACGACCTCGGCATCCCGCCCGCACCGACGGGGGATCTCACCCCGTGGGCGGAGAGCGGCGTGATGCTGCTCAACCGCGTGCTCACCGTTCGGCCGGGCGAAGCCGCCTCTCACCGCGGGAAGGGCTGGGAAGCCGTGACGGACCACGCCATCCGCACCCTCGTGGCGCGGGGTACCCCGCTCGTCTCGATCCTGTGGGGCAAGGACGCGCAGAGCCTCACTCCGCTGCTCGGCGAGACGCCCATCGTGGCGTCGCCTCACCCGAGCCCACTGTCCGCATCGCGCGGATTCTTCGGATCGAAGCCATTCTCGCGCGCCAACGAACACCTCGTGGCGGCCGGTGCCGAGCCCGTCGACTGGTCCCTCGCGCGTTAGGCTGGATCCGTGCTGGAAGAGGAATACCTGCAGCCGCGCAAGCTGCCCACCCACCTGCGGAAGAAGCCCGCGCCCGAGGCGCCGTTCGAGTACACGATCCGGGACGCCGTTCCCGCCGATCTGCCGGACATCCGCGAGATCTACAACTACTACGTGACCAACAGCTCCGTCACGTTCGACGAGGACCGCATGACCCTCGCGAAGTGGAAGAGCAAGTTCGCGCACCTGCAGAAGCAGGGCATGCCCTTCATCGTGGCCGTCTCGCCGAACGGGCACGTGCTCGGCTACGCACTCGTGCAGCCGTGGAAGGAGAAGCGGGCCTACCGCTTCACCGTGGAGAACAGCATCTACCTGGGCGCCGCGGCCACGGGCAAGGGGCTCGGACGGGCGCTGCTCGGCGAGCTCATCCAGAAGTCGAAGCAAGCGGGTCTCAAGGAGATCCTCGCCGTGATCAGCGACAAGGGCGCCGAGGCGTCGCTCGCGCTGCACGCCCAGTTCGGGTTCAAGGAGATCGGCCGCATGGGGCGCGTGGGCTTCAAGTTCGACCGGTGGCTCGGCACCGTCATGCTCCAGCTGTCCCTGAAGTAGGGCTGGACCCGGCCTGGCCCGGCCTCCCGGACGTAGGCTGAACGCATGACCGACGTCGACTGGGAGCGGCTGTCCGCGCTCGAACTCTGGGTGCGGCTGCAGCGCGACGAGATCTCGCCCGTGGAGCTCACCGACATCGTGATCGCGCGCGCCGAGCGCCTCGATCCCGAGCTCGGCGTCTTCGCCCACCTCACCCCCGACGCGGCCCGCGCCCGCGCCCGCCACGTGCAGGACACCCAGCCGAAGACGGACCGGCTGTGGGGTCTCCCGCTCGCGGACAAGGACCTCACCGCCCGCGCGGGAACGCCCATCGCGTGGGGGTCGCGCGTCTTCCCCGGCACGGTCTCGGAGCGCTCCGACGCGATCGTCGACGTGCTCGACGCCGCCGGTGCGGTGAGCATCGGCAAGACGGCGACCCCCGAGTTCGGCCTCTACGGTTACACGGAACCCTTCGGTCGTGCCCCTGCCCGGAACCCCTGGGACCCGACACTCGGAGCCGGCGGGTCGAGCGGGGGAGCGGCCGTAGCCGTCGCCGCCCGCATCCTCCCGTTCGCACCCGCGAGCGACGGCGGCGGATCCATCCGCATCCCCGCGGCGGCGTGCGGTCTCGTGGGGCTGAAGCCCTCGCGTGGCCGGGTGCCGTCCGGTTCAGCCCTCGACTCGCTCGCCGGCCTCGCCGTGAAGGGTCCGATCGCCCGCACCGTGCAGGACGCCGCCCTCCTCTTCGATGCGATGCTCGACCGCCGTAACGGTCGCGTCCCTCATCCCTTCAGCGTCGGGGCACCCGAGTTCGACGACGGCGACTACCTCGGCGTCGCCACCCGCGGTGAGGGTCGCTTCACCCTCGGGGTGCTCGAGAACTCCCCGTGGGACGACGACGTGGAGATCACCGTCTCGCCCGAGGCGGGCGAGGCCGTGGCGCTCGCCGTGGAACAGCTGACCGCGATCGGGCACGGCGTCGAGGAGACCGTCCTCGAGCACGGGGGCGTCTACCCGGATGCATTCCGCACGATCTGGCAGGTGTCGGCCGCCATGCTTCCCGTGGACGGCGACACGATCGGGCTCCTCGAACCGGTCACGCAGGAGCTCGTCGCGCGCGGCCGTGCGCTCTCCGCCCGCCACCTCGCCGAGACGCAGTCGACGCTCGCCGCGTTCGAGCGCCGGGTCATCGCCCAGTTCGATCGATTCGACGCCGTGATCACCCCGACCCTCGCACTCACGCCACGGCGCATCGGCTGGCACGACCTCGCCGACCCCGACCGGAACTTCGCACAGCAGGTGCAGTACTCGCCGTTCACGTCGTTCGTGAACGTGGCCGGGCTCCCCGCGATCACGCTGCCCGTGCACCAGACCGCGGAGGGGCTGCCGATGGGCGTGCAGCTCATCGGCCGGCCTGGTCGCGAGGATGTTCTGCTGTCGCTCGGTGCGCAGTTGGAGCGGCGGTTGCGGTGGCAGCACCGCCGACCGCCGGTGTCGTGAGGGTGTTCGTCGTGATGGTGTTGTCGTGAGCACCGCTGCCGAGCCGTCGCCCGGTGAACTCCTGGCCGCCCGGCGGGAGCAGCTCCTGCGTGAGGCGGGAGTCGCCGAGTCGCGCCTCAGCGACATCCGTTCCACGCGCGCGGGTGGCTCGGACGACGACGAGCACGACCCTGAGGGCGAGACCCTCTCGGCCCAGTGGTCGCAAGCGGAGGGACTCCGCGCGGGGCTCGTCGACGAGCTCGCCCAGCTGGACCGGGCGCTCGATCGCGTGGCGGACGGGACCTACGGCTCGTGCGTGCGGTGCGGGCGGCCGATCGGGGCGGAGCGGCTCGTTGCCCGGCCGACGGCGGAGCTGTGCATCGACTGCGCGCGGATCGTGGAGGCGAGGCGGTAGGGATCCTCCCTCGCACGGGGACGTTCTCCGCGCCCGCGCCGCCGATAGTGTGATCCTCAGACGGCGCCCGCCTACGCCGGAGCGCGGGATTGACGCTCTCCTCGAGGGCTCGGAGGAGCGCGGCACCATGACGACGGACACGGCCGAACCTCCCGACAAGGTCGGGCGAGCCGGATCTCTCTTCGAGGCGGGCGAATGGCATGCGCTCGCGGATCTCGCCGTCGCGGAAACGTTCGACGGGGACGATGTGGCGGCGCTCGCCGCGGTGCACGGCGGGGAGGATGGCGCCGAACACTGGGAGGAGTGGGCGGACTCGGAGGGTCGAGCGGAAGCGCTCACGGCCATCGGCTTGATCCTCGCGTCGCTCGAGCGCGACGCGGACGCCGTCGGTGTCCTCGTCGATGCGCATCGTCGTGGTGAGAACGTCGCGGCGATGATCGGGGAGCTGTACGTCTACCTCCGCGACTGGGCCTCCGCGGAGCCGTGGCTGCAGCTCGCCGTCGACACGACGGCGCACACGTGGGAGCTCGCGGCCTACCGGCTCGGAGAGCACGCCTTCGAGGTCGACGACCGCTTCGACGACCAGGTGATCTCGCTCCTCGAGGCCGGCTCGGTCGAGGCGGACGAGGCGGCCGTCGTGCTCGCGCGTGTGCATCTGCGCCGCGGTGACCGCGACGAGGCGCGGCGGATCCTCGAGGAGGCGCTGCCCGACAACGAGATGGTCTCGCTCCCTCTGGGCAACATGCTCCTGAACGAATTCGGGGACACCGATGGTGCCCGGGCGGCCTACGAGGACGGCTGGAACCGCGGCGACGCGTACTCCGCGTTCAATCTCGGACTGCTCCTCGAGGAGGAGCTCGACCAGCCGGAGGAGGCCAGGGAGTGGATGAGGAAGGCGGCGCAGGGAGGAGACGCCGCCGCTCGAGCGTGGCTGACGGCGGATGGCGAGGGCGGATGGGCCGAGAGCCGCGCCGAGGCAGGCGATTCTCCGGCGTGGATGCACGCACTGTACGACGAGGACCTTCTTCCCCATCTGTACGGAGGCCCGTATCGCGGACCCGACCTTCCAACGGTCTTCCGCATCAATGACGTCGTCGGGGCACCGGCTCCCGGTGTCGTCGGGCGAGCGGGGCGCCTCGGTCTGCCGATCGTGATCGAGCCCCATGCTGAGGGCTTCGACCTCACGACGCTGGGGACCGCGATCACGCAGATCCGCGACCTCACGATCGCGGACGCCGCGGGGACCCGCGGGTGGGGTGCGCTCGCCGGGGCGCTCGCGCTCGAGGAGCTGGAGATGGATGGGACCGAGCCGGGGGAGCCCGTCGATCTCGGTGCGCTCCCGTGTCTGGAGAATGCCTCCGTGCGCGGGCGGAACACCTACTCGGTCGTCGCGAACCCCGCCCTGCGCATCTTGTCGATGACGCTGCTCGACGATCAGCCCGCTCCCGGGATCGAGGCGCCGATCGAGTCTTTCGGGGTGAGCGGTCGCCGGGCGGTGGAGGCGGTCGGACGGATCGCGCATCCGGAATCACTGACGGGGTTGGTCATCGTCGGCGCCGTCGACGTCGACTGCGCGCTGCTTCTCCGCTTCCCGGCGCTCGAGGATGTGTCGCTCGTCTCTTGCACGGGTGTGTCGAACACGCACGTGCTCGGCGAATTGCCATTGCTCGCCGCGCTCGCGGTGGACGACTGCCGTGACGTCGAGGACGCCGAGGAGGTCGCAGCTCTGGTCCAGAGGCTGGAGTCTCAGCAGACGGGACCTGACGATGGCCGGTGACACCGACGTTGGATCGACCGCGACCGCACTCTTCGCTGCGGAGAGGTGGAGGCAACTGGCGGATCTTCCGCTGAGAGGCGGCGCGTCCGAAGCGGATGCGGACGAATTGAACACGCGCCTGAGTGAGGGATTCAGTGAAGGGCCGTGGCGACGATGGGCCTCCGCGTCGGACATCGGTGCCGCGCTTCACGCCGTCGGATCGGTTCTCGCCAACAACGAGCGCAATGCCGAGGCGCACGGCGTTTTCCTGAGTGCGGAGGATGCGGGCGCCGATTGCGACCTCGCTCTCGGCGACAGCTTCGTGATCCGTGGCGACTGGGCAGCGGCGTTGCCCCGGTTGCGGCGTGTCGTAGGGGCGAGGAGCTCGCAGTGGGAGGTTGCCGCATTCCGACTCGCGCAGCACGCACGGGAGGTGGAGAACCGGACCGACGACGAAGTCGTCGAGCTGGCCTCCGTCGCGTTCGAGGAAGTCCCGTTCGCGGTCGTCTTCGTCGGCGATCTGTTGCGGCGCCGGGGCGAGACGGACCGTGCACGAGCCCTTCTCGAGTCGCATCTCGACACGAACGACCACGTGCCCTTCGAACTGGGCGTCCACCTGTACGAGGTCTTCGGCGACGTGGACGGGGCGAAGGCGGCCTTCCTTCAGGCCTACGAACGCGGGGATTTCCGCGGGGCCTACAACCTGGGGTGCCTCGCAAGCGACGTCGATGACGACCAGATCGAAGCGGTGGAGTGGTTTCGGCGTGCCGCCGACGCGGGTGATTCAATGGCGCGGGTCGAACTCGTTCGGCGCGGAGCGGCCGCTCGGGAGGACGACGTGGACGGGCAGCCCGCTTGGGTCACGTCCTTCTATCCGGTCGATCTTGCACCGTGGATTCTTGCCGAATCAGAACCCGATTCATCGAGGCCGCCGCTCTTCGTCGTCGATGACGACAAGCCGTTCCCGACGGCAGGGCAGCTCGGAGCGGCGGGGCGAGCCAAGCTGCGGATCCACCTCCACCCGACGAAGCGCGGGCTGGACCTGACCACGTTCGCCGCGGCCATCCCGGACCTCCAGGACCTGACGATCGAGAAGGGCGCACGGATCACGGGCCTCGCCGCACTGCTGGAGGCGCGCTCGTTGACGGATCTCAACGTGCGCATTCTGGGGAAGGAGCCTCTCGATCTCAGCGCTTTGCCGTCCCTCCGCAGCGCGTCGGTGACCGGGGCGAACGTCCTCTCGGTGTGCCGAAATCCGCATGTGGAATGGCTCGGACTCGGGCTGCCGCGTGCGTCTCAGCTTCCTGTCATCGAGGCACCGGTGCGGACGCTCATCATGACCGCGAAGCACTCCGCGGCCGTACTCGAGCGGATGGTCCAGCCGCACCTGCTCGAGTCGCTGACGCTATACAGCGCGCGCGACCTCGACCTCGACGTCCTGCGACGCTTCGCCAACCTGCGGAAGCTCGAACTCAACTGGTGCAACGGTGTCGTCAACGCGGCAGCGCTCGCCGACCTGACCGAGCTGCGCGAACTGGAGCTGTACCGGTGCCGCAACGTGGACGACGTCCGTGCGGTGAAGGCTGCTCAGAGTCGAACCAGCGGGGGAGACGACGGGGGCACCGTCGCCGGCCCGTTCCTCCTCTTCGAGTACGGGGAGGACGATGAGGGGCTGTTCGATCTCTCGACGGGCGACGGCGGCTGGGAGGGGCTAGCAGAGGGGTTCGCCGACCGCGTCCTGTCCTACAACGGCTACGACATGGAGAAGCTCGTCGTCGCGATCGCCAAGGATGCGGGCCTGTGGTCTCGCGACGTCGAGCGTGATTCGGAGGCCGAGGCGCTGCACCTGATCTTCCGCGGCCGCGAAAGTCCGGTCGCCATCGCGAAGGCTGCCTGGCGCATCTTGCAGGACGCCGAGCAGCTCGAGAAGGCGCTGCGGGCGGCGAGGTTGGTGAGGAAGTGAGCGCCGAGCCGGTCAACCCCGCACAGCGACCCCGAGCGTCTGGCAGGCTCGAACGACACCGACCACTTGAGGGAGCCCCCATGATCGATCGCGACGCGCTCGCCGACATCGCCGCCGAGACCATCCACGCCGTCGACCCCGGACACACCGGTCGGCCCGTCGAGGATTACGCGGACATCGCAGGCGAGCTCGCCGACCGGGTGCAGGCGGCGGTCTCGCAGCTGGAACTCGTGGAGTGGCTGAGCACCGTGCTGCCAGGCGAGGGGGCGACGCGCGAGGCCGACGTGCAGACGATTGCGGGGGCCGTGTTCGCGGACCTCCACGAGGTGTCCTCGTCGCCGCTCATCGAGCAGATCGACCCTGAGGCGGCCACGCCGTCCGCTTGATCGGAGCCGCCTGAGGGGAACCGGGTGGCGGGAGCCGCGTGACGCGATGTCGGAGGTGCGTGATTCACTACGCACATGTTCGGACCCGCATCGATCGATGAGACCTTCGGGGGCGGAGGCGGCGGTGCTGTCGACTCGACCCGTGACCCCGCCCTCGACCTCGCCGTGTGGACGCCCGCCTACCTCCCCGCGTGGAGCAGCGCGGCCGAGGCGGCGGCTGACTACCGCGTCGGCCGCGACGGCTTGAGGCTGTCCATCCCGCCTGAACATCCGCTGTGGTGTCCGGACCTCCACGAGGGTGCGCTGCGCGTATCCGCGGTGCAGAGCGGCAACTGGTCGGGGCCGGCGGGAAGCACGCAGGGCCAGCAGCCTTTCCGTGAGGGACTTGTCGTGCGCGAAGAGCAGGCCGCGCGGTGGGGGTTCACGCCGCGATACGGTCGCGTGGAGGTGGAGTGTCGCGCCACGATCGGTCCGCGGTCGATGTTCTCCGCCTGGATGGTCGGGGTCGAGGATGTGCCGGAGCGCTCGGGGGAGATCTGTCTCGTGGAGGTCTTCGGCGAGACCGTGCGCGCCGACGAGTCGGGCGCGACCTGGGCCGACATCGGGTCGGGCATCCACCCGTTCCGCGACCCGTCCCTGCAGGAGGAGTTCGGTGCCGAACCCACGGCGATCGATATCCGAGAGTTCCACCGGTACGCCGTCGAATGGAGCCCGGATCACGTCGAGTTCTCGATCGACGGGCGACGGACCTGGTCGGTGGATCAAGCGCCCGACTACCCGACGCAGCTGATCCTGGGGGTCTTCGACTTCCCCGATCGTGGGCCGGTCGACGCGGTCGTGCCCGAGCTCGTCGTTCGGCGTGTTGTGGGGGTGGCCGATTCCGATCGGTGGCGGTCCGGCTCCCGCTATTCTGTGGTCTCGAGGCGCGCATCGCGCTCTGGATAAGGAGCGGACTGCGGTGGAAGCGGGAGTAGGCGACGTTTCCGACTCCAGTGAGTCCCCCGTTGTCCCCGGTACCGCTTCCGCGCAGGACACCCGTTCCACGACGTCGGAGTCGAGCGTAACTGTGCCGGGCTGGGCCGCTCGATTCGAGACGGATATCGACCCCGCCCGGTGGACAGCGGCGACACTTCTTTTCGGACTCGACCATGGGTTCGTGTCTCGCGGGGATGTCGTCCGCCTCCTGACCCGACGTCTGTCGACGCACTCCATCGAAGAGGGCTCGTGGGAGGAGAGGATTGCTCTCCTCCTCCCTGATGAGTTCGACGACGTCCGCCCGATCCTCGTCGACGCGTCGTCGTCGTCTCGGTCGAGAGTCCCGGACGGAGACGTCCGTCCCTGGCTGCTGCTGGAACTCGACGACCTGCGCGGTCGCTGGTTCGATCTAACCGACCCGTGGAGATCGATCGATTCGGTCCTGTGCGACCTCGGCGATCCGGCGCGCTACTACACCCTGCGCGCGTGGAGTTCGTCGGAGGACCGTCGGCGGCCGCGGACCCTATCCGCCATCATCGACTCCACGATGGCCATCGACTCTCGCTCCATCGCGACCGAGTCGTTCCGCGCCCGGATCAGAGAGCGCGGGCGAGCGAGCGATCGCCTGACGCATCTCGGACGGCGCGGACTGCGAATCGCTGGTCTGGGTGTCACGGCTCGGTGGTTGTCCGTCTCGGTCGCTGTCGTCTTCGGCGGGGCGCTCGCGATCGGAGTCGCCTCCGGTGAATCCGACGACCAGGGCGTGCTCGGCGCGGTCAGCTTCTGGATGTTCGTCGTCGCGATCGTCTGGGGCATCATTCGAGGGCCGTTCCTCGGTGTCTTCGTGACCTCGCGCGACATCCGCGTGGTCTCGTACGTCCGGACGCGGCGCGTGCCGATCGTCGACATCTCGGCCGTGCTCATCCAGCCGTACATCGGTCTGTGGACGGGGGGATCGTCGTCGGGATCGCTCTCGATGCTCGTTCTCCGCCTCCGCAACGGCCGAGAACGAGAACTGCCGGTCACGATCGCGGGGAACCGACGCATCGTCCGGCGTGCGCACGCCATCGGAATGCTTGCCGGTATCACTGTCCGTCGGAGGGGGCTCATGGAGTGATCTCTGTAGGGCCCCGATCGTCTGGTCTTGAATGAGATTCTTGCGGTTCCCGTGCGCCCGTCTCCCGCGCGCGTCGGGCAAACTGGGACGATGCAATCCTGTTTCTTCTGCCGCGTCATCGGCGGCGAGGAGCCCGCCGTCTGGGTGGAGCGGGAGGAGCATGCGGTCGCGTTCGCGCCGCTCGCCGATTCGGCCCTCGCGCCGGGACACACGCTCGTCGTGCCGGTCCATCACAGCCGTGACCTGATGTCGGCGGACCCCGTGGCGCTGTCGTCGACGATGGCGCTCGCCCAGCGGGTGTCGCGGGCCATGGTCGGCGCCCTCGGGGCGACCGGCGTGGTGCTGCTCCAGGCATCGGGTGCGGATGCCGGGCAGAGCGTGCCGCACCTGCATCTCCACGTCGTGCCGAGCTGGCCGGACGACGCGACGATCCACTGGCCGGGCACGCCGTCCGCTCACGTATACGACGGCGACCCGCATGCCGCCCTCGCGGAGATGTTCGAATGAGCGACGATGGGCGCATGACCGATGCTGAGCGGGTGGGTGACGACGATCGGGCGACCGGCGGCGACGCGGTTGGCGGGCGGGAGTCCGAGGGGGCCTCGACGGGCCAGGGTGCGCTAGCAGGCGAGGGTGCGCCGGCCGTTGAGCGTTCGCCGGTGACTGAGGGTGGGCCGGCGGGCGAGGGTGCGGGGACAGCCGAGGGTGCGCCCGCGGCCGATCCGTGGAAGCGGGATCGTGGGGCGCGTCGTGGGTCCGACGGAGGTTCGGAGAGCGGGCGACGAGGTGACCGGCGGGTGAAGCGTCACGATTTCGTGTCGTGGCTCGGTGACATCGCGTGGGAGGTGATCGGGGAGCTCGTGTTCTTCGGTCTCGTCGTCCTCGTCTCGTGGCTCGTCTACGGGGAGTTGCGGTGGCCGTTCGTCGCCGCCGTCTTCTTGGGGGTGAACGCGGTGCTCGTCGTGATCGCGCTCGCCGTGTGGCTGGGGAGGCGCGCGCGGCGGTCTCGGACGAAGCGCTGAATCGAAGTCGGATTGCGGCTGCCTCGTGGCTCGCGTTCCTCCAGTTCGTATCTCTATGGACGGACCCAGTCCGGATCGTAACCGGACGCTGACCGGGTATTCTATCGTCATTGGGTGTTCCGGCCCAATGTCGGTGGTCTGGTGTTCACTGTGGGTATGACGGATCTTCGGCAGGCACTCGCGGCGGCAGACGCCGAGCTGCGCCCTGCCGTCGACTCCGCCTCCTTCGCGCAGGTGTCGGACGCGGAGCTCGTGCACACCGGTAACCGGATCGAAGACCTCGCCCGACTGCTGGACGCGGCTCGCGCCCTGCACGCGGCGGAGTTCGCGCGGCGGGCGGTCAGCCGCCCCCGCCATGGTCGCTGCACTCGGGTACCGCGGGCCCGTCGACGCGGTCGCCGGTATCGCCCGCATCTCCGGGGGAGCGGCCAAGCAGCGTATCCGAACGGGCTCGGCGATCACGTCGGAGGTCTCTCTCACGGGCGCCGTGGCGCCGCCCCGGTTCCCCCTCGTGGCGGCGGCCGTTCGGGCCGGACGAATGGGCATCGAGGCGGCGGGAATCCTCGTCGCGCAGCTCGAGCCGCTCCTTCCTCGCGTGGATGCGGCCGCTCTCGCCGCGGCCGAGGCGACGCTCGTCGATGAGGCGTCGGGAGCCGGTCGTCACGCGGCTCTGTCCGTCGACCTCCTCCGCCGTCGAGCGGCCGAGGTCGTCGCGGGGATCGATCACGCCGGAGTGCGGTTGCGGGAGCAGCGGGCGCTCGGCAAGCGGTCGCTGCGGTTCGGGCGCGAAGACGCAGACGGTCTCACGCCCGTGCACGGCGTGCTGCTCCCCGTGGTCGCGGCGCAGTTCCAGCGTCTGTGCGACGCTCACATCAAGGCGGCGAAGCCCTCCTTCGGCGATGCCGATGCGTCGTTCGACCAGGTACCGGGCGGCGCGGACGGCGTTCTGAGCGGGGTCGGCGGCGGGGCGGCGGGGGAGCCCGGTGTGTCAGGGAGCGGCGAGGCCACGGCGGTTCGGGCCGACACTCGGACCCGCGAGCAGAAGCGTCACGACGTCCTCGGCGCGATCCTCGACGCTGCGGCTCGCGCGGCAGACGCACCGAGCCTTGCCGGGGCGCCGCCCACCGTCACGGTCACGGTGCAGCAGAAGGCGCTCGACGCGGGGTCCGGAGCCGGCTTCATCGACGGGATGGACACGGCCGTCTCCCTCGACACGATCGAGCAATTCATCGACTCCGGCGGATCACAGGCCGTCACGCTCGATCCGGAGGGGGCGGTCCTCTCGCTCGGCTCCGTTCAACGCTGCTTCACGCCCTCGCAACGCCGGGCGATCAACGCTCGCGACGGCGGTTGCCTCATCCCCGGCTGCCCGATTCCCGCTGGCTGGTGTGAAGTCCACCACGTCATCCCGCACCGCTCGGGCGGAGCGACCCACGTCGACAACGGAGTCCTGCTCTGTTGGTGGCACCATCGCATCATCGATTCGGGTCCGTGGCGGCTCCGGATGGAGCGCGGAGTACCGCAGGTCCGCGGACCAGGGCTGCCCGATTGGGAGGTCGCGACCAAGCGACGCACCGGTCTGTCCGGATACGATCCGCCAGCACGGATTCAGACAGCGGCGCCTCCGCGCGCGGCCCTCGGGCCGTGACGGTGGGCGTCGCGATGGCGCGGGCTGTGGCGATGGAGGGGGTCCGGGTGCGGCGGCGGAGGGGCAGAGGGGAATGCGTCAGTCGTGCGTAGGGCCAGTCGAACGCGGGTCAGTCGAGGGTGGGAACGGAGGAGAGGAGGCGGCGTGTGTATGCGTGTTCGGGGGACCGGAGCACGGAGGTGGTGGGGCCCTGCTCCACGACTTCCCCCTCCGTCATCACCACGACGGTGTCGCAGAGCCGCGCGACCACTCCGATGTCGTGCGAGACGAGAACGAGCGTGAAACCGAGGTCCTGCTTGAGGGAGCCGATGAGGTCGAGGATGGACGCACGCACGGTCACGTCGAGGGCGCTCAGTGGCTCGTCACCCACGAGGAGGCGAGGCCGGTGAACGAGCGCCCGGGCGATCGCGACGCGCTGACGCTGCCCGCCCGAGAGTTCGTGGGGGTAGCGGTCCCCGTAGTCGGCACCGAGGCCCAGGAGGCCGAGCATGTCGCGCACGCGAGCGCGTCGGTCGCCCTCGATCCCCAGCGCCACGAGTGGTTCGGCCACGATCCGGCCCACGGTCATGCGGGGGTCCAGCGACGCGTACGGGTCCTGGAAGACCACCCCCACCTCGCGCCGCAACCAGGTGAGCGAGCGGTCAGGTCGGCCCGACACGCGGGTGCCATCGAAGAACACCTCGCCGGCGGTGGGGGTGTCGAGAGCGGTCATCAGGCGGACGAGTGTCGACTTCCCCGATCCCGATTCACCGATCACCCCGAGGGCGTCGCCCGCCTGCACCGAGAGCGATGTCGGCCTCAGGGCGTGCGTCACGGCGCCCCGGGTGAAGAGGTTCTCGCGCGGCAGGACGTAGTCGCGGGAGACGCCGCGTAGGTCGACGAGGGGATCGGTCACGGTGCGTCCCCGTTCCTGTCGTCGGGATCGACAGTGTCGTCCGGGGAGTCGGCGGGTGTTGCCGTCGGGGTGGACCAGCTCGTGGCGCGGGCGGACTCGACGAGTCGGCGGACCAGCTCGGTGCGGGGACGGTTGACGAGGTCGTCCACCGAGCCGTCCTCCACGAGACGTCCGTCCTGCAGCACCACGGCGCGGTCGGCGATGCGGCGTAGGACGGCGAGATCGTGGGTGATGAACAGCAGACCGGTGTCGAGCTCGGAGACCAACCGGTCGAAGAGATCGAGGATCTCCGCCTGGATGGTCACGTCGAGAGCCGTCGTGGGCTCGTCGGCGATGAGCAGTCGTGGTCCACCCGCGAGGGCCAGGGCGATCGCGGCGCGCTGCAGCTGTCCGCCCGACACCTGATGCGGGTACCGGCCCACGATCTGCTCGGGCTCGGGCAAGCTGACGAGTCGGGCGAGCTCGATGGCGCGAGATGCGGCGTCGCGTCTCGTCAGGCGGTCGAAGCGGCGCGCGGGGTCGGCCAGCTGACGGCCGATCGAGCGGATCGGGTTGAGGGACGACCGCGGCTCCTGGAAGACGATGCCCACGTTCCGGCCGCGCAAGCGTGCGACGTCGCGGTCGGGAGCGCCGATCACCTCGGTGCCGTCGACTCGGACACTGCCCGAAGCAACGGCTCCGTCGGGGAGGAGCCCGAGGACCGCGAGGGCGGTCAGGGACTTGCCCGAGCCGGACTCCCCGATGAGGCCGACGCGCTCACCGTCGGCGACCTCGAAACTCACCCCGTCCACGACGGTGCGTCCGTCGATACGGATGGTGAGATCACGCACGTCGAGGCTCATGCGGTCACCTCGCGGAAAGCGATCACACGGAGGGAGAGGTGATTCGAGACGAGGGTATGAGGGCGGCCGAAGGAGAGGAGAGAGAGGGGGATGGAGGTCATGCGGTCACCACGGGGGCTCGGGTGAGGCGGGGGTCGGTGACGTCGCGGATCGCATCGCCTAACAGGTTGAAGGCCAGCACGGTGAGGGTGATAGCGAGGCCCGGCCACAGAACGGACCAGGGATGGATGCCGATGTACGACTGCAGCTCCGCGAGCATCCGCCCCCACGACGGTGTGCCCGACGGTGCGCCGTACCCGAGATACGAGAGGCCGGCCTCTGCGAGGATCGCCACGGCCATCGCCCAGGACAGCTGCACGATGAACACCGGGGCGACGTTGGGAAGGAGGTGCGTTGTGAGGTTGCGAACGGGGCCGCGGCCGGCGGCGCGTCCGGCGAGCACGAAGTCGGCGCGGCGCACGCGCCGCAGCTCCGGGCGCGACACCCGGCCGATGTTCACGCCGAACGAGAAGCCGACGGCCAGGACCACCACGAGCAGGGACCCGCCGAACGCCGAGGCGAGCATCATCGCGATCAAGAGCGTGGGGAACGCGATGAGCACGTCCACGAGCACGGCGACGCCCTCGCGCACCCACCGCGCGGTGAGGGCGCCGAGCGCCGCGAGTGCGATACCCACGATCGCGGCGACGACGGCGCTTCCGAGGGCCACACCCACGGTCACCCGAGCGCCCACGAGGAGCACGCTGAAGATGTCGCGCCCGATGTTGTCGGTGCCGAGCAGGTGCGTGAACGACGGCGAGAGCCACTGGTCGTACGGATTGGCGCGTTGCGGGTCGTACGGGGTCCAGATGAAAGAGAGTCCGGCCGAGAGGAGGAGCAGCAGCACGACAGCCGTGCCGAAGAGCGCCGACGGGTGCCGCAGGAACGCGACGAACCATCGGGGCCGGTGTGCACGAGGCCGTGCAAAGCCGGCTCGCGGGTTGTCGGGACCAGCGGTGCCGGGCCTCGTGGAGGCGTGTCTCGTGGAGGCGTGTCTCGTGGAGTCAGTGCGCGGGGGGTCGGCCCGCGTCGAATCGGGCTGTTGCTGCGTCGACGGGTTGCCGGAGGAGTCGCGCGGCGCGGGAGCGGGGGTGGTCACGTCGTCTCCCTTTGCCGGGGATCGAGGACGCGCGCGAGCACGTCCACGAGGGCGCCGATCACGAGCACGATCGCCGTGAAGAGGAACACGGCGCCCTGCACCTTCTCGAGGTCGCGGTTGCCCACGTCGGACACGAGCATGCGCCCGACGCCCGGCAGAGTGAAGAGCTGCTCCACGATCACGGCGCCCACGAGCAGGCCGGCCACCTGCAGCGCGAGCACCGAGACGACGGACAGAGCCACATTCGGCAACCCGTGCGTGATGAGTGCGCGTCGCCGGGTGAGACCCGTCGCAGCGGCGGTGCGCACGTAGTCCTGTCCGATCGCCTCGAGGGTCGCGGACCGCACGAAGCGCAGCAGAACGGCACCCTCCACGACACCGATCGTGAGGGCGGGAAGGATCAGCGAGCGGATCGCGGCGGCCGGGTCGTCCCAACCGCTACGCGGGAAGCCCTGCGGCGGCAGCCAGCCGAGCCACACCGCGAAGACGATCACGAGCATCATGCCCGCCCACACCACGGGCACCGCGGCGAGGGCCTGCGCGGTCACCGCGAATGCCGTGCCCGACGCGGTGTTGCGGCGGAGCGCGGCGAGCACGCCGAACGGCACGGCGATGAGGAGCGCGATCACGAGGGAGAGGAGCGCGAGCGGTACCGTCACCGCGGCCTTCTCGGCGAGCTCCTCCGCCACCGGCGTGCGCGTGATGAGGGACGACCCGAGGTCGCCGCGAAGGATCCCGCCCACCCAGTCGAGGTACTGCACGGGCAGCGGCACATCGAGGCCCAGCTGCTCGCGGATCGCCGCGACCTGCTCCGGCGTGCTCTGCGTGCCTGCAATCACCTGCGCGACATCCCCGGGGAGCACCCGGAGGGTGAAGAAGATGAGCGCGCTCGCGATCAGGAGGCCTACGAGGAGGAGGACGAGACGGGTCGCCAGGAAGCGGATCACCGCACGACGACCTCTGCATCGAACGGGACGGTCTCCGTGTCGAACACGACGATCTCTGCACCGAACGGGACGGTCTCCGTGTCGAACACGGGGGCCTCGGAAGCGAGCACGACGACGTCTCTGCCGAGCTCGACAGTGTCAGCGCCGAGCGCGACAGCGTCAGTGCCGAACACGGCGACCTCTGCGCCGAACGAGACGATCTCTGAGCCGAACACGAGGGCCTCGGAAGCGTGCACGACGGCGCCTCTGCCGTGCGCGACGGTGTCTCTGCCGGGCACGACGGTGTCTCTGCCGTGCGCCACGGTGTCTTTGCCGGGCACGACGGCGTCCCTGCCGAGCACGGCGGCCTCTGCATCGAATGCCGAGGCCTCTGTGTCGAGCATGACGACGTCGGCACCGAACTGGGCAGCCCCTTCGACGATGACCTCTACGCCAATGGTCTCTGCATCGAGCACGACGACCCGTCTGCCGGTGGCCGGGACCCCGCTAGCCGACCGCGAGTTCACCGAGGTCGAGGCGAGCGTTCGGGGAGTCCGTCGGGAACCCGGTGATCCCGTCCGCGACGGCCGTGAGCGCCGTGGCGTTGTAGACGACGTCGCCCGCGTGGTCCTCGGCGACGATGCGGGCCGCCTCGGCGAGCAGAGCGTCCGCCTCGTCGGGGTCGGTCGCGGCGATCGACTCCTGGAAGAGCGACTGCACTTCCGCGTTGTCATAGCCGAAATAGTAATCGGGGTTCGCCCAGTTGCCGAAGTCGCGTGCCTCGAGGTGATCCACGAAGCTCAGGTCGTAGTCCTTGTTCGTGTAGACGTCCTCGAGCCACACGGTGAACTCGACCGAGTCGACCGTGAGGGTGACACCCACGTCGGCGAACTGCGAGATGAGGATGTTCGACACGGTGGTGCTGTAGACGTTGGGAATCGTGAGCGTGAGGTCGAGGTCGCTCTGGCCGGCCTCGGCGAGGAGCTCGCGGGCGCGGTCGGGGTCGAACGGTCGCACGTCGGTGAGGTCCTCGAAGCCGGGGTCGAGCTCGGGGATCGGGCCGCCCTGCTCGATGCCGGCGCCGCCGATCGCGGCGATCACGGCCTCGTGGTCGATCGCGAGGCGCAGCGCCTCGCGCACCCGCACGTCGTCGAGCGGGGCCCGCTGGTTGTTGAACGCGAGCGTGTACTTGTCGGTGGTCTTGCCCTCGGTGATGGAGAGCTCGTCGACCGCGTCGACCTGGCTGCGCAGGGTCGCGTCCACAGGGGTGAGCACGTCGATGTCGC
This sequence comes from Labedella endophytica, assembly GCF_003990045.1. Lineage (GTDB taxonomy): Bacteria > Actinomycetota > Actinomycetes > Actinomycetales > Microbacteriaceae > Labedella > Labedella endophytica. Next base: position 730,745 of record NZ_RZGZ01000002.1, on the reverse strand, counting down.
CCGCGACGATCGCGTTGACGCCGGCCGTGCCGTCGGGGATGTACTCGAAGACCACCTCGGAGACCTGCGCGGCGTCGCCCCAGTAGTCGTCGAAGCGGTCGAGCGAGATGCTCGCACCCTGGCGCCACTCACCGAGGGTGAAGGGGCCGGTGCCGTTGGCGCCCGTGGAGAGGTCGGTGTCGTCGGCCTCCTCGAAGACGAGTCCACCGCGGCCCGTGAGGTTCCACAGGAAGTTCGAATCGGGTGCGGTGAGCGTGATGACGACGGTGTCGTCGCCCTCGGCCGCGATCGAGGCCACGTTCGCGAAGTTCCCATGGTCCACGAGCGACTCGTCGTCCTTCACTCCGGTGAGCGACCAGACCACGTCGTCCACGGTCGCCGCGTTGCCGGAATGGAACGTGATGCCGTCGTTGAGCGTGAACGTGTAGGTGAGGCCGTCCTCGCTCACCTCGTGGCTCGACGCGAGCGTGTCGACGATCTCACCGGTGGCGGTGCGCGAGACGAGACCCTCGTAGACGTTGTCGATGAGGACCTGTTCGAGCGCGGCGCCCGAGGTGCGGCGGATGTCGAGGTCCGTCGGCTCGAGCACGAGACCCACCGTGACGGTGGCGTCGGCGTCGGGTGTCGTCCCGGTGTCGGAGCCCGAGGTGCAGGAGGTGAGGGCGAGGGCGGCGACGAGCGCGAGCCCGACGACGGCGTTCCGGCGGATGCGGGACATGTCGGACGGTTTCCTTTCGAGGGACGGCGGGCCGAGGGTCAGCGTACCCGGCAACCGGTGGGCCTCCGGCGCTGTGCTGCCGGGGCGGGGGAGAGGCTAGGAGGTGGTGGAGGGGGCGCCGGGAGACGGGGCCGAGGGAGCGGGGGCCGCCGCGGGAGAAGGTGCCGCGGGAGAGGGGGCCGCGACGACGGCCTCGGCGCTCGCCGACGACAGGGCCGTCGCGATCGCCTGGGCGAGGGCCACGGGGGCGTGCTCCTGGAGGTTGTGTCCACCCGTGATCGTGATGGCGCGGGAGCTGGGCACGCGGGAGAGGAACTCCTCCTCGAGCGCGTCGGTGAGGAAGCCGTGGCTCGCGCGCACAAGCAGCACGGGCACCGTGAGGCGTTCGAAGGCCGACCAGAGGCCGCTCTTGTCCGCGTCGAAGAGGGGAGCGGCGCCTCCGAGGTTCGCGAGGTGGTGCCGGAAGGCGTAACCGCCCTCGACGGGCTTGGTGTTGAGGAAGACGCCGCGGGCGAGCTCGTCCCGGTCGGAGCCGATCCCGAAGGCGATGGCCCGGTCGACGATCTCGTCGCGCGTGGCGTACACGTCGGGTCCGTCGAGGAAGTCGCGCACCGCGGCGGCACCCGTCGACGTGTCGACGCTCGGCGTGATGTCCACGACAACGAGACCGCACACGGTGCCCGGGTTGGTCGCCGCGAGGGCCGCGGCGGTGAGTCCGCCGAGCGACTGGCCGACGACGAGCTGGCAGTCCGATCCCACGCGTTCGAGCACGGAGAAGACGGCGGCGGCGTTCGACTCCGCGCGGTAGTCCACGTCGTCGCGCCAGTCGGAGTGACCGTGGCCCGGAAGATCGATCGAGAGCGCGGGACGGCCGAGGGCGAGCACCGTGGAGTCCCAGGTGTGGGCGTTGAGCCCGGCGCCGTGGAGGAAGGTGACCTCGGGCCCGCCCGTTCCCCACTCGAGCGCGCTCACGGCGCGGTCCGCGCGATCGGTGAAGCGGGAGCGCCGGTGGGCGGGGACAGCGTCGACCCCGAGGGCCTCAGCCTGCCCGGCCAGGTAGCGGAACTCGTCGTCGATGTCGACGTCGCTCATCTCGTTCTCCTTGCGTTTTCGTACTCGGTACAGTCTCCTCCATTCGCCACGCCGGACGTCCGCCCGCAACCACATCGTGACGATCGATGACGGACTGCTGCGTTCGCCCGCGCAACGCCCTGGGGAGGCGGCACGCGAGGGCCCATGATGGAGGCATGGACGACGAACGCATCCACCTGTCCCGCACCGTGCCGAGCGTGTACGAGAAGCTCGCCGCCTTCTCGTCGGAGGTCGCGAAGGTCGCGAAGGAGGCGGGCGTGCCGCTCGCCACCGCGGAGCTCGTGCAGCTGCACGCCTCGCAGCTCAACGGCTGCGCGTTCTGCATCCGCGTGCACACGAAGCGGCTGATCGACGCGGGGGAGTCGCCGGAGCGCCTCGCGATGCTGCCCGCCTGGCGCGAGTCCGGGATCTACGACGAGCGTGAGCGTGCCGCGCTCACCCTTGTGGAGTCCATCACACTCATCCGCGACGGCGGACTCTCGGAGCACGCCTACCGCGACGTTCTCGACTTCCTCTCGGTGGACGAATACGCGGCCGTGGCGTGGATCGGGGTCGCGATCAACGCCTTCAACCGCGTCGCGATCACGGGCCGCTACGCCACGGAGCCCGCCGACGACTGACCGTCCCGTCGAACGGCAATGACGTCTGCGAAAGAGCCGGACAGCGTCCCCCTGTGAGGTAAGGCATGCCTATACTGAGGGTGTTATGTCGACCACTTCGCGCGAGACCTTCCGGCGCCGCTCCTCCGCAGCCGAGAGCCGCCGTCTCGCCCCGTTCCTGCTCGCGTGCGACGAGTCAGCGACTGCGGAACTCGAGGCCATGGTCGCGACCCTTCCGCTCTGCGCGAGTGGGCGCGTCTTCATCGAGGTCGCCTCGATCGACGACATCGGCTTCCTCCCCGTCCCGTCCCGCATGACCGTCACCTGGCTGCCGCGTTCCGCCCGCTCGGGTGCGCCCGGCACCGGTGGCGCGTGCGGTCGCGGCGTGGCCCTGGCCCGCGCGGTCACGGCCTGGGCCGACGAGATGCTGTGCCAGCCGACCGTCGACGCGGACACGACCCCGGACGTGCGCGTCGAGGTGTGGCTCGGCGGCGACTACCGCGGTGTCGCGCCCGCGTTCGAGCACCTCGTGCACGACCTCGGGGTCGACGCCGCTCGCGTCACGGCCCCCGCCGCGTACCACCTGTCCTGAGTCGCGCTCGGTCCTGATGCGCGTTCGAACTGAACTCGCGTCCGGCACTGAGCTGCCGGACCGCGTACCGCCTGTCCTGAGCTCTGGCTCTACTGCTCGGCGCGCATCTCGCGGGCGGAGAGGACGAGGAGTTCGAGGTGCGGTGCCGCCGGGGTCTCGGGCACGTCGCCGCTCGACGAGATCGAGTCCCCGATGATCTCACCGGCCGACGCCACATCGGAGAGGATGCTCGCGAGCACGGACCCGTTGTCGTCGGCCGAGGCCACACGGTTGTGGTTGATGAATCCCTGCGCCACCTCGATGGCCGGGCCGACGATGCTGCCGATGAGGCGCAGCGGCAGGTACCACGCGTCGGACTGCAGCTGCGGGTCCTTCTGCTCGAATCCGTGGACCGCGGACGGCGCGACGGCGTAGCCCACGTCGTCGCCGGCGGCGAGTCCGTAGATGTAGCGGGTCACGTCGTTGCCGGCCACGTAGGCGACGTAGCGCGTGGTCGTCGAGGGCTGCCAGCCCGCGAGCATGCCGACGCCGCCGAGCACGATGCGCGTGGCGAAGTGCGTGCCGAGGGTCTCGGCGACCCCTCCGATGCTCGAACCGAAGCTGTGCTCGACGGACGTGCGCGCGAGGGCTCCCACCACGGTGGTGTCGAGGCCGTCGTTGAAGCGGTCGAAGAGCACGCCGAGCTCGATCGACCGCTGGTTGTCGAGCGGCCCGTCGGTGATCGACCACTGCGGGAACGAGCCGATCTTGTAGACGAAGGCCACGGTGGGGTCGGAGGCGGCGGCGTGCTCCACCTCCCACGAGGCGAGCGACTGCATCGAGCCGCCGTAGAAGTCGGAGAGCGATGCGGTGGTGCCGGGCGTGAACACGAGGGCGCGGGTGGCGGCGACGGCGTCGCCGATGATCTCGACGATCGCGTCGCGGGCCACATCGAAGGCGTAGAGCGAGACGGCGCCGGAGGCCACGCGGGCGAGGTAGGAGGCCTCGACGCTCGCGAGGTCGGAGCCGTTCCGGGGGTAGGCCGCGAGGGCGCGCGCCGCCGCTTCGCGATTCGCGGCGATCCGGTCGTCGAGCGGCACGCCGTCGAGGTTGCCGACGAGGGTGGGGGAGGCGGCGGCGAGGTCCGTCCGCTGCGCCACCGTGAGGGTGCTCCACCAGGCGGCGACGCGGGTGGCTGGCAGGGCGGCGTCGAGAATGCGGTCGACGGCGCGGGGGTTGCCGGCCACGGCGGGCGTCACGCGGGTGGAGTCGAGCAGCACGAACGCGGCGTCGCGTTCCGCGGGGTCGACGTGCGCGGCCACGGCGATGGACTGCAGGGCGGCGGAGCCGGCGGCGACGCTCACGCTCGCCCGGATGCTCGCGGCGGCAGCGCTCGCCGTGGCGGCGCCCGATGTGACCGCCCCGGCGACGGTCGCGGCCGTGGACATGACGGGCGCGATGGCGCGGGTCGGATCGGCGAGCACACCGCCGAGGAGCTGCACGATGAGCACGAGGGCGAGCAGGAGCGGGACGCGGCGGACGAGGAAGACGCGAATGCGCTCGACAAGGCCCGTCGCCGCGGGCAGGGTGACGTGCGCGGCGATGAACGCGCCGGCCGAACCGATTCCGGGTACTCCGAAGACGTCGCTGGCATTTCGGCGCAGGGCGACGTCGATCGATTGCATGGCCGGCTCCCGCCGTCGGCTCACAGCTGGCCCTCACCGCGCGGGCTGGGGGGAATCCCGCGCGCGGAGCCGTCTCTCTGAGGGTACCCGGAACGGGGGGTACCCTGCACGGCCCCATGTGTAATTCTCGTTAATCATTCAGGCCGTAAAACAGCCGTCCCTCCGCGGGTGTGAGGGATCACATCAAGACGACGCCGGCCGCGTCGTCTTCCGAGGGCGGCGCCTCCGCCGGAGGTACCCGCCCTTCTCGAGACCCGCCTCGATCTCGAAGCGGTTCTTGAGCGGATCGCGCCCGGCCAGGCCGTACAGGAGGGGGAAGAGCATGCCGTAGCGCTGCCACTGCCGCTTGTGCACGGCCTCGTGCTCGAGGATGTCGTCCGACACGTTCGAGTCGGTCAGGTAGCACCCGCCAACGCACGACCCACCGCGGCCGAAGGCCCGCTTCGGCATCCCGGTGAAGACCCAGAGGCCGTTGCGGCGCTCGACCTTCCCGGTGGAGCAGACGAACCCCCACGTGAGCCCCACGGCGGTGGCGAAGTAGTACCCCGCGCGGCTCACGGGTGAATCGAGGAAGAGGGACATCTAGGAGTACCGCTCCGTCTCGAGCAGGCGCAGCCAGACCTCGTTCATCGTGGGGTAGGCGGGCACCGCGTGCCAGAGCTTCTCGAGGGTCACCTCGCCCACGACGGCGATCGTCGCGGCGTGCAGCATCTCGGAGACGTCCTGGCCCACGAAGGTCATGCCGAGGATGATGCGGCGCTCGGTGTCGATGACGGCCCGGACGGCGCCCGTGTAACCGTCGGCGTGCACGGCGGAGCCCGCGATGGCGCCGAGGTCGTAGTCGACGACGCGCACGGGGTAGCCGGCCTCGGTCGCGGCCGTGGAGGTGAGTCCGACCGTCGCCACCTCGGGCTCGGTGAACACCACCGAGGGTACGTGCTCGTGGTCCGCGGTCGCGGCGTAGTCGCTCCACGGCTCCGGACGGGCGGAGGGTGCCGACGAGAGCGTTCCGGCGGCACGGGCGGCGATCGCGAGTCCCGCGGCGCGCGCCTGGTACTTGCCCTGGTGGGTCAGCAGCGCGCGACCGTTGATGTCGCCGACCGCGTACAGCCAGTCGCCGTGCACGCCCGAGACGCGCATCGAGTCGTCGACGTGCAGGTCCTTCGGGGTGACGCCGACGTCCTCGAGGCCGATGTCGCTCGTGGCGGGGTGGCGACCCGTCGCGATGATGATCTCGTCCGCCTCGATCGGGGCGTCGTCCTCGCCGAGCGCGATGGTCACGCGGCCGTCGTCACCGCGGGTCACGCTCGACGGGGAGCCGGTGACGAAGCGCACGCCCGACTCTGTAAGGCTCGACTGCACCGCCTCGGACGCGATGTCCTCGAGGGTGCCGAGGAGGCGGCTGCGGATGATGACGGTGACCTCGGAGCCGAGGGAGCGGTAGATCGTGGCGAGCTCGGAGGCGACCACGCCGCCGCCCACGATCGCGACGGATCCCGGCATCTCGGTGACGCTCGTGGCCTCGCGGCTCGTCCACGGCTTCGCCTCGGCGAGACCGTCGATGGGCGGCATCGTGGGTACGGATCCGGTGCAGACGGCCACGGCATGCGTGGCCGTGAGGTGGCGGACGGTGCCGTCGGCCTGGGTCACGTCGACCCGGCGGTCGCCGACGATGCGGCCCCATCCGCGAACGAGATCGATGCCTGCGCCCTGCAACCACTCCACCTGGCTCGCGTCGTTCCACTCGCTCGTGAAGCTCGTGCGGCGCTCGAGCACCGCGGCCACGTCGAGCTCGCCCGTCACCGCGGCGCTCGCGCCGGCCACGCGCTGCGCGGCGAGCAGCACGGTCGATGAACGCAGGAGCGCCTTCGACGGCATGCACGCCCAGTAGGAGCACTCTCCGCCCACGAGCTCGGCCTCCACGATCGCGACGCGCAGGCCGCCCTTCGTGGCGTAGTCGGCGACGTTCTCGCCGACGGCGCCGGCGCCGATGACGATGAGGTCCCACGTGTCGGTGTCGGAGGTGGTGTCTGTGGGTCCTGCGGTGGTGTCGGTCATGGCGACTCCTGTCTGGGCTGGTGGTGCGGCTTGTGTGCTGTCCGTCGTGCGGGGTAGTGATCGTGCGGTGTCGTTCGTGGTGCGGGGTGCTGCGGGTGTCGTTCGGCGGGGTGCCGTTCCGTGGATGTCGTGTGGTCGCTGGGAGGTCGACGAGGTCGGTGTCGGATGGACGCGGTGCCCGGGCTCGGCGTCCGGCCCGGTCAGCGGCCGACGAACTCCGGGGTCGTGCGCGTCGCGAAGGCTTTCATGCCGATCGCCGCGTCCTCGCTCGCAGCCAACGACGCGAGCGCCGGCCCCAGCCCGGCCTCCGCCGCTGCGTCACCCTCGCGGAACGCCGTGCGGGCATTGGCGAGCGAGGCCTGCACGGCGAGCGGAGCCTGGGCGGCGATCCGCTCGGCGAGTTCGAGGGCCCGGTCGAGCTGTTTCCCCGGTTCGGTGAGTTCCTGGACGAGTCCGATGCGGTGGGCCTCCGTGGCGTCGAACGTGTCACCGGTGAGGATCCAGCGCATCGCGTTGCCCCAGCCGGCCGCGCGGGGGAAGCGGATGGTCGCGCCGCCGAAGGGGAGGATGCCGCGCGACACCTCGAGCTGCGCGAAGCGCGTGTCCGTCGCGGCCACGACGATGTCGCTCGCGAGGGCGAGCTCGATTCCGAGTGTGAAGCACGTGCCCTGGGCGGCCATGACGACGGGTTTCGTGAGGCTGCGGCCGTCCACCTGCCAGGGGTGGATCCCGCCATCCGGCACGAAGTCGAGGCCGTCGGAGCCGAGCCGCGGTCCGATGTCCGCAAGATCGAGGCCGCCGGTGAAGTGATCGCCGACCGCCCACACCACGCCGACGCGCAGCTCCGGATCGTCGTCGAGCTCGCCGTAGGCGGCGGCGAGGTCGCGCAGCATGTCGAACGTCGCGGCGTTGCGTTTGTCGGGGCGATTCAGGCCGATGAGGAGGACGTGCCCCCGCCGTTCGGTGAGGATGAGCTGCTCTGCCATAGCCCCATTGTGCTCGCTGCTGCCGACAGCCGCACCCGGTTGTGCCCGTGCGGCCCGCGCCGCTGTGTGAGCCGCCGCGCGTCGCGGCGTGCCGCCCCCTGCCGCCTCGCGCCGCGGCACCCGTCGTCCGTCGTCCGTCGCCGACGCACCCGCCCCGCGCCCGCCGTCCCGCCGCCTCTCACGGTCCTCTCGGTAGCCCATTTGCGCGGTTTTCGGCCATCCGGGCGACATGAATGCGCGCAAGAGGGCTACGTGGCGACGATCGAGGGACGGTGCGAGGGTCGGGGGCCGAGGGATGAGCGAGGGGCAGTGGCGCGCTGGGGACCGGACACCGTTCACCAGCCGAGGCGGGTGGCAATCTCGTCGGCCAGAGCGGCGGGTGGGCGGCCGTCCGAGACGACGACGTGGTCCTCGATACCGGCGGCGTCGAGGATCGCGTGCAGCTCGCCGCGGCGGGCGAGGCTCCAGGTCAGACCGTCGGTGTCGTGGACATGGCGTCCGCGGAGCCGTGCGTCGACGACGTCCCCCGGCGCGACGAGTCGGACGACGCTGATCGTGCCCCCGATCGCGCGCTCGACGGCCGTCACGTCGTCGCGCGACTCGACCACCCCGGCGAGCACGAGTCGCTGCGCTCCCGCCGCCCGGTAGTTCTCCGTCAGCGCGGCGAGGTTCCGCATCGACAGCGCGAAGTGGAACCCGTCATCCGCAGGGCTCGGCCACATCCGGCGGGTCTCGTCGAGGTCGATGACGGCGTGGGGCACCTGTCGGGCGGTCAGGAGATCGCCGAGGGCGGCGGACGTCGTCGTCTTGCCCACGCCGACGGTGCCGTTGAGGAACACGCTCGAAGTCATCGATCCAGTATGTCCGTCGGGCACTCGAGAGGGCACCGTCGGAGAGGCCCGATAGCGTTGCCGGATGACGATCGCTGACACACCGCCGGAGTCGTGGTCCGGATCGGCTCTCGTGATGCGCGGCGGCGAGGTGATCGAGGAGGTGTCGGTCGGGACGACGGCCGGCCCGGGATCGCCGGCGTGCTCAGCTCGATCCCGGTTCCAGGCCGGCTCGATCAGCAAGCAGGTCATGTCGGTCGTCACCCTCTCGCTCGTGCACCGCGGCATCCTGGAGCTCGACGGGCCCATCGGTCAGTGGCTGACGGGGTTGCCGGCTCGGCTGCAGCCGATCATGCTGCGTCAGCTTCTGAGCCACAGCTCGGGGATCGGCCACTGGGGCGACATCCCCGGTCTGCCCCCGCTCTTGGAGACCCCGCCGGGACGCGACGCGTTGGTCGAGCTGATCGGCGAGGCACAGCTGGTGTCCGAGCCGGGAGACGGCTGGCGCTACAGCGGCCCGGGTTTCGTCGTCGTCGCTCTCGTCGTCGAGGCGGCTACGGGTAGGCCGTACGGCGAGGTCGCGGAGGAACTCGTCTTCTCACGTGCGGGGATGCGCGACACCACGTCGGGTCGGTTCCCGATCGGCGAGACGGACGTCGCCGTCGGCCGGCGGGGCGGCCGGTACATCGAGGTCGAGGAGGGCTTCACTCACCTGCCCGGAACCGGGGACCTGTGGACGACGACGACCGATCTCCTTCGCTACAGCCGAGCGCTGCGCAGCGACGACCTCATCGACTCGGGCCTGGCGTCTCTTCTGTGGACCGAACACGTCGACCTCGATCCGCCCGACCCGGCCGATCAGCCCGCATCCGCCACGGCATACGGCTTCGGCACGTTCATCGGTCGAGTGCGCGAACATGATGCGTGGTTCGTCCCCGGAGACAACCCGGGCTACCAGTCGCTGATGGCGTTCCTGCCTCGGCGGGACATCGCCATCGCCGTCCTCGGCAACGCGGAGGCGCCCGGCGTGAGCACGATCCTGCGGCAGCTGAACGTGGATTCCTGAGTGACGGGTTTCGCCACCTCGCGCCGCGCCGTCAGGGCTTGAGCGCGCCGATGAGGCGGAGGATCGTCGTGAGGTCGTCGCCCGCGCCGGTGTCCGCATCGCTGCCGGAACCGGAGCCTGAGCCGGACCCAGAACCGTCGTCGGCCGGGGCGAACTCCATGATGCCGGCGCCCGCGAGCGTGAACTCCGCCCGCACGGCCTTCACGGCGTCGAGCAGCTGGGTGACGCTCAACCCGAACGGCTCGGGGTGGTTCACCGCGGTGACCGCGGCCGGGTCGAGCACGTCGAGGTCGATGTGCACGTAGACGCTCGTGGCGCCCGTCGCGCGCAACGCGGCGACCACGGACTCGGCCGTCGCCTCGGTGCCGGGGAGAACAGCGACACCGGATGACGTCGCGAAGGCCTCCTCACCCGGATCCATCGAGCGCACGCCGGCGAGCACGGTGCGCGCGGGTGACACGGCGGACCGGGAGGCGAACGCGGGTGGGCCATCGCCGAGGATCGAGCGCAGCACCATGCCGTGGAACGCACCGGACGGCGATTCCTCGGGCACGTTGAGGTCGGAGTGGGCGTCGAACCACACCACGGCGAGGTCGGGATGGAGCGACGCGGCGTACTCGATCGCGGCGAGTTCCACGCCGCAGTCACCGCCGATCGTCACGGCCGGCCCGTCGCCCTGCGCGAGCGTCGCGGCGAGGGCCTCGCGCACGCGCAGCACGGAGGAGGCGCGCACGACGCCCGTGTCGAGCGCCGACCCGGCCTCGAGCGGCACCTCGACGTGCTCGGTCGCGGCCCGCGGCAGGTCCTCGGCGATGCGGGCGGCACCGGTCGCGACGCGCATGGCGCGGTCCGACCCGGAACCCTGCCACTGCGGCACGACGACGAAGCGCGCCATGTCAGCCCTCCGCCCGACGGCGGGCGACGCGAGGGGTGCTCGCGCCGCCCGACCGGGGCATCGGGGAACGCCGGGTCACTGTCCCGGCGTGTAGGACGTGCCGGGGGTGGCCTCGACGGCGGGGAGCGGGGTGGAGGAGCCGCCGTGCTTCAGCGCGGCGAGGCGCGCCTCCACCTCGGTGAGCTCGCCGAGGTCCTCGAGCGACTCGAACTGCGCGTCGAGGCTCGACGCGGCGAGCTCGGCCTGGCCGGCGGCCTTGGCCTCCTCGCGACGGATCTTGTCCTCGAAGCGCGAGACTTCGCTCGTCGGGTCCATGATGTCGATGCTCTTCACGGCGTCGTGCACGCGCTGCTGCGCTTCGGCGGTCTTCGAGCGGGCGATGAGCTCGCTGCGCTTCGACTTCAGCTGCTCGAGCTTGCCCTTCATGCTGTCGAGGCCCGACTTGAGCTTGTTGACCACGTCGGTCTGGGCGGCGATCTGCGGCTCGGCGCTCCTCGCCTCGCGCTCCTCACTCATCTGACGCTGCAGGGCGACCTTCGCGAGGTTGTCGAACTTGTCGGCGTCGGCGGTGTGGCCGGCGCTGCGCAACTCATCGCCCTTGCGGCTCGCGGCAATGGCCTTCTGGCCCCACTCCTGCGCGGCGCGCACGTCCTCGGCATGGTCCTGCTCGAGCATGCGGAGGTTGCCGATGGTCTCGGCGATGGCGCTCTCGGCGTCGGCGATCGAGTTGGTGAAGTCGCGCACCATCTGGTCGAGCATCTTCTGCGGGTCCTCAGCCTGGTCGAGGAGGGCGTTGATGTTGGCGCGGGCGAGCTGGCTGATTCGGCCGAAGATGGACTGCTTGCTCATGAGTGGTTCCTCTCGTCGTGGTGCTGTCGTCTGTGGGTCAGGAAGATCATCGGTCTGTCGGCGGTGCGGGTCGAGTGCGGTCTGTGGATCAGAACCGGCCGCCGCCGGAACGGGATCGACCGCCGCCGCCGCGGGAGCCGCCGAAGCTCGAACGGGAGCGCGATCCGCCGCCGAAGCCGCCGCCTCCGGAGCGCGAGCGTCCGCTGCCGCCGAAGCCGCCACCGAATCCGCCGCCGCTGCCGCCGAAGATCCCACCGCCACCGCCTCCGCCATAGCCGCCGCGGCGGCTGCTTCCGCCGCCGAGGAGCATGTCGGTGAGGATGTTGCCGATCACCGAACCCGTCGCGGCATCGCCGATGCCGCTACCCGTGCTCATGCGGGGCGAGGAGTAGGAGTTCATGTCCACCTGGGCGGCGCGCATGGCGTCGGAGGCGAGGGACTCGGCGCGCTGGGCGTGCTCGAGGGCCGCGGCGGGGTCGGTCGCGCCGAGCTGCTCGGCCCGCACGAGCGACTGACCGGCGCTCGCGAGTCGCGTTCGGGCGTCCTCGGTGATCGCTCCGCGGCGGGAGGAGATGAAGTCCTCGGCGGCGCTCACCTTGGCCCGGGCCGAGACGAGCACGGAGCCGAGGAGGCTCGAGGCGCGGCGGGCGGCCTCGTCTGCGGCGCGCACCTCCTCCGTCGCGGCATCGATCGACGTGGACGCGGCCGTGAGGCGGTCGAGAGTGGCGACGGGGTCGCCCGGGGCGGCGGATGATTGCGCTGCGCGGACGTCGGCCACGACGGTCTCCGCGGCGGCCACGGCGGCGGCGAGGTCGCCCCCGCGTTGGCCGCGAGCGCGGGCGGCCGCGATGTCGGCGTCGATCTCGGAGAGGAGGCCGGGGATGGTCTGCTCGGCGTGGTCGAGCTGCTCGAGGCGCCGGTCGACGGCGTCGAGGAGGGCGACGGCCTGGTCGCCCGCGGTCTCTGCGGCCCGGATCGCGACGGCGGCCTCGCCCCCGCGCTGGCCGGCGATCGCGGTGTCGGCTTCGGCGAAGCGTTCGTCGGCGAAGGCGAGGAGTCCGTCGGCCTCGCGCACGTTGTCGACGACGGGTTCGAGAGCGCTCGCGGCGAGACGGGCACGTGCGGCCTCGAGCCGCTGGCTCGTGCCCGGAAGTCTGTCGCGGGCCGAGGCGACCTCGGTGCGGATGGTCGCGAGGGTCTCGGGGGCGTTCTGCTCGATCGCCCGCAGCTGCGCGAACGACTCGGCCTGCGCGTCGAGGTCGTCGTCCGCCGCGTCGCACAGCGCGATGATGCGTTCGTTCCACTCGCGCACCTGCTGCTCAGTGTCCTCGATGTGGTCGTCGAGCTGCTGCTTGAGCGTGAACGCCTCCGTGAGCTTCGCCTTCGCCGCGTCGATCGAGGCGCGGAACGCGACGGTGCTCTCGGCGCCGTACTGGGCCACGGCGAAGCTCAGCTCCTGCTCACTCGTGCGCACGGCGTCGTCGGTGCGTACGAGGGCGATGCCGGCCTGGCGCTGGAGCTCGGCGGTGGGAACGGCCGCGGGCGCGGCGGGCCCGGTCGCACCCGAGGTGCCCGAGGTGCGGCGGCGGGAACGGGCCACGAAGAAGATGACGGCGCCGATGCCTACGACACCCGCGATGAGGATCCAGAAGAAGCCGGAGCCGGACGAGCCGTAGCTGCCCGCGAGCACGTCGCGGAGGCCGTTCGCGGCGGCGACGCCGGCGCCCGACCAGTCGTCGTCGCGCAGCGCGGGGAGGATCTGGTCCTCCTCGATGGAGGTGAGCTGGTCGCCCGAGACGGGGCCGGATGTGTCGCCCGACAGGTAGTAGTTGCGGGAGTCCGTCGCCACGGCCAGGAGGTACTGGTTCGGGCCGAGGCCGTTCTGCTCGGCCGTGTTGTTGGCCCAGGTCTCGGCGTCGGTGGGGGAGGAGAACTCGCCCACATAGACGACCCAGAGGTCGACGTCCTCCCGCTGGAGTTCGCCGATGGCGTCCTCGATCGCGGAGATCCCGGCGGCGTCGAGCACACCGGAGTTGTCGACGACGTGCTCGCTGCCGAGGTCGACGGGCGCCTCGGCGGAGCGGATCGCGGGGACCGCGGTGTCCGTCGTGGCGGACGTCGAGACGGCGTTCTCGGAGCTGGCGGCCGGTGTCGACGCGAGAGCGGAACCGGCGGACAGGGGGAGCACCGCCGTTGCGGCCGCGACAACCAGGGCGGCCGCAGCCGTTGTGAACCTCGCGAGCATGTGCCCACTCTCCCGTTTCCTGAGTGTGGCTAGAAGTCTAGGTGGCGGCTTCATACCCCGTCCATCCACCCAGCCCAGTCCCAGGGCTCGTTCAGGTTGCTTGAGCACGCATCGGTCGCTGAGCGTGTCGACGCGTGCCGGGTTGCGCGGAGGGTGACGTCCCGTCGACAGGTTCGGGGATCGGGTGACGGACCGGGGAGCGGCGTGGCTCGGCGGCGCCCGGGCCGGCCGCGATTAGCGTGACGGGGTGATGGATTCCAGCGACCCGTTCGACCGCTACGGGGGCGACGTGCTCGCCGGGGACTGGCGCGCGGCCGGCCGGAAGGTGATCCCGCAGGTGCCCGTCGAACGCGACATGGTGATCGAGGAGCTGGCGACCGGCTGGGTGGGCGCCGTCGTGCGCGCCGATTCCCGCATGATCGAGCTGGAGGACCGCCGCGGCAAGGTGCGGGCGTTCCCGCTCGGCCCCGGCTTCATGATCGACGGTGCGCCCGTCACGCTCACGGCCCCCGCTCCGTCGGCCGCGAAGACCGCGCCGAAGCGCACCGCCTCCGGCTCCTTCGCCGTGGAGAACCACCGCGCCCGCACCGCGCGCGCGAGCCGCATCTACGTGGAGGGCCGGCACGACGCCGAGCTCGTGGAGAAGGTGTGGGGTCACGATCTGCGCGTCGAGGGCGTGGTCGTGGAGTACCTCGGCGGCATCGACGACCTCGCGACCCACCTCGAGGAGGCGCAGCCCACGCGGGATCGCCGCATCGGGGTGCTCGTCGACCACCTCGTGCAGGGGTCGAAGGAGAGCCGCATCGTCGCGAGCGCGGTGAAGCCGGCGTTCCGCGAACACGTGCTCGTGGTGGGGCACCCGTTCATCGACGTGTGGCAGGCGGTGAAGCCGCAGCGGCTCGGCATCGAGGCGTGGCCCACGATTCCGCGGAACATCGAGTGGAAGAAGGGGATCTGCCGCTCGTTCGGCTGGCCGTACGAGACGCAAGCGGACATCGCGGCGGCGTGGCAGCACATCCTCTCGAAGGTGAACTCGTTCGGCGACCTCGAGCCCGAGCTCCTCGGCCGCGTCGAGCACCTCATCGACTTCGTCACCGAACCCACCTCCTGACCCCCTCTCTCCCTCCTAAAAACTTCCTATGGGCTCGAATTTTCGACCACATAGGAAGTTTTCAGGGGGGAGAGGGGAAAGGGGCGGGGAGGCGGGAGGCGTGGTTGGGGTGCGCTTCACGGGGTGTTCACCGGGCGGACAGCGGTGCGTCGTGTGGCGGTCCTAACCTCCGGGAGGCAGCCGAGCCATACCCGTCCTCGGCGCAGCACTGGAGGAAACCATGTCCACACGTCGAGGCCTGGCCGCACTCGCGGCCGCCGCGTCCATCACCCTGCTCCTCGGAGCATGCTCGTCCGGAGGGGCTGACGCCGCATCCGGCGGAAGCGACTCCGTCGACGCCGCCACCGCCACGAGCCTCGCCGACTTCGGGTCGCTCGCCGACCTCGAGGCCGCCGCGAAGGCCGAGGGTCAGCTCAACGTGATCGCCCTCCCGCGCGACTGGGCCAACTACGGTGCCGTCCTCGACGCGTTCGCCGCGAAGTACCCGGAGATCACGATCAACGAGGCCTCGCCCGACGCGTCGAGCGCCGAGGAGATCCAGGCCGCGGAGACGAACGCTGGCCTCGACACCGCTCCCGACGTCTTCGACCTCGGCCTCACGGTGGCCCTCGAGAACACGGACAAGTTCGCCCCGTACAAGGTGGAGCAGTGGGACTCGATCCCCGAGGCGCTGAAGGAGGAGAGCGGACTCTTCACCGGCGACTACGGCGGATACATGTCGATCGGCTACGACTCGTCGAAGTTCGACGCTCCCGAGGAGCTCAGCGACCTGCTCGACGACGACTACAAGGGTTCCGTCGCCATCAACGGCGACCCGACGCAGGCCGGTGCGGCCTTTGCCGCCGTGGGCCTCGCGACCGTGCAGAACGGCGGCGACCTCGACGACTTCGGCCCCGGCATCGAGTTCTTCAAGGAACTCAATGCTGCCGGCAACATGCTGAAGCTCGACGTCACGAGCGCCACCGTCGCCTCCGGCGAGACCCCCGTCGTCTTCGACTGGGATTACCTCAACGTGACGCACGCCGCGGACAACCCCGACTGGAAGGTCAAGATCCTCCCGGGTACGGGCTACGCCGGCTACTACAACCAGGCCGTGAACGCGGACGCGCCGAACCCCGCGGCCGCTCGCCTGTGGCAGGAGTTCCTCTACAGCGACGAGGCGCAGAACCTGTGGCTCGCCGGTGGCGCCCGCCCGGTGCTCGCCGACGCGATGGAGGAGGCCGGCACGATCGACGCCGACCTGTTCGAGGCGCTCCCCGAGGCCCCGAGCGAGGTCGTCGTGCCGACGTCCGACCAGAGCGCTACGGCGGGTGAGCTCCTCGGAGCCGAATGGGCCGCCGCGGTCGGCTAACCACCCGTGACCTCCGCAGTTCACGCGGGCGTCGGTGCCGTCGACTCCGGTCGACGGCGCCGGCGTGCCCCCGCCCCTGCAGTCCTCGGGCTGCTCCCGTTCGGCGCGTACGTCGTCGTCTTCCTCGCCCTCCCCACGGGCATCGCCCTCGCGAGCGGCCTCTTCACCGCCGACGGCGCGTTCACGCTCGACAACCTCGCGGCGCTCACGGACCCGGTGATCCTCGGCGCGTTCTGGAACTCCACGTGGTTGTCGTTCCTCACCGCGGCGATCGGCGCCGTCGTGGGCGCGGCGCTCAGCTACGCCATGCTCGGCTTCCCGGAGGGCGGCCGCGCCCGCGCGATCGTCGACGCGGCGAGCGGCGTGCTCGCCCAGTTCGGCGGCGTCATGCTCGCGTTCGCGTTCATCGCGACGATCGGCCTGCAGGGCGTCGTCACGCTCCTCTTGCAGGACGCGTTCGGGATCGACATCTTCGCCGATGGCGCGTGGATCTACGAGCTGCCCGGCCTCGTCCTGCCCTATGTCTACTTCCAGGTGCCGCTCATGGTGATCACGTTCCTCCCCGCCCTCGCGGGGCTGAAGCCCCAGTGGCTCGAGGCGACGCTGACTCTCGGCGGCACGCGCGCGGCGTTCTGGCGGAAGGTGGGGATCCCGGTGCTCGCGCCGTCGTTCCTCGCGAGCTTTCTGCTGCTCATCGCGAACGCGTTCTCGTCGTATGCGACGGCGGCCGCGCTGTCGAGCCAGGGGTCGTCGATCGTACCGCTGCAGATCCGCACGGCGCTCACGAGCGAGACGGTGCTCGGCCGAGAGAACGTGGCCGGCGTGCTCGCCCTCGGCATGATCGTGATCATGGCGGTGGTGATGACGCTCTACGCGCTCGTCCAGCGGAGGGCCGCACGATGGCAGGCCTGACCCGCACCGGCGCCCCGTCCACGGGCATGCCGGGCACGCCCGACGCGGCTGCATCTGCGGCTGCATCCGCTGCCGCCCCCACGGTGACTCCCGCCGCCCCGTCGCCGTCGGGAGCCCGCGCGCCCCGCTCCGGCCGCGTGCGCGCCACGATCGCTCCGCGCCGCGCGACCACGTGGGTGATCCTCGGCGTGGTGGGGCTCGTGTTCCTCATCCCGATCGCGTCGATGGTGGAGTTCACGCTGCGCGCCACGGGCGGCGGCTACGACCTCAGCCACTACACGGCGCTCCTCGATCCGGCCAACGCCGGGAAGTACGCGCCCATCTGGCGGGGCCTGCAGGGATCGTTCCTGCTCGCGATCACCACGGTCGCGATCGTGCTGTTCCTCCTCGCGCCCACGATGATCCTCGTGACGCTGCGCTTCCCGAAGCTGCGCCGCCCGCTCGAGTTCCTCTGCCTCCTGCCGCTGTCGATCCCGGCGATCGTGCTCGTGGTGGGGCTCGCCCCCATCTACCTGGCGATCGGTCGGGCCGTGGGAACGGGAGTCTGGACCCTCGCCTTCGCGTACGGCGTCACGGTGCTGCCGTACGCGTACCGGGCGATCCAGGCGAACCTGGACGCGATCGACGTGCGCACCCTCACGGAGGCCGCGCGGTCGCTCGGCGCCGGCTGGGGGAGCGTGCTCCTCAAGGTGCTCGCACCGAACCTGCGCGTGGGGCTCCTCTCCGCGTCGCTCATCTCGGTGGCCGTGGTGCTCGGCGAGTTCACGATCGCGTCGCTGCTCAACCGGCAGAACCTCCAGACGGCGCTCTTCGTCGTCAACAAGCAGGACCCGTACGTCGCGGTGATCCTCGCGCTCCTCGCGCTGCTCTTCGCCTTCCTGCTGCTGCTCCTCATCGGTCGCGTGGGCACGGCGGCGGCCCTCCGACGCTCCACCCCGCGAAAGGACCCGACATGACCACGGAAGCACGTGTCACCCACGCCGAGACGGCGCCGGATGCCCGCACCACGGGCTCGAACCCGCTCGTGGCGTCGGGCATCGACGGCGCGAGCGTGTCGTTCCGCGACGTCGTGAAGGAGTACGGCGGACACCGCGTGCTGCACGGCCTCGACCTCGATATCGCGGCGGGGGAGTTCGTCTCCCTGCTGGGGCCGTCGGGGTGCGGCAAGACCACGGCGCTGCGGGTGCTCGCGGGCCTCGAGTCGCCCGAGGGCGGCGTGGTGCGCATCGGCGGCACCGACGTGTCGCACGTGCCCACGAACAAGCGCGACCTCGGAATGGTGTTCCAGGCCTACTCCCTCTTCCCGCACCTCACCGCGGTGGAGAACACGATGTTCGGCCTCGGCATGCGCAAGGTGAAGAAAGCGGAGGCGCGCGACCGGGCGCTCGCCGCCCTCGAGCTCGTGGGGCTGCGCGACTTCGGCGACCGGTACCCGGCGATGCTCTCCGGCGGGCAGCAGCAGCGTGTGGCGCTCGCGCGTGCCCTCGTGACGGAGCCGCGGGTGCTGCTCCTCGACGAGCCGCTCTCAGCGCTCGATGCGAAGGTGCGCGTGCAGCTCCGCGACGAGATCCGCCGCATCCAGTTGCGGCTCGCGATCACGACCGTCTTCGTGACGCACGACCAGGAGGAGGCGCTCGCCGTCTCCGACCGGATCGCCGTGATGAACGGTGGCCGCATCGAGCAGATCGGCACGCCCGAGGAGCTCTACCGCGACCCGGCCACGCCGTTCGTCGCGGACTTCGTGGGGCTCTCGAGCGTGATCCCGGCGGAGGCGATGGGTGGTCACGCGACCGTCTTCGGCGCGCGGCTGCCACTGCGGGCGGAGCGGCCCGATGGCCCCGTGGAGGTGCTGCTGCGACCCGAGAACGTGCGGCTCGCGGCCGACGGCCGCGGCGAGCCCGCGACGGTGCTCGAGAGCACGTTCCTCGGGTCGCTGCGCCGCACGCGGCTGCGCACGGAGAGCGGGGTCGCGATCCGCATGCAGCACTCGGCGGACGAGCGGCTCGCCTTCGGCGACAACGTGCGCATCGAGGTGTCGGCGGACTCACTCGCGGTTCGCTAGCTCGACACACAGTACACCGTCTAAGGAGCACAGCTCCGCTGACTTCGTGCTCGGTGCTTTGGACAATTTCGTCCATCAACGGTGCCAGCGACTGGGACAATCCGACGCGAACAGCGAACAGCGAACAGCGAACAGCGAACAGCGAACAGGAGCAGGACTACACCGTTCCTTGCTCGAGTTTGTGGTCGTTCCGGACATTGCACCGGATGGACTGCGCGTTGACGGGCTTCGGATAGTCAAGAGCAGACGCGACTCGGCGCGATCGGTTAGAGCTCGCGAATTCTTCTAGCTGGAACCCCGGCATACAGGCCATTGTCCTCGCAATCTCGAGTGACTACTGAGCCGGCGGCGATCATACATCCTTGTCCAACGGAAAGACCGGGTAGCACAGTAGCGCCAGATCCTATCCAGACACCCGTAGCGATGGTGACGGCCAAGGACAACGATTTTGATGCTCGGCGTTCCGGCCCGCCCATCTCGTGGGTGGAGGTAATGATTCTGACGTTGTCGCCTATCTGTACGTTGTCGCCGACCGTTATGGGGGCCGCTGCATCGAAATAGCACCGATGATTTACGAACACTCCGCGTCCGAACGTGACTTCAGCGTTACCGACAATGTCGATCCCTCCCATGAACAACACGCCTTCTCCTACGCGAACTCCCGCCTGACTGACGAGAAGTGCTCGATAGCGGTGCGGCATGAGGCGAGCTGAAGCCAAAGCCATGATGAGGTCTCGAGTCAAATTTCGCTTGCTTGCGTCACGCTGAAAGCGCACAATTTCTACTTCCATTAGATGGGTTGTGACCTCAACTAAAACAGAAGGCCCCCGGGTTACCGGGGGCCTTCTCCTTTACTTCAATGTCTGAAGATCAGACGGAAGCTTTGCGACGCATCGAGCGGACCAGCAGGAGCACGACGCCGAGGCCGAGGGCTCCAGCAGCGATCCAGATGGTGGTGAGCGCGGTGCCACCGGTGACGGCCAGGCCGTCATCGGAGTCCGAGTCGCCCGAACCGGAGCCGTCAGCGGCAGCAGCCGTGATGGAGACGGCGGGAGCAACGGTCACGCCGTCCGTGGCGGCCAGCGTGTAGGTGCCGGTGGCGTTGGTGGGCAGGGTCACGTCGACGGCAACCGAACCGGAAGCGTCGGCGGCCTTCACGAAGGACTGCGTGTTGACGGCAGCCTTGAAGACGGCGAGCGTGGCGCCGACGGCGTTCTCACCCGTGAGCGTGAACGTGACGTCCGCACCCGGGATGAAGATCTCGTCGTAGCTGGCGGTGACCGTCTCACCCGGAGCCGGCGTGCCGGTAACGGTGACCGACTCCTCCGGAGCGTAGACAGCCTGAGCGGCGGTCGGAACGGCGAAGAGTGCGACGAGGGCGATACCCGCGCCCGCGATGAATTTCTTGAACAAGTTGTCCCCCTGAAGGATCGGACGGCAAAAAAAGGAGCGATCGCAGCCGTGCGTGGCAAGCAATCACGGTGCTGTGAGGCTCTGGAATCGGATCCGTCCGAGAACGGTCCAGTCACCCCAGTCTAGGGAAACTCGCAGGTAAAGCTAGGAGCCTCTGTTTCGATTGCGTGAACTCCTGGCGTGATCTCCGTAACAGCAGAACCTGAGGATTCCTCGGGAGCGAGCCAGCGGACGTGATACGTGGCCGTCTCGCCGGGGGTGAGTTCCACGGTCGTGAGGGCCACGGGCAACCCGAAATCCTCCGCCGTGCGGGCCGAAGCGGACTCGCCGCCGCGTTCGATCCCGACGAACTGCGATCCGCTCGCTCCGTAGAACGCGAGAATAATCTTCGTGTTACCAGGTGTTACACCGAACTGGCCCCCACCGGTGACGTAGCTCGGCAGGCTCGTGGCGGCGTCGGCGGGCGCCGTGCTCGTCACGGTCACCTCGATGTCGCGATACGCCCGGCCGTCGTTCCGGCAGGAGGTGTCGTCGCTGCCGACGCGGTACTCGAGATACGCGCCCATCTTGGCTCCGGTGGAGTCGTTCACGTAGACGCCGTACCGGTCTTGTCCCCCGGACTGGGTGATATCTCCGTTGAGGGAGGTGCCATCTAGGATGGCCTGTTCTGCCGGGTCGCTGCTCCAGATGAGCACGCGCCGCTCTTCCGAGGCCTGGGTCAGGGCCTCGATGAAGGGGACAGGCTCCACGTTCCCCGAGCTGATGGCCGAGAAGACCTCGGCGGCCGTCGAGGCGAAGAAGAGGTCCTGGACCGCGGTGTCGGGGTAGCGGACGTAGGCGTCCTGGAGGAGCAGCTGAACGGCGTTGTCGCTCGTGAGCTCGTCGCCCGTCGCGAGCGTGATGGGTCCGGTGGCTCGAAGTAGGTAGCTGAGGGTCATCGGGTCGAGCACGATCACGCCGTCCACCGTCGTACCGTACGACCGCTCCCACCACGCCTGAGCGAGCTCGCCGGAGAGCGGGAACTGGGGCGTGATGGTGATGTTCTGCACGAACTCCCCGGCGAGGTCTCCGTAAAGGTCTTCGGTCTCCGTGGGCAGGTCGATGATCGGGTCCTGCGTGCGGGGGAAGTCCTGGGCTGTGGCCTGCTGCGCGAGCGACATCGTGCCGTTGTCGGTGTGAAGCAGGGCAAAGGCGCCGGCGATGCCGCCGCCCGAGCGGGGTTCCGCGGAGTTCTGGAAGATGAGCAGGTAGTCACGCGGTCGGTCGCTGCCGAGCACGAGCGGCAGCAGCTGCACGGCGCGGTCGGCGGCGTCGGTGGCCGCGTCGGCCGTCTCGACGAGTCCGCCCAGGCGGTTCACCGCGTCGGTGACGGGTGAGAGGGTGCTGGAGGTGTCGATGGCGTCCACGCGGGTGTGCGCGGCCGCCGTGGCCGCCGCGGCCTGAGCCACGGTGGGTTGGGCGTCGGTGAGGGGCTGCACCGGCAGTGCGCCGTTCGTGGGGGTGAACTGGGCGAGGCCGAAGTCCTGCACCAGGTCGAGCAGCGGGTCGAGGGCGTCGGTGGCGAGGGAGTCGACGGAGCCGGCGATCTCGCGCACCGCGTGCAGGTCGTCGCCGATGAACGGGACGATCTCGAACGCGCGCCACACCGGGTCTCCCGTGAGGCTCGCCGCGGCGGACGTGTGCTCGGCGAGCCGGTCGGCGGTACCACGGGCGCGATCGGTGTCGCCGTCACCGATCGCGTCGACCACCTCGTTCGCGAGCGGCACGGCAGCCTCGAGGTGGTCGCGCGCCATCAGGGCGCGAATACCCACCCAAGCGACGGCTGCGATGAGCAGCACGGCGAAACCGGCGATGCTCCACCCGATGATGCGACGGCGCTTCGCCCGCTCGCGTCGGGAGCGCGAGCTGCCCTTTCCGGAGCCGCGCCCGCTCCGGCTCGTGCCACCCTTGCTGCTGCTGCTGCTGCTGCTGCTGCTGCTGCTGCTGCTGCTGCTGCTTGAGCTCCGGCGGCGACGTCGCCCCTTCGCCTCCCATGCCGCGAGGTCGTAGTCGGTACCCGTGCTCGTGCTCTCGGCCGCAACGCGTTCGGTGTCGGCGTCGCCCGACCCGGTGCCGTCCGCTCCAATGCTGTTGGCCCCGGCGCTCTGAGCGGCCGCGTCGTCGTCGGACGGGCTGTCGGGGTTCTTCGCGTCCGTCATGACCAGGACCCTCCGTCGTCGGTTGAGATGAGCAGGCGGTCGTCCACCCACACCCAGATTGCTCCGTCGGTCCAGTCGATCGCCGTCGATCCGGCGAGGTCGCCCGCCGGGATCGAGCTTTCCACACAGTCCACCGGCGTGCGATCGTCGTCCACACCGATCAGCGTCAGCTCCACGCCGGCGCAGCCGGCGGATCCAGCGCTCGCCACGAGGAAGCCGTCAGCGGAGTCGGTGAGGGCAACCGCGCCCGGCAGCTCGTCGAGCGTGCTCCACGAGGCGCCCGCGTCGGTCGTGACGTGCAGCGAGCTGTCGCTGCACAACACGGCGGCGGTGTCGTCACCGAGCGGCGCCACCGTCACGGTCGCGTCGCACGGAGCGGCCACGTCGCCTCCGGGCGCGTGCACGGTGGACCCGCCCACGGGCGAGAGGTACCAGCTGCCCTCGAGCTGATCGGGGTACTCGGCGAAGTCCGCGCCGCCCACGAAGGTGCGCGCGACGGCGGGGTCGCACTCCGCGCCCGAGCCGAGGAAGGTCGCCGTGTCGGCGTCGGTCACGAGGATGCGTTGCAGGGCCGTCACTCCGGTGAGGCCCGTGAGATCGGCGCTTGACCAGGTGGCGCCGCCGTCGATTGTGAGCTCGGGGGCTACCGCTGTATCCGGGCACGATCCCGTGGTGGCGCGCCACGCGACGCTCGCGTCGAGCGCGGCCAGGATGCGTGTGGGCGGCACCGCGGTCACGGAGGAGGGTGCTGCGTCCGTCGGAGTGGGGGAGGCCGTGGGGGTGGGCCTCGACGACTCGCTCGACGTGGGCACCACGGCGGGCGTCGAGCCGTTGTCACGCGCCGAGGTGGACTGCAGGGCGAGCACCACGAGCAGGATGTCGACGGCGATGAAGAGGGCGATACCGATCACGGCGAGCCAGCGCTTCCGCGCCTCTCGAGCCGGGGAATGCCGGCGTGGCTTCGGCATCGCTAGCGCGTTCCGGGAGTCGTCGGCGTGGTGAGACGGGCCGCGTGACGCAGCATGCGCACGACGATTTCGGCCGCGGGGATCAGCTGCGCGGCCGATTCGCGGTACACCGCGTCGCCGCGGCGATACGGGTCCACGATGTCGTCGTCGTTCGGGTCCTCGGGGCGCTCCACGAGCCCGCGGCGCGCGGCGACGGACCGCACGGCCTCCGCGAGCCGCTCGCTCACGGCATCGAGCGGAAGGGCCGCCGCGTCGGCGAGCTCCTCGTCGGTGATGCCGTCGGCCAGGCGGGCGAACTCGCGCAGCGTGAACGAGGTGCGGGCGGCGCGGGGTCGCAGTTCAACGATCTCCCGGCGGTGTTCGCGGGACATCGCGAAGATCAGGGCCGACGCATCCACGAGAGCGGGGGTCAGGTCGCGAGAGACGTGGCTCTCGGACCCCGTGCCACCGAATTCCTCCGAGAGGGCGGCGGCCTCGGGTGTCATCGGGCTGCCGGTCATCGCGTAGGTACCGGCGCTCGACACGGTGACGGGGACGATGTCCGCGAGTCCCGAGCGCAGTACCTGCTCGGCGAGGGGGGACCGGCAGATGTTCCCGGTGCACACCGTGAGGATCTGGAAGCTGGCGGTCATGGTGTCTCTCGGGTCGGGCCGTTCAGGTGGCGGAGGGTGCTCCGGAGACGGTGGCTACGGACGGGCGGACGCGTTGTCGCGCTCGGCCGCCTCGTTGCCCTCTTCGACCCCGTAGCCGTAGCCATAGCCGTAGCGGCCGTAACCGTAGGCGTCGGGGCCCGAGGTGGGCAGCATCGTGAGGATGATGCCCGAGACGGGGGCGCCCACGTGCTCGAGCGTGGTCACAGCACCCTCGAGCTGGTGCTTCGTGGTGCGGCCGGCGGCCACCACCACGAGGGCACCGCCCACGAGCTTGCCCAGGATGGCGCTGTCCGTGACGGGCAGCAGCGGCGGAGCGTCGTAGATCACGTGGTCGAAGTCCTTCGCCAGGGTCTCCACGAGGTGCTCCATGCTGGGGGAGCCGAGCAGCTCGCTCGGGTTCGGCGGGATCTTGCCGGCCGGCAGCACCGTGACCGACGAGCGGCCCCAGGGCTGCAGCACGTCGCCCAGCTCGGCCCGGCCGATGAGCACATCGGTGAGGCCCACGCCACCCTCGATGCCCATGTAGTCGGCCACCTTGGGGCGGCGCAGGTCACCGTCCACGAGCACCACGCGCGAGCCCGCGGCCGCGAGCGCGATCGCGAGGTTCGCTGCGGTGGTGCTCTTGCCCTCGGCCTCGATGGACGAGGTGACCACGAAGCTGTGGCCGGCGCTTCCGGCGCCGATGAACTGCAGGTTGGTGCGCAGGCTGCGGAACGACTCGGCGCGCGGGCTACGGGGGTCGTCCTGCACGATGAGCGGGCGAGCGACGGCCTTGGGGTCGTAGGCGATGCCGCCGACGATCGCGGCCTCGGTCACGCTCTTCACGTCGCGCTCCGTGCGGATGCGGGTGTCGAGTACTTCGCGCAGCACGCCGAAACCCACACCGAGGGCGAGGCCAACGAGCAACCCGAGGACGATGTTGGCGGGAACGTTCGGGCTAACAGGTGCAGACGGTACGGACGCCTGCTGCACAAGACTGAGTTTCACGGGAGAGACTGAGCCTTCTTCGAGCGGTCGTTCGAGTGTGTCTACCACGCTCGTGAGGCTCTCCGAGGTGCCGTTTGCGAGTTCCGCAGCGAGTACGGGATCCGCGTTCGTCACGGTGATCTCGATGAGGGACGTGCTCTCCGGAGCCGACGCGGAAATAGTCCGTCCGAGGGCGCCGGCATCGGTCTGGAGACGGAGTTCCGCAATAACCGGAAGCAGTACCACCGGAGTCGAGACGAGATCGGCATACGTCTGCACGCGCTGCGTCGTAAAGGCATTGCCCTGGGCCAAGTCAGTGACCGTGCCGCCCGACTGAGTCGAGACGAAGACCTTGCTCGTCGCGCTATAGAGCGGCGTCTGTAGCAGCGAGTAGCCCGCGGACGCGGCGATGCCGAGAAGCGCCATCGCGGTGATGAGGATCCAGCTCTTGCGTAGGATCCGAATGTAGTCGCGCAACTCCACGCTGGCGGCCTTCCCTCGTTGTGGCGGCACCCGATGAAGCGCCCTTCCGGATCATGCTGCCACACATCCGGCTGCAGTCCGCTTCGGTGAGGGGCGGGTGTCCCGCTACGGTGGCACTCATGTCCGCCCCTCGCCGTTGGAGCCTGATGGTGCCCCTCGCGGGGCTGGCGGCGGCCGTTCTCCTGCTGCCGTTCGCGGGGACCGCGCTCGTTCCCGAGCCGATCCGCGAGCTCTCGTCGTACCTCGTGGTGTGGATACCGCTCGTGGCGGCGGTGGTCGTCGCGGTGCGACTCGCCATGCGACGGAGGAGCGAACCGTGGTGGCGGACGCTGCGCCTGCCGCTCTCGGTGATGGGGGCGGCCGTGGGTGTCTTCGTCGGCCTCGCCGCTCGGACGGCTGGCGTGATCCTCGAGGTGCTTGTCACTGGGCGAATCGGCGTAGGTCCGGGCATTGCGGGGAACGGCGCCACTATCGCGCTCGGTCTCGCAACGGCTATCGTCGCCTCGGTCATCTTGGCACCGGTGATCGAGGAGTCATTCTTCCGTGGCGCGCTGTTGCCTGCAGTGGAGGAACGCTTCGGCCGTGGGCGCGGCAGAGCGTGGCTGGGCATCGCGCTCGTAGCGATCGTCTTTGCGGCGGTGCACGCGCTCGCGGGAGGCTCTCCGCTCGCCGTCGCCATCACCCTCCTGGCGGGGGTCGGCTTCGGGGCAGTGGCCCGCGCTCAGGGGGTGGGATCGGCCATGGTCGCGCATGTCGTTTTCAACGCCTCCGGGCTCGTGTTGACGTTCGGATCAGCGGGCGTGTCCCCCCTTCCGCCGACACTCGCACTGGGGTAAATCGTCACCTACTAGAAACCTTCATCTGAATACACTGGGGGGACCACGTAAGTGGAGGGGTCCGAAGTACGTGGTGATCGGCCAGTAGAGGGGTCCGACGTGAGTTCCGATGTGCAGACTGAAGTTGTGACACCGTCGTCAGCCCGTGAACCGCGCCCTGCCGAGGCCGCTCAACCCGTCGGCCGGCGTCGTGACTGGCGCCGAAGCTACGCGCGGCGGCTCGCCGTCACAGATTTCCTCGCCCTTGTGTGGGTGGTCTTCGGTGTGCAGATCGTCTGGCTCGGTGTCGACGACGCTGACTCGACGCGCATTCCGGCACCGGGCGAAGCCCCTCTTGCGGTGAGTTATACCATTGTCTCTATCGTGCTCACGGCGCTGTGGGTATTCTCGCTTCGCTTCGGAGGCACGCGTAACTACCGCGTGGTGGGTGCGGGCTCAACGGAATACAAGCTCGTGGCCGACGCAAGCGTGCGGCTCTTCGGCCTCGTCGCGATCATCGCCTTTATCTTCAAGATCGACATCGCTCGCGGCTACATCCTGCTCGCGTTCCCGGTGGGCATCGTGGTGCTCCTCTTCTTCCGGTGGGCGTGGCGGCAATGGCTCGCGGTGGAGCGCTCGCAGGGGCGCTTCGCCTCCAATGTGCTGCTCATCGGGTCGGAGCAGAGCGTGGTACACATCGCCACGCAGCTCTCCCGCGACACCAGCGCCGGCTATCGCGTCGTGGGCGCGTGGGTGAAGGGGTACCCGGCGGGAGCCGAGCTCGAGGGCATGCCCGTGCGCACCTCCCAGGAGTACGACTCCATCGTGGAGGCGCTCGACACATTCGGAGCCGACACCGTGGTGGTCACGAGTAGCGACGCGCTGTCGCCGCAGGAGCTGCGGGAGCTCAGCTGGCAGCTGCTTCCGGGCATCCACCACTTGGTGCTCGCCCCGAGCCTCACCGACGTGGGTGGCCCCCGCATCCACACGCGGCCCGTTGCAGGCCTCCCGCTCATCCACGTGGAGACACCACGAAGTGAGGGCTGGAAGAAGTACGGCAAGCGGAGCTTCGACGTTCTGGGCTCCGGGGCGATGCTGCTCGCGCTCAGCATTCCGCTGCTGCTGGTGGCGCTCGCCGTGAAGCTCACGAGCCGCGGCCGCGTGTTGTACCGGCAGGAGCGTGTGGGGCTCAACGGCAAACCGTTCGAGATGCTCAAGTTCCGTTCCATGCGGGAGAACGCCGATTCCGAGCTGCAGCAGCTACTCACCGCTCAGGGCACGGACGGCAAACCACTCTTCAAGGTGAAGAACGACCCGCGCCTCACCTCCATCGGCAAGGTGCTGCGCAAGTACTCGATAGACGAGTTCCCCCAGCTGCTCAACGTGCTGAAAGGTGACATGAGCCTGGTCGGCCCGCGCCCGCAGCGCGAGGCCGAAGTGGCGCTGTACGACAACATCGCCTACCGACGCCTTCTGATTAAGCCGGGCATGAGCGGGCTGTGGCAGATAAGCGGGCGATCTGAGCTCTCCTGGGAGGACGCGATTCGGCTTGACCTCTTCTACGTGGAGAACTGGTCGCTGATGGGGGATCTCAACATTCTGTGGCGCACTGTGAAAGCCGTCGTGGCGCCCGGCGCGAGTGCCATTTAGTTGAAGAGAGAATTGATGCCGTCGAGTGCACGTACGGTTGAGCAAGACCGGCGCACAATCAGCGACAGGGCTCCCAACCCTTCTGGTCACAGTGACAGTGGTCACGGTTGAAGACGTCACAGCCTGGGCGGTTGTTCGGCGAGTTTGCCTGGGTTGCGATCGGCCGAGTGATCGCAGCTCTCCTTCAAGCCGCCATGCTCGCGCTCGTGGCCCGGTCGGTGTTGCCCGAGCAGTTTGGTCTCCTATCCGCCCTGCTCGGAGTTGCAACCTTCGCTCAGACCGCGTCTGACCTTGGAATAGCGACCTTCGTCCTGCGAGAACGTGCACGAGAGCCCGATAGCCCCGCAGTGGCGGCGGGACTGCGCGTCAACCAGTGGACGTCGCTCGCGCTCGCTATAACATCGGTCTTCCTCATTGCAGGCGGTGCGCTACTTATAGATCCTCTGTTCTGGTTCATGCTTCCTCTTGCGGTTTGGGCCGCTGCTGAGAGGAACGCGGATACACGCGTCGGGCTGGCTGTAGCTGACGGCCGGGCGGCTATCAGCGTTATCAATCTCGTCGTACGTCGGGCGTCTGCGCTTGTCGTGTTCGCGGCCCTAACTCTCCTCGGTCTCCACGGCGTGCTTGCATACTCAATCGCGGTTGCTCTTGCGGGTCTCGGATCGGCAGTCTGGGCGAACTACTACGTTCGACGGCACATCTCGGCGCTTCCCTCGTCGATGCGGTTGGCCATCCGCAGCGCGCGCCCCTTTTGGTTCAATTCCGCAGCAATGCAGGCAAGGAACTTTGACGCAACGATCGTTGGACTTGCGGGGGGCGCGGTCGCTGCGGGCCTCTATTCCGCAGCGAGCCGCCTGACCGTTCCGTTACAGATCCTTCCGACATCGATGGCCACTGTCGTCGTCCCCGCATCAATCAGAGCGGTGAGGGATGGGCTATCTCTCCGGCCCTTAGCCCGAAGCCTGGTAGCAACCACAGGCCTCATGGTCGCGTTTTCCGCGGCGCTCATTCTGGTAGTCCCGCTCTTGTTGCCCGCGATCCTGGGCGATGCATACCAGGGGTCAGTCCCTGTTATCCAGATTGTGGTCGCATTCTTGCCCTTTTCTGCGGTGAGCTCACTGCTCACCGCCCTTCTGCAGGGGCTGGGCGACGGGGTACTTGTCGCCGCGATTGCCGTGTCGGTGACGCTCGTGTGTCTTGCCCTGGTGCTCATTGGCACGACTGTCGCAGGGCCTGCGGGCGCGGCAGTCGGTCTCGGCGTTTCATTTGGGCTCCAGAGTGTCCTTCTGGGATTGCGAGTTCGGCCCGTTGTCCGCCGAGCACGACGCCGTTTGAACTAGAAGCAGCACCGATCGGGCGTTCTCCTGTAGTGAGATGTCGCTCCGAATGTTTCTTCTGCTCGAAGGAACTTCGAATCAGTCGTGTAGTTCGACTCGATGCGCAACTTCCCGGGCTGCCAGCGTGAAAAAAACTGAGGCTCGGCCCGGCTTACGGTGAGATTATTTGGCGTATGCCCGGAGTCGATGGACCAACGGCCCAACTAGGTCGAGGACAACTCGCTTCGTGCTGCGGCCGCTCAGCCCCATCACTTTAGAGGCTTGCCGAACGAACACATCCTCATCGGAAGACCAGAACCAAGATTTTTGGTCCATCACGGAATCAAACATGGCGGAGAAGCCTCTGTCCTTCTCCGCCGGTAGGTGCCAGGCGTGTAGTCCTTGGTCGGAAGGTGCAACGTTTCTGTGGCTGTGGGCCGTCCAGACGCGTTTGACGTGAGTGCTCAAGGATTCGCGTGGAACAAATCGGAGAGCGAAGTTGAGGACATGTTCCTCGGTGAAGAAGTGCGGGGATTTAGTTGCGAAAGAATCGAGCGCTGCGGACCAGGCCACCGCGGCGTTGCTCCTTACAGCAGACATGTGCTCCCGGGGTATCACGTAGAACTCGCCGCCATAGTGATCGGCAAGGCTATCTTGTCCGCCAAGCTGAACGTGAATGCGCTGTGCTTGGCGACGAGAGAGGCCGTTGACGACGCGATCTGGCTCGTAAGGCAAAGGTAGAACGCCCACCTTCCCTTTGAGCGCGTCGACCACATCGGCGAGAGGTCGAAGCACCAGAACGTCGGGGTCCATAAGAATCACCTGATCGTCATCGACTGCATTCAGGGCGTCTAGGAGGAAGAGGGAACCTTCGAAGGCTGGAGTGAAGCCGGCTGGGGGGCGGTGAAGGAACTCGACGACTATTGTCTCTACCTCAAATTGGTCGAGAGCCACTTTAAACTTCGGAGGTGCGCTCTCGTTAGAAACGAGAATGAGTCGAACTTGCGGGTCAACTCGCCGTGCAGAGGCGAAACTCACAATCATCGACTTGTAGTAAGCCTCTGCCTGATCAACACCGGCTTTCAAGTTCGGATTGTTTTCCTTTGCGACCCTCACAAACGGTATTGCGACCGTGACACCCATTTGGTTCCCTTCGAATTTAGAGATCGAGAATGACCAATCGAGCGAATGTGCCGCCGTGGCCGAAGTGCCCGTCTTTCTGGTTTGTGCGTCTAGAGCTCTCCCCGGTAGGACGCCTCAAGGCGGCCGACGACTGCGCCCATCGAGAAATCTTGTGTGACCATGTGGCGAGCGGCCTGCCCCATTGCCCTGCGCATCTCACCATCCGAAAGTAGTCGTCGGATCGCTTCTTCAAGCGCATATGTGGTGCTGTCGACGACGATCCCTGCCCCGGCTCGTTGAATGGCCCCAGCCAAGCCGCAGCTGTCTGTCACGATCACCGGAATTCCCAGAGACATCGCTTCCAGGACGGACATTGGGAAAGGCTCGTCCACTGATGGCAGAACGTAGATCGACGCGTGCGACATCCGATCTAGGGTCCTGTCGGGTGAGAGAGCGCCCTCCCAAGCGATTTGGTCATCGTCGATCGAGCGTTTCCCTCGGCGAATCAAATCATCTACTGTCGCGCCTTCGCCCTCATCTGGGCCGACCAAGGAGAATCGCGCGGTGGAGAATACCTTGCTCAGTCGCTGAGCGACCTCGACGAATGTGGCCGGTCGTTTCCGTTTATGCAACCGCGCGAGATACAAGACTTCGATCCCGGCTTCCGGTTTCCCTTCGTTCTCCGCGACTAAAGAAATCGGAACACCATTGGGAAGGTAATCCAGGAGCGCGGCCGGCCCGATGACATCCTGGAGATCCAGTCGTTCTCGCGGCGTCAAGAAGAACCTCGATCCGGCCCCGCGAAGAGCGGGCCGGGTATAGACGGCGTCCAGGGGAACGGCGAGTAGCTTCCTCGTCGCGTCGATCATTCCGTGAGTCTGCGTGACGTACCGCGTTCCAGATCTCTGCGCGATCCGTGCAAGCGGGAGCGTAGTTAAACTTCGCGAAAGGTGAAAGTGAATAGCATCAAAAGAAGAATGGTTTCGACGGAACCACCGGTAAAGGCCCGCCGAGACCAGCCCAGCGAAACCTGAACCAGGCACCAAATTGTGCGCGGTAAACAGGTGTGCCGGGATGCCTGAGACGTCTGATGGAGGTCCTTGCGTGTAACCAGATGCGGCACCGGCAATGTGGATTTCGTGACCACGCTCACGGAGGGCGTGTGACTGATTGACCGCTACGGTGATTGGCCCGCCGAACCCGCCAGTCGGGGTCATGAGCGGAACGACCTGAAGTATTCTCACGCCTGCGCCACGGGCCTTGCGTAATAGAACGATGCCGCCTGTCGAGGCTGGAGCCACGCTGTCATTTGAACCGCTTCCCAAGGACCGTGCTCGACGGTGGCCCAAACACGGTGTTCTCCTCGACCGGCCCCGAGACGACAGCGTGCGGTGTGATGAGGGAGTTTCGACCGATATCGGCACCGCCGAGGATCACGCAGCGGGAGGTCACCCAGGCGCCGTCGCCGATTACCACCGGCCGGGTGATGAGGCCCATGTCGCGACGGTGGGCGTGACTTCCGGTGGTGATGAACGTCTCTTGCGAGACCACCGCGTCGTGTCCAATGTAGACATGGTCCTGGTTGTGGAACCACACGCCTTCCCCGATCCAGCAGTCGTTCCCGATGTGCAGCTTCCAGGGGAACTTCACCCGTGCGCGGGGACGGAAGACGACTCCGTGGCCGATCTCCGCACCGAACGCACGGAGGACGCGATTCCGGAGAGACGAACTGATCTGCCACGGATTGGTGACGAAGATCAGCTCAACGACGGCCCACAGGTAGATGGTCGATTTCGGGCGGTCCCATGCCGCGTGCTCACCGGGTGCCTCGGCCAGCGGGATCACGCGGTGAGGGCTCGTTTTCGATTTCTCCACCAAAGGAATGCCCTTCTTTGTCGACCGTCGGAACGGCGTCGGTCGCGGTGGAAGAAGCCGCACGCGGCCTGCCGGTCGGCAGCCCCGCGATGACCTTTCCCGATCTCACCATAGCGGCCGGATGAAGCGCGGCCCCCGAAGGAGTGTCACTCGAAACGAGATGTTCACGCGGCCGCCGCTGGAGGCAGCGGAACCCCTACTAGTGTCGAGAAGGTGACTTCAGAGGGACGTCGAATCGCGGTGCTGTCCGCCCATTTCTCGCCGGAGACGACGGGGAACGCCCCGTACGTCGGGCGCTTGGCAACAGGCCTCGTGCAGCGTGGGCTCGGCGTCCGCGTTCTCACCGCGCACCCGCACTATCCGGAATGGACCATCCGGGAGGGGTACGGCCAGTGGAGCCGTCGCGACGACCGGGACGGCGTGGTCGTGCTCCGTCACCTCCACTACGTGCCGAGGAGCCCGAGCAACCTCAAGCGACTGGCCGCCGAGCTCTCTCTCGGCCTCCGGTTCGCCTTCTCCCGGTGGGGAAAGCCCGACGTGATCCTGCTCGTCTCGCCTGCGCTCTTCTCGTCGACGGTCGCCATGGTGAAGGCCCGACTGTTGCACCCGCGCACCCCCGTGGGCGTATGGGTGCAGGACATCTACTCGGTCGGCGCCACCGAGACCGGCGGTAACTCCACGGTCGCCGCCGTCATCAAGCGCATCGAGGCGTGGCTGTTCCGGAGCGCCGACGGTGTATCCGTGATCCACGACCGCTTTGCCACGGTGATGACGACGAGCCTCGGGGTGGAGCCGTCCCGCGTGGAAGTGATCCGCAACTGGACCCACGTGGGGGGAACCCCCGCGCAGGATCGTGCGAGCTGGCGCGCGACGCTCGGCTGGCCGGAGGACGCCACGGTCGTGCTTCACGCCGGCAACATGGGAGTGAAGCAGGGGCTCGAGAACGTGGTCGATGCGGCCCGCGTTGCCGACAGTTCCGACCGTGACGTGCGTTTCGTGCTCATGGGCGACGGCAACCAGAAGGCCACCCTGGTCGACTACGCCAAGGGAGTGCGGTCGATCACGTTCCTCGAGTCGGTGTCGAACGAGGACTTCATGAACGTGCTCGGCGCGGCAGACGTACTCCTCGTGAATGAGAAGCTCGGCGTAGCCGAGATGTCCGTACCCAGCAAGCTCACCTCGTACTTCAAGGTCGGGCGGCCAGTGCTCGCCGCCACGGCGGACGAGGGAGCAACGGCCACCGAGCTCCGCTCGTCCCAGGCCGGTGAGCATGTGCCTGCCGGTGACCCGCGCGCCCTTCTCGACGCGGCGATCGCGCTCGGCGACGACACAGTGCGCTCGGACACGCTCGGCCGGAACGGTCAAGAGTTTGCCGCCCGGGTGCTCGATGAGACCGCCGCCATCGACCACCACGCCCGGTGGCTGTCGTCACTCCGACGGGGGTGAGGCATGACCGTGTCCGGATTGCATCCGCCCGACATAATGGCAGGACGGCCACTCGGTCATCCCGTCTTCCCAGCGCCGCAGAGACGAACCCCCTCACCCGCACCACACGATCGCGCACGATCGGTCGGGCCGGCTCGCCAGGCCCGACGATAAGAACCGCAACGAGAACACGGGAGTCCACGTGACCAAGAAAGCCTTCATCACCGGAATCACCGGCCAGGACGGGTCGTACCTCGCCGAACTGCTGCTCTCGAAGGGCTACGAGGTGCATGGCCTGATCCGCCGCGCCTCCACGTTCAACACCTCGCG
Source organism: Labedella endophytica (assembly GCF_003990045.1). Lineage (GTDB taxonomy): Bacteria > Actinomycetota > Actinomycetes > Actinomycetales > Microbacteriaceae > Labedella > Labedella endophytica. Next base: position 696,501 of record NZ_RZGZ01000002.1, on the reverse strand, counting down.
CATCGACCACCTCTACGTGGACCCGCACGACCCCACCGCCAAGCTCTTCCTCCACTACGGCGATCTGAGCGACGGCGTGCGCCTCGTCACACTCCTCGCGGAGATCCAGCCGGACGAGGTGTACAACCTCGGCGCCCAGTCGCACGTGCGCGTTTCGTTCGACGAGCCGGAGCACACGGCGGACACCACCGGCACCGGTTCCATCCGCCTGCTCGAGGCCGTGCGCACCGCCGGCATCCGCCCCCGGTTCTACCAGGCGTCGTCGTCGGAGCTCTACGGCGCCACCCCGCCGCCGCAGAACGAGGACACCCCCTTCTATCCGCGCTCGCCCTACGGCGCCGCGAAGCTCTACAGCTACTGGATCACGAAGAACTACCGAGAGGCGTACGACATGTTCGCCGTGAACGGCATCCTCTTCAACCACGAGTCGCCCCGCCGCGGCGAGACCTTCGTGACGCGCAAGATCACCCGCGCCGTGGCCGCCATCAAGGCCGGCACACAGGAGCACCTCTACATGGGCAACCTCGACTCGGTGCGTGACTGGGGTTATGCCGCGGAGTACGTGGAGGGCATGTGGCGCATGCTGCAGGTGGACGAGCCCGAGGACTTCGTCCTCGCCACGGGCACCGCCTACACGGTGCGCGACTTCCTCCGGATCTCGTTCGAGCACGTGGGCCTCGACTGGGAGAAGTACGTGAAGTTCGACGAGCGTTACCTGCGCCCGACCGAGGTGGACGCCCTCGTCGGTGACCCGTCGAAGGCGGAGGCGAAGCTGGGCTGGAAGGCCACGGTTCAGCCCGACCAGCTGGCTCGCATCATGGTGGACGCCGACATCAAGACTCTCGAATGCGCCGGCACCCCGTGGATCGACAAGGTGAACCTCGCGTCGTGGACGCCCGAGGCCGTGCTGTGAGCGACGGCGTCGACTTCGGGGGAGCACCCCTCGACCGTTCCTCCCGCATCTACGTCGCCGGTCACCGCGGCCTCGTCGGCTCCGCCATCTGGCGGAAGCTCGAGGCCGAGGGGTTCACCGATGTGATCGGTCGCACCTCGTCCGAGCTCGACCTGAAGGACCGCGAGGCCGTCTTTGCCTTCTTCCGTGAGACGAAGCCGCGCTACGTGGTGCTCGCCGCCGCCAAGGTGGGCGGGATCCTCGCGAACAACACCTACCCGGTGGACTTCCTCACCGAGAACCTGCAGATTCAAGTGAACGTGATGGACGCCGCTCTCGAGCAGAAGGTGGAGCGGTTGCTCTTCCTCGGGTCCAGCTGCATCTACCCGAAGTTCGCGCCGCAGCCGATCCACGAGGACTCGCTCATGACGGGGCACCTCGAGGAGACGAACGACGCCTACGCGGTGGCCAAGATCGCCGGCATCTTCCAGGTGCAGGCTGTGCGGCGTCAGTACGCTCTGCCGTGGATCAGCGCCATGCCCACCAACCTCTACGGACCGGGCGACAACTTCTCCCCGCGGGGATCGCACGTGCTTCCGGCACTCATCCGCCGATACGACGAGGCCGCTTCGGCTGGCACACCGTCGGTGACGAACTGGGGAACCGGCTCACCCCGCCGCGAGTTCCTGCACGTGGACGACATGGCGTCTGCCTGCCTCCACCTCCTCGACCACTACGACGGCCCGGAGCAGGTCAACGTGGGAACGGGTTCCGATGTGACCATCAAGGAGATCGCCGAGACGATCGCCAAGGTCGTCGGGTTCGAGGGCGACACCGAGTGGGACACGTCGAAGCCCGACGGAACCCCGCAGAAGCTTCTCGACGTCTCCCGCCTCGCTGACGCCGGCTGGACGGCGCAGATCGGGCTCGAGGACGGGCTGCGGTCGACTGTTGAGTGGTATCGGGAACACGTCGAACAGATTCGAGGCTAGGTAGTGATGTGCGTAGCAGCGAATGAAGGGAATGTGTTTTGATCGCGCTCTCCGCTGTGGTCGCAATGATCACGCTTCTCTACATGGTGGCGACATCGCCTGTTCGAGGCCTAGGCCGTTTTGTGGCGCCAGACACGACCGCCGCAGTCATGCTCGCGATGATATTTGGGGTTCGCCCGTTGTTCACGGATCGCTTCGAAATAAGGACGATGTACGGACTGATCCCGGATACGAATGCCCTCGACACAGCGATGACTGTAGGCGTCGTGAGTCTCTCGTTCTTCGGGTTTGGCGCATTCATTGCTGCAGTTCGCCCGACGCGAGCCGCGATCTTCTCGAAGCAGTCCGCTCCGATTGAGCGTCGAGAGGTGCGTTTGACTGCGGGAGGTGTCCTTGGCATTTCCGTTTTCGCGATCGCGCTATACGTCGCTGCGATTATCGTCCTTGCGGGTCCGTCGAGCCTGACGGCGCTGAGTGGCGGGCGTTCAGAAGATGCAACGCTCGGCGGGGTTCCCGAATTTGTGCTTGTGATCCCGATGGCCGGTTCCGTTGCAGCGACCATCTTCTTCATCTCACGACGGAATCGGCAGATCCACGTGTTCGAGCTTTTGTTGATTCTGGCGGCAATCGCGATCTCACTAACGGCGCTTTCACAGTTGGGCAATCGCAGGTTCCTGATTCCGGGCCTGCTAATCCCACTGGTAGCCGCGCTTATTCGGTCCCCTGTTCGTTTGAAGGCCTGGCACCTCGTCCTAGGCGTCGTTGGTTTCCTCTTTCTGGCCATTGTGCCGATGGTGAGGTCCGCGGGAGCGCGGATGCCGGGCGAGAACCTGCTGACAGCATCCCTGCGATACTTCGGAGACGAAGGGTTTCGTGGAGTTTTGACTCCGGTTTTCGCCTCGTACGATACCGAGATGCTCGACTACATAGCCGTCTTTGCCGGGCAACCCAACCCTGAATACGGTCTAGGGAGAGGGACGCTTCTTGAATTTCTAGCCCGCCCACTGCCAGGGGATGTCTTCGGTACCGCGTTCTCTGACCAGGTTCTCACTTCGATTTGGGGTGGAGGTTGCGGACAGCCCTACTGCCCTGTTGGCTCGCTAGCAGGCGTCCTTTACTTCGATGGCGGCCTTCCCGCGGTTGCCGTCGGCTCTTTCCTGTTCGGGATTGCCGTTCGGTTCATTGCAAATCGTTGGGCGTTCAACTCGATGTTGTCGACGGTCTCTGCATCGTCAATTGCGGTCGTTTCAGGCTTTGCGCTGGTTGCCGCTCGCACAAACACTGTGCATGCCATCTGGTGGTGCGTCTATGTCCTCCTACTGATGGCGGGAATATACTTGATCTCTTCGCGACGGATGGATGGGCAGGCGAGCCTCGCAAAGGCGCCAGGTGAGCGCTTAGAAGTGCGGGAAAATCTGCGCGACGGGGATCGCTCTCTCGCGGGCGATCGTAGGGCTGATGGAGCTCTATCATGAGGGCTGTATGGGTCGTTCAACCGTACGTACCGAGGTACCGCGTGCCATTCTTCGAGGGTCTCGCGAAGGTCCTGCTAGACGACGGTATCGAGCTACGTGTAGTCGCATCTTTACCGGATCGAGCACAGGCTGCACGCGAGGACTCGACAACTCCAGAGTGGCTATCGCTCACAAGACCACGTCGCCTCAAGCTAGGGTCACGTTCAGTCGTGATGACGCGGACTTCCGCTTTTTGGAAGGACGCGGATGCGGTCATACTTCCGCTGGTAGGCCCAAGCTTCGACAACTACGAGGCAATGGGATTTCGAATGAGATCCCACTTAGCTTTGGGTCTATGGGGGCACGTAAAGAACTATGTGAGTGACGACAATATCCTCGACCTCTGGTCCGAGAAGATACAGATGAAGCACTCGGATCATGTTTTCGCTTATACGCAAAGTGGAGCCGATTATGCCCGCTTGCAAGGTGTTCCTGGCGACCAGGTGACAGCTGTCATGAATACAGTTGACCTCGGGTCTCTTCGTGCCGAGATCGAGGCTGTTACCGATGTCGACTTGCAGATGTTTCAAGAGAAATATCAGTTGACTGCCTCGAAAGCGATCGCGTACATCGGGGGAATTGATCGCAGCAAACGTATCGACCTCTTGGCGGAGATCATGGATGAGGTCTGGGATCGCCGACCGGAGGTGAAGTTCATCATCGCAGGCAGCGGCGATCAGGTTCATCTTCTTCGGCCAGGAATTGAGCGAGGGCAGGTTGCATTCCTCGGTCGCATCGACGACCGGGGCAAAGCGCTTCTCTCGCGGAGCTCGTCGGTACTTGTGAATCCTGGAAGGGTGGGGCTAATAGCGGCAGAGGCGCTGACCATGGGCCTTCATGTGGTTACCACGAGGTGGAAATACCATGCTCCAGAGATCGCTTATCTGGAACCGGGAATCGACGTCACATATTCAAACGATAGTGCTGCGATTTTCGCGGATGCACTCCTGGAGGCCTATTCGCGGACAGGCCAGCAGAGTGCAAGCGTGCCACCCGAACTAGGCGACATGATTCAGAATTTCCGGTCCGGAATTCTGCGAATGCTCGAGCGGCGAGCTTCGAAGGCTCAGCGAGTAGCGAAGAGCGAGTAGCGAGCGGAGAAGCAGATGGCGCTAGAGAAACTTCATGGGTTGCAAGGACTTCGGGCGGTCGCCGCAGCATGGGTGGTCATCGAGCACTATCGGCTGATCCTTTATGCACTCTTTCCCGCTGCTGAAATCGTCGCCCCGTGGGTTCGATCGGGTTTTCTCGGAGTAGAGATCTTCTTCATCCTGAGCGGGTTTATTATCGCGTACAACTACGCAGGCCGCTTCGCAAGCTTCTCGAGCAAGCAATATCTGCGCTTTATCCAGCTCCGATTCGCGCGTGTCTACCCGGCGCACCTCATCACTCTTGCGGCCGCCGGTGTCTTAGTCGTCGGCGCAGCTTTGATGGGGATGCAGCTAGAAACTGGAGGAAACTACTCACCTGGGTCTTTTCTAGGCAATGTATTTTTGTTGCAGGCGGTACCAGCTGTCGGTAGCTGGAACCCTCCTGCGTGGTCTATCTCTGCGGAGTTTCTGGCCTACCTGGTGTTTCCGGTACTAGCTATCGCTCTGGCTAAGATTCGAACAGGGCGACAGGGATTCTTACTTGCGGCAGCCGTTGCAGTTGCTGGAACCGCAGGGATGATGGGTCTATCTGTCGTCAACGACTCGCCTACCGGCGGCTGGATGGTGCTTCTCCGCATCTCGGTAGAGTTCACGATCGGGGCTCTCCTTTTCGCAGGATGGCGTTGGCTGGGCGATAGTAGGTTCAGCACGCGGTGGGAATGGGCAATTCTCGGGTCTGTCGTTGCCATCCTCATGATTGTTGGCGCGGTAGGAGGGGAAGGCTCAATCGCCCTCATCGCAGTTCCGTTTATTGCCCTCCTCGTTATTGGTTGCGTAGGCGCGACGGGCCCCCTGGCACGAGTCCTCGCTTCGCGCGTCCTGCAATGGGGTGGAGAAATCTCCTATTCGGTTTATATGACTCACTTTCTTTTGCTTATGGTGTTTGGCAAGGTGCTGCCTCTCGAAAGCCTGGCGAACTCGGGACTACTGATCCGCATGGCCGTATTTGCGGCATGCATGGCGGCTGTCGTCGCGGCTGGGGCATGCTGCTACTACCTCGTGGAACGACCAGGGCGAGAATTCGTAAGGCGAATCACGGAGCCCAAACCTAAACGCGAGGTCGTCCCGACGCGCTGATTGCTATGCGGACTGGATTAGCTGGCCCGAGACAAGGGCGAAAAGTCTGGTCTGGCGACGGCCGCGTGGCATGTTGAGAACGACGGCAACGCGCCGCAGTCGGCCACGATCAGCCGCAGCCTGTACGACACCAATCTGAGCGGTTGTTTGCCATGCCCCGGAAGGGCAATACCGCAGCGCGGGGCCAACATGGTGTGCTTCAAGGCGCGTGGCACAGTCAAGGGAGTCTCGATCGCAACGTCCCTGGGCCTCGAAGCGCGGGGAGTAAGCGCACGAGATGAATGAAATCGCACAATGGACCATTCCCTTTTTGCGCGGCCAACTGGTCGCCGATGGGCTCGATGCCGGCACGATGACGACCGTCGCCGTCGTCACTTCAAGCAGCTGGCGCTCATGAACTATATGCATGGCACCCGAATCTCACACACCGCGATCCTCCGATCAATCGTCCGACTCATGCCGAGCTCGGCGGTCGCGGCGTCGATGGAGGTACCGCGGTGAGGACGCGCACCATCTCGTCGCGTTCGAAGGCCTTGATGCGGGGAAGGTGCTCCGCTCGGGACAGGAGTTCGGGTGGGAGGTGCCGGGTGTCGATCATGTCGATCGTGTCGCGGCATCTTTGGTCACGGTCGCGAGTTCGGCGACGTTCCCGGGCCACGCGTAGTCCGCGAGGGCGCGCGCGGCGCCCGGGGTGATGTCCACGGCGCGATCCAGCGTCTGCCGCGCTCGCGGCGCTTCCGAGGAGGAGATTCAGGGGTTCCACCTGTCGGGCCGTTAGCTCTACGTCAGGAGTCTGGGATCCACGTTCAGTCCCTCGGCCAGCCCAAGGACGAGCAGCCTAGGTTTCCCGTCAATCTCGTCTCGGTAAGGAAAGGAATCGACGAGGCCCTTCAGCGCTTCCGTTACCCCGTCGAAGATGCGGGCCTTCGCTGCGATGATGGGGTCTGTCACAGCGTGGTGAGAGAACACGTCCTCGGGCCAGGGGTCGTCGAAGTAGGGGCGGAATCGGGGCACAACGTCGTCGCGAACGAATCGAAGCAGGTAGTCGAGGTCATCCACGATCGATGGAAGAACTGGCCCTTCTCCTTCGAGCGTAACGATGGTCTCCACAACCGCTGCATCCACGGTGACCGCGGCCCCCTCGCGGAACGGGAACATTGGCATCACTGCCCATTCGTCATGCACGAGCCAGCGCAGCAAGCTCGACACCATGCCATAGGGCGGCTCGGCGGCCAAATCAACTATGCGGAACGCCGAAGGGATGGTCAGCCCGCCAGCCACCACGGTCGGCTGTTGGTGCTTGTCGCCGTTGTTGAGTCGATTCAGAAGCGCAAGCGGATGGCGGTTTTTAGTGCCGTCTGGTCCGGGTTGTAAAGTGGCAATTTCCGTCAGGGCCCCTGCAGAAACGCCCCCCGCAATGACAAGGGCCTTCATTGAGGGCGTCACTCTAATGGGGAATTGTGTACCGCCCGGACCGTCGACCGGGGTCCCGCCATTCGACCGCACCAGAGCTCGAGCCAGGTAGTCGAGCACCGACCGGATGTTGTTTCCGACGTCACCCGCGACGGCGCGTATGGCACGCGGGGGTGGCTCGCGCAGGTTGGCTCGCACGCCCCAAGGCACCTGCTGATCATCGATACGGGTCCCATCCGTTGACGGCAGCAGTGTCATCGGGAGGCCCGATGTGTAGTCGGTGACCATCTCGTCGAGTTCTCGCAGGTGGTGCTCTGCTCGTTCGATTTTGAGTTCGAGGTCGTCAGGTAGGGGGATGAGAGCCACGCGCCCAAGGTAATGCTAGTTAGCGCTGCAACTCCTCCCTAGTTCGGGTTCGCGTAGGCAGAGATCCCCCTGCCACCCGAACGCGACGAGGGAGGTTCTGGTCATCACCGTCGACTGTTCGCGCCAGCTTCCACCAACGAAGAAGAGCCCGGCCAGTGGCCGGGCTCTTTCGCTTCCTACGCCTGTCGCCCGTGGCGACAAAAAGTGCCCCCGGAGGGATTCGAACCCCCGACCTTCGGTACCGGAAACCGGCGCTCTATCCCCTGAGCTACGGAGGCGCACTGCCCGTTCACGTTACCAGAATCCGTTCGGGCTCCTGGACACGAAGGGAAGGGGGTCGCTAGATCGTTTAGCGATCTCTAGGCTCGCTGCATGACCGACGCTCCGGCACGCTCTTTCCGCGATGTGCTCCGCGATATCCCCACCCGCCCGACCGAGATGCCTCCGCTGCGCGCAGCCGACGCTCCGGCGGATCCGCTGCGTCTCCTGCGCCGGTGGCTGGAGGAGGAGTCGGAGCGACAGACCCCCGTCGCCCATGCGTTCGCCCTCGCGACGGTGTCGCCCACGGGCATTCCGCAGGTGCGCACGGTGATCCTCAAGGATCTCGACGACGCCGTGTGGTTCGCCACCCCGTCCACGAGCGCGAAGGGTCAGGCCATCTCCAACACCCCGATCGCTGAGGCTTCCTTCTATTGGGCGTCCACCGGTCGCCAGATGCGGCTGCGGGGCTTCGTGGAGGCGGCTCCCCGCGAGGTGTCGAAGGCGGACTTCACCGCCCGCCACCCGAAGGCCCGCGCCGGCGTGATCATCGGCCGCCAGGGACTGGAACGCGACGACCCCGCCGAGGTGGAGCGGCTCTACGATGAGGCCCTCGCCACCGTGGAGAAGAACCCCGACCAGGTGCCCGAGGAGTGGACGGCCTACTGCCTCATCCCCGACCACGTGGACGTGGTGCAGCTGCGCCCCGCGAGTGACGGCGAACGCATCGACTACTCGCGCCCGGGGAAGAGCGCCGCCTGGACCGTGCGCGACCTCTGGCCCTGACCGGCGCCGCGGGCACTCCGACCGCCGCGCTCAGCGATCGAGCACGATTCCGCGGCCCGTCCTCAGAGCGGTGACCACGAGCACGAGCCCCACCACCGCGTGCGTGGCGCCGATGACCACCCACGACAGGGCCGGGTCCACCGCGGGCAGGAAGACCATTGCGGCGGCGTTGCCGAGGTGGAAACCGCCGTGCACGCCGACGGCCGCCCACAGCGAGCGCGTCCACAGCAGCATGCCCACCGCGAGGAGCGCGAAGCCGAACGGCAGCGCCAGGTAGAGGAACTGATCGGCGACCGACTGCTGGCCGCCGTTCGAGGCCAGGTGGATGATGGTGAACGACAGCGTGGTCACTACCACCGCGAGCACCGGTCGGCGCCGCAACGCGGACAGCAGCCAGCCGCGGAACAGCAGCTCCTCGGGGATGCCCTGCAGGAGGAACGCCTGCGAGACGAGCGCCGTGATCGTGAAGGCCACCGGGGCGGGACCGAACGAGTCCGCGTCGGCGACGGGCCCGGTGGACGGCAGGAGAGCCGTGACCGCCACGACGAGGCCGCCGGCCACGACGACGGCCAGCAGCAGCCAGAGCGCCGAGCTGCGCGTCCACGTCCAGCCGGCGCTCCGCAGGGTCCTCCGCTCCACGAACCGCAGCCACAGGCCCACCAGAGTCACGACGATCGCGAGCATGGCGACCTGGAGGCCCACGAACACGGCGAGTGCCAGGGGAGTGGTCTCGGACATGACGTCGTTCCCACCCGGGATGAGGGTGACGAGCGCGGCCAGACCGCCGACCCCGAGGTTCGCGCCAAAGAGGACGACGATCGCAACGACCACTCGCACGGCGATGCCGAGCGGGCCGAGGCCCAGCCGCGGTGTCGCGTCGGGGGGACCGGAGGCGGCCTGGTTGGAAAAGGACTGAGCGGGGAGCGTCGTCGCGCTCGAGGAGGGGTCGAAAGAGGTCATGAACGGCACGCTAGGGCGGGGGCGGGCAGCCGCACCGGGCCCGCCGGTCACCGGCTGCGGTGACCCCGGTCACGCACTCCGCACCAAGGACGTGACCCGGGTCACGTCCGTGGGGCCGTCGCCGTGCCTACCCTGGGGTATGCCCTCGCGATCCGTTCGACGCACCCGCCTGCTCGACGGCGCCGCCGTCATCGGCCTCATCGGCCCGCTGCTCGTGGGCCTCTATCTCGCTCCGCAGCGGCCCGTGTGGATGACCGTGTGTGCGCTCGCGGCGCTCGCCGTGGCGGTGGGAGCGTGGGTGCTGTGGCGACGGGTGCCGCGGCTGCGTCGCGTGGCGGTCCTCGTCTTCGCGGTGAGCAGCATCGCGCTCCTCATCGCCGGTGACGGCCCGCTCGCCTTCGGCGGTGCTTGGCTCGCGTGCCTCCTCCTCGCCCTCACCTTCACCGGCCGGGCCGCCGTGATCTACATCGGGGTGCTCAGTGCGGTGGTCACCGCCCTGCATCTGGCGGTGGGGAGTCCCGTGGAGACGGTGATCGTCGAGGTGATCAGCAGTGCCGTGCTCGCCGGCTTCGGGGCGGCGTTCGCTCTCGTCGTGTCCGACGGTGATCGCGTGGAGCGCGAGCGGGAACGGTTGAGCGCCGAGCGCGAGGACGTGCTCGCCCGCCTCGCCGCCGCGAACGACGAGCTGCGCCGCCGCCTCGGCTCCGAGCAGGACCTCGTGCTCGCGCAGGAGCGGGAGCGCGCCTCCCGCGAGCTGCACGACGGGCTCGGTCACCGGCTCACCGCCGTGGGGCTCTCGCTGCAGTTCGTGGAACGGGCTCAGGGTCGCGACCCCGAGCGCGCCCACGCCGAGCTGCTGCGCGCGCGGGCCACCGTGGGGGAGGCGCTCGACAGCATGCGCCGGCTCGTGCGGGCCATGCACCCGCTCGAGCTCGGCTCCGCCCGCGGAGTCGAGGCGTTCGCGGCGATCGCCGACGCGTTCCGCTCCACAGGCCTCGACATCCGGGTGGACGTGGAGGACGACGCCGTGGAGGACGACGACACCGCGGGTGCGGGTGAGCTGTCGCGCGAGCACTCCCTCCTGCTCGTGCGCTTCGTGCAGGAGGGGCTCACGAACGTGGTGCGTCATGCCGACGCCGAGACGGTGCACCTGCGGGTGCGGAGCCACGCGGACGGCATCGACGCGTCGATCGAGGACAGCGGCTCGGGTCCCGTCGCTCCCGTGGCCGATGGTTTCGGGCTGCGCTCGCTGAGGGCCCGCGCCGAGACGCTCGGCGGATCCCTCGACGCCGACCCCACGGAGAATGGTTTCCTGCTCCGGATCTGGCTCCCGGCCGCGGACATCCCGGCCGCGGTCGACGCCGCGGACGAGCGGACCGCAGCGGCAGTGGTCGCGGCATGAGCGCCATCCGCGTGCTGATCGTCGACGACCAGGAGTTGCTCCGGCGGGGCCTGCGCATGCTGCTCGAGATGGAGGACGGCATCGAGGTGGTGGGTGAGGCCGAGGACGGGATGCGGGCGCTCGCCGTGATCCCCGAGACGGCGCCCGACGTGGTGCTCGCCGACGCGCGCATGCCCGTGCTCGACGGCCTGGGGCTCGTGGAGCGCTGTGCCCGCGACCACCCGGGTCTCCCGGTGCTCGTGCTCACGACCTTCGACGACGCTCTGCTCGTGCGGTCGCTCCTCGACGCGGGTGCCGCCGGATTCCTCCTCAAGGACGTCTCCACCGACGCGCTCGGCCAGGCGATCCGCCAGGTGGTGGGGGGAGGCCTCGTGATCGACCCGCGCGTGGCCCGCGCCGCGGTGGCGCCGGTCGACCGGCCCGCCGCCGATCCCCTCGCGAGCCTGTCGGCGGCCGAGCGGGCCGTCGCGGAACTCGTGGCGCGCGGGCTGTCGAACGCGGAGATCGCGCTGCGGTTGCGACTCGCGCACGGCACCGTGAAGAACACGGTCTCGGTGCTGCTGCGGAAGTTCGACGAGCGCGATCGAACGGCCCTCGCCCTGCGGCTCGCTCGGGCCGCGGAACCGGCCAGGGGAGAGGTACCCGGAACGGTCCGTTTCTGACCCCGGGCGTGCCAGGATTGGACGATGCCCGCCACCGTCACCTCGATGCTCGAATTCCGGCTCGCCGCGCCGAGCGACGTCATCATGTCGATCGCCGTCGCCGCCGGCACGCCCATCCAGCACGAGTCGATCACGGTGTTCGGCAACGGCCTCCAGCACCCCGTGCACGAGGTCCAGGGTCGACACGGCACGCGCCTTCACCGCTTCTGGGCGCCCGCCGGCACCTACCGGGTGGACTACCTCGCCGCGGTGCTCGGACAGCGCCCGATGGAGCCCGCCGCCGAGATCGACCTCATCGAGTACCTGCGCCCCAGCCGCTACTGCGAGTCCGACGAGCTCTACGGCTTCGCGTCCTCCACGTTCGGCCACCTCCAGGGCGGGCAGCTCGTCGACGCGATCGGCGCGTGGGTCTCGGAGAACTTCCGTTACGTGCCCGGTTCCACGAACGGCACCGACAGCGCCGCCACCACGATCCAGAGCCGTCAGGGCGTGTGCCGCGACTACGCCCACACCGTGGTCGCACTGCTGCGTGCCCGCGATGTGCCCGCCCGCGTGGTGGCCGTCTACGCGCCCGGTGTCTCGCCCATGGACTTCCACGCCGTGGCCGAGGCCTGGATCGACGGTCGTTGGATCGTGATCGACGCCACTCGCCTCGCGCCCCGCGCCTCGTTCGTGCGCATCGCGACGGGCCGCGACTCGGCCGACATCGCGTTCCTCACGAACCACTTCGGCGCCCTCACGCTCGACCGCGTGCACGTGACGGCCGTGGCCGACATGCTGCCGTTCGACGACTACCGATCCCCGTTCAGCATCGGCTGACGCCGCGCGCTCGGCGCTCCATTCCGGAGTCATTTACAGCGCTGTAGCCACCCCTGGGAACAACGCGAGCTGTCATCTACGTTGGGCCTGGTGCCGGCGGAAGGAACCGAACATGAGCATGGAAAGCGCAGCATGGAGCTCGCTGTACAAGATCTCGAGCGCTCGGGACGGTAAGCACGGCTTCTCCCGTGAGTCCGTGAAGCGAATCATGACGTTCGCCGTGCCCTACCGGGCCAAGCTGGTGATCTTCATCGCCCTCTCCATCGTGGGAGCGTTCCTCGCGGTCGCGACGCCGGTGCTGGCCGGCCAGGTGGTCGACGTGATCGTCGGCCAGGGGGCGGTCTCGACGATCGTGTGGCTCGCCGTGATCATCGCCCTCGTGGCCGTGGCCGACGCAGCCGTGTCACTCGTGACGCGCTGGTACTCGGCCCGGATCGGTGAAGGCGTGATCCTCGACCTCCGCACCGCCGTGTTCAACCACGTGCAGAAGATGCCCATCGCGTTCTTCACCCGCACACGCACGGGCGCCCTCGTGAGCCGCCTCAACAATGATGTGATCGGCGCTCAGCAGGCCTTCAGCGGCACGCTGTCCGGCGTGGTCACGAACCTCGTCGCGCTCATCCTCACCCTGATCGTCATGCTCAGCACGTCGTGGCTCGTGACCGTCCTCGCCGTGATCATGCTTCCCCTCTTCCTCATCCCCGCGCGCCGCATGGGCAGCCGCCTCGCATCACTCCGCCGCGAGGCCGCGGACTACAACTCCACCATGAGCACGCAGATGACCGAGCGGTTCTCGGCGCCTGGCGCCACCCTCATCAAGCTGTTCGGTCGGCCCGACGAGGAGGCCGAGGAGTTCCGCGTCCGCGCCGCCCGCGTCCGCGACATCGGTGTGCGCACCGCGATGCTGCAGTTCGTCTTCGTCACCGCGCTGATGCTCGTCTCCGCTCTCGCCCTCGCGCTCGTGTACGGGCTCGGCGGCTTCCTCGCGCTCGCCGGCCAGCTGGACACCGGCGAGGTGGTCACTCTGGCGCTCCTCCTCACCCGCCTGTACGTGCCGCTGACGGGCCTCGCGAACGCGCGCGTGGAGATCATGAGCGCGGTCGTCAGCTTCGAGCGCGTCTTCGAGGTGCTGGATCTCAAGCCGCTCATCCAGGAGAAGCCCGACGCCGGCACCGTTCCGGACGGGCCGGTGTCCGTGGAGTTCGACGACGTCCGCTTCGCCTACCCGTCAGCGGACAGGGTGTCGCTCGCCTCCCTCGAGGAGGTCGCGACCCTCGACACCCGCGGCGGCGAGGAGGTGCTGCACGGTGTGTCCTTCCGGATCGAACCCGGGCAGACCGTCGCGCTCGTGGGCACCTCGGGTGCCGGCAAGTCCACCATCGCGCAGCTGCTCTCGCGCCTGTACGACGTGGACAGCGGCGCCGTGCGCCTCGCCGGCACGGACGTTCGCGATGTCACGTTCGCGTCGATGCGGCACACCCTGGGCATGGTGACGCAGGACGGCCACCTGTTCCACGAGACCATCCTCTCCAACCTGCGCCTCGCCCGACCCGAGGCCACCGAGGACGAGGTGTGGGACGCCGTGCGGCGGGCACGGCTCGAGCCGCTCATCCGCTCCCTGCCCGACCAGCTGGACACCATGGTGGGGGAGCGCGGTTATCGCCTCTCCGGCGGTGAGCGTCAGCGCATGACCATCGCCCGGCTCCTGCTCGCCCAGCCGCGCGTGGTCATCCTCGACGAGGCGACGGCGGCTCTCGACTCGACGTCGGAGGCCGCCGTGCAGGCGGCGCTCAGTGAGGCGCTCGAGGGACGCACGGCCATGGTGATCGCGCACCGCCTCTCCACCATCCGCAGCGCGGACATGATCCTCGTGATCGAGGACGGCTCCATCGTGGAGCGCGGCACGCACGACGAACTGCTCGCCGCGGAAGGGCGCTACGAGGAACTGCACCGCACGCAGTTCGCGGTGCAGAAGAACGTCGCGGCGGAAGAGGAAGCGCTCAGCGGGTCCTAGTCGACCCTTTCACCCTCGACGAGCTTGCCAGCGCGGCCACGCGCTCGAGCGAGAGCGTCTGCGACTGCGCTGTTGACCGAGTCAGGGTCGATGGCGCCGGTGTATCGGCGTCCATCGATGAAGAAGGTGGGGGCTTGAGTGAGGTGCATGTCGTGCCCCTCATCGACGTCCTGGACGACTCGTTCCGATCCGATCGTGTGCGTCCAGTCGTGCTGGAAGCGGCGAAGGTTCAGCCCTGCGGCCGCTGCGGCGCGTTGAATCTGCCGTTCGGTGCGGATGGGCGCCTCTGCGAGAAGGGCGTCGCGCATCTCCCAGAACCGTCCCTGTTCTGCTGCGGCTTCGTTGGCGAGGGCCGCCGACTGTCCGAGCGGCTCCTCCAGTGGGAGGTGGCGGAACGTGTGGCAGACATCACTGCCGAAGCGGCCGATCATCTCGTGGCGCATCTCGGTGGCTCCGGGTGCGAATGGCGTGGCGTAGTTTCCGTACTCCACCACGGTGATGATGGCGGCCGACGCATCGCCCAACACGGGGTCTCTGTCGGGATCGAGCGGGCGGAGAAGGCGGTCGCGGTTCGGGAATCGACGCCGCTCCCGGCCGCTCAGGATGGAGAAGGCGATCGCACCGAGGATCGCCGCGAGCGCGGTTGCAGCGATGACTCCGATCTGGGCGCGGCTGACGTCGGTCGGGTCGTCGAAGGCGAGCTCGACGACGAAGAGCGAGATGGTGAAACCCATCCCCGACAGCAGACTGACGCCGAAGATCTGGGATAGGCGCAGCGAGGGACTCAGGGCGTCGGGGCGCACGCGCGTCATGATCCAGGTGGCGACGGTGATGGAGAGAGTCTTGCCGACGACCAATCCGATGATGATCCCCCAGGTGAGGCGTGATGTGAAGGCGTCGAGGAGCGAGTCCTGGGTGATCCGGACTCCGGCGTTGGCGAGGGCGAAGATCGGGAGGATGAGCCAGGTGACGTAGGGGGTGAGGGCGTTGTAGGCGCGTTCGTTGATCGAGACCGCACGGGCGAGCGAGTTCTCTGCGGTCCGGGCGTAGCGTGCGGTGGGTGCCATCTGGAAGGCGCGGACGTGGTCGTGGGCGCGGCGGATATCGTCGAACCGCGTGGCGAAGATGGGCAGGAGCAGAGCTATGGCGACGCCGGCGAGAGTGGCGTGGACGCCGGAGAGCAGGAACCCGATCCAGACCAGGATGGAGGGCAGCAGGTAGAGCGCTCCCCTCCACACGCGCGCGAAGCGCATCAGCGCGATGATTCCGAGTCCTGCCGCGGCGAGCAGGAGCGGCAGGGGAGTGAAGTCATCGGTGTAGGCGAAGGCGATGACGCCGAGGGCTCCGACGTCGTCTGCGACGGCGAGGGTGACGAGGAAGACGCGGAGCGCGGGTGGCATGGCCCGGCCCACGAGGGCGAGCAGGCCGAGGACGAACGCGGTGTCGGTGGAGACCACGACGCCCCACCCATCGACGGAGCCGCTGCCCCAGGTGATGGCGACATAGATGAGCGCGGGGACGACGAGACCGGCGACGGCGGCGATGAGGGGCACGCTGGCGCGACGCCAGTCCCGAAGCTCGCCGAGTTCCAGCTCGCGGCGGACCTCGAGGGTGACGTGGGCGAAGAAGAGGGCCATGAGCGCGTCGTTGACCCAGTGCAGGAGATCGAGATCGAACGTGAACGAGCCGATCTCGAAGCCGAGCGGGAGGTGCCAGAACGCCTCGTAGTTCGAGTCGGGAAGATTGGCCCAGACGAGCGCGATGATCGTGCCTGCGAACAGCACGAGCGCGCCGCGGAGTGCCTCAGGACTGTTTCGTAGACGGGTGAGCGCGGTGCGCTTCTGACGCGTCGCGGCGCTCACGAGGAGACCTTCTCGGTCGGCAGAAGCAGGGCTTCGGCGAGGTTTGCCCCGTGCGGGAGGCTCGCCGCGAGAGCGACGACGGCCGCGATCGTCTCAGGGGTGACCGGTGAGGACTCGCGGGATCGCGGTCGCGACGGCTGAGAAGCGAGTTCTTCCCGGCTCACCTGGTTGGGATCGACCCCGAATCCGGGCTCGATGATGTGGACTCGCATTCCTCGGGGACCGTACTCGTACCTCAAGGTGCGGGCGAGCTGCTTGATCGCGGCGGAGACGGCATTGAAGACGGCGAACCGCGGGGCGTGGACGTCGGTGCTGACCGCCCCGATGAACACCATGTCCGCCGGTCCGCCGTGGTCGGCCGCGGTGAGCAGTGGTTCGGCGAAGGCCTGGGAGGCATGGAGGAGGCCACGGAGGTTCACGTCGATCATCTGGGCCCAGTCGCCGGGCACGCCGTCCTCGAACGCCGAGCCGCTGATGACACCGGATGAGACGACGAGGAGATCGACGTGCCCGAAGTGTTCGATGGCTGCACGTCGAGCGTCGTCGACGTCGAGTGGGGAGGTGACGTCGGCGACGGCGGGCATGATCCGGTCACCGCCGCCGAGTTGCTGGTGCATCTGATCCAGTCGTTCGCTGTCGCGCCCGACCATCACGATGCTCGCGCCGGCGCGAACGAATTGGGTGCAGATCGCTCGTCCGATCCAGCCTGTCGCCCCGAAGACGACGGCGACCCGGCCGGTGAGCGGACCGGGTACGGTCATGTCGCTCCCGCCCGTTTCCATTCGGGCGTTCACAGTGCGTATCCTCCGGATGCCTGGATGTCCTGGCCTGTGATCCAGGCGGAGTCGTCGGAGACGAGGAAGGCGATGACCTTTCCGACGTCGGCCGGTTCCCCGAGCCGTCCGAAGGCGGTCTTGGCTGCGATCCCGTCGATCACCTGAGGGAACCGCTCGAAGGCGTTGTCGCCGAGGCGGGTGCGCGTCGGGCCCGGGGCGATCGAGTTGACGCGGATCGCCCGGCCGCTGAGCTCCTTGGCCAGGAAGCGGGAGGCGACCACGAGTCCACCCTTCATCGCCGCGTAACCGGAGTACCCGGGTTCGGTCTCCCCGGGACGCGCAGCGCTGCTGGACGTGTTCACGATCGCCCCGCCGTCCTCTATCAGGGGCAGGAGTGCCTGGGTGAGGAAGTACGGGCCCCGCAGCAGCACCCGGTAGTACTCGTCGAAGGCATCCTCGGTCATCTCCTCGAAGGCCATGCCTCCGCCGAAACCGGCGTTGTTCACCAGGCCGTGAATGCGCTCCGCGTTCCACTCCCTTCGAAGCACCCCGGTGAGAGCATCGGCGAAGTCGGGGAAGGTCTCGCTGCGACCGATGTCGAGCGGCAAGGCGACGGCAGTGCCTCCACTGTCTCGGATCACCGCGACGGTCTCTTCGGCACCGGCAGGACGTGCGTTGTACGTGATGACGACACCCATTCCGCGGGCGGCGATCTCGATGGCTGCACCGCGTCCGATGCCGGAACTCGCTCCGGTGATGACGACGATCTTCTGGTCGGTTGTCTGTTCGTTCATGGTTCAAGCCAAGCGCCAGCTCCCCGGAAGACGGTAGGGGAATCGAACCGACTCCTTGCACGATCCTGCCGACCTCGCGGGAAACCGACGCCCGGGTATGGATTTGCTGTTTCACTCGTCGTATGTCCTTCGAAGAGTTCCGCACGCTGGTTGCTCGCCACGCCCCGGTTGGCATCGGCACGACAGCGATCCCGGGTGTCGTCGTGTCGCGAATGAACCACGGAGGGTCGCAAGACGAGTCGACCACCGGCACGATCCTCGCGGTGGTGGCGCAAGGCACCAAGCGACTCTCCGTCGGCGGAGTCGTGCACGACTACGGCGCCGGCCAGTATCTGGTCGCTTCCGTGGATCTCCCCGTGTCTGGCCACTTCACCGACGCCACCCCCGAGCACCCCGCGCTCGGATTCGGGTTGCAGTTGAGGCCTGAGATCATTGCGGAGCTGATGCTCACGTCCGCTGCGGCAGACTTCCCCCGTCCCGCCCGCGGCGAGTCATCCCCGCCGGCCATCGCCGTCGGAGACACCTCGGAACGCCTGCTCGATGCCACCCTTCGTATGCTCAGGCTCCTCGATCACCCTCGAGACATCCCCGTGATCGCGCCGATGATCGAGAGGGAGATCCTCTGGCTGATCATGTCGGATGAGCAGGGCGCCACCGTCCGGAATCTCGGCCTCGCCGACAGCAGCCTCAGTCGGGTCCGCCACGTCGTTCGATGGATCCGGGAACACTTCGCCGAGGCTCTCCGCGTCGATGAGCTCGCAGAACTCGCCCGAATGAGCCCGTCGGCGTTCTATCGAGCGTTCCACGCGGTGACGTTGATGAGCCCGATCCAGTATCAGAAGAGCATCCGACTGCAGGAGGCGCGATTGCGCCTGATCGCCGACCCCGGCGACATCGGCGCGATCGCCTATGCGGTCGGCTACGAAAGCCCCTCGCAGTTCAGCCGCGAGTACCGCCGCGAGTTCGGAGCCTCCCCGAGCGAAGACGCCGCCTCGCTGCGTGGCGCGGTGAGGCGATAGCCGGCGAGGGCTGCACCGTACCCAGTTCGCGGTGCAGAAGAACGTCGCGGCGGAAGAGGAAGCGCTGAGCGGGTCGTAGTCGGTCAGCTCGGCGCCCGCGCCGCGGAGGTCAGGACGCGATGAGCCCGGCTCCGAGGTTCGCCACCGCGTGAACGAGGGCGCCGGGAACAAAGCTGCCCGAGCTGTTCCGTAGCCATCCCAGGAGCCAGGCCGCCGCGAACTGCACGGGCAGGATCGGCCAGAGACTCACATCGATGAGTAGGAGCGCCGCGTGGGGAACGAGGAACACCGCGGACTGCAGCAGGTTGCCCCACGCGAAACCGAGCCGCCTGATGAAGACACCGCCGAGAAGTCCTCGGAAGAAGATCTCCTCGCCGAGGGCACGGAGGACGACCCCCAGTGCGGCCGCGACCGATGTCACCGTCGCCACCGATACCCCGGGCGTGGATAGCGCCTCCGCCGGGATGAGGATGATGGCCAGGTATCCGAGGAGGCCGAGCGGGACCAGGAGCACGAGCGCCCAAAGGTAGGAGGCACGCGAACCCCACGTCGCGCCGAGCCGATCGGCCGCGAGTCCTCGTCCGAGGCGCATGCGGCGTCCTTGAACCAGGAAGTAGATCGCCGACGGAATCAGGAAGAGGATCAGTTCGGCCACGCGCCGAGCCTAACCTGAGCCGTCGACGCACCTCGGCGATCGTAGAGTGGGACGGTAACGCATATGGAGGGGGACGCAATGACGGATGAGTCGACGATCCAACGGGGGGACTACAACCCCGGACCGCGAGTAGGAATCACCTTCTCCACGTTCGATCTGCTGCACGCCGGGCACATCATGATGCTCGCCGAGGCGAAGCGTCAGTGTGACTACCTCATCTGTGGGCTCCAAATGGATCCGACCCTCGATCGCCCCGAGAAGAATGCGCCGACGCAGACGGTGGTCGAGCGGTACATCCAGCTCCGGGGATGTTCCTACGTGGACGAGATCGTGCCGTACTCGACGGAGCAGGATCTCGAGGACATCCTCCGATCCTTCAAACTCGACGTGCGCATCGTCGGCGATGAGTACCGGGACCGTGACTTCACGGGGCGCGCATACTGCGAGGAGAGTGGCATCGAGCTGTACTTCAACGGCAGGGACCACCGTTTCTCCAGCTCCGGCCTCAGAAAGATCGTCGCAGCCAGGGAGGCCGAGCGGGTCGCCCGAGCCTGACTGTCACGCTTCGGAGAGCCAGTCGAGCACGTGGTCGTTGAACCACTCCGAGCGTTGGAGAGGGACCCGAGATACCGTGCTCCTGTGGCGATTCGACCCCTGACATCAGCCGATCGGCCTCTTCTCCGCAGGCCCACGCTCGCGAACATGAATTGGAACGGGCTGCGCTTCACGTTCGAGGACGTCGACGCGGCCCCCGAGATCTCGCACTACTTCACGAACTTCCCGTCGGAACGCGACGTCGGACTCGCTCACCACGACGGAGACGAGATCACAGCCGTCGCCTGGCTCGTGTTCCTCCCCGCGACGAACCCCGGGTACGGATTCGTCGATGCCGAGACACCCGAACTCTGCATCACGACGTTCGACGGCCACCGCGGCCAGGGCATCGGCAGTGCTCTGCTCACTGAACTCATCTCGCAGGCTCGCAGCCGCGGCCTCCCGGGCATCAGCCTCAGCGTGGAGGACGGGAACGCTTCTCGACACCTGTACGAGCGCACCGGCTTCGAGGTGGTGGGACGCAACCAGGGATCGGACACGATGTATCTCGCCCTGAGCTGAGGACCCAGACCAGGTGAGTATTCGCGCGGGTTCCTGAGACGATCAACAGGTGACCGCTCTCAATCCCGTCTCCGTCATCGCTGCCGGCCGCCGGCACTCGGTCGGCGTCACAGCGCACGGTTCTGTGCTCACCGCCGGCCGCCCTTCCTCGGAGGAGCGGCGAGTGGAGGCCTGGACAGACGTCGTCTCGGTGGCCGCCGGAAACGTCCACACGGCTCGGAACACCGGGCGTTCGCACACGGTCGGGTTGCGTGGAGACGGCACCGTGCTGGCGACGGGCTGGAACAACGAGGGGCAGTGCGACGTCGACGGATGGAGCGACGTCGTGAGTATCGCGGCCGGTTGGCGGCGCACTCTCGCCGTCCGCGCAGACGGGACGGCGCTCGCTGCCGGTCGCCGAAACGAGAGCGCCGCCGATGTCGACGCGTGGCGCGAGGTGGTCGCCGTCGCAGCGGGCGACTGGCACTCCATCGGTCTCCGAGCCGACGGGACCGCCATCGCCGTGGGGAACGACCGGCGAGGGCAATGCGTGGTGGCCGGCTGGCGTGACCTCTGCGCCATCGCCGCCGGCTCCCTCCACACGGTCGGCCTCTCGCGGGACGGCCGAGTACTCACGACCGGTGACCCGATGGCGGGCGTCCAGGAGGCGTCGTCGTGGCGAGACGTGACGGCCGTGTCGGCGGGCAGCTATCACGTGGTCGCCGTGCAGGACGGGGGACGAGTCGTCGCCGCCGGCGACAACAGCCGCGGGCAATGCGACGTCGCCGCGTGGCGTGACGTCGTGGCTGTGGCCGCGGGTTCCACCCACACGCTCGGCCTCCGATCCGATGGAACCGTCCTCGCGGCCGGCAACGACGATGACGGCCAGTGTGATGTCGCGGACTGGCGGTTGAGTCCGGCCCGCTGAGGGCGGAACTGCGACTAGCGTCGAACGGTGATCGACACTCCTCAGCTGAGACTCCGCCGCTGCCGACCCGCGGATGCGGATGCTGTCTTCGCGTACCGATCCCGTGCGGACGTTGCCGCCCACCTCAGTGCGGGCGCGTGGACCCGCGAGCACACGGTGCGTGAGCTCGCGGCGTACGAGAGTGCACCCTTCGACGGGCCCGGAGATGAGCTCGTCCTCCTGGCCGAGACCCGCGACGACGCATCGGTCGTCGGCGAGGTCGGCCTGGTCTGGCTCGCGGAACCTGATGGCGTCGCGGAGATCGGATACGTGTTCAACCCGGAATTCGGTGGCCGGGGCTTCGCCACCGAGGCCGTCTCAGCGGTGATCCGTTGGGCACTCGACGAGCGCGACTTCTCCCGTGTGACGGCCGTCACCGATGCAGCCAACACGGCGTCGCGAGCTTTGTGTGATCGGGTCGGGATGAGTCTCGTCACGACCTCTAGGAGCACCGATGGTCGCGGCGTGGTCGAATGCACGTATGCGATCGGTGGACTCGCTCCCGCGTGACGCGTCGCAGGTCCTTCGCGTTGAGCCCTGGCATCGCATTATTCGTTGGCTTCGCGGTGTCGGACTGCCAAGCTGTCGAGCATGACGACGTCGGGCAAGAACGCAACCGGACTCTCCGTGACCGCCGTCGCGGGAGTCCTCGCCTACGGCTTCGTCCTCCTGTTCGCACCGGCCGGGCAGCCCGCCGACATCGTGGCCGCTACGCCCGCAGCTGAGCCTGTCGTCGAATCGACGCCCGACGTCGAACTCGCCGAGGCGACAGAATCGGCTGAGCCGGCCGACCCCTTCGAGCTTCCCGACGGATATGTGGATGTCGGCCACGGTGAGGCGATCCCTGCTGGCGGACATGGCGACTGTGAAGCGTCGGCCTACATCTGGATCGGCAGCGACAACGGCGAGCCGGT
This sequence comes from Labedella endophytica, assembly GCF_003990045.1. GTDB lineage: Bacteria > Actinomycetota > Actinomycetes > Actinomycetales > Microbacteriaceae > Labedella > Labedella endophytica. The sequence continues at coordinate 674,113 of NZ_RZGZ01000002.1, read as the reverse complement.
GCACGCCGAGATGGAGGGCGCGGACCTGGTCGACATGGGGCCGCAGGAAATGGCCATGGGTACGGTCGAACCCGACGAACAGGGGCGGCCGTTGATGTACACCGTCGCTCCCGGTGATGTTCTCGCCGTGATCGGATACCGCTTCTGCCTGTATTACGGCGGGTCGCTCGCGTTGCTGAATAACTATCCCGGCGGCGCGGAGATCCAGCCCGGCGACGTCCTCATCCTGAATGCGGATTACGCGACCGACTTCGTGTACCCCTACTGAGGCGGAGAAAGGCTGTCGCCGACGGACCGACAGCACCGGAGCGGGGTTCGGCAGGCTCGTAGACTCTGAGCTGTGCAGGGACGTCGAGCGGGGCTGGATCTCATCCGCGGGGTGGCGATCGCGCTCGTGCTCCTCCGTCACGCGTGGCCTGCGACGTTCGGCTCGGCGGGGATCGTCGGCGTCGTCGCGTTCTTCGCGCTGAGTGGGTACCTCATCACCGGGCTGCTGATGGCCGACGTCGAGCGGCACGGTCGCGTCCGCTACGGCCGGTTCTACCGTCACCGCGCACTCCGGCTTCTGCCACCGATGATCCTCATGCTGGCGGTGCTCGCGGTCGTTACGGTGGTCGCCGATCCGCTCGGAGACCGGGACGGGCTCGCGCGTGCGCTTCTCGTGGCGATCACCTATACGGGCAACCTCCCGATCGCGCTCGGCAGCGAGGCGATCGGCCACTTGTGGACGCTCGCGACGGAGGAGCAGTTCTACCTGATCTGGCCGCTGCTGCTGTCGTTCGCGATGAGGCGCGGTCGCGTGCGCACGGTGGTCGTGCTCTCCGCGGCGGCGATCGCGGTCGCGCTCGCCGTCTCCATCGCGCTCAACGCCCCTGACTTCTCCCTCATCTACCGGTACCCGGCATCCTGGGCCCTCGCGATGGTGATCGGGGCCGCCGCTCGCCTCTGGTCGGCGCCGATCGCCACGATGCTGCCGACCGGGCGAGCAGCCCGCGAGTTGCTCGGGATCGGGGCGGTGCTCACGCTCGGTGCGCTCGCGTTCCTCCCGGCGGGCAAGTACTCGGTGTGGTCCTACGTGCTGCTCGGCCCCATCGTCGCCCTGATCACGGGGGTGCTCATCCACGTGTGGCAGGACTGGCGCGAGCTCCCCGCCCGGTGGCTGCGACCGCTCCACGCGCTGGGTGTGATCTCCTACGCCGCCTACCTCTGGAACTTCCCGATCACCCTGTGGGTCGCGTCGATCACGGACGCCCCGTGGGCGCCGGTCCTCGGCATCGCCGTCACCATCGCGGCGGCGACCATCAGCTGGTGGACCGTCGAGGTGCCGGCGCGGCGCTGGCGGCGGCGGCTCGACGAGCGGGCGGGGGAGATCGCGACGCGCGAGATCGCGCCCGAGCCCGCGGCTCGCGGCGCACGCGGACGGTAGTCCTCAGCGCCGCGCGAGCTGTGGTGGCGTGGGTGGGAATATACCCCCAGGGGGTACTGTTGCGCCGGGTAGACCGACGAGAGGACCGATCATGGTTGACCCGCACGCGCAGCAGGAGCAGTCTCAGACGATGTCCGATGCCCACCAGTCACACGACCACTCGCAGCACACGCCGACGCCCGTCGGACAGGGCAGCCACGAGGGCCACGGCGGACACGAGAGCCAGGGCAGCCACGAGGGCCACGGCGGCCATGCGGATCACGTCGGTCAGTTCCGGCGACTCTTCTGGGTGATGCTCGTCCTCGCGGTTCCCGTCGTCGCGTTCAGCGACATGTTCGCGATGATCCTGGGATACGACCTGCCGGACGTCGCGGTTCTCGCCTGGGTGTCTCCCGTACTCGGCACGGTGATGTACGTCTGGGGTGGCCGTCCGTTCCTCACGGGAGCGGTCGACGAGGTCCGTCGCCGTCGACCGGGGATGATGCTGCTGATCGGCCTCGCCATAACGGTGGCGTTCGTCGCGTCACTGGGAGCGAGCATCGGCCTGCTCGATCACGCTCTCGACTTCTGGTGGGAGCTCGCCCTCCTGATCGTGATCATGCTGCTCGGTCACTGGATCGAGATGCGCTCGTTGGCGCAGTCGGCATCGGCCCTCGAGTCGCTCGCCGCATTGCTGCCCGACGAGGCGGAACGCATCGACGGCGACGCGGTGGTCACCGTTTCTCCGTCCGATCTTCGGCGCGACGACGTCGTGATCGTCCGTCCCGGTGGCCGCATCCCCGCGGACGGCGAGGTGGTGGAGGGAACCGCTGATATCGACGAGTCGATGATCACGGGGGAGTCCCGCCCGGTCTCGCGGGGACCGGGAGCCACGGTCGTCGCCGGAACGGTCGCCACGGACACAGCGCTCCGCGTGAGAGTGACGGCGGTCGGTGACGACACGGCCCTGGCGGGTATCCGTCGCCTCGTGGAGGAGGCGCAGAACTCGACGTCCCGAGCCCAGCGGCTCGCGGACACGGCGGCCGCGTGGTTGTTCTGGTTCGCGCTCGGCGCCGGTGTCATCACGGCGATCGTCTGGACGCTTCTCGGAATGCCGGACGAGGCCGTCATCCGCACGGTCACCGTGTTCGTCATCGCCTGCCCCCACGCACTGGGCCTCGCGATCCCTCTCGTGGTGTCGATCGCGACGGAGCGTGCGGCACGAGGCGGCGTCCTGGTGAAGGATCGCCTCGCGCTGGAGGGCATGCGGAAGGTGGACACCGTCCTGTTCGACAAGACCGGCACGCTCACGAAGGGTGAGCCCACCGTCACCTCCATCCGGATCGCCGACGACGCCGGCCTCGCAGAGGACGAGATCCTCGCCATCGCCGCAGCCGTGGAGAGGGACAGCGAGCACCCGCTGGCTCGCGCGATCGTCGGTCACGCCGAGCGACGCGGCCTGACCCTGCCGACGGCGACCGGGTTCGAAGCGTCGACGGCCGTGGGCGTCACCGCCACCGTCGACGGGCGCTCGCTCAGCGTCGGCGGACCCGGGATGCTCCGCGCACACGGCGTCGATGCCCTGTCGGGTCTCGACGACTGGGAGCGCGACGGACGGATCGTCCTCCACGTCCTGCGAGACGGAGTCGTCGTGGGCGCGCTCGCCTTGGCGGACGAGATCCGCGAGGATTCGCGCCAGGCGATCGCGGCGCTGCACAGCATCGGGATCCAGGTCGCGATGATCACGGGGGATGCCGAGGCGGTCGCGCACTCCGTCGCCGAGGAGCTCGGAGTCGACCGGGTGTACGCCGGTGTCCGCCCCGAGGACAAGGCGGCGAAGGTCGCCGAACTGCAGGGGGAGAAGCGGACGGTCGCGATGGTGGGTGACGGCGTGAACGACGCTCCGGCGCTCGCTCGAGCCGACGTCGGAATCGCCATCGGCGCCGGAACCGATGTCGCGATCGCGTCGGCGGGAGTCATCCTCGCGTCCGACGATCCCCGATCGGTGCTCTCGGTGATCGAGCTGTCCCGCGCCAGCTACCGGAAGATGAAGCAGAACCTGTGGTGGGCCGCCGGATACAACCTGCTGTCCGTTCCGTTGGCCGCCGGCGTGCTCGCGCCCATCGGTTTCATCCTGCCGATGTCGGTCGGGGCCCTGCTCATGTCGGCGTCGACGGTCGTGGTCGCACTCAACGCCCAGTTGCTCCGGAGACTCGACTTGAGCCCGGAGGCGAGCGCCGCGGCGGCGTTCGCCCGGGGTGACGCAAGCGCCGGCTGACACGGCCGTGGCGCTCAATCGTCGAGGTGGTCCTCGTCGAGCACCATTCCCACTGACGTGGCGCAAGAATCACCGCGCCAGGCCTCGAGCCCCTCTCGGATCGCGAAGGCCGCGATCACGAGGCCGGCGACGGCATCCGCCCACCACCACCCGAACGCGCTGTTGAGGACGAGTCCCATGAGCACGGCGGCGGACAGGTACGTGCAGACGAGGGTCTGCTTGGAGTCGGCCACGGCCGTGGCCGAACCGAGCTCGCGGCCCGCGCGGCGTTCGGCGAGAGAGAGGAACGGCATCACGACCACGCTGAGCGCGGTGATGACGATGCCGAGGGTGGAGTGCTCGACGTCTACACGGCCGACGATCGCGAGGACCGAACTGGCTGTGACGTAGGTGGCGAGAGCGAAGAAGGCCACGGCGATGACGCGCAGGGTGCCCTTCTCCCACCGCTCGGGATCGCGTCGGCTGAACTGCCAGGCCACCGCGGCGGCGGAGAGGACCTCGATCGTGGAGTCCAGGCCGAAGCCGATGAGCGCGGAGGACGAGGCCGCGGTGCCGGCGGCGATCGCGACCACCGCTTCCACGAAGTTGTACGCGATGGTGGCCGAGACGATCCAGCGGATGCGGCGTCGGAGGACGTGTCGGCGGTCATCGGCCAATCGAGGAGTGGTCGCCGTCATGTGCAGGTGCAGCCTTCTCCGGCGCAGCAGTCGGGTTCGACGTAGAGGACGACGTCGAGCAGATCGTCGAGGGTCTCGGAGAGGCGCGAATCCGCGAGCCGGTACCACGAGCGACGCCCGTCGGGCACGGCCTCGACGAGTCCGCATCCGCGGAGGCACGCGAGCTGGTTCGACATCACCTGGCGCGAGACGCCGAGGGCATCGGCCAGGTCGGAGGGGTGTGCCGGTGCCTCGCGGAGGGCGAGGAGGATGCCGGCACGCGTGCCATCTGAGAGGGCGTGGCCGAGGCGGGCGAGCGCCGCCGTGTGGGTCGCAGTAGCAGTGGCGGTCACGGTCGTCATGCCGGTAACAGTACACGCATCAATGAATTAACGACATCATGTATCGTCCGCGGATCGCGTGGTGGGCCCGTTGTTCAGTGCGGAGGGCCGATCGGCCGGCGGTGCCGGGTGACGACGGGAGCGAGCACCGCGAAGGCGAGGCACAGAGCGGCCACTCCGACCATGGCGCCGCGCAGGCCGAGGGCATCGGACAGGAAGCCGACGTAGACCGGGCCGAGCACGAACCCGAGATACGCGGTGGTTCCGACGAGCGATGTGGCGCGCCCGCGCTCCCCATCGTCGACATCGCGGGTGGCTCGACTCAGGAGCGTCGGAAACAGGACCGAGGTGCCGATCGCGGCGAGAGCGAGTCCGGTCACGGCGACGAGGATCGTGGGAGCGATCGCGAGGAGGAGTGCCCCGAGGACGCCGAGCAACGCGCCGCCCAGCAGGATCACCCGGTCCGGGATGCCGGTCCACAGTCCCACCCCGAAGCGTGTCGCCGCGGCGAACGCCGCGAAGGCGGCGGGCGCGAAGGACGCGACGAGGGGAGTGGCCTCGAGCTCGTCGGTGAGGAAGATCGCGCCCCAGCTCTGGTGCGCGTTCTCGGAGGCGAAGCCGAGAGCGCCGACCACGCCGACGGCCAGGAGGGGCAACGCGGCCGACAATCGGCGGCGCGGTTCCGCCGAGTGTTCTCCTCGAAGAGGGTGGAACCCGGTGCCCGCGACGAACACCATCGCTCCCGACGCCGCGATCAGCGAACCGGCGATCACAAACGTGACGACGAGGCTGCCGGTCGCGGCCGACAGCGCCCCAGCGCCCAGACTGCCGACAACCACTGCGGAGGAGAAGACGGCGTGCGCCAGGGTGATGACGCGCCGTCCAGTGACCCGTTCGGCGGATCCGGCGAGGGCGTTGGCGGCGACGTCGGCGGATCCGGAGGTGGCGCCGATGAGGAGCATTCCGACCGCGAGGGTCGTGACGTCTCGTGCGAACGCGGCCAGCACGACTCCCGTCAGTGCGAGGGCGACGAGTGCGAGTCCGGCCATGCGCGGACCGAAGCGGTCCACCGCCCGTCCAGTGAACGCCATGGCGGGAACCGCGCCGACCCCGACGCAGAGGAGAGCGGCTCCGAGTTGCGCATCCGTGAGACCTCCGGCATCGCGCAGACCGGGGAGGGCCGCTCCCCACGTGCCCCAGAAGACGCCGAAGCCAACGAAGGCGATGTAGGAAAGGGTGGAAGGGCGCATGTGTGTAACGATACACATCGACGGCGATAGGCTGTGCACGTGAAGAGATCCCGGGTGACGATGCGAGACGTCGCGGTGGAGGCGGGCGTCGCGCCGATGACCGTGAGCTACACGTACACGCGCCCCGAGAGGGTCGCCGCGGCTACGCGCGCCACGGTGCTCGAGGCGGCCGAGCGACTCGGCTACCGCGGCCCCGACCCGGTGGCGCGTTCTCTCCGCAACGGCTCGACGGGCAACCTGGGCGTCGTGCTCGGGGAGCACCTCAGCTACGCCTTCGAGGACCCGCAGGCGTCCCGGTTCCTCGCCGGGGTCTCACAGGTGTGCGTCGAGAACCGGCTCGGGCTCGTCCTCATCCCGGCGACGGGCGCGCCGGACGACTCCGACCGGGTGCGGGAGGCGGCCGTCGACGGCTTCGTGGTGTGGACGACCGTCGACGGGGATCCGGTGCTCGATGCCGTGGCCGCGACCGGGCGGCCGGCGGCTATCCAGGGAGGGCCGGGGCGGGACGGCATCGTCACCGTGTCGCCGAACGACCGCGATGCGGCACGGGCCATCGCATCGCACGCGCTCGCGGACGCGTCGTCGCCGCTCGTGGTCTCGCTGCCGTTCGACCGGAACAGGGCCGGCGGACTCCTCCGGGGGCCCGAGACGAGCGCCGACTATCCGGTGACGCGGTCGCGCCTCGAGGGGTTCCGCGACGCGATCGAGGAGACGGGGCGCCGCTGGGCCGACATCCCCGTCGCCGTCGTCCCCCGCAACGATCGTCGGGAGGGGGAGCGAGTCGTCAGGGACGCCCTCGAGCAGGTCCGACCCGACGTCGTCATCACGATGAGCGATCAGCTCGCGGCCGGAGTCCGAGATGCCGTGGGGGAGGCGATCCCGGTGACGGGCTGGGATGACAGCGATCTCGCTGAGTCGATGGGCTTCGCGAGCATCCGCCAGTCCCTCTACGACCAGGGTGTCGCGTGCGCGCAGATCGCCGCGGGACTCCGCACCACCGTCGAACCTCCGGTCTGGTCCCTCACTCGGCGTTGACCGCGCGTCGAAGTTGATTCGGACGGGTCACCCGCGCTGATCGTCGAGACGGTCACCGATCAACGAGAGGGCCCGCTGCTGAACGCTGTTGAGGACGGATTCCGTGTACTCCGCGAAGAGGTCCACGGCTGGTGAGAGGTCCATGTCGGGCGCTTCCGTGGTGAGTGTTCCGGCGAGGGGCGAGAAGACCTCGATGAATCGATCGACGCACTGCGCGAGCTCGGCCTCGGTGGTTGCGGGTCCGAGCTTCTCGAAGGTGGCGGCGGTCTCGGTGAGAGCGGGCAGCAGCTCGGGGTCGCTCAGGCGCTCATAGAAGCGGATGAGGTGCGGCATCCCGGTGGTGCCGACCAGGTGCGCGAGGAGGACGGTCTGATCGCGATCCATTCGTGCCTGGTCCGCGGACATCAACGGAGTGGTCGCACCGAGGTACCTCGCGAGTTCCGGGGGAACATCCGGAGTGATGGAAAGGACCCGGAGCTGCGCGATGAGTGCGCGTTGCGCGGTGAGGCGTTCGATCTGTGCAGCGAACTCCTCATCGAGGCGATCCAGGACGTCGGGCGCGCCGTGGTTCTCGTCATCCAGCAGTCGCGGCACCTCGTCGAGGGGGATGCCGAGGGCGGCGAGACGGCGAATACGCAGCACCCGGATGAGGTCGTGGACGCCGTACTGGCGGTAGCCGTTGCTCGTCCGCGGGGGCTCGTCGAGGATTCCGACCTGGTGGTAGTGGCGGAGGGTGCGAATGGTGACGCCGGCCAGGGAACCGAGCTCGCTACTGTTCACCGTCCACCTGCGTTCCTCCTCGAAGCTCCGGGTCCAGCTTACGAAGCGACCGCGAGAACAACGAGAACACGAAGGCGCCTCCCCACACGACGAGGAGCATCGCCGCGGCGGCGTTCACGCTGAGGTACTCGGTAGCGACCGCGGCCAGGACGATCCCGATGGGCGGCGCCGCGGTCATCATCGCGTTCTGCGTTCCCATGATGCGACCCCGCATCGATTCCGGGATGCGTTCGATCATGAGCACGCCCATGAGGCTCCCGAACAGGCCGCTCGCGAGCCCCACGACGAACGCCCCCGCGAGGACGACCCACGGAGAGGCGAGGAGCGCGATGATCCCGATCCCGAGCGTCGTGCCGCTGAGCCCGATGACGAACCATGCTCGCCGCGGGCCACGTGAACCGAACGCGGCGTAGACGCCGCCTCCCACGAGCATGCCGAGCGCGAGGGCGCTGAGGACGAATCCGAGCAGGCCCGGTTCCTGCACCTGTGTGAAGTACACCGGCAGCACCAACCCCTGGAGGGCGGCGAGCACGAGCACCGACACCAGACTGACCATCGTGACGGCGACGAGGAAGCGGCTTCGGAACAGGGCCCTCCAACCGGCCCGCAGCTGCGACCACCCGGTATCGGTCGAGCGCTCGGCGGGAGTGCCGTCATCCTGAGTGATGGCGCCCACGCGACGGGGGATCAGCATCGTGATCAGAGCCGCGAGGAGCGAGGTCGCCGCCGTGATCCACAGCACGGTCGATCCATCGAACACCACGATGAGCGTTCCGGCGGCCGCCGGCCCGATCAAGAGGGCCACGGCGCCCAGGCTCTCCCGGACGCCCATCAACCGTTCGGCGCTGATGCCGCCGTGTCGGACGATCGCGGGGAGCAGCGCCTCGCGCGCCGTCATCCCGGGAACGTCCCCGAGCGACCCGATGACGCCGAACAGGATGAACCACCCCAGGGTCAGCCCGGAGATCATGTCGACGAGGGGCAGCGCCGCGATGGCCGCAGCCGAGATGAGGTCGGTGATCACGGAGGAGGTGCGTCGGTTGATCCGATCGATGACGACGCCCATGAACAGGCCGGCGAGCACGGCCGGTATAGCGGTCGCCGCGGCGACCGATCCCGCCCCGAGCGCGCTGCCCGTGGTCTGCAGGACGATGAGGGGGAGGGCGATCCCCGCGATCGAGTTGCCCAACAACGACAGGACATACGACGCGAGATACGTCACCGGGAGGAGGTTCATAACCCCAGCGAAAGCTATGACGTTACGGCGGGGTCAAGTGCGCACTGCTCGGCTCGCTCCTCGAGCCGGTGAGTCTCCCAAAGCAGTGGGCGGTTGCTCGCGCTCCCTCAGTCAGAAGGACGCAGGCCGCGGCGTGTCCTTCACGAGTCGGCGGAGGGCCGCCTCGTAGGCCGTCAGTTCTTCGTGGACGCTGTCGATCAGCGTCCCGGTGCCGTCGGCGTGCATCCAGGCGGCGTACCCCTCGTAGTAGGCCCGCACGCCGGCGTCGGCGAGTAGGCCCGCCTGGCGGATGTCCGAGAGTCGGGAGTGGAGCGCGTGTTGGAGTGCCTCCGAAATGGCGGAGCGCTTGAAGGTGGCTCGTTCCTGCAGCTCGGGAGTCTTGGCCAGGAGTGGATCGAGTAGTCGGCCCGTGTCTCGCAAGTCCTCAGAGTGCGCGGCGCAGAGCGATGCGACGCCGGCGCGCGTCAGTTCCATCGGCGACGCCTCCGCAGGTGCCCCCCGTACACCGGCTTTCACTGCCTCGACGAGCACGTCCTGCCCCTGGAACAGAATCTCGCGTTTGTCGGCGAAGTGCCGAAACAGGGTTGTCTTCGTCAACCCGGCGTGAGCTGCGATCTGTGCGGCGGTCGTCGCTTCATAGCCGCGCTCGGAGAACAACTCGATCGCCGCACGCAGCAGGCGACCGCGCGCATCGGGCTCCCAGCGACTCATGGACCCATCATAGTGATGCGACTGAGTAACATCAGGTGTACGGTGATGTTACTCAGTCACATCATCAGGCTCGGAGGCAGCCCACTGCTTCCGGCCCCCTCGAATGGAGAAAACAACGTGCGCATTTTCATCACCGGAGCCTCCGGATGGATCGGATCTGCCTTGACGGCAGAGCTCATCGCAGCCGGACACCACGTCACGGGATTGGCTCGATCCGATGCCTCGGCGGAGAAGATCACGTCCGCCGGTGGCACCGCCGTCCGCGGCGACATGCGGGACCACGACCTGATCGTGTCGGAAGCCCGACGAGCCGATGCCGTCGCGCACCTGGCGTTCACTCTCGATTTCGCAGAGTTCGACGAGACCGTCGACAACGAGGTCGAGCTGATAAGCAAGATCGGCATCGCCCTGGAAGGAACGGGGAAGGCCTTGATCGCGGCCTCCGGCACCCCGATTCTCTTCGGTCAGGTCGCCACAGAGGAGGACGTTCTCGACCCTGCGGGCCCGGCCGGATCCCGTGCCCGCACAGCCTCTGCAGTCCTGGCCCTGTCGGACATGGGGATCCGCTCCGCCCTGGTTCGCATGCCTCGTTCGGTCCACGGTAAGGGCGACAACAACGGGTTGATCGCCGCTCTCGTCGGATTGGACCGCCAACTCGGCACCGCAGCCTACGTCGGCGACGGCCAGAACCGCTGGCCGGCCGTTCACATCTCCGACGCGGCACGGCTGTTCTTCCTCGCTCTGGAGAAAGCCCCGTCCGGGTCCGTCCTTCATGCCGTCGGCGAGGAAGGCGTTCCCATGCGCCGGGTCGCCGAGGTCATTGCAGCCAAGACCGGACTCCCCGCAGCGGCAGTCGATCCCGAGCAACTCGGTGTATTCGGGGCTCTCCTCGGCGGCGACCAGCCCTCGTCCGCCACCGCCACACGCCGGCTCCTGGGCTGGGCGCCATCCGGCCCGACCCTTCTCGACGACCTCGAAGCCGGCTACTACACCGACTGACCCGTGAAAGCGCGTCGTTCTCGGCGCGGAGGGGGAGGGGCGCCAGGGACGACGACCCCGGCGTCGTTACCCACTCCCGCGAGGGGACGCACGGCGCGCATCCGATCGGGATTCTTCGTGCTCATGCCTGCGCCTCGCTCTCCGCCGTCGCGCCGAGGCGTAGCGCCGGCCACTCGTCGACATCACGGAGGAGCTGCCGGTCGTGGGTGGAGAGCACCACGGCGGCTTCCGTCACGCCGAGCGCGTCGGTGAGTTCATCGACGAGTGCGATCGAGAGGTGGTTGGTGGGCTCGTCCAGCAGCAGAACATGCGGCTTCGCTGCGAGCACCAACGCCAGGTCGAGGCGACGTTGCTGTCCCATCGACAGCTCGCCGACGTGCTTGCTCGACTCCCGGGCCCGCAGAAGGCCGAGCTGTGAGAACCCGACCGCCTCCGATGCGGGCACGGTCCCGGCGGCGATGAGCGCATCCACGTGGTCGGCGTAGACCTCGCTCGCCCGCCGTTCCGCCGGCAGAGCCGTCTCCTGTCGAAGGAACCCCAGACGCACGTTCTGCGGCATCCGGACCGAACCGGTATCGGTGGAAAGTTCGCCCGCGATCACGCTGAGCAGCGTCGATTTGCCGGCCCCGTTCGGTCCGGTGACGACGAATCGGCCGCGGTGCAAGAGCGAGAACGACACGGGGCCGGTCAGACGGCCGGCCACGCTGACGTGCTCCGCGCTGAGGAGCACCGCGCCGGTCCTCGTCGGCAGGTCGGGAAAGCGAAACTGCAGCGGCGGTTCCGGCACGGTCACCGCGTGCGCGTCGAGTTGCTCCTGTCGTCGGTGCACGCTCTGCACGAGCCCGCCCGCGCGCGTCGCCCGGCCGTGCTTGTTGCTGCCTTTCTCGGGCCGCCAGCCGGCGACGAGGCGGTTCTGCGCCGAGCTGAGGCTGTCCTGCAGGCGCGCGTGCTCCGCCTGTTGCCGGTCGTACTCCTGTTCCCACCGTTCCCGCTCGGCCTGCCGGCCGGCGCGATAACCGGCGTACCCGTTGCCGTACACCCGCACGCGGTCATCGGGGGTCGGATCGAGGTCGACGATGGTCTCCGCGACGTCTGCGAGCAGTGCCCGATCGTGGGTGACGACGACGACCCCGCCGGCGCGAGACCGGAGCTGTGCGCTCAGGTACTCGAGCCCGGATCGGTCGAGGTGGTTCGTCGGCTCGTCGAGCAGCAGGAAATCGTCGTCGGCGCCGAGCAAGCACGCCAGGCGCACCCTATACCGCTGGCCCACGGAGAGGTCCGCGAGCAGTCGGGCCGAGTCGGTCTCCGCGTCGAGCGCCTCGAGGGCGATCTGGACCCGTCGTTCTGCGTCCCACGCGTCGAGTGATTCGGCGCGTTCCAGCGCGGCCGCGTAGCGCTCCGCAGCGTCACCCGTGCCGGCGGACAGCCCTTGGGCGGCCTCGTCGAGGGACGCCAGGGCGGCGAGCGGTTCGGCGATCGCTTCCGCGACGGCCTGGCCGACGGTCCGGCCGTCGTTCGCCGCCATCTCCTGTTCCGCGACGCCCAGCGTTCCCGTGCGCTGTACGGAGCCGGCATCGGGGATCAGGGAGCCGTCGAGTACGTGGAGCAGCGTGGATTTTCCGCGGCCGTTCTCTCCCACGATCGCGACGCGCGACGTGGGTGTGACGGTGAGGTCGACGTGGTTCAGAACAGGGGTGGCTCCGCGCATCACCGACACGTCGGAGGCGATGAGTTGGGCGCGCCGGCGCGCCGGTAGAGGGGTGGTCGGGGTGAGCATTCGAATCCTTCGAGACGACGCGCAGACGAACCCGCGAAAGCGGGGGAGGGCGCGCAGATGACGGCGACCCGAGTGGGGTCGGGAACAAGCGGCCTCCGCGGGCTCGGATCTCTCAACGAGCGCGGTGGGCCTTACTCAGCCGTCACAAGTAGTACAAATGCACGTTTCAAGAGTAGGGTGCCGCCCGCGCTGCCGGCAAACGTTCGTCGGTGAGACGATGGCGAGATGGAAACGTGGGCGGCCGAGCGAAGCGGCGTCGTGACGCTGCCCAGTGGTCGGCTCGTCCGCGGACGTGGTCTGAGAAGCGGCCCCATCGACGACGACGAGGTACCGGCCTTCGGGCTCTATCTCACGTCGCGCGTGCACCAGGAGAGCTGGCCATCGCAGTGGATCGCGTGGCCGGACTTTCGTCTGCCGCGAGAGCCGCTGGACGCGATGGCAGCCCTCCGGGAGGCGTACGACCGGTCCCTGACCGAGAGGGTCGAGATCGCCTGCGGCGGCGGCACGGGTCGAACGGGGACGGCCCTCGCGATCCTCGCCCGATACGACGGAGTACCCGCCGATGAGGCCGTGGCGTGGGTCCGCGCCGCCTATCGGCGCGGCGCGGTCGAGACACCCTGGCAGCGCCGATTCGTGCTCACCGCTCAGCTCGCGCTGTGACCCGAAGAGCCAGGGTTCGGGCCGTCAGCCGAGCGACCGTTCCCACTCCTCGAGCCACGGCAGGATCGCTCGCAGATCCGTCGCGTCAACGATGGCCGTGGCGGCCTCTCGCGCCGCCGTGTTCGCGTTGAGCGCGAGGGAGGCGGGGAGCGCTTCGAACAGCGGGACATCGGAGCGGCTGTCGCCGACGGCGCAGCACTGCGAGGGGCTGAGGCCGCGCTCGGTCGCGAGCCGGAGCGCGCGATCACGCTTGTCGTATTCGTCGAAGTGCGCAGCCACGGTGCCGTCGAACGTCGCGTTCACGACGCCGACCCGGGGACCGCCGTTCGAGGTGAGCCGATGCCGCTCGGCGATCCACGCGCTGACGGTCTCCCACGCGAGCGACGCAAGCACGGGTTCGACGTGGCGCTCTCGACACCACGAGACGACGGCGTCGAGGCCGTCGATCAGAGGCAGATCCTCGAGCCATCGATCAACGGTCGAGGTGCTGGCCCCGTGCCAACCGCGGGCATCGATCTCGCTGACTTGCTGGTTCGTCAGCTCACCCTGCGCATAGAGCGATTCGGCGCGGTCGAGTTCCTGCTGATGGCCGAAGCACTCGGCCAGGAAGCTGCTGCTGGAGCCCGACGGAACGAGGGTGCCATCGATGTCGAAGAAGACGATCCCGCGGGTGGCCATCCTCGGAGAGTATCGGACGACGTTCGCCCGGGCACCTCGGCTCGAGGATCACCAAGAGGCTGCGTACGTGCCCGAGGGTAATCGGGTTGCCGGCTGCGTTCCGTGCAACATCCGTGCGAGAGGTTCGGTCCTCGCCGTCAGCGACGCCCGAGGTTTCGCGCCGCGCGTACGTAGGCGTCGAGAGTTGCTCGGTATCCTACGGCGACGGCCTCGACGCGCGTAGGTCGCTCCTCGTTGGGCAGTAGGCGGTACGCGAGGCGGAACCTCGGAGGCTGCTCGTCCTTCGGGTCGAGATCGAAGTCGATCGTGCGGCAGTCACTCAGGTCGGCAGTTCCCTGACCTTTCTCGAGAGGGAGGCCGGCGAGTTCCCCCGCCGCGACGGACGTGAGTAGTCCGATGACGCGCAGTGCGAGGGGGTGGGGGTGGGGCGTGCCGGGCTTGTTACCCTCACTCGCGATCAGGTCCGCGAGATCGTCACCGAACGCGGGCTTGACGGCCTCGAGCCCGAGGCTCACAGCGCATCGAGCTCGATGCCGAAGCGGGCGGCGAATGCCTAGATGCTCAGCGTGACCTTCTGGCCGAGCGCCTCGATGGCCCGCTCGTTGCGGCTGTAGTGGGACCACTGCCCGATGCGGGTGCAGGTCACGAGGCCGGCGCGCTGGAGGATGGCCATGAACTGCGACGCGGTCGATTGCGACACCTCGGCCCGGGCCTGGATGTGCTTGAGGCACACGCCCACCTCGCCGGCGGGCTGATCCTGCGGGGGGAACGACTCTGGGTCCTTGAGCCAGCCCAGGATCGCGAGCCGCGTGGGGTGTCCGAGCGCCTTGAAGACCGCCACGAGGTCCAGGTCCTGCTCGAGTTCCTGCTCTTGCGTCTGCGTCACGTGGTCCAATGTATCGCAATATCGGTATTTACCGATGGTGTGCTACACCTTAGATCGGTAAATCACGATCTAACGATGGAGAGCGAATGAATGGCAGGACAGCACTGGTCGTCGGAGCACGCGGAGTGATCGGGGGCAACCTGATCGCGCATCTGGACTCCCTCGGCGGGTGGAACATCGTCGGGTTGTCGCGCCGCGGCGGCGAGGACCGGGGGAGCGTTCGTCACATCGCCGTCGATCTCCTCGACCGGGAAGAGACCGCGGAACGTCTCGGGGGGTTGGCTGGGGTGACCCACGTGTTCTATGCCGCGTATCAGGACCGTGCGACGTGGGCGGAGCTCGTCGCGCCGAACCTCGCGATGCTCACCAACGTCGTCGACGCCATCGAGCCCGTCGCCCCCAACCTCGAGCACATCAGCCTCATGCAGGGGTACAAGGTGTACGGCGCCCACCTCGGGCCGTTCGCCACTCCCGCGAAGGAGTCCGACCCGCCCCACATGCCCCCGGAGTTCAACGTCGATCAGCAGCAGTTCCTCGAACGACGACAGGCCAGCGCGTCGTGGACGTGGTCGGCGATGCGGCCGTCGGTCGTCGCCGGAGTGGGCCTCGGGAACCCGATGAACCTCGCCATGGTCATCGCCCTCTACGCCTCGATGAGCAAGGAACTCGGCATCCCCCTTCGGTTCCCCGGCAAGCCGGGGGCCTACGGGAGCCTGATCGAGATGACCGACGCCGATCTCCTCGCGCGAGCGACCGTGTGGGCGGCCACGACCGAGGCCGGCCGGAACGAGGCCTACAACATCACGAACGGCGACCTGTTCCGCTGGTCGTCGATGTGGCCCGCGATCGCCGCGTTCTTCGACCTCGAGGTGGCCCCGCCCCTCGAGATGAACCTCTCCGACGTCATGGCCGACAAGGAAGGGCTGTGGAACGCGATGGTCGAACGGCACGGCCTCCTCCCGACGCCCTACGCCGACGTGTCGTCGTGGGCCTTCGGCGACTTCGTCTTCGCCTGGGACTACGACGTGATCGCCGACACATCGAAATCACGGCGGGCCGGCTTCCACGAGTACGTCGAGACCGAGGGGATGTTCACGCGTATCTTCCAGGACCTCCGCGATCGGCGGTTGATTCCCTAGCCCACGTCCCGACGCGCGCCGTGGGCGAAGGAGTCGTCGAGTCCGTTTGGCGCGTTTCGTTGGCTTTCCACCTCCGAACTGCCAAGCTGACGAGCGGGGATGGGGCGACCGCGATCGCGCCCGGACTCTCTGGTCCCTTCCCCATTCCGCATCGATCCCGTTCCCGTGGAGGTACTGTGCGTGTTCTCAGCGTGACGGCTTTCGGCCTCGCCGCCGTCAGCCTGGTGTTCGCGGTGCTGCTCGTCCTGGGGAATCCGGATCTCGCGGCGCCCGGCCCTCAGTTGCTTCCGTTGCAGGCGTACGAATCGTGGCGTCTCACGCTGGGCATCGCGCTGTGGTCGGCGGCCGTCGCGATCGCCGCGGGTATTCTCGCAGCATCCAGGCCGCCGAGAACCGCGTGGCTCACGCTGCTGATCCTCCTCCCGTTGCTCGCGCTCTACCTGATCGGGGGCGCCTTGATGCCCACGTTCGTTCTCGCGATGACGGTCGTCATCTTCCTCGGTCTCGTCATTCCCGTGGTGGTGGGGGTGGTCGGTGTCGCCGTCGGCCGAGCTGTGCGACGTCGACGATCCAGTGCTCCCGCTGTGTAGCTGACGGCGACTCCACGGCGCACCGTTGGCGTGGAGATCGGCTGCTCCGGCTGGGCGGTCCTCTACGCCACGGTCGTCGTACCACTCGCTCGCGTTGCGGACGATGCCGTGCCGACGATCAACTGGTTGCCGAGGTGTGCTTCGAGCACGTCGCGCACCGTCGTCCAGCGGTGCTCGCCGTAGCGGGCGTTGTCCACGTGGCGCAGCTGCGCCTGGCCGCTGAACATGCTCACGAAGTATTGCATGCCCTGCCAGGCGGGGAAGGTCTCGTCGGCGTTCTTCGACAGGCGGCGACCGACGGCGGCCATCGCTCCGAGCGTGCCTGTTGTGCCGGCCCACTGCAGCCCGAACGTCGTGCCCGTGAGGTCGGACATCGTGCGGGCGACGTCGCGAGCGGTCACGCGATCGCCCGCGACCTCGACCACGCGGGGAGCGTCGTCGTCGAGGGCGACGAGCGCGGCCATGCGGGCCGTGTCGTCCTTCGTCGTGAAGTCGAGCACCTGGTCGGCGGACGACCAGAACAGCACCTTCTTGCGGCCGAAGAGGATCATCGGCGCCGTTCCCGTGAGCATGTCCGTGAACGCTCCGTTGAGGATGGAGGTGGCGTGGATGGGCGCGGCGTCGAGATCGGCGGCGAACTCGCGGCGCAGCTCGAAGTTGCGGTTGCTGCCGACGGCGATGCGCCGGTAGTCGGAGGAGTAGTCCGACGGGATGAAGCGGGGAACGCCCGCGTCCACAGCCGCGGCGAGGAGCGCGCGCTGAGCGTGGACGATCACGGGGCGCACTCCGCTGACCGCGGAGAGCACCACGTCGGTGCCCGAGACGGCGGTCGTGAGCGCCGATGGGTCGCCGTACGCGGCCTCGACGATGTCGATGCGGTCGTCGCCGCCGAAGAGCGCGGCGGCAGTCCCGCTGCCGGGGCGCGTGAGGACGCGGACCCGGGCGTCACGGTGAAGGAGTTCGCGGACGATGCGGCGGCCGATGTCGCCGGTGGCGCCCGCGACGAGGACGGAGGAGGTCATTGTTGTTCCGATGTTCGGTTGTGGTCGGGTGAGGTGGTGCCACGGCGCCGCGAACGTTCCGGGGCGGCGATGGGCTGTTCGAGGGAGGTGTCGATCGTGGCGCTGGCGGCGTCCATGTCACCGGCACCGAGTGCGACGCGGGCGAGGAGAAACCGGAGCTGGCGGCGCTCGTCGGCGTCGAGGTCGCGCATGAGCAGCTCTTCCACGTCGCGGAGGGACTGCCGGGACGTCGTGAGAAGCGCGCGTCCCTTGTGCGTCGGGTGCACCTGCCGGATGCGGCGGTCCTGCGGGTCGGGGCGTCGCTCGACGAGTCCGTCGGACTCGAGGGCGTCGATCACGTAGGTCATGGCGGTCTTGTCGATGCCGAGGCGGGTGGCCAGGGCGAGCTGCGAGGAGACGGGCTCCGTCGTGATCGCCACGAGCACCTGATAGCCGCGCGGTCCACCCGGCACCGAGGCGACGGCCCCGCTCGCGGAGCGAGCGAAGCCCTGGTACATCGCCTGAAGCGACCAGCCCAGCTCGGTCTCGATCCCTTCGGCGTCCCAGTCGATATGCGACTCGGGGGATCCGACGGGGTCGTCAGGGGATGCGTTCATGTTTAGATCATATCGTGCTTAGATCGTCCTGCGACAAGACGATATCTATTTCAGATCGATTCCCCATTCGCGGCGGCACCTCCGCATCTCAGAAAGACGACCCATGACATCCATCGGCAGCGCTCACCCCACCGACATCACCCCGTTCACCCTGGACATCCCCCAGGCGGACCTCGACGACCTCCGCCGACGGCTGCGCGACACCCGCTGGCCCGACGCGGAGACCGTCGACGACACCTCCCAGGGGCCGCGCCTCGCGGTGATCCGGCGGCTCGTCGAGCGCTGGGCCACCGCGTACGACTGGCGCGCCACCGAGCGACAGCTCAACGAGTGGGGCCAGTGCACGACAACGATCGACGGCCTCGAGGTCCACTTCCTCCACGTGAAATCAGCGGTGCCGGGAGCGCGTCCGCTGCTGCTCACGCACGGGTGGCCCGGATCGGTCCTCGAGTTCCGCCACGCGATCGGGCCGCTCACCGACCCGGAAGCGCACGGGGGAGCGGCGGAGGACGCCTTCGACGTGGTCATCCCGAGCCTTCCCGGCTTCGGTTTCTCCGGGCAGCCCACGGAGACAGGCTGGGACATCGCCCGCACCGCGCGTGCCTGGGCCGTACTCATGGAGCGGCTCGGCTACAGCCGATGGTTCGCGCAGGGCGGCGACATCGGCGCGTCCGTCACGGCAGAGCTCGGTTCCCTCGAGACCGAACGCGGCATCGGACTGGCCGGCATCCACCTCAACATGGCGCAGTTCATGCCCACGGACGAGGAGATGCAGCAGGCCACCGACGACGAACGCCTCATGGTTCAGGAGACCGGCTACTACTTCGGGGTGTTGTCCGCGTACTCGCAGGAGATGTCGACGCGCCCGCAGACCATCGGATATTCGCTGTCGGACTCTCCCGTGGGGCTCGCGTCGTGGATCTACGCAATGTTCCAGGACGTCGGCGGATCGCACGACGAGCACGGCGACGCCGAGAAGCTCTTCGACCTGGACGAGATCATCGACGACATCATGCTCTACTGGCTGCCGAACGCGGCGGCCTCCTCGGCGCGCATGTACTGGGAGGCCGCGCGCACGGGCTGGACGAGCGCCGGCACGCTCGAGAATCCGCTGCGGTTGCCCGTGGGACTCAGCATCATGCCAGGCGAGTACATGCGCCGCTCACGCCGCTGGGCGGAACGCCGCTACACGGACCTCGTCCACTTCAACGAGGTATCGAGGGGAGGCCACTTCGCCATGCTCGAGCAGCCGGAGGCGCTCGTGGAGGACGTCCGGACGACGTTCCGCCATCGAGACGGCCGGTAGGATCGAACCATGAAGAACACGCTCGTCGTCGTCGCGTTCGCGTCCATGTTCGTCTCTCTGGTTCTTCGGCTCGTGTGGCCTCAGGTGGAGTTCCTCGCCGGGCTGTCTCTCGCTCTTCAGATCGCTGGAATCGTCCTTCTCGTGATCTACATCGTCGGGTACGTGCGCGACCGCGCACGATCGCGGGCCTGAGACACCTGCCCCTCCGGCTGCCGGCAGGCATCCCCTCCACGACCCCGATAGCAGCGACGCGACCGATTATCATAGGTGCAGCGTCGCGTGCCGCTGGCAGTCTGTGTCAGGCATGGAGGCGTCGGACACGAAGGACTGACGATGCTCTCATCGCTCCCTTCGTCCTCGCGTGACTGAGCGCGAGACGACCAGGCTGAACGCCTGGAGCAACGAACTACGCCGCGTGCACCAACGGCTGCGCGACGCACTGGCTGTCGCACAATCGGCCGTGAACGACGGCGGCCCATCAGAAGACGCGACACGTGATCTGCTGCTGTACTGCCACGGATTCTGCGCGGCACTCGATGGACACCACCGCGGCGAGGACCGTGCCCTGTTCCCTGCGATCGAAGCCGCGCATCCTCACCTGGCTCCCGTGCTGCGATCCCTCGAACAAGACCACTCGATGATCGCGCATCTTCTCGGAGAACTCAGCGCGGCCGTGAATCGGGCGGCATCCAGGGCGGAACTCTCTCTCCACCTCGACGGCGTCGCTGCGGTGATGGAGACTCACTTCCGCTACGAGGAACGGCAGCTCGTGCGTGTGCTCGAGAGCCTGGAACTGGACGACGCTGTGACCGACGTCCTCGGACCGCTGTAGCCGCTTCGTCTCTCCGATCCGGGTAGTACCGCTGGCATACTGAGGGCATGACGATGGCGCAGCCCGTCATCGGGCGTGAGCGGGAGATCGCGGCCCTCCGTACGGCGATCCGCGAGGTGGGCAGCGGTGGTTCCGCGTTCGTGATCGACGGCGAAGCGGGGATCGGCAAGTCGTCGCTGGTCGCCGAGGTCATCGAGTACGCGAGCAGCTGTGGCGTGAGGGTCCTCACGACGACTGGCACTCTGGATGAATCAGCGGAGCCGTACGCGGCGCTGCACAGGCTCCTGTACCCGTTGCGCGCGGGTATCGCCGGCTTGCCGGCACCACAGCGGGGTGCGTTGGACGTCGCCTTCGGCGTCGCGACGGGCGTGCAGCCGTCGCCGCTCCTCGCTGGGCTCGCGGCGCTGACCCTGCTCTCCGACGCCGCCGCCGAGCGCCCGCTTCTCATCGTCGTGGAGGACCTGCACTGGATCGATGCATCGTCCGAATGGGCACTTCGGATGCTCGCCCGTCGCGTCTCGGAGGACCCGATCGTCGTGGTGATGTCGACGCGAAACATGGAAGCCTTCGACGAGCCCGGCGTGGAACGCCTGCACCTCGCGCCGCTCGATGACGCGACCGCCGCTGAGCTGCTCGACGCGGTTCCCGGTGCGCCGTCGGGGCAGGCACGGCGCGAGCTCATGGCTCGTGCCGCGGGTAACCCGCTCGCGCTCCGAGAACTCGGCCGATCCACCTCAGTGGACCGTCCCCGCCAGCGGCCCGTCATCGGGCGGGTGGAACAGGAGTTCGCCGATCGCTACGCGGAACTGGACCAGCCCACGAGACTCGCCCTCCTCGCAGTGGCGCTCTCCAGCGACGCAACCGCAGAAGAGGCGGCTCAGGTCGCCGGACGGGCGATCGGGAAGGTTCCGGCGCCGGCATGGACGGAACGAGCCTCGGCGTCCGGACTCCTGGAGTGGGTTGCTCCTCGTGCCATCCGATTCCGACACCCGCTCGTGCAGTCGGCCGTCTTGGCGACGGCCTCGCCGACGGAACGTGCCGCGGTGCTGAAGGCGCTGGTGCACGAACACGAGGATGAGCCGATGCGGACGATCTGGTGGCGCGCCGAACTCGCGGCGGGTCACGACGATCCTCTCGCGGACGAGATCGCTGCGTTCGCCGACGGTCGGACGGCGATGTCCGACCCGTTCGTCGCCAGTCGTGCGTACGAGCGGGCGGCCGACCTCACCTCGGACGTGGCCGTTCGGGTCGACCGCCTGATCGCTGCGGCGGAGCTCGCGGGGTTGTCTGGGCGCGTTTCGGAGGCATCGCTCCTCGCGCACCGGGCCGGCTCGGAGGCACCGGACCGGCTTCTCGCCGCGCGGGCGGCATGGGTGTCCGAGATGTTGCCCACCGGTCGGACGGGACTGTCCAGGGGCGACCTCGGGCTGGCGCTCCACGCCGTTTCGGAGATGCAGGCGGTCGGCGGGGTGGAGCACGCCACTGCTGCGCTCCTCCACCTCGCTGCGATCGCGTGGGACCACACCCTGGAGGCAAGCCCCGGCGACCCGATGCTCACCGTCGTCGAGGCGCTCGCGCTGCCGGAGGACGATCCGCGGGCAATTCTCCTCGCTGCGCGAACGGAGCCGGTGGTCCGGGGCGATCGCGTCCTGGAACGAGCTTTCCGGGCGGCTGCGTCCGTCGAGGATGAGGAGTCGGCGTGGCTCGTCGGGTATGCGCTCAATCTCGTCGGAGACATCGACACCGCGCGTGTCCTCCTCGATCGAGCCCTCGCGAGCATGCGGGTGCGAGGCGACCTGCGTACGTTCCCGCAGGCGCTCATGGGGGCCTCCATGACGACCTACCTCGCCGGGGACGTCTCGAAGGCCCGTGTCCTCGCCGACGAGGCGGCGTCGCTCGGCCGTGACCTGGGGGACACAGGGTTCGCCGCCGCGGTGCGTTGCGCACTCGCGTGGTTCGACGCCCTCGACGGCAGGCAGCCCGATGTCGACGCGATCACCGGTGGGACGGAAGCCGGCGCGCAGGTGCTCCGGTCGAGCGCGATGCGCGCGACCATCTTGGGTGCCGAGGGCGCGGCGTACCTGGTGACCGGCCACCCGGCGAAGGCCCTCGAGCGCCTCCGGGGCATCGCCGACCCCGAACATGACGCGCACCATCCCGATTTCGCGGTCATCACGTCACCTGACTTCGTCGACGCCGCCCTCGAGTCCGGCAAGCGGAAGGACGCCGAGCAACGGCTCGCCGACCTCGAGTCGCTCCACGCACGGTGGCACGCACCGATGGTCGAGGCCGCTCTGAACCATGCCCGGCTCGCGCTCGTCCCCGACGACGAGCTCACCTCGGCATGGGCCGCGGTGCAGGACGCCCGCTGGCCGATGCCGTACGCGCAAGCTCGAGCGCTCCTCCGCCTCGGACGGCGTCTCCACCGCACGGGAGAGAACGGGGATGCCCGCGACGTCCTCCACGCCGCCCTTGCTCTCTTCGGGGCGATACCCGCGCCTGCCTGGGAGGAGCGCACACGCGACGCCATCCGAGCCACGGGCGAGCGGTTGGCGGCCACCGGGCGACGCGACGAACTGCTCACCCCGCAGGAGCTCCGGGTCTGCACGCTCGCGGCTCAGGGACTGAGCAACCGTGCAATCGGCGAGCACCTCTTCGTCTCACCGCGGACGGTCGGCGCGCACCTCTACGCCGCGTTCCACAAGCTGGGGATATCCACCCGGCGGCAGCTGCCGGACGTCCTCTCGACCGAGGCAGATCTGCATCCGTCCACCGACGACTAAGTCGATCGGCGGCGGATCTCAGTCATCGTGACCGATGTGCCTCGGTGATACCCGCGGATAGGTTCGAGACCACTCACCTCCACCGCCGACGCTGGACCGGGTCTCTCGTCCGGTCCGGGAAGGACCGCGCCATGCCCGGATCGCCCACCATCGTCCTGATCCACGGAGCATTCGCCGACGCCGCCAGCTGGGCACCGGTCACGAAGCTCCTCCTCGATCAGGGCCACCAGGTGCTCGTCCCGCCCGTGTTCAACCGCAGCCTGTCCGGTGACGCGGCCTACATCACGTCGTTCGTCGAGCAGATCGACGGACCGGTCCTGCTCGCCGGGCACTCGTACGGCGGCGCGATCCTCACGGTCGCCGGCGTAGCCGAGAACGTCGTCGGGCTGGTCTTCGTCGCCGCATACACGCTCGAGGAGGGTGAGAGCCTCGGCGCCCTGCAGGGTGGTTTCCCCGACAGTGACCTCGCCGCGAACCTGGTCTACGCGCCCTACCCGATCGAGGGGGCGGAATCCGGCACCGACGTCTCCGTGGCGATCGACGCCTTCCCCGCCGTGTTCGCGGGCGGTCTCGACCAGGAGCAGGCCCAGGTTCTCGCTGTCTCGCAACGGCCGTTGTCCGCCGTCGCCTTCGGCGAGCCCGCCTCTGCCGCCGCGTGGAAGACCAAGCCGTCCTGGGGCATCGTCGCGAGCGCCGACCACACCATCAACCCCGACGTCGAGCGCTTCGGATACCAGCGCGGCGGCTTCCGGAAGGTCATCGAGATCGACGGGCCGCACCTGCTGATGCAGACGCACCCCGCCGAGGTCGCCGCGTTCATCACCGAGGCGATCGCCGACCTCGACTGACGACGAGACCAACCCACGCCCCCCAACATAAGGAGAAACGATTATGGGATTCGTGACCACCGACGACGGTGCAGAGATCTACTTCAAGGACTGGGGGAGCACCGACGCCCAGCCGATCGTGTTCCATCACGGCTGGCCGCTGTCCTCGGAGGACTGGGACGCGCAGATGCTCTACTTCCTGGCCGAGGGCTACCGCGTCATCGCGACGGACCGCCGGGGCCACGGCCGCTCCTCGCAGATCGGCACCGGCCACGACATGGACCACTACGCCAGCGACGTATCCGCCGTCGTCGAGCACCTCGACCTGCGCGATGCGATCCACATCGGTCACTCCACCGGCGGCGGCCAGGTCGCCCGGTACGTCGCCCGTCACGGCCAGCCGCAGGGACGGGTGGCCAAGGCGGTCCTCGTGTCCTCCGTGCCGCCGCTGATGGTGAAGACCGAGTCCAACCCCGAGGGAACCGACATCTCGGTCTTCGACGGGTTCCGTCAGGCTCTCGCCGCGAACCGCGCCGAATTCTTCCAGGCCGTGGCCTCCGGCCCCTTCTACGGTTTCAACCGTCCCGGTGCAACGATCTCGGAGCCGGTGGTCGACAACTGGTGGCGCCAGGGCATGACGGGCAGTGCACTCGCGCACTACGAGGGCATCAAGGCGTTCTCGGAGACCGACCAGACCGAGGACCTGCGGGCCATCACCGTGCCCGTCCTCGTGCTCCAGGGTGACGATGACCAGGTCGTGCCCTATAAGGATGCGGCTCTGAAGCAGGCCGAACTGCTCAGCGACGCGACGCTCACGATCTACGAGGGTTACCCTCATGGGATGCTGACGACTCACGCCGACGTCATCAACCCCGACATCCTCGCGTTCATCCGCAGCTGACACCGCGACGCTACGTTCGCAGCGAACCGGCTTGGAGGCGCGGCGCAGAAGGGCCGACCGGCTCACCCGCACCGCGCCTCTGAGCGGGTGGCGACGCCCGCTCAGCGGGTGATGTCGCGGATCGTGCCCTTCTCCAGCCGCAGGCGCCGCGTCGCGCGCCGTGCGACGGCGGAGTCGTGCGTCACGACGACGAGCGTGAGTCCGTCCTCGTTGAGCGTTTGCAGGAGATCGAGGATCTCGTCGCGCATGCTCTCGTCGAGGTTGCCGGTGGGCTCGTCGGCGAGGAGGACGCGCGGCCGCTTGGCGATCGCCCGGGCGATCGCCACGCGTTGTTGCTGACCGCCCGACAACTCGCCCGGCCTGTGATCGCCGCGATCCGCGAGTCCCACATGGCTGAGGGCGTCCGTCACGCGGGAACGGCGCTCTGCCGCGGTGAGGCCGAGCGGTTCGAGTCCCATGTCGACGTTTTCGGTCGCCGTGAGCGTCGGGATGAGGTTGAAGCCCTGGAAGACGAAGCCGATCTCCCGGGCTCGCGCGGTGCCGAGGGCGGAGTTGCTCGCCTCGGCGAGGTCCGTGTCTCCGAGTGTCAGCCGCCCCGACGTCGGGCGGTCGAGGGCGCCGAGCAGTTGCAGCAGGGTGCTTTTGCCACCGCCCGTTGGGCCCTGAATGGTGACGAACTCGCCGCGTGGGATCACGAGATCCACCCCCACGAGCGGCTTCACGACGCGCTTCTTCTGCGTGTAGGTCTTCGACACGTCCGCGAGACGGTACAACACGGGGACGGTCGGCTCGGCGATCGGGCCGGTGTGTGAACGGGTGATGGTCATGCTGCTGACTCCTGTCGGGAATGACGCGGGGGAAAGTGAGTGCCGGCTGCGCGTTTCACGCGACGGACCGGAGGGCCTCAGCAGGGCTCAGCCGGGCGGCTCGCCACCCACCGAAGGCACCGGCGACGAGTCCGGCGGACACCGCGAGGCCGACCGCGGCCACGAGCACCCACGGCGTCAGTGGAGCGCTCAGCGTGATGTCGGTCGCGGTCTGAGCCGCGGAGGCGAACCCGGGTCCGCCAGCTCCCGGTCGTCCGCTGGTGCCGGCTTCGGTCGCGGCGGTCGCGGAGGAGATCGTGGGAGCGATCACGTTGATCGCGAGGATGCCGCCGAGCCCGATGGCGAGACCGATCGCGCCGCCGATGAGACCCTGCACCATCGACTCCCCGGCGATCTGCCCGATGACGCGGCCGTTGGACCAGCCGATCGCTTTGAGGGTGCCGAATTCGCGGGTGCGTCGTGAGACACCGGACATCGTGAACAGCACAGCGAGCACCACGGCCACCGCAAGGACGAGGATCGACAGCCACGTGCCGAGACTGGTGATGAGCGACGTGGCGCTCGAGAGCGAACCGGACACCGTGGAGGCGAGGTCCGACTGGGAGCTCACGGTCGCGTCGGGGAGGGCCGTCTCGATCTCGTCCCGGACGGTGGCGATGCCGTCGGCCGACGTGGCCTGCACGTAGACGGTCGAGACGACGTCGCCGACTCCCGCGAGCGACTGGGCGACGTCGAGGGGGATGTAGATGTTCGAGGCGGTGTCCGTGTCGCTCGAGCTCGACGAGACGATGCCGACGATCTCCATCGTCGTGCCGCCCACGTCGACGGTGCCACCGACGGCGAGGTCGTTCGTCGTCGCGTAGGTCGCGTCGAGAACGGCGACGTTCTGGCCGGCGTCGCCCGTGTCGAGGGCACGGCCCTCGGAAGCCGTGACAGAGGAGAGCGGGCCTACCGCTTGCACGGCCGGATCGACGCCCAGCACCGTGAAGGATTCGACGTCGAACGAACCACCGCCGAAGCCACCCCCGCCCTGCTGGTCACCGTCGGCAGGGGGTGTTCCTGCCTCGCCTTCAGTACTCGTCCCACCGTCGGTCGTCTGGGGGAGTTCGCCGGAGAAGGTCGAGTTGGTGAGACTCAGCGCACCCGTCGCCGAGGAAACGCCGCCGATCGCCGAGATCGTGGAGATCGTCGCGGCAGCGAGCGTTCCGCGTCCCATCTCGGTGCGGAGCTGCGATTGCGCGAGCGTCGTGCTGCCGTCGTCGGCCGTGGCTCCGCCGTCCTGATCGAACTCGAAGCGGGAATCGTCGCGCTCGTCTGGCTCCTGCTGGGCACCCGCAACGGTGAGGTCGGTGCCCACGCCGTAGACGGACTCGAGAGCCTGCGTCTGCGCGTCTCGCACCCCCGCGGTGAGGGCGTTGACGATGATGACGAGTGCGATCGCGATCGCGAGCCCCGCTGAGACGATGACTGTCTGTTTGGTGCGGCCGCTCAATTCGCGTCGCAGATACGTGAAGTACATGGATCTCCTTTTCCGGTCACGGCGACCGGTCGATCCGACGCTAGGAGCCGATCCTCTCCGTCGAGAATGCAGCCGCTATGAGTGCGCAATCCACGACCCGATCGTTCGGCGGGAGTACCACCACGGATCGTGGAGCTCTTCTCTGGGGCTGCCCCGTATGCAGACGCGACGGGCGGTCATAAGCACCACGAGCACGAGCACGAGCACGACGCTCGGCGAGCGGCGAACACCGACAGGTGCCGGCCGGTTCGGGGTCGCGGCTCCCGTCGCTGACGCAGGTGGTCAGTGAGGTGCGGCAGCGACGATGCGATCGGCGACGACGGGGCGGGGGATGACCGCCCACAGGTCGACCTCGGAGTCGTCGTCGAGGCCGAGGGCGGCCGCGGTGTCGTCGGGTGTCGACGCCATGATGGTGATCGCTGTCGTGTCGTGCGACTGCCCGGTGCGGATGACGATTCGGCTCGACCTGAGCGGTTCGATCCGGCGCGCGACGTCGTCGAGGAGCTCTTCGCGATCGGTCGGTGAGAGGTCGTCCAGACCCCCGTCGTCGAGAAGGAGGACCAGCGCACCGCGTCGACGGTGACGAAGAATGGCGGAACGGACGTTGTCGTTGAGAAGGAGACGACCACGGATCTCGTCACGAAGCGTCTGCTCCAGGACACGGCATTGCACGCGTGCAGGCTGGTCGAGAGCGCCGCCTGTCCTGATGATGTGTCGAAGCATCGGCGCGGCGTCATGGCTGACGAGCCGCAGCCGCTTCTGGCGCTCGAGCTGGAACGCATCGAGTTCGGCCTGCCAGAGCGTCGTCTCGCGCTCCTTGGTCGCGGCCGTGCGTGCCGCTTCCGTGACGCGTTGGATAGCGCGGTGCAGTATCAAGCCGGCGACGACGATGACGATCTCCCCGGCGAGGGCGAGCCGAACAACCCCCAGCGGCCCTGCCCAGACGGCGACGTTGACCACGAGAATGACGGTGGTCAGGATTGGCGGTACTCGATACCCAGTCATCCACCCCATGACGCAACCGGCGAGGACGCCGCAGGTGTAGCAGGCGATGGAAACGGAATCGTACTCCTCAGCATCGAGGCCGATCGTGCCGACGAGACAGATGGTCCAGCCGACCGCGGTAACGATCCACGCGGTCGACCGTCGCATCGTACCCATACGCGCGCCTCGCACCATGGTGGGAAGAATGATGAGGCCCAGAACGGTGGCGATGAGCGGCCCGGCGGCTCGGGAGACGAGCGCGATCTGAACCGCCGCGGTCAGGATCGCGATCGCGACGATGACGGCGAGAGTGCCGTAGAGAACCCGTCGTGAGATGACGTGCATCGAAGCGATGGAGCGCGGATCTGGTGGGGGTGCAGTCGAGGTCGGGCTCCACTGGAGGAGCACGGTCGTCCCGCTGCCGGGAGCCGACCGGATCTCCGCGTTGCCACCGATCAGGGTCATGCGCTCGAGGATCGACGCTCGAACACCGAGCCGTTCGGGCGCGATCTGCGCCGGGTCGAAACCGCGGCCGTTGTCGCTGATGTCGATGCTGATGCCGTCGTCGCCAACTCGAGTGGCTGTGGCGCCTCGATCGACCGACTGGCCGGCATGTTTGATGCTGTTGTTGAGAGCTTGCAGCATCGCCGCGACGAGGGTTTCGGCGACGTCGACAGGCAATTCGACGGCGGAGGCGTCGCTCAGGTCGAACCGGACCGCGCCCTGCACGGGTGTGAGCTCGTGCTCGGCCGCGGCGACAGCGCGCTCGAATGTCACCCTCAAGGAGGGCTTGTCAGGGACGTCGGCCGTGCCGGTCACGACCTCGAGCGCGGTACGGGCCATGATCAGGGTCTGGTCGGGTGTGCCATATCCGGAGGCGGCGGTCGAGAGGGTCGCAAGCACGGAATCGTGCAAGAGCGCGTCCGTGCGCACACGTTCCGATTCGAGTGCCGCTTGCCGCTGTGAGCGCTCGAACAAGTCACGCACACTGCGCTCTGTCGAGTCGGCAAGGTCGGCCCGGTGACGCACGGTCGTGACCCCCAGAATCAGAGCCGCGGCGATCGCGAGAAGCCCGACGGAGTTCACGACGAGGTTCTCTATCGACACGTGATCGACGTAGATGACGGTGATTCCGGCGACAATACCCATGCACCCGAGCCCCGCCCACAACGGGCGATTCGTTCCGAGCGCGAGCGCGCTGAACGCGACGCACGAGATACCGACGAGCCACGGCGCTGAGCCGGAGGGCGACGGAGAATGAAGGTGCAAGCCCTCCAGCGCCATGAGGCTGAGGTATGCCGCTGCGGACACCCGAGGCCACGTGTGGCCTGGTTCGCCGCGCCGTACGAGGGCCAGGGGGAGTGCGGCGACCATCACTCCGCTGAGGCACAGCGACAGCACGAGGAGCGACAGAGGTTCAGTCCGGTGGTCCGCCAGGAATCCCGGGAGCGAGAAAAGCACCAGCAGTGGTGCGACGACGGACAGGGTGGACACCATCCCGCGTGCAACGCCGGTTCGAAGCGGCCGCTCGTCGCCGGAACTCGATGCGGACTGTTCGGGCGCAGTGCCTCGCAGGTGCCGCCAGCCGTTCCGGGCTAGCGCCCTCGGTTCCGCCGGACGACTTTCTATCACCGGCACACGCTATGTCGAGGCCCTCGAGCAAACGACCCCCAGTACGGGCTGCTCCGACTCGGAGCGCCGATCTCATCGGCGGTTCATAGGTTTGCCAGAGGAGCCACCAAACTGTGGATCTTACGGTCCTCTCATGACACAGAAATCGGATTCCACTACGCGCCCACGCCCACGCCGACGCCGACTCCTCCTTGGAACGACTGTGCTCCTGGTCGGCGGGTTCCTACTGACCGGCTGCGCCTCAGGAGCCGTCAGCTCTGCCGGGTCGACCGTTTCCGGCACCACCACGTCGAGCAGTGCCACCGGTGATGTCACGGTCGCTGATGCCGCGACGGCGGTCGCCGATTCCGACGCGAGCACCACGGCCGAGACCATCACGAACACCACCGAGGCCGTCCAGGCTTTCCTCGCAACGCTCTCCGACGAGCAGCGCGAAGCCGTCACCTTCGACTACGACGACGAGACCAAGACCACGTCGTGGTCGAACTTCCCGATCACGCTCGTCGACCGTGCCGGCCTGAACGTCGCGGATCTCACAGAGGAACAGCAGGTCGCCGCCCTCCAGGTGATGGAGGCCCTGCTCAGCGACGGCGCCTACGAGACCGTGTCGAACATCATCGCCAGCGACCAGTACCTCGTGGAGAACAGCAGCACCACGGAGTCCACTCTCGGCCAGTACTACATCGCGCTCTTCGGTGACGCCTCCGACACCAGCGCCTACACGGTGCAGTTCGGCGGACACCACCTCGGTATCAACGCCACCCTCGACGGCGCCGCCGACGCGATCACCTTCGCTCCGACCCACCTCGGCGCGCAGCCCGCCGACTGGACGAGCGAGGACGGCACGGAGGTGCAGGTGTTCGACGGGATCTACTCGGACGCATTCGCGTTCTTCGACTCCCTCACCGCCGAGCAGCAGGCGATCCTGACCTCGGGCGACGTCACAATGTGCGCCCCGGGAGACACCTGCGAGTTCACCAGCGGTGCCGGTCTCACGGGCGCCGACCTCACCGACGAACAGCGCGAGCTGCTCCTCGACCTCATCGCGAACTGGTCCGAGATGGCGGACGAGGAAACCGCCGCGTCGACCCGCGCCGAGATCGAGGCGACGCTCGACGAGACCGTGATCGCGTGGTCCGGCGAGACGACGTACGACATGACGGAGGGCGACGGCATCAACTTCTCGATCTCGGGCCCGAACGTCTACGTCGGGTTCCAAGCCCAGCAAGGCTCGGCCGGCGCCGACATCGACGGCGTCAGCACCTCCGGCTGGGGCCACGTCCACACCATCTACCGCGACCCCACCGACGACTATGCGAACAGTGTCGAGCAGCAGGAAGCGACCGGGGGCATGGGCGGCGGCGCACCCGAGGGCGATGCACCGGCCGACGGGGCCCCGTCCGACGGTGGCACCCTGCCCGGTAGCTAGAAGACAGGTGACGTGGACGGCCATCACCCCCTGTGGTGGTCCTCCACGCATTCGCCGCGAACACCGGCACCAACGTGTGAGCTCGCTCGGCGCCCGATTCGGTGCGCTCGGAGACCGTCGAGATCCGACGAATCCGATCAGGTGGACGGTTCCGCGCATTCTCCTCGAGTTGGGCGAAGCGCTGTTCGTCGGCCTGGTGATGCCGCTCGGTCACACATCGGTAGGTGCCCTGGGCAATGCCACGGTCCATCTGCAGGCCGTTCGGACCCGACCTTAGACTGCGTGAATGCCGATGTCCGACTACGTCGCCTCGATCCGCTCCCGTATCGGGACCGACCTCCTCCTCCTTCCCGGCGTCACCGCCGTGATCCGAGACGGCGACCGATACCTGCTCGCGCGGCATCGTCATTCCGGTCTCTGGAGCCTGATCGGCGGTGGCGTGGAGCCGGGGGAAGAGCCGGCCGACGCGCTGGTGCGCGAGGTGCTCGAGGAGACCGGCGCCCGCATCCGCATCCGCGGCATCGTGGGCGTCTACGGCGGTGAGCCGATGATGATGACCTACCCGAACGGTGACAACGTCGGCTACGTGACGACGGCCTACGACTGCGAGTTGCTCAGTGACGCCGCTCCCGACATGGAGGAGCTCCTCGAGCTGGGCTGGTTCGACCGTGATGTGATCCCGACCCTCGGTCGCCGCGACTGGATCGATCGCGTCATCGACGACTCCCCGCGCCGCCCGGGCGCTCACGACGCGTGAGGGTCGAGCCGAGGCGAACGACCTCTCGGTTCTCGATGGGCTCCGACGGTCAGAAGGCGATGTCGTAGACGTCCTCGGGTGACACGGACTGATCGAACAGTGACGTCGCGGGGACCCGGCGACGGGCGGTGTCGTTCAGCGCCGTGACGTCGCCGTCCGCGACGCGGTAAGCGAAGGCGATGGCTGCCAGGTAGGACAGGGTCGTGTCGGCGAGGCCGACATCATCCGTCGGCGTATCCTTCGGCCACGAATAGACGACCTCGCGCCGTTCGGGGAGGGTCCCCCACATCACCCGCACAGCGTCGTCGGTGCGGGACATGACCGCTTCCTCGATCGCGACGAGCTTCTCCGGCGAAACGGGCTCCTCCACGCGGTGCGCGAGGCGCAGCCGCGTCACCGCTCCGGGGACCGACGCCGTCCACGACTCGTCGATCGTTTCGATCCCCTCGGCGCGGAGGGCCTCGACGAGAACCCCGTCGAGCTGCGGGAGGTCGACGGCCATCGCGGTGAAGGTCTCCTCGAGATCGTCGGGACTCGAGGAGACGCTGAACGGGACGTCGGCGGCGATCCAGTGCGCAGGGTCCGCCTCCGTGACGTCGGCCACGAGGTCCGACGGGTCGCCCGTCGCCACACGCTCGGCGAGGTCCAGGGAGAAGTCCTCCATCGCCCGCCGCATCGCCAGCTTCCCGCGGTGCTCGTCGAACCGGAATCGATCGTCGACGACGAGATCCTCGAGCGGGATCCTTGCGCGGCGAAGCAGATCGAGCGTGATGCCGTCGCGGAGCTGGGCGAGGGCATACGAGCGGTAGCCAGTGCCGTCGTCGATCGACGCGGGGACGAGGATGCCCCGTTCCGCGTACAGGCGGAGAGCCTTGTCCGAGAGGCCGGTCAGCGATCGGAACCGTCCAGGGGAGACGTCAGCGGTGGGGTTGTCGGTCATGTCCTCCACTGTGGCCCACGCCCCTGGGGCGACGTCAAACATCGATCCGGTGAGGGGGTGTCCTTTCTGCGTCGAGTGACCCCCGCCGACGCGTTCGGCGTCAGCAGGGGTCGCTCGGTTTCGTCCGGTGGCTCACGCGGGCAGGACGATGACCTTGCCCGAGACGCGTCCCGCGCTGGCCTCGGCGTGGAGTGCGGGCAGCTCCGTCAGGGGGATGCGGCGGGTCACCTCCACGACGAGCTCGCCGGCGTCCACGAGGGACACCAGCTCGGTGAGGCGTGCGCGGTTCGGCCGGACGAAGACGGTCGCCGCGCGGACGCCGCGATCCTCGTCGCTCGGAGTCGCCATGAACGCGGTGGTGCTCACCACGGCCCCGCCGTCGCGGACGAGCGCGACCAGGGAGGCGAACTCCTGCGGGTCGATCGGAGCCAGGTTGAGCAGTACGTCGACCTGACCGTCGACGGTGGCGAGGAGATCGTCGGCGGTGTGGTCGATGATCTGGTGTGCGCCGGCCGCGCGGACCGCGTCGATGCTGCGCGGGCTCGCCGTCGCGATGACGTGCACGCCCGAGCGCCGGGCGAGCGCGATGGCGTACTTGCCCACGACGCCTCCGGCACCGACGATGAGCAGTCGCTGTCCCGCTTCGAGTCGGCCGTCATCGACGAGCGCTTGCCACGCCGTGAGGGCGACGGAGGGTAGTCCGGCCGCATCCGCGAGCGGGATACTCGTGGGGGCGGCCACGACGGCCTCGGCCGGGGCGATCACGTACTCGGCAGCGCCACCGTCGCGTTCCATCGGGAGGAAGGCGACGACCGCCTCACCCACCGTGACGCCATCGACGCCTTCACCGAGCGCGTCGACCACGCCGGAGACGTCGTAGCCGGGTACATGCGGCAGCACGACCGGGATCGGCAGGAATCCGGCGCGCATGCCGTTGTCCGCCGCGCTGAACGCGGACGCCGCGACGCGGATCCGGACCTGTCCGTCCGCAGGATCCGGACGATCGATCTCCTCGTACCGGAGCACCTCGGGTCCGCCCACCTCGTGGAACCGTACTGCCTTCATGATCTCTTCCTCTCGTCATGTGCTTCGAAGTCGAAGCAATAAGGCGACCGTAGCACTGCTACGAATTTGAAGCAAGATAGAATGAAGACATGAGCGAGACGCCCACCTCCCTGACCGCGACGCAACTCGGCGCCTACTTCGCCTTCACTGAGGTGAGCAGCCTGCTGCGCCATGCCGTCGAGAAGCAGCTCCGCGACGCGGGCGACCTGAGCTACGTACAGTTCCAGCTCCTCGCCCGCCTGGGTGATGCGGCCGACGGGCGCCTGCGCATGACCGATCTCGCAGACGGCGTGGTCTACAGCCGCAGCGGACTCACCTACCAGGCGCAGCTCCTCGAGACACGCGGGCTCGTCGTGCGATCACCCTCCGTCGAGGACGAGCGCAGCATCGTGGTGGCCATCACCGAGGCGGGCCGCGAGGTGCTCTCGACGGTGTTCCCCGGGCATATCGCGGCCCTCCACGAGTTGCTGTTCGTCGCCCTGTCCGACGGGGACGTCGACGAGTTGGGGCGTATCCTCGGGCAGGCCGCCGAGCACCTCCGCGCAAACCCACCGCGCTCCGCGGCGCCGCGCCGACGGAAGCCGACCGCGGCGAGCTGAGCGTGCGGCGCGTTCGGGCGTCAGGAGGGCTGACTCACAGGAGTACGCCGCCGGACACCTCGATGCGCTCGCCTGTGACCCACGCGAACCCGGGGGACACGAAGGCGCAGATCGCCTCGGCGATGTCGTCCGGATCTCCCACGCGTCCGAGGGCGGTCTGCTCCGACAGCGCCGTGCGCATGGCGTCGCTGTCGCGCATGGCCCCGCCGTTGAAGTCGGTCGCGGTGGGCCCGGGCGCGATCGAGTTGATGCGGATGCCGCGCGGACCGAGCTCGAGTGCGAGGCTCCTCGTCAGCGCCTCGAGCGCCTTCTTCGATGCCGCGTAGACGGAGGTCGCGGGGCTGACGTGTCGGCTGAGTGAACTCGACACGTTGACGATGCGTGCTCCCTCCGACAGGTGCGGGAGGAAGGCCTGCGTGACGAGGAGCGGACCACGGACGTTGATCGCGAACGTGGCGTCGAAATCCTCTGGCGTGATGTCACCGAGCGGCGCGAAGAGTCCCACGCCGGCGTTGTTCACGAGCACGTCGATCGCTACGGCGTCCCACTTCTCCCGGATGCCGGCGAGGACGGCGACGCGAGCGGTCTCGATGGACGGTGGCTCCGAGACGTCCATCCGGATCGCGATGGCGTCGCCGCCCGCTCCGACGATCTCGTCGACGACGTCGCTCCCATCACTCCGTGAGGCGACCATGACGTTGATGTTGTTCCGGGCCAGGGCGAGCGCAGTGGTGCGTCCGAGTCCGCGGTTGGCTCCGGTCACGAGGGCGATGCGGGTCATGTCGTCTCCAATTAAGTAAATGAGTACTTACTTGTAAGCTAGCCCGTGAGAGCGAGCTCGTCAATCGAAGTCGAAGGGGGACTCATGGCACGTGACGCCGAAGCCACGCGAGAGCGGATTCTCGCGGCGGCGACCGCCGAGTTCGCCGCCCACGGTTTCGCCGGCGGGCGTGTGGAGCGCATCGCGACCCAGGCGCAGAGCAACGTCCGGATGATCTACGCGTACTACGGCGGTAAGAGCGGGCTGTTCGACGCCGCCCTCGCGGACGCACTGCGTCGCATGGCCGAGAACGTCCCCCCGCGTCCCGACGACCTCGCGGGCTGGGCCGGCGATGTGTTCGACCACCATCAGCGCTTCCCCGACGTGCTGCGCCTGAGTATGTGGGCCCAGCTCGAGCGGCCGGAGGCCACCGCTGAGCCGCGCGAGATCTACCGGGACAAGACACTCGCTGTCGCGACGGCCGCCGCGCAGCCCCTGTCGGCCGTCGACGTCCTGGTCTTCATCTATGCGATCGCGCAGGCCTGGCAGCTGTCGCCGGAGGGGCTCACCGGTCTCGACGCGAACCCCATCAGGGATGAGGAGATCGCCGCTCGTCGGCGGTCGGTCGTCACTGCCGTGGAACGGATGCTGCACGACCGACCCTGAATCGAGCAGGCATATCTCGGACGGCCGGTGTCAGCGGCGGTGCATGACCATGCCGCCGTGGTGGAGGACGCCGCGCACGAACGTGCCGTCCGCGGTGAAACCGCTGTCGTCCCAGTACTCGATGCGGTCGCCGTGGATCTCGTACCGTCCGGTGTAGGCCGCCTCGCGGGTGCCGCGCGCCTCCACGTAGCGGCCGTCGGCGCGCAGCTCCTGCCGCACATGACCGTCGAATGTGCACCAGAGCCCGAGGTGATCGGTCATCGCTGTGCCGCCGGCCGGACGATGATCTCGTTGACGTCGACATCCCCGGGCTGGTCGATCGAGAAGGCCACGGCGCCCGCGATGCTCGACGCCGGGATGGCGTGCGCCCGGTAGGCGACCATGGCCTCGCGGGCGACCGGATCGCTGATCGAGTCGGCGAGTTCGCTCTCGGTCACGCCGGGGCTGATCGTCGACACGCGGATACCCGCGGGGGATTCCACACGGAGCCCCTCGGTGATCGCCCAGGCGGCGAACTTCGTGCCGGAATACACGGCGCTCGTCGGCGGCACCTCGTGCGCACCGATCGAGGCGATCGTCACGAGGTGTCCGGAACCCTGTCGGGTGAAGTGGGGGAGGCTCGCGGCGATCCCGTTGAGGAGGCCCATCACGTTGACGTCGACCATGCGGCGCCATTCGTCGACGAGGCCGGCGTCGAGGCGGGACAGCGGCATGACACCGGCGTTCGCGACGAGCACGTCGAGTCGACCATGCTCGGTGACGATCGCGTCGACCACCGCCCGGTGGGCGTCGTGATCCACGACGTCGAGCTGAACGCTCTCAACCGAGGCGCCCGAGGTGGTCAGTCGTGCGGTGAGAGCGTCGAGCCGGTCGGTGCGGCGGGCGGCGAGCACCACGTGGTGCCCGTCGGAGGCCAGCCGCTCGGCGGTGGCCGCCCCGATGCCGCTGCTGGCGCCGGTGACGAGGACGATCTTGCGGGAGTCAGGTGTGTTCATGCCTCCACCCTGCGGCCGCCGGCGTCGCGCCCGAGGGCCGCGGTCCGCCTGGGTGCCGCGCACCCTCCCGTCTGCGCTCCCGCCGTCATAGGGTCGACGCATGACCAGCGATCTCGGCGACTACCTCCGCGCCCGGCGCGCGGCGACGAGTCCGGAGTCCGCCGGCTTCCCGTCCGGCGGGCGACGTCAGGTCGCGGGGCTGCGCCGGGAGGAGGTCGCGGTGGCGGCGGGGATGAGCGCCGACTATTACATCCGCCTCGAGCAGGGCAGGGAGACGAACCCGTCGCCCGCGGTGCTCGATGCGCTCGGCCGTGTCCTCGGCCTCGACGACGAGGCCCGCCAGCACCTCTTCCGACTCGCGGGACTCGGCCCAGCGCCGGCCTCGAGCGCGGGGGAACGCGCGGCGCCGGAGCTGCTCGCGCTGCTCGATTCCTGGCCGAATCACCCGGCCATGGTCCTCGGTCGTTCCTACGACGTGCTCGCCGCGAACACGCTCGGTCGAGCGCTCTTCCCCTCGGCGTCGTACCCCGACAACCTGGCGCAGATGCTGTTCCTCGACCCCCATGCGCGGAGCCTCTGGGTCGATTGGGCGTCGGCCGCCGCGGCAACCGTCGCGGGGCTCCGGCTGGCCGTGGCCGCGGCCCCCGCGGATCTCCGTCTCCGTGCCGTCGTGGACGAGCTGCGGGAGGCGAGTGCCGAGTTCGCCGAGCTGTGGCAGACCGCCGAGGCGCGCAGCAAACGCCTCACGGAGAAGCAGTTCCTCCACCCCGATGTCGGCTCGCTCACCGTGCGATCGCACAGCTTCGACGTCCGGGCAGCCCCCGGGCAGGAACTCGTCGTCTATCTCGCAGAACCCGGATCGGCCAGCGCCCAGGCGCTCGCGCTTCTGGGCTCGCTCGCGGCGACGCGCGTTCGATAGGTGTCGGCCGCGGCGGGCGACGCTGGCGGGCGACGCTGCGTCAGCGCGAGCGTTTCCGCCGAGACCGCACCCGCAGGCTCACGATCGCGTAGGCGAACGTGAAGGGCATGATCAGCAGCAGTGGGAGCCACGATCCGACGTTCCCGGTATTCACGAACAGGTTGTAGAGGGACAGGCCGATGCCGAGGACCGCGATCACGAGGGCCGCCCACGCGAACACGGGGTGCCAGGGCTTGATGTACTCCACCGTTGAAAGGGTAGCCCGGCGCCAGTGCGAGCTACGCCGCAGAGACGTTCGCGAGCACCGTGGCCACGAGTTCCTCGAGGTCGCCCGCCTCGAGGAACGCGGCGTCGGACAGGACGATCCAGCGGCCGTCGGCGAAGACCTGGCCGGTGCCCACGTCTCCTACGCGGTCGAAGTAGGCCTCCACGGCGGGGGGATCGGAGAGCGCAGGAGCGGGCGTCGCGGAGGACTCCGCCTCGTCCCGGAGCTCAGCGAGCTCGGTCTCTCCCGGCACCGCGACGGCGATGTCGAGGGCCTCGCCGCTCGAGTTGTTCACCCAGCGGCACGTCGTCCCGTCGAGTGAGGCGGCGCGCTCGAGCAGGGAATCGGAGGCGGGCGTCGGGGAGGCGACGGCGCTGAAGTTGGGGTTGTACGCGTAGATGTCATCGTCGGAGAGCACGTCGCCGCACTCCGGCCCGGCCTCCCCGAGATCCGGGAGCTCGGCGGGTTCGGTGGGCTCGCCGCTCGGCTGCTCGGTGCCTCCGGGGGCCGTGATGCTCGGCGACGCGGTGGCCGAGGGGCTGTCGGTCGGACTCGTCGGGCCCGGCTCGGGAGCGCACCCGCTCAGCAGGCCGAGGGAACCGACGACGAGCGCGGTGAACAGGACGGTGCGGACGCGGGGGAGGGCTGAGGCGGTCATCCTGGTCTTTTCTCGAGGGGGACTCCCGACGATAACGCCGTGCGGGTCCACGTCCGCGGAGGCACGAGCGGCGGGGCCGGATCGGCCGGGTCTCATCCGCCGGTGGGCCGGATAGAATCGACCCCCGTGACCCCTGCTGATCTCGCCCAGACCCTGTTCGACCTCGTCCTCCCGCTCGCGGAGCGACGCCAGGCCGGATTCTCGGCGTCCATCACGCGCGAATCGGTCACGATCGAGCGGCCCAAGAACCGCGAGCACGGCGACTGGACCTCCAACCTCGCCATGCGCCTCGCGAAGCCGCTCGGCGTGAACCCGCGCGAGCTCGCGACCGAGCTCGCCGAGGGCCTCGCCCAGGTGGACGGCATCGACTCGGCCGAGGTCGCCGGCCCCGGCTTCATCAACATCCGCCTCTCCGCGGCGTCCGCCGGCGTGCTTGCGAAGACGATCGTGGACGCGGGCGACGGCTACGGCCGCGGCGACCTCTACGCCGGCATCCCCATCAACCTCGAGTTCGTCTCCGCCAATCCCACGGGCCCCATCCACATGGGCGGCGTGCGCTGGGCCGCGGTGGGCGACTCGCTCGCCCGTGTGCTCCAGGCCGAGGGTGC
Source organism: Labedella endophytica (assembly GCF_003990045.1). Classification (GTDB taxonomy): domain Bacteria; phylum Actinomycetota; class Actinomycetes; order Actinomycetales; family Microbacteriaceae; genus Labedella; species Labedella endophytica. The sequence continues at coordinate 634,801 of NZ_RZGZ01000002.1, read as the reverse complement.
GTCCGTGACCCGCGAGTACTACTTCAACGACCACGGTTCGCAGATCGACCGCTTCGCGCGCAGCCTCCTCGCCCACCACCTCGGCGAGCCGACGCCGGAGGACGGCTACGGCGGCGCCTACATCGGTGAGATCGCCGAACAGGTCGTCACGGAGTACGACGGCGACATGTCCACGCTCGACCGTGCGGCCCAGCAGGAGATCTTCCGCAAGCACGGCACCGAGCTCATGTTCGAGGAGATCAAGGGCAAGCTGCACGGCTTCGGTGTCGACTTCGACGTGTTCTTCCACGAGGACCACCTGCACGAGTCCGGCGCCGTCGGTCGCGCCATCGAGCGCCTGCGTGCCCTCGGCCACGTCTTCGAGGAGGACGGTGCCGTGTGGCTGCGCACCACCACGTTCGGCGACGACCGCGACCGCGTCATCATCCGTAGCAACGGCGAGCCCGCCTACATCTCCGGCGACCTCGGCTACTACCTCAACAAGCGTGAGCGCGGCTTCGAGCAGAACCTCATCATGCTCGGCGCCGACCACCACGGCTACGTCGGCCGCATGATGGCGATGGCGGAGGCCTTCGGGGACACCCCCGGGGTGAACCTGCAGATCCTCATCGGGCAGATGGTCAACCTGCTGAAGGACGGCGAGCCCGTCAAGATGTCGAAGCGCAACGGCACGATCGTCACGCTCGACGACCTCGTCGACGCCGTGGGTGTGGACGCCGGACGCTACGCGCTCGTGCGCTCCTCGAGCGACTCCCCGCTCGACATCGACCTCGATCTGCTCTCGAAGCGCTCGAACGACAATCCCGTCTTCTACGTGCAGTACGCCCACGCGCGCACGTCCGCCGTGGACCGGAACGCCGCCGCCGGCGGGGTCGACCGCTCGGCGTTCGCACCCGAACTGCTCGAGCACGAGACCGAGTCGGCGCTCCTCGGTGCGCTGCAGGAGTTCCCGCGCATCGTGGCGCAGGCCGCCGAGCTGCGCGAACCGCACCGCATCGCCCGCTACCTCGAGGAGGTGGCCGGGCTCTACCACCGCTGGTACGACAACTGCCGCGTCCTGCCCATGGGGGACGAACCCGTCTCCGACCTGCACCGCACGCGCCTGTGGCTGAACGACGCCACGGGCCAGGTGATCCGCAACGGCCTCGGCCTCCTCGGCGTCTCCGCGCCCGAACGGATGTGACATGACCGACGACTTCTTCGTCGCCCGCCCCGTCGAGAAGAACCCGAGCCGCGGACGGCGCTGGGTGATCGGGCTGTTCGTCGCGATCGTGCTCCTCGTTCTCGGTGTCGTCGCGCTCATCGCGGGCGACGGTATCGCGCGGAACATCGCGCAAGACGTCGTGAAGACCCAGGTGGAGCAGCGACTGCCCGAGAACGTCGAGGCCGACGTCGACGTGGCGATCGAGGGCGACTGGGTGATCGTGCAGCTCCTCAGCGGCCGGATGGAGCGGATCGTCCTGAGCGACGACGCCGCGGTCGTCGACGGCGTGCCGATGGGCATGGAGATCACCGCCCTCGATGTGCCGACGGACATCGAGGAGCCTGTCGGGCGCGTCGACGCGGTCGCAACGCTCGACGAGGAGGCGCTCAACGCGTTCGTCACGATGCCGGGCAACGACCCCGATCTGCGGTTCGGGGACGGCACGCTCAGCTACGAGGACGGCACCGCCTTCCTCGGCATCCAGATCTCCTACCTCCTGAGCGTCATCCCCGAGGCGGCGGGCACGTCGCTCATCTTCACACCCGACTCGGCGGAGATCACGACGGACCTCGGAACCGTCGACGTGCAGCCGATCCTCGACCGCCTCGTCGGCGATTCCCCCGTCACCGTGTGCGTTGCCAACTACCTGCCGGAGGGCGCGCAGCTCACAGGTCTCGAGGTCACCCCCGAAGCCGCGGAACTCACGCTCGGCATCTCGAACGTGGTCCTCGACGGCGACCTGTTGGAGTCCCGCGGCACCTGCGGCTAGCCGCCGTCCGCACTGCGGGCGGGCGTCGCCTCGCGGATGCCGGTGCCGGAATCCGGTGCGTGCGACGATCGGTAGACTCGGGGCGGTCACCGTCCGTCAGCTTTTCTCTCTCCGTCAGGCATTCCGTGGTCTCAGATCAGCACAGCCCCGTGGCATCCCGCGCCGCCAATCCGCTCGCCCCCTCGTGGCTGACGCTGCCGGCCGACGCGAACGAGCTGAGCGCGGGCGTCTGGCCGGCGGGCGCCGAGCGTCGTGACGACGGGGTCGTCGAGATCGCGGGCGTCGCCGTCACCGATCTGACCGCCTCCTTCGGCACCCCCCTCTACGTCGTGGACGAGGGGACGGCCCGCGCCAACGCCGTCCGCATCTCCACCGCACTGAACGACGCGATGACCGCGATCGGCTCGAGCGCGAGCTGCTACTACGCGGGGAAGGCGTTCCTCTCGGCGGACGTCGTGCGCTGGATGCTCGACGCCGGGCTCGGCATCGACGTGTGCTCGGGCGGCGAACTCGCCCTCGCGCTCGCCGCGGGAGCCCCGCCCGCCCGCATCGGCTTCCATGGCAACAACAAGTCGCAGACCGAGATCGCCCGCGCCGTGACGAGCGGCGTCGGTACGATCGTGCTCGACAGCCTGCAGGAGATCGAGCGCGTCGCGGCCGCCGCCACGCGTCACGGCGTGCGCCAGGGGGTGCGCCTGCGCATCAACTCGGGCGTGCACGCGCAGACCCACGACTTCCTCGCGACCGCGCACGAGGACCAGAAGTTCGGCCTCACGCTCGACGCCGCGGAGGATGCGGTCGCCGCGATCCGCGCGCACGACTCCCTCGACTTCGTGGGACTGCACTGCCACATCGGCTCGCAGATCTTCGACGCCGGCGGCTTCTCCGAGTCCGCCCACCGGATGCTCGCGGTGCATGCGCGCCTCCTCGACGGCGGCCCCGTTCCCACGCTCAACCTCGGGGGCGGCTTCGGCATCGCCTACACGGCGGCCGACGAGCCCACGGCCATCGAGACGATCGCCGCGCGCATCGCCGAGACCGTCGCGGCCACGTGCGCCGAGCTCGACATCCCCGTGCCCGCGCTCGCCTTCGAGCCGGGCCGCTCGATCATCGGGCAAGCGGGCGTCACCCTCTACACCGTCGGCACCACGAAGGACGTCACCGTGGAGGTCGGCGTCGACCCCGATCTCGGCACCGGTTCGGGTGCCGAGGGCGCGACGGACGGGGCCGCGGCGGCGGTGCACGAGAGCGACCGTGCCGGGTCAGCTGTGCGCCGGTACGTGAGCGTCGACGGCGGCATGAGCGACAACGCCCGCCCCTCCCTCTACGGCGCCGACTACACCGTGCGGGTCGTCGACCGCGCGTCCGACGCCGCACCGCAGCTCGTTCGCCTCGCCGGAAAGCACTGCGAGTCCGGCGACATCGTCGTGAACGCCGACTACCTGCCCGGCGACGTACGCCCCGGCGACCTCGTGGCCGTCCCCGCCACGGGCGCCTACTGCTTCTCGCTCGCGAGCAACTACAACTTCCTCACGAGGCCCCCCGTGGTCGCCGTGAGCGACGGACGTGCCCGGATCCTCGTGCACGGAGACACCGAAGACCAGCTGTTGGCGCGCGACGCCGGATTGGATCAACGATGAGCGAGACCCGCAGCCTCCGAGTGGCCCTGCTCGGAGCGGGAACCGTGGGAGCCCAGGTGGCGCGCCTGCTGCTCGAGCACCACGACGAACTGGCCGCCCGCGCCGGTGTCCCGATCGACCTCGTCGGCATCGCCGTGCGTGACGTGAGCGCGAAGCGCACCGTCGACCTGCCCGCCGAGCTCTTCACGACCGACGCGGAGACGCTCATCCAGGGCGCCGACATCGTCGTCGAACTCATGGGCGGCATCGAACCGGCCAAGTCCCACATCCTCGCGGCCATCGGCTCGGGAGCCGACGTCGTCACCGGCAACAAGGCGCTCCTCGCCGAGCACGGCGCCGAGATCTTCGCCGCCGCGGCCCAGGTGGGGGCGGAGGTCTACTACGAGGCCGCCGTCGCCGCCGCGATCCCGATCATCCGGCCGTTGCGCGACAGCCTCGCGGGCGACCACGTCGAGCGCATCCTCGCGATCGTGAACGGCAGCACCAACTACATCCTCGACCGCATGGACCGCTTCGGCGACAGCATGGAGGACGCCCAGCGGGTGGCCCTCGAGCTCGGCTACCTCGAGGCCGACCCCACCCTCGACGTCGAGGGCTACGACGCCGCGCAGAAGGCCGCGATCCTCGCGGGACTCGCGTTCCACACCTCGGTCCCGGCCGCGGCCGTGCACCGGGAGGGCATCTCCGCGATCACGCTGCAGGACGTCGAGTCCGCGCGCGAGGCCGGCTTCGTCATCAAGCTGCTCGCGATCGCCGAGCGCATCACGGACGAGGACGGTGTCGAGGGCGTCTCCGCGCGCGTGCACCCCGCGCTCGTGCGCCGCGACCACCCGCTCGCGACCGTCTACGGCGGCAACAATGCGGTGTTCGTGGAGGCGGAGGCTGCCGGCCCCCTCATGTTCTACGGCGCCGGCGCCGGCGGAGTGCAGACCGCGTCCGCCGTGCTCGGCGACGTCGTCTCGATCGCCCGCCGCCACCTCGCCGGCGGCGTCGGCGTGGGGGAGTCCATCGCGGCCGACCTCGCCGTCCTGCCGATCGGCGCCGCGGAGACCCGCTACCGGATCAGCCTCGAGGTCGAGGATCGTCCCGGCGTGCTGGCTGAACTCGCGGGGATCCTCGCCGCACGCGGCGTCTCCGTGGAGACCCTGCAGCAGACCACCGACGCGACGGACCCGACGGCCGACCCGGCTGCGGAGCGCGACGGCGGCACCGCGAGCCTCGTCATCGGCACGCACACCGCGCGCGACGCGGCCCTCGCGGCGGCCGTCGACGCACTCTCGGCCTCCGACGCCGTGGAATCCGTGCGCAGCGTCCTGCGCATCGAAGGAGCCTGAGGTGGCGCAGCCGTCGCGCGGCGCGAGCCTCGTCGGTCGTCGCGTCGCCGTACGGGTGCCGGCGACGACCGCCAACCTCGGTCCGGGATTCGACACCCTGGGACTCGCCCTCTCGGTCTACGACGAGCTCGAGGTCGAAGCCGTCGAGCGCCCCGGTGTGCGCGTGCACGTCGAGGGTGTCGGTGCCGGCGAGGTGCCGACGGACGAGTCCAACCTCGTGGCCTCGTCCCTGCTCCACTCGCTCGCCGCGATGGGTGTCGAGGCGCCGGGGCTCGAGCTCCGCGCCCGCAACACCATCCCGCACGGGCGTGGCATGGGTTCCTCGGGTGCCGCCGTCGTGGCGGGCATCGTCGCCGCGAAGGGGCTGCTCGACGGCCTCGTGGAGATGACCGACGAGACCCTCCTGCGGCTCGCGACGGAGATCGAGGGTCACCCCGACAACGTCGCGCCCGCCCTCTTCGGCGGCCTCGCCATCGCGTGGACGACCGCGTCGGGACCTGCCCAGAAGACGCTTCTCGTGCACCGCGGCGTCTCCCCGCTCATCCTCGTGCCGGAGGCCACTCTCTCCACCAAGGTGGCACGCGGCCTGCAGCCCGAGCACGTGCCGCACGAGGACGCCGTCTTCAACGTCTCGCGGTCCGCCCTCCTCATCGCCGCTCTCACGCAGAGCCCCGAACTGCTGTTCGCGGCGACCGAGGACAAGCTGCACCAGAGCTACCGCGCCTCCGCGATGCCGGAGACGGCCCGCGTCGTCGCTCTGCTGCGCGAGCACGGGCTCCCCGCGGTCGTCTCGGGCGCCGGTCCCTCGGTGCTCGTCCTCGCCAACGGGGCGGGGGAGCGGCTCGAGGCTGCGGATCTTATCGCCCGACACGCCGGCGTGCACTGGACTCCGCTCATGCTGGCCGTCGACGTCAAGGGTGCTACAGTTGAACCGATCCCGGGGGACGCCGTCTAGCACGCGAGTCACCCGCTCGGATCAATTCCACTCACTCATCACCTTCGCTCTGGTCGATGCGCCCGCGCCTTTCTTGCGCGGACATCCCGGCAGTGTGCTTCGAGAGACAGTGTTCTCTCCAGGCCGACTCCGGGCCTGATCGCCGGCGAACGGCTCTCCTCTCGTGGTCATCGACCACATCGTAGGAGAAAGGAAGAATCTCCAGTGTCAGACGTCAGTCTCCGCGAGCGAATCGCGGACAGCAGTGTCGCAATCGGATCCCTCAAGGTCGCCGAACTCAAGCAGTTGGCCGCCGAATGGGGCATCGCCGATGCATCCAAGCTCCGAAAGGGCGAGCTCGTCGAGGCGATCAACGCCGCGAGCGCCCAGGCCGGCTCCTCGGAGTCCGTCCCGGTCGCCGAGCCCGAAGCGCCCTCGGAGGCGAGCCTCGCCACCGCGGGTGTCGCCACCGAGCTGGACGTCGAGGAGGCCTCCCCGGCCGCCTCGGCTCCCGTCGAGGAGGCCGCCCCGGTCGAGGCCGCTCCTGTCGAGGCCGCTCCGGCCGCCGCCGCACCGGCCACCGGTCGTCGCCGCGGATCCCGCCGGGCCACGAGCGCGGACGTGGAGCGCGGCGCCGTCGCCGCTGCCGTCCACGTGAACGCCGACCAGCCGGCCCAGCTCCCACCGGCCGCCGACGAGCTCGCTGCGACCTCGTCCCAGGCTCCCGCCGATGCCGCGTTCTTCGACGCCGGCGCGGCCGAGGTCGTCAACGGCGGAGTCGACGCGTCGACCTCCGCTCCCGCCGAGGCCGCCGACAATGGTGAGCAGCAGAACGGCGAGCAGTCGAACGGCGACCAGTCGAACGGCGAGCAGTCCAACGGCGAGCAGTCGAACGGCGGTGAGGGTCGCGAGCGTCAGAACAAGCGCGGCAACCGTCGCGGCCGTGGGCGTCGCAACAACTCCGACGACCAGCAGAACGAGCAGTCGGCCGAGCAGCCGGCAGACGACGCGGCCGAACAGGACGCTCAGCCCGCCGCCGACCGCGGTTCCGACCGTTCCGAGCAGTCGGACTCCGACGAGCAGCAGCCGCGTCAGGGACGCTCGCGTGGACGCAGCCGCAATCGCGGCGGCGACCAGAACGACAAGGCCCAGAACGGCCAGAACGCGCAGAACGGCCAGGCAGACAAGGCCTCGAACGACCGCGCGCAGAACGACCGCAACCAGGGTCAGAACGACCGCAACCAGGGTCAGAACGACCGTGGCCAGGGCGAGCGCACCCAGAACGAGCGCGGTGAGCGCGGCCAGAACGACCGCACCCAGAACGAGCGCGGCCAGAACGATCAGCAGGGTCGCGACAAGGGAGCCCAGCAGGGCGGCCGCGGCAACTCGCAGCAGCAGCAACAGCAGGAGGACGCCGAAGGCCGCGGCCGCGGGCGTTACCGCGACCGCAAGCGTCGCGGCGGCGAGGACGCCGAGCCGGAGATCTCCGAGGACGACGTCCTGATCCCCGTCGCGGGCATCCTCGACGTGCTCGACAACTACGCCTTCGTGCGCACGTCGGGCTACCTCCCGGGTACGAACGACGTCTACGTCTCCCTCGGCCAGGTGAAGAAGTACAACCTGCGCAAGGGTGACGCCGTCGTCGGCGCGATCCGCCAGCCGCGGGAGGGCGAGAACAACGCCCGCCAGAAGTACAACGCGATCGTCAAGGTCGACAGCGTCAACGGTCAGCCCGTCGACGAGGCCGGCACGCGCGTCGAGTTCGGCAAGCTCACCCCGCTCTACCCGCAGGAGCGTCTGCGGCTCGAGACGGAGCAGGGCAAGCTCACGCAGCGCATCATCGACCTCGTCGCCCCCATCGGCAAGGGCCAGCGCGGCCTCATCGTCGCGCCCCCCAAGGCCGGTAAGACGATCGTGCTGCAGCAGATCGCCAACGCGATCTCGATCAACAACCCCGAGGTCCACCTCATGGTCGTGCTCGTCGACGAGCGCCCCGAAGAGGTCACGGACATGCAGCGCACGGTGAAGGGCGAGGTCATCGCCTCCACCTTCGACCGCCCCGCCGAGGACCACACCACGGTCGCCGAGCTCGCCATCGAGCGTGCGAAGCGCCTCGTGGAGCTCGGTCACGACGTCGTGGTTCTGCTCGACTCGATCACCCGGCTGGGCCGTGCGTACAACCTCGCCGCTCCGGCGTCGGGACGCATCCTGTCCGGTGGAGTGGACGCCGCGGCGCTCTACCCGCCAAAGCGCTTCTTCGGCGCCGCCCGCAACATCGAGAACGGTGGCTCGCTCACCATCCTCGCGACGGCGCTCGTGGAGACCGGATCCAAGATGGACGAGGTCATCTTCGAGGAGTTCAAGGGCACCGGAAACTCCGAGCTGCGCCTCTCGCGTCAGCTCGCAGACAAGCGCATCTTCCCGGCCGTCGACGTGAACGCGTCGTCCACCCGCCGCGAGGAGATGCTCCTGTCGAACGACGAGGTCAAGATCACCTGGAAGCTGCGTCGCGCCCTCGCCGGTCTCGACCAGCAGCAGGCGCTCGAGGTCGTCCTCGGCAAGCTCAAGGAGACGAGCTCGAACGTCGAGTTCCTCGTCCAGATGCAGAAGTCGATGCCGCAGCCCGCGGCCACCGGCCACAGCCACGGCCAGGAGCGCGACCACCGCTAGCGACCCCACCGAACCCACCCGGGATCCCGCACGGCTCACGCCGTGCGCCCGGGTGGGTTCGGTGCTTTCCGCGTAGGTTCGTGAGTGTTCAGCAGGAGGTAGTCATATGTTCGAATCGGTCGAGGTGCTCAAGAAGGAGCACAAGGAGCTGCAGGACGAGCTCGCCGACCCCGCGCTGCACGCGGACCCGGCCCGGTCGAAGCGCGTCAACCGCCGCTACGCGGAGCTCTCGCGCATCGTCGCGGCCGAGGCCGCGTGGATCGAGGCGAAGGACGACCTCGACGCGGCCCGCGAGCTCGCGAAGGAGGACGACGCCTTCGCCGACGAGGTTCCGGCGCTCGAGGAGCAGCTGCAGACCTCGCAGGAGAAGCTCCGCCGGCTCCTGATCCCGCGCGACCCCGACGACGGTCGCGACGTGATCATGGAGATCAAGGGCGGTGAGGGCGGCGCCGAGAGCGCGCTCTTCGCCGCGGACCTCCTCCGGATGTACCTCCACTACGCGGAGTCCAAGGGCTGGAAGACCGAGCTCCTCGAGCGCACCGAGAGCGATCTCGGCGGCTACAAGGACGTGCAGGTCGCCATCAAGTCGAACGCGACGGACCCGTCGCAGGGCGTCTGGGCTCACCTCAAGTACGAGGGCGGTGTGCACCGCGTGCAGCGTGTACCCGTCACCGAGTCGCAGGGCCGCATCCACACGTCGACCACGGGCGTGCTCGTGTTCCCCGAGGTGGACGAGCCCGAGGAGGTCGACATCAACCAGAACGACCTCAAGATCGACGTCTACCGTTCGAGCGGCCCCGGCGGCCAGTCCGTCAACACGACGGACTCCGCCGTGCGCATCACCCACCTCCCCACGGGCATCGTGGTGTCGATGCAGAACGAGAAGAGCCAGCTGCAGAACCGCGAGGCCGGGATGCGCGTGCTGCGCGCGCGCATCCTCGCGCGCCGCCAGGAGGAGCAGGCCGAGCTCGACAGCGCGGCCCGCAAGAGCCAGATCCGCACGATGGACCGGTCCGAGCGCATCCGTACGTACAACTTCCCGGAGAACCGGATCGCGGACCACCGCACGGGCTACAAGGCGTACAACCTCGACGCGGTCATGAACGGCGCGCTCGAGCCGATCATCATCTCGGCGATCGAGGCCGACGAAGAGGCTCGCCTCTCGGCCGTCGCCGACGCCTGACCCCCCCTCCCTCTCTCTACCCCCTGAAAACTTCGTATGTGCTTGAAAATTCGAGCACATACGAAGTTTTCAGGGGGGTTAGATGAGGTATTCGGGGGTGGGGAGGCCGTGGGAGGCCGCCGTGCCGCGCGGGCGCGCCCGCGCGGGGACTCCGACCAGGAGTGAGTCGGGCGGGGCGTCGTGGGTGACCACGGCGTTGGCGCCCACGATGCTGCCGCGTCCCACGACGATGGGGCCGAGGATCTTCGCCCCCGCCCCTACCTGGACGCCGTCGCCGAGCGTCGGGTGACGCTTGCCGCGACCCCGGCTCTTCCCGCCGAGCGTCACGCCGTGGTAGATCATCACGTCGTCCCCGACCTCCGCGGTCTCGCCGATCACCACGCCCATGCCGTGGTCGATGAAGAAGCGGCGACCGATCGTCGCGCCCGGATGGATCTCGATCCCGGTGAGGAAGCGCGCGAGCTGCGACCCCAGCCGAGCGGGGAGGCGCAGACCGCTGCGCCACAGTCGCGCGTTCACGCGGTGGGCCCAGATGGCGTGCAGCCCGGAGTACCCGAGCACGATCTCGAGGGACCCCCGTGCGGCGGGATCATGGACGCGCGCGGACGTGACGTCCTCGCGCACCCGGGAGAGCAGACTCACGCGACGGTCAGTCGGCGAGGCCGGCCCACAGCGGCGTGGAGAGGTAGCGCTCGCCCGTGTCGCACACGATCGCGACGATCGTCTTGCCGGCGTTCTCGGGCCGCTTGGCCAGCTCGATGGCCGCCCACATGATGGCGCCGGACGAGATGCCCGACAGGATGCCCTCCTTCGCGGCGAGGTCCTTCGCCACCGCGATGGCGTCGTCGTAGGAGACGTCGATGACCTCGTCGTAGACGGTCGTGTCGAGGACCTCCGGCACGAAGTTCGCGCCGATGCCCTGGATCTTGTGCGGTCCGGGCTTTCCACCGTTGAGGATGGGGGAGTCGATCGGCTCCACGGCCACGACCTGCACGCCGGGCTTGCGCTGCTTCAGCACCTGGCCGACGCCCGTGATGGTGCCGCCCGTGCCGACGCCCGCGATGAAGATGTCGACGCCGCCGTCGGTGTCGCGCCAGATCTCCTCGGCGGTGGTCGTGCGGTGGATCTCCGCGTTGGCCTCGTTCGCGAACTGCTTCGCCCAGATCGCGCCGGGGGTCGAGTCGACGATCTCCTTGGCCTTCTCCACGGCGCCCTTCATCCCGAGGGACGGTTCCGTGAGGACGAGCTCGGCACCGAAGGCGCGGAGCAGCACGCGCCGCTCCTGGCTCATCGAGGACGGCATCGTGAGGATCACCTTGTAGCCGCGCGCCGCGCCCACGAGCGCGAGTGCGATGCCCGTGTTGCCGCTCGTGCCCTCGACGATGGTGCCGCCGGGCTTCAGCTCGCCCGACTTCTCGGCCGCATCGACGATCGCGACACCGAGACGGTCCTTGACACTCGAACCGGGGTTGTAGAACTCGAGCTTCGCGAGGATGGTCGCCTCGGTCTCCGAGGCGAGCCGGTTGATGCGGACGAGCGGGGTGTTGCCGAACGCTGCGGTGATGTCGGAGTGGATCGTGCCGGTCATGGGAGTCCTTCGTGTGTGGATGCGTCTGGGGGATACGTCTGGGGATGCGTCGATGCAGTGCATCGCCAGCCTAAAGGCCCAGCCTCCGTATGGCATGAAATTGGCGGGGGTGCGCGGCCGGGAGGCAGGAATCGGGTGCTCCTGTCGGATCGGAGGCGACCGGGAAGGGGCGAACCACTAAGCTGTTGGACCGACCCCCGAACCTGCTCGGAACCCCATGGACACCCCACCCGACATCTCCCTCGCCGCTGCGCGCGCGAACGCCGCCGCGCGCCTCGCCGCCGCCGGAATCACGACCCCAGAGGTCGACGCCGAACTCCTCATCGGCCACGTCGTCGACCTCGGTCGCGGCGAGCTCGCGGCCGCGATGGTCGTCGGGCGCACCCTCGCGCCTCGCGACGCCGAGCTCCTCGACGACCTCGTCTCCCGCCGCGCCGCCCGTGAGCCGCTGCAGCACATCACGGGGACGGCGTACTTCCGCTCCCTGCGGCTCGCCGTCGGCCCGGGTGTCTTCGTGCCGCGTCCGGAGACGGAGCTGCTCGCCCAGTACGCGATCGACGAGTTGCGGGCCCTCCCCGAGGCGGACCCGATCGCCGTGGATCTCGGCACGGGATCGGGCGCGATCGCTTTGTCGGTCGCCTCCGAGGTGCCGCACGCCACGGTGTACGCCGTCGAGAACTCGGTCGACGCGTTCGTCTGGGCGAGGCAGAACGCCGATTCCGTGGGGGCCACGAACGCCACGATCGTGTTCGACGACCTGGCCCACGCGCTCGCACGCCTCGATGGAACGGTCTCCCTCGTCGTGTCGAACCCGCCCTACGTTCCGGACGCCGCGGTCCCGCGCGATCCGGAGGTGCGCCTGCACGATCCGGCCCACGCCCTCTACGGCGGCCCCGATGGCCTCGACGTCGTGCGCCAGGTCTCCGCCACGGCGCTCCGACTGCTCCGTCCCGGCGGTCGCGTGCTCATCGAGCACGGCGAGCTGCAGGGAGAGCCCATCCGCGATCTCCTCGCGGCCGACGGCTGGTCGTCGCCCGCCACCTTCCGCGACCTCACGCAGCGCGACCGCATCACGAGCGCCACCCGCTGACCCTCGTGAGGTGTCGCAATCTGTTGCCATTCGGGCCCTGATAGCAACAGATCGCGACACCTCACGGGAGGTGGAGTCGCGTCGTGGAGGGGGCACCCGGCACTCGTCGGTAGAATCGTGCCCGATGTCACGCGTCTACGACTGCTCCGTCGATTCCCAACTCCTCACCGGCATGCGCCTCGCCCGCCAGGCGATCGGCCACGGTGAGCTCGTCGTCGTCCCCACGGACACCGTCTACGGGGTCGCCGCCGACGCCTTCGACGCGAAGGCCGTGGCGCGGCTGCTCGACGCCAAGGGGCGCACGCGCTCCCAGCCGCCGCCCGTGCTCGTGCCCGGCGTCACGACGCTCGAGGCCCTCGTCGCCGAGTTCCCCGACGTCGTGCGCGACCTCGTGACCGAATTCTGGCCTGGCGGACTCACGATCGTCATGCAGGCCCAGCCCTCCCTCTCCTGGGACCTCGGCGAGACAGCCGGAACGGTCGCCCTCCGCATGCCCGCCAACCCGCTCGCGCTCGAGCTGCTCGAGGAGACCGGCCCGCTCGCGGTGTCGTCGGCCAACCTCACGGGCCAGCCGGCCGCCACCACGGCGGCCGAGGCCGAGGCCATGCTCGGCGAGAGCGTGTCCGTCTACCTCGACGGCGGGCCGAGCGGAGACTCGGGCGCGTCCACGATCATCGACGCGACCCAGCTCGCCCTCCCCGACGGCAAGATCACGATCCTGCGCAACGGCGCCGTCTCGGGCGAGGAGCTCCGACGCGTTCTCGGGACCACCCTCGCCGGCGGCGGGTGGCCCGACGACTCATGATCCAGTACGTCCTCATCGCCGGGTTCGCCGCGATCGTCACCTACGTCCTGTGCCTCGTGGTGCTGCGGGCGGCGCACAAGTGGAAGCTCTACCCGGAGATCCGCACGCGAGACGTGCACACGCGTCCCACGCCGCGCCTCGGCGGGATCGCGATGTTCCTCGGAGTCGTCGCCGCCTTCGTCGTCGCGTCGTTCAATCCCTACTACCGGCTGATCTTCGCCAATCCCGGACCCGTTTGGGCCATCCTCGGGGCGGCGTTCATGATCGTCGTCATCGGCATGGCCGACGACATCTGGGACCTCGACTGGATGATCAAGCTCGCCGGTCAATTCCTCGCGGCCGGCCTCATCGCCTGGCTCGGGGTCCAGATCTACTCGCTCCCGATCGGCGGCCTCACGGTGGGATCCGGGTGGATGAGCGTCGCGATGACGGTGTTCGCGATCGTTCTCGTCATGAACGCCGTCAACTTCATCGACGGCCTCGACGGCCTCGTCGCGGGCGTGAGCCTCATCGCCAACGGGGTGTTCTTCCTCTACGGCTACCTGCTCGTCCGCGAGATCAGCCCGTCCGACTACTTCAGCCTCTCGCTCCTCATCTCCGCGGTGCTGTGCGGCGTGTGTGCGGGCTTCCTGCCGCTCAACTGGCACCCGGCGAAGCTCTTCATGGGCGACGCCGGCGCGCTCCTCGTGGGGCTCCTCATGGCCACGAGCGCCATCGCGATCACGGGCCAGATGGACCCAGCCTTCATCGAGGGCCCCGACCGCTTCGGCCGTACACAGCTCATCGGTGCCTTCATCCCGATCATCCTGCCGTTCGCGATCCTCGTGGTCCCGCTGCTCGACTTCGGACTCGCGGTCACCCGTCGCCTGCGCGCCGGTAAGTCGCCGTTCAGTGCGGACCGGTTGCATCTGCACCACCGCCTGCTCGACATGGGGCACACGCAGATCCAGGCCGTCCTCATCTTCTACGCCTGGACGATCGTGATCTCGGTCTCGAGCCTCATGTTCTTCGTCTTCCAGCCGTACACGATCGCCCTCACGACACTCATCGTGGGCGTCGTCGTCTGCACGATCGTCACCCTCGCGCCCCTCGGGCGCCGGAAGTCCGTGGAGACGGCCGCCCAGTCGCTCCCCGAGGACGCGGCGGTGCATGCCGACATCGCCGCCTTCGACCCGCTCGACGCGGCCGCCAACGACCGCAGCCCCGACGCGCCGGTCCCGGCGTCCGTCATCCAGCTCGCCGAGAGCCTCGACGCCGACGGCGCCGGGCCCGACGACGAGTCGCACCCGCACCGCCCCCCGAAGGAGCAGAAATGACCGTCACCGCCGTTCTCAAGAAGGCCCTCGTCTGGGGTGCCGTCCTCGCGGTGGTCATCGCGGTGGGCGCGGCGATCATCGGCAACGCGGTCGCCGGGGGAGTGGGCGTCACGAGCGCGATCGTCGGCGCGGCGATGGGTCTGCTGTTCCTCGCGATCACGGCCTTCAGCATCCTGTTCGCGAACCGTTTCCAGGCCAACCCGCTCTACCCGACGCTCTTCATGGCCGTCGTGCTCGGCGCCTGGATGCTGAAGTTCGTGGTCTTCCTCGTGCTCATCCTGCTCCTGCGGGACCAGCCGTGGATCGACCCCACGGTGCTCGGAGGCACGCTCATCGTCACGGCCATCGCCACGGTGATCGTCGACTCGGTCGTCGTCCTGCGCGGTCGCGTACCCGTGACCCAGCTCCCGACCGCCCCCGCCGAGAGTCGCGACGACTCCTGAGGCGGCCGCCGAGTGTTGACGACGCTTTTCATTTGGTAGGGTAGAAAGCGTTCCCCGACTGACATGCATCTAGCCCGGCTAGAAGTGTGTCTGGCCGATTGCGCCCCCCACGATGGTGTTGGATGCAGGCGGCACGCCCCGACCATAGGAGAAACCGCTGTTGGTCAGCACAGCCACTCTTGCCGCTCATCTCGGTTTCGTGACGTCCACGCATGACGACGGCGAGTTCCACCCGCCCACTCTCGCGGAGTTCTTCCCTCCCGCGATCTTCTTCGAGGGCACCCCCTTCGAGATGAACCGCATCGTCCTGGTGCGTCTTCTCGCGGTCGCCGCCCTCCTCCTGCTCTTCTACATCGCGCTCCGCCGCACCACACGGGTGCCGGGACGCGGACAGACGATCGCCGAGATGGCCATCGACTTCGTGAAGGTCCAGATCGTCGACCAGATCCTCGGCGAGAAGGACGGACGACGCTTCCTGCCGCTCCTCGCCGCCATGTTCTTCGGCATCCTCGCGATGAACATCACGGGAATCATCCCGGGGCTCAACATCGCGGGAACCTCGATCTTCATCGTCCCGGTCGTCTTCGCCCTCGCCGGCTACATCGCCTTCGTCTATGCGGGCATCAAGCAGCACGGCGGACTGCGGTTCTTCAAGAACCAGCTGTTCCTCCCGGGCGTCCCGTGGCCGATGCACTTCATCCTGGCCCCGGTCGAGCTGCTCAACGTCTTCATCGTCCGGCCCATCTCGCTCTCCCTGCGACTCCTGCTCAACATGATGGTCGGGCACCTCCTGCTCGTCCTCTGCTTCGCCGCGACCCACTTCCTGTTCATCACGGGAGAGGGACTCGGCTTCGCGAGCGCCTTCGGCGTCCTGACCCTCATCGGCGGCATCGTCATGACGGTCATCGAATTCGCCGTCGCCCTCCTGCAGGCCTACATCTTCACGCTTCTCTCCGCGGTCTACATCCAGCAGTCCGTCGCGGAAGAGCACTGACCCCAAACGGCACGGCCGACCGGCCGCGTCTCGATTGAAAGGAAACAATCCGTGGACCCCAGCATCATCGTCGACGTCACTGGCAACCTGAACACCATCGGGTATGGCCTCGCCGCGATCGGCCCGGGCATCGGCGTGGGTATCGTCGCAGGCAAGACCGTCGAAGCCATGGCTCGCCAGCCTGAGCTCGCCGGCCGCCTCCAGGTCACCATGTTCCTCGGTATCGCCTTCGCCGAGCTCCTCGCCTTCATCGGCGTCGCGCTCTTCTTCCTGGGCTAGGCGGCCGCGCATATGCAGGACGTGAATCAGGCGGCGGGGGGTGAAGCCCCCGAAGGAATCGAGCTGTTCATCCCCGCGGTGTACGACATCGTGTGGTCGATCGTGCCCTTCATTATCATCCTCGTCTTCTTCTGGAAGTTCGTCATCCCGCGGTTCACCGCGGTCATGGACGACCGGACGGCCACGATCGAAGGCGGCATCGCCAAGGCGGAGGCCGCTCAGGCCGAGGCCGACGCGACGCTCGACCAGTACAACACCCTCCTGCGCGAAGCACGCCAGGAGGCGGCCAAGATCCGTGAGAACGCTCGTGCCGAAGGCTCGACGATCCTCGCCGAGTTCAAGGCCGACGCCAACGCGGAGGCCGAGCGCATCGTCGCGAACGCCCACGTGCAGATCGAAGCCGAGCGCCAGGCGGCTCTCGTGTCGGTCCGCAACGAGCTCGGTGGCATGGCCATCGATCTCGCGTCGCGCGTCATCGGCGAGAGCCTGAAGGACGATCGTCGGTCCGCTTCGGTGGTCGACCAGTTCATCTCGGGCCTCAACGAGCCCGCGAAGGCGAAGGGCTGACATGGGCGCCGCATCCCGGATAGCGATGGAGACGGTCCGCGGCACGCTGCGGACCCTCGACACTCGGGGGTCGTCCACGGTGGCCTCCGAGCTTCTGTCGGCCGCGAGCCTCCTCGGATCGTCGAGGCGGCTCCGGTCGGCGCTGTCCGACCCGTCGGCGAACCGTTCGGCCAAGCAGCGCTTGGTGTCGTCGGTCTTCCGGTCGTTCAACCCCACCACCATCGAGGTGCTGCAGACCATCGCAGCCGCTCGCTGGTCCGACAGCCGCGGCCTCGTCGCGGCCGTCGCCGAAACCGGGCAGCGCGCCGCCGCCTCGTCGGCGCCCGAGGGCGTCGACGTCGCGAGCGAACTGCTCGAGGTCGGACGGATCGTGGCGTCCAACGCCGAGCTCGAGCTCGCGCTCGGCTCGCGTGCTGCGTCGGACGAGGCGAAGGGTGCTCTCGTCGAGCGCATCTTCGGCGCCTCGGTGTCCGAGCAGACCCTCGCGATCGTGCGGGAGCTCGCCACCCGTCACCGCGGTCGGCGTTTCCACACCCTCGTCGCCTCGGCAGCGGCCGTGGTGGCTGACGAGCTCGGATTCGGTCTCGCGACCGTCTCCTCGGCCGTCCCCCTCGACGAGGAGCACACGCGAGCGATCTCCGAGCGCCTCACGGCGATCTACGGCCGCCGCTTCGAGCTGAACACCGTCGTCGATGCCGCAACCGAGGGCGGAGTGCGGATCGCGGTCGGAAACGACGTGTACGACGGAACGATCTCCACCCGTCTCGCCGAACTCAGACTTCAACTCGCCGGTTAGTCCGGCGCTCAGCACGAGGCTTCACGGGCCTCACAGAATAGGGAACATGATGGCAGAATCCACGATCAGCGCCGACGACATCCGGAGTGCGCTGAAGGACTTCGTCGACTCGTACGAGTCGCCGTCGGCCGGTGCGACCGAGGTCGGCCACGTCACCAACGCTGCGGACGGCATCGCCCACGTCGAGGGTCTCCCCGGCGTCATGGCGAACGAGCTCATCCGCTTCGCCGATGGCACGCTGGGCCTCGCGCTCAACCTGGACGAGGACGAGATCGGTGTCGTCGTCCTCGGCGAGTTCACCGGAATCGAGGAGGGCCAGGAGGTCACCCGCACCGGTGAGGTTCTGTCGGTCTCCGTCGGAGACGGTTACCTCGGCCGTGTCGTCGACACGCTCGGAAACCCCATCGACGGCCTCGGCGACATCGTCGAGGAGGGCCGTCGTGCTCTCGAGCTCCAGGCCCCCGGCGTCATGCAGCGCAAGTCGGTCCACGAGCCCATGCAGACGGGCATCAAGGCGATCGACGCCATGATCCCGATCGGCCGTGGCCAGCGTCAGCTCATCATCGGCGACCGCCAGACCGGTAAGACGGCCATCGCGATCGACACGATCATCAACCAGAAGGCCAACTGGGACTCGGGCGACGAGAACAAGCAGGTCCGCTGCATCTACGTCGCGATCGGCCAGAAGGGCTCCACGATCGCCTCCGTCAAGGGTGCGCTCGAAGAGGCCGGAGCCATGGAGTACACGACGATCGTCGCGGCCCCCGCGTCCGACCCCGCCGGCTTCAAGTACCTCGCCCCCTACACCGGCTCGGCCATCGGCCAGCACTGGATGTATCAGGGCAAGCACGTCCTCATCATCTTCGACGACCTGTCGAAGCAGGCCGAGGCCTACCGCGCCGTGTCGCTGCTGCTGCGCCGCCCGCCGGGACGTGAGGCATACCCCGGCGACGTGTTCTACCTGCACTCCCGCCTGCTCGAGCGTTGCGCGAAGCTGTCCGACGAGCTCGGCGCCGGTTCGATGACGGGTCTGCCCATCATCGAGACCAAGGCGAACGACGTCTCGGCGTACATCCCCACCAACGTGATCTCGATCACCGACGGTCAGATCTTCCTCCAGTCCGACCTCTTCAACTCCAACCAGCGTCCCGCGGTCGACGTGGGAATCTCGGTCTCCCGAGTCGGTGGCGACGCGCAGGTGAAGTCGATCAAGAAGGTCTCCGGAACGCTCAAGCTCGAGCTCGCCCAGTACCGCTCGCTCGAGGCCTTCGCGATGTTCGCGTCGGACCTCGACCCGGCCAGCCGCCGCCAGCTCGCCCGAGGCGCACGCCTCACCGAGCTGCTCAAGCAGCCGCAGTACTCGCCCTACCCCGTGGAGGACCAGGTCGTCTCGATCTGGGCCGGCACGAAGGGCAAGCTCGACACCATCGCGATCGAGGACGTCCTGCGTTTCGAGCGCGAGATGCTCGACTACCTCGCCCGCAACACGAACGTGCTCACCACGCTCCGGGAGACCAACGTCCTCGACGACGCCACCGCCGCCGAGATGGAGAAGGCGATCGACGCCTTCGCCCTCGAGTTCCAGGCCGGCGACGGCCAGGGGATCGGCGACCCGGGGTCAGAGGACGTCGACTCCCTCGAGGCCGAGAACGTCGGCCAGGAGAAGATCGTGAAGGGTCGCCGCTAGTCCATGGCAGCCACACTCCGGGTCTACACGCAGAAGATCAAGTCTGCGCAGACGACCAAGAAGATCACCAAGGCGATGGAGCTCATCGCCGCCTCGCGCATCCAGAAGGCGCAGGCACGGGTCAAGGCGTCCGCGCCCTACTCGCGGGCGATCACGAGGGCCGTTTCGGCGGTGGCGACGCTCTCCAACGTCGATCACCCGCTCACGACGGAGCCCGAGCGCATCACGCGCACGGCCGTCGTCGTGTTCTCCTCCGACCGGGGGCTCGCGGGTGCGTTCAACTCGCAGATCCTCCGCGAGGCGGGCGAGCTGACCGAGCTGCTGCGCGAGCAGGGCAAAGACGTCGTGCATTACCTCGTCGGTCGGAAGGCCGTGGGGTACTTCCAGTTCCGTCGCCGCCCGTTCGTCAAGGACTGGCAGGGCGGGACGGACAAGCCCGACTTCGAGACCGCGCGTGAGATCTCCGAGACCCTCCTGGAGGCGTTCTCTAAGGACGCCGCCGACGGGGGAGTCGACGAGATCGTGCTCGTCTTCAACCGCTTCGTGAGCATGATGACGCAGACGCCGGAAACGGTGCGTCTCATCCCTCTCGAGGTCGTCGAAGCCGACGAGAACGACACGACCTCCGACGTGCTCCCGCTCTACGAGTTCGAGCCCGACGCCGAGACGGTCCTCGACCAGTTGCTGCCCGTCTACATCGAGAGCCGCATCTTCAACGCCATGCTGCAGTCGGCCGCGGCCAAGCACGCGGCGACGCAGAAGGCGATGAAGTCGGCGAGCGACAATGCCGACACGCTCATCACCGACTACACCCGACTGCGCAACAACGCGCGCCAGGCGGAGATCACCCAGCAGATCGCGGAGATCGTCGGCGGCGTCGACGCCCTCGCGACGTCAAAGTGACGACAGACCACGAAGAGAGAAGAACAGCAATGACTATCACTGCCGAAGCCACGGGCCCCGCGTCCGAGCAGAAGGCCGGTATCGGTCGGATCGCGCGAGTGACCGGTCCGGTCGTCGACATCGAGTTCCCTCACGACGCGATCCCCGAGATCTACAACGCGCTCAAGACGTCCGTCACGATCGGCGGCGAGACCTCGGTCATCACGCTCGAGGTCGCGCAGCACCTCGGTGACGACCTCGTCCGCGCCATCGCGCTGAAGCCCACCGACGGACTCGTCCGCGGCCAGGAGGTGACCGACACGGGTGAGGCGATCTCCGTCCCCGTCGGCGACATCACCAAGGGCAAGGTCTTCAACGTCATCGGCGAGGTCCTCAACGGCGAGCCCGGCGAGACCCTCGAGGTGTCCGAGCGTTGGCCGATCCACCGCAAGCCCCCGCGGTTCGACCAGCTCGAATCGAAGACGCAGCTCTTCGAGACCGGCATCAAGGTCATCGACCTCCTCACCCCGTACGTCCAGGGTGGGAAGATCGGCCTCTTCGGTGGTGCCGGTGTGGGTAAGACCGTCCTCATCCAGGAGATGATCCAGCGCGTCGCGCAGGACCACGGTGGTGTGTCGGTGTTCGCCGGTGTCGGCGAGCGCACCCGTGAGGGCAACGACCTCATCTTCGAGATGGAAGAGGCCGGCGTCTTCGACAAGACCGCTCTGGTCTTCGGCCAGATGGACGAGCCGCCGGGAACGCGACTGCGCGTCGCCCTGTCCGCCCTCACGATGGCGGAGTACTTCCGCGATGTGCAGAAGCAGGACGTGCTGTTGTTCATCGACAACATCTTCCGCTTCACGCAGGCCGGTTCCGAGGTCTCGACGTTGCTCGGCCGCATGCCGTCCGCCGTGGGCTACCAGCCCAACCTGGCGGACGAGATGGGTCAGCTGCAGGAGCGCATCACCTCGACGCGTGGTCACTCGATCACGTCGCTCCAGGCGATCTACGTCCCCGCCGACGACTACACCGACCCGGCCCCGGCCACGACGTTCGCCCACCTGGACGCCACGACCGAGCTGTCCCGTGAGATCGCGTCGAAGGGCCTCTACCCGGCCGTCGACCCGCTCACCTCGACGAGCCGCATCCTCGACCCCCGTTACTTGGGCGAGGACCACTACCGCGTCGCCACGACGGTCAAGCAGATCCTCCAGAAGAACAAGGAACTGCAGGAGATCATCGCGATCCTCGGTGTGGACGAGCTGTCCGAAGAGGACAAGATCACCGTGTCGCGGGCGCGCCGCATCCAGCAGTTCCTCTCGCAGAACACCTACATGGCGAAGAAGTTCACGGGTGTCGAGGGTTCGACGGTTCCGCTCAAGGAGACCATCGAGTCGTTCGACGCCATCGCCAAGGGTGAGTTCGACCACGTGGCCGAGCAGGCGTTCTTCAACGTCGGCCCGATCAGCGACGTGGAAGAGAAGTGGGCTCAGATCCAGAAGGAGAACGGCTGATCATGGCGGGTACTCCGCTCTCCGTCAGCGTCGTCGCCGCGGACCACGAAGTGTGGACCGGCGAGGCGTCGATGGTCGTCGCTCGCACCGTCGAGGGCGAGATCGGTATCCTCCCCGGCCACGAGCCGATGCTCGCGATCCTCGCGAAGGGTGAGGTCCGCCTCACCTTGACCGACGGAAGCAAGCTGACCGCCAACGCCGAAGACGGATTCCTCTCGGTCGAGAAGAACGTCGTCTCGATCGTGGCGGGCGCCGCGAGCCTCGCCTCGTAGCCTGCGTCCCGTAGCTCCACACCTCCGAACGCCCCGTGCTGCTCCTGCTCCCTCCGTCCGAGACGAAGGTCCAGGGAGGCACGGGGCGTTCGCTGTTGCTCGGCGCCCTCCGGTTCCCGGAGCTCACTCGCGTGCGATCACGGGTGATCGCGGCGCTCCTCGAGCTGTCGGCGGACCAGGAGGAGGCCGTCACGGCGCTGAAGCTCGGGCCCCGGGGGCACGGGGAGGTCGCGATCAACCGTGCGGTCCGGCGATCGCCCACGGTCCCTGCGATCGATCGGTACACCGGTGTCCTCTACGACGCGTTGGACGCCGGTACCCTGAGCGAGACGGCCCGTGATTTCGCCGCTCGGCATCTCGTGATCCAGTCGGCCCTCTTCGGGCCGATCGGGGCGCTCGACCCGGTACCCGGGTATCGCCTGTCGCACTCGTCGAAGCTGCCCGGGATGCGTCTGCCGGCGGTGTGGTCCGCTCCGGCGGGCGCCGCGCTCACCGCGGTCGGCGGGCTCGTCGTGGACCTGCGCTCGGAGGGGTATGCGGAGCTCGCCCCGATCTCAGCGCCCGAGCGCAGCGTCTACGTGCGCGTCGTCTCGGTGGACGACACCGGGCGGCGTCGTGCCCTCAACCACTTCAACAAGAAGACCAAAGGCCTCTTCGCGCGCGCGATCCTGGAGAACGCCGAGGACTTCGACGACGTTGAGGACCTGGCCGCCTGGGGAGATGCAGCGGGCTTCACCCTCACCCCTGGCGCCGTAGCAGGGGAGTGGGACCTGCTCGTGCCCGCCGCCGCGTCCGCCGCCGCCGCGTCGCCGACCGCCGCGTCACGCCCCGCCTAGCACCGTCGGCCGGCAACACCGCGGGTCGGTCTGCGATCAGGCGACAGATCTCACGCGGCGGGGTCGCCAGCGCGCCAGCAGCCCTCGAAATGGTCGTCGACGAGCCCGCCGGATTGCATGAGGGCGTGCATGGTGGTGGGACCGACGAAGCGGAAGCCGCGGGCCCGGAGCTCCGAGCTGAGCGCGTGCGACGCGGGGGTCGTGGTGTCGATGTCGTCCCACGTTCGCGGACGAGGCCGGTCGCCATCGTTCGGAGCGAAGCTCCACACGAGGTCGGACAGAGACCCCTCGAGCGCGAGTGCGGCACGGGCGTTGCCGATCGTCGCCTCGATCTTGCGGCGGTTGCGGATGATGGCGGCGTCGCCCATGAGCCGCACGACGTCGTCGTCGTCCATGCGGGCGACCGTCTCGAGGTCGAAGTCGGCGAACGCGGTGCGGAAGCCCGGGCGCCGGCGCAGGATGGTGATCCACGACAGCCCCGACTGGAACGCCTCGAGGCTGATCTTCTCGAAGACCGCCCGATCGCCGCGCAGCGGGCGCCCCCACTCCTCGTCGTGATAGCGCTGGTACTCGGGGTCGTCGCCGCACCACGAGCAACGCGACCGGCCGTCCGCTCCCACGACGAGCGCGGGCCGCGGAGGGGTGACGGGTGTGGCCGTGGCGTCGGGGATCGGTCGGTCGGGGCGAGCGGGAGTGTCCATGCCCCGAGAATACGGGCGGGGATGGGCGCCCTCTCCTCGAGGGTGTCGCCGGGGGAGAACGCCCGGCGTGAGTCATCTGTGGACGACGAGTCAACCGCCCGGTCGCCCGCTCCGCCGGGACTAGCCTGGGGGCATGGCAGACATGGAATACCGCCCCCTCGGCCCCTCCGGACTCATGGTCTCGAGCGTCGGGATCGGGTGCAACAACTTCGGTCGATCCGGCACCGTCACGGAGACCCAGGCCGGCACGGACGCCGTCGTGAGCGCGGCGATCGACGCGGGAGTGACCCTCTTCGACACCGCCGACATCTACGGCAAGGAGCCGGGCCTCAGCGAGACGCTCATGGGCAACAGCCTCCGGGGCCGCCGCGACCAGGTGATCGTGGCCACGAAGTTCGGGCACAGCGACTACGAGGTCGGCATCCCGAGCTGGGGCGCGAAGGGATCGCGCCGTTATGTCCGGCTCGCCGTCGAGGCTTCGCTCCGCCGCCTCCAGACGGACTGGATCGACCTCTACCAGCTCCACACGCCCGACCCGATCACGCCGATCGAGGAGACCCTCGCGGCCCTCGACGAGCTCGTCGTCGAGGGGAAGGTCCGTTACATCGGCCACTCGAACTTCTCCGGCTGGCAGGCCGTCGAGGCCGATTGGGCCGCGCAGTCCGCCGGCACCGCCGCGTTCGTGTCCGCGCAGAACGAGTACAGCCTGATCGTGCGCGACGCGGAGAAGGAACTGCTCCCCGCCCTCGACGCCTACGGCCTCGGGTTCCTGCCCTACTTCCCGCTCTACAACGGCCTCTTCACCGGCAAGTTCAGCCGGTCCGGCGGGCCGAACGACTCGCGCATCATGCGTCAGCGCCCGCACCTGCTCGAGAACGCTCCGTGGGACGCGATCGAACAGTTCGAGACCTTCTGCAGCGAGCGCGACATCACGATGCTGCAGGCCACGGTCGCCTGGTTGCTCGCGCAGCCGGCCCTCACGAGCGTCATCGCCGGGGCCACTCGACCGGAGCAGATCGCCCAGAACGCCCTCGCGGCGACCGCGTGGGACGCGAGCGACGAGGACATCGCCCTCATCGGAGCGCTCTTCTCCTGACGGCGCCGGTGGGCGCGGTGGACGGCGTCCGTCCGTGGCGCCGCTAGGATTTCCTGGAGAGCGCCCACACCCAGGCGCCCGTCGACCTCGAAGGGTTCATCGGTGACCGAGACCATCGCGTTCGTGTCCTCCCGCGTCGTCGACGCGGGAGCGGGGCAGCGGGTGGAACTCGATTGGGCGGCGATCAGCGACACCGGTCGTCGACGCGACGTCAACCAGGACTCCCTCATCGTCGAGTTCCCGATCGTCGCGGTCGCCGACGGCATGGGCGGATACACCGCCGGCGAGGTCGCGAGCGCCGCCGTCACGTCGCGACTGCAGGAACTCGCGACGGCGGACGACGGTCCCGTCTCGGAGACGGCGATCGAGGACGCCCTGCGGCTGGCGGTCGTCGACCTCGCGGAATCCGTCGAAGACGTCTCGCCGGGCACCGGGACCACCGTGACGGGACTCGTCTTCGGGCTCCACGACGGTCGGCCCGGATGGACGGTCTTCAACATCGGCGATTCGCGGGTCTACCGGCTCGACGGCGACGTGCTCTCCCAGGTCACGACCGACCACTCCGTCGTGCAAGAACTCATCGCGATCGGGGCCATCACCCCTGACGAGGCGGAGACGCACCCGCACGGCAACGTGATCACCCGCGCCGTCGGCTTCTCCGAGGACCCCGTCCCGGACTATCTCGTGGCCCCCATCGAGACGGACACCCGCTGGGTGGTCTGCTCCGACGGGCTCACGAAAGAGCTCACCGACTACGGCATCCGTCACTACCTCCTCCTCGGGAGCACCCCGGCGGAGGCCGCGCGGCTTCTCGTCGATGCCGCGGTCGAGAACGGGGGCCGCGACAACATCTCCGTGATCGTGCTCGACGCACTCCTGCGCGACGACACCGCCGCCCGAGAGGCCTGACGCGCTCCGTCGTCCCCAGGGAACCGATCGACGCGTTCTCCCCGATCGGTCGGCTCCACCACCTCCGGCACCTGTGTGCGTGATGTGATCGGCGGCATGCCGTCACCCCGCTCCACCGCACCGACCCGACTCGCCCTCCCGTCCCCGCCCGCGGCTCCCGAGCCGCATCCTTTCCCCGTGGTGGCGGTCATCGCGCCCGTGATCGTCTCGCTTGCGATGTGGGCGGTCACCCGGTCGCCCTTCGCACTCATGTTCGCCGCGTTCGGACCGGTCATGGCGATCGCCGGCTACGTCGACGCGGGACTCGGAGGCCGTCGTCGGCACCGCGCGGCACGCCGCCGCTTCGTGGCCGAGCTGGAGCAGGCGGAGGAGGCCGTGCGCCGGGCGCACACGATCGAACGCCGCCGGCGCTGGGCCGAGCATCCCGCGGCATCGCAGATCGTCGAGACCGGTCGGACGGACGCGCGGTGGCGGATGCCGGCGGAGAGCGCGAGTCGCGTGAGCATCGGGGCAGGGGCGGGCGCGAGCACCCTCGTCCTCGACGGGGGTGTCCCGCCCGGAGCGACCGCGGACGGCGACGGCGCGGCGACGGCGGAGCTGACCCGCACGGCGTCGATCGTCGAGGACGTTCCCGTCCTCGTCGACGCCCGTCACGGCATCGGCGTCGTCGGGCCTGCGGTGCTCGCGCGGGCCGTCGCGCGCGGGCTCGTCATCCAGCTCGCGCACGCTGCGGGACCCGATGCGCTCGAACTCGTCACCCTCCCCGACGCGGGGTGGGACGCGCTCGCCGATCTCCCGCACGCGCTCCGACGTGCCCACGCACCGTCGTCGACGGGCGGCATGAGCCGGCGGGTGACGGCCAGCGTGCTCGAGTACTCGACGAGCAGCCCATCCGGCGTCGTCCGGACCGACCGATCGCGGGCCACCGGCACCGACGCGGACCTCCGGATCGTGATCGCGCCGAGCGTCGCCGATCTCCCCTCCTCCTGCACCGAGATCGTCGAGTGCCGATCGCCGCTGCGCGTCGTCTGGAGGAGGGCCGACTCTCTCGACGAGGTGGAGGCGGTCCCTGAGCCGGTCTCCGTTCCGGATGCCACGCGCTTCTCGACCGCCATGGCCTCCGACGCCGTCGCGCTCGGGATGTCGCCGCGGAGTAGCGAACCCCCGTCGAGTCTGCGATTCGACGAGCTCCCGCTCGCGGACGTCCGACCGGGCCGCGGGCTCGCCGTACCGATCGGGGCGACCGCACACGGTCCCCTGGTCGTCGACCTCGTGGGCGACGGACCCCACGCGGTGATCGGCGGGACGACGGGCAGCGGGAAGAGCGAACTCCTCATCACGTGGGCGACGTCGCTCGCGGCGAGCACGACCCCGGAGCACCTCTCTCTGCTCCTCTTCGACTTCAAGGGAGGCGCGACCTTTGGCGAGGTAGTGGGGCTGCCGCACGTCGTCGGTCTCGTGACGGACCTCGACGAGGCGACCGCCGATCGGGCCTTGGCGAGCCTGCGCGCCGAACTCCGTCAGCGGGAGAGGCTCCTCCACGAAGCCGGAGTCCGCGACCTGAAGGACGCGCGACCCGGATCGATCGCGAGGCTCGTCATCGTCGTGGACGAGTTCGCCGCGATGATCGAGTCGTTCCCGGATCTGCACGGCGTCTTCGTCGACCTCGCCGCGCGCGGACGATCCCTCGGGGTCCACCTCGTGCTGTGCACGCAGCGGCCGGCGGCGGCCGTGCGCGACGGAGTCCTCGCGAACTGCGACATCCGGATCAGCCTGCGCGTCAACAACGCGGGGGACAGCATCGCCGTGGTGGGCACACCCGACGCGGCGGCACTCCCGTCCTCCCAGCCGGGCCGGGTCGTCGCGAGCCTCGCCGGACGGCCGCCGCTCCTCGCTCAGGTGGCCGCCACGACAGCGACCGACGTCCAGGGCGTCGGGCGCGCCGCATCCGGTTCGACGTCCCGCCGTCCGTGGCTCGACCCCCTACCGGCACGGGTCGGCCTCGACACGCTCGACCGCCCCGAGACCGGCTTCGTGCTCGGCCGGTTCGACCTCCCCGCCGAGCAGAGTCAACCGACCGCCGTGTACGACCCGGCGTCCGACGGTCACATGCTCGTGCTCGGTTCGTCCGGTCGGGGCTCCTCGACCCTCCTGGACGTGCTCGAGGAGCAGCGGGTCGACGGCTGGTCGGTGGTCCGCATCCCCACGGATCCGGAGGGTGCATGGGACGCGCTTCAGGAACTGTCGGCCCGGTCCTTGTCGGCTACGGCCTCCACGCCGGTCGAGCGCTGTCTCGTCCTCCTCGACGACCTCGATGTGCTCATCGCGCGCTGGGGAGAGGAGTACGGCCGGTCGGCTCGGACCGCGCTCGTCGAGGTGCTCCGCTCCGGCCCGGCGGGTGGTGTGTACGTGGTGCTCACGGCGCACCGGGCCACGGCCGACGTCCTCGTCCTCGGTGATCTCGTGGGCTCGACGGTGAGGCTCGGGAGCACCTCGCGCAACGAACACGTGCTGTCCGGGGCGGAGAGCTCGTCGTTCCGGCCCGACCGCCGACCGGGGAGCGGTGTGTGGCTGGGTCGGGAACTGCAGGTGGCGTGTCTCGAAGCCGGAGCGCCGCGGGAGCGTCGCGGGGCACCCGCGGGCCCGGCGGCCGTCCGAGTGGAGCCCGGACTCACCATGGTCGTCACGCGCCGTCCCGTCGAGCGGGCGCGCTCGGCACGCGAGCGCGACGACGCCGAGGTCGTCGTCCTGGGAGCGGAACGTGGGTCCCTGCGGATCGACGACGTGACCGCGCCGTCCGGGTCGACGGTGGTCGTAGGGGACCTCGACGCGTGGCAACAGCAGTGGGCGCTGCTGACGGCGCTCCGCACGACGGCGACGGTCGTGGTGGAGGACGCGAGTGCCGCCGAGTTCCGATCACTCACGCGTCGGAACGAGCTCCCGCCGTGGATCGAGGCGGGTGCCGGACGTGCCTGGGTCGTGCGTCCAGGTCTGCCGGTCACGCGCGCCCGGTTCGAAGCGACTCAGCGCGACGACCGGGGTGGGGCGCGTCGCGGTCGCCCGCCCCGGGACGTCCCCGGCTCGGGTCGGAGCAGGGAGCGTCGGGATGCGCCATGACGAGCCGTGCCGGACCGGCGTCTGGGCCCGGAGCGGCAGACCGACCCGGGCGTCGTACCGCCTGGGGGGAGCGTCAGGCGCCCACCACGGAACGGATGCGCCCGACGGGCACTCCGCCGCCCAGCACGTCGAGGTGGAGGTCCGGGAGCACCGCGTCGACGGCGGCCCTCTCGAGCGCGCCGGCCTCGACCAGGAGCGCGAGGGCCACCACGGTCGCGGCCCGTGAGCTGCCGTCGAGCGTCTTCGAGGTCACGGTCGTGCCATCGGGGGCGGTCATCACCATGACGCCCTCGGCCCCGCCCTTGGCGAAGACACCGAGTCGTTCGATGGCGACGGTGTTGTCGCGTCCAGGACCGTCGATCGCCCAGGGGTGACGACGCACGGCGTCGACGATGATCGCCGCGTTGCGATACAGAGCGAAGGGGGAGGAGACCGACGCCGTCGCGATCTTCTGGATGCCACGGGCGAGCGCGGTGAGTCCGATGGCGAAGACCGGGGCGCCGCACCCGTCCACGGCGGTGGCCGCGGGGCGCTCGCCCGTCAGTCGCTCGACGGTGTCTCGCACGGCGACCTGAAGCGGGTGGGCGACGTCGAGGTACGAGTCGATGGGCCACCCGTTCGTGACGCACGCGAGCAGCATCGCGGCGTGCTTGCCCGAGCAGTTCATGAACAGACGCGACTGGCCGTGGTGCGAACCGATCAGCTCGTCCCGCGTCGAGCGATCGAGCGGCCAGTCCATCGGGCACTGCAGCGCGTCCTCGGTGAGAGCGGCCGTCGCGAGCATGGAGCGCACCACCGACACGTGACGAGTCGTCCCCGCGTGACTCGCCGTCGCGAGAGCGGCCTGCTCGTCGCGAAGCGCGACTCCCGCGTTGAGCACGGCGAGGGCCTGGAACGGCTTCATGCTCGACCGCGGGAAGACGGGGGCGTTCGGAGAGCCGTGGCTGCGAAGGACCGTGCCGTCGGGGGAGAGGACCACGGCGGAACCGATGTGACGCGACTCGACGAAGCCGGAGCGCTCCACGACCGCGAGCTCGGCGGCCTCAACCGGGGTGAACGTTCCCGTCGACGACATGCGACATCCCTCCTGGTCGGCCTCGCGCCGACGACTCCCCAGCCTAACCGTGGGTCAGCCTCACCGCGGGCGTGCGGGCACATCGCCGCCCGCCGTGGCCCACCCCGATCGCGGGCTGCCCGGGTCGCCCGCCGGCGCCGTGTGGAACACTGGGATCATGCTCGGTGAACACCACTACTCCGTCGACGTCGAATGGCAGGGAGACCTCGGAACGGGGACGAGCGGCTACCGCGACTACTCCCGCCGGGTCGAGCTCTCGAGCATCGCCGCCGATCCGATCGCGGGCTCGGCGGACAAGCCCTTCCGCGGCGATCCCGACCGGTGGAACCCCGAGCAACTCCTCCTGGGGGCCCTCGCGCAGTGCCACCTGCTGTCCTACCTCCACGTCGCCGTGACGGAGGGCGTCGTCGTCACCGGCTATCGCGACTCCGCCGTCGGCACGATGACCGAGGACGGTCGCTCGAGCGGCGCCTTCACGGAGGTCGTCCTGCGGCCAGAGGTCACCGTGGCGTCCGCGTCGATGGTCGAGGCGGCGACGGCCGCGCACGCGCGCGCCAACGAGCTCTGCTTCATCGCCAACTCCGTGAACTTCCCGGTGCGGCACGAACCGACGATCGTCGTCGCGTCGTCCTGACGTCGCCCGCGCGGCCGCCGCCCGCCGACGGGACCGGCGCCCACAGGGCGATCAGAGTCGCTCGGGGCGGAGCACCGCTCGCTTGATCTTCTCCATCGCGTCGACCGGGGGCGCCTCGTTGTAGGAACCCGCCAGGTCCTGCCCGCTCAGAGCGTGGATGGCGGCCATGATCTCGTCGGTCGCGAGGCGCCGCGCCTTCCCGGACTCCGCCGGACCGAACCGCGACACGTCGATCGGCTCGCCGAATCGGACGGTGATGCGCTTGAAGCGCGGTCGCGAGCTGCCCACCGGCATCACCTCGTCGGTGCCTACGAGCCCGACGGGCACGACGGGGGCCCCCGTCGTGAGCGCGAGCCACGCGACACCGGTGCGCCCGCGGTAGAGGCGTCCGTCGATCGAGCGCGTGCCCTCCGGGTAGATGGCGAAGGCGCTCTCGGTCTCGAGGATGCGCCGCCCCTGGTCGAGAGCGGCCTGGGCGGCCTGACCGGACGCCCGGTCCACCCCGACCGCCCCGATCGATCCGAAGAACGTGCGGTTCACCCAGCCGCGCGGGCCCGTGCCGTCGAAGTACGTCGACTTCGCGAGGAACTGAACGGGGCGGGGAGCGGCGACGGGGATCGCGATGCTGTCGATGAACGACAGGTGGTTGCTTGCGAGGATGACCCGGCCGCGCTTCGGAACGTTGCGGCGGCCCTCGATGCGCGGTCGCCACATGACCCGCACGACGGGTCGGAGGATGCTGCGCCCGAGCCAATACACGAACCCGGGCCGTGACGCGGCCGACGGGTCGCTCGCGGGTGTCTCCATCGCGGAGGACTCGGAAGAGGCGGGGTCTGGCACCCGTCGAGAGTACGTCACCGGGCATTCCCCGGCGGGAATGGCGGCCCGTGCGGCCGCCATCCCTGCACCGTCCCGACCGCCCCGTGCAGCGTTCCGTCACCTTCATGCGGCAGGCTGGTGTGACATCGTCCCCGTCGAAGGTCCTCCTCCATGCGCTCTCGCTCCCTGTCCCTGCTCGCCGTGATCCCGGCGACGGCCCTCCTGCTCGCGGGCTGCGCCGGTTCCCCGGCCCCCGGCGAGACCACGAGCGCCCCCACCGCGGAGGCGGCCACGTGCGCCGACACCACCTCGGGGGACGCCGTCGACTCGGTCGTCGTGAGCGACGACCTCGGCACCGCACCCACCGTCGAGATCCCCACCCCCGTGTCGGTCGACACGACCGAGCGGCGCGCGATCGTCGAGGGTGACGGCGACGAGACCCAGCCGGGCGACACCGTCGGCGTGGAGCTCACCGTCTACGGCGGCGCCACCGGGGAGCAGTTCTCCCAGACCGCGTACGGCGAGGGCACGGCGCAGCAGATCACCGTCGACGACACCCAGTACATCGCCGGGCTCGTCCGCACCATCGAGTGCGCGACCGTCGGCTCGCGGATCGTCTCGGTCGTCGCGGCAGGCGACGCCTTCGGTGACCAGGGCTCCGAGGGCGGAGAGGTCGCCCCCGGTGACTCGATCGTCATCGTCGCCGACATCGTCTCCATCCTCCCCACGCGTGCGACCGGCACCCCCGTCGACCCCACCGAGGGCTTCCCCGGCGTCGAGCTCGACGACACAGGAGCGCCGACCATCACGATCCCGGACGCCGACGCGCCCACAGAACTACAGCTCGCGACCTTGCTCCAGGGCGACGGGGACACCGTCGCTGAAGGCGACAACGTCACCGTCCAGTACAAGGGCGTCATCTGGCGCACAGGCGAGGTCTTCGACGAGAGCTGGGCGAACGGGGCGCCCGCGTCGTTCAACACCGAGCAGGTCGTCGACGGCTTCAAGCAGGCGCTCGTCGGCCAGCAGGTCGGAAGCCAGGTCATCGTGATCATCCCGCCGGCGCTCGGATACGGCGAGGCGGGCAACAGCCAGGCCGGCATCGAGGGAACGGACACGCTCGTCTTCGTCGTCGACATCCTCGCGACGAGCACGGTGCCGGCCGCGGAGGGCACCGACTGACCCGGCCCCACGGGTCGCCGATACCCTCCGGTGCGGGACGGCGCAGCGCGCTAGCCTGACGGGATGCGTCGCGTCATCCTGCTCGGTTCCACCGGCTCCATCGGCACCCAGGCCCTCGAGGTCATCCGCGCCAATCCGGAGAGGTTCGAGGTCGTCGGCCTCGCCGCCGGCCGCGACCGCGAGGGCCTCGCCGCCCAGGCCGAGCTGTTCGGGGTCGACGACACCGCCATCGGAGCGGTCGACGCCGAACGGCTCGTCCGCTCGGTCGACGCCGACGTCGTGCTCAACGGCATCACCGGTTCGGTCGGCCTCGGCCCGACCATCGCGGCGCTCGAGTCGGGTCGCACGCTCGCCCTCGCGAACAAGGAATCCCTCATCGTCGGCGGCGACCTCGTGACGGCGATCGCCCGGCCCGGGCAGATCGTGCCCGTCGATTCGGAGCACTCGGCGATCGCGCAGGCCCTCCTCTCCGGCACCCCGTCGGAGGTGCGACGCCTCGTCCTCACCGCGTCGGGGGGTCCGTTCCGCGGTCGCCAGCGCGCCGCGCTCGCCGACGTCTCTCCGGCGGAGGCGCTCGCTCACCCCACCTGGGACATGGGTCGCGTGGTCACGACCAATTCCGCGACGCTCGTCAACAAGGGGCTCGAGGTCATCGAGGCCCACCACCTCTTCGACGTGCCGTACGAGCGGATCGACGTGGTCGTGCACCCTCAGTCGATCGTGCATTCGATGGTCGAGTTCGTCGACGGGTCCTCCATCCTTCAGGCGTCCCCTCCCGACATGCGCCTCCCCATCTCGCTCGGCCTCGACTGGCCGCACCGGGTCGCCGGAGTGGGGCGCCCGCTCGACTGGACGACCGCGAGCACCTGGACGTTCGAACCCCTCGACACCGACGCCTTCCCGGCCGTCGAGCTCGCCAAGACGGTCGGTCGCGCGGGAGGAACCTTCCCCGCCGTCTTCAACGCCGCGAACGAGGAGGCCGTGGAGGCCTTCCACGACGGCGCCATCGGCTACCTCGACATCATGGAGACGATCCGCCGTGTCGTCGACCGCCACGCCTCGGAGGGGGAGCTGACGCGGGAGGCGCTCGCCGAGGCCGAGCGTTGGGCGCGGGAGGCAGCTCGTACCCTCATCGCAGCGACCTGACCGACGACGACTCGGGAGGCGCCGGGACGACGAAGCGCTGACGCGGAAGCGTCAGTTCCAGCCGGCGTCGTGCAGCGCGGCGATCGTCTCGTCGGGCACGGAGAACGGGACGGTCGTGCCGTCGAGTTCACGGTGGTCCTTGCCCGCGAGACCCATCCAGACCACGACGTCGCCCTCGGCGGCGTCGGAGACGGCCGCTCGGATCGCGGTGGCCGGGTCGGCGATGTCGCGCACGTCGACGTCCGGTCGTGCGAACAGGGCGCCCGCGACGACGGCGGCGCGGATGACGGCCGGGTCCTCCCCCCGCGGGTGGTGGTCGGTCACGATGACGAGGTCTGACCCGAGCGCGGCGGCTGCCCCCATGTCGTCGCGCTTCGTCGTGTCGCGGTCGCCGTTCGCGCCGATGACCGCGACGAGGCGGCCGCGGGTGAGGCGGCGGAGCGAGGACAGGGTCTTCTCGAAGGCGTCCGGGCTGTGGCCCGAGTCGATGAAGACGGCCGGTCCCGTCGACACCGGGATGCGCACGGCACGGGCCGGGAGGTCGGCGTCGATGAGGCCGTCGGCGCCGAGGGACGCGGCGACCTCGGCGAGCGAGTGGCCGGCCTCGACGAGCATCGCGACGGCGAGCCCACCGTTCGCGGCCATGTGGCGCCCGACCACGGGAACGCGGGCGGACAGGGCGCCGTGGTGGTCGTGGCTCAGGGTGAACGCGGTGTGGTCGAGGCTCTCCTCGGTGATCTCAACGGTCCAGTCGGCCGCGGGAGCCGGGCCGTCCACCGGCACCGTCGCGATCGTCACGACCGGGACCTCCGAGCGCGCGACGACCGTGGCGCCGGCCGGCGTGTCGAGGTTCACGACGGCCCGCCGCGAACGGGTCGACGTGAAGAGCTCCACCTTCGCCGCGAGGTAGGCATCCATGTCGACGTAGTCGTCGAGGTGGTCGTGGCTGAGGTTCGTGAAGGCCGAGACGTCGAAGACGAAGCCGTCGACCCGGTGGCGTGTGAGCGCGTGCGCGCTCACCTCGATGACGACGCTGCGCGCGCCCGACTCGGCCATCCGTGCGACGATCGCGTGCAGTTCGGCGGACTCCGGTGTCGTGAGCTTCGACGGGATCACGGTGGCGCCGATGCGACGCTCGGCCGTGGAGCTCACGCCCGGTACGAGTCCGAGGCCCGTGAGCAGGGCTTCGAGGAAGTGTGTGGTCGAGGTCTTCCCGTTGGTGCCGGTGATGGCGAAGAACGGCAGATCGAGAGAGCCCGTGTCGTAGACGGTCGCGGCGATCGATCCCACGAGGGGCCGCAACTCTCTCGAGCTGACCAGCACGGGGACGCCGATGCCGCGGTCGAGCAGGAGCATCCCGGCATCGTCGGTCAGGATCGCGATCGCACCGGCGTCGACCGCCTGGGAGGCGAAGGACGCCCCGTGGTGCCGAGCGCCGGGAAGGCCCACGTAGAGGTCGCCCTGCACGACGGAGGACCCGTCGATCGTGACGCCGGAGACCCACGGATCGCCGCCCGCGAGTCCGCGGACGCGGCGGAGGTCGAAGTCGTGTTCGATACCGACGAGGGAGACGGGGCTGAGCGTCGTCGGACGCATCGCTGCGGGCCCGTACGAATCCACTGCGCCTCACTTGCCTCTCGCGACCGGAGGCGACCGCCCCCGCAGTTCTCCATAGTCTCACAGGGGAGCGGGAGGCCGATCACGGGGCGCGGCTGTATCGTGTGCTCGTGGAATCGGTCCTTCTGTACATCCTCGGCGTGCTCATCATCCTCGTGGGCCTCGTCGTGTCCATCGGGCTGCACGAGGTCGGGCACCTGGTTCCCGCGAAGATCTTCGGCGTGCGCGTCACGCAGTACATGATCGGTTTCGGCAAGACGATCTGGTCGCGGAAGAAGGGTGAGACCGAGTACGGGGTGAAGATGGTCCCGCTCGGTGGCTACATCTCGATGATCGGGATGTTCCCGCCCACCGCGCCGGGCGAGAGAGCGACCGAATCGACCACCGGTTTCATCCAACAGCTGTCCACGTCGAAGGAGCCCGCGCGACGCGCCCGATACTTCGACACGCTCGTGCAGGACGCGCGGGAGGCGAGCGCCGACACGATCGGTGCGGGCGACGAGGACCGCACCTTCTACCGGCTGCCCGTCTGGAAGCGCATCGTGGTGATGCTCGGCGGCCCCGTCATGAACCTCATCCTGTCGGTCGTGCTCTTCGCGGTGCTCCTCATGGGTATCGGGACGGCGCAGTCGACGACGACCCTCAGTGCCGTCTCGGAGTGCGCGCTCTCGTCCACCGCCGGTCGCACGACGTGCGAGAGCGGCGACCCGCAGGCCCCGGGAGCCGCGGCCGGGCTGCAGCCGGGCGATCGGATCATGAGCATCGACGGCGAGACGATGTCATCGTGGGAGCAGCTGTCCGCTGTCATCCGCGACTCGGCCGGAGACCCCCTCTCGGTCGTCGTCGACCGGGACGGCGCGGACGTCACGGTGTCCCTCACTCCGCTCCTGACCGAGCGTTATGTGTACGACGCGAACGGTCGGCCGGTCGAGCGCGACGGTGAGGAGGTCGTGCAGGACGTCGGATTCGCGGGCATCTCGCCCACGTCGGAGCTGGTCCAGCAGCCCGCCACCGCGGTCCTGCCCGCCGTGGGCGACGCCATCGGCGGCGTCGTGAACGTCATCGTGAACCTGCCGCAGCGACTCGTCGACACGGCCGTCGCGGCCTTCGGCCCGGGGGAGCGCGACCCGAACGGTCCCATGAGCGTCGTGGGAGTCGGCCGGATCGCCGGCGAGGTCGCCGCGCTCGACGAGGTCCCGATCGCGAGCAAGGCCTCGGCCATGCTCGGGATCCTCGCCTCGCTCAACGCCATGCTCTTCGTCTTCAACCTCGTCCCCCTGCTGCCGCTCGACGGCGGACACATCCTGACGGCTCTCTTCGAGGCGGTGCGCCGCTGGTTCGCGAAGCTGCGCAGGAAGCCGGACCCCGGTCCGGTCGACTCGGCGAAGCTCATGCCCCTCACCTTCGGCGTCGTGATCGTGCTCGGCGCCATGAGCCTCCTGCTGATCTACGCGGACATCGTCAAGCCGATCAACCTGTTCGGCTGAGCCGCGTCCGGCTGAGCGGCGTGCGGCCGGTCAGATCCGTCCGGTCGGCGTCCGGCCGTCCGGTCAGCGTCCGTCCGCTCAGCGTTCGGCCGTCCGGTCGGCGTGTGGCCGTCCGCTCAGCGTTCGGCCGAGCAGGGCGCTCCGAGCGGCCGTGCGGGAGCCCCGCAACCCCCTCGCGGGACTCGGCCCGGTGTCAGGTGGCCGCGCGTAGGATGACACCGTGCCCGCAGTGAATCTGGGAATGCCGAGCGTTCCCGAAGTCCTCGCCCCCCGTCGGAAGTCGCGCCAGATCAAGGTCGGAAGCGTGCTCGTGGGCGGCGACGCCCCCGTGAGCGTGCAGTCGATGACCACGACGCCGACGACGGACATCAACGCGACCCTCCAGCAGATCGCCGAGCTCACCGCGTCCGGTTGCGACATCGTGCGCGTCGCCGTGCCGACCCGCGACGACGCCGAGACGCTCCCGATCATCGCGAAGAAGAGCCAGATCCCCGTGATCGCGGACATCCACTTCCAGCCGAACTACGTCTTCGCCGCGATCGACGCCGGGTGCGCCGCCGTGCGCGTGAACCCGGGCAACATCCGCAAGTTCGACGACCGGGTGGGTGAGATCGCCAAGGCGGCGAAGGACGCGGGCGTGAGTATCCGCATCGGCGTGAACGCGGGGTCGCTCGATCCGCGCATCCTTCAGAAGTACGGCAAGGCGACCCCCGAGGCGCTCGCCGAGAGCGCCCAGTGGGAGGCGAGCCTCTTCGAGGAGCACGACTTCCACGACTTCAAGATCTCCGTGAAGCACAACGACCCCATCGTGATGGTGAAGGCGTACCGCCTGCTCGCCGAGCGCGGCGACTGGCCCCTGCACCTCGGTGTCACGGAGGCCGGTCCGGCCTTCCAGGGCACGATCAAGAGTGCGACGGCCTTCGGCATCCTCCTCGCGGAGGGCATCGGGGACACGATCCGTGTCTCCCTCTCCGCGCCTCCCGTCGAAGAGGTCAAGGTGGGGCTCCAGATCCTCCAGTCGCTCAACCTCCGTGAGCGCAAGCTCGAGATCGTGTCGTGCCCGAGCTGCGGGCGCGCCCAGGTGGACGTCTACTCGCTCGCCGAGGACGTCACGACGGGACTCGAGGGCATGTCCGTGCCGCTGCGGGTCGCCGTCATGGGCTGCGTCGTGAACGGCCCGGGCGAGGCCCGCGAGGCCGACCTCGGTGTCGCCTCGGGCAACGGCAAGGGCCAGATCTTCGTCAAGGGCGAGGTCATCGCGACCGTCCCCGAGTCGGAGATCGTCGCGACCCTCATCCGCGAGGCCAATCGGATCGCGGCGGAAATCCCCGCAGACGACGCATCGACAGGCACCCCCACCGTCTCCGTCGGCGCCCACTGACCCCCCACGGCGCTCGTGCGGCTCGAGGGCGCCACCTCTACATGGCGCCTCGGCTCTTATGTGGTGCCTTTGAAGCCCACCAGACGGTTCCCGGCGCGCTCAGCTCGGGCGCGCCGGAGACGGGCCCGTGAGATCCCCGCATCCGGAGGAGCCGCGCGCCGGACGCACGTAGACTGACGGGACGCCGGGGCCCGTCCCCGATGCGGATCAGCGACGACAGACTCCGGGGGACCGTTTCCGTGATCGAGCAGCCCACGACCACGACCACCGTGACGCGCGAGGAGCTCGAACGAGCCCGCGGGATCATCTCCGCCATCGCGTCGCGCTTCGACGAGAAGGTCGTCGGTCAGTCGAGCCTCCGCACGAGCCTGCTCGTCGCGCTCCTCACCGGCGGACACGTGCTCCTCGAGAGCGTGCCGGGACTCGCGAAGACCACCGCGGCCGAGACGATCGCGGACGCGGTGGGCGGTAGCTTCCGACGCATCCAGTGCACGCCGGACCTCCTGCCCTCCGACATCGTGGGCACGCAGATCTACGACCCGCGCACCGCGGAGTTCACCACGCAACTCGGACCCGTGCACGCCAACTTCGTCCTGCTCGACGAGGTGAACCGCTCGAGCGCCAAGACGCAGTCCGCGATGCTCGAGGCGATGCAGGAGAAGCAGACCTCCGTGGGCGGAGTGAACTACGCGCTCCCGGAGCCGTTCCTCGTGCTCGCCACGCAGAACCCCATCGAGCAGGAGGGCACCTACCACCTGCCGGAGGCCCAGCTCGACCGCTTCCTCATCAAGGAGGTGCTCGACTACCCCTCGATCGCCGAGGAGGCCGAGATCGTGCGGCGCGTGAACGCGGGCGTCTTCCGCCACGAGTCGCGGGCGCCGCGCGTGAGCGTCGAGGACGTCCTGTTCCTGCAGTCCCTCGTGCCGCGCATCTACCTGGACCAGGCGATCCTCGCCTACATCGTGCAGACGGTCTACGTGACCCGGAACGTGGCGACCTATCTACCGCCGAAGCTCGCGTCGTACGTGGAGTACGGGGCGAGCCCCCGCGCGAGCATCGCGTTCGCGACGGTCGCGCGCGCCCTCGCCCTGCTCGCCGGTCGCGAGCACGTCATCCCCGAGGACGTAAAGGCCTACCGCCACCAGGTGCTCCGCCACCGTCTCATCCTCGGCTTCGAGGCGATCGCGGACGACGTGAAGCCGGAGACGGTCATCGACGCCATCTTCGGCGTCGTCCAGGTCCCGTGAGGCACCAGCGGTGACCGCCCTCCTCACGCGCGTGAAGACCACCCTGTCGATCAGGGCGCATCGTCGCGTGCGGGGGATGCTCGACGGCGAGTACGCGTCCATCTTCCGCGGCAAGAGCCACGAGTTCGACGACATCCGCCCCTACGTCCCCGGGGACGAGATCCGCGACATCGACTGGAAGGCGACCGCGCGGGCCGGCTATCCGCTCGTGAAGCAGTTCATCGCGCACCGGAAGCAGACCGTGACGCTCGTCGTCGACACGGGCCGTGACCTCGCCGCCGCCGGAGCCGGGGGCGAGCCGAAGCGCGACGTGGCCGTGCTCGTCGCGGGCGTGCTCGGCTACATCGCCGTGCGGCACGGCGATCGTGTGGGCCTCATCGCTGGTGACGCGGACGAGGTGCGGCTGCTCGAGCCGAAGGGCGCGGAGTCCCACCTTGAACGCCTCCTGCAGGTGGTCGTCGAGCGCGCCCGCCTCGACGGCGCGCCGAGCGACGTGCACGCCCTGCTCGAGCGCGTGGTGCGCACGGTGCGGAAGCGCATGCTGCTCGTCGTCGTGGTCGACGACGCGGCCATCGACGAGGAGACGGAGCAGCTCGTCCGGCGACTCGCCGTGCAGCACGAGATTCTCTGGGTGACCGTCGGCGACGCCGACGTCATGTCCGCCGACTGGGCGACGCGGCCCATGGTGGACGTCGCGGACGATCGCGGCATCCCCGACTTCCTCCGCCGCGATCGACGGCTCCGCTCCGCGTTCCTCGAGGCGGAGGTCGAGCGCGCGA
Organism: Labedella endophytica; assembly: GCF_003990045.1. Taxonomy (GTDB): domain Bacteria; phylum Actinomycetota; class Actinomycetes; order Actinomycetales; family Microbacteriaceae; genus Labedella; species Labedella endophytica. The sequence continues at coordinate 594,808 of NZ_RZGZ01000002.1, read as the reverse complement.
CGCGCAGCGCCGACCGTCTCGACGCGCTCGCCGTCTCCCATGTACGGGTGGCGCGGTCTTCCGAGGTCGTGCCGGCCGTCCTCCGACTCATCGAGGCGCACAACCATGCTCGGAGGTGACGCCGATTACAACCCGCTGGCGCAGTACTGGTGGGGATGGATGGCGATCGCGATCGCCATCGTGGTGCTCGTCGTGCTCTGGTACGTCTTCGTGTGGTGGTGGTCGCGGCGGGCGACCGAGAGCGTGACGGTGCCCGATGTCGAAGCGGTTCCGGCGCCCTCGCGGGAGGAGCTGCGCGCCCGGTATCTGGGGCTCGTCGACGAGGTCGTCGCCGCGTACGACGACGGCGCTCTCACGCGGCGGGCGGCCCACCGGAAGCTCGGCTCCCTCGTCCGGCTCTACGCGCAGGAGGCGTCGGGAGTGCGCGCCGATGTCATGACCCTCGACGACCTCACGGCGGCCCGCCTCGGGTCGATCGCCCACGCGGTGGCCGTGTACTACCCGGCCGAGTTCGCGAGCGTCGAATCGGGGGACGTACGCCGTTCAGCCGACGTCGCCAAGCAGGCCGTGGTGTCCTGGTGGTGAGCGCGCGATGAGCCTCGTCAACATCGGACTCGTCATCGGCTGGGTCGTCGTCGCGGCGGCCGTCGTCCTCGTCGTCGTGCTCCGGCGGCGTGCACACCGCGGAGAGGACGCCGCCGTGCACGTCGCGCATGGCGAGCGCCTCACGGCCTTGCCCGGCTACGCCAGGGCCCTCCGCCGGTACCGCATGCTGCTCGCCACCGTGCTCGTCGCGGCGACCCTCCTCAGCGCGGCCGCCGTGATCCTGTCCGGCCGGCTCGTGTCGCTCACGACGGTGCAGCCGGAGATGCGCAACCGCGACATCGTCCTGTGCCTCGACGTCTCCGGGTCGATGATCGACTACGACGCCCAGATCGTCGAGACGTTCTCCCAGCTCACCGAGGAGTTCGACGGCGAACGCATCGGCCTCGTGCTCTTCAACGCGTCCGCCGTGACGTCGTTCCCCCTGACGAGCGATTACGCCTACGCCCGTGAGCAGCTCGACGCCCTCCACGCGGATCTTGTCGACCCCGACACCGACTGGGCCTTCGCGAACGGAACGCTCCTCGGCAACGGGTCCTCGATGATCGGCGACGGGCTCGCCTCGTGCGTCATGCGCTTCGACGACCTCGATACGGAGCGCTCCCGCTCCATCGTCTTCGCCACCGACAACTACGTCGCGGGTGAGCAGATCATGACCCTGCCGGAGGCCGGGGAGTTCGCGCAATCGAAGGACGTCCTCGTCTTCGGCCTCAACCCCGGTGACGTCGAGAGCCTCGACTACATCGGCGAGTTCGCCGACGAGATGCGCGAGGTCGTGGAGGGGACCGGCGGCTCCTATTGGGCGCTCGACGACCCGAACGCCGTTCCCTCGATCGTCGAGCAGGTTCAGGAACGCCAGGCGGAACGCTTCACGGGTGAGCCGATCCTCGTGGTCACGGACGAGCCCACCTTCCCCGTGCTCGCGGGCTTCGCGGCCCTCGCCGCCGTGATGTTCGCGGGTTGGAGGTTGCGCCGATGATCCTCGACCCCGTCCTGCCCGTCTGGTTCCTCGTCGTCGTCGCCGGGGCGCTCGCCGTCTTCGCAATCGTGCAGCTCGTCTCCCCGGGTTCCGGCCGATCGCGGTGGATGTGGCTCTCGCGTCTCGTGATGGTGCTCCTGCTCGCCGTCATCGCTCTGCGGCCCGCTCTGCCGGCGCCGACCCTTCCCCCCGCTGCCTCCGGCGACGTCGACGTGTACTTCGTCGTCGACACGACGAGCAGCATGGCCGCGGAGGACTGGGGCGACGGTGAACCGCGACTCGACGGGGTGCGGGAGGACGTGCTCGCCATCGCCGAGCGGCTCATCGGCGCCCGGGTCTCCCTCGTGACCTTCGACGCGGTCACCGTGCACCGGGTGCCCCTCACGACGGACGTGTCGGCGCTCGCCCAGGCGACGCGGGCGCTCGAGCAGGAGATCACGACGTACTCCGCGGGCAGCAGCATCGACGAGCCGGTCGAGTACCTCACGGGCATCCTCACGGAGGACGCGGCTGAGAACCCCGAACGATCGCGCATCCTCTACTACCTCGGAGACGGGGAGCAGACGAGTGGTCGAGAGCCGGGGACGTTCGCGGAGCTCTCGGCCGCCGTCGACGGCGGCGCGGTGCTCGGTTACGGGACGGAGGCCGGGGGGCCCATGAAGCAGTACACCGGCTACGACGACGGGACAGAGCAGAGCTACATCCAGGACTACTCGACGGGGACCGATGCGATCTCGCGCATCGACGAGCAGGCGCTCGGGACCATCGCCGAGCAGCTCGGCCTGCCCTACATCCACCGCGACGCCGACACGTCGGTGGCCGAGGCCACCGACGGCGTCCGCGTCGGGGACGTCGAGTCTGCGGGCGAGGTGCCGGCGGCTCAGGGGGAGCTCTACTGGATCGCCGCGATCCCGCTCGCGGCGCTCGCCCTCGTCGAGCTCGCGTGGATGCTCGCGGCCGTCCTGCGCTCCGGCGTCGTCGGCCGATCGGGCGCGGGCAGGCGCGACGGACGGAGGGCATCCCATGGCTGAGCGCACCGAACGCCGCGTGACCCCCGGGGCCGTCCGGCGTCGTCGATGGCGGCTGCTCTGGTGGTCGCTCCCCGTCGTCCTCCTCCTGCTCGCCACGTCCGTGAAGCTCGGTGGGCTCTCGCTCACCGCGCAGGACGCGATCGACGCGAGCGAGACCGGCCGCTTCGACGAGAGCATCGCCGCGAGCGACGCACTCATGACCCTCAACTGGTTCGAGCCGTGGATCGCGTACTACGACCGCGGCACCGCCTCAGCCCGGGCGCAGCTGTACAACGACGCCACCGACGACCTCTCCACCGCGCTCGAACTCGCACCGGCGGAGCACTCCTGCGACGTGCGAGTGAATCTCGCCCTCGCGTGGGAGGAGCTCGGCGACATCTACGCCGACGCGGGGTACCTGCGCGGCGCGTCGCTCATCTACGACACGGCGCTCGCCGTGATCCGGGCGGGGGAGGACGACGGCTGCTTCGAGGGCGAGGCGATGGAACCCCCGGAGGACCCGAGTGAGCCGCCTCCGCCGGGAGCGCAGCTGGAGGACGCGGAGTCCCGGATCGAGGGCAAGCAGGACGCCGTCGAGACGCCGCCTCCGGGAACGGAGGACGGCGGCGGTCAGGGCGATGGCGAGGACGCCGATGGCGGGCAATCGCCCGAGCAGGACCTCGAGGATCGCGGCGACCAGGCCGAGCAGGACCGCCGCGACGCGGAGGCCGATCAGCGCGGCGGCGGCGAATACGCGGAGAAGCCCTGGTGAGTGCCGGCCCGGGCGGGGCTCGGCAGCCTGCGCGGACTAGCATGGACGAGTGGTAACGCGCCTATCGACCTACTTCCTCCGTACGCTCCGTGACGACCCCTCCGATGCGGAGGTGACGAGTCACCGCTTGCTCGTGCGCGCCGGCTACATCCGGCGCCAGGCACCCGGAGTCTTCGCCTGGCTCCCGATCGGCTTGAAGGTGAAGGCCAAGATCGAGGCCATCGTGCGCGAGGAGATGGCCGCCGCCGGCGCCTTCGAGGTGCACTTCCCTGCGCTGCTCCCGCGCGAGCCCTTCGAGGCGACGGGACGGTGGGAGGAGTACGGAGACGCGCTGTTCCGCCTCCAGGACCGCAAGGGTGCCGACTACCTCCTCGCGCCGACGCACGAGGAGGTCTTCACCCTCCTCGTGAAGGACCTCTACGCGAGTTACAAGGACCTGCCCCTGTCGATCTACCAGATCCAGGACAAGTACCGGGACGAGGCGCGTCCGCGCGCCGGCCTGCTGCGCGGTCGCGAGTTCACGATGAAGGATGCGTACTCCTTCGACTACACCGACGCCGGTCTCGATGCGAGCTACCAGAGACAGCGCGACGCGTACGAGCGGATCTTCTCCCGCCTCGGCCTCGAGTACGTCATCGTCAAGGCCGATGCCGGCGCCATGGGGGGTTCGCAGAGCGAGGAATTCCTGCACCCGACGCCCGTCGGCGAGGACACCTTCGTCCGCTCGGCCGGTGGGTACGCGGCGAACGTCGAAGCCTTCACGACGGTCGTGCCCGAGGCCCGTCCCATCGAGGGTCTCGCCGACGCGGTCGTGCACGACACCCCCGACACCCCCACCATCCAGACGCTCGTCGATGTCGCGAACGCCCATCACCCGCGGGACGACGGTCGCCCCTGGACCGCCGCCGACACGCTCAAGAACGTCGTGCTCGCGCTCGTCGCTCTCGACGGCACCCGGGAACTCGTCATCGTGGGCCTCCCCGGCGACCGCGACGTCGATCTCAAGCGCATCGAGGTGGCGTTCGCGCCCGCCGAGGTCGAAGCGGCGACCGAGACCGACTTCGCAAAGAATCCCGGCCTCGTGAAGGGCTACATCGGACCGTGGTCGCCCGCCGGCGCGGTGCTCGGCGAGGAGTCGATCACGGGGATCCGCTACCTCGTGGACCCCCGCGTCGTCGACGGCACGGAGTGGATCACCGGTGCGAACGAGCAGGGACGGCACGTCTTCGGGCTCGTCGCCGGCCGCGACTTCACGGCCGACGGCGTCGTCGAGGCGTCCACCGTCGTCGCAGGGGATCCCGCACCCGACGGTTCCGGACCGGTCGAACTCGCTCGCGGAATGGAGCTCGGGCACGTCTTCCAGCTCGGCCGCAAGTTCGCCCACGCGCTCGGTCTGAAAGTCCTCGACGAGAACGGCAAGCTCGTCACCGTCACGATGGGGTCCTACGGCATCGGCATCACACGCGTCCTCGCGACGATCGCCGAGCTCAACAACGACGACCGCGGTCTCGTCTGGCCCCTCACCGTCGCGCCCTTCGACGTGCACGTCGTCGCGACCGGCAAGGACCCGCTCGTCTTCGAGACCGCCGAGGGCATCTCGGCCGAGCTCGAGTCCGTGGGACTCGACGTGCTCTACGACGACCGACCCAAGGTGTCTCCCGGCGTGAAGTTCGGCGATGCCGAGCTCATCGGGGTCCCGATCATCGTGATCGCAGGCCGCGGCGTGGGCGAGGGGACCGTCGAGGTCTGGGATCGGCGGACGGGCGAGCGCGAGCCCGTCGCGATCGCCGACGCGGCCGAGACGGTCGCCCGCTTCCGCTCCGTCTAGTCGCGCGCGGCGCGACGAGGCGGCCGCTGCGACGCCGCGATTCGGCGTCCGAAGGTACCCCGAGTCGACGCGAAACGTCGTCCACGGCGGCGTCCGACGACGATTCGCGACAATCCTGTGACTGCGCGTTCGGAGAGTGGTCGCAATCGGTCGCGCGGTTCGTTTCCACGCGACGATTCGCGTCAACCCGGCGACGTCGAATGCGGTGACGACGGCGGCGCGGTACCCGGGCCGGGTGCCGCGCGCTGTGCGGTCGGGTAACCTTGGTCAGTAGTCCGACGCGCGGTTCGCGTCGGCGAGAGCTGAATATGGAGGCGTCGTGGACATCGATCTCACTGTCCTGAAGATGATGGAACGCGAGCGGGAGATCCCGTTCGACGAACTGGTGCACATCATCGAGCAGGCGATCCTGACCGCCTACCAGAAGAACGAGCTGCAGTCGGGCGGCGACCCGAGCGAGGCTCGCGTCCACCTGGATCGCAAGACCGGCCACATCGCCGTGCTTGTCCCCGAGAAGGACGACGACGGAAACGTCATCGGCGAATCGGAGACCCTGCCGGACGACTTCGGACGCATCGCCGCCTTCGCGGCGAAGCAGGTCATCAACCAGCGTCTCCGCGACATCGCGGACGACGCGGTGCTCGGCGAGTTCAAGGGGCGAGAGGGCGACATCGTCGCCGGCGTCATCCAGCAGGGCCCGAACCCGAAGATGATCCACGTCGACCTCGGCACGATCGAGGCCATCATGCCGCCGGAGGAGCAGGTGCCGGGCGAGCAGTACAAGCACGGCTCCCGTATCCGCGTCTACGTGACGAGCGTGTCGAAGGGGATGAAAGGACCGTCGATCACGGTGTCCCGCACCCACCCGTCCCTCGTCCGGAAGCTCTTCGCTCTCGAGGTCCCCGAGATCGCCTCGGGTCTCGTGGAGATCGTGTCGCTCGCCCGCGAGGCCGGACACCGCACGAAGATCGCCGTGCGCGCCACGGACCCGGCCATCAACGCGAAGGGCGCCTGCATCGGTGAGATGGGCCGTCGTGTTCGCGCCGTCACCGAGGAGCTCGGCACCGAGAAGATCGACATCGTCGACTACTCGCCCGACCTTGCGACGTTCGTGGGGAATGCGCTGTCGCCGGCCAAGGTGACGTCGACGTTCGTGCTCGATCAGAGCATCAAGGCCGTGCGGGCGCTCGTGCCCGACTACCAGCTCTCGCTCGCGATCGGCAAGGAGGGCCAGAACGCCCGCCTCGCCGCGAAGCTGACGGGCGCGAAGATCGACATCCAGCCGGATTCGATCCTCGACGAATAGGAATGGTCCGGCTGGATGTCGATCTTCGCGCATCCGTCGGGGGGCGTGCGAGCGCTTCGACGAATGTCCGTGAGTACCGCATCCAGCCGGATTCGATCCTCGACGAATAGGAATGGTCCGGCTGGATGTCGATCTTCGCGCATTCGTCGGGGGGCGTGCGAGCGCTTCGACGAATGTCCGTGAGTGCCGCATCCAGCCGGATTCGATCCTCGACGAATAGGCGGCCTCGCTCCTCGGTGAGGAAACGTACAAACCGGACGGCGTTCGCCGTGAGCATGCCGGGAGCACGCGGACCCGAATCGGGCTGTCCCCCGGAGGAGGTGTAGGATGGAAGCTGTCAGAACGTGCGTCGGTTGCCGTTCGCGCTCAAACAGGTCAGCTCTCATGCGGCTTGTCGTCCGAGAATCCCATGTCGTCCCCGACGATCGTGCGGCCCTTCCAGGACGCGGAGCGTGGCTGCATCCCGACATCGAGTGCTTCCGACTCGCCGAGAAGAAGCGGGCATTCGCCCGGGCCTTCCGTGTGCGGACCGCCCTCGACACGAACTCACTAGAGAACAGGCTGAACGGCTAATGGACAACTGATGAGCGGCTCGAAATGAGACCCGTCCACAACTAACGGTCCCCCCTGCCTGGGGAGACCCAGACAGGAGAGAAGTGGCTGCCAAACCACGCGTACACGAGATCGCATCCGAACTCGGCGTAGACAGCAAGGTCGCCCTCGCGAAGCTCAAGGAATTGGGCGAATTCGTCAAGGGACCGTCCTCGAGCATTGAACCCCCCGTCGCACGCAAGCTGCGTGCGGCCCTCGAAGCCGCCGGCGCAGCCGCGCCTGCGGCCGACGCATCCAAGCCCGCGGCATCGACGGCGGCTCGCCCCGGCGCGAGCCGCCCGTCGGCGAACCGCCCGGGACCGGCTCCGGCCCCCAAGGCCACGCCGGCTCCGGCACCTGCCCCCGCGCCGGCCCCCGCGGCCGCCGAGGAGAAGGCGCCCGCCGCTCCGGCGGCCCCCGCCGCCCCGGCAGCTCCCGCTGCGAAGGCCGACGAGGCCCCCGCAGCCGAGGCCGCCGCTCCGGCGCCGACCGACGGTTCCGCCCCCGCGGCGAGCCCCGGCGGCCCGCGTCCGGGAGCCCCGCGCCCCGGTAACAACCCCTTCTCGAGCTCGCAGGGCATGGGATCCCGTCCCGCCGGCCCGCGTCCGGGTAACAACCCGTTCGCGAGCGCTCAGGGCATGGGCCAGCGCCCGGCCGCGACGCCGAATCCCTCGAACATCCCGCGCCCGCAGGCGCCGCGTCCCGGTACCCCGCGTCCCGGTGGGCCTCGTCCCGCCGGTGCCGGCGGTCGTCCCGGCGGCGGTGGCTTCCAGCGTCCCGGTGGTGCCGGCGGCGGTCGCCCCGGTGGTCCCGGTGGTTTCCAGCGTCCCGGCGGTGCCGGTGGCGCTCCGGGTGCGGCCGGTGGCTTCGCCCAGCGTCCGGCCGGCGGTTTCGCCGGTCGTCCGGGTGGCGGCGGCGGTCGTGGCCGTGGACCCGGCGGTGGTACCGCTGGTGCCTTCGGTCGCGGTGGCGGCAAGAGCAAGTCGCGCAAGTCGAAGCGGACGAAGAGGCAAGAATTCGAGATGCGGGAGGCCCCGTCGATCGGCGGTGTGCAGGTCCCGCGCGGCGACGGCACCACCATCGTGCGTCTGCGCCGCGGCGCCTCGATCGCTGACTTCGCCGACAAGATCGATGCGAGCCCCGGCAACCTCGTGACCGTGCTGTTCCACCTCGGTGAGATGGCGACGGCCACGGAGTCGCTCGACGAGTCCACGTTCGGCGTGCTCGGCGACGAGCTCGGCTACAAGATCCAGATGGTCTCCCCGGAGGACGAGGACCGCGAGCTCCTCGAGGGCTTCGACATCGACATCGATGCCGAGCTCGAGGGCGAGAGCGACGAGGACCTCGTGGCGCGGCCCCCCGTGGTCACGGTCATGGGTCACGTCGACCACGGTAAGACGCGCCTCCTCGACGCGATCCGCAACGCCAACGTCGTCGCCGGCGAGGCAGGTGGCATCACGCAGCACATCGGTGCGTACCAGGTGCACGCCGAGCACGAGGGCATCGACCGCGCCATCACCTTCATCGACACCCCGGGTCACGAGGCGTTCACCGCCATGCGTGCTCGTGGTGCCCAGGTCACGGACATCGCGATCCTCGTGGTCGCGGCGGACGACGGCATCATGCCGCAGACGGTCGAGGCGTTGAACCACGCCCAGGCCGCCAACGTCCCGATCGTGGTCGCGGTGAACAAGATCGACAAGGCGGGTGCGAACCCGTCCAAGGTGCGCCAGCAGCTCACCGAGTACGGTCTCGTCGCCGAGGAGTTCGGTGGAGACGTCATGTTCGTCGATGTGTCCGCGCTCAACAACATCGGTATCCCGCAGCTGCTCGACGCCGTGCTCCTCACGGCCGACGCGGGACTCGACATGCGTGCGAACCCGGACAAGGACGCTCGCGGTGTCGCCATCGAGGCCAAGCTCGACAAGGGTCGCGGTTCGGTCGCCACGGTGCTCATCCAGTCCGGAACGCTCCGGGTCGGCGACGCGATCGTCGCCGGAACGGCGTACGGACGCGTCCGCGCCATGATGGACGAGAACGGCGACACGGTCCTCGAGGCCGGCCCGTCGCGTCCCGTCCAGGTGCAGGGGCTCTCGAGCGTTCCGCGAGCGGGTGACACCTTCCTCGTCACCGAGGAGGACCGTACCGCCCGTCAGATCGCCGAGAAGCGCGAAGCGGCCGAGCGCAATGCGTCGCTCGCCAAGGCTCGCAAGCGCATCAGCCTCGAGGACTTCACCCGTGCTCTCGAAGAGGGCAAGGTCGAGTCGCTCAACCTCATCATCAAGGGCGACGTGTCGGGTGCCGTCGAGGCGCTCGAGGAGTCGCTCCTCAAGATCGAGGTCGACGACTCGGTCCAGCTGCGCATCATCCACCGCGGTGTCGGTGCGGTGACGGAGTCGGACGTGAACCTCGCGACGATCGACAATGCGATCATCATCGGGTTCAACGTGCGCCCCGATCCGAAGGCCCGCGAGCGCGCCGCTCGTGAGGGTGTGGACATCCGGTTCTACTCGGTCATCTACAACGCCCTCGACGACGTCGAGTCGAGCCTCACCGGAATGCTCAAGCCGGAGTACGAAGAGGTCCAGTCGGGTGTCGCGGAAATCCGCGAGATCTTCCGGTCCTCCAAGTTCGGCAACATCGCCGGTGTCATCGTGCGGTCGGGAACGATCACGCGAAACGCCAAGGCGCGCGTCATCCGCGAGGGTGTCGTCGTGGGGGACAACCTCGCGATCGAGTCGCTGCGTCGTTTCAAGGACGATGTCACCGAGGTGCGTACGGACTACGAGGCCGGTATCGGTCTCGGCAAGTTCAACGACATCCAGCTCGGTGACGAGATCGAAACGATCGAGATGAAGGAGAAGCCGCGCGGCTAGTCCGCACGGTGTGCCCGCCGGCCTTCGGGTCGGCGGGCATTCTCATCTCCGTCACACCGGCGGCGACAGGGTGTCGCAGCCGGTATTGAGGAAGGAAGATCGATGGTTGATCACGCTCGCGCGAAGAAACTCGGCGACCGCATCAAGGAGATCGTGGCAGCGCGGCTCCAGAAGGGCCTCCGGGACCCGCGGCTCGGTTTCGTCACGATCACGGACGTCCAGATGACGGGCGATCTCCAGCACGCGACGGTGTTCTACACCGTGTACGGCACCGACGAGGAGCGCGCGGACAGCTCGGCGGCCCTCGCTGCCGCGACGGGCCTCCTGCGTTCGGAGGTGGGACGCAACATCACCGCGCGACTCACTCCGACGCTCGAGTTCCAGCTCGACGCGGTGCCCGAGAACGCCGCGGCCATCGACGACCTGCTCCGCGAGGCGCGCGAGCGCGACGCGGAGACCGAGCGTATGGCGGCGTCCGCCGCCTACGCCGGCGACGCCGATCCGTACGTCAAGCCCCGCGAATTCGAGGACGACGACGAGAGCGACACGGACGAGACCCCCGCCTCTCGCTAGCCCCGCTCTACCCCCTGAAAACTTCCCCTGTGCTCGAATATTCGAGCACAGGGGAAGTTTTTTGTGGGGGGAGCGGAGCTGTTCAGGGTGAGAAGAGCGGGGCGACGGCCTTGACGAGTTCGTTGGCACCGAGAGCGACGAAGAGAGCGGCGATGATCCCGAGGATGCCGTTGAGCCACCACGTGTTCCGGTGCGGCTTCGGCATGTGGCGCGAATTCAGCAGGTAGAGGAGTGTCACGGCGAGGAACGGCATGAAGAGGGCGCCGAGCGCGCCGTAGGCGACGATCAGGCCGATGGGCCGGCCAAGGAAGAGCAGCGCCATCGGCGGGATCGTGAGCCACACGATGTAGAGGCGGTAGTAGAGACCGCCGATCTTGCGTCGCGGGTCGTCCTCCGCGAGACCCCTGACCGTGCCGAGGAAGTCCGCGAACATGAGCGAGACACCGTTCCACACCCCGAGGATGGACGAGAACGACGACGCCCAGAAGCCGATGAGGAAGAAGTAGCTCATGAAGACGCCGTAGCGTTCCCGGAGCACGTCCGCCAGATCGAGCAGTCCGCCTTCACCGTCGGCGATCGTCACGCCCGACGAATAGAGCAGTTCCGCTCCCACCACGAGCATCGAGATCACGAAGATGCCGGAGACGACGTACGCGACGCTGTTGTCGATCCGCATGACGCGCATCCAGCGCGGCGTCGTCCATCCCTTCTCCCGCAGCCAGTATCCGTAGGCCGCGAGGGTGATGGTGCCGCCTACTCCGCCGGCGAGGCTCAGCGTGTAGATCAGGGAACCCTCGGGGATGCGGGGGACGAGTCCGGTCACGAGCTCGCCGAGGTTGGGCACTGTGACGACCGCGGCACCCACGACCGTGACGAACATGAGTCCGACGAAGAACGCGATCACGTACTCGAAGACCTTGTAGCGCCCGAACCACACGATGAGGGCGCCGACGAGCCCGGAGGCGATGGCGAACACGTTGAGGTGCACGGACGGGAAGAGCGCGGCGAGCGGGAGCGCCGTGCTCGACATGGCGGCGGCGCCGTAGACGAAGCCCCAGATCACGATGTACGGCGCGAAGAACACGACCGTCCAGCGACCGGCGAGCCGCCAGCCCTCGAACATGGTCCGACCGCTCGCGAGCGACCAGCGTCCCGCGCCTTCGACGAGAGCGATCTTGATGAGCACGCCGACGATCGCGGCCCAGAGCAGGGTGTAGCCGAATCGGCTGCCGGCCACGAGCGTGGCGACGAGGTCGCCGGCGCCGATCCCGGTCGCCGCGACCACGAGACCGGGGCCGATGATCCGCCATCGAGGAGGCGGCTCGTCCATCGAGGGAGGGCGGAGGTCAGTGGCTGCGTCGTCGTTCACCATTTCCCGACCCTAGCCATTCCCTCACCCGCCCCACCTCTCCCGTACCAAAAAACTTCCTCAGTGCTTGAAAATTCGAGCACAAAGGAAGTTTTTTGGTACCGGGGGTCAGGGGAGGAGGTAGCCGGGGGCGTCTGGGGTGGGGGAGCGGACCGCGAGGCCGTCGGCGAGGAGGCCGGCGAGGGCGCGGTCCCGTTGGGTCTGGTCCGGCCAGAGGGTGGCGATCTCGGCGTCCGTCACCGGGGTGTGCGCTGCGCGGAGTTCGCGCATGATGAGTCCGCGGACGTGTCGATCGCTTCCCTCGTACGCCTTCTGGATCGCCTTCGTCGGTCCGTCGTAGGCGGGGTAGCCGGCCGCCCGCCACGCGCACGCGTCGCGGAGCGGACACGCGTCGCAGAGCGGCGTCCTGGCCACGCACACGACGGCGCCGAGCTCCATCATCCCGGCGTTCACGACCGTCGACTCCGCGACGTCGTCCGGCAGCAGCGCGTCCATCGCGGCGAGATCGCGACGGCCGTGCGGCGGTCCCGGCTGCCCCTGGCCGAGCACAGCCCGTGCGATGACGCGGCGCGTGTTGGTGTCGACCACGGGGTGACGGTCGCCGAAGGAGAAGACGGCGACGGCCCGAGCCGTGTAGTCGCCGATGCCCGTGAGGGCGAGGAGCGCGTCGACGTCGCGGGGCACCGCGCCGCCGTGACGCTCGACGATCTGCATCGCCGCCGCGTGGAGCCAGAGCGCGCGACGCGGGTAGCCGAGGTTGTCCCAGGCGCGCACGGCGTCCCCCGGTGGGGAGGCGGCGAGGTCGGCCGGAGTGGGCCAGCGCTCGAGCCAGGCCTCGAGACGCGGGATCACGCGCACGACGGGGGTCTGCTGCAGCATGAACTCGCTCACGAGGGTGCCCCATGCGCTGAAGCCGGGACGACGCCAGGGGAGGTCCCGCTGGTGCTCCCGGTACCACTCGGCGACCGCTGTCGCGATCGCCGGTCCGGGGGAGTCGTCATCCCCGCCCTTCGGTCGCTCGTCCGTCACCTCTCGACTCTAAGCGCTCGCCCGGCGGGATCCGGTCGGCGCGGATCCCGGTCGATCCACCCGTCCGTCGAGCCGCCCGCGGCTCGACGGGAAGTACGCTGGGAGCATGAGCGCCGACACCCCCGCGCGCCTCGCGCTGCTGCGCGAGCTGCGCGACGAGATCCTCCTGCACTACAGCACCGGTCGCCCCGTGGTGGCCGTCGACGGACTCGACGGCGCGGGCACGACCGTGTTCGCCGACGCACTCGCAGCGACCTTCGCGGAGCGCGATCACGCTGTGGTGCGGGCGAGCATCGACGACTTCCATCGACCGAGCGCCGAGCGCTACGCGGTCGGCCGCGACTCGCCCGAGGGCTTCTACCGCGACTCGTACGACTACCAGGCCTTCCGGGACGAGCTCATCACCCCGTTCCGTCGCGGTGGGGACGAGTCGTTCCGCACGGCCGTCTTCGACGTCGAGGAGGACCGACCCGTCGAGGGGGAACCCTCGATCGCGCCGCCGGACGCCGTGCTCATCGTGGACGGGATCTTCCTCCACCGCCCGGAGCTCATCGGACTCTGGAACTACTCGATCAACCTCGAGGTCCCGCGCGAGGTCGCCGCGGCGAGGGTCGCCGAGCGCGACGGCACCGACTCGGATCCGGATGCCCCGAGCAATGCGCGATACACGCAGGGCCAGCGCCTCTACGTCGCCGAGGTCCGCCCGCGTACGCGCGCCGTCGCGATCGTCGACAACGCCGATCCGGGCGTGCCCGTCCGCCGCTTCGCGGACAGCTGCTGATCCGATGCCGAACGGAATCCTCCTCGTCGACAAGCCCGACGGGATGACGAGCCACGGGGTCGTCTCTCGCGTGCGTCGCCTCGCCGGCACGCGGAAGGTCGGCCATGCCGGCACCCTCGACCCCATGGCCACGGGACTGCTCGTGCTGGGGCTCGGGCCGTCAACGCGTCTCCTGACGTGGATCGTCGGGGCCGACAAGGAGTACCTCGCCACGATCCGACTCGGTGGGACCACGGTGACCGACGATCGAGAGGGCGAGGTGCTCGAGACCGCGTCTCCGGAGGCACTCGCGGCCGTGACCGACGATGCCGTGCGCGCTGGAATCGCCGCGTTGACGGGGGAGATCGAACAGGTCCCCTCGGCCGTGAGCGCGATCAAGGTGGACGGTGTCCGTTCGTACGCGAAGGTGCGCGCGGGGGAGGACGTGAGCCTCGCGGCGCGCACCGTCACGATCTCCGCGTTCGAGGTACTCGACATTCGACGATCCGAGACCGCGATCGACGTGGACGTGCGCGTCGAGTGCTCGAGCGGGACCTACATCCGCGCCCTCGCCCGCGATCTCGGCGCAGGCCTCGGCGTGGGCGGGCACCTGACGGCGCTCCGCCGATCCCGCATCGGGCCGTTCTCCGTGACGGACGCCCGGACGCTCGACGCCCTCGCGGAGGCCTCCGACGACACCGAGGCGACCGTCGGGGCGGCCCTCCTGCCCCCGACCGCCGCCGCCGGGCGCTTCCTCCCCGTGCTCGATCTGACCAGCGACGAGGCCGTCGACCTCGGACACGGCAAGAAGGTCGTGCCGCACGGAGACGACGTACCCGACGGCCCTCTCGCAGCCGTCGCTCCCGACGGACGTCTCGTCGGGATCGCCCACGTCGAACGCGGGGCGCTCCGGGTCCTCGCCAACTTCCCCGTCGAGGAGGCGCCATGATCGACGCACTCACGATCGTCCAGGTCGCCGTCGCGATCATCGCGGGGCTCCTGTGCCTCGTGCTGGGCCTCGCCGGACGGAAGCCGAGCGACCTCACGCTCGGGGCGACCGCCCTCGTGGAGGTCCTCCTCATCGTGCAGCTCGTCGTCTCGATCGTCTCCCCGGCGGTCGGCAACGACCCCACCGGCGACGCCCTCGAGTTCGGCCTGTACCTCGGATCGGCGATCCTCCTGCCCGTCGGCGCCGGCTTCTGGGCCCTCATCGACCGCTCGAAGTGGGCGACGGTGATCCTCGGGGTGGCCAACCTCGCGATCGCCGTCATGGTGTACCGCATGCACCAGATCTGGTTCGTCCAGGGCGGATAGACTGGGGGTTCTATGACCGCGTCCACCTCCCCGCCCGAGCAGAGCTCCTCCGCAGGCATCGGCCGGGTCCTCGTCGTCGTGTATGCGATCCTGGCCCTCGCCGCGACCGGTCGGTCCTTCTACCAGATCGTCTCCGAGTTCGACGAGGCGCCCGTCGCGTACTCGCTCTCGGCACTCGCCGCCGTCGTCTACATCCTCGCGACGATCGCGCTCGTCGCACCGGGCGAGACGTGGCGCCGCGTGGCCCTCGCGACGATCGGATTCGAGCTCGTCGGCGTCCTCGTCGTCGGCACGATGAGCCTCGTCGTGCCCGAGCTCTTCGCCCACGCCTCGGTGTGGAGCTGGTTCGGCGCCGGCTACCTCTTCATCCCCCTCGTGCTCCCGGTCCTCGGACTGCTCTACCTTCGTCGTCGTCGACCGGTCGTCACCGCGCAGCGGCCGAGCGAACGCGTGACCGGCGCATGATCGTCTTCGACGGGCCCGGCGAGGTCCCCGCGGACTTCGGGCCGTCTGCCGTGACGATCGGCAAGTTCGACGGCGTGCACGCCGGCCACCGCGCCGTCATCGGGGAGCTCCTCGCCGATGCTCACTCAGCGGGCCTCGCGAGCGTCGTCGTGACCTTCGACCGCCACCCCCTCGCCCTCCTGCGGCCGGAGCTCTGCCCGGAGACGCTCGTCGGGGTCGAGCAGAAGCTGCGTCTGCTCGGGGAGACCGGAGTCGATGCCACTCTGCTTCTCACCTTCGACGAGGCCCTCGCGCACTTGAGCGCCGAGGACTTCGTCTCACACGTGCTCGTCGAGCGGGTGCACGCCCGCTCGGTCCTCGTCGGCGAAGACTTCCGCTTCGGCCGCGGCGGCGCGGGCGACGTGGCCGAGCTCGAGCGGCTGGGACGCGTCCACGGCTTCACCGTGCGTACCATCGGCGATGTCCTGGTCGGCGATGCTGGCCGGGTCTCGTCGACGCGGATCCGCTCGCTCCTCGCCGACGGCGACGTCGCGGGCGCCGGTGAACTGCTCGGCCACGTCCCCACCGTTCGCGGCGTCGTCGTGCATGGCGCGAAGCGCGGGCGCGAACTCGGCTTCCCGACGGCGAACCTCTCGCCCGACTCGGACGGCCTCATCCCCGCCGACGGGATCTACGCCGGCTGGTTCGAGGTGGATGGATCGGTCTATCCCACCGCGATCTCAGTGGGCGACAACCCGACGTTCGAGGGTGTGCCGCAGCGCCAGGTGGAGGCGTACCTGCTCGACCAGGACATCGACCTCTACGGCAAGGTCGTGGACGTGCGGTTCGTCGAGCGGATCCGCGGCATGGTGGCGTACGAGGGGATCGAACCGCTCATCGCCCAGATGACGAACGACGTCGAGCGCGTCCGCGAGGTCCTCGGCTGCGGCTGATCACGTCGGCGAGCGTGGCTCAGACGATGCCGGGGTGCGGCGCGCCGGGCGGCAGCGGCGCGAGGACGCGGCGGCGGCCGACCTTCGGGGAGCGACGGCCCGTGAGGTAGAGGATGACGCTCTCCGCCGTGCCCTCGATGACGGGGCCGCGTCCGACGCTCCAGCCGTCGTCGCCCGCGAGCATCGTGCGGGTGCGCAGGGCGAAGCGCACGCGGGGCGCCGCGAGGGAGGCGGCCTGCCGTCCCACCGCGTGGGTCGCCGTCGCGGCGAACGGCACCCGCAGTCCTGACGGGTGGGCGGCGTCGTAGCCGTGCACCACCACCTCGAAGAGCTCGCCGGGGTTCGTCCGTCCGCGTCCGGCGCGCTTGTCTGCGGCGATGAGCCGCAGCTCTCCCACGAGGTCGGGGCCCGACGCGGCCGCCGCCCGCTCCCGCGCGATCCCGTCGAAGGAGGCCATGGGGTTGAGGTGGCGCCCCGCGACCGTGGCGCGCGCGACGTCCGTGGCCAGTCGCGAGGTCGGGGAACCGACCCGCCAGGCCAGGTGCGCGACGGCGACCTTCGTGCTCCACCCCTCGCAGAGGCTCTCCGCTTCCCATTGGGGATCGGTCAGGGTCGACAGCGCGTCCGCGAGTGTCTCGAGAGCGCTGGCGATCTGCGGTCCGCGAGCGTCGGCGGCGGTGGTTGAGCGTGCCATGCGGCCAGACTACGCCGCGCCGGGTGTCCGGCGGGAGGGCAACGAGTGAGCGCCGACGCTGGCCGCTGTGCTCATGTGAGCAGGACGCCGCTCCGTCGTTGTCTCGCGCACATCGCCGCCCTATCGTGGGACTCGCCACCGTCAGAGTCGAAGGGAGCGGCGCCGTGAAGATCGACGACGAACTGCTCTCCGTCCGCGCCGCCGAGCTCTACTACGACGAGGACAAGACCCAGGACGAGATCGGCGCGATCCTCGGACTCACGCGCTGGAAGGTCGGCCGCCTCCTCGCCACGGCGAAGCAGCGCGGCTTCATCCGCATCGAGATCGTCCACCCCCGGGCCCGCCGGCTCGGACTCGAGCGCGCGCTCGGCGAACGCTTCGGCCTCGCGGACGCCGTGGTCGTGCCCGTCGGCGACGCGGCGGATGCGGCGGAGGTCGCCGCTCGCGTCGCCACCGCGGCGGCCGACCACCTCACGGCGCTCCGTCCCGTCCCGCGCACCCTCGGCATCAGCTGGGGTCGCACCCTCCTATCCGTCGCGAACGCGCTGCCCGAGGGGTGGGCATCAGGCGTCGCCGTCGTGCAGATCAACGGGGGAGTGAGCGTCAACCGCCGCTCCGGAACCGCAGCCGCGACCGCCGTCGAGATCGCTCGGAAGGCCGGTGGAGGGGCGACCCTGCTGCCGAGCCCGGCGATCCTCGAGCGGGTCGAGACGAAGCGGAGCATCGAGAGCGACCGCACGGTCGCCGGCATCCTCGACCTGGCCGCGAGCGCGGACGTGTACCTCTTCAGCGCGGGCGCGACGACTCCGGACTCGGCCCACATCGAGAGCGGCTACCTGCGCCGCGACGACATGGAGGAGCTCGTGCGCCGCGGAGCCGTCGGCGACGTCGTGGGCCGCTACATCGACGCCGACGGCCGCATCGTCGACCCGGGGCTCGACGAGCGCACGGTCGGCCTCCCTCTCGAGCGCTTGCGCGAGGCCGCCCGCACGATCGCGGTGGTTTCCGGTGCCGAGAAGGTCGCGGTGGCACGAGCGATCGTGGCGAGCGGCCTCTGCACGGTGCTCGTGACCGACGAGGGCATCGCGAACGCGCTGCTCGCGGCCGTCCATCCCCCCGACGATCCCGGCGGCTCACAGGATTCCTCCCCTCGACACCCCTCTAGAAGGACGACGACATGACCGATACCGACACTCCAGCGGCCCCCGCGGACCGCGCCCTCGTCCGGCCCTTCGACGGGCCCGCGACGGACGCGGCGCTGCGACGGTTCCTCCACGGTCTCCCGGGAGTGGACGCCGTGGGCCTCGAGCAGCGCGCCGCGACCCTCGGTACGCGGTCCATCAAGACCGCGTCGAAGGCGGCAGCGCTCGACACGATCGTCTCACTCATCGACCTCACGACCCTCGAGGGCTCCGACACCCCCGGGCGGGTGCGGTCCCTCGTGTCGAAGGCGATCTCGCCGGACCCGGGCGACCCCTCCGTCGGCCGGGTCGCGGCCGTGTGCGTCTACAACGACATGGTCGGCCACGCCGTCTCGGCGCTCGGACGCCATCACGCCGCGGCCGGGGGCGACATCGCCGTCGCCGCCGTGTCGACGGCCTTCCCGAGCGGGCGCGCGTCCCTTGCCGTCAAGCTCCAGGACACCTCCGACGCAGTGGCCGCTGGGGCCGACGAGATCGACATGGTCATCGACCGCGGGGCGTTCCTCTCCGGGCGCTTCGGCCAGGTCTACGACGAGATCGTCGCCGTGGAGCAGGCCTGCCGCCGCCCGGACGGGAGCCACGCCCACCTCAAGGTCATCCTCGAGACCGGCGAACTCTCGACCTACGACAACGTGCGACGCGCCTCCTGGCTCGCGATCCTCGCGGGCGGTGACTTCATCAAGACCTCCACGGGCAAGGTGGCCCCCGCCGCCACCCTCCCCGTGACGCTCCTCATGCTCGAGGTCGTGCGCGACTGGCACCTCGCCACGGGTCAGCGGATCGGGGTGAAGCCCGCCGGCGGCATCCGCACGTCGAAGGACGCCATCTCCTACCTCGTCGCCGTCGCCGAGACGGTCGGAGAGGAATGGCTCTCGCCGCACCTCTTCCGTTTCGGCGCATCGAGCCTGCTCGACGACGTGCTCATGCAGAAGCAGAAGATCGCGACCGGCCGCTACTCGGGCCCCGACTACGTCTCCGTCGTCTGACGCGAGAAGAAGGACGATCATGACATTCCTCGACTACGCCCCGGCGCCCGAATCGGCGTCCATCCTCGACCTCAAGCCCGAATACGGGCTCTTCATCGACGGCGCCTTCGTCGATGGCACGGGAGGTACCTTCGCGACCATCTCCCCGGCCACCGAGAAGCACATCACGACCGTCCAGAGCGCGTCGGAGGCGGACGTCGATCGAGCCGTCCGCGCCGCCCGCCGGGCCTACGACACCGTGTGGTCGCGGATGTCCGGGGCGGATCGCGGGAAGTACCTCTTCCGCATCGCCCGGCTCGTCCAGGAGCGGGCCCGCGAGCTCGCCGTGGCCGAGAGCCTCGACAACGGCAAGCCGATCCGGGAGTCGCGGGACGTCGACGTGCCCCTCGTGGCCGCCTGGTTCTTCTACTACGCGGGATGGGCGGACAAGCTCGAGCACGCAGGCCTCGGCAGCGCGCCGCGCGCCCTCGGCGTGGCCGGGCAGGTCATCCCGTGGAACTTCCCGCTGCTCATGCTCGCGTGGAAGATCGCGCCGGCCCTCGCGGCGGGCAACACCGTTGTGCTGAAGCCCGCGGAGACCACGCCGCTCACGGCCCTGCTCTTCGCGGAGATCCTGCAGCAGGCGGATCTCCCTCCCGGCGTCGTCAACATCGTCACCGGCGCGGGCGACACCGGCAGCGCGCTCGTCACCCATCCCGGGATCGACAAGGTGGCCTTCACTGGGTCGACCGCCGTCGGCCGTGCGATCGCGAAGCAGGTCGCGGGTTCCTCGAAGCGGCTGACGCTCGAGCTCGGAGGCAAGGCGGCGAACATCGTGTTCGACGACGCCCCCGTCGACCAGGCGGTCGAGGGCATCGTCAACGGGATCTTCTTCAACCAGGGCCACGTCTGCTGCGCCGGGTCCCGCCTCCTCGTGCAGGAGAACGTGCACGACGAGGTGATCGAGAAGCTCAAGCGCCGTATGGAGACGCTGCGGGTGGGTGACCCTCTCGACAAGAACACCGACATCGGTGCGATCAACTCGGCGGCGCAGCTCGAGCGCATCCGATCCCTCAGCGAGATCGGGGAACGGGAGGGCGCCGAACGGTGGAGCCCCGCGTGCGAGCTGCCCGAGAACGGGTTCTGGTTCGCCCCGACGATCTTCACGGGCGTCGACACGTCGCACCGGATCGCGCGCGACGAGATCTTCGGCCCCGTGCTCTCCGTGCTCACGTTCCGCACGCCGGCCGAGGCGGTCGCGAAGGCCAACAACACGCCGTACGGGCTCTCCGCAGGCATCTGGTCGGACAAGGGCAGCAAGATCCTCGCGATCGCGAACGACCTGCGCGCCGGCGTCGTGTGGGCGAACACGTTCAACAAGTTCGACCCCTCGAGCCCGTTCGGCGGATTCAAGGAATCGGGCTACGGCCGCGAGGGCGGTCGCCACGGGCTCGCGGCGTACCTCGCGGCGTCCGGCGGCGCATCGACCGTGCAGACGGAACAAGCGGCGACGCCGCGGAAGAAGGGGACGAGGAAGTGACGAGGCTCGCGGTGGCGAAGACGTACAAGCTCTACATCGGGGGAGCGTTCCCCCGGAGCGAATCGGGTCGCACCTACGCGGTCGCGGATCCGGCCGGGGTCTTCCTCGCCAATGCCGCCCAGGCGTCGCGCAAGGACGCGCGCAACGCGGTCGTCGCGGCGCGTGGCGCCGTCGGCGGGTGGTCGGGCGCCACCGCCTACAACCGCGGACAGGTGCTCTACCGGATCGCCGAGATGATGGAGGGCCGCCGGGCCCAGTTCGTGGACGAGCTGCGTTCGGGTCTCGGGCTCTCCGAGCGCGACGCCGTGGCGGACGTCGACGCGTCGATCGACCGCTGGGTCTGGTACGCGGGGTGGGCGGACAAGTACGCGCAGCTCGTCGGCGGCGCGAACCCCGTCTCCGGTCCGTACTTCAACCTCTCCGTCCCCGTGCCCTCCGGTGTCATCGCGATCGTCGCGCCGCAGGACTCGCCCCTCCTCGGGCTGGTCAACGTCGTGGCGCCGGCGCTCGTCGCCGGGAACACCGTCGTGGTGATCGCGAGCGAACGCTTCCCGCTCCCGGCGATGACGTTCGCCGAGGTGCTCGCGACGAGCGACGTGCCGAAGGGTGTCGTCAACGTGCTCACGGGTTCGCCGGCGGAGATCGCGCCGTGGCTTGCCTCGCACGCGGACGTCGACGGCCTCGACCTCACGGGGGCGGGGTCCCTCGACTGGGTCGATCTGGAGATCGCCGCGGCGGACACGCTCACGCGGGTATTGCGGCCGTCGCAGGCGGAGGACGCGGTGGCGCAGAGCCTCGAGCGTGTCATCGCGTGGACGGAGATCAAGACGGTCTGGCACACCCAGTCCCTGCGCTGAGGCACGCGGCGGGGCGTCGCCGTCAGTGCCGGGAGCGGCCGACCGCGTCGCCGATGAGAGCGATGTGCTCGGGGCCGACGCGGCAGCATCCGCCGATGGCGGAGGCGCCCTCGTGCACCCACTCGTCGACGAGCTCCGGAGGGAGGGCTGGGCTCCCCATCCAGCGGCGGTTCTTCGCGTCCCATTCCTCGCCCGAGTTCGGGTAGACGACCGCCGGCTTGTCCGACCGGCTCCGCAGCGCCCGCAGTGCCACCGAGACCTCGATCGGTGCGCAGCAGTTGACTCCTGTCGCGACGATCTCCGGGGTCGCATCGGCGATGGCGAAGGCGTCACCGAGGGATTCGCCCGCGCGGGTCTGGCCGCCCGCGACCGTGTAGCTCAGCCACGCGACGGCGCCCGTCCCCTCGAGGGCGCGGGCGATCGCTTCGGCCTCCGCGAGCGAGGGGATCGTCTCGATCGCGAGCACGTCGGGCCCCGCCGCCCAGAGCGCCTCGATGCGCGGGCGGTGCCACGCGGCGAGCTCGTCCACGGTGAGCCCATAGGCGCCGTGGTACTCCGAGCCGTCGGCCCGAGTGGCCCCGAACGGCCCGACCGACGCGGCCACGACGCGACCGTCCCCGGCGCGATCCGCCGCCGCCCGGGCGAGCCGCACGCTCGTGTCGAGCGCCGTGTCGGCCTCGGTCTCGCTGAGCCCGGCTCGGCGGAAGCCGTCGCGGGAGACCTGGTAGGAGGCCGAGGTGGCCACCATCGCGCCGGCCTCGAAGAATTCGTCGTGGGCCGCCTCGATCGCCTCCGGCTGCTCGCGCAGCACGCGAGCGCTCCAGAGCGGCCCGGCGACGTCGTGACCGCGTGCGTCGAGAAGGGTGCCGAGCCCGCCGTCGAGGACCACGGGGGCCGCGGCGAGGAGGTGCGTGAAGGTGCTCACGGGGGCAGCCTACGGGTGTGGACGGGGCTCCGGCGGATCGTGACCGCTCATGACGGAATACCCCCTTGGGGTATATGGTTGTGCGTGTTATGCGGACAACGGACGAAGTGACGGACGAGAACGCACCGAGCGGCACGGCGACGCTCCTGATCGATGGGATGACGTGCGCCAGTTGCGTCGCGCGCGTCGAGAAACGCCTCGAGAAGATCGACGGCGTCAGCGCACGCGTCAACCTCGCGACGGAGAAGGCGCGCGTGACCTTCCCGACCGGTGTCGCCCTCGACGAGCTCGTCGCCGCGGTCGGCGCCGCCGGCTACACGGCGACCGTGGAGCAGCCGCCGAAGACCTCGACGCCGTCCTCGCCCCCGTCGGCCGAGCACGACGGCGGGATGTCCCACATGGACCACGGTGACGGGACCACCGGCGCCACGACGCTCACGAGCCGGCTCGTCGTGAGTTCCGTCCTCGCGATCCCCGTGGTGATCCTCGCGATGGTTCCCGCCTGGCAGTTCACGAACTGGCAGTGGTTGTCGCTCGTGCTCGCGACGCCCGTGGTGTTCTGGGGCGGATTCCCGTTCCACCGCTCCACCGCCGTGACCCTGCGCCACGGCTCCGTGACGATGGATACGCTCATCACGCTCGGTACCTTCGCCGCGTACTTCTGGTCCGTGTGGGCCCTGTTCTTCGGCATGGCCGGCATGCCCGGTATGCGCCACGAATTCTCGCTCCTTCCGACCGGCGAGGACCCGTCGTCGGCGATCTACCTCGAGGTCGCTGCCGGGGTCACCGTGCTCCTCCTGCTCGGTCGGGTCATCGAGAACCGGTCGAAGCGCTCAGCCGGAGAGGCCCTCCGGTCACTCCTCGAGCTCGGCGCCCGCGAGGTCACCGTGCTGCGCGATCGACCGGCTCGCACCGGCGAACTGCTGGCCACCGCTCGCGAGGAGGTGCTCGTGCCCATCGAGGAGCTCGCGGTCGGCGACGTCTTCGTCGTGCGCCCGGGGGAGAAGATCGCCACCGACGGCCTCGTCGTCGAGGGTGGGGCCGCCGTGGACGCGAGCATGATCACGGGCGAATCGGTGCCGATCGACGTGTCGGCGGGAGACCCGGTCACGGGTGGCACGATCGTCTCGGGTGGGCGGTTGTTCGTCCGCGCCTCGGCGATCGGGGCCGACACGCGGTTGTCGCACATCGCCCGCCTCGTCGAGGACGCGCAGACCGAGAAGGGCCGCATCCAGCGCCTCGCCGATCGCATCTCGGCCGTCTTCGTCCCGATCGTCATCGTGCTCGCGCTCGGCACCGTCGCCACCTGGCTGCTGCTCGGGGGATCGAGCGCCGCCGCCTTCAGCGCGGCCGTCGCGGTGCTCATCATCGCGTGCCCGTGTGCGCTCGGGCTCGCGACACCCGTCGCCCTGCTCGTGGGGACCGGCCGTGGCGCACGGCTCGGCGTGCTGATCACGGGACCCGATGCTCTCGAGGCCGCGAAGGGCGTCGACACGGTCGTGCTCGACAAGACCGGGACCCTCACGACGGGCGAGCTGTCGGTCTCCGGCGTGACCCTCATCGGCGCCGCCGACTCGGACGCCGGCGAGGACGGCACCACCGAGGCCGGCGTCCTCAGGATCGCGGCCTCTCTCGAGGTCGCCTCCGAGCACCCGATCGCGCGAGCCATCGTGGCGGCCGTTCCGGTCGACGAGCGTGTGGAGGTCGACGACTTCCGCTCGACCGACGGACTCGGCGTCCAGGGCACCGTCGAGGCACGGCCGGTGGCGATCGGCCGCGCCTCGTTCGTCGCGGGGCTCGGGATCGCCCGCGGGGAGGACCTCGATTCGGCCCTCGCCGCGTCCGCCGCCGAGGGGCGCACCGCCGTCGTCGTCGCGATCGACGGACGCGTGCGCGCCGTCGTCGAGCTGTCCGACACCGTCCGCACGGACAGTGACGAGGCCGTCCGGGCGTTCCGCGCGCTCGGACTCGAGCCGGTCCTCCTCACGGGAGACGCCGCAGCCGTCGCGCGTCGCGTCGCCGGATCGCTCGGCATCGAGCGCGTCGTCGCGGATGTGCTCCCCGAGGGCAAGGTCGACGAGATCCGCCGGTTGCAGTCCGAGGGACGGTCGGTCGCGATGGTGGGCGACGGCGTCAACGACGCGGCGGCGCTCGCCGCAGCCGATCTCGGCATCGCCATGGGCGGGGGGACGGACGCCGCGATGCACGCGGCCGACATCACCCTCGTACGCGAGGGGCTCTCGGGAGCGGTCGACGCCATCGCCCTCTCGCGGCGCACGCTCGGCATCATCCGGGGCAACCTGTTCTGGGCCTTCGCCTACAACGTCGCGGCGATCCCGCTCGCGGCCCTCGGCCTGCTCAACCCCATGATCGCGGGCGCCGCGATGGCCTTCTCGAGCGTCTTCGTGGTGCTCAACAGCCTGCGACTGCGCGGCTTCACACCCCGCGTCCCGCGCTGACCCGCGAGGCCTCGCGCCACCCCGCGCCCGACGCGCTGCAGTTCCTGCTCGACGCGCTGCAGGATCTGGTGGACGCGGCAGCAATTTCTGCCGCGTTCACCAAGACCTGCAGCGCGAAGTGGGCCGAAACGGACAGAGACCGGGTCTGACGGCGCCGGTCACATCAGGAGCTGCGGGACGAACCAGACGATGGCGACGATCCCGGCGAGGACGAGGACCGCCAGCCACGGCGCGCTCGACCGCAAGCGCCGGCCGGCCGGCGCCACCACCCTGACGCGGCCTGAACCACGGCGAGCGGTCGTCGCCGAGGCCGTGATCGGAGCCAGCACGGGCGCGTCCTGGCCGGGGACGCGGTCGTCGCGGTATCGGCCGGACACACGATGCAGCTTCGCGACGATGGTGTCGCGGATGCGGAACAGTCGCTGCCAGGTGGCCGGTTCGTCCACGTCGAACGCGCGGGTGGAATAGAAGAAGACCCAGTCGTCGACGATCTCCACATCGAACTGGTCCGACTCGTCGATGAGGAGCGCCATCACGTCCGGAGTGAAGACGTAGAGCGCATCACGCTCGTAGTCGCTCGGGCAGTACAGCGTGAAGTACCGATCGAAGTCGCCCTCGAGCGAGAGGACCTGGTCGCGATCGAAACGGAACGGGATGATGCCGACTCCGAAGAAACCGTTGTTGTCGCGCAGGTCGAGCACCATGTGGGGGAGCGGCTGCTCGAGTCGCATCGCGGCGAAGCCGATCCGATAGTTGCGTTTGCCTTTCCCGCTGCCGACGGACCAGCTGTACGTTCCGAACTCGGCGTACGGTCCGTCGACAGAGCGGAACCGCACGTCGCGCGACTGACTGTGACCGGCGGAGAAGGCGGCCCCCGGATACTCGGCCACGTCGGCCGGCTCGTCGTAGACCAAACCGTTCGCCTCGGCGAATCTGGATCGTCGCAATCGTGCGGCCCAGGCCGATCGTCCGTGCAGGCGCACCAAAACGATCAGCAGGCCGGCGATGCCGGCGACCGCGAGTGGGACGGACGGAGCATTCGTCTCGGCATCACCGTCCGTCGATCCCAGGACGAAACGGATCAGCGGGAGGCCCCCGACGAGGACCGCGATCACGACGATCACGATGACCCAGACGTTCGTGGTGTCGAACCAGCGGCGGTTCGACTTCTCCCGTCGGCGGAAGTCCTTCACCTCACTCCGACTGACCGCCGCCGTGAGTGCCGTCGTATCCGGCTGTGCGCTCACGTCCCTGTCCCCACGAAGGACAGCGTAGCGATGAGACGGGTCCGGCTCATTTCACGGGGTCGTGGCCCCAATTCATGAGGGAGTAACGCCACGGGGTGTCGGACACGTCGCCCGACGGCCGTTGGGCGGTGTGCCGGGAGACGTACCCCACGACCTTCCTCATGTGGGAGAGATCGTCGTCGCTCAGGTCGTCCTTCTTCGTGTGCAGGAGGTCGACGATGCGTCGGCCGCTCTTGTGGCCGGTCGACTCCCCTCCGTCGTCCTTCTGGCCGACGCTCTTCGAGTCGTCGGTCTCGAGCCAGTCGGAGAGCTCCGAGGCGGTCATGTTGACCGCCTCGTGGAACTCGCGCCGGATGTCGTCTGCGTCGTTCTTCTCTGAATCGCTCATGCTCCGATCGTGGCGAGAGAACGAATCGTCTGGGAGGGGCTTGCGCCCTCACCCCGAATGCATCCACGGGATCCTGCCAACGGGAGACCCCTCGTCCATCGAACTGAGCGCGGCGTACACTGGGCGAACCGCGACCGATCGACGACGATGGGATACCCACCGGCCATGCGCATTCCCGGCTTTTCCGCCTCCGAGTCGCCTCGCGACGTGCGAGTGTCCGCCCGGCCGGGGTCGCGCGACGACCGCCTCGCCGACCCGCTCGTCGACCTCCTGCCGCAGCCGACGCCCCCGGTGGTCGCCTCGTGAGCGGCATCGGCCTCTACCTGTCCTTCCCCGGCACCGCCGCCGAGGCACTGGGGTTCTATGCGCGCGCCTTCGACGCCGAGGTCGAGCTGCACACGTTCGACGAGTTCGGGCGCACCGACGGCCCGGCCGACGCGATCGCCCACGGGGTCCTGAGCGGACCGGTCGGCCTGTTCGCCTCCGACACGGCGGGCGACGAGGAGCCGGTCTCGATGACCGGCGTCAGCGTGACCCTCCTCGGCACGGCCGACGGGGAGACCCTGACCCGCTGGTTCGAGCGACTGTCCGACGGCGGCACCGTGCTCGATCCCCTGCAGAAGCGCCCGTGGGGAGCGACCGACGGCCAGGTCCGCGACCGCTACGGCGTGCGCTGGCTCGTCGGCTACGAGGACTGAGTCCGCGGTGGCGCTGACGGGACGGTGTGAGCCTGAGATGCTCGTGCCGCCGACCTGTGCTGACGGTGCGAGACTGAGGTGCCGATGCCGCCGACGCGTTCCAACGGTGTGAGCCTGAGATGCTCGTGCCGCTGACCCGTGCTGACGGTGCGAGACTGAGGTGATGGACGAGATCAGGTACGTCGCGCTCGGGGACAGCTTCACGGAGGGCGTGGGGGACGATCGGCCCGACGGGAGCGTGCGCGGCTGGGCCGACCTCGTCGCGGAGGGCCTCGCCGCCTCGGGTGCCCGTGTCCTCTACGCGAACCTCGCGATCCGCGGCCGACTTCTCGGCCCCATCATCGATCAGCAGCTCGAACCCGCGATCGCCCTCGGGCCCACGCTCGTGACGTTCAACGGCGGCGGGAACGACATGCTGCGCCCGAAGTCCGATCCCACGCTCCTGCTCGCGCGCATCGGCGCCGTGCTCGACCGTGTGGCCGAATCGGGAGCGCAGCTCGTGCTCCTGAGCGGGGCGAACCCCACGGGCGGGCTGCCGATGCGCGCGCGCATCGAGGCCAAGGGAGACGCCCTCAACGAACGGGTCGCCGCGCTCGCCGCGGACCGGGGAGTGCTCTTCGCCGACAACTGGTCGGATTCCGAGCTCGCGCGCTCCGCCTACTGGTCGCACGACCGACTGCACCTCGGTCCGATCGGACACCAGCGGGTCGCGGCCCGCGTACTCGCGACGCTCGGCTACGAGCACCCGTCGCACTGGGTCATCGACGCTCCAGGGGGCGCATCCGGGAAGAACATCCGCGACGAGCTCGCGTACTACCGCGAGCACGTCGTGCCGTGGATCCAGCGCCGGCTCACGGGACGTTCCTCCGGCGACGGCCGTGCCGCGAAGTACGGCGCCTGGACCGAGATCACGCCTCCGGCCTGACCGGAGCCCGGCGGGCGGCCGCCCGGAACCCCGTGCGCGGGAGCGGTCGCCGTGCCGTAGAATGGGCTCATCGCCTCCCGTGGGGGTTCGACGATCCGCGAGTGTCATCCGCGTTGATCTGCGAAAGCACGGGAGCCGACTCGATCAGGCCGATGCTCCCGCGTCGGATCCTCGACTGCTCAGGAGGAGCATGCCGTACACCGGTCACCGTCGTTCGTCGGGACGATCGTCCAGCCGCACCGTCGCGCGTCACGACGACGATGCGCCGCTCATCCCGATCCTCGCGCGCAAGGTGCGCGAGGTCGAGGCCAAAGCCCAGAAGGGCAAGGTCGGCCCTACGAACCGGGTCAAGTTCCAGGTCATCGCCTTCCTCGTCCGCGAGGAGCGCGCGCGCGTCAAGGCCGACGTCGCGCTCGACCCCGCCGCCCGTGCCGAGCTGCTCAAGCGGCTCGACGGCGTCGCCCAGATCCTCGCGAAGACCGCCGCCCGCGACACGTCGCTCATCGCGCTGCTCGAGGTCGACCAGACCACGAGCCCCGTCGCCCAGCGGCTTCGCCGCGACTGGCTCATCGAGTCCGGCGCGGAGCTGAGCCCCGACGAGCTCATCATCTCGACGCAGAAGGTCGAGGTGCCGTCGATGATCCCGGCGGAGCTCGCCGAGCGTCAGGTGCTGCCGCAGTCCGTGGTCTCGCGCCAGCTCGCGAACCCGTTCCTCCCGCCGGACTTCAGCAAGGCCGAGCCCACCACGGTTCCCCGCCGCCGTCTCGACGGCTGGGAGCTCATGAGCCCGCTCTACAAGGCGTTCGAGCAGGGCGCCGGGGGAGGGGCTGCCTCCATGGAGCTGCCCGAGGCCCCGGAGATCGACCGCCTCGCCCCCCGCGGCATGGAGATCATGCACCACCAGGCCCGCTTCGTCGAGGCCGTGCGGGAGGGGCACCGCAGCTTCCTCCTCGCCGACGAGCCCGGCCTCGGCAAGACCGCGCAGTCGGTGCTCGCGGCGTCCATCGCCGACGCGTATCCGCTGCTCGTCATCGTCCCCAACGTCGTGAAGATGAACTGGGCGCGCGAGGTGGAGCGCTGGACGCCCCTGCGTCGCGCGACGGTCATCCACGGCGACGGCCGCGACATCGACGCGTTCGCCGACGTCGTCATCGTCAACTACGAGGTCCTCGACCGTCACCTCGGGTGGCTCGGCCAGCTCGGCTTCAAGGGCATGGTCGTCGACGAGGCCCACTTCATCAAGAACCTCCACTCGCAGCGGTCGCAGCACGTGCTGTCGCTCGCGCAGCGCATCCGCGAGAGGGCTCCGGGAGGCGACCCCCTCATGCTCGCGCTCACGGGAACGCCCCTCATCAACGACGTCGAGGACTTCAACGCCATCTGGCAGTTCCTCGGCTGGGTGTCGAACGACAAGCCCATGCCGGAGCTCATGGAACGCCTCGACGCGACCGGCCTGACGCCGGCCGACCACGGCTTCTACCGCGAGGCGCGCGAAGCCGTCATCGACATGGGAATCGTCCGTCGCCGCAAGGTCGACGTCGCCGCGGACCTGCCCGCGAAGCGCGTCGCCGACCTCCCCGTGGAGCTCGACGACGACTTCGGTCGCTCGATCCGCGACGCGGAGCGCGAGCTCGGCGCCCGGCTCCTCACGCGCTACCAGCGCGCGGCGGGTGCCCGAGGCGACGACTGGCGCGACCCGTCCACGGAACTCGTGCGCATGGTGGCCCAGTCCGAGCTCGACGAGGCGAAGTCCTCCGGCGGCCAGGAGAACGTCTTCACGATGGTGCGGAAGATCGGCCAGGCGAAGGCCGGACTCGCCGCCGACTACACCGCGCAACTCGCGCGATCGGTCGGCAAGGTCGTGTTCTTCGCGAAGCACATCGACGTGATGGATCAGGCCGAACGTGTGTTCCAGGCGCGCGGTATCGGCACGGTGTCGATCCGCGGCGACCAGCAGGCCATCGCCCGCCAGGCCGCCATCGACGCCTTCAACACGGACGACTCCGTCTCGATCGCAGTCTGCTCGCTGACCGCGGCCGGCGTCGGCGTGAACCTGCAGGCGGCGTCCAACGTCGTGCTCGCCGAGCTGTCGTGGACGGCCGCCGAGCAGACCCAGGCGATCGACCGCGTGCACCGCATCGGACAGGACGAGCCCGTCACCGCGTGGCGCATCATCGCCGCGCACACGATCGACACGAAGATCGCCGAGCTCATCGACTCCAAGCAGGGCCTCGCGGCGCGAGCCCTCGACGGGTCCGATCAGGACGCCGGCTCGAGCGACTCCGTGCAGCTCAACGCCCTCATCCACCTGCTCGGTCAGGCCATCGAGGACGCGGCCTAGCCCCGCTTCACCGCCCTACCATCTGAGGCGTTCGAGCGTCTTCCTCCCGGTCCACCGGAGCGAAGGCGCTCGAACGCCTCAGTTCGTGGGGCGTGACCGGCTCAAGCGGAGATGCGCTGCTTGACCTCGTGGAGGGACGGGTTCGTGGCGGTGGTGCCGTCGGGGAAGACGATCGTCGGCACGGTCTGGTTGCCGCCGTTGACGCTCGCGACGTATTCGGCGGTGCCGTCCACGTTCTCGATGTCGATCTCGGTGTAGGAGATGCCGGCACCGTCGAGCTGCTTCTTGAGGCGAGCGCAGTACCCGCACCACTCGGTCGTGAACATGGTGACGCTCGAGGGTTCAGGGGTGTAGTCCATGACTGTCAGATTACTCCGCTCCCACGCGCTAGGGTCGTGGTGGCGGCGATCGCGCCAGCGAGGTAAACGCCGCGACTGAGTCGAAAGGCGAACTCGATGCGAATTGGTGTGCTCACGAGCGGTGGCGATTGCCCCGGACTCAACGCGGTCATCCGCGGTGCCGTCCTCAAGGGGACCAAGATCCACAACCAGTCCTTCATCGGCATCCGGGACGGATGGAAGGGCGTCGTCGAGGGCCTCACGATGCCTCTCGACCGCCACACCGTGCGCGGGCTCGGCAAGCAGGGCGGCACGATCCTCGGGACGAGCCGCACGAATCCGTTCGAGGGCCCCCACGGCGGTCCCGAGAACGTGCAGGCGACGCTCGACCGCATCGGGGTCGACGCGCTCATCGCGATCGGCGGCGAAGGCACCCTCGCGGCCGCCAAGCGCCTGACCGACGCAGGCCTCAAGATCGTGGGCGTGCCGAAGACGATCGACAACGACCTCGACGCCACCGACTACTCGTTCGGCTTCGACACCGCCGTGGAGATCGCCACGGAGGCGATCGACCGCGTCCGCACCACGGCCGAGTCGCACAAGCGCTGCATGGTCGTCGAGGTCATGGGTCGGCACGTCGGCTGGATCGCGCTCCACGCGGGTATGGCGGCGGGCGCCCACGCGATCCTCATCCCCGAGCAGCCCCAGTCGATGGAGCAGATCTGCGACTGGGTGCAGCAGGTGTCCGACCGCGGCCGTGCCCCGATCGTCGTCGTGGCTGAGGGCTTCACCCTCAACACGATGGAGACGGCGCACTCCGAGAAGGGGCTCGACGCGTTCAACCGTCCGCGCCTCGGTGGCATCGCCGACATGCTCGCACCCGAGATCGAGGCCCGCACGGGTGTCGAATCGCGCGCGACCGTGCTCGGCCACCTGCAGCGCGGCGGCGTGCCGAGTGCGTACGACCGTGTGCTGTCGACCCGCCTCGGCATGGCGGCGATCGACTCCATCATGCGCGAGGAGTGGGGCACGATGGTCGCCCTCCGCGGCACCGAGGTCGTCAACGTCCCGTTCGAAGACGCCGTCGGCCGCCTCAAGACGGTCCCCGAGGACCGTTACGAGGAAGCCTCGATCCTCTTCGGCTGACCCGTAGCCCTCACAACCTCCGCGAAAGTGCGGACTTTCGCCCCCTCGGACAGTGATCGGGGGGCGAAAGTCCGCACTTTCGCGATGGGACGGGACCGGCGGTGCCCCAGCGGTCAGGCGTCGGCGACGCCGAGGGCGTCGAGGATCCAGGCGAGTTCGAACGCACGCTCGTGCCACTGCGCGTAGCGCCCGCTCACGCCACCGTGGCCCGCGACCATCTCCGTCTTGAGGAGCGCGGGAGCGCCGACCTCGCGCAGGCGCGCCACCCACTTCGCGGGCTCGACGTAGTAGACGCGGGTGTCGTTGAGGCTCGTCGTCGCGAGGATCCGCGGGTACTGAGCCCCCTCGCGCACGTTCTCGTACGGCGAGTACGTCTTCATGTATGCGTAGACGTCCGGATCGTGCAGCGGGTCGCCCCACTCGTCCCACTCGATCACCGTGAGCGGCAGGCTCGGGTCGAGGATCGTCGTGAGCGCGTCGACGAACGGGACGGACGCGTGGATCCCGGAGAAGAGCTCAGGGGCGAGGTTCGCGACCGCGCCCATGAGGAGACCGCCGGCGCTTCCGCCCTCGGCGACGAGAGCATCGGGTCGGGCGATCCCGGCATCGACGAGGTGGCGGGCGCTCGCGACGAAGTCGGTGAACGTGTTCTTCTTGACGAGGAGCTTGCCCTCCTCGTACCAGGAGCGTCCGAGCTCACCGCCGCCGCGGACATGGGCGATCGCGAAGCCGGCCCCGCGGTCGAGCATCGACAGCCGTGCGATCGAGAGGGCCGGGTCCATGCTCGCCTCGTACGAGCCGTAGCCGTAGAGCAGGAACGGCCGCGGTCCCGTCTCGCCGTCCTGCCGCCATACGAGGGAGATGGGCACACGCGTGCCGTCCTCGGCCGTCGCCCACTCACGCGCCTGCTCGTACTCGGCGGGGTCGTAGCCGCCGAGGACCTGCTGCTGCTTGAGCAGCGTGCGCTCGCCGGTGCGGACGTCGCAATCGAACACGCTCGAGGGTGTGACGAACGAGCCGAAGCCGATGCGGAGCGTGGGCTGCTCCCACTCGGGGTTGCCGCCGAAACCGACGGAGTAGAGGGGCTCGTCGAAGGCGAGCTCGTCGATCGCGATGTCCGCGATCGTGGAATCCGGCCCGAGCAGGGTCGTGCCCACCTGGGTCAGCCCGTCGCGTCGGTAGGAGAAAGCGAGATGGTGCGCGAACGCGTCGACGGCCTCGAGCCGGCGCTCCTCGCTGTGAGCGATCACGACGGTGGCATCGGCCGGCCCTGTGCCCGGCTCCTCGGGCGACACCGCGACGAGCTCGAAGTTGGGGGCTCCGTCGTTGTGCAGGATCAGGAGGACGGAGTCGTGACCGATGCGAGCGTGCTCGATGGAGTACTCGACGCCCTCCCTGCGCGGCCACACGACGCGGAACTCGGAGGTGGGATCGGAGGCCGGTGCGATGAGGTACTCGCTCGTCACGGACGAGCCCAGTCCGATGACGAGGTAGTCGCCGCTGCGGGTCAGCCCGATGCCGCCCCAGAATCGCTCGTCCTCCTCCTTGTGCACGACGACGTCCGCGGCGACCTCCGTGCCGACCTCGTGCCGCCAGATCGTGTCGGGCCGCCACGCGTCGTCCACCGTGGAATAGAAGACGAATCGACCGTCGGGGGAGAACATCGCGCCGGAGAACGTGCCGGGGATCTCGTCGGCCAGCTGGATTCCGGTCGCGAGGTCGCGGATGCGCAGGACGTATCGTTCGTCACCCTCGGTGTCGACACCGAACAGGAGGCGGGCGCCGTCACGCGACACGTCGAAGCTGCCGATGCGGAAGAAGTCGTGACCGTCGGCCTCGATGTTGCCGTCGAGGAGGATCTCCTCTCCCGGCACCTCCGTCTCGGCATCGAGCTTGGGAGGCGTCCAGTCGTCCGGCGAGGTGATCGGCGCTCGGCAGTGCACGCCGTATTCCTTGCCCTCGAAGCTGCGGGAGTAGTACCAGTAGTCGCCCTCCCGCACGGGCACGGAGAGATCGGTCTCGAGCGTGCGCGACCTGATCTCCTCGAAGATGCGGGTGCGCAACCCCGCCAGGTGGGCGGTGCTCGCGTCGGTGAAGGAGTTCTCGGCCTCGAGATGGGCGATCACGTCGGGGGATTCCTTCTCCCGGAGCCACTCGTAGGGATCCTCGAAGACGTCTCCGTGATGGGTGCGGGGGATCGGTCGCTTCGCCGCCACGGGCGGTTCGGAATGCGTCATGCACACAACGCTAACGCCCGGGCGCGTAGGGTCGGAACATGACTTCGATTCCCGCCATCCGCCTCGACGACGGCCACGAGTTCCCCCAGATCGGTTTCGGCACGTACCCCTTGAAGGGCGAGGAGGGAGTGACGGCGATCCGCTCCGCGCTCGACGCCGGCTACCGCCTGCTCGACACCGCCGTGAACTACGACAACGAGGTCGAGGTCGGCGAGGCGCTGCGGGCATCCGGTCTCCCGCGCGAGGACGTCCAGATCACGACCAAGGTGCCCGGCCGCGACCACGGCTACGACGAGACTCTTCGTTCCCTCACCGGTTCGCTCGAGCGCCTCGGCGTCGACCACGTCGATCTCTACCTCATCCACTGGCCCAACCCGTCGCGCGACCGCTTCGTCGACACGTGGCGCGCGATGATCGAACTGCGTTCGCGCGGGCTCGCGCGTTCGATCGGCGTCTCGAACTTCACGGCCGACTACCTGACGCGGCTCGTCGACGAGACCGGCGTCATGCCGGCCGTGAATCAGGTGGAGCTGCACCCCTACTTCCCCCAGGCCGAGCTGCTCGCCTTCCACGAAGAGCACGACATCGTCACGGAAGCCTGGAGCCCCCTCGGCAAGGCCGCCAAGCCGCACGAGAACGAGGTCGTCACCTCGATCGCCGAGAAGTACGGCGTCACCCCCGGTCAGGTCGTTCTCCGTTGGCACGTCGAGCGCGGTGTCATCGCGATCCCGAAGTCCGCGACGCCGTCGCGACAGAAGGAGAACCTCGACATCTTCGGATTCGAGCTGAGCGAGGACGACGTCGACGCGATCACCGCCCTCGGCCGGCCCGATGGTCGCCTCTTCGGCGGCGACCCGACGACCCACGAGGAGATGTGAGCCCCCTCTCGTGACGGGAGACCGGCACCCCGACGTCGCGGTCTGCTACCTCCTCCGCCCGAGCGCGGTCGGCGAGGAGGTCCTGATCGGGCGCAAGCTCACCGGTCTCGGCGTCGGCCGGTCGGTCGGACCCGGCGGCAAGCTCGCGCCGGGGGAGACGCCCGCGGAGGCGGTCATCCGGGAGGTCGCCGAGGAGACCGGCATCGTCGTCGACCCGTCGGCCCTCGAGCCTCGTGGCGTCCTCGACTACCGTTTCCCGACGAAGCCGTCGTGGTCGCAGCGGTCCTTCGTCTTCGTCAGCCGCGCATTCACGGGGGACGGCGTGCCGTCCGACGAGCTCGTCCCGGAATGGTGGCCCATCGCTTCACCGCCTTTCGAGCGCATGTGGGACGACGCCCGCTTCTGGCTCCCCGGGGTCCTCGCCGGAGGCTGCGTCAACGCGTTCTTCGAGTTCGATGCCGACCTCTCGACGGTCGTCGCGAGCGACCATCCGGGCTTCGCCGCCAGGGGTCGGGACTGAATTGACCTGCGCTCGGTCGGGTGCAAAGATTTCCAGAGCCTGAACAGGCAAGCCCTCGCCGCCTACATCTCCGTGAACCTCTCGTGAACGGATCGACGTGCCCGGGGTCCCTCGACCAGAGAGCACGCCCGGTGGAAGAAGTCACCCTCCTCATCGTCCTCGTCATTGCCCTCGCGCTGTTCTTCGACTTCACGAACGGGTTCCACGACACGGCGAACGCCATGGCCACGCCGATCGCGACGGGCGCGATGAAGCCGAAGGTGGCCGTCACGCTCGCCGCGATTCTGAACCTCGTGGGAGCGTTCCTCTCGACGGAGGTCGCGAAGACGATCTCGAGCGGCATCATCCGCGAGGGCGACTCGGGGATCCTCATCTCTCCGGAGCTGATCCTCGCCGGGCTCATCGGTGCGATCGTGTGGAACATGGTCACGTGGCTGTACGGGCTGCCGTCGAGCTCCTCGCACGCGCTCTTCGGCGGACTCATCGGTGCGGCGATCGTCGGCTTCGGAGTGAACGCGATCGACTACGGCGTGCTCCTGTCGAAGGTCATCTTCCCCGCGCTCCTCGCTCCCGTCACCGCCGGTCTCGTCGCGTTCGCCGCGACCAAGATGGCGTACTCGATCACCCGCCGCTACGACGGCCGCCCCGATGGGCGTTCCGGTTTCCGGTACGCCCAGATCTTCTCGTCCTCCCTCGTCGCGCTCGCCCACGGCACCAACGACGCGCAGAAGACGATGGGCGTCATCACGCTCGCCCTCGTCACGGTCGGTATGCAGGACGCCGCGCAGGAAGGGCCCCAGCTGTGGGTCGTGATCGCGTGCGCGCTCGCGATCGCCCTCGGCACCTACATGGGCGGCTGGCGCATCATCAAGACCCTCGGAACCGGACTCACGGCCGTCAAGCCGGCCCAGGGTTTCGCGGCCGAGACGAGCACGGCCGCGACGATCCTCGCGTCGAGCCACCTCGGCTTCGCGCTCTCCACCACGCAGGTCGCATCCGGATCCGTCATCGGCTCGGGACTCGGCCGCCGGGGGTCGTCCGTGCGGTGGGGGACCGCCGGTCGGATCGGGGTCGGTTGGCTGCTCACCCTGCCTGCTGCCGCGATCGTGGGGGCGGCTGCCGCCTTCATCGCCCACCTCGGATTCTGGGGCGTCATGCTCGATGCCGCCCTCGGGTTGGGCTTCATCATCTTCATCTTCCTGCGGTCGCTGCGCGACCAGGTGGGACATGAGACCGTCGTCAACGAGGTGGCGGCCTCGGCCGACGCTGTGAAGATCACCCGTCCGTCGAAGCGATCGGGGACCGTCCGATGATCGACTGGGGCGCCTTCGTCGTCGTCTTCGCCGCCGCGCTGGTCGGGACCGTCGTGGTCGTGGGCCTCTACGCCCTGGGGCTGCGCCTCCTGGTCGTGGGAGGGCGCGTACCCGTGGTCGTCCCGGCCGAGTTCACCGACGCCATCACGGTCCTGACGCCGGCCGAGATCGCATCGGCCGAGCGCAAGGCCGCGAAGGCTGCGCGTAAGAATCCCCTCACACCGGGTCAGCGACGACTGGCTGCTTACACGGCCTACGCGTGCTTCGCGCTCTGCGGCCTCGCGGTCCTCTTCGGCATCTACCTCATCGTCCCGTTCTTCCACGCCGGCGCCTGATCCCGCTCCCCCGTATAAATCCCCTCCGTGCACGAGTTCTCAGGCACGGAGGGGATCTCCAAGGGGGTGAGTGAAGGGGTCAGGGGGCGGGGTGCGCTGGTTCCGGTTCGGGGGAGTCGGTGCCGCGCCAGCGGGAGATCCACGTCATCACGTGGTAGATCACGATGGCCGCGATCGTGCCGAGCGCGATGCCGTTGAAGCTCACGCCGTTGCCGGCGTCCCACACGAAGTTCGCGACGCCGATGACGAGGGCCGTCGCGGCGGTGAACTGGTTGGCCGGCTTGTTGAAGTCCACGTGGTTCTCGAGCCAGATCTTCACACCGATGACTCCGATCAGTCCGTAGAGCGCGGTCGTGACGCCGCCGAGCACGCCGGCGGGGATCGTGTTGATGACCGCGCCCACCTTCGGCGAGAGCGCGAGCAGTACCGCCACGATGCCCGCGACCCAATAGGCCGCCGTGGAGTAGATGCGCGTGGCGGCCATGACACCGATGTTCTCGCCGTACGTGGTCGTTCCGGAACCGCCGCCCGAGCCGGCGAGCATCGTCGCCAGGCCGTCGGCGAGGAGCGCGTTGCCCGTCTGCTTGTTGAGCGCGGGGTCCGTCATCTGGGCGACGCCGCGGATGTGGCCGACGTTCTCCGCGATGAGCACGAGCACGACGGGCAGGAACGCGGGCAGGACGCCGAAGAACGCGGGTAGCGCGCTCGGGTCGCCGAACACACCGAACCACGTCGAGAAGTCGGGCAGGCCGATCCACGCGGCCTCGCCGACCGCGTCGAATGTCACCTCGTCCAGGAGGATCGCGGCCACGTAGCCGACGGCCACACCGATGAAGATCGACAGTCGCCCGAGGATGCCGCGGAAGAGCACGGTCGAGAGGATGACCGCCGCGAGGGTGATCGTGGCGCTGAGCGGCCCCTTCTGGACGTTGTCCCACGCGGCCGGCGCGAGGTTGAAGCCGATCAGCGCCACGATCGTTCCCGCGACGACGGGCGGCATGAGCGCATCGATCCACCCGGTCCCGGTCACCCGGACGAGCAGCCCGACGAGTGCGAGCAGCAGCCCCACCACGAAGATGCCGAAGAGGGCACCGGCCATTCCGGGCCCACCCGGAGCCATCGCCGCGCCGATCGGGGCGAGGAAGGCGAACGACGAACCGAGGTAGCTCGGGAGCCGGTTCTTCGTGATGATGAGGAACAGGATGGTTCCGACGCCGGAGAAGAAGAGCGTCGCGGTGGGCGGGAAGCCGGTGATCACCGGGACGAGGAACGTCGCCCCGAACATCGCGACGACGTGCTGCGCGCCGAGTCCGATCGTGCGCGGCCACGAGAGCCGCTCGCCGGGCATGACGATCTCGCGAGCGCCGACGTCCTTTCCGTCTCCGTGCACGGTCCAGGGCAGGGGCATCGGGGGTCCTCTCTCGGTGCGGTCGTCGAATGCTATCGGACGGCCGGACCGAGTCCGGACTCGGTCCGGGGTCCGTGGCGGTCGAACGTGGTCGTAGGCTGGTGCGGTTCGAAATCCCCGAGGAGGATCATGTCGACCACCACTCGCCCCCGTGGCGGAGCAGCCGCGCGTCTCGACCGCTTCTTCGAGATCGGCGCGCGAGGCTCGACGATCGCGACGGAGGTCCGCGGCGGACTCGTCTCCTTCGTCGCGATGGCGTACATCGTGGTCCTCAACCCCCTCATCATCGGCGGGTTCTCCGCCGATCAGGCGGCGCTCGACGTGGAGGGTGGCTGGCTCCCGGCGACGCAGGTCGCGGCCGTCACCTCGCTGACCGCCGGAGTGATGACGATCCTCTTCGGCGTCGTGGCCCGACTCCCGTTCGCGCTCGCCGCGGGTCTCGGCATCAACTCGTTCCTCGCGGTCAACGTCGTCGGTCAGGTGACGTGGCCCGAGGCGATGGGGCTCGTTGTGATCAACGGCGTCATCATCGTGATCCTCGCCTCCACGGGACTGCGCTCCATGATCTTCGCCGCGGTGCCCGCGCAGTTGAAGGCCGCGATCACCGTCGGCATCGGTCTCTTCATCGCGTTCATCGGTCTCGTCGACTCGGGCTTCGTGCGCACGTCGGGCACCTCCTCCCCGCCGCTGCAGCTCGGCGAGTCCGGATCCATCGCGACGCTTCCCACGGCCGTCTTCGTCCTCGGCCTCGTCGTCATGGGTGTGCTCGTCGCGCGTCGCGTGAAGGGTGCCCTCCTCATCGGCATCGTCGCGACGACGGTCGTCGCGATCGTGCTCGAAGCGATCTTCCGGGTGGGCCCGTCGATCGACAACCCGGGAGGCTGGAACCTCAACACCCCCGCCCTGCCCGCGTCGATCGTGTCCCTGCCCGACCTCTCGCTCGTCGGCGCCTTCGACCCGTTCGGTGCGTTCTCGCGCATCGGCGGGCTCGCGGCGATCATGATCGTGTTCACCCTCGTCTTCACGAACTTCTTCGACGCGATGGGCACGATGACGGGTCTCGCGCGAGGCGCGCACCTGTCCGATGGCGACGGCAACTTCCCGCGCCTGAAGTCGGCGCTCGTGGTCGAGGGCGTCGGCGCCATCGCGGGCGGTGCCACATCGGGTTCGTCGAACACGGTCTTCGTGGATTCCGCCGCCGGGATCGGCGAGGGCGCGCGCACGGGCCTGGCCTCGGTGGTCACGGGAGCGCTCTTCCTGCTGTCGATGTTCCTCACGCCTCTCACGCAGGTCGTTCCGCTCGAGGTGGCCGCGGCCGCCCTCGTCGTCGTCGGGACGCTCATGATGTCCCAGGTGACGGAGATCGACTGGACGGACTTCGGCGCCGCGCTCCCAGCCTTCCTCACCATCACGGTCATGCCCTTCACCTACTCGATCGCGAACGGCATCGGCGTCGGCTTCCTCAGCTGGGTTCTCGTGCGGTCCCTCTCGGGCAAGGCGCGCACCGTGAGCCCGCTGCTGTGGGTGGTCGCCGCCGGCTTCCTGATCTACTTCGTGCGCGGACCGATCGAGGCGCTGCTCGGCATCGGATGACTCAGGCTGGCGGTCGCCCGTCACGGTGCACGTACGCCCAGCCGTGCCTCCCGGAGGCCAGCCGGACGGCGATCCGCACGTAGTCGTCGACCTCGTAGGTGTCGGCCGCGTCGAGCTCGGCGGTCGTCACATCGAGGACGGCGCCGCGGACGACATCGTCGGGTGATCCCGTCCACACGAGCGCCGGGTGCACGTCCGTGCCGCTGACCGCGAGGACGTGTTCATCGGTGATGACCACGCTCGACACGACGAATCCGGGCAGGGCGTCCTCGGTCGTCGGCAGTTCGCGGCCGAAGGTGGACAGCTGTACGGACGGGTAGCGGAGCGTTCCGTAGGAGAAGAGGGCGTGGGACTCGGTCACGCTCCGATCGTAGGGGCGTCGTCGTCAGAGGGTCCCGTTAGTCTCGTTCCATGTCGAGGATTCAGATGGGACAGTACCCGCCCGCTCGCCAGACGGTCGTGCACATGAGCGATCCGCACCTCGTCGCTGGGGGCGAGCCGCTCTACGGGATCGTGCCCGTGGTGGAGAACCTGCGTGCAGCACTCGCGCAGATCGAGCGCATGGGGCTCCGGCCGTCCGCGGTCGTCTTCACCGGCGACCTCACTGATCTCGGAGAGCCGGACGCCTACCGCCGGCTCCGGGAGATCGTCGAGCCCGCGGTCGAGGCGCTCGGCGCGCGGCTGTGCTGGGTGCCCGGCAACCATGACGAGCGCGAGGCGATGCGCGTCGGTCTGCTCGACGAGGCGCCGAGCCTCGCCCCCATCGATCGTGTCTGGGACCTCGACGGGCTGCGGCTCATCGGTCTCGACACGAGCGTGCCGGGGTTCCACCACGGGGAGTTGAGTCGTTCGCAGCTCGAGTGGCTCGATGCGCGACTCAACGAGCCGGCCGAGCACGGCACCGTGATCGCCCTGCACCACCCGCCGATCCCCACGACGCAGCCCATGTTCGACATCCTCGAGCTGCGCGAACAGCACCTGCTCGCGGACGTGGTCCGTGGTCGCGGTGTGCGGGCCATCCTGGGTGGGCACCTGCACTACTCGGCTCACGGGACGTTCGCGGGCATCCCCGTCTCGGTGGCGGCGGCCACGTGCTACACGATGAACCTGTCGATGCCGCAACGTGCCGTCAACGGCATGACGGGCGGCCAGTCGTTCCAGATCCTCGACGTCTACGACGACACGATCGTGCACAGTGTGGTCCCGCTCGGCGAGCACACCACGTTCGACACCTTCGACGATGCCTTCATCACCCGTCTCGAGGAGCTCACCCCCGAGCAGCGCGTCGAGGCGTTCTCGCGCAAGCGCTGATCGCTCCTCACCGGTCCTTCACGTACCGGAAGAGGTGGCGTTCACGCGTCACGGCCAGGGCGATCGTGGATCCCGAGAACGCGGCCGCAGCGCCGGGTACGACCACGCGGGCCGAGAGCAGGAGAGTCGTGCCCCGGTCGGAGGGATCCCCCGTGGCGGCCAGGACCGCGGTCGCGGCGAGCGCGACGACCACGACCGGCCCGACCCAGGCGCCCGTCTCCAGAGCCACGATCGCCGCGAGCGACGTCCGCGGTACGCGGGTGTGCAGGGCGGAGGCGAGGGCGACGCGGCGGATGCGGATCGACACGAACCCGATCGCCAGTCCGGCGACGATCGCGACGAGCCAGCCGTGCGCGGTGAGTCGTTCCTCGAAGGACGCGACTCCGTCGAACGTCGTCCCCAGGGTCGTGTTGAGTCGGGACAGCTGCACGTCGGCGTCCCCGGCGGCTGACGGCTGCACGGCCGTGAGGAGGAGGGCCTCGAGGTGCTCGTCGGGGGGCCACGCGTCCACCCAGCATTCGTCGAACAGGGTCGCGGAGGACGAGACGTCGAGGGCGGCGTACCCGAAACCGATCCGCCGGCCGTCCGCCGGGTACGGATAGACCCCGGCGACCCGGGACGTTCCCGCGGCGGTCACGATCGAATCGCCGACCCGTCGGCCCGAGGCGGACACGGCATCGGCTGACAGGACGATCCCGTTCCCGTCCGACGACGATCGCAGCACGTCGGACAGGTGAGGCGTCACCGTGTAGAGCGTGACGGGCGACTGGGGGAGTGTCGCCAGTCGCAGCCCATCGGGCTCCTGCCGGAGCGCCCCCGCGGCCCGGACGCCGGGAAGCGCATCGAGCGCCTCGCACGCGTCTCCACGGACGCGGCCCTCCGCGGCGATCGTGATGACCGATGCGCCGGAGGACTGATACCGCGCGGCCTCGTCGACGATCCGGCGGACGGTGAGCTGATCGGCCGCCGCGAGTCCGGTGACGAGAACGCCGAACACGAGGGCGAAGGCTCCGACCCGGGTGGTGCCGCTGACGATGTCGCGCCACGCCTCGCGCAGGATCGCACCGCGTCTCACGCGTCCGCTCCGCGGCGGGCATCGGCTGGGGGAACCGCCACTCCCAGATCGATGTGCCGAGTGCACGCGTCTCGCGTGCGGGAATCGTGGGTCGCGACGACCACGATCGTCGTGGGGCTCGACGCGGCGAGCAGGGCCTCGTTGACGTCGAGGGCGGTGCGGGCGTCGAGCTGGGCGGTCGGTTCGTCGACCAGGAGCAGATCCGGGTCGGCGGCGAGGCCGCGAGCGAGCATGAGGCGTTGCGCCTCGCCGCCCGAGAGCGACCGGAAGGGGGTCGCCGCCGATTCGGCGAGCCCGAAGCGTTCGAGTTGACGTCGGGCGGATGCGTCGGCCTCGCGCGGGTGGTCGCCGCGCGCGAGGAAGGCGAGGGCGACGTGATCGACGGCGGTGCGGCCCGGCACGCCGAACGGGTTCTGGAACACCCAGCCGATGGCCTCGACGCCGATCCGACGGACCTCGCCGGACGTGGGACGGATCCAGCCCGCGAGGATGGCGAGGAGCGTGCTCTTGCCCGATCCGGAGGGACCCGTGAGCGAGTAGACCTCGCCGGGATGGAGGACGTCCGAGACGTCGTCGAACAGCGCGGGGCCTCCGGGGAAGCGGTGTCCGAGCCCGTCGAGCTCTACCCGCACGTCGTCGACTCCGCGGGCTGGACGGCGACGGACGGTGGCGCTGCGGCATCGTCCGTGAAACGGACGAGCGTCTGTCCGAGCTGGCTGCCGACGATGTCGACGGGCCGCGCGACATCGCCCGCGACGACGCAACCGGTCGCCCCGTCGATCGCGACGACGGCCGACGGCGGCACGACGGAGATGTCCACGGGCTCGGCGAGTTCCATGCTCGCGGTGAAGCTCGTCGCCTCGCCCAGAACGGCCTCGCGGAGGCTCGAGGACGACGTGAGAGTGGCGAGGGCCGCGGTGTCGGTGACGATGCCGTCGGAGGTGAGCGGAAGGCGCTCGCCGTCGA
Organism: Labedella endophytica; assembly: GCF_003990045.1. Taxonomy (GTDB): domain Bacteria; phylum Actinomycetota; class Actinomycetes; order Actinomycetales; family Microbacteriaceae; genus Labedella; species Labedella endophytica. Next base: position 551,040 of record NZ_RZGZ01000002.1, on the reverse strand, counting down.
CGACGAGGACACGCTCGCCGGGAACGAGGTCGTCCGGGAGCTGTTCCACGGTTGCAGCGGCGAGTCCGGCGGCGAGGGTCGCGAGCGGTTCGCCCACAGCGACCGATGCACCGGTGCCGAGCTCACAGGCATCGATCGCGACCGACGGGGACGGGATCCAGAGGATGCGCATCGCCGTGATCGCTTCGAGCACCTCGGTGTCCCCGATGGCGCGGAACCGGCGCTCGAGTGCATCGAGGGTCTCCGTGCCCAGGATGCCATCGACGGTCACCGGTTCGCCGAGCCGTGCGAGCTCCTGCTGGAGGGCTCTCACGTCGTCGCCCGTGTCCTCCTCGACGAGGTCCCGCCAGAGCGGCACGCGAGTGGACAGAGTGAGTACCGGCGATCCGTCGATCGCGAGGAGGCTCTCCCCCGATCGGATCGAGTCGCCCGCCGCGCACGCGAATCTCGTGACGCGCCCATCACCGGGACTCGTCAGGGTCGTCGCGCTCCCGAGGGAGAATCCGACGTCGACCGACCGGGCGTCATCGAACGGTTGCACTCCGACGGGCACGGCCGTGATGGTGTCGGGCGTCTCGAGGGCCTGCGGAGACGCGGGCGCGACGACGATCGCCGCGATCCCGACGCCGATCGCGAAAGCGACGACGAGGGCGACGAGGACCGCTCCGAGCGCACGCCCGCCGCGCGCGCGGTTCGTGCCACGGGTCATCGGCCGCGCGCCCGGAGCACGGTTCTCTTCATGATTCCTCCCAGAAACGGAAAAGGTCGGTGCCACGGACGGTTTTCGTCCGTGGCACCGACCTTAACAGATCACATACCCGAATAGGGACACCCGTGGAGGGGTGGGATCAGATGGCGACGTCTCCCGCGAGGTGCACGTGCACGCCGAGCTCGGCGAAGAAGGCGGCCTTCGCGAGCGCGGCCTTGTCCGCCGTCTCGGCGTCGGGCGCGTACGCCACCTGCGCGTGATTCGCCTTGTGGCGGGCCATCAGCTGGTCGCGGCTCACACCGTTCAGTACGGCGTGCATGATCGGCCACTGCGGATCCGTCGCGTCGAGTCGACGCTGCGTCTCCTCCGCCGGGAGGTCGACGACGTGTCCGCGGCCGAGGTCGACGTGCAGTTCGCCGCCCTCGAGGAAGACGCGCGACCACACGATCTCGCCGGGCTTCGACACCCCGCTGAGTGTTCCGCCCCCGAGCGGGAAGAACATCGCCGGCTGACGCATGCTGTAGCTCTTGTCGTAGCCGCCGTTGTGGCTCGCGGGCACGGAACCCGAGATCTCGAAGACCCAGACGAACTCGCCGTCGTACTCCTCGCCCCAGCGCACGTCGTGCAGCGTGTTCGCGGGGTCGAGACCCATCGCCGTCCAGATGCGATTGGTCACGAGCGCGTCGACCGCGACTCCCTCGTCCACCTCGTTGAAGTGGGGGAGCGGCGCGCCCGCGTAGAGCTCCCGCGAGCCGTCCCGCGCGTGCACGGGCGGGCGCGAGACGTTGTTGAGCAGTCCCTCGGCGAGATCCGACGCCGGCACCATGTCCTTGAGGCCCTGCTGGTACTGGATGCCGATGGCGTCGACACCGAAGTCGTCACCCATGCGCACGGCGGCGATGTACATCTTCATCTGGCTGTGAACCTGTGCGGGGGTCAGCTCGGACTCCTCGTCCTCACCGAAGTGGAAGGTGAGACCGGCCTCGTCGAGCCAGGCTTTCGCGGCGCTCGCCTCCTCGTCGCTCACGCGGTTCATCTCCGCGAGCAGGGCGCTCTGCGAGAGGCGCTCCTTGTAGATGCCGATCGCGTTGAGGAGTTCGTCGTCGATGATGGCGTTGTACATGCCCATGCAGCCCTCGTCGAAGATTCCGATGATCGCCTTGTCCTCGACGAGCTCGCGCGCGAGGGCCCGACCGAGTTCGACCTCGGCCGAGGACTCGTCGAGCGCCGGCAGGTCCCGCACGTGGCTGATGTCGTGCACGATCGCGCCGGTCGTCAGCCACTCCTCGAACTTCGCGAGCGCCCAGTCGTCGGTGAAGTCCTTGCTCCACAGCGACGAATAGGCGATGCCAGCCTTCGTGAGGCTGCCGGTGAGGTTCAAGAGGCCGACGAGTCCGGGGAAGTCGCCAGCCCAGTTGGCCACGACGAGGATGGGTCCCTCATGGCTGCGGAGGCCCGCGAGCACGTGGTGGCTGTACTGCCAGACCGCGTCGACGACGACGACGGGGGCGTCCTTCGGGATGTCGCGGAAGACCTCGATCCCGAGGCGCTGGCTGTCGATGAAGCCGTGGCCCTTCGCCTCGTCGACGCCGTGTGCGCGTTCGACGGACCATCCGAAGCGGGAGGCCGCTCGCGTGACGTCGCCCTCGAACGCCTCCTGTGTCGGCCAGCACTTCGTGTTGGCGGAGAGGCGCAGGTCGCCGGATGCGACGGTGTACAGGGTCTTCGGGGCCGTGGTGCGGCGCTCGCGCACGGCGGGGAACGCGTAGCTCATGAGGCGATCCCCTCAGCCTGGGTGTCGACGTCGGGGTGATCGAGCGTTCTCATGCGTCCTCCTTGATGCATTGCCGGCGCGGACGTGTCGTCCCTCGCTGCTCCAGCGTTACAGAAATCGATTTCAGACGCAAGCGATCGGAAGGGTCCGTGGTGACGAACGCCGTCGACCCACCCGGCGGTGCGCCGTCGGTCGTCAGACCACGGGGACGGCCTCGAGCACGACCGTGCGTGGCTCCTGGCGGTCGCCGGCGATCCGTTCGAGGAGGATGCGGGCGGCCGCGGATCCGAGCTCGCGCGCCGGGAGGGAGACCGTCGACACCCCGGTCGGGGCCGACGTCGAGAAGGGCAGCGCCCCGAACGAGGCGATCCCGACGGCCGGGGGATGGATGCCGGCGTCCCGCAGTGCCCGCAGAGCGCCGACGCTCATGAGGTTGTTCGCCACGAAGACGGCGTCCGGCCGCTCGTCGTGCGCGAGGAGTCGCTCCAGAGCGGCGTAACCGCCGTCGACGCGGTAGTCGGCGTGCTCGAGGAGGGTCGGGTCCTCGGGCAACCCGGCCGCCTCGAGCGCCGCGCTCCAGCCGGCGATGCGCCGGGTGGACGTCTCGACGTCGGCGGGACCGGCGATGCACGCGATGCGCCGGTAGCCTCGTTCGACGAGAAGCGTGGTCGCCGCGCGCCCCCCGGCGACGTTGTCCACCGTGACCGCGTCGATCGCGGCACCGCGGGGGACCCGGTCCACGGCGACCACGGCCTTGTTCCGGTCGAGCAGGGGCGACAGGTCGCTGCGATCGCTCGCCGCCGCGATGATGACGCCCGCCATGTGCTCCGACACGGCCACGTCGAGGTAGCCGGACTCCCTCGACATGTCGTCGTCCGTGTTGCAGAGGACCACGGAGTAGCCGGCCGCGCGCGCCTCGTCCTCCACTCCGCGGGCGAGCGCGGTGAAGTAAGGGTTCTCGATGTCGGGGATGACGAGGGCGATGATGTCGCTGCTGCGCAGTCGCAGCGTGCGGGCCGTGCGGTTCGGGACGAAGTCGAGTTCCGCGGCCGCCTCCTTCACGACGCGCTCGTTCTGCGGGGTCACCGTGGTGCCGTTGAAGACGCGGGACACGGTGGCGGGGGAGACCCCGGCGAGTCGCGCCACGTCGTAGATCGTCGCCACAGAGGCGTCCTTTCGTCGGTGTCCTCACTCTAATGAGGAGTCGGTGCGGTCGATCGATCGTCCGCTCACACCCCTCGTCTGCGACCCGATCGGGGAGGGATCGCCGCGTTAGACTCGAGCCGTCCCGCCACAAGCATCGACACCGGCAATGGAGCCAACCACCGTGACACCTTCACAGACGACCGCGACGCACGACACCTTCGGCAGTGAGACCATGACAGACACCGAGACCCACCGATCGAACAGCGCCGCGGGATCCGCCGTGCGCACCGAGACGGACTCCCTCGGGTCCCTCGACATCCCGGCGGAGGCGTACTGGGGCATCCACACCGCGCGTGCCCTCGAGAACTTCCCGATCTCGAAGCGACCGATCTCCGTCTACCCGGACCTCGTCGTGGCCCTCGCCTCGGTGAAGCAGGCCGCCGCGCGTACCAACGCCGACCTCGGTGTCCTCAGTCGCGCGAAGGCCGACCTGATCGACCAGGCCTGCCAGCGCGTCATCGACGGAGAGTTCCACGACCAGTTCGTCACCGGGGTCATCCAGGGCGGGGCCGGTACCTCCACGAACATGAACGCGAACGAGGTCATCACCAACGTCGCGCTCGAGATCGCCGGGCGCCCGAAGGGTGACTACGCCTTCCTGTCGCCGTACGACCACACCAACCGCAGCCAGAGTACGAACGACGTCTACCCGACCGCGGTCAAGATCTCGCTCGCGTTCGCCCTGCGCCACCTGCTCGTCGAGCTCGAGGAGTTGCGGGCCTCGTTCGCCGCGAAGGCCGTCGAATTCCGCCACGTCCTCAAGGTGGGTCGCACCCAGCTCCAGGACGCCGTCCCGATGACGCTCGGCCAGGAGTTCCACGGCTTCGCGACGACGCTCGGGGAGGACCACGCCCGTCTGTCCGAGACCGTCTGGCTCCTCGCCGAGATCAACCTCGGCGCCACGGCGATCGGCACCGGCATCACAGCGGATCCGCGCTACGCCGCGGCGGTCGTCGAGCACCTCAACGCCATCACCGGCCTGCGCCTCGAGACGGCCCCCGATCTCATCGAATCGACGAGCGACGCCGGCGGGTTCATGTCGTTCAGCGGCACGCTCAAGCGCTCGGCCATCAAGCTCTCGAAGATCTGCAACGACCTGCGGCTGCTGTCGAGTGGACCCCAGGCCGGCTTCGGCGAGATCAACCTGCCGCCCCGGCAGGCCGGATCGAGCATCATGCCGGGCAAGGTGAACCCCGTGATCCCCGAGGTCGTCAATCAGGTGGCGTTCTCTGTGGTCGGCGCGGACATGACCGTGACGATGGCGGCCGAGGCCGGGCAGCTCCAGCTGAACGCGTTCGAACCCGTCATCGCACATTCGCTGCTCCAGTCGATCACGTGGCTCACGCAGGCGTGCTGGACCCTGCGGGTGAACTGCATCGACGGCATCACCGCCAACGAGGAGCGCCTCGGCACCATGGTGGGCAGCTCGGTGGGGGTCATCACGGCGCTCACACCGTTCATCGGCTACACGGCCGCGGCCGCGCTCGCGAAGACCGCTCTGCTGACGCACCGCAACGTCGCCGACCTCGTGGTCGAGGCCGACCTCATGTCACGCGAAGAGGTCGACAAGCAGCTGTCGCCCGCTCGCCTCTCGGGTCTCGAGGCCACCACGATGGCGATCCCCATCGTCGACGTGGACGCGCAGCCCGGCTCCTAGGCGTACCGACCCCGACCACGAGAACGGGGATCGCGCGCGTCGATACGTGCGCGATCCCCGTCCTCTCGTCGTGGGTCGACGCGTCAGACCATCCGGCAGTGGGTCGTGAGCTCTCCGATGCCGTCGATCGAGACGGTGACCGTCGACCCGTCCTGCAGGAACACCTGAGGGTCGCGCGAGTAGCCCGCACCACCCGGGCTGCCCGTGGAGATGAGGGTGCCGGGAAGCAGGGTGGTGCTGCCCGAGATGTGGGAGATGAGTCGCGCGACGGTGCGCACCATGAGCGCCGTCGAGGAGTCCTGCAGCACGCGTCCGTCGAGGACCGTCTTCACGTGCAGGTCCTGCGGATCCGCGACCTCGTCGGCTGTCACGACGATCGGCCCCGTGGGGGTGAATCCGTCGAACGACTTGCAGCGTGTCCACTGCGTCTCGGAGTACTGGATGTTGCGGGCCGTGATGTCGTTGACGACCGTGTACCCCCACACGTAGTCGAGGGCCTCCTCTTCGGTCACGTTGCGTGCCGGGCGGCCGATGATGACACCCAGCTCGGCTTCGTAGTCGACCTGCTCGCTCAGCTCGCGAGGCCATTCGGTGGTGTGGCCGTGTCCCGTCAGCGAGTTCGGCCAGAGGGTGAAGAGGGTGGGGGCCTGGTCCGTCTTGAGGTTCAGCTCGGAGGAGTGCGCCGAGTAGTTGAGGCCGACGGCGATCACGACGGGGGGTTCGAGGACGGCGGACGCGTGCTCGAGCTCCGAGAGGGCCACGGGCTCCACTCCCGAGGCCGCCGCGTTGCCGACGTAGGCCGACACACGGGCGAGCTCGTCGTCGCCCCGAGTGATCAGGTCCTGGAGAGTCGAGGGGGCGTCGTCGAGGATCTCGTCGAGGAACACCGCCCCGTCGTCGACGACGGCGGCGAGACGGATTCCGGCGTCGGGCTGGGCGGGGGAGATCAGGTGCGCGAACTTCACGTCTCCAGGGTATCCGCTCCACCCGGGAGTGGCGGGAGCCGCGGAGTCCCTTTGCGGCCCGCCTCGACGCTCACCGGCCCCGACATGATTCATCGCCCGGTGCTGCGGCGGTGCCTGCGAGTCGACCGGGCGATGAATGCGTAGCAGCATCATGCTCCTCGCGGCCCGTGTGCGCAAGACCCCCGTCTCGAACGAGGTGGCTCCTTTGACGTGGGCTGCCCCGAACGGTTGGATGGTCGTATGACTGAAGCACGCAACAAGCCAGAGATCGACGCCCCCACCGGCCCCGCGCCCGAGGCCCTCGAGACCGTCGACCTGATCGTCGGCGACGGAGACGAGGCCCAGGCGTCCTCGACCGTCGAGGTCCACTACCTCGGTGTCTCCCACTCCTCCGGCGAGGAGTTCGACTCCTCCTGGAGCCGCGGCCAGAGCATCACCTTCCCCCTCGCCCAGCTCATCCAGGGCTGGCAGGAGGGCATCCCCGGCATGAAGGTCGGTGGTCGTCGCCAGCTCACCGTGCCGCCCCACCAGGCCTACGGTCCGGCCGGTTCCGGCCATCGTCTCTCGGGCGAGACCCTGATCTTCGTGATCGACCTGCTCGGCGTGCGCTGACCCTCAGCCCCCGAACGCCACGAACCCCCGACGGACGCCGTTCCGCCGGGGGTTCGTCGTGTCCGGCCCCGTGAGGTCGGAGAGGGCGACGATGGTTCAGGGGGTCGCCGTCACGACCTCGATGATCACGAGCACGATGGTGATGAGCGGGAAGAACGCCTGCACGAGCGCGCTCTTGATGCGCCCCTTGCCGCTCGACACAAGCACGAGCGCCGCGAGCAGCATGCTCGAGACGGAGAAGAGGCCGATCGCGAGACCCGCTCCGACGAGGCCGACGGCGTAGAGGATGACACCGAGGATCGTGCCGATCGCGAGGAACAGGTTGTAGAACCCCTGGTTGTAGGCGAGGGTCCTCGTGGTCTCCGCATCCTCCTGGCTCGTGAGTCCGAAGCGGCGCCAGACGTTCGGGCGGGTCCAGGCGACGGACTCCCAGTAGAAGATGAGCACGTGCAGGGCGGCGGCGGCCACGGCGGCGGCGGTGATGAGGATGATCATGGCTCCGACACTAGGGCAGTGCGCCCCGTGGGGTAACGCGTTGTGGGGGAGGGACTCGAGGTGCCCTCTTACGTAGACTTCCGGAGGCGGAGGTATCGATCACGTCCTCCACCACCCGAACCGAAGCAGGGGAAGAGTCGTGACGAGCTCCAAGAGCGAACAGCTCGATGACATCGACCGGGCGCTCCTGCGCCTGCTGTCGAAGAACGCGCGGTCCTCCGGGTCCGCGCTCGCAGGCGAGCTCGGGATCGCGGAGTCGACGGTGTCACTGCGTGTCCGCCGCCTCCAGCGGTCCGGTCACATCACGGGGTACCACGCCGACATCGACCTCAACGCGCTGGGAGCGCCCATCCAGGCGATCATCGCGGTGCGCCTCACGAAACACGCGCGGGCCGAGATCGAACGCTTCCGAGCCGAGGCGCCTACCTGGCCCGGCGTCATGGCCCTCTTCCACATGGGAGGCCGTGACGACTACCTCCTGCACCTCGCCGCCCACAACTCCACGGAGCTGCGCGACTTCGTCGTCGACTATCTGACGGGCCACCCCGCCGTCGCGCACACCGAGACGAACCTCGTCTTCGAGTACGCGCGGGGCACCGGCTGGTACGACCTGCTCAGCTGAGGCGAGGGCCCCACCCACCGGTCCGGACGGGAGGCCGTTCGCCGTGTGTACCCGTGCTGGGTCTGGGCTGTGAGAATAAGCGCATGGACACGGAAACCGTCACCGGTCGGGCCCCTGCGGGGGCGACCCGGATCGAACGCCTCGACCGGCTGCCGTTCACCCGCGAACACCGGCGACTGCTCGTGGGTTCCGGCGTCGGTTGGGCGCTCGATGCCATGGACGTGGGGCTCGTCTCCTTCGTCATCGCCGCGCTCGCGATCACCTGGCCGGATGACATCGGGTCCTTCGGGTTCGTCGCCTCCGCCGGCTTCCTGGGCATGGCGATCGGCGCGAGCGTCGGAGGACTGCTCGCCGATCGCATCGGTCGGCGCCAGGTGTTCGCCTTCACCCTGCTCCTGTTCGGGCTCGCGACGGGTCTTTCTGCCCTCGCCTGGTCGGTGGGCGTGCTCATCGCGCTCCGCTTCGTCGTGGGCCTGGGCCTCGGTGCCGAGCTGCCGGTGGCCTCCACGCTCGTGAGCGAGTTCGCACCCCCGCGGATCCGCGGCCGCATCATCGTCATCCTCGAGTCGTTCTGGGCCGTCGGTTGGACCGTCGCCGCTCTCATCGGCTTCTTCGTGATCCCCACGAGCGACGCGGGCTGGCGGTGGGCGCTCGCTCTCGGTGCCGTTCCCGCGGTCTACGCCGTCGTCATCCGGCTCGGCCTCCCGGAGTCGGTGAGGTTCCTCGAATCGAAGGGACGCATCGGCGAGGCCGAGGCGACCGTCCGACGGTTCGAGGAGTCGGCCGGCGTCCCCGCCCCGGCGGTCGCCCCGTCGACAGTGGCCGAGGTTCCGGCGCCCTCCGCTCCCGCCCGGCTCTCGGGCCTCTTCGCCGCCCCCATCCGACGACAGACCATCTCGCTCTGGATCGTGTGGTTCTGCGTCAACTTCTCCTACTACGGGGCCTTCATCTGGCTGCCGACGATCCTCGTGGCCTCCGGTTTCGACCTCGTACGAGGGTTCGGGTACACGCTCATCATCACTCTCGCTCAGCTGCCCGGCTATGCCGTCTCGGCGGTGCTCGTGGAGAAGTGGGGACGCAATCGAACTCTCGCCACGTTCCTCGTGGGCTCGGCCGTGTCGGCGACACTCTTCGGCCTCGCCTCCGCGGAGTGGCAGGTCATCGGCGCGGGCATGCTGCTGTCGTTCTTCAACCTCGGCGCGTGGGGCGCTCTCTACGCGGTCACCCCCGAGCTCTACCCGACGCCCCTGCGGGGGACGGGTGCGGGATGGGCCGCCGGCGTGGGGCGGATCGCCTCGATCATCGCCCCCCTCATCGTGCCCGCCCTGCTCCTGTCGGCGTCGACGACGGTGGTCTTCGTGCTCTTCGCCGTCTTCTTCATCATCGCGGCCGTCGCCGCACTCGGCCTCGCGGACAAACGCGGGAAGTCGCTCGACGAGGCCCTCGACCAGAGCTGAGGCCCGCGCGCCAACCGGAACGCGGCAGGGCATCGAGCGGACGAGAGGCCACGCGTCGAGCGGGTCTCGTGAGGGGTCAGCGAGAGGGACGGACGGGCGTCCCGCAGTCCTTCACCCGGTCGACGAGTTCCTTCCAGCCACCGGTGAGCGCACGTTCGGGCAGGGCCGCTTCGTGGCCGGAATCGTCGGCCTCTGCACGCGGCGCGATCCGGATGATCCACGTGTAGCGGTCCGGTTCGCTCGGCTGGGCGGGAACGTCGTCCCACGGAAGATCGTCGATGAGGATGAGCCACTCGTCCTTGTCCGGCTGCTCGTCGACGTCCGCCTGCCAGCCGCGCGAGATGCCGGCGAATCCGCCGCTGCGCGTGACCTCGACTCTCATGCGCGCAAGTCTACGCTCGGTGCTCCGCCCGGGGGCCGGTGCGTTCGACCCTGGGGAGGAGGCCCCGGCACCGCCGCGACCCGGCTGTCCTGCCCGGAGCGGGAGGCCCGTCAGAAGCGGGGGAGGGTGCCGTCTCCGTCGTCGGCCGGTTCGGCGCCGTCCGGCGTCACGCCGACGCCGTTCCAGGCCGCGACCACGGCGGACCGCTCGTCCGAGTCCGCTCCGAAAAGCGCCTCCGCCGAGCGGATCGTCTGCGCCGCGAACTCCGCGAACGTGGCGGTCGCGGTGAGGGTGCCGAGGGTGAGCGCGTGGTACCAGATACGTCCGGCCTGCTCCCACGCGAAGCCGCCGATGACGGTGGCGGCGAGGTGGAAGGCCTTGTTGGGGATGCCCGAGTTGAGGTGCACCCCGCCGTTGTCCTCGACGGTCTCGATGTAGTCGCGCATGTGGCCCGGCTGCGGATCAGCGCCGAGCACGTCGTCGTCGTAGGCCGACCCCGGTTCGGCGAGCGAGCGGATCGCGTCGCCCTCCACCTCGTCTGTGAAGAGTCCGACGCCGATGAGCCAGCTCGCCTCGTCGGCGGACTCGCCCGCGGCGTACTGCTCGACGAGCGCCCCGAAGACGTCGGCCACCGATTCGTTGAGCGCGCCGGACTGCCCCTCGTAGACGAAGTTCGCCGAATACTGCACGACGCCGTGGCTCAGCTCGTGACCGATCACGCTGAGGGACCGGGTGAAGCGTTCGAACACTTCACCGTCACCGTCGCCGAACACCATGCGCGAACCGTCCCAGAACGCGTTGTCGTACGCCTCCCCGAAGTGCACCGTGGCCTCGAGGGGCAATCCCGCGTCGTCGATCGAGTCGCGATCGAAGGCGGCGGCGAACAGGGCGTGGGTGGCCCCGAGACCGTCGTACGCCTCGTCCGTCGCCGCATCACCCGTGGCGGGATCGCCCTCGCCACGGACGCGCGTGCCCGGGAGTTCCTCGGTGCTCTGCGCATCGAAGACGGCGCGGACGAGCTCGCCGCGGGTCGTCGGACGCGGTGTGGTGAGCGACGAGGCCGCGTCCTCGCGCACGCCGGCTGGTCGGGAGTGCACCGTGCGACGGACGAGCGAGTGCCGGGCGGCGGCCGCGGCCCGGCGGAAGCCGGGCTCGTCGAGAGCGGCGAGACGTTCGAGGAGATACGGCGGCACGATCGCGCAGTGCGTGTGCCCGCTGATGCCGGTGATGGTCGTGTGGGTCGGGCGGTTCTCGATGTTCATGCGTGTTTCCCCCGTCGTCTCGTCGATGCGAGCATCCTCACACACGCGTCCGACATCGCGTCGACACGTCGGCCGTGGTGGGGGAGGGACGGCCGGTCCCTCCGCTGCCGACCCGGACCTGCTAAAGTGGGGAAGTTGCCGTCGAACGGCCGCGGATCAAGAGCGCCCCGACATCAGGTCGTGGGCACCGCGCAACGAACAGGAAGGGGATCCCTCTATGGCACTCGATTCAGACTCCAAGAAGGCGATCATCGAAGAGTACGCGACCCACCCCGGAGACACCGGATCCCCCGAAGTGCAGGTAGCCATCCTCACCACGCGGATCGTCGGCCTCACCGAGCACCTGAAGGAGCACAAGCACGACCACCACTCTCGTCGTGGCCTGCTCCTCCTCGTCGGCCAGCGTCGTCGTCTCCTGGGCTACCTCCAGGACGTCGACATCAACCGCTACCGTGCGCTCATCGGGCGTCTCGGGCTACGTCGCTAGTCAGCTCCATCACGGCGCTGATCGGCTCTCGCCGACAACGCGAACTTCTTGTCGAACGGGCCGTCACCCTCACGGGTGGCGGCCCGTTCCGCATGACATACGCTGGACGAGCACGCCGACGATCCCCGGAGGAACACATGCGCAGGAGCCCCTGGTCGACCCTCGTCGGCATCGTCGTCTTCGTGCTCGCCCTCATCGTGGCCTGGTGGCTCGTGGGTGTCCTCTTCAACGTCGCGTGGTTCATCGTCAAGGCGGTCTTCGCCGTCATCGTCGCGCTCATCCTCGCCGGGGTCGCGGCCTACCTCGTGAGTCGCGCCCGCTCCGGCGACTGAGTCCCTGATGGCACGCTCGACCGTCGTGAAGTCCTCGCCGTCGGCGATCGACTCTTATCCGGCGGAGGCCGCGGGTCTCGACTGGCTCGCCGACGCACGGGGGGCTCGGATCGCGCGGGTGATCGAGGTGTCGCCCTCTCGCATCGAGCTCGAACGGATCGATCCCGCTCCCGCGACCGTCGAGCACGCCGTCGCCTTCGGCGCCTCCCTCGCCCGCACCCATGCAGCGGGGGCCGACGCCTTCGGCAGCCCGCCACCCGGCTGGTCGGGGCGCCTGTACATCGGGCGGCGCGAGATGCCGCCCGCGGCGGAATCGGCCTGGGGCCGGTTCTACGTCCGCGATCGCGTCCTGCCGTTCCTCGACGTCGCGGTGCGCGCCGGGAACGTGACCGACCGCGAGGCCGAGATCATCCGTGCGGCGTGCGAACCGGTGTCGGAGGGAGCCTTCGACGACGACGAGCCCCCGGCGAGGATCCACGGAGACCTGTGGTCGGGCAACGTGCTGTGGTCGTCGATCGGAGTCGTCCTCATCGACCCGGCGGCCCACGGCGGGCACCGGGAGACGGACCTGGCGATGCTCGACCTCTTCGGCTGCCCGTTCCTCGACGACATCCTCGAGGGCTACGGCCGCGCCGCGCCGCTGCGGCCCGGATGGCGTGATCGCGTGCCGCTGCACCAATTGCACCCGCTGGCCGTGCACGCCGCCGGGCACGGTCGCTCGTACGGCCGCGCCCTCGTGGACGCTGCGCAGCGGGTCGCCGCCCTCACCGGCTGACCGACCTCCCGCTCGCTCGCGTGGACGCGCTCCGGATCAGCGCGCGGGGCGCGCGTCGGCGTCACGGGCATCGGACCCGGGCGTCTCACCGTCGGGCCGCCGCCGCGGGGTGTCCCGACGCGACCCGGTCGGATCCGTGCGCGACTCGCCACGCTTCCGGTCGGGGTTGTCGGAGAAGAGCCACCGGGGTTTGGGTTCGATGAGCGGTCGGAAGACCCGCCGGACGGGGCTGGACGACAGCGCCATCGTGAGGAAGACCGAGCCGATCAGCATCGCCACGAGCCAGATCCGGGTCGTCGTCTCGTCGCGCAGGACGCCGGTCTCCCGCAGCGGATAGAGGACGAAGCTGTGGAGGAGATAGGCGTACATCGTGTACTGCCCGAAGGTCGTGAAGAACATCTGGCGTCGAGGGACGAGGGAGAACAGCGCGGTGACGAGGAGCAGGGCGATGACGATGAGCCCGAGTCGCACGCCGCCGGCCCACCACTGGTCCTCCCCGAGCCCCTCGTAGGAATCGTCGTAGAAGAACCAGTAGCGGAGATCGATGGCGCGCCAGAGGTCGATGCCGGACCAGAACACCCAGACGGCGAGTGCGAAGAACGCCACGGCGGCCGCGCGGACGCCCATGACGACCTTCCGATCGGCCGCGTGCCAGATGTCCGCGAGCGGTGTCGTGCGGAGTCGCCAGCCGATCACGAAGAAGGGGAGGATGCCGAGCGTCCGCGAGAGCGAGAACGTGCTGTCCACGTTGTCGAGGTAGCCGACGCCCACCGATACGACGACGGCCCAGAGCACGGGCCAGCGGATGAGTGCGAGGTAGGGGAGCACGAGGCGGAAGATGCCGAGCGCGAGCAGGAACCAGAGGGTCCACGACGGCTGCGTGGGGTTGAGGTTGCCCTGCCCCTCCACGGCGAACTGAACGAGGGTCCAGACCGACTCGAAGATGATGTACGGGAGGATGATGTCCGTGATCACGCGCGACATCTGGCGTCGCCCGGGCGGCTCCGACTTGGAGAAGTAGCCACTCACCACGGCGAAGGCCGGCATGTGGAAGGCGTAGATCGCGAGATAGACCGTGAGCGCCCAGTCCGAGTCGTACGTGAGTCGCTGGATGCCGTGGCCGGCGACCACGAGGACGATGCACGCGAAGCGGATGTTGTCCCAATACGGCACCCGACGGCCGGAGGATTTCTGGGGTGCCTGGGCGTTCGCGGTGTCGACCATCTGTCGCCTCTCTCGTCGTTCCCCCACCCTAGGCGGCTCGGGAATAGACCCGGACCCCTTGCCGTTCCGATACTTGTATTCAAGTGAATAGAAAAGAAGGAGCGGTGCAGGCATGATGCAGTTTGGTATCTTCAGCGTCGGCGACGTCACGATGGACCCGACGACCGGTCGTACCCCGACCGAGAACGAGCGGATCAAGGCCATGGTGGCGATCGCGCTCAAAGCCGAGGAGGTCGGACTCGACGTCTTCGCCGCCGGAGAGCATCACAACCCGCCCTTCGTCCCGTCGAGTCCCACGACGATGCTCGGGTACATCGCCGCCCGCACGGAGAAGATCGTCCTCTCCACGAGCACGACCCTCATCACCACGAACGACCCGGTGAAGATCGCCGAGGACTTCTCGATGCTCCAACACCTCGCCGACGGCCGCGTCGACGTCATGATGGGGCGCGGCAACACCGGCCCCGTCTACCCGTGGTTCGGGAAGGACATCCGCCAGGGTGTCGAGCTCGCGCTCGAGAACTACAACCTCCTGCACCGTCTGTGGCGTGAGGACTACGTCGACTGGCAGGGCCGATTCCGCACGCCGCTCCAGGGCTTCCAGTCCACCCCGCGTCCTCTCGACGACACGCCTCCGTTCGTCTGGCACGGCAGCATCCGCACACCGGAGATCGCCGAGCAGGCCGCGTTCTACGGTGACGGCTTCTTCGCGAACAACATCTTCTGGCCGAAGGAGCACTTCATGCGCCTGATCGGCCTCTACCGGCAGCGCTTCGAGCACTACGGTCACGGGCGCGCCGAGCAGGCGATCGTGGGTCTCGGGGGGCAGGCGTTCATGCGCAAGAACTCGCAGGACGCCGTGGCGGAGTTCCGTCCCTACTTCGACAACGCGCCGGTCTACGGTCACGGCCCGAGCCTCGAGGACTTCATGCGGCAGACCCCCCTCACCGTGGGCAGCCCGCAGGAGGTCATCGACCGCTACGCCGCGATGCGCGACCACTTCGGCGACTACCAGCGCCAGCTGTTCCTCATGGACCACGCCGGGCTGCCCCTCAAGACGGTGCTCGAGCAGATCGACATCCTCGGCGAGGAGGTCGTTCCCGTGCTGCGCCGGGAGCTCGCGGTCAACCGACCGGACTCCGTCCCCGATGCTCCCACCCACGCCGCGCGCGTGGCCGCGGCCGTCGAGTCCGAGACGGGGGTGCTCGGCGCGAGCGCGGTCGAGGCCGCTCATGTCTGAGCGCCGGATCGTCGTCGTGACGGCCGGGCTCGGCACGCCGTCATCGTCTCGTCTCCTGGCCGATCGACTGTCGATCGCCGTCACCGCAGGGCTCGAGGAGAGAGGCGTGCGATCGAGCGTCGAGACGTTCGAGCTGCGCGAATACGCTCGTGATCTCGTCGATCGCCTCACCACGGGGTTCCCGTCGCAGCGCCTCGACGCGATGCTCGCCGACGTCGGTGCGGCCGACGGGTTGATCGTGGTGTCTCCGATCTTCAGCACGAGCTACAGCGGCCTGTTCAAGCTGTTCATCGATGTCCTCGACACGGAGGCCCTCGAGTCGATGCCCGTCCTCATCGGGGCGAACGCGGGGACGGCCCGGCATTCCCTCGCGATCGACTACGCGATCCGGCCACTCTTCGCCTATCTCCACGCGGATGCCGTCCCGACGGGTGTCTTCGCCGCGTCGTCCGACTGGGGCGACTCCGGCGGGGACGCCGTCCGTCCCCTGCAGGAGAGGATCGACCGCGCGGCGGGCGAACTCGCGCGGGCGATCGCCCTCCGTGATCCCCGGCCGTCGGCGATCGACCCGTTCGATCCCGCGGCGTTCGGCGACGGGCGACTGATGGGAGACCTCCTGGGCGGTGCCGGCGGGCGCTGACGGTGACCCGTCGAGGTGCGGGAGAGGGGCGTCGATGACATCGACGCCCCTCTCCGGCGTTCTGCGAGTCCGGTGTCAGGCCGCCGTGCGGCGACGCGCCACGAGCGTCACGGCGAGACCGAGGGCGATGAGCGCCCCGGCCGCGCCGAGGGCGATGCCGGGCTCGGCGGCGCCGGTGACCGCGAGGTCGCCGTCCGGAGCGGGCGCCGACGAGTCGCCGGTCGGCGGGACGACCGACGGCGTCGGCTCGGCCGTCGGGGCTGTGGGGACGGTGGGCGTGGGCGTCGGGGTGGGTGCGGGCTCGAACGTGTTCGTCACGGTGAGCTCGACGACGGCCGCTGAGTCGGTCGTGATCTCGATGACCGGCGCGGGCGAGAAGCTGACGGGGTCCGCCCCGCCGTCCTCCGGCTCGGAGACCGTGCAGGTGGCCCCCATGGGGACGTCGTCGACGCGCAGGGTCTCATCGGCGCGGATCGCGAGATCGACGGGGTGGCCGGGGACCACCGAGCCGTCTCCGGTCACACACGACACGCGAACGGTGAACGTCGTGTCCGGGATGGTCCCGTCGCCGGCGACGGTCTTCCGCACGGCCAGGCTCCGGTCGCGCGAGCCCGAGCCGTTTCCGCCGGCCTCCGTGTAGGTCACGATCGACGAGGCGAGTTCCGTCCCGGAGGCGGCGACGGAGTTGCCGAAGACGTCGCCGGGGGCGGCGTCCGCGGGGAGCGGCGTGGAGTAGGACACCAGGTACCAGCCACCCACGGGGCGCGGCTTCGGGAAGGTGAGGTCGAAGCTGTGGGTCGAGGGGCTGTCGGTGACGGTCCACTCGCCGGAGGCGAGCGGGATGCTCTCGGCCGTACCGTCGGCGATCCAGGCGTCCCAGCCGTCGGGCGCGACGTGGGCCACCGAGAGGGAGGAGAGGTCGAGGGTCAACCGTTCGTCGTAGGTGTCGGTGAGCACGACCCCGTCTCCGAGGGCGACGAGGTGGGAGATCGGGACCTCGATGGCCCACCGGGCCGCGGTGCCGTCGGCGGTCATGCCGCCGTACTTACGGATGTCCTCGGGGCCGCTGCTCGGTCCCGCGTCCACGATGCCGCCGCCCGGCACGGGGACGGTGACGGTCGCGTCACCCGACGTCTCGAACGTGACCTCCGTCGCTTCCGTCGCTTCCGCAGCGGTGGCGCGCACACTCAACGAGCCGCGGACGTCGTCGTGGTCGAGCACGTAGCCGCCGAGCGTGCACTCGACCGACTGGCCGGAGGCCACGCACGAGCCGACCACGAGCCCGTCGGGGGAGAGGAGATCGAAATCCTGCGTCCACGCGACGGAGATGGGGGACGGGAAGGTGAGTCCGAATGTGTCGCCCGGCTGGGCGTCGTCCGAGACGCTCCATGTGGCGTCGACGCTGAACTCGTCGCCCACGGTGAGAGGGGCGGTCGGATCGTCGGGATCGGGAGAGATGATCGTGACCGTGTCGATCGCGTCGAGAGGCGCGGCGGATGCCGCGGATGGAACGGCGACGGCGAAGAGGCCGGCGACGGCGATACCGGCGACCACCGCCGATCGGGTGAGTGAGATGTGTCGCATGGAAGCAGACTCCTCGAGGTCGGAACAGGGGATGCGAGGAGGAACCGACGGAGCGACGCGGACGCCGCCCCGCCGGATGTTCCCCCCACCGGGGGAGACGCACGGAGGCCTCGGCTATGACGCGACTTCGGGAAAAACCTGAGGATCGCTCGATCGACGCTGATGGCATGAGGTTCGGCCAGGCCTGAACGCCGTCTGCTAGCCTGGAAGCGGCCCGGCCGACCGGTCGGACCGATGCAATGCGGAGCAGGCCCGGCAGGATGCTGGTCCTCGGTGGTGGATTTCCGTGCGGGACGCACGGCGATTTTCTACTGGAGATCAGCCGATTCAGCTGAAGGTCGATCAGACCGAGCAGCCTGAGTGCGAACTGTTCGTGCACGCTTCGCGTCAGGCGCCCATCCGAGCTGTCGCTCGGATGCGTGGCGCCTTCACGTACGAAGGAGAGAGACCTCAATGGAAGGTCCTGAAATCAAGTTCGCCGAAGCCGTTCTCGACAACGGCAAGTTCGGCACCCGCACCGTCCGGTTCGAGACCGGCCGGCTCGCGCAGCAGGCACAGGGCGCGGTCGCCGCGTACCTCGACGAGGAGACGATGCTCCTCTCTGCCACCAGCGCCGGCAAGCACCCGCGTGACGGCTTCGACTTCTTCCCCCTCACGGTGGACGTCGAGGAGCGCAGCTACGCCGCCGGCAAGATCCCCGGCTCGTTCTTCCGCCGCGAAGGCCGTCCGTCGACCGAGGCGATCCTCGTCTGCCGACTGATCGACCGGCCCCTGCGCCCGTCGTTCGTCGACGGCCTCCGCAACGAGGTCCAGATCGTCATCACGGTGCTGTCCATCGCTCCTGGCGAGTTCTACGACGCCCTCGCGATCAACGCGGCCTCCGCGTCCACGCAGATCTCCGGACTGCCGTTCTCCGGCCCGATCGCCGGCGTGCGCCTCGCACTCATCGGCGACCAGTGGGTCGCGTTCCCGACCGTCTCGCAGCTCGAGGAGGCCGTCTTCGACATCATCGTCGCCGGCCGCGTCGTGACCGACGAGAACGGCAACGAGGACGTCGCGATCATGATGGTCGAGGCCGAGGCCACCGAGCACAGCTGGGGCCTCATCCAGGCCGGTGCTACGAAGCCCAACGAGGCCGTCGTGGCCGAGGGCCTCGAGGCGTCGAAGCCCTTCATCACGGCTCTCGTCAAGGCTCAGGCCGAGCTCGCCGCTCAGAGCGCGAAGGAGATCCAGGAGTACCCGGTCTTCCTTCCGTACTCCGACGAGGCCTACGCCGCCGTCGACGCTCTCGCTCACGACGAGCTCTCCGCGATCTACCAGATCGCAGCAAAGGTCGAGCGCCAGGACGCCGACGACGCCCTCAAGGCGCGCGTCAAGACGGAGATCCAGGCCAAGGTCGACGCCGGCGAGCTCGGTTCCGACGTGCTCTCGCAGGTCAGCGGCGCGTACAAGGCCGTCACGAAGAAGATCGTGCGCGGTCGTATCCTCACCGAGGGTGTCCGCATGGACGGCCGTGGCCTCGCCGACATCCGCCCGCTCGACGCGGAGGTCCAGGTCATCCCGCGCGTGCACGGTTCCGCCATCTTCCAGCGCGGCGAGACGCAGATCCTCGGCGTCACGACGCTCAACATGCTCAAGATGGAGCAGCAGATCGACTCGCTCTCCCCGGTGAAGTCGAAGCGCTACCTGCACCACTACAACTTCCCGCCCTACTCCACCGGTGAGACCGGCCGAGTGGGAAGCCCGAAGCGTCGCGAGATCGGGCACGGCTTCCTCGCCGAGCGCGCCCTCGTGCCGGTGCTGCCCGCGCGCGACGAGTTCCCCTACGCCATCCGTCAGGTATCCGAGGCGCTCAGCTCCAATGGCTCCACCTCGATGGGTTCCGTCTGCGCCTCGACGCTCTCGCTCCTCAACGCCGGTGTGCCGCTGCGCGCGCCGGTCGCCGGTATCGCGATGGGCCTCGTGTCCGACACGGTCGACGGTCAGACGCGCTACGCCGCCCTCACCGACATCCTCGGTGCGGAGGACGCGCTCGGCGACATGGACTTCAAGGTCGCCGGTACGAGCGAGTTCGTCACGGCGATCCAGCTCGACACCAAGCTCGACGGCATCCCCGCCTCGGTGCTCGCGGCTGCGCTCACGCAGGCGAAGGAGGCTCGCATGGCCATCCTCGCCGTGCTGAACGCCGCCATCGACGCGCCGGACGAGATGGCCCCGACGGCTCCGCGCGTGATCAGCGTGCAGATCCCGGTGGACAAGATCGGCGAGCTGATCGGTCCGAAGGGCAAGACGATCAACTCGATCCAGGACGAGACCGGCGCCGACATCTCCATCGAGGAGGACGGCACCGTCTACATCGGCGCCGTCGACGGCCCGTCCGCCGAGGCCGCGCGTGCGCAGGTCAACGCGATCGCCAACCCGACCAACCCCGAGGTGGGCGAGCAGTTCCTCGGAACCGTCGTGAAGATCGCGACCTTCGGTGCGTTCGTCTCGCTGCTCCCGGGCAAGGACGGACTCCTCCACATCTCCGAGGTCCGCAAGCTCGCGGGTGGCAAGCGCGTCGAGAACGTCGAGGACGTGCTCGGTGTCGGTCAGAAGATCCTCGTGGAGATCACGAAGATCGACGACCGCGGCAAGCTGTCGCTGGCTCCGGTCGTCGCCGAGGAGGCGTCCTCGGACGCTGACGCGGCCGACGTCTCCGTCGAGTCCTGATCTCTCCGATCCACTGAGAACGGCCCGTCCCCCGAGTGGGGGCGGGCCGTTCCCCGAGTGGGGGCGGGCCGTTCCCCGTTGGGGGGACGGCCGTGCTGAACCGCGAGATCGCGCGGATCTGCCCGGTAGGCAATCGTTATGAAAGTGTCACCCCGCGTCCACGGGTCCGCGACGATGATGTCGGTCGCGTGACATAACCTTCCCTCACGGGCCACCGGAATCGGTTCGGTGGAAAGGGGGGCGGCATGGTCGGCATCGATCAGCTCGCGTCCCGACGACTCTCGCCCGCGACCTTCCTTCCGTCCAGCGATCGACCGACGATCGACGATCCGTCCGCGGCGGCCGGATCGCACCCGTCCGCCCCGATCGGAGTCGTTCCGGGCATCCCCGGAATCGGCGAACGGCTTCGGCGCCCCTTCGGGGAGACCGACCTCGGCGTCTTCCCCGTGGGTCTCGGTGGCAGTGTGTTCGGGTGGACGGCCTCCGCGGAGGAGACCCGCGGGATCCTCGATCGATACGCCGACTTCGGCGGCAACTTCATCGACACGGCGGACAGCTACGCCGGGGGCCTCAGCGAGGTCCGGATCGGCGCCTGGATGGCGCACCGCGGCAATCGGGACCGCATGGTCGTGTCGACGAAGATCGGCCGCCACCCCGATTCTCCGGGTCTCGGCCCCGTCAACATGGTGCGCGCCGTCGAGGCGTCGCTCGAACGCCTTCAGACCGACCGCATCGATGTGCTGTTCTTCCACATGGATGACGAGACGGTTCCGCTCGAGGACTCACTCGGCACCGCGGCCTGGCTCATCGAGACCGGGAAGGTTCGCTACCTGGCGGCCTCCAACTTCTCCCCGACCCGCCTCACGGAGGCGCGCATCCTCGCGTCCACGGGACTCCCGCGGTTCGTCGGCCTGCAGCACGAGTACAGCCTGCTCAACCGACGCGGTTTCGAGGGCGACACCGAGCTCGTCGCGCGCGGTCAGCGACTCGGTACCCTCGCCTACTACGCCCTCGGCAACGGCTTCCTCACGGGCAAGTACCGCTCGCGGGCCGACTTCGTCGGCGGCGGCGCGCGCGCGGCCCGTGCCGCGACCCACTTCGGGCGTCGCGGACTCCGTATCCTCGCGGTCCTCGACCACGTCGCAGCGGAGCACAACACGTCGCCGACCGCGATCGCCCTCGCCTGGCTCCTCGCGAAGCGTTCCGTCACGGCCCCGGTCGTGAGTGCATCGAAGCCCGAGCAGGTCGACGACCTCGTCGCGGCCACGGGCGTCCAGCTGACGCGCACCCAGATGGTCGAACTCGACCGCGTCAGTTCCTGATCGACCAGTTCCCGACCCGCCCTTTTCCCCGGTCGTGCACGTCGATCCTGGGTGTTCCGTCGCGGCTGTCGTAGGCTGGAAGAGACGAATCGCACCGTCGCCTTCCGTCCGGTCTTGCCACACGGTGGCGCACGGGACCCGGCTCTTGGAGTCCCGGATCACCGGAAGGAACGAGGAGGAACGCCGACATGTCCCAGTACCTTTACCTCGTTCGCCATGGCGAACAGCAGGACGCCCAGCACGGGATGGGGGACGGACCGCTCTCCGCTCGCGGTCGGCGCCAGGCGCAGCTGCTCGCGGAACGGCTCGGTGGCCTCCCGCTCACGTCCGCCCATCACTCGCCGCTCCAGCGTGCGGCCGAGACGGCGACGATCGTCGCACAACGCCTGCCGTCCGTGTCCCCCGAGCAGTCGTCTCTGCTCTTCGATTGCGTCCCCACGGGGAGCACGCCGGAGACGCCGTCCGCGTACTTGCCCTTCTTCGGCTCCGTGACGGAGGAGGAGATCGAGGCGGGTGCGGCTCAGATGGCCGACGCGGTCGCCGAATACCTCGCCCCGCGACCCGGTGACCGGCACGACGTCCTCATCACCCACAACTTCGTCATCGCGTGGTTCGTCCGCGAGGTGCTCGCTGCTCCGGCCTGGAAGTGGATGACGATCGACCAGGCGAACTGCGGGCTCACCATCCTGCACCGCAAGCCGGGCCGGCCCTGGAGCCTCCTCGTGCACAACGACCTCTCGCACCTCCCGGTCGAGCTCCGCACGGGACTGCCCGAGCCGCTCCCCGTCTGAGCGCCGGGACCGTCTCGCGGCCTCACCGGCGTCAGACGCCCGCGAGGGATTTGCGGTACCAGTTGGTCGCGTTCGGGTTGTCGTTGTACGGCTCGACGTCCTCGTAGCCGGCCGACCGATAGAGGGCCGCGGCGGATTCGAGGCTCGAATTCGTGTCGAGCACGATGTCGCGAGCTCCGAACGCCACGGCTCGTGCTTCGAGCTCTCGGAGGAGGAGGCCTCCCCAGCCGCGTCCCCGGGTCTCGGGGCGCAGGAACAGGTGCTTCACCTCGAAGCGCTCGACGCCCAGCGCACGGATCCCGCCGCACCCGACGGGCGCGCCATCGTCGTCCTCGACGACCAGGAAGACACCGGCCGGGGGAGCGAACCGGGCCGGCTCGGGGTAGGCGGTCCGATAGGTTCCGCCCGTGAATCCGAGCTCGCGGCTCGTGAAGTACTCGGTGAGGAGCGCGTGGGCGATCGGGTCGTCCGTCGCCCGTTCGATGAAGGCAACCACGCCATCGATCGTAGTGGCGCGGCTGTAGGTTGGAGGCATGACAACCACCGTCGCCGTCGCGGGTGCGCGCGGGAAGCTCGGACGCCTCGTCACCTCGATCGTCGACGAGCTGGACGGCTTCGAACTCGTCGCCGCCCTCGACTCGACGAGCCCCCTCTCCGAGCTCGACGGGGCTGATCTCGTCATCGACGTCACTGCTCCTGCGGTGAGCCCGACCATCGTCGAGCACGCCGTCGCGCATGGGGCGAACGTCTTGGTCGGCACCTCCGGGTGGTCCTCCGCCCGCCTCACCGCCCTCCGGTCGCGGCTCGTCGGCACGGAGCAGGGGGTCGTCGTGATCCCCAACTTCTCCCTCGGCTCCGTCGTGGCGTCGAGCCTCGCGGCCGTGGCCTCCCGCTTCTTCGACTCGATCGAGATCGTCGAGGCACACCGGTCCTCCAAGGTGGATTCGCCGAGCGGCACCGCCGTACGGACCGCCGAGCTCATCGCGGCCGCGCGCACGAGGAACGGGCCGGTCGAGGCACCGCACATCGACCAGCGCGCGCGGGGACAGCAGATCGCGAGCATCCCGATCCACAGCATGCGGCTGCGCGGCGTCGTCGCAAAGCAGGACGTGGTCTTCGGCGGCAACGGCGAGACGGTCACGATCTCGCACGAGACCATCGAACCGGGCGACGCCTACGACGCGGGCATCCGGCTCGCACTCCCGGCCGCGCGAGACGCTCGTGGTCTGATCGTGGGCCTCGAGCAGCTCGTCGACCTCGGGATCACGTTGCCGGGCGCCGAATGAGGAGCCGGATCGCCGTCATCGTGATGGCGGTGCTGCTCGGGCTGTACCTCGTGCTCGTCGGCCAGCGGGCCGTGCTCTTCGTGCTCACCGGCGAACCCGTCGCGATCGCGATCGGAGTGGCGCTCATCGTGCTCCCCATCGTGGGGGCGTGGGCGCTCACCCGCGAGCTGCTCTTCGGGTTCGCAGCCGAGCGCCTCGGGCGACGGCTCGAGTCCGACGGCGCGCTTCCGACCGAGGAGTTCGCGGCCCGACCGAGCGGGCGTCTCGACCGCAATGCCGTCGACGCGGCCTTCCCCGCGTATCGAACGGCCGTCGAACAGGCCCCGGAGGACTGGCGTGCCTGGTACCGGCTCGGCCTCGCCTACGACGGCGCAGGCGATCGCCGTCGCGCGCGCGCCGCCGTGCGGGAAGCGATCAGGCTCGAGCGCTGAGCGTCGCGTCGAGCGCGTCGCCGACCGTCGTGTGCGCGAAGGTGTAGCCGCTCTCCTCGAGCACTCGCGGGCGGATCCGCTGGTCCACGAGGAGGAGATCCTCGCCCGCGTCGCCGAGCGCCAGCTTGACGGCGAACGCCGGCACCGGGAGCCAGTACGGACGAGACAACCGCTGAGCGAGCCCGCGCATGAGTTCTCCAGCCGTCGCCGGTGTCGGCCCCACGAGGTTGATCGGGCCGGAGACGTCTCCACGGATCGCGTGCACGATCCCGCCGATCTCGTCGGCGAGGGACACCCACGGCCAGTACTGCCGTCCGCCACCAAGCGGCCCGCTCAGCCCGAAGCGCGTGAGGGGCATGAGGGGTGCGAGAACTCCGTCGGTCGCGACGACGATCCCGGTCCGGGCGTACACGAGGCGCGTCGCGTCGCCGACCGCGCGGGCCGCCTTCTCCCACTCCACGGTCACCCCGCTGAGAAAGCCGTCGCCGTGCGGGCTCGACTCGTCGAGGTCCTCGCCCGGTCGGCTGCCGTAGAAGCCCGACGCCGACGCGCCGACGAAGACGCTCGGCGGCGACGTCGACTCGGCGATCGCGTGAGCGAGCGTGGAGGTCGTCGAGAGCCGCGACTGGAGGATGGTGCGCCGGTACCGCGGGGTCCACGGAAGTCGGGCGATCGAGGCGCCGGAGAGGCACACGACGGCGTCCGCCGAGGCGATCACGCGCGGGTCCACCCGGCCGTTGTCCGGGTCCCAGGCGGACTCGTCGGAGCCGTTCGACGGTCGCCGCACGAGCCGGACGACGTCGTCGCCGTCCGCGCGCAGCCTCTCGATGAGGGCGCGGCCGATGAGACCGCCCGCCCCAGCGATGACGATCCTCATCGCGCGTCTCCGTGCGGGAGGCCGGTCATGCGAGGCTCGCCTCGATCGTGATCGGGATGCCGGACAGCGCCTGCGAGACCGGGCACCCGGCCTTGGCCTCGTCGGCGATGCGTTCGAAGTCGTCCGTGCCGATCCCCGGCACGGTGGCGCTCACGAGGAGGTGGCTGCCTGTGATCCCGGTCCCGGGCTGGAAGGTCACGGCCGCGGTCGTCTGGATGCTCTCCGGTTCGAAGCCGGCGTCGGCGAGGGCGTTGGCGAAAGCCATCGAGAAGCACGACGCGTGCGCCGCACCGAGCAGTTCCTCCGGGGTCGTGGTCGTCGACGAGCCCTCCGAACGGGCCTTCCAGTCGACCCCCAGCTGCGCCGTCTTCGACGTGTCGAGGGAGACCGTCCCCGAGCCCGTGAAGAGGGGGCCGTTCCACACCGTCGTCGCTTCACTCGTCACTGCCATGGTGTCCTCCGTGTCGAAAATCGACGGGATCTGACCGTCGGGTGGGTGCGGACGTCGGCGTCCGCTCGTCCCGAGCCTAATCGCGCACGACGGGCCCCGGCACCCCCTCGGCAGAGCCTGCGAGAGTACCGATAACCTGGTCCCGTGACACATGTTCAGAATCCCTTCGGTCAGGTCCTCGTCGCACTCGTGACGCCCTTCACGAGCGATGGCGAGGTGGCGTGGGACGACGTCGAGAAGCACATCGACGATGTGATCTCGGCGGGAGCGGACGGCATCGTCGTGACCGGCACGACGGGTGAGACCTCGACGCTCACGGATGCCGAGAAGCTGCGCCTCGTGGAGGTGGGGAAGTCCGTCGCCGCCGGGCGCGCGAAGATCATCACCGGAGGCGGATCGAACGAGACCGCCCACGCGATCGAGCTCTACCGGGCGAGCGAGCGCGCCGGTGCCGACGGCGTCATGATCGTCACCCCGTACTACAACAAGCCGACACAGGCCGGTATCCTCACGCACTTCCGCATGATCGCGGACGCCACGGACCTGCCCGTCATCCTCTACGACATCCCGGGCCGCACCGGGGTCCCGATCCGCTACGAGACGATCCTGCGGGTGGCGAAGCACCCGAACGTCGTCGCCATCAAGGACGCCAAGGGAGACTTCTCCGAGGTCAGCCGCGTGATGAACCAGACCGACCTGCTGTACTTCTCCGGCGACGACGCCAACGTTCTGCCGCACCTGTCCATCGGAGCATCCGGTCTCATCGGGGTCACCGCGAACATCGCGGCCACCCCCTACCGTCAGATCGTCGACGCCGTGAACGCGGGGGACCTCGCTGCGGCGACGGCCGCACACCGCCGCCTCGAGCCGCTCGTACGCGCCGTCATGACCCACGTTCCGGGAACCGTGGCCGCGAAGTACATCCTCCATGGCCTCGGTCGCATCGGGAGCCCGCGCGTCCGCCTGCCCCTCGTGGGACCGGAGGAGTGGGAGGCGGCCCAGATCGAGGACGAGATCGATCTCGTCGCGGACATCCCCGGCGTCGACTTCTCGAACTTCCGACCCGACCGCAACGCCGCCGCCGGCGGTGCCCTGCCCAAGGTGCACGGAACGACCCGCTAGAACGCAACGACAGGAAGAGGGCGTATGCCGAGCCCCATCATCGAACCACCGGTCCTCGAACCCGGGACGCTGCGCGTCATCCCGGTCGGAGGACTCGGCGAGGTCGGCCGCAACATGACCGTGTTCGAGATCGACGGCAAGCTCCTCATCGTCGACTGCGGCGTGCTCTTCCCCGAGGAGAACCAGCCGGGGGTCGACCTGATCCTCCCCGACTTCAGTCCGATCGCCGACCGACTCGACGACGTGGTCGCGGTCGTCCTCACCCACGGTCACGAGGACCACATCGGGGCCGTCCCCTACCTCCTCCGGCTGAAGTCCGACCTCCCGCTCATCGGCTCCGGCCTCACCCTCGCTCTCGTCGAGGCGAAGCTCAAGGAGCACCGGATCAAGCCGTACACGCTGACCGTGCGGGAGGGTGACGTCGAGCGGCTCGGGCCGTTCGAGCTCGAGTTCGTCGCCGTGAACCACTCGATCCCCGACGCCCTCGCCGTCGCCATCCGCACGAGCGCTGGGCTCGTCCTCGCGACCGGCGACTTCAAGATGGATCAGCTGCCGCTCGACGGTCGGCTCACCGACCTGCGCGCCTTCGCGCGCCTGGGCGAGGAGGGCGTCGATCTCTTCCTCTGCGACTCGACGAACGCCGACGTGCCCGGATTCACTCCGCTCGAGCGCTCCATCGGCCCCGTCCTCGACGCCGTCATCGCGAAGGCACCGCGTCGTGTGATCGTCGCGAGCTTCGCGAGCCACGTCCATCGGGTGCAGCAGGTCCTCGACGCCGCGGCGGCGAACGGGCGGAGGGTCGCGCTCCTCGGTCGATCGATGGTCCGGAACATGGGGATCGCGGCGGACCTCGGCTATCTGACCGTCCCCGACGGCGTCCTGGTGGACTATCGGAAGGCCCACGACATCCCCGACGACCGGATCGTCTACATGTCTACCGGGTCGCAGGGCGAACCCATGGCCGTCCTCAGCCGGATGGCGAACCTCGACCATGCGATCGAGCCCGGGCCCGGAGACACGGTCATCCTGGCGTCGAGCCTCATCCCCGGCAACGAGAACGCCGTCTACCGCGTCATCGACGGTTTGACGAAGCTCGGGGCGAACGTCGTGCACAAAGCGAACGCCACGGTGCACGTGTCGGGCCACGCCGCCGCCGGGGAGCTCCTCTACTGCTACAACATCCTCAAGCCGAAGAACGTCCTCCCTGTGCACGGAGAGTTCCGCCACCTGTCCGCGAACGCGAAACTCGCGATGGACACGGGGGTCCCACCGGAGAATACGATCCTCGGCGAGGACGGCACCGTGGTGGACCTGAAGAACGGCGTCGCTCGCGTCGTCGGACAGCTCGAGCTCGGCTACGTGTACGTCGACGGCTCCACCGTCGGCGAGATCACGGACGCCGACCTCAAGGACCGTCGGATCCTCGGGGAGGAGGGGTTCATCTCGATCATCTGCGTCGTCGAGGCGCAGACCGGACGGCTCATCGTGGAACCAGAGGTGCACGCCCGCGGCTTCGCGGAGGACGACTCCGTCTTCGACGCCGTCAAGCCGAAGATCGCGGCGGCGCTCGCCGAGGCCGCGAGCAACGGGGTACGGGACACGCACGCGCTCTCGCAGATCGTGCGGCGCACCGTCGGACGATGGGTCAACGGCTCCTACCGCCGCCGCCCGATGATCGTCCCCCTCGTGATCGAGGCGTGAAGCGACGCGAGGCGCACGCAATCAGACCACAGGATGATTCGGAGCCCGCGGCCGTCCCCCTAAGCTGATCGCCGGATCGCAGAGCCCGAGGGGGCGCGACGGAGGGTGGGCGCCGTGGGCGTATGGCGGAGATGGATCTTCCCGATCCTCAGGATCATGGTCTTCGCGGCGATCGCCGTCGCGCTCGTGAAGCTGGCGTTCTTCCCCGACGTGGTCGACGAATCGACGGCGGCGATGCCCACGGGAACCGTCTCCGAATCGATCGTCACCGTCGAGCGAGGGTCCATCGTCAACGACGTCGTCCTCGAGGGCTCGGTCGTCGCGGATCCCGCGTCTGAGGCCAAGGCGCCCCTCGCCGGCGACATCCTCGAGCTGCGCGTCGCCGTCGGCGCGACGGTCGCGAAGGGCGACACCCTGGCCGTCGTCCGCAAGGAGATCGTGAAGGACCCGGTCGTCGAGATCGACGAGGAGGGTGTCGAGACCGTCACACAGCCGCCTCCCACGTACCGGACCGAGGCCGTGACGGCCCCCGTCGCCGGCGTCGTGAGCGCCCTGCCCATGGTCGTCGGCCAGCTGGTGGAGATCGGGGACCCCGTCGCGAGCGTCGCTCCTCCCACCTTCAGCGTCACGGGAGACATCGCCCCCGAGCAGCAGTACCGCCTCACCGAGAAGCCCACGGAGGCCGCCGTCGAGGTCGTCGGCGGTCCCGGTTCGTTCACGTGCACGAACCTCGCCATCAGCGTCCCACTCGCGGGAGGCGACGCGCCGGAAGACGGGGTCGACGGCGCGACCGCGACCGGTGCGACCGTCCGGTGCGCCGTCCCCGGAGACGTGACGGTCTTCGCCGGGCTGACGGGCACCATCTCCCTTCCCGGCGGCTCGGCCGAGGACGTGCTCGTGCTGCCCGTCACCGCGGTGAAGGGCAACTCGCAGGCCGGATCCGTCTGGATCGTCGGCGAAGACGGGGAACCCGTCGAGACCGCGGTCGAACTGGGCCTCAACGACGGGTCATTCGTGGAGATCACCGCCGGCGTCGACGAGGGCGCCCCGGTGCTCGAGTTCCTCCCCGTCGTCGACGCCACCGACGTGGCTCCCGATGACGGCTGCATCGAGGAAGCGGACGGTACGGTGTATTGCGACGACGGGTCGATGGAGGGATGAGCCTCCTCGAACTCGACGACGTCACGCGCACGGTCCCTCTCCCCGACGGGGATCCGCTCACGATCCTCTCCGGCGTCGATCTCACGGTCGAGCCCGGAGACCGCGTGTCGATCGTCGGGCGATCAGGGTCGGGCAAGTCGACGTTGCTCAACATGCTCGGCCTGCTCGATCTCCCGACCACCGGCACGCTGAGCTTCGACGGCGTCGATGTGCGCACCATGCGCTCCGGCCGTCGTGATCGGCTTCGAGGAAGCGACATCGGCTTCATCTTCCAGCAGTTCAATCTGCTCGAGGGACGCACGGCCACCGAGAACGCCGTCGTGCCCCTCATCTACGCGAGTGGCTCCTCGTTCTGGCGTCGGGAGCGGCTGGCCCGGGAGATGCTCGAACGCGTGGGCCTCGGCCACCGTCTCGACTCCCTCCCCGGCAGTCTCTCCGGTGGAGAGCAGCAGCGGGTCGCGATCGCGCGGGCGCTCGTCCGCTCGCCCCGGCTGATCCTCGCGGACGAACCGACGGGTGCCCTCGACCTCGAGACCGGTCAATCGGTCATGGACCTCCTCGACGAGATCGTCGAGGAGCGCGAGGCGGCGCTCGTGGTCATCACGCACGATCCCGCGATCGCCGCGCGAGGCGATCGGCATTTCCGCCTCGTCAAGGGAACCCTCACCGCGGCATCGTCGTCCTCCGCGACCATCGACGACGAGCCGTTCCCCTCCGATCGGGACGTCACAGCCGAGGTGACGGGCTGATGCGATTCCTGACGTCCTTCGTGGGGGCGATCCTCGAGGCATGGCAGGAGGTCCGGGTCCATCGGGGGCGCGTCCTCCTCTCGCTCGTCGGTGTCACAGTCGCCGTGTGCGCGCTGTCGGCGAGCGTCGCCGTGACCGACCTCGCACAGCGGGCCGTGCTCGAACAGGCCGAATCGTCGTCCGGCCGCCCGTTCACGATCACCGGGAACGTGTCGGCGAACGGCACCCCGGTTCCCGGGGAAGCCGATGAGGCGTGGTTCGAGACGCTCGATCGGTTCGACATCTCATATGCGACGCGCGTCGCGTTCGACTATGCGCCGGTGCAGCTGCCCGAAGGCGTGGCCGACGCATCGCTCCTCTACGTCGATCAGCCCTACGCGACGCTGCATCGCACACGGATGCTCGAGGGGGCCTGGTTCGCGCCAGGGGACCGTGACCGGCTCGCGCCCGCCGTCGTCGTCAACGCGGCGCTCTGGGAACGACTCGGGTCGCCGGACCTCTCCACGCATCCCGTGATCTCATCGAGTCGGTTCGAGGGGTCCGACCTCGTCGTGATCGGCGTCTACGCGAGCTCGTCGTGGGACACGGAGCCCGCGCTCATGATGCTCGCCCCCGCGGCGATCGCGGCACTGCCGCCCGGTACCTTCGACGGGCTCTACCCCTACTACGAGATGTGGGTTCCGGAGGAATCGGGCGACGAACTGATGTCGCTCGTCTCGAGCGACCTGTCCTCGAGGCTCGGCGAGGGATTCAGCGTCGACGTCTACCGTTCCGACTACGGAGCCCTCATGGACGACCCCACGGCGGCCCTCCGAATGCTGACGCTCGGGATCGGAGCGGTGATCCTCTTGCTCGGGGCGCTCGGGCTGCTCAACATCGCCCTCGTGACCGTGCGTCAGCGCATCCGTGAGATCGGGATCCGTCGCTCGATGGGCGCGACCGCCGGGCGGGTGTTCTTCTCGGTGATGATGGAGTCGGTCGTGGCGACCGCCGTGGCCGGCGTCGTGGGCGTGATGCTCGCGGTTCTCATCGTCAAGCTGCCGATCGTCGAGGAGTTCATCACGCAGGGGCTCGTGGAGGACCTGCCTCCCTTCCCGACGAGTGCCGCGGTCTTCGGAGTCGTGTCGGCGGTCGCCGTGGGCGCGCTCGCCGGAGTGATCCCCGCCGTCGTCGCCGTCCGGGTCAAGCCGATCGACGCCATCCGGATCTGACGCGGATCGGAAACGGCGTCGAAACGTTGGCGCACTATCGTGCGGTCATGACGGCGATTCTGCTGAGACCGGCTGTCGGTGAGGACGCTCGCTTCCTCGCGGACATGCTCGTCGAGGCCGCCAACTGGTCGCCAGCGTCACGCCGGCCCCGCGTGCAGGTGCTCGCCGACCCGACGCTGGCTCCTTACGTCTCGGGCTGGATGCGTCCGGGTGATGCCGGGCTCGTCGCGGAATCCCCGTCCGGCGACCCATTGGGTGCCTGCTGGTTCCGGCTCTTCGACCAATCGAGACCGGGCCAGGGCTTCGTCGCCGGGGGAGTGCCCGAGCTGACGCTCGGTGTGAGCCCGCTGTGGCGAGCGCAGGGAGTGGGGCGGGAGCTCTTGAGGGGTGTCGCGACCGTCGCGAGATCCTCCGGGTATGCCCGGCTCTCGCTCAGCGTCGACCGGGGGAACTTCGCCCAGCGACTGTACGTGAGCGAGGGTTACGTCGTCGTGCATTCCGACGACCGGGCCGACGTCATGGTCAGAACGCTCGCCTGAACCCGGGGCGTCGACCCTGGCCGGAGGCCCCACTCCCCGGGAAACCCGCGTCGATCCCGGGGGATGACGGGGGTTCGTCGTACGGTTGTGACCATGGCCACGAGCACCAAGTCGACCGGCAAGGGCCGCGCGACACCACGATCGACGCCCTCGCGCGCCCGCACGAAGACGGTGCCCCTGCCGGAGCCGGAGCCTGAGAAGGGCACCAACGTCTTCGTCCGGGCATGGATGGGCCTCGCCCACCTCGCCGGGGGAGCGGCTCGCGCGCTCGGCGCCGAGTCCCTGTCCAAGGAGCAGCGCCGCGACGGGGTGCCGTTCCTCATCGTCCTGCTCGCGATCGCCGGCATGGCCGTCGAATGGTTCGGAACGGCCGACGAGGTCGCCCAGACGCTCGACGCGTGGACCTTCGGCGGACTGTTCGGCCGTGTCGCGTTCGCGCTGCCCGTCATCATGCTCATGCTCGCGTTCTGGTTGTTCCGGCACCCGTCGTCCGTGCACGACAACGGCCGGATCGGAATCGGGCTCGGCCTCTTCCTCATCGGAGTCACCGGAATCTGCCACGTCGCGGGAGGCGAGCCCAATCCGGGCGACGGCGGGCTCCCGGCCCTCGCGCTCGCCGGCGGTCTGCTCGGGTGGCTGGCGGGTGCGCCGCTCGCGGCGGTCATCACGCCGATCGGCGCGATCGTCGTGCTCTCGCTACTGACCCTCCTCAGCCTCTTCATCATCACCAAGACCCCGCCGGCCAAGGTGCCCGCTCGACTCCGCCAGCTGTGGGCGTGGATGTTCGGCGCCGACCACGACGAGAACACCCCCGACGGACGCACGAAGGTGCTCGAGGGGAACGACGACGACGACGAGTCGACCAACAGCCTCCCGTGGTGGCGCCGCAACAAGAGCGGTCGCGAGGACGCGCCGTCGTTCGGTTCCTCGGGCACCGACGACATGACCGAGCTCCTGAGCGGAGGCACGTCCGGCGGCTTCGACTCTCCGGTCGAGCCCGAGGTCGCGCCGTCGCCGTCCACGATGCACACGGAGGTGCTCGGCGACCTGTCGGCGGCCGAACGGGCCGTCGCCGACTACACCGGGGCCGCCGGTTCCGCCGTCGGGCTGCACGACGACACCGTGTCGGGCGACACGGAGGCCCTGCCGGGCCTCGGTAGCGTCGCGCTCCGAGGCGACGAGGACGCGGCCCTCGCGAAGCCGACGGCTCCCTCTCAGCCGTACCGGCTCCCGTCCACGACGGCGCTCGGCGCCGGAACACCCGCAAAGCAGCGCTCCGCCGCGAACGATGAGGCCGTGCGCTCGATCACGAGCGTGCTCGACCAGTTCGGCGTGGACGCGAAGGTCACGGGGTTCTCCCGCGGGCCGACGGTCACGCAGTACGAGATCGAACTCGGCCCGGGAGTGAAGGTCGAGCGGGTGACCGCATTGTCCAAGAACCTCGCCTACGCCGTGGCCTCCAACGAGGTGCGCATCCTGTCGCCGATCCCGGGCAAGAGCGCGATCGGCATCGAGATCCCGAACACGGACCGCGAGATCGTCACCCTCGGAGACGTCCTGCGGTCGAACGCCGCGACGGCGAGCACGCACCCCATGACGATCGGCGTCGGTAAGGACGTCGGAGGCGGTTTCGTCGTCGCGAACCTCGCGAAGATGCCCCACCTCCTCGTCGCCGGTTCCACCGGTTCCGGAAAGTCGGTCTTCGTCAACTCGATGATCACGAGCCTGCTCATGAAGGCCAAGCCCACCGAGGTGCGGATGGTCCTGATCGACCCGAAGCGCGTGGAGCTCGCCCCCTATGCCGGCGTGCCCCACCTCATCACGCCCATCATCACGAACCCGAAGAAGGCCGCCGAGGCGCTTCAGTGGGTCGTGAAGGAGATGGACATGCGGTACGACGACCTCGCGTCGTTCGGATTCCGCCACATCGACGACTTCAACAAGGCGGTCGTCGCCGAGGAGATCGTCCTGCCGGCCGGCAGCGAGCGGGTCCTCAAGCCTTATCCCTACCTCCTCGTGGTCGTGGACGAGCTCGCCGACCTCATGATGGTCGCCCCGCGCGACGTCGAGGACTCCATCGTCCGCATCACGCAGCTGGCGCGGGCGTCGGGCATCCACCTGGTGCTCGCGACGCAGCGACCGTCGGTCGACGTCGTGACGGGCCTCATCAAGGCGAACGTGCCCTCGCGCCTCGCCTTCGCCGTGGCGAGCGTCACCGACTCGCGCGTCATCCTGGACCAGCCGGGCGCGGACAAGCTCATCGGTCAGGGTGACGCCCTCTTCCTCCCCATGGGGGCATCCAAGGCCGTCCGTGTGCAGGGTGCGTGGGTCGCCGAGTCCGAGATCGAGAAGGTCGTCAAGCACGTCACGGCGCAGGCTCGACCCGACTACCGCCCCGACGTGGCCCAGGTCGCCGAGAAGAAGGAGGTCGACGCCGACATCGGCGACGACCTCGAGCTCCTGCTCGCTGCGACCGAACTCGTCGTCTCGACCCAGTTCGGATCCACCTCCATGCTGCAGCGCAAGCTCCGTGTGGGATTCGCGAAGGCAGGACGCCTGATGGACCTCCTCGAGTCCCGCGAGGTCGTCGGGCCGTCCGAAGGCTCGAAGGCCCGCGACGTGCTCGTGACGGCCGAGCAGCTCCCCATGGTCATGGCGCGCATGAAAGGCGAGGAGCCCGCAGCCGGACCGATCCCCGCCGCTGCCGGAGCAGGTGCCGCCACGGCCGCAGCGGGCGCCTCCACGCCCGCCGACCACCTCGCGGCCCTGAGTCCCACCGGTGACCCGGTCGACGACCAGTTCGCGGGCTATCCTGTGGTGGACGCAGAGTCCGACGAGGACGCCTGGGGATTGACCGGCAGGGAGTGACCGACGTGACCGATGGATCCGAGCCCTCGTCCTCGGTGCCGTC
This sequence comes from Labedella endophytica, assembly GCF_003990045.1. Lineage (GTDB taxonomy): Bacteria > Actinomycetota > Actinomycetes > Actinomycetales > Microbacteriaceae > Labedella > Labedella endophytica. The sequence continues at coordinate 516,353 of NZ_RZGZ01000002.1, read as the reverse complement.
CGCATCAGGGCCGCCCGCATCAGGGCCGCCCGCATCAGGGCGGTCCGCATCCGTGCCGTCCGCATCAGGGCCGCCGTCATCCGTGCCGCCGGCGTCGGGGGTGGCTCCGAGGACGTCGAACCTCAACCTCCCCAACACGATCACGATCGTGCGGATACTGCTCGCTCCCGTCTTTCTCTGGCTGCTCTTCGCGGATGCCGGTGCCGACGGTTCGTTGCGCTGGGCGGCCACCGCCCTCTTCGTGATAGCGATCGCCACGGACGGCATCGACGGGCACATCGCCCGGAGCCGCAATCAGGTCACCGATCTCGGTAAGCTCCTCGATCCGATCGCCGACAAGGTGCTCACAGGGTCAGCGCTCGTGGCCCTGTCGATCCTCGACGAGCTGCCGTGGTGGGTGACGATCGTCATCCTCGTCCGCGAGGTCGGCATCACCGTGCATCGCATGGTCGTCCTGTCCGATCACGTGGTCGCGGCCGCATGGATGGGCAAGCTCAAGACGGTCGTGCAGGCCGTCGCGATCTCCTTCGCGCTCGCGCCCCTCCCGGCGCTCCTCGGTGACTGGATGCTCGTCGTGAACGGCGTGCTCATGGCCGCGGCGCTCGTCCTCACCGTCGCGAGCGGCGTGGACTACATCGCCGCCGAGGCGCGGGGTGCCCGCGTCGCCCGACGGAACCGTTCGTGACGTCCGTCGTCGCCGACCTGATGGCGGCGCTCGAGGGTTCCGGGCACACGGTCGCCGTCGCCGAGTCGCTCACGGGCGGGGCCCTCGCGTCCGCGCTCATCTCCCCGGCCGGCGCGTCCGCGGTCGTCCGCGGAGGAGTCGTGGCGTACGACACAGAGCTCAAGGCCTCGTTGCTGGGTGTCGACCGCGACCTGCTCGACGAGCAGGGGCCCGTTCATCCGGAGGTGGCGCGCCAGATGGCCATCGGCGTCCGCGTGGCGCTCGCGACATCGCAAGGTCCCGCGAGCATCGGAGTGGCGACGACCGGGGTCGCCGGACCGGCGAGCCAGGGCGGCCACCCGGCCGGGACCGTCTTCGTCGCCGTCGCGCACGGGGACGAGGTGGACGTGCGTGAGGCGGCCTTCGACGGGGACCGCTCGTCCGTCCGTGCGGCGACGGTCGATCTTGCGCTCGAGATGCTCGGGAATACCGTGCGTTAACTCGCCGTTACATCACGCGTACACACACGAAAACCCCAGTGATGGGCAGTACAGTTTTCGCAATCGATGGATGTAGTAGCGTTACTCATCCGCACCGGCGGGGGCCGCAAGGCTGACACGCAGAAGGGGAGGCTCCCATGGTTCTGGTACGTCAAGAGATCGGCGATGTCCTGCGGGACTTCCGCTTGCAGAAGGGGCGCACGCTCCGCCAGGTCGCCAGCAAGGCCAGCGTCGCACTCGGTTACCTGAGCGAGGTCGAGCGGGGCCAGAAGGAAGCATCGAGCGAGATCCTCGCCTCTGTCGCTGAGGCTCTCGAGACGCCGATCTCCGTGATCATGCGCGAGGTGGGGGACCGCCTCGCGGTGCTCGAGGGTATCGACCCCATCCCGGACACCGTTCCGGACGACTTCGTCGCCGAGCTCGACGCCGACCTGGTCGCCGGCTGAGCCACATGTGCATCCACCACCCCACGTGGTGAGACGAGACCCCATCGAGCCATCCGCTCGGTGGGGTCTCTCCGTGGGCGGGGCCGTAGGGCCTACGGTAGGCGTCGGTGTCCGGCCCCGGCAGGAACGTTCGATTGGAGTCACATGAAGCGCAGCGAGTTCGAGATCGCGATCGTCGACGAGTTCGGCGAGGGCTACGGACGCGTCCTGGTCAACGACCTCTCGCTTCCGCGCCTCGGGGGACGGACCGCGAAGGAAGCCATCGACGCCGGGGTCGACGTGCGCACCGTCTGGCTCGCCCTGTGCGACGAGACGGACGTGCCGGTGAGCCGCCGAGCGGGCGTCGGGCGACCCGAGCCGCGCAGCTGAGACCGAATCGATCTTCGACACGCCGAGGAGCGCTGTTCGAACGTGTGTTCGGATCCTGCTAGCGTCGTCCCCAGGAGCGGAAGGCGTCGGTTCTCCACCGATCCGACGGCTCCATCGGCCAATGTCGGTGGTGCCTTCTAACGTCGGAGACACCAACGCCTCACGCTCCAGCCTTGCCGTTCCGGCAGCCTATAGGCGCATCGCACTTCATGAGAGAGAAGGATCCCATGCCCTCACCCGCAGACCGCGAGAAGTCCCTCGAGACAGCCCTCGCCCAGATCGACCGCCAGTTCGGCAAGGGGTCGGTCATGCGCCTCGGAAGTGACGAGCGCGCCCCCGTCGCGGTTGTCCCGACCGGTTCGATCGCGCTCGATGTCGCGCTGGGTATCGGAGGACTTCCCCGTGGCCGGATCGTCGAGATCTACGGACCGGAGTCGTCCGGTAAGACCACGCTCACGCTTCACGCCATCGCGAACGCACAGCGTGCCGGCGGCATCGCCGCCTTCATCGACGCCGAGCACGCCCTCGACCCGGAGTACGCGAAGAAGCTCGGTGTCGACATCGACGCGCTGCTCGTATCCCAGCCGGATACGGGAGAGCAGGCGCTCGAGATCGCGGACATGCTGGTCCGCTCGGGCTCGATCGACATGATCGTCATCGACTCCGTCGCGGCCCTCGTGCCGCGGGCCGAGATCGAGGGCGAGATGGGCGACTCCCACGTTGGTCTCCAGGCGCGCCTCATGTCGCAGGCCCTCCGCAAGCTCACGGGTGGTCTCAGTCAGACCAACACCACGATGATCTTCATCAACCAGCTGCGTGAGAAGATCGGCGTATTCTTCGGAAGCCCCGAGACCACGGCCGGCGGTAAGGCGCTCAAGTTCTACGCCTCCGTTCGCCTCGACATCCGCCGCATCGAGACCCTTAAGGACGGAACGGACGCCGTGGGTAACCGCACGCGCGTCAAGGTCGTCAAGAACAAGATGGCTCCGCCGTTCAAGCAGGCCGAGTTCGACATCCTCTATGGAGTGGGCATCTCGCGAGAGGGAAGCCTCATCGACTTCGGTGTCGAGCACACGATCGTCAAGAAGTCCGGTGCCTGGTACACGTACGACGGCGAGCAGCTCGGCCAGGGCAAGGAGAACGCCCGCAACTTCCTCCTCAAGAACCCCGACATCGCCGCCGACATCGAGAGCAAGATCAAGGTCAAGCTCGGCATCGGCGTCGCGAAGGAAGACGCTGCGGCCGACGACGAGCTGGCGGCTCGCCGCGGTGCGTGAGTGGTCGACCGACTCGAACGAGGCCGATCTCGCCGTCGATCATCATCTGGCCCCCGTCAGTTATCTGTCGGAAATGAGATCGGCCTCGTCCGATAGAGCGGTCCGTCGCACGACGTCGGGGACGGCCGATGCCACCGCGCCCGATCGGGAGGACGGACGGGTCGTCGAGTCCGAGGGTGCGGATGATTCGGCGACGAACGCGTCGGCTGCGACGGTCGCGGAACGGGAGAGCAACGCTGTCGTGACGTCGATCTCGGGGCTCGGTCCCGAGTCGGGCGCGCGAAAGCGTACCGGGATGTCCTCGGAATCCCGACTGAGCTCGGGAACCAACCTGGACACGGACGAGCCGGACAATGAACCCGAGGTCGTCGACCGGGCCATCGTCGAACAGCGGGTGCTCCGTGCTCTTTCACGGAAGGCGCTGAGCGAGAAGGAGGTCCGGTCCCTCATCGCAGAGAACGGTCTCGATGGTTCCGAGACGGAAGACCTCGTCGCCCGCCTCATCGATCTCCGTTACGTCGACGACGACACGCTCGCCGAGGAGCTCACACGGCGCCTCTCCGAGAAGAAGGGGCAGAGCAAGAGCGCGGTCGGTCGTGCCCTCACGGCACGCGGTCTCGCGTCCGACGTGGTGTCGGAGGCGCTCTCCGAGATCGACGACGGGGAAGAGCGTCGCGTCGCTTTCCAGGTCGCCGAGAAGCGAGCCGGGCAGATGGGCTCCCTCGATGCCCAGACCATGGAGCGTCGCCTGTCAGGGTTCCTCGCGCGTCGTGGGTATCCGGGCGGGCTCGTCCGTGACATCGTCTCGGAGATCGTCCGGCGTCGTCCCGCCGGTTCGAGCGGTCCGCGCTTCCGCTGAGGGCCGGGTCTCGGTGTCGACACGATCGTCGCCGGGGCCTCGCCGTAGACTGACGGCACCATGAGCACGATCACGACCCCCGCATTCCCGGCCGCCGCGTCTCTCGATGGAACCGGCGCGACCCCGGTTCGCACGTATGAGGTGCGCACCTTCGGGTGCCAGATGAACGTGCACGACTCCGAACGGCTGAGCGGCTCCCTCGAGGCCGCCGGGTACGTTCGTGCCGACGGTGTCGATGCCGACGTCGTCGTCATCAACACCTGCGCGGTCCGCGAGAACGCGGACAACAAGCTCTACGGCAACCTCGGGCAGCTCGCGAGCATCAAGCGTTCCCACGAGGGGATGCAGATCGCCGTCGGCGGATGCCTCGCCCAGAAGGACAAGAACGTCATCCTCGAGAAGGCGCCGTGGGTCGACGTCGTCTTCGGGACGCACAACATGGGGTCGCTCCCGAGCCTCTTGGAACGAGCACGTCACAACGGTGAAGCGCAGCTTGAGATCCTCGAATCGCTCGAGACCTTCCCGTCCACCCTCCCGACACGACGGGAATCGACGTCGAGCGGGTGGGTCTCCATCTCCGTCGGCTGCAACAACACGTGCACGTTCTGCATCGTGCCGGCACTGCGCGGCAAGGAGAAGGATCGTCGCCCGGGCGACGTCCTCGCCGAGATCCAGGCCCTCGTGGACGACGGCGCCATCGAGGTCACGCTCCTCGGTCAGAACGTCAATTCCTACGGTGTCGAGTTCGGTGACCGGGCCGCCTTCGGCAAGCTCCTCCGTGCCGCCGGCACCATCGACGGCCTCGAGCGCATCCGGTTCACGAGCCCCCATCCGGCCGCCTTCACCGACGACGTCATCGACGCCATGGCCGAGACGTCGACCGTCATGCCGCAGCTCCACATGCCGCTGCAGTCGGGTTCCGATCGCGTGCTGAAGGCGATGCGGCGCTCCTACCGGAGCGACCGCTTCCTCGGCATCCTCGACCGCGTGCGGGACCGCATTCCCCATGCTGCGATCTCCACCGACATCATCGTCGGCTTCCCCGGCGAGACCGAGGAGGACTTCGCCGACACGCTCCGCGTCGTCGAAGCGTCCCGTTTCGCGTCCGCCTTCACCTTCCAGTACTCCATCCGTCCCGGGACGCCCGCGGCGACCATGGGGGAGCAGATCCCGAAGGCGGTCGTGCAGGAGCGGTACGAGCGACTCACGGCACTGCAGGACCGGATCAGCCTCGAGGAGAACCAGAAGCAGGTCGGTCGTGAGGTCGCGGTGCTCGTGTCGGCCGGGGAAGGCAAGCGCGACGCCGAGACGGACCGCGTCTCCGGTCGGGCGGAGGACTCCCGGCTCGTCCACGTCGCTCTTCCTGACGGGGCTGCGCGCCCCCGCCCCGGTGACATCGTCACGGCGACGGTGACCTACGCCGCCCCCTGGCACCTGCTCGCCGAGGCGACGGGCGACGGTGCCGTCCGTCGCACGCGCTCGGGCGACGCCTGGGACCGCTCGGAGGCCGAGTCCTGCGCCGTCCCGACGCCCGTGGGCGGAGACGGACGTCGCGCGGTATCGCTCGGCCTGCCCTCCCTGCGTGTCGGCCGGGGCGAGCCCGCGACGTCGCGCTCGATCGGGACGTCCCCCATCTACCATCTCGACGACGACCGGCGGTGACCGAGCAGCGTCCCACGCGCGTCGTCGCCATCGGGGGCCCGACGGGGACGGGTAAGAGCGACCTCTCCCTCGACCTCGCCGAGCGCTTCGCGGCGGAGGGCGTCCCCGCAGAGATCGTCAACGCCGACGCGATGCAGCTCTACCGCGGCATGGACATCGGCACCGCGAAGCTCCCGCCCGCCGAGCGTCGGGGCGTGCCTCACCATCTCTTCGACGTGCTCGAGGTCACGGAGGAGGCATCGGTCGCCCGCTATCAGCTCGAGGCGCGACGGTTGATCCGCGAGCTCTCCGATCGAGGCGTCGTCCCCATCCTCGTCGGCGGCTCGGGGCTCTATCTCTCTAGCGTGCTCTTCGATTTCTCGTTCCCCGGAACCGATCCGGAGGTACGCGAGCGTCTCGAGGGAGACCTCGAACGATTCGGCCCCGGAGCCCTCTTCGAGCGGCTCGCAGCAATCGACGCGGAGGCCGCCGGCCGGATCGGCTCGAGCAATGGTCGACGCCTGGTCCGGGCCCTCGAAGTGGCCGAGATCACGGGGGAGTCTTCGACGGGTCTCCTGCCGGAGCAGTCGGCCACCCCGGAGTCGCACATCGTCGTCCTCACCGCACCGCGGGCGGACCTCGTCTCGCGGCTCGATGCCCGCGTCGGTCGGATGTGGGCCGACGGCCTCCTCGAGGAGGTCCGGCTCCTCGAGGAGGCGGGGCTCCGATCCGGGGTCACGGCGTCCCGCGCGATCGGCTACGCGCAGGCGCTCGCCCAGCTCGACGGCGTCATGAGCGGCGACGAGGCCATCGCGGACACCCAACGACTCACCCGACGCTACGCTCGGCGCCAGGTCTCATGGTTCCGTCGCTACGACGGGGCGACCGTCCTCGCATCGGGCCACGAGGGGCTCGCGGACCAGGCGTTCGCGGCCGTCCGGCCGATCCGCGACGGGATTCCGCCCGCCTAGAATTGAGCCATGCCGACGACGATCGAATTCACCAAAGGCCACGGGACGGGCAACGACTTCGTGCTCTACGCGGATCCGGACGGAGATTCGACACTCACTCCGGCCCAGATCGCCGCGATCTGCGATCGCCACTTCGGCGTCGGCGCCGACGGGATGATCCGGGCGATCCGCACCGTTAACGTGCCCGAGGCGGCCGCGACCCTCGCCGGCGCGCCAGAGGCGGAGTGGTTCATGGACTACAGCAACGCGGACGGTTCCGTGGCGGAGATGTGCGGCAACGGTATCCGTGTCTTCGCCCGCTACCTCGTCGACACCGGTCTCGCGACGCTCGAGACCGGCGACACCCTCGCGATCGCCACGCGGGCGGGTGTCAAGGACGTCCAGCGCGGGGTCGACGGATTCCAGGTGGACCTCGGTCGCTGGGGACTCGAGGGCGGTGAACCGCTCGTGCGGATCAAGGACGTGTCGGTGCCGCGACCGGGCCTCGGGATCGACGTGGGCAACCCCCACGTGGTCGTCGCACTCGCGAACGACGAGGAACTGACCGACGCCGATCTCGCCTACGCACCCCAACTGGACCCGGAGCCGCACGCGGGCGCCAACGTGGAGCTCGTCGTGCCCCACGACCCCCTCGTCAGTGACGGTGTCGGACGGATCCGCATGCGCGTGCACGAACGCGGCTCCGGCGAGACGCTGTCCTGCGGAACGGGTGTCGTCGCCGCCGCTCTCGCGATCCGGCACTGGGCCGGGCGTGGCGCCCCCGACCACTGGCGCGTGGACGTGCCCGGCGGGCGGCTCGGCGTCCGGATGTTCGCGGCGGAGGACGGTGAGCACGTCTCGCTCTCCGGCCCCGCCGAGCTCGTCTACACGGGGACGCTCGACCTGGCCTGAGACGGCATCGCAGGGCGTCGGGACTCAGTCCTCGAGAATCGGGGCCTCCGGCTGGCGACGCACCCGCAGGACGCGGAAGCCCTTCGAGGTCGACGACCGGATGACGCCGAGATCGTCGGGGAGGGTCCCGTCGAGCCAGCGCTGCAGGCTGTCCGATCCGAGGTTCCGCTGCACGACGAGGTAGGCGTCGGAGTCGGGGAGGAGGCGCGGCAGCCAGCGCTCGAGCAGGCCGTGCAGCTCCGTCTTGCCCACGCGGATCGGCGGGTTCGACCAGATGGTGCGGAAACGGACGTCATCCGGCACCTCGTCGGGAAGGACGGCGCGCACGTTGTCGAGGCCGAGGGCCTCGGCGTTCCGCCGCACGAGACCGAGGGCACGTTCGTTCACGTCGACCGCCCAGACCGTGGCCCGAGGCGACTCCAGAGCGAGACTGAGGGCGATCGGTCCCCAGCCGCACCCGATGTCGAGGAGATCGCCTCCGGGAGGAGGCGAGGGAACGGCGGCCAGGAGCACGGCCGTACCGATGTCGATGCGGTCGGGGCTGAAGATACCGCCGGCCGTCTGCAGGCGGCGGGGGGCGCCGGCGAGGGTCACGGAGAGCGGCCGCAAGCCCTCGTCGCTGTCCGGCGATGAGGTGAAATAGTGGTCGCCTGCCATAGTCCGTACGGTACAGGAGAGCCAGAGAGTAGGGTTAACCGGATGAACCAGACCCCTCCTGACGCACCAGAAGACGACGCCGTCGACCGCGTGCTGGCGGCGGCCGGTCGGCCGTCCGCCGGATACTCGATGTTCGGATCCGGCCGAGCCCAGGCCCTGCAGAATCCGTCGACATCGAACGGCGACGGCTCCGACGGCGAGCAGTTCGACCGCGAGGACCGACAGGCGTTGCGCCGCGTCGGCGGCCTGTCCACCGAGCTCGAGGACGTCACCGAGGTCGAGTACCGACAGCTGCGTCTCGAGAACGTCGTCCTCATCGGCGTGTACTCGCAGGGTTCGCTGCAGGACGCCGAGAACTCCCTCCGCGAGCTCGCTGCCCTTGCCGAGACCGCCGGAGCCGTCGTGCTCGACGGTCTGCTCCAGCGCCGTCCCCACCCGGACCCGAGCACGTACTTCGGCAAGGGCAAGGCGGAGGAGTTGCGGGCGATCGTGGCCTCCCTCGGAGCTGACACCGTGGTAGCCGACACCGAGCTCGCACCCAGCCAGCGTCGCGCGCTCGAGGACGTCGTGAAGGTCAAGGTCATCGACCGTACCGCGGTGATCCTCGACATCTTCAGCCAGCACGCCACGAGTCGCGAGGGCAAGGCGCAGGTCGAGCTCGCGCAGCTCGAATACCTCCTCCCTCGACTCCGCGGCTGGGGAGACTCGATGTCCCGCCAGGCCGGTGGACAGGCCGCCGGCGGTGCCGGTATGGGATCACGTGGACCGGGTGAGACGAAGATCGAGCTCGATCGACGTCGTATCAACACGCGCATGGCGAAGCTGCGGACGCAGCTCAAGGGATTCGCTCCCGCGCGCGAGGCGAAGCGGGCCAACCGCAAGCGCAACGAGGTCCCGAGCGTCGCGATCGCCGGGTACACCAACGCCGGCAAGTCGAGTCTGCTCAACCGCATCACCCGGGCCGGTGTGCTCGTCGAGAACGCCCTGTTCGCGACCCTCGACGCGACGGTCCGCGGCACGCGCACGGAGGACGGCCGCACCTTCACCCTCGCCGACACGGTCGGTTTCGTGCGGAACCTGCCTCACCAGCTCGTCGAGGCGTTCCGCTCGACGCTCGAGGAGGTCGCCGACTCCGATGTGATCGTGCACGTCGTCGACGCGTCGCACCCGGACCCCGCCTCGCAGATCGCCACCGTGCGCGACGTGATCGGCGACGTCGGCGGACGCGACATCGCCGAGATCATCGTGTTCAACAAGAGCGACCTCGTCTCGGAGGATGACCGTCTCGTCCTCCGCGGTCTGGCTCCGGACGGCATCTTCGCCTCGGCCCGCACGGGAGAGGGCGTGCAGGAGATCCTCGATCGGATCGCCGACCTGCTGCCTCGACCGAGCGTCGTCATCGAGGCGCTCGTGCCGTACGACCGGGGGGAACTCATCTCCATGCTGCACCGTCGGGCACAGGTCGTCTCCCTCGACTACGTCGAGGAGGGCACGAAGGTCGAGGCGCTCGTGAGCGAGGAGATCGCCGCCCAGCTCGAGGGCTTCGTGACGGCCAGCCGCCCCAACACCGCGCCCGACGAGGACTGACACCGGGGCACGACCGGCGTCATCACGGGGCGATGGCCGATGGCGTTCGAGCCCCGGCCGACGACGGCGTGGCTCAGACCGAGCGCAGGACCGCGACGATCTTGCCGAGGACCTCGGCCTGATCACCGAGGATCGGCTCGAAGTTGGAGTTCCGCGGGAGGAGCCACGTGTGTCCGTCGCGCTGGCGGAAGACCTTGACGGTCGCCTCTTCGTCGAGCATCGCCGCGACGATGTCGCCGTTCTCGGCGGTGCGCTGCGACCGGACCACGACCCAGTCGCCATCGCAGATCGCTGCGTCGATCATGGAGTCGCCCGCGACCTTGAGCATGAAGAGGTCGCCCTTGCCGACGAGCTGACGGGGGAGGGGGAAGACCTCCTCCACATGCTGTTCCGCCGTGATGGGCACTCCGGCCGCGATTCGCCCGACGAGCGGGACCATCGCTGCGTCGCCCACGGGCGTGCTGTTCTCGAAGTCGAGTGATGCCGAGGCGTTCGACGGGAGCTCGATGAGGACTTCGAGCGCGCGTGGGCGGTTCGGGTCGCGCCGGATGTATCCGGACAGCTCGAGCTGGTTGAGCTGATGCGTCACGCTCGAGAGTGAGGCGAGACCGACGGCGTCGCCGATCTCGCGCATGCTCGGCGGGTAACCGCGCTGACTCACGGAGCGCTGGATCATGTCGAGGATCGAGCGCTGCTTGTCGCTCAGGCTCTTGCGGCGCCGCGTCCCCTGTCGCTCGGCCGATGCGTCCGAGACGGACGCATCCGCGCCGCGTCTCTCGTTCGTGCCGTTGCTCATGATGCCCGCCGTTCCGCCCCGACGACCGAATGTCGGTGGCTCGTGATCTGCTGTCTCTCGACAATCGAAACTGTATCCGTGCCGCACGAGTGAACCAAACATTCGTTCGAGTGTGTCGTGGATCCGGTGCGAGATCCGTACGAACATCGCGCTTGCGTGTTCGAACATTCGAAGATATATTCGGAACAGAGATTCGCTTCGAGTCCTCCCGGCCGAGGCCTCGAAGCGAACTCGCTTCCTTACAGAACGAGGAGAGCACCAATGACTGCAATCACCACGACCGGTGGATTCACGAACCGTGCGTCCGCGAACCGTGCGTCCGCGAACCGTACGTCGAACACCGGGTCGCACTTGCGCATCACGCGTCGCGGACGCCTCGTCCTCACGTCGCTCCTCGTCGGCCCCCTCGTCGTCGCCGGCGTCGTTGCGGGTGTCAGTGCAACCTCCGCCATCGCGACGTCGTCGAGTTCCGCCGTCGTCGAGTTCGACTACCTCACGATCAGTGCGGGGGAGTCTCTGTGGCAGGTCGCCGAGCGCATCGCTCCGGCGTCCGACCCGCGCGATGTCGTCGCCGACATCGTGTCGCTCAACCAGATGTCCACGTCGTCGGTCGACGCCGGCCAGCGGATCGCGATCCCGGTGGCCTACACGGGTTGAGTCGCCGCTGCTCCGTCTCCCGGGGTGCTCTGGACGCGTCGGTGCGAGCGATCGGTAGGCTCGTCGAGTGACTTCCCTCGACGACCTCCCCGTCCGCGCCGACCTGCGTGGCAAGTCCCCCTACGGTGCCCCCCAGAAGGTCGTGCCGGTTGCTCTGAACGTCAATGAGAACACGCATCAGATCCCCGAGGCGGTCGCTCGGGACATCGTCCAGTCGCTCGCCGTCGCGGTCCTGGGTGTCAACCGCTATCCCGACCGCGAATTCCTCGACCTGCGTTCGTCACTCGCCGGATATCTCGGCCACGGCCTGACCGCCGACAACCTCTGGGCCGCCAACGGGTCGAACGAGGTGCTGCAGCAGGTCCTGCAGGCCTTCGGCGGCCCTGGCCGCTCGTTGCTCGGTTTCGACCCCACGTATTCGATGTACCCGCTGCTCGCCGACGGGACCGGCACCCGCTGGATCGGCGCCCCGCGCGACGAGGACTTCGAGCTCTCGCCCGAGACCGCCGCGGCGGCCGTCAAGCGACACGATCCGGACATCGTCTTCCTCTGTTCTCCGAACAACCCGACCGGGACCCCGCTCTCGATCGAGACGATCGAGGCCGTCTACGAGGCGGCGCGCGGAATCGTCGTCGTCGACGAGGCCTACGCCGAGTTCGCGCCGGACGGCACGCCGAGTGCTCTCAGCCTGCTCGCGGGCCGCGACCGCCTGCTCGTCTCGCGCACCATGAGCAAGGCCTTCGCGTTCGCAGGCGTTCGCCTGGGTTACCTCGCCGCCGCGCCGGCGGTCACGGATGCGCTGCGACTCGTCCGACTGCCGTACCACCTGTCGGCCCTCACGCAGGCGGCCGCCGTCGCCGCGCTCCGGCACAGCGACGAGATGCTCGCGATGGTCGACGACATCCGTCGTCAGCGCGATCGCATCGTCACGCGTCTCGGCGAACTCGGGTACCGTCCGTATCGCAGCGAGAGCAACTTCGTGCTCTTCGGGGGAGTGCGCGACCCGCACGCCGTCTTCGAGGCGCTCCTCGAGCGCGGCATCCTCGTCCGAGACCTCGCGATCGACGGGTGCCTCCGCGTCTCCGCGGGCACCGAGGCCGAGACGACCGCGTTCCTCGATGCTCTCGCCGACGTAGACTCGATGGCATGAGCATCGGCAACCGCGTCGCCCACATCCAGCGGGTGACCTCGGAATCCTCGATCGATCTCCGGATCGATCTCGACGGCACGGGGCAGAGCGAGATCCACACGAGTGTGCCCTTCTTCGATCACATGCTGACGGCCTTCGCGAAGCACTCGCTCACCGACCTCACCGTGACGGCCTCCGGCGACGTCGACATCGACGTCCACCACACCGTCGAGGACACCGGCATCGTGCTCGGCCAGGCGATCCGCGAGGCGCTCGGCACGAAGGAGGGCATCTCGCGCTACGGCGATGCCCACGTGCCCCTCGACGACGCGCTCGCGCGCGCGGTCGTCGACATCTCCGGTCGTCCCTACCTCGTGCACGACGGTGAGCCCGCGGGCTTCGAGTTCCACCTCATCGGCGGACACTTCACCGGGTCCATGATCCGCCACGTCTTCGAGGCGATCGCATTCAATGCGGCACTCACGGTCCACGTGTCCGTGCTCGCCGGTCGCGATCCCCACCACATCGCGGAGGCCGAGTTCAAGGCGTTCGCGCGTGCCTTCCGCCAGGCGAAGTCGCTCGATCCCCTCGTCGTCGGCATCCCGTCGACGAAGGGTGCGTTGTGAGCGGCAGGCGGCCCCGCGTCGTCGTCCTCGACTACGGGTCGGGCAACGTGCACTCGGCCGTCAAAGCGCTCGAGCGCGCAGGCGGCGACGTGGAACTGACGTCGGATCGCACGGCGGCGATGGAGGCCGACGGTCTCCTCGTGCCCGGGGTCGGTGCGTTCTCGGCCGTCATGGACTCGCTCACCGCGGCGCGCGGGGGAGAGGTCGTCGACAAGCGGCTCGCGGGCGGTCGGCCGGTGCTCGGCATCTGCGTCGGGATGCAGGTGATGTTCGAGCGCGGCGTCGAGCGGGGGACCGAGGCCGGGGGTCTCGGCGAATGGCCCGGCAGCGTCACGCGCCTCGACGCGCCCGTCCTTCCCCACATGGGATGGAACACGGTCGAACCCGACGCGGGGAGCGTGCTCTTCGACGGCATCGAGGACGAGCGGTTCTACTTCGTCCACTCCTACGCCGCCTCGGACTGGTCGCTCGAGGTCGAGGCTCCCTTCCCGCAGCCCCAGCTGACCTGGGCGACGCACGGGGAGCGCTTCCTCGCCGCTGTGGAGAACGGCCCGCTCTCGGCGACGCAGTTCCACCCCGAGAAGTCCGGCGACGCCGGCATCCGCCTGTTGTCCAATTGGCTCGGATCGCTCTGACCTGACTAGGATCGTGTGCGGCTTGCGAGCCGTACGTCTCCGACCCGATCGAGGAAACACCATGAGCGAGTTCAACCAGTCCCCTGACCTCGTGCTGCTTCCGGCCGTCGACATCGCGGGAGGCAAGGCCGTGCGACTGACGCAGGGCGAGGCCGGCACCGAGACGAACTACGGCGACCCCGTCGACGCCGCGGCCGACTGGGCCGGTCAGGGCGCCGAGTGGATCCACCTCGTCGATCTCGACGCGGCCTTCGGTCGTGGGCACAACGCGGGCGTCATCCGCCGGGTCATCCGGCAGGTGCGCGGCGTCAACGTCGAGCTCTCCGGCGGTATCCGCGACGACGCCTCCCTCGAAGCGGCCCTCTCGAGCGGGGCCAAGCGCATCAACCTCGGCACCGCGGCGCTCGAGAACCCCGAATGGGCGGCCAACGTCATCGGTCAGTACGGCGAGGCGATCGCCGTGGGACTCGACGTGCGCGGGACCACCCTCGCGGCGCGCGGATGGACCCAGGAGGGCGGCGACCTCTGGAGCGTGCTCGACCGGCTCGAGCAGGCGGGTTGCGCGCGCTACGTCGTCACCGACGTGACGAAGGACGGCACGCTGCGCGGCCCGAACATCGAGCTCCTCGAGCAGGTCATGGACCGGACCGACCGTCCCGTCATCGCCTCGGGCGGCGTATCGAGCCTCGACGACATCGCGGCGCTCCGCGCACTCGTGCCCCAGGGGCTCGAAGGGGCGATCGTGGGCAAGGCGCTCTACGCGGGGGCGTTCACGCTCGCAGAGGCCCTGGATGTCGCGTCCGACTGACGAGGCGGATTCCGCCGGTCGGCCGTGGGCCAACCGGTCCTTCGGGCACCACGATCAAGCGCACGCGGGAGACGACGGTTCGCCGCCGCCCGAGCTGATCGACGTACTCGCCCGTTTCCGACGCGGTGAGGCCACCCACGGCGACGTCGTGGACGTCTTCCGTTCCGCGCGTTTCCTGATCCCCCTCGTGGCCGAGGCCGGGGGAGTGGAGGAGAACGAGAAGGGCCTCCGCGTCGAGAAGACGCAGGAGCTCTCGATCGTGTCGGTCGCAGGCCCCGACGGGCGCGACGTGCTGCCCGTGTTCTCCTCGGTCGCCGCGATGTCCCGCTGGAACACCACGGCCCGCCCCGTTCCCGCCGATGGGACGCGCGTGGCTCTCGCGGCCGCGTCCGAGGGCACGGAACTCGTCGTCGTCGATCCGGGGAGCGAGACCGAGTTCGCACTCCGCCGCCCCGCCGTCTGGGCGGTCGCGCAAGGCGAGTCCTGGGTGTCGGCGGCCATCGATCCGGAGGTCTACGCGGCCTTCGATGCCTCCATCGCGACGGAACTCGGTGTGATCTCGGTCGTCGTGCGACACGGCGACCCGAGCGCTCGTCTGCTGGCGCCGGAGGTGCAGGTCGTCCTCGAACTCATCTCGGGGCTCACTCGGACGGAGCTCGATCAGATCCTCGAGAGACTCGCGCGGCGCTGGGCCGCCGACGAGGTCATCGCGACGCGCGTCGACTCGCTCGCCGTAAAGCTCACGGCGAGCGAGTGACGGCCCGATGGGTCAGTTGACCGGACCCGTCCACTTCTCTCCCGGGCCCTGACCGATCGGGTCGGGCATGCTCGACGCCTCGCGGAAGGCGAGCTGGAGCGAGCGGAGGCCGTCCCGCAGGCTGCGGGCGTGCATGTCGCTCACCTCGGGGGCGGCCGCCGTGATGAGGCCGGCGAGTGCGTTGATCAGCTTGCGGGCCTCGTCGAGGTCCTGCTGGGACTCCGGGTCGTCGGCGAGCCCGCACTTGACCGCCGCCGCGCTCATGAGGTGGACCGCCGTGGTGGTGATCACCTCGACCGCGGCGACGTCGGCGATGTCCCGGGTGACGTCGGCCACGGTGGTCTCGGAGGCGTCCTCGAAGCGGATGGATCCGCCCTCGGTCGGCTCGGTCGTGCTCGATGCGTTGTCGTTCGTGCTCACTACATTCCTCTGCTAGACTGCTTCGGGCTCCGGGACTTCCATATCCCGGTACGAAAGTGGATAACATCCCACCCGCGCTTGACCGATTACAGGTTACCGGGTCGTTGCACTCCGCCGGTGCGAGAGGATCCGTGAGGATCCGCTCTCTCCGGTAGAACACCAGTCTCGAATCCGTGGTTCATTCCTCGAAATCGATACGGTTCGGGTGCGGTGCCGAGAGCGATTCGTCGCACTCGTGGAGTGGTTCTCTCCTTTCGCCTCGCCGGACGTCCGTCCGGCTGAGTGGCCGGAAGTCTCTAGAAGAGGAGCCACGCATCAGCGATCCCCGTACCAATGACCGTATTCGCGTCCCCGAAGTCCGCCTCGTTGGCCCGAGCGGAGAGCAGGTGGGCGTCGTGAAGATCGAGGTCGCCCTGCGTCTCGCGCAGGACGCCGACCTGGATCTCGTCGAGGTCGCACCCAACTCGAAGCCGCCAGTGGCCAAGATCATGGATTACGGCAAGTTCAAGTACGAGGCTGCGCAGAAGGCCAAGGAGGCCCGGCGCAACCAGGCGAACACGATCCTCAAAGAAGTTCGGTTCCGCCTCAAGATCGACAGCCACGACTACGAGACCAAGCGCAAGCGCGCTGAAGGCTTCCTCAAGGATGGCGACAAGGTGAAGGCCATGATCCTGTTCCGAGGCCGCGAGCAGTCGCGTCCGGAGCTGGGCGTGCGGCTCCTCCAGAAGTTCGCCGAGGACGTCGCCGAGTTGGGCACCGTCGAATCGAGCCCCATGATCGACGGACGCAACATGGTGATGATCATCGGTCCGCTCAAGAACAAGTCGGAGGCCAAAGCAGAGGCCAACGCACAACGTGCCGCGAACAAGGCGGCAAAGCAGGAGGAAAAGAATGCCTAAGCAGAAGACGCACTCCGGTGCCAAGAAGCGATTCAAGGTCACCGGCACCGGCAAGATCATGAAGCAGCAGGCGGGCATGCGCCACAACCTCGAGGTCAAGTCGGGCAAGCGCAAGCGCAGCCTGAACAAGGACGAGGTCGTCGCCCCCCAGGACCGCAAGGTCATCAAGAAGCTCCTCGGCATCTGATCCGCTGACACGAACGCAAGGAATACGTAAGAAATGGCAAGAGTAAAAAGGGCGGTCAACGCCCACAAGAAGCGTCGCGTCATCCTGGAGCGGGCCGAGGGCTACCGCGGCCAGCGTTCGCGCCTGTACCGCAAGGCCAAGGAGCAGGTCACCCACTCCCTGGTCTACTCGTACCGTGACCGTCGTGCCCGCAAGGGTGACTTCCGTCGCCTGTGGATCCAGCGCATCAACGCGGCGTCCCGTGCGAACGGCCTCACGTACAACCGGCTCATCCAGGGCCTCGGCCTGGCCGGCATCGAGGTCGACCGTCGCATGCTCGCCGAGCTCGCGGTGAACGAGCCCACCACCTTCGCCGCTCTCGTGAAGAGCGCCAAGGCAGCGCTGCCCGCCGACACGTCGGCGCCGCGCACCGAGAACGCCGCGTAAGCAGCGTTCCACCAGCACGAACAGGAACCGGTCGGGGATACCCCGGCCGGTTCCGTCGTATCCGGGGGAGTCCCGGCCGCACAGCTGCTCGTTCCGGGGCGTGGATTCCCGCCGCGACCGGGCCTGTCGCCCTCGGCTCCACCGGTGTCGCGCCTAGACTGATCGCGTGATCGACAACCCGCGCTCCCCGCGAATCCGAGCCGTCGCGAAGCTCTCGAAGCGACCGGCCAGACAGGAGACGGGACTCTTCCTCCTCGAGGGCCCTCAGGCCGTCGGGGAGGCCTTGACGTGGCGTCCGGAGCTCGTCCTGGAGTTCTTCGCGACCCCGACGGCGCTCGAGCGTCACCCCGACGTCGCGGAGGCGGCTCTGGCGGCGGGCCTCGAGGTCGAGTTCGTCACGGAGGACGTCATCGCGTCCCTCGCAGACACCGTGACCCCTCAAGGCGTCGTCGCCGTGTGCCGACAGTTCCCGACCGCCCTCAAGGACGTGTTCGCGGAGCCGCCGCGACTGCTCGCGATCCTCGAAGAGGTGCGGGACCCCGGCAACCTCGGCACGATCATCCGGGCCGCGGACTCAGCCGGTGCCGACGCCGTGGTGCTCACCGGCCGTTCCGTGGACCTGTACAACCCGAAGGTCGTGCGTTCGACGACGGGATCCATCTTCCACCTCCCCGTCTCCGTCGACGCCGACCTGTCCGACGTCGTCCGACGCTCCCGCGAGGCCGGCCTGCGCGTGCTCGCGGCCGACGTGAAGGGCGAGAGTCTGCTCGACGTGCGTCGCGACGGCGTGCTCGGTGAGCCGACCGCATGGATCTTCGGGAACGAGGCACACGGGCTCGAGGACGAGTTCCTCGGTCTCGCGGATCGTGCCGTGACCGTGCCGATCTTCGGGCGCGCCGAGTCGATGAACCTCGCGACGGCGGCCTCGGTCTGCCTCTACGAGAGCGCCTTCGCTCAGCGTTCCTGACTCGTCGTCCACAGGTGCCGGGGTGGTCACAACTCCATAACGGAGACTCCCTGACATACGGAGGTAACACACCCTCACATACCGTGGAGGCATGGAGCACAATTTCATGCCCGAAACG
The DNA here is from genome assembly GCF_003990045.1 of Labedella endophytica. Classification (GTDB taxonomy): domain Bacteria; phylum Actinomycetota; class Actinomycetes; order Actinomycetales; family Microbacteriaceae; genus Labedella; species Labedella endophytica. Next base: position 498,066 of record NZ_RZGZ01000002.1, on the reverse strand, counting down.
ACGTCCGTTCCCGTGGCGAAGCTGGGTGAACCCCTCGTCGTCGTGGACAACGTCAACAAGCACTACGGAGCGCTCCACGTCCTGAAGGACATCAACACCACCGTCGCCCGCGGCGAGGTCGTCGTCGTCATCGGGCCGAGCGGGTCGGGTAAATCCACCCTCTGCCGGGCGATCAACCGCCTCGAGACCATCGACTCCGGCACGATCACGATCGACGGCGACAAGCTCCCGGAGGAGGGAGCGGCCCTCGCGAAGCTCCGTGCCGACGTCGGCATGGTGTTCCAGTCCTTCAACCTCTTCGCACACAAGACGGTGCTGGAGAACGTCACTCTCGCCCCCATCAAGGTGAAGAAGATGTCGAAGAAGGACGCGACCGAGCGGGCCATGGGCATCCTCGAGCGCGTCGGCGTCGCGAACCAGGCGAACAAGATGCCCGCGCAGCTCTCCGGCGGCCAGCAGCAGCGCGTCGCGATCGCACGGTCGCTCGCCATGAGCCCCAAGCTCATCCTCATGGACGAGCCCACGAGCGCGCTCGACCCCGAGATGATCAATGAGGTCCTCGACGTCATGGTCGGGCTCGCCAAAGAAGGCATGACGATGATCGTCGTGACCCACGAGATGGGCTTCGCCCGCAAGGCGGCCGACCGGGTTCTCTTCATGGCCGACGGCCAGCTCGTCGAGCAGGCCACGCCCGAGCAGTTCTTCTCCAACCCCCAGTCGGATCGCGCCAAGGACTTCCTGTCGAAGATCCTCAACCACTGACGCTCCGCGTTCGTGGCCCCAGAACCTCGTCGCCTCGGCGGCCAGGAAACACAGCAGCAGTACAAACCAAGAAGAGGGATATCCCATGATGCGTAAGAAGCTCTCGCTGGTCGCCATGGCGGCCGCCGGTGCGCTCGCGCTCGCCGCCTGTGGCGGTTCGAGCGATACGGCCAACCCGGGCGCCGAGGTCGAGGAGTCGCCGGAGTTCGCGGCCGGCAGCACGATGGCCGAGCTCTCCGAGGCCGGTTCCATCACCATCGGCACCAAGTTCGACCAGCCGCTCTTCGGCCTGGTGGGCCCCGACGGCACGCCCGTCGGCTTCGACGTCGAGATCGGCAAGATCATCGCCGCGAAGCTCGGCATCGCCGCCGAGGACATCACGTGGGAGGAGACGGTCTCCGCCAACCGTGAGCCCTTCATCGAGAACGGCCAGGTCGACATCGTCATCGCGACCTACACGATCAACGATGAGCGCAAGGAAGTCATCTCCTTCGCCGGCCCGTACTACGAGGCCGGTCAGTCGATCCTGACCCTCGCGGACAACGAGGACATCGAGAGCGAGGACGACCTCGTCGGCCAGCCCGTGTGCTCCGTGTCCGGTTCCACGCCGGCCGACAACCTCACCGCTCTCGGTGCCGAGGTCGTCCTGACCGACACCTACGCCAACTGCCTCGAGCCGCTCCGCACGGGCCAGGTCGTCGCCGTCAGCACGGACAACGTGATCCTCGCCGGTCTCGCCGCCCAGAACGAGGGCGAGTTCAAGGTCGTCGGCCAGCCCTTCACGGAGGAGCCCTACGGCATCGGCCTCGCCAAGGACGACGTCGAGTTCCGCGACTGGATCAACGACGTCCTCGAGGAGTCCTACGAGGACGGCTCGTACGAGCAGGCCTGGACCGACACCGCCGGAACGGTCCTCGAGTACGTCGAGCCGCCCGCGGTCGACCGCTACGAGGAATGACCCGCTGACGAGCGGTCCCCCGTGGTTCTGCCACAGGGGACCGCTCGTCTCCTTCCGCTCCATCTAGAGAGGCCTCGCCCGTGCAGGTGATCTTCGACAACCTCCCCGTCTACTGGACGGGGTTCCTCGTGACCCTTCAACTCACCCTCGTGGGCGCTGTCTTCGCCACCGTCATCGGTGTCGTCATCGCGGTCTTCCGCATCTCCCCGGTCGCCTCTCTCCGTGGTTTCGCCACCGTGTACACCGAGATCGTCCGCTGCACCCCACTCACTCTCGTGATGTTCTTCTGCGCGATCGTCCTGCCCATTCTGGGAGTCGACTTCCCGTACCTCTCCTTCGCGCTCATCGCGCTCTCCGTCTACACATCGCCGTTCGTCGCCGAGGCACTGCGGTCCGGCATCAACGGCGTCGCGCTCGGCCAGGCCGAAGCGGCGCGCAGCCTCGGGCTCGGTTTCGGTCAGACCGTCGGCCACATCGTCTTCCCGCAGGCCATCCGGATGACCATCCCGCCCCTCATCAACGTCTTCATCGCCCTCACCAAGAACACGTCGATCGCCGGAGCGTTCTACGTGACGGAGCTGTTCGGCGTGGGGCGCGCACTCGTGAACGCCAACGGCAACGCCGTCATCGCCGTCCTGCTCGGCGTCGCGTTCTTCTACCTCGTCATCACCGTCCCGCTCGGCCAAGTGGCTGCGCACCTCGAGCGGAAGGTCGCGGTGACCCGATGAGCGGCTCAGCTGTCCTCTTCGACGCCCCCGGCCCCAAGGCCCGGCGTCTGTCCCGCATTCTCTCCATCGTCGGAATCGTTGCGATCGCCGCCGGTCTCGCGTGGGTCGTCATGACCCTTGCGGCCCCCCGCCCGAGTTCCGGCGGAGTCATCCTTCCCGGCATGTTCGATCCCATCCGTTGGGACATCTTCTCCGAGGCCATCGTCTGGGAATCGATCGGGCGGGCGACGATCGCCACGCTGCAGGCGGCGGGTATCAGTGCTGTCGGTGCGGTGATCCTCGGCGTGATCCTTTCCATCCTGCGGACGGCTGCCAACCCCTTGGTGCGCATCCCGACGACCGTGCTCATCGAGTTCTTCCGCGGTATGCCCGTGCTCCTGATGATGCTCTTCATCCTGCTCGTCTTCTCGACCGGTGCGCTCTGGGCCGTCGTCTCGGCACTCATCGTCTACAACGGCACACTCATCGGCGAGGCGCTCCGCGCGGGCATCGCGTCGCTGCCGAAGGGACAGCGGGAGGCCGGGCTCAGCCTCGGACTCTCACCGCTGCGCACACGGCTCCTCATCGAGTTCCCCCAGGCGTTCCGCCAGATGCTGCCGATCATCATCGCGCAGCTCGTCGTCCTGCTGAAGGACACGTCGCTCGGTTACATCGTCGGGTACCCGGAGCTGCTGCGTCAGACCACGAACTACCTCGCGAACTTCTACGGCAACCGCTACATGTTCTCGCTGTTCTTCGTCGCTCTCGCGATCTACCTGACGATCAATCTGCTCCTGTCATGGCTCGCACGGTGGGTCGCCCGGAGCGAGGAGCGCAAGCGCGCGGGTGCGAAGAGGAAGTCCGACAAGACCATCCTCGATTCGACGAAGGCGGCGTCGCTGCAGGCAGAGGCCTCGGGTTCCGGAGGCATCGGCGGCTTGTGAGGCCGTGGGGTCCCACGATCACTCACTAGACTTGGTGATCGTGTCCGAACCCACTCCCATCACGGAAGACGGCGTCTCCGCCGCGGTCGATGCGGCGCTCGCCGCCGTCGCGTCCGCGACCGATTCCGCCTCGCTCAAGCAGGTCCGCGCCGAGCACACGGGGGAGCGTTCGACGCTCGCCCGGTTGAACGGTGAACTGCGCAACGTCGCCCCCGACCAGAAGGCCTCGCTCGGCAAGCTCGTCGGCCAGGCCCGCGGTCGCGTGAACCAGGCGGTCGCCGCGCGCGAGCAGGAGCTCGTCGTGGAGGAGGAGAACGCACGCCTCGCCGCCGAGACCGTCGACGTCACCGCCGTCGCGACGGCCTACCGTCCCGGCGCCCGGCACCCCCTCACCCTCCTGCAGGAGCGCGTCTCCGACGTCTTCGTCGGTATGGGGTGGGAGATCGCCGAAGGCCCCGAGGTCGAGAGCGAGTGGTTCAACTTCGACGCGCTCAACTTCGACGCCGACCACCCGGCGCGCGCCATGCAGGACACGTTCTTCGTCGATCCCGTCGACTCGCACCTCGTGCTGCGCACCCACACGTCGCCCGTGCAGATCCGTGCGCTCCTCGAGCGCGAGCTGCCGGTGTACGTCCTCGCGCCCGGACGCACGTACCGCACGGATGAGCTCGACGCCACACACACGCCCGTCTTCAGCCAGTTCGAGGGCCTCGCCGTCGACAAGGGGCTGACGATGGCCCACCTGCGCGGCACGCTCGAGCACGCCGCGCGCACGCTCTTCGGCGACGAGGCGCAGATCCGCCTGCGCCCGAGCTACTTCCCCTTCACCGAGCCGAGCGCCGAGCTCGACCTCTGGCACCCCACCTTCTCGGGCGGCGCCCGCTGGATCGAGTGGGGCGGCTGCGGCATGGTGCACCCCAACCTCCTGCGCGCGGCGGGGATCGACCCGGAGGTCTACTCCGGCTTCGCCTTCGGCATGGGGCTCGAGCGCACCCTCATGTTCCGCTCGGACGTGCAGGACATGCGCGACATGGTCGAGGGAGACATTCGTTTCTCCCAGCAGTTCGGGATGGTGGTGTGACGATGCGGGTTCCGCTCAGTTGGCTCGCGGAGTACGTCGAGCTCTCACAGGGGACGACCCCTGAGGACGTCCACGCTGCACTCGTGCGCGTGGGTCTCGAAGAGGAGGAGATCCACCGGACCGACCTCTCCGGCCCCATCGTCGTCGGCGAGGTCCTCGAATTCGTCGAGGAGCCGCAGAAGAACGGCAAGACGATCCGTTGGTGCCAGGTGCGCGTCGCGCCCGAGGGCGAGACCGCGGCCGATGGCGGCGAGAGCGTGCACGGCATCGTGTGCGGGGCGTCCAACTTCTTCGTCGGCGACAAGGTCGCCGTCACGCTTCCGGGCGCGGTGCTGCCTGGGCCGTTCCCGATCGCGGCACGGAAGACCTACGGCCACGTGTCCGACGGCATGATCGCCTCCTCGAAGGAACTCGGTCTGGGTGACGAGCACGACGGCATCCTGCGCCTCACCGAGCTCGGCCTCGCCGACGCCCCGGTGGGTGCAGACGTCATCGCGCTGCTCGGTCTCGACGACTCGGCCGTGGAGATCAACGTGACGCCGGACCGCGGCTACGCCTTCTCCATCCGGGGAGTGGCGCGCGAATACGCGCACGCCACGGGTGCCGCGTTCACCGACCCCGCCGAGGCGTTCGATCGCCCCGCTGCCCGTGAGGGCGGGTACCCCGTCGCGATCCAGGACCAGGCGCCGATCCGCGGCCGCGTGGGAGCCTCCGTCTTCGTCGCGCGTACGGTGCGCGGTGTCGACGTGAGCCGGGCGACGCCGCAGTGGATGTCGTCCCGCCTGCGCCTTGCAGGGATCCGGTCGATCTCCCTGCCCGTCGACATCACCAACTACGTGATGCTCGAAATGGGTCAGCCGATCCACGGCTACGATCTCGCGACGCTCCGTGGTCAGATCGTCGTGCGCCGAGCCGAGCCCGGCGAGCGGCTCACGACGCTCGATGGACAGGACCGCGCGCTCCACAGCGAGGACCTCCTCATCACGGACGATTCCGGCCCGATCGGCCTCGCGGGTGTCATGGGTGGAGCGACGACGGAGATCGGCGACGGAACACGGGACATCCTCATCGAGGCCGCCCGCTTCGACACCGTCTCGATCGCGCGCACGGCTCGTCGGCACAAGTTGCCGAGCGAGGCGTCCAAGCGCTTCGAGCGCGGGGTCGACCCGAACGTCGCGTCGAACGCGGCCGATCGTGTGGCGCAGCTGCTGGTGGAGCTCGCCGGCGGCAGCGTCGACGAGGAGACGACGGTCATCGATGACGCCGAGACCTCCGGCGCGATCACCCTCCCCGAGGGATACGTGTCCGGTCTCGTCGGTTTCGAAGCGGATCGCGAGGAGACGATCGCGGCCCTTCGTGAGGTGGGGTGCGTCGTCGACGATTCCGCCGCCGACCTCGCGGTCACGCCTCCGTCGTGGCGACCCGACATCACCGAGCGCGCCGACCTCGCGGAAGAGGTCGCGCGCATCCTCGGGTACGACCGGATCCCGGCCCTGCTGCCCGTGGCGCCTCCCGGCCGCGGACTCACCGCCGCGCAGATCCTGCGCCGGCGCGTCGCCGATGCGCTCGCCGCGTGGGGCGCGACCGAGGTCCTGGCCTACCCGTTCGTGTCGGCCGAGCAGAACGCGCTCTTCGGAGCCCCTGATGGGGACACCCCGGAGGCCGTGCGCGTCGCCAACCCGCTCGACGCCACCGTGCCGTTCCTGCGCACCTCGCTCCTGCCCGGCCTCCTCGCGATCGCCGGCCGGAACCAGTCGCGCGGACTGACCGACCTGACGATCTTCGAGTCCGGCACGGTCTTCCGACCGGCGCGCGGGCGGTCGTACGGTCAGCGCGAGCTGCCGGCCGGCTCCGCTCGACCGACACCGGAGCAGCTCGCGAAGCTCCAGGACGGGATTCCGCCGCAGCCGCGCCATGTGTCGGTCGTCGCGCTCGGCAATCGTCTTCCCAAGCGCGTGGGCGAGTCCGCCGTGCCCGCCGGTCTCGCCGACGTGCTCGCGGCGGTGCAGGTCGTCGCCCTCGCGACGGGCGTGCGCATCGATGTGACGCAGGGCAGTCACCACGCTTTCCACCCGGGACGGACGGCGGCGCTGAGCGTCTCCGGTGCTCCGATCGGATTCGCGGGCGAGTTGCTGCCGGCCGTCGCGCGATCGGTCGACCTCCCGCGCACCGTCGCCGCGCTCGAGCTCGACCTCGACGCGGTGATCGCGGCGGCCCCCGCCACCGTGGCTGCGAGCCCCATCCAGGTCATGCCGGCGGCGACGCAGGATCTGTCCCTCGTGGTCGCCAATCGTGTGCCGGCCGCCGCCGTGCTCGCCGCGGTCCGTGAGGGCGCCGGCGAGCTCCTCGAGGACGTCCGCCTCGTCGACGACTACCGGGGCCAGGGGCTCGAGGAGGGCACGAAGAGCCTGACCTTCGCCCTCCGGTTCCGCTCGGGCGATCACACCCTCACGGCCGCCGAAGCCAGCGCGGCCAAGCTCGCCGGCTCGGCGCTCGCCGGCAGTCGCTTCGGAGCGACGATCCGCGAGTAACGCACGGCGACCGTGCCGATGAGAAGAGGACGTGACCGCCAGGCGGTCACGTCCTCTTCTCATCGGTGCGAGTGAGCCCTCTTACAGTGACTCCTCGTCGAGGGCTACAGATACGCGTCGAGGGCGCCAGGTGTACCTGGCGCCCTCGCTCGGGAGTAGCCCTGTGGGTTAGTCGCGGAAGGACTCGATGGAGGCGCCCAGGGAGATGAGGCGCTCCTGGAGCTGCTCGTAGCCGCGCGCGATGATGTCCACGTTGCGGAGGACGCTCGTGCCCTTGGCCGCGAGCATCGCGAGCAGGATCACGACGGCCGGACGCAGCGCCGGGGGGCAGCTGACCTCGGCGCCTGACCAGTGCGTCGGTCCCGAGATGTCGAGGCGGTGCGGGTCGCGCAGACGCACGTTCGCACCGAGACGCGTGAGGTCGGTGAGGTGGATCGCGCGGCCTTCGTACACCCAGTCGTGGATGAGAGTGTCGCCCGTGGCGCACGCCGCGATGACCGCGAAGAACGGCAGGTTGTCGATGTTGAGGCCGGGGAACGGCATCGGGTGGATCTTGTCGATCGGGGCGCGGAGCTCCGACGGGTGCACCGTGACGTCGACGAGGCGCGTGCGCTCGTTCTTCGCGAGGTACTCCGGCGTGATGGTGTACTTCAGGCCCATCTCGCTGAGTGTCGCGAGCTCGATCTCCATGAACTCGATCGGCACACGCGTGACGGTGATCTCCGAGTTCGTCACGATGCCGGCCGTGAGGAGGCTCATGGCCTCCACGGGGTCCTCACCGGGCCAGTAGTCGACGTCCGCGTCGATGTGCGTCTTGCCCGTGATGCGGAGCGTCGTGGAGCCGATGCCCTCGACCTCGATGCCGAGCAGCTGCAGGTAGAAGCAGAGGTCCTGCACCATGTAGTTGGGGCTCGCGTTGCGGATGACGGTGACGCCGTCGCGCACGGCGGCGGCCATGATCGCGTTCTCGGTGACGGTGTCGCCGCGCTCCGTGAGGATGACGGTGATCTGCTCGTCGGACTTCGGGGTGACCTTGGCGTGGTACCAGCCCGCGCCCGCCTCGACCTCGAGCCCGAACGGGCGGAGGGCGATGAGGTGCGGCTCGACCGTGCGGGTGCCGAGGTCGCAGCCGCCCGCGTAGGGGAGCTCGAACTCGGTGAAGCGGCCGAGGAGCGGTCCGAGGAACATGAGCACGCTGCGCGTGCGGCGGCCGGCTTCCTCGTCGATCGCGTCGAGCTTGACCTTCTCGGGGACCTTGATCTCGACGTCGTTGCCGTCGGCCGACCACGTGACCTGCACGCCGAGGCTCCGCAGGACGTCGATGATCCGGTCGACCTCGACGATGCGGGCGACGCGGTGGAGGCGGGTGGTGCCGCGGTTCATGAGGGCGGCGCACAGGAGGGCGACCGCGCCGTTCTTGCTGGACTTGACCTCGATGGAGCCGTGCAGCTTCGCGCCGCCCTGGACGCGGAGGTGCGATCCCTTGCGGGTGTCGCCGAACGTCACGATCTCGCTGTCGAGCGCCGCGCTGATCCGGCTGAGGAGGTCGAGGCTCATGTTCTGCCCGCCCTGCTCGATGCGGTTGATGGCGCTCTGGCTCGTGCCGACGCGCTCCGCGAGCTGGGACTGCGTGAGTCCCTTGCCCTGGCGGGCGCCACGGATGAGGGCTCCGACTTCGCGGAGCGGGGCGGTGGTCGTGGGTAGCGTGGTTACATCAGTCACGTCGCCCATCGTATCTCAGATGTGAGATGAAATCGTGAGGATGGTGCATTCAGCGGCTCTCGGCGTGTCCGCTGGACACGTCGGATGCCGCTCCGTGACGTTCGAGCGCACAATCACTCCATCGGGTGGACGACCCGGATCCCCGTCGGCGGTGCCGAATCCGTGCGGGGGAGCAGTCGGGCCGCCTCGTCCAGACCGACGCTTCCCGCCACCAGATCCTGTGGGCGGAGCGCCCCGCCCGCGACGAGGGCGAGCATCTCGTCGTAGTCGCGCGCGGCCATGCCGTGGCTTCCGAGCACGTCGAGCTCCCACCCGATGACACGATCGAGGGGGAGCCGGGGCACCTCCGTGGCAGCGAGGAGGCCGACCTGCACGTGGCGGCCCCGCCGGCGGAGCGATCGGATCGCCGAGGTGCTCGTCTCGGCCGTTCCAACGGCATCGACGGAGACGTGGGCGCCTCCGGAGGTGAGGGAGGCGACCTCCTCGGCGACGCCCGACGAGGCGAGCGCCGTGTGCTCGGCGCCGAGCGAGCGGGCCAGGTCGAGCGCGTCGGCGTTGCGGTCGATGGCGACGACGCGCGCACCGAGCGCGCGCGCGATCATGATCGCGCTGAGTCCTACGCCGCCGGCGCCGTAGACGGCGACCCACTCGTCGGCGCGCACGTGCGCGCGCGCGTGAACGGCGCGGAAGGCCGTCGCGAACCGGCAGCCGAGGCTCGCTGCGGCGTCGTCGTCGAGCGCGTCGGGGACGGAGACGAGGTTGGCATCCGCCGCGTGGATCACGACGAGCTCCGCGTGGGATCCCCACTGCGTGAAGCCGGGCTGCGTCTGGTTCGGGCACACCTGCGCGTTGCCACCGAGGCACCACTCGCACTGACCGCAGCCGCACACGAAGGGCGCCGTGACCCGCTCGCCGACGTGCCAGCGCGCGACCCCGGCACCGACGGCCTCGACGACCCCGACGAACTCGTGGCCGGGGACGTGGGGGAGGGTGACCATGTCGTCGCCGTGGGCCCAGGCGTGCCAGTCGCTCCGGCAGAGTCCCGAGGCGCCGACCCGGATGAGCACGCCGCCGTCCGGAGCCGTGGGGGCGGGTACGTCGCGTACCTCGACGGGGCCTGCGAAGGCGTCGTAGACGAGGGCTCTCATGGGTCTCAGGCTATCCCCGACGAGATCGGCCGACCCCGTCGGAGGCGCCACTCCGTGCGGCGCGGGATTCGCGCTCCCCGCCGGGCGAGTAGTACGCTTGCCCGCATGGCTTTCCTCGCACGCAGCTTCTCCGCACTGGGCTCCGCCCGTGCGCTGCGTCGACGCCTTGTTGACGAGCGACGATAGGCGACGCCGGGAGACCCGACAGGGGTCCGAGACGCGTCGCCCGACCTCCGACCGTTCGTCTCGATCAATAAGGTAGATCCATGTCATTCTCCGTGGCCGTCGCCGGTGCTTCCGGCTATGCGGGAGGCGAGTTGCTCCGGCTCCTCGACGCCCATCCCGACTTCGACATCCGCACCGTGACGGCGCATTCCAACGCCGGTCAGCGCCTCGGTTCGGTGCAGCCGCATCTGCGTTCGCTCGCCGACCGCGTGCTCGTCGACACGACGCCCGAGACCCTCACCGGTCACGACGTCGTCTTCCTCGCGCTCCCTCACGGCAAGTCGGGGGAGGTCACCGCGCACCTCGACTCCTCGACCCTCGTCGTGGACTGCGGAGCCGACCACCGCCTCGTGAACGACGAGGACTGGGCCGCGTTCTACGGCGGCGACTACTACGGTGCGTGGGACTACGGGGTACCCGAGCTGCCCATCGAGGCCGGGCGGAAGCAGCGCGAGCGCCTCGTGGGTGCGACGCGCATCGCCGCCCCCGGTTGCAACGCCTCGGCCGTCGCGCTCTCCCTCGCCCCCGGTGTCGCCGCCGGCGTCATCGAGGCCACGGACATCGTCTCGGTGCTCGCCGTCGGGCCCTCGGGTGCCGGCAAGAGCCTCAAGCTCAACCTCCTCGCGAGCGAGATCCTCGGAAGTGCGAACCCCTACGCCGTCGGCGGCACGCACCGTCACATCCCCGAGATCGCCCAGAGCCTCAAGGCCGCGGGCGCCGGCGACGTCTCGATCTCCTTCACCCCCGTGCTCGTCCCGATGTCGCGCGGCATCCTCGCGACGTCGACGGCGCGCATCGTGCCCGGCACGAGCGCTTCCGACGTGCGCGCCGCGTGGGAGGACGCCTACGCCGGCGAACGCTTCGTCGAGCTCCTGCCCGAGGGGGAGTTCCCTCGCACGGCGGACGTGATCGGCGCGAACGTCGCCCTCCTGGGGCTCGCGATCGACGAGGCCGCCGGACGGGCCGTGGTCGTGACGGCCGTCGACAACCTCACCAAGGGCACAGCGGGTGCCGCCATCCAATCGGCGAACATCGCGCTCGGCATCGATGAATCCACCGGACTGAGTGTGAACGGAGTGGCACCGTGAGCGTGACCGCAGCAGCAGGATTCGAGGCCGCCGGAGTCGCGGCAGGACTGAAGTCGACGGGAGCCCTCGACCTCGCGATCGTCGTGAATCGCGGGCCGCAGAGCGACGCGGCCGCCGTGTTCACGAGCAACCGCGCGAAGGCGAACCCCATCATCTGGTCGCAGCAGGTCATCGGCGACGGCACCGTGAGCGCGATCGTGCTCAACTCGGGCGGGGCGAACTGCTTCACCGGCGCTCAGGGGTTCCAGACCACGCACGCCACGGCCGAGGCCGTCGCGGACGCCCTGTCGGTGTCCGCCGGCGACGTGCTCGTGTGCTCCACGGGTCTCATCGGTGACCAGCTCGATCTCGGGAAGCTCCAGGACGGCGTGGCGCGCGCCGCGCAGTCCCTCGCCACCGATGGAGGAGACGACGCCGCGCTCGCGATCATCACGACCGACTCGAAGCCCAAGCAGGCGACACGTTCGGCCGACGGTTGGACGATCGGGGGGATGGCCAAGGGAGCCGGCATGCTCGCTCCGGGCCTCGCCACGATGCTCGTCGTCGTCACGACCGACGCCGCCGTGCCCGCCACCGAGCTCGATGCGCACCTCCGGGCCGCGACCCGCGTGTCCTTCGACCGTCTCGACTCGGACGGCTGCATGTCGACCAACGACCAGGTGACGCTCCTGGCCTCGGGAGCCTCGGGCGTCGTGCCCGACCCGGCAGCCTTCCGCGCTGCCCTCACCGAGCTCTGCCTCGACCTCGCCGCACAGCTCCAGGGCGACGCCGAGGGGGCGAGCCACGACATCGCGATCCGCGTCGTCGCCGCCGCGACCGAGGACGACGCCGTGGAAGTGGGACGCTCCGTCGCCCGCAACAATCTCTTCAAGGCCGCCGTGTTCGGCAACGACCCCAACTGGGGCCGCGTCCTCGCGGCCATCGGAACGACCGCGGCCGAGTTCGACCCCTACGCGGTCGACGTCTCGATGAACGGCGTCATGGTGTGCTCGAACGGCGGACCGGACCAACCGCGCGACCTCGTCGACCTCACCGGCCGCGCCGTCGACGTGCTCATCGACCTCAAGACCGGTGACGCGAGCGCGACGATCCTGACCAACGACCTCACGCACGACTACGTGCACGAGAACAGCGCGTACTCCAGCTGATGTCGACGATCGATCACGCTCCCATCAGTCAGGCCGAGGCCATCGCCAAAGCCGAGGTCCTCATCGACGCGCTCCCGTGGCTCGTGCACTACTCCGGTGCCACGGTCGTCGTGAAGTTCGGCGGCAACGCCATGGTCTCCGACGAGCTCAAGGCCTCGTTCGCCGAGGACATGGTCTTCCTCCGGCTCGCCGGCCTCCGCCCCGTGGTCGTGCACGGTGGCGGCCCGCAGATCTCCGCCCGCCTCAAGGAGCTCGGCATCGAGAGCGAGTTCAAGGGCGGCTACCGCGTCACGACCACCGAGGCGATCACCGTGGTGCGCGACGTGCTGCGCGATGAGGTCAACCGCGACCTCGTCGACCTCATCAACAGCCACGGGGACCTCGCCGTCGGACTCTCCGGCCAGGACGGCGACCTCTTCGGCGGCCGCCGGCGCGGCGCGATGGTCGACGGTTCGATGGTGGACCTCGGTCACGTCGGCGACGTCGTCACCGTGAACACCGGCGCGGCCGTCGATGTGCTCGACGCGGGCAAGATCCCGGTCATCTCCTCGATCGCTCCGGACACGGACAACCCGGGGCGCCTCCTCAACGTGAACGCCGATGCGGCCGCTTCGGCGCTCGCCGTGGCGCTCGGTGCGCGCAAGCTCATCGTGCTCACCGACGTCGCCGGGCTCTACAGCGATTGGCCGAACCGCGACTCGCTCGTGTCCCGCATCGACGCCGACGAGCTGCGGGCACTCCTGCCGCGACTCGAGTCCGGCATGATCCCGAAGATGACGGCGTGCCTCGAGGCCGTCGACGGGGGAGTGGAGAACGCCGCGATCATCGACGGTCGTCTCCCGCACTCGACCCTCCTCGAGGTGTTCACCAACAAAGGAATCGGAACCGAAGTCGTGAGGGGCACGAAATGAGCGAATGGAAGCAGCGCGTCGAGAGCGACATGATGCGCACGTTCGGACCCACGCAAGCGCTCCTCGTGCGCGGCGACGGCTGCTGGGTCGAGGACTCGGACGGCAAACGGCACCTCGACTTCCTCGGTGGTATCGCGGTCAACTCGCTCGGACACGCCCACCCCGTGATGGTGGAGGCGATCTCGCGCCAGGCCGCGACGCTCACGCACGTGTCCAACTACTTCTCGACGCCGCCGCAGCTCGAGCTCGCCGACCGTCTCAAGCGGCTCACGGGTGCGGGGGCGGCCGGGCGAGCGTACTTCGGCAACTCGGGCGCCGAAGCGAACGAGGCCGCCTTCAAGCTCGCCCGGCTCAACAAGGGCCCGAATGGCACGAAGTGGAAGATCCTCTCCCTCGAGAACTCGTTCCACGGGCGCACCATGGGGGCGCTCGCCCTCACCGGGAAGCCGGCGCTCCATGCGGGCTTCGAGCCGCTTCCGGGCGGCGTCGAGTACATCGAGTCCACGGTCGAGGCGCTCGAGAACGCGATCGACGACTCCGTCGCCGCGCTCATCGTCGAGCCCATCAAGGGCGAGGCGGGGGTGCTGCCGCTTCCCGACGGTTTCCTCGAGGCGGCGAGGCGCTTGACCGCCGAGCACGGCGCGCTCCTCATCGTGGACGAGATCCAGACGGGCGCCGGGCGCACGGGCGAGTGGTTCGGATTCCAGCACGCCGGGATCGTGCCCGACGCCATCACTCTCGCGAAGGGCATCGGCGGAGGCTTCCCCATCGGCGCGCTCGTCACGTTCGGTCGCGCATCCGAGCTGTTCTCGCCCGGACAGCACGGCAGTACCTTCGGCGGCAACCCGCTCGCGACAGCGACGGCGAACGCCGTGCTCGGCGAGATCGAACGCGCCGGGCTCGTGGAGAATGCGCGGGTGCGCGGTGAGCAGATCCGTGCGCTCATCGCGGAGATCGGCTCGCCGCTCATCCTCGAGACGCGTGGCGCCGGTCTCCTCATCGGTGTGGGGCTCGCCGAACCTGTGGGTCCGGCCCTCGTGCGCTCGGCTCTCGACAACGGACTCATCATCAACGCGCCGAACGACCGCAGCCTCCGGCTCGCGCCCCCGCTCATCGTGGGCGACGCGGAACTCGCCGAGTTCGACGCCCGCTTCCGCGCCGCTCTCGCGGCCCTCTGACCCTTCCGACCGAAAGCAGTATCTCGTGACCCGCCACTTCCTCCGTGACGACGACCTGACCCAGGCCGAGCAGAGCGCGATCCTCGACCTCGCCCTCGAGCTCAAGAAGGACCGCTTCTCGCACAAGCCGCTCGCCGGCCCGCAGACCGTCGCCGTCATCTTCGACAAGTCCTCCACGCGCACCCGCGTCTCCTTCGCCGTCGGCATCGCCGACCTCGGCGGGGTGCCGCTCATCATCTCCACGGCCAGCAGCCAGCTCGGTGGCAAGGAGACGGCCGCCGACACCGCTCGCGTGCTCGAGCGTCAGGTGGCCGCGATCGTGTGGCGCACCTTCGCGCAGGCCGGACTCGAGGAGATGGCGGAGGGGACGACCGTTCCCGTCATCAACGCGCTGTCCGACGACTTCCACCCGTGCCAGCTCCTCGCCGACCTGCTGACGATCCGCGAGCACCGCGGCGCGCTCGCCGGCCAGACCCTCACCTTCATCGGGGACGGGGCGAGCAACATGGCGCAGTCGTATCTCCTCGCGGGGGCCACAGCAGGCATGCACGTGCGCGTCGCCTCGCCCGACGGCTACGGCCCGAACGATCGGGTGGTCGCCGACGCGGACGCCCGCGCCCGCGAGACGGGCGGTTCGGTCGCCCTCTACACGGACCCCAACGAGGCCGTCGCCGGCTCCGATGTGGTCGTGACCGACACGTGGGTGTCGATGGGTAAGGAGGAGGAGAAGGCGAAGCGCCTCACCTCCCTCGCCGCCTACCGCGTGGACGCCGACCTGATGGCCCTCGCGAAGGCCGACGCGGTCTTCATGCACTGCCTGCCCGCCGATCGCGGCTTCGAGGTGACGGAGGACGTCATCGACGGCCCGCAGAGCATCATCTGGGACGAGGCGGAGAACCGCCTCCACGCCCAGAAGGCGCTCATGCTCTGGCTGCTCGAACGCGCCTGAGCACCGGTCGGCCCCGGGTCGGCCATCCCGAACGATACGACGAGACGACACCCGCAACGCGGAGGGAACTGACATGGCTGACAATCGCGCTGGAGAGGCCGGAGCACTCTGGGGAGGACGGTTCGCGAGTGGACCGTCGCCCGAGCTCGCCCGCCTCAGCAAGTCCACCCACTTCGACTTCGCGCTCGCGCCGTACGACATCGCCGGCTCCACGGCCCACGCGAAGGGGCTCGCGGCGGCGGGGTACCTCACCACCGAGGAGCTCGCGGCGATGCGCGACGCGCTCGACCGGCTCGCGGCCGCCGTGGAATCCGGCGAGTTCACCGCGGACGAGGGCGACGAGGACGTGCACTCCGCCCTCGAGCGCGGGCTCATGGGCTTCGCCGGCCCCGAGCTCGGCGGAAAGCTGCGCGCCGGCCGCAGTCGCAACGACCAGATCGCGACGCTCGTGCGCCTCTACCTCCTCGATCACGCCCGCGTGATCGCGACGGAACTCATCCGCCTCATCGACGCGATCGCGGCGCAAGTGGAGGACCACGCGACGGCCGTGATGCCGGGGCGTACCCACCTGCAGCACGCGCAGCCCGTCTTGCTCGCGCACCACCTGCTCGCTCACGCGTGGCCGCTCGTGCGCGACCTCGAGCGCCTGCGCGACTGGAGCCACCGCGCCTCCGCCTCGCCGTACGGCGCGGGCGCGCTCGCCGGGAGCTCCCTCGGTCTCGACCCGCAGCTCATCGCCACCGAGCTCGGCCTCGATCGCCCGACGGAGAACTCGATCGACGCGACGGCGGCGCGTGACGTCGTCGCCGAGTTCACTTTCATCACCGCGATGATCGGCATCGACCTCTCCCGGTTCGCCGAGGAGATCATCCTGTGGAACACGCGCGAGTTCGGTTTCGTCACGCTCGACGACGCCTATTCGACGGGCTCGAGCATCATGCCGCAGAAGAAGAACCCCGACATCGCCGAGCTCGCTCGCGGTAAGTCGGGTCGCCTCATCGGCAACCTCACCGGATTGCTCGCGACCCTCAAGGGCCTCCCGCTCGCGTACAACCGCGACCTGCAGGAGGACAAGGAGCCGGTCTTCGACTCGGTCGAGACACTCGAGGTGCTCCTGCCGGCGTTCACGGGCATGGTGGCGACGCTCCGCTTCGACACCGAGCGCATGGCCGAGCTCGCGCCGCAGGGCTTCTCCCTCGCGACCGACGTGGCCGAGTGGCTCGTGCGCGGTGGTGTGGCGTTCCGCGACGCCCACGAGATCTCCGGAGCGCTCGTACGGTTCTGCGAAGAGCGGGGCATCGATCTCGACGAGCCGAGCGACGAGGACTATGCCGGTATCTCTCCGCACCTCACACCCGACGTGCGCGGCGTGCTGACCGTGGAAGGCTCGATCGCCTCCCGCAACGGTGCCGGGGGAACGGCGCCGACGCGCGTGGCCGAGCAGCGTTCGCTGCTGACCGAGCGGGTCGCCGCCCTCGCCCAGGCGCTGGGGACGACGCCCGCTCGATGACCGAGTTGGAGCGGGTGCTCGCTCTGCCGGCGCTGGACGCGGCACCGCTCCTGCTGGGATCCGTCCTCCGACGCTCGAGCGCCGAGGGGGTCGTCGGCGTGCGGATCACCGAGGTCGAGGCGTACCTCGGTGTGGGGGAGGACCCCGGTTCGCACGCGTTCCGGCGGCGGTCGCCGCGGAACGCCACGATGTTCGGTCCGCCCGGACGCCTCTACGCCTACTTCACCTACGGAATGCACGTGTGCGCCAACGTCGTGTGCGGGCCGGAGGGTTCCGCGTCGGCGGTGCTGCTGCGCGCCGGGGAGATCGTGGAGGGCGTTGAGCTCGCCCGAGCGCGGCGACCGGCGGCGACGCGCGATCGGGATCTGGCCAGGGGCCCGGCTCGCCTCGCCTCGGCGCTCGGTATCGCACTCGCCGAGGACGGCGCCCCGCTCGATGCGTCGCCCTACGCGCTGGAGCTGGGCGGGCTCGAGAGCGATGTCGTTTCCGGCCCACGGACAGGTGTGAGCGGCCCGGGTGGCGGGCTGGACTTCCCGTGGCGGTTCTGGATCGACGGCGATCCCAGCGTCTCTCCGTACAAGCGGCATCCGAAGGCCTGAGCTTCCGGCGACGGACGTGGATTCTGGGGTCTTGACCCGCGCGGCGGCGCTCACTTGACTGTCGTCATGGCACACGTGGAGCATTTCGAGATTCCCGCGGACGACGTCGCCCGCGCCACCACGTTCTACGAGACGGTCTTCGGCTGGACGACCGAGAAATGGGACGAGGACAACGTGATGATCTCGCCGACCGGAGACGGGATCGGCGGAGACATCCACAAGCGCGAGGCGCTCGCGCATCCCACGGTCGTGATCACGGTCGATCGCATCGAGGACACCGTCGCCTCGCTCGTGGCGAACGGTGGCCGAGTGCTCGGCGAGATCCAGCCGCTCGGCGAGACCAGCCGCTGGGTCTACGTGGAGGACTGTGAGGGCAACACCATCGGACTCTACGACGAGACCGGCACCACGGCCTGACTTTCAACGATCGGCCGGGTTTCCTCTGTTCCGCCAGGTCGAAGGCTGCAGATGCGGGTCGAGGGCGCCAGGTGTAGCTGGCGCCCTCGCTCGGGAGTAGCCCTTTGGGGTGGGGTCGTCAGCGGACGGCGAAGACGAAGAGGCCGGCGGATGCGGCGGCCCATACGATGCTCGCGAGCGTGCCGATCATGAAGCGCTCGCGCGTCTCCGCCTCGGCGAGCTCGGTGAAGCGGCCGACGCCCTTGATCGCCACGACGATCGCGATCGCTTCGGGGAAGCCCGCGATGAGCGCACCCGCGATGGCCGCGCGTTCCAGGTAGCCGATGGCGAGTCCACCGCGCAGCACCTCCCGCGGGGCGCTCGCCGTGGGCGTTCCGCGATCCACCATGATGCCGCCGTGCGCTCCGGGATGCACGCTGCCCTGTGTTGCGAGGTCGAGGGCGAAACCGGCGGCGGGGGATCCCCCGATCACGGCGAGGGCGAACGACGCGACGCCGAGCAACAGGGCCACGAACAACGGCGGTTGGGGCGACGGGAGGGCGACGGTGATGAGACCGACGGCGAGCAGCACGGCGGACACCGAGATGAGGGCGTTCCTCTTGAGCGTCACCGTGAGGACGGCGGTGCCGAGGGCCGCCGCGGCGAAACCGACGGTGGACACCCAGTAGAGGACGCTCGCGAGCGTGCTGTCGAAGAAGTCCATCGGCTCATGCCTCCGTCGTCGTGTGGGCGAGCATCGTCGTGTGATCGAGCATCGCGAGCAGCCTAACGATCGCCTCCGACGCGGCGAGCTCCTCCCGACTCGATCCGGTGCGCGCCCGCATGCTGACGGCCCCCTGCGTGATGCCGAGAGCGGAGGCGGCCCGGGACTGCGTCGCGCCCGCCGCGAGCAGGTCGTGGACCTCCCACCCCTTGTCCGTGCGCTTCTCGCGCAGTGCGAGGACCACGGTCATGAGCGCCTCGACGTCCTCGGCACGGACGGCGAGCGGGTCGGGGGCGGGCTCGGGCTCGACGCGCAGGGCGAAGCGGGACGGGGTGCGCTTGGCCGCATCGATCGCGGCACGGGCGGCGAAGAACGCCTCGCCCGTGGACGCGCGCGTGGAGTCGCCGAGGGGGAGCCGGACCGGTCCGATGCCCACTCCGATGCTCCAGCGCCCGTCGCGGGACAGCTCGAGGACGAGTCGGTAGGCGGTGTCTGCGTCGTCCGTGAGGGCCTGGATCTCATCGCCCGCTGTGCGTTCGGCGGGGAGGAGGAGCCCCTCGGGCGCGATGGCCTCGATGCGTGCGAGGGCGGTGCTCACGGCGTCGTCGTGCGACCGGCTGTCGACCTGGTCGGCGGTGATGACGAACATGATGAATAAGCCTCCTGGCTAATATGTATGCAATATTAGCTCAGAAGCTGATGGCGCGCGAGTATCAGGTGGACCGGAGCCCGCTGATATCGTGAGGCGGTGATCAATCCCGTTCTCCACACCCAGCAGAATGACGCCTCGTTCGAGGACATCTGGGACGAACTCGTCTGGCGTGGCCTCGTGCACGTCTCGACCGATGCCTCGTCCCTCAAGGAACTGCTCGCGGGAGAGTCGATCACGTATTACTGCGGCTTCGATCCGACGGCGGCGAGCCTGCATCTCGGCAACCTCGTGCAGCTTCTCGTGATGCGCCGCCTGCAGCTGGCCGGTCACCGTCCTCTCGGCCTCGTCGGCGGCTCCACCGGTCTCATCGGCGACCCCCGACCGACGGCCGAGCGCACCCTCAACTCGCCCGAGACGGTGGGGGAGTGGGTCGCGAACCTGCGCGCCCAGGTGGAGAACTTCCTGAGCTTCGAGGGTGACAACGCCGCCACCATGGTGAACAACCTGGACTGGACGGCTCCGCTCTCGGCGATCGACTTCCTCCGCGAGATCGGTAAGCACTTCCGCGTCGGCACGATGCTCAAGAAAGACGCCGTGAGCGCGCGCCTCAACTCCGACGAGGGCATCAGCTACACCGAGTTCAGCTACCAGATCCTGCAGGGAATGGACTTCGTCGAGCTGTACCGCGCCTACGGCTGCGTCCTGCAGACCGGCGGAAGCGACCAGTGGGGCAACCTCACGAGCGGCATCGATCTGCTCCATCGCATGGAGCGTGTGGACGCGCACGCCATCGGCACCCCGCTCATCACGAACTCCGACGGCACCAAGTTCGGCAAGAGCGAGGGCAACGCCGTGTGGCTGAACCCGGAGATGACCTCGCCGTACGCCTTCTACCAGTTCTGGGTCAACACGGACGACTCCGACGTCATCGCGCGGCTCAAGGTGTTCACGTTCCTCGACCGCGCGGAGATCGAGCGGCTCGAGAAGGCGGTCGCCGATGAGCCGTTCCGGCGCGAGGCGCAGAAGCGCCTGGCCCTCGAGGTGACGACCCTCGTGCACGGAGAGGCCGCCACCCAGGCGGCGATCGACGCGTCGGCCGCCCTCTTCGGCAACGGCGACCTGACGTCGCTCGACGAGGCGACCCTCCGCGCCGCGCTCTCCGAACTCCCGAACACGACGACGGAGGCCGGTACGCCGATCCTCACTCTCCTCGTGGAGACGAGCCTCGTGCAGAGCCTGAGCGAGGCGCGACGCGCTCTCGCGCAGGGCGGGGTCTACGTGGACAACACGAAGGTCACCGACGAGGACGCCGTCTTCACCCCGACCCTCCCGGGCGGCGTCGCGGTGCTCCGCCGCGGCAAGCGCACCCTCGCGGGCGTCTTCTCCGCCTGATCCCTCTGGGATCTTGCGTACGCAACTCCCATCTGCGGGTGAAATTACACCAGCGGTGGGGAACTGCGTACGCAAAACCAGGAGAGGGAGACGGACCTGGGTGCGTCGGGTCCGGAGGGCGGCCTCCTACGTGAGGCGCTTCTCTCCCGGGCTCACGACGCGCAGCCACCGATGCCCGTAACCCTCGAGCGGCACGTCGAGCCGGCCTCTCTCGTCGGGCACGAGGACGTGGTCGTGGAACAGGTCCACCACGCGCGTCTCCGGCTCGATCCGCTCGAGCGTGATCGGGACCGTGTGCGCCTCGGAACCGAGGTTGTGCACCGCCACGAGGTAGCCCGTGTCCGTGCGCAGCGAGTGCGCGAGGACCGCGTCGTATGGCTGCTCGAGGAGCGCGAATTCGCCCCAGCCGATCTCCGGTGAGTTCCGGTACGTCTGGATGAGCGTTCGCATGAAGGTGAACAACGACGAGTCGACGTGGCGCTGCTGCGCGGCGTTGACGTACTCGGGACCGAAGCCGCCTCCGGTGACCGCAGTGACGAGCTTCCGTTTCGGAGCGGACGAGAATCCGCCGTTCTCCTGATCCGACCACTGCATCGGAGAGCGCACCGACTCGCGGCCCGGGAGGTCGAGGTTCTCGCCCATCCCGATCTCCTCGCCGTAGTACAGCACCGGGGCGCCGGGGAGGGCGAACATCAGGCTGTAGACCATCGCGAGGCGGCGCGGGTCGCTGTCGATGAGAGGGGGAAGCCTCCTCCGGATACCGCGACCGTGCAGTCGCATCGATTCCTCCGGCGCGAACTGCTCGAAGACGAACCCGCGCTCCTCCTCGGTGAGCTGGTTGAGGTTCAACTCGTCGTGGTTGCGCACGAAGTTGCCCCACTGGTTGCTCGACTCGAGGGCCGGGCGCGAGAGCAGCGACGCGGCGATGGGGCGTGCGTCCTCGCGGGCGAGGGCGAGGTAGAGCGCCTGATTGGTGACGAAGTCGAACTGCATCGTCAGGCCGTCGCCGTCTTTATCGCCGAAGAACTCGAACTGCTCGTCGTGCGGCAGGTTGACCTCGCCGAGGAGCATGCCCGTGCCGCTGCGACGGCCCACGTACCGGCGCAGAGTGCGGAGGAAGTCGTACGGGTCGTCCGGGGTGTCGTCGTCGAGGAGGTAGGGCACGGCGTCCACGCGGAAGCCGTCGACGCCCAGCTGGAACCAGAAGCCGATGATCTTCGCGATCTCGTCCCGCACGGTGGGGTTCGCGGTGTTGAGGTCGGGCTGGTGCCGGTAGAACGAGTGGCGGTAGTACTGCCCCGACTTCTCGTCGAGGAACCACGTACCCTCCTCCGTATCGGGGAACGCGTTCTCCTTCTGGTTCTTCGGGGGCTCGTCGCGCCAGCGGTAGTAGTCGCGGTACTGGTTGTCCTTGCCCTTGAGTGCCTCCTTGAACCACGGGTGCTGGTCAGAGGTGTGGTTGACGACGAGGTCGACGATCACCCGGATACCGCGGTCCTTCGCCGTGCGGAACACCTCGACGACGTCGCCGAGGTGCCCGTAGCGGGGATCGACGCCGTAGTAGTCGGTGATGTCGTAGCCGTTGTCCTTCTGCGGCGACGGGTAGAACGGCGCGAGCCACAGACACGTGACGCCGAGCTCCGCGAGGTAGTCGATGCGGTGGGCGAGCCCCTCGAAGTCGCCGACCCCGTCGTCGTTCCAGTCGAGGTAGGTCTCGACGTCGAGGTTGTAGACGACTGCGGTCTTCCACCACAGGTCGCTGGTGTCGGTGACCTTCATGCGCGTGCCTCCATGCTGAGCTGGGGGAAGACGTCGTTCGACATCATCTCCAGGAAGAAGTCGTGTTCGGTGCCCACGTTGTGCAGGTAGACGCGGTCGGCGCCGCAGCGCTCGAGCACCGCGATGTGCTCGAGGAGCGGAGCGGCCTCCGCGGTGATGAACACGGAACCCTCCACGTCCTTCGGCTCGACGTACCGGGAGGCCTCGTCGAACGCCTCGGGCGTCTCGAGATCCCAGCACAGCGGCGGGTTGAAGATGTTGGAGGCCCACTGGTCATAGGCCTCGGCGAGAGCCGCCTCGCGCGTCGACGCGACGCTGAGGTGGGTCTGCACCGTGACGTCTCCCGTGCCGCCGGCGTCGCGGTACGCGCCGATGACCTGGCGCAGCTTCTCCTCCGGCTGGGCGATCGTCGCGAGGCCGTCGGCCCAGGAAGCCACCCAACCGGCGGTCTCCTTCGTGACGGCCGCGCCGACGAGCAGCGGCTGCACCTCGGGCAGGGAGTAGACGCGAGCGCGGTCCACGGTGACGTGACCGCGGTGCGACACCTCCTCGCCGTTCAGGAGGGCGCGGATGATCGTGACGCACTCGAGGAGCCGCTCGTTGCGCTCGGGCTTCGACGGCCAACGCTCACCCGTGATGTGCTCGTTCATCGCCTCGCCGCTGCCGAGCGCTGCCCAGAACCGGCCGGGGTACAGCTGGCCGAGGGTCGCGATCGCCTGCGCGATGATGACCGGGTGGTAGCGCTGACCGGGCGCGTTGACCACGCCGAAGGACATGTCGGTGCCCTCGAGGGCGGATCCGAGCCACGACCAGGCGAAGCCGGATTCCCCCTGCCGGTGGCTCCAGGGGGCGAGGTGGTCGGAGCACATGGCGGCGGTGAATCCCGCCTGCTCCGCCTTCTTGGCCCAGTCGAGAAGGGCGCGCGGCCCGATCTCTTCGTGGGAACAGTGGAATCCGTACGTCGTCATGCTCGGCTCTCCAGGGGGTCGGGGACGGCGGTTACCTCAGCCTCGCGGATCCGCGCCGCGCGAGTTGGGGGTTGCGGTCGAGGATTCGGAGCGGAATCCGGGTGTCACTGGAGGACATTCGTCGTGCGGGGAGGGCGTTTCCATGAAAAGCTGAAGGACGATGAATTCCGGTCCTGTAGACACTCCGCCGCGGCGCGGTTCCCCCGAAAGCGGCGACGGTTGGGTGGAGGGTCCCGACGGTCGACGATTCTGGGGCCTCTTCGGCGCGGCCGGCCTGCTCGCATTCGATCGCGAGCGTGGCATCCTGCTGCAGCACCGGGCCGTCTGGTCGCACTTCGGCGGCACGTGGGGACTTCCCGGCGGCGCTCGTCACCAGGGCGAGTCGGCCCTGCAGGGAGCGTTGCGCGAGGCCACCGAGGAGGCGGGCGTGCCGCATTCCTCCGTGCGCGCCCGGCTCTCAAGCGTTCTCGACCTCGGGTTCTGGAGCTATACGACCGTCGTCGTGGACGTGCTCGAACCCTTCGACGCCGAAGCGACCGACCCGGAGAGCATCGAGCTCAAGTGGGTGCCGATCGCCGAGGTCGACTCCCTCCCGCTGCACCCCGGGTTCGGCGACGCCTGGCCGGCTCTGCGCGAGTCGCTCAAGCGTCGAGCCACCGTGATCGTGGACGCTGCGAACGTGGTGGGATCCCGGCCCGACGGCTGGTGGAAGGACCGGGCGGGAGCCGCCGAGCGCCTTCTCGGGTCGGTGTCGACGCTCGCGCGCGAGGGAGTTCCGGCGCCAGCGTTCGACCTTCCGGAGTCATGGTGGTGGCCGCAGTTCGTGGTGGTGCTCGAGGGGGATGCCCGCGAGGCGCAGGCCGCGGAGGCGGAGCGCGTCTCCGTCGTGCCTGCTCCGGGCAGCGGTGACGACGAGATCGTGGCGCAGGTGCAGCACGCATTCGACGCCGGGGCGGAGCACGTCGTCGTCGTGACGGCCGATCACGGCCTGCAGCGGCGCGTCGAGCGCATGGGTGCGGGCTTCTCCGGCCCGCGGGTGCTGCTGGAGCTCAGCGGCTACTGAGCGACGATGGCTGAGGGAATCAATCACTGGCCGTCGGCGGCGATCTGCTCGAGGACCTGTGTTGCGCTGAGCGGCCACCACGTCGGCAGGAGGACGACGTAGAGCGCGGCGAAGGCGGCGAGGTCCCGGGGGGCCGGGGTCGCGAGCCACGCGTCGATCGCACCGACCGTTCCGTCCGCGACGAAACGAGCGGCTGCCACGTCTCGGAAACACGTGTCGAGACCGGGGATGTCGGGAGGCGTGATCGCTCCGCTCTGGAAGAGCGTGAGCACGCTCTGGCGGAAGTGTGCGCTCAGCATGCCGTGGAGGGCCGTCGATTCCGCGCTCCCGAGAGCGCGGGAGTAGATGGCCGCGTGGGCATCCGCGTGTCGGAGCACGTCGAGGGTCGTGTGCCTCACCGCTGTGCGGGTGTCGGGGTGCGCGCCCGGGGTCAGGTGACGATCCCGGATCGCGTCGAGTTCGTCGCGGAGCACCATGCGGAGCAGCTCGAGCGGTGACGCCGCGTGCTCGTAGACCGTGGAGCGGTTGACACCCGCGGCCTGAGCGATGGACACCATCGAGACCGCCTCGATGCCGTCGCGTTCGGCGAGTTCGAGGACGGCGGCGGAGAGTTTGTCGCGGCTGCGTCGTGCGCGGGCGTCCATTCACCGAGTCTATGCTGGAAAATGGAACCGACAGATGTCGGATAGTGCTCCGACGGCCCCGTCGATTCGTTTCCCGCGAGAGCCGCCGGACGGAGACAGTAAGGAAGACACACCATGAATCGCTTCGAGAACAAGGTCGCCCTGATCACCGGTGGCGCGAGCGGGATCGGCCGATCCACGGCGCTGCGCCTCGCGAGCGAGGGAGCCGCCATCGCCGTCGCCGACATCCAGGACGAGAAGGCCGCGACCGTGGTCGAGGAGATCACGGCCGCCGGCGGTCGCGGCGTGGCCATCCACCTCGACGTGACCGTGGAGTCCGAGTGGAACGCGGCCATCGCGGCGACGCTCGACGCGTTCGGTCGCCTCGACGTGCTCGTCAACAACGCCGGCATCGGCGACCTGCTCCCCATCGAGGAGACGACGCTCGAGGGCTACGAGAAGGTCATCTCGATCACGTCCACGAGCGTGTTCCTCGGCCAGAAGGCCGCGAGCGCCGCGCTCCACGCGGACGGCGGAGGATCGGTCGTCAACGTCTCCTCGATGTTCGGCATCGTCGGTGGTTTCGGCGGCGGCCCCGGATACGCGGCCGCGAAGGGCGCCGTGCGCACCCTCACGAAGAACACGGCCCTCGGCTGGGCGACCGCCGGCGTGCGCGTCAACTCGGTCCACCCCGGCTTCATCGACACCCCGATCCTCGGCGAGACGGACCGCTCGATGCTCGTCGACACCACACCCATGGGCCGCATCGGCCAGCCCGAGGAGATCGCCTCCGCGATCGCGTTCCTCGCGAGCGACGACGCCTCCTTCGTGACGGGCGCGGAGCTCGTCGTCGACGGCGGGTACGTCGCGCGCTGACGCTCCCGCTGGGTCTCTCCAGGTTTTGCGCACGCAATTGCCCGCCGCGGGTGAAATTCCACCCGCGGCGGGCAATTGCGTGCGCGCCTACTGTCGTGCGGCGCCCGCGGCGCCCGTTGCGGCTGCTAGAACTGCTCCCGGCGCCCGCGGGCAGGTTTCCGGCTGAAGCGCTGCAGCTTCTGCGCATCGCGCGGCAGGTTCTGGTGGGCGCTGCAGCAATGTCTGCAGCGCTCACCATAAGTTGCAGCGCGAGGCGGGATGTGACGGAGTGATTGAGCGGGGTGCTCAGTAGGACGAGGCGACCGCGAGTCCGACGGAGAGGACGAGCAGGCCGAGCATGAGGACGATGATGGCGCCGAAGAAGCACAGGATGCCGATCGCGACGCCCTTCCCGTTCGCCTTCGTGGTCCCCGGTGCGCCGATGTCGCCGGGGAAGTAGGCCTGGGCCGGCGCGGTGTACTCGAGGTGCGGCTGCTGACGCGGGTCGAGGGTCGTAGCGGCCTTGCCGTACTCCCACAGATAGTTGACGTGGCACTGCACGTACACGGGTCGGCCGGCCGGCACCGTGTAGTTCAGTCGCGTCCACCCGGCGGAGTAGGCGAAGCCGTCGATCGTCACGGTGGGCTGCAGCCACGTCCACCCGTACCAGGGCGGCTGCTTCAGGTCGATCGTGAGGGTGCGCCACGATGTCGGCTGACCCTGCGGCTGGTGGGGCGTCGGCTGAGCCTGCTGCTGTGGGTAGCCGGGCTGGACCGGAGCGGACGGGTGCGCGAACTGCGGCTGCTGGCCGGGGTGCTGCTGCGGCGCGTAGGGATTCTGTTGCGCGGGTTGCTGCTGCGGCGGGCGCGGGTACTGCTGCGGCGGATACGGCTGGTAGGCGTTCGGCTGCGGCTCGTACGATCCGGGGGAGGTCATGGTCCACAGCCTAGGGACGGCGGAGGCGATCGGGCAGAGGCAGCGCTCCCCATCTTCGGGGGCGATCCGGCACCGGCGCGTGTCCGCGGGAGGGCCCCGCGTCCGCTACGATGGACGAGTTGTCTTCACGACAACGGGCTGTGGCGCAGCTTGGTAGCGCACTTGACTGGGGGTCAAGGGGTCGCAGGTTCAAATCCTGTCAGCCCGACAATGAGGCTCGATGAGACGGACGTCTTATCGGGCCTTCGTCGTTGAGGGAGCAGAGGGCGAGCATCCCACCCGCAGCACGGCCACCGCGATCACGGCGGCGCGTGTTCGTGCTCGTCCTGCACCGAGACCAGTCGTGTTTCTCGACTCGCTCATGACTCAACGCTTTCCAAGCGCGACGCCGTGCCTCGTGGGCGTGACCGCTCGACAGTGGACAGATCCGTGAGCTGCCGGATACGTCGCACCCTCGCGGCGCTCCTCAGCTCCCGCCGACGCGAAGACGGTGAGCCCTCGGCGACAGCGGTTGCCACGGTGGCAGGAAGGCGACGTTCGTGCTCGCTCTCATCGACCGGACGACGCCCGCTCCCGCTCCCCATCGTGCTCGGGCAGCGCGCGAGCCCGCCTGCGGGCCAGGAACCGGCTACGGAGGGAGATGGCGAGCACGAGTGCGAGCAGGAGGTAGAGCACGATCGGGATGGGACCGGCGACGAGGACGGAGAAGTCGCCGTTGGCGCTCATCGCAGCGTCACGGAGGCTGGTCTCGGCGAGGGGGCCGAGAACCATCCCGATGATGAGCGGCGCGATCGGGAAGTCCAGAGCGCGCATGAGGAAACCGAGCAACCCGATGCCGAGCAGCAGGAGCAGGTCGAACGTCGATCCGGATGTGGCGTAGATCCCGAGCCCGCAGAACACCGTGATGCCGGCGTAGAGGTATGGGCGGGGGATGAGCAGCAGCTTGGCCCACAGCATCGCGAACGGCAGGTTCAGGATCAGGAGTACCACCATGGCGATGAAGAAGCTGGCGAGCAGCGACCAGACGAGGTCGGGAGCGCGGTCGAAGAGCAGGGGGCCGGGCTGGAGCCCGTACTGACGGAATGCGGCCAGCATGATGGCCGCGGTGGCGGAGATGGGCAGACCGAGTGCGAGGAGCGCGCCCATCGCCATGCTGGTGGTCGAGTTTCCTGCGGCCTCTGGCGCGGCGAGGCCTCTGATCGCACCCCGGCCGAATTGCGGGTCCGTGCGTCGTGCATCCAGACGCTTCTCGAGCCCGAAGGCGAGGAAGGTCGGGATCTCCGATCCACCCGCAGGAACGACTCCGAAGGGCAGCCCGATGGCCGTGCCGCGCAACCAGGCCGGCGTCGCCTCGACGAATTCCTTCCGGCTGAGCCACGGACGGCCCGACGGTGCGATGAGGCGCTTGCCGGAGGTGTGTCGCGCCAGCGAGGCGACGTAGATCACCTCGCCGAGTGCGAGCAGCCCGACGGTCACGGTGACCAGGGAGATGCCGTCGAATAGGTTCGGCGAGTCCATCGTGAAGCGAGGCGCTCCGGAGACGCCATCGACGCCGATGACGGCGATGCCGAGCCCGATGAACAGAGCGGTGAGCCCCTTCACGACGTTGTCGGTCACGATCGAGGAGGTCGCGGCGAAGGCGAACACCGCGAGGGCGAAGAACTCCGCCGGGCCGAATCTGCTGGAGAAGTCGGCGAGGACGGGCGCGAGGAACACGACGGCGATCGAGGCGATGAATCCGCCGATGAAAGCGCCGATCGCCGCGGTGGCGAGTGCCTGTGCGGCTCGCCCGTTCAGGGCCATCTTGTGACCCTCGAACGTCGACGCGATCGCCGACGCCTGCCCCGGCGTATTCATCAGGATCCCCATCGTGGAATCGCCGAAGAGTCCGCCGAAGTACACCCCCGCGAACATGATGAACGCCGCGGTGGGCTCGAGGGAGAAGGTGACAGGAAGCAGGAGAGCGACGGCCATGGAGGACCCCAGACCGGGGAGGACGCCGACGGCGGTGCCCAGGAGGCATCCGATCAGCACCCACAGGAGGTTTGCCGGGGTCAGGGCGTTGAGGAATCCCTCGCCGAGGAGCTGCAGGGTATCCATGTCAGATCCCCCCGAGGATGCCGGACGGAAGAGGCAACCCGAGCACCATGCTGAACCCGATGTAGGCGAGCGAACTCATCGTGAGACCGACGAGGAGACTGTTGACGGGCTTGTCGGAGCCGAACCCACGCGCGACGCACCAGAACAGCAGGCTCGCGGAGATGACCCAGCCGAGCACCTGGAGAACCAGCGCGAAGCCGACGAACGAGCCGACGACCCACGCCAACGAGCGCACATCGACGCGGACGGAGCGGCCGGCGGGTGCGTCGTCGTCGTTCTCGGCCGCGAGCAGATCCTCCTCGTAGTCCTGGGGAAGCGCGCGTATCTCGCGGATCGCTGAGACTGCGAGCAGCGCGGCGAAAGCGTACAGGCCGGCGGCCACGATGGCCGGGAAGAACTGAGGGCCGGGGAAGTCGGTGGCGGCGGGCACCCTCATGGTGAGGATACCGACGAGCAGGTACGTAGCGAAGGCCGCCACGATGACCGGCATCGTCAGTCCTTTGAGGAGAGCCGATAGTCCCGGACCGGACACGAGGCGCAGGCGGTCGCCGATGACGGCTGATGCCGCGGTCGGGTTGGGGGGAAAAGTCACAGTCCCATCTCCTTGTACAGCGCGCGGATGCGCGTCTCCTCGTCGTCGAGGAATGTCGTGAGCTCGTCGTCGACGATGATGCGTTCGGTCCAGTGATAGCGGCTGATCGCGTCCTGCCACTCCGGAGTCTCGACGCTCTCCAGGATGAGCTGCCTCAGGGCATCGACGTCGGAGTCGGAGAGTTCGGCTGGAGCCGCGAGCATGCGCCAGTTCGTCAGAGAGACGTCGAAGCCCTGCTCGGCGGCCGTGGGAATGTCGATACCGCTGATCGGCTCCTGGGCGACGAGGGCCAGCGCCCGCAGCCGCCCCGCCTCGATCTGGTCGATGTTGTCGGGGTAGCCTCCCGCGGCCGCGCCAGCCGTGCCGTTGAGGAGTGCCTGGATCGCCTCGCCGCCGCCATCGGAGGAGATGTACGTGGTGTCGAGGGGATCGATGCCGGCCGCGAGCGCGAGATCCGTGACCACGAGCTGGTCGAACGACCCGCCACCGGTCCACGGCAGGGCCTTCGGGTCCTCCTTCCAGGCGGTCACCAGGTCGTCGAGCGTCTCGTATGGCGAGTCCGCGGGCACGACGATCACGTCGTACTCCTCCACGACGACCGCGAGCGGCGTGACGTCTGCGAGGGTCGCTGCCGAGTCGAACTGGATCGTCGCGGCGAGCAGACCCGTTCCGCCGACGAGGAGGTTATTCGGCTGCCCGTTCAGGACCGAGACGTTGCCGAGCGCAATGGTGCCTCCAGCGCCCGGCATGTTGACGACCTGCACGTTGTTGACGAGTCCGTTCGCCTTCTGCGCCTGTTGCAGCTCCCGGGCCACACCGTCCCATCCGCCGCCCGCTGCCGCCGGGGCGATGATCGTCATGGAGGCGCTGATGTCCTGACCGTTCGCAGCGGAACCGACCGACCCGACCACGGCGATCGTCACCGCCGACGCGGCGACCACGCTGCCGATGAGGCGGCCGATCAGGGTGCGCGCGGGACTCTTCGCCCGTCGCCGAGTCTCTTCTGGATGCATCGTCATCGCTACTCCATCTCCGCGGACATCGTTGTCGCCGCAAGATCGATCTAGGATGTCAGCGGGCACGCGGGGATCGTCGTCGTCGACGGGTTGTTCTCTTAAATGCACACCGCGGGCGGCTCGCAGACGTCCGCCGACGTACCGAGGGGTGGACATGGCGATTCGGGCCAGCTCGAGAGCGGTTCGGCTCGTGCTGCTCGTACTCCCGTCGGTGATCACACTGGCAGCGCTGAGCGCGACAGCCGCTGTCGCGTTGTCGCTGCAGACCAGCAGCATCCGATCCGCCACCGCCGACCGCGTGCAGACCGTGGCGTCGAGTCTCGCCGACCTGCACGAGGTACGCGTGACGCTCGAATCGGTCACCGGCGCGGGGACACCGGGTGACCTCGCCGACGCGGACGATCTCGCCCAGGCGACGGCGACGCTCCAACCGATAGCCGAACTCGTCGGCGAGGCGGCGGGGGTCTACTACGTGGTCGTCACGGACGACGAAGGTGTGCGGATCACCCATCCGCTCGTGTCCCAGCGCGGGGTGCAGGTCTCGACGACGAACGCGTCCGTGCTGGCTGGAAATCGGTTCCTCGGCACCGAGACAGGGTCCTCGGGATCGTCACTGCGCGCCAAGGTGCCCGTGCGGTCGGACGATGGGGAGGTCGTCGGCATGGTGGCGGTGGGCGTGCTCGAAGCCGACATCGCGGCGCAGAGCAACGCCGCGTTGACGCACCTGCTGCCGTGGGTCGTGGGCGCGCTCATCGTGGGCACGCTGGCCAGTTCGTTCCTCACGGCCACGGTGGAGCGCCGATTCCGCGTTCTGGACGGCCTGTCCGCCGAGCACGAGCAGATGCGGCGGACGTCGGCTGCTCTTCGCGAGCAGTCCCATGAGTTCCATACCCGGCTGCACGTGGTGCACGGTCTGGTCTCTCGCGGTGATCCCCAGGAAGCACTCGACTACATCGAGAACGTCGTGACCGTGGAGGAACCCCGAGCGGACGGCGTCTCGCGACCGGGTTCGGCTGCGCTTCGGGATGCGGCGGTGCACGCGGTGCGGGCGGAGTTGCTCGACCTGGGCGCTCAGGTGGAGTTCGATCTCCACCCGGACGTCCCCTTCGACGATGGGGTGGTCACGGTGGTGACGAACCTCTGCCGGAATGCGGGGGAGGCGGGCGCGGTCCGAGTGCGCTGCACACTCACCAGCCAGGGCGGGCGCGTGTCCGGCCGGGTCGACGACGACGGCCCCGGCATCGACGATCGCGCTGCGACGCGCATCTTCGCCCGGGGATTCTCCACGAAGGCCGATTCGGCGGGGTGGGGCAGAGGCATCGGGCTGGACCTCGTCCGACGCGTCGTGACCTCGCGCGACGGCACGATCGAGGTCGGCGCGTCCCCGCTCGGTGGGACCCGGTTCACGTTCGAGATGGCGGTCGCGGGATGAGTGATCCCATCAGAGTCCTCGTCGTCGACGACGATCGTGGTGCCCGCGGCCTGCACTGCGGATATGTGGCCGAGACTCCGGGCTTCGCTGTCGCCGGAACCTCATCTACCGGCGAGGAAGCCCTGGCACAGATCTCTCGAGGCGTGGACCTGATCCTGCTCGACATGCGCCTCCCCGATATCAGCGGGATCGAAGTACTGCACCGACTCCGCACGTTGGGGGAGGGGGGACCCGACGTGTTGGTGATCAGCTCGTCGCGGGATCAGACCACCGTCCGCCAGGCGTTGGCCGCCCATGTCGTCGGGTACCTTTCGAAGCCGTTCACACGCGCTGCACTTCAGGATCGACTGCAGACGTATCGCGAGAACCGGTCCCGATTCGTCGACATGTCGCACGAGAGACCCCTGGGGCAAGGCGAGATCGACCGGTTGCTCGCCAGCGGGGGGATCGTCGTGAAGGGGCCGAGCACCGATCGGACGGTTCGGCTGCCGAAAGGCCTCGCGGAGCCGACTCTCGCTCGAGTGCTCGATGTACTCGATCCCGTCACCCCGCAGTCGACGCGCCAGGTCGCGGCAGCCTGCGGGTTGTCCCAGCCCACGGCTCACCGCTACCTCGCGCACCTCGTCGACGCCGGAGTCATCGACCGGTCGCACCGCTACGGACGCCAAGGCCGGCCCCAGGTGCTCTACCGTCTCGCACCGTCCGCCCCGCCGCAGTCCGGCCAGGCCCGCTAGACCCGCCGCGCGACCGCCGTCGACATCCCCATCCCCGGTGTCTTACGAGCCCTTTGCCGAGGTGCTCGCCCTCGAGTGCGGAAGACCTCCGACCCTGATCCCTCTGCCCCGACATGCAGGAGGAGAGAAGTCCCGGCACGCGAGTGCGCACCGTTCGCGAACGCCCGGACGAACGGTCACCCCCTCCGGACGCTCGGTCGGGTGCACACCCACCGCACCCGCGAGTCTCGAAGAATGACGGACACCGCAAACCTGCCAGCGATCGAACCCGAGATCGCCGAACGACCATCGCGCCTGCCCTATGCGGCGCTCGTGACGATGATGCTCATGGCTTTCCTCCTCGTGACGGCCGAGTTCCTACCCAACGGCATGCTCATCGAGATGGCCGAGGACCTCGGCATCACACCGGGGCAGGCCGGGCAGACCGTCACCGTCACGGCTCTCGTGGGCCTGATCGTCGCTCCGACGGTGGGGCTCATGTTCCCCCGCCTCGACCGACGGACGCTCTTCGTCTGGACGGCGGCCGCCACGGGAGTGTCGAGCATCCTTGTCGCCGTCGCGCCGAACCTCTTCCTGATCCTGCTCGCCAGGGTCCTGCTCGGCGCGGCGATCAGCACGTTCTGGACGATGTCGATCACGGTCGCCGCCCGCCTCGCGGGGCCGGAACGGCTCGGCCGCGCCGTGATGTTCACCACCGCCGGCATGTCGCTCGCGACCGTCGCCGGCGTGCCCCTCGGCGTGCTGCTCGGTGAGCTCGTCGACTGGCGATGGGTGTTCCTCATCGTCGGCATCATCTCGGCTCTCCTCGCCGTGCCTCTGCGTGCGCTGTTGCCGCGCGTTCCCGCGGCGGCGACGTCGAGCCCGCGGTTCCTGCTCGCGACGCTGCGCCTGCCGGGCGTCGGCGCCGGACTCGCCGGGCACCTGCTCGTGGTGCTCGGCCACTTCCTCGCCTACACCTACATCCGGTTGGCGCTCGAACGTGTGGAGGGCGTGGACGCCGGCACCGTCGTGCTGCTCCTGGCCCTGTTCGGAGCGGGCGGGTTCCTCGGGAACGTCGTCATCGGCGCCGTGATCGACCGCACGTTCGTCTTCTTCGGCGTGTTCGCTCCGGCGACGATCGCGGTGACGGCGCTCGTGATCGTGGCGTTCCCCGGCGCCATGGTCGCCGTCGGCGCCGCCGTGTTCGTGTGGGGCTTCTTCTTCGCCTCGTGGTTGATCATCGTGAACACGTGGGTCGGCCACCGCATGCCCGACCGCCTCGAAGCGGGCGGCGGGCTCACCGTGGTGGGCTTCCAACTCGGCATCGTGATCGCGGCCGGCTTCGGCGGGCTGCTCATCGACGCCGTCGGCGTGACCGTCGACTACGTGCTGGCCGCGGTGCTCCTCGCGGTGGGCGCTGTCCTGTTCGGTCTCGCCAACCGAGGCAGGGCCCGCGCCCGGATGTGAACGACGGACTGAGTCAGCTCGCGACCTCGTCGCGGTGGCGTGCCCGCCACTGCGACGGGGCCGTCCCCGTGTGGCGGCGGAACGCGCGGCTGAAGCCTTCGTCCGAGGTGTAACCGAGCTCGCGGGACGTCTCCGACACCGAATGGCCCGCGCCGAGCATCGTCTTGGCGCGGGCCATCCGCACGCCGGTCACGAAACTCGCGGGCGACTGCCCGAATTCGGAGCGGAAACGCTCGGCGAAGACCGAACGCGACATCGCGCCGAGGCTCGCGAGCGTATCGACGGTCCACTCGTGCCCGGGCTCGTCGATCACCGCGGCCGCGACGCGTTCGAGGAACGGGTCCTGCGCCCGGCGCGGCCAGCCGTGCGGCGCGCATGTCGAGTGGGCCCACGCGCGGATGACGGCGAGCAGCACGGCCGTGACCATCGTGCGGCAGATGATGGAGTCGCCGAGGCGGACACCCTCCTCGTCGACGGGGCACGTACCGAGCTCGGCGGCCAACGCTGCGGCCGCCGGCTCGAGTGCGGCGAAGCCCCCGACGAGGACAAGCGACGGGAGGGGGAGGGCGGCCCTCGGCCAGTCGAGGTCCATCTGCACGGTCACGATGCGTGCGCCGGACTCGGAGTGGAGAACGGAAGGCTGATGCCCGGCGCTCACGATCGCATCTCCCGCCAGCAGCGTGCGGGAGCCGTCGACCCGTGAGGCGGTACCCGCCTCGACGTCCAGGTCGCAGGCCAGCGTGTCCCGCGGGTCGGCGCTGATCTCGCCCTCGACGACATAGATCAGCGTGACGTGGCCGGGGACGAGCGGATGCAGGCCGCCCGCTCCGAGTACGGAACGTCGTGCCGGCCCCGTCCGCACGGAGAGGGACGAGAGGACGTCGTCGAGCGCCGCGGGGTCGAAGGTCATGTCCGCTGCAACGGCCGCCCGATCGCGGCTATTCCGTGCCGTGCTCGGCGGCGACGGAGAAATCGACGGAGACGGCCGACCCCGATGCTCAGGCGGTGCCGAACGGGTCGAGTCCGGTGGCCGAGACCGACAGATCCCACAACCGGTCGGCCGCATCGGTGTCGATGGCCCACTCCTTGACCCCACCCGAGGTGGCGTCGGAGTGGTCGGCGGGAACGACGCCCTTGAGGGAGGAATCCTCGGCGTAGACGCCGCCCCGGGTGACCAGCTCGGGAGCGGTGGCCGCCCACAGTCCCGTCGCCGCGCCCTCGGCCGGCGTCTTGAAGAGCGGGTTCGGTGTGCCGTCGGCGTCCACCCAGCCGCGCTGCACGAGTTCCTCGCGAGGCATGTGGCGCTGCAGATCGGTCATGATGCCCCCCGGGTGCACGGAGTAGGCGTGGACGCCCCGGCCGGCTGCCCGCGCATCGAGGCCGACGGCGAAGAGCGCGTTCGCCGACTTCGCCTGGCCGTAGGAGACCCACGGATCGTACGGCGTGGATTCGAAGTTGATGTCGTCGAAGCGGACGGGGGAGCGGTAGTGCCCGACCGAGGAATAGGACACCACCCGCGCGCCCTCCAAAAGCAACGACGCGACGCCACCCACGAGGGCGAAATGCCCGAGGTGGTTGGTGCCGAACTGCGACTCCCATCCCTGCGGCGTGCGGCCCTCGGGAGTCGCCATGATGCCCGCGACGTTGATCACGAGGTCGATCAGCGCCCCGGCATCGCGGACCCCGGCCGTGAAGGTGGCGACCGATTCGAGGTCGCCGAGGTCCATCGCGGCCACCTCCACGCCGGCGACCTCGTCGAGCGCAGCGCGGGCGACGTCGACCCGGCGAGCGGGCACGATCACGCGGACGCCGGCCCCGCTGAGCGCCTTCACCGTCTCGAGGCCCAGCCCGGAGTACCCGCCGGTCACGATGGCGCTCCGGCCGTGCAGGTCGTGGCCCACGATGACCTCCGCGGCGGTCGAGCGGTACCCGAACGATGTCGCGAGGGGCTGTTGGCGGGTGATCATGTCGGAAGTCGTCGTCATACGACGACGCTACGCTCCTCGCACTGCGGTCAGGGTTCCCGCGCCCCCGCTCCTACCGGCGCTTGCTCTTCGCCTTCGCCTTCGTCGCCCTGCCCGCGCCCGCATCGGTGTCCACGTCGGCGTCCTCCCACGCGGTGGCGTCCAGGTCGAGGTCGGCGAACTTCGACGGGTCGAAGACCGGCTTGTCGATGCCCGACTTCAATTGGTCGGTGTAGTCCTTCACGATGCGCAGTGCTGTGGGCAGCAGCATGAGGATCGCCGTGAGGTTGGCCAGAGCGAGCAGCCCCATGAGCGGGTCGGAGAAGAAGAAGACCGCGGTCGCTCCCGGCGCGATCGCACCCATGAGCACGATGGCGATGACGGCCAGACGCAGGACGTGGGTGGCGATCTTGCTCGGGGTGAGCTCCCGCAGAGCGGTCTCGCCGAGGTAGTAGTTGTACATGATCGAACTGAAGGAGAACAGCAGGATCGCGAAGGTGAGCACGTAGAGCGTCCAACTGCCGAGACTGTCCGCCAGAGCATTCTGGGTGAGCACGATGCCGTCGATCTCTTCGGTACCCGGCTGGTAGACGCCGCTCAGCAGGATCATGAACGCCGTCGCCGAGCAGATGAGGATGGTGTCGACGAACACCGACAACATCTGGGTGATGCCCTGGCTGACGGGGTGCTTGACGTAGGCGGTGGCCGCGACGTTCGGGGCCGAACCGAGTCCGGCCTCGTTCGAGAAAAGACCGCGTCGGAGACCATTGGCGATCGCAGCCCCGATCCCTCCGGCGACGGCGGACTCGAACCCGAATGCGTTGGCGACGATGGTCCCGATCATGGCCGGCACCTCCGTGACGTTGACCGCGATGACGATGAGGGCCAGGAGGAGGTAGACGAACGCCATGACGGGCACGATCACGTCGGCGACCTTCGCGATGCGCTGGATGCTGCCGTAGACGATGAACCCGGCGATCGCGGCCATCACGATTCCGGTGATCCACCGGTCGATGCCGAGGCTGTTCTCGGCGGCCCCGGCGATCGTGTTGGCCTGGAAGGCGTTGAAGCCGAGGGCGAAGGACAACAGGAGGCAGACCGCGTAGATCACGACGAGCCAGTTGAAACTCTTGCCGAGCCCGTGCCGGATGTAGGTGGCCGGTCCCCCGCGGAAGGACCCGTCGGGCATGCGGCGCTTGTAGGCCTGGGCGAGGGTCGATTCGATCAGGCTCGTCGCCATGCCGACCAATGCGATCGCCCACATCCAGAAGACGGCACCCGGGCCGCCGAGGGTGATCGCCACGGCGACACCGGCGATGTTGCCGCCGCCGACGCGCCCACCGATCGAGACGACGAGGGCTTGCCTGGCGCTGATCTGGTCGGGATCGGCGACCTTCTCGCCTCCTCCGATCACCCGCCACATGCGGCCGAAGTAGCGCAACTGGATGAACTTCGTCGACACCGTGAAGATGATGCCGAAGACCACCAGCATGGGGATGAGAGCCCATCCCCAGGTGAAGGCATCGATCTGGAGGAAGAAGTCTTGCAGGAGCGCGTAGAGGTCCATCGTGGTCAACTTCCAGTCGGGGATCAGAGGCACCTTCGGATGACGGAACTGTAGGCGGATTCCCAGGAGCCGCGCAAGTCGAGGCCATTCCTCCGTCTCCCGGTCGAAATCTCACGGAAACGCACGTCGCGTAGTGTCGGGCCGACCGGGCGCATCGCCGCGCGGGTCAGGATCCTTCTCACCGTCGCACGAAGGGGCGCCATGTCGCCGATCAGCTCCGCCGCTCGTTCCTCCCGCCCGCGTCTTCCCCGGCAGCGCCTCGCACGTGTCGCTGCCGGCGTCGTCGCCCTGAGCATCGTGGGGGCCGGCGCGTTCGTCGCCGCTCCCGCCCACGCCGCAGAACCGGGAGGACAGACGACGGGGGACTCGCTCTTCCCGAACGTCGGCAACACCGGCTACGACGTGCAGCACTACGACATCGCCATCGACTACGACCACGACAACCGCACTATCGACGCGACGACCGAGATCGAAGCCACGGCGACGGTGGAGCTCTCGTCCTTCAGCCTCGACCTCGAGGGCCTCTCCGTCGACGCCGTGCTCGTGGACGGTGCCCCCGCGGAATTCACCCGGATCACCGATGCGGATACGACCACGTACAAGCTCGTCATCACGCCCGCGACGCCCGTGACCGGCGCGTTCACGACGACCGTCGAGTACTCGGGAGAGCCCACCGAGCACATCGACCCCGACGGCAGCTCGGAGGGATGGGTCGCGACCCCCGACGGTGCGACCGCCGTCAACGAACCGGTCGGCGCGATGACGTGGTTCCCGAACAACAACACGCCGCTCGACAAGGCCACCTTCGACATCGATGTCACGATCCCCACGACGATCGGCGGCGGAACCGCTGCGGCGGTCAGCAACGGCGAGCTCGTCGGTCGGATCGACGACACGGACGCCGGCACGACGACGTGGTCGTGGGAGCAGCAAGAACAGATGACGACGTACCTCTCGCTCGTCTCGATCGGCCGCTACGACATCCACGAGTCGACGATCGCGCTTCCGAGCGGACGCGAGATCCCGGAGTGGAGCTTCATCGACTCGGACCTGAGTGACACGCGCAAGGCCACCTCGCTCGCCTCGCGCGACGAGATCGAGACGGTGCTGGGCTGGCTCGAGACGGCCTACGGCGCGTACCCCGGCAACAGCACCGGCATCGTCGTCGACAACGCGGGGCTCGGTTACGCGTTGGAGACGCAGGACCGGTCGTTCTTCGACCGCTCGGCCGGCCTCGGCACGCTCATCCACGAACTCGTGCATCAGTGGTTCGGCGACGCTGTGACCCTCTCCGACTGGAGCGACATCTGGCTCAACGAGGGGCCGGCCGAGCACATCGGCTCGGCCGCCACCGCGGCGCTCTACGGCGGGGACGACACCGAGTCCGTGTGGTACTCGGAGTGGGAAGGGACACCGGAGTCGAGTTCCGCCTGGACGGTGCCCGTCGCCGGTTTCGACGACCCCGCGGACCTCTTCGGC
The DNA here is from genome assembly GCF_003990045.1 of Labedella endophytica. Classification (GTDB taxonomy): domain Bacteria; phylum Actinomycetota; class Actinomycetes; order Actinomycetales; family Microbacteriaceae; genus Labedella; species Labedella endophytica. The sequence continues at coordinate 458,887 of NZ_RZGZ01000002.1, read as the reverse complement.
TTCCAGGCCTACACACGCTCCGGCATGGCACTCGAAGCGCTCCGCCTCTCGATCGGCGACGAGGAGTTCCAGGAGATCTTCCGCCAGTGGTACGAGCGCCTCAACGGGAGCGACGGCTCCACCGCCGACTTCATCGCTCTCACGGAGGAGATCTCGGGCGAAGATCTGGGCGCGTTTTTCCAAGACTGGCTGTTCGACCTCGACAAGCCGGAATGGCCCGACGTGTGGACCCTCGACCTCTCCGCGGGCGCTGCGACGGACACTCCGCTGTCCCGCGGTGACAGCGTCACGTACACGCTGACGGCGGCGAACACGGGCCTCGGCACTCTCGGCGGCACGACCGCCGTCGCGGACCTGTCGCAGGTGCTGCCCTGGGCGAGCATCGACCCGACGAGTCTGGCGGACGGGCTCTCGCTCGACGGCGACACCCTGACGTGGACGGTTCCGGAGGTCGCCTCGGGAGCCGGCCCCTCCGTCGCGTCGTTCACGGCGACCGTGTCCGACGACGCGTCCACCGGGCCGTTGGTCCTCGCGGTCGCGCCGGAGGGCCTCGGCGCGACGTGTGGTGTCTGCGAGATCTCGACCCCGATCTCGGCCTACGCGATCGACCCGGTCGGCGCCCCGACGATCGCGGGCGAACCCGCGGTCGGCGAGACGCTGACGGCCGCCCCCGGCGAGTGGGCCGACGGGACGACGTTCGCGTTCCAGTGGTTCCGGATCGCCGAGGACGACCTCGACAACGCGGCGGAGTCCGACCTGGTCGCCATCGACGGTGCGACCGGAACGACCTACGAGGTCAGGTCCGACGACGTCGGATATGCCTTCGTCGTCGCGGTCACCGGAACCCTGCCGGGCTTCGTGTCGCCCGCGCCGTCGTTCAGCGAGCCGACCGCCGTCGTGCTCGCGCCCCAGGCCGTTCCGTCCCCGACGGACCCGCCGTCGGACCCGCCGTCGGACCCGCCGTCGGACGGTCCCGACGACGGGCTGGCCGTGACGGGTTCGGACGGCGCGCCGACGCTCGCTGCCGCCGCCGTGCTCCTCTTCGCTCTCGGCGCGGCCGTCACGATCTGGGCGATGCGTCGGCGTCGCGACGCGGAGGTCTGAGCGGCCGACGCCTGCGGTGTCTACGATCGAGGGATGACCGATTCCCTCGTCCTCGTGGCCAACTCCGGTGACGGCAGCATCAGCACCTTCCGTTTCGACGGCGACTCCCTCGAGCGGCTCGCGGTGACCGGCGGTCTCGCCGGCACGTCGACGTTCGTCGTCGACGGCGATCGAGACCTCGTCTATGCGGGGGTGAAGCCGGGCGACGGGCACGAGGCGTCCGGCATCGTGACCCTGCGGCTCGATCGCGAGAGCGGCGCGCTCTCGGAGATCTCGCGCCGCGACCTCACCGGCGGCGGCATGAACTACCTCGCCCTGGCTAGCGGCGGCACCGTCCTGCTCGGCGCCTCCTACGGCGGCGGCTTCGGCATCAGCGCACTCGTTACGGACGGGGTGGTGGGCGAGCCCGTCAGCCGCATCGAATACGCCAACCTGCACGCCGTGCAGCCGAGCGCCGATGGCCGCTTCGCCTACTTCGTCTCCCTCGGCGACGACCTCATCGCGCAATACTCTCTCGGCGCCGACGCCGCCCTCACCCCGCTCGACCCGCCCACGGTCGAGGCGCCGACCGGCAGCGGTCCGCGCCACCTCGTGCTGAATGCGGCCGAGGACGCGGTCTACGTGCTCACCGAGTTCTCCGGGCAGGTGCTGCACTACGCGCGCGACGGCGAGACGGGTGCGCTCGAGCTCCGTGAGGGTGCCGACTTCTTCCACCCGACCCAGGGACTGTCGGTGAGCCGGTTCGGCGCCGATCCGCGCGACGAGCACCTCATCTGGGGCGCCGACCTGCACCTGGCCGACGGTGGACGCCGCGTCTGGGCGTCCGAGCGCACCGCGAGCACGCTGAGTTCCATCGCTGTCGCCGCGGACGGTTCGCTCACGTCGTCGGGATCGTTCGTCGCGACCGAGCCCCAGCCGCGTGGCTTCGCCGTCAGCCCGGACGGGCGCCACCTCGTCGTCGCCGGTGAGCTCTCGACGACCGTGTCGCTCTACACGGCCGGTGGAGACCAACTGCAGTTGCTGCAGCAGGTCGAGACCGGAGACAAAGCGAACTGGGTGCGATTCGTCTGACCGGAGCCGGTGCACCGCAGGAGAGGAGACTCCGCCGATGACGGTCCGCTACCCGCGCCGGTTCGAGTACTTCCGTCTCGAGCCTCTCGGTGATCCTCCCTACCTGGACCCCGACGCTGCGCGGGAGCGCTACGAGACGGGTGCCGGTCTGAGTGTCGTCGAGGACACTGATCCACCCGGGTGGTACCTGGAGGTCTCGGCACAGCGGCAACGGTTCACGGTGACCTTCTACGCATCGAGCACGACGCCACTGCGGACAGTGACGTGGGAGAAGAACGACGATGTGCTGCAGTGCCGTCGGATCCTCGATCTCTACTACCCGGATGGCGACCCCGGCCGCCGCGTCCCCTACGTCGAGGTGACGACCGTCGCCCAGCAGATCTTCTCCGACGGGGTGGTCGACGTCACCCTCTCGTCTCCCACCGTGCCGGATCAGCTCCGCGAGGTGACGAACGCCCCGATGACGCTCTTCCGCACCGACGTACCGGCTTTCGGCGAATGGACGCCGCTGCTCCTCGCGGCCATTACCGACACACGCCGACGGTTCGGCCCCGACGCGGTCGCAGCTGCCGCGTCGGATATGGAGAACCTGGTTCCCTTCGGGCTTCCGAGCACCGACCGGGCGGCCCTGGTCGCGCGCTCCCGGGGGATGGCGCTCCTTGCCACGCTGGACGAACCGCAACCCATACCGTCCTCAACGGCCACGCGTCCGTGGGTGGACATCGGCTCCCCGATGGTCGATCGTGGGTTGTCCGCGATCTTTCCCCTGGCCTCGGCCGGCGCGGAGGCGCCGGGAGCGAGAGAGCGGCTGCACGCCGTCCGCGACCGACTGCAGATGGACGCCATCCACTTCTACGGCGGTGACCACTTCCATGCCGAGACGGTCCTTCGAGCAGAGGAAGGGTACGGGCGGAACATCGCACGGACCGGGATCGAGACCATGGGCCCGGTATATGCATGGCGCGTCGGTGGTCACGCCGCCGTCCTCGTGCACGGACGCGACCGGCTCGACGAGACGGAGACTCTCGCGTTGCATGTCATTCCCGCCGACTGGGTCTGGGAGCGTCTCGGCGCTGCCGACACCAAGCGTGGGCAATCCCGACGCCGTCGCTCCGCGAGGGAACGCGATGTTGCCGACGCGAGCTGGACCTGGCCCGATTCGCGTGAGGACGGATGAGCCGGGTGCGATTCGTCGCACCCGCTCGGGGAGGATTGTCGGGAAGCTGCGTGCGAGGATGACCGGATGCCGCACACCTCGACCACCCTGCTGAGCCCCGCCGACCAGGAGCGACGACGCGGTCTGCGGACCATGAAGGGGGTCGCGCTCGGCGCGCTGCTGTTCATGGCGGTGCTCTTCGTGATCGCGTTCGTGCTGCAGGAGCAGTGCCCGGCACTGGCCTACGTCCGTGCGTTCGCCGAAGGCGGCATGGTCGGCGCTCTGGCCGACTGGTTCGCCGTGACCGCGCTGTTCCGGCATCCGCTCGGCATCCCGATTCCGCACACGGCGATCATCCCGAACCGCAAGGACGAGATCGGAATCAATCTCGGTGAGTTCGTCGAGACCGAGTTCCTCCGCGGGGACGTCGTGCGCACCAAGCTCGACAGCGCCGGGGTCGCCGCGCGGCTCGGAGAGTGGCTGAGCGTCCCTGAGCACGCCGAACGGGTCGGTGCGGAGGGATCGCTCATGGCGGCGAGCGTCCTGCGCGCCCTGAGCGACGACGACGTCAACGACGTCATCGAGGACCTCGCCCGGAAGCATCTGATCGAGCCGGAGTCGGGCCCGCCGCTCGGTCGTTCACTCGGCACCGTCGTGGAGTCCGGTGCGCACCATGGTGCGGTGGACCTCGCTCTCGACAGCATCGGGACATGGCTGGACGCCAACCACGCCGCGTTCACGGGACTCATCTCGAGGCGCCTGCCGTCCTGGCTCCCCTCGGTCGCCTCCCGCCTCGTCGATGACACGGCGTACAACGAAGCCGTGAAGTTCGTCGCCGCAGCCCAAGCCGACCCGCAGCACCCGGCCCGCCTCGCGATCGACGGATACCTCGAACGGCTGGCCGACGACCTGCAGAACGACCCGACCACGATGGCCCGACTCGACGACGCCAAGGCGACGGTGTTCGACAGTCCCCGGGTGCGCGAGCTGGCTTCGGATGCCTGGAACACCGCTAGGGCCGGCCTCCTCGACTCGCTCGCCGACCCGCAGAGCGGCCTGCGCCGACGCGCGGTGCAGGTGCTCGGCGACATCGGCGCGCGGCTCACGACGGATCCCACACTCCAGCGCCGTGTCGATGGGCGGGTCGTCGATGCCGCCGTCTTCCTCGTCGACCGGTACCGGCACGATATCGCGTCCATCATCACTGACACGGTCGCGCGGTGGGACGCGGAGGAGACCACCGAGAAGATCGAGCTGATGGTCGGCCGCGACCTGCAGTACATCCGGCTGAACGGCACCGTGGTGGGAGCCCTCGCGGGACTGGTGATCTTCACGATCGCGCACGCCGTCCTGGGTGGCTGAGGCGACTCCTCGCTAGCTTGCGGCGGCCGCCGCTGCGTCGATCGGCTCGATGAAGCCGAGGACCACGCGCGCGAGCTCGTCGGGGACTTCCTGCGCGACGAGGTGACCGACGTTCTCGATCCTCACGCTCGTCGGCTCCCCGGTGCTGACCTGGCGGAGGCTGTTCGCCGTGAACGGGAAATTCGGACCGTCTACTGCGAGCACGGGCATCGGAAGTGGACTCGACTCGGCGAGGGCCTTCGTCCGTCCGTCGTCGGTGAAGAGGGAACGGTACAGCCCCGCACTGCCGTGCCAGGCGTCGGGACCGGTATAGGCACGGACGAATTCGTCGAGATCCGCCGAGGTCACACCATCGGGCGTCGTGCCCATCACCCCGTAGGCCCACTCCACCAGATCGCGTTCGTGACCGTCGAGCATCAACTGAGGGATGCCGGGGCTGCCGAGGAACCCGAGATGCCAGGAGCCACCGTTGTTGACGTCGGCGAGCATCTCGAGTCCGAAGCCGGCGAAGGTCGTCTCGACGCCGATGAAGCTCGACACCGCGCCGGGATGGGTCGCCGCGAAGGTGAAGGCCAGTCCGCCGCTGATGTCTTGGGCGAGCAGGTGGACCGGTCCGACGTCGAGGTGCTCGACGAGCGCACGGAGGTCCTCCGCGAACGCCTGCTCGCTGTAGTCGTTGCGCGCGTCCGTGCTCGAATCCCCGAAGCCCCGGAGGTCGACGGTGTAGACGCGGTGCGTCCGGGCGAGAAGGGGGATCACCTGGCGGAAGGCCCACCAGGTCTCCGGCCAGCCGTGCACGAGCAGGATCGGGGACCCGGTGCTGCCGGCCGAGACGTAGTGCAACTCGACTCCGGCGACGTCGAGGCTGTGATGGGTCGCTCCGGGCAGTGTGACGGTGGGTGCTAGCGAAGGCATCGCCGCTCTCTCTCATGATTGACAACATGGTTGCCTTTCAAGGTAGGCAACTAGGGTGTCAAAGTCAAGCGTGATCGTATGATGGGCTCATGACACGTGCCGGCGCCGATCTCGCGTTGCTCCTGCTCGCGGGGTTCCGCACCTTCGCCGACCGCGGTGCGGAGGCACTCGCGCGACGAGGCTTCGACGACGTCCGTCCAACGCACGACTTCGCCCTGCGTGCGATCGCCGCCGGGGCGGACAACCCCTCGGAGCTCGCGCGTCGACTCACGGTCACGCGCCAGGCCGCCGCCAAGACCATCGCGGTCCTGGAGGAACGGCGCTACATCGATCGACGTCCGGATCCGTCAGACGGACGCCGCCTCCGACTGACGATCACTGCGAGGGGGGACGAGCTCATGCGGGCGGGAGATGCCGTCTTCGCCGAGCTTCGAGCGGGCTGGGAGGCGCAGGTCGGGAGCGTGCGCATCGGTGAGGCCGAGGAGGCCCTCCGAGCCCTCGTCGGAGACGGTGTGATCTCAGTGGACTCGCCCGACTGGTCGACGCGGGACCTCGATTCCTGACGTCCGATTCGTCGACCCCAGCCGCTCTCTCTCGCGGCGTAGAATCTCGTGTGCCCTCCGCTCCGTCCGACCCCTCCGACCTCCCCGAACCCAGCGGTATCTCGCCGGACGACCTCGCCGTCGCGCTCCGTGTCCTCGGGCAGCTGCCGGAGATCGACGAGTCGCACCCCGATTTCATCGCTGTCCGCCAGGCGACCGCGAAGATGTTCAAGGCCGTGAAGCGGGCACACCGGCTCGAGAAGCGCGCGGTGATCGCCGACGCCGATCGGCTCGTGATCGCCGCCACCGCGACGGGGGCCGCCGATCGCATCGACGACGAGACCCGTGGCATCCCCATCGGCACGTCCACGACGGCGCCCACCGCCGGCACCCTCCTGAAGTCGCGGCCGTGCTACATGTGCAAGCAGCAATACACGGTCGTCGACGCCTTCTACCACCAGCTCTGCCCGTCGTGCGCGGCGATGAGCCACGCGAAGCGCGACGCGCGCACCGACCTGACCGGCAAGCGCGCGCTCCTCACGGGTGGTCGCGCGAAGATCGGCATGTACATCGCGCTCCGATTGCTGCGCGACGGCGCCCACACCACCATCACCACGCGCTTCCCCCGCGACGCGGTGCGCCGGTTCACGAGCCTGCCCGACTCGGCCGACTGGATCTCGCGGCTCAAGGTCGTGGGCATCGACCTGCGCGACCCCGCCCAGGTGATCGGGCTCGCGGAGGACGTGGCGGCGGCCGGGCCCCTCGACATCCTCATCAACAACGCCACGCAGACGGTGCGCCGGTCGCCGGGCGCCTACCAGCCCCTCGTCGACGCGGAGCTGTCGCCGCTCCCGGACGGTCCGCTGCCCGAGCTCGTGACCTTCGGTCACACCAACGACGAGCACCCGCAGGCGCTCGCCCGGTCGGTCACGGCGCACCCGATCCTCGCGGCGGCCGCGGCGCGCGCCGAGGAGCTCACGGAGCAGGCGATGGCACCGGGATCGAGTTCCATCGAACGCCACGCAGCCGGCACGGCGATCGACGCCGGCGGACTGGTGCCCGACCTGCACGACGTGAACTCGTGGACGCAGCACGTGAACGAGGTCGACCCGCTCGAGATGCTCGAGGTGCAGTTGGCGAACACGACGGCCCCGTTCATCCTCATCTCGAAGCTCCGCCCGTCGATGGCGGCGAGCGAGGCGCAGCGGACGTACGTGGTCAACGTCAGCGCCATGGAGGGCGTGTTCGGTCGCGCCTACAAGGGCCCGGGGCACCCGCACACGAACATGGCGAAGGCCGCCGTGAACATGCTCACGCGCACGAGCGCGCAGGAGATGTTCGAGACCGACGGCATCCTCATGACGAGTGTCGACACGGGCTGGATCACCGACGAGCGGCCGCACCCGACGAAGATCCGGCTCGCCGAGGAGGGCTTCCACGCGCCTCTCGACCTCGTCGACGGCGCCGCCCGCGTCTACGACCCGATCGTGCGCGGAGAGGCGGGGGAGGACCTGTTCGGGATCTTCCTCAAGGACTACAAGCCGAGCGCATGGTGATCTTCCCGCCCCCGGGCACGCGCGTGGTGGTGCGGTACCTGCTGCCGACCGGCCAGGCGACCGACGCCCTCGGTGTGCTCGTCAGCGCCGACGAGACGACGCTCGTCGTCGACGGCAAGCGCGGCCTCGAGACCGTCGCCGTCGACACGGTGATCGCTGCGAAGCCGGTTCCGCCGCCCCCGGCGTCGCGACCGCGCCGCCTCTAACCGTTACCGTTCATCGAGGAAATATCCTTTATCGGTGATAAAGTAAATTTTCGACGGGCGGCGTCGAGGTCGGGGGTGCGCACATGGCGAGCTATGTCGATCTCTTGTGGAACCCCGAGGATGCCTCCCACCTTGCGCGAAAAGACCGAGCCGCCGGCCGGTATCGAGCGTACGTGCCCGACGAACTCGGGGAGGAGCTGCCTCGCATCGGGTCTGAAGCGCAGCAGGCGGCCGAAGATGCACTCACGATCCTCGCCCGTGCCGACGAACGGATCGGCGCTCGAGGGGGGTATCTCAACCATCTGCTGATCCGTTCCGAGAGCATCTCCTCGTCGTGGATCGAGGGAAACAGGGTGACCCCGAAGAAACTCGCGATCGCGGAACTCCTCCAGCAGGGAACGCGAGTGGCTCTCGATGTCGTTGCCAACGTCCGTGCCACGGAGGACGCCATCGCCGCGCTTGCCGATCGCGATCGCCGCGTCACGACGACCGACCTCGAGCACCTTCAGCACGTCATCGAACCGACGTTGGTCGAGGGCCTCCGAACGGAGCAGAACTGGGTCGGCGGCACCGGGTGGAGCCCCCTTCGAGCCGCCTTCGTCCCGCCCCCGGAGGGGGAGGTCCCCCGCCTGATCGAGGACCTCGCTCGGTTCGTGACAGCGACGGAGGGGAACCCGATCGTCCGCGCTGCGATCGCCCACGCCCAATTCGAAACGATCCACCCGTTCATCGATGGCAACGGCCGCACCGGGCGTGCGCTCATCCATACGGTGCTCCGCCGCACGGATGCCCTCCGGAACACGCTGATTCCGATCAGCACCGTCTTCGCAGGGGATACGGATTCGTACATCGCCGGATTGACCGCGTTCCGCGACGAGCCGTCCCGTGTGGACGAATGGATCATCGGTTTTGCTCGAGCCGCGGAACTCGCGGCCGGGAACGCGGCGCGCCTGTCCGACGATCTCGCAGCGCTCGACGGTGTCGTGTACGACGACCTCCTCCGTCAACGTGCGCAGAGAGGTGTCTCGCCGGTGAAGCCACGGAGCGATTCGGTCGTACTCCGCATTCTCGGAGGGCTCTCGACCGATCCCGTTCTGACCATCGAGACGGTCACGTCGCGGCACGGCGTATCGGCGGGGGCAGCACACCGTGCGCTCGTCGAACTCGCCGATGCGGGTGTGCTCGGGCGCAGTCGCGACCACAAAGGGAAGCTGGTCTGCTGGACGGCGGACCGCCACCTCGCGCTCGTCGGCCTGACGGAGAGAAGCAATCGGGTCGGAGGGGGAGATACTGATCACCGCAAGCCTCGCGTGGGACCGCCCGCTCCTGTTGTCGACCAGGTCGGGACTCTGCGCCCGGCTGAAGGCGACTGAACGGGTCTATAGGTCGAAGCTATGGCAATCCGCGGACAACACGGTGTTGTGCGATATCAGCGGGTCGCAATATCGTCGGGCAACCGCACTGTCGCTCCCGAGGAGAATCATGAACCCGACCCCGACGGCCACCTCCAAGCCGGGGATCACCCCCACGGAGACCATCGAGACGCGCTCGATCAACTGGGTCCCGCTCGATGAGCGCAGCGGCAAGCCGTGGTCGCTCTTCCCCCTGTGGTTCATGTCGAACGCCAACGTGACGACGCTCGCGACGGGCATGCTCGGCGCCGCCCTCGGGGCATCGCTCGTCACCTCGCTCCTCGCGATCGTCCTGGGAGTCGCCGTGGGCACGGTGTTCACCGCGTTCCACTCGGCGCAGGGGCCCCAGCTCGGCCTTCCGCAGATGATCCAGTCGCGCGCCCAGTTCGGCTACCGTGGTGTCATCCTGATCTGCGCGATCGTGGTGTTCAGCCTCGTCGGCTTCAACATGTTCAACCAGATGCTCGCGGCGGACGTGCTCACGATGACGACGGGTCTCGACGCGAACCCGCTCTGGTACATCCTCGTCTCGGGGCTCGCCGTCCTGCTCGCGATCTTCGGCTATCACTGGATCCACAAGACGCAGAAGTGGCTGACGCTGCTCTTCCTCGTGACCTTCGGTGTCTTCACGGTCGCCGCGCTCGTCGTCGTTCCGCTCGACCCGTCGCAGTTCACGTTCGAGGGCTTCAGCTGGGTGGCTTTCCTGGTGCAGTTCGGCGGCGCGGCCGCCTATGCCCTCGGCTGGGCGCCCTACGTGTCGGACTACTCGCGCTACCTCCCGCCCCAGACGAGCCCGGCGCGGGCGCTCTGGTACACCTACGGCGGCGTGTTCGTCGGTGCCGTCTGGCTCATGGCCCTCGGCGCGCTCGTGGCCGCGGCCTTCTCCGGCGCCTCGCCGCTCGAGGGCGTCCGCGACGCCGCCGACCTGATCCTCCCGGGGGCTGGCCTCTGGCTGCTCGTCGCGGCGCTCCCCGGACTGATCAGCGTCATCACAATCAACATCTACGCCGCGTCGCTCGAGCTCATCACGATCCTCGACTCGATCAAGGCCGTGCGCCCCACCCGGGCGCTGCGCATCGTCGGGTGCCTCGTGATCGCCGCGGCCGCCGTGATCGGTTCGCTCGTGAGCACGGGGGAGTTCCTCGCCAACTTCGGCAGCTTCCTCGTCATCCTGCTCTACGTGCTCGTGCCGTGGACGTCGGTGAACCTCGTGGACTACTACCTCGTGCGGCGCGGTCGCTACGCCGTGAAGGAGATCTTCAACCCGGCGGGCGTCTACGGGGCCTGGGGCTGGCGCGGTCTCACGGCCTACGCCGTCGGCATCGTCGCGATGATCCCATTCGTCGTGACCGTGTGGTTCACCGGACCGGTCGCGACGGCCCTCGGCGGCGCGGACATCGCCCTCTTCGTGGGGCTCATCGCGTCGGGAATCGCCTACGTGATCCTCGGGCGGGGGATCGATGTCGCGGCGGAGGAGCGTGCGGCCGCCGCCGACCGTGAATCCTCCGGCGAGCACGCCGTGCGCTTCGGCGACTAATCCCGTGCGGACGGGAGTTGGGTACGTCGGCGACTAGTCCCGCGTGGACGGGAGCGGGGCGCTGAACCGTAGCCCGTTCACGAGCAGGTCGATGCCGAACACGAACTCGGTTGCCGGCGTCGAGGCTTCGACCTCGATGCCGTCGGCCGTCTCGGCGACCGCGCCGAGGCTGTCGTACTGCATCCGCTGTTGCTCGTGGAAGACGTGTCCGAGCACGAAGTGCAGCATCGCGGTCGCGGCCCGGTCGACGGTGCGGTCATCGAAGTCGCCGCCGGCGATCGCCGAGGCGAGACGGTCGTGCGCCACGGTCGAGCCGAGCCCCATCGCGAGGGTGCTCGACACCACCTCGGCACCGTCCCGGTAGGTCAGGAGTGCATCGCGCAGGGCGGCGGCCTCGGTGGTGACCTGCGCGGTCCACTCCGCCTCTGCCCCCGACTCCGCCCGGCTGCGGGAGCGGCGCGAGACGATCCGGTCGGACAGCTCGGCGAGCATGCTCTGCTTGTTGTGGAAGTGCCAGTAGAGGGCACTGGGCTGCACGCCGAGCGCTGAAGCGAGGCGCCGCATCGTGAGATCGGGCAGACCCTGCTCGTCGAGGATGTCGAGTGCCGCCCGCACGACGTCCTCGCGCGAGTGACCTCGGCTGCGGGCGGGTGTCGTCATGGGCACCACTATAGTGAACGGTGTTCTAGTGAACACTGTTCAGGTAAAGGTGTTCAGGTCCTTGTTCGTGAGGAGATCTCCGTGACCGAAACCGCACCCGTCTCGACGCCGACACCCGCGACGACGCCGTCGCGCTTCCGTGCGCCCGATGCGACGGATCTCGCCCGCGTGGCCGTGTTCGCGGCAATCGTCGTGGTGCTCGGCCTTCCGGGCGGCTTCACGGTGTTCGGCGGGGTTCCGATCACCGCCCAGACGCTGGGTGTGATGCTCGCGGGCGCCGTCCTCGGGCCGTGGCTCGGCGCGCTGTCGATGGGCGTCGTGCTGGCGCTCACGGCCGCGGGCCTTCCGCTGCTGGCGGGGGGCCGAGGCGGTATCGGGGTGTTCCTCGGTCCCTCGGCGGGCTACGCCTTCGGCTTCGTGCTCGGTGCCATCGTCATCGGGCTGATCGTGCACGCCGGGGGTCGCAAGCCCGTCATCTGGCGGACCGCGATCGGCATGGTCGTGGGCGGGATCGGCGCGATCTACGCTCTCGGCATCCCCATCCAGAGCATCGTGATGGGGCTGCCTCTTCCCGAGACCGCGCTGACCAGCCTGGTCTTCCTGCCGGGCGACCTCATCAAGGCCGTGATCGCGACCATCGTCGTGACGACTCTCCTCCGCGCCTACCCGCGGGCGTTCCGCCGGGTGTGGGCGCCGAAGCGCGTCGCATCGGCCGAGGGCGACGCCACACGGTTGCCGTGATCGTCCTCGTCCGCGACGACACGGTGGACCTGCTCGCCCGGCTCCGCGAGATCCGGGAGGCGGGAGATGTCCCCCTGGTCGACGACTCCCGGTGGTCGGGCGCCTACCGCGCCGCCATCGCCGCGATGATCGCGGAGGCGGACCTGCCACGCGACGCCGCGTGGGCGTCCGTGACCTCGGGAAGCAGCGGCAGCCCGCGCGTCGTGCTGCGGAGCGCGGCGTCGTGGGAGGACTCGTTCGACACCGTCGGCGAGGTGCTCGGTGCCGGCGTGGGCGGCGGCGTGGCGCTCCCGGCGCCGCCGACGTCGTCGCTGACGTTGTTCTCCCTCGCCCACACGTTGGCGGGCGGGCCGGCCCCCGTCCTCGGGCCCGTCGCCGCCTCGGGGGCCGCGAGCCTGCACGGCACTCCGCAGGCACTGCGCGCCGTCCTCGACGCCGGCGTGCCGACGCCTCTGCGCGCAGCGCTCATCGGCGGCTCGCACCTCGACCCCGAGCTGCGCGAAAGAGCGGAGGCGGCGGGTATCCGGATGACCGCGTACTACGGCGCGGCCGAGCTGTCCTTCGTCGCCATCGATGAGGGTGATGGGCTGAGAGCGTTCCCCGGAGTGGAGCTCGACGTCCGCGACGGCGTTCTCTGGGTGCGCTCGCCCTTCATCGCGTCCGGGTACCTGGGCGCCGGCGGGCCGCTGCGCCAGGACGATGGCTGGGCCACCGTGGGCGATCGAGCCGAGCTCGTCGACGGCCGGCTGCGGCTCCTGGGTCGCGCGGACGACGCGATCCTGAGCGCGTCCGCGACGATCGTGCCAGAGGAGGTCGAGGCGGTCCTGCGCGGGATACCGGGTGTGCGCGACGCCGTCGTCTTCGGGTTGCCCCGGGAGCCGGTGGGTGCGCTCGTGGCGGCGTTCCTCGAGCTCGACGGGGACCTCCCGGAGGACGTCCGCGCACGCGTCGACGCACAACTCGCGCCGGCTCACCGCCCTCGGCAGTGGTTCACTGGGGTGATACCGCGTACCGCGTCCGGAAAGCCCGCGCGCGCCGACGTGGTCCGCCGAGTGCGTGCAGGAGAGGCCCACCGCCGTGCCATCTGAGCGAGACCCCGTGATCGTCGCCGCGCGGCGCACGCCGATCGGCACCCGCGGTCGCGCCTTGGCCGCGCTCGACGTGGGGCAGCTGAGCGCTCCGGTGATCCGGGTGGCGCTGGCCGATGCCGAATCCGCCACCGGATCACGGGTCGAGGTCGCTGACGTGCTGCTCGGGAACTGCATGGGTCCCGGCGGCAACCCCGGGAGGATCGCGGCCCTGGCAGCAGGGCTCGGCACCCACGTTCCCGGCGCGACCGTCGACCGTCAGTGCGGCAGCGGGCTCGCCGCCCTGCTCGACGCCGTCGCCGCGATCCGTGCCGGCGACGAGCGGGTCCGGGTGGCGGGCGGAGTCGAGAGCGCCTCGACCGCGCCGGTCCGGAGCGTCGGCGGCGTGCCCTACGAGCGAGCCCCCTTCGCGCCCGACGGATTCCCCGACCCCGACATGACGCGCGCCGCGCAGGACCTCGCGGCGCTCGACGGCATCGGTCGGGAGCGGCAGGACGCGCACGCCGCGCGCAGTCATGCGCGGGCTCGAGCCGCGCTCGACTCCGGCCGATTCGACGCCGAGCTTGTTCCGCTGGCGGGGCTCCGAGCGGACGACGCGATCGGGGGAGCGGGGGCTCTGCTCCATCGCCTCCCACCGCTGTTTCCCGGCGGAACACTCACCGCGGGCACCTCGACGCGCATCGGGGACGGAGCGGCGGCGCTCGTCGTCGCCCCGGCCGGCACGGGTTCGGGACTCGCGGTGCGTGCGTCGGCCGTCGTCGGCTGCGATCCGGCGCTGCCGGGCATCGGCGCGGCTCCCGCGATCCAGGCGGCTCTGCGTGCGGCGGGCGTGACGACGGCCGAGGTGGCCGCCTTCGAGATCGTGGAGGCCTTCGCAGCGCAGAGCCTCGCGGTCCTCGACCGGATCGGGATCGGTGACGACGATCCGCGTGTCTGCGCCGACGGCGGCGCGCTCGCCATCGGACACCCGTGGGGCGCGAGCGGCGCGGTCGCCGTGGTGCGTCTGTTCAGCCGACTCGTGCGGGCCGGGGCTTCCGCTGGGACCCTCGGTGTCGCCGCCGCGTCGGTGGGCGGCGGGATGGGAATCGCCGTCGTCGTGGAGGTGGTCCGGTGACCATCCACCTCGAATCGGTGAACGTGCGCCTCGGCGACGTCGACGTGCTGCGCGAGGTCTCCATGGAACTCGACGTGCGCACCGTGGCCGTAATCGGGGAGAACGGCTCGGGGAAGTCCACCTTCGCGCGCCTGCTCGGCGGGCTCGTGAAACGCACCTCCGGCTCCGTGAGCGTGCTCGGCGTGGATCCCGACCGCCAGGCGGCGGAGTTGCGCCGCCGCGTCGCGGTGGTGTTCAGCAACCCTGACGCGCAGATCATCATGCCCACCGTGGCCGAGGACGTGGCGTTCTCTCTGCGAAGCGAGAAGCTTGCGCGCGCCGAACGCGACGATCGTGTGGAGGCGGCCCTCGCGCGATTCGGTCTCTCGGAGCTCGCGACGCGATCGTCGCACGACCTCTCGGGCGGCCAGAAGCAGCTCCTCGCCCTGTGCGGTGCGTTCGTGCGGCGGCCCGAGCTCGTCATCGCGGACGAGCCGACCGCGTACCTCGATGCGCGGAACGCCCGGCGCGTGGCCGACCACCTGTTCGAAGAGACCGGCCACCGACTGGTCCTCGTGACCCACGATCTCGCCCTCGCCGCGCGATGCGACGCGGCCGTGCTCTTCGCCGCGGGCCGGTTCACGTCGGTCGGCGACCCGGCCTCGGTCATCGCCGAGTACGAGGCGCTCCTGCGATGCTGACCCTCTACCGCCCGGGCACGGGTTGGCTCCACCGGATGCCGGCCGGCCCCAAGACGGTGATGCTGCTCGCCCTCACCCTCGGAGTCTTCCTGCTCCCGCCGGTGTGGTGGTCGGCCGGCGTCGCTGCGGCCGCGAGCGTCGTCGCCTACGCCGCCGCACAGCTTCACGACGGGGCCCTCGGCATGAGAGACCTCGGCCGCCAGCTGTTCGCGCTCCGCTGGATCCTCCTCGTCATGCTCGTCAGCCAGCTGCTCTTCCTCGGCCCCGAACCGGCCGTGGCCAACGCGACCCGGGTCACCTCGGGCCTCCTGCTCGCCGCACTCCTCACCCTCACGACTCCCACCACCGCGCTCCTCGAGGCCGTCGAGCGGGGACTCGGCCCGCTCCGCTACGTCAGGATCGACCCGCAGCGCATCGCGCTGCTGCTGACGATCACGCTCGGCACGGTACCCGTGCTGGCCCGGATCGCGACCGACGTGCGCGCGGCCCAGAAGGCCCGCGGCGCGCGCGCGAATCTGCGCACCTTCGTGGTGCCCTTCCTCGTGATCTCTCTCAAACACGCGGACGAACTCGGAGAGGCCCTCGCCTCCCGTGGCGTCCGGTGAACCGACGGAGAAGACTCCGCCGGATCCGATGGAGGCGCCTGTCCCCGCTCAGTGGAAAGGGCAGCGCGAGGGTGCGCCGGCGGGCCGGATCCGTCCTCCCGAACGCGGCTTCGTCGGCATACGCCGCCGGTTCACGTCGAGGCCCCGACCGCTGATGCGGATGCGCGGATCGCTGAGGGACGCGATCGCGGCCGCGAGACCGGCGATAGCGAGCTTCTCGCCGGGGCAGCGGTGGCCGGTCGAGACGCCGCCGCCGCCGTGCGGGACGAACGTCGTGATCGCCTCGTAGTCGTCGATGCCGCGGAAGCGCTCCGGATCGAAGCTGTTCGGCTCGCTCCAGGACCGTTCGTCGGTGTCGGTTCCGAGGATGTCGAGCACCACGCGGCCGCCCTTCGGCACGCGCTCGCCGTCGAGTTCGACGTCGGTCGTCGCCCACGCCGGGAGCATCGGCACGAACGGCGCTGTGCGCCGGATCTCCTGCGCGAACATCGTGGCGATCGTACCGCCGACGAGAGACCCGCGCTCGTCGTTCTCCGCGGCGATCCGTTCCCGCCATTCCGGGCGATCGTGCAACTCCTTCGCCGCGAACGCGACGAATCGCGACACCGCGATCATGGGACGGAAGCTGTTCTGCAGTTCCACTCCGGCGAGGTGCGGGGCGAGGAGAGCGCCATCGGGCCCGCGGTGCCATGCCCACGCGTGCAGCGCCGTGCCGGGCTCGGGCTCGAGCGCCCCAGACCGTACGGCTTCGATGAGCCGTGCGGCGTGATGATCGGACCAGCGTCGGTTGCCGAGTGCGAGGAGGTATTCGGGGGAGTAGGGCACGCCGAAGCCGTCCACGATCTGCGCCTGCCGCTGCGCCCAGCGCTCGTGGGCGGCGCGGGTGCCGGGGATTCCCGCCCAGCCCATCACCGCACGGCCGAGCGCTGCGACCGCCGCCTGATAGGCGGATCGGTCGCCGCCGGCCGCCCAGGCCTCGAGTTCTGTTCGCCATTCCCGATCCAGGAGCGGCATCAGTCGGTCGACGTGCTCGTCGTCGTACAGCACGTCCACGAAGGTGGACTTGCGGTGCCGGTGCTCGTCGCCGTCCAGGCTGTGCACGGAACCGTGTCCGAAGAGCGACTCCTGGATGAACGCCGGCATCGCGCCGTGCCGTCGGATGCGCGACTCGTCGTAGAACAGCTCGACGCCCTCGGCACCGCGCACGAAGAGGGCGGGCCGGCCGAGGAGACGGAAGGGTACGGATCGCGCGCCGCGCTCCGTGCGCTGCCACAGTCGGGCACCGAGCCCGTAGCCGCGAGTGAGGAGCCCGATCGAATCGTCATGGAGGGGGAATCGCGAGTAGTCCATGCCCTCCACGGTGCCAGCGTGAACGGAGCATGCCGAGGGGAGGAGATTGCAGCGGTGCTGTGATAGGCGACGGGCCGTGCGGCCCTCACCTCCCGTGCGCGCGGCTCGGGATCTGCGTCGCGAGCTTGCCGCCCGACACGTCGAGCAGGGTCCCGGTGATGTAACCGGCCTGGTCGCTCGCAAGGAAGAGGAGCAGATTCGCGACGTCGTCGGGCGTCTCCCAGCGGCGGATCGACAGGGTGTCGAGGAGGCGGTCCTGAGCGTCCTGCGGCATCTCGGCGAAGCCGTTCATCGCCGTCGGCACCATGCCGGGGGCGTAGGCGTTGACGGTGATGTCCCAGGGCCCGAGCTCCGACGCGAGCACGCGCGTGAACTGCACGACTGCGGCCTTCGATGCGGCGTAGGCGGCGCTCCCGACGCTCGGGATGATCGCCGCGAACGACGCGGCGTTGAGGATGCGCCCACGACCCGCCTTCTGCATCACGGGGGCGACGGCCTGGCTCATGAGGAAGACGCCACCGACATTCACGTCCATGCATTTCCGCCAGCCGTCCCACGTGAGGTCGGCGACGGCTCCGTCGACATTGATGCCCGCGTTGTTGACGAGCACGTCGATCGTGCCGTGGCGCTCCACGATGGTCTCGACGGCCTGGGCGACAGAGGCGGGATCGGTGACGTCGCACGCGATCGCGTCGATTCTCCGGGATTCCATGTCGGTGCGGTCACCGTCCGAGAGCTCGGGCGCCGCGAGGTCGAGGGAGACGACGCGGGCGCCGTCGTCGGCGAACCGTTCGGCGATCGTCCGCCCGATTCCGCGGCCCGCTCCGGTGACGACGACGACGCGGTCGGTGAGGTCGAGATGCATGCGAGCTCCTTCGCTCCGGCCGCCGGATCGGTAGAAACGGCGTTCTCGGCATACTAGTCAGGGCGGCTACGGAGACCATCCGTGGCAAGCCGGCGGACGACGAGGTCGAGGAGTGCCCGATGAGCGAACGAGTGTTGTGGATCACCGGCGGAGGCAGCGGAATGGGGGCCGCCGTGGCCCGATCGGCCGCAGGATCGGGCTGGACCGTCGTGCTGAGCGGCCGTCGCGCTGAGCAGCTGACGGCTGTCAGCGACGAGATCTCGGACGCGGGCGGGCGGGCGGCGGTGCTCCCGCTCGACGTGCGCGACGGTGACGCCGTTCGGGAGGCCTCCGACACGATCCTCGCTGAGTACGGCCGCATCGACGGCCTCGTGCTCTCCGCCGGGCTCAACGCACCGAAGCGGCGCTGGGACGATCAATCGATGGAGGACTTCAGCGCGATCGTCGACACGAACCTGATGGCCGCGGTGGTCGTCATCGACGCGGCGCTCACGGCCCTGCGCGAATCGGGGGGTGTCGTCGTCGCGATCTCCTCGTACGCCGGCTGGTCGCACCAGCCGCGCGCGGGAGTCGCCTACTCGGCGAGCAAGACGGCCCTCGGTTCGGCGATCCGCGCGCTCAACGAGCAGGAGGCGACCCACGGTGTGCGCGCCTGCCACCTGTGCCCAGGCGACGTCGCGACCGACTTCCTCGATCAGCGGCCCGAGGTGCCGGACGCCGAGGCCCGCGCGGCGATGCTCACGCCCGCGGACGTCGGCGAGACCGTGCGCTTCGTGCTGGATGCCCCTCCGCACGTGCGCATCGACGAACTCGTCATCTCCCCGGTGCGCCGCGGTTGAGGACGGGTCAGCCGCGTCTGGAGCCGGAGACGAGGGGCTGGATGGTGGAGACGCACGCGAAGAAGATCGTGATCCCCGCCATGAGGAGGGCGAGCCACTTCGAGGGATCGTCGAGTCCGAAGGTGACGCCGTTGATCGCCGACCAGACCGCGGCGATCACTCCGACGATCCCCGCCACGACGAGCCACGTCGTCGACCCGCGGATGTGCGCGATCGCGGAGAGGACGAGCGCGGTCGTGTAGCTGAGCACCGCGGCAATCGTCACGCCTGCGGGGTAGGAGTAGGTGAGATTCGACGCCCGCCGCTTCCCTGGGAGGGCGAACTCCACCTGCGCGGAGAGGTCGCCCTTCGAGAGCACCAACGTGACGAGACCGAAGAAGACGAACAGACCCGCGATGGCGAGGATGACGTACCCGAGGCCGACGTACTTCTTCACTGCGTGGATTCCGTCACGGTCGTCATGCTAGCGCGGCGGCACGGGCCTGCTCGACCGAGCCCCCGTTCCGGAGCCGAGACGCTCTCGGGGACCGGGGCGGTCGCATGCCCCGCCTCTTACGGGCGCGACATCGAGCCCGAGGCGGTGAGGAGAGCGATCAGGCGGGACGGTGTACCCCGCACGATGCTCGAAGGACGAGCTCGCCGCGGAACATCCGGTGCCGTCGCTCATCCGGGGCCGTCCTGTCGAGGATCGCAGCGACGGACGCCTCCGCCATCTCCTCGATCGGCTGCCTCACCGAGGTGAGGGCCGGCCAGGAGTACTCGGCTTCCCAGGAACCGTCGAATGAGACAAGGGCGACATCGTCGGGGACGCTCACCCCTCGCTCGTGAAGGGCGCGCAGCACGCCGAGGGCGATGAGATCGGAGGCGGCGAAGACGGCTGCCGGGGGACGATCCATCGCGGCGATCTCGAGGCCGGCCGCATAGCCGCTCTGCCGGTTGTACTCGCTCGGAAGAGCAGGACCCCGTTCGACGCCGAGACGCTCGCAGGTCGCGAGCCAGCCGCGATACCGAGGTTCCCTCTCGTCGATCTCGCCGACGAAGGCGACCTGCCGATGCCCGTGGGCGATGAGGTGCTCCGTCGCCAGGACAGCACCACCGAGGAGGTCGGCCCCGATGCTGTCGACGCCGACCTGCTCGTGCACCGTGTTCAGCTGCAGCCAGGGGATGCCGATGCGATCGAGTACGTCGGGGTCGAGGGAACCCTCGCCAGGGACGACGAGCACGCCGTCGACCTGCCGGGTCGCGAAGTCATTGAGACGCGTGACGACGGACGTCTGGTCGGGAGGCGTCGGCGTCATGTAGAGGGCGTAGCCGCGGCGCCGGGCCGCGGCCTCGACCGCGTTCGCGAACTCGGTGAAGAAGGGGTTCTCGAAGACCGGGTCGGGACCGTCGGGCAGGATGAGGCCGAGGGTGTGGGCCGAGCCCGATTTCAGCGCGCGGGCGGCTTGGTTCGGCTGATAGCCCAGATCCGCGACGGCCTGGAGGACGCGCTCTGCCGTTGCGCGGGCGACCGGCGCGCCTCCGTTGAGGGTGTAGGTGACGACCGCGTCGCTCACGCCGGCGCGGCGGGCGACGTCAGCGCGGGTCGCCCGCCGTTGCGGTCCCGGAGCAGCCTCGCGCATCCCCATCCCTCCCACGTCGGCCCCAGTATCCCACGGGACCGACGCGGTACCGGCGGGCGGGATCGAGCGCTCAGGGGCGGCGCGCGGACGCATCGGCGAGGCCCGCGGACGGGAGGTCTGCCGGAGCGTCGCCGAAGTCCGGGATCACGATGCGTTCCCCGCCGCGCAGCGCCGACTCGTGAGCGATCTGGCCGGGGAGGGTGAACCGTGCCGCGACCCAGGCGTTGACGGTGGGCATCGTGCGGTCGTTCACTGCGCGGACGAAGTCGTCGACGAGGAGCTGGTGGGCGCCCTCGTGGCCGTTCGGCGCCACCTCGTACGACGCGGGCAGGCGCCCGATGAGGTCGTCATGCACGGGTGCATGTCCCGAGACGAAGGCCTCTCGCAGGGCGGGCGCGACGTCGGCGAGGAGCGGGTCGTCGAGAGACAGCGTGGGACGCGTGGCGATCTGATCGGACACGTCGGTGGCTCCTTCCTTGGTCTGCCAGATCGAGGTGGTCGCGAGTTGCTCGAAGCTGCCTTCGGTACCGAAGAAGGCGAACCGGCTCTCGCGGAGGTGAGACGGGTATCCGACGCGGCGGAACTCGTTGATGCGCATCGAGCCGCCGCCGGAGAGCTCGAACAAGGCTGTCGCGTTGGAGAAGTCGTTGCCGAACATGCTCACGTTCCGGTCGAACACGCCGTCCTCGAGTTCGTCGCGCACCCCGATGCAGCTCACACTCGTGGCGTGCGCGGGGAGAGCGCCGAGGACACCGCCGATCGAGTGTGTCGGATACCACATGGGCGGGTAGCTCGCGGTGGACCTCCAGTCGTCGCCGCCGCTGAAGCGGTAGGCGTCGTAGAAGCCGAGGTCCATGTCGTGCAGGTAGTCGCCCTCGGCGTAGAAGACGCGGCCGAGGCCGCCGTCCGCGAGCCGCTTCCGCGCGAACACCGTCGCCGGGTTGTAGTAGCTCGTCTCGCCCATCATGTAGGTGAGACCGGTGTCCTGGACCGCCTCGATGATGGCGCCGATCTCCGTCTGCGAGACCGCCATCGGTACGGCCGAATAGACATGCTTGCCGGCCCGGAGCGCCTGGACGACGAGGGGGCCGTGAGTCCAGCGCTGCGTGAAGATCGCGACGGCGTCGATGTCGTCGTCCTCCAGCATGGCCTCGAAGCTGTCGCGCGTCCCGGCGAGGCCGACGTCCCGGACGAGTTTCTCGGCGCGGCCCTCGATGACGTCGGTCGCATAGATGTCCGAGATACCCGGGTGCAACTGGAAGAGGGACGCGAAGTGGGCCGAGAACTGTCCGGCACCCACCATTCCGAGAGTGAAAGTCATGGTCGTGAATCCTCCGTGATCCGTTACGTCGCGCCGGTCGTCGATCGGCGTGGTCCATCGGAGTATCGCAGCCGGGTTTACCCGAGTCAACCAGCGTATTCTCGGGGATCACGAATGTGGACGTATGTCTTGCGTGAGCGAATTTACTCGGGTAACGTCCCCCGGAACCGCCACTCGGCGAACCGACACCGAAGGAATCGACGATGAAGTCACGCTCTTTGGCCGCGACCTTGGCAGCCTCCACCGCCCTCGTGCTCGCGGGCTCCCTCTCCGCCTGCAGCGGGGGATCCGGCACCGACGGGAAGGCGGTCCTCGAATTCCAGACGGCCCAATCCGTCGACTCGCCCGTCTACGCCCAGCTCGAAGCGATCACGGCCGCGTTCGAGGAGGAGAACCCGGACGTCGACATCGACCTCAAGACGGGGGCCGACGATTACGAACCGCAGATGAAAGTCCGCCTCGCTGCACGCAACGCTCCGGACATCTGGGCGACGCACGGATGGTCGCTCCTGCGCTACAGCCAGTTCCTTGCTCCCCTCCAGGACGAGCCGTGGGCCGAGAACTTCGACGACGTCCTCGAACCCGTCATGAAGAACGATTCCGGCGAGTTCTTCGCCCTGCCCGTGACGACCTCTGCGTCCGGCCTCATCTACAACAGGACCGTTCTCGAGGACGCCGGCGTGGACCCCGCAGGCCTCACCTCCTGGGATGCACTCGCCGATGCAGCCGAGGCCGTGAAGGCGAACGGGGTCGTGCCCTTCTCGCTCGCCGGATCGAAGGACGGTTCGGCCGGCAACCTCGTCGACTGGATCGCGCCCGGCGGCTTCACGGACGACGAACTCGCGAAGATGAGCGATGGGGAGTTCCAGGAGGACGCATACGCCGACCTGCTCGGCGTGCTCGCCGACATGAAGACGGACGGCTGGACCAACGTGGACTACACCTCCGCGACGGGAGACGACATGGCCAGGTCCCTCGCCGAGGGCACCTCGGCCTTCGCTCTCAGCACGAACGCGCTCGTCACCTTGGCCTGGACCTACAACCCCGACGCCGACCTCAGCTACATGCCCGTTCCGCCGCTCGACGGCGGCGACCCCTACCTGATCGGGGGTGAGGACACGGCCTTCGGCGTCGCGAAGGACGGCGACAACGTCGAGATCGCCAAGGAGTACCTCGCCTTCCTCGCGCAGCCGGAGAACGCGTCGGCTCTCGCCGCCGCCGTCGGCAACCCGCCAGGGCTCACGAACGCCGAACCGGATCTCGGTGCCCTCACGGACCCCTTCGAGCAGTACGTCGCGAGTGGGACCGTCCCGCTCGAGCCGTTCTTCGACCGCGTCTACCTGCCGAACGGAATGTGGGACAGCGTCGTGACGACCGCCGACGGCGTGCTCGCTGCGCAATCGACCCCTGCGGAGGGCGCCGCGAAGATGGCGGGCGACTTCGACACGTTGTTCTCACAGTCCTCCAACTAACCGATACGGCGGCCCGGTGACGGGCCGCCGTATCCTTCGACGGGTGAACTCATGACCACCGACGTTCTCGACACCGCCCCACCCCGAAGCGTGCCGCCAGCGGCCCCGCCGCCCCGCCGGCGCTCGGGTCGCTTCCGCGGCGCCAGCATCAACCTCCTGGCGCTTCCGGCTCTCCTCCTCTTCGCCGTCTTCACCATCTACCCGCTCATCAGCGGTGTCGCGATCTCCTTCTCCGACTGGGACGGGTACAGCGCCGACAGCAACCCCGTGGGCGGGGCCAACTACCTTCGTCTCTTCACGGACGACACGTTCCGCGCCGTGCTCATCACCACGTTCATCTACGGGATCGGGAGCACCGTGGTGCAGCAGGTGCTCGGTCTCGGGCTCGCCCTCGCGCTGGACGGGAAGCTCGCCGGCCGCGGGGTGGCTCGGGCCATCATCTACCTCCCCGTCCTCGTCTCTCCGATCGTGATGGGCACCTTCTACTACCTGCTCTTCCAGTACAACACCGGCGCCTTCAACGACGTGGTCGTCGCGTTCGGCGGGGAGCGGCAGGCGTGGCTCTCGACGCAGGGCGGAGGCGTCACGATCATCCTCGCGGTCAACTCGATCCAGTTCGTGGGCACCTCGATGATCATCTACCTGGCGGGGCTCCAGGGCATCGCACCCGAATACATCGAGGCAGCGATCCTCGACGGGGCGAATGCGGGGCAGCGCTTCCGGCACGTCGTGCTCCCGCTCCTGCAACCGGCTTTCGCGACGAGCGTCGTTCTCAACCTCATCGGCGGTCTCAAGCTCTTCGACGTCATCCAGGTGCTCACCGGCGGGGGACCCGGCACGTCTACGAGCTCGGTGTCGACCCTCATCGGCCGCACCTACTTCGATGCCCAATCGGCCGGATACTCCGCGGCCATGGGTGTCGCGCTCTTCTTCATCATCGCCGTGCTCACCATCCTCGCGAACGGAGCGCTCAACCGGCGCCGATTGGAGCAGCAGTGAACGCCGTCCTCTCCCGACGTGCCGTCGGCCTCGCCGTCGGGGCGTTCGTCCTTCTCGTGGTGGTCATTCAACTCCTGCCGTTCTACGTCGCCCTCACGACGTCGCTCAAGCCGAAGACCGATCTGTCGTCGCAGTGGTCGTTCCCGCTTTCGGAACCGTTCTGGGGCAACTTCGTCACCGCCGTCACCGATGGCGGGATCCTCCGGGCGATGGGCAACAGCGTGCTCGTCGCCTCGGTGTCGACCGTGCTCGTCTGCGTGATCGGCGCGTTCGCCGCCTACCCGCTCGCTCGCCGGCCGACCGCCTACAACCGGGGGATCCTGGCGATCAACGTCGGCCTCATGATGGTGCCGGCGCTCAGCATCCTCGTGCCGCTCTACAGCATGCTCGCCCAGATGGGGGCGCTCAACACCTACTGGGGTGTGATTCTCGTGATGGTCGCGACGAGCCTGCCGATCAGCATCTTCCTCTACGCCTCGTTCATGCGCTCGCTGCCGATCAGCGTCGAGGAGGCCGCGATGATCGACGGTGCCAACATCTTCCAGACACTGTGGCTCGTGGTCATCCCGATGCTGAAGCCGGTCACGGCCACGGTCGGCATCCTCACCGGCGTCGGCGTCTGGAACGAGTACGCCCTGTCGGGTTACATCCTCACCTCGCCGGAGACGCGGACGATCGCCCCGGCGATCGCCTCCTTCTTCTCGATGCAGTCGAGCAACCTCCCGGCGGCCGCCGCCGCCTCGCTGCTCGCGGTGATCCCCGTGGTGATCGCCTACCTGTTCCTCCAGAAGTACTTCGTGAGGGGACTCGTCGGCGCCGAGAAGTGACATCGACGACGGCCTCGTCGAGCACCACGACCCCCTATTGCCACACCCGATCGGGGGAGTAGGGTCCCGTCAACGTACTCGCGAGCACGGCCAGAGGGAGACATCATGACCGATCCGTCCTGGACCCAGGTCGTCAAGACCGCCGAACCCGAGCAGCCCGAGCTGAAGAGGGCCCTCGGTCCGGGACTGCTCCTCCTCTTCATCGTCGGCGACATCCTCGGCACAGGCATCTACGCCCTCACGGGCCAGGTCGCCGCCGAGGTCGGAGGGGCCGCGTGGGTGCCGTTCCTGCTGGCATTCGCCGTCGCGACCGTGACGGCGTTCTCCTATCTCGAGCTCGTCACGAAGTTCCCGCAAGCGGCGGGCGCCGCGCTCTACACACACAAGGCATTCGGGATCCACTTCCTCACGTTCATCGTGTGCTTCATCGTGATGACCTCGGGCATCACCTCGGCGGCCACGGCGTCGCGGGCGTTCGCCGTGAACCTCAGCATCGGCTTCGGTCTACCCGACGCCGTGGGCACGACGCTCATCATCGCCCTCGCGTTCATCGTGCTCATCATGCTCGTGAATCTGCGGGGTGTGACCGAGAGCGTCTGGCTCAACGTGGTCCTCACCCTCATCGAGCTCTCGGGACTGCTGCTCGTGATCTTCATCGGCATGTGGGCGATCTTCGGGGGCAACGCCGACTGGGGGCGTGTCGTCGCGTTCGAGACGGCCGACGACAAGAACGTGATCCTCGCCGTGAGCACGGCGACCTCGCTCGCCTTCTTCGCGATGGTGGGATTCGAGGACTCGGTCAACATGGCGGAGGAGACGAAGAACCCGAGCAAGATCTTCCCGAAGATGATGCTCACGGGCCTCGGCCTCGCGGCGATCGTCTACGTGCTCGTCTCGATCACCGTCGTCGCCCTCGTCCCGATCGGCGACCTCGTCGGCAGCGAGGCTCCGCTCGTGACGGCGGTCGAGAACGCGGCGCCGGGCTTCCCGATCAACTCCTTGCTGCCGTTCATCTCGATGTTCGCGGTCGCCAATACGGCACTGATCAACATGATGATGGCCAGCCGTCTCCTCTACGGCATGAGCAGGCAGCGTGTGCTCCCGACGTTCCTGTCGAAGGTGTCGCACTCGCGCCGCACGCCGTGGGCGGCGATCCTCTTCACGACGGTCCTCGCCCTCGGGCTCATCACCTACGTCTCGCTCGACGCGGAGGGGTCGATCGTCGCCCTCCTCGGCGGAACCACATCCCTTCTTCTGCTGAGCGTCTTCGCCATCGTCAACGTCGTCGTGCTCGTCCTGCGCAAGCAGCCGGTCGACCACGAGCACTTCACGACACCCACCGTGATGCCGATCATCGGTGCGATCACGTGCCTCTACCTCGTCTTCCCGTTCACGTCGGGCCGCGACGGCGGGCAATACGGCATCGCTCTCGTGCTGCTCGCGATCGGCGTGGTGCTGTGGGGCGTGGAGCGCGTGTTCCGGAAGGTCGGAAAGGGGAGCGGGAGCCCGGCGGAGGAATCCGGGAAGACGTCGGAGGAGACCGCCGACCGGTGAGCGGGGTCGGTGCCGGCACGCGGGGTCGGCCCGATGGATTCACACCCGACGCACGGCCAGGGGACTATATCGTTGAGTATCGTTCACGTCGTTCTGAGGAGAACATCATGGCCAGCTCGTTCCCGAACACCGGCTTCGGCTCCGGCATCAACCCCGATGGCATCTGGCAGGCGATGGAGGAGTTCCGCTCCCGCTTCGAGAAGAGCGCCGGTACGCGCGTGGGCCGCGGTGACGTCCGCGCAGCGGTGATCGCCCTCCTGTCGGAGCAGCCGATGCACGGCTACCAGATCATCCGGCAGATCGAGGAGCGCAGTGGCGGCAGCTGGAAGCCGAGCCCCGGCTCCGTGTACCCGACGCTCCAGCTCCTGGCCGACGAGGGCCTCATCAGTGCCGAGGAGTCGAACGGTCGCAAGACCTACTCGCTGACCCCGGCCGGTCGCGTGGAGGCGGAGTCCGCCACCTCGTCCGCGCCGTGGAACGACACCGACCCCGACGAGGCCCCCGGCTTCGCCGCCCTACCGAAGGCGGGCGTCGAGCTCGCCCGGGCCGCCGCGCAGGTGGGCCGCACGGGTTCGCCCGAGCAGGTCCAGCAGGCCGTCGCGGCCCTCGACGAGACGCGTCGCCGGTTGTACGCCATCCTCGCTCAGGACTGAGGGGTGCCACCTGCGCCTCGGCGCCTCGAGACATCGGCGATACCGCGCACGGGGAGCACCCGGGCGCGGTATCGCCGCATCCTGCGATTCGCGGCCTGGAACCTCGCGGTCACGTGGTGGTTCGAGCTCTTCCTTCCCCGGATCGGGCTCACGTCGATCGCCGAGCGCACCCGGACGAGGCGCATGCAGCGCTTCGCGCGTCGCTTCCACGTGCTCGCGGTCGACCTCGGCGGTCTGATGATCAAGGTCGGACAGTTCATGTCGTCGCGCCTCGACGTGCTCCCGCCTGAGATCACCAAAGAGCTCGAGGGACTGCAGGACGAGGTGCCGGCGGTGCCGTTCCCGCAGATCCGTGCTCTCGCGGAGGCCGAGCTCGGCGTGCCGCTCGAGCAGGCGTTCGCGCGGATCGACGAGGTGCCCGTGGCCGCAGCGTCGCTCGGGCAGGCGCACCGCGCCGTGCTCGGCCCTCTCGATGCGGAGGACACGGGCCTGCACGAAGTCGTCCTCAAGGTGCAGCGACCGGGGATCGACGCGATCGTCGAGGTCGATCTCGCCGCGCTGCGCAAGGTAGGCGGGTGGCTCAGTCATGTGAGGCTCGTGTCCGATCGCGTGGATGCCCCCGCGCTCGTCGAGGAGTTCGCGGTGACGAGCCTCGAGGAGATCGACTACCTGCACGAAGCGGTGTCGTCCGAGCGTTTCGCCGCCGACGTGGCCGACGACGACCGGGTGCGCGTCCCCGCGATCGTGTGGGAGCGCACCACGCGGCGGGTGCTCACGCTCGAAGACGTCACCGCGATCAAGATCACGGACCTCGACGGCCTCGCCGCGGCCGGCATCGACCCGGACGACGTCGCGCGCGAGTTCGCCTCCGTGATGTTCGACCAGTTCTTCGGCACGGGGTTCTTTCACGCAGACCCCCACCCGGGGAACGTCTTCGTCACGCCACTGCCGCCCGAGGAGGGTGGTCGCGCGTGGGTGCTCACGTTCATCGACTTCGGCATGATGGGGGAGGTCTCCCGGAACACCCGGGCAGGCCTGCGCAAGCTCCTCATCGCCGCGGCCTCGCGCGACGGAGCCGGTCTCGTAGACGCCGCGCGCGACGTCGGCGTGCTGCTGCCGTCCTCGGACACGACCGAGCTCGAGCGGGCTATGACGAAGCTCTTCGCGCGGTTCGGCGGCATGGGCTTCGCCGAGCTCCGGGAGGTCGACCCGCGCGAGTTCCGCGACTTCGCGGAGGAGTTCGGCGACGTCGTGCGTTCGCTCCCGTTCCAGCTGCCGGAGAACTTCCTGCTCGTGATCCGCGCGATGTCGCTCACCTCGGGCGTGTGCAGCTCCCTCAACCCGGCGTTCAACCTCTGGGACTCCGTCGAGCCGTATGCGCAGCGGCTGATCCGCGAGGAGCGCGGCAACGTCGTGCAGGACGTCGCAAAGCAGGCCGTCGAGGCCGCCACACTGGCCCTTCGTCTGCCCCGGCGGCTCGACGATCTCGTGACGCGGTTCGAGAACGGAACGGTCGCGGTCACCACGCCGGAGATCGAGCGCCGACTCTCTCGAGTGGAGCGTTCCGCGCGACGGGTCCTCTCCGCCCTCGTGTTCGGAGCCCTCCTCGTGGCCGGCGCCGTGCTCCGCCCGGACGACGTTGTGCTCGGCACGGTGTTCATGATCGGCTCCGTCGTCCCGCTGCTGCACGCCGTCTTCGCCGGGCGGCGCTGACGCCTGAGGTGGTACCGACGAGTGCGCGACCGGCTCGCGAATCCTGTCGCTAGGGTTTACAGTTACTAATTGTTTTAGTGAAGTAGCCAGCGCGAGGAGTCATCATGGCCGCCACCACCCCCACCCGTTCGGATCGCACACGGCAGGTCGTCGTCGTCATCAGCGCCGTCGTTGCGATCATCGGGTCCTTCATCGGTTCCGGTGCGGTGATCGGCACGCCGATCCAGGACCAGGTCGGTG
Organism: Labedella endophytica; assembly: GCF_003990045.1. GTDB lineage: Bacteria > Actinomycetota > Actinomycetes > Actinomycetales > Microbacteriaceae > Labedella > Labedella endophytica. The sequence continues at coordinate 429,683 of NZ_RZGZ01000002.1, read as the reverse complement.
GGGCGCTCACGGCCGACTCGACGCTCATCGCCCCGGCCGGACCCGCGTTCTCGATCTGGTCCGTGATCTATACCGGCCTCATCGCCTACACGATCTGGCAGCTGTTCCCGAAGCCTGCCGTGAGCGAGCGGAACCGCCGACTCGGCTATCCCATCGTTGTGACGCTGCTGCTGAACGCGGCATGGATCCTCAGCGTGCAGGCCGGGCTGCTCTGGCTCAGCTGCATCGTCATCGTCATCCTCCTCGCAGCTCTGCTGTACACGTTCGTCGGGGTGGTCCGGACTCGCACGAACGGGCAGGGGATCGTGGAATCGATCGTGCTCGACGGCACGATGGGCCTCTACCTCGGCTGGGTCTCGATCGCGACCGCCGCGAACATCACGGCAGGGCTCCAGACCGCGGGCTTCGACGGCTTCGGCCTCGAACCCGACGTGTGGGGCATCGTCATCCTGGTCGTCGCGGGGATCGCGGGACTGGTCATCGCGCTCTACGGCCGCGGTCGCTTGTCACCGACGGCTTCGCTCGCGTGGGGGCTCTCATGGGTCGCGGTGTCGCGGACCACGGGCGAGCTCGTGTCGCAGCCCGTCGCGATCGCGGCCGTCGTGGTCGCCGTCGCCCTCGTGCTCGCGACGGTCGCCATCCGCGTCGCGCGCGGCGGACGGGGGAGCGCTCCGGTGTGATCGATGCGTGACGAGGAACGTGCGGCGGACGCTGTGCGGGAGTCGAGCGCGGGATAACATCGACCAACGTCGACGACGGCGAGGGGGATCGTGTGAGGACAGCGGAAGAGATCACGCGACGCTCCGCGATCGCCGAGTACCACCTCGTCGGCGAGCCGCCACGGGCCGATCTCCAGAGCCTCGTCCAGCTCGCCGCCACTCTGTGCGGGGTCTCGAAGGCCGTCATCAACATCATCGACGACCGGTTCCAGCACCAGGTCGCCGCCATTGGCATGGAGCCCGCCTCGTGTACCCGTGAGGACTCGATGTGCGCCCGCGTCTTCGAGCGCCCGGGTCACGTGACCGTGCGGGACGCACGGGTCGATGAGCGATTCGCCGACAACCCGTTCGTCACCGGTGAGATCGCGGATGTCCGCTTCTACGCGTCGAGCCCGCTCGTCACGCCCGCCGGAATCGCGATCGGAACGCTGTGCGTGTTCGACGAGGACCCCAAGGACCTGAACCCGGAGACGAGCGACGCCCTCAAGATCCTCGCCCACCAGGTGGTCGACGTGCTCGAGTTGCGACGCATCACCGCGGAGCTCGGCACGTCCAATGAGCAGCTCGCGCAGTTCGCCGGCCAGGTGAGTCACGACCTCCGCAACCCGCTCATGGCGGTCTCCGGTTTCCTCGAACTCGCGAGCGACAGCCCCGAGATGGTCAACGCTCCCGAGGCGGCGAAGTCGCTCGCGCGCGCCGAATCGGCCGCCGACCGAATGGCGCGCATGATCACGGACCTCTTGCACTTCGCGCGTGTGGGGGGAGCGCAGCCGCGGATGGTCGACATCGATCTCGAGGAGCTCGTCCGCACGGTGCTCGAGGACCTGGACTCCTCCATCCGTGAGACGGGCGCCGGCATCGTCGTCGATGCGCGACTCGATGTGGTCGGGGATCGCACGCTTCTCGGAGCGGTCATCCAGAACCTCGTCGCGAACGCGCTCAAGTTCAGCTCGGCCGAGGGGAAGACGCCGCAGATCGGTATCACCGCGATGGAGATCTCGTCCGGTTGGCGGATCTCGGTCGACGACGACGGCCCGGGCGTGCCGATCTCCGAACGCGAACGCGTCTTCGCGTTGATGGAGCGCGCCGTGGGAGACGAGATCGCGGGTCTCGGGATCGGTCTGTCCACCTGCCGCCGGATCGTGCAGGCCCACGGCGGGAGCATGGGAATCGAAGATTCTGCTCTCGGCGGGGCGAGCGTCTGGCTCGTCCTCCCGCGTGGCACGAACCCGGCCACTGCCCGGTGATCGCACCGTCAGGGGCGTCGACGACCGGAGCGTCGACGACCGGAGCGTCGACGGGTGAGCCGACGGCGCCACGGGCGCTCGTCCTCTTCGCAATCGGCGCCGGATGTGCGATCCTCGGCCTCCTGCCCTGGATCATCACGGGGATGCGGCTCCCGCTGCAGAATCTCTGGGAGGGTCCGGCGCCCGAGGGCGGCATGCCGATCGCCCTCCTGCCGTTCAGTCAGTACGCGGTCACGCTGATCGTCGCCCTCATCGCCGTGGGATCGCTCTTCGCGGGGATGGTCGCGCGGCTCCTGCGGCGACGGAATGGCTTCCGTGTGTGGCCGATCGTCGTGGGTGTCGCCCTCGTCCAGGTCGTCGCTCTCATCCAGACCGTCGTCGTGGTCTCCGACGGGCTCGCGGAGCGCACGGAGTCCACCTTCTACCTCGGGGGTCTGACGGCGGGGACGGCATTCGCGATCGTCGTGGGTCTCGTGATCCTCCTGCTCGTGGCGCGGGCCCCTCGCGGTGTCGCGACCGTGGCGATCGCGGCGATCGGTGTTCCGATCGCGAGCTGGGTCGGTGGCCTGATCATCCCCTTCGGAACGTCGGCGACTGCGTCACCCGCCCAGGTCTGGCTCATCGGCTTCTACCCGTGGTTCGCGGCGGTCGTGGTCGGTACGACGCTCGCCTGGTGCGGCCTCCGGCCGGCCGCGCGTGCCATCGCGTGGGTTCTCAGCCTCGGGCTGCTCTGGATCGGGACGGCGATCTCCACGGCGGCGAGTGCCGCACTCGGCACGCGCATACTCGCGAGCCGACCGGCCGAGATGCTCGACTACGGCCTCGAGGTGTTCCGGATGGCATTGAGCGGCGAGGCGAATCAGGGTCCGTCGATCCTCGCGGCCCTCGTCATCGGTCTCGTCGGCACGAGCGTGCGCGAGATCGTCCTCCGCTCACGTATGCGGCGTTCCGCCGACTGACGCGGCTGCAGCAGGGTTGCGATCGGCCACGAGTTCGGCCTTGAAGCCGTCGATGTTCTCGAGCCAGCCCGCATAGTGCTCGACGCCGCCGGCGTGCGGATAGCGCTCCGTGTAGAGCGGCGTCCACCCGTGAGTCGGCGCCTCGGTCATCACGGCATCGACCGAAGCGGGTGGGCCGCCGTGGAAGGCGAGATGGTTCACGCCGGCCCGTCGGCGATCGTGTTGCGCGTCCGAGAGGTTCGGCGATGTCGTCAGGGTGAGGTAGGCGCCACCCGCCGACCAGGATCGACCGCCGGACCATTCGTTGTCGAGGGTGAAGCCGAGCCGCTCGAGCAACCAGCCCCACGCCGCACTCGCTCGCTCGATGTCGGCGACCCAGACCTCGACGTGATGGAAACCCGGCATACGTCGAGTCTTCCACGGCCCGGCTCTTCGTTCCGCGTGCGGATCCCGCGGCCGGAGGGCTGGCCGTCAGGCCGCTCGCACCGCCGTGATCTGTTCGCGCGCGGTCTGCAGCAGCCGGGAGGCCTCACCCGGTGCCACGCGCGCGAGGGCGAAGGCGGCGACGACGAGACCGGTGGTCGAATCGGACAGCCGCTCGGACTCCGGCGACGGCGGGGCGCCCATGAAGGCCGTGACGCCGGCTCCGATAGCCTCGCGCAGCTCGGAGCGGTAGTCGGACACGATCCGGGCTACTTCCTCGTCTCGGGCGATGGGGGAGCCCGCCGTATTGATGAGGAGGCAACCGTTCGACGCGGACGGCGAGTCGAGGTTCTCGAACGCCGTGCGCAGGCAGTCGAGGTAGTAGAGGATCGCCTCGTGCTCTACTCTGTCGGCGCGCAGCGGCCGCAGGCGGGGGCGCACGACCTCGTCGAGATAACTCTGCACGGCCACGTCGAACAATCCGCGCTTCGAACCGAACGTGTTGTAGAGGCTCGAACGGTTGAGGCCCGTCGCCGTCTCGAGCTCCGGGATCGAGGCGGCGTCGAATCCGGTGCGCCAGAAGACCGTGCGGGCGGCACGCACGACGTCGTCGCGTTCGAACGCCTGTGTGCGTGCCATGGCCGAGCCCTTCGTCGGATCGAGTCTATACTGAAACGATCGTTGCAGAACCCGAAGGAAAGCGAGTCGACACATGACCGAGACCACGAGCACATCGTCCACGAGCACCCAGATCCAGCTGAACGCCCGCCCGACCGGCTGGCCGACGCCCGCGGACTTCCGCACAGCGACCGTCACCTACGGCGACCTGAACCCCGGTGAGGTGCGCGTGCGCAACGAGTTCGTCTCCGTCGATCCGTACATGCGCGGTCGCATGAACGACGTGCGCAGCTACGTCCCCCCGTACGCGATCGGCGAGACCATCACGGGCGGCGCGATCGGTCGCGTGGTCGAGTCGGCGTCGGATGACGTGCCCGTCGGCGCGGTCGTACTCCACCAGCACGGCTGGACCGACGTGATCCAGGCGGACGCGTCGACCTTCCGCGTCGTGCCCGAGGTGCCCGGCCTGCCGCTCTCGCTCCGCCTCCACATCCTCGGCATGACGGGCCTCACCGCCTACGTGGGCCTCACCGAGATCGCCCGCCTGAAGGAGGGCGACACCGTCTTCGTCTCGGGTGCGGCCGGCGCCGTCGGCACAGCCGTCGGCCAGATCGCCCGCCTTCTCGGCGCGAAGCGCGTGATCGGCTCGGCCGGATCCGCCGAGAAGGTCGCGCTCCTCACGGAGAAGTACGGCTACGACGCGGCCTTCAACTACAAGGACGGCGATGTGAAGGGCCAGCTCGCCGCCGCGGCGCCCGAGGGCATCGACGTGTTCTTCGACAACGTGGGCGGCGACCACCTCGAGGCCGCGCTCGACGCGTTCAACGACGGCGGCCGCGCAGCGCTCTGCGGTGCGATCGCCGGCTACAACACCACGGACACCGTGCCCGGACCGGTCAACATGGCCAACATCATCACGCGCGGGCTCACGCTGAAGGGCTTCACGCTCTCGGCCTACCTGCACCTCGCTCCGGAATTCCAGGAGAAGATGACGGCCTGGTTCGCCGCGGGCGAGATCGCCTACGACGAGACGATCGTCGACGGTATCGAGAACACGGTCGATGCGTTCCTCCAGATGATGAAGGGCGCCAACACGGGCAAGATGCTCGTGCGCGTGAACGCCCCCGCCGAGTGACAGGCCGCCGCCGTAGGCTGGGCGGGTGACGACGACGGAGCAGGCGCATCTCGAATCCCTCCTGGCCGCGGCGGCGACGGAGCCGACCCGTGTTCCCGCGTTCGTCGCCGAGCTGCTGCAGGCGACGGTGATCGTGCCGGGTGTCGTCTCCGACGCCGAGGGCGGCGGTCAGACGGCGACCTTTCCTCCCCTCGTCGGGCCGGACCGGGCACCGGTTCAGCCGTTCTTCACCTCGGAGGAGCGGCTCCAGGAGACGATCGCCGCCATCCCGGGTTACGAGGGCCGCTACATCGGGCTCCCGTGCCGCGCGTTCTGGGAGATGACACGGGGTGCGACCCTCGTGCTCAACCCGCACTCGTCCCACGGCAAGGAGTTCCTGCCGGGAGAGATCGCCCACGTGCTCGACGGTGCCGCCGCGGTGACGACGACCGTCGTCGAGGCGGAGACTCCCATCATGGTGGGTCAGCCCGCCCACGTGCCGCCGGGCATGGAGGACGCCCTCTCCGCGATGTTCGCCCGGCAGGAAGCCGTGACGGAGGCCGTGCTCGGCTGGAAGGTCACCCCGTCGACGAACGATCAGGCCTACCTGCTCGTCGTGGTCGGTTCCGAGGACGTCCGGGAGCGCATCGGCGACGATCTCTCCCGTTCCCTCGTCCTCTTCTCGCAGGCGCACCCGGTGGACGTGATGTACACGACGCCGGGCGCGAGCCACATGCTGTCGAGCATCGCCCCCTTCTACCGGAAAGCGGCCCCGCGGCGCTCCCTCTTCGGGCGGAAGAGTCGCTGACGTGTAGCGGGTCGGAGCGGCTCCCGCGAACCTGTACCCACCCCCGATTTCCGGGCGTAACATCGCCGGTGTGAATCGACCAGACGACACCACGGTGGGCGCTCTCCGGGGCTCCGGACACGTCCAGAAGACCATCCGCACCGAGATCCGCGACAATCTCCTCACCGCGCTCCGCGAGGGGCGCGCCCCGTGGCCCGGGCTGCACGGCTTCGAGAAGACCGTGATCCCGCAGCTCGAGCGCGCGCTCATCGCCGGACACGACATCGTTCTCCTCGGCGAGCGCGGCCAGGGCAAGACGCGCATCCTCCGCACCCTCGCGGGTCTGCTCGACGAGTGGTCTCCCGTGATCGCGGGCTCCGAGCTCGGCGAGCACCCGTTCGAGCCGATCACGACCGAGAGTCGCCGGCGAGCCGAGGACCTCGGCGACGAGCTGCCGGTGACGTGGCGGAGCCGCGACGAGCGTTATGTCGAGAAGCTCGCGACCCCGGACACGTCGGTCGCCGACCTCATCGGCGATGTCGATCCCATGAAGGTCGCCGAGGGACGCAGCCTCGGCGACCCGGAGACCATCCACTTCGGTCTCATCCCGCGCAGCCACCGCGGCATCGTCGCGATCAACGAGCTGCCCGACCTCGCCGAGCGCATCCAGGTCGCGATGCTCAACGTGATGGAGGAGCGCGACGTGCAGATCCGCGGCTACGTGCTGCGGCTGCCTCTCGACGTGCTCGTCGTCGCGAGCGCGAACCCCGAGGACTACACGAACCGCGGGCGCATCATCACGCCGCTCAAGGACCGCTTCGGCGCCGAGATCCGCACGCACTACCCCACGGAGCTCGCCGACGAGGTGGCCGTGATCCGCCAGGAGGCCGAGCTCACCGCCGAAGTGCCCGACCATCTCGTGGAGATCCTCGCCCGCTTCACGCGGAACCTGCGCGAGTCACCCGCCGTGGACCAGCGCAGCGGTGTGAGCGCGCGCTTCGCGATCGCCGGGGCCGAAACGATCGCGGCCGCCGCGATCCACCGAGCGACGCGACAGGGCGAGGACGAGGCCGTCGCGCGGCCCGTCGACCTCGAGACCGCCGTCGACGTGCTCGGCGGGAAGATCGAGTTCGAGTCGGGTGAGGAGGGCCGCGAGGACGAGATCCTCGACCACCTGCTCCGCACCGCGACGGCCGAGACGGTGCGCGCGCACTTCCGCGGGCTCGACTTCACCCTCCTCGTGGACGCGCTCGAGTCCGGCGCCCTCGTGACCACGGGGGAGCAGGTGACCGCTCGTGACTTCCTCGCCGGGCTCCCGGTACTCGGCGAGTCCGAGCTGTACGACGAGATCGCCGGCCGGCTCGAGGCGACGAGCGACGGCCAGCGCGCCGGGGCGATCGAGCTCGCCCTCGAGGGCCTCTACCTGTCGCGCCGGGTGAGCAAGGAGTCGGGCGGCGGCGAGACCATCTATGGCTAGAGCCAACCGTCGCCTCACACGCGACGCCCGCTACGGCAAGTACGTCGACGGTCCGGATCCGCTCGCTCCTCCCGTCGACCTCTCCGAGGCGCTCGACGCGATCGGCGAAGAGGTCATGGCCGGGTCCTCGCCGGAGCAGGCGCTGCGGGAGTTCCTCCGCCGCGGGCCGCGCGACGGCTTCGGCCTCGACGACATCGCCCGGCAGGTGGCCGAACGCCGCCAGCAGCTCGCGCGCGACCACAACCTCGACGGCACGCTCCAGGAGATCCGCGAGCTGCTCGACAAGGCCGTGCTCGCCGAGCGGAAGCAGCTCGCGCGCGACGCGCTCATGGACGACGGCGACCGCGCGCTGGCCGAGATGCAGCTCGACAATCTGCCGCCGTCGGCCGCGGCGGCCGTGAAGGAGCTCGGCGACTACCGATGGCAGAGCGCTGAGGCGCGGGCGGACTTCGACAAGATCAAGGACCTCCTCGGTCGGGAGATGCTCGACCAGCACTTCGCGGGAATGAAGAACGCCCTCGAGAACGCGTCCGACGCCGACCGTGCCGCGATCGCCGAGATGCTCTCGGACCTCAATGAACTCCTCGAGTCCCACCGCCGCGGCGAGGGCACGCAGCAGCAGTTCGACGACTTCATGGAGAAGCACGGCGAGCACTTCCCGGAGAATCCGGAGACCATCGACGAGCTCCTCGACACGCTCGCGGCCCGCTCCGCCGCCGCTCAGCGCATGCGCAACTCGATGACCCAGGAACAGCGCGACGAGCTCGACGCACTCGCGCAGGACGCGTTCGGCTCGCCCGACCTCATGAGCGAGCTCGGTCGCCTCGACGACACCCTCCGCTCGCTCCGTCCCGGTGAGGACTGGACCGGTGGCGAGCGCATGGACGGCGAGCAGGGCCTCGGTCTCGGTGATGGCACAGGAGTGTTCCAGGACCTCGCGGACCTCGACGAGTTGTGGGAGCAGTTGTCGCAGTCGTACAACGGATCGCAGCTCGACGACCTCGATCTCGACAAGCTCGCTCGTCAGCTGGGGAACGAGTCGGTGACGGATGCGCAGGCGCTCCAGCGGCTCGAGAAGGCGCTCCGCGACTCCGGGTCGATGAAGCGCGGCACCGACGGCCAGCTGAAGCTCACGCCGAAGGCCATGCGTCACCTCGGCAAAGCACTCCTGCGCGACATCGCCGAGCGCATGTCGGGTCGTCGTGGGGCGCGCGACCTCCGCGGCACGGGCGCGGCCGGCGAGCTCTCCGGGGCCACGCGCGAGTGGGCGTTCGGCGACACCGAGCCATGGGACGTCACGCGCACGGTCACCAACGCGATCACGCGCACGGCCGGCGAGGGTGCGGGAACGGGTGCGGGGGTGCGCATCGAGATCGGCGACGTGGAGGTGCAGGAGACGGAGGAACGCACACAGGCGTGTGTCGCGCTCCTCGTCGACACGTCGTTCTCGATGGCGATGGACGGTCGCTGGGTGCCGATGAAGCGCACCGCGCTCGCGCTTCACACGCTCATCTCGAGCCGGTTCCGCGGCGACCAGCTGCAGCTCATCGGCTTCGGCCGCGAGGCCGCGGTCATGGAGATCGAGCAGCTCGTGGGCCTCGACGCGATGTGGGAGAAGGGCACGAACCTGCACCACGCACTGCTGCTCGCGAATCGCCACTTCCGGAAGCACCCGAACGCGCAGCCGGTGCTCCTCATCGTGACCGACGGAGAGCCGACGTCGCACCTCGAACCGAACGGCGAGGTGTACTTCAACTACCCGCCCGACCCGATCACGGTCGCGCACGCCGTGCGCGAGCTCGACAACTCGATGCGGCTCGGCGCGCACACGACGTTCTTCCGCCTCGGGGAGGACCCGGGGCTCGCACGCTTCATCGACGCGATGGCGCACCGCGTGGGCGGCAGCGTGACGGCCCCGGAGGCCGACGACCTGGGCGCGGCCGTCGTGGACTCGTACCTCGGTTCACGCCGCGGCGACGGCGGAGCGCCCGGCCTCTTCTCCCGCCGGGGCTGACATGGCGCAGACACCGGAGGATCATCCCGGGCGATCCGGCGGCGGGTGGTGGATCGTCGGCGCGGTGGTTCTGCTCGTGGTCGGTGCCCTCGTGTGGATGGCGAGCTCGGTCACGAGCATCGCGTTCGTGAACTGAGGACGCGGCGATCGCGGTCGTCGGCGCCGTTCCCTAGAAGAGCGGCCAGGGGAACGCGGGCATGTGGCCCGTGGGTCCGGGGAAGACAGCCGTGGAGCGGAGCACCTCGATACGGGAGGCGAGCGCGTCCGTCTCGGCGATCGTGAGGAGGCCGGCGAGTTCGTCACCGAGGGATCCGTAGAGGTCTTCCAGCACGCGGTCGAGACCGGCGAGCTCGTCGGCGCTGAGGGGCTCGCCGAGCCAGCCCCACAGCACGGTCCGGAGCTTGTCCTCCTCGTGGAACGTCAGACCGTGGTCGACGCCGTGGCGGTGGCCGTCCGGCATCGCGAGGATGTGGGCGCCCTTCCGGTCGGCGTTGTTCACGACCACGTCGAAGACCGCCATGCGGCGGAGCGCCACGGTGTCCTCGTGGACGAGCGAGACGACGCGGTCCTCCTCGTCGTGCCCATCGAACACGTGGCACCAGCCCTCGTCGGGCACCTCCTCCGCGAGCACGAGATCGACGGCGTCCTGTTCGGGGTCGGCTTCCTGCCAGAGCTGCACCATGCCCATGCCGAGGGGCCCGCTGCGCAGCCAGGTGCGGGGCACGACGTTCCAGCCGAGGGATTCGGAGACGAGGTGCGCCGCGACCTCGCGCATGGCGAGCGTCTCGTCGGGAAAGTCCCACAGCGGCTTCTCACCGGCGATGGGTTTGTAGACGACAGAGGTGTCGCCGATCGTGCCGAGGAAGGTCGCGTTCGAGGCCGTCGTGATGCGCCCGGTGAGCTCGAGCGGCGTCTCGTCGAGAGCGCTCGTGTCGACCTCGGCTCGCGAGGTCATCGCGATGCGCCGCCGGTCGTCGAGCGGTCACTGACGGACATCACATCAGTCCCGGAAGGACGCACGTGTGACCGCTCGGGTCCATGGGCTGAGCGCAGAACGGGCACAGCGGCCGGCCCGCGCCCACGATCTCGCGCGTGCGGTGCGCGAAGGCTCGCGACGTGCCGACGGGCATCTTGAGGAGGAGCACGGCTTCCGGCTCGCTCTCGAGGGACTGGGGGTCTGCGTCCTCGTCCACCATCGAGAACGCCTGGAGGGTGATCTGCGCGGTGACGGGGTCCCAGCCGAGGGCCATCGTGCCGGTGCGGAACTCGCCGTCGACGGGCTCGTCGAGCGGGTCGTTGTCGACGAGTTCGACGGGGGTGTCGGCGGGGATGCTCAGGCTGTCGTCGCCCGATGCCATGAGGCCGTCGAGGATCTCGTCGATCTTCTCGGCGAGCACCGCGGCTTGCTCCTTCTCGAGCACGATGCTCACGAGGCGGGAGCTCGCGCGGATCTGGAGGTAGAAGGTGCGGTCACCGGGGCGGCCGACCGTGCCCACGACGACGCGGTCCGGCCATTCGAACTCGTGGACGATGGAAGGCATGACTCCATGTTAGGAGGCCGCGGGGGCCTCGGGTCCCGCTCCGCCGCCGACCGGTGCATCGCCCGCCGGAGCTGTGGATCGCAACCACGAGAGATCGCCGGCATCGGTGTTCGTGGAGACGACGTCGGGCCGGTCCTGTCCGTAGCGCACGATCGACACGGAGGCGGGGCCCACGTTGATGCGCTGGAAGAGATCGAGGTGCATGCCGAGGGCGTCGGCGAGGATCGACTTGATGATGTCGCCGTGGCTCACGGCCACCCACACGGCGCCGGCGCCGTGCTGCGCCTCGATCTCGGCGTCGAGGCGGCGGATCGCGGAGACGGACCGCCCCTGCATGGTCGTCATCGACTCGCCGCCGGGGAAGACCACGGCGGACGGCTGGCGCTGCACCGTGCCCCAGAGCTTCTCCGTGGCGAGTTCCTTCAGGGTGCGGCCTTGCCAATCGCCGTAGTCGCACTCGGTGATCGCGTCCTCGATCGTCATACCGAGAGCCGCGTCCTGCCGGCCGAGGATGATGTCCGCGGTCTGACGGCAACGCTCGAGCGGACTGGACACGACACCCACCACGGTCACCGCCGCGAGGCGCTCGGCCGTGCGCTCGGCCTGCTGCGTCCCGACGTCGTCGAGTCGCACTCCCTCCGTCCGTCCGGCGAGCACGCCGCTCGCGTTGGCGGTGGTGCGTCCGTGCCGGACGAGGATGACAGTGGCCATGTCCTCAGCCTACGGCGGCTCGATGAGGTGCCGGCCGCTGCGGAGGCCCGCTCAGAGCAGGTCGAGGATCATCTCGGCTGTGCGCCCCGGGTCCTCGAGGTGCATGTCGTGGTGCACTCCGGGGATCCGCCGCACCTCCCATCCGGCAGCCTCGAGCTTCGACGCGTACACATCAGGAAGCACCGCGGGGGAGTCGTCCGACAGCACGATCGTGGAGGGGACGACCGGAGGAGCGACGGGCACAGGATGGAACGCGACGTCGCGGAACACCTCGATCGCCATCCTCGTGTCGAATCGCGCCTGGGCGGCCTTCATCGCCGTCTGGACGTCGGCGGGGTATCGCGCACGGGACGCCGCCGTCTTCCGGGCCTGGAGCAGCTGTGCGGCGCCGAGGGTGACGATCGGGACGAGCCAGAAGAGGCGACCGGCGATCCCCGTGGTGGGGATCGTGAGACGAAAGCCCGGATCGAGGTAGATCGCCCGTTCCGGGGCGAGGTGCTCGACCGCGCGGGCGAGCACGGCGCCGCCGAGGGAGTGTCCGATCACGCCGTGCAGCTGCGGCGGAAGGGTCTCGGCGAGGTCGTTCGCGAGGTCGTCGAGCGCGTAGGACGATGCTCGGTCACTGCGACCGTGGCCACGGAGGTCGATCGTCGTGATCCGGTAGCGGCCCGTCGTCAGCAGTCGTTCGACGAGCGGGTCCCACGTGGTGCCGTCGGCGCCGAGTCCGTGAACGAGGCCGATGTGCCGGGCGCCATCGCCCGCCGTGGTCGAGTGCAGTCTCATGTGCTCATTCTGCCGCCGACGCGAGACCGCAATGACGGGTCACCACGTGTCGGGTGCCGCCCCCAGGGGAACAGGTTCCGGCCGCTCGACCGTGCTCGACAGCTCGATCACGCGGCGCTCGGAGCCGGCGCGGAGCACCGCATCCATGATCTCGAGCACGTGGAAGGCAACCTCGCCGGACGCACGGTGCGGGCGGTCCGTCTCGATCGCGCGCGCCATGTCGGCGAGGCCGTACCCGCGCCCGGCGTCGGCGTAGCCCCCGGCCGCGGGCGCCTCGTGCCACTCCGGCTCGGAGCGTGTCGAGAGGGAGACCGGGAGCGAGAAGTGGTTGGGATCGGGTACCGCGATCGTGCCCTCCGTGCCGTAGACCTCGAAGAGGGGCGAGCGCGTCGCCCAGACGTCGAAGCTCACCGTCAGGGTGGTCGTCACGCCGTTCGTGTGCTCGAGGAGCGCCGTCACATGGGTCTCCACGTCCACGGGGATGTGGGTGCCCGCGAGAGGCCCCGTCTCCACCGTGCGCGGGCGGCGAGAGCGGGTCGTGAGCCCCGAGACGCGAGCGACCGGTCCGAACAGCTGCACGAGGCTCGTGAGGTAGTACGGCCCCATGTCGAAGAGCGGGCCGGCACCCGGCTGGTAGTAGAAGAGCGGCTTGGGGTGCCAGCGCTCGTGCCCGGGTGCCGACCAGTGCACCTGCGCAGCGACCGCCTCGCCGATCGCGCCGCCGTCGAGTAGTGCTCGCGTGGTCTGGATACCTGTGCCGAGCACGGTGTCCGGGGCGCTGCCGATGCGGAGGCCGCTCGCGGCGGCGGCCTCGAGCAGCGGGAGGGCCTCCGCGGGAGACAGGCCGAACGGCTTCTCCGCGTACACGTGCTTCCCGGCACGCACGGCGCGCAGGCCGATCTCGACGTGAGACTCCGGCGTCGTGAGGTTCAGGACAGCGTCGACACGGTCGTCCGTGAGCAGTTCGTCCACCGTGAGCGCGGCAACGCCGTGCTCCGCCGCGACCGACCGAGCGAGCTCACCGTTCCGGTCCGCGACGGCCACGAGCTCCAACCCGGGGAGGCGGGGGATGGCTTCGAAGTACTGGGCGCTGATGTTGCCCAGCCCGATGATGCCGATGCTCAGCGGGCCGCCCACAGCAGGCCCCTCTCGATGATCGTGCGGACGTTGGTGTTCTCGAGGATCTCCACCCGGTGTCCCGGCGTCGACACGAAGATGCGGCCGGCGCCCCACTGTCTCGTCCAGATCGCGGGCGACGTGACCTCTCGGTTCCACGGGTCCCACGGCCGCACGGCCTGCGTCGTGGTCGCGAGCACGTCGATGTAGTCGTCGTGCAGCACCCAGTACTGCTCGGTCGTGAGCTCGAAGTCCGCGATGCCGGCGGTGATGGGGTGTTCGGCTGCGGCGTCCGTCATCTGGATCAGGTGGGGGACGTAGTTGTCGGACTGCTCGCCGGTGCGCTCCTCCGGGGCCTTCCCCGGGTGGGACGCGAACTGGCCGCCGACGAGCTGCAGGTAGTCGGAGGTGTTCCGGTACGAGTCGGCGATCCCGCCGTGCCAGCCCGCGAGGCCCGTGCCCGCCTCGACAGCGGCGCGGAGGCCCTCGAACTCCTCCTTCTCGATGGTCGACATCGTGTTGGCCTGCACGATGAGGTCGACGGAGCCCATGTACTCAGGATCGGCGTAGATCGCGGGGGACTCCTCGATGCGCACGATGAAGCCGTTCGCCTCGAGGAAGGGGATGAAGAGCTCGGTGGCCTCGACGGGCTGATGGCCGTCCCAGCCGCCGCGCACGATGAGGGCGGTTCGCGGGGGATGCGGATGCGGGGTGGTCATGTCGTCCTCACTGACGGGCGGCGTCGGCCGCGGCAGGGTGCTCTGGTGATCAGTTGCGCAAATCGACGGGCGCGGCGTGCGCAGAGCGAGTATGCACATCCGATCCGCGCGGCACAAGGCTCGACCGTTTGCGCAATCGGCGGAGCCGTCGCGATGCGAGGTGGTTCAGGGCGCCGACCGTCGTCGACGTCGACCGGCTAGCCTCGCACCGTGGACGACAAGACTCTCGCTCTCTCCCTGGTGGCCGACGCTGCCGATCTGGCGAACGTGATGCGACTCGAGGGCATCGCCGCCGAGCGGAAGTCGTCGGCAGCGGACCTCGTGACCGCTGCCGATCGGGCCGCGGAGGACCTCGTGCGGAGCATGCTGCAGAACGCGCGGCCGCAGGACGGGCTGACCGGCGAGGAGGGTGCGGCGTCACCGTCGAGCAACGGACGCCGGTGGGTCGTCGACCCGGTCGACGGCACGTTCAACTTCGTCTCCGGGCTGACGGGCTGGTGCAGCGCCGTGGCACTCGAGGTCGACGGCGACGTCGCCGTGGGGGCCGTGCGTCGCGTCGTCCCCGACGAGACGTGGGTGGCCGCCGGCGGACGCACCGAGCTGAACGGTCGACCCGTGAGCAGGCTGCGAGACAGGGCGCTCGAGGAATGCAGCGTCGCGACCTATCTCGATGCGGCCGACCTGGGCGATCGATCCCGGTTGTCCGTGATGTCGAGCGTCATCTCCGGGGCGGCGACCGTGCGTATCAACGGTTCCGGTTCGTGCGACCTCGCGGACGTGGCTGCCGGGCGCATCGGGTTGTGGATCCAGGCCGACTGCGCCGAATGGGACTGGCTCCCGGGCCGCGCACTCGTAGAGGGCGCCGGCGGCGCAGCGGTCGTCGTCGAGCGCGCGGGCCATCGGTGGCACCTCGCGGGCTCGCGCCGGGCCGTCGCGGAAGCGGTGGTGCTCGTGAACGCTGTCTGAAGCGAGGATCCGGACCGCGGCTCGAGCGCTACGGTCGATTCAACGGAAAGGGCGGGCGAGGATGCGACCACTGGTGATCTCGGGCGGTCCCGCCGTGGGCAAGTCGACGTGCGCCCGTCGCCTGGCCGAGGAGCAGGAGCGCGGAGCCTTCATCGATGCGGACGACATCCGGCAGCTCGTCGTGGCCGGTGACGCGACGCTCTGGAGCGGTGAGGAAGGGCGAAAGCAACACGTCCTTGCCGCCCGAAATGTGGCCGCAGTGGCCCGCAATCTGGTGGAGGCCGGGTTCGTTGTGACCATCGCCGACGTCGTCACGGTCGAGGCGCTCGCCGCCTACCGCAGGGAGCTCCCCGAGTGCATCGTCGTGCACCTCGCGATCCCGTTGGAGGACGCGCGCGAGCGTGCGGCGACACGCAGGGTCTACCTCACGGACGACGAGTTCGATCTCCTGCACGGCCTCATGGAGACCCCGCCCGAGGTCGACGTCGTGATCGGTGTCGCCGGGTTCAGCGTCGACGAGCAGACCGATGCGATCCGGCGGGCCTGGGCGTCGGCGTGACGGACGGATCGCGCCGCGGGGCCGGGCCGGATTCCCGAACCCGCGTTCCGAGCGGCTGTGCGCGTCCGTGCCTTCGTCTCGAGCGGGCCGGTCGCGACAGCGAGAGAGCTCACGGAGTCGAGAGGCGCGGGACGTCGGAGGTGGAGCGTGTGCGTCGTGCTGGATCCGTGAGCCGATGCATCAGCGCTGCGATGGACCGTCGACTCAGGACTCGCCCGAGGTTCGCGCTGAGCCTGTTGGAGAAGCCGTCGATCACGCTGGGGCCGGGATTCCTGCTCTCCAGGTGCGAGAGCGCTGTCGAGACGACGTCATCGGCGGTTCGCATCCGTGCTCCCGCGGTGGCGTCGTCGGTGCCCACCACCGCGTTGAACTCGGTGCTCGTCGCACCGGGGGAGAGGGCGAAGACGGTGACGCCGGACGAGCGCGTCTCGGCCCACACGGACTCGGTGAAGCTCAACACGAAGGCCTTCGCCCCGCCGTAGACCGCCATCCGTGGGGTCGGCGTGTAGGCGGCCATGCTCGCGACGTTGATCAGGAAGCCATCGCCGGCCGCGACCATGCCGGGCAGGAACGCAGAGCTGATCTGCACCGGTGCGTGGATGTCGACCGCGATCTCCTGGGACAGCCGGCCGGGCGCCTCGTCGATGAAATCGCCGAATGTGCCGAAACCGGCGTTGTTGATCACCCCGGTCACGCGACGGCCGGCCGCTGCGATCGCGGATGCGAGGTCCGTGCCGGCAGAGGGCGATCCGAGATCCTGGGCGATCGCCGTGACGGTCACTCCGTGGGCCTGTTCGAGTTCGGCGGCGAGCGCCCGGAGGCGGTCCTCGCGGCGGGCGACCAGCACGAGATCGGACCCGCGACGGGCGAGCGCGCGGGCGAACGATGCGCCGATGCCAGACGACGCTCCGGTGATGAGGATGGTGTGGTCGGCGTAATCGAGAGCGGGCATGAGGGTCTCCTGAATCGTGGGCGGCGGATGCGGCGAGCGTCGATCTCGACGGTATGCCAAACTGGCACCGAGTGTCAATGAGGCATCGAGGCTAGGATGTCGGCATGGGAGTAGAGACAAGCCTCTGGCAGCGATCGCGCCAGGCGGCATATGACGAGATCACGAGTATCGCGATGGGCTTGTTCCTCGACCAGGGTTTCGAGCAGACGACGATCGACCAGATCGCGTCGACTGCCGGAATCTCTCGCCGTTCCTTCTTCCGATACTTCGGAACGAAGGAGGACATCGTTCTGGGAGACCTCGCGAGCCAGGGTGAGCTCGTCCGGGCGGCGCTCGAGGAGGTGCCGTCGACGGTCGGGCCGTGGGAAGCGTTGCGCGAGGCGCTTCATGCTGTCGACGCACTCGCGATCGATCCCGACGTCACGATGAAGATCGCGACGATGATGTACGGAACGCCGTCCCTTCGATCGCGGAGCATCGAGAAACACCTTCATTGGCAGACGCTCCTCATGCCCGACATCCGTCGGAGGCTCGGAATCGCCGAGGACGACCTGGCCGACCCGGCGCCGGGTGCGATCGTCGCGAGCGCCATCGCCTGTCTCGATGCGGCGGGCGAGGTCTGGGTCAGAGGCGGCGGGCGGGATGACCTCGCGACGCTCTACGATCGGGCGGTATCGGCCGTGCGCGGCAGGTCGTGACCGCATTCCGGCGACCTCGGAGACAACCGTGGCGTGATCGACGCGCAACCATCGGGGGACGGTCATGACGGACGCATCGCGCGTGACCCTCGCCGACGTCGCCGCGGCCGCGGGCGTCAGTACCCCGACGGTGTCCAAGGTGCTGCGCGGTGCGACGGACGTATCGGCGAGCACACGCGATCGTGTCACCGCGATCGCGCGCGAGCTCGGCTACGAGCGCTCTCCCGGCGCTCGCCCGCCGGGGCGCTTTACGGACGGATCGCCGCGCCTCGTCGACCTCGTGGTGAGCGTTGTGGAGGGATCGTGGGCCAACGGCATTCTCACGGGGGTCGAGGAGGCCGCGACGGACGCCGACCACGACGTGGTCATGACGATCGCGCGGCCCGGTCGCGACTGGGTGGCTCGGCTCCTCCGGCGTCCGTCGAGCGGGGCGATCGTGGTGCTCGTCGACGCGACCTCGACGCAGCTGAGCGCCCTGCGTGCGGCCGGCATCCCTGTCGTCCTGCTGGATCCGATGAGTCCGCCGCCGCAAGGCGTCGCGAGTGTGGGGGTCACCAACTGGGAGGGCGGACGTCTCGCCGCCGATCACCTGATCGACCGCGGACACACGCGGTTCGGTCTCATCGGCGGCGAGCGGAACCACCTCTACAGCCGTGCGCGGCTCGACGGTTTCCGTTCGGCTCTGGCTGCGCGGGACATCGCCGTCGACGAGGCATTCGTGGGTGCGGCGGGTTGGGACCGGGACGAGGCACGCGACCTCGCCGTCGAGCTGCTGTCGAGGCCGGACCGGCCCACGGCGATCTTCGCCGCTTCCGACATGATGGCCATCGGTGTGTACGACGCGGCACGCCACCTCGGGCTGCGGGTACCCGACGACCTGAGCGTCGTCGGCTTCGACGACATCCCGGAGGCGTCCTGGGCGACGCCCGGCCTCACGACGGTTCGGCAGCCCCTGCACGAGATGGGCGCGAGCGCGCTCCGCATGCTCCTGCGGCTCGGCGAGCGGCGCGCTCTCGACGTGAGGACGGACGATGGGCCTCGCATCGATCTCGCCACACGTCTCGTGATCCGGGACTCGACGTCGGACGTCCCGACCCCTTGATCCGGTCCGATCAGACGTCAGCGCCTCGTGTCGACCCCTCTGGCGGACGGATTTCCTGGAATAGCCTCCCGCCATGTCGAGCACAACAGCGGACGACCAGGTCGACGCATCGAACAGTGAGCTGAAGCGGTCCATCACCGGCCGACTCCTGTTCTTCTACGTCCTGGGCGATGTCCTCGGATCGGGCATCTACGTGCTCATCGGCGCGGTGGCCGGCGAGGTGGGAGGCGCGTTCTGGATCGCCTTCGCCGTGGGCGTCACGGTCGCGACGATCACCGGTCTCGCCTACGCGGAGCTCGTGACGAAGTACCCGAGGGCGGCCGGTGCCGCGCTGTACGTGAACACGGCGTTCCGGAAGCCGGCCCTGACCTTCCTCGTCACCATCTGCATGCTGTCGGCGAGCTTCGCCGCCACGGCCTCGCTCGCGAACGGATTCGCGCGATACTTCGGTACCGTCGTCCCCGCGTCTCCCGCCCTCATCGTGACGCTCGTGTTCATCGTGCTTCTCGCCTTCGTCAACTTCATCGGCATCACCGAATCGGTCGTCGCGAACCTCGTCATGACGATCATCGAGATCGCCGGCCTCGCGATCGTGCTCGTCATCGGCGTCATCCACGTCTCGCAGGGCGCCGCCGACTTCGGGGTCCTCGTGCAGGTCGACACGGGGGATACGTTCCCGATCTTCGCCATCGTCGCTGGCGTGGCTCTCGCCTTCTTCGCCATGACCGGCTTCGAGAACGCTGCGAACGTGGCGGAGGAGACCGTGAATCCGGCGAAGACGTTCCCCCGCGCCCTCGTCGGCGGCATGATCGCGGCCGGCGTGATCTACGTGCTCGTGGCCATGACCGCGGCGCTCGTCGTGCCCGTCGACACGCTCGCCGAGTCGGATGCCGCGCTCCTCGAAGTGGTCGAGGCGGGCATCCTGCCGGTCTCCGTCGCCGTCATGGCTGTGGTCTTCGCGATCATCGCCATGGTCGCCATCACGAACACGACTCTCGTCGCCGTCGTCACCCAGTCGCGCATCCTCTACGGGATGGCGCGCGAGGACATCGTGCCGAGCATGTTCGGCCGCATCCACCACACGCGCCGCAGCCCGTGGGTCGCGCTCCTCTTCGCCGCCGTCGTGGTCGCGGCGCTTCTCATCGTGGGGGCGATGCTCAACGACGCGATCGGGATCGACATCGTGACGACCCTCGCCAACGTCACCGTGGTGTTCCTCCTCTTCATCTACGGCCTCGTGATCGTGGCGGCGCTGAAGCTCCGCGGGAAGGACGAGCACGGGGAGAGCTTCCGTGCCAACACGCCGCTTCTCTACGTCGGACTCCTCGGCAACGCCGTACTGCTCGTCTACGTGATCGTTGACGACCCGAGCTCGCTCCTGTGGGTGGCCGGGCTGCTCGCGGTCGGCGTGGTGCTCTACATCGTCGAGAAGGTCTTTGGGCACAAGAAGACGCCGGGGGTCTCGACGGGCTCGACTGCGACGGACACAATCGACACACGTTCGAGCAACACGACGAAGGAGGAATGACCATGCGTGTCATCGTGGCGACCGACGGGTCGAAACAGTCCTTGGCGGCCGCACGCCAGCTCATGGCGTTCGCCGACCCGCAGAAGGTCACGGAGGTGGTCATCGTCGCGGTCGTCAGCCCGCGCGCGGCCGTGCCGTTCGCGAACGAACTGACCCGCTCGCGCGGATCGTCCGGCGACCTCAGCTTCCGCGAGGAGGCGAACAATGCCCTCGCCGTGGTCGCCGATGTCTTCGACGGATGGGGTCCCAAGGTGACGAAGAAGGTGCGCAGCGGCTCGCCGGCCGCCGAGATCGTGAAGGCCGCGGAACAGCTGGAGGCCGACCTCGTGGTCGTGGCGAGCGGCGGGAAAGGCCTGAGCGAGACGATCCTGCTCGGCAGCACGGCCCAGCGCATCCAGCACTCCGCGCCGTGCCCCGTGCTCGTGTCGCGCCCCACGCCGCGCACGACGCCCGCCCGTCGGCGTGCGGCCGCCACCGGCTGAGCGTCGGCGGGAGCACCGGTCCCGGGGCGACGCCCTGGTGAGGGAGACTGGACACGGCTCCCGACGCGCGGGGGCGTCCCGCCGCCGCGGGAGGAGAGGTCCCCCCGAATGAGCCTGGTCCGACTGAACGACGTGCACGTCCGCCTCGAGAACACGCAGATCCTGCGGGAGGCGTTCCTGCGGCTCGAACGGAAGGATCGGGTCGGCCTCATCGGTCGCAACGGCTCCGGCAAGACGACCCTTCTGAAGCTCGTCCTCGAACAGGTGCAGCCCGATTCCGGCACCGTCGTCGTCGACCCCGGCACCCGGATCGGCTACTTCTCGCAGTTCTCCGAGCTCGACGGCACCGCGACGATTCTGGAGGTCCTCGACGGCCTCTTCGGTGAGGTCCACGCGGTGGAGGACGAACTCGCCGCGATCGAGGCGTCGATCGCGAACGGTCCCGACGCGAACGCGCTCGACGACCTCATCGGCCGCCAGTCGGAGCTCTTCGGCGAGATGGACCGGCTCGAGGGGTGGGACTACCAGCGCAAGATCGACCAGGCGCTCACGACGCTCGGTTTCCGCGAGGAGCACCGCACACGACCGATCGACGAGCTCTCCGGCGGCTGGCGGAACCGCGCGGCCCTCGCGAAGATCCTCCTCGAGGAGCCCGACGTGCTGCTGCTCGACGAGCCCACGAACTTCCTCGACGTCGCGGGTGTCGAGTGGCTCGAGTCGTGGTTCCGCAGCTTCGACGGCGCCGCGATCATCGTCTCCCACGACCGGACCTTCCTCGACGCCGTCGCGACGCGCATCGTCGAGGTGGAGAACTTCCACTTACACGAATACCCCGGGAACTTCGCCGAGTACGTCGTGCAGAAGCAGTTCCGGCTGAAGACGCTGCAGCAGCAGTTCCAGCACGAGTCGGAGCTGCTCGCGTTCGAGGCCGAGGGCATCTCCGACCGCCGCGAGGCCGCGAAGAACAAGGGCAAGGACCTCGGCAAGCAGCTCGCCGGCATCAAGAAGTCGCGGGCGCCGCGGCCCGTCGACGAGATCATCACCGAGATCTACCGCGGGCTCCACATCAAGGACGTGCTGTGCCGGGTGGAGGGCATCTCGAAGGCCTACGGCGAGCAGCAGCTCTTCGACGGCGTGAGCTTCGAGATCCGCCGGGGCAACCGCATCGTCGTGATCGGCGCGAACGGCAGCGGGAAGAGCACGATGCTGCGTGTGCTCACGGGGGAGGAGCGAGCGGACGCCGGCTCGGCCACGTGGGCGGCGGGGGCGAAAGTCGTCTCCTACAACCAGGTGCTCGAGGAACTCGACCTCGACGACACCGTGACGCACTCCGTCAACGCCATGCCGGACAGCCTCGCGCTTACGGCGACGCGGAAGTCGGTGGGGCGGTTCCTCGCGATGTTCCAGTTCTCGGAGGCCGACCTCAAGAAGCGCATCCGGGAGCTCTCCGGTGGTCAGAAGGCGCGCGTGGCGATGGCGCAGTGCCTGCTGTCCGGTGCCTCGGTACTGCTGCTCGACGAGCCGACGAACCACCTCGACCTGCCGAGCACCCAGGTGATGGAGCGCGCCCTCGTGCACTTCCCGGGCGCCGTCGTGGTGGTGAGCCACGACCGATTCTTCACGGACAAGGTCGCGACGCGCTCCGTCGTCTTCACGGGCGACGGCGAGGTCGAGGTCCGCGCGGTCTGAGAAGAACGGTTACGCGATGCGGCGGAAGCGCGGGCCCGCGTAGCCGTCGCGCTCCACGTGCTCCGCGAACATCGCGAGCGGGCGCACCCAGAACGAGTAGTCGCCGTAGAGCGTGCGGTAGAACACGAGCGCCTCGCCCGTCTCGGTGTGCGTCCCGACCCCGACCACCTCGTAGCGTGATCCCTTGAAGTGCTCGTAGATGCCGGGTTCCACGCTGTCATCAGTCATGCTGTCGTCGCTCACCGCGTCATCGTATCGAGCGGATCAGACGGTGGTGTGCGCGTCGAGGAACGCGCGCACATCGGCGAGCTCCTTCGCGTGGATGCCGTGCGCGAGACCCGGATAGACGCGTTCCGTGAGCGACGAGTGGCCCGGAAGCCATTCGGACGTCGGGGCGATCGCGTGCTCCGTGATGACACGGTCCTCCGCACCGCGACCCCAGAATACCGACGGGCGCGCAGTCGCGAGTGACTCGTCCGCCGGTTGTGGCACGGCCAGGACGAAGCCGCCGAGGATGACCGTCGCGGCGGCTCGATCGGGTCGGGTGCGCAGGAGCTGACTCGCCATGAGTCCGCCCTGCGAGAAGCCGATCGGCACGATGACGGAGCCGTCGTCCACGTTCTCGTCCACCCAGGCCCAGACCGCGGCCGTCGCCTCGGCGACCGCGTCCGGGTCGGGTCGGCCCGGCGTCGTGATCGGCACCCACGCCGCCCCGCCGCCCGGCATGTCGAGCGGAGCGCGGAGCGACGCCCAGCGTCCCTCGATCGCGAGGGGCTGTGCGAGACAGGCGAGATCGTGCTCATGCGAGCCGTAACCGTGCAGGAACAGGACGACGGGCGAGTCGACGGACGTCGAGTCCCACTCCGGCGACCGCACGTCGCGCAGCCGCGTCATCGGGCGAGGAGTTCGTCGGTGGAGAGGTCGGGCAGGCTCACGGTGACGACGGTACCCCAGGGATCGGTGACGGTGACCGTGCGGCCGTCGCTCGCGAACGGCAGGGCCTGAGCCGTCAGTCGCGCCTGCAGGGCGGTGAGCTCCTCCGACGTCGGCACGGTCACGGACACCTCACCGAGCCCCAGACTCGCAGCGCGCGGGCCCGCCCCCGCACTGTTCCACGTGTTCATGGCGATGTGGTGGTGGTAGCCGCCGGCGGACGCGAAGAGCGCTCCCGGGTACTCGTTCGTCGTGATGCCGAAACCGAGAGCGTCGACATAGAACAGCTGCGCCGTCTCGATGTCGCCCACCTGCAGGTGGACGTGGCCGACCCGGCCTGCGGCGGACGGCCCGGCATCGAGCGCCTCCTGCGAGACGAAGCGCTGGAGGTACGCATTCGGGTCGAGGTACGTCGTGGTCATGTGGATCCGACCGTTGTTCCGGATCCAGTCCGTGCGTGGTCGATCGCGGTACAGCTCCACACCGTTGCCCTCGGGGTCGGTGAAATAGAACGCCTCGCTCACATGGTGGTCGCTCGAGCCCGCGAAGCGGCTGCGGGGGTCTTGCGCGGCGCGGTACACCGTGGCGGCGAGGGCGGGCTCGTCGTCGAAGAGGAACGCCGTGTGGAACAGGCCCGGTTGCCGGGGATCGACCGCCGGCAGGTTCGGCGTGTGGATCAGGCGGACGAGAGGAGTCGTGCCGCGACCGAGCACGCGGTGCACCTCGTCGCCGCGACTCCTCTCCTCGAGGGGCTGCATCGCGAAGGCGTTCGCGTAGTACGCGCTCATGTTCTCGAGGTCGCCGACCCGGAGCGTGACCGCGCCCATCGACGTGGCGTCAGCCAGAAGGCGTTCATCGGTGGGGGTCATGGGGTCCTCGCGTTCCGTAATTGCTTGTAGCTTCAACTATACGGTGCAACGGGGGGCGGGTCGATCGCATTCCCGCGGGGTCGGATGTCGCCTGATCGTGTCAGGATCACGTATGGCCGATCGACTGATGCTGCTCGACACCGCGTCCCTGTATTTCCGCGCCTTTCACGGGTTGCCCGATTCGATCACGCGGAAGGACGGCACGCCCGTGAACGCGATCCGCGGGCTGCTCGACATGATCGCGCGCCTCAGCACCGACTTCGAGGCGACGCACGTGATCGCCTGCTGGGACGATGCGTGGCGCCCGCGCTGGCGCGTCGACCTCGTGCCGAGCTACAAGGAGAACCGGCTCGACGAGTCCTCCACGGCCTCGCGCTTCGTCGAGGTCGTGCCGGAGGGGCTCACCGCGCAGATCCCGATGATCCGCGAGGTGCTCGGGCTCGCGGGGATCGCGATCGTCGGCGTCGAGGACCATGAGGCGGACGATGTCATCGGTACCTACGCGAGCATCGCCGACCTGCCCGTCGATGTGGTGACGGGGGACCGCGACCTGTTCCAGGTGGTGGACGACGACCGCGACGTGCGCGTGATCTACACGGCGCGGGGGATGAAGAACCTCGACGTGCTCACCGAGAAGTCCGTGGTGGCGAAGTACCGCGTGCTGCCCGAGCAGTACGCCGACTTCGCGACCCTGCGCGGGGACGCATCGGACGGACTGCCGGGCGTCGCGGGCATCGGGGAGAAGACGGCGGCGTCGCTCCTCGGCGAGTACGGCACGCTCGCGGCGCTGCGCGAGGCGGCGGAGGACGGCGACGCCGACCTCTCGGCCTCGGTACGCGGCAAGCTCACGGCGGCGGCGGACTACCTCGACGTCGCACCGACGGTGGTCGCCGTGAAGCGTGACCTCGACGTGCCGTCGCTCGACGACGCGCGGGCTCGGCTCCGCCCGGTCGCGGGCGACGACCGCGACGCGCTCGAGCGCCTCGGCGACGAGTGGAACCTCGGCGGATCCCTCACGCGTTTCCTGGCGGCCCTCGACGCGCACTGAGTCGCGCTGCCGTCGCTGAGCCCGCCAGGCGTTCCCCGAGCCTGTCGGAGGGACCCGAATTCTCGGGAGGGAACCACGCTTCGACGAGCTCAGCGATCGGTGGTCGGAACCGAGCCATGCATCGGTGTGATGGGATGTAAGGGTCACCTAAGGAGTCGCATGTCGATCGTCACCCCGTTCCCCCGCCCGCCGAAGCCCGCTCGTCCGCAGGTGACCCTCGAGGTGCTTCGGCGGGAGCAACTGAGCCCGCACCTCGTGCGGATCGTGCTCACGGGAGAGCAGTTCGACCTCTTCGAGGCGAACGGGAAAACGGACGCCTACGTCAAGATCATCTTCGTGAAGCCGGAGCTGGGCCTCACGCCGCCGTTCGACATCGCCGGGCTGCGGGAGACGCTCTCGCCCGAAGACCTCCCCGTCACGCGCACGTACACCGTGCGATCCGTGGACGCCGCGGCGCGTACCCTCACCATCGACTTCGTCGTGCACGGCGACGAGGGACTCGCGGGTCCCTGGGCGGACCATGCCCGCCCCGGCGACCGCCTGACCTTCTCGGGCCCGGGCGGCGGCTACGCGCCCGACCCCGCGGCCGACTGGCACCTGTTCGCCGCGGACCAGTCCGCGCTCCCCGCGACGGCTGCGGCCCTCGAGGCGCTTCCGGCCGACGCACGCGGGATCGCCGTCATCCAGGTCTCCGACGCGTCGGAGGAGATCCGCCTCACGGCCCCCGCCGGCGTCGAGGTGCGGTGGGTTCACGACGTCGAACCGTCCGCGCTCGTCGACGCCGTGTCGGAGGCGACGTGGCTGGAGGGTCGGCCGCAGGTCTTCGCCCACGGCGAGCGGGAGGCGATGAAGGGACTCCGGAACCTGTTCCGCGATCGCGGCGTCCTCCGCCCGGAGCTCTCGCTGTCCGGCTACTGGGCGAAGGGGCGCACGGAGGACCGGTTCCAGGCGGAGAAGCGCGAACCGATCGGCGTCATCGAACCCGTCTCCGACTGACATGGCGAGGTGCGCGTGCGGCGTACCATCCGGCTCCTGAGCGTGTCCAAGGGTGATGAGTTCGAGCGGTCGTAAGGTCAGCGAGCGGCCGGTTTGCGGGCCAGGAGCGTGGCGTCCTCGATCTCCCTCTCGATGCCGTCGCGGATCGCGGTGCGGGGGCGCTGTTCCGCCACGAGGATCTCGGCGTCGTCGGGCAGGACCGGGATCAGGTCCTCGGCGAGGAACGTCGCCCGGCGGTGGCTGTCCGACAGCTGCGTGAAGTGGGCTCCCGGCGCGTGCCCCACGATGAGGAGGTGGCCGCCGGGTGCGACGGCATCCCACAGGCGGCGCGCCACGTCGACCATGCCGCGGTCCGGCGGATGCAGGAAGTGGGTCGTCACGAGGTCGAAGGAACGACTCTCGGCCTGGAAGTCTCGCGCATCCACCTGCCACCAGGTGACGTTGTCCGCCACACCCGCGTCCTCGGCGTTCCGCGCCGCGCGAGCGAGTCCGTTCACGGAGAAATCGGCACCCGTCACGGTCCAGCCCCGTGAGGCGAGCCAGATCACGTCGCCGCCTTCGCCGCAACCCACGTCGAGCGCCGAGCCCGGGGTGAGCTTCGCCGCCTCGGCGACGAGCTGGGCGTTCGCGTTCCCGCTCCAGATCGACTGCTCTCCGGAGTACCGCTCCTCCCACGCGGGCGGCTCGAACATCTCGGTCGCAGGCGGTGGCGTGGTCTGGCCGTGCCGGTCGGTGGTGCCGTGTTGATGCGTGGCGCCCTGCTCGTGGTTCATGATCGTCACGCTAGGCCTGCCGTGCCGGAACCGCGAGCTCTCTTGCCATTCCGGCAACCCGCCGTAGGCACTCCACCACACCGCGGAAGTGCGGACTCTCGCCCCCTCGCAGCCCGAGATGGGGGCGAAAGTCCGCACTTCGGCCGGGGAGAGGGCAGATGTCCGCACGTCGCGGGTCACGGGGGCTGGCGAGTCGGTCTGCGCGTCAGGCGGCGGGGGAGAGCGGGATGCGGAGGATGCGGTCGTCGGTCGCGCCGGGATCGCCGCGACCGTCGGTGTTGTTGGTCAGGACCCAGAGCGAACCGTCCGGGGCCTCGACGACGTCGCGGAGCCGGCCGAATTCTCCCGCGAGCTCGTCCGCGGCCTGGGTCGTGTCCCCGAGCGGCACCGTGCGCAGCAGCTGTCCACGCAGGTTGGCGACGAAAACGGTGCCGCCGACGATCGCCATCCCGCTCGGGCTCGCGTCAGCGGGGCTCCACTGCTGCACCGGGTCCACGAACTCCGACCGTCCGACGATGCCCTCCACGACAGGCCAGCCGTAGTTCGCGCCTGGTTCGATCAGGTTGAGTTCGTCCCACGTGTTCTGGCCGAACTCGGTTGCGAACATCGTGCCGTCCTCGGCCCAGTCGAGGCCCTGGACGTTGCGGTGGCCGAGGCTGTAGACGAGGGAACCGGCGATCGGATTGTCGTCGGGAGCGTCGCCGTCGAGCGTCATCCGCAGGATCTTGCCGCCGAGGGAGTCCGTGTCCTGGGCGGAGTCGGGATCGCCGGCGTCTCCCGCCGAGGCATAGAGCATCCCGTCCGGGCCGATCGCGATGCGCCCGCCGTTGTGGGTGCGTGACGACGGGAGGCCGTCGAGGATCGTCTCCGGTTCGTCCGCTGCGAGCGCGCCCGGCTCACCACTCATGTCGAAGCGGTGGATCCGGTTGCCGTCCGCACCCGTCGAATACGCGAAGAGGCGCTCGTCCGCGTCGACCGCGAGACCCAGCAGGCCGCCCTCGCCTCCCGCCACCACGCCCGGCACGGTCGTGATCTCGCGTGCGTCGCCGTCGTCGTCGAGCTCGAGGATGCGCCCGCTGTCGCGCTCGCTCACGATCGCCGTGTCGCCGAGGAAGGCGATCGACCACGGGGCCTCGAGGCCGGTCACGACGTCGACGGGGTCGCCGGAGAGGGCAACCGGTTCGAGGGCGTCGGTCGTCGCGCTGGGGGCGGGCGCCGCCGACGGGGACAACACCGGGGAGGTCACGCTCTCCGGCTCGGCGCTGCATGCGCTCAGGAGGGCGACGACGGCGATGGCGGCTGCCCCTCCTCGCGCTCGTCTGCGGTGGGGGGTGTTCATGGTGCGGCGATCCATGCATCCACGCTACGCAGCGCCAGCGGATCCGGACAGGCCCTGGCGGGGACCCCATCGCGCGTCGGTGTTCGGACGAGCGATCGCCCGGACGCTGCGCGTCGAGAGCGCCACTTCGCTGTCGAGGGCGCCATGTAGAGGTGTAGCCCTCGATCGGGAGTAGGACTTTGGGGGAGGGGGTCAGCGGGGGGAGACGAGGCGGAGGCGGCAGGCCAGTTCGAGGGCGAAGTGGGTGTCGGGGTCGTCGAGGTCGAGGGCGAGGGTCTGCTCGATGCGGCGCACGCGGTAGTTCACGGCGTTCGGGTGGAGGGTGAGCAGTTCCGCGGCCCTCACCAAGGAATTCCGTGTGCTGAGGTAGGCGAGGAGCGTGCGGACCGATGTGTCGGCGCGCTCGGCACCGAGCGCGTCGAGCGGCGAAAGCACGTCGTCGAGCAGGGTGCGACTGAGGGGAGAGGCGTAGAAGTCGAGCAGCACCCGGCGGAGCCCCGTGACATCCGTCGACTCGACCGCGCCGAGGCGTCCGGCGGCCACCGCGGATTCCGCCGCGATGCGCGCCTCCGTCGCCGATTGCCGCAGTCCCGCCGCCCCGCCCTGGGGTGTGCCGAGGCCCACGGTGAAGGTCCACTCCTCGTCGACGAGCACCGCCGCCTGCTGCACGAAGCGCTCGACGACGTCCCGCAATCGTCGCTGGTGGTCGGGCGCGCCGAGCTCCTCGGACGCCACCACGAGCAGGTCGTCGTGGAAGGCGGCCACGTGCCACACCTCGTCCCGGTCGTCGACGAGTTGGAGGGCGCGCAGCTCGAGCGCCGCCACGAGTGACGCGGGTAGGCGGCGGGCCGGTTCGCCCGGCACGCGAGGCGTGAGCCACGCGACCGAGTGCGACAGCTGCACGGGCAGGCCGGCGCGCGCCGCGTCCACGGCGAGACCGTCGATGCGCGACGACTCCGCGAAGAGCAGCTCCACGATGAGGTCGGCGCGCGATCTGACGGGGCCGAAACGGTCCTGCGACTCCCGCGAGGCGGCGCGGGAGAGCACCGACGCGATCACGGGGCGCGCGATCGCCACGGCCGGGTCGTCCCGTTCGGCCACGAGCCGACCGATCGGCACCTCGCCGATGCACACGGCGTCGGCTTCCGTCCAGCGCACACCCGGGACCTCTTCGATGCGCAGGCCCACGCCGAGTGCGGCGCTCGCGGCCTCGAGGATCGCCGAGCGGATGTCCGGGCCCCCGGCATCGGCCGCACGACTCACGGCCTCAATCGCGTGCTCGGCACGGGACAGCGCCCCCGCGGCGCCGCGGCGCACGAGGCGGTCGACGAAGACCGCGAGCTCGCTCGGCGCGGCGTCCGCCGCGAGCACGACGAGCGACCCACGGTGGGCGAGAGTCCGCGAGGTCTCCGAGAGCGTCACATCGTTCATGAGGACGAGGGCGGCGGCGCGGGCCGAGATCGCTCGACGCACGGCGATGTCGATCTGGTACGCCCGAGGGGCGTCGTTCGTCGGCAGGGTGGCGATCACGAGGCTGCCGGGTGCGGCTCGAGCGATGTCGTCGAGCGCGAGCATCTCGACGCCGAGCACCTCGACCCCCTCGGCGTCGCCCGTGAGAACGCGCGCTCCGAATCGGTCGGCCTGCTCCACGACATCGCGTAGGTCGACGCTGTCTCGGGTCAATTGGTCCATCAGCACAGTCTGCCCGTATTCTCCGGTCTCTCGCCACATTGTCGCGAGACGATTCTCTTCCTACTCTCGAAACATGAGCACCACGAGCGAGCCCTTGCGGCTCATCACCCGCGACGACGTGGCCCCCCTCGCCGCGGGCGCCGCCGTCTTCGGCACGGGCGGCGGCGGCGCCGTGCACACCACGCAGCTGTCCGTCGAGACCGCGATCGAGCGGTTCGGGCCCGTCCGGCTCATGACGGTCGACGAGCTCGGTCCCGACGACGCGGTGATCCTGCTCTCGGGCATCGGGGCACCGTCGGTGGGCATCGAGATGCTCGGCGCCACCGCGCAGGTGCACACGCTCATCGCGGAGGTCGAGCGCATCATCGGCCGCCCCGTGACCGCCGTGATGGCGGCCGAGATCGGCGGCAGCAACGGCGTCGCTCCCGTCGGCTGGGCCGCCTCGCTCGGCGTCGCCGTGCTCGACGCCGACGGCATGGGCCGCGCGTTCCCCAAGTCCACGATGATCTCGATGAACGTCGCCGGGCTTGCGAGCGAGTTCGCCGTGATGGGCGACGTGATCGGCAACGTGAGCGTGCTGCGCACCCTCGACATGGAGTGGCTCGAACGCCACGCCCGCGCCTTCACGATCGCCGCCGGCGGCATCGCGATCGGCGCCCACTACCTCCTCACCTCCGAGACGGCGCCCGGCGCGGTCATCGAGGGCACCGTCAGCCGCGCGGTCCACGTGGGACGGCGGCTGCTCGAGTCCGCCGATCCCGTCGTCGACATGGCGGACGAACTCGGCGCCGACGTGCTCGCGGGAGGCAAGGTCATCGACATCGAGCGCCTCACCGAGGGCGGCTTCACGCGCGGTTCCGTCACGATCCAGGGCATCGGCGCCGACCGCGACCGTCTCCTGCGTGTCGAGATCCAGAACGAGAACCTCGTGGTCATCGAGGACGGGGAGATCATCGTGAGCGTGCCCGACTTGATCACGATCGTCGACACCGAGACGGGGGAGGCGATCTCCACCGAGCTGCTGCGCTTCGGACAGCGGGTGAGCGTGCTCGCCTGGCCGTGCGATCCGCTGTGGCGGACGGAACGCGGGCTCGAGCTCGCCGGCCCCCACGCCTTCGGCTACGACCTCGCGTACGCCCCCTTCGTGTCCCGGACGGCGGTCGCCCGATGAGCGCTCGTGACCTCAGCGTCCGTGACCTCAGTGTCGGCATCGACGTCGGCGGCACCAACACCGACGCGGTCGTGCTCGACGACGCCGGCACGGTGATCGCGTGGACCAAGCAGGCCACGACCGTCGACGTCACCGGCGGCATCCGCGCGGCCCTCGCCGCGGTCCTCGCCGACATCGGCTCTCGCCGCGACGACGTCTCCCGTGTGATGCTCGGTACGACCCACGCGACCAACGCGATCGTGCGCCGCCGCGACCTCGGACGCGTGGCCGTCATCCGGCTCGGCGCCCCCGCCTCGACGGACTTCCCGCCTCTCGCCGGCTGGCCGAGCGATCTCCGTGACACGGTGCTCGCCGGGGCCCTCCTCGCGGGCGGCGGTCACCTCGTGGACGGTTACCCGATCTCAGCGCTCGATCTCGACGAGGTGCGTCGCTTCCTCGACGGCCTCGGCGGTCGCGTCGACGCGGTCGCCGTGTGCGGCATCTTCAGCCCGTCGTTCCCCGACCAGGAGCTCGAGGTCGCTGCGGTCGCCCGGGACCTCCTCGGACCCGACGTGCCCATCTCGCTGAGCCACGAGGTCGGCGAGCTCGGTCTCCTCGAGCGCGAGAACGCCACCGTCCTGAACGCCGCGCTCTACCGCGTGGCGCGCGACGTGACGGAGGCCCTCCTCGTGGCCGTCGCCGACGAGCGACTCGACGCCGAGACCTTCTTCGCGCAGAACGACGGCACGCTCATGGCCGTCGAATACGCCGCCCGATACCCCGTGCTCACGATCGGCTCGGGACCCGCGAACTCCATCCGGGGCGCCGCGCGCCTCTCCGGCGCCGAGAACGCCATCGTCGTGGACGTCGGTGGCACGACGAGCGACCTCGGTGTGCTCGTCGACCGTTTCCCCCGGGAATCCACGCTGCCGCGGGAGATCGGCGGGGTCCGCACCAACTTCCGCATGCCCGACATCCTGAGCCTCGGTGTCGGGGGCGGCACGATCGTCGATCTCGCGAACGGCGTGCCCCTGTCCGACTCGGTGGGCCACCGCATCACCGAGCGGGCCCTGCTCTTCGGCGGAGACACCGCGACGCTCACGGACGCCTCTGCTGTGGAATCGCCCGGGACGATCGCCGGCCACGCGCTCCCGCCCCTCGACAAGGCGACCCGCGCGGCACTCGTCGCGGCGCTCTCGGTGGCGCGCGACCGGGTCGAGTCGGCCGTGGAGCGGATGTCCCTCGGACGCACGAACCTGCCGCTCGTCGTCGTAGGAGGAGGTGGGTTCCTCGTCCCGGACTCCGTCTCCGGCGCGAGCGAGGTCTTCCGACCCGAGCGCGGCAACGTGGCCAACGCGGTCGGCGCGGCCATCGCGCTCGCTGGCGGGCGAGCCGACCAGATGTGCGACTACGCCGATCGCACCGCCGCGATCGACTCCGCCAGCCGCCAGGCGATCGACCGGGCCATCCAGGCCGGCGCCGATCCCCGTGCCGTCGAGGTGGTGGACGTGCTCGAGACCCCCGTCTCGTACTCCACCCGACCGACCCTCAAAGTGTCCGTGAAGGCAGCGGGACCGCTCGCCCGGATCGAACAACGCACCGACACCCCTGCACCACCCGTTTCGTACTCGACGAAGGGCACAACATGACCAGGACCGTCCGGGGGGTCGTCGTCACGACGACCGCCATCGCCACCGCTCTCACGCTCAGCGCGTGCGGCACCAGTACCGGGGGAGACCCGAGCGCCGACCCCACGGACTTCGTGTCCGGCGGCACCTTCACGATGGCGATCAACGAGGACCCGGGTAACCTCTCGCCACTCACGGGCGTGAACCTCGCCCAGCGTGCGCTCGTGCCGTTCGGGTACGAGTCACTCGCATACATCAACCCCGAGGGCGAGACCGTGCCGTGGATGGCGGAGAGCTGGGAGGAGACCGGCACCTCGATCACGTACACGCTCAAGGACGGCCTCACGTGCGCCGACGGCACCGAGTTCACGGCGGAGACCGCCGCCGCGAACATCGCCTACCAGTCGAGCCCCGACAACGGCACCTTCTGGTTCGGCTCCAACATCACGGAGGACATGACGGCGACGGCCGACGGCAACGTCCTCACGATCGAGAGCGCGACGAACAACCCGTTCCTGCTCCAGAGCACCGGTGCCGTCGAGATGGTCTGCCAGGCCGGTCTCGACGACCCCGACTCCCTCGCCGACTCCACGAACGGCACGGCGCTCTACGCGCTGAGCAACATCGAGGCCGGTTCCGCGTACACCTACACGAAGCGCGACGGCTACACCTGGGGCCCGGAGGACGTCACGAGTGACACCGAGGGTCTGCCCGACGAGATCGTCGCGCGCGTCGTGGCCGACGAGGCCACCTCGGCGAACCTCCTCATCTCCGGAGAGCTCAACGCCGCGTCCGTGATCGGCGCCGACCGCGAGCGCATCGAGGCCGCGGGTCTCGACTCCGTCGGCATCCTCAACCCGATCGGTCAGATGCTCTTCAATGAGCGGGAGGACCGCCCCACGTCGGACATCCGCGTCCGACAGGCCCTCACCCTCGCGCTCGACCAGGAGTCCATCGGCGAGCTCGTCACCGACGGCAGCTACCTTCCGTCCGTCTCTCTCGTCAACAAGATCCCGCTGACGTGCGTGTCCGATGGCCCCCTGTGGGAGCTGCCCGAGCGCGACCTCGACGCCGCCGCCGACCTCCTCGACGAGGCCGGCTACGAAGCGGGAGCGGACGGCGACCGCGGACTCTCGATCCGCTTCCTGTACGACGGCGGAACACCCACCCACGGCGCGGCGGCCGAAGAGGTGCAGGCCGAGTGGGCCGAACTCGGCATCACGACGGAACTCGTCGCCGAGGACCCGACCGGCTGGTCGACCGACCTCTACCAGACGTACGACTGGGACACGGGATTCATTCAGCTCGCTCCCTCGAGCCCCGTCGTGCTGAGCCTGTTCTTCCTCGGTGAGACGAGCGAGAACGGCGGTTACAACTTCATGGCCGTCGAGAACCCCGAGTACAACGCTCTCGCGGAAGAGGCCTTCACGGCTCCCGACGCCGACACGGCGTGCGACCTGTGGCTCGAAGCGGAGAAGGAGCTCATCGACCGCGTCGACACGTTCCCGCTCGCCGACACGGAGTCGCCCACGTGGCTCAACGGGGCGACCCTCGAGATGCCGGGAAGCATCGCGCCGACCACCATCCGGATGCTGGGCTGACCCATGACGATCCCCCCCGCCCCGACTCCGATCACGGCCGCCCCGACCCCGTCGACGCCCGCGACCGCGGGGCGGGGGGAGCGTCCGCGGCTGCTCGGAGGGTCCCCGCGGCTCGCCTTCGTGCTGCGCCGGCTCCTCCGAGCCGCGGTGTCGCTCGCGATCGTTCTCGTCGCGTCGTTCTTCCTCGTCCACCTCGTTCCGGGCGATCCGGTGCGCGCGGCCCTCGGGCCGACCGTGTCGCCCGAGGCCGTCGAGGCGCTGCGGCGCTCGCTCGGTCTCGATCTCCCGCTCGGTCAGCAGTTCGCGAACTACGTCGGCGGGCTCTTCACCGGCGACCTCGGTGTGTCCGTGTCGTCGCAGCGGCCCGTGGCCGCCACGCTCGCGGAGCGACTGCCGACGACCCTGATGCTCTCGGTGCTCTCCTTCCTCATCGCGGCGGTGGGCGCCTTCCCGATCGGCGTCGCCACGGCGGTCTCGGCTCGCGGCGGACGCCGACGGGCCGTCGACCTCGGCGTCTCCGGTTTCCTCGGCATCCTCATCGCGATCCCGAACTTCCTGCTTGCGGTCCTCCTCATCTCGATCTTCAGCGTGGGGCTGCAGGCCTTCCCGCCCGCGGGCTGGGGACAGCCGTCGCAGGTCGTGCTCCCGGTCATCGCGCTCGCGATCGGTCCGCTCGCCTACCTCGCACGCATCGTGCACGTCGAGATGCTGCGGGTGCTCGACGAGCCGTACATCACGACCGCGCGGAGTAAGAGGCTCCCGGGTCGTGTGCTCTACCTGCGCCACGCTCTGCCGAACATCGTCGCCGCGTCGCTCACGGCCGGCGGTGTGGTGCTCGTCGGTCTCGTGGCCGGCACCGTCCTCATCGAGACGGTCTTCGTCATCCCGGGCATCGGGTCGACGATCGTCTCGTCCATCACGACGAAGGACTACCCGCTCATCCAGGGTGTCGTCCTCGTCTACGCGGTCCTCGTGCTCGTGGCGAACCTGGTCATCGACCTCGCGCTCGCCGTCCTGGATCCGCGCTCGACGATCGCCGAGGCCTGACATGCGTACCCGCTTCGTTCGAACACTCCTCACGCCGCAAGGCGTCGCCGTCTCGATCGGTGTGCTCGTCGTGATCGCCGCGACGGTCTTCGGCCCGATCCTCTTCGGCGATGCCGCGAGCGCCCGCGACATTGCGTCCCGTCAGCAGGGCGCGAGCCTCGCGCACCCCTTCGGCACCGACGAACTCGGCCGCGACCTCTTCGCGCGAGTGGTCGTCGCGACCCGCGTCTCTGTGCTGCTCACGCTCGGAGCGACGGGGATCTCCGTCCTGGGAGGTGTGCTCGTCGGCGTCATCGCCGCGGTGCTCCCGTCGCTGGCCCGGCGGGCCGTGAACGCGTTCATCGACATCCTGCTGTCATTCCCCTGGCTGCTGCTCGCTCTCTTCTTCTCCGTCATCTGGGGCACGACGGCGACGGGCGCGATGCTCGCGGTCGGCTTCGCCGGGATCCCCGTGTTCGGGCGTCTCGTCTCGACGCTCGCCTCGAGCGTCGCTGGCAGCGACTTCGTGCACGCCGCCCGCATCCTCGGCAGCGGTCCTCTGCGGACCGCGACGCGACACGTGCTGCCGAACATCCTTCCGCCGCTGCTCGTCAACATGGCGGTGCACGCGTCCGTCACGCTCCTGTCGTTCGCCGCACTGTCGTTCCTCGGTCTCGGCGTACAGGCGCCCGAGTACGACTGGGGACGTCTGCTGAACGAAGGGTCCCGACGCATCTACGTCGACCCGATGGCCGCGATCGGCCCCGGTATCGCGATCGTGCTCACGGGAGTGGTGTTCTCCCTCCTCGGAGAGCTCTTCAGCGAGCGCCGTCGCAACGCCCCGCTACGCGCCGTGCGTCGCCGCACCCGCGCCGAGACGCGGGCGATCCCCGTGGTCTCGGACACCGAGCCGGTTGCGCGCGCCTCCGACCTCCGGGTCTCGTTCCGGACGGAGGACGGCGGGCTCGTGGAACGCGTGCACGGAGTGACCCTCTCGATCGATCCCGGCGAGGTCGTCGGCATCGTGGGGGAGTCGGGCTCGGGAAAATCAGTCACGGCGATGGCGATCGCCGGACTGCTCGGACCGGACTCGCTCGTCGAGAGCGACGAGCTCCGCTTCCGCGGCATCGACATGACGGTCGAGCCGACGGCGGCGGAGCGGCGTCGCCTCGGCCTCGAGCAGGCCATGATCTTCCAGGACCCGCTGAGCTCCCTCAACCCGTCGCTCTCGGTGGGACGGCAGCTGCGTGAGGTCAGCGAGATCCACGGCCGGGTGCCGCGGCCCGCAGCGCTCAAGCGCGCCGTCGACGCCCTCAACCTCGTCCGGATCCCGGACCCGGAGCGCCGGCTCGGTCAGCTGCCGCACGAGTTCTCGGGCGGCATGCGTCAGCGGGCGATGATCGCGATGGGCCTCATGGGGTCGCCGCGGCTCATCATCGCCGACGAGCCCACCACGGCGCTCGACGTGACCGTGCAGCGGCAGGTGCTCAGGGCATTGCGCGACGCGCAGCGGTCGACGGGGGCGGCGATCCTCCTCATCTCGCACGACATCGCGCTCGTGAGCGGATTCTGCGACCGCGTCATCGTGATGCGCGACGGCCGCATCGTCGAGGAGCTCGCTGCCGACCGCCTCGAGGACGCGCGACACCCGTACACGCGCGGCCTCATCGCGTGCGTTCCCGACATGGCGACGAACCGCGCTCTGCCGCTACCCGTCATCCCCACAGACACCGCCGCGACCGCCGTGGCCGAATCCCCGGAGGTGCGCACATGAGCGAACTCGAATTCCGCGCGGTGAGCGTGCGGTACGGCCACGGCCGGGCCGCGCAGCTCGCCGTCGATGCAGCCGACCTCGTCGTGCGCGACGGCACCACCCACGGGCTCGTGGGCGAGTCCGGTTCGGGCAAGTCC
Organism: Labedella endophytica; assembly: GCF_003990045.1. GTDB lineage: Bacteria > Actinomycetota > Actinomycetes > Actinomycetales > Microbacteriaceae > Labedella > Labedella endophytica. The sequence continues at coordinate 392,513 of NZ_RZGZ01000002.1, read as the reverse complement.
ACGATGGCGCGCATCGCCGTGGGCCTCACGCCCGTGAGTGGCGGGTCGATCCTGCTCGACGGCGTCGACATCACCGACCGAGCGCCCGCCTCACGGCTCGCCCGACGTCGGGTGCAGATGGTGTTCCAGGACCCGTTCAGCGCCCTCGACCCCCGGATGCCGATCGGCTCGTCGATCGCCGAGGGGCTCCTCGCGACGGGACGCCGCTCCTCCCGGCTCGACCGCGAGGCCCGCGTGCACGAGCTGCTCGATCGCGTGCACATCGATCCGCGCCGGGCGGGGGAGTCGCCCTCGGCATTCTCCGGCGGTCAGCGCCAGCGGATCACGATCGCCCGCGCCCTCGCGGCGGAACCCGCCGTGCTCATCGCCGACGAGATCACCTCGGCCCTCGATGTCTCCGTCCAGGGCGTCGTGCTCAACCTGCTCCGCGAGCTGCAGCAGGAGCTCCACCTCACGATGCTCTTCATCTCCCACAACCTCGCGGTCGTGCGGTACGTGAGCGACGAGGTGAGCGTGATGCGCGCCGGCCGCATCGTGGAGCACGGCGGGACCGAGACGGTGCTCGCGCACCCGGAGGACCCGTACACGCGCGAGCTGCTGCGGTCCGTGCCCGTCATGGGCGAACCCCTCGAACTGGAGGACGCATGACCACCGCCCCCGTATCCCGTGCCGGAGCGCCCGGCCCGCTCGTCCTCCGCGACGCCCGACTCCTCGGGGTCGCCGAGCCCCGCGACGTGCTGCTCTCCGGCGGTCTCGTGTCGCGCGTCGGGCCGGCCGGCTCGATCGAGGCGGCCGGGGTCCCGGAGTTCCGCCTCGACGGACGCTACCTCGCCCCGGGGCTCTGGGACGCCCATGTGCACTTCACGCAGTGGGTCGTGCGCCGCGAGCGCGTCGACCTCGCGCCGGCGGGAAGCGCGGCCCAAGCGGTCGCGATCATGCGTGCCGCGCTCCCCGTCTCGGACGCCGACGTCGTCGTGGGCTACGGGTTCCGCGACGCGCTCTGGACGGACGCCCCGACGCGCGCCGCCCTCGACGCGATCGCCCCCGATCGCCCGATCATGCTCATCAGCGGCGACCTCCACTGCGGGTGGTTGAACTCCGCAGCCGGACGTCACTACGGGCTCGACCTGCCGGAGGACGGCGTGCTCCGCGAGACCGAGTGGATCGGCGCCCTCGGCGTGCACGACCGTGGCACCCAGCCGAACCACGAGGCGTATGCCGCCGCCGCTCGGGCCGCCGCCTCCCGCGGGGTCGTCGGCATCGTCGAGTTCGAGAACCAGGACAACGCCACGATCTGGCCGGATCGGGTGGCGGCGGGAGTGGACTCCCTGCGTGTCGAGGGCTCCGTCTGGCCTGATCGGCTCGACGAGGCGATCACACGCGGCCGTCGCACGGGCGATGTGCTCGACGAGGAGGGCCTCGTCACGTTCGGCCGCCTCAAGATCGTCGTCGACGGCTCGCTCAATACTCGGACGGCTCACTGCTGGGCACCCTATCCGGGGCTCGACCCCGCTGACCCCGACTCCTATGGTGTGCAGAGCGTGACGCCGGAGCGGCTCGTCGAGCTCCTCCGCACCGCGCACGCGAACGGCATCCTGCCGGCTGTACACGCGATCGGTGACCAGGCGAACACCGCCGTGGTCGATGCGTTCGAGGCCCTCGGGATCGCGGGTGTCGTGGAGCACGCACAGCTCGTGGCCGAGGACGACTTCGCACGATTCGGATCGCTCGGGCTCACCGCGAGCGTGCAGCCCGAGCACGCGATGGACGACCGCGACGTGGCCGACCGGCACTGGCACGGACGCACCGACCGGGCGTTCGCGTTCCGCTCGCTGCACGACGCGGGAGCGACCGTGCACCTCGGCTCCGACGCGCCCGTCGCGCCGCTCGATCCGTGGATCGCGATCTCCGCCGCCGTGTCGCGATCGCGCGACGACCGCGACGCGTGGCACCCCGAGCAGAACCTGCCGGTGGACCTCGCGCTCTCGGCGAGCACCCGCGGCCGCTTCACCGTCGCCGCGGAAGAGGTCGCCGACCTCGTCGTCCTCGACGCCGATCCGCTCACCAGCCCCCCGGACGCGCTGCGCGAGCTGCACGTCGCGGCCACGCTCCTCGGCGGCCGCTTCACCTGGAACGACCTGGGGGACCCGCGCTGATGCCCGAGACCACCGTGGACGACGTCCGCATCCACTTCGAGGTGCTCGGGGACGACGCGGCCGAACCGCTCGTGCTCATCGGGGGCGGGTCGACGCAGCTCATCGACTGGCGGGACGAGTTCTGCGCGCTCCTCGTGGCGGAGGGCTTCCGCGTCATCCGCTTCGACCATCGCGATACCGGGTTGTCGCAGCGCTTCGGCGGGGTCGACGCCGTCGACGGCGGTTATTCGGTCGCTGACGCGGCCGGGGACGTCCTGCGCATCCTCGACACGCTCGGGCTCGACTCCGCCCATCTCGCCGGCCACTCGATGGGCGGGATCATGGCGCAGTACCTCGCCATCGACCACCCGCAGCGCGTCCGGAGCATGGCGATCCTCTCCGCGATCCCCGGGCTCGATCCCGCCTACCTCGCGCCGTCGGAGATCGCCGTGGGGGCGGGCGAGCCCGTGTCGTTCCCCGCTCTGCCCCGGGAGGAGGCGATCGAGCAGTTCGTCGCGTACCAGCGCTCCATGCACGTCACCTCTCACCCGTTCGACGAGGACGACGAGCGCCGCCACGCGGCCCGGCAGATCGAGCGGGGTTACGAACCGAACGGCTTTCAGCGCCACGGTGCCGCCCTGCGGCGCGCCGACGACCGCCTCGAGCGTCTCCGGCGCGTGATCGTACCGACAGTCGTCGTGCACGGCCGGCTCGACCCGCAGTTGCGACCCCTCGCGGCCGAGCTCACGGCCGAGGCGATCCCCGGGGCCGAACTCCACCTCATCGAGGACATGGGTCACCGACTCGAGCGGGCGCTCTGGCCCGAGTACGTTCGGATCATCACCGCAAATGCCCGCCGCACCCAGGAGACTCCTCATGCGTGAGAACACCGACTACGCACTCACGCGGACGGAGGATGCGAAGGCGCTCATCCGCGCATCTCCCTGGGCCACGATGATCAGCGCGACGAGCGCGGGTCCCGTCGCCTCGCACTACCCGTTCATCCTCGACGAGCAGGACTCCGACGATCCGGACGCGATCACGCTCGTCTCCCACGTCGGCCGACCCGACGAACGGCTCCACGAACTCGGTTCCCACGAACTGCTCGTGGTCTTCTACGGCCCGTCCGGCTACATCTCGCCGTCCTGGTACGAGGTGGATCCGGCCGTGCCCACGTGGGACTTCGCCACGGTGCACGCGCACGGTGTGCCCGAGATCCTGAGCGACGCCGAGAACCTCGCGGTGCTCGAACGGCTCGTCGACCACTTCGAGGATCCCCTCCCGAATCCGTTCCGGATGCGCGGCACCCTCGCGACGTCCGCCTACGCCGAGCGGATCGTCGCCGGCACCGTCGGCTTCCGGCTCCGTGTCACGCGCTTCGAGGGCAAGGAGAAGATGAGCCAGGACAAGCCCGTCGAGGTGCTCGAGCGCGTCGTCGCGGCCCTCGACCGGCCGGGGCCGTATGAGAACCCGGAGCTCGCGGCCCGCATCCGTCTCGTCAACGGGCTGCGCACCTCGTGACGGGCTCCTTCGACGCGGTCTCCCTCGACGCGGTCTCCTTCGACGCAGCAGGGATACTCGACGATCTCGTCGCCGTGCGGCGGCGCTTGCACACGATGGCCGAGACGGGTCTGCACCTGCCCGAGACGCAGCGCGCGCTCCTCGGCGAGCTCGAGGGCCTCGGTCTCGAGATCACCACCGGCGACGCTCTCACCTCCGTCACGGCCGTTCTGCGCGGCGGCCGGCCCGGTCCCGTGGTGCTGCTCCGCGCCGACATGGACGCGCTCCCGGTCCGTGAGGCGACCGGTCTGCCGTTCGCGAGCACGACCGGTGCGATGCACGCGTGCGGGCACGACCTCCACATGGCGGGACTGCTCGGCGCCGTCCGGCTGCTCCACGCCCGCCGCGCGGAGCTGCCGGGCGCCGTCGTATTCATGTTCCAGCCGGGGGAGGAGGGCTTCGCGGGCGGTCGGGTCATGATCGAGGAGGGTGTGCTCGATGCGGCGGGGGAACGACCCGTCGCGGCCTACGCCGTCCACGTCGACTGCGTCACGCAGGCCGAGACCTTCGTGACGCGCTCCGGCCCGATCATGGCGAGCGCGAGCGGCCTGCGCGTGCGCGTCGTCGGCACGGGTGGTCACGCCGCGTGGCCGCAGCACGCGATCGATCCCGTGCCGATCGCGGCGGAGATCGTCCTCGCCTTCCAGTCGTTCGTGGCCCGCCGCGTGCCCGCGACCGACCCGGCCGTCGTCTCGGTCACGCGGATCGAGACCGATTCCGCGGCCGCGAACGTGCTCTCGGCGAGCGTCGTCCTCGAGGCCAACATCCGCACGCTCTCGCGCGAGACCTTCGCCCTCGTGAGGGAGCGGCTGACCGCTCTCGCGCACGGCATCGCGACAGCCCACGGGGCGACGGCCGAGGTCGAGTACATCGACTCGTACCCCGTGACGGTCAACGATCCGGCGGAGACGGCATTCGTCTTCGAGGTGCTCGACGAGCTCCACGGTGCCGAGCGCGTGGTGCGGCTCCCGTCGCCCTCGATGGCGTCGGAAGACTTCGCCTACGTACTCGAGGCGGTGCCGGGCACTCTCCTCTTCCTGGGTGCGCAGCCCGCCGAGGTGCCCGCTGCGGGAGCACCCGGCATGCACTCGGAGAATGCCGTCTTCGACGACTCCGTGCTCGGCATCCAGGCCGAGGCCCTCGCCGAGCTCGCCTGGCGTCGCCTCCACGCCTGACCCCGGTTCCTGTCGGCCCGCTGTCGTGCCCGCTCTCGCCCCACCCGCTCCGCTCGGTGAAGCGCGTGCGGATACGCGCGGCGCGTGCGTGCGGGAGGTGGGGGAGATCCAGGCGGGTGGCAGGATGGGCGGGTGCCCGTCGTCGAGTCCCGCCTCACCGTCCCCGTCGATCCCGCGACGGCCTTCGCGGTGTCCCAGACCACCGGCGAGATCCGGCTCCGATGGGATCCGTTCATCCGTCGGCAGCGTTTCCTCGACGGCGCGACGGTCGCCGCGAAGGGCGTGCGGACCGAGACCGTCCAGCGCTTCGGACTGCGCATGGTGACCCGCTATGTGTCCTACAACCCGCCGACGAACGTCGGAATGGCCATGCTGGAGGGGTCCTGGTTCTTCGAGAAGTTCGGAGCCGGCTGGCGTTTCAGCCCGGATCCGCTCGACGCCGGGCGAACCCTCGCCGTGTGGCGCTACAACTTCTCGTGCACGCCGCGCTGGCTCGCGCCGATCGCCGAGCGTATCGGTGCGCTCGTCCTGCAGCGGGACATCGATCGCCGGATCGAGGGCTTCGCCCGCGGCTGCGCCGACCCCGTGGTGCTCGAGGCGGTCAGGCGGCGCTGAAGCGTGCGTGGACCTTGGCCGAGATGGTGATGTCCTCCGGCTTGAGGTCGAGCCCGCTCGCCGCTGCGTCGGCCTTCATGGAGCGCGACATGGCCACGCCGTTACTCGGCGCCGCCGGCCGTGTCTCGTCGCCGAGCATGCCCGGGTCCGCGAGGGCGAGCGGCCGGAGCGTCGAGAGCCCGAGGCTGTGAGCGTAGCTCGACGCGCGTTCCGTCGCGTCGAGCACGGCGCGGTGACGGGCATCCGCTGTGAGGCGCGCCTTCGTCACCTCTGTGAGCGCCCAGTCGATCCCGGTGATCGTGACTCCGTCGATCGTCGCGAGCCGTTCCACCCAGTCGGCGAGCCGCGCGAAGTCGCGGAACTTCACCTCCATGAGGACGGCGGCGTGGTAGACGAGCGGGAGCTGCTTGCCCTGGTTGTTCCACGGCTTCTCGCTCCAGACCTGCAGGCGATCGGCCGACCACCACGTGGCGGGTCCGTTGGCCGGATCGGCGGCGAGCTGCTGAGCCTCGCCGGCGATGGCCGCCTGCAGCTGCGTCGTCCGTGCGACGACCGATGACCGGTCCCCGCCCTGGAATCCGGCGGTGAGTCGCACGGTTCCGCGCTCGGCCGGGTGGTGGTGATCGAAGCCGCCCTCGACGGTGATGATCGTCTCGCTCATACTCGCCAGGCTAGTCCGCCCACCCTCCGCCTCACACCCGGTGGAATGTCAGGGGAGGAGGGGGAGGCTGCCGACGAGACGGTCGACGCGGTTCCGGGGGCCGACGATGCTGACCGCGAGGAGGTCGAGATGCGCGGTGTCGGTCTGCGACATTTCCCGGACGTAATCGTCGTAGACGCGCGTCGCCTGCCCGAGCGCCGGCATGTCCGCGACGAAGACGTCGGCGGAGGATGCGGCCTTGCGCGCGATGGTTGCGAGCTGGTCGCGCGTCGCGGCGAGGATCGTGCAGCCGGTCCAGGGCAGTCCCGGGTGGGCGCGGCCGTCGGCATCGCGCACGTCCGGACCGAGGAGACCCGTCACGGCGTCGGTCGTCGGTGCCGCGAGGCACACCGCGGCGTTCGCCGCCCGCCCGGCGGGGAGCTCGGCGTCGACCGCGATGACCCACTTGAGGCGGACGGCGCGTGTGGAGAGGGACAGGTCGATCTCGTCGGGCGAGAAGCCGATCGTTGCGGTGTTCATGTATCTAGCTCCTCATGCGTCCGACAACCGCGCAAGCTTTCCGTATTTCATCAGGTTACGATGCTCATATGCCTGATATCGACGAACTGGACGCGGCCATTCTGGCCGTTCTGCAGCACGATGCGCGGACGTCCAATCGCGACGTCGCGAACGCGATCGGCGTCTCGCCCACGACCGCCCTCGACCGGACCCGGGCGCTGCGCGACGCCGGGGTCATCCGTGGCGCGTCCCTCGACCTCGATCTCGCCGCGATCGGCCGCCCCGTCCAGGCCCTCGTTGCCGTGCGCATCCGGCCACCGTCCCGATCCGTCATCGAGGCGTTCCGCGATTGGGTGAGCGGCCTGCCCGAGACGCTCGGCGTCTTCGTGACCACGGGAGAGGCGGACTTCATCGTGCACGTCGCCGTCGCGGACAATGACGCTCTCTACGCCTTCGTCATCGACCGTCTCACGAGTCGCGAGGAGATCGCGGATGTGAAGACCTCCGTCGTCTTCGAGCACCTCCGCCGCTCGGTCGTCGAGCCGCACCCGGACGCCGTGGTCCCCGTCCGACGTCGCGGCTGAGGAGAACCGCGGCGCGGTGAGGGCACGCCATTCAGTAGCGCGGCCACCACGGCGGCATCTGGTCGCGTACGCCGATCGCGTAGGCGGCGGTATCGGTGTCGTCGAGCGACGCCCACGCCTCGACGGACGCGGCCAGGGCGCCGGCGGCGAAGGGGACGGCGATGCGACGATCGACGTCGCGGGCGACGCCGAGAGCCGTCCAGATGTCGAGCGCGATGTGGAGTCGACGTGTCATGAGCTCGGCGAGGTGTCGACGGAGGAGCGCCGAGGCGTTCGCGTCGAGGGCCACGCGGAAGAGCGCACGATCGCGGCCGACGACCTCGAAGCCGCTCTCCAGCGTCGCCTGGAAGGCGCGGGCGACGTCTTCGACGGTGGCATCGGAGTCGGGGTGCACGTCGAGCTGCTCGTCGATCTCCTCGGTGAGGAGCCCGGCGAGCAGCTCGGCGACGCTCGACGCGTGCGTGTAGAACGTCGTGCGTTGTACGCCCGCCGCGCGGCACAACGACGCCACGGTGACCTCGTCGAGAGCATGGGTCGCGAGCGACTCCCGCAGCGCGTCACGCAGAGCGGCGACGGTGCGGGCGCTACGGGGGTCGGGTGCGCGCATGCGATCCAGGCTAGACGGCCCCGACTAGACGGGCATCGTCAGTACGGCCTTGACCGCCGCGCCCGACTGGGTGTCGGCGATCGCGGTGTCGATGTCGGTGAACGGGTAGGTCGTGACCATGCGATCGAACGGGAAGTCGCCAGCGGCGTGCATCGCGAGCAGACGCGGGATGAAGACCTGCGGCACCGAGTCGCCCTCGATCGCGCCGATGATCGTCTTCCCGGAACCGGAGACGAGACCGAGCGGGATCGTCGCGTCGGGCTTCGGCACGCCCACGAGGGCGATCGAGGCACCGAAGCTCGTCGCGGCGACGAGCTGGGCGACGACGGCGGGGACCGCCGTCGTGTCGACCGCGTATGGCGCGCCGACACCGTCGGTGATCGCGAGGATCTCGGCCTCGACGTCCGCGGTCCGGCCGTTGATCGTGTGGGTCGCGCCGAGCTCCGTCGCGAAGGACAGGCGCTCGTCGAGCACGTCGAGGGCGATGATGGTGGTCGCCCCCGCAGCCTTCGCGGCCATGATGGCGGAGAGGCCGACGGCGCCGGTTCCGGCCACGACGATGGTCGATCCCGCGGGCAGGGCGAGCGTGTTGAGGACGGTGCCCGCGCCGGTCTGGATACCGCAGCCGAGCGGTCCCACGAGTTCGAGGGGCACGCCGTCGTCGATCTTGACGGCGTTGCGAGCCGCCACGATGGCGTGCGTGGCGAAGGAGGACTGGCCGAAGAAGGAGCCGCGCACGTCGTCGCCGTCGGCTGCGGTCATCGTGCGTGAGCCGTCCTCGCGGACTCCGCCCATGTTGAGCAGCATGAAGTTGCGGCAGTAGGCCTCGCGCCCGACCAGGCAGTTGGAGCAGTGTCCGCACGAGGCGAAGGAGATGGCGACGTGGTCGCCCTTCTCGAGTCCGGTGACACTCGAACCGACCTCTTCGACGACGCCCGCACCCTCGTGGCCGAGGACCATGGGGAGCTGCGTCGGGATGTGGCCGTGCACGACGGCGAGGTCGGTGTGGCAGAGGCCGGTCGCGACGATGCGGACGAGGACTTCGTCCGGCGTGATGTCACCGAGGACGACGTCTTCGAAGACGAACGGTCCGTCGACCTCGTGGAGGACGGCGGCGTGGGCTGTGGTGGTCATGTGGTGCCTTTCTCGGGTGGAGTGGTTCGCTCGCGGCGCCCGGATCGGCGTCACATCGGTGGGACCTCCTTCGAGCGTACGCGCATTTTTCGACACCTGTCGATAAATCTTCCCGCCCATCTCCCGTGAGGTGTCGCAGACTGTCGGCCTTCCGGCCGGACAGGCAACAGATCGCGACACCTCAGGGAAGGTGGGCGGGGTGGGAATGTAAGACAACGTCATGGAGTTACCGGACAGCGTCTGGTTTCTGATGGAGTGGAGCACGTGGTCATGGGTTCAACGGTCGAGAGCACGACGCACGACGAGGCGATCGCCGCGTACGAGGTGTGGAAGACGCATCGTCGCGCCGCTGTGACGGCGCCGCTCGGCAACCTCGCACTCGTCCTCACCCACTGGAGCCCCGCCGGCGCTCCCGCCGTCTCCGACGAGGAGGCCCGCGCGGGACAGCCGGCCGATGCCGTGCTCACCCGCCTCCGGCGCACCGACATCGACTCGGGCGAACCGCAGGAGGGCTACCGCATCTGGCGTGCCGATTCTCCCGCCAACGCGGCCTTCGAGGAGATCGAGTCCTACGATTACGACCCCGCCTGGGTGCTCTCCGGTCGCTTCGAACTCGTCGACGAGCAGCGCGTCGTCCCGTTCGAGCACATCAAGGACGACGGCGCCACGCGTGCCCTCCCCGTCTCGGGCGACCTCGTCTTCGAACTCGACGGCACCGAATACCGCTTCGCCGCCTTCGATACGAACCACGACGGCCACTCCAGCCTCCAGCTCGTCTTCGGCGACGCGACGAACGGTCGCGAGAGCTACGGCGCCGGTCGCTTCCTCTTCCTCGATCACCCGGGCGCCTCGGGCGAGCTCGCGCCGGGCGAGAGCCTGCCGATCGAGATCGATTTCAACCGAGCCATCGTGCCCCCGTGCGGCTTCTCCAACCAGATGAACTGTCCGCTCCCGCCGCTGCAGAACCGGCTGCCCGTCCCGCTTCGCGCGGGGGAGAAGCGAGTGCGCTTCTCGGAGGGCTTCTCGATCTGACGGACTCGCGTCCTCAGCTGCATCGGCGGGATCGATCCGCCCGCACTCGCACCCCCTCGACCATCTCCCGCGGCACCGCCGCCCGGGGGCGCACTCCGCGTCCCCGCACCCAGAAAAGGACACCGACGTGATCTCACGCCACCGCCGATCCCGCCTCGCGGCGACCCTCGCCGCCACCACCGCCAGCCTCCTCGTGCTCGCGGGTTGCGCCTCCGGTTCTGGATCCTCCGACGCAGGGCCCGACGCGAACGCCGAGATCATCGTCGGTTCGCAGAACGAGCCCACGAACCTCGACCAGATCTTCGGCGGCAGCTCCGGCGTCACCGAGGTCTTCACGGGCAACGTCTACGAGGGCCTCTTCCGGATCACCGACGACGCCGAGGTCGAGCCCCTCCTCGCGAAGGAGACCGAGGTCTCCGACGACGGTCTCACGTACACCTTCACGCTCGAAGACGCGACGTTCCACTCCGGCGACCCGCTCACCGCCGAGGCCGTGAAGTACAGCCTCGAGCGTTTCATCGGTGACGACTCGATCGCCGCGCGCAAGAGCCAGCTGAGCGTCATCGACACCGTCACAGCCGTCGACGACACCACCGTCGAGGTGCAGCTGTCGGCCAAGTCGATCAGCTTCACGTACAACCTCGGCTACGTCTGGATCGTGAACCCCGAGGCCGGCGACCTCACCGCGGCCGCCGACGGCACCGGGCCGTACGCGCTCGGCGACTACCGCAAGGGCGACTCGATCACGCTCGACGTGAACGAGGACTACTGGGGCGACGCGCCCGCGAACGGCGGCGTCGTCTACCAGTACTACGCCGACCCGACCGCCCTCAACAACGCGCTCATCACGGGTGCGGTCGACCTCGTGACGAGTCAGTCGAACCCCGACAGCCTGTCCGAGTTCGAATCCGGCGACTACGAGATCATCGAGGGCACGTCCACGACGAAGGAGCTGCTCGCCTTCAACGATCGCGTCGCTCCCTTCGACGACGTCAACGTGCGGAAGGCCGTCTACTCGGCGATCGACCGCGAGCAGCTGCTCGACGCGATCTGGGACGGACGCGGACAGCTCATCGGCTCCATGGTGCCGCCGTCCGAGCCCTGGTACCTCGACCTCGCGGACAACAACCCCTACGACCCCGAGCTCGCAGCAGACCTGCTCGCCGAGGCGGGCTACGCGGACGGCTTCGAGTTCACGATCGACACCCCCGAGTCCGGCGTGCACTCGACCGTCGCGGAGTTCCTGCAGACCGAGCTCGCGAAGATCGGCGTGACCGTGGACATCAACATCATCACCGATGACCAGTGGTACGAGAAGGTCTACACCGACCACGACTTCGAAGCGACCCTGCAAGGCCACGTCAACGACCGCGACATCAACTTCTACGGAGACTCGGACTTCTACTGGGGCTACGACGACGCCGACGTGCAGACCTGGCTCGCCGACGCCGAGCAGGCCGATTCCGTGGAGCAGCAGACGGAGCTCATCACGAGGGTGAACCAGAAGATCTCCGACGACGCCGCGAGCGTGTGGCTCTACCTCAACCCCCAGCTGCGTATCGCGCGCGACGGCATCACCGGTGTCCCGGAGAATGGGCTCAACTCGCTCTTCTACGTGTACGGGATCCAGGAGGCCTAGACATCGGTCGGTACCTGCTCAGACGGACAGGATTGCTGCTGCTGGCGTTCGCGCTCGCGGTGGTGATCCTGTTCGTCGTGCTGCGGTTGCTCGGCAATCCCGTGTTCGCGCTCATCAGCGTGGGTGCGACGGAGCAGGAGATCGCGGCGGCGGCTGCTCGCCTCGGCGTCGATCGCCCGATCCCTGTGCAGTTCCTCGACTACGTCGTGCAGCTCGCCCGGCTCGACCTCGGGACGTCTTTCACGAACAACCTCCCCGTGGGTGACGAGATCCTCCGACGACTCAACGTGACCCTGCCGCTCACGCTGCTCGCGTTCCTCCTCTCCGTGGTCATCGCCGTGCCGGTCGGTTTCATCGCGGCGTGGCGGTCGCGCACCTGGTACGGCACCGCCTTCTCCGCCGTGTCGCAGCTCGGCGGCGCGATCCCGGTGTTCTGGGTGGGCATCCTGCTCGTCACGGCCCTCGCCCTGAACGCGCGTCTGTTCCCCGCCGGCGGCTTCCCGCGAAGCGATTGGGAGGATCCGGGGGCCGCGATCTTCGCCCTCACCCTGCCGGTTCTCACGATCGCGATCGTCTCGGGCAGCGATCTCGCGCGCTACGTGCGGAGCGCCACGCTCGACGTGCTCGGTCAGCAGTACCTGCGGGCAGCCCGCGCCACGGGGCAGAGCTTCGCGGGAGCGTTCGTCCGCCACGGCATCCGCAACGGCATCGTCCCGGTCATCTCGATCCTCGCCATCCAGCTGTCGACGACCTTCGTGGGCGCCGTGATCGTGGAGCGCGTGTTCGCCCTCCCGGGCCTCGGCGACATGCTTCTCGTCGGCATCCAGGAGCAGGATTTCCCGAGCGTCCAGGGCGTCCTGCTGTTCTCGACGACGCTCGTCCTCCTCCTGGGTTTCGTGGCCGACGTGATCCAGCGTCTGATCGACCCGCGCCTGCGCGCCTCCGTCTCCGGCAACCGGATGGCGAGGGCGGCCGCGTGAGCGTCACCGTGCTCACGGAGGCGGAGCGGAACCCCCGGTCGCGCGACACACGGTCGCGTCGTCCGCGGCGCCGCACGTCCGTCAACCTGCTCGTCGGGGGAGTGCTCTTCGGGATCATCGCCGTCGTCGCGATCCTCTCTCTCGTCGCCCTCCCGTTCGAGCCGAGCGACACCACCGGCGGGCGGCTGCAGCCGCCGTCGCCCGAGCACTGGGCGGGAACCGACCGGCTCGGCCGGGACCTCTTCACGCAGCTCATGATCGGTGCGCGACTCGCGATGCTCACGGGAGTCGGGGCGGTCGCGATCGCCGCGGTCCTCGGCGTCCTCGTCGGCCTCGTCGCGGCCATGGCGGGCCGGTGGATCGATGACGCCCTCTCGAGCCTGCTCGACATCGCTATCGCCTTCCCCACGCTGCTCCTCGCGATGCTCGTGGTCGCCTGGCGTGGCGCGTCGCTCGAGTCCGCGATCCTCGCGATCGGGCTCGCCGGATCCGCCGTGATCGCGCGCCTCACGCGTGTGACGGCGACCCGCGTGCTGGCGCAGGACTTCGTCACGGCGTCACGCACCTCGGGCACGGGCACGCTCCGACTCATCCGCCTCCACGTGCTGCCGAACGTCTGGCCTACGCTCATCGTGCCGCTCGCCCTGCAGTTCGGCGGAGCGGTCGTCGCCGAGGCGTCCCTGTCGTACGTGGGCCTGGGCTCGCCGCCGCCGAACGCCTCGTGGGGTCGCATGCTGCAGGAGGCCCAGAGCACGGTGCTCGTGGCGCCGACGGCGGCGATCCTGCCCGGTCTCCTCCTCGTCGCGACCATCATCGGCATCAACCTCCTCGCCGACGGGCTCCGAGACGTCGCCGATCCCACGGGGAGGACACTCCGATGAGCGCGATGCTCGAGATCGAGAACCTCTCGGTCCACCTCGACGGCCCCGACGGCCGTCGTCTCGTCGACGACGTGTCGTTCGACCTCGCGGACGGGCAGCGCCTCGGCGTGATCGGGGAGTCCGGATCCGGCAAATCACTCACCGCGTTGGCCGTGCTCGGGCTGCTCGGTCACCCGCTCAGCGCGTCGGGCTCGATCCGTCTGTCCCTCGGCGACGGCGACACCGTCGACACCGTCTCCGCGCCCGGGCGGCGTCTCGATGGGGTGCGCGGGCGCACCGTCGGCGCGGTCTTCCAGGAGCCCCTCGCGTCGCTCGATCCGCTCATGCGCATCGGGGCGCAGCTCGCGTGGCCGCTGCGCCGTCACCGCGGGTTCCGCGCGGACGCGCTGCGGCGAGCGGTCCTCGACGCCCTCGCGGAGGTGCAGTTGCCCGAGCCCGAACGCATCGCGCGTTCGCTCATCCACGAGGTCTCCGGCGGGCAGCGGCAGCGAGTCGCGATCGCCCTCGCCCTCGCGGCCGAGCCGCGCCTGCTCATCGCGGACGAACCCACGACGGCCCTCGACGTGACCGTGCAGGCCGGAGTGCTCGAACTCCTCCAGGCCGCCGTCGAGAACCGCGGCATGTCGCTCGTCTTCATCAGCCATGACCTCCCGGTCGTCGCGGGGATCGCCGATCGCGTCGTCGTCATGCGCGGCGGGCGCGTGGTCGAGATCGGCGACACGCGCCGCATCCTCACGGCGCCGCGCGAGGAGTACACGCGCACGCTCGTCGGCGCGTCACGCGCGCTCGACGACCTCCTCCCCGCCCGGCCGGCCGGGTCCGACGGTCCGACGAGCGGAGGGACGGAATGACCCACGATCACGATCTCGCGACCCCCGTGCTCGCGGCCCGGAACGTCCGCTTCTCCTATGGCCGCGGCGCCGAGGTCCTCCACGACGTCTCGCTCGCGCTCGCGCCGGGGGAGACCGTCGGGCTCGTGGGGGAATCGGGCGCCGGCAAGACCTCCCTCCTCCGCCTGCTCCTGGGCCTCGGGTCTCCGACATCGGGGGAGATCCTCTTCGAGGGGCGGCCGCTCGACCGCCGGGACACCCGTCGCCTGCTCGCTTACCGCCGGGCGGTGCAGCCGGTCTACCAGGATCCGTTCTCCTCGCTCGACCCACGCATGCGCGTCGGCGACTCGATCGCCGAACCGCTGCGCTCCCTCCGGCTCCCCGGTGGGCCGGCCCGACGGGCGGCACGGGTCGCCGAGCTGCTCGAGGCCGTCGACCTCCCCGCGGATGCGGGGGAGCGGTTCCCCGACGCCTTCTCGGGAGGCCAGCGGCAGCGCATCGCGATCGCCCGCGCACTCGCCCCCGAACCCCGTGTCATCCTCGCCGACGAGCCGGTCAGTGCCCTCGACACCTCGGTGCGGATGCAGGTCATCGAGCTCTTCCAGAGGCTCGCGCGCGAACGCGGGATCGGCATGCTCCTCGTCTCCCACGACCTCACGATCGTGTCGGCCCTCTGCCGCCGGATGGCGGTGCTCGAGGGGGGCCGCCTCGTCGAGGAAGGGAACACGCGGGGGGTCCTCACAGATCCCCGACACCCCTATACGCGTCGACTCCTGGCCTCCGTGCCGCGCCTGCCCGCACTCTGATCGCGCGGTCGTCGATTCGTCGCCCGTTCACCCGTCGACCGCCGCCACCTGTCACACTGTGCGCATGGAGTCCGGGGCCCGAGCAGGGAGTGCGCGTCCGGGAGTGCGCGCCGATGCGCCGGTTCTCGCACTTCTCGGCCTGCTCGTGCTCGTGGCCGGCGGTCTCGAAGGGTTCGCCTCGTGGATCCGCTGGGCCCCGTGCCTCGAGGTATCCGACACGCTCGAATGCGTGCGCGTCATGGATCATTCGCGCGACTACGCGATCGTGAGCGAGCCGTTCGAGCTCATCCCGCTCGCCGTCCCGCTCGCCGGCAGCGCCTCATTGCTCCTCGTCACCTTCTGGGCGGTCGTGGCCGCCGCGCCGTGGGCTGACGGCTGGTCGCGAGTGCTCGCGCTCGTGTCCGCCGTGACGCTCGTCGTGGTCGGCGCCGGTCAGCTGCTCGCCTCGATGTCGGACGGGCGGCTCGGGGTGCTCGGGTCGTTTCCCGCCGCGGTGATGTTCTGGGTGCTGCTCTTCGCGCCCGTCGTCGCCGCGGCACGGCTGGCCCTCCGCTCGGCGCGGACGGTGATCGAGCGGGTGGCGTGGATCACGATGGCGTTGTCCGTCGCGGTCGGGAACCAGCTGTCCGAGTTCTTCCTGCTCTATCCGTTCTCCGACTCCCACGACACCCCCGTCGGCGGCGGAATGCCGCACGCCGTCCTCGTCGGCGTCGCGGGGGTGGTCTTCTCCGCGGCCTCGATCGTCGTCTGGGTGGGCCGGGACCGACGCGCGCCTGAACTCGCTTCTGTGGAGGTCCCGTGAATCCCATCATCCTGCCGTCCAACCGCCCGGCGGATCGGTTCTACCGCGGAGGGCGGCGCATCACGGACTTCCGCGGGGAGCACCCGGCCGGGGAGCGCGAGCCCGAGGACTGGGTGGCGTCGGTGACGACGGTGGCGGACGAGGACCTCACGGGACTCACGGTGCTGCCGGATGGTCGTCTCCTCCGCGACGCCATCGCCGACGAGCCGGCTGCCTGGCTCGGGGCGGCGCACGTCGCGCGGTTCGGGGTGGACGCGATGCTCCTCGTCAAGCTCCTCGACGCGGGGGAACGACTGCCCGTGCACGCGCATCCGCATCGATCGTTCGCCGGGCAGCATCTGTCCAGGGCCCACGGGAAGGCCGAGGCCTGGGTGATCCTCGAGGGAGGCGAGGTGTACCTCGGACTCCAGCGAGATCTCACCACCTGTGACCTCGACGACCTCCTCCGGCGGCAGGACTCCGTGGCGTTCCTCGACTCCCTGCACCGCATCGACGTGAGCAGAGGCGACGTCGTCTACGTCCCTCCCGGGGTGCTCCATGCGATCGGAGCCGGCGTCTTCCTCGCAGAATTGCAAGAGCCGGAGGACCTCTCGATCCTCGTGGAGTGGGAGGGATTCGCGCTCGACGGCGCGTCCGACGGCCACCTCGGTCTCGGATTCGACGTCGCGCTCGGTGCGGTCGAGCGTCGAGCGCGGTCCGCGGCGGACATCGCGACCCTCGTGCTCCGTGCGGCGGCGAGCGGTCCCCTCCTCCCGTCCGAGGCCGACGAGTACTTCCGGCTCGACCGGATCGTGGTCGACGACGGTGCCGCCGCGACGATCGAGGCCGGCTTCTCGGTGCTCATCGTGCTCGAGGGTGTGCTCGAGCTCGTGGGGGGCGGCGGAGCGATCGGGGCGAGCGGCGGCCAGACGATCGTCGTGCCGGACGCTGTAGGCCCGCTCACGGTCAGAGGCGCGGGCGAACTGCTCGTGTGCCGCCCGCCCGCGAGCGGTGCGACACTGGGGGAGTGACCGCCCTCGACGACCTCCGCGCGGAGATCGCCGCCCATCCCTCGAACGCGTGGGCGACGGTGCAGGGATGGGAACCGCTCGTGATCGGCTCGCCGGCGTCCCGTGTGCTCCTCATCAGCCAGGCACCGGGCCGGCGCGCCCAGGAGACCGGGATCCCCTGGAACGACGCGAGCGGAGTGCGCCTGCGGTCCTGGCTCGGGGTGACGGACGAAGAGTTCTACGACACCTCCCGCTTCGCGATCGTCCCGATGGACTTCTACTATCCGGGCAAGGCGCCGAGCGGGGACAAGCCGCCGAGGCCGGACGTCGCGCCGCTCTGGCACCCGCGTATCCTCGCGACGTTCACCGACGTGCGGCTGACGATCCTCGTCGGTTCGTACTCCCAGCGGCACTACCTCGGTCCCACGCGCGGTGCCACGCTCACGGAGACCGTGCGACGTGCGACCGAGATCCACCCGTCGTTCCCGATCGTGCACCCCTCGCCGCTCACGCTCGGGTGGCAACGGCGCAATCCCTGGTTCGACTCCGAGACGCTGCCGGCGCTGCGCGCCCGCGTGCGCACAGCCCTCGAGTGAGCGCACGCCCTACTTGAGAAGCCGCGACAGAACGCGGTCCGCGAGCGGTTTGCCCTTCGTCTGGCACGTGGGACAGTACTGCAGTGTGGAATCGGAGAAACGCACCTGGCGGATGGTGTCACCGCAGACCGGACAGGCCTCGCCCGTGCGGCCGTGCACGCGCATGGCGTCGCGCTTCTCGCGCTTGAGCTCGGTCGCATCGAGCCCATCCGAGCGCTCCACCGCCTCGTGGAGCGTCGAACGCATCGCCGTATAGAGGCGGGCCACGTCGGCCGGCGCCATCGATGCCGGGGCGAACGGCGACATCTTCGCCACGTGCAGGATCTCGTCCGAGTAGGCGTTGCCGATCCCCGCGATCACCGACTGATTGCGCAGGACGCCCTTGATCTGCGAGCGCCCCGAGTGCGCGAGGATGTCGGCGAAGACCTCTTCCGTGAAGGCCTCGGCGAGAGGGTCCGGACCGAGCCGCTCGACCCCCGGCACCTCGAGGGGATCGGGCACGACGGAGAGCGACAGCCGTTTGGTCGTGCCGGCCTCGGTGATGTCGATCGCGCCGCCCTCCGCGAAGGAGACGCGAGCGGCGAGCGGTCCCTTCCCCGGCCGCCCGGACGGTCGGGGCGGGACCTCGTCCCTCCACCGGATCCAGCCGCCGCGGGCGAGATGGACCACGAGATGCAGGTCGCCGATACCGATGTCGAGGAACTTGCCGTGACGCGTGACGCCCTCGACCCGTTCGCCGTGCAGGGCGGCGGTGGGTGGATCGAAGGTCTTCAGCGCCGCGAACGCGAACACGTCGACGCGATCGACGACGCGACCGGTGATCCGTGCACCGAGGCCCGTGGCGAGGGCGTGGACTTCGGGGAGCTCCGGCATGGAGCCATCATCCGCTCAGGCACCGGCATTGCGCGAGGGGTGGACGGAGATCTCTCGATCAGCGTCGCATCTCGGTGACGACGGGGACGTCGAGGCCGTCCGCGTCCATGATGCGCAGCCCCTCGGTGCTGCCCGACGCCGCGGAGAGGGCCGAGGCCCAGCCGAGCTGGAGAGGCACGGGGTCGGCGCTGTCGAACTCGAAGCCGACGGCGATCGAGGGACTCAGCCACAGAGAGCGCTGCACGGAGGTATCGCGGTCGTTCGCTCCGTCGATCCAGCTCAGGAGGAACGATTCGCCGCGCCGGAACTGCTGCACGATGACGTACTCGAGATGGGTGAGCAGATCGTCGTCGATGCGCAGCAGCCAGTCCGCGCTGATGAAGGAACCCATGTCGCCCTTTCGATTATCCGGAGTGAGCATATCCGAAAAACGCAAGTGCTCCGCTCCGCGCACGGAGGTCAGCGCGCCATCGCCGCTTAGAATCAGAGGATGCCGACGGTTCACCGACGACGCCTCGTCACGAACGACCGCGACGAAGGCAGCGTGTTCATGCGCGGGGTGTTCCCGGGCGTATCGCTCGGCGCGCCGGAAGACGACGAGCCTTTCGAACTCGGACTCTCGGTCGTCGGTGAACCGCGCGTGTCCGTGGTCTCGCTCTCCGTATCGGGACAGGCTCGTGGAGTCGGCAGCGTCCCCGAGGTCGTGGCGATCGGTCGCGTCCGAGGCGGCCGGTTCGGACTGAGCTACGGTCGCCACGACGTGGACACCTCCCTCCCGTACATCCGCCGGCCCGGCGAATCCGAGATGCGGATGGACGACGCTCGCCTGGACCTCGTCGTGCTCGACCCCTCGGCGTTCCGTGACGCGGCGGTCGCCTATCGCGGATCGGACCTCGGCCTCGCGCCTCGCGGAGGCACCTCCACGGCGCCCCGATCTCGGGCGGTCGGCGCCGCCTGGCACGCCGCGGCGAATCGGCTCGTCGCGACCGCCGCCGACGAAGAGGCATTCGCGTCCGATCTCGTGCGCGACAGGCTCTTCGATGTGACGGTGCGCACCGTTCTCGAGGCGTTCCCCATCGCCGACGACCCATCGAGCGTCGACACCGAGGTCCTCGCGCCCCAGGCCGTCGCACGCGCGGCCGCCTACATCGACGAGCACGTCTGCGAGCACGTCTCGCTCGCGGACATCGCCGGGGCCGCGCGACTCTCGGTCAGGGGAGTGCAGTACGCGTTCCGTCGCGCGCTCGGTGTGACGCCGCTCGCGTATCTCCGGGAACGGCGGCTCGACGCCGTCCGCATCGAACTCATCGCGTCGGACCCGGCCGTCGTGTCCGTGGCGGAGGTGGCGAGGAGATGGGGATTCGCCCACCTCTCCCGGTTCGCCGAGTCCTACCGCGGCCGCTTCGGCGAGTACCCCAGCTCGACCATCCGCAGCTGAGCCGGTCGGGACCCCGACCTCGACCGATCAGGCCATGGCCGGTCGCGCGGCGATCGCCGGGTCGACGTCCGCGGTCCGGCGAGCTCTCGCGGCTGCGACCGTCGTCACGAGGAGGGCGCCGAGGAGCCACGCCCCCATCACCCCGATCCCGTGAGTGATGCCGATGGAACCGCCGGCGATGAGAGATCGGAACGCCTCGACCGCGTAGGTCAGCGGGAACCATCCGTGGATGGTCTGGAAGAACGGCGACGCCGTCTGCACGGGATAGGTGCCGCCGGCCGACGAGAGCTGAAGGACCACGAGCATGAGACCGAGGAAACGACCCGGAGCGCCGAGGAGCGACACGAGGGCCTGGTTGATGGCCACGAACGTGAGACTCGTGAGGGCGGCGATCGCGAAGAGGCCCCCGAGGTCGGAGGCGTCGATCCCGAGGGCGAGGTGCACGATCGTCACCATGAGCGCGCTCTGGACGAGCGCCATGACGAGGCCGGGCAGGTAGCTTCCGAGAGCCACCATCCACGCCGGACGCCGGGAGAGCACGAGCCGCTCGGAGAGCGGCTTCATCATGAGGTAGAACGCGAGAGCACCCACCCAGAGCGCGAGAGCCATGAAGTACGGCGCGAGACCGTAGCCGTAGGCGGGGACCTCGTTGGCGCGGACGGCGTCGAGCTCGACGGGAGTCGAGGCGACGTCGCTCAGGTGGCTGGCCTCGGAATCGGTGTAGCTCGGGATGTCGTCGAGGCCGCTCGAGAGTCCGTCCGAGAGTTCGGTGGAGCCGTCGCGCAGTTTCACGAGGCCGTCGTCGAGCGATCGTGCTCCGTCCGCCGCGGTCGTCGCTCCTGAGGCGAGGGTCGAGCCGCCGCTCGCGAGGGAGTCGGCGCCGGAGGCGACCCGTGCGGTCCCCTCGGCGAGGGAGCCGGCGCCCGCCGCGAGGCGGTCGACGCCCGACACGAGCTCGCCGAGCTTCGCGGTCAGGGTGTCGACTCCCGCCGCGACCGTCGCGGCTCCGCCGTCCACGGAAGCTGCTCCCGCGGCGAGGGTCGTGGCACCGCTCGCGAGCTCGGAGGACTTCCCGGAGAGGGTGCTCGCCCCCTCCGCGAGCGTGGTCGCGCCCGTCGACAGGGCCGAGAGTCCCGTGCCGTCGTCGGCGGATCCGACGAGGGCGTCGGCGCCATCGCTCACCTGCTGAGCGCCGTCGTCGGCCGCCGCGGCGCCGTCGCTCACCTGCCCGGCGCCGGCCGAGAGCTGCGTGATCGCCGCGAGGCGCTGCGCATCGGTGAGGGCCGCGTAGTTCGCGAGGAGGGCATCGAGTCCGTCGGAGACCTCACCGGCCCCGGCCGCGAGCGGTGCGGTGCCGGCGGCGAGAGCGGAGGCGCCCTGCTGCAGCGACTGCGCACCCGAGAGAGCTGCATCCGTTCCCTCGGAGAGGGAGGAGGCGCCCGTCGCGACGGTGTCCGCACCCGTCGCAAGGGCGGAGGAGCCGTTCGCGAGAGCAGTCGCTCCCGTCGAGACGTCGTGCGCGCCGCTCGCGACCCGGTCCGTCCCGGCGTCGAGCTGGGCGGCACTGTCCGGCACCGCTGCGAGCTGCGACTGGAGCTCCGTGAGACCCGCGTCCACCTTCTGCGCGCCGTCGTCGGCCGCGTGCGCACCCGAGGCGAGGGTCGACGCGCCGGAGGAGAGGTCGACGGCTCCGCTCCGCAGGTCGCCGAGCCCGACGACGAGGTCGTCGGCGCCGTCGGTCGCCGTCGAGGACCCCGACGCGATCTCCTCGGCGCCGTCGGAGGCGTCCGCGATCTTGTCGTGGATCGTGGAGAAGCCGACGTACACGTTGTCGAGGTACTCCGCGGACACCTCGGACGCGACCGACTCGGTGACGGCCGTTCCGACGCTCTTCGCGACCGAGCCGATGATGACGTTCGCGCCGTCGTTGGTCTCGATCGAGAGCGTCGCGCTCTCGGCCGTGAGCGGATCGTCGTTCCCGGCCGAGACGGCCGCTGACGAGAAGTTCTTCGGAATCGTGAGAACGGCGAGGATGTCGCCCGACGCGAGGCGGTCGGCCGCCTCGTCCGCGCTCATGTCGGACCAGTCGAAGTTCGTGCTCTCGTGGTTCGACAGCAGCTCGTCCTCGAGGTCCTCACCGAGGTCGACCTCGGTCGCCTCGGTCGACCCGCCATCGTCGCCGGCCGCCGCGGGCTTCTCGGCACCGGTGTCCTCGTTGACGATCGCCGCTGGGACGCTGTCGAGGTTGTGGGTCGGGTCCTCGTTCGACCAGATGAGCAGCCCGGCGTAGATGAGGGGGATGAGGGCGATCGCGAAGAGCACCACCGCCAGGCGGGGACTCGGGAGGAGACGGGAACGGAGCGAGGGACGGGCTGGGGTGCTCATGCGGTGGCCTTCGAGACGGAATCGGAATCGTGGGAGGGGATGTCCGCCGCGTCGTCGAGGCCGGTGGTGCGTGTGGTGCGGGTGCCGGTGGCCGCCGAGCGGGCGGCCGAGCTGAGGAGATCGTCGATCTGCGCCGGGGTCTGCCCCGACGACGACAGGAGGAGGGTGGCGACGCGGCGGGCCGTCTCGTCGACGCCCACCCGCTCGCTCGTCTCGACGCCGAGCCACGAGGTGACCGTCCAGAGAACGCCGGCCGCGAGGAAGTCCGCGCGCTCGACGGGGCGTTCCGCCGCGGTGATCGCGGCGGCGAGAGGGGAGACGGTGCGCAGTCGCTCGGACAGGAACCGGATCACGCTCGCGGCGAACTGCTGGCCGCCCGGGCCCTTCACCGCGCGCAGGTAGAACGCGGCGTGGTCGTCGAAGTGGCCGATGAGCTCCCGCAGGGTGCGGTCGGAGAACTCCTCCCACGAGTCGCCGATGTTGTCCGGGGTCGCGATCGTCTCGAACGCGGATCGCATCCGGGTGAGGGCGGCCGCGTGCACGAGCGTCGGCAGATCGCCGAAGTGCTGGTAGAACGAGGGGCGGCTGACGCCCGCCGCCGAGACGAGGTCGGTGATACTGAGCGACTCGGAATCGCCATCGTCGAGCGCGGCCGTCGCCGCGCCGATGAGGGCGTCGCGTGTGCGGACGAGGCGCGGGTCTTCGATGGTCATCGGGCTTCTTTCTTACGGATGTAAGAAATATTACGACTGTAAAGAATCTCCGTCAAGGGTCCCGGCGGCCGTGCGTCCCGGGAGAATGGAAATGTGAAGACAATTGCATTGCCGCAAACCAATCTGACCGCCTCCGACGTCGTCCTGGGGCTCATGCGCATCAGCCCGCTGAGCGACGACGAGATCCGCACCCTCGTGGGGACCGCCCGTGACGCCGGCGTCACGGTCTTCGACCACGCCGACATCTACGGCGACGAGCGCCACGGCGCCGAGAAGCGCTTCGGAGACGCCGTGACGTTCTCGCCGTCCGAGCGCGAATCCGTGATCGTCCAGAGCAAGGTGGGCATCCGCGACGGGGCCTTCGACTTCTCGCGCGAGCACATCCTGCGTACGGTCGACGAGTCGCTCGAGGCCCTCCGCCTCGACCATCTCGACGTGCTGCTCCTGCACCGTCCCGACACGCTCGTGGAGCCGGAAGAGGTCGCCGCGGCCTTCGACGAGCTCGCGGCCGCCGGCAAGGTGCGGAACTTCGGCGTCTCGAACCACACCCCCGGCCAGGTCGACCTCCTGCGCCGCTACGTGACGCAGCCGCTCGCCTTCAACCAGGTGCAGTTGAGCATCACGCACGCGCCGCTCATCGCCTCGGGCATCGCGACCAACATGGTCGGGCTCGACCAGTCGATCGACCGCGACAACGGGATCCTCGACTACGCGCGCCTGCACGACATCACGCTGCAGGCGTGGTCGCCGTTCCAGAAGGGGTTCTTCGACGGCGTCTTCCTGGGAGACCGCGAGAACTACGCCGAGCTGAACGACGTGCTCGACGAGCTCGCCGCCCAGTACGGTGTGACGCCGACGGGCATCGCTACCGCGTGGATCACGCGCCACCCCGCGAAGATCCAGGTCGTGCTCGGAACGACGAACCCCGGTCGCGTCCAGGAGGCTGCTGCCGGTTCCGACGTGACCCTCACGCGCGCCGAGTGGTACCGCCTCTTCACCGCGGCCGGCCACATCCTCCCCTGACCTCCTCTCCTCCAAAATCCCCTTCGTGCTCGAATTCTCGAGCACGAAGGGGATTTTCAGTGGGGGGAGAGAGGGGTCATGCGGCGGACCAGCCGCCGTCGGAGGCGAGCACGACGCCGTTCACGTTGACGCCGTCGTCGCTCAGGAGGAAGGTGATCGACGCCGCGAGCGCCTCGCTCTCCGCGGCCTCGGGCATCACGGCCATCCCGGTGCGGACGCGCTCCGCTCCGAGCGGCGAGGCGAAGGTCGCCTCGATGTTCGTGATGGTGGGGCCGGGGGCGACCGCGTTGACGCGGATGCCGGAGGGTCCGTACATGAAGGCGCTGCTCTTCGTGAGCCCCACGACGGCGTGCTTCGAGGCCGTGTAGGCGACTCCGGCGGCCGAGCCGCGGAGTGCCGCCTCGGAGGCGACGTTGACGATGGATCCGGCCGCGTTCTCGAGCATGCCGGGGATGACCGCGCGCATGAGCTTCATCGTGCCGTCCACGTTGATGCGGAAGACGCGGGACCAGACGGCGTCGGAGACCTCGCCGATCGGCGTCATGTCGTCCATGATGCCGGCGACGTTCGCGAGCGCGTCCACGCGTTCGCCCGCGGCCTCGACGATGGAAGCGATCGCAGCGTCGTCCGTGATGTCGGCGACGACAGCGACGATGTCGGCACCGGAGTGGGTCGCCGCGAGGTCGTCGAGGCGATCCTGCGAGATGTCGACGGCGATCACGCGGCCGCCCTCCCGGGCCACGCGCGACGCGGTCGCCCGGCCGATGCCGGATCCCGCTCCGGTCACGATGACGGTCTTGCCCGAGAACCGGCCGCCGTCGATCCGCTCCGCCCACTCGGGGCGATCGATCGAGGCCGTGGTCGCCGCCGTGCCCGGACGATCGACGGCGTCGGCCGATCGGACTCCCTCCGTGGCGGCGCCGTCCGCGAAGGCGGCGGTCGTCGACGGCGTCTCACCGGCCTCGACGCGGCGGATGAGCTCGTCGATGAGCTCGGCCGGGAACTGGCCCTTGCTGAGGGTCACCAGCCGGGAGATCGCGAGCTTGCGCACCGGGCGGAGCACCTCGGCGCTCTGGCCGGACTGGGCGAGGAGATCGCGGAGGATGGGGCCACCGACGGGGTGATCGAGCCACGCGCCCACCGAGGAGGTCGAGGTGAGGGGAGAGGAGGGAGAGGTCATGGGATCCTTCTTCCGAGTCGGGGTCCGGCGCCGGCGTCGTACCGGTGACGACGACCGAACAGACGTGTGCGGCCGGGCTCGACTCTACCGGACAACCCTGTCCGGTAGAGTGCTTCCGTGACATCGGAGCGAAAGGCGAACAGGGGGCCGAGCGCTGGTCCCGAGAATCGTCGCGCCATCCTGTCGGCTGCTCGCGAGGTGTTCGCGATCGAAGGGGTGTCGGCGCCGCTCAACGCCGTCGCCCGGCGAGCGGGGGTCGGTCAGGGCAGCCTGTACCGTCACTTCCCCGATCGTGTCGCCCTCGTCGTGGCCGTGATCGACGAGAACATCGTCGAGCTCGAAGCCCTGGCCGAGACGCCGGGCAGCACCCTCGACGACCTCGTGGCGCTCGTGGCCGAGCAGGCGATCGTCTCGACGGCGTTCGCGGACCTTCTCGTCGAGGAGCGCGACGATCCGCGCGTCGCGCACATCGGGACGCGCTTCCGCGCCGTCGCCGATGCGGTCACGGACAACGACCGCCGTGCCGGCCGGCTCGGTGCGGGGGTCTCGACCGAGGACGTCATGCTCGGCGTCGAGATGCTCGCCGGGGTCCTGTCGCGGACACCTGCCATCGACCGGCCTGCGACGGCTGCGCGCGCAACTGCCCTCCTGCGTGCGGCGTTCGACCGCCGCTGAACGGGACTATCCCTCGTCGGTCTCGGCTTCGACCCCGAGCGAACGCGCCGCGTCGGAGATGGCGCGCGCGAGGGCGGCGTCTCGGCGACTGAGGCCGCCGATGTCGTGGGACGAGAGTCGCACCGTCACGCTCGGGTAGCGCAGGTCCACGTCGGGGTGATGGTCGGCGGCATCGGCGAGCTCGCCGATCAGGTCGACGAAGTCCACGCCGCGCGCGAACGATCCCGTGCGGAAGACCGCCGTCGCGGTGCCGTCGGCCGGGTGCCACTCGCTTACGTCCGCGGTCGCCGAGAATTCCTCCGCTGAGATCGTGTCCGTCTCCGTTGAATCGCCCATGCGAGTCACCCTACGCTGGGCGAGCCGCTCAGGACAGGATGTCGCGTGTGACGAAGCGCCCCATCGCGAGCGAGCCGAACACCACGGCGTAGCCGAGCTGCAGCACGACGTTGTCGCCGAAACTCGCCCACGAGATGGGGTCGCGCAGCAGATCACCGAAACCGAACCAGTGGGCGCTGAAGAGGTACGGGTGCAGGGCCGAGAGCTGCGAGAGCGAGCCGAGGATCTGCGCCGTGATCGAGAGGACCACCGTCGCGGCCATCGCCCCCACCGGCACGTCCGTGAGCGTCGAGATGAAGACGCCGATGGCCGTCAGCCCTACGAGCGAGATCGCGACGTGGACGGCGATGAGGAGCGCGCGTCCCACCGCGTCGATCGCGGGGATCTCGGTGCCGGAGAGCAGTGTGACGGGCCCGACGGGGAAGAGCGCGAGCCCGATGAGGAGTCCCGCGACGACGACGGTGAGTGCCGCGGCGAGACAGAAGGCCGCGGCGACCGCGAACTTGACGAGCAGAAGACGGATGCGACCAGCCGGTGTTATCAGGAGGTATCGCAGCGTGCCGAGGGAGGCCTCGCCGGCGATCGTGTCGCCGGCGACCACCCCGACGGTGAGGGGCAGGAACAGCGGCACGGCGACGGTGATCGCGGCGAAACCGGTGAAGAGACCGTTGCCCGCGATGTCGCCGACGAAGGACGGTCCGCCGCCCGAGCCCGAGAGGCGCACGGCGACGGCGAGGAGCACGGGGATGAGGGCGAGGGCGCCGAGGAGGGCCCACGTGCGGCGGCGGCGGAACAGCAGCGCGAGCTCGGACAGCAGGAGGTCGCCGACTCCTCCGCCGCGCCGGCGGGCGGGGGAAGTGAGCGTGTCAGCGTTCGACATCGAAGCCCTCCCCGGTCAACTCGACGAACCGGTCCTCGAGAGACGGTCGCCGCACGGCCACACCGCGGACGCGGACGTCCGCGGCCACGAGCTCGACGACGAGGTCCTCGGGCAGTACGCCGTCGGGGAGCGGCGCGTCGAGGCGCGGCGTGGAGTCACCGGTCGAGGTCTCGTCCGCGGTGGCATCGAGACCGAAGCGAGCGAGTACCTCGCGGGCGAGATCGAGGTCGGGCGTCACGATCTCGATCGCCGCCGTCGCACCGCGCAGCTCGTCGAGCCCGCCCTGAGCCACGAGACGGCCGGCGCGCATGACGGCGGCGTGTGTGCAGAGCTGCTCGATCTCGGCGAGGAGGTGGCTCGAGACGAGCACCGTCGTGCCGTCGGCGTTCAGCCCGCGGATGAGGGAGCGCACTTCCCGCGTGCCCTGCGGGTCGAGGCCGTTCGTGGGCTCGTCGAGCACGATCAGGTCGCGGGGGGACAGGAGCGCGACGGCGATCCCGAGGCGCTGCTTCATGCCGAGCGAGTAGGAGCCCACCTTCTTCGCCGCTGCGGCCGAGAGGCCCACGCGGGCGAGCGCCTCGGCGACCCGTGCGGACCGCGTACGCGACGATGTTCCCGGTTCGGCCGCGTCGAAACGCGTCAGGTTGGCGGCACCGGAGAGGAACGGATAGAACCCGGGACCCTCGACGAGCGCGCCGACACGGGGGAGCACGGACGCCGATCGCTTCGGCATCTCCGAGCCGAGCACCGTGATGGTTCCGGCACTCGGCGCCGCGAGGGCGAGCAGCATCCGGATGGTCGTGGTCTTTCCGGAGCCGTTCGGCCCGAGGAAGCCGAACACCGAGCCGGTCGGCACGCTCAGATCGAGGGACGAGACCGCCTCGTGCCGACCGAAGCGCTTGGTGAGGCCCCGTGTCTCCACGGCGAGCCCACTGCTCGTCATCGCGCGGCCGACTCCAGGGCGTCCACGGACACGGCGCCGGCGAACACCCGGCCGTCGTCCGTGATGAGCACGTTCACGAGCGACGAGGACAGCACGCGACCGCCGTCGACCGGGGTCGTGATGGCGTCGAGGCCCTCGAGCGAGGCCGAAGCCTCGCCGGCGGCGAGCTCGACGATGGTGCCCCAGCCGGCGCCGGTCGTCGTGACGTCCGGAGCCTCGGGCGCCGCGTCACCGGGCGTCGTGGAGTCGTCCGGAGCCGCGTCGTCGGAGTGGGCGTCGGCAGGGATGGCCTTCTCCGTCACCTCGACACCGGCGGGCGGAGTGAACGCGAAGAGCGACGAATCCGGCGTCGAGTAGTCGACGCTCGTGTAGGCGACGCTGAACGCGGGAGACGAGGCGCCCTCGGCGGTCACGGCGATGCCGAGGGGCATCCCGGTCTCGCCGTCGACCGAGATGGTCACATCGCCGACGAGGGTGGTCTCATCACGCGGCGTGAGGACGAGCTCGTACACGTCGCGTCCCGCGACCGTCCCGTTCGATCCCACGGCGACCGCGGTGGTGTCATCCACGGAATCGAGGAGCTTCTCGGCGACGGAGGATGGCGTCGGCACGTCGGCGGGGGGAGTGCTCGCGTCGCTCGAGCCCTCGTGCGTCACGTGCAGCGCGGTCTTCTCGCCGGAGTCGTAGATCCACAGGCCGTCGTCGGCTGTGGCGATGACGTCCCGCTCGTCGAGCTGGTCGAGCACCTGGAGGCGAGCGCCCTGCTCCGCATCGGCGTAGATGCGAGCGTCGTTCGACGTGGTCGCGAGCTCGACGAGCGCGCTCATGAAACCGTCGCCGTCCGCCCCCGTCGTCGACCCGGAACCGAGCGAGGAGAGGTCGGGGAGACCCAGGTCGGAGGTCTGCGTGAACTCGCCGGAGAAGGCGGTGACGTCGCTGTCGGCGACGAACTCGAGGAGCTGCTGCGGCGTCTTCTCGGGGAGGTCCTGTGCGGCGTTCGTCGTCATCGGGATGGCGATGGCTGCGGCGACGGCGATGATCGGGACGGCCGCGAACGGGGCCCAGCGCTTCACTGACGGGTTCATTCCTCCAGAATCCCACTCGAAGCTGTATTCCACATGCGACCGGAGATGTATCTGCGGACGAATCGGCACGGGAGCGGGCAGAATCGGACCATGAGCGCCTCCGATCCCGCAGCAGTCCCTCCGACCGTCTCGGTGCTGTCCGTCAACCTCGATCGCGGCCACCACTTCAGTAAGCATCCGGCGGAGGAGGTCCTCCTCGTGGAGGGCATCGGCATCGAGGGCGACGCGCACGCCGGCGAGACGGTGCAGCACCTGTCGCGGAAGCGTTGGCACAAGGACGAACCGAACCTCCGCCAGGTGCACCTCATCCACCGCGAGCTCTTCGACGAGCTCGCGACCGAGGGATTCGAGGTGGGCGCCGGCGACCTCGGCGAGAACGTCACGACGGAGGGCGTCGATCTCCTCGGCCTGCCGCGCGGAACGGTGCTGCATCTGGGGGACGAGGCGGCCGTCGAGATCACGGGGCTCCGCAACCCGTGCGTGCAGATCGACCGCTTCCAGCAGGGGCTGCTGAAGGCCGTCGTGCGCACCGACGAGGACGGGGCGGTCGAACGCCGCACCGGTGTGATGGCCGTCGTCCGCGCCGGCGGCACGGTGCGCCCGGGAGACACCCTCCGCATCGAGCTCCCGGCGCAACCTCACGAGTCACTCACGACCGTCTGATCTGCATCGGCCACTCCGAACGCCGAAGGGACCGTGTGAATACCCACACGGTCCCTTCGGCGTTTCGGGGAATCGACCCTAGTAGCGCGGCTTGCGCTCCGGGCGGTCGCCGCCGCGGTCGTCGCGGTCGCGGAACCCGCCCGAGCGCGGGGGGCCGTCGGTGCGCGGACGCTTGCCGGGGGCTCCGCGGTCGGGCCGCAGCTCGATGAGCTTGCCGCCGATGCGGGTGTCAGCGAGCTTCGCGAGCTTGTCCTCGGACACGTCGGCCGAGAGCTCGACGAGCGAGAAGTCCGGGCGGATGTCGATCATGCCGAAGTCCTCACGGCTGAGCCCGCCCTCGTTCGCGAGCGCACCCACGATCTGACGGGGCTCCACGCGCTGGCGGCGTCCGACGGCGATGCGGTAGGTGGCCATCGGACCGCTCGACGGGCGCTGACGACGCTCGGGGCGGTCGCCGCCCCGGCTGTCGCGGTCTCCGCGGTCGGGGCGTTCGCGCTGCTCGACGAAGCTCTCCGAACGGTCCCGGTTGGGATCGAGCAGGAGCGGCTCGTCGCCCTGCGACACGACCGCGAGCGCGGCGGCCACGTCGGCCTCCGGCACGTCGTGGTGCGCGACGTAGTGACCGATGATGTCGCGGAACCGGTCGATGCGCTCCGTCTGGCCGAGCGCTGCGGTGATCTGGTCGTCGAAGCGCGACAGGCGCGTCGCGTTGACGTCTTCCGCCGTAGGCAGGCGCATCTGCGTGAGCGGCTGGCGCGTGGCCTTCTCGATCGACGTGAGCATGCGGCGCTCGCGCGGCGTGACGAAGCTGATCGCGTCGCCGGTGCGGCCGGCGCGGCCCGTACGTCCGATGCGGTGCACGTACGACTCGGTGTCGATGGGGAGGTCGTAGTTGACGACGTGGCTGATGCGGTCCACGTCGAGACCACGGGCCGCGACATCGGTCGCGACGAGGATGTCGAGCTTGCCCGACTTCAGCTGGTTGACGGTGCGCTCGCGCTGGGCCTGCGCGACGTCGCCGCTGATCGCCGCCGCGGAGTACCCGCGGGCGCGCAGCTTCTCGGCGAGCGTCTCCGTCTCGTTCTTCGTGCGGACGAAGACGATCATGCCCTCGAAGTTCTCCACCTCGAGGATGCGCGTAAGGGCGTCGACCTTCTGCGGGTACGACACGACGAGGTAGCGCTGCGTGGTGTTCGAGGAGGTCGTCGTCTTGTTCTTGACGGTGATCTCTTCGGGGTCGTTCAAGTACTTCTGCGAGATGCGTCGGATCTGCGCCGGCATCGTGGCGGAGAAGAGCGCGACCTGCTTGTCCGAGGGGGTGTCGGCGAGGATCGTCTCGACGTCCTCGGCGAAGCCCATGCGGAGCATCTCATCGGCCTCGTCGAGCACGAGGTACTTGAGCTCGGAGAGGTCGAGGGTGCCCTTCTCGAGGTGGTCCATGATGCGACCGGGCGTGCCGACGACGACGTGCACGCCGCGGCGGAGCGCGGAGAGCTGGACGCCGTAGGCCTGGCCGCCGTAGACGGGGAGGACGCGGACGCCGCGCACGTGGGTCGCGTAGCGCTCGAAGGCCTCGCACACCTGCAGTGCGAGTTCGCGCGTGGGGGCGAGCACGAGGGCCTGCGGCTTCTTCTGCGAGGAGTCGAGGCGCGAGAGGATCGGGAGCGCGAAGGCCGCCGTCTTTCCCGTGCCGGTCTGGGCGAGGCCCACGACGTCGCGGCCCGCGAGGAGCGGCGGGATGGTGGCGGCCTGGATCGCCGACGGGGTCTCGTAGCCCACGTCCTTGAGCGCCTTGAGGACGGCGTCGTCGAGGCCGAGGTCGGCGAAGGTCAGAGTCGCTTCGGCGGCCGGCGCTGCGGCCTGCTCGGCGGCCGGCTCGGTGGGAGCGGCGGCGGGGGTATCGGTCGTGCTCGTTGCGGTCGTACTCGGCTCCGCGTCGCTCGGACCCGTGGTGTTCAGGGGGGAAGTCATCCTTTAAGGGTAGTGGGTGCTTGCGAAATCCTCGACCGAGTCGGAGAATGCCCAGTTTCCGCCTCCATCGCGGCCGCCGCGAACTCCGCCAGGAGGTGGTCGCGGGACTCCTCGTGAGCCGTCACGGTGACGACGGCGTGGCGCGCGTCGTCGACGACGACGTATTGCCCGTAGCGCCCGTCGAGTCGCCAGGTGTCTCCGGGACCGTCCCACACAGCGAGGCCGTAGCGCGCCGTGCGGCCCTCGGCCCCCGTGGGCACCCAGTCCGCGTGCGTCCGATCGATCCAGGCGGCGCTGACGAGCTGGCGGCCCTCCCACGCGCCGCGATCGCGGAGCAGCCGACCGATGCGAGCGAGTTCCTCCGTGCGCAGCTCGAGCCCGCTGCCGCCCACGATGAAACCGAGCGGGCAGCGGTGCCACTGCGGGTTGTCGATGCGCAACGGGGCGAAGAGCCGCGGAACGAGCCAGTCGCGCACGTCGCCGACGGCCGCGGCGAGCATGCGCATCGCGACGTACGGGCTCGCGTCGCTGTAGCGGAAGACGGTTCCCGCACCCTCTGACGGGAGTCCGAGCATCTCCTGGGCCAGGTCTGTACCGGGGACGGGTTCGTCGCCGAACCAGGCGAAGTCGATGCCGCTCGTCATCGTGAGGAGGTGCCGGACGGTGACGTGCTCGACTCCCTCGCCGATTTGGAGGTGGGGGAGCAGCTCGGGCACGCGCGTGTCGAGCGTGAGGACACCCTCGTCGACGGCGATGCCGATTGCCAGCGCACACACGCCCTTCGACACCGAGTACAGGTTCTCCCGGTCATCGCTGCGCCACCGGTGGCCCGCCTCGTCGTCCCCGACGAGCACGTGCACGCCGTAGGCGCCGAGCGCCTCACGGTCGACGGCGGAGACGAAACGATCGAGGACGGACTGAGCGGCTGTCATGCCCCGAGTATCGCAGCGGCCGCCGGCAACGGCGGAGGTGGAGGATTCGCTCGTGGGCTGTCCGTGGTCGTCGCTACCATCGGACCATGTCGACGTCGCCTGAGTCTCCAGCCAGCGCCACCGCCCCACACCCGGCAACCCCACACCCGGCCGCCCCGCACCCCGCAGACACCCACGACGTCATCCGCGTCGTCGGCGCCCGCGAGAACAACCTCAAGAACGTCTCGGTCGACCTCCCGAAGCGCCGCCTCACCGTCTTCACGGGGGTGTCCGGATCGGGCAAGAGCTCGCTCGTCTTCGCCACGATCGCGGCCGAGTCGCAGCGCATGATCAACGAGACGTACAGCTCGTTCGTGCAGAACTTCATGCCGAGCCAGGCCCGTCCCGACGTCGACCTGCTCGAGGGGCTCACGACCGCGATTCTCGTCGACCAGGAGCGCATGGGTGCCAACGCCCGTTCGACCGTCGGCACCGCGACCGACACGGGAGCGCTCCTACGCATCCTCTTCAGTCGGCTCGGCGAGCCGCACGTGGGTGCGCCGCAGGCGTTCTCCTTCAACGTCGCCTCCATCTCGGGCGCGGGTGCGGTCACGTTCGAGAAGGGCGGCGTCACCACGAAGGAGCGCCGCGAGTTCTCCGTCACGGGCGGGATGTGTCCGCGGTGCGAGGGCATGGGGAAGGTCAACGACATCGACCTCACGCAGCTGTACGACGACAGCAAGTCGCTCAACGAGGGCGCGCTCACGATCCCCGGCTACACCGCCGAGGGCTGGGGAGTGAAGATCTTCACGGGTTCCGGCTTCTACGACCCGGACAAGCCGATCCGCGACTTCACGAAGAAGGAACTTCACGACTTCCTCTACAAGGAACCCGTGAAGGTGCGGGTGTCCGACATCAACATGACCTACGAGGGGCTCGTCCCGAAGGTGCAGAAGTCGATGCTCTCGAAGGACCGCGAGGCGATGCAGCCGCACATCCGCGCCTTCGTCGATCGCGCGGTCACCTTCTCGACGTGCCCGGAGTGCGGCGGCACGCGGCTCAACGAGGGTGCCCGCGCCTCGCGCATCGATGGTGTGAACATCGCCGAGGCGAGCGCGATGCAGATCAGCGACCTCGCCGCGTGGGTGCGCGGTCTCGACGAACCGAGCGTGACCCCGCTCCTCACGGCTCTCGGGGAGACCCTCGACTCGTTCGTGTCCATCGGCCTCGGCTACCTCTCGCTCGACCGCCCGGCCGGCACGCTCTCGGGCGGCGAGGCGCAGCGCACGAAGATGATCCGCCACCTCGGTTCGTCGCTCACGGACGTCACCTACGTCTTCGACGAGCCCACGATCGGGCTGCACCCGCACGACATCCAGCGCATGAACGAGCTGCTGCTGCGCCTGCGCGACAAGGGCAACACGGTCCTGGTGGTGGAGCACAAGCCGGAGGCGATCGCGATCGCCGACCACGTCGTCGACCTCGGCCCGCGAGCGGGAACGCACGGTGGCGAGATCCAGTTCGAGGGCACCGTCGAGGGCCTGCGCGCGAGCGACACCCTCACGGGGCGCCACCTCGACGATCGCGCGGCGCTCAAGACCGCGGTCCGCGCGTCGACGGGAGCGATCGAGGTCCGCGGCGCCTCCGCGAACAACCTCCGCGACGTGGACGTGGATGTGCCCCTCGGCGTGCTCACGGTCGTCACGGGAGTCGCCGGTTCGGGCAAGAGCTCGCTCGTGCACGGCTCGATCGCGGGTCGCGATGGCGTCGTCTCCATCGACCAGGGCGCCATCAAGGGCTCGCGGCGCAGCAACCCGGCCACGTACACGGGCCTGCTCGAGCCCATCCGGAAGGCGTTCGCGAAGGCCAACGGGGTGAAGCCCGCCCTGTTCAGCGCCAACTCCGAGGGCGCATGCCCCAACTGCAACGGCAACGGCGTGATCTACACCGACCTCGGTGTCATGGCGAGCGTCGCCTCGACGTGCGAGGTCTGCGAGGGGCGGCGCTTCCAGGCGTCCGTGCTCGAGTACACGCTCGGAGGGAGGGACATCAGCGAGGTGCTCGGCATGCCGGTGTCGGAGGCGCTGTCGTTCTTCGCCGACGGCGAGGCGCGGATCCCCGCCGCGCACGCGATCCTCGAGCGCCTGGCCGACGTGGGTCTCGGCTACGTGAGCCTCGGTCAGCCGCTCACGACGCTGTCGGGCGGCGAACGTCAGCGTCTCAAGCTCGCGACGCACATGGGGGAGAAGGGTGGCGTGTACATCCTCGACGAGCCCACGACGGGCCTCCACCTCGCCGACGTGGAGAATCTGCTGGGCCTGCTCGACCGCCTCGTCGACTCGGGCAAGTCGGTCATCGTCATCGAGCACCACCAGGCCATCATGGCGCACGCCGACTGGATCATCGACGTGGGACCGGGCGCCGGCCACGACGGTGGCGCGATCGTCTTCGAGGGCACCCCGGCCGATCTCGTCGCCGCGCGCTCGACCCTCACAGGCGAGCACCTCGCGGCCTACGTCGGCGCCTGAGCGACGGTTACGCCGAGGGCGCGCCGCGCTCCACGCTCACCGAGCTCACGCCGGGGAAACTCAGCACGACGCGCTCCGGCGTCTCGACGATCGTGATGAGGACATCGTCACAGGAGCGGCAGCGCACCACCAGGCCGTGGGCGCCGTAGACCATCTCGCTCGCGAGCGTCGTGGTCTCGCCGCAGCCGTCGCAGCAGCAGACCGCGGTGGTCATGTCCGTGTGGAACACCTCGGACAGCGGCCCGGCGAGGGCGTTCCCGTCCACGTGGCTCGACATCAGGATCCTCCGAAGCGTTCGGTCTTCACGCTCTGCGGCTCGTGACCCAGGTCGACGAGCGCACGTGCGACGGTCTCGACGAAACCGGTGGGTCCGCACACGAACACGCCGGGCGTCTCGGACACCGGGATCGTGGCCGCGGAGATGCGCTCGGGGGTTACGCGTCCCGGCGGTGTCGCCCAGCCCTCAGGCGCCGACCGCGTGTAGACGTAGTCGACGCGGAAGAGATCGGATTCAAGAGCGGCTATCTCGTCGGCGAAGAAGCGATCCTGGGGCGAGCGGACGGAGTACAGCAGCCGGAACGGCACGATGCTCCCGGACGCCGCGTGCGCACGGGCCATGGCGATGAGCGGGACGATCCCCGAACCGCCGGCGATGAGCTGGATCGGCCGGGTGTCCTCTGGCGTCCACACGAACCACCGTCCGAGCGGCCCGCGCACCTCGAGCTGATCGCCGGGGAGGACGTCATCGACGAGGTACGGCGAGACCTCGCCCGTGGTGATCTTGTCCACGGCCAATTGCACGGCCGGGCCGTCGCCGACGCTCGCGATCGAGTAGGACCGCACGGCCTGGTAGCCGTCGGGAGCCGTGAGGCGCAGGTCGAGGTGCTGGCCGGCGAGGTTGCCCGGCCAGCCATCCACGGTGATCGTCAAGCTGCGCCCCGTCGGCGTCTCCGTGCGCACGTCCGTGACCGTCCCGACCAACCAGTCCGTCACCGTCGACGGCTCATCCGCGCGGCGCGCGATCGTTCAGCGCTCACCAGTACCGCTGCTCCTGCCACGGGTCGCCGTACGTGTGGTAGCCGTTCTGCTCCCAGAAACCGGGCTCGTCGTCCTTCATCATGACGAGACCGTTGACCCACTTCGCGCTCTTCCAGAAGTAGAGGTGCGGGATCAGGAGTCGCGCCGGTCCGCCGTGCTCGGGGTCGAGGTCCTCGCCGTCGAACTCGTACGCGATCCAGGCCTTGCCGTCGAGCAGGTCCTCGAGCGGGAGGTTCGTCGTGTAGCCGCCGTAGGAGTGCGCCATGACGTAGTCGTAGCTCGACTCCACCTCCTCGAAGAGGGTGTCGAGGGAGACGCCGCGCCACGACGTGCCGAGCTTCGACCACCGCGTGACGCAGTGGATGTCGGTCGCGACGAGTTCGGACGGCAGTGCGCGGAACGCATCCCAGTCCCACGAATGCGAGGCGCCCGTCTCGGTGCGGATGGTGAACTCCCACTCCGCGGTGTCGATCTCGGGCGTGGGGCCGGCGGAGAGGACGGGGAAGTCCTCGGTGAGGAACTGACCGGGCGGGAGATCCGGCGTGCTCTCGCGAACGCGCCCTCCGAACCCACGACTGAACACGGCCATCTGGACCCCTTTTCCCTCGTCCGCTCATCGTACTGAGCGAGCGCCCGACACCACCACCATCCCTGAGGTGTCGCTTTCTGTTCCTCACAGCGGCGCGGAGGCGACAGTCCGCGACACCACAGTGAGGAAGGGGCGGGTCTAGGAGACGGAGACGTCGATCGTGTGCCAGCCCTCGGCGCCGTCGGGCACGACCGGTACCTCGCGCTCGCCCTGCGTCGTCCCTGCGTTGTCCGTGGCCCGGACCTGGAGCGTGTGGTCGCCGGCGGTCGCGTCCCACTCGTAGACCCACTGCACCCACGTGTCCGCCGAGATCGCGGTGGCGAGGCGCGCCTCGGTCCAGTCGCCGCCGTCCACCCGCACCTCGACGCGATCGATGCCCGTGTGCTGCGCCCACGCGACACCCGCGACGGCGACGGTGCCGGCGCTCACGCGCGCCCGGTTCGTCGGCACGTCGATGCGCGATTGCGTCTTCACCGGGCCCTCGGCCGACCAGCCCCGGTCCGTCCAATAGGCGCTCGCCGCGGAGAAGCGCGTGACCTCGAGGGAGACGACCCACTTCGTCGCCGACACGTAGCCGTAGAGCCCCGGCACGACGAGGCGCGCGGGGAACCCGTGTTCGACGGGCAGGGGCTCGCCGTTCATTCCGATGGCGATGAGGCTGTCCCGATCCTCCTCCTGCAGCACGGACAGGGGCGTGCCGGCCGTGAAGCCGTCGATGCTCCGGGAGAGGACCATGTCGGCGCCCTCACGCGGCTTCGCCCGGGCGAGCAGCTCCCGCAGCGGGTAGCCGAGCCACAGCGCGTTGCCGATGAGGTCGCCACCCACCTCGTTCGAGACGCACGCGAGGGTCACGGTCGACTCCTGCATGGGCAGCGCGAGGAGCTCGTCCCACGAGAGTTCGAACTCCTCCTCGACCTCGCCGAACACGCGGAGCGACCAGGTCGCGGGGTCGACGCCGGGCACCTGGAGGGCCGTGTCGATGCGGTAGAACTCGCCGTTCGGTGTCACGACGGGGGAGAGGCCGTCGATGCCGAGATCGGCGCCGGCCGGGACCGGAGCGGCGGGGGTCGCCGCGGTCGGCAGGCGCAAGGCGCGCCGAGCGGTGTCCGCCGCGGCCGCCGCCGCGTTGGCGACGCGCGCGCCGACGCCGACGAGGAGCGCACCCACCGCGGTCGCCCCGGTGAAGACGAGGAATCGACGGCGGGAGACGGCCGTGTCGGCGAGCGACGGGTCCGGAGAGATCGCCGTGCGGCTGTCCACCTGCCTCCCGGAGCTGCCGACGCCGATCCACGCGCTCAGCCGCTCCGAACCGAACCTCAGCACGAGAACTCCGACGATCACACCCGCGACGGTGGGACTGGCCCACATGCCGGTCGCTCCGGCGCGAGTCGTCGCGGCGATCACCGCGATCACGCCGACGATGCCCAGCACGACCGTGCCCCATGGGGGCCGACGCCACTCGAGCAGCCCGCTCAGAAACGCGAGAGCCGCCACGAGAACCGCCAGACAGAGCAGGAGGACCACCTTGTCGTTCGTCCCGAAGAGTGCGATCACCAGATCCTTGACCCACCCGGGGACGAGGTCGATCACGAGCGAGCCCACCGCGAGGAGCGGGCTCGCGGCGGGAGCGACGACGAGGGCGACGAGCTCGGCGATCGCGAGCGTCGCGATGGCGCTCACGACGCCCACCGCGCCGGCGGCGACCGCCGGGTGCGGGCGGGGAGGAGCCGGACGACCGGGGCCGCGGGGATCCCGCGCGGCCGGGGACGTGCTGGCGGCGGATTCGGGAGTGCGCGTCGACATGCCGGTCATGCTAGACCCGGACGCTGTGCGGGGACCGTGGCCGTACTGCTCGGGCACTGCGCGAACTAGGGTGAAGCCATGACGAGCATCGCTCTCGGGATCCCGGGCATCCGCCGGGCGCCCGACGTGCGCCCGGACACGACGGGCCGCCCAGAGACCGACGCGCTCATCGACCGCTTCGGTCGCGTCGCTCGCGACCTGCGCGTCTCCATCACGGAGAAGTGCTCGTTGCGCTGCACCTACTGCATGCCCGAGCAGGGCCTGCCCGCGATCGCGCGAAGGGATCTGCTGACGGCGGACGAGATCGCCCGCCTCGTCGGCATCGGAGCCCGCGACCTCGGCATGACCGACGTGCGCTTCACGGGCGGAGAGCCGCTCATGCGCGCCGACCTCGCGGAGATCCTCGCCAAGAGTTCGGCCGTCGCCCTCGGAGCCTCGATCTCCCTGACGACGAACGGCATCGGTCTCGACAAGCGCATCGACGAGCTCATGGCCGCCGGACTCACGCGCATCAATGTCTCCCTCGACACCGTCGATCGCGACCACTTCGCCCGCCTCACGCGCCGTGACCGGCTGCCCGCCGTGTTCGCGGGCATCGAGGCGGCGAAGCGTGCGGGGCTCACGCCGCTCAAGATCAACGCCGTGCTCATGCGCGACACCCTCGCGGGGGCTGCCGACCTCCTGGCCTGGTCGCTCGAGAACGGCGTCCGGTTGCGGTTCATCGAGCAGATGCCGCTCGACGCCGACGAGGCGTGGGCGCGCGACAACATGGTGGACGCGGCCGAACTGCTGGACGTGCTCGGCTCGCGTTTCACCCTGACGACCCCGCACCGCGACGACCCGTCCTCTCCGGCCGAGGAGTGGCTCGTCGACGGCGGCCCCGCGACCGTCGGCATCATCGCTTCCGTGACGCGCGCGTTCTGCGCGGCGTGCGACCGCACGCGACTGACGGCCGAGGGCACGGTGCGCTCGTGCCTCTTCGGCGACGACGAGACCGACCTCCGCGGCCTCCTCCGCGGGGGAGCGGACGACGCCGAGATCGCCGACCGCTGGCGCGCGGCGATGTGGGGCAAGCAGGCCGGTCACGGCATGGCGTCGGCCGACTTCGTGCGGCCCACCCGCAGCATGGGGGCGATCGGTGGCTGACGTGCTCCCCACGAGCGTGACCGTGCGGTACTTCGCGGCGGCAGCGGAGGCGGCCGGCCGGGAGGAGGAGCCGATCGAGGGTCCGACGACCGTCGGCGAGCTCCGTGCGCTCCTCGTCGAGCGCTACGGCGAGCCGATGGCGCGTGTCCTCGCGTCCGGTTCGTTCCTCGTGGACGGCGTCGTGCGCCGCGACGACGCCCGGTCGCTCGGTGCCCGCGTCGACGTGCTCCCGCCCTTCGCCGGCGGCTGAGGGGGAGACCTCGCTAGAGGCCGACCCACTCCGTGGCGCCTTCGGCGAGGTGCTGGCGCTTCCAGATCGGCACGGTCTTCTTGATGAGGTCGACGAGCCGCTCGCACGCCTCGAAGGCCTCGTGCCGGTGGGCTGCCGCGGCGGCGGCCACGAGGGCCGTGTCGCCCACCACGAGGGCACCGACGCGGTGCACCGCGACGACGCGCACGCCGGTCTCGCGGGCGATCGTCTCGCACGCCTCCGCCATGAATCGGGCGGCATCGGGATGCGCCTGATAGTCGAGGGCCGACACCGAGGCGCCGTGGTCGTGGTTGCGCACGATGCCCCGGAAGGTCACGAGAGCGCCATCCTGGTCGGTGAGCACGGCGGCCTCGACGGCCGACGCGTCGATGTCGTGATCGGAGATGAGCTCGAGCCCGCCCGGGGTCGCGGGGCCGGCGGCGTCACTCATGAGCGCCTCCTCCCGCGATCTGCGCGACGAGGTGCTCGAGGAGACCGTCGAGTACCGAGAGGCCGTCCTTCACGCCTCCGCGCGAGCCGGGCAGGTTCACCACGACGGTGCCGCCCGAGGTGCCGGCGAGCCCACGACTGAGCGCGGCGGTCGGCGTCTTCGCGAGGCCCGCGGCACGGATGGCCTCGGCGATCCCCGGCAGCTCGCGGTCGAGGACGCGACGGGTGGCCTCCGGGGTGCGGTCGGTCGGCGACATGCCCGTGCCTCCCGTCGTGATGATCACGGCGGGGGCGGTCGCGACGAGGGCGGCGAGCGTCTCGGCCACATCGGCGTCGGACGCGATGGTCACGCCGTCCACGGCGTAACCGTGGTCCTCGAGCCACGCGGAGATGACCGGCCCCGTGGTGTCCTCGCGCGTGCCCGCGGCCCCGGCCGTCGACGCGACGAGCACGGCCGCGGTGCCCGCACGCAGGGTCTCTCGCGTCCAGTGCCCGCGCTTGCCCCCGGTCTTCTCGACGAGTTTCAGGTCGTCGAGGATCGCTTCGGGGTCCACGGCCTTGACCATGTCGTGCAGGGTGAGGCCGGCGATCGCGACCGCGGTGAGCGCCTCCATCTCCACGCCCGTGCGGCCTGTCGTCTTCGCGGTCGCCGTCACGATGATCGCGGACTCGTCGAAGTCGAAGTCCACCGACACGGAGGTGAGCGGGAGGGGATGGCAGAGCGGGATGAGGTCGCTCGTGTGCTTGGCGCCCTGGATACCGGCGATGCGCGCGGTCGCGAGCACGTCGGCTTTCGGCAGGTCGTCGGCCCGGACGAGGGCGACCACGTCGGGCCGGGTGAGGAAGCGCGCGGTCGCCGTCGCGGTGCGATCGGTGACGTCCTTGCCGCCGACGTCGACCATGCGGGCCCGCCCGTCGGCGTCGAGGTGGGAGAGGGAGGTGGTGGGTCCGGCCGTCATGCTGCCCATGCTGTCACAGGGCCCCGTCAGAGGGCCCATACCTCGACGACGTCCCCCGCGTGCAGCTCGACGGCGTCCTCGGGAACGATCAGGAGCGAATCGGCCGCGGCGAGACCGGCGACGAGGTGCGACCCCGGCCCCGAGACCGGACGGACGACGGCGCCGTCGTCGTGGGCGCGGAGGAACTGGCGCTTGCCGGGCACGGATCGGAGGTCGCCCTCGAGGGCACGCGCCGACACGCGCCGAGCGGGCAGACCGGCGGCACGGCGGAGGAGAGGGGCGACGAAGACCTCGAAGGAGAGCTGGGTGCTCACGGGGTTGCCGGGGAAGCACACGACGGGCACGCCGTCCACGGCGGCCGTGGCCTGCGGTCCGCCCGGTTGCATGGCGACGGAGCCGACCTCACCTCCGAGGGGCTCGAGCGTCTCGCGCACGACCTCGTAGTCGCCCATCGAGATGCCGCCGGACGTGAGGACGAGATCCGCTGCGGCCGTCGCCGTCGCGAGCGCCCGGCGGAAGGCCTCGTGGTCGTCGGCCACTCGTTCCCGCACGACCACGTCGGCGCCCGCCGCGCTGACGGCCGCCGCGAGGGCCGTGCCGTTGGAGTCGAAGACCTGCCCGCGGACGGGGTCCGTTCCCGGTGCGACGAGTTCGGCGCCGGTCGTCACGACCGCGACACGCACGCGACGCCGGACGGACACCGTCGTGATGCCCGCAGCGGCGAGCGCGGCGAGGTGGCGGGAGGCCAGGAGCACGCCGGCGGGGATCAGGACATCGCCCGTGCGGATGTCGCTGCCGCGATCGCGCACGTACTCACCGACGCCGCGGGAGCGGCCGATGAGGACGGTGTCCGGCTCGCCCCCCGGCGAGGTGTCCTCCACGGGGACCACGGCGTCGGCTCCTTCGGGCACGACCCCTCCGGTCATGATGCGCACGACCGTGCCCGGTCGGAGCGCCCCGGGGTCGAGGGCTCGCGCGGCGATCTCACCCGCAATAGGGAGGATGACGGGAGCGTCCGCCACCTCGGCGGCCCGCACCGCGAAGCCGTCCATCTGCGAGTTGCGGAACAGGGGGAGATCGACGGGTGAGCCGACGGGTGACGCGGTGACGCGACCCGCCGCGTCGTCCACGGGGATGGTCTCCGTCTCCGTCTCGAGAGCGCGGGCGAGGAGGCCCGCGATGTGGTCGGCGTGCTCCTCGACGGAGCGGCGGGCGAAGGTCGGCATGGCGTCAGTACCTCACGATGGTCGGGTCGACGAGTCGGGACCAGGCATCGATCCCGCCGTCCAGGTGGCGTGCGGTCACGCCGGCGTCGGCGAGGATTCGGAGCGCCGTCGCCGAGCGGATCCCGTGGTGGCAGTGGAGGACCACCGGTCGCGACGTGTCGACCTCCCCGATCCGCTCCGGCAGGTCGCCGAGCGGGATGAGAGTGGCCCGGGGGATCGCCGCGATCTCGGCTTCCCAGTCCTCCCGCACGTCGACGAGGGTGACCGAGTCTCCGAGTGATGCGAGGGTCGGCGCGTCGATCGTGTCGGCGTCGGGCTCGGGCGACCCGGACTCAGTCCCCACCGCTGCGATCCCGCAGAAGAGGTCGTAGTCGATGAGCCCGGTCACGGGTTCCGCCTCGGGATCGGCGGCGTAGCCGAGTTCGCGGAATGTGCCGACGAGCCCGTCGAAGACCGTGACCCGACCGATGAGCGGGTCGCCGATTCCGGTGAGGATCTTGATCGCCTCGGACGCCATGAGCGATCCGACGACCCCGACCGTCGTGGGGAGCACGCCCCCGACGGCGCACGACAGCACCGAGCCGGGCGGCGGCGGGGACGGGAAGAGGTCGCGGTACTGGGGGCCGCGGCTCGCCCAGCTGACCCCCACCTGGCCGCCGAACTGCGACACCGCGCCCCACACGA
Organism: Labedella endophytica; assembly: GCF_003990045.1. Taxonomy (GTDB): domain Bacteria; phylum Actinomycetota; class Actinomycetes; order Actinomycetales; family Microbacteriaceae; genus Labedella; species Labedella endophytica. The sequence continues at coordinate 349,240 of NZ_RZGZ01000002.1, read as the reverse complement.
GCGGGACGTCCGTCAGCACGGCCGCATCGTTCGCGAGGTAACGCGTGGGGAAGTTGTCGCTGCCGTCGAGCACGAGATCGTACGTCGCGAAGAGATCGAGGGCGATCGCCGACGACAGCCGCTCGGCGTGCCGCACGACCTCGACGTCGGGCGCGATGGCCGCGACGCGGTCGGCCGCGGAGTCGACCTTCGCCCGGCCGACATCGGACGTCCCGTGCACGAGCTGCCGGTGGAGGTTGCTCGTCTCCACCCGGTCGTCGTCGATGATGCCGATCGTTCCGACGCCGGCACCTGCGAGCGTGGGGATCACGGTGCTGCCGAGTCCTCCGGCCCCGATCACGAGCACGCGGGCGTCCGCCAGTCGATCCTGCCCGGCGACACCGAAGCCGGGGAGCGCGATCTGACGGGCGAACCGGGCGAATCGGGAGGAATCGGGCATGGCGCGATTATCGCACCGGTGTCCGTGGTGGATGGGAGGATCGAGTAATGACGAGTGCGCGCGGATCCGGGGCCGGCTCCGCCGACGCCTGGCGCACCGCCCTCGCTCCGTTCCGCACGGACACCCCGGCCCTTCCGGCTCCCGCGTCCACGAGATCGGCGCGGACGCGGCTCGCTCTGCAGTTCGAGCTGCGGGAGATGATCCCGCGCACGGCCCACCGCTGGAACGGTCCCACGTCGCGCGCCGTCGCGCCCGCGCGAGCTCCCGGCCGCGCTCGCCGCGGTGCGGAGCATGCCGAGGACCGCGCCGAGAACGCCGAGGAGGAGATCCCCGGTACCGGCGAGTTCCGGCTGGCGGCACGCCCCACGGCCGAGACCTCGCGCGGGTGGGCCCGCGGCACGATGACGTGGACGAACCTCCCGCACCTCGTGAACCGCATGAACCTCGACCCCGAGCAGCACCGCTGGTTCTGCGAGCTCGGGGCTCTGCATCGCGCGGCGGGAGCAATGGTCCTCGACCCCGATGCGAGCCTCATGTTCCTCGACGAGTTCGCCAACCCCGTGCTCTGGACGATGCTCGACCAGGCCGAGTCTCTCGGCATCGCCCTCATCGGCACCGGCCCCGGGTCGAACGTGACCGTCGGGTCGAGCGCTCGGGTCGAGATCGACGCGCGCCGCGTGGGTGACGAGATCCGGTTGCAGCCCCTCGTCACCGTCCACTTGCCGGGGGAGGCCGCCTCCCTCGACCTCCGGTTCACGCGCCCGATCGGGAACCACGGAGTGTCCTTCGTCGACCCGCGCGACGCTCGACGCATCGTCCTCGCGCCCACGGCCGCGCCCCTGGGGCCCGACGAACGGACGCTCCTCGGCGGCCGGGGTCCGCTCGCGGGTGGGCTCGTGGTGCCCGCGGACGCCGTGGACGAATTCACCTCCGTCTACGTCCCGGGCCTGCAGGAGCGGCTCGATGTCGTGAGCCTCGACGAGTCGGTGACGCTGCCGGCCGTCGTGGCCCCGACGCTCGTGCTCACGGTGGCCTACGGCTCCGGCCACGAGACCGAGCTGAGCTGGCGCTGGCGACGGCCCCGCGGTGGTGCTCCGTTCCCGGACCTCGGTGAACTCCTCCCGGACGGACTGCTCCCCGCCGAGTGGTTGCCGCAGGCCGCGGACGGCGATGGGTCAGCGTCGGACGGGCCACCGACGCCCGTCGACGCGATCCTCCTCGGCGTGGAGTCGGCCCACTTCGTCACGGAGATTCTCCCGCGGCTGCGCCTGCTCGACGGCGTCACGGTCGAGACGACGGGCACGAAGCCCGCCTACAAGGAACTCGTCGGGGACCCGGAGCTGATCGTCTCGACGATGCCGAGCGACAAGCGCGACTGGTTCGACCTCGGGGTCACCGTCACGGTGGACGGCCGCACGATCCCCTTCCTCCCGCTGTTCACCGCTCTCGCGAAGGGTCGGAAGCGCCTCCTCCTCGTGGACGGGACCTACCTGTCGCTCAAACATCCGGCGTTCGCGCGGCTCGCGGAGCTCATCGACGAGGCCAAAGACCTGGCCGAGTGGGAGACGACGCCGGTCATCAGCCGGCGCCACGTGAGCCTGTGGGCGGACTTCGAGGACCTCGCCGACGAATCGCGTCCCGCCCAGGAATGGCGCGACCTCGTCGCCGACATCGGCGACGGCGAGAGGGCGCCGGTTCCCGCCCCCGCCGGTCTCACGGTGGAGCTGCGCCCCTATCAGGCGGAGGGGTTCTCCTGGCTGGCTCACCTCTGGCGCCACGGACTCGGCGGAATCCTCGCCGACGACATGGGTCTCGGCAAGACGGTGCAGTGTCTCGCGCTCGTGCAGCACGCCGTCGAGCGGGCCGCGGCCACCGGTGCGGATCGACCGGCCCCCTTCCTCGTGGTCGCGCCGACCTCGGTCGCCCCCGCGTGGGTCGCCGAGGCGGCACGATTCGCCCCGGATCTCGTCGTGCGACGCATCGACTCGACGGAGGGTTCCGGCCGCGCCGTCATCGGCGACATTGCGCGGGACGCCGACATCGTCGTCACGAGCTACGCGCTGCTCCGCCTCGACGCCGAGGCCTACCGGGACGCGCCGGGCGGCTGGTCCGGCGCGATCCTCGACGAGGCGCAGTTCGTGAAGAACGCCGGTTCCCAGGTGCACGAGGCGGTCCGCGATCTCGGCGTCCCCTTCGTGCTGGCCGTCACGGGCACCCCGCTCGAGAACTCGCTCTCGGAGCTGCACGCGCTCCTGGCGCTCACGTCCCCCGGACTGTTCCCCTCCGCCCGCCGCTTCACGCAGGAGTTCGTGCGGGTCATCGAGGACCCCGTCGGCGGCATCACGAGCGGTCGGGGCGCCGGCGGCGCTCCCGCCGTGACCGCGGGACTCCGCTCCGAGCGGCTCGAACGCCTCCGACGACGCGTGGCGCCCTTCCTCCTGCGACGCACGAAGGACGTCGTGGCGCCGGAGCTGCCGGAGAAGACCGAGCAGATCCTCACGGTGGACCTCGCGCCCGAGCACCGCGAGCTCTACGACGTCTATCTGCAGCGGGAGCGGCAGAAGCTCTTCGGTCTCATCGAGGACCTCGACCGCAACCGCTTCATCGTCTTCCGCTCGCTCACCCTCCTGCGCATGCTCGCCCTCGACGCCGGGCTCGTCTCGGACGACTACGCGCACATCCCCTCGACGCGCCTCGACTCGCTCGTCGAGCATCTCTCGGAGGTCGTCGAGGAGGGGCACCGCACGCTCGTCTTCAGCCAGTTCACCTCCTATCTCGACAAGGTCCGCGCCCGGCTAGACGCCGAGGGGATCGCCTCGGTCACGTTGCAGGGGTCGACCCGCGACCGCGAGGGCGTCATACGCGAGTTCCGGGAGGGGAGCGCCCCCGTCTTCCTCATCAGCCTCAAGGCCGGCGGCTTCGGTCTCACCCTCACCGAGGCCGACTACGTGTTCCTGCTCGATCCCTGGTGGAACCCGGCGAGCGAGGAGCAGGCGATCGACCGTACGCACCGCATCGGCCAGGACAAGAACGTGTTCGTGTACCGGATGGTCGCAGCCGACACGATCGAGGAGAAGGTCATGGCGCTCAAGGAGCGCAAGCAGCAGCTCATCACCGGGGTGCTCGAGGATGATGGCGAGCTCTTCGGCCCCACGCTCGACGCCGGAGACATCCGGGAGCTGCTGGCCTGAGCGGCCCGTCGGGCGGCGATCGGCTAGTCGATGTCGGCGAGTACGTCGCTCTCGGTCGACGAGACGCGCGCGAGCCAGCCGAGACCCTCCGTCGTCGTGGAGGCGGGCCGGTACTCACACCCCACGAACCCGTCGTAGCCGATCTCGTCGAGGGCGGCGAAGAACGCGTCGAAGTCGATGGTCCCGGAGCCGGGTTCGTGGCGCCCGGGGCTGTCAGCGATCTGCACATGGCCGATCCGGCCGGCGTGGACCCGAAGCGCGTTCGCGAGGTCCATGCCGTTGTTGTGCAGGTGGTACGCGTCGAACAGGACGCGGACCGACGAGCGGTCGACCCGGTCGACGATCGCGATCGCGTCCTCCACGGTCTCGAGGGGATACGTCCCGTTCTCCCCACGAGTCAGCGGCTCCACGACGACGACGACTCCCGCAGGGGACAGGACGTCCGCGATGTTCCGGAGGTTCGCGACGGCGATGTCGGCGTGCTCCGCGGCGGGGACATCCGGCAGCGCGCAGCCGTAGAGGGCATTCACGACGCGGCAGCCCGTAGCGGACAGAATGCGGGAGAGCGCGACGAGATGCTCCGCGAGGAGGTCCTCGACGCCCGGGTGGGACAGGACGCCGCGGTCGCCCGACGGCATGTCCCCTGCGTAGAGGTTGAGGGCGCGGAGGGACACGTCGGCCTCGTCGATCGCCCGGAGGAACGCCGTCACCTCGTCGTCCGTCGGCACGGGGGTGGAGAAGGCCCACCAGCATTCGACGTCGTCGAAACCGGCCGCCTTCGCGGCGGCGAAGCGGTCGAGGAACGGTAGCTCGGTGAACAGGATGGACAGGTTGGCGGAGAACGGCATCGTTCGGTCCTTTCGGTCACGTGCTCTTGACACGAGTTTGGTATATCGAAATACTCAAACGCAAGGCCGGAGCAGAGCAGCTCGCTTTCTGCGGTGGTATATCGATAAATTCACGCAGAAGGAGAGACGATGGCGACCATCGGATTCGTGGGACTCGGCGTCATGGGACGCCCGATGGTGGCGAATCTCGCCGCCGCCGGACACACCGTCAACGGCTTCAGTCGCGGTGAGGCGAGCCGCTCGGCCGCTCGAGACGCCGGGCTGTCGGTCGTGGACTCGGTGGCCGAGGCCGTCGCGCACGCCGATCTCGTCATCACGATGCTCCCGGACTCGCCCGACGTCGAGGAGGTCGCTCTCGGCGATGACGGCATTCTCACCCACATCCCGGACGGGGCCGACTACATCGATGCGTCGACGATCCGTCCGGAGGTCGCCCGAAAGATCGCCTCCGCGTTCGTCTCGGCCGGCCACGGAGCCCTCGATGCGCCCGTCTCCGGGGGCGAGGCGGGGGCCAGGGAGGGAGCCCTGTCGATCATGGTCGGTGGCGACCCGGAGACCCTCGAGCGCTGGCGGTCCGTCCTCGACGCGGTCGGGGCCTCCGTCGTGCATGTGGGACCGAGCGGAGCGGGCCAGGTCGTGAAGGCCGCCAACCAGCTGGTCGTCGCCCTGCACCTCCAGGCGCTCGCGGAGGCCGTCGTCTTCCTCGAGGCGCAGTCCGTCGACGTCGAGACCGCGCTCTCCGTGATTCGGAAGGGACTCGGCGGCAGCACCGTACTCGAGCGCAAGAGCGACTCCGTGCTCGCCGGGGACTTCCGCCCCGGATTCCGTGCGGAGCTCCACGCCAAGGATCTCGCGATCGTCGAGGCGTCGGCTCGCACCGGCGGCGTCGGCCTCCCTGCGACCGGGCTCGTTTCCCAGCTGATGAGATCGGTCATCGCCCGGGGGAGCGGCGCGTCCGATCACTCGGCCCTCGTCGAGCTCGCGCGCGTCCTGAACGGCCGGGTGGACGCATGACCGCCACGAGCGAACGACCGACCGTCCTGCCCGCTACCGCTGGCATGGCCTCCGCCGCGGTCCGGCCCGGATGGTGGGACCGGCCCTTCGACATGTTCCAGACCAACCTCCGCGAGATCGACGCGCTCCTCGACGTCGAGACCGTGCTCGACGCGGTCGAGGACCACGGGGCGGGTGTCTGGCTGCTGAACGTCGGCGGCATCCTCTCGCACTACCCGACGTCCCTCCCGTTCCAGACCCGGAACCCGCTGCTCGACGAGCGACCCGGCGGCGATCTCGTGGGCGACGCCGTCATGGCGGCGCATGCACGCGACACGCGGCTGCTCGCCCGGATGGACTTCTCCAAGGTGGACGCCCGCGTCGCGGACGACCACCCGGAATGGTGCTTCCGCTCACCGAGCGGACAACGACAGACCTACGAGGGCCTCGTGAGCGTGTGCCCGAGCGCCGGCTACTACCAGGAACGCACCCTCGACATCCTCGACGAGGTCCTCGACCGGTACCCGGTGGACGGATTCTTCTTCAACTGGTTCGGCTTCAACGAGGTGGACTACGGTGGCACGGTCCACGGCGTCTGCCACTGCGACGCGTGCGCCGAGGCTTTCACCGCGGAGACGGGACGCGCCTCGTTGCCGTCGTTCGCCGGCGATGACGGCTACCTGGAGTGGAAGCAGTTCACTGCCCGCACGATCGACCGCCTCACGGACACCATCCGCTCCCACATCGCGGATCGGGCGCCGGATGCCGGACTGATCCTCGGCCGTTCCGCCGACATCCTCTTCCACGAGGCGAACAATGCTCTCGGACGGGCTCTCTGGCCCCACGCGACGAGCGAATCGGTGAGCGCCTTCCGGGTGTCGCAGCCCGAGAAGCCGGTGCTCGTGAACGCCGTCGCCTTCGTCGACATGCCCTACCGGATGGCGAGCGAACAGCCCGAGATGTTCTCGCAGTACCTCCTTCAGGCCATCTCGCGGGGCGCCAACCCATCGACCTACATCATGGGTCCCACCGGAGGCATCGACTACGCGTGCCTCCCGGCCGCCCGCACCGTCACGCGGTTCCATCGTGACAATGCCGCGATCTACGACGGACTGCTCCCTGCCGCCGACGTCGGGATCGTCCGGCCCGACCCGCTCGCGGCGACCGGGGAGACGCACGCCGCGTCCGTCTCCGAGTTCCGTGGACTGTTCTCCGGTCTCCTCGAACGCCACGTCGCCGCCGACGTCGTCCCCGCGGAGGCCCTCTCCGTGGTTCCGCTGGAGCGATTCCGGGTTGTCGTTCTGCCCGACCTCATCGAGCTCGACGCGGCGGCGGAACGCGCGCTCGGTGCGTTCGTCGAGGCCGGGGGACGCGTCGTGGCGACGGGTCGTTCGGGTATCCGCGCGGACGGATCGACCACACCGTGGCTGCCTGGCGAGACCCAGCTCGCGGTCGAGGCCGATGCCGACGCGCTCAAGTCTTCCTATGTTCAGGTCGTCGAGTCCCCGGTCATCGAGGGCTCGACACTCGTCCCGCTCCGCGGGCGTGTGCACACCCTCTCCTGGCGCCCGGACACGGAACAGCGGCACCGGATCATCGCCGCCGCTCCCTACGGGCCGCCAGAGAAGGCCTATGGACACGTCGTCGGCACCGAGGTCGGCTGCGCGATCGCGCGACACGGCCACGGGTACGCCGTCCAGATCCCGTGGACGGTGGGTGCGGCCTACCGCGAGCTCGGTCTCACATCCATCCGCGACCTCGCCGTCGACGTCGTCGCGGAGGCCGTCGGACAGGATGGAACCGTGACAGTGGACACGAGCGAGCATGTCGAGGTGTCCGTCGGACGCTCGCGGGCAGGTCTCGTCGTCCACCTCCTGAACCAGTCAGGCCAGCGCCGTAACAGCATGGGGCCGTCGGTTCCTGTCCACGGCACGACGCTCCGCTTCCCGGGGAGCGCGGCCGGGGGAGCGGAGGAGATCCGCGTCCTCGCACCTGGAGTGGAGTCCTCGGCCGGCACCGGTTCGGGTCACGAGCTCCCGGCGACCGTCCGGACCGACGGAGCGGATCTCGTCGTGGAGATCCCGGAGATCGCGGACGCCGCCGTGGTCGTCATCGGTCCGGCGCACGACGAGGAGGGTCGCCATGAGTGAGGTCGTGCTGGTCCGGGGAGGAGAGGGCGAGATCGTCCGCTCCCGGATCCGCGCGGAGTTCCCCGACGTCGTGGTGTTCGACGACGACGACGGTGCGACGACGATCGACCCGTCTGTGACGATCGTCGCGGGGCGCGTCCCCGACGCCGCCGTCGATGCCGCCGCATCGTTGTCCTGGGTGCACTCCTGGGCTGCCGGCGTGGAATCCGACGTGGGTCCGCGGCTCCGAGCGACCGATATCACCGTGACCTCGTCAGCCGGCAATGGAGCGGTTCCCCTCGCCGAGCACGCCCTCCTCCTCGCTCTTCTGCTCGATCGTGGTGCCACCCGCTGGTTCGACTCCGCCCGCTCGGCCCGCTGGGACCGCTTCACCCACGGGGAACTCTTCGGGAAGACCCTCGGCGTCTACGGCTTCGGGAACATCGGCGAGGCCCTCGCGCCTCGAGCGCGCGCCTTCGGGATGACGGTCGTCGGCCTCCGACGGACCGTCGGCCGATCGACTCCCGACATCGACCGCATGTACGCGCCGGACGAGATGCTCGAATTCGCCGCCCGCTGCGACGTGCTCGTCGTGGCAGCCCCGCTCACGACGCACACGCGGGGCGCGATCGATCAGTCGGTCCTGTCGGCTCTGCGCCCCGGGGCGACGGTCGTCGTGGTCTCCCGTGGGGGGATCGTCGTCGACGACGACCTCCTCGACGCGCTGCGATCGGGAGGGGTCGCCGCAGCTGGGCTCGACGCCCACGCGACGGAGCCGTTGCCCGCCGACTCACCGTTCTGGTCCCTCGAGAACGTCGTCGTCACGCCGCACAACGGTGCGACGACCGCCGCCACCGCCGCTCGCGGCACGGAGATCTTCCTGGACAACCTGCGCAGGAGGGTCGAGGGCGAACCCCTCGTCAATCGCGTAGACCTCGTCGCCCTCGCCTGAGCATCACCACCCCACCCGCACCACCACATCGTCATCACTCGTACAACGTCGTATCGAAAGAAGGACACCATGTCGAAATCCACTCTGCAGGACGTCAGCCGTCGGAACTTCCTCACCTACGCCGGCGTCGGCGCGATCACGGTAGGCGCCTTCGCGCTCGCCGGATGTTCTATCGGAGGGGGATCCGGCGGGACCGGGACCACCACCGTCCGCTTCGCCTGGTGGGGAGGCGCCGATCGGCAGAAGGCCTACCTCGCCGGGCTCGACAGCTTCGGGCAGCAGAACGAGAACATCACCGTCGAGCCGGAGTTCGGGGACTACAACGCGTTCCAGGAGCGCATGACCACGCAGATGGCCGCTCGCGACGTGCCGGAGGTCTTCTGGATCCCGTCTCCTGCCGTCCTGACGTACCGTGATGCGTCGATCTACCGCGACCTCGAGGGCATCGAAACGCTCGACCTGAGCGCGTTCTCCGCGGCGGAGATCGACTCGTTCCGGCTCGACGGCGTGCTCGACACCCTCCCCAAGTCGATGTTCAGCCCCGTGCTCCGCTACAACTCGACGTTCATGGAGGAGGACGGCGTCACCCTCCCCGAGGACCTCACATGGGAGGCGCTCTCCGAATTCCTCATCGACTACACGAAGGACAACGCGAACGGCCGGAAGGGCACGACGTACGGTCCTTACCACGACATGCCCTTCGAGTCGTTCGTCCGGCAGCACGGCGAGGACCTCTGGACGAAGGACGGGAAGCTCGGTGCGAGCGTGGACACGGTCGCCGAATGGATCGACTGGTGGGAGACGCTCCGCAAGGCCGGGGCGACGACGACCGTGAGCGAGCAGGACGGCATCGAGGCCTCATGGTCGCTCACGGGCAATAAGGTGCTCGCGACCTTCGCGAACAGCAACCACATCGTCGACGAGGCGCTCGCCTTCCCGGACTACACGTTCGACCAGCGCGACATCCCCGCCTTCGCCGATGCCGCAGCCGGCTACCACTTCGTGTACTACAGCCGGTTCGCCATGTACGCCCGCGCGGAGGACGACCGGGTGGACGCCGCCGGCGAACTCATGAGCTTCAACCTGAACTCCCTCGAGTTGCTCAAGCTCGTCGGGCTCTCGGCGGGAGCCCCGCCGAACACGTCGCTCCTCGACGAGTACGAGCCCGAGGCGACGGAGGTGGAGAAGAAGGTCATCGCCATCACGCGGGAGATCGCCGCGACCGAGCGTCGAGACCGGTTCGAGGCTCCCGCCGGATCGGGCAATTGGCGGACGATGTTCGTCCGCGAGCTCGAGGCCGTCACCCTGGGCGACCGGTCGGTCTCCGACGCCGCGTCCAACTTCGTCGATGCCGTTACGGCCGAGATCGAGACAGCCTGATGACCCTCCTCAACAGACGCTCCCGCGGCGCGGGGGAGAACGCGCCACAGGCGCCACCACCGGACACGGAGAGCATCGTCACGGGGCGGAAGGCGGGCAACCGCAAGCCGACCTCTCTCCGTCAGGGCTGGGTCGCGCACATCTTCCTCCTCCCGTGGATGATCGGGATGATCGTCGTGACCGCCGGTCCGCTGATCGCATCGGCGATTCTCGCGTTCACCGACTACGACCTCCTCTCGGCCCCCGAGTTCATCGGCTTCGACAACTTCACCCGCATGATGGAGGACGACCGGTACTGGGCATCGGTGGGCGTCACCCTCACCTACGTCGTGGTGTCCGTGCCGCTGCAGCTGATCTTCGCCCTGTTCCTCGCGATGATCCTCGACAAGGGCATTCGCGGGCTCGCGATCTACCGCAGCGGCTTCTATCTCCCGTCGCTCCTCGGCGGCAGCGTCGCGATCGCGATCCTCTGGCAGCAGCTCTTCGGAGACTCGGGTCTCGTGAACGAGGGCCTCGGCCTCATCGGGATCGAGGCGGACAGCTGGCTCCAGAACCCCGATACGGCGCTGTGGACGCTCATCATCCTCAACGTGTGGACGTTCGGGTCGCCCATGGTGATCTTCCTCGCCGGCCTGAGGCAGATCCCCGAGGAGCTCTACGAGGCGGCGGAGGTCGACGGCGCCGGGAAGGTGCGGCGGTTCTTCTCGATCACCATCCCGCTCCTCACCCCGATCATCTTCCTCAACCTCATCCTGCAGATGATCGGCGCCTTCCAGGCGTTCACGCCCGCGCACGTGGTGAGCGGGGGCACGGGTGGACCGCTCGACTCGACCCTGTTCTACACGCTCTACATCTACCAGGAGGGCTTCGTGAACTTCGACATGGGCTACGCGGCCGCCATGGCGTGGGTGCTCCTGCTCGTCATCGCTCTCGCGACGGCGCTCAACTTCATCGCATCCCGTCGCTGGGTGCATTACGGAGACGAATGATGGCCATCCTCGACAGAGACGTCCAGGCGACCGCCGCTGCGGGGAAGCCCCTCGAGCCGGCCCCGCGTCGGCGGCGGGCGGGCACCGGTCGCGGACGGCGGATCACGCGACACGCGTTCCTCGTGCTGTTCGCGCTGCTCATGCTCTACCCGCTCATCTGGATGATCGTGAGCTCGTTCAAGCCGAGCAACCTGATCCTCACGCAGACGGGCCTCTTCCCGAGCGAGGTGACCCTCGAGAACTACACGGGAGGGTGGGACTCGCTCGGCACGCCGTTCACGACGTTCCTCATCAACTCGGGGGTCGTCGCGGTCGGATCCATCGTGGGCAACCTGTTCTCGTGTGCGCTGACCGCGTACGCCCTCGCTCGGTTGAACTTCCGGGCGAGCAAGCTGTACTTCGGGCTCACGCTGCTCACGATGATGCTGCCGTTCCACGTGCTCGTCATCCCGCAGTACATCTTGTTCGCCGAGATGGGCTGGGTGAACACGTACGCTCCGCTGCTCATCCCGAAGTTCCTCGCCACCGATGCGGTCTTCATCTTCCTCATGGTGCAGTTCATCCGGACCCTGCCGCGCGAGCTCGACCACGCGGCCATGCTCGACGGGGCCGGCCCGTTCCGGATCTTCTGGTCGATCATCCTGCCGCTCATGCAGCCGGCCCTCATCACGACCACGATCTTCACCTTCATCTGGACGTGGAACGACTACTTCGGGCCACTGCTCTACCTCACGAAGACGAAGCTCTACACGGTGCCGGTCGCGCTCAAATCGCTCGTGGACTCGGAGACGCAGAGCGGAATCGGCATCATGTTCGCGATGTCGCTCGTCTCCCTCATCCCCATCCTGCTGTTCTTCCTCTTCGCCCAGAAATACATCATCAAGGGCATCGCCACGACGGGAATCAAATGACGACGACACAGACCCTCTCGACCGGCGGCGAGACGATCCCATGGTTCAGTGGCGACCAGCGGTGGACGCAGCTCACCTTCGTGGAGGACGACCCGCTGCACGTCGACATCGACGCCTGGGCCGACATCATCGACCGGACGGCGTCGACGGCGATCTGCATCAGCGCCGGCGGGTACATCGCCTTCTATCCCACCGCCATCCCGCTGCATTACCGCAGCGTCCATCTCGGGAACCGCGACCTGCTCGGCGAGATCGTCGACCTGGCTCGCAGCCGCGACATGGTCGTCATGGCGCGTGTCGATCCGCATGCAGTGCACCGGGACGTGCGGGACGCGCACCCGGAGTGGATCGCGCGAACCGAGGACGGGGCCCTCCAGGAGCACTGGGCGCACCCGGGGACGTTCGTCACCGACGCCTACGGCGAGTACAACTGGGAGTTCACGACCGAGGTCGCCCGCGAGATCACGGCGACGTACGACATCGACGCGGTCTTCGCGAACCGGTGGCAGGGCCACGGGCCCGCCTACACGGAGACGGCCGAGGGGCTCTTCCGGGCCGCGAGCGGCTTCTCCCTCCCGACGTCCCGCGACGCAGCCGACGGGGAGGCCTGGCGAGCCTACCGGGGGTGGCGGCGGGAGCGTCTCAGCGACCTCGTCGCGCACTGGGACGCCGCGGTCCGCGACGTGAAACCCGCCGTGCGTTTCATCCCCAACCTCGGTTCCTTCGCCGCCGGAGAACTGCGCGACGACGTCGCGCGGAATCACGTCCCGTTCTTCCTCGTCGACCACCAGGCGCGCAACGAGGGTGAGACGCAGTGGGCCGCGGGCCGTGACGCCAAGCGCACCCGCGCCGTCCATCCCGACAAGCCCGTCGGACTCATCACCTCGGTCGGCCCCGAGTCGCACGGGTACCGCTGGAAGGACTCGGTCAACGCCGGGCAGGAGACCGTTGGCTGGATCGTCGACGGCTTCGTGCACGGGGCTTTTCCCTGGTTCACGAAATTCGCCGCCCGCATCCACGACACCCGCTGGGTGCCGGCCGTGGAACGCGCCTTCGCCCTCCACCGGGAGATCGGGTCGACCTGGCAGGAGGCGCGCCCGGTGGCCGAGGTATGCGTGTGGGACGTCGACGGTTCGTTCGCCGACGACCGCACGCGCCGGGCGTCCGCCGGGATGTACCAGGCGCTCGTCGAGCTGCGGGTCCCGTTCGAATTCGTGGGGGAGCGGGGGCTCCATCGTCTCGGCCTGCCCGAGACCCGCGTCGTCGTCCTCCCCGAGGTCGACGAGGTGAGCGCCCGGTCCGCGGCGGCCCTTCGAGCCTTCGTCGAACGGGGCGGAGATCTCGTCGTGACGGGCCCGGGGCCACGCATCGACGGCGGTATCCGCCTCGTGACCGAGCTGACGGGAGCATCCCTCGGGGACCTCTCCGCAGGCGTCGTGCGCAACAACTACGTGCAGCGGACGGCCGACGGCGGCCTCGACGCGGGCTTCGACGGTGCCGACCGGATCATCGGCGGCACGCGATTGGCTCGTTACGAGCCGACCGACGGCGTCGCGGTGCACTGGAGGTTCGTGCCCGACCACCCCGACCTCCCGATGGAGGAGGTCTATCCGCGCGGCGAGGCCGTCGACCCCGCGGTCTTCAGCTCCCCCCTCGCCCCGTCCCTCCGTTCTGAGAGCACGGCAGGCACGATCCACGTCGTGGCCTTCAACATCGCGGAGCTGTACCAGGAGACGCTTCTCGGCGATCACTTGACGCTGCTGCGGAACGTGCTCCGTGCCGCGCTCGACGGTGGGGCGCTCGTCGAGGTCCACGGTGACGGACTGATCGATGCCGCCGCGTGGGTCGACGACGAGTCGTTCGTGTTCGCCTTCGCGAACCTCACCGATCCCATGGCCATGCGAGGTCAGCAGCGCGCGGTCACGCCGCTCCTCGGCGTCGAGGTGACGGTCGATCTCGATCGGCTGTCCACCGCGGCGGGGCACACGGTCGACCCGGACGCCCTACGGGCGCAGTCGGTCGAGAACGGACGTTTCGCGGAGGTGGCCATCCAGGTCTCCGACGGGTCGGCCGTCGTCACGCTGCTGCCGGTCCACGAACTCGGGGCTCTTCGCCTGCTCTGGTGACGTTCGTCGTCGCGGAGCCCGCGGGGAGTCAGCGATTCTCGGGGGGACCCGTGGAGGCGCGCACGACGAGGACCGGTTTCTCGAGCGGCACGTCCTCCTCGATCGTCTCCCCGAGCAGGCTGAGCAGTTTCGCGGCGGCCGCGCGTCCCCGTTGGAAGGCGAACCGCTGCACCGTCGTGAGCTGGGGGTCGACCCATTCGCCGACCTCGAGCCCTTCGAACCCCACGACCGAGACGTCACCGGGGACCGACAGACCGCGGCTCTGGATGGTGCGCATCCCCGCGATCGCCATCGTGTCGGTGCCATAGAAGATCGCACTGGGCGGCGAAGCTCCGTCGAGCAGGCCGCTCGTCACCGCCGCGGCCGCCGATGGCGAGTACTCGATACTCGCGACCGAGTGGGGCGACAGCCCGTGGTGCGCGAGCCGCGCGACGAAGGCCTCGCGTCGGATGTTGGGGAGGACGAATCCGGCCGGGCCGCTGACGAATGCGATGTCGCGGTGGCCGAGCCCCACCAGGTGGTCGACGGTCTCGGGGATCCCGGCGCTCGGCGGGTCGGCGTCGATGTAGTCCACCACGCCGGGCCTCCACGGGGTGCCCACGAGGACGGCCGGCACGCCCAATCCCTTCATGAGCTCGAACCGGGTGTCGCCGACCACCGAGTTGGTGAGGATCACGCCGTCCATCCGCTGACGCTCCGCGAGCGAGCGGTAGAAGGCCGTCTCGTCGTGCCGACCGGTGAGGAAGACGTTCAACAGGAGCCCGTATTCGCGGGGGCTCAGGACGGATTCGATGCCGGAGATGAGACCGACGTTCGCCGCTCCCACCTCGGCCACGGGGGAGGAGCTCGTGAGGACGAGACCGATCGCCTGCGCTCGAGAGGTCCGGAGCGCGATCGCGGCGGGATTCGGCGTCCAGTTGAGCTTCCGCGCCGCCTCGCGGACGCGCTCGGCGGTGGGCGGCGAGATGCGGCCCGTGCCGTTGAACACCTTGGAGACCGCACCGGCCGAGACGCCCGCCAGCGCGGCGACATCCGAGATGGTGGGTCGGCCGTTCTTGCGCCGGCCGGTCGATGAGGTCATGGTGTTCCTGTCTGACGCTCCCAGCATATTGGCCGGGCCGGGACAGCGTCGGAGGCGACGGGTGGGCCACGGGAGTCGCCGACGCGAATAGAGTTGGAGGACACGATCCATCGGGAGGCACCCACATGACCGATCAGCATTTCGACGTCGTCGTTCTCGGCGCAGGACCGGGCGGATACGTCGCGGCGATCCGCGCGGCCCAGCTCGGCAAGTCCGTCGCGATCGTCGAGGAGAAGTACTGGGGAGGCGTCTGTCTCAACGTCGGATGCATTCCGTCCAAGGCGCTCCTGCGCAACGCCGAGCTCGCGCACATCTTCACGCACCAGGCGAAGCAGTTCGGTATGAGCGGAGACGTGTCCTTCGACTACGGCGTCGCGTACGACCGCAGCCGCACCGTGGCCGACGGCCGCGTGAAGGGCGTGCACTTCCTCATGCGGAAGAACAAGATCACCGAGCTCGACGGGCGCGGCACCTTCACCGACGACCACACCCTCTCCGTCGCCCTCTCGAGCGGCGAGACCCAGACGGTGTCCTTCGACAACGTCATCATCGCCACCGGCTCCGTCGTGCGGCTGCTGCCCGGCGTCGAGCTGAGCGACAACGTCGTGACGTACGAGTCGCAGATCATGGAGCGCGAGCTGCCCTCCTCGATCGTGATCGTGGGTGCCGGGGCCATCGGCATGGAGTTCGCGTACGTCATGCGCAACTACGGCGTCGAGGTCACGATCGTCGAGTTCCTCGACCGCGCCCTCCCGAACGAGGACGTCGACATCTCCAAGGAGATCACCAAGCAGTACAAGGGCTACGGCATCCCGATCATGACCTCGACGAAGGTCGAGAAGGTAACGGACGAGGGCTCGCAGGTCACGGTCACCTACACGGCCAAGGACGGCTCGACCGGCACCCTCACGGCCGACAAGGTCCTCATGTCGGTCGGCTTCGCCCCTCGCGTCGACGGCTACGGCCTCGACAAGGCCGGGGTGAAGCTCACCGAGCGCGGTGCCATCGACATCGACGCGCGCATGCGCACCAACGTGCCGCACATCTACGCGATCGGCGACGTCACGGCGAAGCTCCAGCTCGCCCACGTGGCCGAGGCCCAGGGCGTCGTCGCGGCGGAGACCATCGCCGACGCGGAGACGCAGGAGCTCGGCGACTACCGGATGATGCCGCGCGCCACGTTCTGCCAGCCGCAGGTCGCGAGCTTCGGCCTCACCGAGCAGCAGGCGCGCGACGAGGGCCACGACGTGAAGGTCGTATCGTTCCCGTTCATGGCCAACGGCAAGGCGCACGGCCTCGGGGAGCCTACGGGCTTCGTGAAGCTCGTCGCCGATGCGAAGTACGGCGAGCTCCTCGGGGGACACCTCATCGGACCCGACGTGTCCGAACTCCTGCCCGAGCTCACGCTAGCGCAGAAGTGGGACCTCACGGCCGCGGAGCTCGCACGCAACGTGCACACGCACCCGACGCTCAGCGAGGCGCTCCAGGAGGGCTTCCACGGCCTCCAGGGACACATGATCAACTTCTGATCCGTCCGGCGCTCGCGCGCCGAACCATCCGAGGGCGGGCGATCCGGGATCGCCCGCCCTCGGTGTTTCCTCGGGGTGGGCCGGTATCCCGCTGTGCCGTGCGAACGGACCTCGATCCGTCCCGCTAGCCTCGGATCACGGATCACGGATCACGGATCGGGATTAGAGATCACGGAGCAGGACGGAGCGGGAGCAGCCATGGAGATTCTCGTCGTCGGTGTCTCGGCGCTCCTCGTGATCGCGGGGGCGACGGCCCTCGGACCGCGCTTGCGCATCGCGTCGCCCCTCATCCTCGTGGTGCTCGGCATCGTCGTGAGTTTCCTGCCCGTGCTGCCGGATTTCGAGGTCGACCCCGAGTGGATCCTCGCGGGCATCCTGCCGCCGCTGCTCTATTCGGCCGCCGTCTCGATGCCCGCCATGAACTTCCGTCGCGAATTGAACGCGATCGGCGGGCTCTCGATCGTGCTCGTCGTCGTGTCGGCTGTCGTGCTCGGCGCGTTCTTCGCGTGGGTCATTCCCGGCCTCGGGATCTGGTGGGGGATCGCGCTCGGCGCGATCGTGAGTCCCACGGACGCCGTCGCGACGTCCATCGTGCGTCGACTGGGCGTCGGTGGGCGGATCGTCTCCGTGCTGCAGGGCGAGAGCCTGCTCAACGATGCCACCGCCCTCGTCCTCCTGCGGTCGGCGATCGCCGCAGCCGCGGCGTCGGTGACGTTCTGGGAGGTCGCCGGGGATTTCTTCTACGCGGTCGCGATCGCCGTCGTCTTCGGCTTCCTCGTGGGGCACGTCAACCTCTGGGTGCGTCAGCGCGTCACCGACTCGACGGTGAACACGGTCATCTCCTTCACCGTGCCGTTCCTCGCGTCGATCCCGGCCGAGCTCCTCGGGGCCTCGGGACTCGTGGCGGCCGTCGTGGCGGGACTCATCACGGGTCATGGCGCCGCGCGTCGGCTGTCGCCCCAGCACCGCGCGTCCGACGCCCAGAACTGGCGGATGGTCGAGCTCGTGCTCGAGGGAGGCATCTTCCTCATTATGGGTCTCGAACTCTCCGCCCTCGTCCAGGACGTGGAGGCGGCGCACGAGGGTGTGCACGTCGCCGTCTTCGTGGCGCTCGGCGCGCTCCTGCTGACGGTCGTCGTCCGCATGGCCTTCGTCGCGTCGCTCCTGTACACCCTCAGGCGGCGACGGTTGCGCCGCGAGCGCGTGGCGCCGCGCGTGGAGGAGTGGAACGAAAAGCTCGGATCGGACGACACTCCGACGGAATGGCCGTTCGGCCGGGGCGCGCCCATGACGGACGAACGTGTCCAATCCACGCGAACGCGGTTGCGCCGATTCATCGCGGACACGGACTACTACCTGTCCGCTCCGCTCGGGTGGCGGGAGGGCGGAGTGCTCGTCTGGGCGGGCATGCGCGGTGCCGTCACCCTCGCGGCCGCCCAGACGTTGCCGTCGGACACGCCGAACCGCTCGCTGCTCGTCCTCGTGGCCTTCGTGGTGGCGGCGGCCTCGCTCATCCTGCAGGGTGGCACGCTCGCGCGGGTCGTGCGCTGGTTGAAGCCCGTGGGAGGCGACGCCGAGTCGCAGTACGCCCAGCGGGGGGCGATCCTCGAACTCCTGGCGACCGTGTCGCGGCGCGTGCGGCAGGAGGAGGGGCAGGATCCCGTCGGTGAGTCGATGCCGGAGGGGGCGAAGGCGCGGGCGAGCGACGAACCCGGCAGCTCGGATTCGGTCCCCTCGGGTTCCGTCACGGAGGGAACGGAGAGCGATGACGCGCTCTCGCCCGATGAGGAAGAACGGGAGATGCTCGACCCGCTCGCCGCCGATCGGGCGATGTCCGCTGAGCGTGAGTCCCACGACCGGGGATCGGGGGACACCGCATCCGATCCGGCGCTCTCCGACGAGGACCGCGAGCGGGGGGAACGCCTCGAGCGGCATGCGCGCCGCCGTGCCCTCACCCGCGCGGTCATCGTCGCGCAGCGTGACGCGCTCCTCGACGCCCGCGACGACGGAACCTTCGATGCCGAGTCGCTCGACGCGGCCCTCGCCACCCTCGACGCGGCCCAGATCAGCGTCGAGCTGCAGGGAGGCCCGTCGAACGACGAGCGGTGACCGCGCGCCCCTGCCGCGGGGTCTTCGGGTGTCTGACGGGTGGGTGGCCGGTTGGGCGGCGGGCGAATGGTCTGCGCCCGGCACCGGTCGCCGGTCGCCGGTCGGGCCGGCCTGTCGTGGGGCACTGCCCTGAGGCCGCCGCACCGTCCGCCGGCCTCCTGCGCCGCCGCCATCCCCGAGGCCCGGTCTCAGCAGCCGACCCCCGAGGGATCGGCGTTGCAGTCCTCGGGGACGATGACCGTCGACGCGGTGCCCACGTAGGCCGCGAGAGTAGTGCTGGCTGCCACCGTGCCCGTGACGGTCGTCCAGGGCCCTGCGCCTCCCAGACGGTATTCGACGGTGTAGGCGACGTGGAGGGAGATGGTGGTGGTTCCGCGTTCGGTGTAGGTGTGGGACGTGGGGGTCTCGGTAAAGCGGTCCTGGTCGAGGCTCTCCCAAGTGGCGCCCGGGGTCGAGAAGATTCGGTGGTGCCGTCGCCCCAGTCCCAGCGGTAGGCCTGCGGGGAGAAGCGGACGGCGACGGGGGTGCTCGTGAGGTCGGTGAGGGTGATGGTCGGAGCCGGGGAGGCGTCGTAGCCGTCGCGGCAGAGGGAGGTTTCGCCGCACCGGAGGCTGTCCTGGATCTCCCGGGGATCGACGGTGCCGCCTCCGTCGCTCGGCGAGCCATTCGCGTCAGGGGCGCCACCCGAGCCCGCGTGTCCGTTCGGATCGCCATCAGGTCCTTCTGAGGTTCGGCTCGAGTCCATGTCCACGCTGCCGGGCCCAATCCCGCCTGAGACGCACTCTCCGCTACTAGAGAACCCGAAGCCACAGTCGCCGTCAGCCAAGGCTGGAAGGGACGTCTGCATCAAGACAGCCACGACTGCTCCGGTCAGGAGCAGTATCCACCTTCGATATAAGGAGAGAGTCGCCAACCTCCACGAGGAAGACAACCGGAGGAATGCGGGTTCGGATGGGGGTCGACGTTGACGGCGCACCCTCCTCGTCCACGACGTGGGTCCTAGAGATATCGCGGCAGCCATCGAGGGCGGCGTTGAACACGGTGAATGCGTCGATCGCTTCGGCCAGTCGGGACGCGTCCGTCGGAGCGGTCTCGGACGACGTCGGCGTTGGCTCAGCGGTCGAGCATGCGGCCAGCGTGAACGCCAACGTGGAACCCATGACGAGCGCGACGAGTCGTCTCAACATTGTCACTACCCCCATGCCGACGACCATAGGCGGACGGAGGAACGGACGGAGGAATACCGCGTTCGTGCCGTCCACAGACGACAATACGACCGGTCTCCCGGGCGGGCCCCACCTACCCGGTCGGGGTGGAAGGTGGTCTGCTTCTGCTCTTCGTGGTGTGAGTCCATGTCCAATGCCCGGGGCCGCGGACGTGGGGGATTCCGTCCGGCATCGATAACTCCCAGGGACCTTTGTCGATGCTCTGATGGTGTCCCCAACACAGCAGTACGCCGTTGTCGGTATGTGTCGCCCCGCCGTCTCGCCAGGGGATGACGTGGTGCACTTCGCACCACCCCGCCGGGGCAGTGCATCCGGGGATGACACATCCGCCGTCTCGGGCAGCGATCACACGCCGCTGGGACGGGGTAAAGCAGCGTTGGACCGACCCGAGGGCGAGCGCTCGGCCTTTGTCGTTGAAGATGATGTGTTGCGTGCCGCGTGAGTCGATCATCTTCTCGATCGCCTGAACGGAGATCGGGGTGTCGAAGCCGTCGATCGCGCCGACACCCCACCCGGCGTCGAGCGCCGCCTGGGTGACGGTCACAGAGATCGTGGGCGCCGATCCGGCGAGTTCAGGGGCGTCCTTGACGCGGGCGGCGGCGCTGAGGATGTCGGCGAGCGTGTCGTGGCGTTTCTGCTGCGGGAGCCGGTCATCGACGTGGTCGACGAGGGAATCCGGGTCATCGGTGAAGGAGACCTTCCGCACGTGAGCGTCGACGAGGCGCTTCAGCGATGCCCCGACCTCGAGCGTCAGCAACCCGTGCACGGGAATCAGCCCGTCCTGTGTCTCGCGCCCGATCCTCAGGCAACGCTTCCGCCGGGCCGCTTCCTCCCGCGGGAGGGACCCGTCGGGGTCGATCAGTTCGAGGAACAACTGCACCTGCCCGCGGACCAGGTCCGCCCGCAGCGGCGGGTGATCGGGAGTACCCGCAGCGAGTTCGACGAGCGACTCCTCCGCCTGCCGGAGCACCGATTCGTCGACGCGGTTGCCGACCCCATCCAGGGCGTCGATGATGATCGTCGAGACGTCGATGCTGAGGTTCCCCGCGAACACGGACGCCGCGACCACGGGGTGCGCGCAGCCTGTTTCCGCGCCGGTCAGTGACATTCCGGCGTTCAATGATTCGCCGATCCGGATTCGCCGCTTCGCATCCCGATCGGCAGCAGATGTGAGCATCGCGACCGCGTCCACGGCGGACGCGTAGCCGAGGGCGCCGAGCGTGTCGATGGGGCCCTGCGTACGCTTCTCCGCCTCACCAGCGAGAGCGATGCGGGCCGCATCGACCAGGCGGCCGAGGTCCTCGACCTCTCGCAGCGCGGCGATGTAGTCGGAAGCGGACAGCCGCCCGGGTGCGAGCGTGCCGACGGGTTCGGCGAGGACCGAGATCGCGGTCGCGATTCCCTCTCGAAGTGTCGTCCCGTGGGTGCTCATACGTCTAGTGAACAGCACACCACCGACATTCGGACGGTATCCGGAAAAGGAGTCAGTTTCTCCGTCGGACCCAGCCTGTGGACGACAGGTGGCGAAAGATCCGACGTCGACGGTGCCCTTCGGCAGGCGCAGAGAGCGAGGGTGTGCGTGGGAGGGAGAGCCTCGACGACGAGAATCTCCGGCACCCATCGACAGGCTCAGGGAACGGTTCGTCAGGAATCCCGATACAGGACTCCACGACGGCGGTCGACGACGGCCGACACGTCCCGGGCTCCGTCGATAGGCCCTCGACGGCGCCTCATCCGCCTCGAGGGCGCCACCTCTATGTGGCGCCCTCGAGCCGCACTAGCGCCTCGCGCGGCTGGCTAGAGGGTCGCGCGTGCGGTCGCGCGGCGCTCCGAGCGAGACGTGAGGGTGAGGAGGACCACGGCGCTCACGTAGAGCGCTCCGCCGGCTGCGAGGGCCGCCGCGCCCGAGAGCCAACCGATGAGGACCGCACCGAGCGCGGCCCCGCCGCCCATCGCGATCACCGCGAGCAGGCGCTGCACCCAGGCCTGGCCGTGGCCTCCCGCGAGGCGACTGTCGCGGGCGAGGTTCGCGAGCGTGTTCGTCACGACGATCGTGGTGACGTCGCTGTTGCCGATCGGTTTCACCGCCGACACCTGCGCTCCCATGACGATCGCGAGCAGTGCGGTCACGACGAGGAGTCCCCGCTCGTCGAGTGTGCCGAGCACGGCCCAGGTCACGGACAGCGACGCGATCACGGCACCGCCGGCGACGAGCGTCCACATCGATCGCCGGGGGAGGAGGCGCTCGTGCTTCCTGCCCACGATCCGCCCGCTCACGATGGATCCGAGCACGAAGCCGCCCAGGGCGACGACGTTGTTGAGGAAGGGGATTCCGGCGACGCCCACGAGTGCGAACCCGATGAAGAGCACATTGCCCGTCATGTTGCCGGTGAAGACGCGGTCGAGCGCGAGGTAGCTGACCGCATCGATCGCGCCGGTCGCGGCCGTCAGCAGGATGAGACCGGCCGTGTACCGGTGAGCGTGTGACGACATGGAGACCTCCGCGCTCCAGCCTAGGAGCAGGCGCACAGACGGGCACACCAACCGAGCACGCTCAGGAAGGGGGTGTGTGGGCAGGGGGTGCGCGGGAAGACTCGTCGCCGGTCGCGGAATCTGCGAGCGGAACGCGGGGACGCGGGCGGCCCGACGGCGGTGCGCCGCGGGATTCCCGGGGGAGGCGGCCCCCGTCGATTCCCGGGGGCCAGCCCCCTTGGGGCGACGCGGAACGGTCTGTCATGCTCGAATCATGAACCTCGTCCGTCCCCGCCGCGGCCGCGTCTTCGCGGGCGTCTGCGCCGCCATCGCCAACCGCTACCAGTGGAACCCGACGACCGTGAGAGTGCTCACCGTCCTCAGCCTCCTCATCCCCGGACCGCAGCTCATCTTCTACATCATCCTGTGGATCCTCATCCCCAAGGAGGCGTGAGCTGATCGGGTGCCCACGCGGCGTGGGCCGGCCGGACCACGGCTCCGCCCGGGATGCTCTCCCGCGACCCGGAACACCTCGACGTGCAACCCCTCCGCGGTGTCGGTGGTGCGGGGTAGCGTCGGCGATATGAGCCAAGAGAACATCACCCCGGTCAACACCAACCCCACGACGAACGACGAGCACATCGCCGACGCGGGCAACACCAACGTCGGCCCCAACGATGGCGCCGACGCCCCCACCGTCTCCTCGCCCGAGGAGTCGACCGGCACGGACGGCGACACCCTCGGTGGCGAGACCCTCGGTGGTGACAGCGGCGACACCGCCGTTAAGAACACCGACGACTGGGTGACCGGCGACGAGCCCATGACGGGTGCGCAGCGCAGCTACCTCGACACCCTCGCTCGCGAGGCAGGGGAGGAGCTCTCCGCCGACCTCACCAAGGCCGAGGCGTCCGAGCACATCGAACGGCTCCAGGAGAAGACGGGCCGAGGAAAGTAATCGTCTTCCGTCGCGAACACCCCCGCCCGGTCCTGCCGTGAGCGGGGGTGACGCGTGGTCCGACGTGGCCGTCGAGTGGTCCCGCTCCTGGGGTCCTGCGGCGCGTCCGGTACATGACCGACTCATCGAGGTGACTCGCCTCCGGGCGGGCTCGTCGGTGCTCGACGTGGGATGCGGAACCGGAGAGTTCATCGCCGCCCTCGTCGATCGAGGCGCGCACGTATCGGGCGTCGATCCAGCGCGCGGCATGGTCGACCACGCTCGGTCGATCGCTCCGACCGCCGACATCCGCGTGGAGTCGTGGGACGCCCTCCCGTGGCCGACCGCCACGTTCGACGTGGTCATGGCCGTGAACGCACTGCAGTTCGCCGACGACACGATCTCCGCCCTCACCGAGGCTCGCCGCGTGACACGGACGGGTGGAGTGGTCGCGATCGCCAACTGGGCAGAGAGGGCGCTGAGCGATCTCGACGAGATCGATGCGGCTCTCGCCGCGGAGGATGGCGAGGAGCCGACACCCGACGGTGACCTGCGCCTGCCGGGAGGACTCGAGGCGGTCCTCCATGAGGCAGGCCTCGAGGTCGTCGAGGCCGGTACGATCGACGTCCCCTGGACACTCGACGGAGACGCGGCGCTCCTGCGCGCCGTCCTGCTCGATGAGGAGAGTTCGGACGCTGTCTCGTCGTATCGCGAGGTCGTCCTGCGCGCCGCGCAGAGGTTCCTGCAGGAGGATGGTCGGTACCTGCTGAACAATACGTTCCGCTTCGTGGTCGGCCGGGTGCCGGAAGCGAGCGACGCTGCCCCCTCGGGTGAGGAAGATGTGCGACATGACGAGTGAGCCGAACGTCGATCGCTTCGAGCTCGTGCTCGTCCGTCCGCGGTTGTCCGTGAACCCCGGCGTGAGGCCGACCGTCGTCATCGGAGGCCGAGGCCAGCCGACCCAGTGGGGCACCGGGACCTGGCAGCGACCGACCGACGACACGACGGTGCGGATCTACCTCTTCAACCGCGTGTGGCGTTACGGGGACGCCGCCGTGGACGTGAGTGAGCAGACGTCCCGAGTCGTCTACCGGGCGCCTCGACTCCCCTTCGGGCGGGGGCGCCTCGACGTCGTCAGATCCGACCGCGGAGATACTCCGCCGGAGTGACGGACGCTCGCCGTGCGCGATCCACGAGACGCTCGTGCTGCGCCTCGGTGAGGACCACCGTGACCGATCGCGTGGGCTCGTCGTCGGGCTCCTCGTCGAACGAGAACAGGCTCGGCGTCGAGACGGGCTCCCGCGCATCGGAGACGACGTCGCGTCGCGGCGCGGCGGAGACCCCCGACGCACTGCCCGCGGTCGTGAGTCCTGGCCCCTCCGGCACGGTGGTCCCGCGCTGGAAGGCCTCCGCGACCGCCCGAGCCCGGGAGTCGGCGGCCTCGTTCAGCACGTGTCCCACGTGGCCCTTGACCCACTCGAAGCGGTAGCGACGGCCGACGACGGCTTCGTCGATCCGCTTGAGGAGTTCGACGTTCATGACCGGCTTGCCGTCGCCCTTGCGCCAGCCCTTCTTCTTCCACCCCGGCATCCACTTGGTGATGCAGTTGATGACGTACTGACTGTCGCAGAGGATGTGGAGGTCGTCGTCGAGGTGGGCGGTCGCGAGGAGCAGATCGAGCACGGCCATGAGCTCGCCCTGGTTGTTCGTGGCGTGCTTCCATCCGCCCGCGGCCCAGTTGTCGTCGTCGACGTACCACGCCCATCCGGCGGGTCCGGGGTTCCCCAGAGCGGATCCGTCTGCCGCGGCCGTGATCGTCATTCGTGCCTCTCGTCGATGGTGCCGTCCCATCTTAAGCGCCGCGTGGGGTGTCGCATTCTGTTGTCGTCCGGGCCCTGCTGACAACAGAATGAGACACCCCACGGGATTACTCGAGGAGCTTGCCGGCCTGCGACACCTCGCTCATGAGCGCGCCGATCTCGTCGGGGATCGGAGGGATGCTCTCGCGCAAGACGCCATCGCGCGGAGACCACACCAGGTTCACCTGGAGCGCCGGATCCATGTCGGGGAAGTCGGAGCGGTTGTGGCAGCCGCGGGTCTCGCGGCGCTCGAGCGCCGCTTCGAGGGTCGCACGAGCTGCGAGGGCGGCTGACTTGAGGTCGAAGGCGTGGGCGAGGTCGTGGAAGCCCGCGATGTCGGGGTGCACTCCGATGGCGCGCATGCGCTCCTCGATGCGGTCGAGCTCTGCGAGTCCCGCGCGCAGCCCGTCCTCGTCGCGCACGACGCCCGCGTGCTCCGTCATCGTGTTGCGGATGGCCCGCTGGAGGGCGCGCACGTTCTCGGTGCCGTCCGAGGCGAGGAGGTCGGCGATCTCGTCGCGCGCCGTCTGCACGGCGGCGGCCGACCGGGTCTGGGCGGAGAGGCCCGCGGAGTAGTCCGCGGCGGCCTGCCCGACGATCCGTCCGAAGACGAGGAGCTCGATGAGTGAGTTCCCGCCGAGGCGATTGGCACCGTGCAGGCCGCTCGAGGCCTCGCCGATCGCGTAGAGGCCGGGCACGTCCGTGCTGTGGTCCTCGGGGCGCACCCACACGCCGCCCATCGAGTAGTGCGCCGTCGGCGCGATCTCGATCGGGTCGGTCGTGATGTCGAGCATCTGCAGCTCGAGCATCGTCTGGTAGACGCGGGGGAGGCGGGTCATGATCGTCTCGCGCGGCAGGTGGGAGACGTCGAGCCAGACGCCGCCGTTGGGGGTGCCGCGTCCCTCCTTGATCTCGGTGTAGCACGCGAGGGCCACGCGGTCGCGGGTCGAGAGCTCGAGCCGCTCCGGGTCGTAGTTCTGCATGAAGCGTTCGCCGAGGCCGTTGCGGAGGATGCCGCCCTCTCCGCGGGCGGCCTCGCTGATGAGCGTGCCGGCGGCGTTCTCCGGCTCGATGATGCCGGACGGGTGGAACTGGACGAGCTCGGGGTCACGCAGGCGCCCGCCTGCCTCGACGGCGAGGCGGAACGAGTCGCCCGTGTTCTCGTCGCGCCGGGACGAGGTGCGGCGCCAGATGCGGTTGTGGCCACCGGCCGCGAGGATCACGGCGTCGGCGTGGATGAGGTAGCGCGTGCCGTCCTCGAGGTCGAAGCCGTAGGCGCCGAACACGGCACCGTCCTCGTTCACGAGGATGCGTGTGACGTAGACGGTGTCGAGGATCGGGATCTCGAGCTGGGCCGCGCGATTGACGAGCGTGCGCTGGATCTCGAGTCCCGTGTAGTCGCCGGCGAAGGCGGTGCGGCGGAAGGTGTGCGCGCCGAAGAAGCGCTGGGAGATGCGGCCGTCGTCTTCGCGAGCGAAGGGCATGCCGTAGCGCTCGAGATCGTCGATGCCCCGCGCGGCGCCCGAGGTCACGATCTCGACCGTGTGCGGGTTGGCGAGCAGGTAGCTCTCCTTGAGCGTGTCGGCGGCGTGCTGCTGCCAGGTGTCGTCCGCGTCCATCGTGCCGAGGGCGGCATTGATCCCGCCGGCGGCGAGGGAGGTGTGGGCGTCCGACTTCGAGCGCTTGCCGAGGGCGAGGACGTCGACACCCGCCTCGGCGAGCTCGATCGCGGCACGCAGGCCGGAACCGCCCGTGCCGATGACGAGGACGGTGGTGGAGATCTGGCGTTCGGAGGTGGTCATTCCTCCACGCTAGGGTCGGAGGTCCCATTACTCCAATGCATATATCGGCTCACCTCGATACGCTGGAGCTATGGCCATGAATCTGGAACAGCTGCGGAGCTTCGTCGAGGTGGCGCGCCTCGGCAACTTCACGCGGGCCGCCGAGCAGCTCCATCTCGCGCAGCCCTCCCTGAGTCGCCAGATCTCCTCGCTCGAGCAGGACCTCGGAGCCGAACTCGTCCACCGGGCCCGCGGCGGGAGTTCGCTCACCACTGCTGGCGAGTCCCTCCTGCCGCTCGCCCGGCGCATGCTCGCCGACGCTGAGACCGTGCGGCGGGAACTCGACGAGCTCGCGGGGCTCCGCCGCGGACGCGTCCGCCTCGGAGCGACGCCGACGCTCTGCATCAGCCTCGTCGCCGAGGTCCTCGGCACGTTCCATCGGGCCCACCCCGCCGTGGAACTGCACCTGTCCGAGCACGGGTCCCGTCGCCTGCTCGACCAGCTCGCCGCCGGGGAACTCGACGTCGCGATCGTGACCACCTCCGACACCGCGTCGGCCGAGCGTTTCACGCTCACCCCGCTGCTCGTGGAGGAACTCGTCGTGATCTCCGCCGCCGCTTCGCCGCCCGTCACGACGGGGGAGTCGATCGCGCTCGAGGGCGTGGGGCGGCTGCCCCAGATCGTGTTGAGCGCGTCCTACGACCTCCGCAACGCCACCGACGCGGCGTTCCGGTCGGCCGGGATCGAGCCCGACGTCGTCCTGGAGGGTGCGGAGATGGATGCGGTGCTGCGGTTCGTCGAGCGCGGGCTCGGCGTCGCGATCGTGCCCGCGATGGTGCTGCTCGACCGCCCCGGGCTCCGCGGCGTGCGCCTCGAGGACTCGACCCTCGCGCGCACGATCAGCCTCGCCCGCCCGTCCGATGTGGCCCCCACCGCGGCGGTCACGGTCATGCAGCGCACGATCGCGGAGACCGCGCGGGCCTTCGCCTCGCGGGCGGGCACCACCATGCGGACGGCGTCCACCTGAGCCGGTCGCGGCCCGCTCCTCTGCTGTGAGCGGAATCGGCCGCAGAAGCAGGGCGGTCGCGATCCGACGTGGTTATCGTGAGGCCATGCGCGACATCGCCCGACTCGATCACTACCGGACGACACGGGTCCGCCGAGACGCCCCGTCCCCCCGGCGGACCGCCGGCGAGGTGACACGCGGCATGCCGGCCTCGTCGCACAGGGAGTCCCCGCCCGAGCCGCTCTGGCGGGAGGCGCTCGGCGAACGTCTTCGGGCGCACCGCGCGGAGCGGGCCGAGACCCTCGGCGAGACGGCCGGGCGGGCGGGGGTGTCGCCCCAATACCTCTCCGAGATGGAGCGTGGATTGAAGGAGCCCTCGAGCGAGATGATCGCCGCGGTCGCCGGCGCGCTCGGGCTCACGCTGCCCGATCTCGTCGGCGATGTCGCACGTCACCTCGCCCCGCGCTCTCGCGCGATGCCGCCGACCCCTCAGCTGCTCGTCACCGCCGCCTGAGGCTCCGCACGCCCCGATCGCGTGAGCACGTGGTCCGCGAGCCCGTACTGGACGGCCGCCTCCGGCGTGAAGACGCGGTCCCTGTCCGTGTCCTTCCGGAGCGTCTCGACGCTCCGCCCGGTGTGGGAGGCGAGCACGGTCTCGAGCTCCGACCGGATCCGGACGAGCTCGTCGGCCTGCAGGATGAGGTCGGGGATCGTGCCCTGACTCCGCACCGCCGGTTGGTGCAGCACGACGCGCGTGTGAGGGAGGACGGAACGTCGCCCGGGCGCCCCGGCCGCGAGGAGCACGGCGCCGGCGGCGATCGCCTGGCCCACACACGTCGTCGCGACCGGCGCCTCGATGTACTGCATGGTGTCGTAGACGGCGAGCATCGACGTCATGTCACCGCCGTCGCAATTGATGTACATGTTGATCTCGCGCCCGGGGGCATCGGCCTCGAGGTGCAGCAGCTGGGCGATGAGCGCGTTGGCGACCCCCGCATCGATGCCTGTGCCGAGGTAGACGATCCGCTCCGTGAGGAGGTGCGAGTAGACGTCCATGATGCGCTCGCCGCGGGGGTGCTGCGCGATGACGTTCGGGATCGTGTATCCGCTCATCTCACACCCCCAGACCGACGGGCTGCCGCGTGTCCGGCATGATCTGGGAGAAGTCGTCGACGATGTCGTCGATGAAGCCGTAGCTCCGCGCCTCGGTCGCGGTGTACCAGCGGTCGTGGAGCGAGTCGTCGAAGATGCGCTCGACGGGTTGGCCGGTGTCGGACGCGATGAGACCGAGGACCGTGTCCCGCACGTGCCGCAGGTCGTCCGCCTGGACCTCGACCTCGACAGTGGAGCCGCCGATGCCCGCCGATCCCTGGTGCATGAGGACGCGGGCATGCGGGAGCGCCAACCTCTTGCCCGGTGTCCCGGCGGAGAGGAGGAACTGGCCCGCGCTGCACGCGAGGCCGAGCGCGAGGGTCGATACGTCGCACGGCACGATCCGCATCACGTCACGGATGGCGAGCATGGAGGGCACGGAGCCGCCCGGCGAGTGGATCCACAGGGTGATGTCGCTGCGCGGATCGTCGGCGGCCAGAGTGAGGAGATCGGCGGCGAGCGCGGTGCCGTTGTCGTCGTCGAGCGCTCCGTCGAGGACGAGGACACGGCGGTGTCGGAGCTGCTCGCGCAGCCGGGCGGTGAAGAGAGGAGGGGTGTCGGAATCGGTCATGGGACCAGCCTGTGTTCTCGGGCCGAGCCGGAGCCAGCGGATCCGCCGTCGGCGGATCGGCTGTCAGTGGATCCGCTCTCGGCGGAGGACGTCCAGGGGTCGAGGGGAGCGGGCGGCACAGCGCAAGATGGACTCATGACCGATGCGCCCCCTGACGCCCCGCTCCGGCCGGAGGACCGCGCTCGGACCCTGATCGGTCGCGCCGCCGAGCGCTTGCGGTCGGCGGGTGCCCGGGACGAGGCGCTCGCCGAGTACATCGGGCGCCGGCGCGTGCTGCTCGTGCCGCGGGAGCCGGTCATGCGTCCCGTCGGACGGGTGTGGCGCATCGGGGTGCTCCTGATCGACACGGAGGGCACGGCTTACGCCACGGGATCCACCACGCGGGCGATCGACCCCGGTCGGCGCGGATACACCTCGGAGTCCGCCCGCGACCGCGCGGAGGAGCGCGCGGCCGCGCGTCGCGGTCGGTTCCCCGACGGCGAGACCGTCAACTTCGGGTGGCGTCGCCTCGCTCTCGACGCCGACGAGTTCCGGAGCGGAGACGGACCCTTTGTGCTCGTTGACGACGTTCCGATGGTGCGGTGGCGTGTCGGTCGCGGCGGCACGAGCACGACCGAGCTCGGCGCCTATCTCGACGACCGCGTCTCACTGCTCATCGATCCTCCCCGCGGAGCGTGAGCCGCAACCCCGGGCGACGGCCGGTGGTGCGGCGTAGCGTGGAGACATCGCAGTCGCACTGAGACCGCAGTCACCCCGAGACAGGAGTACCTCATGACGGATCAGACGAGTTCGACCGCATCGGACGCCGAGGAGTACGACCCCGTGCTCGACAAGCCGTCGCAAGCGGAGGGCGAGGACACGGACGTGGAGGCGCCCGAGCCTCAGACCCCCGGGGTCGAGGACATCGGCAAGCCCTCTCAGGCCGAGGGCGAGGACGACGCGAGCGCGACGGCGTGAAACGTGTCCCGAGCCGTCTCCGTGCACCGGTCGTCTCCTTCGAGCGCTGGCGCAGGTTGCCGCGCTGGGTGCGGCGCGTCGACGCCGCGGCGGGCCGACGCATCAACCGGCGCGCCGTCCACCCGATCGCCGACGTCGGTCTCTCGCGATTGACGCGGGTCGCCGATCGGGGGGTGCTCTGGTTCGCGCTCGCGGCGGTCCTGGCCGTCGTCGGCAGTCGGCGCGCCGCGCTGCGGGGCATCGGCTCCCTGACGGCCGCGAGCATGCTCGCGAACCTCGTCGGCAAGCGCGTGTTCGGAGGCGACCGCCCGCTCCTGAAGGACATCCCCGTGGGTCGGCGGCTCCCGGCTCAACCCTCGTCGGCGTCCTTCCCGTCCGGGCATTCCGCGAGCGCCGCCGCGTTCGCCACGGGGGTCGCGCTCGATTCCCCGCGAGCCGGTCTGGTCGTGGCGCCCCTCGCGGCCGGGGTCGCCTACTCCCGACTGCACGTGGGTGCCCACTGGCTCTCCGACGTGATCGGGGGCACCGCGCTCGGTGTGGGAGTCGCGCTGCTCGGACGCCTCCTGCTGCCCGTGCGACCCAAGGAGGAGCGCGGTGGTCCCGTCGAGTCGATCCGGGTGGATCTGCCGGCGTCGCCGACCGGCGAGGGTGTCGTGATCTTCCTCAACCCGGGTTCCGGGAAGAGCGTCGTGCGCGCGGATCCGGAGCGAATCATCCGCCGGCGCCTGCCGGATGCCGACATGCGCGTGCTGAGCGGCGACGACGATCTCGCCGGCCTCGTCGACGAGGTCGCCACCGGCTCGACGCCGCCGCTCGCCATCGGGGTGTGCGGCGGAGACGGGACGGTCGCGACCGTCGCGAATCGTGCACGTGCGCACGGGATCCCGCTGCTCGGTCTGCCGGGCGGCACGTTCAACCACTTCGTGCGGGCGACCGGTCTCGAATCGATCGACGACGCGATCGACGCCGTGCAGGCGGGATCGGGTGTCCGGGCCGATGTCGCGGAGGTGTCCTTCGACGGCGCCGAGCCGGTCACGGTCATGAACGCCGGCTCGGTCGGCATCTATCCCGACCTCGTCGTGGAACGCGAGAAGCTCGAGAAGAGACTGGGGAAGTGGGCTGCCGGTGTCGTGGCGACGTGGCGGGTGCTGCGTCACGCCGAACCGCATGAGGTGGTCGTGGACGGCAAGACGATGCGGGTGTGGAGCGTCTTCGTGGGCGTCGACCCGAACTTCTCGCACACGGTCGCGCCGATGCGGCGGCTACGGCTCGAGGGAGGAGAGCTCGACGTGCGTGTCCTGCATGCGAAGTCCCGCATCCATGCGGTCGGTTCGCTCGCCTTCGGGCGCACGACGAGCGCGATCCTCCGAGCGCTCCGACTGGTGCCCCTGAGCGAGGCGTCCACGATGTTCACGACCGACGAGGTCGAGCTGCGGGTGTCGTCGTCGCGAAGCCGACCGGCTCCGTTCGGCCGCGACGGTGAGGCAGAGGCCGACCTCGCGCGGAACGACTATACGGCGCGCCTACGTATCGTGCCCGGCGGCCTCACGGTCTACGCCCGACAGCGCTGACATGATCGCGGGCGGACAGGAGTCGTGGCCCGATATCGGTGTGATATCGAGCCACGGCTTCTGAGCACGGTCGGGTCTGTCCGAGGGGTCAGTCGGACGGGGAGGTCGTCACCACGCCGAAGTCGGCGTCGAGATCGACCTCGACCTCGCTGCCGTCGGGCAACCGGACCTCGACCTCGAACGCGTGGTCGCGGTCGTCGCTCCGGTCGATGTCCACGACCTCGCCACCGCCCGTCTCGGAGAGCGCGGCGTCGGTCGCTGCGGTCGTCTCCGCGGCGGTGAGCGGGATGTCGTCGTCGTTCCCGGAGCCGGGGGTCGTCGTTCCGTCGTCTCCGGAGCCCTGGTCGGTCGTCCCGTCGTCGTCCGTGAGTCCGTCGTCGTCGTCGCGGTCGACGTCGGCGCCGCCGTCACCGTTGCCGTTGCTGTCGTCACCGGTCCGGTCGTCGTCGCGGTCCGCGTCGCTCCGGATGACCGTGAAGTCGTCGTCGAGGTCGAGATCGACCTCGGTTCCGTCGGTGAGGCGCACCTCGGCGTCGTAGCCGCCGTCGTCGTCGCGCTCGGCGCTCACGAACTCACCGCTGCCGGTGTAGGCGAGGGCGGAGGAGGCGACCCGGTCGCGCGTTGCATCGTCGAGGGCGTCGGAACCGTCGGTGAGCTCGTCGGCGATCGCGAAACCGGCACCGCCGAGCGCGAGGACTCCGGCGACGGCGCCGCCGATGATCCACGTGCGCTTGCTGATGCGCCGACGCGGCGCCTGCTGCGTCGTCGTGGCGGAGTTGGTCGTGGGGTCGTCGAGGCGCTCCGTTGGAGCGGTCTGACCTGACGGGGCGGTGGAGGAGGAGTCCTGCGGGCGGTTCTCGGGGAGGTCGGAGTTCGTGTTCATGACCTGATCGTCCCGCGCGGGTGCTGAAGCGCTCCTGAAGCATTCTGAAGAACCGTTCAGGATGCGCGGTCCGATCGTTCGTCGAGTGTTCACCGACGGCCGACGCGACCGGCGCTACCGTCGGGTCATGGAACTGGTGATCACCGGAGCCGTCATCCTCGTCCCCCTGCTCATCGTCGCGATCGTCCTGGCCGTCGCACCGGTTCGGCGGGCCGCTGCCGATCGTCGCGACGAATCGGCACGAGCCGGGCGTTCCGCGGCCGCCACCCCGGAGGAGGCGACGCGGAAGGCGGAGGGTACGTCTGCGTGGATGAGGCCGTCCGGCGGCGGGGCCTGAGCCGTCTCTCGCCGAGGCGGGGCACGCACGGCCCTTCCGACCGTCGGCCCGCGCGGCCAGAATGGAGCGATCGACTCATTACGAGGAAGGCGACGACGATGACGCAGTACCTGCTCCTCAAGCACTATCGCGGGCCGAAGGACGTGGATCAGGCTCCGGCCGATGAATGGTCGGCGGAGGACTGGGCGGCGCACCTCCGGTACATGGACGACTTCGCCGATCGTCTCCGCGCGACCGGCGAGTTCGTCTCGAGTACCGCCCTCGAAGCGGACGGTCTCTGGGTGCGATTCGGCGGAGAGGGTCAGCCACCCGAGACCGATGGACCCTTCGCCGAGACGAAGGACCTCGTGGCCGGCTGGATGATCATCGACGTCGCCACCTCCGAACGCGCTCTCGAGCTCGCCGCCGAGCTCTCGGCGGCACCGGGGAAGGGCGGCCGGCCGCATCGCGAATGGCTCGAGGTCCGTCCCGTCATGGCCGAGGCGCCGCCGGCCGAGGGCTGAGCTCCGAGCGTCAGGGATCGCGGAGGTCCAGGGTCATGAACACGCTGTGGTGGTCCTCCGCATACGCGCCGAACGGCCCGCACTCCACGAAACCCGAGCGGGCGTAGAGGCGGCGGGCCGCGGCGAAGTAGTCCTCGGCCCCTGTCTCGAGCCAGACCGCGTCGTACCCGCGCGATCGCGCCTTCTCGAGGATCGTCGCGAGCAGAAGGGTCGCGACGCCGCGTCCTCGGGCCGCCGCGCCCGTGCGCATCGACTTGATCTCGCCGCCGGCGCCCGCGGCATCCGCACCGCCTCCGTTCGCTCCGGCGAGCGCCCTCAGCGCTCCGCATCCGAGCAGCGCCCCGTCGGCGTCGCGGGCGGTCCAGAACGTGATGGACGGGTCCGCGAGGGCCGAATGATCGAGGGCGTGCACGCTCTCGGCCGGTGACGTCGCGAACATGTCGGCGAGGTGCTCGTCGAGGAGGCGGCGGACGTCGGGCGCGTCGGGGCGATCGAGGCGGACGGTCACGACGGGGGAACTCACCGCTCAAGGATATTCAGGCGGCGGCGTTTCGATCGGCGGCGGTCGGACGATGGGCCCCGGGCGACCGTCACACGCGCAGCCCACGTTCTCCTCATCCGACACGTGCGGCGAGGGTGGAGGATGTCGGTATGGACTCTCCGCCGACCGCCGCCACGTCCATCCGTGTCCTCGTCGTGGACGACGAGCCCAACCTGCGCCACCTGCTGTCCGCCGTGCTGGCCCGACAGGGGTGGACGGTGGAGACGGCGAGCACCGGGCGTGCCGCCGTCGAGGCGGCGCGACGGCTGCGGCCGCACCTCATGGTCCTCGACGTGGTGTTGCCGGACATCGACGGTGTCGACGTCCTCCGCACCATCCGCGGCGATCTGCCCGAGACGATGGTGCTGTTCCTGACGGCGAACGGAACCGTGGCCAACCGGATCACGGGAATCGCGGCGGGAGGCGACGATTACGTCGCCAAACCCTTCAGCGTCGAGGAGGTGGTGGTCCGGCTGCGCGGGCTCCTCCGCCGCAGCCCGCTGCTCGGCAGTGGAGCGCCGACGCCGATCCTCGAGGTGGGCGATCTCCGCTTGAACGAGGACAATCACGAGGTGTCGCGAGGCGGTGTCGAGATCCGCCTGACCGCGACCGAATTCGCCCTCCTGCGATTCCTGATGCTCAACGCCGACCGGGTCCTCACCCGCGAACAGATCCTCGACCGCGTCTGGGAATACGACTTCGGCCGGGAGTCCAACGTCGTCGAGATCTACATCTCCTACCTCCGCAAGAAGATCGATCTGGGACGGTCGCCGATGATTCACACGCTCCGGCGCGTCGGCTACATCCTGCGCGCGTCGACCGAGCCCGCGCAGCTCTGATGCGTCTCCCACGCCGGGTGCGCACGCTCAGGGGCCGCCTGATCGTTCTGGTGTCCTCGCTCCTCCTCGCCGCTCTCGTGGTGCTCGGAATCGCGTCCGTCGCGATCCTGCGCCAGAGCCTCGCCGCTCAGACCGAGTCGACGCTCTTCCTCTCGGCCGACAGCACCATCTCCGAGGTGGTCTCCTCCATCGAGGCGACCGGGAGTCCGCCAGCGTTCGACGATGCGTCGATCATCATCCCGCCCGACGCCTTCTACATCACCCTCACGGGAGACGAGCCGACGCAATCGGCGCTGTTCGGCCGCGACTACTCGTTCGAACCGCTGACGGCTGCGCAGATCCGGCAGATCCGCGATCAGCTCGCGAACCCCGAGCGACGGGCCGAAGAGGGTATCCTCACCGAGACCGTCTCCCTCGACGGGGAGGGCTCCTATCTCGTGACGATGTCCCCGTACACGAGGGACGACGGGACCGACTACACGGTGATCAACGGCGTGGGGCTCACCGGTCCGGATTCCGTCGTGGGCGCCTACATGCTCGGGGTGGGCATCGGCGCGTTCCTCATCGCCGCTCTGGCCGCCGGCATCGGGTTCCGCATCCTCACGCGGGAGCTCGACCCGCTCGAGCGCGTGGCGCACGTCGCCGGCAGCGTCGCGTCGACCCCGCTGTCCTCCGGTGCGGTCGGGGTGGTCGCGCGCGTCCCGCGGGACGCGCGCCTCGAGGGTTCCGAGACGGATCGTGTCGCCGAGGCGCTTAACCGGCTGCTCGCGCATGTGGAGGTCTCCCTCACGGCCCGGCACCGTGCCGAGGAGTCGATGCGACGCTTCATCGCGGAGGCGAGCCACGAGCTCCGCAACCCGCTCGCCTCGATCCGCGGCTACGCGGACTTCTACGCGCAGCCGAACGCCGACCCGGTGGAGACGGCAGGCGCCCTGGTGCGCATCGGGGCCGAGGCGAAGCGCATGAGCCGTCTCGTGGACGATCTGCTGCTGCTCGCGAAGCTCGACGCCGACCCCGAGGTGGTGCGCGAGGAGGTCGAGCTGTCGCGGGTCGTCCTCGAGACGGTATCGGACGCACGATTCGCCTATCCGGACCACGTCTGGCGGATGGCGATGCCCGACGAGGCGGTCGTCGTCAGCGGCGACGAGGGCTGGATCCGCCAGATGCTCCTCAACCTCGTCGCGAACGCCGGTCATCACACACCGGAGGGGACGAGCGTCCTCATCTCGATCGTGGAGGCCGATGCGGCGGTCGAGGTCCTCGTCGAGGACGACGGCCCCGGCATCCCCGCCGACGCGCTGCCGACCCTGTTCGATCGTTTCACCCAGGCGGGGACGACGGACACACGAGAGCGCACGACGGTCGGGCTCGGGCTGGCCATCGTCGACGCGCTCGCGGACGCCTCCGGTTCATCCGTGTCCGTCGACAGCGACGAGAACGGCACTCGCTTCACGATCCGGATCCCGACGGTGTCCACCCGAGATGCTCCGCCGTCCACACGAGACCGTACGGCATGATCGTGCGCGCAGCCGTCCAGGTGTGTCCGAGGCCCGGGAGGACACGCAGGGTCGTGGTCTGGCCCTGAGCCCGCAGGCTGTCACGGATCTGCGTCGCCTCGGTGGTCGGCTCGCCGTCGCCCTGGCCGAGGAAGACCGTCTGGTCCGTGGCCGCGGAACGAGCGGCGATCACCGACAACGGGGAGTTCCGGCGGAGCGCATCCGGGTCGTCCCGGATCGACACCGTGTACGGGTGCTCATACGGCATGATCGACACGATGCCGCCGAACTCCTCGGGATCGTGCAGGCCGTAGAGCAGCGCGCCGAGTCCGCCGGAGGACATTCCCGCGATGATGCGGTGGGTCGGGTCGGTCAACGTCCGCAGGTGTGTGTCGGCCCACGAGACGACATCGGTCGTGACGAAGGTCTCCACCTGCGGACCTCCCGGTCGGTCGAGCGGTTCGTCCTCGCCGTGGTCCGACCCCGCATTCAGATCGGGTGAGACCACGATGGTCGGTGGGAGTGCACCGGCGTCGATCAGCGCGTCCATGACGGAATCGATGCGGCCGCCGGTGAACCAGTCGGCCGCGCTTCCGGGCGAGCCGTGGAGGGCGTAGACGACCGGGTAGCGCGTCGTCCTCCCGGGCTCGTCGTAGTCGGGCGGGAGGTACACCCAGCCGCTCGTCGGCGGCACCTGCTCGGCGGTGGAGGGGAGCGCCGTGCGGAAGGCGTGACCGTGCGTGTCGGACGTCACGCGTCCGCCCGATGCGCCCGAGTCCGGTTGCGGCGAACCGATCTTGTCGCCGACCCACCGGGAGAGGGTCGACCCCGAGGGGAAGTAGCCCACCCAGGTGTTCACCCCGAGTGCGAGCGAGCCGACGAGGACGACGGCGGTCGCGGCCGACCACCCGCTCGCGGCGAGCACCCTCCGTCTGCGGGGACGCGACCCGCGACGCCTGGCCGCGCGCACCGCGAGTGCGACGCCGCCGATGGCGACGCACAGCCCGATGGCCGCCGGCCAGTAGGTGGACAACAGATCCGCCCCCGTGTCCTGCGCGAGAGCCGGCGGCAGGTGGATGGGTGCGTCGGGATCCATGGGGCGTCCTTCTCTCGGTGGACGGGCGGCGGGGATCTCAGCGTAAGGACGTCGCGACGTGGTCGACGGCCCGGACGGAGGAACTCATATCCGGCTCTTATGAAGCGGCGGCACGATGGCTCCCGCCGCGTCGAGATCGACGGCGTGCGATCCAGAGCGAGGAAAGGGACGTCGAATGACCGTGACGCAGGAACGTGACACGCATTCACCGGAGGACCGGACGCCGGACCCGATCGGTTCGACGTCACAGCGTCCGACGCGTGCCTCCCGGGAGACCGTGGCCCGGCGTCGCCGAACCCGTCGCCGCTCGGATGCGGGAGCGTGGACGGCGCGCGTCCCCCTGTGGACGGGGCGCCTCCTCCAGACCGTGTCCGTGACGCTCCTCCTCGTCGTCTTCTCGAACATCGTCTTCCCCGACGGGGTCTACTGGGCCGCGAATTATTTCGCGCTGTTCGGCCTGAGCCCCGAACCGTTCCTGTTCAATGCCGTGCTCCTGTTCATCGTGGGCAGCGCGGCGAAGCGCCGGCTCCGCGGAGCCGTGCTGTTCCTCGTGGTGTTCGAGCTCCCGACGATCCTCCTTCCCCTCGTCGATCTCGTCGCGGCCCAGCACGGCGGACCGTCGCTCGCCGACCTCGGGCCGAACGACCTCATCGCCTCGGGGGTCGCCACGGCGTTCGTCCTCTTGCTCGTCTGCGCTCGGAAGGAATTCTTCGCGCGGCGGGAGCCGGCATCCGTTGCGGGCGCCCTCGCGATCTTCGCCGGCGGCGTCGCGATCGCCGTCCTCGTCGGCGGTGTCGTCTCGGAACTGGTCCCGGGGGCGGGAGGCTCGCCAACGGACGTGTGGTGGCGCTCGCTCCACGCCGCCACGGGTATCTACCCTGGCGACTGGCTGTTCGACGGCAGCGATGTCCCGTTGAGCCCCGAGCTGCAGGTCGCCGTCACCTCCATCTCCGCCGTCGGCCTTCTCCTCGCCCTCGCCTTCCTGCTGCGCAGCGCCCGATCCCGCCGACTCATGAGCGAGGAGGAGGAGCTCGACCTCCGCCGCATCCTCCACGCCGGTTCCGGCGATGATTCGCTCGCGTACTTCGCGACCCGCCGCGACAAGTCGATCGTGTTCACAGCGGACCGGAGAGCCGCCGTGTCGTACCGTGTGGTCGGTCGGACCGCGTTGGCGAGCGGAGACCCCCTCGGCCCGGAGAGCGAATGGGACGCCGCCATCACCCAGTGGCTCGAGACGGTCCAGCGGTACGGGTGGAGACCGGCCGTGGTCGCGGCCTCGGAGCGGGCCGCCGGATATTTCGCACGACACGGCATGCGGGGGATGGTGCTCGGCGACGAGGCGGTGCTGAACCTCACCGATGCGCGCGCCGACGCGCTCCTGCGCTCGCCGCAGATCGAATCGGTCCGCAGGCGGCTGCGCCGAGATGGCTACCGTGCGCGGTTCCGGCGGCAGGGTGAGCTCGATCCCGGCGAGCTCGCGGAGGTCGCGGCGCTCACGGACGAGTGGCGCCGAGGGGGAGAGGAGCGCGGATTCTCGATGGCGCTCTCCCGTGTCGCCGACCCCACCGACGCTCAGTCGCTCGTCGCGACCGCGCATGATGCATCCGGAACGACCGTCGCCGCGCTCGTCTTCGTGCCGTGGAACCACGACGGCCTGTCTCTCGACGTGATGCGGCGCAGCCCTGCTGCGGCGAACGGCGCCACGGAGTTCCTCGTCTCGGAACTCGTCGCCCAGGCGGCGTCGCTCGGAGTCACTCGCGTCTCCCTCAACTTCGCCGTGTTCCGCGATCTGCTCGTGCGGGGGGCGCGGGTCGGAGCAGGCCCCCTCCTCAAGGCCAAGCGAGCGCTCCTGCTGCTGCTCTCGCGCCACTGGCAGCTCGAGTCGCTCCGGCGCGCGAACGAGAAGTACGAGCCCGAGTGGCGCTCCCGCTTCATCCTGTGGTCGCGCGGCACCACGTTCGGAGCCACGATGGTCGCCGTCGCTCGCGCGGAGGGTTTCGCCACCGGCCGCGGCTCGCGCTCGTTCACGGAGCGGATGGAGCGCTCGGACGCCTTCGGCGCCGAGGTGATCGCGCTCGGCGACGAGTGGGCGCGGTCTCGCCTCGCCCTGATGGACCGGCGCATACTCAACCCGCGCGCCGAGCGTGCCCTCGCGCTGCGTGGCTCCGGTGTCGACCCGTTCCCCGTCGCCGTTCCGCGGACGACGAGTCTCGTGGAGGTCCGTGCTCTCGCCACGACGGGAGCGTCCGCCGCCGGTGGCGCGTCGGTGTCCGTGACCGGCCGCGTCGTCGCTCGGCGCCGTCACGGTGGCATCACGTTCCTCGACCTGAACGAGGAGCACGAGCGTCTCCAGGTGATCGCCGAGAAGGCGAGCACCGACGGCTACGCCGCGCTCGCTCGCGTGGACCTCGGCGATCTCGTCTCCGTGACCGGGCGGCCCGCGCGGAGCCTCACGGGCGAACCGAGCATCGCCGCGGACGGGTGGATTCTCGCAGCGAAGTCCCTGAGCCAGCCCCCGAACGCGCGCACCGGCCTCCGCGACCCGGAGGCGCAGGTCCGGCTCCGGCACGTGCACCTGGCCACGTCCCGTTCGGCCACCGAGACCCTCATCGCCCGGTCGCGTGCTGTGCGCGCGCTCCGCGACGGATTGCTCGCCGAGGACTACCTGGAGGTGGAGACGCCCATCCTCCAGCGCACCAACGGGGGAGCGAACGCTCGCCCGTTCCGAACCCACATCAACGCCTATCGACGCGACCTCACGTTGCGGATCGCTCCCGAACTCGCGCTCAAACGGCTCGTCGTCGCGGGGCTGCCCCGTGTGTTCGAGATCGGGAGGAACTTCCGCAACGAGGGTGCCGATGCGAGCCACAACCCCGAGTTCACGGCGATGGAGGCCTACCTCGCCTATGCGGACTACACCGAGATGCTGCACCTCGCCGAACGACTCATCCGCGGGATGGCCGCTGCCGTGTCCGGCGGCCCGACGCTCGTCTCACCGGACGGCGAACGCGTGGACGTCTCGGGGGAGTGGCCGGTGATCACCGTCTGCGACGCATTGAGCCAGATGATCGGAATGCCGATCACGATCGATCTGCCGGCCGACATCCTCCGCGACGTGTGTGCGGCCTACGGTGTGACCTCGTCGGCAACCGATGGCTCGGGAGCGCTCATCGAGCGGCTGTACGAGGAACTCGTGGAGTCCCGGACGACCAATCCGACGTTCTACATCGACTTCCCGTCGGAGACGTCACCGCTCGCGCGGCCCCACCGCGACACCCCGGGCCTCGCGGAGAGATGGGACCTCGTCGCGTTCGGCATGGAGCTCGGAACCGCCTATACGGAGCTCAACGACCCCCTCGAGCAGCGCCGTCGGCTCACCGAGCAGTCCCTGGCGGCCGCCGCGGGCGACCCGGAGGCGATGGAGCTCGACGAGGACTTCTTGCAGGCGCTCGAGTTCGGGATGCCGCCGACCGGTGGTCTCGGGCTGGGGGTCGACCGGATCGTGATGGCCGCGACGGGAGCGAGCATCCGGCAGACGCTCACCTTCCCGTTCGTGCGCTGAGTCCGCCTCCGCTCGGGTCAGTCGTCGGCGGACGGGAACGCGAGGGTCAGTCGGGCCCCGCCGAGTGGAGAGTCCCCGACGGCGACGGTCCCGCCCGAGACCGACATGATGTGGCGCACGATCGCGAGGCCGAGGCCGCTGCCACCGGCGTCGCGGCTTCGTCCTTCATCGAGGCGCACGAAGCGCTCGAACACGCGTTCGCGCTCCTCCGGAGGAATACCCGAACCATCGTCGTCCACGTGGATGACGCACCGGGCGCCCTCGGTCCGCGCCATGACGGCGATGCGGGACCGGGCGTGCCGGACCGCGTTGTCGACGACGTTGCGCACGGCGCGGCCGAGGAGGGCCGGGTCGCCGGAGACTCGGGCTCCCGAGATGCCCGATGCGTCGACCTCGACGGCGCCGGCGGCGCGAACGCGTCGGGCCTCTGCGAGCAGGAGATCGTCGAGATCCACCCTCTCGGTGCGCTCGGAACGCCCGCGCTCGTCGAGGCGGGTGAGCAGGAGGAGGGACTCGACGATGTCCTGCATACGCGATCCCTCGGCCCGCACGGTCGCGGCGAGCTCGGACGTCGGCACACGGTCCGGATGGGCCGCCGCCACCTCCGCGTACTGTCGGAGCACCGCGAGGGGCGAGCGCAGCTCGTGGGACGCGTCGGACACGAAACGGCGCTGCGATCGCTGAGAGGCGTCGAGCCGCTCGAGCATCGCGTTCATCGTGACCGCAAGCGACTGGATCTCGTCGGCCGTGGACGGCTCGGGAACGCGCTGCGAGAGATCGGACGCCCCGATCCCCTCGACGCGGCGGCGGATGCGTTCGACGGGTCGGAGTGCGCGTCCCACGACGATCGCCGTCACGAGGGCGACGAAGGCGACGAGGAGCGGCACGGCGACCGCGAGGAGCGTCGTCGCGACGCCGACGGCGTCGTCCGCCTCGTCGAGCGGGAGGGCGACGACGAGTCGCGCGTCGTCGCTGTCCACGTCGTCGTTCTCGTTGTCGTCATCGGTATCGGCGGTGTCGTCATCGCTGTCGTCGTCGCCCCGCGTGTCCGGACCGGAACCGTCGGCCGAGACCGACACCTCGTCGGCCACCGCGACATACCGATCGCCGTCGAGCGAGATCGCCTCCGGGGCGGCGCCGGACTCGACGCCGACGAGCACGCGAGCGGACGTCTCGTCCGCGCACTCGCCGTCCCCGTCCGTCACGGCGCCCGTGGGGCCGATGAGGCAGACGACGCGATCGTCGTCATCGTCGGACAGGTCCGTTCGGTCGTCCGCCTCGAGGGAGCGCGCGTACTGGGCGAGGTCTTGCGACGCGACGGCGCCGACATTGTCGACGACGGAGCGGCTCAACAGGCCGACGAACACCACCGAGCCGATCACGAGGGCGATCGCCGTGACAGCGGTCGCCGCCATGGTGGCGCGAGCGCGCACGGAGGAGAGACGGAGCCGGCGCACGATCAGCCCCCGTGCCCGTCGAGCCGGTAGCCCGCGCCGCGCACGGTCTCGATGGCGGAACGACCGAACGGCCGATCGACCTTGTTGCGCAAGTGGCGCACGTACACCTCGACGATGTTCGGGTCGCCCTCGAAGTCGTCGTCCCACACGTTGCCGAGCACGTCGCGCTTCGTGACGACCTCGCCGCGTCGTCGCATGAGGAACTCGAGCACGGCGAACTCGCGACTCGTGAGCTCCACCTCGGCGTCCCCGCGCCATGTGCGGCGGGAGGCGGGGTCGAGCCGCAGGTCCCCGGCCTCGAGCACGGTCGGCCTGTCGCGTACGCCCCTCCGCACGAGGGCTCGGATGCGGGCGACGAGCACGGCGAACGAGAACGGTTTGGTGAGGTAGTCGTCCGCCCCGGTGTCGAGGGCCTCGATCTGGTCCCAGTCGCCGTCCTTCGCCGTGAGCATGATGACGGGGGTCCAGTCCTCCTCCTCGCGGAGGGTCTGGCACACCCGATACCCGGACATGCCGGGCATCATGATGTCGAGAACGATCGCGTCGTAGGTGTTCTCGCGAGCGAACCACAGCCCGTCGATCCCGTTGTCCGCGATGTCCACGGCGAAGCCCTCGGCCTCGAGCCCCAGTCGGAGTCCCTCGGCGAGCCGCTTCTCATCGTCCACGACGAGGATGCGCACGCGCTGACCTGCCTCTCCCGCCGGACGACGTCCGATCGCCGCTTCGTCCCCCCATCATGTCGGACGCCCGCTGAACCGCGCCTGAAGCCCCCCACGGCTCCCATATCCCCACCACGTGTGGCGTTTGAGCGTCTTTGCTGCGCTGTACCGCCGCAAAGACGCTCGAACGCAGCATCTGGCTGGGATGCGACGAGGGGGAGAAGGCCGGGTCAGGGGGTACGGAGGCGGGCGATGCGGGCGCGGGCGGCGTCCTCCGAGGTGGAGGACGTGCCGAGCACGCGGCCGACGAGCCACAGCACCACCCGCGTCGCGGTCACCACGGGGAGGGGCGAGCGTCGCAGCCCGAGGAGTCGGCGGTACTCCGCCGGCAACGACGCGACCGCCCCGGCGAAGAGGATCCGGTAGGCGGGCATCATCGAGGGGCGCAGGGGCGGGCGACGGATGAAGCTCACGGCCTCCGCGACGCGCTCGTCGGTCTTCATGACGGGACGGAACGCGCTGAGCGCGTCCCGCAGCGCGCGCTCGGAGCGCGGCGGGTCGACGACGCCGACGAGTTCGCCCGCTTTCGCCCATTCGCTCACGTACTGGTCGGCACCGCCAGGGATGTGGCCTCCCCACAGCTCGTGGCACGACAGGAACGCGTCGGTGAAGACGACGTGCACCCATGCGAGCAGTTCGGGGTCGCCCGCCGAGTACGGTTGCTCCTTGCCCGCGGCATCGAGATACGTGCCCGCGACGCGCGCGTGGAAGCGGCTCACCCGCGCGGACTCGCGCTCGGCGACCGCCGTGTCGGCGAACGTCACGGTCACGAGCCACTGGATCGTGCCGGAGAGGCGTCCGAGAGGGTCCTCGCGGTAGCGCGACC
This sequence comes from Labedella endophytica, assembly GCF_003990045.1. Lineage (GTDB taxonomy): Bacteria > Actinomycetota > Actinomycetes > Actinomycetales > Microbacteriaceae > Labedella > Labedella endophytica. The sequence continues at coordinate 304,775 of NZ_RZGZ01000002.1, read as the reverse complement.
AGTCGTGCACGCCCGCCATCGCGCCGGGGTGGAGCGTCTGCACGAGCAGGGCCCGGATGCCGGCGACGAGCGTGGGGATGCCGCCGTGCACGGCCCAGCTCGCCGATCCGGGCCCGAAGTAGCCGGCGTCGTCGCCCTCCGCGATGTCCTCGACCCACCGCGGACGTCCGTCGCTCTCGCCGGAGAAGGTCGTGAGGAGGTGGGATTTCCAGGTCGCGGCGGTGCGCGCGAATCGGCCGGTGGTCATACCCCGCACGCTACGTCCGTCGTCTGGGAGGAATGCACGTCGCGTTCAGGCGACACCGGGACCGACGCCGTCCCAACCCGTCGGGCCCGTCGACCCCGCCTCGTACTCGTCGAGGGGCACGTCGCCGCGACGCCAGGCCTCGATCACAGGCGCGACGATGTGCCAGCAGCGTTCCGCGACGTCGCCGCGGATCGAGAGCATCGGATCGCCGTCGAGGATCCCGCGCAGCACCTCGCCGTAGGGGAGGAGGTCGCCGGCGTTCTGGTGGGCGACGAGCTCCGACTGCTCGAGGCGGAAGGGGTCGCCCCCTCCGTTCATCGTCAGCTGCATCTCGACGTCGCCCGTCTTGAGGTCGAGCACGATCATCTGCTCGCGCGGAGTGCCCTCGATTCCCTCGATGGGCGCGACGGGGCGCAGCACGAGCCGCGCCTGCGAGCGCTTCTCCGTGAGGGCCTTGCCCGATCGGAGGATGAAGGGCACGTCGTGCCACCGTCGGGTTCGCACGCGCACCGTCATCTCGGCGAGCGTCTCGGTGGAGCGGGACGGATCGACGCCGTGCTCGTCGGCGTACGAGGGCAGCGTGCGGTCTCCGATCGTGCCGGCGGTGTAGCGGGCCCGGCGCGAGGAGGTCGTCGGGTCGCCGTCCCACAGCTCGGTGCTGCGCAGCACCTGCGCGATGTTGTCGCGCAGCTCGACCTCGTCGATCCGCGGTGGCTGCTCCATCGCGATGATGGCGAGCACCTCGAGGACGTGGCTCTGGATCATGTCGACGAGAGCGCCGCTGCCGTCGTAGTAGCCGGCGCGCCCCTCGAGACCGAGCGTCTCGTCGAAGATGATCTCGACGCGCTCGATCGAGCGCGCGTCCCAGATGGGTTCGAGGATGCGGTTGGCGAGGCGCAGCCCGAGGATGTTGAGCACGGTCGACTTGCCGAGGAAGTGGTCGATTCGGAAGACCTGCTTCTCGGGCACGATCGACTCGATGCGCGCGTTGAGGGCGCGAGCGCTCTCCTCGTCCACGCCGAAGGGCTTCTCGAGCGCGAGGCGCGTGCCCTCGGGGACGTCGATCTTCTGCAGCGCCTCACAGACCTTGGCCGTGACGGCCGGGGGCAGCGCGAAGTAGATGACGGGGGTGCCCGTGCAGGCCGCGAGCAGGTCGCGGAGGGCGTCCGGGTCGGTCGCGTCGGCCGTGATGTAGCGGGTTGATTCGATGAGGCGCTGCGTCGGGGCGGCGTCGTCCTCGACCGACTCGGTCTTCTCGGCGTCGCTTCGCCGCTCGTCGACGGGGTCCTCGCCCTCGGCGTCGTGCATGGCGGCCGCGACGAGATCGGTCCACCCCGCGCGGACGTCGTCGTCGAGACCCGCTCCGATCACGGTGACGTCGTGGTCGTGGTGAGCGAGGAGGCTCGCGAGGCCGGGCAGCAGCAGCCGCTTGGTGAGGTCGCCGCCGGCGCCGAGGATGAGGAGGGTCACGGGTGAACTCATGCGGCGAGCCTATGACGGGCGTGCTGGGCGCGCACCGGGTGTCTGGCGTTCGCGCCGCGGTGCTACGCTCGCGCCGCTCGGAGCCGCCGGGTCGGAACCCGAGTGCTCAGCCGTCGATCCGCTCGATGATCGTGGCGTTGGCGAGCCCACCGGCCTCGCACATCGTCTGCAGCCCGAACGTCCCGCCGGTCTGCTCGAGGACGCCGAGGAGCGTCGTCAGGAGGCGGCCGCCGCTCGCGCCGAGCGGGTGGCCGATCGCCATCGCCCCACCGTTCACGTTGACGCGCGCCGGGTCGGCGCCCGTCTCGGCGAGCCACGCGAGCACGACGGGCGCGAACGCCTCGTTCACCTCGAACGCGTCGATGTCGTCGATCGAGAGCCCGGCACGGTCGAGCACCTTCCGCGTGGCCGGCAGGATGCCCATGAGCATCGTCACCGGGTCGTCTCCCGCCACCGCGACGCTGTGAACGCGGGCGCGGGGTCGGAGGCCCCACCGCGCGGCGGCCTCGGGGCTCGCGAGCATCACCGCGGAGGCGCCGTCGGAGAGCGGCGAGGCGTTGCCCGCCGTGATGCGCCAATCGATCTCGGGGTATCGCTCCGTCCACGCGTCGTCCGCGAAGGCCGGTCGAAGTGCCGCGAGGGCGTCGGCCGTCGTCCCCTCCCGAACGGTCTCGTCCCGGTCGATGTGTCCGTCGCCCTGGGGCACGGGTACGATCTCCCGGGCGAAGCGGCCGGAGCGCGTCGCGTCGGCGGCGCGCGCGTGGCTCTCCGCCGCGAACGCATCGAGGCTCTCGCGAGAGAGGCCCCAGCGTGCCGCGATGAGCTCGGCACTGATGCCCTGCGGCACGAGGCCGTCGGGGTAGCGAGCGGCCACGCCGGCACCGAAGGGATCCGCTCCGGCGGTCTGACTGCCGATCGGGACACGGCTCATCGACTCGACGCCCGAGGCGATCACGAGGTCGTACGCACCGCTCTGGATGCCCTGCGCCGCGAAGTGGATCGCCTGCTGGCTGCTCCCGCATTGGCGGTCGATCGTGACAGCAGGGACGGACTCGGGGAAGCCGGCGGCGAGTACGGCCCAGCGCGCGGTGTTCCCGCTCTGTTCCCCGACCTGCCCGACGGCTCCCGCGATGACGTCGTCGAGGTGTGCCGGGTCTATCCCGGTGCGTTCGACGAGTGCCCGAAGCACATGGGCGTGGAGGTCGACGGGGTGGATCCCGCTGAGGGCGCCTCCCGGCTTCCCCCGACCGCTCGGTGTCCGGACTGCGTCCACGATGAGAGCGTCTCGCATGGCGGGGTCTCCTTTCGACGCCCCGACGGCGGCGTCCGCTCCAGGCTACGCCGACGTCCGCGGTGGGCGGTGCGTGGGATCGACGGATTTCCCGTTCGCAACAGCTTGACCGCCGCGGACGACGCCTGTGAGCGTGGGCCGAAGCACATCAGTCCGCTCGAGGGGCGGGGAACGGAGGCACCGATGAGAGCGATGACCTACAGGGGACCGTACAAAGTCCGGACGGAGGAGAAGGACCGACCGAAGATCCAGCACTCGAACGACGCCATCGTGCGGGTCACCCGCGCGGCCATCTGCGGATCCGACCTGCATCTCTATCACGGCCTGATGCCCGACACCCGGGTCGGCACCACCTTCGGGCACGAGTTCATCGGCGTCGTGGAGGAGATCGGCTCGTCCGTCGAGAACCTCTCGATCGGGGATCGCGTGATGGTCCCGTTCAACGTGTACTGCGGCTCGTGTTGGTTCTGTGCGCGCGGGCTCTACTCCAACTGCCACAACGTGAATCCCAACGCGACCGCCGTCGGCGGCATCTACGGCTACTCCCACACCGCCGGCGGATACGACGGCGGCCAAGCGGAGTTCGTGCGGGTGCCGTTCGCCGACGTCGGCCCGCAGCTCATCCCCGAGTGGATGGACGAGGACGACGCCCTCATGTGCACCGATGCACTGGCGACGGGATACTTCGGCGCCCAGCTCGGCGACATCTCGGAGGGCGACACCGTCGCGGTTTTCGGGGCGGGACCCGTCGGCCTCTTCGCCGCACGATCCGCCTGGCTCATGGGGGCCGGCCGGGTCATCGTGATCGACCATCTCGATTACAGACTCGAGAAGGCGCGTACGTTCGCCTACGCCGAGACCCGCAACTTCATGCATTTCGACGACATCGTCGTGGAGATGAAGAAGACGACGGACGGCCTCGGCACAGACGTCGTGATCGACGCCGTCGGAGCGGAGGCCGACGGCAACCTCACGCAGCACATCACCGGGTCGAAACTCAAGCTGCAGGGTGGTTCCCCCGTCGCGCTCAACTGGGCGATCGACTCGGTGCGCAAAGGTGGGACCGTCTCCGTGATGGGCGCATACGGACCCATCTTCAGCGCCATCAAGTTCGGCGACGCGGTGAACAAGGGGCTGACGCTGCGCATGAACCAGTGCCCCGTGAAGCGGCAGTGGCCGCGCCTCTTCGAGCACATCCGTGCGGGACACCTGAAGCCGAGCGACATCATCACCCACCGCATACCCCTCGAGCACATCAGCGAGGGGTACCACCTCTTCTCCTCCAAGCTCGACGACTGCATCAAGCCGGTCATCGTGCCGAGCGCCGTCTAGACGGAAAGGACACGCCATGCCGTACACCGCCGACCAGCCACGACCCCGAGAGAGCGCGGACGATCTCCGCGCGCGCATCCCCGGGTGGGGTGCCGACCTCGATCCCGCGGATCGTCCCGCCGTTCCGCGCGAGCGCTTCGATCCCGGAGCGACCGGAGCGCACTGGACGTTCCCCGATCGACAGCCCGAGACCCAGCCGCGCGAGCGGTCCATCGAGCACGAGGAGCTGCCGCCCGTCTTCGGTGACACCGTTCACTTGAAAGGACTCTCCGGGGTCATCCGCCGCCACGCCTACGCGCGGTACAGCGAGGCACGGGCAGCCCACTGGCTCCTGCTGATCCTCGGCGACCGCGTGGACGCGATCGAGAGCCACCTCGTCTCCTTCGCGACCACGCGTCCGGACGAACCGATCACACAATCGGGCGTGCTCGCCGAGCTCGGCCACCGCCCCGTGGGCTCCCGTCTCGACGGTCGTCGCGCCGACCTCAAGCACATGTGGATCGACCCCGTGATCGTGGCGGGGCCGTGGCTGCTCGCGGGAGGGGCCGTCGTCCTCGCGGCGCGGGCTGTGGTCACGCGGGCTCGGGGCTGACGCCCGTCGCTCGACGGGTGAAACGACGAAAGGACGGCGAGCCTGTGAGGGCCCGCCGTCCTTTCGTGTCGTGCTCGTGTATCGACGCTCAGCGGCCGAGGCCCGCGCGGTCGACCTTGCGGTGGAAACGCATGCCGCCGAGCCCGCCGAGCATCGCGGCACCGAGGCTCACGAGGAGCGCGGCGATCGCGGTGACGATGCCCACGGTCGTCAGTTCGCCCTCGCCGATCGGAAGGCGGGGGAACGTGTTCAGGTTGGCGAGCACGTTCCACTGGCTGCCGGCGATCGCGGTGACGATCGCGAGGACGACGGCGATGATGAGGGCCCAGAGCCAGACGGCGAGCCCTTGCTTGGCGCCGCTGAAGCGGGCCATGCGGCCCGCGACGTACCCGCCGGCGTAGTAGCCGACGAATAGGATCACGAGCACGGCGACCGCGCCGATGATGCCGATCGTGTCGGCGTTCTGCGCGGCGTCGTCGGCCACGGCGTCCGGGTCGACGTTCGACCCGAGGCCGATGGCGGCACCGGCGCCCGCCACGAGAGCGGTCAGCAGCACGATCGTGCCGGTGGCGGTGAGCCAGCCGAAGAAGGCCGAGCCGAACTTCATCCCACCGAACTCGTCCTTCTCGCGGGCGACGACCTCTTCACGCATCGTTCGGTTCGTGGCGGCGGGGGCCGGGGCGGCGTGCGCGGCGTGCTCCGGCGTCGATTCGGTGCGGTCGACCGGGCGGTCGTCGTTCATCGGGGTGCTCATGGGTTTTCCTTTCGAGCGACAGGTCGCAAGTGGTCAGTGTCCAGTGAATGCCGGATCGCATCCGTGCGACAAGGGGTGGCCAAACAGCCACCGCGTCTGGATCGGACGTTCTCGGGTCTTCCGCACCGGCCCGATCGATAGGGTCGAGCGACACGGCCCACACGCTGGGCTGGCCGCCGACCGTCGAAGGAGACAGCCCATGACCGACGCCGAGACACCGCAGCGCCGCGAGATCCCGTGGTCGGACGGCCGCTGGACGAATCCGCCGGCGGGGGCCGAGGAGACCGACGATGGCCTCGTCGTCACGGCCGTCGAGGGCAGCGACGCCTGGCGCGTCACGAGCTACGGCTTCGTGCACGACACCGAGCATGCGCTCGTCGCGCCGCTCGGAGAGGGTCGGGCCGTCGAGGTGGCCTTCTCCGCCGAGTACTCGCGTCAATTCGATCAGGCGGGGATCTTCGTGAGGGCGTCGGACCAGGCCTGGATCAAGGCCGGGGTCGAATACGCGGACGGATCCCTCGGTCTCGGGGCGGTCGTCACCAACGGTATGTCCGACTGGTCGATCGGGCCTGTCGACGACTGGGCCGGTCACCGCATCGTCGTGCGCGTCAGCCGCGCGGGCGGCGCCGTCACGGTTCGCGCGCGACGTGACGACGAGCGGTTCCGGCTCGTGCGGGTCGCGCCGTTCCCCGCGGACGCCGATGTGGAGGTCGGACCGTTCCTCTGCGCGCCGACGCGCTCGGGATTCGACGTCACGTTCCACTCCTGGACCGAGACGGAAGCCGACGCGGACCTGCACTGAAGCCGCGTCGGCTCGATCCGATCAGTCGGCGGCGACGCGATCAGGCACGAGGCGCACGAGGCGGGCGCTATCGCTCTGCTCCTGCTCGGCGATGTCGCTGCGCGACTCGAGGAAGTCCGTGAAGGTACGGAATCCGAGCGCCTTCTCGCTGAAGGACGGGTCCATGCGCTTCATCTGCGTCTTCACCGTGGACGAGTGGAGCCACTCGGCGTCGTCGTCCTTCTCATGACCGAGCCGCAGGGCGCGCTCGAGGAGGCCTGTGGCGACCTCCTGGGGGTTCTCAGGCTCCGGCTCGACGTCGTCCTCCGTGGCGCGCACGGTCTTGGCTCGGCGACGCTTCGGCGGCGTGGCCTCCACGGGCGGCTGCTGGAACGTGATGATCGGAACGCCGGAGGCGATCGCTGTGCCCTCGGTCGCGACGGGCTCGGCATCCGTTTCGGGCGCGGGGGTGATGCGCGGGGCCGCGGCAGCGGTCACGGCGGGCTTGACGCCCGGGAGGGCGTCGTAGGTGGCGAACTCGTCACACGCGGCGGCGAGGGAACGGCTCGTGGAGCCGGCGACGCCGATACCCACGACGTAGCGGCCGAGTCGCTTGCAGCGCTGGGCGAGTGCGATGTAGTCGGAGTCGCCCGCGACGATGATGACGTGGGTGAGGTCCGGGAGGCGGAACATGTCCTCGACCGCGTCCACGGCGAGGCGGATGTCCGCTCCGTTCTTGGCGTACGCGGCGGCGGGGAACAACTGCACGAGGTCGACGGCCCGACTCACGAGCTGGCCGCGGTAGTCCGCGTTCACGGGTGCCGACCAGTCGGCGTAGGCCCGCGTCAGCACGAGCGTGCCGAACGACGACGCGAAGTCGATGACTGCGCCGATGTCGACGGTCGCCTCGGTGAGCTTGCCGGCCATGTCGGTGTCGGACGCCTTCGCCGAGGAGCTGTAGGCGCGCGCCTTGTCGCGCATGAACTGACTCCGACCGTGCACCTGGTCGTATCGCGAGATGACGATGTTGTCGAAGTCGATGTAGACGGCGACTCGCGCGTCGACCGGTTCGGTCATGGGTGCTCTTTCCGTTCGGTGGACTCCTAGTCTCTCGCGAATCGCGACGGCGTGTGTGTCACCGGCGGTGAGCGGCGACCGTCCGGCACGGCCGGCCCCCGGCACACGAACGGAAACGGGTCAACGCCGTACCCCAAGGCTCGTTCGGGTGTGATGCTGATCATCGGCTTTCTCCGTCCGGAGCGTCGCCCACCCTCGCGGCCCCCTCGGCGCGACATCGGAAAGGACGCACCGTGCTCGAATTCGACGGTTCGGGAGCCATCTTCGCGGCGATCGGGGTGGCGACGATCGTGGCCGCCCTGCTCCCGCGGGTCCTCGGGCGAGCGCCCATCTCCATGCCCATCGTGTTCCTCGGTGCGGGCATCCTCGGCTTCACGCTGCTCCCGGACCTGCCGGATCCCGACCCGCTCGCGCACCCCGAAGTCGCCCTGCACCTCACCGAGATCTGCGTCATCGTCTCCCTCATGGGAGCGGGACTCGCGATCAATCGGCGGCCGTCGCTCCGCGGGTGGTCGACGACGTGGCGGCTCCTGGCCATCACCATGCCGCTGTCGATGCTCGCGATCGGTCTGCTCGGCTGGGCGGTCCTCGGGCTCGGCGTCGCGAGCGCCGTGCTCCTCGCTGCGGCCCTCGCCCCGACGGACCCGGTGCTCGCCACCGAGGTCCAGGTGAGCGAACCGGTGACGGATGCCGAGGCCCAGGACGACGAGGCGCGTTTCGCGCTCACCTCCGAGGCCGGGCTCAACGACGGACTCGCGTTCCCCTTCACCTACGCCGCCATCCTCATCAGTCTCGTCGGGGTCGCGCCGAACGCGTGGTTGGGCGAGTGGGCGGTCGTCGACCTCGCGTGGCGACTCACGATCGGGATCGGGATCGGCTACCTCGTCGGCCGGCTCCTCGGCAAGCTCTTCTTCTCGTCGATGTCGCAGCGACTGAACCTCACGACGCAGAGCGAGGGATTCGTGGCGCTGGCCGCGACGTTCCTGGCCTACGGGGCCACCGAGTCCGCCGAGGGATACGGCTTCATCGCCGTGTTCGTCTGCGCGTGCTCGATGAGGGGCTCCGAGCGCAATCACGGCTACCACGCCGTCCTCCACACCTTCGTCGAGCAGATCGAGCGACTCCTGACGATCGCCGTGGTCGTGCTCCTCGGTGGGGCGGTCGCGCGGGGGCTGTTCGACGACATCCGCCTGCTCGACGTGCTCGTCGTCGCGGTCTTCCTCCTCGTCATCCGACCCGTGGCCGGGTGGATCGGTCTCACACCGGGCAAAACCGGACCGGGGGAGCGGGCCGTCATCTCGTTCTTCGGCGTGCGGGGTGTCGGCTCGCTCTTCTACATCGCCTTCGCCCTCGACGAGGGCGAGTTCCCGGGGGGCGAGCACCTGTGGGCGCTCGTCTCGCTCGTCGTCGTCGGCTCGATCCTGGTCCACGGCATCACCGCCGCCCCGACCATGGCGCTGCTCGATCGACGCCGCCGTCGCGTCGCGGAGCGTCGCGGCGATGGCGACACCGAGGACAGCATCGCGGCCACCCCCGCGTAGCATCGTCGCCGTGAGCCGCACGGGCTTGTGCCGGTCCGCACCCTCGACAACACTTCTGGAGTGACCCCCGCGATCCTGTTCTCTGCCGCATCCCTGAGCTACGTCGCGAACTGCGCCGTGGGCGCGGGCGTCGCGACCTCGAGGATCGACACGTCGGACGTGCGCTGGGTGCACCACGCGCTCTACGTCTCGACGTCGACCCTCACCGCGGTGGCCGTGAGCTCCGCCTGGTGGGGTCGGCCGCGCTCCTCGTCGCGCGCGGCCGCGGCGCTCCTCGCCCCGGCGGCCGTACCCCTCGCCCTCATCCCGTTCCTCGGCACCCATTCGAACCGGCACATGGTCGTGGCACTCGCGGCCGCGCCGTTCGTCCTCGCCGGACTCATCCGATCCTGGAGGTGACCGTGGATCTGCTCGATGCCATCCGCCGTCGCAAGACCACCAACGGCCCGTTCCTGCCGGACCCCGTGTCGGAGGAGCACCAGCGCATCCTCATGGAGGTGGCCGGGCGGGCGCCGTCCCAGCTCAACAGCCAACCGTGGCGCTTCGTGATCGTGGAGGAGCGGTCGACGATCGAGCGCGTCGCGGAGATCAGCGGGTCGAGCATGACGACGGCGATGTCGAACGGCACGTTCTTCGAGCGTTACAAGCCGTACTTCCGGTTCAGCGCCGCCGAGATGGAGCGTCGCCGTGACGGCATGCTCTTCGACAAGCTCCCCGCGCCGCTGCGGCCGTTCACGAGCCAGGCGTTCACGTCGCGCGGCCAGAAGCTCATGAACGCGCTCGGCGTGCCGCGCACGCTCGGCGCCGAGAATCGGAAGCTCGTGGCGGGGTCGCCTCTGCTTCTCGGGGTGATGCTCGACCGCTCCGAGTACCGGCCGGGCGAACTGTCGTCGTTCTACTCCCTGTTCAGCATGGGGGCGGCGATGGAGAACGTCTGGCTCACGACGACGGAGCTCGGCATGGGCATCCAGTTCGTCTCGTTCCCCATGGAGGTGCCGGGGGAGTGGGACAAGATCGTGGATCTGTTGCGCGTGCCCGACGAGCTCGAGCTCATGGCGGTCTACCGGCTCGGCTATCTGCCGCCCGAGCAGCGCCGTCCGGCGATCGACTGGTCGAGCCATCAGCGCAAGCTACCGTCGCAGTTCGTCTACCGCGAGACGTGCGAGACCCCGCAGGAGGGCTGGGATGTCCCCGCGGGACCGCCGGACGCGGATCGTCCCGGTTCTCGCTAGCTCCCGTTCTCCTTAGCGCAACGGGGACCCGACCACCTCGAACTGGAAGCCCCCGAACTCGCCGGAGAGGAGCGGCATGGCCTCGGCGATCGACGCCTTCACGCTGTCGAGCTGCAGGGACGCGCGATGCGCATCGGGCGAGACCCAGAGCTCGGTGACGAAGACCGTCTCGGGATGGTCGTCGCTCACGCCCACCTCGTAGCTGAGGCAGCCGCTCGCCGCGAGTTCGGAGGACGGGCGTGTGAGGATCTCGATCACCTCGTCGCGCTTGCCTGGCTGGACCCCGAGTGTTCCCACGTTCGCGAATGTCATGGCCCCAGTGTGGTGGGACCCACCGACACTCCGGAAGGCCCTGCGCTGAATCACTCCGAGCTCTGTCGGTGCCGGGACCACCGGCCTACCATCGATGTATGGACGCAGCGCAGCAGTCGGCCGGATCGAGCGGCGGGCGGCGGCACGCGCCCGGACAGTGGAGCACCGTGTGGGTCGCGCCGCTCTCGGGCGAACCGTTCGTGGTCACGGAGAGCACGGAGATCCTCGTCGAGGCCCCCAATTGGTCGGACGATGGCCGGCTCGTCGTCAACGGCGGGGGCCGACTCTGGTCACTGCCGCCGACGCACGGTGCGGGCCTCACCCCGATCGAGATCGACGGTGTCTCCCGTCTCAACAACGATCACGTGCTCGCCCCGAACGGAGACGACGTGTTCCTCACGTCCGACGACGGACACCTCTACGTCGCTCCGCTGTCCGGCGGCCGGGCCCGCCGGATCACCTCCGATGACCGCGTTCGGCACTACCTCCACGGTGTCAGCCCCGACGGCGGGACGCTCGCCTTCGTGGAGATCCCGTGCGACCACCATGGCCGGGACCCGGAGGGACGGCTCGGACTCGTGCCGGCGGCCGGGGGAGAGGTGCGCCACCTCGACACCGGTGACGGTCACCTCGACGGGCCCGAGTTCACGCCGGACGGAGAGTGGATCGTGTTCAACTCGGACGCGTTCACGACCGAACCGGGACACGCCCAGCTCGGCCGCATCCGAGTGGACGGAACGGGGCTCGAACGTCTCGTCGAGAGCGACACGGTGGACTGGTTCCCGCATGTGTCGCCCGACGGCCGGTTCGCCTCCTACGTCTCGTTCCCTCCCGGCACGATCGGCCACCCCGCCGACGTCCCCGTGGTCGTGACCGTCGTCTCGACGGACGACTGGTCCAGCCCGATCCAAACCTATGCCGTCTTCGGTGGCCAGGGCACCCTCAACGTCAACAGCTGGTCGCCGGACTCCGACGCCCTCGCCTTCGTCGAGTACCCCACCCGTGAATAACCCAAAGGGCTACTCCCGAGCGAGGGCGCCATGTACTCGTGGCGCCCTCGGCGACGAACTGCCGCCCTCGCCTCGACATCACGCTTCCGCCGTGCGAGGCCCGGAGAGCCCCCAGCGCCGGTCGACGTGAACCCGATCAGGATTCCGAGGATCGCTTCCCGTCGAGGTCCGCCTCCAGGCGACGGATTCGGGCCTGCTTCTCGTAGAACTCGGCCTCGCGCTCGAGGGCGGCGAGCTGTTCCTCCGTCGACAGGGCGCGCTGAGGGGCCGGGGACAGTGCCGTTCGCGTCGAGGTAGCCGCCGACTCCGTCGCCGTTCGATCCCAGCGGCGGCGATCGCCGAAGCTCACGCTCTCGCCGCTCCCGCCCCACTCGCGCCCGACCGTGACCCAGAGGATGCTGCCAAGGAACGGCAGGAGGATCACGAGGACCACCCAGAACAGCTTCGGCAGGTACTTCACCTGGTCGTCCGGGCGCGTGATGATGTCGATGAGGGCCAGGAGGATCACGAGGAAGGTCACGGCCGAGATCAGCAAGTACATGACGCACAGTGTATTGACAGCTGCGGCGGACGCGGAAGGTCGATCGCGCCCGTTCCGAGGTACGCGGGGTGAGAATGGACCATGACCTCGAACCGATCGCGTCGCGTCGTCCCCCTTCCCGCCGGTCCCGGTCAGGAGTCCGTGTGGGACTACCCGCGGCCTCCGCGCGTCGAGCAGGTCTCGAAGCGCGTGGTCGTGCGCTTCGGGGGAGCGGTCATCGCCGACACGACGGACGCGGTCCGCGTGCTCGAGACGAGCCATCCTCCCGTGTTCTACGTGCCGCGCGGCGCCTTCGTCGATGGTTCGCTGCGGCCGGCCGCCGGCACCACGTTCTGCGAGTTCAAGGGCGAGGCCTCCTATCTCGACGTCGTCTCGGGCGGCGCCGTGGCTCCGTCCGCCGGCTGGTTCTACGCGACCCCGCGGAAGGGCTTCACCGAGCTCCGCGACATGATCGCCCTCTACCCGGGCCGCATGGACAGCTGCGAGGTGGGAGGCGAGGTGGTGCAGGCGCAGGACGGCGACTTCTACGGCGGCTGGATCACATCCGAGATCGTCGGCCCCTTCAAGGGCGCTCCGGGCACCTGGGGCTGGTAGCCCGCTCTCAGCGGTCCTTCCTCGCCGACCGCTCCGCCTCGTACCCGGTCGTCGTCTGCTCGACCTCCGATCTGCGTACGCAACTGCCTTCCGCGGGTCAAATCTCACCCGCGGAAGGCAGTTGCGTACGCACATGCCGATGGCGGGGCGCGTTCAGCGCGATTGTTTCGAACATATTTAGGTTTCATTACTTTGTGAAACTTCTGACGCCGAAGTATTGACGCGTCCCACGCTCGGGGGGTTTGCTGGCTCCACCGCATCGACTCGCACGTTCTCCCCGCGCACATCCCGCGCCGACCGTGCCTCTCGCACCCCGCTCCACTCGCACCCCCGCACCATTCAGGCTCCACCCCTGTTCTGCACCCCGACGAGGAGAAACGATGAGAAGGAATCAGCGCACAGCTGCGGCAAGCATCCTGCTGGTCACAGCCCTGGGCCTCACGGCCTGCGCGACCGGCGGTTCGGACACCGCCGACGACGGCACCCGAGCAATCACCTTCGGCGTGACCGACCCCGGAACGCTCACCCCGGGCCGCCAGCTCGTGGCCTACGACTTCAACATGGCCGTGTGGTCCCCGCTCAGCTTCCTCGAGTCCGACGGCACGCTCAACTACGTCCAGGCCGAGTCGATCGAGTCCGACGACAACATCACGTGGACCATCACGCTCAAGGACGGTTGGACCTTCCACGACGGCACCCCGGTGACCGCGCAGAGCTACGTCGACTCCTGGAACACCGTCGCCTACGGCCCCAACGCGTTCGAGAACTCCGGCCAGGTCGCGAACATCGTCGGCTACACGGACCTCAACCCCGCCGAGGGGGAGCCGAGCATCACCGAGATGTCCGGCCTCACCGTGGTCGACGACCTCACCTTCACGGTCGAGCTCATCGGCCCGGACAGCCAGTTCCCCCTCCAGGTGAGCCAGGCGCAGACGGCCATGTACCCGATGCCCGAGTCCGCCTTCGACGACCTGGACGCGTACAACACGCACCCGATCGGGAACGGTCCGTTCGAGCTCGAGGGCGACTACGTCGAGAACGAGACCCTCGTCGTCACCGCCTACGACGACTTCGCCGGCGACGCCCCCACGACCGACCAGATCTCGTTCGTGCCGTACACGGACGACACCACGGCCTACACGGACGTGCAGGCGGGCAACCTCGATGTCGCATCGGTGCCCGCGAGCCGTCTGCCGCAGGCCGGTGACGACTTCGGCGACAACTTCTACTCGTTCGAGGCCCCGGGCATCTCGTACCTCGGTCTTCCGCTGTGGGACGAGCGCTACCAGGATGTGCGTGTCCGCCAGGCGATCTCCATGGCGATCGACCGCGAGACGATCAACGACGTGATCTACGGTGGCGCCTACACGCCGGCCACCGCCTTCACGCCGGCGATCGAACCGGGGACGCCCGAGGACATCTGCGGCGAGTTCTGCGAGTACGACCCGGATGCCGCGAAGGACCTGCTCGACGAGGCCGGCGGCTTCGAGGGCAGCATGGAGATCTCCTTCCCGGGCGGCGGCGGTCTCGACGACTTCTACAACGCCATCGCGAACAACCTGCGCCAGAACCTCGGCGTCGACGCGACCGCGGTGCCGAGCGCCGACTGGGCCGAGTTCTCCGACAACCGCACGGCCGGCAACATCGACGGACCGTTCTTCTCCCGCTGGGGCGCGTTGTACCCGAGCCAGCAGGCGACGCTGCGACCGTTCTTCGTGGAGAACGGCGGCTGCGCCAACTGCATCCCGTGGTACGACGCGGACGTGAAGGCCGCGATCGACGCTGCCGACGCCGCCGACACGGGCGACGGTTCTGCCTACGCGGACGTTCAGGAACTCATCCTCGAGGAGTTCCCCGCTCCGCCGCTGTTCTTCGAGACGTACTCCTACGTCACGAGCGACCGGATCAGCGACCTCGTCACCTCACCGGTCGGCAACCCGCGTCTCACGAACGTGGTCCTCGCCGGCGAGTAAGACCGGTCCCGCCGGGCGAGCGCGAGCCGGCCGGCGGGACCCCCATCTGCACAGCACACCGATCCACCTGAGGGAACCGATGACCTCGACGCCGACCGCCGACAGCGCGATCACCGACACCGTGACCACCGCGCCGCCGCCCACCGGAGCTGCCCCGTCGCTCCCCGAGATCCTCGAGCGCGCCGCGCGCATCGAGCCCCTCACGACGTTCCCTCCCATCGACGAGCTGCTCGCCGGCTTCGACGCCCTCGCCGCGTCCTCCGGCGGCCTCCTCGTGAAGCGACGCATCGGTACCTCCCGCCTCGGTGAGCCGATCCACGAGTACGTCGTCGGGACGGGCTCCCGCCACGCCCTCGTCGTGGGAGGCGTGCACCCCAACGAGCCCATCGGCTTCCACACGGCGCGCGTCCTCGCGGAGCACGTGCTCGCCGAGCCGGACTTCTTCGCGCGTTTCGACACGACGTGGCACATCATCCCCACCATCGACCCGGACGGCGCCCGCCTCAACGAGGGCTGGTTCGCGAACCCGGGCGACCGATCGCACTACGCGCGGAACTTCTACCGCCCGGCTCCGCAGGAGCAGGTCGAGTGGTCGTTCCCGATTTCCTATAAAGACGCCTACTTCGACCGGCCGATGCCCGAGACCCAGGCGCTCATGCAGCTCATGGTCGAGACGCACCCCGCCCTCCTCGTGGGCCTCCACAACGCGGAGCTCGGCGGTGTCTACTACTACGTGAGCCGCGAGCTCCCGGGCGCGGTCGCCGCCCTGCACGCGATCCCAAAGGCGCTCGGTCTGCCGCTCGACGCGGGGGAGCCCGAGTCGGCCGACCTCACGGCGGTGGCGCAGGCCGTGTTCCTCTCGCCCCTCGCGACGGACCACTACGACTACCTCGAGGCCCTGGGCGTCGATCCCACCCGCGAGGTCGGGGGAGGCGGCTCGGCCGACTACGCCGCCCGCTTCGGCACCCTCGTGCTCATCGCCGAGCTGCCCTACTGGTCGCACGACGACGCGCTCGACACGAGTACCTCGAACACGGCCTACGACGCGGTGCTGCGCCGGAAGGCGACGGAGCTGCGGCAGACGGGGGCGATCCTCG
Organism: Labedella endophytica; assembly: GCF_003990045.1. Classification (GTDB taxonomy): domain Bacteria; phylum Actinomycetota; class Actinomycetes; order Actinomycetales; family Microbacteriaceae; genus Labedella; species Labedella endophytica. The sequence goes on along the minus strand of NZ_RZGZ01000002.1, from coordinate 288,919 downwards.
GTCGTGCCCTCGCCGCGGCCGAGCCCCACCTCACGGTCGCCTCGCCGTTCCTCCGGGCCTCCCGTGCGTTCGTCCCGATGATGACGGCGGCGGGTGACGCGGAGGCCGCACGCGCGGATCGCCCCGAGTCGCGGCGCCCCGCGACCGTCGCAGAGGTCTTCACGAACGCCGACCTGGTGCGCTGCTTCCGCCTCCGGTTCGGCGGCATGCTCGTGCGAGCGCTCGACGCGGAGGTCGTGGCCGGGATCGCACCCGTCGAGGTGCGGCGGGCGGCGGCCGAGCTGCGCGCGGCCTACGACGAGTGGATCGCCGAGTCCGACGCCGTCGCCGGCCTCGAGGTCCTTCCCGTCGAGAAGCTCGTGGGCGTGCAGTACGCGTCGACCCTCGCGATGGCGGCGCAACTGGCCGGGGACGGCTCGTGATCCGCTTCGTCGGACGTCGTGTCGTGGAGCTCGCGATCGTCTTCGTCGGCGTCACGTTCATCATCTACGTCATGGTGTTCACGCTGCCCGGTGACCCCATCGCCGCCCTCGGCGGCGACCGACCGCTGCCGGAGGCCGTCCAGGCGCAGTTGCGCGCGCAGTACCACCTCGACGAGCCCGTGTGGCTGCAGTACCTGCGCTACGTGGGCGGACTCTTCACGGGGGATCTCGGCACCGGCTTCGACGGCCGCCCCGTCGGCGACCGGATGGCCGCCCGCTGGCCCGTCACGATCACCCTGGCGCTCACCGCGTGGGCGATCGAGGTCGTCGTCGGCGTCGTCCTCGGCCTGATCTCTGGGCTCCGCAGCGGCGGCCTCGTCGACCGCACCGTCCTGGTGGGCACGGTGCTCGCGACGTCGATCCCCGTCTTCGTGCTCGGCGTCACGGCGCAGCTCGTGTTCGGCCTCCAGCTCGGCTGGTTCCCGATCGCCGGGACGAGCGAGGGTTGGCCCACCGCCTACCTGCTCCCCGCCATCGTCATCGCACTCTTCGGTCTCGCGAGCGTCACTCGCCTCATGCGCGGCAGCGTCGTCGACACCCTCCGGTCCGACTTCGTCCGGACACTGACCGCCAAGGGCATGCCGCGCCGCAACATCGTGGGCGTGCACGTCATGCGCAACTCGGTGGCCCCCGTGCTCACGTTCCTCGCGATCGACCTCGGCTACCTCCTCGGCGGGACGGTCGTCATCGAGGCGATCTTCAACCTGCCGGGCATCGGGGCGCTGCTGTTCGACGCCATCAAGACCCATGAGGGACCGACCGTCGTGGGCGTCGCGACCGCCCTCATCCTGATCTTCCTGGCGACGAGCGTCGTCGTCGATCTCATCAATTCCGTGCTCGACCCGAGGATCCGCCATGAGTGAGCAACTCGCGCCGCAGCAGGCGCCCCTCGTCGCACCGGCCGACCGCAGCATGTGGGCGACCCTTCGTGCGCGTCCCCTCTTCTGGATCTGCTCGGTCGCCCTCGCGATCCTCGCGGCCATCGCGATCCTGCCCGGGCCGATCGCCGGCATGTTCGGGCAACCGGACCCGCGCGCGTGCGACCTCTCGCAGAGCGCGCTCGAGCCGGGCGGCGCCCACGTCTTCGGCACCGACCTGCAGGGCTGCGACATCTTCGCGAACGTCATCTACGGCACGCAGACCTCGCTCTTCATCGGGCTGCTCACGACGATCCTGTGCCTCGCGATCGCGATGGTGCTCGGCACGATCGCGGGCTACTACGGTGGTTTCGCGGACCGTGTCGTCGCCCGCCTCACAGACGTCTTCCTCGGCTTCCCCTTCCTCCTCGGCGCCATCGTCGTGCTCAACGGTCTCGGTACGCGCTCGGCCGTCACGGTGTCGCTCGTGATCGCGTTCTTCTCCTGGCCGACCCTCGCGCGGCTCGTGCGCAGCTCCGTGCGCACGGTGCGCTCCACGGAGTACGTGCAGGCCGCGCAGGCGATGGGCCTGCGCGACCGGCGCATCCTGCTCGACCACGTGATCCCCAACTCGCTCGGCCCGGTGCTCGCGATCGCGACCACGATGGTCGGATCGGTCATCGTGGCGGAGTCGACGCTGACCTTCCTCGGCGTGGGACTGCGGGCCCCGTCGATCTCGTGGGGCCTGCAGCTGTCGACCGCGCAGTCCTACTTCCAGAGCGAACCCCACCTGCTCGTCTTCCCGAGCATCTTCCTCACCGTCACGGTGCTCAGCCTCATCACGCTGGGCGACATCCTCCGCGACGCCCTCGACCCGAAGGGACGATCATGACGATCGACCGCATCTCCGTCCTCCGCTCGCTCGCCCCGTATCTCGAGGACTGGCTCGCATTCCAGGGCGGCTACCGCCGCACCCCCGGCATCCAGGCCGCGATCCGGGTCGACGACGAGATCGTGCTCGACATCGCGTGGGGACACGCGGACCTCGAAACCGGTGAGGAGCTCACCACCGGGCACCTCTTCCGCATCGCCTCGCACTCGAAGACGATGACCGCGACCGCGATCCTGCAGCTCGCCGAGACCGGGTCCCTGCGGCTCGACGACACAGTCGCGCACTGGATCCCCGAGCTCGAGGGGACGGAGCTCGCGCCCGTCACGGTGCGCGAACTCCTCGGACACCAGGGCGGCGTGATCCGCGACGGCGTGGAGAACAACTTCTGGCAGCGCGGCGGCGAGTTCCTCAACCGCGACGCGCTCATCGCGGGCGCCCGCACGGACGGCGCCATCTTCGCGCCCAACGAGCACTTCAAGTACTCGAACATCGGGTACTCGCTTCTCGGTCTCGTCGTCGAGGCTGCGAGCGGAACGCCGTACAACGACTACGTGACGGAGAACATCGCCGCGCGGCTCGGCCTCGCGGACTCGGGACCGGAGTACGACGCCTCTCGCGCGGCTGACTACGCGGCGGGCCACACCGGACTCACCGCGGGTGACGACGAGCGCCACCGGATCGAACACGTCGACACGCGGGCGATGGCCGCCGCGACCGGCTGGTACTCCACCGCCCGCGACCTCACGACGTACGGTGCGGCGCACTGGTTCGGCGACGACACCCTCGTGACCGACGCGAGCAAACGCCTCCTCCAGCGCGAGGAGTCCCGCGTGGAGGCGCACGGCGTCGAGCTCGGCCGCTACGGTCTCGGCTTCGAGCAGCGCACGATCGGCGACCGCGACCTCGTGGGTCACAGCGGGGGCTACCCCGGCCACATCACCCGCACGTGGATCGACCCGACCGACTCCCTCGTCCTCTCGGTGCTCACGAACGCCGTCGACGGTCCCGCCGACGCACTCATGACGGGTGTCGTGCAGCTCGTCGACCTCGCTCTCGGTGCCGCGCAGGACGTGGAGACGGACGACGACGCATCCGACACCGATCTGTCCCGCTTCACCGGCCGCTTCGCCAACATGTGGGGGGTCGTCGACATCGTCGACCTCGGCGGCAAGCTCGCGAGCATCTCCCCGCGCTCGCCCGAGCCGAAGAGCGCGCACCAGTTCCTCGACGTCGACGGCGACGACGTGCGCACCGAGAGCGTGCCCGGCTTCGGGGCCACCGGCGAGCCGGTGCTCTTCGAGCGCGACGCCGATGGCGCGATCACCGCCGTGACGATGGGCGGCATGACCATGTGGCCCATCGAGGCGTACCGACGCGCCCTCGCCTCCGGGCGTCCCGTCGACACTCTTGCCAGGATGTCCCTATGACCCAGAACCCCACCGAGACCACGGCCATGAGTGACGGAGACGACCGCCTCACGGAGCTCGACGACGCGACGCGTACCTTCGTGGAGGACTTCGCCTCCTCGTGGGAGTCCGCGAACAACGCCCGGATGGACGGTCGGGTCCTCGGACTGCTCATCATCGTCGACGAGCCGTACCTCTCCTCCGCGCAGATCGCGCACCTCCTGCATGCGAGCACCGGGGCGGTGTCGATGGCGACACGCGCCCTCGTGACCGTCGGATTCCTCAAGCGCCACACCCTTCCCGGCGACCGCGCGCACTATTTCCGCGTCGAGGACGACGTCTGGGGCGCATTCCTGAGCGGCGAGCGGGAATACCTCCGCCGGATGAAGGGCACCGTCATCGGGGGCCTCGACCTCGTCCCCGGCGACGCGAGTGGCCCCCGCACGCGACTGCGCAACGCCCAGCGCTACATGACCTGGCTCGAGGGCTACCACCGCAAGATGCTCGCGGATTGGGAGGCCTACCGCGACGCCGCGGAGGCCGGAGACCCCACGACGCCCGAGACGCCCGACCTTCCGAAGGACGACACCCCATGACGACACCGGTCCTCTCCGTGCGCGACCTCGCGATCGACTTCTCGGTGGGAGGCGAACGGGTCCCGGCCGTGCATGCCGTCGACTTCGACCTGCACGCCGGAGAGGTCCTCGCGATCGTGGGCGAGTCCGGGTCGGGCAAGAGTGTCACGTCACTCGCCGTGCTCGGGCTCCTCCCGGACAACGCGACCGTCACGGGGCGGATCCTCGTCGACGGTACGAACGTCGTCGGGGCGTCCGAGCGGGACTTCGCCGCCATCCGTGGGCGGAAGGTCTCGATGATCTTCCAAGATCCGTCGAACGCACTCGACCCCGTCTTCACCGTGGGGTACCAGATCATCGAGATGCTCAAACGGCACGGCCAGGGGATGTCGGGCGCCGAGCGCCGCGCGCGCGCCGTCGAGCTGTTGCGCATGGTGGAGCTGCCCGACCCCGAGGACCGTCTCGGCTACTACCCCCACCAGCTCTCCGGCGGCCAGGCGCAACGTGTGATGATCGCGATGGCGCTCGCGTGCGACCCCGAGGTGCTCATCGCGGACGAGCCCACGACCGCGCTCGACGTGACCGTTCAGCGCGAGATCCTCGACGTGCTCCGCCGGCTCCAGGCGCGCACGAACGCCGCCATCCTCCTCATCACGCACGACATGGGCGTGGTCGCGGACCTCGCCGACCGGGTCGTCGTGATGCGTGCGGGACGGATCGAGGAGACCGCCGACGTGCGGTCCATCTTCACCGCGCCCCGCGCGGAGTACACCCGAGCGCTGCTCGCGGCCGTCCCGCGCATCGGGACGGGCGACCGGGGAACCGCTGCGCTGGCGGAGGAACGACCGGTGCTCGAGGTGGAGGGGCTCGTCGTCGAATATCGCAACCGGCGCGGGCGTCACGTGCGTGCCGTCGACGGTGTCTCCCTCCACATCCGGGCGGGGGAGATGCTCGCTCTCGTCGGCGAGTCCGGGTCGGGCAAGTCGACGATCGGGAAGAGCGTGCTCGGCCTCGCCCCCGTGGCCGAGGGACGTGTGGTCGTCGTCGGCGTGGACCTGCGACGTGCATCCCGCTCCGAGGCGCGCGCGGTGAAGAAGCGCATCGGCGTCGTGTTCCAGAACCCCACGGCGGCTCTCGACCCGCGGCGCACGATCGGCCAGTCGATCGGCGAGCCCCTGCGGGTGCACCTGGGACTCCGGGGCACCGAGTTGGCCGGACGCGTGTCCGGTCTCCTCGAAGCAGTGGAGCTTCCCTCAGCGTGGTCCAGCCGCTACCCGCACGAGCTCTCGGGAGGGCAGCGGCAGCGCGTCGCGATCGCGCGCGCCGTCGCCCTCGATCCGCTGCTGCTCATCGCGGACGAACCCACGTCGGCTCTCGACGTGTCGGTTCAGGCGACGGTGCTCGACCTGCTGCGGCGCCTCCAGCAGCAGTTCCGCTTCGCGTGCCTCTTCATCAGCCACGACCTCGCCGTCGTCGACGCCCTCTGCGACCGCGTCGTCGTCCTGCACCGCGGCGGCATCGTCGAGGAGGGCGAGCGGCGGCGTGTGCTGACGGCACCCGAGCACGACTACACCCGGCGCCTTCTCGCGGCGGCGCCCGTCCCGGACCCGGACGAGCAGGCCCGACGCCGCGGTGAGCCGCTCGCCGGCTGACCGCACTCGGTGCCGTCGAGGCGGCGATTGTGCCATCGGTCCGCGCGCTCGACAAGCGGGTGCCCGAGGTGGGAGGAGAGGACGAGACTGGACTCGATCACCGACGACGAGGAGGTACACGATGCCAGCCAAGGATGAACTGCCGTCCACCCTCGAGCGCAGCGACAAACACGCCCAGGCGCTCTGGTCGAAGACCCACGACTCCGCCGTCGACAGTTACGGCGAGGGGGAACGTTCTCACCGCACGGCGTTCGCCGCGCTCAAGCACGAGTACGAGAAGGTCGGCGACCATTGGGAACGCAAGGACGAGAACGGCCCATCGGACGAGAAGGCCGAGGGCGGTGTCGATTCGTCGGCCGAGACGGCCGGCGGGGTGGATGCGAACGCGACGAAGGAGCACCTCCTCGATCTCGCGAAGCGGCTCGAGGTGTCCGGCCGCTCACGGATGACGAAGGACGAGCTCGTCGAGGCGATCCAGAAGGAGAACGACCGCCGAACTCGGAACGCCCGCTGAGTCGACCCCTCGCGCCGGGATCGTTCGCACGCGTAGGGTGCGAGGCATGGCAAGCAGCGCCGTCACCATTCCCGTCCCCGGTCCGTCGGGCGATCGCGAGGTCCGCCTCTCGAGCCCCGATCGCGTGCTCTGGCCCGAGGCCGGCATCACGAAGCTCGACCTCGCCACCTACATGGTCGAGGTGTCGGAGGCCTTCCTCGCGGCGAACGGCGACCGACCGGTCTCGTTGCAGCGGTTCCCCGGAGGGGTCGACGGCGAGTGGTTCTTCTCCAAGAACCCGCCGAAGGGTGCGCCGGACTACGTCGACGCGGTGACGGTGGAGTATCCGAGTGCCCGCTCCCACCCCCAGGCGGTCCTGAACGAAACGGCCGCGACGGTCTGGGCTGTGCAGATGAACACGATCGTGTTCCATCCGTGGGCCTCGCGCGCGGGAGACACCGACCACCCGGACCAGCTTCGCATCGACCTCGACCCGCAGCCGGGCACTGACTTCGACGACGCGATCCCCGCCGCACTCGCCCTGCGCGACCTGCTCGCAGAGGCGGGTCTCACGGCGTTCGTGAAGACGTCAGGCAATCGCGGGTTACACGTCTTCGCCCCGATCGAGCCCGTGCTCGAGTTCCTCGACGTTCGACACGCGGTCATCGCGGCGGCCCGCGAGCTCGAGCGGCGCCTGCCCGACACCGTCACGACGAACTGGTGGAAGGAGGAACGCGGGCAGAAGATGTTCGTCGACTTCAATCAGGCGAACCGCGACCGCACGATGGCGGGAGCGTACAGCCCGCGGGCGCTTCCGATGGCGAGCGTCTCGTGCCCTCTCGAGTGGGACGAGCTCGGCAGTGTCGATCCGCATTCCCTCACCATCCACTCGATCCCCGAGCGACTGCGCACCATCGGAGACCCGTGGGCCCGCATGCACGAGAAGCCGGGGCGCCTGGACACCCTCATGGAGTGGTGGGCGCGTGACCTCGAGAACGGCCTCGGCGAGCTCCCCTTCCCGCCGGACTTCCCCAAGATGCCGGGCGAGCCGCCGCGCGTCCAACCTTCCCGCGCCCGCACCCCCGACCCCAACTGACCCCCCTAAAAACCTCCTATGTGCTCGAATATTCGAGCACATACGACGCTTTTTGGTACTTGAGGGGAGAGGGGTGCGGGGTTACGGTGTCGGCATGTGCCGGAATATCCACACCCTTCACAACTTCGAGCCCGCCGCGACCGACGACGAGGTCCACGCCGCTGCGCTCCAGTACGTGCGCAAGATCAGCGGCTTCACGAAGCCGTCGCAGGCCAACCAGGAGGCCTTCGACCGCGCCGTCGCGGAGATCGCCCACACGTCGCGCCACCTCCTCGAGGACCTCGTGACCAACGCCCCTCCGAAGAACCGCGAGGTCGAGGCCGAGAAGCACCGGGAACGCTCGGCCAAACGCTTCGCCACCGCCTGACCCCCCCCGGTACCCGCAGCAAGATCGCGATCCAGCGACGGATTGCGTGCTGTATCGCGATCTTCTTGGGGTGAAGGAGGGGAGGGAGGGGTCAGGAGAGGATGGCGCCGAGGTCGTAGCGGGCCGGCACCTCGAGCTGATCGAAGGTGCACGACCGCGCGTCGCGGTCCGGGCGCCAGCGCGCGAATTGCACGGTGTGGCGGAAGCGGGTGCCCTCCATCTGGTCGTAGCGCACCTCCACGACCCGGCGCGGGTGGAGCCGCACGAACGAGATGTCCTTCCCGGACGAGAAGCGGGAGCGATCCGTCTCGCCCCGGACCATCTCTCCGCTCTCGTCCCGCATCACGTCGGGTTCGAGCTCGTCGATGAGCTCCCGTCGGCGCACGGTCGTGAACGCGGATGCGCCGCCGACGTTCCGCAGCTCGCCGTCGGCGTCGTACAGGCCGAGCAGGAGGGAGCCGACCCCCGCGCCGCTCGTGTGCACGCGATAGCCGAGCACGACGACGTCGGCCGTGCGGTGGTGCTTCGCCTTGAGCATGATGCGCTTGCCCGGTGCGTAGGCTGCCGCGAGCGGCTTGGCGACGACGCCGTCCAGCCCCGCGCCCTCGAACTCCTCGAGCCAGCGGCGAGCGACGTCGACATCGGTCGAGGTCTGCGTGAGGTGTACGGGCGCCTCCGCGTCGGCGAGCAGCGATTCGAGGGCGGCGCGGCGCTCGGCGAACGGACGCTCGAGCATCTCCTCCCCATCGAGCTGGAGCAGATCGAACGCCACGAAGGACGCGGGCGTCTGCTCGGCGAGGAGGGCGACACGGCTCGCGGCGGGGTGGATCCGCTGGGACAGCGCCTCCCAGTCGAGCGTCTCGCGGCCGGCCTCGCCCACGCGCACGACGATCTCGCCGTCGACCACGCAGCCGCGGGGAAGCCGCTCGCCGAGCGCGGCGACCAGCTCGGGGAAGTACCGTGTGAGCGCTTTGGATCCGCGGCTGCCGAGCTCGACCGTTCCGTCGTCGCCGACGTAGACGATGCTGCGGAAGCCGTCCCACTTCGGTTCGTACGACAGACCGCCCTCGACGGAATCCGCCGAGGGGACGGCATCCACCGCTTTCGCGAGCATGGGAGAAACCGGGTCGTCGATCGTGAGCGTCATGCGACCATCCTGTCCGCGGTCCTGGACGGATGCCAGGGGTTGGCGCACGACCGACGCTCGGGCAAGGCCCCGCGGACGATCGGTGGCCGACCGTAGACTGGCGCATCGCCCGGTCCCGTCGACCGGCCCCGACACGAACCGGAGGACCCGTGCCCCTCGACCCCTTCTTCGCCGATCGGCTCCGCACCCACCGCGCCTACCTCGTCCGCTCGACCCTCCAGGGCTTCGCGAAGAGCCGTGGCTGGCCGTGGCTATCTCGGCTCGCCGTGAAGATCGCGCCGCCGCCCGCCACGCCGAGACCCCAGGGATCCGCCGCGCCGAGCGCCGCCGCCTCGGAGAAGAGCGGAGTCGGAACGGCCGTCACGCAGGGGCAGTCGCCCGGATCCACACAGAAGGAACCAGCCAAGAAGACGGCTCCCGCGAAGCCGAAGAAGAAACCGAAGAAGAAACCGACGCGCGCCGCCCATCGGAAGGCCGCGATCGCCTGGGACGCGAAGGAACTCGCCGCCGTCGGCCAGGCCGGCCCCGACGTGCGCATCGAGGAGCACACGGTCGCGGTCGCGGGGCGTCCCGACGTGCGCGTCCGCATCTACTACCCGGAGCTCGTCGGAGACCCGCAGCAGGACGACCCCCGCTCCGTGCCCGCGACGCTCGCGTTCTACGGGGGCGGTTTCCGCATCGGCGGGATCGACTACCCCACGACGGACGCCGGCTTCCGCCTCCGCGCGGTCGACGCAGGGATCGCCGTCGTCGCCGTCGACTACGCCCTCGCCCCCGAACACAAGTTCCCGACCGCGGTGGAGCAGGGCGTCGCCGCACTCGGGTGGCTCGCCGACAACGCCGAGGGCCTCGGCATCGACCCGGCCCGCCTCGCGATCTCGGGCATCTCGGCGGGAGGCAACATCGCCGCGTCCGTCGCCCTCGCGAACCGCGACGGCCGGAACGTGCCGCTGCGGTTGCAGCTGCTCGAGGTGCCCGTCGTCGATCTCACCGGCCGCCACATCGATTTCGCGCCCACCCGGGCGATGGGGGTGCCGACGATCTTCGCGATCCGGGAGATGCGCTCGGTCGCCCGCACGTATCTCCGCGAGTCGGCCGACGCGAAGAACCCGCTCGCGTCGCCCCTCCTCGCCGGGTCGCACGCCGGCCTTCCGCCCGCCCACATCCTCACGGCCGAATTCGATGCGCTCCGCGGAGAGGGCGCGGCCTACGGGGCGAAGATCCGCGATGCCGGGGGAGAGGCCACAGTGGTGCGGTACCTCGGTATGACCCACGACACCCCGGTCTTCCTCGGGGCCGTCCCCGCCGCGCGACGCTGGCACCGCGATGTGGTGACGGCGCTCCGCACGCTGCACGGCGACTGACGCCTCGCCCTCCGCGACGGTTCGACCGATCGACGACCGACCCCGTCGGCGCACCGACGTCGCTCGGGCGGGTGGAGGATGGACACATGGCACACACCTGGATCGCACGTGACTTCGGCGGGCCCGACGTCTTCGACTTCGTCGAGGAAGAGGTCCGTCCGCCCGGCCCCGGTGAGGTGACGATCGAGATCCTCGCCGCCGGCATGAACCCCGCCGACTACAAGCACGTCGCGATGGGCGGCGATCCCGCCGACCTCCCCATCCACGTCGGCTACGAGGTGGCCGGTTTCCTCACGGCCGTGGGTCCGGAGACCGAGATCGCCTCGGGCGGCGGCGCGGTGGGCGACGAGGTCCTCGCCTTCCGGATCCGCGGCGGGTACTCGGACGCCGTGACCGTGCCGGCGAAGGACGTGTTCGCAAAGCCTGAGTCGCTCGACTTCCCGCAGGCCGCCAACCTCCTCCTCGCGGGCACGACGGCGGCCGAGATGCTCGAGGTGACGGGTGCGCAGCCCGGCGAGACGATCGTCGTGCACGGGGCTTCCGGAGCCGTCGGTGTCAGCGTGCTGCAGCAGGCACGCTTGCGCGGCATCCGGACCATCGGCACCGCGGGCGAGCACAATGCCGGTGTCGTGACGCTCTTCGGCGGGGAGCACGTCGTGTACGGCGACGGGCTCGAGGAGCGCGTCCGCGAGCTCGCGGCCGGTCCCGTCGCTGCGGCCCTCGATTGCGTGGGCACGGACGAGGCGATCGACGTCTCCCTCGCGCTCGTGGCCGACCGCTCGCGGATCGTCAGCATCGCGAACTTCGAGCGCGCGGAGAGCGACGGCTACCGCGTGATCATGGGCCGGTTCCCGGCGAGCGCGGTGTTCCGAGACCGGATCCGTGCACACCTCATCGAGCTCGCGGGCCGCGGCGACCTCGTCGTCCCGGTCGCGCGCACGTTCCCCCTCGCCGAGGCCCGTGAGGCGATGGCGTTCCTCGCCGACCAGCACCCCGGCGGGAAGATCGCGCTGCTCCCGTAGCTCGTCGTGGAGCAGGTTTCGGTCAGCAGCAGAGCTGGGGCGAGCGGCTCAGTCGAGCGGCGGGACGCGCTCGCCCTCGGGTGGCGGGGGCGGCGGGGTGCCGTCGCCGAAGGGACGGCCGCCGAGCTCCTCACGACCGTGGGGCGTCAGCCAGTCGCGGGGGTCCGGTCCCTTCGGGACGATGCCCGTCGGATTGATGTCCGAGTGGGTCACGTAGTAGTGCGCCTTGATCTGGTCGAAGTCGATCGTGTCGCCGAATCCAGGCGTCTGGAAGAGGTCGCGGGCGTAGGCCCACAGGACGGGCATCTCGGAGAGCTTCGAGCGGTTGCACTTGAAGTGGCCGTGGTAGACGGCGTCGAAGCGAGCGAGCGTCGTGAAGAGGCGTACGTCGGCCTCGGTGATGGTGTCACCGACGAGGAAACGCTGCCCGGCGAGCCGCTCCTCGAGCCAGTCGAGACGGGCGAAGAGGGCGTCGTAGGCGCGTTCGTAGGCCTTCTGAGATCCGGCGAAGCCTGCCTTGTACACGCCGTTGTTGACGTCGTGGAAGATCTTCTCGGCCACGTCGTCGATCTCGGCGCGCAGGTGCTCGGGGTAGAGATCAGGGGCGCCTTCGCGGTGGAACTCGGTCCACTCGGTCGAGAAGTCGAGCGTGATCTGCGGGTAGTTGTTCGTCACGACCTTCCCCGTCGGCACGTCGACGAGGGCCGGCACGGTGATGCCGCGCGGGTAGTCGGGGAAGCGCGCGAAGAACGCCTGCTGGAGCCGCTCGATGCCGAGCACCGGGTCGACACCGCCCGGGTCGAGGTCGAAGGTCCAGCTGCGCTCGTCGTGCGTGGGGCCGGGGAGGCCGAGGGAGATCGCCGACTCGAGACCGAGGAGGCGGCGCACGATCACCGTCCGGTTGGCCCACGGACAGGCCCGCGCGGCGACGAGGCGGTAGCGGCCGGCCTCGACGGGCCACCCGTCCTGGGCGTCCCGCGTGATGCGGTCCTCGATGTAGTTGGTGTCGCGCGTGAACTCGCGACCGGGCTCGACGTATTTTCCCTGCGTTGTCTCGGGCATGGTTCCAGCCTAAGTTGCATTCTGATGAATGGAGACGGGTTGCGACCGTGGCGCTCCATGAACCACGGGTGAACCCGACGGCAATTCCCCGCGAACCCCTCCCGCGGCACCGATCCGCCGGACCGCGCGCTCATACGATGGCCCCGACGGCCGCCGGGGCGCGGCGGCAGAGGAGAGGCGAATCCATGAGGGTCCTGAGCTACAACCTCCGGCATAACCGAGCGGCCCCGGAGCTCGCGAACCTCGTCGCGGACCATGTCGCGGACGTCGTCTGCGTGCAGGAGGCCTACGTCGCCGACCTGCCGGCCCGCGTCGGTGGCCTCGAACTCGCCGCAGCCACGTCGACGGGGCTCCTGGGACTCGGCGTGTACGTCGACGCGACGCGCTTCGCCGTGACCGCGAGTCGCGCCTTCCGGTTGAAGCGCGGTATCCACGACGTCGCCTTCCTCCCCGAGACTCAGCGACTCCTCGCGGTGAGGCTCGTCGACCGTCGCAGCGGCGACGGGACCACGGTCGCATCGTTCCACGCGGCCCCGCTCACGGCGACGAACATCCTGCGCCGGCACCAGGTGGCGTCGGCCCACATGCTGCTCGACGACCTCGGCGAGGGGGAGCCCGTCGTCATGGTCGGCGACTTCAACTACCCGCTCTTCCGCGCAGGGCTCGAGCGGCTCGCGCGTCGCGACGGGTACGCCGTCGCGATCGGCGACGCCCCCACGTATCGGCACACCGCCTCGATCGCGACGCACTTCGACCTCGCCACGTCCAGGGGGATGACGATCGATTCCGTCGTCACGCTCCCCGCCGGTGCGTCCGACCACCGCCCGATCCTGGTGGACGCCCGCGTCGTCGGTGCGGTCTCCAGCGTGGCGCAGCGGCAAACCGTCGGGAGCACGGTGCCGAACCCGTAACATGAGCGGGACCCATCGACGCATCCGAGGCGGAACACCCTGAGAATCGCGAGCTACAACCTCAAACGTCACCGCGCGGTCGACGACCTCGTCGCACTCGCGGAAACCCACGACGTGGACGTCTTCTGCCTCCAGGAGGCGGAGACCCAGCGTCTCGCCCCGAGCGTCGGCAGCCTGTCCCTCGTCGCCCGCACGGCGACCGGCGACATGGGACTCGGCATCTACGCGGACCTCGAGCGCTTCCACGTCCTCGACTCGCGCATCTTCACGGTGCGACGCGCCCTGCACGACCGCTTCCTGCTCCCCGGGATCGAGCGCCTGCTCGCGGCCCGTATGGAGGACAGGGAGACGGGGATCGTATCGACGATCGCGTCCTTCCACGCGTCGCCGCTCTCGGCCGTGAACGCGACGCGTCGTCGTCAGATCGACGAGGCCCACCGTCACCTCGGCGAATTCAGCCTCGGATCGCCCACGCTCATGGTGGGGGACTTCAACTATCCGCTCTTCCGCTCGGGGCTTGCGAAGCGCGTGGAGCGGGCGGGGTACATGCTCTCCGTGAGCGACGGACCCACCTACTACTACACGCCGCGCATCGCGTACCACTTCGATTTCCTCACCTCGACGCGGATGACCGTGGAGGGCGTGCGCACACTGCCGGTCGGGCTGTCCGATCACCGCCCGATCCTCGTCGACGCGACGCCGGTCGGTCCGGATCCGCACCCGCCCACCGCGCCGACCGCCGTGGTGGACAGGGCCGAGCGCGACGACGCCGACGGGGTCAAGCCGAGCGAGTGACGTCGTTCCCCGCGTCCGGGTGCCCCGATCCGTCGGGCCCTGCGGATGAGTCGGGGCGTTCGGACCCGTCGGAAGGAAGCAGCATCACGAGGAGCATGCGGAGGACCCGGTCCGTCCATGCGTCCGATGCCGTGCCGGCGCGGAGGAACTCGCCGATCGAGGCACCGAGGACGAAGTTGAGGGCGACCTCGATGTCGACGTCCGAGCGGAAGCGCCCGGTCGCGACTCCCCTCACGAGGATGTCCCGGACGAGAGCGACCCAGGGGAGGAGCATCGATCGGATCGTGGTGGAGAACCGGGGGTCCTGGTCCACCAGTACTCCCGTGACGCCCCCGAGCCCCAGGATGTGCTCGACGCCGTCGCGGCACTGCAGCGTCACCCACCGCAGCTCCTCCACGATGTCGAGTCCAGCGGGCAGCTCGGGGGCGGCGGCGACCGAGGCGACCGCGACGGAGAGGAGTTCGTCGCGATTGGAGAAGCGGCGGTAGATCGTCGACTTGGCCACGCCGGACACGGCTGATACCGATTCGATGTTCACCGACGCCGGCCCGCGATCCCGGAGGATCTCGAGGGCGGCGTCGACGATCTGCTGCTCCTTGGACGACCCGCGCAGGGGAGCGCCGGATTCCGTCATCGCGCTCCCCATCCGCTCCGCCTAGTCCGCTGCGACGATCTTCCCGGGGTTCAGGTTCTTCCCGGGGTCGACGGCGGCGAACATGCCCTGGACGAGCGCGACACCACCGGCCGAGATGTCGGCCTCGAGCCACGGCGAGTGCTCCGTGCCCACCGCGTGGTGGTGGGACAGCGTGCCACCCGACGCGATGAAGGCGCTCTGGATCGCGGACTTCACGACGTCGTACTGCGCGATGGGGTCGACCCCGTCGTGCACGAACGCGAACGTGAAGTAGAGGCACGCGCCCGAGTGCTCCGAGTGCGAGAGGTGGCACATGATCCACCCCTCCGTGCCGAGCTGGGCGTAGGCGTCGTCGGCGGCCTTCCGCACGTTGCGGTACAGCGGCAGGAGCTTCGACCAGGGCGCTGCGGTCTCGGAGACGTCGGCGGCCGCGCCGCGGTCGAGGAGGAAGTCACGCAGGTACGGCGTGTCGAACTTCTTCTGGTCGTAGAGGGCCCCGGGACCCTTGCCGAGGGTGACGGCGCCGTGCTTGCGGACGACGGAGCCGACCATCGACTTCTGCCGGGCCACGTGCGACGGGGCACCCTCGTAGCCGATGAAGGAGAGGCAGATCTCGTCGAGGTCCCAGCCGCGCTTCTCGAGAACGGCCATGAGTCCGGCGGTCACCTTCGAGGAGATGCCGGTCGAGGCCTTCCTGGTCGCGAACGAGAAGCCCGTCTCCCGCGCGTCGGAGACGCGCGTGATCGAGGGGGCGGCGTCGGACGTCGAGATGTCGTGCATCGCCACGAGGGCGCTCTCCCAGTCCTTGAAGAGGTAGCCGATGACCTCGCGCCGCTCGGGGACGCGGTGCACCTGCACGGTCGCCTCGGTGATGATGCCGAGGCGTCCCTCGCTGCCGAGGATCGCCTCCCGCACGCTCGGACCCGTCGAGGAGTTCGGGATGGGGCGGATCACGAGCGTGCCGTTCGGCTGCACGACCCGCAGGCCCTTCGTGATCTCCGCGATGTCGCCGTACTTGTCCGACTGCATGCCGGAGGAGCGCGTCGCGATCCATCCGCCGAGGGAGGAGTGCGTGAAGCTGTCGGGGTAGTGGCCCATCGTCCACCCGCGCGCGCCGAGCTGCTCCTCGAGGTCGGGGCCGAGGACGCCGGCCTGGACCGTCGCGAGCCCCGAGTACTCGTCGATGTCGACGACCTTACGCAGGCGTCCCATGTCGACGGAGGCGACGACGCGCTCCTCGGCGACGGGAGGCTCGAGGCTGCCGGAGATGTTGCTGCCACCGCCGAACGGGATCAGGACGGCGTCGTTCGCGACGGCCCACTCGACGATGAGGGCGACCTGCGCTTCGTCCGCCGGGTAGAGGATCACGTCGGGGACACGGGGGAGCAGGTGCGCGCGCAGCCGCAGGAGGTCGCGGATGCTCTTGCCGTAGGTGTGCACGACGCGCTCGAGGTCGTCGGTGAGGGCGTACCCGGCACCGACGATCGCGGTCAGGGCGGTGAGGGCGTCACCGGGCAGTCGCGACGCGGGCACGTCGACGGTGGAGAAGTCGTCGACGGCGGCCGGGGGAGCGGAGACGTCGAGACCGACGGCCTTCTTGACGAAGGGCGCGAACGCCGGCTTGTCCTCGTGGTGGAAGCCGACTCCCTCGACGCCCCACCCCCACCACTTCATGTGCGCGACGTCGGTCATGCTGCCCCTTCGTTCCGCGACGCGCCCGATGGCGGGTCGATCCTGCGTTGTCCGTCGTCGCCGGGTTCGACGAGCGAGAGGTAGAGGTCGCGCACGCTCGACTCGATGCGGCGATTGAATGCCGTCACGGTCTCGCCCGTTCGGTGCACGAGGGGTTCGCCGAATGCGATGGCGACGGGCGGCCGGCCGCGGACCGGCCAGTTACGGGTGCGCGGCATGGCGGCCTGAGCTCCATGCATCGCGACGGGCACCACGGGTACCTGAGCCTTGATCGACAGCGCGGCCGCCCCTGCCTTGAACGGGGCGATCGTCGTGTCGCGGGAACGCGTGCCCTCCGGGAAGATCAGCACGGGGACCCCGTCCTCGAGGAGCGTCGTGGCGAGCCCCTTCGACCGGAGCTCCCCGACGCGGTCGACGGGGAAGGCGTTGAAGAAGAGGGAGGTGAGTCCCTTCCTCCACCAGACGTCGAAGAAGTAGTCGGCGGCGGCCGCGGCCGCGAGGTACCGACTGAAACGGTGAGGCAGAGCACCCATGACGAGCGGAGCGTCGAGGTGGCTCGAGTGGTTC
The DNA here is from genome assembly GCF_003990045.1 of Labedella endophytica. Classification (GTDB taxonomy): domain Bacteria; phylum Actinomycetota; class Actinomycetes; order Actinomycetales; family Microbacteriaceae; genus Labedella; species Labedella endophytica. Next base: position 271,905 of record NZ_RZGZ01000002.1, on the reverse strand, counting down.
GCGACCACCACGAAAGTCTTCGGCAGTTCATCGAGCCGATGCGCGCCGTGCGTCGTGACGTGCACGAGCGACCACACGAGGGGCTTCAGGAGGAGGCGCTGGGCGACGAAGCGAGCACCGGCATGCACTCGAGAGGTGTAGCGGGTGCGCCGTCGCGGTCGCCCTGGTCGTTCCACTCGCCCAGAGTAGTGCGAAAAGGGGGCGGATCGAAACGGTCACCGTAGCGATACACTCGCAACGGTGTCGGTTCGGTCAGTGTCGACGGCTTGACGAGATGCGTCCGGACACCCAGCGGATCGCTCCACGGGGAGCGTGCCGCGCGAGCCACATGAGCACACGGAACCGCACCGAAGGGATCGAGATGACGCGACCTCTCGCCACATCCTGCAGCGCCTCGGCGACGAGAGCGTCGGCGTCGACCCACAGGAACGAGGGGATCGACGACGCGCGGATCCCCGCGCGTTCGTGGAACTCGGTGCGCACCCAGCCGGGGCAGAGTGCCGTGACCCCGACGCCCGTTCCGGCGAGTTCGACCGCGAGTCCCTCCGAGTACGACGTGACCCACGCCTTGATCGCGGAGTAGGCGCCCATCGTGATGAAGCCGGCCGTGCTCGACGTGTTGACGATGTACCCGTTCCCGCGGGCGCGCATCGCCCGTCCGGCCGCGCCGCCGAGGACGAGCACCGCTCGCACCATCACATCGAGCGCGCGTTCGTGGATTGTCGTGTCCTCCGCGAGCAGCGCGTCGTGCACGCCGAATCCCGCGTTGTTGACGAGCATGTCGATCGGGCGGTCGGTCCGCTCGAGCACCGTGGCGACGCGATCGACGTCGGCGCGGTCCGCGAGGTCGGCGACAACCGTTTCGACGTCCACTCCGAACGAGGTCGAGAGATCGGCCGACACGGAGGCGAGACGGTCGGGATCGCGGGCGACGAGGACGAGGTCCGTTCCACGGGCCGCGAGGGCGCGGGCGAACGCCGCGCCGATCCCCGAGGTCCCGCCGGTGATGAGGGCAATGGGCATGGCCCTCACGATACGACCACAGCGCACGGCCCTGCGCATATCGACCATGCAGACCGAACCACCGGAGGACCACGAATGACCGAGACCGCCGACGCCCAGCAGGGCTTCGACATCCGGGCCTTCACGCGCTCGGCCGTCGGCAGCCACTCCGACGCCCTCCCGCTCGACGCCTTCGCCGAGCGGCCGCTGACCCCCGACACCGTTCGGACCCTCGCGTACCTGCGCGATGTGGAGCGCGCGACGATGCACCACATGCGTGACGTGCTCGTGACCCCGTCGCACAAGGACGCCCGCCTCACCGCGTTCCTCGCGACCTGGGCGTTCGAGAAGTACTGGATCGCCGACGCCTTCGACCGGATCGTCGGCGCGCAGGCGGACTCGGTGCACGCCGAGCGTGGCCTCGTGGGGCGTGCGCTCCACCGCATCGACGAGACGCGTGACCGCCTCGCCCCGATCGGCACGGCCATCGCCGCGAACCTCATCGGCGAGGACGTCATCGCGACGCACGTCACGCGCGGCGCGATCGACGAGTACTGGACGCGCGAGGTCTACTCCGCTCTCTCCGATGCCGAGGCCCGCCCGGAGCTGACCGAGCTCCTCGCGACGTTCGCCCACGTGCGATCCCGCCACCGCGTCTTCTTCGAGGAGGAGGCCCTGCGGCGTCTCGCCGAGACGGACGGCGCCCGCCGGCTGACCCGGGCGATGCTCTCCCGGAGATTCCTGCCCACCGGGATGCGCGAGGAGCCGAGCGCCGAGACACGCTACGTCTTCCGCTCGCTCTTTCCCGACGCGCGATCCCGCGGCCGCATCGCCCGGATCGACCGGCGGATCGATGCCCTCCCCGGCATGGGCGGCCTCCGCGTCATGCAGCGGGCGGCCCAGCGATTCGGAGCAGCCGCGTGACCGGCGGTACGAGCGGTGCCGACGACGCGCGCGCCGTCACCGCGGACGGCGCGGACGGCGCGGACGTGGATGCGGTGGCCGTCGCTGCGGACGCGCTGACCGAGGCGCTCGGCGCCGGTCCGCTCGAGGGCCAGCACCTCCTCCTCACGGGCGCGACGGGCTTCGTCGGCCAGGCGCTCCTCGAGAAGCTGCTGGCCGAGTACCCGAGCACCCGCATCAGCGTGCTCATCCGTCCGCGCGGCTCGCTCACGGGAGCGGCCCGGCTCACGAGCCTCATGCGCAAGCCGGTGTTCCGACCGTGGCGTGACCGAGTGGGCGCGGAGGAGGCCGATCGTCAGGTCGCCGAGCGCGTCACCGTCATCGAGTCGAGCATGGGCGATGTCGCCGAGTTGCCGGGTGACCTCGACGTGCTCATCCACAGCGCCTCGACCGTCTCGTTCGACCCGCCGATCGACGAGGCGTTCCGGACCAACGTCCAGGGCGCCGTCGGCCTCTACGAAGCGCTCCTGCGCACGGGGTCCGACCCCCACGTCGTGCACGTCTCCACGGCCTACGTCGGTGGTATCCGCAAGGGCGCGGTCGTCGAGGCCTCCCTCGAGCACGCCGTCGATTGGCGGACAGAGCTCGCGGCGGCCCTCTCCGCGCGCACCGCCGTCGAGGCGTCGTCGCGACGTCCCGAGGTCCTGCGCTCGCTCATCGCGGCGGCACGCGCAGAGTCGGGCAAGGTCGGCCCGCAAGCCGTCGCCGCGGCCGCCGAGGAGGGCCGGCGGGAATGGGTCCAGAAGCGCCTCGTGGAATACGGGCGTGCCCGCGCGCAGAGCCTCGGTTGGGCCGACGTCTACGCGCTCACGAAGTCGATGAGCGAACGCGTCGCCGAGGACCTGTGGGCCGGAAGGGGGCACCGCTTGTCCGTCGTGCGTCCCGCGATCATCGAGAGCGCGCTCGCGCACCCGTTCCCCGGTTGGATCGACGGCTTCAAGGTGGCCGATCCGCTCATCATCGCCTACGGACGCGGGCTGCTCCCCGAGTTCCCGGGGCTGCCCGACTCGATCCTCGACATCATCCCCGTCGACATCGTCGTGAACGCGACGCTCGCCGTCGCCGCGACGCCACCCCCCGTAGAGACGCCCCAGTACTTCCACCTCAGCTCGGGCGGACGTAATCCGCTGACGTTCCGCGACATGTACGAGAACGTCCTGCAGTATTTCAGCGCCACCCCGATCCCCGACGACCAGCGCGGGCACATCCGTGTGCCGTCGTGGGCGTTCCCCGGCAGCAAGGCGATCGAGCGCACCCTGGCGCTCAACGAGAAGGCCAATCTCGCGGCCAAGCGGCTGCTCCTGCGCTTGCCGTCGTCGACCACGACGCGGGGCTGGATGCGCGGTGTCTCGGCGCGTGCGCAGGACCTCGAGCTCCTCCGCAGCTACGCCGATCTGTACCAGTCGTACACGCAGGCCGAGATCGTCTACGACGACAGCCGCACGGCCGCGCTCGGTCGGGCGGTCGCTCCGGAACGCCAGGACGTGCACGGCTTCGACGCCGCGTCGATCGACTGGGACGATTACATGCAGCGCGTGCACCTCCCGGCGGTCACGACGCTCATGAAGACGTTCTCGTCCCGACCGCGCGCCAAGGCCGTGGGGGAGAAGGCGCTGCCGACGAATCCTCGCGCGGTCGCCGTGTTCGACCTCGAGGGCACGATCCTCGCGTCGAACATCGTCGAGCAGTACCTCTGGGTGCGCCTCGCGAGCCTCCCGACGTCGCACTGGCCGTCGGAGCTCGCCGACCTTCTCGCCTCGCTCCCGCGCTACCTGCAGGCCGAGCGTCGCGACCGCGGCGAGTTCATCCGCACGTTCCTGCGCCGCTACGAGGGCGTCGACGACGCTCGCATGCGCGCCCTCGTCCGCGAGAGCGTGAGCGACGCCCTGCTCGCGCGCATGAAGCCCGAGGCCATCCGACGGGTACGAGCGCACCGCGCGGCCGGCCACCGCACTGTCCTCGTGACCGGGGCGGTCGACGTGCTCGTCGAGCCGTTCGCGAGCCTCTTCGACGAGGTCGTCGCGAGCTCGATGCACGTGCGCGACGGTCGTTGGACCGGCTACCTCTCGGGTCCGCCCCTCGTCGACGAGGCGCGCGCCGCATGGTTGCGCCTCTACGCCGAGCGCCACGACCTCGACCTGTCGGCCTCCTACGCCTACGGCGACAGCCACGCGGATCGCGCGTGGATGGAGCTCGTGGGTCACCCACAGGCCGTCAATCCCGACGCCGCGCTCTACCAGCACGCCGTGCAGAAGCACTGGCGCATCCGGTTGTGGCACGACCTGCGGCACCGGAGGCTCGATTCTCTCGTGGGCGTGCTCCGATCCGAGTCGGCCCTTCCTCCCTCCGAACCGGCGCCCACCCCGCGCCCCCCGAAGACCCATTCCGCCGAGGAGACCCCCGCATGACCAGACCCGGCTACGTCCTCACCGTGGACGAGGACACCCCTCCGCTCGTCGTCTTCCGCGGAGGCAGCGTGCGCCTCGAGCGCCTGCCCGTCGGCTCCGACGTCGTCTACCCGGCCGATGCCGAGCCGGCCGTTCGGTCCCTGTCCGCGGAGCTCGATCGCGTTCTCGCCGCCCCCGAGGGCTCGGAACCGCTCGAGAGGCTCCTCACCGCTGGCACGGTCCTGACGATCGTCGTCGACGACCTCTCGCAGCCGGTGACGGCGACGAGCGGCGCCGACGTGCGCCAGCGCATCGTGGAACGCGTGCTCGAGATGGCAGCGCGAGCGGGCGTCGACGACGTGCGCGTCCTCGCCGCCACGGGGTTGCGGCGACGCCTGACCTCGCACGAGCTGCTCTCGACCCTCGGGGAGCGGGTGTTCCGCTCGTTCGACGCCGCGTCGCTCACGAGCCACGACGCGGAGGACCGCGACGGAATGACCTCGATCGGCGAGCTGCCGGACGGGTCGCCCATCGAGGTCGCCTCGCGACTCGTCGAGAGCGACGTCGTCGTAGCCGTGCGTCTGGCCACGGCCGTGGGCGACGAGGGCTCGGCCTCGCTCGTCCCGTCCTTCGCGAGCGCCGCGACCGCTCGGGCACTCACGCCGGTCCCGGGGACCGACCGGGTCACGGCGCAGCAGCGCGACGACGCCCTCGCCCCCTTCGTCGACCGCCTCGGCGATCGGGCGCGCGTCGTCACGATCGCTGCCACACTCGCGGACGCCCCCATCCAGCGGGTGAGCGCCTTCCTCGGCAAGCGCGAGCGCGAGTGGACCCTTCTCGACCGCGTGCGCTCCCGCATCGTGCGCTCGACGGCCGCGGTCCTGCCCGAGGCCGTGCGACCCGTGCGGTTCCCCGGGATCGGCCACGTCGTCACGTCGGTGCGCGCGGGGGCGCCGTCGGCCGTTCACGCCTCGACGGACGCATTCCTGCGCACGACGCGGCTCGCAAACCCGCCCGCTCGCGCCGACATCGCCCTCTTCGGGCTGCCGGACACGGGCTACGGCACGAGCGGCGCGCCCCTCGACCCGATCAGCGTCGCGACCCTCGGTCTCGGTCAGGTCTTCGACGGTGTCGCCGGCGAACCCGTCGTGAGGGAGGGCGGCGTCGTGATCCTCTCGCACCCCCTCACGCCGTCGTTCCACCCCATCCACCACGCGGCTTATGTCGACTTCTTCTCCGACGTGCTGCGCGACTCGACGGACGCCGCCGTGATCGCCGAGCGGTTCGAGGACGACTTCGCCCGGGACGACTGGTACCGCCACCTCTACCGGACGAGCTCGGCGCACCACGCCCTCCACCCGTTCCACGCCTGGTACGCGACGTCGGCCGCCCGCGAGCACCTCTCCGACGTCATCGTCGTGGGTGGCGACCGCGAGACGGCGTCGCAGCTCGGCTTCCGCGCGGCCACGACCCTCGAGGACGCCCTCGACATGGCGGGGCACCGGGACGGCGGCGACACGTCGCTCACGTTCGTGCACGGCACACCCGTGCGGCCGGCGGCGCTCGCATGATCCGCCGCGCGACCGTGTCGCCGCTCCTGCCGCTCGCGGCCGTCGCCGTCCTGGCGCACCGTCCGCTGCGGCGAGCGGCGGTGCGGGCCGCCGTCGACGTGGTCACGTGGGGAGTCGAGGAGATCGCGGAGGGCACGGGCCCGTTCGTCTTCGCGGCGAACCACCCGAGTTCTCTCGACGGACCACTCCTGCGATCGGTCCTCGAACCCGTCGTCGGTCCCGTCGCGGTCGCCTCCGACGCAGCCGGGCTCGGGCGCGGTGCGGCCGGTGCCGTCGGTCTCGGCGCGGCCCGCGTGACGCTGCGCGCCGGGCGGAGCGTCGTCGTCTTCGCGGAGGCGGAGCGCGCCGACGACGGCGACCTGCGTGGCTTCGGGACCGCGGCGGCCCGCCTCGCGATCGAGGCCGGCGCGCCACTCGTACCCGTCGCGATCGATGGCACGTTCGCGGCGCTGCCACCCTGGCGCCCCCTCCCGCGAGCGGGTCGTCCGCGGGTCACGGTCACGTTCTCCCGACCAATCCCCGCGGGCGCGAGCGACGAACCAGCAGAGCTCGCCCACCGGGCGGAGCAGGCCGTCCAGACGGCCATCGACGGAACGCGGGGCCCCTGGTTCGCCGCGCACCTCGCGCATGCCGGATCCGGTGAGGGTGATGGGGCAGAATCGCACTCGGGGCGTGCGCGGTGGCGTCGCATCTGGGGAAGCACACGCACGGACGCACGCCCGGCACGACGCCGGACGTGGAGGTAAAGGGAGCGACATGGCATTCGACATCGACAAGTACACGAAGACGTCGACCAATGTGAACTGGTCGGATCTCGACTTCGACGAGTTCCGCACGAACCCGCTTCCGCCGGACACGTTGCGGAGCATCCGCTACATGGCCGACGTGGAGTACCACACGGTCTGCTATCTCCGTGACATGCTCGTGACGCCGTCCCACCAGGACGCCGACGTCACGGGCTTCATGACGATGTGGAACCGTGAGGAGTTCTGGCACGGCGAGGCCCTCTCGGCCGTGCTCGCCGCGCACGACATCACCCTCGAGTTCGACGAGCTCAAGTCGAAGCGCCTCAAGCTCGGCTGGAAGGACCGCCTCGACCCCGTGAAGCAGTCGGTGCTCTCCAACCTCGTCGGCAAGGACTTCGTCGCCGTGCATATGATCTGGGGTGCCGCGAACGAGTGGTCGGCCGTTGCCGCCTACAACCGTATGGCGGACCTCGAGGGCCACCCGATCCTCGCCGAGCTGCTGCGCCGCATCGCCAAGCAGGAGGCCCGCCACGTCGCGTTCTACGCGACCCAGGCGCGCGAGCGGCTCGCGAAGAGCGTCGTGGCCCAGAAGTTCGCCCGATTCGCGCTCAGTTCGTTCTGGGGCCCCGTCGGCTCGACGATCATGGACGAGGCCGAGGTCAAGCACGTCATGAGCCACCTCATGGGCGGACCGGACGGCCGCAAGGCCGCGTCGGCCATCGACGCTCACATCGCGAAGATGCCCGGTATGGAGGGGCTCACGATCGTCAACGACTCCCTCGACAAGCGCGGGATCGCCGCCTGACCACCCGCGTCCCGCTGCCCCGCGCCGTCGTCGTCTACCACCCGTTGCGGGTGGATCTTCGACGGCTGCGTCGCGTCGTGACCGCTGAGGCGCGCGCGGCCGGGTGGGCGCCCACCGTGTGGGTGGCGACCGAGGAGCACGACGGTGGCGCGTCCGCCCTGCGTCGTGTCCTCGCGCGGGTGCGCCCGAGCGTCGTCATCGCTGCGGGAGGAGACGGTACCGTGAGCGTCCTCGTCGAGGCTCTCGCCGACGGTGACGTGCCGCTCGCGATCGTGCCGGTCGGGACCACGAACCTCTTCGCCCGTTCGACCGGCTCCCCGCGTTCCCTCACAGCGGCCGTGGCCCGAGCCTTCGCCGGTTCCGCCCCGGTCTCCATCGACATCGGTCGATTCCGCGCGACGCTCGACGACGGCAGGGTCGTGGAGCGGCCATTCACGGTCATGGTGGGAGCGGGTGTCGACGCGGCGATGGTCGCCGACACGCATCCCGTCGGGAAGGAACGCTTCGGCTGGGTCGGGTACCTCCAGGGCATCTCGGCATCCGTCTGGCGGAACGAGCGTTTCGCCGCGCACGTGGCGCTCGATGGGGGGCCGGGCGTCTCGGAGTCCGCTCACTCCGTCGTCGTCGCCAACGGCGGTCTGCTCCCCGCCGGTCTCGTCTTCGTCCCCGGGGCCCTCGTCGACGACGGAGAGCTCGACGTCATGGTGCTGCGCCCGGCGAGCGTCCTCTCCTGGGTGCGGCTCGGTGCCTGGTTCGTCGCGAGCGCCGTCCGCGCGCCGCTGGCGCTCGGTCGATCGCTCGCCGGCCCGACCGTGCAGGTCACCCGTGCTCGGCGCCTCGTCGTCGCGTTCGAGGTGCCCGAGCGTGCCGAGGCGGACGGCGAGGACCTCGGTCTGGTCTCCCGCCTCGAGGTGTGGGTCCAGCCACTCGCCCTTCGCGTCGTCCGCTAGTCGTTACCTCCCTTCCGGCCTGGCTCGGCCCTCCCCGAGTTGTCGCAAACGTCTCGTTCGAGTGGTGAACACCCGCCATTCGTGACAACTCGGAGAAGTGGCCTCTTTCGAGTTGTCACGAATCGCGGGTGTGGGCGGCCTGAACCCGCAGTTTGTGACAACTCGAGGAGCAGGCCCCGCGTTCCCGGGCTGCTCACCACGCTTCGACAGGCTCGGCGACCGGGTTTGTCGTGTACCGAGCAAGCTCGGTCCCTGAGCCTGTCGACGGGGGTCGTGGTTCCGTGATGGTGACCGGGTCTCGGCAGCGGCCGGGGGCGAGTGCTTGAATCGGTGGATGACGACTCCAGCGATGGCGACGGTCCCGAAGGCGAAGCCCGGTGATCGGGTGGCGGTGCTCTCTCCCGCGATGGCGGCTCCTGCCGTGTCCGAGGCGGTGCACGAGCAGGCCATGAGGCGCCTCGTCGAGGTCACGGGACTCGTGCCCGTCGAGTACCCGACCACCCGCCAGCTGGGCGCGAGGGCGGAGGCGCGCGCCGCCGATGTCACGGCCGCCTTCACCGACCCGACGATCCGGGCCGTGCTGACCACGATCGGTGGCGACGACCAGATCATGGTGGTCCCGCACATCGACACCGAGGTCCTCGCCGCGAACCCCAAGCCGTTTCTCGGGTACAGCGACAACACCAACCTCCACAACCTGCTTTGGGGGCTCGGCGTGCCGAGCTTCTACGGGGGTTCGACGCAGGTCCATCTCGGAGCGGGACCGGGCGTCGACGCGGGGCACGTGGTGTCCCTCCGTGCTGCCCTCCTCGACGGCGGCGAGGTGGAGCTGACGGACCCGGGGGAGTCGGAGGACCACGGTCTGTTGTGGACGGACCCGGCGGCCCTCACGGAGTACGGAATGCGCGAGCCCACCGAGCCCTGGTCGTGGGCCGGTCCGGCCCGGGTCGTCGAGGGCCGAACCTGGGGCGGGTGCATAGAGGTGCTGGACCAGATCGCGCTCGCCGGTCGCATGCCGACCCCGTCCGATCTCGAGGGGGCGGTCCTCCTCCTCGAGACGAGCGAGGAGACGCCACCGGCCGCGCACGTGAGGCGCTGGGTGCGAGCGCTCGGCGAGGGAGGGATGCTCGGCGCCGTGGCGGGGGTCCTCGTGGCCCGCCCTGCCGTGACGTCCTTCGATGTGCGAATCCCGGACGCGGCCGAGCGTGCTCGGTTGCGGTCTGCTCAACGCGACGGGGTCGTCGCCGAGATCGCCCGCTACAACCCGGACGCCGTCGTCTGCGTGGGAGTTCCGTTCGGCCACACCCGGCCCCAGTGGATCGTTCCCCACGGCGGACCCATCCGCCTCGACGGGATCGCGCGTACGGTCACCGCCGACTACAGCTGAGCGGTGCCGTCCGTCGTCGCGCCGGAGCGCCCTGATGCGGAATAGTCCTTCTCCTCCGAGGCGTTCTCCGCCACACTGGTGCCGACGGAGCCGTCGACCCGATGTGGAGGACACCATGGCCAGTACGCTGAACCCCTACCTCAACTTCCGCGATCGCACGCGGGAGGCGATGACGTTCTACCAGCAGGTCTTCGGAGGCGAGCTCTCCCTCAACACCTACGCGGACTTCGGGATGAGCGACGATCCGGTCGAGCGCGACAAGATCATGCACGCGCAGCTCACGACACCGATGGGGTTCGTGCTCATGGGCGCCGACGTCCCGAACGCGATGCCGCTCCCCGAGGGCGGTTCCGTCTCGATCTCCCTGAGCGGGCGCGACACGGACGAGCTGACGGCCTACTGGGAGGCCTTGTCGGCGAGTGGGACCGTGAGGGAGCCGCTCACCGCCGCGCCGTGGGGCGACAGCTTCGGCGAGTGCACCGATCGTTTCGGCATCATGTGGCTCGTGAACATCGCCGGTCCCGACGCGTGAATCCGGCGGCGTGATGCTCACGGAGTGATGGTCATCCCGAGCGGCTGAGGGAGGGACGGGCCCGGTCTGGCGCCCGTCAGCCGAGCAGGCCGACGAGCGCCGCGGTGATCTCCGCGCGCACCGCGTCGCGGGGGAGCGTCGACTCCCCATCGCCGGGTTGAGCGCCGTAGTCGCCGAAATCGGCGTGGTTGCCGCCGTCGAGCACGACGTACTCCGTGTCCTGCGGCAGCAGACCGGCGTTCGACTCGACGTCCTCCGGTGTCGTGAGCCCGTCGTTCGTGCCGGAGACACTCAGGACCGAGAGCGCGGAGGCGGACAGATCGTTCGCGCAGTAGCTGCCGAGGAGCACGAGGCCCGTGACCTCGACGCTGTCGTCGCCCGCCGCGAGCTGGCAGGCGCGCACTCCGCCGAGCGAGTGGCCGCCGACCGTCCAGGAGTCGACCTCCGGTGCCGCGGCCGCGAAGGCGGCCAGGGAACGGGTGTCGAAGAAGGCGAGGTTGAGTGTCGGCTTCGTGACGACGACAGTGACCCCTGCGTCCTCGACCACTCCGGCGAGGTTCCGGGCGTACGCGAACGGCTGGACGCGGGCGCCCGGGATGAAGACGAGTCCGTGGTCGCTCCCACCGGCGGTGGGGCGGAGGACGAACGAGTCGCTCGTCTCCGTCACCTCGATCGCGTCGTCGGTCCAGACCTCGAGCGCCGCGTCGCGATCTCCGGCCATGACGGTGTGCGCCCAGGCGAGGAAGACCACGGCGATGAGGACGACCACGAGGAGCGCGGCGAGAGCCGCGCGCCCGATGCGGCGGCCGGTGCGCCGTGGTGCGGTCGGATCCTGCGTCATGATGCTCCTCGGGGGCCGGGGGATGCGTCCCTCGATCCTGCCACGGGCGCTAGCGTTGAGGCATGCCGACACCGTTCCACCGCAGCCTCCGCTGCGCCGCGCGCCCCGCGTGACGCGCGCACCGTTCCTCGGGCGTTCCGGTCGTCGTGGTCCGCGCGAGCCCCTCCCGCGCGACGTCCGCGTGCTCGGCGTCGTCGCCTTCTTCGTCATGCTCGGCTTCGGCGTCGTCATCCCCGTCCTCCCCGTCTACGTGCGCGGTTTCGGCGTCGGCTACGTCGAGGTGGGGGCTGTCGTGTCGGCGTTCGCCGTCATGCGCCTCGTCGTCGGCCCGTTCGTCGGCCGCGTCGTCGACCGTTTCGGGGAGCGTCTCGTGCTCGCCACGGGGATCGGGATCGTCGCCGTGTCGAGCGGTCTCGTGGGGATCGCGTCGTCGTACCCGCAACTGCTCATTCTGCGGGGTCTCGGCGGGATCGGCTCCGCGATGTTCTCGGTCGCCGCGATGACCCTCATCCTCGGCGTCACGTCGTCGACGCAACGCGGACGAGCCGTGGGTTTCTGGCAGGGCGGCTTCCTCATCGGCGGTATGGCGGGGCCCGCACTCGGGGGACTCCTCACGACGATCTCCCTCACGGCCCCGTTCTTCTTCTACGCGGCCACCCTCGCGGTCGCGGGGGCGGTCGGGCTCGTCCTGCTCACGGGGAGGACGAGCGGGGATACCGCGGCCGAGGCCGCGACGGGCGGATTCCGTTCGGTTCTGCGGGATCGGCGGTTCCAGGTCGCGAGTGTCGCGAACCTCGCGTCGGGGTGGGCGGCGATGGGAGTGCGCTCGACGCTCGTGCCCGTGCTCGTCGTCGAGGTGCTGCACGAGGAGCCGGCGTGGACGGGGATCGCGTTCGCCATCTCCGCGGTCGTGCAGGCCATCGCCCTCGGGCCGGCCGGGCGCTTCGTCGACACGGTGGGTCGACGGCCGGCGATCGTCTGGTCCTTCCTGCTCGGGGGAGCGGCGATGATGGCCATCCCGTTCGTCACCGAGCTGTGGATGCTCGTCGCCCTGCTCGTCGTCTACGCCGTGGCCGCCGCGTTCATCGGCACCGCTCCGTCGGCCCTCATGAGCGACGCGGCCGGTGGGCGCAAGGGGACCCCCGTGGCCGTCTTCCAGGCCGCGGCGGACGTGGGGGCGATCGTCGGCCCCCTCGCGGCCGGCGCCCTCCTCGACCTGTTCTCCTACCCCGCAGCCTTCGCCTCGGCCACGATCCTGATGCTCGCCGCCTCCCTCTTCGCCGCCACCCTCCCCTCCACCCCCCAAAGGGCTACTCCCGAGCGAGGGCTACAGGTCTAGCTGGCGCCCTCGGCATCGATCTATAGCCCTCGCGAGGGGTTGCCTCGCGCGGCGCAACCGGGTGGAATGTCGATTTCGGCCTTCGAAAGGAACAACCCATGGCATCCACTCGTGACCTCCTCATCGACGCCTTCGACCGCATCCGCGACAGCACGGCCCGAATCGTGGACGGGCTCTCGGACGAGGACCTCACGTTCCGCGCATCACCCGAGGCGAACTCGATCGCGTGGCTCGTATGGCATCTCACTCGGGTGCAGGACGATCACGTCGCGGATGCGGCGGGCACCGATCAGGTGTGGACGTCGGGCGGCTTCGCCGCGCAGTTCGGTCTTCCGTTCGACGAGGACGCCACCGGCTACGGGATGTCCCCGGAAGAGGTCGGCGATGTCGCGGGCGTCTCGGCGGAGGACCTCGCGTCGTATCACTCCGCTGTCCACGACCGCACCGTCGCCTACGTGGCCGGCCTCTCCGACTCCGAACTCGATCGGGTCGTCGACGAGGGGTGGTATCCGCCCGTCACCCTCGCGGTTCGTCTCGTGAGCGTCGTCTCCGACGATCTCCAGCACGTCGGCCAGGCCGCCTTCGTTCGTGGGTTGCTTCAGCACTGACTCGCCTCCGGCTCCGACCACCCGAGGGCGCTAGGTAGCGCGCGAGGGCGCCATGTAGACGAGGCGCCCTCGCTCGGGAGTAGCCCTCTGGGGGTCAGGGGGCGAGGTGGGCCGTGAGGCTGATGGGGCGGTGGTCCGATGCGCCGAAGGGGAGCACGTCCACGCGCTCGATGGAGTAGCCGTTGCTCGTGACGAAGTCGAAGTAACCCGAGAAGTACTTGTAGCGGACATACGTCGGCTCGGTGCTCCGCGTGAGCTGGAAGCCCGAATCCCCGAGATGCCGCTCGAGCTTGTTCACGAACCACGGGTAGTTGAAGTCGCCGACCATCAGGGCGGGCGCGCCGGGCGCGAGCGCGCGCATCCCTGCGTGGGCGCCCGCGATCTGCTTGCGGCGGAGTGCGTTCGATGCGGTGAGCGGAGCGGCATGGAAGTCTCCGACGAGCACGTCCCTCCCCGTGGTCTTGTCGAACAGGTGCGCCGCCAACAGCCGCTCGTGGGCCGGGCGCAGCACCCGGTCGTGGAGCGACTTCCGCACCGCGAAGACGCGGGTGTCGAGGATGTCGAAGCGCGCATCGCTCGCGTACATCGCGAGTCCCAGGCGGTTCTTCTCGGTCGCGCCGATGAGGCGGAGTCCGCCGACGTTCGGCTCGAGCTCGGCCGTGTCGCCCTCCTGGATACACAGCACGTCGATCGCATGGGTCTCCACGAGGTCGACGAGCTCGCCGACGGCGGCGTGCTTGCGCAGGTTGTAGCTGACGATCTTCAGGGGACGGCCCTCCTCGAACGGCACCTCTCGTCGCCCAGGTGTGCGACGGCACGGCAACGTTACTCGCGCGCCGCGGACGGAGCGAGCCGGTTGCGCCGAACGCGCAGCGCCTTCTCGGCCGTCGCGCGGTTCTCGGCCGAGATCGCCACGTAACATGTGCCGAGATGAACACCGTCGTGGATATCGTCCTCCTCCTCCTCGCGCTGGCCGCCGTCATCGGCGGGTGGCGGCGTGGTGCGCTCGTGACCGCGGCGTCCCTCGTCGGCATCGTCGGGGGCGTCGTGCTCGCGACGAACGTCTCTCCGATCGTCGTCGAGTTCGCAGCCCGCTCCGGTTGGGTCACGTCCCTCCAGCGGACCATCGTCGCAGCCGTGGTCCTCATCGCCTCGATCGCACTCGTCGTGGGGCTGCTGTCGCTCGTCGCCCGCGCTCTGAAGGGGGCGCTGTCGAAAGTGAAGGTCACGAAGGGCCTCGATACGCTCGGCGGCGCTGCCCTCGGTCTCCTGACCTGGGCGGCGACCGTCTGGCTGCTCGCCGGCTTCCTCGCGTCGACGGGCGTCGTGCCCCTCATGCAGCTCGCGAGCGGGTCGCGCGTCGTCGCGACGCTCGACGCGGTCGCGCCGGTGCCGTCGGCGACGGCGCTCGGCGCGCTCGACCGAGCCCTCGGCAACTCGGGCTTCCCGCAGGTGTTCGCCGACGGGGTCGAGAGCATCGTCGGGGTGACGCCGCCGGACCAGTCGGTCTCCGACGCGGTCGACGCCTCGGCGCAGGGCATCGTCCGCGTGCTCTCCTCCGCCCCGTCCTGCGCGTCCGACTCCACGGGCAGCGGCTGGGTCGTCGGCTCGGACCGTGTCGTCACGAACGCCCACGTCGTCGGCGGCTCCGACGACCTCTTCGTGCAGATCGGCGGGACGGGGGAGCCGGTGCCGGCGTCCCTCGTCGTCTTCGATCCGGAGCGCGACCTCGCCGTCCTCTCCGTGCCGGACCTCGACGCCACCCCTCTTCCCCTCGGCGACGAGCTCGCTGCGTCCGCCCAGGCCTACGTCGCCGGCTACCCCGAGAACGGCCCGTACGACGTCGAGCCCGCACGCGTCCGTCAGGTGCTCGACGCGCGGGGCCTCGACATCTACGAGCGGGACGCGGTGACGCGGGAGATCTACTCGCTGCGGAGCCTCGTCCGTCCGGGCAACTCCGGTGGCCCGCTCCTCGACGAGAGCGGTGCCGTGGTCGGGGTGGTCTTCGCGCGTTCGACGACCGACGCGGAGACCGGCTACGCCCTCACACTCGACGAACTCGCACCCGTCCTCGACCAGGTCGGCGCGAGCGCCGAGGTCGACTCGGGGGACTGCGTGGCGTGAGGAAGGGGCATCGCGTGGACGTCGTCGGAAAGCCAGCCCTTTCCTCGGTTCCGGGCTGACCGACAGACTGGAACGATGACCGACAACGCCTCGCCCATCGCCGTCCTCTTCGACATCGACGGCACCCTCGTCGACTCCAACTATCTCCACGTCGACAGCTGGAGCCGCACGTTCGCTGAGATGGGCGTCGATGTCGATACCTGGCGGATCCACCGCGGGATCGGACTCGATTCGGCGAAACTGCTCGACGAGCTCCTCGCCGACCGCGTCGACGAGCTGCGCGATGAGGCGAAGGCGAAGCATTCCGCGCACTACGAGCGATCGATCGACCGCCTTCGTCCCATCCACGGCGGGCGCGAGCTCCTCGCGCGCCTCACGGGGGACGGTGTTCGTGTCGTCCTCGCGACGTCCGCTCCCGGAAACGAACTCGAGCAGCTCCTGCGTGTCCTCGATGTCGACGAGAGCGTCTACGCCGTGACCTCGTCTGAGGACGTCGAGACCGCGAAGCCCGAATTGGACGTCATCCAGGTCGCGCTCGAGAAGGCCGGCGTCCCGGCCGAGCGTGCCGTGATGATCGGCGACGCCCGCTGGGACGGCATCGCCGCCCGTCGGGCCGGGGTGACGTTCGTGGGGGTGCTCACGGGAGGGATGTCGTCGGACGAACTCCGCGACGTGGGCGCCGTGGTCGTCTACGACAGCGTCGCGGAGGTCCTCGACGGCCTCGACGACGGTCCGATCGGCGAGCTGGTGCGTTCGGTCGGCTGACCACGGCGGCCGGAGTCCGCAAGCCCCTGCTCGTGTGTGCACGACGGGCTCGCGGAGGATTTATCCTGATTCTCCGGCCCGTTCCACGCGGAGGGGTCGTGTCACCCGAACGCATGAAGGACCGCACCGATTCTCGATACGCCCGCAGCCCAGACCCGACTCGACACCATCCGTCGTACCGTCGCCGACCTCGTCGCATCCGAACGCGATCGCCTCGCGTCCGTGCTGCGGGAGACCGGGGACGCCGTGGAGTTGTGGGACCGTGACGCGCGGGCCGATCATCACCGGAAGCAGCTGAGCCGATTCGAGAACGCGGGAGGGGGCCTGCTCTTCGGCCACCTCGACATGGCGGACGGGTCCGAGTGGTTCATCGGGCGGATGGGACTGTTCGATCCCGAATCGCGCGACCCGCTGCTCGTCGACTGGCGGGCGCCGCTGTCGCGGTCGTTCTACACGGCGACACCGCTGCACCCCGACGGGGTCGACGTGCGCTCGACGGTCGGCACCCGGGGATGGCGCGTCTCGAGCGTCGTCCCGGAGGAGCTGTCCCTCACGGCGTCCCGTGACGCCGCCCCGATGGGGCCCTCGGCGCTCATGGCGGCCGTCTCCCAGCACCGGACCGACCGCATGACGGACATCGTCGCGACGATCCAGGGCGAGCAGGACCGCATCATCCGGGCCGAGCTCCGCGGGGCCCTGGTCGTCCAAGGTGGTCCCGGCACGGGCAAGACGGCGGTCGCGCTGCACCGCGCCGCCTACGTCCTGTACGAGCACCGCGACCGGCTCAGTCGAGAGGGCGTGCTGATCGTCGGCCCGAACCCGGACTTCCTGCGCTACATCAGCGAGGTCCTCCCGTCCCTCGGCGAGGACAGCGTCGTGCTCACGTCGCTCCACACCCTCCTCCCCGGCGTCGTCGCGCATCGGGAGGACGAACGGGACGTCGCCGAGGTCAAGGGGCGCCTCGACCTCGCGAAGGTCGTCGAGAACGCGGTACGCCGTCGGGAGATCCCCGTGCGGGCTCCCTACGTGATCACGCTCGAGTCGGATCAGACCGTCCGGATCGACGGGCGTGACCTCGCCGCACTCCGCACGCGGATGCGCCGGACGCGGAAATCGCACAACGAATCGCGTCCCACCTTCGAGCGCGTGTTCCGCGAGCTCGTGGCCCGCCAGCTGCTCTCCACCGCGGGCCGGAGCGTGGAGGTCGACGTCGACCCGGAGGACATCGCGGACTTCGCGGACGAGCTCGCGCTCGACGACCGCCTCGCGGCCGCGATCGACGAACTCTGGCCGATCGTCAGCCCAGAGGACCTCGTCGACGAGCTGCTGCGCGACCCGAAGCTCCTGGCCGCGTGCGCCCCCATGCTCGACGACGCGGACCGCGCCCTCCTCGTCCGCACGTCCGAGGAGGGCTGGTCGGTCTCCGACATCCCACTGCTGGACGAGGCGGCCGCGCTCCTCGGAGAGGACCCACGCCCGGCGATGCGGGCACGTGCGCGGGAGCGCGCCGAACGTGAGAGGGAGCTCGAATACGCGCAGGGCGTTCTCGACCTCTACACGGACACGACGACCGACGACGACGGCTCGGAGGACACCGGGGTGAGCGCGGAGCAGCTCGCCGCGCGCCAGCGGTTCGACGATCGCAGCACGGTCGCCGAGCGGGCCGAGAGCGAATCCGGCTGGACATACGGCCACGTCATCGTCGACGAGGCTCAGGAGCTCACGCCCCTCGCGCTCCGGGCCCTCGTGCGCCGCTGCCCGTCGCGCTCGTTCACGCTCGTCGGCGACATCAACCAGAGCTCGGCCGCCCACGGGTCCGACTGGGACACGCTCCTGCGCCCGCAGCTGCGGAGCTACCGCCGCGAGGACCTCACGGTGAACTACCGGACGCCGTCCGAGGTCATGGACCTGGCCGCCCGCGTCCTCGCCCACATCGATCCCCGGCAGTCGGCCCCGACGTCGATCCGTTCGGCCGGAGAGGAACCCGAGATCCGGCGCGTCGGCTACGACGCCATGGGGGAGGAGATCCGCGTTCGCGCCGACCGGTTCCTCGAGGGCTCGGAGGGCACGTTCGCCGTGATCGCCGACGCGGAACTGCTCCCGCGGTTGCGTTCGGCCATCGATGGCATGGGGGAGTCCGACCGGAAACGCCTGTGGTTCGGTTCGCCCCGCGATGCCAAGGGACTCGAGTTCGACGAGGTCGTCCTCGTGGAGCCCGGGTGGCGCTCGGAACGTGGCGTCGCCGAATCGCGCGAACTCTACGTGGCGCTCACCCGCGCGACGCAGCGGCTCGCCATCCTGCACTCGACGCCGCTGCCGACGGAACTCACCTCGGGGGCATGAAGTCGGAGTCGGTGCGCGCATCGACGCGCACCGACTCCGTTCTCATATCGGGTCGGATCGGCCGTTCCGGCCTGCTCAGGCCACCGGGGCGAAGGAGAGCTCCGACGGCTGCACGATCACCCAGCCGGGGCCGTGGAAGGCGTACTGGAACGCCTCGCCGCTCCCGCGGCCGATGAGGGCGCCGGCCGACATCGACGACTTGATGGTGGGGCTGATGTTCGCAGACCACGCGATGGTCGCCTGCATGTCCGTGAAGGTCGGCTGCTGCGAGCAGTCGAGGATGACCGGGGGCCCCTGCGTCACGACGGCCGCGGTGCCGACGCCGTGGATGGTCGTGTTCCACATCCCACCCGTGAGCATGCCGGCGCCCTGGACGCGGTTGAGGTCGTACTGCAGGCTCGACTGGAATGCGAGCAGGTTCCGTCCGTTGATCGTGATGGCGTCGTTCTCGAGCTGGATCAGGTGGACGTTCGCCTTGTAGCTCGCGAGGAAGACCTCGCCGTCCCCCGAGAGACGCATGAGCGGCTGGTCGTCGGAGGACATCATCTTCTTGAGGAACTGGCCGACGTCGCGCGAGCCCTCGTGCGCGAAGGTGACGTCGCCCTGGTAGGCGACCATCGCACCCTTCTGGGCGATCAGGTCGTACTGGGGATAGATCCGCGCCTTGAGCATGTACTCGTTCTGCAACGACATCCACTCGTTCGTCGTGATCTCGTTGTTGCTCGGCTCGAACAGGCTGGATTTCATGGCGCTCCCGGTGTCGTGGACGGATCACGGCCCGGACGCGACCGCGACATCGAGAGCGACTGTAGCAGTCGGATCCGGTGGTTCAGAGGGGCCCCATGGGGATGCGGCCAGCCGTGATCTCGACCGCGTCGAGCATCACAGCGGAGAGCGATCCTTCGCGCGCGTGCACCGCTCGCTGCCGCTCGGAGCCGGTTCCCCGACGGAGGATGTCGGCGACGCCGCTCTCGACGCGCTGTCGATCTCCCGTCGCGTCGAGGGCCTCGCTCGTATGACGGAGGAGGGCGTCGACGACATCGATCGCGAGTGCAGGCTCCCCGGTGAGGGGGTGGACGAGCGAACCGTCGATCCCCTCGGCGGACGCACGCCAGGATGCCAGCCGCAGCGCAGCGGCGGAGCGGACCGGAGGCGCGGCCCCCGACCTCCACTCCGCCGCCGCCGTCTCCACGAGGGCGCGGACGAGGGCCGCGATCGTCACGGTGTCGCCGAGATCCATGCAGACGTCGGCGACACGCACCTCGATCGTCGGGTAGCGGTCCGACAGTCGCACGTCGAAGTAGAGCATGCCCCGGTCGAGGAGGACCCCGCTCGCGAGCAGTTCCCGTTCGAAGGCGTCGAGCGCTTCCACGCTCCCGAGCACGGGGAGGGCTCCCGCCGACGGCCACCGGCTCCAGACCTGCGAACGGTAGCTCGCATAGCCCGTGTCGAGGCCACCGTGGAACGGCGAGTTGGCACTCAGCGCGGTCAGGACCGCGAGCCAGACGCGGATCCTGTCGAGGACCGCGACTCCCTCTTCCCTGCTCCCGACGTCGACGTGCACGTGACAGCCGCAGACCATCGTGCGCCGGGCCGTGACGCCGAAGCGGTCGGCGATCCAGTCGTAGCGGGCGCCTCGGCTCGGGTGAGGTTCCACGGGGACGGGGGAGGATGCGACCGCGACCGTGCGGGCCCCGAGACTGCGGGCGCGATCGTCGGCCCGTCGTCGGTGCCCGCGGAGATCGGCTTCGAGATCCGCCAGTCCGCGCATCGGCGCGGTCGCGATCTCGATCATCTCCTGCTGCAGTTCCGACTGCAGATGGTCCGCGTGTCCGTCCGCGAGCGCCCGCTCGGACAGCGCGAGCGGTCGTCCGTCCACGGGGTGGACGAGCAGCAGCTCTTCTTCGACGCCGATCTTCCTCACACGCCGATTATGCGCTCTCTGCGTCCCTTCGGCGAAGGGTCCGGATGCGCTTGATGACCCACCAGACCACCGCGACCACCACGACGACGATGACGATCGTCTGGAAGATACCCGCGTACTCCTCGACCACGTGCCAGTTCTCCCCGAGGAGGAATCCCGCGCCGACGAAGAGGGAGTTCCACAACAGGCTGCCGGCGAGCGTCAGGAGAGTGAAGAGGCCGAGGTGCATGCGTTCGACCCCGGCGGGTATCGAGATCATGCTGCGGAAGATGGGGATCATCCGTCCGAAGAACACGGCCTTGTACCCGTGGCGCTCGAACCACGCCTCGGTGCGGTCGACGTCCTGCACCTGCACGAGCGGAAGCTTCGCGGCGATCCGGCGCATCCGGTTCCGACCGAGCGCCGCACCGATCCCGTAGAGGGCGAGGGCGCCGACGACCGAGCCGAGTGTGGTCCAGAAGATCGCCTCGACGATCGTGAAGCTCCCGCGGCTGGCGGTGAACCCGGCGAGCGGCAGGATGACCTCGCTCGGCAGCGGGGGGAAGAGGTTCTCCAGCGCCACGGCGATCCCGGCGCCGGGAGCGCCGATCGTCTCCATGAGGCTGACCGCCCAGTCGGAGAAGGCGGACAGGAACGAACCGGAGGAGTCGCCGGATCCCGTCGAGGTCGTGAGGGTCATGTCGAGAGTTTCCGTGTCGGGGATGGTCGGCGGCTCCGACGAGACTACCCATGACACCTGGACATCCCATTCGAGCGGTCGGCCTCGGCCGCCCGACGACGACGTCGCGACGCGGACGGGCCCCGCCGTCGACTCCGGGGAGCGACGGCGGGGCCGAGCCGCGGTCAGCCGAGATCAGTCGCGGACGGTTCCGCGTCGTCGGACGACGAACGCCGACGCCCCCACGAGGAGCAGTCCGAGCGCGAGGCCCGCCATGGTCAGGGCGCCCTCCGTACCGGTCACCGCAAGACCGCCGGCCGGCGGCCGCGTCGTGACGTGGAACGGGTCCTCGTCGCCCACGGCTGTCCCGCTCTCGACACCCACGCCGCTGACGTCGGCCGTGTCGGAGTGGACTCCGCCGACGGCCATGCCGGGAACGGTCCCCGTGCATTCGAACGCGTCGCCGATCTCGAACGGTCCCGACCACGACGTGCCCGTCGCGGGGCCACCGAGGGGAGAGAAGTCGCACGAGAGACCCGTGACGTCGGGACCGGTGTCCGTCGTGTCGCCGACGGTCACGTCCGCGAGCGTTTCCTCGCCCGTGTTGGTGATCGTGAACGTCACGCCGACGGGAGAGTCGACGCCCACGGCCTTGCCGGGGAGCTGGTCGAAGTCACCGGCCGGGTAGCCGTCCTCCGTCGCCCACTTCTCGATGTCGATCGAAGGGACGGGGGGAGTGGTGGTGTTGAACGGGTCCTCGTCGGTCACTCCGGTGCCGGAGGCCGCGCCGGTCCCGGTGACGGTCGCGACATTCGTGTGGAGTGTCGCCGGTTCCATCGCGGGGACGGTGCCCGTGCACTCGAACGAGTCGCCGACGGCGAAGGGTCCGTCCCACGTCGTTCCCGTCGCCGGGCCGCCGAGCGCCGAGAAGTCGCACGTCAGGCCTGTCATCTCCGGGCCGGACACGGTCGCATCGATCACGTCGACGTCCTCGAGCGCATCGTCGCCGTCGTTCGTGATCGTCATCGTGACGGGAACGGGCGTGCCGACGTCGACGCGCTTTCCCGGTTCTGCGTCGAAGTCGCCGTCGGCGGCACCGTCCTCCGTCGCCCACTTCTCGATGTCGACGGAAGGCTGGTCGTCACCCTCACCGCCACCGCCGCCGGTCGCGCTGACGATGGTGCGCGATGGGTTGTCCGTGCGCACGCCGCCACCCGGCTCGGTCGAGACGACGTTCGCCGTGTTCGAGAACTCGTGGCCCTCCGGGCCGGTGGCCTCGTCGAGGTCGATCTTGAACCCGAGCCGCACGGCCTGACCCTCCGGGATGGGGCCGACCGTCACCGAGACGGCGTCGGCGGTGCACTGCACGTCCACGATGACGGTCGGCCGGGTGAACGTGCCGCCGATGTTCGTTGCGGTCCGTTCCCCCTGCAGCAGGTCGATGCTCGTACAGTCGACGTTCATGCCGGCAGGGGGGTCGTCGCTCAGCACGACGCTCGTGAGGGGACCACGCGGCGTCACCACGTACCACTGCACGGCGTCGTTCGGATCGGTGTGCCCCTGATCGTCGGAGAGGCGGCCGAACTTGAACGCCTCGTCGACGTCACCGGACGGTCCGTCTCCGCCTCCACGCGGTGTCACGTCCGTCACGAAGCGCGTCCCGTCGTTCGCCTCGGACTCGAACGGGACGGTCTCGCCGGGGGTGAGACCGTTGTCGAAGCCGGACCGGATGAAGGCCGAGCCGCAGACGTTGGAGTGGGTCTCCGCGTACTCGGTCATCGTGAACGTCACGACGGCGGGGTCGGTCGTCGAGATGACGGCAGTCGCGACGACCTGGGTGTCGTCGGCTGGATCCGTGAGGGTGAAACCGGGGGGAAGGCTCCGGAGGTATTCGCTGAGCGTCAGGGAGAACGTATCGCCGGCTTGCGTCCCGTCGGGGACGCACCAGTCGATGTCGGTCGTCACCTGGGTGCCGAGACTCGGATCGGTCGGGCTCACGGTCACGTCACGGATGACGCCAGGGAGGACGGCGGCGGACGCGGGGAGCGCTCCGCCGATGCCGAGGAGGAGGGAGCCGACCGCGGCCACGGCGAGGGTCGGGACGATCGAGCGGCGACGTCGGGGTGGGGTGTGCGAGCGCACGGGGCCTCATTTCGTGTCGAGCGGATCCGGTACGGCGGCCCGTCGGCCGGAGGGGCGACGTGGACGACGGCCGGAGACCGGGTCGGTGTGATGCCACGCTAGGGAGGCGGCGTCCCCGCGGCACCGGTATCGTCCAGCCCTGTACTCCCCCCGCAACAGGGGGAGACACCGCGCCGGAGGTGGCTGAGCCGTCCTCGATGGAGGTGACGCCCAGGGTCGCGCGGACCCGCTTCCTAGACTGGGAGGACCGATCCGCCGAGGAGGACCATGTCCGGTTGGAACCCCTGGCTGCAGTACGGCGTCGCCGTGCTCGTCGCCGTCGCCCTGGCGCTCGCCGTCGTCACGATCACCTCGCTCGTCGTGAGGGGCGTCTCACGCCGCAAGCCCGCCGCTCGCGGCTTGCTCACGAGTGCCCGTGCGCCCTTCCGCGCCCTGGTGCTCGTGTCACTCCTCTGGATCGCCTCGGCGGTCTCGGTTCCGGCCTCCCTGTCGTGGTGGCCGATGGCGTCGCACGCATTGCTCATCGCGGTGATCGTTCTCGCGTCGTGGCTCGTCGGGTCGCTCGCCTCTTTCGGGTTGTCGCAGGCCGCCGGACGGTACCGGATCGACGTCGCGGACAATCGCGTCGCCCGCCGAGTGCGCACGCAGATCCAGATGGTGCGACGGCTCGTCCTCGTCGCGGTCGTGATCGTGGGGGCGTCGGCGGTCCTCATGACCTTCCCCGAGGTCCGCACGATCGGAGCGAGCCTGCTCGCGTCGGCCGGTGTCGTCTCGATCATCGCCGGCCTCGCGGCCCAGTCCACTCTCGGCAACGTCTTCGCTGGGATGCAGCTCGCTTTCAGCGACGCGATCCGCGTCGACGACGTCGTCATCGTCGAGGGGGAGTGGGGCCTCATCGAGGAGATCACCCTCACCTACGTCGTCGTCAAGATCTGGGACGACCGCCGGCTCGTCGTGCCGTCGACCTACTTCACGACGACCCCCTTCCAGAACTGGACCCGCCGAACGAGCGACCTCCTCGGCTCCATCGAGCTCGACCTGGATTGGCGGATCGACCCCCGCGACATGCGCGTCGAGCTCGACGCGATCCTCGAACGCAGCGAGCTGTGGGACGAGCGCGTGAAGGTCCTCCAGGTGACCGACGCCACGGGCGGCTTCGTTCGAGTACGCGTGCTCGTCTCCGCTCGCGACGCGGGGACCCTCTTCGATCTGCGCTGCGAGGTGCGGGAAGAGCTCGTGGAGTGGGTGCATCGCCACGGATCCGATGGCATCCCGAAGACCCGGGTCGTCATGGGGGGTGACGCGACCCCGCGCCGCACCCGCGGGCCGGAGGACACGTCGACCGGTGCACACCGCGGCCTCTTCAGTGGAAGCCCGGAGGCGGAGCAGCGCGGTCAGGAGTTCACCCAGTCGATCTCGGTGATCCGTCCGGAGGAGGACCCGCGGGGCTGACCGGAGCGAGTAGTCCTGTCGGCCGATTCAGGACCGTGCGAGGGTGCGGGAGAAGACGTCGACGGCCGCCCGCCGGAAGTCCCGCGACGTGGGGGCCGAGAAGTGGTTCCGATCGGGCAGCTCGAGGAACTCGCCGTGGGGGGCCGCCTCGGCGAGCACCCGCGAGTCGTCGAGGACCGGGTCCCGGTCGCCGGCGGCGACGAGGAGGGGGACGATCGGCGGGGCGGACGCCTCCGGTTGTACCCCGCCGCGCATCCCTTCGACGAGGGCGATGAGCGATTCCAGGTCGTTTCCCGTGATGCCCGCGGCCATCTCGATGTAGGTCCGGGTCAGGCGGTCCTCCACGGACGGCCCTCCGGCGGCGAAGACGCGCGCCGCGTCGAGGTCGAAGCCGGAGAGCGGATCCCCCGCGGGGAGCCCACCGAGGACGGCCGCGGGGAAACGCGCCGGCATCGTGCGCGCGAGCTGCCAGCCGACGCGCGCTCCGAGGGAGTAGCCGAGGAGGAGCGCGTCGTCGATGAGGTGCGCATCGAGGACGGCGAGAGCGTCGGCCGCGAGCCGCTCGGTCGAGAACCGGGCGGGATCCCGCGGCTTGCCACTGCGGCCGTGACCGCGCTGATCGAGAGCGAGCACGCGGAAACCCGCGCGCGTCAGGTCCCGCGTCCAACCGGCGTTATGCCAGTTGAGGACCGCGCTCGACGCGAATCCGTGGAGAGCGAGGACCACGGGGGCGCTCGGCTCGCCGAAATCGTAGACCGCCAGGCGGACGGCGTCTGGGGTCGTTATGAAGACGGGCTCCGGCGGGGGAGGGACGATGCTCACCGATCAACCCTACGACCCGATGGGCCGACGGTGCGGCCGCCGCGGGAGGTCCACGGCGGGGCGAGCTCCCCGCGTCCGGGCGTTCGATTCCCTAGAGTGGTGTCTCGTGACGACCGAAAACGCCCGACCGTGGCTCGCGAGCTACGCTCCCGGTGTCCCCACCATCCTCGACATCCCCGACGGCTCGCTCGTCGACATCATCGAACAGTCCGCTCGTGAGTACCCGACGGCCATCGCCCTCGAGTTCTTCGGCCAGACCGTGACCTACCGGGAGCTCGCCGACCGCATCGAGCGCGCCGCCGCCGGTCTCGTCCGCATCGGCGTCTCGCACGGCGATCCCGTGGCGATCGTGCTGCCCAACTGCCCCGAGCACGTCGTGGCGTTCTACGCGATCCTCCGCGTCGGCGGCATCGTCGTCGAACACAATCCGCTCTACACGCCGCGCGAGTTGCGCCACCAGTTCGAGGATCACGGCGCTCGCGTCGCGATCGCGTGGGACAAGGTCGTCGACACGATCCAGGAGTTCCCCCGCGACGTCGCCGTCGACCACATCGTGTCGGTCGACATCACGCGGGGAATGCCCTTCGTGAAGCGCGCGGCGCTGCGGCTGCCGGTGCCCGCGCTCCGGCGCACCCGAGCCACGCTCACGACGCGGGTGAGGGGGACGGTCACATGGGACCGTTTGATCGGGAAGGGGCGTGTGGCTGCAGACGTCCCGCACCCGGCCGCCGACGACATCGCGGTCATCCAGTACACGAGCGGCACGACGGGGACGCCGAAGGGTGCGGTGCTGACGCACCGGAACCTGAGCGCGAACGCGGCGCAGTCGCGGGCCTGGGTCCCCACCATCACGCGCGGCGACGGCTGCGTCGTGTACGCGGTCCTGCCGATGTTCCACGCGTACGGCCTCACCCTGTGCCTCACGTTCGCGATGAGCATGGGTGCGCGGCTCGTCCTGTTCCCGAAGTTCGATCCGGACCTGGTCCTCGCGGTCATGCGGAAGCGCCCTCCGACCTTCCTCCCCGCCGTGCCTCCCATCGCCGACCGGCTCATGCGCGCGGCCGACGAGAAAGGCGTGTCGCTCGCGGGCGTCCAGGTCGCCATCTCGGGCGCGATGCCGCTCGACGAGGCGATCGTCCGGCCGTGGGAGGAGCGCAGCGGAGGGTTCCTCGTCGAGGGCTACGGGCTGAGCGAGTGCTCGCCGGTGCTCATGGCGAATCCCGTGGCCGAGTCCCGCAAGGCCGGGACCGTGGGGCTGCCGCTCCCGGGAACGGATGCCCGCATCGTCGATCCGGAGGACCCCACGGTCGTGCTCGAGGCCGGAGCGGAGGGGGAGCTCGTCGTCCGCGGACCGCAGGTGTTCTCCGGCTATTGGCGCAAGCCCGAGGAGAGTGCCGCCGTCTTCGCGGACGGCTGGTTCCGCACGGGGGACATCGCGACGATCGACTCGGATGGTTTCGTGCGCATCGTCGACCGGATCAAGGAGCTCATCATCACGGGCGGCTTCAACGTGGCGCCGAGTGAGATCGAGGAGGCGCTCCGCGGCCTCCCGGGTATCGCCGACGCTGCGGTCGTCGGGCTGCCGAGCGCGCACTCCGGCGAGGAGGTCGTCGCGGCGGTCGTGCTCGAGAAGGGCGCCGAGTTCTCGGCAGATGACGCCCGCGCATCCCTGCGCACGTCCCTCACGCCATACAAGGTGCCCAAGCGGATCGTCGTCGTCGACGAGCTGCCCACGTCGCTCATCGGCAAGGTGCAGCGCCGACTCGTCCGGGACGCCCTCGCAGCGCGCGACTGAGGAGTCCCCGACCGGAAGCGTCGCGCGGACTCACGCCCCGCGGGGCTGATCCAGGTGCGCCCGCGCCGCAGCGGCGAGCGCGCGGGCGGTGTCGTCGAGCGCCCGCGTCGCGATCTCCCACTGCTGCCAGTGCAGCAGGACGTCGATGGAACGGCCCGGGTCGAGGTCGACGAGCTCGCCCCGATCCTCCGCGTCGATGCTCTGTCCGTCCGGCAGCATCGCCCACCCGATGCCGAGCGCCACCGCGTGTGCGAAGTCGGCGGAGGACGGGAGGTAGTGCCGGGGAGGAGCAGCCGTCGCGGCGGTCGCTCGGAGGTAGCGGTCCTGCAGCTCGTCCCGGCGGTCGAAGACGAGCATCGGTGCCCGGTCCAGGGCGAGCGGCGTCACGCCGTCGGCGAAGAACACGGAGGCGAAGGCCGGTGACGCCATCGCGCGGTAGCGCATGGTCCCCAGGAGGGCGACGGAACATCCCTGCACGGCGATCGCATCGGTCGTGATGGCCGCCATGACCCGGCCGTCCCGCAGGAGGTCGGCGGAATGGTCCTGGTCCTCGCGATGGAGGTCGAACGTCACGCGGTGCGCGAGGGGGGCGAGCGCGGGGAGGACCCAGGTGGCGAGCGAGTCGCCGTTGACGGCGAGGGAGACGCTGGGCAGGCCTGATCGCCCGGGGGAGACGATGTCCTCGGTCTCGCGCCCGAGGGCCGTGATCTGGCGCGCGAGGCGCACGTAGGAGGCGCCGGCCTCCGTCGCCGTAGTCGGACGGGATCGGCGCACGAGCACGGCACCCGCGGACCGTTCGAGCGACTTGATGCGCTGGCTCACGGCCGACGGCGTGACGCGCAACTCGCGCGCCGCGGCATCGAACGAACCGGTGTCCACGACGGCTGCGAGGGCGCTCAATTGTCCGAGATCCAGATCCACATGAATGATGCTAATGGAACGTAAGAATGTTTAGTTGGACCCTTCCTGATCTGCTCCGTAGCGTCGAGACGTGCCCACGACCCTCATCGCCCTCTTCTCCGGACTCGCGTTCGGACTCTCGCTCATCGTCGCGATCGGGGCGCAGAACGTCTTCGTGCTCCGCCAAGGAATTCGCCGAGAACACGTCGTGCTCGTCATCGCCACGTGTGCGGTCTCGGACGCGGTCCTCATCACCGTGGGCGTCGCCGGCGTGGGTGGCGCGGTCTCAGCGCTGCCGTGGCTCGTTCCCGTCGCGACGATCGGAGGCGCGGCCTTCCTCGTGGGTTATGCCGGGCTCGCCGTGCGTCGGGCGCTGCGCCCCACCGCGCTCGCGTCCGATACCGCCGGTGAACGCGCGCCATGGGGAAGTGTGCTCGCCGGGTGTCTCGCCATCACGTGGCTGAACCCGCACGTCTACCTCGACACCGTCGTCCTCCTCGGGTCCATCGCGACGGGTTATGGAGACGAGCGCTGGTGGTTCGGCCTCGGTGCGGTCGTCGCGAGTTCGGTGTGGTTCGCCGCGATCGGCTTCGGCGCCCGCCTCCTGGCGCCGCTCTTCGCTAAGCCCGGCGCCTGGCGCGTCGTGGACGGCGGCGTCGCCATCGTCATGCTGCTGATCGCCGCCCGTCTGTTGTGGGGCCTCGTCGGGTGATGCGGGTCGTGGCGCTGCGGATTGTGTAACAATATTTCGTGCCCGCCGTCCTCGTCCTCCTGGCCGCCATGTGTTTCGGCACGACGGGGACCGCGTTGGCGCTCGGTCCGGCGGACGTCTCGCCCGTCGGGGCCGGCGCGATCCGCATCGTCCTCGGGGGAGCGATCCTCGGCGGTCTCCTCCTCGTGCGCCGGCCGTCCGGCCCACCTCCTCCTCCCGACGGCGACGGTGCCACCCGGAGGATCCCCACCGTCGCGCTCGTCGTGATCGGTGCTCTCGCCGTCGTCGCGTACCAGCCGGCGTTCTTCCTCGGCACGACCCGTATCGGCGTCGCGGTCGGAACGATCGTCGCCCTCGGCTCGGCTCCCGTGTTCACGGGGATCGCGGAGTGGATCGTCTCGAGACGTTTCCCCGGACTCGTCTGGACCGTGGCGACGATCGTCGCGGTCGGCGGTGTCGCTCTGCTCGCGAGCGGCACCGAGGCCGGGGTGACAGTCGACCCCGCCGGTCTCGGTGGATCGCTCCTCGCGGGGGCGAGCTACGGCGTGTACGCGCTCGTCGCCAAGGTCCTCATCACCCGCGGCGCAGACCCCGCGTGGACGATGGGGGCGCTCTTCGGCCTCGCCGCCCTCGCGAGCATCCCGCTCGCGCTCGGGACCGATCTGCGGTGGCTGACGACCGTCGACGGCGTCGCCGTCGCGCTCTGGCTCGGCGTCGTGACCACCGCCGTCGCCTACCTCCTGTTCGGCCGGGGTCTCGCCGGGTTGTCCGCCTCGTCGGCGTCCTCGATCACGCTCGCCGAGCCCCTCACGGCAGCGCTCCTCGGTCTCCTGCTCCTGGGCGAGCGACTCGGGCTCTCCGCTCTCGCGGGTGTCGTTGTCATCGCGCTCGCGATCGTCGTGCTCGTCGTCCCCTGGCCACGGATCGCGCGCTCCGGCCGCGCCTCGGCGGGAGACGGCGCGTGACCGGCGTCCGCTCCTCGCGTCCGACCCGTGCGCACGGCGTCGCCGACGACCTCGGTTCGCGGATCCGCTCCGGAGCGCTCGCCCCGGGATCGGCCCTGCGGGAGACGGAGCTCGAGGCGCACTACGGCGTCTCGCGTCATACGGTGCGCCAGGCGCTCGCCCAGTTGGTCTCCGAACGCCTCGCGACGTCGATCCCGTTCAGCGGGGTCGCTGTCGCCCGCATCGACGCCGAGGGCCTCGTCGCGCTGCAGGAACTGCGGTGCGCGCTCGAGAGCGAGGCCGTCCGCCTGCTGCGGAGCCGTCACGGGACACGCTGGCCACCCACCGTCACCGGCCCGATCGTGGACGCCCTCGACGAGCTGGAGCGCGCGTGCCTGGGATCGGACGTGGACATGTCCGTCGAGCGCGCGCACTCGCGCGTGCACACGGCCATCGTGAGGGCGGCGTCGAGTCGACGGATCACGGAGGCCTATGAGGGCCTCGACGCCGAGTTGCTCGTCTTCCTCCGCCACATCCGCCCGGAGCTCGAGACCGCTCGTCTCACGGCGGACCACCGCGCCCTCCTCTCAGAGGTGCAGGAGCGGGGGACGGACGCGATCCGGGATCACCTGGATGCGTCGACGGAACTCCTCGCTCGCGCCGCGAGGAACGTCGGCAGCGGGTGAGTCCCGTCGCCCGTGTTCAGTGCGCGCCGGTGTCGTGGGGCATGTTGAGATCGGCGGGATCCACCTCGACGTCTCCGACGTCGTCCGGTCCACCGGTCCCGGGTGCCACCACGATGTCGTCACGATCGATGTCGTCGTCGACGGTGTCGGGGATCGGGTCCGCCTGCTTCGCCTCCGTCTCGCTCTCGCTGCCGGGGCTGTAGCTGCGGTCCTTCGTTGTCTGCTGCTCGTCGGAGAGACCGGAACCGGGCTCGGTCGGGCTGGTCGGATCGGTGTTGTTCGTCATGTCGTGAGGCTACGTCGGCGCGCACGGTCGGGCACCCCCTTGCGTGCCTGCGTCCGCGCACCCGTTCGGACGCCCGTAGCATCGTGAGGACCATGGATGATCGAACCGAGCCGCTCGCCCTCGTCGCCGATGTGCTCGCGTGCCCCCTCTGCGGGGCCGACGTCGTCGCGGTGCGACCGTCGGTGCTGTGCGCCACCGGTCACGCCTTCGACGTCGCCCGACAGGGATACGCCTCCCTCGTCGTCGGCCGCGCCGTGGCGGGCGACTCGGCCGAGATGATCGCGGCCCGCGACCGCTTCCTCTCGGCGGGCCACTACGACCGGGTCTCCGACGCCGTCGTCGATGCCGTGCCATCGACGGCCGGCGTATGCGTCGATGTCGGGGGCGGGACCGGGCACCACCTGACGCGCGTGCTCGACGCGCGGCCGGGGCTCACGGGGCTCGTCATCGATTCCTCCAAACCCGCCCTCAAGCGCGCGGCCCGCCGTCATCCCCGTGCCGCCGCGGTGGCGGCCGACGCGTGGGCTGCGCTCCCGTTGCGCTCGGGCAGCATCGACGTCGTGCTCAGCCTCTTCGCGCCGAGGAACCCGGCGGAGACGGTTCGCGTGCTCGGTACGGGCGGACTCCTCGTCGTCGTGACGCCCACGCCGAGGCACCTCGCCGAACTCGTCGCGGCCGTCGGACTCGTCCGAGTGGACGAACGCAAGGAGGAGCGGCTCAATCGTCAGCTCGCCGACTTCGAAGCGATGGGCTCCGACGTGCTCGAGTACCGCATCGATCTGAATCGGGCGGACGCGATCGACGACGTCCTCATGGGGCCGAGCGGCCACCACGCCGACGCGGACACGATCGCCGCCTCCCTCGCCTCGCTTCCCGATCCGGTGGCGGCAACGGTGTCGGTCAGGGTGTCCGTGTTCCGCGCCAAGCGCGCCGACTCCTGACGAGCGCGGGCGGACCGGGCGTCGGTCGTCGGTCGTCGTCGATAGGGTTCCAGGGGACGAGGGAGACGCATGGGTGCATTCGACGAATTCATCGGGCGGGACGCAGTGGACGGGCTCCGCCGCGAGCTGCTCCGCGCCGACCCATCGAGGGAATGGGGTGCCCTCGGCGCGGTACACGCATCGCTGGAGTCCCACGCGCTCAAGGCCCGGAGCGATCTCGTCGCCCGCGCCCTCGGTGCCGACGTCGGGAACGACTACGCAGTCGCCGCGGCGGCCTATCGCACAGCGCTCGCGTCCGAGCTCTTCCGGGGTTGGACGATCTGGCCGGTCACGGAGAGCGCCGTCACGCTCGCCCTCGCGGACGGATCACCCGCGGCGTTCGACGACGCCCTCGCCCTCCTCGCCGAACTCACGCCCCGGCTCACGTCGGAATTCGCCATCAGACGCCTCCTCATCGCCGACCTCGACCGCGGTCTCGCGGCCGTGCGCGAGTGGGTGCACAGCGAGGACGAGCACGTCCGCCGCCTCGCGAGCGAGGGAACGCGTCCCTATCTGCCGTGGGCCGTCCGGGTCCCGGCACTCCTCGGTCGCTCCCTGGACCTCGTCCCGGTGCTCGAAGCGCTCCGCGACGACGACTCCGAGTACGTCAGGCGCTCCGTCGCGAACCACCTCAACGACATCGCGCGGCACGACCCGTCCCTCGTGGTCGACGTGGCACGGCGATGGATGGACGGCGCCGAGGTGCCGCGCGAGCGCACGTGGGTCGTGAAGCACGGGTTGAGGACGCTGGTGAAGAAGGGCGACCCGGGGGCTCTCGCGGTGCTCGGCTTCACCGCATCGGATCTCACGGTCTCGACACCGGTGCTGTCGGCGACCTCCGTCACCGTACCGGGCGAACTCTCGTTCGACGTCGAGGTCCGGAACGACGGGACTGCGCCTGCGCGCATCGTCCTCGACTACGTCGTGCACTACCGGAAGGCCAACGGGTCGCTCTCACCGAAGGTGTTCAAACTCTCCTCGGCGACGCTCGCGGCGGGGGAGACCCGTCGATTCGGGCGGTCGCACGCGTTCCGCCCCCTCACGACGAGGGTCCACCACGGGGGTCCTCACGCGTTGCAGGTGCAGGCCAACGGTGTGCTGTCCAAGGAGAGCGCGTTCGACGTGGTCGTCGCCTGACATGGCGACTCCCCGGAGGGGTCCCGTCCACCCTCGAGGCGGCACTCCGCGACGTGGATCAGAGCGATGTGGCTGCGGTGTCCGTGGCGACCGTCTCGGACGCGCCGACCTCGGACGCGTCCGCGGGGGCCGACACCTGCGCGACCGTCTCGTAGATGCGCTTGTGGCCGCGGATGGCCGCGAGGCGGAACGGTGCCGTGGTCTCCGGAGTGAACTCGTGGTCGCCGCCGACGAGGCCGTCGGGATGGGCGTGGAGCCGCGTGTAGGTCGCGTGGTCGATCTCGCGGCGACGCTGGATCTGCTCGCGGTGGCGCGCGGTGCGCAGCATCTCGCGGTAGCCCGGCTGGACGACGCCGCCGAACAGCTCGGCGACGCTTCCGGACCCGTAGCTGAAGAACCCGACGCGCTTTCCGCTGAGATCCTCTTCGGCGTTCTCGAGGAGCGAGAGGAGCCCGATGTAGACCGACGCCGTGTAGGTGTTGCCGATCTGGCGGTTGTAGTCGAGGGTGTTCGCGATCTGCTCGTCGGCCTGCTCATCGGTCAGTTCGCCGGAGTGCTTCGCGAGCGTGCGGTGCGCCTTGACCGCGAGCCGCGTGAACGGCTGGTGGTAGCAGAACCGGTCGAAGGCGGCGAGGTCGTGGCCGCCCTGCTCGCGGTAGTCGTCCCATGCGGCGCGGAGGGCGTCCATGTACACGGACACGGAGTACTTGCCGTCGACGAGTGCCGTGCTCCGGTAGTTGGGACGCCAGAAGTCCATGACGTCGGCCGTGTGCAGCCCCGACTCGGCCTCGATCGCGAGGACCGCGGGGTTGCTGCTCACGAGCATGGCCACGGCACCGGCGCCCTGGGTGGGCTCGCCGGACGAGTCGCGGTCGTAGCGGGCCACGTCCGAGGCGATCACGAGGACCTTCTGCTCGGGACGGCGCGCGACGAGTGCGACCGCCATCTGGAGGGCGGCCGTCGCGCTGTAGCAGGCCTGCTTGAGCTCCACGACGCGGCAGCGCTGGTCGAGCCCGAGGAGGTGGTGGACGTAGACCCCGGCAGCCTTCGACTGGTCGATCCCGCTCTCCGTGGCGAAGAGCACCGTGCGGATCGCCGAGAGATCCTGGCCTTCGAGCACGGGCTGGGCCGCCGTGGCCGCCATCGTGACGATGTCCTCGTCCGGGGCCGGAACGCTCATGTTCTCCTGGCCGATGCCGATGTGGAACTTGCCGACCTCGACTCCGACCGCATCCGCGAGGGTGGCGAGGGGGAGCACGTACTCCGAGGTGGCGAAGGAGATGTTCTCGATGCCGAGCTGCATGGGGGTCGTCCGGTTTCTCTGCGTCTGGTGGAGCATCGTCTGAGGAGCTCCGGGGGGTCACGGTCTTCCCGACGGATGGACCGCCGGACCGCTGAGGTCGGCATCGTCGCCGGTGGTCTGACGTCGCCCGCGAGAGGCTGGACGTGGCCACGAGTTTATCGGTGATTGCTGGGTGCCCGGTGGGCGTCCGCCGTGAGTGACGGGGCGCCGTGCCGTCGATGAAGGGGGTTCGTCGAGCGGGCCTAGGCGGATTGCGGCGAGCGCTCCATCTGCAAGTGGGACTGCATGAGCTCGCCGGGATTGGTCTGTGCGGCCATGAGGGACAACTCGCCGCACAGCACCGCCGCGGCGCACAGGACCGCCAGACGGCGCGCGTTCTCGCCGGGTTCGCGGTCCTCCCGGCAGCCGATCCGCTCGAGGTTCTCCTCGACGAACGGCAGCCCCTTGCCGTTACCCACCGAGCCCACGATGAGGTTCGGGAGGGTGCACGAGAAGTACAGGTCGTCGCCGCGGACCTCGGCGTGGGTGATCCCCTGCGAACCCTCGACGATGTTCGCCGCGTCCTGACCCGTGGCCAGATAGAAGCCGAGCAGCATGTTGGCGTAGTGCGCGTTGCCGCTGCGGAGCCCGCCGGCGAGCATGGTCCCGATCAGGTTCTTCCGCACGTTGAGGGCGACGACGGCTTCCGGTGTCGTCCGCAACCAGCGGCTGCAGATCGCGCGGGGAATGAGGATCTCGGTCACGACGTTCTTGCCGCGACCGAGAATTCCGTTCACGGCCGTCGCCTTCTTGTCCGAGCAGAAGTTGCCGGAGATCGACCCGTATCGGACCCCGCTGACGTTCGCGAGGACGTGGTCCATGAGTCGGTCGGACGCCTGCGTCACCATGTTGTGCCCCGAGGCGTCACCGGTGGAAAACTCGAAGCGCACGAAGAGGAGGTTGCCTGCGATCTG
Source organism: Labedella endophytica (assembly GCF_003990045.1). Lineage (GTDB taxonomy): Bacteria > Actinomycetota > Actinomycetes > Actinomycetales > Microbacteriaceae > Labedella > Labedella endophytica. The sequence continues at coordinate 236,848 of NZ_RZGZ01000002.1, read as the reverse complement.
GTGGTGCATGTCGATCAGACGCGCGAAGCGGCTCGTCTCGGCGACGATCGCACGCAGCTCGGCGTCGTGGGCCCGGAGGTAGGCCATCGCGTTCACAGCCGCGAGAGCGTCGTCGGCCTCGAGCAGGATGGATCGGCTCATCCTCTCGTCCACGAGGGTCGCGACGATCCCCTTCTCGACGAGGGTGGAGATCTTGGCCCCACGGCCCACGGACGGCCAGAGCGGCGTCTCGTAGGTCGCGAGGGGGACCTCCTGGCTGCCCGTCATGACATTGCCGGAGATCTTGATCGGACCGACCCACTGCAGGGGCACGGGGGCGGTCGACGTTTCGCGTGTACTCATTGTTCGTCCAGTCTAGGAACGGGCGCATGCCCCGTGGGGGCGCCCCCGCTTGTCAGAGCTTCGCGAGCTGTTCGCGGATCAGTCCGGCGCTGCGGAACGTGGCCCCCACGAGAGCGACGTGCTTCCACTTGATGAGGCCGTCGGCACCCACGAGGAACACGGACCGTCGGAGGCCGAGGCCGGGCAGTCGGATGCCGTAGGCGTCCACGACGCTCCCGTCGGTGTCGGAGAGGAGCGGAAGGGTCACCTCGTCCTTGATCGCGAAGGTCTCGTGGCTGCCGAGGTCCTGCAACCCGATCGCCCACACCTGGGCGCCGAGCTCGGTGAAGTCGGCGAGCTTCTCGCTGTACGAGCAGAGCTGCGCGGTGCAGGTGGCCGACTCGTCACCCGGATAGAACGCCAGGACGACGGGGTGTCCGCGTTCAGCGGACAACGTGTACGTCTTGCGACGCGCGAAGCCGTCCTTGACCTGCACTCCGGGGAGCGAGAAATCGGGCGCGACGGCGCCCTCGTGGAGTCCCATCGGTCAGACGATGTCGATCTCGATCGCGACGGGGATGTTGCCGCGCGTCGCGTGGGTGTAAGGGCAGACGGCGTCCGCTGCGTCCACGACGGCCTTGGCCTGCTCCTCGGTGACTCCCGTCAGCTCGACGTGGAGCGTCACGGACAGCCCGAAACCGCCGTCCTCGCGGGGTGCGATGCCCACGTCGGCCGTCACGGCGGAGTCCTTCGTGGACACCTCGTGCTGGGAGGCCACGGCCTTGAGGGCGGAGTGGAAGCACGCGGAGAACCCGGCAGCGAAGAGCTGCTCCGGGTTGGTCGCGCCACCGCGGCCGCCCATCTCGGTGGGCGTCGCGAGGTCTGCCTCGAGGATGCCGTCGCTCGTGCGCACGTGGCCGTTGCGGCCGTCTCCCGTGCTCGTCGCCGAAGCGGTGTACACGGCCTCGGCTGTCGGTGCTGTCTGCGTCTCTGCGCCCTGCGTCATCGGATCTCCTAATGTAGAGTGACTAGTACGTCTACATCAGTAGACCACTCATCGGACGCCATTGCAAACGCGTCCGACCGCCGCTTCGACGGACCAGAGGAGAGCCGTGGACGACACGACATCCCGCCCGGAATCCTCCGCGCGACGCCGCATCATGGATGCGGCGTCCTCCCTGTTCTACACCCTCGGCGTGCGTGCCGTGAGCGCCGATCGCGTGATCTCCGAATCGGCCGTGTCGAAGGTCACGTTCTACCGGCACTTCGCCACGAAGGACGATCTCGTCCTCGCGTACCTCGAGGAGGTCTCCGCGCACGAGCGGGCGCTGTATCGCGAAGCGCGGGCACGACTCGACGATGCTGCTCTCTGGGACTGGTGGGTCGCCTCCGTCGTCGACGCGTGCGTCCACCCGGGGTTCCGCGGCTGCCCCTTCATCAACGCCGCAGCGGAGTACGCGGACGCGGGCCACCCCGTGCGTCGGGCCGTCGCGCGTCATCGCGCGTGGGTGCAGGACGAACTCGCCACCCTCGCCGAGCGGTTCGGCGTGTCGGATGCGTGTCGCGCCGCTGAGGAGATCCACATGCTCCGGGACGGCGCCCTCGTGCGCGCCGCTCTCGACGGTGACCTGGAGCGGGTTGCTCCCGTCCTCGACGACGCGGGTCGGCGCCTCCTCAGGGTGTGAGGCCGGAGCGGTCGTCGTTCCGGGCCGCCGCGCTCACGGGGTGAGGTCGGAATCGTCCGTCGACGAGTCACCTCCGGTCGCCGCCGTGCGATCGGCCGGCGCGTCGTCCTCGTCACCGGTGGACGCCCGAGCGATCGCGTTCAGGACCGTGTCGGCGGTCACCTGAGACCCGGCCGGGGACGGGTGGAGGAGGTCGACGGTCAACAGGCTCGAGACGTCGGATCGCGCGAGGTACGCCCCGTGCGCGTCGATTCCGAGCACGAACGGCCGATCCTCGAGCCAGGTCCCGACGCGTTCGAGTACGGCGGTGTGGGCGTCGGCCCAATCGTCGAAGCGCGGGTTCTCGAGGATCGCGGCGTAGCCGACCGATCGTGGCCACGACTGCTCGGTCCGCGTGAGGATGTCGGAGAACTCACCGCCGACGGCGTCGGGGTTCCGCACGTTGTTCAAGCCGTGGTTGAGGATGACGACGTCCGGCTGAACCGGAACGAGGGTGTCGTAGTTGGCGAGCGAGTAGGCGGCGGTCTTGCCGCTCGCCGATCCATTCCAGACGATGAGGGGCGCACCGTCGGCGTCGGTGTTCGACGTGATCTCCGTACCGTAGCGAGCGGTCGTGAGGTCGTACGGGTGCTCGACGAGAGGTCGGTCGAGTTCCTCGGCGAGCGTGCGGAAAGCACGATCGACCCATTCCCCTTGCTCGTTGCCGGTCGAATCCCCGAGGACGGTGACGACGAACGGGCGTTCCGCGTCGTCCACGCGGTTCCAGGCGTCGGCGAACGGGAGGAGATCGGTGTCGACGCTCGCGACCTCCACGACGACGTCGTGCCCGCTCGCGACGGTCGCCTCCTCGACGGGGGTCTGGCCGCGCAACGCCACCGCGCCCACGCTGATCCCGAGGACGGAGGCGAGCACGATCGCCAGGGGGACCGCTCGGCGCCGGGCGTGGCGCGTCGAACGGAGCGGGCCCGGCGACACGGCGTCACCGGGCTCGAGGGGGCTCGGGTTCATGCCTCCACCCTAGGGTGGCGATGGCCGGATGAGCCAGTGGATCTTCGGGCATCGGAGTGGCTCGCTTCCGCTCCGCGGCGATCGCGGGGGTCGAGGCCCGGTCGATAGGCTGGACGTATGGTGCCATCAGAGCCTCCGGCCCCGACGAACAGAATCCTGACGATCCCGAACCTGCTGAGTTTCGTCCGGCTCGCCCTCGTGCCCGTCTTCCTCCTGTTCCTCATCGACGGGCAGGACATCGCCGCTCTCGTGACCCTCGCCGTCTCCGGCTTCACCGACTTCCTCGACGGTTTCATCGCACGCCGCTTCAATCAGGTGACCCGCCTGGGTCAGATCCTCGACCCCGCTGCCGACCGTCTCTACATCCTGGCCGCGGTGCTCGGTCTCCTGGTGCGGGAACTGATCCCCGCCTGGTTGGTCGTGGCGGTGCTCGCTCGAGACGTCCTCCTGGTGGTCGTCGCGATCGTGCTCGTCGGTGCCGGGCACGGCGCTCTTCCCGTGAATCGAGTAGGCAAGGCCGCGACGGCGTGCCTCTTCATCGGGCTGCCCGTGCTCATGCTCGCCGCCGGCGTCCCGGCCATCTCTCCCGTCGCCCAACCCTTTGGAACGGCCGTGTCGGTCCTCGGAGCGATCCTCTATTGGGTGGCCGGCCTCGTGTATCTGAGGGACACCATCCGGATCCGACGCGAAAGCCGCTCGGGCGGTGCTCCGTCATCCGATACGCTTGAGCCCTAGGAGGTACACGGTGACGATTCCCGACGACAACAACCCGCCGACGGGCGCATTCGTGCGCAGCTCCGTCCAGGGCGCACCCGAGCGAGCCGAGACCACGGTCGGCTACGGCGAGGAGTTCAGCCAAGCGCTGGGTGCCCTCGACTCGCAGGCGTCGGGGGAGGAACAGGAGGCTGTCGCGGCGCTTCCGTCGGGCTCAGCCCTCCTCATCGTCCGTCGTGGTCCCAACTCGGGCGCTCGCTTCCTCCTCGACACGGGAGTGACCACGGCAGGCCGTCACCCGGACGCCGACATCTTCCTCGACGACGTCACGGTCTCACGGCGTCACGCCGAGTTCCTGCGCACGGGCACCTCCTTCGAGATCCGCGACCTCAACTCCCTCAACGGGACCTACTTCGACGGAACGCGCATCGACTCGGCGCCGCTTCGAGACGGTGCCGAGGTGCAGATCGGGAAGTTCCGGCTGACGTTCTTCGCATCACGGGCGGACCTCGCCACCAGCGCGGGACGCTAGAGCGTGCCGGCACGTGCCGCTCGCACGCCGGCGCCGGCGTCGTCCGAGGCTCTCCTCAGCATCGGCCAGGTCCTCGCCCGGCTCGCGGGCGAGTTCCCCGAACTGACGAACTCCAAGCTCCGGTTCCTGGAGGAGCAGGGTCTCGTGTTCCCGTCGCGGACGCGCTCCGGCTACCGCAAGTTCTCGATGGCCGACGTCGAACGAGTGCGCGTCGTCCTCTCGATGCAGCGCGACCACTACCTTCCCCTCAAGGTCATCCGGTCCTACCTGTCCGATCTCGACGCCGGGAAGGATCCGGCCATTCCCGGCGCCGGCGCCGGCGAGTCGGTCCAGAGCATCATCCCGGCCGCGCGACGGCTGGGGCGAGAGGATGTCATAGCCGAGGCGGGGGCCACCCCTCACCTGTTCGGCGACGCGATCTCGGCATCGCTCATCACACCGTCCGATTCCTACACGGAGGACACGGTGCAGGTTCTGCGCGCGCTCGTCGAACTGCAGCGCTCGGGGATCGAACCGCGGCACCTGCGCGGGTTCCGCGCCGCCGCCGAGAGGGAACTCGCCCTCATCGAGAGCGCGCTCATGCCCATCTCCAAGCGGGGGGACGCGGCGAGCCGCGCGAAGGCGCAGGAGATCTCCGGAGAGATCGCGGGTCATTTCGAGACGGTCAGGGGAAGTCTCATCCGCCAGGCGCTCGGTCGGTTCTCCGGCTGAGGCCCGGCCGCTTCGCCGGTGCCCACGTGTCGCATCGTCCGCCGACGCTCCGGAGGGCATGGTGCACCGCCCGGCGGAGACCTACACTGAGAGGACCGCTTCCGCTTCGGCCCCGTCGCTCCGACACGCCGACGGTATGAGGCGGATGTCTGACAGGAAGATGCCCGCGCTCGATAGCGTAGGAGGACAGCCCGGACGATGTTCGCACCCGACAGGGTGCTGAATCCCGTTCGATGAGTGAGACACCGAGAAGGGCAGTGAGATGAGCGGACCCGGCGACACGAGTCGACCCGGCGATCAGAACGCCGCCGGTCGCGGGCAGGACAGCCGCTACGATCTCGGGCTCCTCTTCACCGACGGGCTCCCCACACACGACGACGAAGCGGGATACCGCGGGGCCGTCGCGGCACGGGCGGCCGGGATCAGCTACCGCCAGCTCGACTACTGGGCTCGCACCGGCCTCGTCGAACCGACCGTGCGCGGTGCGGCGGGTTCGGGATCCCAGCGTCTCTACGGTTTCCGCGACATCCTCGTTCTCAAGCTCGTCAAGCGCCTCCTCGACACCGGGATCTCGCTCCAGCAGATCCGCACGGCCGTCAACCAGCTGCGCGAGTCGGGCGTCAACGACCTCGCGCAGACGACCCTCATGTCGGACGGTGCGAGCGTCTACCTCTGCACGTCGAACGACGAGGTCATCGACCTCGTCAGCCGTGGCCAGGGTGTCTTCGGAATCGCGGTCGGAAAGGTCCTCCGCGAGGTGGAGTCCACGCTCGTAGAGTTCGAGCCGCAGGCGCTCGACGCCGTCGACGAGCTCGCCGCTCGCCGTGCCGCCCGCACCGCCTGACCACCCGCACCCCACCACGTGCTCTCGGGGCCGCCCGTCCGCCCCGAGGACGCTCGCGAAGCTCGAGGGCGCCGCGTCCAGCCGTAGCCCTCGGGTCGGACGAGTGCCCTGGACGTGAGCCGGTCCGGAGCATCGAGTCGTCCCTCACAGACCACGCGAGGCGCGGGCGTGGAGTGTCCGCTAGGCCTTCGGAGCGGTGAGCTCGGCGTACTCGCCGACACGTCCCGTCCGCATGACGCGGTCGAGCAGCAGGTCGAAGTTCTTCGCCATCTCCTGAGCGCTCTCGCCGGGCCAGATGTGCACGGGCTTCGCGGCTCCCTGCGCCTGCTGGAGCGCGGTGCGCTCGGGGAGTTGGGGGGACAGCACGAGAGGCCCGAACATGTCGCGGAGTTCCTTGATCCGGAACTGGTGCTCGAGGGACTGGGCCCGCACACGGTTCACGATGATGCCGAGGGGCTGGAGCCGGGGGGAGAGTCCGCGTCGGATCTCCTCGATGGCGCGGAGCGCACGGTCGGCCGCGGCGACCGAGAAGAGTCCCGGCTCGGTGACGACGCTCACCCGGTCGCTCGCGGCCCAGGCCGTGCGCGTCAGGGCGTTGAGCGACGGCGCGCAGTCGATGAGCACGAGGTCGTACTCGGACTCGACGTGGGCGAGTGCCTCCTCGAGCTTCCAGATGTCTCGGATCGAGGGGTGCGGACCATCGAAGTTGATCGCTGAGGGGCTGCCGATCATGACGTCGATCGTGCCTGCGTGCGTCTTCGTCCAGCCCGACGGCGTGATCGCCTGTCTGACCGTCTTCTCCTTCGGCGACGCGAGGACATCCGCCACGCTCAGTCGGCCGGACAACGAGATGTCCATGCCGGTCGAGACGTCCGACTGCGGGTCGAGGTCGACGACGAGCGTGCGGATCCCCTTCGCGAACGCGGCGGAAGCCAGACCGAGGCTGACGGTGGTCTTGCCGACGCCTCCCTTGAGGCTGCTCACGCTGAGTACATGCACAATCAGATACGTTACCTTTACAACGGTTGAGGAACCTAACCGTTGCCTGTGCGCACCTCTCCTCCCGAAAGGCCCTGCATGTTCACGAAGATCCTGGTCGCCAACCGCGGGGAGATCGCCATCAGGGCGTTCCGAGCCGCATACGAGCTCGGAGCACAGACCGTCGCGGTCTTCCCCTACGAGGACCGGAACTCGTTCCACCGCCTGAAGGCGGACGAGGCGTACCAGATCGGCGAAGAGGGTCACCCGGTCCGCGCGTACCTCTCCGTCGACGAGATCATCCGTGTGGCACGGGAGAGCGGCGCCGACGCCATCTACCCGGGCTACGGCTTCCTGTCCGAGAATCCCGAGCTCGCCGAAAAGGCCGCGGAAGCCGGCATCACCTTCATCGGACCCGGATCCAACGTGCTCGAGATGGCCGGCAACAAGGTGACGGCCAAGGAGCACGCGATCGCGGCCGGAGTGCCCGTCCTGCGCTCGACGCCGGCCTCCGCCGACGTCGACGAGCTCGTCGCCCAGGCCGCCGACATCGGATTCCCCGTGTTCGCCAAGGCGGTCGCCGGCGGCGGCGGACGCGGAATGCGGCGCGTGGAGCGCCAGGAGGACCTTGCGGGCGCCCTCGCCGAGGCCATGCGCGAAGCGGACAGCGCCTTCGGCGACCCCCGCATGTTCCTCGAGCAGGCGGTGCTCCGTCCCCGCCACATCGAGGTCCAGATCCTCGCGGACGCCACGGGCGAGACCGTGCACCTCTTCGAGCGCGACTGCTCCGTGCAGCGGCGCAATCAGAAGGTCGTCGAGATCGCTCCGGCCCCCAACATCTCGGACGAGCTGCGCGAGGCCCTCCACCGCGACGCCGTCGCGTTCGCCCGGTCGATCGGCTACGTCAACGCCGGCACCGTCGAGTTCCTCGTCGACACGGTGGGCGAGCGGGCCGGCGAGCACGTGTTCATCGAGATGAACCCGCGCATCCAGGTGGAGCACACGGTGACCGAGGAGGTCACCGACGTCGACCTCGTGCAGTCCCAGATGCGCATCGCGGCGGGGGAGACCCTCGCCGACCTCGAGCTGCACCAGGAGAACATCCACCTTCGGGGCGCCGCACTCCAGTGCCGGATCACCACGGAGGACCCGACGCAGGGCTTCCGACCCGACACCGGCAAGATCTCGACCTACCGCTCGCCGGGTGGCGGCGGCATCCGCCTCGACGGCGGAACGGTCGCCTCCGGTGCTCAGATCAGCCCGCACTTCGACTCCATGCTCGCGAAGCTCACGTGCCGCGGACGCGACTTCCCCGCCGCCGTGAGCCGTGCCCGTCGCGCCCTCGCCGAGTTCCGCATCCGCGGCGTGTCGACCAACATTCCCTTCCTCCAGGCTGTGCTCGACGACGCCTCGTTCGTCGCGGGCGACCTCTCGACCTCCTTCATCGAAGAGCGGCCGGAGCTCCTGCGCGGTCGCGTCTCGAAGGACCGGGGCACGAAGATCATGTCCTGGCTCGCCGACGTCACGGTGAACCGCCCGAACGGGGACCGTCCCTCCGTCGCCGAGCCCTCGACGAAGCTCCCGGACATCGATCTCCAGGCCACCCCGCCGAGCGGCTCCCGCCAGCGCCTGCAGGAACTCGGACCGCGCGGTTTCGCCGAGGCCCTGCGTGCGCAGACGGCGCTCGCGGTCACCGACACGACCTTCCGCGACGCGCACCAGTCGCTCCTCGCCACGCGGGTCCGGACGAAGGAGCTCCTCGCCGCCGCACCGTACGTGGCCCGGATGACCCCCGAGCTCCTGTCGGTCGAGGCGTGGGGCGGGGCGACGTACGACGTGGCTCTCCGGTTCCTCGGCGAGGACCCGTGGGAGCGCCTCGACTCGCTGCGTTCGGCGCTGCCGAATGTCGCGATCCAGATGCTGCTCCGCGGCCGCAACACCGTGGGCTACACGCCGTACCCCACGGAGGTCACGTCGGCGTTCGTCGACGAGGCCGCCCGATCGGGGATCGACATCTTCCGCATCTTCGACGCTCTCAACGACGTCGCGCAGATGCGTCCCGCCATCGACGCGGTCCTCGAGACGGGCACATCCGTCGCCGAGGTCGCCGTGTGCTACACCGGTGACCTCCTCGATCCGGCGGAAGACCTCTACACCCTCGACTACTACCTCCGCCTCGCGGACGAGATCGTCTCGGCCGGGGCCCACGTCCTCGCGATCAAGGACATGGCAGGGCTGTTGCGCCCGGCCGCCGCGGCGACGCTCGTCTCCGCTCTGCGGAGCCGGTTCGACGTCCCCGTGCACGTACACACGCACGACACGGCCGGCGGCCAGCTGGCGACCCTCCTGGCGGCGAGCCAGGCCGGGGCCGACGCCGTGGACGTCGCCTCGGCGGCGATGGCGGGCACCACGAGCCAGCCGTCCGCGTCCGCTCTCGTGGCGGCCCTCGCACACACCGAGCGCGACACCGGGCTCTCCCTGCGCGCCGTGAGCGACCTCGAGCCGTACTGGGAGGCCGTTCGTGCCCTGTACAAGCCGTTCGAGTCGGGCCTCCCGGGACCGACGGGTCGCGTCTACCGCCACGAGATCCCCGGTGGTCAGCTGTCGAACCTCCGTCAGCAAGCGATCGCTCTGGGGCTCGCGAACGACTTCGAGCTCATCGAGGACATGTACGCCGCGGCGAACCGCATCCTGGGTCGTGTGCCCAAGGTGACGCCGTCCTCCAAGGTCGTCGGCGACCTCGCCCTCCACCTCGCCGCGGTCAAGGCCGATCCGGCCGACTTCGAGGAGAACCCGGGGTCGTACGACATCCCGGATTCGGTCGTGGGCTTCATGGCCGGGGAGCTCGGCGACCTGCCGGGCGGCTGGCCGGAGCCGTTCCGCTCGAAGGTGCTCGCCGGGCGTCACGTCGACATCTCCGTCACCCCGGTGGGCGACGACGACCTCCAGACCCTGCGCGAGCCGGGTGACGACCGTCGCTCGACCCTCAACCGACTGCTCTTCCCCGCTCCGACGAAGGCATTCCTCGAAACCCGCGAGCAGTTCGGCGACCTGTCCGTACTGTCGACGTCCGACTACCTCTACGGTCTCGAGAGCGGGCGTGAGCACGTCGTCGAGATCGCCAAGGGCGTCCGCCTGTACCTCGGCCTCGAGGCCATCGGGGACGCGGACGACAAGGGCATGCGCATGGTCATGACGACGCTCAACGGCCAGCTGCGGCCCCTCAGCGTGCGTGACCGCTCCATCGCCGTCGAGACCAAGGCGGCGGAGAAGGCCGACGCGTCCCAGTCCGGTCATGTGGCAGCGCCTTTCTCGGGGGTCGTCACCGTCAAGGTGGAGGAGGGCGCGACGGTGTCGGCCGGTCAGCCCGTCGCCTCCATCGAGGCCATGAAGATGGAGGCGGCGATCACCGCCTCCGTCGCCGGGGTGGTCGAACGCATCGCCATCAACACGACCCAGCAGGTGGAGGCCGGCGACCTGATCGTCGTCGTCCGGTCGTCCTCCTGACGGGCCTGACGCGTCTGCGCACAGCCGGCATCACCGTGTACTGATCCCCCGAACGGGGGATCAGTACACTTGTTGGCGCCCGAACGCTTTTCTCGAAAGGGGGCACCTCGCATGTCCGACACACCCCCGCGCCGCCCGACCGGCGTCCGCGCTCGACGGAGCGCCGTCGACCACATCGCCGACCACGGGGAGGCCCGCGAGCTCCCCGACCTCGTCGACGGGTCCTCGATCGACGTCGCGTCGATCTCGACCTCGACGTTCTCGATCGTGCCGCAGCCACTGCCCGCGAGCATCGACGAGGACCTCCTGGAGGACGACGAGGTCGTGGCCTCCGAGATCGACCCGGCGTCGGTGGACGACGTGACTCTCGACGACGTGCGTCCGCCGATCACGGATCCTCCAGTGGCGACCCGGACCGTACCCGACGACGCCCCGCGGAATTCCGCGGCGTCCGTCTCGGGGGTGAAGCCGACGTCGAAGCCGGCGTCGAAGCCCGTCGGGCCGACGCCATCCGCCGGCGCGGCCCCCACTGCGACGACCGCCGCCCGGAAACCCGCGGCCTCGACGTCACCGGTGGAGGAGTCCGCCACCGCCCAGAAGAACGCCGCTTCAGAGAAGAACGCCGCTTCACAGAAGAACGCCACGAAGCCGGCGGACGCGAAGCAGACGGCCGCGAAGCGCACTGCCCCGAGACCATCGGCCGCGAGAACCACGGAGGCGAACGCGAGGAGAGCAGAGTCCGTCGTGACCGCGTCCTCCTCCGAGAAGCCGCCGGCCGCGACCTCGAAGGCGACGAAGCCCGCTGCCGCGAAACGTGCTGCTGCGAAGACGTCCGCGAAGAACGCGTCCGCGCCGACGGCGCCCCAGTCGGCGACCACGACGGACGATGGGCCCGCGGGAAGGTCCTCGCCCGTCTCCCGGACGGCAGCGCCGGGCATGTCCGTCTCGAATTCTCCGGCCCCGGAGGCGGCCGCCTCCGGTCCCGGTGTGACGACGGCGGACGCGCCTGCTACTCCGGCGGAGCCGGGTTTCGGCGTGGCCGAGCACCCGGTCGATGGGACCGTCGTTCCGCCGGTGCACCTCGCCTCGGCGACTATCGTCGTGGACCTCCCGCCGGCGGAGGAGCCCGACGTGCCGGACGACGAACGCGCTCTCGCGATCGACGAGATCCCGGTGACCTCGGACGAGCGTGCGCGGACGACGACGAGTTCGGTCGCCGTCCCCGAGGGAGCGAGGCCGACCGAGGAGGACGACCGCGTCGACGAGACACCCACCTCCCCGGCCTACACGGGGATGAGCGTCGCCCGCGCCCTCGCGGGGGCGCCGGAGTCGGCCTCGATGCTCACAGCCGAACGTCTCCTCGACCAGGGCCGCGACGCGCGTCGGGTTCCCGAGGGATTCTGGCAGAAGCTCCTCTTCGACCTCTCGGGTCGCCGGATCCGCTTGTCGGACTCGAAAGCCGCTCGCGCGCGAACGGCGCTGACCGAGCGCATCGCGACACCCTTGACCGGCGGCGCGCGCTTCGTGCCCGTCCTCACGCGCAAGGGCGGCGTCGGCAAGACCACGGTCACGACGCTCATGGGGATGGCGCTGGCCGACGCACGCGACGACCGGGTGATCGCCGTCGATGCCAACCCGGATCGGGGCACGCTCGCCGAGCGTCTGACCCGGCGCAGCGAGCACACGGTGCGTGATCTCGTCCGCGGGGCGGACGACGTGGCGGGCTACGCCGAGTTCTCGGCCCTCGTCTCTCGCGACGCCACCCGGCTCGACGTGCTCTCGTCGGACTCGGATCCGCACATCTCCCAGGCCTTCGCCGAGGAGGACTACGACGTCGTCGCGCGCCTGGCGTCGCAGTACTACTCGCTGATCCTCACGGACTGCGGCACGGGCATCGTGCACTCCGTCATGGGGGCGACCCTGCGCCACGCCGACACCCTCGTGGTCGTCTCAGGGACGAGCATCGACGAGGCGCGCAGCGCATCCGAGACCCTCTCGTGGCTCGAGGCGAACGGGTATCCCGAGCTCGCCGCCGAGGCGGTGGTCGTGATCAACTCGACCACGCCCGGTACACCGCCCGTGCGTCTCGACGAGATCGAGAAGCACTTCGAGTCGCGCGTGCGGAGCATCGTGCGCGTCCCCTTCGACACCCATCTCGCGACGGGGGCTGCCATCACGTTCACCGACCTCCGCCAGGAGACGCGCCAGGCCGTGCGAGAGCTCGCCGCCGCCGTGGTCGAAGGACTCCCTGGTGCACGCAACAGAAAGGCTGGCTCCCGTGGCTGAGCGCGAGATCCGATTGTTCGGCGACCCCGTCCTCAAGACGGCATGCGATCCCGTGGCCGAGGTCACCGACAAGGTGAGGGGCCTCGTGGAGGACCTCCTCGACTCCGTCGCCCTCCCGGGCCGTGCCGGGGTGGCCGCGAACCAGATCGGCGTGGGGCTCCGCGCGTTCAGCTACAACGTCGACGGCCAGATCGGGTATGTCATCAACCCCGTGCTCGTCGAGGTCTCGGGAGAGCCCGAACTCGTCGACGAGGGATGCCTGTCGGTGCCGGGCCTGTGGTATCCCACGAAGCGGTACCCGTTCGCCCGCGTGACCGGGATCGACGTGGACGGGGAACCCGTGGAGGTCTCGGGCACCGGGGTGCTCGCGCAAGCTCTGCAGCACGAGACGGACCACCTCGACGGGATGCTCTACCTCGATCGGCTGGACAAGGACAACCGCCGTGCCGCCATGAAGCAGGTCCGCGAGTCCAGCTGGTTCTGACCTACTCTGTCCACCCTGAAAAATCCCCTCTGTGCCCGAAGACCCGGGCACAGAGGGGATTTCCAGGGGGCTGAGGGGGCTGAGGGGATCAGCCGACGGTCGAGAAGCCCTGCGTCGGCGGGGGAGTCATGGTGTAGATGCCCTCGATGTCATCGGCGAAGTCCGTCATGATGACGTTGCGCTTGATGCTCATCTTCGGCGTGAGGTGACCGGAACCCTCGGTGAACTCCGTCGGGAGGATCACGAACTTGCGGATGGACTCGGCGCGCGACACCTTGGTGTTGGCCGTGTCGATCGCTCGCTGGATCTCCGCGAGCACCGCCGGGTTCTTCGCGGCCTGCTCGAGTGTCATCGACTTGTCCTGGCCGTTGTTGTCGAGCCAGGCCGGGAGCATCTCGGGGTCGAGCGTGATGAGCGCGGCGATGAACGGTTTCTGGTCGCCGACGACGACGACCTGGCCGACGACGGGGTTCGACCGGATCGGGTCCTCGAGCGCTGCGGGAGCGACGTTCTTGCCACCCGCGGTGACGATGATCTCCTTCTTCCGTCCTGTGATGGTGAGGAAGCCGTCGGCGTCGAACGAACCGATGTCGCCGGTCTTGAACCATTCGCCGTCGAAGGCCTCCGCCGTCGCCGCAGGGTTCTTCCAGTACTCCCGGAAGACGTTGATCCCGGAGACCTCGACCTCGCCGTCGTCCTGGATGCGGATCCCCACACCGGGCAGCGCCGGACCGACGGTGCCGATCTTGGATCGATCCGCGAGGTTCACGCTCGCCGGGGCGGTCGTCTCCGTGAGGCCGTAGCCCTCGAGGATCACGATGCCGAGGCTGTGGAAGAAGTGGCCGAGGCGCGGGCCGAGCGGCGCGGATCCGGACACCGCGTACTCGACGCGGCCGCCCATGGCCGCTCGCAGCTTGCTGTAGACGAGCTTGTCGAAGAGCCGGAACTTCAGCTTCAGACCGAGCGGTACCGAGCCCGTCTCCTGCGCCTTGCTGTACGCGACGGCGACGTCGGCCGCCGCGCGGAAGATCTTCCCCTTGCCGCCGGCCTCGGCCTTCTGCTCCGCCGAGTTGTAGACCTTCTCGAAGACGCGCGGGACGGCGAGCAGGAACGTGGGCTTGAACGAGCCGAGGGAGGGGAGGAGTTGGCGCGTGTCCGGCTGGTGTCCGGTCTTCACGCCTCCGGTCACCGCGAGGATCGAGATGAACCGAGCGAAGATGTGCGCCGTGGTGATGAAGAGGAGCGTCGAGGCGGCCGGGTGGACGATCGCGCTCATCGAGACGGCGGCGTTGCGGCAGAGTTCGACGAAGTTGGAGTGTGTGAGCACGCAGCCCTTGGGCTTGCCGGTCGAGCCCGACGTGTAGATGAGGGTCGCGACGTCGGAACCCTTGGCGAGCGAGCGTCGGCGCTCGATCTCCTCGTCGGAGACGCCTGTGCCGGAGGCGGCGAGCTTGTCGAGGTCGCCGAGATCGACCTGCCAGACCGACCGGATGAGCGGCAGGTCGCCGTGGACCTCGTCGAACCGCGAGAAGTGGTCGGCTGTCTCGACGATCATCGCGATGGCTTCGGAGTCCGTGAGGTTCCAGTGCACCTGGCTCGGCGCGCTCGTCTCGTAGACGGGGACGAGGATCGCGCCGGCGAACCAGGTCGCGAAGTCGACGAGCGTCCACTCGTAGCGGGTCTTGCACATGAACCCGATCTTGTCGCCGGGTTCGATGCCCGCGGCGACGAGGCCCTTCGCGAGCGCGATGACCTGACGATGGAACTCGGCCGCCGTGACGTCCACCCACTCGCCTCCGCGCGGGAGGGCGAAGAGGGCGCCGTTCGGTGTCGCGGCGACGCGGTCGACCAGCAGGTCGGTGGCGTTTGCTTCGGGATCGGCTGGGACGACGGCCGGTACGACGAACTGTTCCACGTCAACTCCTTTGATGGCGCGAGAGAATGTCCCCCCATCTTAGGCTGCACGGAGGCCGTCCGGCGGAGCGGACGGCCCGTCGATGGCATCGTCGCGACGCTCCGCATACACTCGGTGAGGTCGTGCGTCCCGGTCGGGCACGCCGACGTCGGACGTCTAGGAGGTACACGCGCGTGCTCGCGATCGGAATCGACATCGGTGGGACCAAGATCGCCGGAGCACTCGTCGATGACGACGGCACCATCCTCTCGGAGTCGCGAGTGCCCTCTCCCGCCTCGTCGTCCACCGCCATCGAGGACGCGGTCGTCGCGATGGTCCAGCAGCTCGCCGCCGGACACGACGTCGCCGGCGTGGGTGTCGCCGCGGCCGGTTTCATCGACGCCGCGCAATCGACCGTCTACTACGCGCCGAATCTCAGCTGGCGGAACGAACCCTTCGAGGCGAAGCTCACCGCGCGCCTCAACCTGCCCGTCGTGATCGAGAACGACGCCAACGCCGCGGGCTGGGCCGAGTTCCGATTCGGAGCGGGACGGCTCGTGAGCGACATGGTCATGCTGACGATCGGGACCGGGGTGGGAGGCGCGATCGTCACGGGGGACGCGCTCTTCCGCGGCGGCTTCGGCGTGGGAGCCGAGATCGGCCACATGCGCGTCGTGCCCGGTGGCCTGCCGTGCGGATGCGGCGAACGCGGGTGCATCGAGCAGTATGCGTCGGGTCGCGCGCTGTTGCGCTACGCCAACGAGCTCGCCGACGCCGGTGGAGTGGGACAGGCCCTCGCCGACCGCCGCGCGCTCGCCCCCCTCGACGGCCATGTGCTCGCCGAGCTGATCACGGCCGGAGACGGCGGGGCTCTCGCGGCTCTCCGACAGGTGGGGAGCTGGATCGGGCAGGCGACCGCGAGCCTCGGGGCGATCCTCGACCCCCAGCTCTTCGTGATCGGAGGGGGCGTCGCCCAGTCCGGCGATCTCCTCCTCGAGCCCATCCGGCAGGCCTACATCGACCACGTCCCGGCCCGCGGTTACCACCCCGTGCCGGAATTCACCATCGCCGAGCTCGTCAACGACGCCGGCGTCGTCGGAGCGGCCGATCTCGCCCGCATCAGCGCCGAGCGCCGCCATCACGGCGTGCGCCCGTAGAACGAAGGAGCATCGTGTTCTACTGGTTCATGAAGAACATCGTCGCAGGTCCGCTTCTCAAGGCGCTCTTCCGCCCGTGGGTGGTGGGGGTCGAGAACATCCCACGCACCGGTGGTGTGATCCTCGCGAGCAATCACCTGTCGGTCATCGACTCCGTCTTCCTGCCGCTCTACCTCGATCGGCGTATCTCTTTCCTCGCCAAGAGCGAATACTTCACGGGGCGGGGCATCGGCGGGTGGACGACGCGCATGTTCATGCGCGCGACGGGTCAGCTCCCGATCGACCGTTCGGGCGGCAAGGCCTCGGAGGCCTCGCTCAACACCGGGCTCGGCGTGCTCGGTCGCGGGGAGCTCCTCGGCATCTATCCGGAGGGGACCCGGAGCCCGGATGCCCGCATGTACCGCGGCCGTACGGGCGTCGCCCGGATGGTCCTCGAGGCCGGCGTGCCGATCGTGCCCGTCGCGATGATCGACACGGAGAAGGTCATGCCGATCGGCCGACGCCTTCCGAAGCTCCGACGCCCGGGCATCGTCATCGGGGCTCCTCTCGATTTCTCGCGCTTCGAGGGGCTCGAGGGGGATCGCTTCGTGCTCCGCTCTGTGACCGACGAGCTCATGTACGAATTGAACCGGTTGAGCGGCCAGGAGTACGTCGACGTCTACGCGACGACCATGAAGAACAAGCCAGCCCCGACGCGCTGACGCCGTGGGCCTCGACGGGCGTCACGAACGCCGGGACGGGGAGTGTTTCGGGATAGGCTGACTCCTTGACACCCACCCGATTCCGGGCATACTCATGCCCGCTCGACGATCAGGAAACAACTCTCGTGACCCAGCCGACGGAACAAATCGTGAAGCCTGACGATTCTGTGATCGCGGGTCTCGATTATTGGCGTCAGCTGCCGATCAAGCAGCAGCCCGAGTGGGACTCATCCACCGGGGCGGCCGCTGCGTCGGCCGAGATCGCCGGCCTCCCGCCGCTCGTCTTCGCCGGCGAGGTCGACATCCTGCGCGAGCGCCTCGCTCGCGCGGCGAGCGGACAAGCCTTCCTCCTCCAGGGCGGCGACTGCGCGGAGACCTTCGCGGGAGCGACGGCCGAGCAGATCCGCAATCGGGTCAAGACGATCCTGCAGATGGCCGTCGTCCTGACCTACGGCGCCTCGATGCCCGTCGTCAAGATGGGCCGGATGGCCGGGCAGTTCGCGAAGCCGCGGTCGAGCGACACCGAGACCCGTGGGGGAGTCACGCTTCCCGCGTACCGTGGCGACATCGTGAACGGCTACGACTTCACACCCGAGTCCCGCCGCGCCGATCCCTCCCGCCTCGTGCAGGGGTACCACACCGCTGCGTCGACCCTGAATCTCATCCGCGCGTTCACGCAGGGTGGTTTCGCCGACCTCCGCGAGGTGCACTCCTGGAACCAGGGCTTCGCTCGGAATCCCGCGAACCAGCGGTACGAGCAGCTCGCCAAGGACATCGACAAGGCGATCCGCTTCATGGAGGCGGCCGGGGCGGACTTCGACTCGCTCAAGCGTGTCGAGTTCTACACGGCCCACGAGGGTCTGCTCATGGACTACGAACGGCCCATGACGCGCATCGACTCCCGCACCGGTACGCCGTACAACACCTCGGCGCACTTCGTCTGGATCGGGGAACGTACACGCGACCTCGACGGTGCGCACGTCGACTTCCTGTCGCGGGTCCGCAATCCGATCGGCGTGAAGCTCGGTCCGTCCACGACGGCAGACGACATGCTCGCGCTCATCGACAAGCTCGACCCGAACCGCGAGCCGGGTCGTCTGACCTTCATCACCCGCATGGGTGCCGGCAAGATCCGCGACGCGCTCCCGCCCCTCCTCGAGGCGATCAAGGCGTCGGACGCGACCCCGCTCTGGGTGACGGACCCGATGCACGGCAACGGCCTCACGACCCCCACCGGATACAAGACGCGTCGTTTCGACGACGTCGTCGATGAGGTCAAGGGCTTCTTCGAGGCGCACCGCGCGGCCGGCACGCACCCCGGCGGGATCCATGTCGAGCTCACGGGGGACGACGTCACCGAGTGCCTCGGCGGCTCGGAGCACATCGACGAGGCATCGCTCGCAACGCGGTACGAGTCCCTGTGCGATCCGCGGCTCAACCACATGCAGTCGCTCGAGCTCGCCTTCCTCGTGGCGGAGGAGCTCGCTCAGGCCTGACGCAGAAGAGACGCAATGACGGCGCCCCGGGAGATCCTCCCGGGGCTCCGTCGTCGTCTCACCGATCGGCTTCGGTGTCGTCCTCGGATCTCACCGCACCGTCGACCTGGCGACTGACGTCGATCTGGCTTGTGAGGCCGACCTCACGGTGGAATCGATCCGGCCCTAGAGGTTCGCGGCGATCGTCACGGTCGCGTAGCGCCGGACGGATGTACCGCCCGCGGGGTCCTGGGAGACGATGGAGAACAGCGCCTCACCCCAGAGATCCTCCGGGACCGCGGTCTGGATCTCGACCACGAATCCGAGTCCCTCGAGCGTCGCCTTCGCGTCGGTGATCGTCTGACCGATGACGTCGGGCACCTCGACGAGGTCCTGCCCCTTGGAGACGACGAGGGTCGCCGTGTCTCCGGGATGCAGTGAGCCCTCCGGGAGGATCACTCGGATGACCTGACCCTTCTCGAAGTCGTCGCTGAACTCCTGCTGGTTCGTCTCGGCGACGGTGAGGCCGACGGACTCGAGGTCGTTCCGCGCCGTGCTCTGACCCTGACCGACGACGTCGGGGATGCCTCCCACGGAGACGATCGCATCGAGGGCGGCTCCCTGCAGCACCGTGCCGGCCTCCTTCACGAAGTCGGTCCCGGCGGCGTCGGTGACGCTGATCACCACGTCCTTGGGCACGTCCCCGGAATACTGCTGCGTGGCCTCGTTCACGGTGAGTCTGTTCGCCTCCGCGAACTCCTGCACCTCGGCGAGGGTCGCGCCCTGGAACATCCCGATCGAGACGGGCTGGCGCCCCTGCGAGACGTAGAGCGTGACGGTGCCGTCCTTGTCGACGAAGGTCCCGGGTTCGGGATCCGTGCGCGTCACGAGCCCCTCGTCGATGTCGAAGCTGTACTCCTGGGCCTCGGCCACGTTGAAACCCAACGCCGTGAGGCGTGCCGATGCGGCGGCAGGATCCATCTCCGAAACGCTCGGCACCTGGACGCGCGAGCCGGGGCCCGAGCCGAAGTACCAGCCGGTCCCGCCGGCGAGCCCGGCGAGCAGAAGGACGACGAGGAAGAGCGCGAAGCCCTTCTTACGTCGCCTCGCCGTACGCGTCGTGAGACGGCTCGCATCGTCGGACGGACCGTCCGCGGTCGCCGTGGACGTGGTCGGCCCGGTGAGCACGGAGGTGAGTTCGGAGCCGCCGGGCAGAGGCAGAGGGGGGAGGAACGTGGTCGACTGACTGCTCACCGAGACGTTGAGGCCGAGTTGCCGTTCGATCTCGTGGAGCCGTTCGAGGAGTTCACCGGCCGTGGAGGGTCGCTGCTCGGGATCACGCTCGGTGGCCCAGAGGACGAGGTCGTCGAGCTCGTCCGGGACCTCGGGGTTCCGCGCGCTCGGGCGGGGAACGGAGTCGTTCGCGTGCTGGTAGGCGATCTGCATCGGCTGCTCGCCCTTGTACGGCTGCTCGCCGGTGAGCATCTCGTACATCATGATGCCGAGGGCGTAGATGTCGCTCCGGGTGTCCGCGATTCCGCGCGTGACGAGCTCGGGGGAGAGGTACGCGATCGTTCCGAGGAGCGCCTGTCCCGTCGCGGTGTTCGCGCTCGCGGCTCGGGCGAGCCCGAAGTCGCTGATCTTGATGCGGCCGTCGTCCGCGAGGAGTACGTTCTCCGGCTTGACGTCGCGGTGGACGATTCCGGCGCGGTGCGCTGCGGCGAGACCGGTGAGCACGGCGTCCATGATGTCCACGACCTGCTGTGCGGAGAGGATACCCCGCTCGGCGAGGAGCTCCCGCAGCGTGATGCCCGGCAGGTACTCCATCACCAGGTAGGCCATGTCGCTGTCCTGGCCCTGGTCGAAGACGCTCACGACGTGAGGGTTCGCGAGTCGGGCCGCCGAGCGCGCCTCCTGGATGAATCGGTTCTTGAACGTCGAGTCGTCGGAGAGGTGGCCGTGCATGACCTTGATCGCGACGCGGCGCTCGAGCCGCTGGTCCGTGGCGAGATAGACGGTGGCCATTCCGCCGCGGGCGATGCGAGAACGCACGAGGTACCGACCGTCGATGAGACGGCCGATCATCGGGTCGGTCTGCTGGCCAGTCGTCACATCTGAATTCTAGGGAGCGAGGTCGACCCGGGCGGGAATGAACACGGCGAAACCGCGCATCCGACCCCGGATCGGGTCAGAGTTCGGCGAGCCAGGAGCGAGCGGACTGCTCCCACTTCGCGTAGGCGTCCGGGTAGGCCGAGATCTGCACGGCCTGCGCGGCCTCGGCGACGGACATCGATTCCCACCCTCGGACGTCGAGGAGGCCGAGGGTCTTGCCCTGCACGCCGACGAAGAACGCCGTCGCCGAGTAGGTGGGGTCCGAGATCTGCTCGACACTGCCCCAGCCCTGGCTCGGGCGCTGCTGGAAGAGACCGATGGAGTCGGCGTGGCCGTAGTCGAGGTTGCGGAGGCCGGATTCCTGCATCGCGGCGGCGAGAGCGATGACGAGGGCCTCGTCCCCCACGCCGATCGATCGTCCGACGGAGACGATCGCCGCGGCGTTGCTGCGCATCTCGGCGTTCATCGGGGTGGTCGAGGTCGTAGGGGCCGGAGCTGGCTCCGGTGCCGGTGCCGGTGTCGAGCTTTTCGCGCCGGGGATGACGAGGGTCTGACCGGGATAGATGATGCTCGCGCGGCTCAGGCCGTTGGCCGAGAGGATCGCGTCGAGGCTCACGCCGTGCGTAGTCGCGATGCCGATGAGGGTGTCGCCGCCGACGACCGTGTGTGCGCGGTCTGCCTCCGACTCCTGCGTCGGAGCCGGAGCCGGAGCGGGAGCGGGTGCCGGTGTCGACGGCGCCTTCGACAGCACGAGCTTCTGGCCGGGGTAGATCACAGAGGACCACCCGAGTCCGTTGGCGGCGAGGACCGTCTTCACTCCGAGTCCGAAACGGGCCGCGATCCCGGAGACCGTGTCGCCCGAGACGACGGTGTACGAGCTCGGCGCGGCCGCGGTCGCGACGACCGTCACGGGCGCCGCCGCTGCTTGCGGCGGGAGGGACCTCATCGGCAGGGGCTCGAGCGGAGCCGGCGACGTCGGCGCGTTCGCAGCGGCCGGGGAGCCCGGGTGGAGCGCCGAGGCGAGAGCAGCGACGAGGGCGAAGGGAAGGCCCTTGGCTGCGGTGCGGATGACGGTCATCGTGTCCCCCAAAAGTAGGTCAAATCGGTTGTCACGTTGTCACAGATGGATTGTCGAGTCAACCAGCGTGGCTCCCGTGACGGATGTGGTTTGCGCGGTATAGACACCGGGAGGGACATGATTCCTGCCGAGGAGACGAGGTCGCGGGTTGGATACGTCGGGGCGCCGTGTCAGACTCTGGGGGTGAACGATGTGTACTCCGCTCGCGAATGGCTGACGGTCCCGGACCTCGCCGAACGCCTGGACACGACCCCGAGTCGGGTCCGCCGCTTTATCGAGGACCGCCATCTCCTCGCGTCCCGGATCGACGGGGTGCTCAAGGTGCCCGCTGTCTTCCTCGACGGGCAGGAGCCGCTGAGCTCGCTGCGCGGCACGATCATCGTGCTCTCCGACAACGGTTTCGCCGACGAGGAGGCGATGACGTGGCTGCTCGGCGTGGATGACATCCTGGGCGCCGCGCCGATCGACGCGCTCATCGCCGGGCGCAAGGCCGAGGTCCGTCGCGTCGCCCAGTCGCTCGCCTGAACGAGCGCCGCTCGCCTGAGCGAGCCTCGCCCGCGGACCCGGGATCGACGCTCTCGCCTGCTCGGCCGTGACCCGGTGGCCCGCCGACGCATACGCCGGCGTGGCGTCAGGATTTCCGGTCGGTGACCGCGTGTGCGAGCCGAGCGAGCGATGACCGCGCCTCGTCGTCGATGTCGAGCGCTGCGAGGGCCGCGAGGGAATCGTCCGTGTGGGAACGGATGAGATCCTCCACGCGGTCGAGGGCGCCGCACTCGCGGATCGTGGCCTGGAGTGACGCGACGCCGGCGTCGTCGAGCTCGGCGTCGCCGAGGAGTTCGTCGACGATGCGGACGTGGGGCGCGGGGAGCGCGGCCCTCGTCAAGGCGATCAGGACCGTCCTCTTCCCCTCACGCAGGTCGTCTCCCGACGGCTTACCCGTGACGGACGCGTCGCCGAATACCCCGAGGACGTCGTCGCGCAGCTGGAAGGCGATCCCGAGCGGGAGGCCGAAGGCGCGGAGGGCGTCGAGCGTCGCCGGGTCTGCGCCGGCCAGAGCCGCCCCCAGCACGAGCGGGGACTCGATGCTGTAGCCGGCGGACTTGAAACGGATCACACGCCAGGCCGCCTCGAATTGCTCGGCCTCCGTGCGGGCGCCCCAGGCCTGCTCCTCCAGGATGTCGAGGTACTGACCGGCCGTGACCTCGCTGCGCATCCGGTTGAATTCGAGTCGCGCGGCGCGCGCCACCCGGCGATCGGGCAGGGATTCGAGCGCCTCGTCGAGGAGTTCGTCGCTCCACCCGAGCAGGAGATCGCCGAGGAGGATGCCGGACGAGCGGCCGAAGGCTCCGGCATCACCCCGCCAATCGGACTCGGCGTGGGTCGAGGCGAACCGGACGTGCGCGGCCGGCGCCCCGCGCCGCGTGTCGGAGTTGTCGATGATGTCGTCGTGCACGAGGGCGGCGGCGTGGAAGATCTCGAGGGATGCCGCGGCCGAGACGACGACGCGGACGGTCTCGGGGCTCGGTGAACCCGATGGGGCGAACGCCCGCCACCCCCACCAACAGAACAGCGCCCGGAATCGCTTGCCACCCCTGAGAAACTCCCGGGAAACCGCGGCGAAATCGAGGGCGTCGGAGCCCAGCGGCGCGAGAATCGATGTGCGGGAGTCGAGGAAGGCATCGATCCGGTCTTGCACAAGTTCAGGAAGACGTCCACTCTCGATCACGCACCTAGCCTAGCCACCGCGCGGCGGTTAGAATCTGAGGATCATCTCGGCTTCGCCGCAGCTCAAAAGGGGAACACCATGCCACTGTCTGAACAGGAGCAACGCCTCCTCGACGAGATGGAGCGAAACCTCTACCGCAATGACGCGGATTTCGTCTCGACCGTCGCCGGTCGTCGAGGGAAGCCGAGCTATCGGGGGATCGCCATCGGGGCTCTCGTCGCCCTTCTCGGAGTCGCCGGGCTCGTGCTCGGCGTCGTCCTGCAGATGCCGCTCGTCGGTGTCCTGGCCTTCGCCGTCATGCTCGCCGGCGTGATGGTCGCGATCTCGCCGTCGAAGGGCGGGTCGAAGGCTGCGCCGCGTGATGCCCGTGACATCTTCACCGCTCCGTCGCGATCCACCGGCCAGCGACCCGGCGGAAACAAGGCGTCGTCAGGCGGATTCATGGACAAGCTCAATTCGCGATGGGAGCGTCGTCAGGACGACGGCAACGGGTAGGCGCCGGGCGGCCTGAGGCCGTCGCCCCTCCACCTCCCTCCCCACAGGGGTCGATCTTCGGATCGGCCCCTTTTTTCATGCCCGGATTCGGCTCGGGATCGTGAACTTTCCTCCACACCCCTCCACCCCTTGAGATCCGCGTGTTTATGGGGCTTAGTGTGCCCCAACCGGGGCCGGGGAGCCGGTTTACGTAGATAAGTGGATGATTGTGGAGTAAAGTGGAGGTATTCGAAGATCGGCCGGATCTTGACAGGGGGTGCGCATGTTCCTCGGCACCTACGCCCCCAAGCTCGACGACAAAGGGCGCATCATCCTTCCGGCCAAGTTCCGAGACGAACTCGCGGGGGGAGTGGTCATGACACGAGGGCAGGAGAACTGCATCTACGTGTTCAGCACCCGCGAGTTCGAGGCGCTGCACGAGAAGATCCGCCAGGCGCCCGTCACGAGCAAGCAGGCTCGCGACTACCTGCGCGTGTTCCTCTCGGGAGCATCGGCGGAGACGCCGGACAAGCAGCACCGGGTGACCGTCCCGTCCCCGCTGCGCTCCTATGCATCGCTCGATCGCGACCTCGTCGTGATCGGTGCGGGCACACGAGCGGAGATCTGGGACGCCGAGGCGTGGGAGACCTACCTCGCCGAGCAGGAAGCCGTGTTCTCCGACACCGCCGAGGAGGTGATCCCCGGCCTCTTCTAGCACCTGCGGTCCGACTCCCACCCGTCGGCCCTGACTCCACTTCCCCGGAGCCAGGTCAAACGGATGGGGATCAGATCCCAGGAGCTGTCGGCCACGGACCCATGGACGCCCAGCCCCTCCACACTCCCGTCCTCCTCGAGCGCTGCATCGATCTCCTCGCACCGGCGATCGACTCCGGCCCGAGGGTCGTCGTCGACGCGACTCTCGGCATGGGCGGACACGCCGAGGCGATGCTCGAGCGTTTCCCCGAGCTGCACCTCGTCGGGCTCGACCGCGACACCGACGCCCTCGCCATCGCGGGGGAGAGGCTCAGCCGCTTCGGCGACCGTGTCGATCTCGTCCACACCGTCTACGACGGCATCGGCGAGGCCCTCGACTCCCTCGGGATCGAGGAGATCGACGGAGCCCTGTTCGATCTCGGCGTCTCGTCCGTGCAGCTCGACCGTGCGGAGCGCGGCTTCGCCTACTCGCGGGAGGCGCCGCTCGACATGCGGATGGATCAGACCACGGGAGCGACCGCCGCCGACGTCATCGCGACGTACGACGAACGCGACCTCCGCCGCATCTTCCACCAGTACGGCGAGGAGCGCTTGGCCGCCCGCTATGCGCAGCGCATCGTCCGGGCGCGCGAGGAGTCACCCATCGAGACCTCCGAGCGGCTCGTGGCGATCCTTCAGGAGGCGACCCCGGCGGCCCTGTCGCGCGCGGGCCACCCGGCGAAGAGGGTGTTCCAGGCCCTGCGCATCGAGGTGAACCGTGAGCTCAGCGTCCTGGAGGACGCCGTGCCCGAAGCGCTCGGACGCATCCGGCTCGGGGGACGGATCGTCGTCATGGCCTACCAATCGCTCGAGGACCGGATCGTCAAGCACGCGCTGCAGGCCGTCACACGATCGACGGCACCAGCAGGGCTCCCCGTCGAGCTCCCCGAGCACCGACCGGAGTTCCGCCTCCTGACGCGGGGCGCCGAAATAGCGGGCGATGACGAACGGGCGATGAATCCGCGAGCGACGTCCGTTCGACTGCGCGCAGCCGAACGAACCAGGGGGACCACCACATGAGCACACCGGCCATCGTCACTCGCCCGTCGACCTCTCCCGCCCGCCGTCCGCCGTCCGCGCCGCCCCTCCGCGCCGTTCCCGCGAAAGCCAAGGACGTCCGCGCGGCACGCCCCAAGCTCTCGTACGCCCTGTGGACCGTCGGTGGCGTCGGCGCGATCTTCATCGCGCAACTCCTCCTGAGTGTCGCTCTCAGCCACGGCGCCTACGAGGTCTCGAGCCTCCGATCACAGATCACGGAACTCGGCTGGCAGAAGGAATCGCTCGGCGAGCAGCTCGAGACCCTGTCATCCCCGCAGTACGTCGCGTCGGCGGCTCAGGGCCTCGGAATGGTAGTCAACTCGACGCCGGCCTATCTGCGCCTCTCGGACGGCGCCGTGCTCGGCGAGCCCGGGGAGGCCGGGGGCGCGTCATCGGTCCCCCTCGCGTCGACGGAGTACGTCGGGAACGCGGCGACCGACGCCCTGCCGGGCGCCGCACCCGAGCCGACCGAGGAAGGCGCGCCTGCCGAGGAAGCCGTGGTCCCGCCCGTAACCTTCGAAGACGGACTGCCCTCGCCCACGACCCACTGACCGGCGAGACGGATCGGGAAGGATCTCCAATGCCCCACCACACCCGGTCGAGTCGCCGCCGCATGGCGCTCGCGATCGTCTGTATCCTCGCCGTCGTCGGGGCCTTCGTCGTGAGGCTCGTGGACATCCAGGTCGTCCAGGCCGACCAGCTCCGCCTCGTGGCGTCCTCCAAGACGGCGAGTCAGTCGACGGTCTACGGCACGCGCGGCGAGATCGTCGACACGAACGGCAACGTACTCGCCGGCAGCGTGATGCGCTACGACATCACGATGGACCCGAGCAACGTCGCCGACTTCGAGCGCACGACGGCGGACGGCGAGAAGATGGACGTCACCGTCGAGCAGGCCGCCGGCGACA
Organism: Labedella endophytica; assembly: GCF_003990045.1. Lineage (GTDB taxonomy): Bacteria > Actinomycetota > Actinomycetes > Actinomycetales > Microbacteriaceae > Labedella > Labedella endophytica. The sequence continues at coordinate 210,459 of NZ_RZGZ01000002.1, read as the reverse complement.
TCGGTGCGATCACGGGCCAGACGTCCGAGGAGATCCTCGCTCTCGTCGCGTCGGCGCTCGAGGACAACCCGGACTCGACGTTCGCCTACGTCCAGCGTTACGTCGACGTCGACGCCTATCAGGAACTGCGTGCGCTGAAGATCCCGTGGCTCTATTCGCAGAAGCACCCGGGGCGCATCTACCCCAACGGCGCCGTCGCCGGTAATCTCCTCGGCTTCGTCGGGTCCGACGGGACGCCGCTCCAGGGACTCGAGCAGTCCCAGAACGACTGCCTCGGATCCATCGACGGGACGCAGACCTTCAATCGCGGCAAGGACGGGGTGATCCTGCCCGGATCCACCGAGACGGTCGTCGACGCGAAAGACGGCGGCACCCTCAAACTCACGATCGATCGCGATCTGCAGTGGTTCGCCCAGCAGCGCCTCGCCGAGCAGGTCGACGCGATGGGGGCCGATTCGGGAACGGTGACGATCGAGGAGGTCGGGACCGGCAAGCTCCGCGCGGTCGCGCAGTACCCGTCGGTCGATCCGGGGAACGTCGGCGGGACCGAGGAGTATTTCCGGCAGGCGCTGTCGTTCACCGCGCCGTTCGAGCCGGGATCGACCTTCAAAGCGCTCACCGCGGCGATGCTGCTCGATTCCGGGAAGGCGACCCCGTCGACGAAGGTCGTCGCCGACGGTTGGTACTACCCGACCAACGGCGCGCGGATCAAGGACTCCTCATCGCACGGGCCCCTCAAGCTGACCCTCACGGGTGTTCTCGCCGAGTCCTCCAACACCGGCATCTCTCAGCTCGGAGAGGCCCTCTCGCCGCAGGAGCGCTACGACTACCTGAAGAAGTTCGGCATCGGCGACGCGACCTCCATCGGCTTCGACGCCGAGTCCTCCGGTCTCCTCGCCCAGCCGGGCGACTGGGACAACCAGACCTACTACGCGACGATGTTCGGGCAGGGCCTCTCGGCGACACCGATCCAGATCGCGAGGGCCTACCAGACGCTCGCGAACGGCGGTGTCACGGTGGAACCGACTCTCATCGAAGGGTGCCAGAACGCCGACGGGACGGTCACGGAGGCCGCCGCGCCGGAGAGCGAGCGGGTCGTGTCCGAGAGCGCCGCGGATCAGGTCGTACAGATGCTCGAGAGCGTCGTGACGGACGGGCACTTCGGTGATTCCCTCCAGATCCCCGGCTACCGTGTCGCGGCCAAGTCGGGCACGGCGGAACAGGGCGACGGCGCGGGCGGCCTGAAGGACACGTACGTCGTCTCGATGACGGGCATGGCTCCGGCGGAGGACCCGCAGTACGTCGTCTCGGTACACATCTCGAACCCGACTAAGATCAGATCTTCGGCAGCCGCGGCGCCGACGTTCCAACAGATCATGACCCAGGTCCTCAAGACCTACCGGGTCGAGCCGTCCACCGAACCGTCGCCCGACCTGCCGACGACCTACTGATGCTCCGCGCGACGCCCGCCCGGATCCGATCGAGGAGGACCGACCGGTGATCACCATGACCTTCGGCGATGTCGCCACCGTCCTCTCGGGGCTACTCGTCCTGCGGGACGGGGAGACGACCGACGACACGGTCGACGGATTCGTCGAGACCGACTCGCGTGAGATCGTCCCCGGGGGGATCTTCGTCGCCAAGCCAGGGGAGACGACCGACGGCCACGCCTTCGTCGGCGTCGCCCGGGAGCGGGGCGCGCGCCTCGCGATCGTCGAGCACCCCGTCGACGACGACATCACCCAGATCGTCGTCCCCGACGCCGTCGAGGCACTCGGGGCTCTCGCGTCCCACGTCGTGGCGGCGGTGCGTTCCTCGGGGAGGCTGCGGGTCGTCGGGATCACGGGATCGAATGGGAAGACGACCACCAAGAACCTGCTCGACGCTGTCCTGTCGCCGCGCGCTGCGACGGTGGCGCCCAAGAACTCGTTCAACAACGCCGTCGGCGCCCCCACCACGATGCTGCGGGTGACGGGGGACTCCGAGTTCCTCGTCTCCGAGATGGGCGCATCCGGTCCGGGTCAGATCGCCCGACTGGTCCGCATGGTCACTCCGGACATCGGCGTCGTCCTCAAGGTGGGCCTCGCTCACGCCGGCGGATTCGGCGGCCTCGAGGAGACGTTCGCCGAGAAGTCGGCCATGGTGACCTCCCTGCCCGACACGGCCGTCGCCGTGCTCAACCTGGACGACGACCGCGTCGCGGCCATGGCCGACCTCACGGCGGCCCGTGTCGTCTTCTTCGGTCTGGCCGACGCCGCCCACGTGCGAGCGACCGACGTCGACTCCGACCGCACCGGCACGCGCTTCACGCTCGTCCTGCCGTCGGGCGAGGCGCGACCGGTCCGATTCCGCGTCCTCGGGGAGCACCACATCTCGAACGCCCTCGCTGCTGCCGCCGTGGCCACCGAGCTCGGTGTGCCCCTCGACGACATCGTCGCCGGTCTCGAGACCGTGACGCGCGCGGAGCGCTGGCGGATGGAGGTGCTCGGCGGCCGGGACGACGTCACGATCATCAACGACGCCTACAACGCGAGCCCCGATTCGATGGCCGCGGCCCTCAAGACCCTCGCGGTCATCACCCCGCCAGAGGGTCGCCGCGTCGCGGTACTCGGCACCATGGCCGAGCTCGGCGAGTTCGCCGGAGACGAGCACGACCGCATCGGCCTCCTCGCCGTGCGCTTGCGCGTCGACCGACTCGTGGTGGTCGGCACCGACGCCCGTCGGCTGCACATCTCCGCCATCAACGAGGGGTCGTGGGACGGTGAATCCGTCTTCGTGGAGACGGCGGACGAGGCCTACGCGTACCTCTCGGACGAACTGCGGGCCGGCGACACCGTGCTCGTGAAGTCCTCCAACTCGGCGGGTCTCCGTCATCTCGGCGATCGACTGGGAGAATTGTTCTCGTGGTAGCACTCCTCACGGCCGGCGCACTCTCGCTCGCCTTCTCGCTCTTCCTCACCCCGCTGTTCATCCGCTTGTTCAAGCGGCTGGGCTGGGGGCAGTTCATCCGCGACGACGGCCCCCAATCGCATCACGCGAAGAAGGGCACCGCCACCATGGGCGGGATCATCATCATCATCGGGGTGCTGTTCGGCTACTTCACGGCGATGCTGATCACCGGGGACCGCATCAGCACGGCCGCGCTCCTCGTGCTGTTCATGATGGTGGGGCTCGGCCTCGTGGGGTTCGTCGACGACTTCCTCAAGACCCGTAAGCAGCGTTCCCTCGGCCTGCGCGGCTGGGCGAAGGTCGTGGGACAGCTCATCGTCGCGGTCGCATTCGCGGTGCTCGCGATCAGCTTCCCGAATCCCGAGGGCGTCACCCCGGGGTCCACGTCCATCTCCTTCGTGCGCGACCTCCCGATCGACTTCCTGATCTTCGGCAGCGTGATCGGGATCGCGCTCTACCTCCTCTGGACGGCGCTCATCGTGACGGCGACGTCCAACGCCGTGAATGTGACGGACGGTCTCGACGGCCTCGCGACCGGCGCGTCGATCTTCGCGATCGGCTCCTACGTCATCATCGGGTTCTGGCAGTACAACCAGTCCTGCTTCGGTGCGGTCGGGGACGAGGTCGCGTACAAGTGCTACGACGTGGTGGACCCGCTCGGTCTCGCGATCGTCGCCGCGGCGATCGTCGGCGCCCTCGTGGGCTTCCTGTGGTGGAACACGACGCCCGCGCAGATCTTCCTCGGTGACACGGGTTCGCTCGCACTCGGTGGAGCCATCGGAGCGTTCGCGATCCTCACCCACACCGAGCTCCTCCTCGTCTTCATCGGCGGTCTGTTCGTGATGGAGACCGGTTCGGTCATCGTTCAGCGCGCCTACTTCAAGATCACCCACGGCAAGCGCATCTTCCTGATGTCCCCGATCCACCACCACTTCGAGTTGAAGGGCTGGGCGGAGGTGACGGTCGTCGCGCGCTTCTGGATCATCGGCGGTCTGCTCGTCGCCGCCGGCGTCGGGACCTTCTACCTCGAGTGGGCCCTGGCGTGACCTCCGAGGAGAGAAACGTGCGACTCGCGGGTCTCACGAGCTGGCACGCCGACTGGCGGGGGCTGCGTGTCGCGGTGTTCGGCCTCGGTGCCACGGGATTCTCGGTCGCCGACACGCTCGTCGAGCTCGGCGCGGAGGTCCTGGTGGTCGCGGAGACGGCCGACCCCGACCGGGGCCGGTTGCTCGATGTCATCGGTGCGCGCTTCGTCCTCGGCGGAGCAGGCGGCCCGCCGGAGGAGCTCCTCGCGTTCTCAGCCGACCTCGTCGTCGTCTCACCCGGATACCCGCCGCACCACGCGCTCGTCACCTGGGCATCGGAGGCGGGACTTCCGCTGTGGGGCGACATCGAACTCGCCTGGCGCGTCCGCGACAAGGCGGGTACTCCCGCGGAGTGGCTGCTCGTGACGGGCACGAACGGGAAGACGACGACCGTGCAGATGACGGCGTCGATGCTCGTGACCGCCGGCCTGCGCGCAGCGCCCTGCGGGAACATCGGCGTGCCGGTGCTCGACGCCGTGCGTGATCCGGGCGGGTTCGACGTCTTCGTCGTCGAGCTCTCGAGCCACCAGCTGCACTACCTCGCCCGCCAGAGCACCCCGGAGCCGGTCTCCCCGCTCGCGAGCGTCTGCCTCAACCTGTCCGACGACCACCTCGAGTGGCACGGTTCGGCCGAGGCCTATCGCGACGCGAAGGCCGGCGTCTACGCGAACACCCGGGTCGCGTGCGTCTACAACCGGGCAGACCCCGCCACGCGACGGATGGTGGAGGAGGCCGAGGTCGTGGCCGGCGCCAGAGCCATCGGCTTCGGCCTCGACGTCCCGGGTCCGAGCGACCTCGGCATCGTGGACGGCATCCTGTGCGACCGGGCCTTCCTCGACGACCGCTTCTCGAGCGCGCTCGAGATCACGACGATCGACGCCCTCGCCGAACAGGGTCTCGCGGCCCCCCATGTCGTCGCCAATATCCTCGCGGCGAGTGCGCTCGTGCGGGCCGTCGGGGTCACGCCGGAACAGATCCGGGACACCCTCGCCGCCTTCTCGCTCGATCACCACCGGATCGAGACGATCGCCGTCGCGGACGGCATCACGTGGGTCGACGACTCGAAGGCGACCAACGCCCACGCCGCCGACGCCTCGCTCTCCGCCTACCCCTCGGTCGTCTGGATCGTGGGAGGACTTCTGAAAGGTATCGACATCGCCGCGCTCGTGGCGAAGCACGCCGACCGGGTGCGTGCCGCCGTCGTGATCGGGCGGGACCGTGAGGCGGTGACGGCCGCGTTCGAGCGACACGCGCCGGGCGTCCCCGTGATCGAGGTGTCGCCAGCCGACACTGGAGAGGTGATGCCGCAGGCCGTCGAGGCGGCGAGCGGTATCGCGGCCGCGGGGGACACCGTCCTCCTCGCTCCGGCGGCGGCCTCGATGGACCAATTCACCGACTACGCGCAGCGCGGACGCCTCTTCGCCTCCGCCGTCGCCGATCTCGTGGGAGGAGACGCGGATGAGCGCCCCACCCCATCCCGGCCGGGCTCGGACTGAGTCCGACGACCGGCCGGCGTCGGCTCGGATCTCGCTCGGCAAGCTCGCTCTCGCCGACTCGTCGAACTACCTGCTGCTGCTCGGTACGACGCTCTTCCTGGTCGCCTTCGGCCTCGTCATGGTGTTGTCGTCGTCGACGATCGAGTCGTGGATCGACAACAACGGCTTCTTCGGCGGCTTCTGGAAGCAAGCGACGTACGCCGTCCTCGGTGTCCCGCTCATGCTCGTGATGTCGCGCATGCCGCTCACGTTCTGGAAGAGGATGGCCTGGCCGGCGATCTTCCTCGCCATCGCGCTTCAGGCGCTCGTCTTCACACCGCTCGGCGACGATGTCTACGGAAACCGGAACTGGATCCGGATCGGTCCGATCAACGGACAACCATCCGAATTCGTCAAGCTCGCCCTCGTCGTCTGGCTTGCGTTCGTCCTCGCCCGGAAGAGGGAACTCCTCACGAGCTGGAAGCATGCCCTCATCCCGGTCGTCCCGATCGGCGGGCTTGCAATCGGTCTCGTGTTCCTCGGAAGGGACCTCGGAACGGTCTTGATCCTGGCGTCGATCGTCTTCGCGGCGCTCTACTTCGCCGGCGTTCGTTGGCGGATCCTGATACCGCTCATGCTCGTCTCCGGTGTCGGGGCCGCCGCCGCGGTTGCAACGAGCCCCAACCGGATGCGTCGGCTCATGAGTTTCACGGACGCCACGTGCGCCGACTACGAGGGAGTCTGTTGGCAGCCGCTCCACGGCACCTGGGCTCTCGCGAACGGCGGCTTCTTCGGGGTCGGTCTGGGCAACTCGGTCGAGAAGTGGGATTGGCTGCCCGCTGCGTCGAACGACTACATCTTCGCGATCGTGGGGGAGGAGCTCGGTCTCGTCGGGGCCGTCGTGCTCCTGCTGATGTTCGTCCTCCTCGCCGTCGCCCTCCTGCGCGTCATCCGTTCGTCGTCCGACCCGTTCATCCGCACGGCCACGGGGGCCGTACTCATGTGGCTCATCGGACAGGCGTTCGTCAACATCGGCGTCGTCCTCCGGGTCTTCCCGGTGCTCGGCGTCCCCCTGCCCTTCATCTCCGCCGGTGGCACGGCGCTCATCACATCCCTCATGGCGGTGGGTATCGTCCTGTCGTTCGCCCGCCACGAGGCTCGGCAGGCGTCGCTCGTCCTGCAAGGAAGAGGAACACTCCGATGACCACCTATCTCTTCGCCGGTGGCGGTACCGCCGGCCACGTCAATCCGCTGCTCGCGGTCGCCGACGCGCTCACCGCCCGCGACCCCGACGCGACCGTCATCGTGCTCGGCACCGCCGAGGGACTCGAGGCACGACTCGTCCCGGCGCGGGGCTACGAGCTCGAGACGATCCCGAAGCTGCCGTTCCCTCGCCGGCTCAACGGAGCGAGCTTCGGCTTCGGCGGCCGTTTCCGCAAGGCCGTCGCGACGACGACCGAGATCATGACCCGCCGGGGGGTCGATGTCGTGGTCGGCTTCGGCGGCTACGCATCGGCCCCGGCGTACGTCGCCGCCCGCCGGGCACGCGTGCCGCTCATCATCCACGAGGCGAACGCCCGTCCGGGGCTCGCGAACCGCCTGGGCGTGCTCTACACCCGGTACGTCGGGGTCGCCTTCCACGGAACGCGCCTGCGGCACTCGCGGTTCGTCGGGATGCCGCTGCGCCGTGAGATCGAGACGATCGACCGCGATGCCGCCCGGCGCGAGGGCAGGGAGTTCTTCGGCCTCGATCCGGAGCGCAAGACCCTGCTCGTCACAGGGGGATCGCTCGGCGCGCGCCGGCTCAACACGACGATCGCCGAGTCCGCGCCGTCCGTGGTGGAAGCCGGATGGCAGATCGTGCACATCGTCGGACGTTCGAGCGAGTTCACGGACCCGGGGCACGACCACTACCACGTCGTCGACTACTGCGACCGGATGGATCTGGCCCTCGCGGTCGCCGACTTCGCGGTGTCGCGCGCCGGGGCCGCGACGGTGAGCGAGCTGAGCGCGCTCGGCATTCCCGCCGTCTACGTCCCCTACCCCGTCGGCAACGGGGAGCAGCGGTACAACGCGAGCGACTCGGTGCACGCGGGCGGAGCGGTGCTCGTCGCCGACGCCGACTTCCAGCCGGCGTGGGTAAGCTCTGTGCTGCTCCCGCTGCTCGGCGACGAGGTCCGCGTCCACGACATGGCCGTGCAGTCCCGCCACGCGGGCACCCTCGACGGGAACGTCCGCATGCTCGAGCTCATCGACGAGGCGTCGAGGGCCGTCCGCGGCCGTCGTCGCTGACACCGTCTCCCGAACCAGAAAGAAGAACGTCGTGATCAAGCCAGACTTCTCGCTCGAGATCCCCGAGGACCTCGGATCCGTGCACTTCGTGGGGATCGGCGGGTCCGGGATGAGCGGCATCGCGAAGCTCTTCATCGAGTCCGGCGCGACCGTGTCGGGCTCCGACTCGCGCGAGTCGGCGGCGACGGAGGCCCTCCGGGCGATGGGAGCGATCGTGACGATCGGTCACGCCGCCGCCAATGTGGGCGACGCGGACACCCTCGTCGTCACCGGTGCGCTGTGGCCGGACAATCCCGAGTACCTGCTCGCCCGCGAGCGCGGGATCCCCGTGCTGCACCGGTCTCAGGCGCTCGCCTGGCTGACGCGCTCGCGTCGGCTCGTCTCGGTCGCCGGCGCCCACGGCAAGACGACCTCCACGGGCATGATCGTCACGGCGCTGCTCGCCCTCGACGCCGACCCGAGTTTCGTCAACGGCGGAGTGATCGAGACTCTCGGAACGAGCTCGGCGTGGGGCTCGGGTGAGCTCTTCGTGGTCGAGGCCGACGAATCGGACGGGTCCTTCCTTCTCTACGACACGGCCGTGGCCCTCGTGACGAACGTCGACCCCGACCACCTCGACCACTACGGATCGCTCGAGGCCTTCCAGCAGGCCTTCGTCGACTTCGCCGACGCGTCGACCGAATTCGTCGCCATCTCGTCGGACGACCCGGGTGCCGTCGCGGTGACCGAGCGCCTGACGCACGCGCGCGTGGTGACCTTCGGTGTCGCGGAGGACGCGGAGGTGCGTGTGCGCGACATCGTCACCGACGGTCCCGTCCGGTTCACGATCGACGCCGGAGGTTCGAGCTACAGCGGAACCCTCGCCGTGCCCGGACGCCACAACGCCATCAATGCAGCCGGCGCCTTCGCCGTCCTGACCGGTCTCGGATTCGAACCGCAGGCGGTCCTCGACGCCATCGCCGGCTTCGGCGGCACGAAGCGACGGTTCGAGCTGCACGGCACCGTCGACGGCGTGAGCGTCTTCGACGACTATGCGCACCACCCCACCGAGGTCGACGCGGCGCTGTCCGCCGCTCGGACGGTCGTGGGGGACGGGCGCATCATCGCCGTACACCAGCCGCATCTCTACAGCCGCACGCGACTGTTCGCCCGTGAGTTCGCGGACGTGCTCGAATCGCGCGCCGACCACACGATCGTGCTCGACGTGTACGGCGCACGCGAAGACCCGGAGCCGGGGGTCACCGGAGCGCTCGTCTCGGAGAAGTTCGGTGACGAGAGCCACGTCGACTTCATCGCCGACTGGCAGGCCGCTGCGGATCGCGTGGCGGAGATCGCCCGACCGGGCGACTACGTCGTGACGCTCGGATGCGGCGACGTCTACCGCATCGTCCCGCAGCTGCTCGAGTCCCTCGAGAGGGTCCGCCCGGAGACCTCCCGGTGAAGCGGCCCTCCGGCATCCCGAGACCGACGGCCGCGACGCGTCCTCCGGTTCGGGACGAGCCGGAGGACGCGAGAGGCACGTCCGACTCGGACGAGCGCCACGGCGCGCGACGCCTGCTCGGCCGGTTCCGATCCGGAGGGGGCGATGCCGAGGAGACGTTCACGGCTCCGATCCCGCTGCAGCAGGGCGGGAACTCGGCGACAGACACCCGCGATGGCGAATCCGGTGACGACACGGCCCGGACCACGGGAGCGACGTCGAGCCCGTGGAAGGCGGCACGCGCGCGCCGTCGACGCGAGCGCGAGGAGGTCCGTCGTTTCACGGCCACCACGCGTCGTCGTCGGATCATCTGGGCGTCCGCCATCGGGGGAGTGCTGCTCCTCGCGGCCACGTGCGTCGGCCTGGCCTACACGCCGCTCATGGCCGTTCGCGACATCCAGGTGGAGGGTGCCCGACTGGTGAGTTCCGACCTCATCGTGCGCGACCTCGACAGTCAGCGCGGCACCCCGCTCCCGCTCGTCGATCAGAGCGCGATCAAGGCGGCGCTCGTGAAGTATCCGCTCGTGCAGAGCTACTCGGTGGAGTCACGCCCGCCCGACACCCTCGTCATCCGGATCGTCGAGCGACGGCCGGTCGGGGTGATCGCGTCGGGCGATGCCTTCGACCTCGTGGACGTCGCCGGCGTGGTGCTGTCCACGACGCCGGAGAGACCGACCGGCTATCCGCTCATGGTCTTCGAGGGTGACTCGGCCTCCTCGGGGTTCACGGCGGCCGCGTCCGTCCTGCGGTCCCTCCCCGATGATCTGTTGTCGACCGTCGACGAGGTGAGCGCCACGACCGTCGACGACGTCACGCTCACCCTCGCGGGCAACGGTGCGGTCGTGACGTGGGGGAGCGGCGAGGACTCCGCGAGGAAGGCGGTCGTGCTCGAAGGACTGATGGCGAACTACCCGCCCGACTCGGTGCAGCGATACGACGTGTCGAGTCCCGAATCGGCCGTCATCGACCCACGCTGACTCCGTCGGGTCTCGACGGAGGCCAATCCGAGGGCGCATCTCGCGACACGCTGTCCAGACGGCGTGTTCGCGTGCCGTGCGGCCCTAACGTCTGAATCAGGAAATGCATACTGAGCATAACTTTAAACCTAAACCTGAGGTTGAAAGTTCTCACCGGAGGCTGACGTGACGACAAACCAGAACTACCTTGCAGTGATCAAGGTCGTCGGTATCGGCGGCGGCGGCGTCAACGCCGTCAACCGCATGATCGAGATCGGACTCCGCGGAGTCGAATTCATCGCGATCAATACCGACGCCCAGGCGTTGCTCATGAGCGATGCCGACGTCAAGCTCGACGTCGGCCGAGACCTCACGAGAGGTCTCGGAGCGGGTGCCGATCCGGAGGTGGGCCGTCGCGCAGCCGAGGACCATGCCGAGGAGATCGAGGAGGCGCTCGCGGGCGCCGACATGGTCTTCGTCACAGCCGGCGAGGGCGGTGGCACCGGAACGGGTGGAGCCCCCGTGGTCGCGCGGATCGCCAAGTCGATCGGCGCCCTCACCATCGGTGTCGTCACGAAGCCGTTCGGCTTCGAGGGCCGCCGTCGTCAGGGCCAGGCCGAGGCCGGCGTCGCCAAGCTGAAGGAAGAGGTCGACACCCTCATCGTGGTACCGAACGATCGCCTCCTCGAGATCAGCGACCGCGGTATCAGCATGCTCGAGGCATTCGCCACGGCCGACCAGGTGCTCCTCGCAGGTGTGCAGGGAATCACGGACCTCATCACGACCCCCGGTCTCATCAACCTCGACTTCGCGGACGTCAAGTCCGTCATGCAGGGTGCCGGATCGGCCCTCATGGGGATCGGTTCCTCTCGGGGAGCCGACCGCGCCATCAAGGCCGCGGAGCTCGCCGTGGCCTCCCCCCTCCTCGAGGCCAGCATCGAGGGTGCTCACGGTGTCCTGCTGTCCATCCAGGGCGGCTCGAACCTCGGTATCTTCGAGATCAACGACGCCGCTCGCCTCGTGCAGGAGGCCGTCCACCCCGAGGCGAACATCATCTTCGGTGCCGTCATCGACGACACCCTCGGCGACGAGGTGCGGGTCACCGTCATCGCTGCCGGGTTCGACGGCGGCGAGCCCCCGACGCGGGCGCTCGACGGCGCTGCGGCGGGTATCGTCACGACCGGTGGCGTCATGACCGCGGCCGAGCCGGAGGTGCCCCCGGCGCCGCCGGTCCCCGTCGCGCAGGCGCCCGAGAAGCCGGCCGAGCCCGCATGGAAGAGCTCGGACGCTCGCGTCCATGCGACGACGCCCGCGCACGACGCCGGCTTCTCCGACGAGGACGAGCTCGACATCCCCGATTTCCTGAAGTAGGAGATGTCGGAGCTCGAAGAACGCGTCGCGGCCGTCCGGGAGTCCATCTCCCGGGCGGCCGTTCGCGCGGGGCGGGATCCGCTCGGGATCACGACGATCGCCGTGACCAAGTTCCATCCGGCCGCGCTCGTGTCGCAGCTCTACGAGGCGGGGATCCGAGACGTGGGGGAGAACCGCCAGCAGGAGGCAGAGGCGAAGGCCGCCGAACTCGTCGGGCTCGACGACCTCACGTGGCATTTCGTCGGTCAGCTCCAGTCGAAGAAAGCGCGTCGCGTCGCCCGGTTCGCCGGCGTCATCCACTCGGTCGATCGCGACTCCGTGATCGACGCTCTCGCGGGGGCCGACCGCCCCGTGAGCTGCTTCGTGCAGGTGGCGCTGAGCGACGACGACCATCGGGGTGGTGCCCCCATCGCCGACGTCGAGCGACTGGCCGAACGCATCGTCGCGAGCGATGGGCTGTCTCTCGCCGGGGTCATGGCGGTCGCGCCCCTCGGGGCGGAGCCGCGTCCGGCGTTCGCCCGCCTCCGGTCCGTCTCGGATCGCATCCGCGCCATCGACCCGCTCGCCACCGCGATCTCGGCCGGTATGAGCGACGACTTCGAGGACGCGATCCTCGAGGGCGCGACACACCTGCGAATCGGAACCGCAATCACGGGCAAACGTCCGGCGACACCCTAACCTCGAAGAGGAAGCAACCGCACGACGGAGGTACTGATGTCCAACCCGCTGAAGAAGACCATGGTCTATCTCGGACTCGCCGACGAGGAGCTCGACTACGACGAGCCCGCCGCCGAGCAGAAGCCCGCGAACGAGACCCCCCGCCAGCAGCACCAGGCGCCCGAGGCGAAGCCCGCGCCCGTGACCCCGCTGCGCAAGGCCCCGGCGCCTGTGCGGCAGCCGGCGCCCACGGAGCTCAACGAGATCCTCACGGTCCACCCCAAGCAGTACAAGGACGCCCAGGTCATCGCCGAGTCGTTCCGTGACGGTGTTCCCGTCATCATCAACCTCTCGCAGATGAGCGATGCCGACGCGCGCCGTCTCATCGACTTCGCAAGCGGTCTGTCGCAGGGCCTCTACGGCAAGATCGAGCGCGTGACCAACAAGGTCTTCCTGCTGTCGCCGTCGCACGTCTCCATCTCCGGAGAGCAGGACGCTCAGGTCGTCGAGACCGAGGCCACCTTCTTCGCTCAGCGCTAGGCGGGGTGGGCTCGATCTTCTCCGTCATCGGGAACCTCCTCTACGCGGCGTTGCTGATCTATCTGCTCGCCATGTGGGCTCGGTTCATCCTCGATCTCGTGCAGACGTTCAACCGAGCGTGGCGGCCGTCCGGCATCGGACTGGTCGCAGCCGAGTTCGTCTACTCGGTGACCGACCCGCCCATCAAGTTCTTCCGGCGCGTGCTTCCGCCGGTCCGGGTGGGTCGTGCCGCCCTGGACTTCGGTTGGACCCTGACGATGCTGTGCGTCCTCGTGGCCATGATTCTCGTCGGTTTCATCCGCTGACCCACTCCTCCCGCTGTATTCTTGACCGGGTCGCGCCACCGCGACTCCGACGCGGCGTCGCCGGCCCTCAGGGTTTGCTACCGTTGCAAGGTCATTCCGATCGAAATAAGTGAAGGTGGTACGCCATGGCGCTCACGCCCGAAGACGTCGTCAACAAGCAGTTCCAGCAGACCAAGTTCCGCGAGGGCTACGACCAGGACGAGGTCGACGACTTCCTCGATGAGGTCGTCGTCGAGTTGCGCCGCCTGATCCAGGAGAACCAGGACCTGCAGGAGCGCCTGTCGTCCTCCGACGCAGGTTCCGCCCCGTCGGCTCCCGCGGAGGAGACGCCTGCTCCCGAGCCCGTCGCCACGCCCGAGCCCGTTCCGGCGGTGCCGGTCCAGGCCGCTCCCGTCCAGGACGAGTCGGAGAGCTCCAACAGCCTGCTCGTCCTCGCCCGTCGTCTGCACGACGAGCACGTCCGCGAGGGCGCCGAGAAGCGCGATCAGCTCATCGCCGAGGGCAACGCGACCGCCGCCCGTGTCGTCGCCGAGGCCGAGGCCAAGCAGCGCGAGGAGCTCGCGAAGCTCGACGAGCAGCGCACGGTCCTCGAGAAGGAGATCGACGAGCTCCGCGTCTTCGAGCGCGAGTACCGTCAGCAGCTCCGCAGCTACATCGAGAGCCACCTGCGTGATCTCGACACCGGGACCGCAGCGTCCACCGGTGGCATCGCCGCCTCCGTGGGCGACAACCACTGACGCTCAGCGCTTGACCACTCGATCGACCGACACAGCCACGGCCAGGACGCTCCTCGTCCTGATCGCCGTGGCTGTGTCGGCTCTCGTGGTCGATCAGGTCACGAAATTCCTCGTCGTCTCGTCGATGTCGGAGGGCGAACGGATCCGCGTCCTCGGCGACTTCTTCGTCCTGTACTTCGTCCGTAACCCCGGGGCCGCTTTCTCCTTCGCCGAAGGAGCGACCTGGATCTTCTCGATCCTCGCCGCCGCCGTCAGCGTGACGATCATCGTCCTGGCGCGACGCATCCGCTCCCGGTTGTGGGCGCTCGTGTTCGGGCTGCTCCTCGGCGGGGTGCTGGGTAACCTCACCGATCGTCTCTTCCGCGAACCGTCCTTCGGGCTCGGCCACGTCATCGACTTCATCTCGACACCGTGGATGATGCCGGCGATCTACAACATCGCGGACATCTGCATCGTCGTGAGCATGGGGATCTTCATCCTCCTCACGATCCTCGGCGTCGGAATCGACGGCACACGAGGCCGGGGCGACGAGGGCGTCGACGACTCGTCGGTCGTTTCCGAGCGAGCCGGCGACGACACCACCGGTGCGGCCGATCCGGACGCGGTGGCGGATCCCGCTCCGCACACGGGAACCGCCTCCGGCACATCCCCGCGTCACGCAGATCCCGACAGTCGTGCCGATCGAACCGTGGCGGACTGACGTGGCCGAGTCACGCTCTCTCTTCGTCCCCGACGGCCTCGAAGGCTCCCGGGTCGATGCCGCCCTCGCGAAGATGCTCGGATTCTCGCGCAGTTTCGCCGCCGAGATCCTCGAGGCCGGGGGAGTGACGGTCGACGGCCGCCCCGCCTCGAAGTCCGATCGTCTGTCCGGCGGTGCCTGGATCGAGGTCGAATGGCAGCCGCGGGCAGAAGCGGTCATCGTGCCGATCGCGGTCGACGACCTCGGAATCGTGCACGACGACGACGACATCGTCGTGGTCGACAAGCCGGCCGGCGTGGCCGCGCACCCGTCCGTCGGGTGGAACGGACCGACCGTTCTCGGTGCCCTCGCCGCGGCCGGTTTCCGCATCTCCACGTCGGGGGCCGCCGAGCGTGCCGGGGTCGTGCACCGACTCGACGTGGGAACGAGCGGCCTCATGGTCGTCGCGAAGTCGGAGCACGCCTACACCAAACTCAAGAGGGCCTTCCACGACCGCGAGGTCGAGAAGGTCTACCACGCCCTCGTCCAGGGCCACCCGGATCCCTTCGCCGGCACGATCGACGCGCCGATCGGACGACACCCGAAGTCCGACTGGAAGTTCGCGGTGACCGCCGGTGGGAAGCCGTCGGTGACGCACTACGAGACGATCGAGGCCTGGCGCGCTGCGACGCTGCTCGAGATCCATCTCGAGACGGGGCGGACCCATCAGATCCGCGTGCACATGGCGGCCCAACGGCACCCGTGCGTCGGCGACCCGCTCTACGGCGCCGACCCGATGATCTCTCAGCGCCTCGGTCTCACGCGCCAGTGGCTGCATGCCGTCCGTCTGGGGTTCGTGCACCCGGGAACCCGCGAACCGGTCGAGTTCGCCTCGGCGTACCCGGCGGATCTCCGTCACGCCCTCGATGTCGTGGGTTCCGACTAGCCTGACCCCACGTCGTCGTCCCGCTTCAACTGCGTCGACCTCCCGCGACACCTCGTTCTCGACACCCTCGTTCTCGACACCTCGTTCTCGATCCACCCGCGACACGTTCGGAGACCTCATGACTCGGACTTCTGATTCCTTCGTGCACCTCCACGTGCATAGCGAGTACTCGATGCTCGACGGTGCCGCTCGGGTGAAACCGCTCATCGAGGCGGCCGTCACCGAGGGCATGCCGGCCGTCGCCATCACGGACCACGGCAACGTCTTCGGTGCGTTCGATTTCTGGAAGACCGCGACCGATGCCGGGATCAAGCCCATCATCGGCACCGAGGCCTACCTCACCCCCGGTACCCACCGCTCGGACCGCACGCGCGTTCGGTGGGGCGACGGGGGCGGAGACGACGTCTCGGGCGCCGGCTCCTACACCCACATGACGTTGCTCGCCCAGTCGACGGAGGGCATGCACAACCTCTTCCGGCTGTCGTCGAAGGCGTCGATCGAGGGCTACTACTTCAAGCCGCGCATGGACCGCGAACTGCTCTCGACCTACTCGTCCGGGCTCATCGCCACGACCGGCTGCCCGAGCGGCGAGGTGCAGACGAGACTCCGCCTCGGCCAGTACGACGCGGCCGTCCAGGCGGCAGCGGACTTCCGCGACATCTTCGGTGCGGAGAACTTCTTCTGCGAGATCATGGACCACGGCCTCGGTATCGAGCGACGAATCATGACGGACCTGCTCCGCCTCGCGAAGGACCTGTCGCTCCCGCTCGTCGCCACCAACGACCTCCACTACACCCATGCGCACGACGCCACGTCCCACGCCGCCCTCCTCTGCGTGCAGTCGGGCTCGACGCTCGACGACCCCAACCGGTTCAAGTTCGACGCGGACGAGTTCTACCTGAAGTCGGCCGCCGAGATGCGGCAGATCTTCCGCGACCACCCGGATGCGTGCGACAACACGCTCGCGATCGCCGAGCGCTGCGACGTGAAGTTCAACACGAGCGCGAACTACATGCCCCGCTTCCCCGTCCCGGAGGGGGAGACGGAGGAGTCCTGGTTCGTGAAGGAGGTCGACCGCGGCCTCGACGTGCGCTACCCGAGCGGCGTTCCGAGCGAGGTGCGGGCGCAGGCCGACTACGAGGTCGGAGTCATCACGCAGATGGGCTTCCCCGGCTACTTCCTCGTCGTCGCCGACTTCATCAACTGGTCGAAGAACAACGGCATCCGGGTGGGGCCCGGCCGCGGTTCCGGAGCCGGCTCGATGGCCGCGTACGCGATGCGGATCACGGACCTCGACCCGCTGCGCCACGGACTCATCTTCGAGCGATTCCTCAACCCCGACCGCGTCTCCATGCCCGACTTCGACGTCGACTTCGACGAGCGCCGTCGCGGCGAGGTGATCCGGTACGTCACGGACAAGTACGGTGACGAACGCGTGGCCCAGATCGTCACGTACGGCACGATCAAGGCCAAGCAGGCGCTCAAGGACTCTTCCCGCGTCCTCGGCTTCCCCTTCGGTATGGGCGAGAAGCTCACCAAGGCGATGCCCCCGGCCGTCATGGGCAAGGACATCCCGCTCACCGGCATCTTCGATCGTGACCACCCGCGTTACAAGGAGGCCGCGGACATCCGCGCCGTCGTGGAGACGGACGCGGAGGCGAAGACGGTCTTCGACACCGCCCTCGGACTCGAGAACCTCAAGCGTCAGTGGGGCGTGCACGCGGCGGGCGTCATCATGTCCTCCGACCCGCTCATCGACATCATCCCGATCATGAAGCGGGAGCAGGACGGCCAGATCGTCACGCAGTTCGACTACCCGGCGTGCGAGTCCCTCGGCCTCATCAAGATGGACTTCCTGGGGCTCCGCAACCTCACGATCATCGACGACGCCCTCGACAACATCGAAACCAACCGGGGCTTCCGGCCGGTCCTCGAGGATCTCGAGCTCGACGACCCCGAGGCGTACGCGCTGCTCTCGCGCGGCGATACTCTCGGGGTCTTCCAGCTCGACGGCGGGCCGATGCGATCGCTCCTCCGCCTCATGAAGCCGGACAACTTCGAGGACATCTCCGCCGTCATCGCCCTCTATCGTCCGGGGCCCATGGGCGCGAACTCCCACATCAACTACGCGCTGCGGAAGAACGGCCAGCAGCCCATCACGCCGATCCACCCGCAGCTCGCGGAGCCCCTCGAGGAGATCCTCTCCACGTCGTACGGCCTCATCATCTACCAGGAGCAGGTGATGGCGATCGCGCAGAAGGTCGCCGGCTTCTCCCTCGGCCAGGCGGACATCCTCCGGCGGGCCATGGGCAAGAAGAAGAAGTCGGAGCTGGACAAGCAGTTCGCCGGCTTCTCCGAGGGCATGCACGCCAACGGTTACGGCGACGAGGCCGTCAAGATGCTCTGGGACATCCTGCTGCCGTTTTCGGACTACGCCTTCAACAAGGCGCACTCGGCCGCCTACGGCATCCTCAGCTACTGGACGGCCTATCTCAAGGCGCACTACCGGGCCGAGTACATGGCGGCCCTGCTCACGTCCGTCGGCGACTCGAAGGACAAGATGGCGATGTACCTCAACGAGTGCCGCCGGATGGGCATCAAGGTGCTCCCGCCCGACGTCAACGAGTCGATCGGCTTCTTCGCGGCCGTCGGCGAGGACATCCGCTTCGGGCTCGGCGCCGTGAGGAACGTGGGCAGCAACGTGGTCGACGGCATCCGCCAGGCGCGCGAGGCCAAGGGCCGGTTCGAGTCGTTCCACGACTTCCTCCGCAAGGTGCCCCTCCAGGTCGCGAACAAGCGCACGATCGAGTCGCTCGTCAAGGCTGGGGCGTTCGACACTCTCGGCGCGACACGGCGTGCCCTCGTGGAGGTGCACGAATCCGCCGTCGAGTCCGCGGTGAAGATCAAACGGGACGAGGAGAACGGCAACATCGGCTTCGACTTCGACTCGCTCTTCGAGGAGGCGGGGGTCGCGCCCGAGTCCCACGTGCCGGAGCGCCCCGAGTGGTCGAAGCGGGACAAGCTCGCCTTCGAACGCGAGATGCTCGGCCTGTACGTGTCCGACCACCCCCTCGCCGGGCTCGAGGCGCAGCTCGCCAAGCACTACTCCACGACGATCACCGACCTCACCTCGTCGGACAACACCGAGGACGGCGAGCAGGTCACCGTCGCGGGTCTCGTCACGAGCGTGCAGCACCGCGTCGCGAAGGCCTCGGGCAACCAGTACGGCATCATCACCGTCGAGGACTTCAGCGGCGAGATCTCGGTCATGTTCATGGGCAAGGCATACCAGGAGTTCTCACCATCGCTCGTCGGCGACTCCATCGTCGTCGTGCGCGGCCGCGTGAGCATGCGTGACGACGGGATGAACCTGCACGCCTACAGCCTCATGGTGCCCGACCTCGGGCAGGCGGACGCGTCGGGCCCCCTGGGACTCAGCGTCCCCGACTTCCGTGCCACGACGGAGACCATCACAGAGCTCGGCACGATCCTCGCACGGCATCGTGGCGACACCGAGGTGCGCCTCAAGCTCATCAAGGGTGACGTCGCCCGGCTCTTCGAGATCCCGTACCCCGTCTCGGTCACAGCGGATCTCTATGGTGAGCTCAAGTCCCTCCTCGGTCCGAACTGCCTCAACTGAGGCGGGCTCCGTCGCATCCTGCGGGAGGCGACGGACCCCGCGCTCTCGGTCGGGGAACGACAGAGGTGCCCCGGCGGAATTCCGCCGGGGCACCTCTTTATGGCCGTCGTCGAGGTCAGTTCGTGGACTGGTCCTGGACGGCGTGCTTGGCGTTCGACGTCTCGTCCGCGACGCTCTGGCGAGCCCCGGCTGCTTCGTCCTTGACGGACTGGGCAGCTCCCGTGGCCTCCTCCTTCACCGAGGCGGCGGCGCCCGTCGCCTCGTCCTTCACCGCGTTGGCGGCATCGGTCGCGGGCTCCTTGAGATTGCCGGCCATCTCCTTGCCGAGGGACTGAGCGCCGTCGAGGAGCGGCTGTGCCGCTTCCTTGACGTCCGCCGCCAGCTCCTTCTCCTTCGAGCTCGCCGGTACGAGGGAGGACACGAGCAGGCCGACGCCGAAGGCGATCAGGCCGACGGCCATGGCATTGCCCTGGGCCGCCGAGGATGCGCGGTGGGGGAGGTCGGAGGCGGTTCCGCCGGCGGACGATGCGGCGTCGCCCACGGAGCCCTTCACATCGGAGGCGACCCCGAAGATCTTGTCCTTGACCGATCCGATCGCGTCCTTGGCCTTCGCCTTCTCGCGGTCGACGATCTTCGACGGGGTGACCTTGTCGGCCAACGCGTCGACGTCGCTGCCGAGCGCCTGGCGGGTGTGCTCGATGTCGGCGCGGATGGCGTCGGGGTTCTGAGCGGAGGTGTCAGTCATCGGTTCTCCTCGTTCTTCTTCAATGTGTCGGGGATCTTCTTCAGGGAGTCGACGGTGCGGGGGACTCCCTGCACCTTCTTCATCGACGAGCGGCCGGCCGCGAACAGGATCGCGGCGATGATCGCCCAGAGCACGGCGACGACGACGGCCGACCAGCCGTTGCCGATCAGGTGGCCGAGACCCCACCAGAGGGCGATGGAGAGGAACAGTACGGCCATGCCGGCTGCGTAGCCCGCCCCGCCGAGGAGACCGGCTCCCTTCCCTGCGCGAGTGGCGGACTGCTTCGCCTCGGCCTTGGCGAGTTCGACCTCCTGCCGGAACAGGGTCGAGAGGTCGCGCGATACCTCGGACAGGAGGTCGCCGAGCGAGGTCGTCGCGGCCTTCTGTTCCGACGGGGTGGCGGACGGGTCCGTCATGATCAGTACGCTCCCGTCGCGGGCGCCTGGTAGCCCGGTGCGCTCGAGACGGGAACGGTCGTCACCGGCGGTGCGACAACGGTCTCGGCGGCTCCGTCGTGAGTCGACGACGAGGTGCCCGTCGCGGCGGCGTCCGTCGCCTCATCGGCGGCGGAGTCCTTGGCCTCGCTCACGAGGCTCCGCGTGAGCCGACCGGCGACGACGCCGGCTATCGCGGCGACGGCGATGAAGGTACCCGGCTTCTTCCGGGCGAAGTCCTTCACCTCGGTGAGGAGCGAACCCGGGTCGCGGTCCTCGAGCCAGGTCGCGACCGAACCCGCGCGGCTCGCCGCCTGCGATACGAGATCGGTGGCCACGCCCGAGGAGGACGAGGCGTCCGACATGTCGCGCAATTCGTCGCTCAGGGTGTGCAGTCCCGCCGCAACCTTCTTCTGCTGCGTACCGGCCTGTTCGGTGAGCTGGGCGCGGGTCTCCTCGTAGAGCTCCGATGCCTCGCGCTTCGCGGTCGTCACGACCCTCCCGGCCTCGTCCTTGGCCGTGGAGGCGACATCCTTCGCGGAGTCGGCCGCAGTTCCTCCGACGTTCGCCGCCTGTTCCTTGGCCGTGGAAGCGACGTTGGCCGCCTGCTCCTTCGCCGTGTCGGCCGTGCCGGACGGGGTGGATCCGCCGGTCGGCGGGGTGGCGGGGGTCGCCGGGGTCGCGGTCGCGCCGTGGACCGACGGTGCCGCCGGGACGGGCGGGACGCTCGTCGAACCCGTGCCGCTCGTGGGGTGGGGCTCGGACGGATAGGTGTCAGTCATTCTCAGGTCCCTCTCGATTCTCCGATTGGTGTGGGTCGTGTGCGTTCGCCTCACGACCTCCCTCGAGTGTTCGCGGTCCACCGATCTGGAGAAAGTCCTCGCCTTTTCACCTCTCCTCGGGTTATAAGCGCGCGCGACGACGACGTGCGCACGCTCGCTGCAGCTACAGCAGGCAGCGGACGGACGCGGGCACACGGAAGCGGCCCGTCCACTCGGGGCCGTGGGACGGGCGAGGTGGCCGTCGGAGTCGCCTGACCCTCAGAACGGTCGCATGAGCCGATCGAGGAACCGGCGCGTGCGCTCCTCGCGCGGCGCGGTGAAGATGTCAGCCGGAGCACCGCGCTCGAGGACGACCCCGCCGTCCAGGAAGAGCACGTCGTCCGCGACGTCGCGGGCGAAGGCGAGTTCGTGGGTCACGACGACCATCGTCCAGCCGTCGTCGGCGAGACCCTTCATGACGGACAGGACTTCACCCACGAGCTCCGGGTCGAGCGACGACGTAGGCTCGTCGAAGAGCAGCAGCTGCGGGCGGAGGGCGAGCGCTCGGACGATCCCCACGCGCTGTTGCTGACCGCCGGAGAGCTCGGCGGGGAACGCGCCGCTCTTCCCGTGGAGTCCGACCCGGTCGAGCAGGGCGTGCGCCTCCTCCTCGACCTCCGCTCGGGGACGTCCCTGAACCCGCAGCGGCCCCTCCGTGACGTTCTCGAGCACGGTCAGGTGGGGGAAGAGGTTGTGCTGCTGGAACACCATCGCGGAGAGGTCGCGCACACGGTTGCGTGTCGCGTTCGTGAGCGGCTCCGAGAAGTCGACCTCGAGGCCCGTCAGGGGAGCGCGGAGGGTGCCGCCGTCGGGTGTCTCCAGCCCGTTGAGCGAGCGCAGCACCGTGGTCTTGCCGGAACCGGACGGCCCGATGAGGCACACGACACGTCCGGGGAGCAGATCGAGGTCGACCGACCGGAGGACGGCTGTGTCGCCGAACGACTTCGCGAGTCCCCGCACCTCGAGCATCGGTTCGGGCGGCGGCTCCGTGGCCTCGACGAGCTCGTCGGGATCAGGCGACATGGCGTTCGAGCCTCCGTTCGAGCCGGTCCTGCCCGGCGGAGAGCACGAGGCAGATGACCCAGTACAGCACGGCCGCCTCGACGTACAGCAGGAGGAACTCGTTCGAGAACGCTGCGATCTGCTGAGCGATCCGGAACATCTCGGTGACCAGGATGAGAGAGCAGAGCGCCGTGTCCTTCACGAGGCTGATGAAGGTGTTCGACAGCGGCGGGACGGAGACACGCGCCGCTTGCGGCAGGATGATTCGCCGGAGGGCGAGCCAGCGGGGCATCCCGATCATGTAGGCGGCCTCCCACTGGCCGCGCGGGATCGATAGGATCGCCGCGCGGATCACCTCGGCTGCATACCCTCCCACGTTGAGCGAGAGCGCGATGATCGCGCTCGGCCACGGGTCGATGATGACGTCGATCGACGGGAGTCCGAAGAAGATCACGTACAACTGGACGATCAGCGGGGTTCCCCGGATCACGGAGATGTAGAACCGGGCGATACCCGAGAGCCACCACCGGGGCGACAGCCGGGCGAGGGCGGCGAGCAGGGCGATCACGATCCCGATCGCGAACGATGCGAGAGCAAGCGGGATCGTGCCGGTGATGGCACCGACCGCGAGGGGTCCGAGCGACGAGAGCACGAGATCCCAGTCCACTCGTCATCCCTTCCGTCGTCTCGTCGTCAGCCCGCCCGAGCGGCGGAGGTCGCGCCTACTGGCTGACGTCCTCCCCGAAGTACTTCTCGGAGATCTCGGCCAGCGTACCGTTCGAGCGCAGCCCCTCGAGCGCCTCGTCGACCGCGGCCACGAGGTCGTCGCTGCCCTGTCGGAAGGCGAGGGCGTTCTCGGACGCGTCATCGGTCTCGTCGACGATCTTGAGGCCGGTGTCCCCACCCTCGGTCTGCTCGTAGTCGAGGTAGGTGAGCTCGTCGTTCACGGTCGCGTCGACGCGGCCCTGGCGGAGCAGCTCGACGGCCTGCGCCCAGCCCTCGACCGATTCGACGTTCGCGCCGTACCCGGTCGCGACCTCGTACCAGTTGCTCGTGAGCGACTGCGCGGAGGTCTTGCCGGAGAGATCCTCGAGCGAGGTGATGTCGGTGTTGTCCTCGGCCACGACGAGCACACCGGGAGAGATCGTGTACGGCGTGCTGAAGGAGTAGTCCTCGAGCCGCTCGGGATTGATCGACACCTGGTTCGCGATGACATCGAAGCGACCGGCGTCGAGTCCGCCGAAGATGCCGTCCCACTGGGTCTCCTGGAACTCGACCTCGACGCCGAGCTGCTCCGCGACGGCCGTCACGACCTCCACGTCGTATCCGGTGAGCGGTCCCGTCCCGTCCTCGTGGAACGAGAACGGGCGATAGGTGCCCTCCGTGCCGACGACGAGGACACCGGCGTCCTGGACCTGTGCGAGGGTGCGTCCGGCCGCCTCCGCCGACTCCGACGCGCCGGGTGTGCTCGCGGAGGAGGAGCACGCCGTGAGACCGAGGGCACCGACGAGGGCGATGCCGGCCAGGAGACGGCGGCGGACGGGAGAGGAGGTGAAGGGGGACATGGTTTCCTTGCTGGGTGTCGAGCGTGGTGAGCGGCCTGGAAATCGTAGGCGACGATCGGTCCGATCGCGTCGTCGTGTGACGGCGGATGACCGCGTGGACGTGCGGTCGTGGAGCGACCAGCACACCCCAGTGTGAACAGCGGATGACACCGCTGGTATTCCCCAGGAACCTGCGGCATAATCAACGATGTCGGTGGTCTCGTGTAGACGTCCGTCGAAATCGAATAGCACCACTCATCCGTCTTGGTCGTAGGGGAAGACGTACCAGGATGATGGAGGATGAAATGGTGGCACCAGCTGCACGAGGGATGATCTTCATCCACTCGTCACCGCGCGCGCTCTGCCCACACGTCGAGTGGGCTGCCGGTCGCGCCCTCGGGCGTGCCGTGAACTTCTCGTGGACCGAGCAGCCCGTGCTCGCGGGCAGCCAGCGGGCCGAGTTCTACTGGGACGGCCAGCAGGGCATGGGGGCCGCGATCGCCTCGTCCCTGCGCGGGTGGGAGCACTTGCGCTTCGAGGTCACGGAGGACGCCGGACCCGGAGCGGATGGCGGCCGCTGGTTGCACACGCCCGATCTCGGGATCTTCTACGCGCAGACCGACAGCGCGGGGAACGTCGTCGTGCCGGAGGACCGTATCCGCTACGCGATGGAGGTCGCCGGCTCCGATGCGACCGAGCTCCAGCGCGAACTGCGCGTGGCACTCGGTCAGGCGTGGGACGACGAGCTCGAGGCGTTCCGCCACGCGAGCGATGACTCCTCGGTCATCTGGCTCCACAAGGTCGGCTGACCCACCCCAGAGACCCGGTCGTCGCCCTGGCGCGGACCGTGTCAGCCGGAGGGCTTCCCGGCGACACGAGTGGCGAAACGGCGACGACCGAGAAACGAGAGAACCCCCGGCGGAAGGCTTCCCGCCGGGGGTTCTCCGCGTGAGCGGGTCAGCCGGAGAACGTCCGGAATGCGGCGACGGCGTTGTGACCGCCGAAGCCGAACGAGTTGCTGATGGCGATGTGATCGCCCTCGCCGAGCGACCGCGGCTCGGTGACGACGTCGAGCGGGATCTCGGGATCGGGCTCGGTGAGATTGATCGTCGGCGGGATGAGCGCCTCGTGGAGGGTCTTGACGACGAAGAGGGCCTCGATGGCCCCGGCTCCGCCGAGCAGGTGGCCTGTGGATGCCTTCGTGGCCGTGACCGGGATCTCGCCGAGGCGATCGCCGAAGACGCGCTTGAGGGCGTTGTACTCCGCGATGTCACCGACGGGGGTCGACGTGGCGTGGGCGTTGATGTGGGCGACGTCGTCGAGCGTGTATCCGCTGTTCTCGACGGCCGTGCGCATGGCTCGAGCGGCCGCCGAACCCTCCGGGTCCGGTGCGGTGATGTGGTACGCGTCGCTCGTCACCGCGCCGCCGAGCAGTTCGGCGTAGATGCGTGCGCCGCGCGCCTGCGCGTGCTCGAGCGTCTCGACGACGAGTGCTGCGGCGCCCTCGCCGAGGACGAAGCCGTCCCGCGTCACGTCGTAGGGTCGCGAGGCCGTCGCCGGCTCGTCGTTGCGCTTCGACAGCGCCTGCATCGCCGCGAACGAGGCGATGGGCAGCGGGTGGATGGCCGCCTCGGAGCCGCCGGCGACGACGACGTCCGCGAGACCGGCCTGCAGGTGGTCGTAGGCGTTCGCGATGGATTCGGTGCTCGAGGCGCACGCCGACACGACGGTCCGCTCGCCTCCGCGGGCTCCGAGATCCATGCCGATAGCCGCGGCCGGGCCATTGGGCATGAGCATGGGGACGGTCATGGGCAGGACGCGTCGGGGACCGCGCTCGCGCAGCGTGTCCCACGCGTCGAGGAGGGTCCACACGCCGCCGATCCCGGTCGCCCAGTCGACGAGCAGCCGCTCGGGGTCGACGCCGACGTCTCCCGCGTCCGCCCAGGCCTCGCGTGCGGCGATGAGGGCGAACTGGCTCGAAGGGTCGAGGCGCTTGGTCTCCTGACGCAGCAGGATGTCGGCGGCGGGGACGGCCGCCTGGGCCGCGAAGGTGATGGGGAGGGCCAGTTCCTCGACCCAGGGCTGTTCGAGCGGGCGAGCGCCCGATGCGCCTGCCAGGAGGTTCGTCCACGACTCCGTGGCGGTCCCTCCGAGGGGCGAGGTGGCACCGATTCCGGTGATGACGATTCTCTTGGTGGTCATGTCGAGAACTCTTTCTGGATCACTGCCCGCGGCCGGCCGGCGACGGGGTGCGCTCCGCTCCGCCGCGAGGAGGACGGGGCGCCGGTCGGACGAACCGACCGGCGCCCCGGACTACCGCGCGCTCGTCACGGGGTGATGCGGGAGGGTGAGTCCCGGTCAGCCCTGCGCCTTGACGATGAAGTCGACGGCATCTCCGACCGTCTTGAGGTTCTTGACTTCCTCGTCCGGGATCTTCACGTCGAACTTCTCCTCGGCGTTGACGACGATCGTCATCATCGAGATGGAGTCGATGTCCAGGTCGTCGGTGAACGACTTGTCCAGCTCGACGGTGTCGGTGGCGATTCCGGTCTCGTCGTTGACGAGCTCGGCCAGGCCGGCGAGGACTTCTTCGGTGGACAGTGCCATGGTGTTTCTCCTTGAGTGTCGTATGACCGCGGAACAGTCTATGGGGGAGGTGGCCCGGTCGTCGTCCGACCGGGCCGGGGATCTAGGGGAGGACGACGACCTGGGCGCCGAACACGAGCCCGGCGCCGAAGCCGATCTGGAGAGCCAATCCGCCGCTCAGAGCGGGATTCTCCTCGAGCAGGCGGTGGGTCGCGAGCGGGATCGAGGCGGCCGAGGTGTTGCCG
This sequence comes from Labedella endophytica, assembly GCF_003990045.1. Taxonomy (GTDB): domain Bacteria; phylum Actinomycetota; class Actinomycetes; order Actinomycetales; family Microbacteriaceae; genus Labedella; species Labedella endophytica. The sequence continues at coordinate 183,970 of NZ_RZGZ01000002.1, read as the reverse complement.
GTCGTCGCGATGTCGCGGGCGATCGCGACGTGCTCCGGCAGCTTCAGCTGCTTCGCGAACTCGTCGATGATGCGCATGTTGGCCTGGTGGGGGATGAAGGCGGCGAGGTCGTCGACGGTGATGCCGGCCTCGTCGATCGCCTGCTGGGCGACCTTCGCCATCTCCCACACGGCCCAACGGAAGACGGTCTGGCCCTCCTGGCGGAGGGTGGGCCACACGGCCTTGCCGTCGCGGAAGTCGACGAGCGTGCCGCTCATGCTCACGGCGTCGGCCTTGGACCCGTCGGATCCCCAGACGGTGCTGGAGATGCCGGGAGTCTCGCTCGGCCCGATGACGGCCGCTCCTGCACCGTCGCCGAGGAGGAACGAGATGCTCCGGTCCGCGGGATCGACGATGTCGGAGAGCTTCTCCGCCCCGATCACGAGCGCGTTGCGGGCGCTTCCGGCGCGGATGAGGGCGTCCGCCTGGGCGACGGCGTAGGTGTAGCCCGCGCACGCCGCGTTCACGTCGTAGGCGGCGGCCGGGTTGGCTCCGACCCGATCGGCGACGACCGCGGAGATCGAGGGGGACTGCATGATGTTGCTGATCGTCGCGACGAGCACGACGTCGATCTCGGCCGGGTCGACGCCCGAGCGTTCGATGGCCTCGGTCGCCGCAGCTGTCGCGAGGTCGACGGCGGACACGTCGGCGGAGGCGCGGGTGCGGGTGATGATGCCGGTGCGCTGCCTGATCCACTCGTCGGAGGAGTTGATCGGCCCGATGAGATCGTCGTTCGGGACGATGCGGTCACCGCGGGCGGCGCCGAGCGCGAGGATGCGGGTGAAACGGGGCCCCGTCGACTGACGGAGTTCTGGGCGTGTCATGGATGTCCTTGTCAGGCTGCGATGAGGTCCACGGCGGCCTGGAGGTCGTCGGGGGTCTTGATGGCGACGGTGGGAAGGCCCTTGAGCCCGCGCCGGGCGAGGCCCGTGAGTGCACCGGCCGGGGCGACCTCGATGAGGCCCGTCGCGCCGGCGTCGGCGAACGCCGTCATGCAGGCGTCCCAACGCACGGGGGCGGCGACCTGGGTGACCAGGAGGTCGAGGAAACGGGAGCCGTCCTCCACCCGGGAACCGTCGTTGTTCGTCCAGAGGGGGAGCGTGGGGGAGTTGGCGGTGACGCCGGAGACCGCGGAGGCGAGCTCGGCGCGGGCGTCCTCCATGAAGCGGGTGTGGAAGGCCCCGGCGACCTGCAGGGCGATCACGCGGGTGCCGGCGGGCGGTGCGGCGGAGAAGGAGGCGAGGTCCTCGGCACGGCCGGCGACGACGATCTGGCCGCCACCGTTGTAGTTCGCGGCGGAGAGGCCGGCGGCCTCCGCGGCCGCGACGACCGCTGCGGGCTCGCCGCCGAGCACGGCGCTCATGCCGGTCTTCTCGGTGGAGGCGGCACCGGCCATGGCGTCGGCGCGCGTGCGCACGAGGCGAAGGGCGGTGACGTCGTCCACGACGCCCGCGACGGCGGCCGCGGTGAACTCGCCGACGGAGTGCCCCGCGATACCGCCGACGCCCGCGAGGGCGCCGCGAGCGGCGAGTGCGTGCGCGGTGACGAGGCCGGCCGCCACGATGAGGGGCTGCGCGATCGCCGTATCACGGATGGTGTCGGCGTCCGAGGTCGTGCCGTGGGCCACGATGTCGATCCCGGCGGCGTCCGAGAACCCGGCGAGGAGCTCGCGGACTCCGTCCACGTCGAGCCAGGGGGTGAGGAAACCGGGAGTCTGAGAGCCCTGACCCGGGCACGCGAGGATGATCACCTTGACAGTCTGCCAAGGGAATCGAGCCTCGCGCTGTCGACATGCCACGAACATTCGAGCCGAGCATTGGCGATGGCGCACAACCCGGGGCCCATCACAGCCCCCTCCGGTGCGGCCTGGTCTCCTGCTCGGAGATCGATCCGAGGATCAGGGCGGATTGCAGGATGAGGGATTCGCGGGCACCGGTCGCGTCCCAACCGATCACGTCGGACACTCTCTTGAGGCGGTAACGAACGGTGTTCGGGTGCACGAACAGCTCACGCGCCGTCGCCTCGAGCGACCGGCCGCTGTCGAGGTAGCTCCACAGCGTCGTCGCGAGTTCGGGGGAGTGGGCCATGAGTGGACGGTAGATGCGTTCGACGAGTGTCGTGCGGGCGAGCGGATCACCGGCGAGCGCGCGTTCGGGGAGGAGATCGTCGGCCGAGACGGGGCGGGGGGCGTGACGCCACGACCGGGCGACGGCGAAACCCGCGAGGGCCGCCCGCGCGCTGCGCGAGGCGTCCACGAGGCTCGCGACCTCGTGGCCGAGGACGAGGTGGCCCGCGCCGAACCCGGGTTCGAGTCCCGCGGCGATCTCGAGGAACGACAGAGCCTCGGGCTGGGAGCCGTCCTCCGCCTCCTCTGAGCGCGGTTCGGCGCGACCGATGACGAGGACGAGCCGCTTGCCCTGCACCCCGATGAGCACGTCGGCGAGCATGTGCCGGGCGGTGCGGCGCAACTGGTCGACGTCGAGCGACGGCGGAGTCGTGCCGACGAGCACCGCGACTTCGCCGTGGCCGTGCCAGCCCAGCGCCGCGATCCGGCTCGGGAGCTCGTCGTCGGTCTCACCCGTGAGGATGGAGTCGACCACGAGGGCCTCGAGTCGCGCGTCCCAGAGACCGCGGGCCTCGGCGGCGCGGGCGTAGACGTCCGCCGCGGCGAACGCGATCTCGCGCGAGTACAGCAGGATCGCCTCGCGGAGGTCTTCGCCGGCCCCGGCGACCCGTTCCTCCACGACCTCGACGGTCACACGGATGAGCTGCAGGGTCTGCTGCAGGCTCACCGAGCGCAACAGCTCGCGCGGAGCGGCGCCGAAGACGTCCGCCGCGATCCACGGGGTGGCCCGCGGGTCGTCGTACCACGCGATGAAGGAGCTGATGCCCGCCTGGGCGACGAGGCCGACGGCCGATCGTCGCCCAGGGGGCATGTCCGCGTACCAGGGCAGAGTGTCCTCGAGGCGACCGAGGGTCACCGTCGCGAGCTCACCCGAGATCCTGCGCAACCACGCGAGAGTCTCCGGCTTCGTCCTGGCCACGGAGGGGTGTCGCTTCGTCAGGCGTCGCCACCGGCGTTGCCGGTGGTTCCCGCCGTGACGTCGTGCAGGTTGTACTTGTCGATCGCCTGCGTCGGCAGCGATGCGTCGACCACTCCCTGTGCGGCGAGGCGCTCGAGCACCTTCACGACGACGGACGGGCCGTCGATCTTGAAGAACCGGCGAGCGGCCGCGCGGGTGTCGGAGAATCCGAACCCGTCGGCTCCGAGCGTCGCGAAGTCGTTCGGCACGAACTGACGCACCTGGTCGGCGACCGCGTGCATGTAGTCCGTGACGGCGACGACGGGGCCCTCGGCACCCTCGAGCTTCGACTGCAGGTAGGGGACCCGCTTCTCCGCATCGGGGTAGAGGAAGTTGTGCTCGTCGGCGGCGAGGCCGTCGCGGCGCAGCTCGTTCCACGAGGTCACCGACCACACATCGGCGGATACGCCCCAGTCCTCGGCGAGGAGGTGCTGGGCCTCGATCGCCCACGGCACGGAGACGCCCGCCGCGAAGATCTGGGCCTTCGGCCCATCGTTCTCTGCGGTCTTGACCCGGTGGATACCGCGGACGATGCCGTCGACGTCCACGTTCTCCGGCTCGGCCGGCTGCACGATCGGCTCGTTGTACACCGTGAGGTAGTACATGACGTTGGGGTCGGAGTGCTCCCCGCCGTACATGCGCTCGAGGCCGGCGCGCACGATGTGCCCGATCTCGTAGCCGTACGCCGGGTCGTAGCTCACCACGGCCGGGTTCGTCGACGCGAGGAGCGGCGAGTGGCCGTCAGCGTGCTGAAGGCCCTCACCTGTGAGCGTCGTGCGGCCGGCGGTGGCGCCGATGACGAAACCGCGTGCCATCTGATCGCCCGCTGCCCAGAGGGCGTCGCCCGTGCGCTGGAACCCGAACATCGAGTAGAAGACGTACACGGGGATGAGGGCCTCGCCCTGCGTCGAGTATGTCGTGCCGATGTTCGTGAACGCCGCGAGGGCGCCGGCCTCGTTGATGCCGACGTGCACGATCTGGCCCTGCGGGCTCTCCTTGTACGCGAGGAGGAGCTCGCGGTCGACCGAGGTGTAGTGCTGGCCGTTCGGGTTGTAGATCTTCGCCGACGGGAAGAACGCGTCCATACCGAAGGTGCGCGCCTCGTCCGGGATGATCGGGACGATGCGGTGCCCGAAGTCCTTCGAGCGCAACAGGTCCTTCAGGAGCCGGACGAACGCCATGGTCGTGGCGATCTCCTGCGTTCCGGAGCCCTTCTTGCTGATGGCGTACGCCGAGTCGTCCGGCAGGCTCAGCTGCGTGTACTTGCTGCGACGCTCGGGCAGGTAACCGCCGAGTTCGCGGCGACGCTCGTGCATGTACTCGAGTGCCTCGTCGCCCTCTCCCGGGTGGAAGTACGGCGGGAGGTACGGGTTCTCCTCGAGCTTCTCGTCCGTGATGGGGATGTGCATCGCGTCGCGGAAGGTCTTGAGGTTGTCGAGCGTCATCTTCTTCATCTGGTGGGTCGCATTACGCCCCTCGAAGCTCGGTCCGAGGCCATAGCCCTTGACCGTCTTCGCCAGGATGACCGTGGGCTGGCCCTTGTGCTCGGCCGCCGCCTTGAAGGCCGCGTAGACCTTCCGGTAGTCGTGGCCACCGCGCTTCAGGCCCCAGATCTGGTCGTCGGAGTAGTCCTCGACGAGCTTAAGCGCGCGCTCGTCCTTCCCGAAGAAGTGCTCGCGGATGAACGCGCCGCTCTCCGCCTTGTAGGTCTGGTAGTCGCCGTCGGGCGTCTGGTTCATGACGTTGAGCAGGGCGCCCTCGGTGTCGCGAGAGAGCAGGTCGTCCCATTCGCGGCCCCAGACGACCTTGATGACGTTCCAGCCGGCGCCGCGGAAGAAGCTCTCGAGCTCCTGGATGATCTTGCCGTTTCCGCGGACGGGTCCGTCGAGGCGCTGCAGGTTGCAGTTGATGACGAAGTTGAGGTTGTCGAGTCCCTCGTTCGCCGCCACCTGGAGTTGACCGCGGCTCTCGACCTCGTCCATCTCGCCGTCGCCGAGGAATGCCCAGACCTGCTGGTCGGACGCGTCCTTGATGCCGCGGTTGGTGAGGTACTTGTTGGCGTGAGCCTGGTAGATCGCGTTGATCGGGCCGAGGCCCATCGACACGGTGGGGAACTGCCAGAACGACGGCATGAGGCGCGGGTGCGGGTAGGACGAGAGTCCGCCGGCCTGGTGCGACTTCTCCTGGCGGAACCCGTCGAGCTGGTCCGTCGAGAGCCGACCCTCGAGGTAGGCCCGGGCGTAGGTGCCGGGGGAGGCGTGGCCCTGGATGAAGATCTGGTCTCCACCGCCCGCGTGGTCCTGGCCGCGGAAGAAGTGGTTGAAGCCCACCTCGTAGAGCGCGGCGGAGGATGCGTAGGTGGAGATGTGGCCGCCGACGCCGATTCCGGGCCGCTGCGCACGGTGCACCGTGATCGCGGCGTTCCACCGGATCCAGGCGCGGTACTTGCGCTCGAGCTCCTCGTCGCCCGGGAAGGGTGCCTCGTTCTCCGGGGCGATGGTGTTGATGTAGTCGGTGGTGGGCACCATCGGAACTCCGAGGTGGAGCTCCTTCGACTGCTTCAGGAGGCTCAGCATGATCTCGCGAGCGCGACCGCTTCCGCGGGCCTCGACGAGCGCTGCGAGCGACTCCTGCCATTCGGCCGTCTCTTCCGGATCGGAATCGCTGTGGCCTACCGAATACGGGTCCTGATCGTGAACAGTCACCGTCGACCTTTCTGTGTGGGGCAGATCGTGCCGGGTTGAGCGGGGGACCCCGCCGTACGGCGCCGCCCTTATCGTGGGGGCGCGCCCATCCCAACCAGCCTACCCATCAGTGCATGCTCGCGCGTCACGCACCGCCCGGGGGTTGCGGGGTTAGGATTGCTGACCGAGTCCACGTGCGCCCGCCCGTCGACCGGCGTGACGAGGAAGAAGAGGTCCATGGCACTCGAGAACGACACGAGGGCTCCCGACTTCGAACTCCTGGATCAGTACGGCGAGGCGGTGCGTCTGTCGTCGTTCCGCGGGAAGAGGCCCGTCGCCGTGGTCTTCGTGCCCCTCGCCTTCTCGGGCATCTGCACGAACGAGATGTGTGCATTGAGCGACAATCTCTCGATGTTCGCGGATGCGGGCGTCGAGCTCCTCGCGATCTCCGTCGACTCGACCTTCTCCCTCCGGGCGTGGGGCGAGAAGGAGGAGTTCCCGTTCCGCCTCCTCGCCGACTTCTGGCCCCACGGCCAGGTGGCCAAGGAGTACGGCGTGTTCCTGCCGGAGCGCGGCCAGGCCAACCGTGCCACCTTCCTCATCGACGTCGACGGCATCATCCGCGCGAGCTTCATCACCGCTCCGGGCGAGGCGCGCGATATCGCCGCCTACCGCACGGCCCTCGACGAGCTGCGACGCATCCCCGTCTGAGGCCGCTGCCACAGAGTCGTCCAGCTGCGCGCTTTCATGCGCCCGGATGGAATGGAATCGCGCGAACGGGCTCCATCGGAGCGGACGCTGTCTCCCGCCTCTCGGAATGCGCGAGGGGCGAGTGCTCCGCTAGGATCGATGCGCGCCGAGAGGCGTGAGGGGCCTTTAGCTCAGTTGGTAGAGCGCCACGTTTACACCGTGGATGTCATCGGTTCGAGCCCGGTAGGGCCCACCCCTCCCTGATCCTCGCGGTGGTCCCGAATTCGCTCACGGGGTTCCGCCCTCCGGTGTTGGCGCGCTCTTCCGAGTCAGCGCGCGGTGGTCGCCCCCACCTCGTGCGCCGTCGGCGCGGGCAGATCGAGCGGGGCGGCGAGGCCATCGGCCGCAGCCGGCCCGCGCCGGCGGCCGTCGAACACGATCACGGCCGCTGCGAGCCCGGCGAGCATGACGGCGCCACCGATGATGTCGGTGACGCTCGGCTGCTCGTGCTGCACGACCCAGGCCGCGGCGATCCCGATGACGGGGACGAGGAGCGTGAACGGAGCCACCCGCGCGGCCGGGTAGCGGGCCATCAGGGAGTTCCAGATGCCGTAGCCCACGAGAGAGGCGGCGACCGCCGTGTACACGGTGCTCAGGATCGCGGCGAGCGACAAGTGAGCGAGGGCGTCGCCCACGACCGTCGGTCCGTCGACGAGGAGCGAGAGCGCGAAGCTCGGGATCGGAACGACGAGGGCCGACCACACCACGAGCGACAGCCCCGAGCTGATCTTCGCGTGGCGGGTGATGACGTTGCCCGTGGCCCAGGAGAGCGCGGCGGCGAAGATGAGGAGGAGCGCGAGCAACGGCACGATGGCGGCCTGTCCCGAGATCACGATGCCGAGGCCGATCATTCCGACGATCGTGCCGACGATCTGCATGCGTCTCGGCTTCTCGCGCAGGGTGACGCTCGCGAGGATGAGCGTGAAGACCACCTGCACCTGCAGGAGGAGCGACGCGAGCCCTGGCGGCATGCCCGCAGCGAGCGAGAGGTACAGCAGGGAGAACTGTCCGAGGCTCAGGAAGAGTCCGATGAGGACCACGATGTGCCACGGCGCCTTCGGTCGGGGCACGAGGAAGATCGCCGGGATGGCGACGATGACGAACCGCAGGGCGAGGAACAGCAGGGGAGGCACGCCGTCGAGCCCCTCGTCGATGATCACGAAGTTGAACCCCCACAGGACGACGACGAGCAGGGCGAGCAGGGTGTGGCGGGGGGTCATGGGTTCAGCCTGCCAGTGGTGATCATGCAAAACCAGCGACTACCCACACCCTTAAACCGGTAGCGTTCGTACATGATTGATCTGACGTCCCTCCGGTCCCTCATCGCCGTGCGCGACCTCGGTACGGTCGCGTCGGCCGCCGCCAGCCTCGACTTCACGCCCTCCGCGGTGTCTCAGCAGATCAAGCGCCTGGAGCGTCAGACCGGCTCGGCGCTCCTCGAGCGAGTGGGGCGCCGCGTGCTGCTCACCGAGCACGGCCGCCTCGTCGCCGATCGCGGGGTCGCCCTCCTCGGGGATCTCGAGGCGCTCGAGAGCATCGCGCACGCCCCGGACGCGCCTCTCACGGGCACGTTCCGCATCGCATCGTTCTCGACCGCCCACCGGGGTCTCGTCGCACCGCTCATCGCGCGGCTGCGCGCCTCCGCCCCGGGCCTGCGCGTCACGACGACCGAGATGGACCCGTGGGACGTACTCGAGGTGCTCGAGCGCGGCCGCGCCGACATGGGGCTCGTGCACAACTGGAACACCGTCACGCTCGACGTTCCCCCGCTGCTCGCGACCGAGCGTCTGTTCGACGATCGTGTCGACGTGCTCGTGCCGGTCGATCACGCGTTCGCGGGTCGGACGTCCGTGACGCCGGCCGAACTGGGCGAGGAGACCTGGGTGAGTACGCTCGTCGGCACGATCTGCCATCAGGGTCTGTGCCAGCTGCTCGCCGGTGCCGGCCACCACGCCGACATCGCCTACTACGACGCCGACTACAGCTCCCACATCGCCATGGTCGACGCGGGGATCGCTGTAGCCCTCCTGCCGCGCCTCGGGCGACCGGCGCTGCCGGCGGGCGTTGTGCCCGTCCCCGTCGAGGCCGAGATACCGTTCCGCGAGGTCTCGGCCGTCTGGCGCCGCTCGACGGCCGAGAACCCGGCCCTCGCCTTCGTCCGCCGCGAGCTCGACTCCCTCATCACCGACCGCGGCTGACGTTCCCGTCGATCTGGTCATCCGCACCGATCACGAGGGGTACCGTCATCACGGCTGGCGTGCACGGAGCGCGCCGCACGCGTCAGATCGAGGGTTTCCTCGTATACCAGGCCACGAGGACGTCGTCTTCGTGGTGTCCGGTCGCGTCGTCGACGGCATCGACGTCCTCGCCGACGCGGTCGAGGACGTACTCCCCGTTGTTGGTCGTGTACGTCTCGGGCGGGGTGACGCCGACGAATTCGACGTCGTTCTCATCGGGCAGGATCAATCGGATGTTCGACATGGCTCCACTCTTCCGGCGTCGGCGGCCGTGGTCGAGGGATGGCGGTAACGCGTCCGACCGCGTAGAGCGGATCGATTCACCCGCGGAGGGCGACCGCATCCGCGACCCAGCGCGCGTGGCGGGCCCAGGGGTCGTCGATGCCGGCAGCGAGTTCGGTGATGTGGCGGTCGAGCGCGGGGCCGGGGGAGAACCACTCGGAGGTGCCCTGGCGAAGATTCGCGAACTGCGTGTGGCGTCGACGCTCCACGAGGCGGTCGCCGCGCTCGAACGCCAGCACGTCGTCGTGCCAGAGCCGTTGGAGCCGCTGACGGGGGTTCGCGGTCGTGCCGATCTTGATGCGGTCGTCGAACCGGATGTAGTAGACCACGTCGACGCGCGGGGGTGGGAGTTCGCCGTCGAGGACCTCGCCGACGCGCCACTCGCACGCGGCGCAGAGCCACCCGGACGGATAGCGCACGCCGAGACGCGACCCGCAGGCGCGGCACGGGGTCGGAAGGGCGTCGGTGTGTCCCGCTTCGGCGTCGATCCAGTCGCCGACCGCCCCGAGGTGTGCTGTGCAGAGCGGGACGGGAGCATGGTCGGCCGGTCGCGGGCATGGCCCCGAGCGCGTCGAGGCGATACACGCTGCGCTGCCGGATTCGAACATACGTTCGATCATCGTCTCCGGACGCCGTCCGCGCAAGCGTCCACACCGTGGCCCGCACGGCCGAGCGGCCGCGGGGACGCCTCAGCACCCGACGGCGGCACGACGTCGAGGGCGCTCTCCTGAGCGCGAGAGACCCCGGAGAACCGACTACGGGGTGGGGGAGTCCGCGTTGTAGTGACGGAAGCTCGGCGTGAGGCGCAGGCACAGGGCGATGAGCGCCATGATGAGGATTCCACCGAGCAGCGGGGGGACCCACACGGCCACCACGAGCGCGAGCACGCCGACGTAGAAGTCGCCCACACGTGGTCCGCCCGTGACGACGACGGTGAAGATTCCCTGCAGGCGGCCCCGCATGTTGTCGGGCACGGCGGACTGCAGCATCGTGTTCCGGAAGATCGAGCTCACGTTGTCGGCGGCACCCGTGCCGGCCATCATCACCGCAGCGATGGTGAGAGCGACGATACTCGCGCCCTCGATGTCGGTCGTCGGCCGCGTCCCGCCGGTCAGAGCCAGGAACGCGAGCACGGCGCCGAACCCCGCTACGAAGGCCCCGTAGACGGCGATGGACCAGCCGATAGCGATGCCGTGCTTCCGAACCAGTCCGATGCGTCCGGAGAACAGGCTGCACACGAGGGTGCCGACGGCGCTCGCCGCCGTGAGGATGCCGACCGTGACGGCACCGCCGCCGATGACGAGCGCCCCGACGGCGGGGAACAGCGCGTGCGGACGCCCGAAGGTCATCGCGATGATGTCGACGATGAAGGACATCCGGATGTTCGGAGCGCCCTTCAGGAAGCGCAGACCGGTGCGCACGGACTCGAGTCCCGGCCGGTGCCGTTCGCCCTCTGGGCGGATCGAGGGCAGGGTCACGATGCCGAGGAACGCCGCGGAGAAGAGGATCACATCGATCGTGTAGGTCCACCCGAAGCCCACCGAGGCGACGAGTACGCCGGCGAGCGCCGGGCCGACCGTCACCATCACACCCATGCTGACGCCCCCGAGGGCCGATGCGGCCGGGAGGAGTTCGCGGGAGACCAGTCGGGGCACGATCGCCTGCCTGGCGGTGCCCGTGATGGTCGCGGCCACGGACGTCAGGGTCGTGAGCACGTAGAACGGCCACAGCACCTCCGATCCGCCCCACGCCACGAGGGCGAGACCGATCGTCGCGAGCCACGCGACGCTCGAGGAGGCGAGGGCGACGCGGCGGCGATCGAAGGCGTCCGCGAGCATCCCGCCGTAGAGGCCGGCCGCGATCATCGGGATGAGAGCGAGAGTGCCGACCATCGCCACGGCGAACGTGGAACCGGTCAACTCGTACACGTGGAGTCCCACGGCGACGATCGTCATCTGACCGCCGATCCCGGCGATCGCGCTGCCCGCCCAGAGTCGGGCGAACGCGGGGCTCTGCCGGAGGGGGCTGATGTCGATCAGGTGCCCGCGCCTCGCCGGGGACGAGGACGGAGGAGCTGATGGCACCAGAGGAGTCTACGTCGCCGCCGGGCGCTCGCGGCCGCTCGCGGAGCCGCTCAATGGGCTCCTCGGGAGCGTGCGGCAGCCACGGCGGATCGGATGCCCTTCCGCCACGGATCCCCGTGTCCGGTCAGGACGGTCGTCGCGTTCGTCGCTGCGAGGGCCTCGAGCGACCGGAGCGCCTCCGGACTGTCGGCGGTCGCGGCGCGTGCGACGATCTGTGGGCCGGTGCCTCCGGTGTACGGGTCGAGGGTGACGATCGCGTCTCCGACGATGAGCGCGTCCCTCTCCGGGAAATGAAGAGCGATGTGACCTGCCGTATGGCCAGGGGTGGGAATGACGATCGGTTCGCCCGTGATGAGCGTCGACGGGGTGAGGACCGACGTGTCAGAGACGCCTCGGACGACGAGGGCTCCCGCGACGGCCATGTCCGCGAGCGGCTTGAGGCCTCCGGGGTGTGCGAGCGGGTAGAGCAACCGTGCACGCTCCGGCCGATAGGAGTAGGGATGGGCCGCGAGGTGGGCATCGTCGGCGTGCACCCAGACGGGCACGCGCCACGCGGTGCGGGCCCGTCTGGCGACTCCGACATGATCGAAGTGCGCGTGGGTCAGGACGACGGCGTCCACCTGCTCGGGCCCGTGGCCGAGTTCGTCGAGCGCTCGGAGGAGCGGCTTCCAGAAGGACGGCAACCCCGCGTCGACGACGAGGACGCGCCCCTCGTGCTCGACCAGGTAGACGTTCGTGTGCGCGATGCACAGTCGGTGTATCCCGGGAGCGACGTCGCGTTCCAGCATGGTGCCTCCTCATCGGTCGTCATCGCGACGGTAGGCGAGATGCACCGTGGGCCGAGAAGGGCTTGTCAGCCGCTCATCCGCGTGCAAACGGTCAGCGGGGGCGTCGCTCGAACCGGCGGAAGCGGTAGGGAACGTCCGTTCGGGACAGGATCCAGCCATCGGCCGGTTCGCGATGCGTCTCGCTCCAGTCGGCACCGATCGGCGGAGCGATCGTGTCTCCATCGACGGCGAGATCCAGATCCGTCAGCTCGATGACGTCCGCCCGGCTGATCGCCTCCGCGTAGAGGGAACCGCCGCCGATCACCCACGCGTCGGCATCTCCGACGAGGGCGAGCGCGTCGTCCAGGGACGTCGCGCGCTCGGCACCGTCGGCGCTCCAGGATGCGTCTCGCGTGAGCACGATGTTGCGGCGTCCCGGGAGCGGCCGGAAGCGTTCAGGGAACGACTCCCACGTGCGACGGCCCATCACGACGGCCGCGCCCAGGGTCACGGCCTTGAAGTGCGCGAGGTCCTCGGGGACGTGCCACGGCATGCCGCCGTTCCGACCGATGACACCGGCGTGGGCCTGCGCCCACACGAGACCGAGCACGCCGATCAGACGGCGACGGCCGCGCGGATGGCGGGGTGGTGCTGGTATCCCTCGACCTCGAGGTCCTCGAACGCGTAGTCGGAGATGTCCGCGTGCTCGCCCTCGATGCGCAGGGTCGGGAGGGGGAACGGGTCGCGGGAGAGCTGCTCCGTCACCTGCTCCACGTGGTTGTCGTAGATGTGGCAGTCGCCACCTGTCCAGACGAACTCGCCCACCTGGAGACCGGTCTGCGCCGCCACGAGATGGGTGAGGAGCGCGTAGCTCGCGATGTTGAAGGGCACGCCGAGGAACATGTCGGCGCTCCGCTGGTACAGCTGGCACGACAGCTTGCCGTCGGCCACATAGAACTGGAAGAGGGCGTGGCACGGGGCGAGCGCCATGCTCGGGATGTCGGCGACGTTCCAGGCGGACACGATCAAGCGACGCGAGTCGGGATCGCGGCGGATCGTGTCGATGATCTGCGCGAGCTGGTCGATGTGCCCGCCGTCGGGGGTGGGCCACGAACGCCACTGCACCCCGTAGACCGGACCGAGCTCGCCCTGGGCATCGGCCCACTCGTCCCAGATGGTCACGCCGTGCTCGGTGAGCCACGAGATGTTGCCGTCGCCGCGCAGGAACCAGAGCAGCTCGTAGGCGATGGAGCGGAAGTGGACCCGCTTCGTGGTGATGAGGGGGAAGCCCTCCGCGAGGTCGAAGCGGATCTGGCGTCCGAACACGCTCCGGGTGCCGGTGCCCGTGCGATCGGACTTGGGCGTGCCGTTCTCGAGGACGTCTCGGAGGAGGTCTTCGTAGGGCGTGGGGATCGGCGACTCGTTCATCCCCTCGATGGTACCGCCGCCGTCGCTCCCGGAGGTCGGGCGACACCGACGTCGGGGGAACGCGACGCGGGCTCCGACGAGCGATCCCGTAGGGTGTTGCTCGTGTCGTACGCGTTGAAAGAGGTCCTGCAGACGGTCGAGCGGCTGTGGCCGGCGGCCGGCGCGTCGTCCTGGGACGAGACCGGTCTCGTGTGCGGTCACCCGGACGACGAGATCGCGCGCGTCGGCTTCGTCGTCGACGTCGTCGGCGACACGGTCGACGAGGCCGTCGACGCCCGGACCGATCTGCTCATCGCCCACCACCCGCTCCTCCTCCGCGGGGTGACGGCCCTCGCGGGCGACACGGTGAAGGGTTCCCTCGTCACGCGGCTGATCCGGGCCCGCTGCGCCCTCGTCTCCGCCCACACGAACGCCGATGTCGTCGCAGCGGGCACCTCCGGCGTCCTCGCCTCGCTCCTCGGCCTCGAGGACGTGCGTCCGCTCGACCCCGATGCGACCGGCGAGGCCGGTATCGGTCGTATCGGCCGGCTCCCCGCCCCGACGACGCTCGGGGCGCTCGCCGCGGCCCTCTCCCACATCCTCCCGGCGACGGCCGGTGGCATCCGCGCCTCCGGCCACTACGACGCGCCCGTCTCGACGATCGCCCTCTGCGCCGGTGCGGGGGACTCCCTCCTCGAGCACCCAGCCGTCGTCGGCGCCGACGTGTACATCACGAGCGATCTGCGGCACCACCCGACGTCGGACGCCCGCGAACGGGCGCTCCTCGGCCTCGGGCCCGCCCTCCTCGACACGTCCCACTGGGCGAGCGAGTGGTTGTGGCTCGAGGCGGGGGCTCGCCAGCTCCGCGCGGAACTGCCCGATCTCGACGTGCGCGTGAGTGACCTGCGGACCGATCCGTGGGACTTCGTCGTCACGCAGTAGCGCTCGCCCCCTTCGACCCCGATGAAGTGAGAACCCCATGAAAGCCAGTCCCGCAGCCCAGCGCTCCCTGCTCGACCTCCAGACTGTCGACACCAACGTCTCCCGGGTCGCTCACCGGAAGAACAACCTCCCGGAGATCGCCGCGATCGCGGCCCTCGTCGTCGATCGGGACGCGTTGCGGGGCCGCCTCGCGACCGAGCTGGGCGCTGTGGAGGACGCGCGCACCGATCTGTCCCGCATCGAGTCCGATGTCGCCGTGGTGGATTCGCGCATCAAGCGCGACACCGAGCGCCTCGCCGGATCGTCGTCGGCCAAGGATGCGACCGCTCTCGAATCCGAGCTCGTCTCGTTGAGTCGCCGCAAGGAGAATCTCGAGGACGCGGAGCTCGAGGTCATGGAACGGCTCGAGGCTGCCGAGGCCGTGTACGGGGAGACCGCCGCATCGGACACGTCCCTGTCCGCGCGCATCGCCGAGCTCGAAGCGACGCGCGATGCGGGGCGCGCCGACCTCGACCGCGAGCTCGAGGCCCTCGAGGCGTCGCGATCGAGCCTCGTCTCGACGATCGACGAGTCCTTGCTCACGGCCTACGAGCGCTCGCGGACGCGCAGCGGCTACGGTGCAGCCCTCCTGCGCGCCGGGACGTGCGGAGCGTGCACGATGACCCTCACGGGCAACGACCTCGCGACGGTCCGCTCGGCGGTCTCCGACGAGGTCCTGTCCTGCCCGGAATGCGGTGCCGTCCTCGTGCGCACGGAGGAGTCCGGGCTCTGAAGCGACAGGGCCTGCTCCCGCCGTCGCGGTAGGATCGACCTCGTGAACGGGTCGGCAAGACGGCCGCGTCGTCCGGACGGGTCTCCCGACCGGACGCCGAGGAACGTCCGGGCTCCGCAGAGCAGGGCGGTGGGTAACACCCACCCGGGGCAACCCGCGAGACAGTGCAACAGAGAACAGACCGCCTCAGGTGTTCGTCACCTGCGGTAAGGGTGAAACGGTGGTGTAAGAGACCACCAGCGGCCGGGGCGACCCGGTCGGCTCGGTAAACCTCGCCCGGAGCAAGGTCAGACAGGGGGCCATGGGGCTGCTCGTCCCGTCCCCGGGTAGGCCGCTAGAGGGTTGCGGCAACGTAACCCCGAGAGAGATGGTCGTCGGCGGCATCCGTGTCGTCACAGAACCCGGCGTATCAGCCGGCCCGTTCACACTCTTCTCGCCCGAGAGTGCGCGCACCCGGGCAGGGAGCGCCCGTCGGGCGCCCCCTCGTCGGCGCTCAGGCGCCGTGCGTGGCCTTGTCCGGCACGGCGTGACCGCGGTCGGCCATCGCGGCCGCGCCGAGGATGCCGGCCTTGTTGCGGTGCTTCGCCGGGATGATGGGCGTGTCGATGTCGATGAGCGGGAGGAACTCCTCGTGGTGCTTCGAGACGCCGCCACCCACGATGAAGAGGTCGGGGGCGATGAGGCGCTCGAGTCGCTTGTAGAAGCTCGTCAGGAGAGCGGCCCACTCCTCCCAGGAGAGGTCGTCGCGCTCCTTGGCGCCGTAGGACGCGACGGTCTCGATGTCGCGGCCGTCGATCTCGATGTGGCCGAGCTCCGCGTTCGGCACGAGCACTCCGTCGAAGAGCAGGGCCGTGCCGATGCCGGTGCCGAGGGTCGTCACGAGGGTGAGGCCGTCGACGTCGGTCGCCGCGCCGAAGCGCGCCTCCGCGAAGCCCGCGGCGTCGGCGTCGTTCACGAAGGTGATGTCGCGACCGAGCGCTTTCTCGAACCTCTTCTCCGCCTTGAGGCCGATCCACTCGTCGGACACGTTCGCGGCGCTCAAGGTGCGGCCGTGCTTCACGATCGCGGGAAAGGCGACGCCGAGGGCGATGGACTCGTCGTCGGAGGACGGCAACTGGCTCACGATGTCGGCGACCACCGAGACGATGTCGTCGGGCTTGCCTCCCTCGGGGGTCGCGATCTTGATCCGATCACTCAGGAACACGCCCTTCTCGAGGTCGACCGTGGCTCCCTTGATGCCGGTCCCGCCGATGTCGATGCCGATCGCCGTTGCGTGAGTGTGCTTCGTCATGCCCCTCAGCGTAGCGAGCGCGAGACCCTCCTCGTCCGCGTCGCCCGGGCATAGGATCGGAAGCCACGACGGCGGAAGGAACCCCCATGGCGGCGGACGCGACGAAGAAGTACTGGTACAACCTGCGCACCGGAGCCGTCGAGCACGGCCTCGAGTCGCCCTCAGTCGACCGCGCGGGTCCCTTCGACACCGAGGCGGAGGCGGCGTCCGCTCCGGACAGACTCCGGGCGAATGCTCAGCGCTGGGCCGACGAGGAGCGCGCGGACGACGCGTGACCCACCTCGCGGTGCACAGGCCGCGAGCGCCTCGAGACTGTAGCCTGGAGATCGCTCGGATCGACCGAAAGAGGAGTGGATGGACAAGCAGCGTGACTTCGTGCTTCGGACGATCGAGGAACGGGGAGTCAAGTTCGTCCGGTTGTGGTTCACGGACGTCGTGGGGACGCTCAAGTCCGTCGCCATCGCGCCGGCCGAGGTCGAAGGCGCTTTCGCCGAAGGGCTCGGCTTCGACGGCTCGGCCATCGAGGGCCTGACGCGATCGTTCGAGTCCGACCTCCTCGCGCTCCCCGACCCGTCGACGTTCCAGATCCTGCCGTGGCGCGGTGAGATCGATCCCACCGCCCGGATGTTCTGCGACATCACGACGCCCGACGGCCAGCCCGCGGTCGCCGACCCGCGCAACGTCCTGAAGCGCACCCTCGCGCGCGCCGCCGAGGCCGGGTTCACGTTCTACACGCACCCCGAGATCGAGTTCTACTTGCTCAAGTCGGCGCAGTACGGCGCCGAGGGCCCCGTGCCGGTCGATCACGCCGGCTACTTCGACAACGTCCCGGGCGGCACCGCACACGACTTCCGTCGTCGCTCCGTCCGCATGCTCGAGGACCTCGGGATCTCGGTCGAGTTCAGCCACCACGAGGCGGGCCCCGGTCAGAACGAGATCGATCTGCGGTACGCCGATGCGCTGACGACCGCGGACAACATCATGACCTTCCGCACCGTCATCAAGGAGGTGGCGATCGAGCAGGGCGTGCACGCCACGTTCATGCCCAAGCCGCTCGCCCTGCACCCCGGCAGCGGGATGCACACCCACATGTCGCTCTTCGAGGGTGATTCGAACGCCTTCTACGAGGCCGGTGCCCAGTACCAGCTGTCCAAGATCGGTCGCCAGTTCATCGCGGGCCTGCTGACGCACGCTCCCGAGATCACCGCCGTGACGAACCAGTTCGTGAACTCGTACAAGCGACTCTGGGGCGGTGTCGGCACCGGCATGGTGTCCGAGGCGCCGAGCTTCGTCTCGTGGGGTCACAACAACCGCTCGGCGCTCGTGCGGGTGCCCCTGTACAAGCCCAACAAGGGCCAGTCCGCTCGCGTGGAGTACCGCGCGATCGATTCGGCCGCGAACCCCTACCTCGCGTTCTCGCTCATGCTGGCCGCCGGCCTCAAGGGCATCGAGAAGGGCTACGAGCTGCCGCCGGAGGCCGAGGACAACGTCTGGAGCCTCACGGACACGGAGCGTCGCGCCCTCGGCTACGACAGCCTCCCCGCGAGCCTCGACCGGGCCACGAGCATCATGGAACGGTCGGAGCTCGTCGCCGAGACGCTCGGCGAACAGGTCTTCAACTACGTCCTGCTCAACAAGCGCCAGGAGTGGCAGCAGTACCGCGCCCAGGTGACCCCGTTCGAACTCGAGACGAACCTGCAGATCCTCTGACCCGATGAGACGCGAGCTTGCGACCCTCAGCGGACTCGCCCGGGTGGGATTCACCGCGCTCTCCGACGCGCGGACCCGCCTCGACGAGCTCGAGGCGCTGTCCGTCGTGGGCGACGTCGAGCTGGTCCAGGACTTCACGGGCGTCGCCGATCCCGATGCCGCCCTCGACGGACTGCTGGCGCTCGCGCGCAGCCACCCCGAGGCCGTGCGCCAGACATGCTCGACCTCAGACGGGCGCCGCACACTGCTGCGGGTCCTCGGCGCATCGAGTGGGCTGTCGGACTTCCTCCACCGTCACCCCGAGTGCCTCGACGTCGTGGAGAACCCGTCACGACGGCTCCCGACGCTCGACGAGATGCGCTCGACCCTCCTCGAGTGCGTCGGAGCCGTCGACGGGGTGTCCCGAGCGGGTTCAGAGGACGAGTGGGCGGCGCTGCGCACGTGCTACCGGCGACTGCTCACCCAGGTGGCGGCCTTCGACCTGACGGCGCGTTCTCCCACGTCCGTCGTCGCCCAGGTCTCGGACTGCCTCGCGGACCTGGCCGGGGCCGCCCTCGACGCCTCGCTCGCCGTGGCGAGGCGGATGGTCACGACCGACACGCCACGCCCAGGTGCGTTCCCCGAATCCGACGTGCGCGCGACCCGGCTCGCCATCATCGGAATGGGCAAGGCCGGGGCGTCCGAACTCAACTACGTGAGTGACGTCGACGTCATCTTCGTGGGGGAGTCGGCCGGCGACGACGTCACGACCGCGCGAGCGATCGACATCTCGACGCGGCTCGCGGTGTTGACCATGCGGGGCATCGACGAGTCCGGGATCGAACCGCCCCTCTGGGAGGTCGACGCCAACCTCCGACCGGAGGGCAAGGCCGGCGCACTCGTGCGCACCCTCGACTCCCACCTCGCCTATTACGATCGGTGGGCGAAGAGCTGGGAGTTCCAGGCGCTCCTCAAAGCGCGCTCGCTCGCGGGAGACCGCGAGCTCGGCGACCGGTACGTCGACGCGGTGGGACCCCGGGTCTGGAACAGCTCGTCGCGCGACGGGTTCGTGGAGTCCGTGCAGAAGATGCGGGAGAGGGTCACCGCGCACATTCCGGCGGAGGACGTCCACTATCAATTGAAGCTCGGGCCGGGGGGCTTACGCGACGTCGAGTTCACCGTGCAGCTGCTGCAGCTCGTCCACGGCTCGAGCGACGACGCTGTGCACCAGCGCGGCACGCTCGCGGCCCTCGAGGCGCTCGCGTCCCGTGGATACATCGGCCGCACCGAGGCCGCCGACTTCGCCGAGGACTACCGTGTGCTGCGGGTGCTCGAGCATCGACTGCAACTGACGCGCCTGCGGCGGACGCACCTCATGCCGCGCGACGACGACGCGCTCCGCGCACTCGCCCGCGGTTCGGGTCTCGCCTCCACGGCGGGCGAGCTGATCGTGCTCTGGGAGCGGACCAAACACAGCGTGCGCACGCTTCACGAGCGGCTCTTCTACCGGCCGCTGCTCTCCGCCGTCGCGGCTCTCGAGGACGACGAGTTCGTCCTGACCCCCGCCCAGGCGAGCGCTCGGCTCGCCGCAATCGGATTCCGAGACCCGGCCGGCGCCTTCGCGCATATCGCGGCGCTCACCGCCGGGGTCTCGCGCAAGGCGACGATCCAGCGTCTGTTGTTCCCCGTGCTCCTGCGCTGGTTCGCCGAGGGCGCCGACCCGGACTACGGCCTGCTGACGTTCCGGCGTGTGAGCGAGTCGCTGGGGGACTCCCACTGGTTCCTGCGGATGCTCCGCGACTCGTCCGGCGCGGCCGAGCGGCTCACCCGCGTCCTGTCCGGATCCCGCTACATCGGTGAACTCATGGACAGCTTCCCCGAGGCGGCCGCGTGGCTCGGTGACGATGCCGAGCTGCGTGCCAAGTCGCGTCCCGTGCTCGACGAGGAGATTCTCGCGATCCTCTCTCGCCACGAGGACCTGACGAAGGCCGCCGCGTCGATCAGGCGGGTGCGCCGACGTGAGATCCTGCGCCTCGCGATGTCGTCGGTCCTCGGCGTCAACAGCCTCCGTGACATCTCCGACGCGCTCACCGATGTGACCACGGCGACCCTCAGCGGAACCCTCCGTGCTCTCCGGGAGGCGGCAACGGACGATCCTCCGTTCGAGTTCGCCATCGTCGGGATGGGCCGGTACGGCGGTCGTGAGCTCGGATTCGGCTCCGACACCGATGTGATCTACGTCTACCGCCCCACGGGCGAGCGGGCGGACGAGGTGCCGCGGGCTGCGACGAAGCTCGTCCACGAGCTTGCCCGACTCACGGACGATGCGCGTCTTCCCCTCGATCTCGACATCGGGCTCCGGCCCGAGGGGAAGAACGGGCCCGTCACGCGTTCGCTCGACAGTTACCGCGCGTACTACGAGCGGTGGTCGCTCACCTGGGAGGCGCAAGCGCTCCTGCGGGCGGAGCCCGTCGTCGGGGACGCCGCACTGCTCGCGGACTTCGGCGCCCTCGCCGACTCCGTGCGGTATCGCAGCGACGTCAGCGAGGCCGACGTGCGTGAGGTCAAGCGCATCAAGGCACGTGTGGAGAGCGAGCGCCTCCCGCAGGGCGCCGACCCCGCCCGCCACGTCAAGCTCGGCCGCGGCTCGCTCAGCGACGTCGAGTGGCTCGTCCAGCTGCTGCAGCTCCAGCACGCCGCCGACATCCCGGCTCTGCGCACGACCTCCACGCGCGAGGCCCTCGAGGTCGCCCGGGACGAGGGGCTCGTCGAGCCGGCGGACGCCGAGCTGCTCGACGCCGCGTGGGTGTTCTCGTCCCGCGTCCGGTCGGCGATGACGCTGTGGTTGAACCGCACCACCGACGTCCTGCCGTCGGATCGTCGCGGACTCGACGGGATCGCGCGCATCCTCGAGTATCCGCCGGGATCGGCGAGTGACATCGAGGAGGACTACCTCGCCGTCACGCGCCGCTCGCGAGCCGTCTTCGAACGACTCTTCTACGGGCTCCCCGACACCGACGCCGACTGAGCGGTGGACAGGGGGCGCCGCTAGCGCGACCCGTGCCGGGCGATCCGCCGAGCGTGATCGGTCTCTCCGGTCTCCGTCCGTCGGGCTTCTCCGCCCCCGACGTCGGCCGCGTCGGAGGGGGCGCGTGCCGGTTTTCTCGGGATCGTGCCGTAGCGCAGCTTCCGCTGGAGGAACAGCGTCACGGGATTCTCCACGAACCGGTAGAGGATGAGCGCGGCGACGAGGGCGCCGAGGACGGACAGGATCGTCGACAGGATCGGCCACTGGAGCCCGATGATGTTGAGGACCTCCGGCACGACCGGAGCGACGATCGGGTGGATCAGATAGAGCGAGAACGAGGCGTTGCCGAGGTGGACCAGGATGTTCGGAGCGTGCTTGTCCAGCCACGGCTCGGCGAACATGACGCCGATCAGGAGCCCGGCGATCACGACGAGGCGGATCTGCTGCTCCAGGTTGACGCCGCCGGGGAGATCGGTGACGACGTGGAGCGCGACGACCACGGCGAGGCCGAGGAGAAGGGGTCGCACCCGGCGGGACTGGGCGAATCGCCCGATCACCATACCGATGACGAAATACAGCAGGATCGGGTCGAAGTAGACGGCGAAGGGGCTGTAGTCCTCCGGTCGGAACAGCGAACCGAGGGCGAAGAGTGAGAGGACGATGCCGGAGAACCAGAACGGGTTCACCCTGGGTACGAGGAGCGCCAGCATGAAGACGATCGTGAAGAACGCCTCGTAGAGGAGCGTCCAGGCGACGCCGAGGAGGGGGGCGATCGTCCCGTCGATGTTCTCGGACGGAAGCAGGAAATACGACAGGCCGATGTTGCCCCAATTCAGCTCGGCGTGGAGGACCGCGGCCGGGAGTGCGAACAGGGTGATGAGCTTGACGGTCGTCGCCAGCCAATACATCGGGAGGATGCGGATTCCGCGCCGCACGACGTAGTACTTCCACCCGTCCACGCGGTCGCGGACCGATCGCGACGAGACCACGGCGACGAAACCGCTGATGGCGAAGAAGAGTTCGACGGCCCCGATGCCCCAGACGGGAAACCCGTCGTCGAGGCGCTCGTGGGCGTAGAACATCGAGTGGTGGGCGACGACACTGACGGCGGCGAAGAACCTCAGGCCCTGGAGGCCCTTGAACCGCTTCTTCGGCGCTGCTGTCTCGAGACTCGAGGTCATTGCGTGGTCCCCTTCCGGAATATCCCCTGCGCCCGAGCGGTCGGGACGGGTCGTGATGACCGTCTGATCGTTGGATGGCGCCTCGTCGAGTCTAAGAGACGTGAGGGCATCTCACATTCCCCCGATCGGGGGCTGGGTGACGTGACGTGTCCGTCCGGGATCCGAACGCGGCCCGGTCCGCCGGCCGTTCGGGCGTGCCAGAGTCCGCGCCGGCCTGCAAGGCCCCGGATCCGCGGTTCGAATGCGCGAGGCTGAGAGCATGCGAGCAATCACGTACGCCGGCGAGACCGTGACCACGACGGACCGGATAGCCGAGGTGCTCGTCGACCTCACCGCGGCGCTGGCCAAGCGCGCACAAGCAGAGGCGGTGCGGATCCCCATCGCCCTCGACGGAACCTCGGAGAAGGCGTTCGCCGATCTCGTCGTGGGCGTTGGGAACGACGTTCTCTCGGTTCCCCAGTCGTGGCACGAGCCCGACCCGGAGTGGTCGGAGGAATTCGACGCGCTCGACACCTACCTGCGCACGCTGACGCGGGCCGACCTCCGGCCGGCGCCGAAGACCGGGCGCCGATCCGACTCGGATCTCTTCGACCTCGACATCTGACGCGCCGCCGACCGAACAGCGGGAAACCTGACGGATCAGACGCCGTAGTACAGCTCGAAGTCGTCGGGGGTAGTTGTGCCTTCGTGTAGCTCGCGGTACGGGGAAACGGGCGTTGTGACTGTTAGGGGTCGGTGGTTGCCGATGGAGGCTCGTGCGGACGCTTTGCGGACTGAACGCGATTTAGACACGCCAGAGAAGTCATGGCTGGGTGAGACGGTCCTTCATATCCAAAGGGAAACCCATCCCGAGGTCTCGCGGGCCTTCACTCCCGAACGCCGACGTGAGCCAAATCCAGACGTCGAGATCGAACCGCCTCTGCCGATCGGCGTCGCGATGATGCGGAAGATCGTGCGAGAGGAGCTCAGGGAAGCTCTGGGAGTACCAAAGATCGCATACACGATCGACGAAGCCGCGGCCGCGTGCGGAGTTGGTAGATCCTCCCTCTATAGGGCGATCAATACACACCAACTAGGCCCGCGCTACTTCGGATCAAAGCCGCTGTTTCAAGAGGAAGAACTGCGGCGTTGGATCGCGAGCCTGCCCGACGAGGCCCATTAGAACGAGAGAACCCCTTGGCGGCAGGGGAACACCGCATACTCCCAAGAGGTGATCTCGAAGATGGCTCGGTCGCCGCGCGCGCAACTGCGTAGGCCAATACGGAGCGTCTGCAACGACTAGACGTGAATGTCTTGGGTCTGTCAAGATAAATGACTTCAGTGAGCCGCCAAGACCCCCGCTCCTCCCTGATGATTCAGAGCGAGGGGTGGCACGTGAGAGATCTCGACCAGGCGACCGGCGACGGGGACGGCATATGAGCCGGCACATCGGACGGTTGATCGCGTCACTCATTGAGGAGCATCCGTCGGCTCAGGTGATCTTGAGCGCTGCCGTGACGCGGGACAGCTATGTGATGAATACCTCCGGCGACGTTCCCCTGTTGTTCGTCCATCCCACCCACCACGGCATAGTTCAGAGTTATCTACCCGCGCGTGCGGACTCTCGTCCTGTGGGCGGAGAGTGACTTGCTCGAGACAGCACAGGAGCAGAAGGTCCAGCGAAACCCGAATCGCCGCCCTCCCGCTCCAGCACCCAAACGGTGGTTCGCACGTCGACCCCCAGGTCGAGGCGTCATCACCGTTAAGCGGAGGCTACGTCTGACGGACGCTCCCGTCCAGAATTCGCGCCAATCGTTACCAAATCCGAGGCGGGAGCGACCGGGAGTCAGCGACCCGAACGCCGACACCCTGCCGGCGACACTGTATGAGGCTGACGAAGACCGCAGAAGTCGCATGTCGGGTAAATGGTGGACAAAGGAGTGGAGGAACCGTATCGGTTGTGGAGTGCTGTGAGGCTTAGCCCGCAGCGCGCACGAGGACCATGCTCGACGAAGCGCATGGTATTCGAACGGCCCCCATCGACCCGAACGATGCTGGGGCCTTCCTCGTCTCCGACCCTTTGAGGGACGGCGCGTCGTCTCGTCGCTCATGCTGGCCTCTCCCGTCAGACCTGTGACACCGTCGTCGTCGTCGTCGTCGGTGCGTTCGGTCGGGGTGTTGCCCCGTACACAATCCAGGGGAGCTTTCCGGCTGCTCTGAGGGGTGGTTCTGTTACTGGGTCACGGGTGGATCCGAGAACGGGAAGAGCCCGCCACGGCGGACCGTGACGGGCTCTTGCGGACTCATTGCGGACTGTACCCGCTAGTTCGCAGTGATCTAGCTACACCCCGTAGTACAGCTCGAACTCGAAGGGGTGCGGACGCTGCGCGAGGGGCTTGATCTCCTTCTCGCGCTTGTAGTCGATCCACGTCTCGATGAGCTCGGGGGAGAAGACGCCGCCGGCGAGCAGGAACTCGTGGTCGGCCTCGAGGGCGTCGAGCGCCTCGCCGAGCGATGCGGGCACCTGCGGGATGAGCTTGGCCTCCTCGGGCGGGAGCTCGTAGAGGTCCTTGTCGACGGGCTCATGCGGCTCGATGCGGTTCTTGATCCCGTCGAGGCCGGCCATGAGCTGGGCGGCGAACGCGAGGTACGGGTTTCCGGACGCGTCGGGCGCGCGGAACTCGATGCGCTTGGCCTTCGGATTCGTTCCCGTGATCGGGATACGGATCGAGGCCGAGCGGTTGCCCGCCGAGTAGACGAGGTTGACGGGCGCCTCGAAGCCGGGAACGAGGCGGTGGTACGAGTTGACCGTCGGGTTCGTGAACGCGAGCACGGCGGGGGCGTGCTTGAGCAGGCCTCCGATGTACCAGCGGGCCATGTCGGACAGGCCGCCGTAGCCGTTCTCGTCGTAGAACAGCGGGGTGCCGTCGTTCCACAGCGACTGGTGCGTGTGCATTCCCGAACCGTTGTCACCGAAGAGCGGCTTCGGCATGAACGTCGCCGTCTTGCCCCACTGCTCGGCCGTGTTCTTCACGATGTACTTGAACTTGAGGATGTCGTCCGCCGCGTGCACCATCGTGTCGAAGCGGTAGTTGATCTCGGCCTGGCCGCCGGTGCCGACCTCGTGGTGGGCGCGCTCGAGGATGAGGCCGGCGTCGATGAGCTTGAGGCTGATGTCGTCGCGCAGGTCGGCCTGCTTGTCGACGGGGCTCACGGGGAAGTAGCCGCCCTTGTACGGGGTCTTGTTTCCGAGGTTTCCGCCCTCTTCCTCGCGACCGGTGTTCCACGCGCCCTCTTCGGAGTCGACCGTGTAGAACGCCTGGTTCTGCGTGACGGAGTAGCGCACGTCGTCGAAGATGTAGAACTCGGCCTCGGGGGCGAAGAAGGCCGTGTCGGCGATGCCGGTCGACGCGAGGTACTTCTCGGCCTTCTTGGCGACCTGACGCGGGTCCTTGGCGTAGATCTCGCCGTTGCGCGGGTTGTAGATGTCGAAGACGAGGATGAGCGTGCGCTCGACGCGGAACGGGTCGATGTACGCCGTCGTCACGTCGGGGATGAGCTGCATGTCCGACTCGTGGATGTTGGCGAAGCCGCGGATGGACGACCCGTCGAACAGCTGGCCGACGGTGAAGAACTCCTCGTCGACGGTCGAAGCAGGGATGTTGAAGTGCTGCTGGACTCCGGGGAGATCGGTGAAGCGGATGTCGAGAAACTTGACGTCCGTTTCCTTGATGAACTTGAGAACTTCGGAAGAATCACTGAACATGTGACGATCTCTCCATCGTTGATTGCGAAAACGACTGCACGGGCGCAGCCTCGCCCCAGCGTAGGCACACGGGGTTTCCCGACCGTGACACCTATGTTTCCGGCATGTTACGGACGCGTCGATAGACTCGGAACGTGCCCACAGAACCCCGAGATTCCGCCGCAGGAACCCCATCCGATTGGCCGGGGAAAAGGCTGGGACTTCCGGCGACGGGGCGCCTCAGCATCGCCAGACTGGGTCGGCGCATCGCAGCGCTCCTCATCGACCAGGCCCCTGCCTACCTCCTGGCCTTCGCGTTCTTCCGGTCGTCCGACGGCATCATCGACGGTCTCGCGCTCACGCTGATCTTCGCGACGCTGCAGGTGGTGTTCATCCCGACGATCGGCGGGAGCCTCGGCCACCGGCTCCTCGGCATGCGCGTCGTCGCCGTAGGTGGTGGGTGGGTCGGGCCGTGGCGCCCGATCGTCCGCACCGTGCTGCTGCTGCTCGTGATCCCCGCGGTCGTCTGGGATGCGGACCAGCGGGGGATGCACGACCGGTTGGCCGGGACGGTGCTCGTCCGGTACTGACCGTCGGTCAGACGGCCGACCGATCGATCAGGTGATCAGCGGGCTCGCTGCGGTCGCACCTTGAACGGGTCGACGCCCTTGGGGATGGGCAGCGCGTTGCCGAGGGAGCTGAGGCGATTGCTCACGGCGAGCACCTCGGGCTTCGTGAGCTGCGGCTTCACCCGGCGGAGTTCACGGGGGACGCGGTGGAGCGGAACGGACGACTCGTCCGGTCCGACGTAGAGCGTGGTCACGGGCACGTTCGGGAGGACGCGCGAGACCTTGCGCTTCTCGTCCTCGACCATGCGGCGGGTGCGCGAGACGGGGCCTTCGCCGACGAGGGCGATGCCGCCGCGGCCGATTGCACGGTAGACGGCGTCCTGGGTCTTGCCGTTGACGGCGACGGGCATCTCGCTGCCCGCCCAGCCGCGGGGGAGTGAGCCCTTGAAGACGGCTCCGACCGCACCCGGCTGACCGGCGATCTGCCCGTAGGCCGCGCGCTCCGCCCGACGACCGAGGATGATCATGGTGACGAGGACGCCGGCCAGAAGGCCTGCGACGCTCCAGAGCACGATTCCGACGATGCTGTCGCGGGAGAACAGGACGGCCGCGATCACGAAGACCGCGACGCTGCCGACGAATCCGAGGATCATCCACCAGACCACGGACGGGTCGTACCGACGCGTCATGTGGAAGACCTGAACCATCTGCTTGATGCGACCGGGTTCCTTCGGCGCCTTCGCTGCGCGTTCCTTGCGTGCCATGGTCCTAAGAATACCCTCCCTGCGGCCCTCGTCCGCCCCGGATCTCTCCTCGATCGCTGCGCCGGTCGTCCTGCCGACGTCGGCGCTGTGGACGGCCGATCCTCCACGGTCGGTGGTCGACGTCGCGCGCGGTCCGCGCGGACCCGGGATCCTCGAGCGATGACGAGAAATGCGGACGCGAGAACACGGGCGACGGATCCCCGGAGGCGGTCGGCAGAGCCCTCCGACGGGACGATGACGAGGGTGGATGCGACGCCTCCACGGGGCGCTCCCCAGCGCTCCTCGTCCGGCGTCCCTCGGCTCGCGGGGTACCGCATCGTCCGACGCGCGCCGGATCGACACGGGGGTCGCGTGCACCATGCGGCGTCCGGCGCCGATCCGGGTTCTCGCACGAGCGTGTCGATCGTGACCTTCGACGGTGACGACGGCGGTGCCCGGGCCATGAGGCTCATCGAACGACTCGAGCACCTGGAGGGCGATTGCATCCCGCGGGTCCTCGACGTCTGCCTCGATGCCGACGGGGCGCCAGCGGTCGTGCTCGACTTCTGCGGAGAGACGCTCGCGGCCGTCGTCTCGGCGGGAGTGCGTCTGCGCGGAGGAGAACTCGTCACCGTCCTGGCACCCGTGCTCGCTGCACTCTCGAGCATGCACGACCGAGGGCTCGTGCACGGGGCGGTGTCGGCGTCGTCGATCGCGATCGGGACCGGAGGCCGCCCGCTGCTCCTCGGTTGCGAGCGCGCCACCGTCGCGAGCGACTCGGTCGACCGCCGCGATCGTCACCGTGGCGCCGCGGGGGATCTTCGATCCTTCGCGGATCTCGTCGACGATCTCGCGGAGGCGGTATCGGACCCCGAGGCCCGGGATCGAGCTGCTCGGGTCGCCGACGAGATCCGGGCGGGAGCAGAAACCCCCTTCGCTGAGGGGGTGCGCACGGCTGTCGAGGTGCGCTTGTTCGAGATCGCGGATCCGCTGCCCCTGGCCTTCGACGCGGGAGCCGAGATCGATGTGGGGAATTCCGCGGGGCGAGCGGCCCGCTCCCTGGGATCGCCGGTCGTTCCGCGATCGCGCATGCGGGAGCGGTCGCGGTCGACCCCTCGGCGCATCGTGGAGGGCGCGTCGTCCGCTCTCTCCGGGGGTATCGGACGATCAGCCGACCTGATCCGTCATCGGACGGAGGGGTGGCGGAGTGCCGAGGGCGGTCGTCGGCGTCGTGTGCTCGTCGCCGCCGGGGGAGCCGTCGTCGTCGCGGTCGTCGTGGCGACGCTGATCCCGACGGGGGATTCCTCTGACGCCGATCCCGCGTCGACCGAACCCGCGCCGACGGCGCGGGCATCGTCCGCCGGCGCCGCCCTGAGCGAGACGGCGAACGAGCCGACCGACGCACCGGCGGAACCCACGGAGACTGCGGGCCCGTCGAACGCGTCGAGTGCCTCGCCCACGGATCCCGACGACGCCGTCGCGGGTACGCGCGGGACGCTCGACGCCCTGGCCGGCTGTTCGACCGGCGCCACGGACGGTTGCTGGGAGACGGTCTTCGAGTCGGGGTCGAGGCTGCTCGAGACCGTTCGCCGCGACGGGACCGGGGATCTGCCCCGCGCGCTCGGGCTCCCGCTCGACGCCCTCACCATCACTCAGCAGCAAGACCTCGGTGATGCCCGCCTCGTCGCTCTCGATCCGACCGACGAAACGGAACCGGCCTCCGTCCTGATGATCAGGACGGAGGCCGGTTGGCGTATCCGCGAGGTGTTCGGGACCGCGCCTTAGATTCCGAGCGAGCCGTCGAAGGCGCCGGCCTCGAGGCGGTTCTTCACGGCCACCAGGAAGCGAGCGGCATCCGCTCCGTCCACGATGCGGTGGTCGTACGACAGTGCGAGGAAGACCGTCGAGCGGATCGCGATCGAGTCCGTGCCATCGGCAGAGATGACGACGGGCTTCTTCGCGACGATACCCGTGCCGAGGATGGCGCTCTGCGGCTGGAAGACCAGCGGTGTGTCGAACAGGGCGCCACGCGATCCCGTGTTCGTCAACGTGAACGTTCCGCCGGCGAGCTCGTCGGGCTTCAGCTTGTTGTCGCGCGTCCGCTCGGCGAGATCGGCGATCTGGGCGGCGAAGCCCGCGATGTCGAGGTCGGCGGCGTTCTTCACGACGGGCGTGAGCAGACCGCGCTCCGTGTCGACGGCGATGCTGATGTTCTCGTGGTCCGGGTAGACGATCGAGTCACCGTCGACGGTCGCGTTGATGACCGGGTAGGTGCGCAGAGCCTCGGCGGCCGCGAGAGCGAAGAACGGCAGGAAGGAGAGCTTGACGCCCGTCTTCTCGAGGAAGCGATCCTTCACCTTCTGGCGGAAGGCAGCCACCTTGGTGACGTCGACCTCCACGACGGTGGTGAGCTGGGCGGTCGCCTGCATCGACGCCACCGCGCGCTGTGCGACGACCTTGCGCAGACGGGACATCGGCTGGGTCGTGCCGCGCAGCGGCGAGATCTCGACGGCGGGTGCCTCGGTGGAGGTGGCCGGAGCGGCGGTCGTCGCGGACTCGGCAGCCGCGAGGACGTCCTCCTTGCGGATGCGTCCACCCACACCGGTGCCGGTGACGGAGCCGAGGTCGACACCCTTGTCGTTCGCCAGGCGGCGGACGAGGGGGGTCACGTAGCCGGGTCCGCTCGCCGAACCGGAGTCGGATGCGGCGGGAGCGGCAGCAGCCGGCTGAGCGGCCGGAGCCGGGGCGGCGGGAGCGGCGGCCGGCACGGCGGCGGGAGCCGCAGCGGCGGGGGCGGGCGCCGGAGCGTCCGTCTCGTCCTCGGTGTCGTCGATACCTTCGGAGACGGCCTCCTGGGCGATCTCCTCGGCCTCGCTCGCGGGAGCGGCGTCCGAGTCGGCCGGAGCCGCGGTCTCCTGCTCACGGGAGGTCTGGTCCGGCGTCTCGTCCTCGGGGGACGGCGTCTCGGCCGGTGCGGTCTCCTCGGCGGGAGCCTCCTCAGCGGCTTCGGGCTCGGCCGGAGCGTCGTCGGAGGACCCGGCACCGTCTCCGATCACGACGAGGTCGGTTCCGACCTCGACCGTCTCATCCTCTTCGACGAGGATCTTCTCGATGACTCCGGCGACGGGCGACGGGATCTCGGTGTCGACCTTGTCCGTCGATACTTCGAGGAGGGGCTCGTCCACCTCCACCCTGTCTCCGACATTCTTGAGCCAACGGGTGACCGTTCCCTCGGTGACGCTCTCGCCGAGCGCCGGGAGGCTGACGGATTCGCTCATGACCTTGTCTCCTTCAAAAACCGTACTTCGTGTGACAACTCTACCGACCGGATCGCCGGTCGTCGTGAATCAGAGGGCGTGCAGCGGCTTCCCGGCGAGAGCCATGAAGGCCTCTCCGAGAGCCTCGCTCTGAGTGGGGTGTGCGTGGACCAGCGGCGCGATGTCCTCGGGGTAGGCTTCCCAGTTCACGGCGAGCTGGCCCTCGGAGATCAACTCTCCGACGCGCGCGCCGATCATGTGGACGCCGACGACGGGGCCGTCGTTGACTCGGACGACCTTGATGAGGCCGCTCGTGTCGATGATCTCGCTCTTGCCGTTTCCGGCGAGGTTGTAGTCGTAGGCCGTGATCTTGTCGTCGCCGTACTGCTCCTTGGCCTTCGCCTCGGACAGTCCGACGGACGCGACCTCGGGATCGCTGTACGTCACCTTCGGGACGTTGATGTCCGGAATGATGACCGGCTTCAACCCCGCGAGCTCCTCGGCGACGAAGATGCCCTGCTGGAAGCCGCGGTGCGCGAGCTGCAGGCCGGGAACGATGTCGCCCACGGCGTAGACGCCGGGAACGGAGGTCTGGAGACGGTCGTCCGTGGTGACGAAGCCACGATCCATCGCGACCCCCACCTCCTCAAAGCCGAGGCCGGACGTCGCGGGCCCCCGGCCGACGGCGACGAGCAGGATGTCGGCGTCGATGACCGTGCCGTTCTCGAGCGAGACGTGGACGCCGGAGTCGTCCTGCGTCACGCCCGCGAAGCGCACACCGAGCGAGAAGTCGATCCCGCGACGACGGAAGGCGCGCTCCATGAGCTTGCTGATCGCCTCGTCCTCGGCGGGGACGAGGTGGGGGAGACCCTCGATGATGGTGACCTCGGAGCCGAAGCTCTTCCAGACGCTCGCGAACTCGACGCCGATGACGCCGCCGCCGAGGATGGCGACGCGTTCCGGCACGAAGTCGAGCTGGAGCGCGTGCTCGCTCGTCATGACGCGGCCGCCGATGTCGAGGCCGGGGAGCGAACGGCTGTACGAGCCCGTCGCGAGGATGATGTTCTTGCCCGTGATGGTCTCGTCGCCGACCTGGACGGTGGTGGGGGACGTCAGTCGCCCCTCGTCGGCGATCGTCGTGATCTTCCGCGCCTTGATCAGGCCCTGCAGCCCTTTGTACTTCTTGGCGACGATGCCCTCGCGGTAGCTCGTGACACCGGCGATGTCGATGCCCTCGAACGTCGTCTTGACGCCGAACTTCGACGAGTCGCGCGACACGTCGGCGACCTCGGCCGCGTGGAGGAGCGCCTTCGTCGGGATGCAGCCACGGTGGAGGCAGGTGCCACCGACCTTGTCCTTCTCGATCAGTCCGACCGAGAATCCGAGCTCGCTGGCGCGGAGCGCTGCGGCATATCCGCCGCTGCCGCCTCCGAGCACCACGACGTCGAAATCCTGCTCTGACACTGAGCTTCTCCCTTGTGCATCTCGAATCGGTCCGCGTCTCGGATCGTGCTTCGCCCTGATCTCGCAGCCGGCGCTCTTCCCCGACGAGGTCGGGAGGCGACGCGGCACGAGGCGCCCTCAAACCCTACTACGCGCGCGTCATGTGCTCGGCGAGCGCGACGAGTGTGCGCACGCCGACTCCCGTCGGTCCTTTGCCGGTGAATCCGTAGGGCGAACCCTCGTTGTTCGCCGTCGCGGCGATGTCGATGTGGGCCCACGGGATGCGTACGCCGTCGACCGACCCGACGAATTCGCGCAGGAACACTCCGGCGAGGAGCATGCCGCCGTTGCGGTTGCCCATCTTCGCGTTGGCGATGTCCGCGACGTCGGACGCCAGGAGGCCGCGCAGCTCCGCGGGGAGGGGCATCGGCCAGAAGGTCTCGCCCGAGGCTCCGGCCAGGTCGACGACCGTCTTCACGAGGGTGTCGTCACCCATGACTCCGGAGTAGCGGGAGCCGAGCGCCATTCCGGCCGCTCCCGTGAGGGTGGCGATGTCGACGATGACGTCGGGCGACTCCTCGCTCGCGGCGACGAGGCCGTCGGCCATGACGAGCCGGCCCTCGGCATCGGTGTTGAGCACCTCGACCGTGCGGCCGCCGCGGATCGTGATGACGTCCTCCGGTCGCATCGCCGTGCCCGACGGCATGTTCTCGGCGAGGCAGAGCCAGCCGGTGACGCGCACGGGCAGCTCGCGCTCGGCGACCGCTGCCACCGCGGCGAGGACCGTCGCGGCCCCCGTCATGTCGTACTTCATGCCGACCATCGAACCGGCCGGTTTGAGCGACAGGCCGCCGGTGTCGAACGTGATGCCCTTGCCGACGAGGGCGATGTGCTTCGTGGCGCCGTCGGGCGCGTAGTCGACGCGCACGAGCCGGGGGCCTCGGGAGGAGCCGATGCCGACGCCGAGGATTCCTCCGAAGCCGTCGCGGGCGAGGGCCTCCTCGTCCCAGACCGTCACCTCGACGTCGGTACCCGCGAGCGACTCCACCGCATGGTCGGCGAACGACTCGGGGTAGAGGTCGGACGGCGGGATGTTGACGAGGTCCTTCACGGACGCGATCGCCGTCGCGACGCTGCGGGCGCGGTTCGCGATCTCGGTCCGCTCCGCGTCGGTGATCGCGTCGGACACGAGGACCGTCACCGTCGCGACCGGGGTCTTCGTGTCCCCGGCCGATGCGCTGCGGTACCGCGTGAAGGCATAGCTTCCGAGCAGCGCCCCCTCGAGGAGCGCCTCGACCGACGCGCCGTCCAGGTCCGTCGCGTCGACGGCGACGTGGGCGGTCCCGGCCAGTCGGCGGATCGCCCCACCGACGGCGTCGCGGAGAGTGCCGGCCTCGGCGTCCTCGCCCGTTCCGACGATCGCCACCGAACCGGCGGCGATGGTCGGCGCGGGCAGGCGGACGAGCTCCTCGGATGCGCCGGTGGCACCGACGGCCGCCAGGGAAGCGTCGAGGTCCGGCGCGACGTCGCTCGACAGTCGCGGTCCGTCGGCGGTCTTGGCGGACCGGAGGAGGAGCACGTCGCACGCGACATCGGACGGGGAGGAGATCGACAAGGAGAAGGAGGGGATCGGCATGCCCGCAATGCTAATCGTCGCGGGCCGGCGGATCCGGCCGGCCCCGCCGCGCTGTTCGCCCTGAGCGCAGCCCACCGGCACCGGGCTCTCCGGGCCGCGATTAGCATGAATGCATGCCTGGAACCGATGCGCTGTACGAGTTGACGGCCGTGGCCGACGAGGTCGGAGAGGGGCTACCCCTCGTGGTCGGACTGACCGGTTTCGCCGACGCCGGCGGCGCCGTCGCGCAGGTGACCGAGCACCTGCTCGAGTCCATCACCCACCGCCCCGTGGCGCGCTTCGACAACGACGCTCTCCTCGACTACCGGGCGCGCCGTCCGATCATCTCCTTCGAACAGGACCGTCTCACCGACTACGCGCCTCCCCGTCTCGAGCTCTCGCTCGCCGAGGACGACGTGCACCGTCCCTTCCTCCTGCTGTCCGGCTACGAGCCCGACTTCGCCTGGGAGGGCTTCATCGCCGCGGTCATCGCTCTCGGGGAGCGGTTCCGCGTGTCCAGCACCACCTGGGTCCACGCCATCCCGATGCCCGTGCCGCACACGCGGCCCATCGGCGTCACGGTGAGCGGGAACCGGTCGGACCTCATCGAGTCGCTCTCGGTCTGGCGCCCCCACACGCAGGTCGCCGCGAACGTGTTGCACGTGCTCGAGTACCGCTTGGCCGAACAGGGGGCCGACGTCTCGGGCTTCGCGCTGCTCGTCCCGCATTACCTCGCGGACACCGAGTACCCGGATTCGGCCGTCGCCGCGCTCGACATGATCTCGTCGGCGACCGGCCTGATCCTCCCGAGCGACGAACTCCGCGGCGCCGGCCGCGACTTCGTCTCCCGCATCGACGAACAGGTCGCGGGCAACGAGGAACTCGCGCGGCTCGTGACGACGCTCGAGCAGCGGTACGACGCCTACATGGAGGGCACGAGCGTGCGATCTCCCCTCACGGACGAGGACGGTGAACTGCCGAGCGCGGACGCGATCGCGGACGAACTCGAACAGTTCCTAGCCGGGCGCCGCTCGGGGGACGACGACTTCCCCGGCCGGATCTGACACCGGGCGGTCGCCCGGGGGCGACGTCGGATCGCCGCCGGTAAGCTGTTCAGGTGAATTCCCGGCGCTCCTGGTTCGTCTTCGGGGTCGGTATCGCGGCCTACATCGTCGCGATCCTCCAGCGGACCACCCTGGGTGTCGCGGGCGTCGAGGCGGCCGACCGCTTCGACGTGTCGGCTGCGGCGCTCTCGAGCCTCGCCGTCGTCCAGCTCGTGGTCTACGCCGCGGCCCAGATCCCCGTCGGGGTGATGATCGACCGCATCGGACCGCGCGTTCTCCTCGTCGCGGGGCTCGCACTCATGGCCGTCGGGCAGGTCGTGCTCGCGATCGCCCCCGACATCGCGGTCGCCGCTCTCGGACGCGTACTCGTCGGTCTCGGCGACGCCGGGATCTTCCCCGCCGTCATGAGACTCGTGCACTCCTGGTTCTCCGGCCGGAACGTCCCGCAGCTCTCCCAGTGGGTGGGCAACCTCGGACAGGCCGGTCAGATCCTCTCCGCCGTGCCCTTCGCCTGGTTGCTCCACATGTTCGGATGGACACCGGCCTTCCTGACCGCCGGCTCGCTCGCGCTCCTGTCGACGGTCGTGGTGATCGGCGTCATCGCCGATCGGCCGACCGACTCGATCGAGCCGCCGCGGGCGTCGAGTTGGGGCCAATCGCTCGACCTCCTCCTCTCGAGCCTGAGACGACCCGGCACCCGGCTCGGGTTCTGGGCGCACTTCGTCTCCCAGTCGAGCGGCACCGTCTTCACGCTCATGTGGGGGTTCCCCTTCATGGTGTTCGGACTCGGTCTCGACGAGAGGCTCGCGGCGTCGATGCTCCTCGTGATCGTGGTGTCCGGCGTCATCGCCGGTCCGATCCTCGGCATCCTGAGCGCGCGTTTCCCCTACCGCCGAAGCAACCTGGTGCTGCTCGTCGTGGGACTGGTCTTCTCCGCGTGGACCCTGCTCCTCGCCTGGCCGGGCACGCCCCCGCTCGCCGTCCTCATCGTCCTCCTCGTGTTCCTCGGCATCGGTGGACCCGGCTCGCTCATCGGTTTCGACTACGCCCGCACCTATAACCCGGCCCGCTCGCTCGGTTCGGCGAACGGCGTCGTGAACGTCGGCGGGTTCCTCGCGAGCTTCGTGATGATGTTCCTCATCGGCGTCGTGATCGACCTGCTCGGGGGAGGGTCCACCTCGAACGAGGAGCTCTACCGGCTGGAGTCGTTCCGCATCGCCTTCCTCGTCCAGTACCTCGTCGTCGGCACCGGCGTGGTCCTCCTCCTCCTGACACGGCGAACGGTACGGTCGCGTCTGTCGGACGACGAGGGAATAAACGTCGGACCGATCTGGGTTGCACTCCTGCGTAGGGTGAGGCGCTCCCGCGGTTGACGCGAGGGGTCCCGATCCCGCTCGACGGCCGGATGCACGTC
Source organism: Labedella endophytica (assembly GCF_003990045.1). Classification (GTDB taxonomy): domain Bacteria; phylum Actinomycetota; class Actinomycetes; order Actinomycetales; family Microbacteriaceae; genus Labedella; species Labedella endophytica. The sequence goes on along the minus strand of NZ_RZGZ01000002.1, from coordinate 147,905 downwards.
CGTCCGAAGAGCCGGTGGGCCCGGGAATCAGGGCTCAGGCCGCGTCGGGTCACGGTCCGACGGTCTCGGTCCCCGTCTTCCGTGGGTATAATGGTGAACGGACCCGTTCGGGTCCCGGTGACCACGGTCTCCCGTTCGCGGGGGTCGGTGTGCACGACGTCGGAGTGATCAGGACGTCGGGCGAGCGTCAGGCCGGGGCTTGACATGGGTCCTCGTACTGCCCGAAAGTCCGTCACCGGCTCGCCGACTCGCGCTCACGGCAAGCGATGACAAGAATTCTGTCCGACAAAGCAACCCGAGCCCGGTAGGCGCACATCTCCGCCGCTAGGACCGAAAGGTGTTCGCAATGGCAACCAAGACCGCAGCGCCCACGAAGGCGAAGGCTGAGGCCATCGTCGAGGACGAGCCGACCGAACGGACGACGACCACCAAGCCGGCCGCCGCGAAGAAGGCCCCGGCGAAGGCAGCACCCAAGACGAAGGCCGCGCCGAAGACCAAGGCGGCCGCCGCGAAGAAGGCCGCATCGGCCGCATCCGACGACGAGTCGGAGGACGTCGAAGCCGACGTCGAGGTCGTGGTCGCCGACACCCCGGACGACGCGCCCGCCGACGTCCCGGCGACCGAGGACGGCGACGAGGAGGCTGCTCCGGCCGCCTCCGTCGAACCGCTTCCGAAGGGCGCCCTCGTGCTGTCCATGACGGACGACGATGACGAGGTCCCCGTCTACTCCTCGGCCATCACGGGTGCCACGGCCGATCCCGTCAAGGACTACCTGAAGCAGATCGGTAAGGTCGCGCTCCTCAACGCCGCTGAGGAGGTCGAGCTCGCGATGCGCATCGAGGCCGGTCTCTTCGCCGAGGAGAAGCTGTCCCACCTGAGCGACCAGGAGAAGCGCACCCAGCTGGGCCGCGAGCTCACGTGGGTCGCGAAGGACGGGCAGCGTGCGAAGAGCCACCTGCTGGGGGCGAACCTCCGTCTCGTCGTCTCGCTCGCGAAGCGCTACACGGGCCGTGGGATGCAGTTCCTCGACCTGATCCAGGAGGGCAACCTCGGTCTCATCCGTGCGGTCGAGAAGTTCGACTACACGAAGGGCTTCAAGTTCTCGACCTACGCCACGTGGTGGATCCGTCAGGCGATCACCCGCGCGATGGCCGACCAGGCGCGCACCATCCGCATCCCGGTCCACATGGTCGAGGTCATCAACAAGCTCGCCCGCGTGCAGCGCCAGATGCTTCAGGACCTCGGGCGCGAGCCCACGCCGGAGGAGTTGAGCCGCGAGCTCGACATGACCCCGGAGAAGGTCATCGAGGTGCAGAAGTACGGCCGCGAGCCGATCTCGCTGCACACCCCGCTCGGTGAAGACGGCGACAGCGAGTTCGGTGACCTCATCGAGGACACCGAGGCCGTCGTCCCCGCCGACGCGGTCGGCTTCACCATGCTGCAGAAGCAGCTCGAGAGCCTGCTCGACTCGCTCTCCGAGCGCGAGGCCGGCGTGATCCGCATGCGCTTCGGTCTGGGCGACGGGATGCCGAAGACGCTCGACCAGATCGGCGACACGTTCGGGGTCACGCGAGAGCGGATCCGACAGATCGAGTCGAAGACGATGGCCAAGCTGCGGCACCCCAGCCGTTCGCAGTCGCTGCGCGACTACCTCGAGTAAATCGATGGGTCTCCGTTACACCGTCCCGATCCTCATCGGCCGGCTGGCCCGGGCCGTCACGCGCGCGCGCGGTGGCGGCTCGGCCTATCCCGGGCACCTCGTCAACCGTCTCGCGCCGAGTTATCTCCCGAGCCTGCCGGACCAGCTCCCCGGCGGCGTCGTGTTCGTGCTCGGCTCGAACGGCAAGTCGACGACCACCCACATGGTGTCGGAACTCCTGCGTGCCCACGGCCTGAAGGTGTTCACGAACCCGACGGGGGCGAACCTCCCTCAGGGTGTGACGAGCGCCCTGCTCAGCGAGGTGAGCATCACAGGCAAGCTCTCGGCCGACGTCGCGGTGCTCGAGATCGACGAGGCCTATGCGGTCAAGCTCGCGCAGACGCTGCGTCCGTCGATCGTTCTCATGCTCAACGTGCAGGTCGACCAGCTCTTCCGGTTCTACGAGACCGAGCGGGTCGCCGACATGATGATCGACACGGGGGTGTTGGCCGCCACCAACGTCGTGACCAACCGTGAGGACCCGTACCTCAGCAAGGTCGCTCGGAAGATCGCCGGCGTGCGACCCGCCGTCAGCTACTTCGGCGCGAGCGCCGAGGTCGTGGCGCAATCGGCTCACGGTCTCGTGAACGCCGAGGACTTCCGCGATGCGGATGCCGTCGGCGACGTCGATGCGGCCTCAGAGGTCGTGGGGTGGTCGGGAACGACCGCGACCATCGCGATCGGGGGAGAGACGCTCGACGTCGTGCTCCCCGCTCGCGGACTGCATTACGCGGTCGACGCGGCCGCCGCGCTGCAGACGGCCCGACTCGTCCTCGAGTCGCAGTTCTCCGCCGATCGGGCCGTCGAGGCCTTCCGAGTGATGCGTCCGGCGTACGGTCGCGGCGAGCTGCTGCAGTTCGGCAGCGAGCAGGTCGAGATCACGATGTTCAAGAACGGCGCGAGCCTCCAGCTGAACCTCGACGCGTTCGACACGCCCCCGGAGCAGGTCCTCCTCGCGATCGACGAGGGCACGCCCGATATCTCGTGGATCTACGACGTCGACTTCACAGGCCTCGACCACGTCGACGTCATCTCGGGTGCGAAGGGGTGGCAGGTCGCGCTGCGTCTCGAGCACGCCGGTATCCCCGTCCACCACATCGAGCCGGATCTGAAGAAGGGCATCGAGATCATGCGAGGCATGCCAGCCCCGACGTCGGGCCGCAAGGCGTGGATCGTCAACTACGAACAGATGATGTACGCCCGCAAGCTCGTGGGCCAGGGTGACATGGAGATCGCGCGATGAGCGTCGCCGACGAGACCGTCGTGATCCTCCAGCTCTTCCCCGCAGAGCTCGGGGTGACGGGGGACAGCGGGAACGTTCTCGCGCTCGCGACGCGGCTCGAACGTGCCGGCGGGACGGCGACGGTCCTGCACCACCGGATCGGTGACGCGCTGCCCGCCGAGCGACCGGACATCGTCGTGATCGGCAACGGTCCGTTGTCCGCCGTGCGTTCCGTGATCGGCGACCTCCGTCGCATCGCGCCCGAGCTCACGGAGTGGGTCGCAGCGGGGATCCCCCTGCTCGCTGTGGGCGCCGGTATGGAGGCGCTCGGTGAGCGCATCGTGGCACCCGACGGCGAGACGATCGATGGCATCGGCGTCTTCCCCGTCACGACCGACCGCGCGGGGGCCCGGCACGCCGGCTACCTGGTCGTCGAGTCATCGGTCGGCCGGATCGTCGGTTTCGAGGATCACCGGACCGTCACGACGCGTCGGGACGGAGCCGCACCCTTCGGCCAGGTCACGTCCGGTGTCACCGGCACCGCGGGCTTCGAGGACGGGGTGCGCGTCTCGAACGCGATCGGCACCCGCGTCCAGGGCCCGGTACTGCCGCTCAACCCCGTGTTGACGGACTTCCTCATCGCCCGCGCCCTCGAGCGCCGGGGGCTCGACTGGTCGGCGACTCCCGCGCACGCGGAGCTCGACCGTCTCGCCGAGGAGGCCCGTGGTGTCATCCTCGCGAACATCGATCACGCCTTCAGCACGATCTAGCGATCCCGACATGGGTCCACGGCGGCAGCTGCAGGTGATGGTCTCCGCGCTCGCGGAGAACGTCGAGCGCGCCATCGCCGGGGGCCCCCTTCTCGTCGACGTGACGGCGAACGCCTTCGGTCTCGGTCTCGCCCGTGTGGCGGACATCGCGCGGAACACCGGCGCGTCGGGCCTGTACGTCGCGAACGCGGACGGAGCGTTGGCCGCGCAGGCTACGGCGCCCGGTCTCGGTATCTTCGTCGGTCGTGCGCACGTCGGACGGCAGGACGAGCTGCGCGCGGCGGGAATCCGTCCGGTCGGTCAGGCAGACGCCGCAGTCGCCCGTGACGCCGTCTACGGCTTCGGGGGGCGGGGACTGGCGGTCGCCTCGCTCCACTCCGAACTGCTCTCGACGAAGTCCATCCGCCGCGGCGACGGCGTCTCCTACGGTTACACCTATCGAGCGGCTCGCGACGAGCGCACGGCTCTCGTCGCGCTCGGCTACGGCGATGGGGTACACCGTCACGCCGGCAACCGGTCCCACGTGCTCGTCGACGGAACGAGTGCGCCGATCGTCGGGCGCGTCGCCATGAACGTCTTCGTCGTCTCGCTCGGGGACCGGGCGGTCCGGCCGGGCGCCCGGGTCACGGTCTTCGGTGACCCCGCGTGTGGTGAGCCGAGCCTGATGGACTGGAGCAGCGCACTCGATGTCGAGCCGGCGGCCGTCATGGCGGGCCTCGGCGACCGTGTCGAGAGGATCTCCTCGTGACGCGGGACGTATGGGCGGAGATCGACCTCGACGCCTACCGCGCCAACATCCGCCGGGTCCGCGCCGCCGTGGCACCGGCCTCTGTGATGACGGTCGTCAAGAACGACGCCTACGGGCACGGCCTCGATCGGATCGTCGCGGCGGCGGTCGACGAGGGCATCCGCTTCGTCGGCGTGCTCGACGCGCCCGTCGGGGTGGCGCTCCGTCGAGCCGGGTTGCCAGAGGACGTCCGGCTCTTCGCCTGGCTCTTCGGTCCACAGGAGGACTACGCCGATGCGGTGGCGAACGGTGTGGAGATCGGTGTGTCGAGCGAGACCCAGCTCGAGCGCATCGTGGAGACGGCCGACGGGCGACCGGCACGGATCCACGCGAAGATCGACACGGGTCTCGGCCGTGCGGGGGCGCGACCGGAGGAGTGGGCTGATCTCGTCGCGGCCATCGAGCGGAGCGCCGACGCCGGCCTCGTCGAATTGGCCGGGGTGTGGACCCACATCGCCGAGGCCTCCGACGAGGAGGACGGGGTGTCGATCCGCGCGTTCGAACGTGCCGTCGCCGGCGTGTCGGAGGGGCGACGCACCGGTCTCGTTCGACACCTCGCGGCGAGCGCGGCGTCGTTCGCTCGCGACGACAGTCGGTTCGACGTCGTGAGGGTCGGAGCGTTCGGTTACGGGATCGCGCCGGGAGACGGCGTCACCCCGTCATCGCTCGGTCTCGTGCCCGTCTTGTCGTTGCGTGCGCGCGTGGTCGATCTCGACGAGTCCGGGGGAGCGGTCCTGTCCATCGGGAGCGTCGACGGCCTCCCGGGCGCGGGGCGGCGCCTCGAGGCGGCGGTCGACGGTCGACGGGTCTCGATCACGGTCGGTCTCGTGGAGACCACGGTCGCCCCCGAGGCGGGACTCACCGTCGGCGATGTCGTGACGCTCGTCGGCCGGGAGGACCGCGGCGAACCGACCCTCCAGGAGTGGGCCGATTCGACGGGGACCATCGGCGAGGAGATCGCGGTGAGACTGTCCCCGCGGATCGAACGGCTGACTCACGGCGGCTGACGGGCCACGGCGCGTGACGGACGGCTGTCGGCGGCTCGGGTGCCCTCGGGTCGCCCTGCGGTCGCCGTGGACGTAGCGGACGCCCCGCTCGACGCAGAACGACCGCCACGATGTCGTGGCGGTCGTCGTGTGTCGAGCAGATCGTGCGCTACGGAGTCAGGCCCGCTGGTCCTCGAGGAGACGAGCGGACTCGTCGTGGAAGGACTGAGCGACGCTCGCGAGCTTCTCCTGGTACTTGCGTCCGTGGTGAGCGCAGAAGAAGAGCTCTCCCGAGTTCAATTCGACGCGGATGTACGCCTGCGCGCCACAGCTGTCGCAGCGGTCGGCCGCGGTGAGCTGGGGAGCGCTCGCCTCGAGCTGCTCGCTCTGGTTGGTGGTGTATTCCATGGGGCTCCTCCTGTTCGACCTACTACGTTCAGCGTGGTCTTCATATACAACCACGCACCCGCTGGCTTATTGCCGGATTGACACGTATTTCGCTGTGCGCGTACGGTGCGTCCGTCCGGGGGCTGAGACCGTGTCTTACGGTGTTCGGAGCCGCCCCCGAACTAGGCTGGGTACCCGTGACAGACTACTCGGCTCGCCATCTCTCCGTCCTCGAAGGACTGGAGGCCGTGCGGAAGCGCCCGGGCATGTACATCGGCTCGACGGACTCCCGCGGACTCATGCACTGCCTGTGGGAGATCATCGACAATTCGGTCGACGAGGCCCTCGCCGGACACGGATCGCAGATCGGCATCGTGCTCCACCCCGACGACAGCGTCGAGGTCCGGGACACCGCTCGGGGCATCCCCGTGGACATCGAACCGAAGACCGGTCTGTCCGGCGTCGAGGTGGTCTTCACGAAGCTCCACGCGGGTGGCAAGTTCGGCAGCGGCTCGTACGCCGCTTCTGGCGGCCTGCACGGCGTCGGGGCCTCCGTGGTCAACGCCCTGTCCGAGCGGCTCGACGTGGAGGTGGATCGCGGGGGCAAGACGTGGGCGATGTCGTTCCACCGGGGGGAGCCGGGGATCTTCGACGATTCCGCCGGTCGCACGCCGGATGCGCCGTTCACCCCCTTCGAGAAGGGCAGCGTGCTGCGCGCCGTCGGCAAGGTCGCGAAGGGCGTCACGGGAACCCGCGTGCGCTACTGGGCCGACCGCCAGATCTTCACGCCCGGCGCCACCTTCAACGTCGACGACCTGCACGCCCGCGCCCGGCAGACAGCCTTCCTCGTGCCAGGGCTCGGCATCCGGATCGACGACGAACGCGCCACCGAGGCGACAGGGGAGGGCGCGACCGTCTCCGAGTTCCGCTACGACGGCGGCATATCCGAATACGTCGACTTCCTCTCGAACGACTCCCCGGTCACTGACACGTGGCGACTCACGGGAGACGGGACCTTCTCCGAGACCGTCCCCGTGCTGCAGGAGACCGGCGCCATGGTCCCCACCGAGATCGAGCGCACGTGCAGCGTCGACGTCGCGCTCCGTTGGGGCTCGGGCTACGACACCGCCGTGCGCAGCTACGTGAACATCATCGCGACGCCGAAGGGCGGCACGCATCAGACGGGCTTCGAGCAGGGCCTCATCAAGATCGTGCGGTCGCAGGTGGAGCAGAACGCCCGACGCCTCAAGGTGGGCAACGACAAGCTCGAGAAGGACGACGTCATGGCCGGCCTCACCGCCGTCGTGACCGTCCGCGTGCCCGAGCCGCAGTTCGAGGGCCAGACGAAGGAGGTCCTCGGCACTCCGGCCGTCCGGGCGATCGTCGCGAATGTCGTCGGCGAGCGGCTCAAGGAGCGCTTCGCATCCACGAAGAGGGAGGACAAGGCGCAGACGACTCTCGTGCTCGACAAGGTCGTCGCCGAGATGAAGACGCGTATCTCCGCCCGAGCACACAAGGAGACCCAGCGCCGGAAGAACGCCCTCGAGAGTTCCACCCTCCCGGCGAAGCTCGTGGACTGCCGTTCGAGCGACGTGGCCGCGACCGAGCTCTTCATCGTCGAGGGCGACTCCGCGCTCGGCACGGCGAAGCTCGCTCGCAACAGCGAGTTCCAGGCCCTCCTCCCGATCCGCGGCAAGATCCTCAACGTGCAGAAGGCCTCGGTGAGCGACATGCTCTCGAACACCGAGTGCGCCTCGATCCTCCAGGTCATCGGCGCAGGATCCGGGCGGACGTTCGATCTGGACGCCGCGCGCTACGGCAAGATCATCCTGATGAGCGACGCCGACGTGGACGGCGCGCACATCCGTACGCTCCTGCTCACGCTCTTCTTCCGCTACATGCGGCCGCTCATCGAAGCCGGTCGGGTGTTCGCCGCCGTCCCGCCGCTGCACCGGGTCGTCGTCATCAACGCGGGTTCGAAGCCGAACGACATCATCTACACCTACTCCGAGCAAGAGCTGCAGGGTGTGCTCACCGGGCTCAAGCGCAGCAACAAGCGCTACCAGGAGCCGATCCAGCGGTACAAGGGCCTCGGCGAGATGGATGCGGAGCAGCTGGCATCCACGACGATGGAGCGCGCGCACCGGACCCTCCGCCGGGTGCGGATCGAGGACGCCGAGATGGCGGGCAACGTGTTCGAGCTCCTCATGGGAAACGACGTCGCTCCCCGCAAGGAGTTCATCATCGACAGCTCCGACCGGCTGTCCCGCGACCGCATCGACGTCTGAGGCGGCGGGGTCCGTGCGGCGGACCCCACCGCGGCCGGGCGACCAGCGCGGGCCGATCAGCCGATCGCGCGGCCGATCGAGCCGATGGGAGCGGAGAGCCCGATGCCTGAGGCGTCTCTCCTCGCGCCGCCCTCGGGCAGAATGCGCACAGACCCGTCGGGCCCGGAAGCCCGCGCCGGGGAGGGGCCGACCCACCCGAGCGAGATCCGGTCCTCGCCCTTGAGGAATCGCTGCGCACGGACCCCGCCGGTGGCCCGCCCCTTGGCAGGGAACTCCGACAGGTCCGAGACCTTCGCGCTCCCGGCGTCGGTGCCCGCGAGAGCGCGCGAGTCGGCCGCGACCGTGGCGACGATCGTCTCGTCTTCCGCGCGGATGACCCCGAAGAACACCACGGATGCCCCCGCGGAGAGCTTGATGCCGGCCATGCCGCCGGCGGAACGGCCCTGAGGCCGCACGTTCGCGGACGCGAACCGCAATAGCTGTGCGTCGCTCGTGATGAAGACGAGCTCGTCGTCGTCCTCCGAGACGGCGGCCCCGACGACGGAGTCGCCCGGCTTCAGGGAGATGACCTCCACATCGGGTCGCGCGGGCCACTCGCCGGGAGCGACGCGCTTGACCACGCCGGCCGCGGTACCGAGGGCGATCGGCCGCTCGTCGTCGAGGGCCACGAGCGCGAGAACACGCTCAGATCGGTCCGTCATGGCGAGGTAGTCCGCGATGCGGACACCGGCCCCCAGCTGCACGCTCTGCGGTGGTACCACGGGCAGGTCCACGGGGCTGAAACGGATCATGCGGCCCGTCGAGGTGATCGCTCCGATCTCGGTCCGGCTCGTTGTGTCGAGGGCGGACCGGACCGCGTCGTGCTTGGAACGTCGGGCGGGCGGCACGAGGGCGTCGACGCCCTCCGAGAGGTCGACACGGACGATGCGACCCGTCGTGGAGAGGAGCACGCGGCACGCGACATCGGCCACCTCGAGGACGGGGGCATTCTTGGAGCGGGACGGGGCCGCGCTCGGTCGCGCCGTGGTCAGGAGGGTCCGCCGGGGGGTGCCGAAGCGATCGGCCATCTCACCGAGCTCGTCGGAGACGAGGGTGCGGATCGCGGCCTCCGATGCCAGGAGCGCCTCGAGCTGCGCGATCTCTGCCCGCAGAGCGTCCCGTTCCGCTTCGAGCTCGATTCGGGAGAAGCGTGTCAGTCGCCGCAGGCGCAGCTCGAGGATGTACTCGGACTGGATCTGGGACAGGTCGAAGACCTCGATGAGTCGCGAGCGCGCCTGCTCGGAATCGTCGCTCGCGCGGATCACCTGGATGACCTCGTCGATGTCGAGGATCGCGATGAGGAGTCCGTCCACGAGGTGCAGGCGTTCGCGTCGTCGATCGAGCCGGTAGCGCGTGCGCCGCGTCACGACGGAGATGCGGTGCTCGACATAGACCTGGAGGAGTTCGCGGAGACCGAGGGTGCGGGGGCCGCCGTCGACGAGCGCGACGTTGTTGATGCTGAACGAGTCTTCGAGGGGTGTGTAGCGGTAGAGCTGCTCGAGCACGGCCTCCGGGCTGAACCCCGTCTTGATGCCGATCACGAGCCGGAGGCCGTGCTGACGGTCCGTCAGGTCCGTGACATCGGAGATGCCGCTCAGCTTCTTCGAGCCGACACCGTCCTTGATCTTCTCGATGACCTTCTCGGGACCGACGAGGTAGGGCAGTTCGGTGACGACGAGACCGGCCTTGCGTGCCGTGATGTTCTCGACGCTCACCCGGGCACGTGTCTTGAAGGCGCCGCGACCGGTGGCGTAGGCATCCTTGATCCCGTCGAGGCCCACGATGGTCCCGCCGGAGGGGAGGTCCGGCGCGGGCACGAACTCCATGAGGTCCTCGAGGGTGGCGTCGGGATGAGCGAGCAGATGACGGGCCGCGCCCACGACCTCGATGAGGTTGTGGGGAGCCATGTTCGTGGCCATTCCCACGGCGATGCCGCTCGCCCCGTTGACGAGCAGGTTCGGGAACGACGCCGGGAGCACGTCGGGCTGCAGGAACTGGTTGTCGTAGTTCGGCACGAAGTCGACGACGTCCTCGTCGAGCCCCTCGGCGAGCGCGAGGGCCGCTGCATCGAGCCGCGCTTCGGTGTAGCGGGCGGCGGCCGGGCCGTCGTCGAGCGAGCCGAAGTTGCCGTGGCCGTCCACGAGCGGCACACGGAGGGTCCACGGCTGAGCGAGACGGACGAGCGCGTCGTAGATGGCCGAGTCACCGTGGGGGTGCAGCTTTCCCATCACCTCGCCGACGACACGCGCCGACTTGACGTGTCCTCGGTCGGGGCGCAGGCCCATCTCCGTCATCTGGAAGATGATGCGCCGTTGCACCGGCTTGAGGCCGTCGCGCGCATCGGGGAGGGCGCGCGAGTAGATGACCGAGTAGGCGTACTCGAGGAACGAGCCCTGCATCTCGGTCGAGACGTCGACGTCCTCGATGCGCTCGGCGATCGGCTCGTCGTTCGAAACCGACGAGCCGGATGAATTGGTGTTTCTGGGCGTCATTCGTTGCTTCCGTGCGGAGGCGGATGGAGGAACGGGGCCGGACAGCGTGTGGGAGACTGGGCCCGATGCCGACCATGCTACCGATCGTCAAACCGGCCGCCGTGAGCCTGGCCGACGTTCTCCCGGATTCGATCGCCGCCCTGTCCGGCGGTCGCGGGCGTCTGGGGCTGCCCCGGTCGCGCTCCGCCGTAGTGGTCGTCGTCGACGGACTCGGCTCCCACGCCCTCGCGGCCCGCGCGGGTCATGCCCGTCGCCTCGTGGCGGCCCGCTCTCGCTCGCTCGACAGCGTCGTCCCCAGCACGACGGCCGCCGCGCTGACGACGATCCTCACGGGCGTCTGGCCGGGCGAGCACGGCCTCGTCGGTTACAGCGCGATCGATCGGGCGAACGACCGGGTGGTCAAGCAGCTCTCCGGGTGGGACGAGCGGATGGCCCCCGAGACGTGGCAGCGGAGCAGCACCGCCTTCGAGCGCACCGACCCCGCGACCGCCTCCATCGTCGCGGTCGGGCCGAAGATCTTCGCCGGCTCCGGTTTCTCTCGCGCGATCCTCCGGGGCGCGCCGTACCGGGGCGAGGACGATCTCGCGTCCCGCATGCGTGTCGCGGCGGAGCGTTCCGTCGCGGAGAGGACGCTCACCTACGTCTACATCCCCGAGCTCGACAAGGCCGGCCATGCGGAGGGGGTCGAGAGTCCCCAGTGGACCTCGGTCCTCGAGGCGATCGACTCGGCGCTCGGCGTCCTCGAGTCCTCCGTGGCCCGGGGGACGGGGATCATCGTGACCGCCGACCACGGCATGGTCGACATCCGTCACGATGCCCACGTGCTCTTCTCCGACCATCTCGATCTCATGACGGGCATACGCCACGTCGCCGGAGAGCCGCGCTTCCTGCACCTGGGACTCGACCCCGACGTCGACCCCGGATCGGTCGCCTCCGCCTGGGAGGAGCGCTTCGGCGATTCGGCCTGGGTCACGACGCGTACCGCCGCGATTACGGCCGGATGGTTCGGGGCCGAGGTCGCACCCGACGTGCTCGACCGGATCGGCGACGTCCTCGTCGCTCCGAGGAAACGCATCGCGTTCTACGACGATCGCTTCGGCGACGACCCCGGTCGCGGCATGGTGGGGCAGCACGGCTCGATCACTCCCGAGGAGCGATCCGTGCCCATCATCCGTATGGGGGCGTGGCGCACCTGATCCCTCCGCGAGGCCGGGGCGGGATCACATGCACGTGTCCGGCGTGCCGGGTGACTCAGTCGTCTTCGGTGCGGGCGCCGAAGACGATCTCGTCCCACGACGGCATCGAGGTGCGACCCTTGCGGGTCGGCGGCGCCTTCGTGAGAGGCGGCTCCTCGGCCGGCTTGTCGCCTGCGGAGTCGATCGGGATGTCGAAGAGCTGAGCCGGTTCGGGCGAAGACGGCGTCGACGTGGCGGGAGTCTGGGTGCCCCGGTAGTCGGCCGGCTCCCTCTCGCCCCGCCGCTTGCGGAGGGCCTCGAGGAGATCGGCCGTCTGCGTCGACGCAGCGCCCTGCGCGTCGTCGCCGCGGTTGACCGCCGCCGCAGCCGCGGCCTTCGACGAGGTCTGGTTGCGACCGAACGCGAGTGGCTCCAGCACGGCGACGAGATCGTCGTCTCCCGACGGCCGCTCGACGGCGAACGCTCCGCTGTCGAAGCGGGAGTCGTCGTGGTGAGCGTTCCCGTCGGGCTCGACCGCGCGAAGACGGGGGATGAGTCCGTTGGGCATCTCGCCCTGGCGCGACAGCGTCATCGCCTCGGAGTTCTGGGGGGACAGCGTCTGGCGCTTGGGCTCGAAGGTCCAGCGTGCATCGTGGTCGACCTCGCCCGAGGTGAAGGACACCTTGACGATCCAGCCGTCCTCGGCGTCCTTCCAGCTCGTCCAGCGCTCACCGGAGGCGGAGAGTGAATCGAGCCGCGCGCGGATGGCCGCTCCGAAGGTGGCCTCCTCGCCGTCGGCCGCCTCGACCGGGGCGATCACGGGCACGCTCAGAGCCTGACCGACGATGTGCTCGCGTTCCGCGAGCACCGGGCGTTCGAAACGGCGCACGTAGTCGAGGGTGGCACCCGTGAGTTCGGCGACCTCCTCGGCCGACAGGCCGGAACGGATGTGGGCCTGGATGTCCTTCGGGCTGATGCGGGGACCGGTGTTCTGCTCGAGCCGCGGCGGGCGCACGTACGAGTGCAGCACCTCATCGATGACGATGCGGTACCGCTCGCCGTTCTCCGTCGCGGCGACGAGTGCGCCGTCCTCTACTCCGACGACCTTCAAATCCTGCATGTGCCTGCCTTCCAGGATGGATCCGGATGCCCCATACTCACACGGGACGACGGCCATTCCGGGGAATACGCAAGGCGTGCCGGAAGTTGTCCAGGAAGCGTCGTCGAGATGCTTGGCGCGGGTTTGCTATTCGCGGACCTTTCATGCAAACTGACGCCGCGATTTCAGTGGACTACACAGCAGAGATGGACGGGTATGGCAACCGATTACGACGCCCCTCGCAAGACCGAGGACGACTCCGAGTCGATCGAGGCACTCAAGGAGCGCGTCCCTGACAAGATGTCCGGTGCCGTCGACGTCGAAGATGCGGACAACCCCTCGGGGTTCGACCTTCCCGGCGCCGACCTGTCGGACCTCGACCTCGACGTCGTGGTGCTCCCGCCCCAGGCGGACGAGTTCACCTGCGTGAGCTGCTTCCTCGTGAAGCATCGCTCCCAGTTCGACCACGAGTCGAAGCTCGGCCCGCTGTGCGCGGAATGCTCCGCCTGACGTCAGGCGCGTGAGGCAACAGCCCCGGTCAGCTCGGAGACGAGCAGATCGGGGTTTCTTGTCGATACGAGCCAATAGGGAGTGGGGTCGCCCGGATCGTCGATCTCGATGCGCACCACGCCGGACACCCCGCCGCGGAGGAGGAGCCACGCGCGAGCGTCGAGTTCCGGGCCCCGCTGGGCCGTCGCCTCCTGCCCCGAGTACGGGGTCGCCGACCCGATGAAGCAGAGGTCGATCCGGGCGCGGCCCGCGCGGAACTCGGTGTCCGTGATCTCGAGCGGCACGCCCGCACGGATGTAGAGGCCGAGGCAGCCCGCGTAGAGGACGATGCCCGTGGCGAAGCCGAGTGTCCACGACAGGGGAGCGAAGACCAGTGCGCTGGCCGGTATCACGAGGAGCGTCGCCACGAGGATCCATCGCGCCGGCCAGAGCTTTTCCCGATACCGCACCGCACCCACTTCGTTCGGAGTTCTGCATTACCCTCGACACGTGACCGAAAGCGTTGACGTTCTCATTATCGCTCCCGAACCTCCGAGCTACGCCCACCCCGGTGACGCGGGGGCCGATCTGCGCGCGGCGGAGGCGGTCCGTCTCGACCCGGGCGAGCGTGCCCTCGTCGGTACCGGCGTCTCGATCGCGCTGCCCGACGGGTTCGTCGGTTTCGTCGTTCCCCGCAGCGGGCTCGCGACCAAGCACGGCATCACCGTCGTCAACGCGCCGGGAACGGTGGACGCCGGCTACCGGGGTGAGATCAAGGTGACGCTGCTCAACACCGATGCGCGCGAGTCGTACGACATCGCGGTGGGTGACCGCATCGCTCAGCTCATCGTGATGCCGGTGACACGAGCGCGTTTCGTCCCGGTGGAGACACTGCCGGGGAGTGCGCGTGGCGCAGGTGGGTTCGGTTCGAGCGGATACGGCACGGAAACGGGAGAGACACGATGAAGCGATCCAAGAAGACCACGGCCGAGGCCGCCGCGGTGACGACCGACGTCGAGACGATCCCGCCCACCGACGACGTCGTCGACGCGATCGACGCCCCCGAGGGCGAGCCGGATCTCGACCTCGACGCGAAGTCCGCTCCGGCCGACCGTGCGGAGAACGGCCCGTTCGACGAGGCGGAAGCGAATGCGGTTCGGCCGTACATCGATCTCGGCGGGGTCAAGATCCTGCCGCGCGAAGGACTCAATCTCCGGCTCGAGGTGGAGGAGAGCTCGAAGCGGATCGTCGCCGTCGGTCTGGACTACGCCGGCTCCTCCCTCCAGGTCCAGCCGTTCGCGGCGCCCCGCACGACGGGTCTCTGGCACGAGACACGGCTGCAGATCGTCGAGCAGATCACCAAGCAGGGCGGGACCGTCACGGATGTGGAGGGCCCCTTCGGCCCCGAGATCCGGGCCCAGGTCCCGGTCGCCGCAGCGGATGGCTCGGGCACCTCGAGTCGTGTCGCCCGATTCGTGGGCATCGACGGACCCCGCTGGTTCCTTCGCGGCGTCATCGCGGGGGAGGGCACGTCCTCGCCCGAGGCCGCAGAGAAGATCGAGGATCTCTTCCGCAGCGTCGTCGTCGTCCGTGGCACGCAGCCGATGCCGCCGCGCGACCTGATCCCGCTGAAGATGCCCACGTCCGCCTCCACCGACGCGGCACCCACCGACGCATGACGAACGACCCGGTCGCCGGCGGCTCGGCCCCGGACTCCGGGGGCTCCGATGACGACGGCGCGCGCGCGCGTCTCGAGCAGGCTGCCCGTTCCTCCGGTATCGGACGACTCGCGGAGTCGGGGCAGGTGGACGGGAAGAGCGTCCTCGCCGCGATCGGCGGCGTGCGCGGAGTCATCGAGGCGATGCTCCCGGGCCTCGTCTTCCTCGTCGCATACACGCTCACGCGTGACCTCGTCCTCTCCATCGCGCTTCCTCTCATCGTGGGTGCTGTCTTCGTGGTCGCGCGGATCATCCAGCGCCAGCCGACCGCGCCGGCGATCGGCGGCGTTCTCGGCATCGTGCTGTCCGCCGTGCTCGCGTTGCTCAACAACCGGCCCGAGGACTACTACATCCCCGGCTTCTGGACGAACGGAGCGTACTTCGCGGTCCTGCTCGCGTCGGTGTTCATCGGGTGGCCCATCATCGGCGTCGCTGCCGGCTTCCTCACGGGTGCGGGGACGACCTGGCGCGACGATCGACGGCTCCGCCGGATCTATTCGGCCCTCACCCTGATGTGGTGCGGCCTCTTCGCGCTGCGCCTGATCGTCCAGATGCCTCTGTATTACGCCGGAGCCATCGAGGCGCTCGGAACCGCGCGGCTCGTGATGGGGATCCCCCTCTACGCCCCCCTCCTCGTCGTCACCTGGCTCGTCATCCGATCGCTCCTGCGCTCGACGACGCGAGACGCGGCCTGATCGTCGCGATCCCGCTCCTCCGCAGCCCGGCGGCCCGCGAGGAGGTTCTCCACTGCGCTAGAATTATCTCGACATCGAGATAAATCGCGGATCCGCGAGTCGCGCTTCGTGCGGCGGGAGGTTAGGACCTCCTTGCTAGCCCCTGGCGCTCCGGGAATCCAAGATTGACATGAGTGCGCCGATGGCGCCGACGAAGGAGAGACATCGTGTCAACGATCAACAGCTTCGGAGCGAAGGACACGCTCCACGTCTCCGGCAACGACTACGAGATCTACCGCATCGACGCGGTCGACGGCTACGAGAAGCTCCCGTTCAGCCTCAAGGTCCTGCTCGAGAACCTGTTGCGCACCGAAGACGGTGCCAACATCACGGACGCGCACATCCGCGCCCTCGGCGAGTGGGTCCCCACCGCCGACCCCGACACCGAGATCCAGTTCACACCGGCCCGCGTCGTCATGCAGGACTTCACGGGCGTGCCGTGCATCGTCGACCTCGCCACGATGCGCGAGGCCGTCGAGGCCCTCGGTGGCGACGCGAACAAGATCAACCCGCTCGCGCCCGCCGAGATGGTCATCGACCACTCGGTGATCGCCGACCTCTTCGGCTCGGAGAACGCCCTCGAGCGCAACGTCGAGCTCGAGTACGAGCGCAACGGGGAGCGCTACCAGTTCCTGCGCTGGGGCCAGACGGCGTTCGACGACTTCAAGGTCGTGCCGCCGGGAACCGGCATCGTGCACCAGGTCAACATCGAGTACCTCGCCCGCGTCACGATGACGCGCGAGGTCGACGGTGTGATGCGCGCCTACCCCGACACGTGCGTCGGCACCGATTCCCACACGACCATGGTCAACGGCCTCGGCGTGCTCGGTTGGGGCGTCGGCGGAATCGAGGCCGAGGCGGCGATGCTGGGCCAGCCCGTCTCGATGCTCATCCCGAAGGTCGTCGGCTTCAAGCTCTCCGGCTCGATCCCCACGGGGGTCACCGCGACCGACGTCGTGCTGACGATCACGCAGATGCTCCGTCGTCACGGCGTCGTCGGCAAGTTCGTCGAGTTCTACGGTGAGGGTGTCGCCGAGGTCCCCCTCGCCAACCGCGCCACGATCGGCAACATGAGCCCCGAGTTCGGCTCGACGGCCGCGATGTTCCCGATCGACGACGTCACGCTCGACTACCTGCGCCTCACGGGTCGCAGCGAGGACCAGATCGCCCTCGTCGAGCAGTACGCCAAGGTGCAGAAGCTCTGGCACGACCCCGCGGTCGAGCCCGTGTTCAGCGAGTACCTCGAACTCGACCTCGCGACCGTCGTCCCCTCGATCGCCGGCCCGAAGCGTCCGCAGGACCGCATCGAGCTGACCGAGGCCAAGTCGCAGTTCGAGATCGACCTCGGCAACTACGCGACCCCTGGACACTCGCAGGTGGACGCGGCCGTCGAAGGCACGTTCCCCGCCTCCGACCCGATCGGCTTCACGCCGCAGGACGAGGAGAGCGCACACGCCCCGGGTGAGCGGGATGTGAGCCACCAGCACCAGTACGCCGCCGCGAGCCACTCGCCGAAGACGGCGTCGAAGCCCACGAAGGTCGCCCTCGAGGGTGGAGCCGACTTCACGATCGACCACGGCGCCGTCGCGATCGCCGCCATCACGTCGTGCACGAACACCTCGAACCCCTCCGTCATGATGGCCGCCGGTCTGCTCGCGCGGAACGCGTCGAAGAAGGGCCTCAAGGCCAAGCCGTGGGTCAAGACCACCCTCGCCCCCGGGTCGAAGGTCGTCACGGACTACTACGAGAAGGCCGGTCTCACGACCTACCTCGAGGACCTCGGCTTCTACACGGTCGGCTACGGCTGCACGACGTGCATCGGCAACTCGGGCCCGCTCCTCGACGAGATCTCGACGGCCGTGCAGGACAACGATCTCGCGGTAACCGCCGTCCTCTCGGGCAATCGCAACTTCGAGGGACGCATCAACCCCGACGTCAAGATGAACTACCTGGCGAGCCCGCCGCTCGTGATCGCGTACGCCCTCGCCGGGTCGATGAACTTCGACTTCGAGGTCGACGCGCTCGGAACGGACTCCGAGGGCAACGACGTGTTCCTCAAGGACATCTGGCCCGACGCGGCGGAGGTCCAGGAGACGATCGACTCCTCGATCGACACCGACATGTTCACGCACGAGTACAACGGCGTGTTCGACGGTGACGAGCGCTGGCGCTCGCTCTCGACCCCCGAGGGCGCGACCTTCGCGTGGGACCCGCAGTCCACTTACGTGCGGAAGCCCCCGTACTTCGAGGGCATGACGATGGAGACGACCCCCGTCAGCGACATCGTCGGTGCCCGTGTGCTCGCGAAGCTCGGCGACTCGGTCACGACCGACCACATCAGCCCCGCCGGATCGATCAAGGGCGACAGCCCCGCCGGTCGGTACCTCGACGAGCACGGTGTGGCCCGCAAGGACTACAACTCGTACGGCTCGCGTCGCGGGAACCACGAGGTGATGATCCGCGGCACGTTCGCGAACATCCGCCTCCGGAACCAGCTGCTCGATGGCGTCGAGGGCGGGTACACGCGTGACTTCACGCAGCCGGACGCTCCGCAGTCGTTCATCTACGACGCGTCGCAGAACTACCAGGCGCAGGGCACCCCGCTCGTGGTCCTCGGCGGCAAGGAGTACGGCTCCGGTTCCAGCCGCGACTGGGCTGCGAAGGGCACGAGCCTCCTCGGCGTCAAGGCCGTCATCACCGAGAGCTTCGAGCGGATCCACCGCTCGAACCTCATCGGCATGGGCGTCGTCCCGCTGCAGTTCCCGGCGGGCGAGACCTGGGAGTCCCTCGGGCTCGACGGGACCGAGTCGATCTCGATCTCCGGCATCGAGAAGCTGAACGAAGGCGTGACCCCCTCGACCGTGCGCGTCGTCGCCGAGCCGACGGAGCACTCGCCCGCCGGCAAGGCCGTCGTCGAGTTCGACGCGGTCGTCCGGATCGACACCCCCGGCGAGGCCGACTACTACCGCAACGGCGGCATCCTCCAGTACGTGCTGCGCAGCCTCGTCTGACGCTCACGCGCCCGTCGGTGTGACGGACGGCGACCGGATCCGCTCACGCGGTCCGGTCGCCGTCCGCTTTAAGGGTGTGCTGCGTAGAGTGGAGGGATCACGGATCGGAAGGCAAGGCACGGGATGACTCTTCTCGACGGCATCGACGGACCACGCGATCTCGACGCCTTGAACCCGCGGCAGCTCGAGGAACTCGCACGGGAGATCCGCCGGTTCCTCGTGGCGGAGGTCTCCCGCACGGGCGGGCACCTCGGGCCGAACCTCGGGGTCGTCGAACTGAGCATCGCGATGCACCGGGTGTTCCACTCGCCCCAGGACGCGATCGTGTTCGACACGGGCCACCAGTCCTACGTCCACAAGCTGCTCACCGGCCGTCGCGACTTCTCGACGCTCCGGCAGAAGGGCGGCCTCGCCGGCTATCCCCAGCGCGCGGAATCCGAGCACGACATCGTAGAGAGCTCCCACGCCTCCAGCTCCCTCTCGTGGGCCGACGGGATCTCCCGCGCCTTCACCATGACGGGGCAGGACGACCGGACCGTCGTGGCGGTCGTGGGAGACGGCGCCCTCACGGGCGGGATGACGTGGGAGGCGCTCAACAACATCAGCGACGACAACACCCGCCGGCTCGTCCTCATCGTCAACGACAACGGCCGCTCGTACGCGCCCACGATCGGTGGGATGGCTCGGTTCCTCAACGACGTCCGCGTGCGCAAGACCTATCAGTCGCTGCACCGGTCGAGCGAACAGGTCTTCTCGCGCTTCGGGCCTCCCGGACGGGCGATCTACCGTGGCGTTCGCGGGGGAGCCCACGGGTTCCTGTCGCGCTTCACCAACAACGAGGCGCTCTACTCCAACCTCGACATCAAGTACCTCGGCCCCGTGGACGGACACGATCTGCAAGCTCTCGAGGAGGTCCTCCAACACGCGCGTGACTACGGCGGACCGGTCATCGTGCACGCCATCACGGAGAAGGGGCGCGGTTACGAGCCCGCGCGGCGGGACGTCGCGGATCAGTTCCACGCTGTGGGGAAGATCGACCCCGAGACGGGCGAGCCCCTCGATGCCGGCACCGGTCCGAGTTGGACCGACGTCTTCGGTGACTCGCTCGTGCGTCTCGCCGGTTCGAACGAACGCCTCGTGGGCATCACGGCGGCGATGCTGCGCCCGACGGGTCTCCACCGGATGGCGGAGCGGTTCCCCGCGCGAGTGTTCGACGTCGGGATCGCCGAGCAGCACGCCGTGACCTCGGCGGCGGGCCTCGCCTTCGGCGGGCTTCACCCGGTGGTCGCGCTCTACGCGACGTTCGTGAATCGCGCCTTCGACCAGGTCCTCATGGACGTCGCCCTGCACGGCGCGGGCGTGACGTTCGTGCTCGACCGCGCGGGTGTCACGGGACCCGACGGCCCGAGCCACCACGGTGTCTGGGATCTCGCGCTCCTGCAGGCGGTTCCGGGGATCAGGATCGCAGCCCCGCGTGACGGGACGCGACTCACCGAGGAGCTCGGCGAGGCCGTCGCCGTCGACGACGCGCCCACCGTCCTCCGCTTCCCCAAGGGAGACGTGGGGGAGGACATCCCCGCTCTCGAGAGGCTTCACGACGGGGTCGACGTGCTCGCGCGTTCCGATCGCCGCGACGTCCTCATCGTGGGGGTCGGGCCGTTCGCCCGACTCGCCCTCGATGTGGCCGCTCTGCTCGAGGCGCACGGCATCGGCGCGACGGTCGTCGACCCGCGGTGGGTCATTCCCGTACCCGCATCGGTCGTCGAGCTCGCGGCGGGCCACCGCCTCGTCATCACCCTCGAGGACGGTATACGCGTGGGAGGGATCGGCACACGCGTGCGTCAGGATCTGCGCGCGGCGGGGATCGACACTGCAGTCGACGAGCTGGGTCTTCCCGACCGGTTCCTCGCGCACGCCTCCCGTGGCGAGATCCTCGAGGACGTGGGGCTCACGGCGAAGTCGATCGCGCGGGGCGTCGTCTCCCAGGTGCTCGGGACGCGGATCCCGGTGGCCCGCCCGCTCGACGGTGAGGCCACGGGCCACGACGACCTCCTCGCGGACGCCGACCGGGCGAGGTCGTCGGACGACGACTCCCGCTGACGAGATCCCGGTCCGATCGGCCGGATACGAGGAAGGCCCCCGACCGGGTGAACGGTCGGGGGCCTTCCTCGCACTGGACGTGTCTACTCGCTGCCCGTACGCGACAGGCCTACTCGACGCCCGCGATGCGCGGGGAGTGGAACGTGCCACCGAAGGCACGCTCGCTCGCGCCGACCCGGTCGAGGTACGGTGTGACTCCGCCCATCTGGAACGGCCAGCCGGCTCCGAGGATCATGCAGAGGTCGATGTCCTCGGCCGCGTGGACCACGTCGTCCTCGAGCATCCGGTGGATCTCGTCGGCGAGGCCGTCCTGCAGCCGCCGGAGGATCTCGTCGCCGGGCGTCGGGGTGCCGCCGCCCGAGACGATCTTGAGCGCGGTCTTGTCGAAGCCCGTGATCTTCCCCGACTTGTCCTTCTCGAGGAGCGAGCCGTGGTCGGCGAGGGCGTGCAGGTTGTCCGACCGGTAGAACCGCTCGGGGAAGGCCGCGTGGTGCGTGTCGAGCACGTGCGCCCCCACCTTGAGCCCGACGAGGTCGAGCAGGGCCGATGGGGCCATGGGGAGGCCGAGCGGCGCGAGAGCGGTGTCGACGTCCGCGAACGGCGTTCCGCTGTCCACGGCGCGCATCGCCTCGCCGAGGACCTTGGCGAGCACGCGATTCACGACGAATCCCGGAGTGTCGCGGGTGATGACCGCGTTCTTCCGCAGCGCCTTGGCCGTGGCCATCGCCGTCGACAGCGTGACGTCGTCCGTCGCCGGAGCGGAGACCACCTCGATGAGAGGCATGACCGCGACGGGGTTGAAGAAGTGGAAGCCCACGAGGCGCTCGGGGTGTGCCAGCTTCTCGCCGATCCGCTCGACCGAGAGGGACGACGTGTTGGTGGCGAGGATGGTCTCCGGGCCCACGTACTTCTCGATGTCCGCGAAGACCTCCTGCTTGACGCCGAGCTCTTCGAACACCGCCTCGATCACCCAGTCGGCGTCCGCGAAGTCCGCTCGGTTCGTCGTGCCCGTGACGAGCGCACGTAACCGGTTCGCCTCGTCTCCCGAGATCCGGCCCTTCCCCCGCAGGGTGTCGATCTCACCGGTGATGTAGGCGAGTCCCTTGTCGACGCGCGCCTGATCGAGGTCCGTGATCACCACGGGCACCTGGAGGCGACGGACGAACAGCAGTGCGAACTGGCTCGCCATCAGGCCGGCGCCGATGACGCCGACCTTCGAGATCCTCCGGGCGATCTTCGGGTCGGGAGCGCCAGCCGGTCGCTTAGCCCGCTTCTGGACGAGGTTGAAGGCGTAGACGCTCGCCCGGAATTGATCCCCCGAGATGAGGTCGGTGAGGGCGTCGTCCTCGCGGGCGAATCCTTCCGCCCTCGTGCCGGACTTCGCGGCCTTCAGCAGGTCCATCGCGACGTACGGCGACGTCTGGACGGTCCCGAGTCGCGAGGCGACCTGCTTGCGTGCGATGCCGACGGCGGCGTCCCACTTGACGGCGCGCTCGATGCGGCCGGGGGCGTGAGGCCGCTTGACGGTGACACTCCCGGCGATGACGCCGTCCGCCCAGCGGATCGACTGCTCGAGGAAAGTCGCGGGGGCGAATCCGACATCCGCGATCCCCAGCTCGAGCACGTCCTTCGGCTTGAGCGTGCGGTTGTTCTTGAGCGGGTTCTCGATGACGACCTTGAGGGCGTTCTCGATGCCGATGAGGTTCGGCAGCAGATAGGCGCCGCCCCACCCGGGGATGAGGCCCAGGAAGACCTCGGGGAGCGCGATCGCCGCCGTCGACATGTCGAGAGTGCGGTAGTCCGAGTTCAGGGCGATCTCGAGCCCGCCACCGAGGGCGAGACCGTTGATGAAGGTGAAGCTCGGGACGCCGAGGTCGCCGAGTCGACCGAGCGCGTCGTGGCCGAGCTTCGGCAGCAGGGCGGCCGTCTTGCGGTCGGGGATGATGTCGACCTGGCTGAGGTCGGCCCCGGCGGCGAGGATGAAGGGCTTGCCCGTGACGGCGACACCATGGATCTCGCCGCGGGACGCTCGCTCGCGGAGACCGTCGAGGACGTCGCGCAGCTCGAGCAGCGTCGCCGGGCCGAGTGTGTTCGGACGGGTGTGGTCGCGGCCGTTGTCGAGCGTGACGAGCGCCAGCACGCGGCCCTCCGACAGCGGAACGTCGCGGACGAAGGAGCGGGTGACGACCTCGTCGTCCGACAGGGCGACGAGCGGCGTGAAGTCGATGTTCTCGTAGTCGTTCATGCTGCTACCTCTTTCCCTTCCAGTTCGGGTTCTCCCAGATGACCGTGCCGCCCTGGCCGAGGCCGACGCACATGGCCGTGAGGCCGTACCGCACGTCGGGGCGCTCGGCGAACTGGCGGGCCAGCTGGATCATGAGGCGCACCCCCGAGGCCGCGAGCGGGTGACCGATCGCGATCGCGCCGCCCCACGGGTTCACACGGGGGTCGTCGTCGTCGACGCCGAAGTGGTCGAGGAAGGACAGCACCTGCACGGCGAAGGCTTCGTTCAGCTCGAACAGGCCGATGTCCTCGATCGTGAGGCCGGCCTTGCGGAGCGCCTTCTCCGTCGACGGGACGGGACCGAGGCCCATGACCTCGGGCTCGACGCCGGCGAAGGCGAAGGAGACCATGCGCATCTTCGGGGCGAGCGACAGCTCCTTCACCGCGTCGCCGGACGCGAGGAGGCTGACGGTGGCGCCGTCGGTGAGCGGTGACGCGTTACCGGCCGAGACGCGGCCGTGCGGGCGGAACGGCGTGCGCAGGGCGGCGAGTCCCTCCATCGTCGTCTCCGGACGCATGCCCTCGTCGGCGGTGGCGAGGCCCCATCCCTGGGCGCTGCGCACGGCCACGGGGACGAGGTCCGGCTGGATCTTGCCGGCCTCGTAGGCTGCCGCGACCTTCTGCTGGCTGCGCATCCCGAAGCGATCGGAACGCTCCTTGGTGAGCCCGGGGAAGCGGTCGTGGATGCGCTCGGCGGTGATACCCATGTTGAGGGCGTCCCCGCTCACGAGCTTCTCGGACAGGAAGCGCGGGTTCGGATCGGCGTTGAAGCCCATCGGGTGTCGTCCCATGTGCTCGACTCCGCCGGCGATCGCGAGGTCGTATGCGCCGAACGCCACTCCCGAACCGGTCGTCGTGACGCTCGTCATGGCACCGGCGCACATGCGGTCGATCGCGAAGCCGGGGACCGACTTCGGGAGACCGGCGAGGAGGGCGGCGGTGCGACCGAGGGTGAGGCCCTGGTCCCCCTGCTGCGTGGTCGCGGCGATGGCGACCTCGTCGATGCGATCCTTCGGGACATTCGGGTTGCGTTCGAGCAGACCGATGATCGCCTTGACGATCAGATCGTCCGCCCGGGTGTCCCAGTACACGCCCTTTTCGCCCGCTCGCCCGAAGGGCGTTCGCATTCCATCGACGAAGTAGACGTCGTTGTTTCCGGCCACAGTGCCTCCTTGTTGGGATTACGCAACGATCTTAGGAAGGGTCGCGGACGCACCCCAATCCTTTGATTCTTTCTACGATGCGTCCGACTCGCCGTCGAGCGGCGCTTGGTGGGGATCGACAAAGGCCTGGGCGATCAACTGTGCGGTTGCGTCAATCTGCCACGGGCGTGCGCCCAACTGTTCGAGCACCTCGGAGACGGTCTCGTCCGTGATCGGATCCGGGGGAGTCCAGGCCAGGCGGCGGAGGAAGTCGGGGGTGAGGAGGTTCTCCACCGGGAGCTGCAGCTCCTCCGCACGCTCGATGAGCAGAGGGCGTGCCGTCTTCAGGCGCGCGTCGGCGTCGGGGTTCCGGTCGGCCCACGACCGCGGGGGAGGCAGGGTCTCGCCGGTGCCGCGCGTCGGCGGGGGATCGGTCGTCGTGCGTCCGCGCTCGATCGCCGCCCACCAGCGGTCGATCTCCGAGCGGCTGGCCCGACCGGAAAAGTCCTTCTGGGTGGCCAGGGCATGCAGGGTCGTGGGTTGCGTCCGGACAGCGGCCACGATCGAGCTGTCGGGGATGAGGCGGCCGGGGGCGACGTCGCGCTCGCGAGCGAGAGCGTCGCGCGTCTCCCAGAGCTCGCGGGCAATCGACAGACCCCGCCCACCCCGTACGGCATGGATCCCGCTCAGCTTGCGCCACGGGTCGACGCGGGCCGCACGCTCGGGACGGGCGACGGTGGCCTCGAATTCCTGACGAGCGATCTCGACCTTGTCGGCGGCGACGAGGTCCGCTGCGAGTTCGTCGCGCAGGTCGACGAGGAGTTCCACGTCGAGGGCCGCGTACTCGAGCCAGGAATCGGGGAGGGGTCGTGTGGACCAGTCGGCGGCGGAGTGCTCCTTGCGGAGCACGATCCCGAGCTTGTCCTCGACGACGGTGCCGAGGCCCACCCGCGGCAGACCGAGGAGGCGGGCCGCGAGTTCCGTGTCGAACACGGTCGTGGGATCGAGACCCACCTCGCGCAGGCACGCCAGGTCCTGGCTCGCGGCGTGCAGCACCCACTCCT
Organism: Labedella endophytica; assembly: GCF_003990045.1. Taxonomy (GTDB): domain Bacteria; phylum Actinomycetota; class Actinomycetes; order Actinomycetales; family Microbacteriaceae; genus Labedella; species Labedella endophytica. The sequence goes on along the minus strand of NZ_RZGZ01000002.1, from coordinate 122,420 downwards.
CCGACGCGATCACGGCCTGCAACTCGTCGAAGCTCCCGATCGCCGGTGGATCGAAGAGGAAGACGCCGGCACCCCGGCGGAAGATCTGGATCAGATAGGCGCGCTGGGAGTAGCGGAAGCCGCTCGCCCGCTCCGCGTCCACGGCGACGGGCCCGTGCCCGCCCGCGATCTTCTCGACGGCGCGGAGGTACTCGTCGCGCGTGTCGATGACGACACGTTCAGTCACGCGCAGTCCTCCGAGCATCGAGGGACGCGACACCCTCCGAGCCGGCCGGCGGGAGACCGGCGAGCAGACAGAGCAGCTCGCCCCATGCCGCGACGTGGGCGTCCATGTCGCCGCCGCGCGGGGACCAGGATGCCCGCAGCTCGATCTGCGCTCCGTCGCCATGCTCCGCGAGCTCGCCGAAGCCGGAGGAGAGGATCTTCGTCGCTGTGCCGGAAGCCGCCGTGTACGCGGCGCCGAAGGTCTCGAGGGAATCGACGAGCCAGGACCACGCGACTTCGGCGAGGAAGGGATCGAGGCCGATCTCCGTCTCGAGCGGGGCCTGGGCGAAGCACACGACGCGGAACGGGCCACCCCAGGCTTCGGGTTCCTCTGGATCGTGGAGCAGGATGAATCGGCCGGTGCCGAGCTCGGAGTCGACGCCGTGGCGCGAGGGGCGGACGTCGGCCGAGAAGGCGACGGCGTTCGGCGCGAGTTGGGCCGGGGCCGGGATCTCGCTGACGACGAGCTCGTCGCGCATGAGGGCGTCACGAATGGCATCGCGCGCCGCGGCGAAGACGGCCGGGACGGCGTCGGTGATCGGAATCTCTCCCACGGTGGCAGACTAGAGTGACATGACGATGAAAGCTCAGAGGCACGCCGTCCGCCGTCAGCCGGAGACCACCCGGAGTTCCGGAGTCGCAGCAGCCCTCGCCGCCCTCGCGGTCACGTCGTCCACCGCAGCCGCGTTCCTCGCCCTCGTCTCGACCGTGTCGCGCAAAGTCGTGGTTCCGCCGCGCAAGCGCCCATCCAACTCGCGCATCCTGGGTGTCGACCGGCCCGGCCGCACGATCACGTTGCGCGCCGATGCGGAGACGGGTGTGCCCGGGCGCTACGGCCTGTGGGTCGACGGCTCGGAGCCCTACGTGAAAGTGGGCGACATCCTGGCCCGCTCCGACCGCACCGTCACGCGCTCCGTCCTGTCGAGCAATCTGGGTCGTGTGCCCGGCGACGTCGCCGCGGGAATGAGCGGGTGGTTCTACCGCCATCCCCGCGAGCTCGGCGTCGAGTACGAGTACGTCTCCGTCCCGACGCCCCTCGGCCCGGCACCCGCCTGGATCGTGCCGTCGGACGACGGCGTCGGAGGTGACTGGGTGATCCAGATCCACGGTCATGGTTCGCAGCGCGCCGAGGGACTGCGTGCCGTCCCCGTCTTCGCCGAGTCCGGTTTCACCTCGCTCCTCGTCTCCTATCGCAACGACAACGAAGGTCCGCGGAGCGCCGACGGCCGCTACGGCCTGGGGACGACCGAGTGGCGCGACGTCGAGGCGGCGATCGACTTCGCGGTCGACCGAGGAGCTGAACGGATCGTCCTCATGGGCTGGTCGATGGGCGGTGCGATCGCGCTGCAGACGGTGCTGCGATCCGATCGGAAGGGCCTCGTCGTCGGGCTCGTCCTGGACTCGCCCGTCGTCGACTGGCACCGGGTCCTCGCCTTCCAGGCGACCGCGTCGCACCTTCCGGCGGTCGTGCGGGACGCCGCCCTGCTCGCGATCGGGAACGATTGGGGCCGGCGCCTCACGGGTCTGTCCGAGCCCGTCGATCTCGGGTCTCTCGACGTCGTGGCCTCGGCGCCCCTGCTGGAGCACCGCGTCCTGATCCTGCACAGCGAGGACGACGGATTCGTGCCGTCGGACGGATCGAAGGCCCTCGCGGAGGCACGGCCCGACCTCGTCGACCTCGTCTCGTTCCATGAGGCTCGTCACGCCCGGATCTGGAACTTCGACGAAGCCGGCTGGAACGGCGCGATCTCCACCTGGCTCCGGTCGATCCGCGACTGACGGATCTGGTAGTCGTCGTGACGCCGAGAGGACGCGACTGCCTCAGGCGGTGCGGACCGCGACCTGGCGCTTGATCCGTGCGAGCATCCCGGACATCCCGCTCAGGCGAAGCGGCGAGACCGCGCGGCCGAGGCCGAGCCGGTGGGCGACGTCGTTCGGTGTCGCGAGGACCTCGTCGGGCGTGAGCCCCGCGAGACCCTGGACGAGGATGCTGGCGAAGCCGCGCGTGGTGGGCGCCTCCTCGGGAGCCGTGGCGTGGAGGTGCACGACGCCGCCGTCGACCTCGGCCACGATGTAGACCGGGGACTGGCATTCCGCGACGCGCTCGAGGAGCTCGGGGTGCTCCGCGAGTCGCGAGGGGAGCGTCGGCAGCTCGCGGGAGAACTCCAGGAGCAACTGCAGGCGATCCGGTTCGCCGACGGCGAGGAACTCCTCGCTGATCTCCGCGAGGGCCGGGGGGAGGGTCTCGTCACTCATGAGCCCATTATCCCCGCGCCGTGCGGTACGGGGACAACGGGGAGGCCGGTCTCACTCGGAGGGGACGCGTCCCGGTTTCGTGCCCGTCACGATCGGGACCCGCACGGCGCTGCCCCACTCCGTCCAGGAACCATCGTAGTTGCGCACGTTCTCGAACCCGAGGAGGTGCGTGAGGACGAACCAGGTGTGGCTCGAGCGTTCGCCGATGCGGCAGTAGGCGACGATGTCGTCGCCCTCGGACAGTCCGGCTCCGTCGCGGTAGATCGCGTCGAGGTCGACGACCGGCCGGAACGTGCCGTCCTCTGCCACGGCCTTGCCCCATGGCACGTTCTGGGCGCTCGGGATGTGGCCGGCGCGCAAGGCGCCCTCCTCCGGATAGGCGGGGGCGGTCGTCCGCTCGCCCGAGTACTCCTCGGGAGAGCGGACGTCAACGAGGGGGTTGCCGAGATGCGTGAGCACGTCGTCCTTGAACGCGCGGACGACGGTGTCGTCGCGTACCACGATCGGGTAGCGCGTCGTCGGCCGCTCGGCGGGTTCCGTCGTGAGCGGTCGATCCTCGGCGATCCACTTGTCACGTCCACCGTCGAGCAGACGGACGTCCTCGTGGCCGAACAGCGTGAAGACCCAGAGCGCGTACGCGGCCCACCAGTTGTTCTTGTCTCCGTAGATGACGACGGTGTCCGAACGGTCGATGCCCTTCGCGCTGAGGAGCGCGGCGAACCCGGCCCCGTCGACGTAGTCGCGCTGCACCGGGTCGTTGAGTTCCGTGTGCCAGTCGACCTTCACGGCACCGGGGATGTGGCCCACCTCGTAGAGCAGGACGTCCTCGTCGGACTCGACCACGACGAGCCCGTCCGTTCCGAGGCGCTCCTCGAGCCACTCGGTCGTGACGAGGCGCTCGGGGTGGGCGTAGCCGGCGAACTTGTCGTCCGAGCTGTCGGTCTCGACGGGCATCGTGTCTCCTCGTTTTCGGTACTGTCCACCCGACGTTACCCGTGCGGACCGACGGATAGGCTGGGACGGGTCACGAGCGAATCTACGGAATGCGTCCTCCCGCCGCCACCGTGGCCGTAAGACACCGACACACGCCTCCCGCCCCGATCCGAAGGTGCCCATGGCCTCCTCCTCCACCCGATCCCCGGTGAGCCTCGCCGAGCGATCCCCGCAGTTCAGCGGAACCGAGCTGGCCCAGGGCCTCGCACCGCCCCGGCAGTTCGCGGAGGCGAGCTTCGAGAACTACCGGCCCGACGCGGAGTATCCCTCCCAGGCCGAGGCCGTGGAGATCCTCCGGACCTTCGCCGGCTCGTGGTCGGCCCCCGCCCGTGGTGGCGGACTGTTCTCGCGCAAGAAGAAGACACCGGACACGCGCCCGGGCATCTACCTCGACGGAGGCTTCGGCGTGGGCAAGACCCACCTGCTCGCGGCCCTCTGGCACGCGGCGCCGGGCCCCCGGAAGTATTTCGGAACCTTCATCGAGTACACGGCGCTCGTGGGTGCCCTCGGTTACGCCAAGACGGTCGAGCTGCTCACCGGATCGACGCTCCTCTGCATCGACGAGTTCGAGCTCGACGATCCCGGCGACACGATGATGATGACGCGATTGCTCACGGAGCTCGTCTCCACCGGCACGCGGCTCGCGGCGACCTCGAACACGCCGCCGAACGCGCTCGGGGAGGGCCGCTTCGCCGCGGCGGACTTCCTCCGCGAGATCCACGCGCTCTCCGGCAACTTCGACACCCTGCGCATCGACGGCACCGACTACCGTCGCCGCACACTCGAGGGCCATGCCACCACCCGGGACGAGGCGGACTACGCCGCCCGGATCGAGCAGGCGACGGCCGCGGGAGAGACGGTGAGCGACGACGCGTTCGACGCCCTCATCGCGCACCTCGCGACCGTGCACCCGTCGCGGTACATCGGGCTGATCGAGGGGATCGACCGCATCGGCCTCTCGCACGTGCACTCCACGGAGTCGCAGGCTGAGGCACTCCGCCTCGTCGCCTTCATCGACCGGGTGTACGACGCGCAGATCCCGATCGTCGCGAGCGGAGTCCCTCTCGACGAGGTCTTCGGCGGAGACATGCTCTCGGGTGGCTACCGCAAGAAGTACCTGCGCTCGATGTCCCGCATGATGGCGCTCACCGCCGCCGACTGACCCGGCGCCGCCGCGCCCGCAGTCTGTGCGCGGCACGCTGCAGTTCTTGGTCGGCGCTGCAGCAATTCCTGCAGCGCTCAACAGAATCTGCAGCGCGCCGAACCGGTCAGGCGGACGGAGGTGCGGTCGATGGGCTCCGGGCCTGCCGGATCGGGTGTGGATGGGCGCGCGGGCAGTGAGCGTGTGCGGGGTAGTCTTCCCGGCATGGTTCGTGCCTCCGGTCTTCTCTCCGCCCTCCTCGATGTGTTCCGACCGGCCCCGTCCCGGCGATCCACGGCCCCGTCGCGACCGACCGCGCCCTCGCATGGGCAGGTGCCGACCGGTACCCCGTCGCAGGCCGGGTCCGGAAGGACCGTCGAGGTGGATCCACGATCGCTCGGGCGGGTGAGGCTCGAGTGGGCGCCGTCGGCGGACGGGCTGCCGGATCCCGGCGAGATCGTGTGGACGTGGGTGCCGTACGAGGAGAACGACGGGCGGGGCAAGGACCGGCCCGTCCTCATCGTCTCGGCCGGCCGCTCTGGACTGCTCGGTGTCCAGCTCACGTCGAAGGACCACGACGGAGATGCGGACCACGTGTCGATCGGCACGGGTGCGTGGGACTCCGCGCATCGTGAGAGCTGGGCGCGCCTCGACCGGGTCTTCCGCGTGGACGCCTCGAGCGTGCGCCGGGAGGCGGCGTTCCTCCCGGAGAAGACCTACCGCCGCGTGGCGAAGACGCTCGCGTCGCGTTACGGCTGGACCGTCGTCTGAGCCCTCACCGTTCAGTCGGTCTCGAGTGGGCCGGTCCGGCTCGCCGCCTCAGTCGATCGGGGCGTCGCGGCGGAGGACCTGCCTGATCGCCTCGCGCGCGGCCGCGCCCTCCGGGATCGGGAGCAGCGGGTAGACGTGGATCATGCCCGGCGCACGATGCACATCGAGGGGGTGTTCCTCCTCGGCGGCCTTCCTCTCGAGGGTGATGGCGTCGGCGTGGGTGATGTCGCGTGTACCCGTGAAGAGCGAGATCCGGCCGAGTCCGCCGAGCGGGCCGAATGCGGGACTCACTCGTGAGTCGGTGATGTCGAGGTCACCGCGCCAGCGTTCCCCCGCCGCACGCGGTCCGGGGACGTCGAGCCACGGGTCCGACGGTTCGATGCGGTAGATCTCGGGGTCGGTGAACCTCATGTCGATCACGGGGGAGATGAGCACGACGTCGCGGGGGGAGGGAACGCCGCGATCCCTCAGGAGGTGCGCGACGGAGAGGGCGATCGTGCCTCCCGCCGAATCCCCGAGGAGCACGACGTTCCGGCCGCCGACCCGCGCCACGATGCTCGCCGCGAGATCGGCGATGACCCCCACGACGTTCTCGGCGGTCGCCTCGGCACGGGGGACGAGCGGATAGATCGGCACGGTGATCTCCGTACCCGTCGATGCCGCGAAGTCGGCGATGAGCCGCCAGTGGAACGACGAGATCTCGTTGATCCAGGCGCCGCCGTGAATGTAGACGGCACGTCGGGAGGAGGCTCCGGTGCGCGGCCCGACCGTGTAGATCGGCCAGCCGTTCTCGTGGCGGATGCTCACGTCGACGTGTCGTTCGAGGGAGCGCGGCGGAGCGAACGATTGGGGGCGGACGAGCTGCTCGCGCGCCCGGCGCATCGTGCGGTCGGCGGACGCGAACATCCTCTTGCTGCCGAGCAGACCGATGATCCCGGGAAGGATGCGGGAGAGGGCGCTCGCGCGCTCGGGAGTGGTCACGTGGACATCCTCGCGCAGCCGGCTGAGGACCGTCCACAGCGCGCGATCCGCCGAGCCCGTGCTCGGCACCGCCGCACGCAAGGAAAGACGGCCCATGGCCGTGAGGCCATGAACCGTCTCCTCCGTCTCAAGCGACCGTGGTCACTCGAGAGGTCTACTTCTTGCGGTTCGCGTTCGAGACGATGTCTCCGGCGTCGGACGACGAGTCCTTCTTGTTCTTCTTGTCGAGTCGCTTCTCCTTGAGAGAGCGAACGGCCGTCTTCGCGACCGCCTTGCGTGATGACTTCTCCGCCATGGTCTTGCCTCCGTCGAGAGCCGGGGTGACCCTGTATCCCCGACCGTACCTCCTTACGGCCGGTCGCGCCGCGAAACCGGCGGATCCACAGGCCCGATAGCGTTGGCCGAGGGAGGGCGCATGCTCAACGGAATCGAGAACATCTCCCAGCTGCTGCGCTTCGCGTCGGCGAACGGCTGGGGGTACGACGCGGTCGCGGAACCGCCGGCGGTCGGGGCAGGGCTGTGGGAGCGCGTGTCGGTCGGGATCGTTCGCGATCGGGTCAGCGGCGATGGCTGGGAGACCGGGCGGATTACGGGCGGGACCCGTCAGACGCAGTCGGTGGAGCAGCGGGGCGGCTGGACGATCACACGATCCGTGCGGATCACGTCGCCGGAATCGAGCATCGACCTGGGCTATCTCGCCATCCGGCTCCCGCGGCGGCTGCCGCACATGATCCTCGATGCGAAGAGCAACGATCGTGGACCGTTCTCGAGCCTTCTGAATCGCCCGGCGGCGGATCAGGCTCTCTCGCTCGAGGGCGACTTCGATTCCCATTTCCGGCTGTACGTGCCGAGTGGCTACGAGCGTGATGCCCTGTACGTCTTCACGCCGGACCTCATGGCACTGCTGATCGATGAGTCGGGTGACCTCGACGTCGAGATCCGGGACGACCGACTCATCGTCTACAAACCGGGCGGATTCGCGTTCGAACGGGTCGCGACGTGGGAGCGCTTCGAGCGCATCCGGCAGACGGTGGGGGAGAAGGCCTGGTCGCAGACGGACATGTACCTCGACGAGCGCGTCGCGGCGGCGCCCGGTCTGCGCTTCGCCGGACCGGCGCAGAACGACGTTGGGGCATCGGGCTCCCGGCTGCGCTCGCGACTCCCACGGATGGCCTGGGTGGGCATCGGGATCGCGCTCGCCTCGCTCGTCTTCGCCGCCGCGATCGTCTGGATCGTGCTGAGCGCCGTCTTCTGATGGATCAGGTCGCGGTCGCGCGTCTCGACTGTTCACCCGGGGCGACCTGCGGGGAGAAGACGAAACCCCGCACGGCCGGTGGCCTACGGGGTCGTGGTGGGCGATACCAGACTCGAACTGATGACCTCTTCCGTGTGAAGGAAGCGCGCTACCAACTGCGCCAATCGCCCGTGCAGCGCGTCCGTGAGGCCGCCTGCGGTACACGATCCTATCCGACGTCGAGGGGTGCTGCGAACCACGATCGCCGCTCGAGTCGGTCTCCACGCGGCCGGCGCGTCTCGGTTTGGACATGCGGCCGGTTTCGGTTACAGTTTCAAGGCACCCGGAAACGGGAGCGAAATGCGGATGTGGCGCAGTGGTAGCGCATCACCTTGCCAAGGTGAGGGTCGCGAGTTCGAATCTCGTCATCCGCTCGAGTGTTGGTGGTCGGCTTCGGTCGGCTACGGCATGTGGGCAACCACACGCGGTGGCGTGGCCGAGAGGCGAGGCAGCGGCCTGCAAAGCCGTCCACACGGGTTCGAATCCCGTCGCCACCTCAATCATCAGGATCACGATTTCTCATCCTGAGCCATGCTTACAACTGAATGAATATGGGCGATTGGCGCAGCGGTAGCGCGCTTCCCTGACACGGAAGAGGTCACTGGTTCGATCCCAGTATCGCCCACCATCGAAACGAAGGCCCCCGGCATCGCCGGGGGCCTTCGTCGTTCCCGGTGCAGCTCGCCGAGGCCGTCCGGCGCGCCCGATCCCGGCGATAGAGTGGGTGGTCAAGCCCCCCTCGGACGATAAGGAACAGCTGTGTCAGACGGTTTCGCCAGGTTCACCGATCGGTCCGTCGTCGCCATGCGCGTCAACGGCGAGCTCAAGGATCTGGCGGCGACCATCACGGACGCCGACGAGGTCGAGGCGGTGACGATCGACTCGCCCGATGGGCTCGGCATCCTGCGCCACTCGGCGGCCCACGTCCTCGCGCAGGCGGTGCAGCGGATCAACCCCGAGGCGAAGCTCGGCATCGGCCCGCCCGTCACCGACGGCTTCTACTACGACTTCGACGTCAGCGAGTCCTTCACTTTCGACGACTTCAAGCCGCTCCAGAAGGAGATGGACCGCATCATCCGTCAGGGGCAGCGCTTCATGCGCCGCGTCGTCACGGAGGACGAAGCGCGCGCCGAGCTCGCGAACGAGCCGTTCAAGCTCGAGCTCATCGGGCTCAAGGGCGGATCGGACGAGGGCGAGTCGGGCGAGAACGTCGAGGTCGGCGGCGCCGAACTGACGATCTACGACAACGTCGACCCGAAGACGGGGGAGACGGTCTGGAAGGACCTCTGCCGCGGCCCGCACCTGCCGAACACGCGCATGATCGGCAACGGCTTCGCGCTCATGCGCGTCGCCGCCGCCTACTGGCGCGGCTCGGAGAAGAACCCGCAGCTCCAGCGCATCTACGGCACCGCCTGGCCCACGAAGGACGAGCTCCGCGCCTACCAGGCGCGCCTCGAGGAGGCCGCGAAGCGCGACCACCGCAAGCTCGGTCGCGAACTCGACCTCTTCAGCTTCCCGGACGAGATCGGCTCGGGGCTCGCGGTCTTCCATCCGCGCGGCGGAATCATCCGCAACGAGATCGAGAACTACATGCGTGAGCGGCTCATCGCGAACGACTACGAACTCGTGAACACCCCGCACATCACCAAGGGGCACCTGTTCGAGACCAGCCAGCACCTCAACTGGTACAAGGAGGGCATGTTCCCGGCGATGCACCTCGACGCCGAGTACGACGCGGACGGCCAGCTGACGCGCCAGGGCCAGGACTACTACCTGAAGCCCATGAACTGCCCGATGCACAACCTCATCTACCGGGCGCGCGGTCGAAGCTACCGCGAGCTGCCGCTGCGGCTCGCCGAGTTCGGCACCGTCTACCGCTACGAGAAGAGCGGCACGCTGTCGGGCCTCACACGCGTGCGCGGCCTCACGCAGGACGACGCGCACATCTACGTGGCGCCCGACCAGGTGAAGGAGGAGCTGACCCGTCAGCTCGACTTCGTCCTCGAGACCCTCCGCGGCTACGGGCTCGACGACTTCTACCTCGAACTCTCCACGAAGGACCCGGAGAAGTACGTCGGCACCGACGAGATGTGGACGGAGGCGACCGACACGCTCCGTGAGGTCGCCGTCGCGTCCGGACTCGAACTCGTGCCCGACCCGGGTGGAGCCGCCTTCTACGGCCCGAAGATCTCGGTCCAGGCGCGCGACGCGATCGGCCGCACGTGGCAGCTCTCCACGGTGCAGCTCGACTTCAACCAGCCGGAGCTGTTCGAACTCGAGTACGCGGCCGCCGACGGTTCCCGTCAGCAGCCCGTCATGATCCACCGCGCGCTGCTCGGATCGATCGAGCGGTTCTTCGCGATCCTCCTCGAGCACTACGCGGGAGCCTTCCCGCTCTGGCTCGCGCCCGAGCAGGTCGTCGCCATCCCCGTCGCGGACGAATACGCGCCGTATCTCGAGGACGTCGTGGCCCGGCTCCGGGCGGCGGGTGTGCGCGCGAGCGTCGACCGCAGCGACGACCGGATGCAGAAGAAGATCCGCACCCACACGACGGGCAAGGTACCGCTCCAGCTCATCGCGGGCGAGCAGGACGTCGAGGGCGGCTCGGTGAGCTTCCGCTTCCTCGACGGAACCCAGCTCAACGGTGTGCCCGTCGACCAGGCGATCGAGCGCATCCGCAGCGCGATCGCGTCGAAGGAACTCGTCCTCTCGGCGTGGGCGGAATGACCGAGGGTCACCCCGGCGTCGAGGATGCGGCCCACCTGGCCGGCGTCCCCGACGAGTTCCAGCGGCTGTGGACGCCCCACCGGATGGCGTACATCGAGAGCGGACCGCAGCCGCACATCGACGAGTGCCCGTTCTGCTGGGCTCCCCAGCAGGACGACGAGACCTCGCTCATCGTGGCACGCGGCACGCACGCGTACGTGCTCCTGAACCTGTTCCCGTACAACTCCGGACACCTCCTCGTGTGCCCGTACCGTCACATCCCGCTGTACGACGACGCGACGGTGGAGGAGGTCGCCGAGATCGGCTCCCTGACGCAGACCGCGATGCGCGTCGTCCGCGCGTCCTCGCGCAACGACGGATTCAACATCGGAATGAACCAGGGGGCGGTCGCGGGAGCCGGCATCGCCGGCCATCTCCACCAGCACATCGTGCCCCGGTGGGCGCAGGACTCGAACTTCTTCCCGATCATCGCCCGGACGAAAGCCCTCCCGCAGGTTCTCGGCGACGTCCGGAAGACTCTCGCGGACGCTTGGCTGCACGCCGAGAGCCACTGATCCTGAATTGGCTCGTCGGATCGACGGGGGACCAGTCCACTCCTCGGTGATTGGCACCTGGCGACACCGAGAACGGCGGGATCACGGGCCTAGGCTCGGGGCCATGACCGAGACCTCATCCTCTTCCGAAACCGGATCCACCCGCGTCAAGCGCGGACTCGCCGAAATGCTCAAGGGCGGCGTCATCATGGACGTCGTCACCCCGGAGCAGGCGCGCATCGCCGAGGACGCCGGCGCCGTGGCCGTCATGGCGCTCGAGCGCGTGCCCGCCGACATCCGCGCCCAGGGAGGCGTCGCCCGCATGAGCGACCCCGACCTCATCGAGGCGATCATCGCCGAGGTCTCCATCCCGGTCATGGCCAAGGCGCGCATCGGACACTTCGTCGAGGCCCAGGTGCTCCAGGCGCTCGACGTCGACTACATCGACGAGTCGGAGGTGCTGAGCCCCGCCGACTACGTCAACCACATCGACAAGTGGGCCTTCACCGTCCCCTTCGTGTGCGGTGCGACGAACCTCGGTGAGGCGCTCCGCCGTATCAACGAGGGCGCTGCGATGATCCGGTCCAAGGGCGAGGCCGGCACGGGCGACGTGTCCGAGGCAACGAAGCACATCCGCACGATCGGTGCCGAGGTCCGAGCCCTGACGGCGCTGTCGAAGGACGAGCTCTACGTCGCGGCCAAGGAGCTGCAGGCCCCGTACGAGCTCGTGGCGGAGATCGCTGCGACCGGGAAGCTCCCCGTCGTGCTCTTCACGGCCGGAGGCGTCGCGACCCCGGCCGACGCGGCCCTCATGATGCAGCTCGGCGCCGACGGCGTTTTCGTCGGGTCCGGCATCTTCAAGTCGGGCAACCCGGAGCAGCGCGCAGCAGCGATCGTGAAGGCGACGACCTTCTTCGACGATCCCGCGGAGATTACCGCGGCTTCTCGGGGCCTCGGCGAGGCGATGGTCGGCATCAACGTCGCCGATCTCGCCGCCCCGCACCGGCTCGCCGAGCGTGGCTGGTAGCAGCGCGGCCCCGCGCGTCGGGGTCCTCGCGCTCCAGGGCGACGTGCGCGAGCACGTCGCCCTGCTGTCGTCGCTCGGCGCGGACGTCGTGCCGGTGCGTCGTCCGTCCGAACTCGCGAGCGTGGACGGACTCGTCCTCCCGGGGGGCGAATCGACGGTCATCGACAAGCTCGCGACGACGTTCGGGATGCGAGACCCGGTGCGTGCGGCCATCGCAGACGGGCTGCCCGTCCTCGGCACGTGCGCGGGGCTCATCCTGCTGGCGGAGCGCATCGAGGACGGGATCCCTGGGCAGCGCACGTTCGGTGGGCTCGACGTGACCGTGCGCCGGAACGCGTTCGGATCGCAGCTCGACTCGTTCGAGACCGAGCTGGACGTGCCGGCGATCGGGCCCGGACCTGTGCGCGCCGCCTTCATCCGGGCCCCCGTCGTGTCCGAGATGGGTCCGGCCGCCCGTTCGCTCGCCCGCCTCGCGGACGGGACCGTCGTCGCGGTCGAGCAGGGGAACCTCCTCGGGCTGTCGTTCCACCCGGAGATGACGGGGGAGTCGCGGTTCCACCGTCGCTTCCTCGACACCGTCTCGACCCGCACCGCCGACTGAGAGTGATCGCGGGTGGGCGCCCCGTCTCGCTCCGGGGCGGCGTTCCACCGCGGTGACGCCGCCGGAGCGTTCTACAATGGGTGCGATCATCACGCGGCAGTAAAGAGGAGCACATGTCCGGGCATTCCAAGTGGGCGACGACGAAGCACAAGAAGGCCATCATCGACTCGCGGCGCGCGAAGTCGTTCGCCAAGCTCATCAAGAACATCGAGGTCGCCGCGAAGATGGGCGGGGCCGATCTCTCGGGCAACCCGACGCTCGTCGACGCCATCCAGAAGGCGAAGAAGACCTCCGTACCGAACGACAACATCGATCGCGCCGTCAAGCGCGGCGCCGGCCTCACCGGTGAGGTCGTCGAGTACTCCACGATCATGTACGAGGGCTACGCGGCGAACGGCGTCGCGCTCCTCATCGAGTGTCTGACGGACAACAAGAACCGCGCGGCGGCCGAGGTCCGCACCGCCATGTCCCGCAACGGTGGAGCCATGGCCGATCCCGGCAGCGTCGCCTACAACTTCGCCCGCAAGGGCATCATCGTCGTTCCCGCGGAGGGCACGACGGAGGACGACGTGCTCCTCGCGGTGCTCGAGGCGGGTGCCGAGGAGGTCGTCGCCGAGGACGAGACGTTCGAGGTCTTCACGGAGGCGAGCGACCTCGTCGCGACGCGAACGGCTCTCCAGGATGCGGGGATCGACTACGACTCCGCCGACGTCGCCTTCGTCCCGAACCTCAAGATCGAGGTGGACGCTGACACCGCCCGCAAGGTCTTCCGCCTCATCGACGCGCTCGAGGACTCCGACGACGTGCAGAACATCTACAGCAACTACGACATCACTCCCGAGGTCCAGGCGCAGCTCGAAGCAGAGGACTGAGGCGTGACGCTCCGGGTGCTGGGAATCGACCCCGGTCTCACCCGGTGCGGCATCGGCGTCGTCGACGTGGAGCCGGACCGCCGCGTCTCGCTCGTGTACTACGGCGTGGTCCGCAGCGACCCATCGAGCCCGATCGAGGAGCGCCTGCTCACGATCGGGCTGGGGCTCGAGGCGGCGATCGACGAGCACGAACCGCACGCGATCGCGGTGGAGCGGGTCTTCGCGCAGCACAATCTCCGGACCGTCATGGGCACGGCGCAGGTGAGCGGACTCGCGCTCCGCGCGGCCGCCGCACGCACGATCCCCGTGGGGCTGCGGACTCCGAGCGAGGTCAAGGCCGCGGTCACGGGATACGGCGCGGCGGACAAGAAGCAGGTCCAGACCATGGTCGCGCGGGTCCTGCGACTCGCGGAGCCGCCCCAGCCTGCCGACGCGGCCGACGCTCTCGCCCTCGCGATCTGTCACGCCTGGCGCGGCGCTGGACCGGCCGCGGCGACCGGGGGTGCCGCAGCGTTGACTCCGGCGCAGCGCGCGTGGGCGGCGGCGGAGCGCGCGAGCAAGCGCTGACGCGCGAGCGCCCGAGGACGACCGCGCGGCGGTCGCGGCGGTGTCGGCGGCCCGCCGTAGGCTGAACGGGTGATTTCCAGCATCAGGGGCCGCGTGCTCGCCGTATCCGGAGCGACCGCGCACATCGAGGTGGGTGGGGTCGGCTACGCCGTCCTCGTGACGCCCGAGCACGCTCTCACGATGGTCGTCGGCCACGAGTCGTTCCTCCACACGACCCTCATCGTCCGAGAGGACGCCATGACCCTGTTCGGGTTCGAGTCGGTCGAGCACCGTGAGGTCTTCGACCTCCTGCTCGGGGTCGCGGGAGTCGGTCCGAAGTCCGCGCTCGGTGTGCTCTCCCACCTCGGTCCGGGCCAGATCGCCGCGGCGGTCGCGGCCGATGACGACGCGTCCTTCCGGAAGGTGTCGGGGATCGGCCCCAAGACGGCCAAACTCATCGTCGTCTCCCTCGCCGGCAAGCTCCTCGGCATCACGCAGCCGGAGGCGCGCGCGACCGTCGCGACCTCGGCGGGTGCCGACGTCGTGAGCGCCCTCGTCGGGCTCGGTTGGCCGGAGCGCGTCGCCGCCTCGGCCGTCGACGACGTCGCCGCCGCCCACCCGGATGCCGCGACGGCGCCGGTCCAGACCCTCCTGCGGCTCGCTCTCGCGCAGCTCGGTCCCGCCCCGCGCAATGGAGCGGGCTCGTGACCGATGGTTCGTCGGTCCAGCCGCTCCCCGAGTCCGAGGCCGAGCTCGCGTTCGAGGGAGCGCTCCGACCGGCGACGCTCTCGGAGTTCGTGGGACAGCCGAAGGTACGCGGACAGCTCGAGCTCCTCCTGCGCGCCGCTGCGATCCAGAACCGGACCCCCGACCACATCCTGCTCGCCGGTCCCCCCGGGCTCGGCAAGACCACACTGGCGATGATCGTGGCGGCAGAGAGCGGGAGGCCGCTCCGGCTCTCGAGCGGGCCGGCCATCCAGCACGCCGGCGACCTCGCCGCCGTCCTGTCGAGTCTCCTGCCGGGCGAGATCCTCTTCATCGACGAGATCCACCGCATGGCACGGTCCGCGGAGGAGATGCTCTATCTCGCGATGGAGGACTTCCGGATCGACATCATGGTGGGCAAGGGGGCGGGGGCCACCTCCGTTCCTCTCGATCTGGCGCCGTTCACCCTGGTGGGGGCGACGACCCGTTCGGGTCTCCTGCCCAACCCGCTGCGCGACCGGTTCGGATTCACCGCCCACCTCGAGTTCTACGACGCCTCCGACCTCGAGCGTGTCCTCGCGCGAGCGGCACTCCTCCTCGATCTCGATATCTCGTCCTCGGCCATCGCGGAGATCGCCGGACGCTGCCGCGGCACGCCTCGGATCGCCAACCGGCTGCTCCGCCGGGTGCGCGACTTCGCCCTCGTGCACGGCACGGGCGCTGATCTCGAGGCCGTCCGGGGAGCCCTCGAGCTCTACGACGTCGATCCGCTCGGGCTCGACCGCCTCGATCGCGCCGTCATGGACATCCTCCTCACGCGCTTCGACGGCGGCCCTGTAGGGCTCGGCACGCTCGCCGTCTCCGTGGGGGAGGAGGCGGAGACGATCGAGAGCGTCGTCGAGCCGTTCCTCGTGCGGATCGGGCTCCTCACGCGAACTCCGCGGGGTCGGGTCGCGACGCCATCGGCGTTCCGCCACTTCGGTGTGGAGAGAGGCTCAGGCCCGTTCCTCACCGATGACCTATAATTCAAGCTGGCCCGCCGGGCGAGTTCCCGAAGGAGCCGTTCCAGGCGGCACACTCCATACGTAACGTTCTTATCGATCAGCGGTTTCTTGGCCGCGAAAGGTGTCACCCCCCTCATGGATCCGATCACTCTCGGAATGCTGGCCATCCTGGCCGTGCTCATCTTCTTCATGTTCCGCAACGGTCAGAAGCGCAAGCGTGACACGGAGGCGCTGCAGTCGAAGGTCGCCCCGGGAGCCGAGGTCATGACCAACTTCGGCCTCTTCGGCACCATCCTCACGATGGACGAGGACGACAACAAGGTCGGCCTCGAGGTGGCGCCCGGCACGGTCGTGACCGTGCACCGCCAGACCATCGCCCGCGTCATCGACGACGTCGAGGCCGAGACGGTCGCCGGTGACGACGTCATCGTCGACGAGACGTCGGCATCGAGCGACCCCCTCGTCGCCGGCGAGCCCGTCATCGACGTGCGGACGGACGCCGAGAAGCAGGCCGACGCCGAAAAGAAGTCCGACAACTAGTCGTCCCACCCCCTCGTGCCGCCCCGTCGTGGGCGGCACGATCGTAGAAAGCTGAGTACACCGAGTTGGCACGTTCGACCCCGGTCAGAAATGCGTCGCGTTCACTCGCGTGGTTGGGCGCGATCCTCCTCATCCTCGGGGCCGTCCTCGCGGGCGGCGTCATCTGGGGGGAGGCGAGTACGAGTCCCAAACTCGCCCTCGACCTCGAGGGCGGTACGCAGATCATCCTCGAGGCCCAACTGGAGGACGGCCAGGAGGTCACCCAGGAGCAGTTGAGCCAGGCCGTGGCGATCATCCGCCAGCGCGTCGACGCCTCCGGTGTCTCCGAGGCGGAGGTCAACACCCAGGGTGGACGCAACATCGTCGTCTCCATCCCTGGTGAGGCCGACGAGGAGACGCGTGCCCGGATCGAGGCGTCCGCTCAGCTGGAGTTCCGTCCCGTGCTCACGACCTCGGCACCGGCCAACACGTTCGTCGGGGAGGACGGGGTCGAGACGCCCTACCCGCCGCCTGACCCGGCCCTCGAGTCGACCCCGAGCGTCGCCCCGACGAGTGCGAGCGACCTCGCCTACGTCACCCCGGCGCTCCAGGCGGAGTTCCAGGCATACGACTGCAACAACCCGCCGGCCGACGCCGGAGACGCCCCCGACGACGAGCCCCTCGTCACGTGCGAGTCGGACGGCAGCGTCAAGTACATCCTCGGACCGGTCGAGCTCAGCGGATCGGCCATCACCGACGCCACGAGCGGACTCCAGACGACGCAGTCCGGCGGAACGACGGGACAGTGGGTCGTCAACATCACCCTCGACGGTGACGGCACCGAGATCTTCGCCGACATCAGCCAGCGTCTCTACGGAGCGACGGCGCCCCAGAACCAGTTCGCCTTCGTGCTCGACGGTTCGGTCATCTCGGCCCCGTCGATGAACGGACTCATCACGGACGGCCGACCGAGCATCTCTGGAAGCTTCACGGAGGAGACCGCGAAGACGCTCGCCGACCAGCTGAAGTACGGCGCACTGCCGATCAGCTTCGAGGTGTCGTCCTCCGAGCAGATCTCCGCGACCCTCGGTTCAGCCCAGCTCCAGATCGGCCTCATCGCCGGCCTCATCGGACTGATCCTCGTCGTGATCTACACGCTCTTCCAGTACCGCCTGCTCGGCTTCGTCACGATCGCATCGCTCGTCGTGGCCGGTGTGCTCACCTACCTCGCGATCGCCCTGCTGTCCTGGCGACAGGGCTACCGGCTCTCCCTCGCCGGTGTCGCGGGAATCATCGTCGCGATCGGCTTCACGGCCGACTCGTTCATCGTGTACTTCGAACGAATCCGAGACGAACTGCGTGACGGACGCGGGCTCGAATCCGCCGTCGAGGCCGCGTGGAAGCGCGCGAAGCGCACCATCTACGCATCCAAGGGCGTCAATCTCCTCGCCGCGGTGGTCCTGTATGCCGTCGCGGTCGGCAACGTGCGTGGGTTCGCGTTCACCCTCGGTCTGACCACGATCATCGACGTGCTCGTCGTGCTCCTGTTCACACACCCGATGCTCCAGCTGCTTGCACAGACACGGTTCTTCTCGAGCGGTCACAAGCTCTCGGGTCTCGATCCGAAAGCTCTCGGCGCCGTCTACCGCGGTCGTGCGCAGTTCCGGTCACCGACCGAGACCGAGAAGCAGGCGAAGCTCGCGCGATCGAGTCGCGAGGCGCAGCGCCGCCAGACCATCGCCGAACGCAAGCTCGCTGAGGCGCAGGGGACCACCCCGGCGTCCTCGACGAAGAAGGACAAGGACTCCTGATGGCCAACCTCACGCAGTTCGGTAACGACCTCTATACGGGGAAGCGGTCCATCAACTTCGTCGGCAACCGCCGGATCTGGTTCACCGTGGCGATTCTCCTCGTCCTCGGCTCGATCGCCGTGCCGCTCGTCAAGGGCGCGACGACGGGCAACTTCTTCAACTTCGGCATCGAGTTCACGGGCGGGTCGGAGTTCACGATCGCGGACGCCGACACGACCGATCAGAACGTCGCGACGGAGGCCGTCGCCGGGGCGGCACCCGACGCGGTGCCCCGGGTCACGACGGTCGGCGAGTCGTCCGTCCGCGTGCAGACCGACCAGCTGACGCCCACCGAGTCGACCGCGGTGGCTGAATCCCTCGCCGCGGCCTACGGAGTCGACTCGAGCGAGGTCAGCACCTCCTTCATCGGCGCCTCATGGGGTCAGGACGTCACGCGGCAGGCCCTGACGGGTCTCGTGATCTTCCTCGTCCTCACGTTCGCCATCATGGCCATCTACTTCCGCACGTGGAAGATGTCGGCCGCGGCCATCATCGCGCTCGTCGACGTTCTCGTGATCACCCTCGGCGTCTATGCGCTCAGCGGGTTCGAGATCACGCCGGCCGCCGTCATCGGTTTCCTCACGATCCTCGGGTATTCGCTCTACGACACCGTGGTGGTGTTCGACAAGATCAGGGAGAACACCTCCGAGGACGGGGAGGAGTCTCCGCGGACCTTCGCGGAGTCGGTCAACCTCGCCGTCAACCAGACGCTCGTGCGCTCCATCAACACCTCCGTCGTCGCCGCTCTGCCGGTCGCCGCGATTCTCGTCATCGGCGCGTTCGTCCTCGGGGCCGAGACGCTGCGCGACATCTCGCTGTCGCTGCTCGTCGGAATCCTCGTTGCCACGTACTCGACGATCTTCGTCGCGGCGCCGCTCTACGCGCTGTTCCGTGAGGGCGAGCCCGACCTGGCTCGACGCGACAAGCGGATCCTGGCGACGCGATCCCGTTCGACCTCGCCGGCCGCGCGCCCCGCTGTGGCCGGACAGACCGTCGACGCAGAGTAACCTCGGAACAGAGAGGTGGTGCGCGCGATGACCGAGACGACTCCGTCGCAGACCGCCTCTCTGCGCCGTCTGGTGCCCCGCATCTTCTCGCGGGCGCAGCCGGCCGGTGCGGTCGACCGCTTGATCCGGACGGTCCGGATGCACGAGCCCAAGGCCGACATCTCGATCATCGAGCGCGCCTACACCGTCGCCGAGCGGGCGCACCGTGGCCAGAAGCGTCAGAGCGGTGAGCCGTACATCACCCACCCTGTCGCCGTCGCGCAGATCCTCGCGGACCTCGGGATCGGTTCGAAGACCATCGCGGCTGCGCTGCTCCACGACACCGTCGAGGACACGGAGTACTCGCTCGACGACCTGAGGGGCGACTTCGGCGACGAGATCGCGATGCTCGTGGACGGCGTCACGAAGCTCGACAAGGTCAAGTACGGCGACAGTGCGCAGGCGGAGACCGTCCGCAAGATGATCGTCGCGATGTCGAAGGACATCCGCGTCCTCATCATCAAGCTCGCGGATCGCTTGCACAACGCGCGCACGTGGGGCTTCGTCAAGCCGGAGTCCGCGGTGCGGAAGGCCACCGAGACGCTCGAGATCTACGCACCTCTCGCCCACCGACTCGGTATCCAGACGATCAAGTGGGAGCTCGAGGACCTCTCGTTCGCGGTGCTCCACCCGAAGCTGTACGCCGAGATCGAGAGCCTCGTGCGTCAACGGACGCCGCAGCGCGAAGAGTACGTGCAGAACGTCATCGATTCCGTCGGCGAAGACCTCAAGGGCCTCAAGATCCGGGGCAAGGTCGTGGGCCGGCCTAAGCAGTACTACTCGATCTACCAGAAGATGATCGTGCGCGGTCGGGACTTCGACGACATCTACGACCTCGTCGGAATCCGCGTCCTCGTGGGGAGCGTGCGCGACTGCTATGCCGTCCTCGGTTCCATCCACGCGCGATGGACGCCGTTGCCCGGACGGTTCAAGGACTACATCGCCACGCCCAAGTTCAACCTGTATCAGTCACTCCACACGACCGTGATCGGGCCGGGTGGCAAGTCCGTCGAGATCCAGATCCGCACCCACGAGATGCATCAGCACGCCGAGTACGGTGTCGCCGCCCACTGGAAGTACAAGGAGCGGATGAACGGCACGAAGTCCGGGGGGGCGCCGTCGGAGAACGACCTCGCCTGGCTCGCGCACATCTCGGACTGGCAGGCGGAGACCGCCGATCCGAGCGAATTCCTCGACTCCCTGCGTTTCGAGATCGGGGCGAAGGAGACCTACGTCTTCACGCCGAAGGGCCGCGTCATCGGTCTGCCCGCCGGGGCGTCTCCCGTGGACTTCGCCTACGCGGTTCACACCGAGGTCGGCCACCGCACGATGGGCGCCAAGGTCAACGGACGGCTCGTGCCGCTCGAGTCGGAGCTCAACAGTGGCGACGTCGTCGAGGTGTTCACGTCGAAGAACCCTGATTCCGGCCCCAGCCAGGACTGGCTGAACTTCGTCAAGAGCCCGCGGGCGCGCAACAAGATCCGTCAGTGGTTCACGAAGGAGCGCCGCGACGAGGCCATCGAGCAGGGCAAGGATGCGATCGCCCGCGCGATGCGGAAGCAGAACATGCCTCTGCAGAAGCTCATGAACCAGGATTCGTTCGCGGAGGTCGCCTCGCAGCTCCGGTACGAGGACGTCTCGGGCCTCTACGCCGCCGTCGGCGAGGGACACGTCTCGACGCAATCGGTTCTCGAGAAGGTAGCGGCCCTGATCCAGGGTGAGACCGATGCGGACGACTCCGATGCCATGGACTTCCCGGTCCGGGGACGGACACGTCCGCTTCCGGACAGCGACTCCGGGGTCCTCGTCCGGGGGGCGCCGGACATCCTCGTCAAGCTCGCGAAGTGCTGCACCCCCGTCCCGGGCGACGAGATCGTCGGTTTCGTCACTCGTGGTACGGGAGTATCGGTGCACCGCTCGGACTGTCACAACGTGCAGTCGCTCCTCCAGGAGCCCGAGCGCATGATCGACGTGGACTGGGCGCCGACGTCCAAGAGCCTCTTCCTCGTGCAGATCCAGGTCGAGGCCCTCGATCGCGCCGGTCTCCTCTCGGACGTCACCCGCGTGCTCAGCGAGAACCACGTGAACATCCTGTCCGCCACGGTCTCGACGTCGAACAACCGCCTCGCGATCAGTCGCTTCGTCTTCGAGATGGGGGACACGACTCATCTCGAGCGCGTCCTCAACGCCGTGCGCCGCATCGACGCGGTCTACGACGTGTACCGGGTCAACGGCGGCTGACGAGTTCGACGCCGTGTCGCGTCACGACTCGCTCGCGCCCGCCGTTGCGGCCCGAAGTCTCTCCGCGATGTGACGCTTGCCGGGCAGGTGGGTCCAGTCGTCGAGTGAGTCGAGGAGCGACTCCCGGGTCAGCCGGCATCGACGGACGACCGCCGTCATGAGTGCGGCCTCCGAGGGGGTGGGATCCAGCCGGGCCAGGTCGATGACGGTCGCCACGGGAGAGAGCACCGGCACCCCGATGCGTCCGACCACGACGACGAGGCGGTGGTCGTCGCGGATCCGCATGGTCCGGACCGATCGATAGGGCCGGGCCCAGCGTGCGGCCGGTCCGGAACCGCCGATCTCCACGGGTACCGGGCAGCGAGCGCTCGCACCGTGCACCCAGGCGGCGCTCCGGCCGACGAGCGTGTAACCGAGCGGCACGTCCGCGGCGAGCGCCGCCGCGCGGTGGCGCACGTCCACCGGCAGGCCGACCGGCGCGAAACCGTCCCCGACGGCCACCACCTCCCCGTCGATACGAGCGGCGGACAGCTCGGCGACCGAGAATTCGAGGCCGCCGAAGAAGAGGAGGGGGAGCGCGGGGGAGGACATGCCCGACAGCATGCGCTCCGCTGGTACGGGTCGACCTCGCTGAGCGGCGTCCTGTGGACGATCCCGTCATCGAGCGGGGCGGTGGACAACACACGACGAATGACGGCGGGGCCGGTGATCACTCACCGGCCCCGCCGTCTCACTGCTGTCCGATCAACCGATCGCGTCGAGCCACGCCCGTCGCGTCTCGAGCGCCTCGCGGGCCTCGGCCTCGGCGCGTGCGTCTCCGGAAGCGGTCGCCGAGGCGAGTTCCGCTTCGAGCTTCTCGATCGCCGACCCGAGCTGCGACGCGAGACCCTCCGTGCGGGCCTTCGTCTCCGGGTTGTTGCGGCGCCACTGGTCGTCCTCGAGTGTCCGAACCGCCTGCTCGACCTTGCGGAGCCGGTCCTCGATGGGACGGATCTGGTCGCGCGGGACCTTTCCGGCCGCATCCCAGCGTCGCTGGATCGAGATCAGCGCCTTCTTCGCGGTGTCGAGGTCCTTCTCCGCGAGGAGCGGCTCGGCCTCCTCCAGGAGAGCGAGCTTGACCTCGAGGTTCGCGGAGTACTCCTCGTTCTCGGCGGCGTCCACTTCGGCCTTCGCCTGGTAGATCGCGTCGCCCGCCGCCTTGAAGCGGGCCCACAGGGCGTCGTCCGTCTTCTTGCCCGCGCGCCCTGACTGCTTCCATTCGTCGAGGAGATCGCGGTACCCCGGGACGCCCTCGATGCCCTTCGGGATGAGCGCTTCCGCGCGCTCGATGAGAGCGGTCTTCTTGGTCTTCGCGTCGCGATGGACCGAGTCGAGCTCGGCGAAGAACGTACGACGGTGCTGCTCGATCGTCGTGCGAGCCGTCCGGAAACGCTTCCAGAGGTCGTTCGCCTCGTTCTTCGGGAGCTTGGGACCCGTCTGCTGGTGGGCCTGCCAGCGGGCGAAGAGATCGCCCAGCTTCTCGGTCGCCTGCTTCCACTGGACCTTCGCCGGGTCGAGCGCCGCGAGGGCCTCGGCCTCCTCGACGATGGCCGTGCGCTCGGCGACGGCCGCCTCGACGGCGGCCTGCGCCTCGACGTTCTGCTGGGCTGTGAGTTCGGACACCGTCGTGTCGAGCGCGGCGACCCGGACGCGGAGCGACTCGATATCGCCGACGGCGTTCGGAGCCTCGAGCTCGGTCTTCAGACGGTTGACGGCCCGCGCGACGTCCGCAGCGGGCGCGCCGTTGCGTGCGCGCTGCTCGAGCAGCACCACCTGACCCGCGAGGTCCGTGTACTTCCTCTGGAAGTAGGCCATCGCCTCGTCCGGTGTCCCATCGGGGAACTGGCCGACGGTGCGCCAGTCATCACCCTCTCGGACGTATACGGTGCCGTCGTCGTCGACGCGGCCCCACTCCTGCTGCCCAGACGTTGTCACGTGCATCACCCTTGTCGCTTGCGGCCGCGCTGTGGTGCGGCCGTACAGAATCGTTGCCCAGCCTATTACGCGCGGCAGCCGCGCCGTCGACCGACTACTGAACCGTTACGGAGGTGATAGTGGCGGGGACCGCCGGAGCGCCGTCCGTCCCGCCGTCCGCGGTGCCGGCGTCGACGACACCGGATACGAGTCCCTCGAGGCCGCTCGTGACCTGTCCGAGGACGGTGTAGCCGCCCGCCTCGTCCGCGGGGATCGTGGTGTCCGTGTAGACGATGAAGAACTGGCTGCCCATGCTGGAACCGTCGCCGCCCTGGCGGGCCATCGCGATCGTGCCGGCCGGGTAGACGTCATCGGCCGGTGCGTTCTCGATCGGTCCATAGCTGAAGCCGGGCCCACCCGAGCCGTCGCCGTTCGGGTCTCCACACTGGAGGACGCCGAATCCCTCCGACGTCGTCAGTCGGTGGCACGACAGCCCGTCGTAGAAGCCGGCCTGCGTGAGCGCGACGAAGGCGGAGACTCCCTGAGGCGCGGCCGCGCCGTCGAGCTCGATGTCGAGCGGGATGTCGTTGATCGTCATCGTTCCGGTCCAGGTGCGGTCCTCGGCGAGGTCGGGGGACGGGAGCTCTACGGCCGGAGCCGCCGAGGGATCGGCTGACGCCGATGCGGACGCCTCCGGGGTGGCCGTGTCGAACGGTCCGACCTGGAGAAACGCGAGTTGGCCGATGGTGACGCCCGCTGCGACCACGACGACGAGTACGGCGGCGATCCAGTTGTCACGGACCCGACGCGAGGTGCGGTGCTCGTGCACGGCCTGGCGTGCCTTGTAGGCCTTGAGCCGCTGACGCGCCTCGCGTGCCTGGCGCTCCTCGTTCTTGCTGGGTGCCACGTGGTCCTCCGCTGCTGTTCGGGTCTCTGCCCGGGACGATGGGCTCTCTACCCCCGAGCCCCCTAGCACTTTACGGGGACGGGGGATCGAGCCCCAAAAGACACGCTCGGCCGCTGTGTCGGACCGGGCCAGTAGCCTGGTCGTATGGCCTCCTCCGCGCCCGGACTGCATCCGGGGTCGTCCCCGCTCGCCGTGCGCATGCGCCCGCGCAGCCTCGACGAGGTGGCCGGTCAGCGCCATCTGCTCGGTCCCGGTTCCCCCCTGTGGAGTCTCGCGAGCGACACCGAGGGCACCAAGGGATCGGTGTCCGTCATCCTGTGGGGTCCGCCCGGCACAGGGAAGACGACGATCGCGCAAGCCGTCGCCCACTCCTCCGGCCGCCGCTTCGTCGAGCTCTCCGCGGTCACGGCCGGCGTGAAGGACGTACGCCAGGTGATGGAGGAGGCGCTCTCGGGACGAGACCTCTACGGTCTGTCGACCGTGCTGTTCCTCGACGAGATCCACCGCTTCACGAAGGCGCAGCAGGATGCGCTGCTCCCGGGCGTCGAGAACGGCTGGGTCATCCTCATCGCAGCCACCACGGAGAACCCATCGTTCTCGGTGATCTCGCCCCTGCTGTCCCGGTCGCTCCTCCTGACCCTGCAGCAGCTCTCGGACGAGGACCTCCGGATCCTCGTCGACCGTGCCGTCGAGGATCCCCGCGGACTCGCGGGCCGCGTCGACGTCGAGGACGGAGCGAAGGACGCCATCGTCCGACTCGCGTCCGGCGACGCCCGCCGGGCGCTCACCGCCCTCGAGGCCGCTGCGTTCTCCGCCGCC
Source organism: Labedella endophytica (assembly GCF_003990045.1). Lineage (GTDB taxonomy): Bacteria > Actinomycetota > Actinomycetes > Actinomycetales > Microbacteriaceae > Labedella > Labedella endophytica. The sequence continues at coordinate 97,370 of NZ_RZGZ01000002.1, read as the reverse complement.
GCGGTCGTGGACGGCGACGATCGTGCCGTCGTCACCGCCGACATCGTGTCGACGGCCGTCGATCGCGCGCTCCTCCGCTACGACAAGAACGGCGACGAGCACTACGACGTCATCAGCGCCTTCATCAAGTCGATCAGGGGCTCGGACGTGGATGCGTCCCTCCACTACCTCGCGCGCATGATCGAGGCGGGGGAGGACCCGCGTTTCATCGCCAGGCGACTGATCATCTCGGCGTCCGAGGACGTGGGCATGGCCGATCCGCAGGCGCTCCCCATCGCCGTCGCGGCGGCCGACGCCGTGCAACTCATCGGGATGCCGGAGGGACGCATCCCTCTCGCCGAGGCGACGGTGTACCTCGCGACGGCAGCGAAGTCCAACGCCGCGTACAACGGCATAAACGCCGCCATCGCCGATGTGCGGGCCGGGGCATTCGGCCGGGTCCCCCTGCACCTCCGCGACGCGCACTACGCCGGGGCCAAGAAGCTCGGGCATGGCAAGGGCTACAAATACCCCCACGACGCCGACCTCGGAGTCGTGGCCCAGCAGTACCTCCCCGACGAGTTGCGGACCGCACAGTACTACCGCCCGACCACGCACGGCCACGAGCGCGAGGTCTCCTCGCGGCTCGACAAGCTCCGCCGCATCATCCGCGGGATCACGGGCTGAGCGGTCACGTCCGAACGCCGGTCGGAGAGCGGGGTGGCGGGGATCTCCGTGCTAGGATTGTCGACGGCCTAGGTCCGATCGAAGCGTGCGGCTGCGCGAGATCGGCCGACGGGATGCGCTCTGTAGCCGAGCGGCCCCGGCCCGAACCCTCTTACAACCGAACATCGATCGATCGTGCGCCGGGAGTCTCTCCCGGATGTGTGGTCGAGCCGATCCGTTCGGAAGGTTCCCCCGTGGACTTTCCGGGGAGCGTGTACGCACCCCGACCCGCAGCGCCGACGGCGCCGCGGAACGTCAGAGACTTCCATCCGAAAGGAAACCGTGTCTACCAAGTCACGTACCCGTAGCAAGACCCGTCTGTCGCGTGCCCTCGGCATCGCGCTCACCCCGAAGGCCGCTCGTTACCTCGAGAAGCGTCCATACGCCCCGGGCGAGCACGGCCGCTCCAAGCGCAAGGCCGATTCGGACTATGCCGTTCGTCTGCGCGAGAAGCAGCGTCTCCGTGCCCAGTACGGCATCCGCGAGAAGCAGCTCCGCATCGCCTTCGAAGAGGCGCGTCGCACGAAGGGCCTCACGGGTGAGAACCTCGTCGAGATCCTCGAGCACCGCCTCGACGCCCTCGTCCTGCGTGCCGGCCTCGCCCGCACCACGGCGCAGGCGCGCCAGATGGTCGTGCACCGTCACATCCTCATCGACGGCAAGATCGTCGACCGTCCCTCCTTCCGCGTGAAGCCGGGACAGCTCATCCACGTCAAGGCTCGCAGCGAGGGCACCGAGCCCTTCCAGGTCGCGGCCGCCGGCGGACACGCCGACGTCCTGCCGAAGGTTCCGGCGTACCTCGAGGTCGAGCTCGACAAGCTCCAGGTCCGCCTGGTCCGCGACCCGAAGCGCGCCGAGGTCCCCGTGACCTGCGAAGTGCAGCTCGTCGTCGAGTACTACGCGGCGCGCTGACGCGTCTGTCGCCAATCGAAGGGGGTCACGGTTCGCCGTGGCCCCCTTCGTCGTCCGCCGTCGCTCGTCCGCGAGGCCGTGTAGACCCTCGGTTCACCGCGCTTCGCCGCGCAGCTCGCGACTAGGATGGCTTCTTGGTCAGCACCTGCACGCGACGTCCCCTCAAGGAGAAATCCCATGAAGTCCCTCGCCTACCTCGTCCTCGGCATGCTCGGCGGATTCGTCGTCGCCCACCAGATCAACCGGTCACGGCGGGGAGCCGCGTTCTTCGCCGACATCGACGAGAAGATGCGCGAGTTCGGCGACTCGATCGCCGACGCGTACAAGGAGCGCGAGGCGGAACTGCGTGAGTCGCTCGAGAGCGTCACGCGTGAGGCGGAAGACGCGATCGACAGGCTCTCGAAGGACTGACCCGCCGCGGGTTCCGCGTCCTTTTTTCCACAACACCGGGCTGCTAAGCCCCGAAACGACTCGAACGGAACCATGCAGACAGCTGACATCCGGCAACGCTGGCTCGACTACTTCGGCGACCGCGGCCACACCGTCGTGCCGTCGGCGTCGCTCGTGAGCGACGACCCGACCCTCCTCTTCACCGTGGCCGGCATGGTCCCGTTCATCCCGTACCTCACGGGCCTCGTGCCCGCGCCGTACCCGCGCGCCACGAGCGTGCAGAAGTGCATCAGGACGAACGACATCGAGGAAGTCGGCAAGACGCCGCGCCACGGCACGTTCTTCCAGATGAACGGCAACTTCTCCTTCGGCGATTACTTCAAGGATGGCGCCATCGGCTACGCATGGGAGCTCCTCACGAGTCCCGAGTCGGCCGGAGGCTACGGCTTCGACGAGAAGGACCTCTGGGTCACGGTCTACGAGGACGACGACGAAGCGATCCGGCTCTGGAAGCAGATCGCCGGACTGCCGGACGAGCGCATCCAGCGCCTCGGCAAGGACACCAACTACTGGTCCACCGGGCAGGCCGGTCCCGCCGGCCCCTGCTCCGAGATCTTCTTCGACCGCGGTCCCGCTTACGGAGCCGACGGGGGACCGGCCACCGACGACGACCGCTACGTGGAGATCTGGAACCTCGTCTTCATGCAGTACGCGATCGAGGACGTGCGCAGCAAGGTCGATTTCCGCATCGCTGGAGACCTGCCGCGCAAGAACATCGACACCGGCATGGGTCTCGAGCGCGTCGCGTTCCTCAAGCAGGGCGTCGAGAACATGTACGAGATCGACCAGGTGCGTCCTGTCCTCGACGAGGCGTCACGGCTCTCGGGACGTCGCTACGGAGCCGATCACGACGACGACGTGCGCATGCGCGTCATCGCCGACCACGTTCGCTCGTCGCTCATGCTCATGAGCGACGGCATCACGCCGTCGAACGAGGGACGCGGGTACATCCTGCGTCGCCTCCTCCGCCGCAGCGTGCGCTCGATGCGCCTGCTCGGGGTGGACGGAGCGACGTTCCCCGAGCTGTTCGCGGCGTCCCGCGACGCCATGAAGGCCGCGTATCCCGAGGTCGAGACGGACTACGACCGTATCTCCCGCGCCGCGATCAGCGAAGAGGAGGCGTTCCTGCGCACCCTCGCGGGAGGGACGACGATCCTCGACCTCGCGGTCGACAAGACCAAGGCGGCGGGCACGCCCGCGCTCCCGGGTGACACGGCCTTCCTCCTGCACGACACGTACGGGTTCCCCATCGACCTCACCCTCGAGATCGCCGAGGAGGCGGGCCTCACCGTCGATCGTGCCGCGTTCGACACGCTCATGACGCAGCAACGCACCCGGGCGAAGGCCGATGCGAAGGCGAAGAAGTCCGTCCTCGCCGACCTGTCGGCCTACAGCGAGTTCCGACGCGTCGGCGAGACGGTCTTCACGGGTTATGACGAGCTCGAGACGTCCTCGCGGATCCTCGGCATCATCGTCGGCGGCGAGTCGGTGTCGGTGGCGCGCGCCGGCCAGACGGCCGAGGTCATCCTGGCGGAGACGTCGCTCTACGCGGAGTCCGGTGGTCAGGATGCCGACAAGGGGCTCATCGTCGGTCCCGGCTACGAGCTCGAGGTACTCGACGTGCAGAAGCCCGTGAAGGGGCTCATCTCCCACAGCGTGCGTGTGTCCTCCGGCGAGGTCGCCGTGGACGACGCAGCGACCTCGATCGTCGACGCCGCCTACCGCAGGGGAGCGCGCCAGGCGCACTCGGGAACCCACCTCATCCACGCGGCGATCCGTCAGGTGCTCGGGCCGAACGCACACCAGTCGGGTTCGTACAACAAAGCCGGATACCTCCGCCTCGACTTCTCCTGGAATCAGGCGCTCTCGCCCGAGACGCGTTCGGAGATCGAGGAGATCGCGAACAACGCCATCCAGGACAACCTCGAGGTCGTCACGCGCGAGCTGCCGCTCGACGAGGCGAAGTCCCTCGGGGCCATGGCCCTGTTCGGTGAGAAGTACGGCGACGTCGTTCGCGTCGTCGACATCGGTGGTCCGTGGTCGCGCGAGCTGTGCGCGGGGACCCACGTGCGCACGAGCGCCGAGGTGGGCATCGTCAACCTCGTGAGCGAGTCGTCCGTTGGCTCGACGAGTCGCCGGGTGGAGTCGCTCGTCGGGCCGGAGGCCTTCCGTGACTTCGCCGTCGAACGGGCGATCGTGTCGCAGCTCTCGAGCAGCCTCAAGACCCCGCGTGAATCCCTTCCCGAGCGCATCGGCGACCTCGTGTCGAGTCTCAAGCAGGCGGAGAAGCGCATCCAGGCATTCGAGTCACGGGCTCTCGCCGAGCGCGTGCCGACCCTCGCCGCCGCCGGCCGCCGACGGGGAGACGTGCTCGTCGTCGCGGAGAACCTCGGTTCGATCGCGTCGGGTGACGAGCTGCGGTCGCTCGCGACGCAGGTCCGCGCGAAGCTCGCGTCGGAGTCCGCGGTCGTGGCCCTCGCGGCCGACGTGTCCGGGCGCCCTGTCGTGATCGTCGCGACCACGGAATCGGCCCGCTCGGCCGGCGTGAAGGCGGGTGCGCTCGTGCGCGTCGCGGCCGGCGTCCTCGGCGGCGGCGGCGGCGGCAAGGACGACCTCGCCCAGGGCGGCGGGAGCGACCTGTCGCAGATCGACGCCGCGCTCTCCGCGATCGTCGCGGGCATCGGCGCCTGATCGGTGGCGGCCGACGGCTTCCGCACCGGTGTCCGGCTCGGCATCGACGTCGGGAAGGCGCGCGTCGGGGTCGCCCGATCCGATCTCCACGGCATGCTCGCGACGCCCCTCGAGACGGTTCGCCGTGCGAGCGACGGTTCCGATCTGACGAGGATCGGAGAGCTCGCCGTCGAGTACGAGGCATCCGAGGTGCTCGTAGGGCTGCCCCTCGCCCTGTCGGGTCGGGCCACCGCATCGACCGATGACGCGCGGGGTTTCGCGGTGCGGCTCGCGGCCGTTCTGGGTCTCCCGGTCCGACTCGTCGATGAGCGCTTGAGTACGGTGTCCGCCAATTCGGCGCTACGCCAGTCGGGCCGGAGTCAGAAATCGTCCCGTATGATCGTGGATCAGATCGCCGCCGTCGTCATCCTGCAGCACGCGCTCGACACCGAGCGCAGCACGGGACGGCCACCCGGGACGCCCGTCGACGCAGAGGAAACGCCCCCCACCCCATGAGCCGTACGCCAGACCCCGACGCCCCGTCCGACGAGCCGGATCCCTTCACCGCCCTCCTCGGTGGCGCCGACCCGGTCAGGGGTGCGTCGAGCGACCGGCCGCAGCCGGCCGGTTCCGAGCGGACCACCGGAGTCGGGGAGTCGCCGGCACAGCCGCTGTCGCGGCGAGAGGCTCGCGAACGCGCGTCCGGCCCGACCGGTGGACCCGAGAACGTCGGATCCGAGCCCGGTGGAGCAGAGACAGCCGGATCCGAGCCCGATTCCGAGCTCGATGCCGACGCGCCCCCGCACGTGCTCCTCGGGACGGCGACGTCCGAGCAGCCGACCGTCGCGGCCAACCGCGCCGGACGCCGCGCGACGTCGCGCGACGACGGCTATCCGCCGCGCGAGAAGCGCAGCCGCCGGGGTCTTGTCGGCACCATCATCACCCTCCTCGTCGTCGCGGGACTCGTCGCGAGCGGGGTCTACGTCTGGAACACCTTCGAGCCGCAGATCCGCTCCGTCATGGGGTGGGAGGAGCCGAACGACTTCACCGGCACCGGTTCCGGCGAGGTCCTCGTCACGATCGCCGACGGCGAGACCGGGACCGACATCGCCAGGACGCTCGCGTCGTCGGGGGTGACGAAGACCGTCGACGCGTTCTACGACCTGCTGCTGGCGGAGGGCGACGTCGTCTTCCAGCCCGGTGTCTATCGGCTCGCCGAGGAGATGAGCGCACGATCGGCTCTCGACGCGCTGCAGGACCCGGCGAACAAGATCGAACGGACCGCGGTCATCCGGGAGGGACTCACCGGCGCGACGATCATCGAGGAGCTGTCGGCCGCGACCGACATCCCGGTCGCGGACTTCGAGGCGGCCGTCGCCGACCCCACGGCGTACGGAGTGCCGGCCTCGGCGGTCTCGATGGAGGGATGGCTCTTCCCCGCCACGTACACGTTCGACCCCGGGCTGACGGCGGAGCAGGTGGTGCAGACCCTCGTCGACCGGACGGTCTCGTCGCTCGACAGCGCCGGCGTGCCCGTGGAGGACCGCGAGCGGGTGCTGACGATCGCCTCGATCATCCAGCGCGAGGCACGTCAGTCCGACGACTTCTACAAGGTCTCGCGGGTCATTCAGAACAGGCTCGACGTGGGGATGCGGCTCGAGATGGACTCGACGGCGCAGTACGGCGTGGACGAGGCCTCCGGCTCCGTATGGTCGTCTGCCGAGGCGCTCGACTCGGTGAACGCGTGGAACACCTACCAGCGCGACGGCTTGCCCGTCGGGCCGATCGCGAGCCCCGGCGACATCGCGATCGACGCCGCGATGAATCCGGCCGACGGAAGTTGGATCTTCTTCGTGACGGTCAATCTGAACACGGGGGAGACGGTCTTCACGAACACCATCGCGGAGCACGAGGCCGCCGTCGCGCAGTTGCGGTCGTGGTGCGCGGACAATCCCGACAGCGGGTGCTGACGCGTCGTGTCCGCTGAGATCGTGCGTCCGCTCTTCGGCGTGGTCGGATCGCCGATCGGGCATTCGAAGTCGCCGTTGCTCCATCGCGCCGCGTATGCGGCCCTCGGCTTCGATGCCGAGTACGACGTGACGGAGGTCGGTTCCGGCGGGCTCGGCGGCTACCTCAGCTCATCGCCAGCCCACCGCCGGGGTGTTTCGGTCACGATGCCTCTCAAGACGGAGGCCTGGCTTGCATCCTCGACGCGGGATCGGGCCGCCGAGCTGACCGGGGCCGTGAACACCCTCGTGGGATCGGTCTCCGACGGTCTGCACACGCCGCGGGGGGCGAACACCGACGTCGGGGGGATCGTCGGTGCTGTCCGGGGCGCCGGTCGGCCGGAGGCACGCGACGTCCTCGTCGTCGGAGCGGGTGCGACCGCGGCCTCCGCCGTCGTCGCCGCCTCCGATCTCGGCGCCCGCCGCCTGACGATCGCTGCCCGCTCCGCGGAGCGCGCGGCGGGCGTCGCCGGCCTGGCGCGATCTCTCGGCCTCGAGACGACCGTTGTCGGACTCGAGGGGGCGGCGACGGTGTCGGCCGACCTCGTGGTCTCGACGCTCCCCGGGGGAGCGGACGTGCCGGAACCCGCGCTCGCATCGTTCGGGGAGGGTGCGCTCCTCCTCGACGTCGCGTACTCGCCGTGGCCGAGCGCCTTCGTGACCGCCGGTCTTCAGGGTGGGGCCGTCGTCGTGCACGGGCTCTCGATGCTCGTCCACCAGGCGGCCCGTCAGGTGCGGTTGTTCGCCGCGGTCGAGGACGCGACATGGAAGGACGTCGGAGAGCACGTCACGGTCGCGATGTTCGACGCGGTCGGGATGCCGGCGTCGGGAATCGTCACCGCGCTCGACTGAGCACGCGACGTCACGGGAACGGCTCGCCGCCGGTGCTGTGGAAGGATGGGACCATGCTTCGTTGGCTCACCGCAGGGGAATCCCACGGCCCGGAACTCATCGCGATCCTCGAGGGTCTGCCCTCCGGCGTGCCCGTCTCGCTCGACGCGATGCGGGAGGACCTCGCGCGTCGCAAGCTCGGCTACGGCCGCGGCAGCCGCATGAAGTTCGAGGAGGACGAGCTCACCCTCTCGGGCGGCGTCCGCCACGGCTTGAGCCTCGGCAGCCCCGTGGCCCTGCGCGTCGGTAATACCGAATGGCCCAAGTGGAGCGAGGTCATGAGCCCGGAGCCGGTCGAGTCGACCGAACGCTCGCGCGGACGCAGCGCGCCCCTGACCCGCCCGCGCCCGGGCCACGCCGATCTCGTCGGTATGCAGAAGTACGACTTCGACGAGGCCCGCCCGATCCTCGAGCGCGCGAGCGCCCGAGAGACGGCCGCGCGCGTCGCCCTCGGGGCGGTCGCCCGCTCCTTCCTCTCTGAGCTCGGCATCCGGCTCGTGAGCCACACCCTCTCGATCGGCCCCGTGCGCGTCCCGGAGGGGGCGCCCCTCCCGGGACCCGACGACGTCGACCGGCTCGACGCCGATCCGCTGCGTTGCTTCCACGCCGACACGAGCGCCGCCATGGTCGCCGAGGTCGACGACGCGAAGCGCGACGGAGACACTCTCGGGGGTGTCGTCGAGGTGCTGGCCTACGGTCTGCCGCCCGGGCTCGGATCCCACGTGCACTGGGACCGCCGTCTCGACGGTCGGCTCGCTCAGGCACTCATGGGCATCCAGGCCATCAAGGGTGTCGAGGTCGGCGACGGGTTCCTCACCACGACGCGGCGGGGCTCGCAGGCACACGACGAGCTCTTCGTCGGCGACGACGGCATCGTTCGAGCGAGTGACCGAGCCGGCGGGACCGAGGGCGGGATGAGCACCGGGACGGTGCTGCGCGTGCGCGCCGGCATGAAGCCGATCGCGACCGTTCCCCACTCCCTGCGCACGGTCGACGTCGCCACCGGCGAGACGGCCACGGCGCACCACCAGCGCTCGGACGTCTGCGCCGTGCCCGCCTCCGGCGTCGTCGCGGAGGCCATGGTCGCGCTCGTGCTCGCGGACGCGGTCCTCGAGAAGTTCGGCGGCGACTCGGTGGGGGAGACCCGCCGCAACCTCGAGTCGTACCTCGCGGCGATCCCCGAGGAGCTGCGCACGGCCACCGCATCCGACGCGCGGCTCGGTGAGACCGACGCCGGAGCGGTCCCAGCGGGTGTCTGATCCCGACGTCCGCGCCCTCGTCCTGATCGGACCGATGGCGGCCGGGAAGTCGAAGATCGGGCGCCGAGTCGCGCGGCACCTCGGGGTCCCGTTCACCGACACGGATCGCATGATCGTCTCCGAGCACGGCCCCATCCCCGCGATCTTCGAGAGCGAGGGCGAGGATGCCTTCCGCGCGTACGAGCGGGCCGCTGTGGCGCGATCCGTCGGCAAGCGATCGGTCGTCTCGCTCGGCGGCGGTGCCGTCCTGCACCCCGACACGGCGACGCTGCTCGAGTCGGCGACGGTCGTCTACCTCACTGTCAGCGCCGAGGTCGTCCGATCACGCATCGCCGGATCGAACCGGCCGCTGCTCACCGACGGTATCGAGTCGTGGGAGCGCATCTTCGCCGAACGCCGCCCGACGTACGAACGGCTCGCGACGGCCACCTGGGACACATCGAGACTTCCGATCTCACGGCTCGCCGACGAGATCGCCGACTGGGCGAGAGGACGCATATGACCACGGGAAGGACGGACATGAACGGAACGACGGGAGGCGCGGACTCCGCACCCATCCAGGTCGGCGGCGAGGACGGCTATGCCGTGCACGTGGGACGCGACCTCCTCGGGGAGGTCTCCACGGCCCTCGGATCGGGCGTGCGCAAGGTGCTCATCGTGCACCCGTCCACCCTCGGGGCCGTCGCAGCGGGGCTGCGCGAGCGGCTCCTCGACTCCTCGCTCGAGGTCCTCCTCGCTGAGGTGCCCGACGCCGAGACGGGCAAGCGCGTCGAGGTCGCAGCCTTCTGCTGGCAGATCCTCGGTCAGGCCGACTTCACCCGGAGCGACGCCGTCATCGGCCTCGGCGGCGGTGCGGTGACCGACCTCGCGGGTTTCGTGGCCGCGACGTGGTTGCGCGGCGTGCGGGTCGTGCAGATCCCGACGACCGTGCTGGGTATGGTGGACGCGGCCGTCGGCGGTAAGACGGGGATCAACACCAACGAGGGCAAGAACCTCGTGGGCGCGTTCCACTCGCCCTCCGCGGTGATCGCCGATCTCGATCTGCTCGGCACGCTCCCGCGCAACGAGATCCTCGCCGGTTTCGCCGAGGTCGTGAAGTGCGGCTTCATCGGCGACCCCCGCATCCTCGACGTCATCGAGTCGGATGTCGCGCGCGTCACGGACCCGACGACGGAGGAGTTCCGCGACGTCGTGGAGCGTTCGATCGCTCTCAAGGCCGCCGTGGTGAGCGAGGACTTCACCGAGCAGGGTCGTCGGGAGATCCTCAACTACGGTCACACCCTCGGTCACGCGATCGAGCACGCCGAGCGGTATCAGTGGCGCCACGGTGCCGCCGTGGCGATCGGCATGGTCTTCGCGGCGGAGCTCGGCCGCCTCTCCGGCCCGCTGTCCGACGCCGTGGTGGATCGCCACCGCTCCGTGCTCTCGTCGCTCGACCTGCCGATCGACTACCCGGTGGGGCGCTGGAACACGTTGCTCGCGACGATGCAACGGGACAAGAAGGCGCGTGCCGGGCACATGCGGTTCATCGTGCTCGACGACATCGCGCGGCCGAGCGTACTGACCGCGCCCGATCAGTCCCTGATGTTCAGCGCGTACCAGGAGATTGGTTCATAGGCATGCCGACCGTCCTCGTCCTCAACGGCCCGAACCTCGGACGCCTCGGCAGCCGCGAACCCGACGTCTACGGCTCCGCCGACCTCGACGCGCTGCGGGAGTCCCTCGCCGCGGACCTCCCGGACGGATGGGCGCTCGACCTCCGTCAGACCGACGACGAGGGAACGCTCATCTCGTGGCTGCACGAGGCCGTCGACACCGGCTCGCCCGTCATTCTCAACCCGGCGGCGTTCACCCACTACAGCTACGGGTTGCGCGACGCGGCCGCCCTCGTGACGAAACCGGGCGGCACCCTCATCGAGGTCCATATCTCGAACCCGCACGCGCGGGAGACGTTCCGCCACACGAGCGTCATCTCGGGGGTGGCGTCAGGGGTCATCGCGGGCTTCGGCTTCGACTCCTACCGGCTGGCGCTGCTCCACATCGTCTCCGGTAGCTGACCCGACGGCGGCCCGCTCGATTCCCGGAGGATCGCCTGCGGTACACTCGGATGCTGGCCGATCCGGCCCCTTCGCGGTTCTCGACCGCTTCCCCTGAACGCGTACCGAACGGATACCCCATGGCTTCAACCGCTGACATCAGAAACGGCGTCGTCATCAACATCGACGGACAGCTGTGGTCCGTCATCGAGTTCCAGCACGTCAAGCCGGGCAAGGGCGGCGCGTTCGTCCGCACCAAGCTCAAGAACATCATGACCGGCAAGGTCGTCGACAAGACGTACAACGCCGGCACGAAGATCGAGACCGAGAACGTCGACCGCCGCGACTACCAGTACCTCTACAACGACGGCTCGGGCTTCGTGTTCATGGACACGAGCGACTACGACCAGATCACGGTCCCCAGCGAGATCGTCGGCGACGCCGCCAACTTCATGCTCGAGAACCAGATGGCCACCGTCGCGCTCAACAACGGCAACCCGCTCTACGTCGAGCTCCCCGCCTCCGTCGTTCTCGAGATCACCTACACGGAACCGGGCCTCCAGGGAGACCGTTCCACGGGCGGCACGAAGCCGGCGACCGTGGAGACCGGTCACCAGATCCAGGTGCCGCTCTTCGTCGAGACGGGCACCCGGGTGAAGGTCGACACGCGAACGGGCGACTACCTGGGCCGGGTCACCGACTAGTGGGCGCTCGGACGAAGGCGCGCAAGCGCGCGCTCGACATCCTGTACTCGGCGGACGTGCGTCAGATCACGCCGTCGGAGTCTTTGTCGGCCGAGGCCGGCCGCGCGGCGAGCGAGCCCGATCGTGCGGCGTCGTGGTTGTACGCGCGCGACATCGTCGACGGCGTGATCGACAACCAGGTCGAGATCGACGAGCAGATCGAGACGTTCTCGCAGGGCTGGTCGCTCGATCGCATGCCGGCCATCGACCGGGCGATCCTGCGCATCGGCGTGTGGGAGGTCCTCTTCAACGAGGAGATCCCCACCGGGGTCGCGATCGACGAGGCCGTCGAGGCGGCCAAGGAGTACTCGACGGACGACTCCCCGAGCTTCGTCAACGGGCTCCTCGGACGCATCGCCCAGCAGGCCTCCTGACCACAGTTCACACCCACGGCGCTCGCACGAGCGTCCTCGGGGAGGCTGGTAGGGTCGAGGAAGCAACGAGACAACCTTTAACACCGTCCGAGAGGCGGAGAAGGGAGTCGGACATGGGCGCACGTATCGTGCTGCAGCATGCTGACATCTCGCGGGCGCTGACCCGCATCGCACACGAGATCCTCGAGTCCAATCGCGGAGCGGACGATCTCGTCATCCTCGGCATCCCCACGCGCGGCGTCGTCCTCGCCCGTCGCATCGCGACCCTCGTGTCGGAGTTCTCCGGCATCGACGTGCCCGTCGGTTCGCTCGACGTGACGATGTACCGCGACGACCTCTCGCGGCACCCCACGCGCGCACCCTCGCCCACCTCGATCCCGCCACGCGGCGTCGACGGCGCCACGGTGGTCCTCGTCGACGACGTCCTGTATTCGGGCCGCACCATCCGCGCGGCGCTCGACGCCATCGGCGACATCGGGCGCCCGCGCGCCGTGCGTCTCGCCGCGCTCGTCGACCGAGGACACCGCGAACTCCCGATCCGCCCCGACTTCGTCGGCAAGAACCTGCCGTCGTCCCCGAGCGAGCGCATCTACGTCCGGCTCGAGGACGTGGACGGCGAGGAGTCCGTCACGATCGAGCAGGGGCCCACAGGCGATCAGGGCTCCTCGATCGAGGGGAGCGCGTCGTGATGCGCCACCTCCTGTCCACTCGCGACCTGTCGCGCGACGACGCGATCCACATCCTCGATGTCGCGGAGGACATGGCCGACACACAGACGCGCGAGGTGCGGAAGCTCCCGACGCTGCGCGGCAAGACCGTCGTCAACCTCTTCTTCGAGGACTCGACCCGCACGCGCATCTCGTTCGAGGCGGCGGCGAAGCGTCTCTCGGCCGACGTCATCAACTTCAGCGCGAAGGGATCGAGCGTCTCCAAGGGGGAGAGCCTCAAGGACACGGCACAGACGCTCGAGGAGATGGGCGCGGACGCCGTCGTCATCCGCCACGGCGCGTCGGGCGCCCCCCACACGCTCGCCGCGAGCGGTTGGATCGACGCGGGGATCGTGAACGCCGGCGACGGCACCCACGAGCACCCGACGCAGGCCCTCCTCGACGCCTTCACCATGCGCCGCCGCATCCACGGCACCGCGAGCAGGGGACGCGGCCTCGACGGCATCACCGTCGCGATCGTCGGCGACATCCTGCACTCGCGCGTCGCCCGCTCCAACGTGTGGTTGCTGTCGGCTCTCGGCGCCCGGACGGTGTTCGTCGGTCCGCCGACGCTCATCCCCCTCGACCTCACGGGCTGGCCGGCCGAGACGTCGTACGACCTCGACGCGACGCTCGCGACGCAGCCGGAAGTCGTCATGATGCTGCGCATCCAGACCGAACGCATGAAGGACGCATTCTTCCCGAGCCCCCACGAGTACGCCCGCCGCTGGGGCCTCGACGACGAGCGATTGGCACGTCTCGGCCCGGATACGATTGTCATGCACCCCGGACCGATGAACCGCGGACTCGAGATCTCCTCCCGAGCGGCGGACTCCCCGCAGTCCACGGTGCGCGAGCAGGTCGCCAACGGTGTCTCCGCGCGTATGGCCGTGCTGTATCTCCTGCTCTCCGGCGAACGTGAGGACTGACATGTCGACACCCACCCTGCTGATCCGCGGAGCGACCCTCCCGGACGGCGCACGAGCGGACATCGCCGTCGTGGACGGCGTCATCGCGGGCGTCGGCACCCTCGACGCCTCACCCGGCGCCATGATCATCGACGCGGACGGCCTCCAGGCCCTTCCCGGCCTCGTCGACCTCCACACCCACCTGCGCGAGCCGGGGCACGAGGACAGCGAGACGGTCCTGACCGGGACGCGGGCGGCCGCGGCGGGCGGATTCACGACGGTCTTCGCGATGGCGAACACGTCGCCCGTCGCCGACACCGCCGGTCTCGTCGAGCAGGAGCTCGCCCTCGGGGAGGCCTCCGGCTACGCGACGGTCCAGCCGATCGGGGCGGTCACGGCGGGCCTCGCGGGGGAGCGGCTCGCCGAGCTCGGCGCCATGGCATCGTCCCGCGCACGCGTGCGCCTGTTCTCCGACGACGGGGTGTGCGTCAGCGACCCCCTGCTGATGCGCCGTGCGCTCGAATACGTGAAGGCCTTCGACGGGGCGATCGCCCAGCACGCCCAGGAGCCCCGCCTCACGGTCGGGGCCCAGATGAACGAAGGCGAGGTCGCGACGCGGCTCGGCCTCGCGGGCTGGCCGGCGGTCGCTGAGGAGGCGATCATCGCGCGCGACGTGCTCCTCACCGAGCACGTCGGCAGCCGACTGCACGTGTGCCACGTCTCGACGGCCGGCTCGGTCGAGATCATCCGCTGGGCCAAGGCTCGCGGCATCGACGTCACGGCCGAGGTCACCCCCCACCACCTGCTGCTCACCGAGGATCTCGCGGAGTCCTACGACGCCCGCTTCAAGGTGAACCCGCCCCTGCGGTCGGCGGAGGACGTCGAAGCCGTGCGTGCCGGACTCGCGGACGGGACGATCGACATCGTCGCGACCGACCACGCCCCGCACCCGGAGCAGCACAAGGACTGCGCGTGGCCAGAGGCGGCGAACGGCATGGTCGGGCTCGAGTCGGCACTGAGCGTCGTCCAGGCGACGATGGTCGACACCGGCCTGATCGGGTGGGCCGACGTGGCCCGGGTGCTGTCGACGGCGCCCGCGCGCATCGGCCGGCTCGCCGGCGCGGGCGCGCCCCTCGCTGTGGGCTCCCGCGCGGACATCACCCTCGTGGACGCGGCCGCGACGCGGACCTTCGCCGTAGGCGACCTCGCGGGGCGGAGCACGAACTCTCCCTACCTCGGGCGGACGCTGCCCGGCCGCGTCGTCGCGACGCTCCACCGCGGAGTGCCCACCGTGCTCGACGGTGCGCTCCGCCCGCACGACGAGGTCGTCGGCGCCGTGAGGTCGGTGACGGCCCATGGATAGGATCGTGCCCGGCCTCATCGTGGCCGTCGTGCTCGCCGGTCTCCTGACCGTGATGTGGTTCGCGTGGAGGTCGCGCGTCCGACGCGATTCCGCTCTCGTGGTGCCCGAGGTCCCCGAGGACTACGTCCCGATCCGCTCGGTCGACGTGCTCTACGTCGCGACGACCGAGTCCGGCCGACCCCTCGAACGCCTCGCGATCCAGGGGCTCGGATTCCGCGCGCGAGCCGTGCTGGCGATCGCCCCGTCGGGACTCGTCCTGACGATACCGGGCGAGCGACCGAGCTTCATCGCGGCCTCGACCCTCACCTCGGTCGATGCGACGAACGTCGCGATCGACCGGGTCGTCGAGTCCGACGGCCTCGTCCGCATCGGCTGGAGCATCTCCGGTGCTCCCTGTGACTCCTACGTCCGCGTCGTCGACGCCGATCAACGCTCCGTGATCGCCGATCTCGAGCGCCTCCTCGTCCCCCGTCCCCCCGCACCCACCGAGAGTGAGTCCCTTTCATGAGCGAGAACCGTTTCGCCCCCGGACCTCCAGCCGTCCTCGTCCTCGAAGACGGCACCCGATACACGGGCCGCGCTTACGGCGCGGTCGGCCGCACGCTCGGCGAGGTCGTCTTCGCCACCGGAATGACGGGCTACCAGGAGACGCTGACCGACCCCTCGTACGCCGGCCAGATCGTGCTGCAGACGGCCCCCCACATCGGCAACACGGGGGTGAACACGGAGGACCGCGAGTCCGCTCGCATCTGGGTGGCCGGCTACGTCGTGCGCGACCCCTCCCGGGTCGTCTCGAACTTCCGCGCGGAGGGTTCGCTCGACGACGAGCTCACGCGCGACGGCGTCGTGGGCATCGCCGGGATCGACACCCGGGCCGTCACACGCCACATCCGCTCGGCGGGCGCCATGAAGGCCGGGATCTTCTCGGGCGACGAGGCCGAGCTGTCCACCGGCACCCAGCTCGATCTCGTCCGCCACGGAGCCGACATGACGGGACGCAACCTCTCCGGGGACGTCTCCACCGGCGAGCCGTATCGCATGGCCGCCACCGGCGAGCGCGTCGGCACCGTCGCCGTGCTCGATCTCGGGGTGAAGAAGTCCACGCTCCTCTACCTCGCCGAGCGCGGGTTCGACGTCGAGGTGCTGCCGCAGACGGCGACGGCCGATCAGGTGAAGGCGCTGAACCCGGACGCACTGTTCTTCTCGAACGGCCCGGGCGACCCCGCCGCCTCGGACGCCCACGTCGAGCTGCTCCGCGAATCGCTCCGCGCGGGCGTGCCGTACTTCGGCATCTGCTTCGGCAACCAGCTCCTCGGACGTGCGCTCGGCTTCCCGACATACAAGCTGCCCTTCGGCCACCGCGGCATCAACCAGCCGGTGCTCGACAAGACCACCGGTCGCGTCGAGATCACCTCGCAGAACCACGGTTTCGCCGTCGACCTTCCGGTGGAGGGCGTGCACGACAGCCCCGAGGGCTTCGGGCGTGCCGAGGTCAGCCACTACTCCCTCAACGACAACGTCGTGGAGGGACTGCGCTGCCTCGACATCCCCGCCTTCAGCGTGCAGTACCACCCGGAGTCCGCCGCGGGCCCGCACGACGCCAACCACCTCTTCGACCGCTTCCGCGATCTCGTGATCGCACGACGGGACGAGACCACCTTCACGCCTGACCTTTCCACGGGAGACCAGAACTAATGCCCAAGCGCGACGACATCAACAGCGTCCTCGTCATCGGTTCCGGACCGATCGTCATCGGCCAGGCCGTGGAGTTCGACTACTCGGGGACCCAGGCCTGCCGCGTGCTGCGCGAGGAGGGCGTGCGCGTCATCCTCGTCAACTCGAACCCGGCGACGATCATGACGGACCCCGACTTCGCCGACGCCACCTACGTCGAGCCGATCACGTGGGAGGTCATCGAGACGATCATCGCCAAGGAACGCCCCGACGCGATCCTCCCGACGCTCGGCGGACAGACGGCGCTCAACGCCGCGATCCAGCTGCACGACCACGGGATCCTCGAGAAGTACGACGTCGAGCTCATCGGTGCGAACTTCGAGGCCATCAACAAGGGCGAGGACCGCCAGATCTTCAAGCAGCTCGTCCTCGACGCCGGCGCGGACGTGGCCCGTTCACACATCGCGCACTCCGTCGAGGAGGCCGTGTCCTACGCCGAGGACCTCGGCTACCCGCTCGTCGTCCGCCCCTCGTTCACCATGGGCGGTCTCGGATCGGGCTTCGCATACACCGAGGAGGAGCTGCGCCGCATCGTCGGCGACGGCATCCACCAGAGCCCGACGAGCGAGGTCCTCCTCGAGGAGTCGATCCTCGGGTGGAAGGAGTACGAGCTCGAGCTCATGCGCGACAAGGCCGACAACACGGTCGTCGTCTGCTCGATCGAGAACGTCGACCCCGTCGGCGTGCACACGGGTGACTCGATCACCGTCGCTCCCGCACTCACGCTCACCGACCGCGAGTACCAGAACCTGCGCGACATCGGCATCGACATCATCCGTGCAGTCGGTGTCGACACGGGAGGCTGCAACATCCAGTTCGCGGTCGACCCATCGAACGGGCGCGTCATCGTCATCGAGATGAACCCGCGCGTCTCCCGCTCGAGCGCGCTCGCCTCGAAGGCCACGGGCTTCCCGATCGCGAAGATCGCGGCGAAGCTCGCGATCGGCTACCGCCTCGACGAGATCCCCAACGACATCACCAAGGTCACCCCGGCGAGCTTCGAGCCGACGCTCGACTACGTCGTGGTGAAGGTGCCGCGGTTCGCGTTCGAGAAGTTCCCGGCCGCCGATCCGACGCTCACCACCACCATGAAGAGCGTCGGCGAGGCCATGGCGATCGGTCGCAACTACGCGACGGCGCTGCAGAAGGCGCTCCGCTCCCTCGAGAAGAAGGGGTCGAGCTTCCACTGGGGCGAGGAGTCCCGGTCGGTCGAGGAGCTCCTCGAGATCGCCTCGACGCCGACCGACGGGCGCATCGTCGTCGTCCAGCAGGCCTTGCGCCTCGGCGCGACCGTCGAGCAGGCGTTCGAGTCGACGAAGATCGACCCGTGGTTCCTCGACCAGATCGTGCTCATCAACGAGGTCGCCGAGTACATCGGGTCCGCGCCGGTCCTCGACACCCACGTGTTCACGGTCGCGAAGGACCACGGCTTCTCCGACGCGCAGATCGGTCAGCTGCGCGGTTTCGGCGAGACCGAGGTGCGCGAGGTGCGTCACATCCTCGGGGTCCGCCCCGTGTACAAGACCGTGGACACGTGCGCGGGGGAGTTCCCCGCGCTCACGCCGTACCACTACTCGAGCTACGACCAGGAGACCGAGGTCGCCCCGAGCGACCGGCGCAAGGTCGTCATCCTCGGCTCCGGCCCGAACCGCATCGGCCAGGGCGTCGAGTTCGACTACTCGTGCGTGCACGCGTCGTTCGCCCTCTCCGAGGCGGGCTTCGAGACGATCATGATCAACTGCAACCCCGAGACGGTCTCGACCGACTACGACACGAGCGACCGGTTGTACTTCGAGCCGCTCACCCTCGAGGACGTCCTCGAGGTCATCCATGCGGAGAGCCTCTCCGGGGAGCTCGTGGGCGTCGTCGTGCAGCTCGGCGGCCAGACCGCCCTCGGCCTCGCCAATGGTCTCAAGGCGGCGGGCATCCCGATCCTCGGGACACAGCCAGAGGCCATCGACCTCGCCGAGGAGCGCGGCGCGTTCTCGACGATCCTCGATCAGGCCGGCCTGCTCGCGCCGAAGAACGGGACGGCGACCGACTTCGACGGTGCCGTGCGCATCGCCGAGGACATCGGCTACCCGGTGCTCGTCCGCCCGAGCTTCGTGCTCGGCGGCCGCGGCATGGAGATCGTCTACGACAGCGCGTCCCTCGAGGACTACTTCCACCGCATCGCGGACCAGGGGATCGTCGACTCCACCCATCCGCTGCTCGTCGACCGCTTCCTCGACGACGCGATCGAGATCGACGTCGACGCGCTCTACGACGGGACCGAGCTCTACATCGGTGGTGTCATGGAGCACATCGAGGAGGCCGGGATCCACTCCGGCGACTCGAGCTGCACGCTGCCGCCCGTCACGCTCGGCAAGGCGCAGATCGACCGCGTCCGAGACGCGACGCTCGAGATCGCCAAGGGCGTCGGCGTGCGCGGACTCCTCAACGTGCAGTTCGCGATCGCCCAGGGCGTTCTCTACGTGCTCGAGGCCAACCCCCGCGCGTCCCGCACGGTGCCGTTCGTGTCGAAGGCGCTCGGCATCCCGCTCGCGAAGGCCGCGTCGCTTCTCATGACCGGCTCCACCATCCCGGAGCTCGTCGAGTCCGGTCTGCTGCCGGCCGTGGACGGCTCACTCGTCCCCATGGACTCGCCCGTCTCCGTCAAGGAGGCCGTGCTGCCGTTCAAGCGGTTCCGGACGAAGAACGGTGACATCGTCGACTCGGTCCTCGGCCCGGAGATGCGCTCGACGGGTGAGGTCATGGGCATCGACCGCGACTTCCCGACGGCGTTCGCGAAGAGCCAGGAGGCCGCGTACGGCGGGCTCCCGCTCGAGGGCACGGTCTTCGTGTCGGTGTCCGACCGGGACAAGCGGTCGATCGTGCTCCCGGTGCTCCGCCTCCAGGAGCTCGGCTTCACGATCCTCGCGACCGTGGGGACGGCCGAGGTGCTCAGCCGCAACGGTATCCACACGACCCAGGTCCGCAAGTTCAGCGAGGGCGACGAGGCGGTCGTCGGAGAGCCCTCGATCGTCGACCTCATCAACCGGAACGAGGTGGACATCGTCATCAACACGCCGTCCGGTCGCTCCGCTCGTGCCGATGGCTACGAGATCCGGGCCGCCGCCGTGGCCGCGGACAAGCCCCTCTTCACGACGATCGCTCAGTTGACCGCCGCCGTCGCCTCCTTCGGAGCGATCCGCGACGGCTTCCAGGTGACGAGCCTCCAGGAGTACCAGCGGGAACGCGAGGCCCGCGTGTGAGGTTCGGTGAGCGACTGGTCGAGGTCTTCGACCGGGCCGGGCGGCTCTGCGTGGGGATCGATCCCCACGAGAGCCTCCTGGCCGCGTGGGCACTGCCCATCTCGGCCGCGGGAGCGCGCGACTTCGGGTTGAGGGTCGTCGAGGCCACGGCGGGCGTCGCCGGCATCGTCAAGCCGCAGGTGGCGTTCTTCGAGCGGTTCGGCTCGGCCGGCTTCCTCGCGCTCGAGGAGGTGCTCGCCGCGGCGCGCGCCTCCGGCCTCGTCGTGATCGGCGACGTCAAGCGCGGCGAGATCGGGTCGAGCATGGCGGGCTATGCCGCCGCGTGGCTCGCGGAGGGCTCGCCGCTCGAGGTCGACGCCCTCACCCTCAACCCCTACCTGGGAGTCGAGGACCTGCACGAGACCTTCGCGACGGCGGTGCGCGCCGGCAAGGGCGCGTTCGTGCTCGCGGCGACGTCGAATCCCGCGGGAACCCGTGTCCAGTCCGCCCGGTCGGACGACGGCCGCACCCTCGCGCGAAACGTCCTCGACGACGTCGCCGCCTGGAACGCCACGACGAATGATGTGCTCGGCCCCATCGGTGTCGTCATCGGGGCGACGGTCGATCTGCGGGCCGCAGGCCTCGGAGACGTCCCCGCGCCGCTCCCCGTCCTCGCCCCCGGCTTCGGCCACCAGGGCGCGCGCACAGGGGAGGCTCGGCAGATTTACGGGAACCTCTTCGAGGGCGTTATCGTAAGCGAATCACGCAGCCTCCTTCTGGCGGGTCCCGACGGGATCGCCGACGCCATCGTCGAGCGGGCAGCGGAGGTGAGAGGAGCGCTGTGACGCAGGATTCGGGTCGTCGACCACCGGAGGTCGACCGCACCGCGGCGTCGCACGCCGCCGTGGCCGCTCGTCGGGCGCGTGCGGCCGTCAAGGCCGCCGTCGCGGGCGGTACGAGGTCGTCCGTCGACGTGCTCGACGCCGCCACGAGCGATCCCGTGGGTGTCGAGGGGCGCCTCCGCGTCACCGACCTGCTCCTCAGCGTTCCAGCCATCGGCCAGACGAAGCTCCCTCGCATCATGAACGATCTCGGCATCTCGCCCTCGAAGCGACTCGGGGGACTCGGGGTGCATCAGCGCGGGAAGCTCAAGTCGTTCCTCGCCGAGCGCGAGTCGGTGAACCGGTCCCGTCGCCGCAGCCGCCTCGTGGTCCTCGCCGGCCCCACGGCCGTCGGGAAGGGCACCGTCGCCTCGTACATCCGGGACAACTACCCCGACGTCCTCCTGAGCGTCTCGGCTACCACGCGGAACCCGCGACCCGGCGAGGTCGAGGGCGTCAACTACTTCTTCGTCACGGACGAGGAGTTCGATCGCATGGTCGACGCGGACGAGCTGCTCGAGTACGCGACCGTGCACAACTCCCACCGCTACGGCACGCCACGGGGACCGATCGACGAGGCGCTCACGCGCGGTGACAGCGTCCTGCTCGAGATCGACATCCAGGGAGCGCGCCAGGTCAGGAGGCACATGCCGGAGGCGACGCTCGTCTTCCTGGTGCCCCCGACGTGGGACGAACTCGTGCGTCGTCTCATCGGCCGCGGCACCGAGGACGAGGCCGAACAGGCCCGCCGTCTCGAGACCGCGCACATCGAATTGGCCGCTCAGGACGAGTTCGATCACCGCATCGTAAACTCCGACGTGGGCACGGCGGCCGCCGAGGTCGTAGACTTGATGGTGACCCGCGGATCCGCGACCTCGCGTTGACCGCTCTCGAGCACCGTTCGTCGCTGTCGGGCGGCCTCCCCGCCGCCGAGCAACGCACGAACCCCGCCACGACCGAACGCACCAGGAGTGTGAAATAACCATGGCCGATCGCCAAAAAGGAATCATCGATCCCCCCATCGACGAACTGCTGTCGAAGGTGGACTCGAAGTACGCCCTCGTGATCTTCGCGTCGAAGCGCGCGCGTCAGATCAACGACTACTACGCGGACCTCCACGAGGGAAGCCTCTTCGACAACGTCGGGCCGCTCGTCGACTCCAACGTCGACGACAAGCCCCTCTCGATCGCCATGCGCGAGATCAACGAGGACAAGCTGACCGTCCGCCCGCTGGCGGAATAAGCACCCCCGACGAGAGGTCGGCGCCCGAGGGCGCCGGCCTTTCGTCGTCACATGCACCCCGGTGTCGGGCGTTCAGGGCAAGCTGGGAACGCCGACACGATGTCGAGCACCGAACCTTCCCCGATGGAGATCATCCATGACCGCACTCCGCCTGTTCACCTCCGAGTCCGTCACCGAGGGCCACCCGGACAAGGTCTGCGACCAGATCTCCGACAGCATCCTCGACGCGCTGCTCACGGTCGATCCGGCGAGCCGCGTCGCCGTCGAGACGCTCGTGACCACGGGGCTCGTGCAGGTGGCCGGCGAGGTGTCGACGACAGGTTACGTCGAGATCCCCCAGATCGTGCGCGACGTCGTCACGGGGATCGGCTACGACTCGTCCGAGACCGGCTTCGACGGCGCATCGTGCGGCGTCTCCGTGTCCATCGGGCAGCAGTCGCCCGACATCGCCCAGGGCGTCGACGCAGCCTTCGAGTCGCGCGAGGGATCGAGCGTCGACGCGCGCGACGCGCAGGGCGCTGGCGATCAGGGCATCATGTTCGGCTTCGCGACGAACGAGACGCCCGAGCTCATGCCGATCCCGGTCTGGATCGCCCACCGCCTCGCTGAGAAGCTCGCGTCCGTGCGCAAGAGCGGGGAGCTCGACTTCCTCCGCCCCGACGGGAAGACGCAGGCCACGATCGGCTACGAGGGCTCCACGCCGCGCTCCGTCGAGACCATCGTCCTGTCGACACAGCACGCCGCGGGCGTCTCGACGGCCGACGTGCGCGCGGCCGTGACGGAACACGTGATCCGCCCGGTCCTCGAGAGCGTCGATCTCGACACCTCGTCGACCCGCTTCCTCATCAACCCCACGGGGACGTTCGTGATCGGCGGACCCAAGGGAGACGCCGGCCTCACGGGCCGCAAGATCATCATCGACACCTACGGCGGCGCATCGCGGCACGGCGGAGGGGCGTTCAGCGGCAAGGACCCGTCGAAGGTCGACCGCTCGGCCGCTTACGCGATGCGCTGGGTCGCGAAGAATGCCGTCGCGGCGGGTCTCGCGGACCGGCTCGAGGTCCAGGTGGCGTATGCCATCGGGGCCTCGGCCCCCGTCGGCCTCTACGTCGAGACCTTCGGCACGGGCACGGTGTCGGAGGAGACGATCGCTCGGGCCATCCGTGAGGTCTTCGACCTCCGTCCCGCCGCGATCATCGAGGACCTCGATCTCCTCCGTCCCATCTACGCCCAGACCGCGGCCTACGGCCACTTCGGTCGCGAGCTGCCCGACTTCACCTGGGAGCGCACGGACCGCGTTGCGGACCTGCGGGCCGCCGCAGGACTCTAGGACCACCGCGTGACCGCCCGGGTCGCGCGGGTCGTCATCGACTCGCCGCTTCCGCAACTGGACCATCTCTTCGACTACGGGATCCCGGAGGACATGGTCGGCGTCGCACCCGGCGTGCGGGTCCGCGTTCCGTTGCGGTCGGCCGGTCGGATCGCTGATGCCTTCGTCGTCGAGGTCGCGGAGGAGTCCGAGCACGAGGGGAATCTGAGCCCCATCGAGGCGCTCGTCTCGGAGGTCCCCGTCCTCACTCCCGAGGTCTGGGCTCTGGCCCGGGCTGTCGCCGACCGGGCGGCGGGTTCCGCGAGCGACGTCCTCCGCCTCGCGGTTCCCAAGCGGCAGGTCAGGGTCGAGAAGGCGTTCGTCGCCGCGGGCTCGCCGTCGATCCGAGGGGAGGTCCCGGAGGTCGAGTCCCTCGCAGGCTACGCCGGATCCGTGCTCGACGACGGTGTCGCCTCCGGCGGTCGCTTCGCTGTCGACGCCATCCCGGCCCTCGTGCGACTCGTGGCTGGCGGCACCGTGGGGACGTGGGCGACGACGGCCGCCCGGCTCGCCGCCAACACGTCCGCCCGTGGGAAGCAATCGATCATCGCCGTCCCCGACCACCGCGATCTCGACCAGGTCGAGGCGGCGCTCATCGGTTCGGGGGTCGGGGACCTCGTCCTGCGCGTCGACGCCGCTCAGCCGTCGGCCGACCGCTATCGGGCGTTCCTCGCCTCGCTCGGTGGCGGTCCGCACATCGTCATCGGCAATCGCTCGGCACTGCTGGCCCCGGCCTCGGACCTCGGGCTCCTGCTGATCTGGGACGACGGGGACCCGCTCCACCGTGAGCCGCTCGCGCCGTACGTGCACGCGCGTGACGTCGCGCTCGTGCGGCAATCGCAGTCCGGCGCGGCCCTCGTCCTGCTCTCCCATGCGCGGAGCGTCGATGCGGAGAGACTCGTCGAGATCGACTGGCTGACCCCCGTCACACCGTCGCCGGTGATCCGGCCGCGCGTCGTCCTCGCCGAGGATCCCCCGGGCGAGGCGAGCGCGCGGATCCCCGCGACCGCGTGGAAGCTCGCCAGGGAGGCGCTCGCGACGGGGCCGGTGCTGGTCCAGGTCGCGCGCCCCGGGTACGCGCCCGTCGTCGCGTGCGGATCGTGCGGCACGGCGGCGACGTGCGCCCGTTGCCACGGACCGCTCGGCATCGCGCGTCGCGGAGCGCAGCCGCAGTGCGGCGTGTGCGGTGCGGTCGCCGCGTCCTGGACGTGCGACGTGTGCTCCGGTACCAAGCTGCGTCTCGTCTCCCGCGGGTCAGGGCGGACCGCCGAGGAACTCGGTCGCGCGTTCCCGGGCGCGCGCGTCGTGGTCGCCGACGGGGAGCACCGCGTCCTGACCGTGCCGGGGTCCCCGGCTCTCGTCGTGGCGACACGCGGGGCCGAACCCCTCGCCGACGGCGGGTACGCAGCCGTCCTCCTCCTCGACGGCGAGCGCATGCTCGCCCGCGAGTCCCTCACGATCGCCGAGGACGCGATGCGCTGGTGGTCGAATGCCGCGGCCCTCGCCGCTCCCCGCGCTCCCGTCGTCCTCGCAGGCGTGTCCGGCGCCCTCGCCCAGGCCTTCGCCGCGGGCAACCAGTCGCTCTTCGCCTCACGAGAGCTCGCGGACCGACGGGCCCTCGGATTCCCACCCGCCGTGCGCACGGCCACGATCACCGGACCCGTCGATGCGGTCGAGAGCGCCGTCGACGCCGTGTCGGGCGTGGCGGTGCGCGACGTGCTCGGTCCGATCCCCGTCGACGGCGGGGGAGTGCGATCCGTCGTACGCTTCGACTATCGGGCGGGTCCGGACATCGCGCGCGAACTGCGTTCGACCCTGATCCGCAACGCCACGACCCGCCGACGCCCCATCGCCGGTCGCCCCCAACGCGCCGCACCGTCCCTGCGGCTCCATTTCGACGACCCGGAGGTCTGGACATGAGGATCGTCTTCGCTGGAAGCCCCTCCACGGCGGTGCCGACCCTCGACGCGCTCATCGCCGCCGGCCACGAGGTGGTCGCCGTCGTGACGCGCCCCGACGCACCCGTCGGACGGCGACGCGTCCTGACGCCGTCCCCGGTCGCGGTTGCGGCCGAGGAACGGGGGCTCGCCGTCATCCGCGCGACGCGACTCGACGCTGACGCGACCGAACGCATCCTCGCGACCCGCCCGGACCTCGGCGTGATCGTCGCCTTCGGCGGATTCGTGCGCGAGCCGCTCCTGAGCGCTCCGCCGGCCGGGTGGATCAACCTCCACTTCTCCGCCCTGCCCGCGTGGCGCGGCGCGTCCCCCGTTCAGCGGTCGATCGCCCACCGCTCCGGCGCCGGGGCGACGGTGTTCCAGCTGGTCCCCGAACTCGACGCGGGACCGATGTGGACGAGGACGGAGCGGGAGCTCTCGGGCGAGGAGACGTCGGGAGAACTGCTCGCGGAGCTCGCCGTCTCGGGAGCCGCCGACGTGGTCGCGGCGATCACCGCCATCGAGTCCGGGGCCGCGCCCGTGCCACAGGACGGGGAACCGACGTTCGCCCCGAAGCTCACCGCGGCCGACGGGCGCGTGGAGTGGGCAGGGGACCGGCTCGACGTCATCGCCCACATCCGGGCGATGACGCCGGAACCGGGCGCCCACACGACGGTGGGCGATACACGGGTCAAGCTCCTCGCCGTCAGCCGGCCGGAGAGCGAACACGGGTCGCCGGCCCCCGGCCTCGTCCGAGCCACCGACGAGGGCATCATCGTGGGGACCGGCACTGGGCCCGTGCTCCTCGTCACGGTGCAACCGGCCGGCAAGCGCGAGATGGACGCAGCATCCTGGTGGCGCGGGCTCGGCGCCGGCGCCGACGGAGAGGTGGTCGCATCATGACCGATGATCGACGACGCTCACGGCCCGACGAGCGTATCCAGCCCGCTCGACTCGTCGCCTTCGACGTGATCTCCGCGGTCAGTCGCGACGACGCATACGCCAACCTGCTCCTGCCCGGAGCGATTGCGGCGGCGGGGCTCGATCGAGCGGACGCCGCCCTCGCGACCGAGCTCTGCTACGGGACGCTGCGCATGTCGGGCTACTACGACCGGATCATCGCGATCGCGGCCGGTCGCCCGGTCGGGCAGATCGACGAGACGGTTCTCGACGCTCTCCGGCTCGGCTGCCATCAGGTGATTGGCATGCGGGTCGCCGATCACGCGGCCGTCAACGAGTCGGTCGCACTCGTGCGCCGATACGGGTCACGATCCGCCGTGGGCTTCGCCAACGGTGTGCTGCGTGCGATCACGCGACGATCTCCCGACGCCTGGACGCGCGCGGTGTCGGAGGCTGCGACGAGCGCCGACGACCGCGAAGCCGCGCTCACCTCCCACCCCGAGTGGGTGCTCCGCGCCTTCCGCCGTTCGCTCGCGGCCGAGGGTCGCGAGTCGGAGCTGTCCGACCTGCTCCGCGCCGACAACGACGCCCCGGCGGTCAACTTCGCCGCTCTGCCGGGTCTCGCGAGTCGCCCGGCCGAGGCGTCGCCCAATCGGTTCTCGCCTGTCGGGTTCACGGGGGCCGGGGGAGATCCCGATGCGGTCGTGACCGCGGCCGCGGGGCGCGTCCGCGTGCAGGACGAGGGTTCGCAGCTCGTCGCGCTCGCCCTCGCGCGTGCTCGGCCCGTCGTCCCCGGCGAGACCTGGCTCGATCTGTGCGCCGGTCCCGGGGGCAAGACCGCCCTGCTCGCGGCAGAGGCTCTCGCCGCTGGTGCACACCTGACGGCGAACGAGCTCGTTCCCGCTCGGGCCGAGCTCGTGCGTCGCGCCGTCGCTCCCGTTCCCCTGGATGTGCCCGTGACCGTCCTCGACGGCACCACGGTGGGGGAGCGGCACCCGCTCGCGTTCGACCGGGTGCTGGTCGACGCACCGTGCACCGGCTTGGGGGCGCTGCGCCGGCGTCCCGAGGCACGGTGGCGCAAGCAGCCGCGCGACGTCGCCGAGCTCGCGGACCTGCAGGCGCGCCTGCTCGACTCGGCGATCGCCGCGACGCGTCCCGGTGGCCTCGTGGCCTACGTCACGTGCTCTCCGCACCTCGCGGAGACGAGGGCCGTCGTCTCGGCGGCGGTCCGCCGCTCCCGCGGACGCGTCTCGGAGCTCGACGCCGGTGCCGTCCTCCGCGGGATCGCCGGAGACGGCCTCGACCTCGGGGACGACGGTGAACGACTGAGCGCCCAGCTGTGGCCGCACCGGCACGCGACGGACGCGATGTTCATCGCCCTGCTCGCGGTGGCCGAGTGACCGTGCCGCGGGAGCCTCGCCGGTTAGGGTGGTGCTCATGACGGCCCGTATCCACCCGAGTGTCCTGTCCGCCGACTTCGTCAACATGGAGGCGGCGCTGGGCACGATCGCGACCGCTGACGCCGTGCACGTCGACGTCATGGATAACCATTTCGTCCCGAACCTGACGTTCGGACTGCAGATGGTCGAGCGCATCCAGGCCGTGTCGCCGGTTCCGCTCGACGTGCACCTCATGATCGACGACCCCGATCGATGGGCGCCCGAGTACGCGGCGACCGGCGCGGCCGGCGTGACCTTCCACGCGGAGGCCGCGGTGGACGCCGTCTTGCTCGCGCGCGAGCTGCGGTCCCGCGGAGCGAAGGCAGGGATCTCGCTCAAGCCCGGGACGCCGATCGAGACCATCGTCGACGACCTCGCCGAGTTCGACCTCGTGCTCGTCATGACGGTCGAGCCCGGTTTCGGCGGTCAGTCCTTCATGCAGGAGACGATGCCGAAGCTCGAGGCGCTCGCGCACGTCCGCGAGCGCCGCGGGCTGTCCGTCGACCTGCAGGTCGACGGCGGGATCTCCGCCGACACGATCGGTATCGCCGCCGCCGCCGGAGCCGACGTGTTCGTGGCGGGTTCGGCCGTCTTCGGCGGGGACGACCCGGCGGCCCGGATCGCGCGGCTGCGCGAGATCGCGGACGCCGCCCGCGCGTAACCCCCTCCCACGCCCGGTAGGCTGAACGGGTGAAATCCTTCGACGACCTCTTCGCTGAACTCGGTGAGAAGGCACGGTCCCGTCCCGAGGGATCGAAGACCGTGCGAGAGCTCGACGCCGGCGTACACGCCATCGGCAAGAAGATCGTCGAGGAGGCCGCCGAGGTGTGGATGGCCGCCGAGTACGAGTCGGACGAGGCCACCGCCGAGGAGATCTCGCAGCTCCTGTACCACCTCCAGGTGCTCATGCTCGCGAAGGGTCTCGACACCGCGGACGTCTATCGACATCTGTGACGCGCTGATTCCGCCGTCACCCGTTGTCCCCGACGAAAGTTCCCTCCACATGTTGCGAATCGCAGTGCCCAACAAGGGCTCGCTGGCCGAGACGGCCGCCCTCATGCTCGACGAGGCCGGCTACGCCGTCCGCAAGGACCCGAAGGTCCTCCACCTCATGGACTCCCGCAACGGCGTCGAGTTCTTCTACCTCCGTCCGCGCGACATCGCGACCTACGTCGGGTCGGGGGCCCTCGACGTCGGGATCACCGGCCGGGACCTCCTGCTCGACTCCCACAGCGAGGCCGAGGAGGTCGCCGAACTCGACTTCGCCCGCTCCACGTTCCGTTTCGCCGGTCCCACGGGATCGTTCTCCGAGCTCTCCGACCTCGCCGGTAAGCGGCTCGCGACGAGCTACCCGGGTCTCGTCGGCGACTTCCTCGCTCGCGCGGGCGTCGAGTCCACCCTCGTGAAGCTGGACGGCGCCGTCGAATCGGCTGTCCAGCTCGGGGTCGCCGACGCCGTCGCCGACGTCGTCGAGACGGGTTCCTCGCTCCGGAACGCCGGCCTCACGATCTTCGGCCCGGTGATCCTCGAATCGAGCGCCGTCCTCATCTCGTCCCCTGCATCGCCGCCCGCCCTCCCGACGCTCCTGCGCCGGCTCCAGGGCGTACTCGTGGCCCGACAGTTCGTCATCATGGACTACGACCTCCCGGCCGCGCTCATCGAGCGGGCGACCGCGATCGCGCGTGGCATCGAATCGCCGACGATCTCGCCGCTGCGCGACCCGGAATGGGTCGCCGTACGCGTGATGGTGCGCCGTGAGGACACGAACTCCGTCATGGACGAGCTGTACGAGCTCGGGGCGCGGGCTATCCTCGTGAGCGCGATCCACGCGGCGCGGTTGTAGGGAGCCCGCCGATGTCGCTCGCGATCCGTGTCATCCCGTGCCTCGACGTCGCGGACGGCCGCGTCGTCAAGGGCGTCAACTTCCAGAACCTCGCCGACGCCGGAGACCCCGTCGAGCTCGCCTCCCGCTATGCGGCTCAGGGCGCGGACGAGATCACCTTCCTCGACGTCACCGCGACGGTCGAGAGCCGCGACACGACCTACGAGGTCGTCACCGCGACGGCCGAACAGGTCTTCGTGCCGCTCACGGTCGGCGGCGGGGTCCGCTCGGCCGAGGACGTCGCGCGACTCCTCGGCTCGGGAGCGGACAAGGTCGGCGTGAACTCCGCCGCCATCCGCCGTCCCGAGCTGATCGGCGAGATCGCGGACCGCTTCGGGGCCCAGGTCGTCGTGCTCTCGCTCGACGTCACCCGGGCGGACACGACACCGTCCGGGTTCGTGGTCACGACCCACGGCGGGCGGACGCTCACCCGCATCGACGCCCTCGAGTGGGCCAGCGAGGCGATCGAGCGCGGAGCGGGCGAGCTGCTCGTGAACTCGATCGACGCCGACGGCACGAAGGACGGTTTCGACCTCGAGCTCATCACCGCGATGCGCGCCGTGAGCTCCGTCCCCGTCATCGCCTCGGGGGGAGCGGGTCGGACGGACCACTTCGCCCCCGCGATCGGCGCCGGCGCCGATGCGGTGCTCGCCGCGAGCGTCTTCCACTCGGGTCTCCTGACCATCGGCGACGTGAAGGCGGCCATGCAGGCCGAAGGAATCGGAGTGCGATCATGATCGACGTCCAACCGGTGATCGACCGCGTGCGTTTCGCGGGTGACGGTCTCGTGCCCGCGGTCATCCAGCAGTGGGACTCGCGCGAGGTCCTCATGCTCGGCTACATGGACGCGGAAGCACTGCGTCGCACCCTCACGGAGGGGCGAGTGACGTTCTGGTCGCGGTCGCGTCAGGAGTACTGGAGGAAGGGCGACACGTCGGGCCACGCCCAGTTCGTGCGCTCCGCCGCTCTCGACTGCGACGGCGACACCGTCCTCGTCCAGGTCGACCAGGTCGGTGTGGCCTGCCACACGGGCACACGCACGTGCTTCGACGCCGACGGG
Organism: Labedella endophytica; assembly: GCF_003990045.1. Taxonomy (GTDB): domain Bacteria; phylum Actinomycetota; class Actinomycetes; order Actinomycetales; family Microbacteriaceae; genus Labedella; species Labedella endophytica. The sequence goes on along the minus strand of NZ_RZGZ01000002.1, from coordinate 66,669 downwards.
CTCGAGGTCGTACCGGGAGACCGGGGGGACCTCGGATGAGCGGCATGAGCGGATCGACGACGCGGGACGGATTCGACTCCCTCCTCACCAGCCACCGGGTGGTCCCGGTCATCCGGGAGCTCTTCGCCGACGGCGAGACCCCGGTGGGCATCTACCGCAAGCTGGCCCGGGACAGACCGGGCACCTTCCTCCTGGAGTCCGCTGAGCAGGGCGGGATCTGGAGCCGCTTCTCCTTCGTCGGCGTCAGCTCGTTCGGTGTGCTCACCCAGCGGGGGGACGAGGCCGTCTGGCTCGACCTCGGTCTCTCGGCCGAACGAGCGCTCGGGCACGACGCCCCGACCGAGCCGTTGCGCGCCGTGGAGGCGCTGCATTCCCGCTGGGAGACCCCGAAGATCGCCGGTCATCCGCCGCTCACGGGCGGCCTCGTCGGGTTCATCGGATGGGAGGCCATCCGCCAGATCGAGAACCTGCCCGATCGGCCCGTCGACGAGATCGGCGTCCCCGGTCAGGCGGTGAGCTTCGCGGCCGACATCGTCGTGCTCGACCACCGTCGCGGGACCGTCATGCTCATCGCCAACGTGCTCGCGGACGGTGACGACCCCGAGGGAGCCTGGGCGGACGCGCAGTCCCGACTCGATCGGATGCAGTCGGAGCTCGCCGATCCGTCGGAGGCGTGGCTCGCGAACGTCGACCTCGACCGCCGGGCCGACCCGCGGCACCGCACGGAGCGGCAGGACTTCCTCGACGCCGTAGTGGCCTCGAAGGACTACATCCGCGACGGCGACATCTTCCAGGTCGTCGTGTCGCAGCGGTTCGAGCTCGACACGCAGGCCGACGCGATCGACGTCTACCGGATCCTCCGGAGTCTCAACCCGAGCCCGTACATGTACCTCCTGAGCCTCGAGACGCCGGACGGCGAGCCTTACCACATCGTCGGTTCGTCGCCCGAGGCGCTCGTCAAGGTGCAGGACGGCCGTGTCTTCACCCACCCGATCGCGGGGTCGAAGCCGCGCGGCGCGACCCCCGAGGAGGACGCGGAGCTCGAGGCCGAGCTCGCGCACGACCCGAAGGAGCGCGCCGAGCACCTCATGCTCGTCGACCTCGCCCGCAACGACCTCCTCAAGGTGTGCAGGCCCGGCAGTGTCGAGGTGACCGAGTTCATGCGTGTGGAGCGCTTCAGTCACATCATGCACCTCGTCTCGAGCGTCGAGGGAGACCTCACCCCGGGCGCGACGAGTCTCGACGTGTTCCGCGCGACCTTCCCCGCCGGCACCCTGTCTGGCGCCCCGAAGCCGCGCGCCCTCGAGATCATCGACGAGCTCGAACCGGCTCAACGAGGCGTGTACGGGGGAGTGGTCGGCTACTTCGGCTTCTCCGGCGACGTCGATCTCGCGATCGCGATCCGCACGGCGACGATCATGAACGGCACCGCGTACGTGCAGGCCGGCGGCGGACTCGTCGCCGACTCCGATCCGGCGAGCGAGTTCCTCGAATCGCAGAACAAGGCGGCCGCTCCGCTGCGCGCCGTGGCCGTCGCCGACGCGATGCGTCGCATCCGGTGACCGGTGTGAACGCCCGTCGGCTGAAGTCGCTGTCGATCCTCGCGGTCCTGGTGATCTCGGGACTCGTGTTCCTCACGTGGACGCGCGCCTGGTTCGTGTTCTCCGTGACGGCCGGCCAGACCGCGGGCGTCGTCGTCGAGGCGACGGGCGAGACGGCGGCCCCGGCCCTCGCGGCTCTCGGCCTGGCCGGTCTCGCGGCCGGGGCCGCCCTCGGTATCGCCGGCCGTCTCTTCCGCGTCATCCTCGGTTCATTGACCGCACTCATCGGGGCGTCGGTCGTGCTCTCCGCCGCCCTCGCGCTGGCGGATCCGATCGGGTCGTCGTCCTCGGCCATCAGCACGGCCACGGGCGTCGCCGGCAGCGAGTCCGTCGCGCAAGCGGTCGAATCCGTGGAGACGTCGATCTGGCCGAGCCTCGCCATCGTCGTCGGTGTCCTGCTCGCGCTCGTGGGTGCCGCGGTCGTGCTCACGGCGGGACGGTGGCCGGGGCCGTCGCGGAAGTACGATGCCGTGCGGTTCGAACACGCCGATGACGGCGCTCCGCTCGACGCCGTGGACAGCTGGGACGAGCTCAGCCGCGGCGACGACCCCACCCGCTGAACCGGTAGACTCGCCCTACACCCCGCACACGAAGGAGACCCATGAGCGACGACTCGACCGAGCTCGGACACGGACACTCGCCCGCAGCCTGGACCGCCGTCGTGGTCATGCTCGTGGCCGTCGCTGTCGGGACGTTGTTCTTCTTCCTCGACATGCCCGTCCTCGTTTGGGCGAGCGTCGGGCTGCTCGTCGTCGGCGGTCTCCTCGGACTGATCATGTCCAAGGCCGGATACGGCGCCTACGGCGACAAGTCCGTCTCGAAGGGGCACTGACCGGATGCTGGCCGAACTCACGGCCGGCGCCGCGGAGGACGCTCTCGCTCGTCGGGAGGCCGTCTCGCTCGCCACGGTCGAGGCCGACGCCCTCGCAGCCCCTCCCGCGCTCGACGCCCTCGCGGCGTTGTCCCGCGCGGATCGCGTCAAGATCATCGCCGAGGTCAAGCGCGCGAGCCCGTCTCGCGGTCACCTCGCGGAGATCACCGATCCCGCAGCCCTCGCCGCCGACTACGAGCTCGGGGGAGCGAGCGCGATCAGCGTGCTCACCGAGGGTCGTCGTTTCAAGGGATCGCTCGACGATCTGAGGGCGGTCCGTGCACGCGTCGACCTGCCGGTGCTCCGCAAGGACTTCATCTCGCAGCCCTACCAGGTGTTCGAGGCTCGGGCCGCACGAGCGGACCTCGTGCTCCTGATCGTCGCGGCACTCGACGACCGCACCCTTGCCGAGCTGTTCGCGCTGTCGACCGAGCTCGGAATGACCACGCTCGTCGAGACCCACAGCGGCGACGAGCTCTCCCGCGCCCTCGACCTCGGCGCGCGACTCGTGGGTGTCAACGCGCGGGACCTCAGCACCTTCGAACTCGACAAGACCCTCTTCGCCCGACTGGCCCCGACGATCCCCGACGACGTCGTGAAGGTGGCGGAGTCCGCGGTGGCCGTTCCGGCGGACGTCGCGGCGTACCGCGAGGCCGGGGCCGACGTCGTCCTCATCGGCGAGGCGCTCGTGACCAATCATCCTGTTTCCACTCTCGAATCCTTCCTGGCGGTGTGACCCTGTGGCTCTACGCGACGAGACCGGTCCGTACTTCGGCGATTTCGGCGGACGCTACGTCCCCGAATCCCTGATCGAGGCGCTCGACGAGCTCTCGGTGGCGTGGGAGGCCGCGAAGGTCGACCCCGCGTTCCACACGGAGCTCGACGGGCTCCTGACGAACTACGTCGGTCGTCCCTCCGTCATCACCGAGGTCGAACGCTTCGCCGCGCACGCCGGCGGCGCGCGCATCCTGTTGAAGCGCGAAGACCTCAACCACACGGGCTCCCACAAGATCAACAACGTCCTGGGCCAGGCGCTCCTGACGAAGCGGATCGGCAAGACGCGCGTCATCGCCGAGACCGGCGCCGGCCAGCACGGGGTGGCGACGGCGACGGCCGCTGCCCTCTTCGGCCTCGACTGCGTCGTCTACATGGGTGAGGTCGACACCGAGCGGCAGGCGCTCAACGTGGCGCGGATGCGCCTCCTCGGTGCCGAGGTGATCCCCGTCACGACCGGGTCGCGCACCCTCAAGGACGCGATCAACGACGCCATGCGCGACTGGGTGACCAACGTCGAGTCCACGAACTACATCTTCGGAACGGTCGCCGGCCCCCACCCGTTCCCCGCGATGGTGCGCGACCTCCAGAAGATCATCGGCGAGGAATCGCGCGAGCAGGTTCTCGCTCTGACGGGTCGGCTCCCCGACGCCGTCGCGGCGTGTGTCGGTGGCGGGTCGAACGCGATGGGGATCTTCCACGCGTTCCTCGACGACACCGAGGTGGGTCTGTACGGCTTCGAGGCGGCTGGCGACGGCGTCGACACGCCCCGCCACGCGGCGACGATCTCGCGCGGTCGACCGGGAGTCCTCCACGGCGCCCGCACCTTCCTCCTCCAGGACGAGGACGGCCAGACGGTCGAGTCGCACTCGATCTCCGCCGGGCTCGACTACCCGGGCGTCGGTCCCGAGCACTCCTGGCTCTCGAGCATCGGGCGCGCCGAGTACCGCGGTGTCACGGATGCTGCGGCCATGGACGCGCTCCGTCTCCTCAGCCGTACCGAGGGCATCATCCCGGCCATCGAGTCGGCTCACGCCCTCGCCGGCGTGCTCGAGCTCGGTCGCGAGCTGGGCCCCGATTCGGTCATCCTCGTGAACCTCTCCGGTCGCGGAGACAAGGACATGGAGACGGCCGGCCGGTACTTCGACCTCATCGACGCCGGGGCGGAGCAGGCATGAGCGCCGTCTCCGACGTCATCCGCACGCGCGTCGATGCCGGCTCCGGTGCCCTCGTCGGATACCTGCCCGTCGGGTTCCCCACGTTCGAGGAGTCGGTCGACGCCGCCGTCGCGATCGCACAGAGCGGTGTCGACGTCATCGAGCTCGGTCTGCCCTACTCGGACCCCGTCATGGACGGACCCGTCATCCAGAAGGCGACGCAGCAGGCCCTCGCCCGCGGCTTCCGCCTGAGCCACGGCTTCGAGGCGGTCCGGCGCATCACCGAGCAGGTCCAGACGCCCGTGCTGCTGATGACCTATTGGAATCCCGTTCTGTCCTACGGCGTCGAGCGTTTCGCCGACGACCTCGTGTCGGCCGGCGGGGCGGGGCTCATCACCCCGGACCTCATCCCGGACGAAGGAGAGGAATGGCTCGTCGCGTCGGAGCGGACCGGTCTCGACCGAGTGTTCCTCGCCGCACCGTCCTCGTCCGATGCGCGGTTGAAGCGCGCGGTCGAGGTCAGTCGCGGATTCGTCTACGCCGTCTCGACCATGGGCATCACGGGAGCCCGCTCGGACGTGGACTCGGCAGCCCGTGGGCTCGTCGCCCGGCTCCGTGACGCGGGTGTGGAGAACACGTGCGTCGGTCTCGGCATCTCCACAGCGCAGCAGGTGCGTGAAGTGCTCGAGTACGCCGACGGCGCCATCGTCGGTTCCGCCCTCGTGACGGCGCTCTCCACGGGCGGTGTCGAGGCGGTAGCACGTGTGGCCGCCGACCTCGCGACCGGGACCTCCGCTCCCGCCTAGACCCCCTCCGCGGCGGCTCACGACGAGCCCGCCCGGCCGACTACACTGGCCCTTCGGACGGACGACTCCGTTCCGACGTGTGAAAGGTGCGTATCCGACGTGTTCCCCGCGAGCATTCCCAGTCCCGATGTGAGCAGTATCACGCTCGGGCCGTTCACGATCCACTTCTACGCACTGTGGATCCTCCTCGGCATCGTCGTGGCCGCGGCGCTCACGTCGCGACGGCTCACGGCACGCGGGGCCGAGCCCGGGGTGATCTTCGACTTCCTCCTGTGGACCGTGCCGCTCGGCATCATCGGGGCGCGTATCTTCCACGTCCTCACCCACCCGAACGACTACTTCTTCGAGGGCGCCGAGCTCTGGAAGGTCATCGCGATCTGGGAGGGCGGCATCGCGATCTTCGGTTCGCTCCTCGGTGGTGCCGTCGGTGCGTGGCTCGCGAGCAAGCAGACCGGTGTCCGTTTCTGGACCTTCGCCGACGCTCTCGCTCCCGGCATGCTTCTGGCACAGGCCTTCGGGCGGCTCGGCAACTACTTCAACCACGAGCTGTTCGGCCAGCCCACGACGCTCCCGTGGGGCCTCGAGATCGAGCCGAGCAACCCGGCGTGGCCCCTCGGTCTGCCGGATGGGACCCTCTTCCACCCGACCTTCCTCTACGAGATCATCTGGAATCTCGTCGGGGTCGCCGTGATCTTCGGTCTCGAACGCCGTTTCCGCCTCCAGTGGGGCCGCGTCTTCAGCATCTACCTCATCTGGTACGGCCTCGGCCGCATCGTATGGGAGTCGATCCGCATCGACCCGAGCGAGATCATCCTCGGCCTGCGGGTCAACGTCTGGGCCGCGATCGGCGCCGTGGCGCTCGGCATCATCATCAACGTCGTCCAGCGCCGCCGCCACGTCGGGAAGGAACCGTCTGCGTACCTGCCCGGCCGGGAGTGGGTCGACCCCGACGTCCCGTCGGGCGCCCTCGTGGACACGAGCGACCCGGACGCCCCGGCCGAGGACGAGACCGACGTCAACGACAGACTCAGCGCGGCCGGATCCACCGGCTCGACCGGCGCCTCGACACGCGCCTGACGCACGCGTCCGCCTCGGGTGGAGCACGCCCGGCGCTGGGGTAGACTCGTGCTCGCGGTGTCGACACCGTCGCGACGACGATGACGACGTCACGGCCGTCGCCACCGCATCACACGAGCCACAGCGTCCGATCGACACAATCCGTCGGGCGTGGGGCACCGGAGCGACACTCGCTGGGGCGACAAGCACCAGAATCGCGAACCGGCCATCACCACCGCGGAGACCAACGACCTGTCCGAGAACGACCGGTCGGGACGTCCTCGGGGCAGCCGGAACCACCGCGAATCGATCGACCCGCCGCCGCGGGCGACGGACCGGACCATCGGGGCCCAGCCCCGCGACCTGCAGCAGGGCCACCGTCGTCCCTCACTCTCCTTGACCTCGTGAGGACGGTATTCTCCATGGCTCCACGCCCTCCGTATTCCCAGTTCAGCCTCGTGCCAGAGGCCCAGGGTCTCTACAACCCGGCCGCCGAACGCGATGCGTGCGGTCTCGCCATGGTGGCGACCCTGCGCGGTACCGCAGGTCACGACATCATCGACGGAGCGCTCGACGCGCTGCGCAACCTCGAGCACCGGGGTGCGATCGGCTCGGACGCTGGCACCGGCGACGGTGCCGGCATCCTCACGCAGATACCCGACGAGTTCCTCCGCGCGGTCGCCGGCTTCGACCTGCCGGACGCCGGACAGTACGCCGTGGGTATGGCGTTCCTCCCGACGGACGACGATGAGCGCGCGTCGCTCAAGGCCCGCATCGCCGAGATCGCCGAGGACGAGAGTCTGCGGGTCATCGGATGGCGCGACGTGCCGACGGAGCCGGACAACCTCGGGAAGCTCGCGCGAGCGGCGATGCCGTCGTTCGAGCAGCTCTTCGTCGCGAGCGAGCTCACGGACGACGAGGGAGCGCCCCTCGCGGGCATCGCCCTCGACCGTCAGACCTTCCGCCTGCGTAAGCGCGCCGAGCGCACGCTCGGCGCCTACTTCATCTCGCTCTCGAGCAGGACCCTCGTCTACAAGGGCATGGTCACGACGCTCCAGCTCGAGCCGTTCTACCCCGACCTCTCCGACGAGCGCTTCGCGTCGAAGCTCGCGATCGTGCACTCCCGGTACTCCACCAACACGTTCCCGTCCTGGCCGCTCGCACAGCCGCTGCGCATGATGGCCCACAACGGCGAGATCAACACCGTCGAGGGCAACCGCAACTGGATGCGTGCGCGGCAGTCGCAGCTCGAGTCCGAGCTCATCGGCGACATCGACCCGCTGCTCCCGATCATCACGCCGGGGGCGAGCGACTCGGCCTCCTTCGACGAGGTGCTCGAGCTGCTCACCCTCACGGGACGCTCGCTGCCCCACGCCATGATGATGATGGTTCCCGAGGCCTGGGAGAAGCAGCCGGGCATCCCGAAGAGCCGGCGTGACTTCTACGAGTTCAACTCGCTCCAGATGGAGCCGTGGGACGGCCCCGCCGCCCTCACCTTCACCGACGGGACGCTCGTCGGGGCGACCCTCGACCGCAACGGGCTCCGTCCCGGCCGCTGGCTCGAGACGCACGACGGTTTCGTCGTCGTCGGGAGCGAGACCGGTGTGCTCGACATCGACCCGGCGCGCGTCAAGCGCAAGGGCCGCTTGCGCCCCGGCCGCATGTTCCTCGTCGACACCGAGGCTCAGCGCATCATCGAGGACGACGAGATCAAGGACTCTCTCGCGGCGTCCCAGCCGTGGGGCGAGTGGCTCGATGCCGGCCGCATCAGCCTCGCCGACCTCCCGGAGCGGGAGCACATCGTACACACGCCCGCGTCCGTCTCTCGCCGCCAGCGCACGTTCGGCTACACGCAGGAGGAGGTCCGCATCCTCCTCATGCCGATGGGCCAGAACGGTGCGGAGCCCCTCGGCGCGATGGGCTCGGACACCCCGATCGCCGTGCTGTCGAAGCGGCCGCGGCTGCTCTTCGACTACTTCGTGCAGCAGTTCGCGCAGGTCACGAACCCGCCGCTCGACTCCATCAGGGAAGAGGTCGTCACCTCGCTGTCGTCCGGACTCGGCCCGGAGCGCAATCTCCTGTCCTGGGGACCGGAGCACGCGAAGCAGGTCATCCTCGACTTCCCCGTCATCGACAACGACGAGCTCGCGAAGATCCAGCACATCGATCCGCGTCCGGGCAAGCGCACGACCACGACGGTCCGCGGCCTCTACCGGGTCGACGACGGGCCCGAGGCGATGCAGGAGCGCATCGCCGAGATGTGCGCAGAGGTCGACGGAGCCATCGCGGCGGGAAGCGAGTTCATCGTCTTGAGCGACCGCGACTCCACGAAGGAGCTCGCCCCGATCCCGTCCCTCCTCATGCTCGCCGCGGTGCAGCACCACCTCATCCGCGAGCAGAACCGCATGAAGGTCGGTCTCGTCGTCGAAGCAGGCGACGTCCGCGAGGTCCACCACGTGGCCCTGCTCATCGGGTACGGCGCCTCGGCGGTCAACCCGTACCTCGCGATGGAGTCGTGCGAGGACCTCGTCCGCGCGGGCATGATCGCGGGTCTCACGCCCGAGAAGGCCGTCAAGAACCTGATCTACGCGCTCGGCAAGGGCGTGCTCAAGATCATGTCGAAGATGGGCATCTCGACGGTGTCCTCATACGCCGGTGCGCAGGCGTTCGAGGCGGTCGGCCTCAGCCAGTCCTTCGTCGACACGTATTTCACCGGCACCGAGTCGAAGCTCGGCGGTGTCGGCATGGATGTGATCGCCCGCGAGAACGCGGAGCGCCACCGCGCCGCGTATCCCGAGGACCCGGCGGCGGTGGCTCACGAACGCCTTGCGAGCGGCGGGGAATACCAGTGGCGCCGCGACGGTCAGCCGCACCTCTTCAACCCTGACACGGTCTTCCGTCTGCAGCACTCGACGCGGACGCGACGCTACGACGTGTTCCGGGAGTACACCGCCATGGTCGACGGACAGGCTGAGGAGCTCATGACGCTCCGCGGCATGTTCGCCCTCAAGAAGGGCGCGCGACCGTCGATCCCGCTCGACGACGTCGAGCCGATCGAGGCGATCGTGAAGCGATTCTCCACGGGCGCGATGAGCTACGGCTCCATCTCGCAGGAGGCGCACGAGACACTCGCGATCGCGATGAACCGTCTCGGAGCGAAGTCAAACACGGGGGAGGGCGGCGAGGACGTCGACCGGCTCCTCGACCCGGAACGCCGCAGCAGCATCAAGCAGGTGGCCTCCGGCCGCTTCGGTGTGACGAGCATGTACCTCACGCACGCCGACGACATCCAGATCAAGCTCGCGCAGGGTGCCAAGCCCGGCGAGGGTGGTCAGCTCCCGCCGGCGAAGGTGTACCCGTGGGTCGCCCGGACGCGCCACGCGACGCCCGGTGTCGGACTCATCTCGCCGCCTCCGCACCACGACATCTACTCGATCGAGGACCTCAAGCAGCTGATCTTCGATCTCAAGCGCGCGAATCCGAAGGCCCGCATCCACACGAAGCTCGTGAGCCAGTCGGGCATCGGCGCGGTCGCGGCCGGCGTGGCGAAGGCGCTCTCCGACGTCATCCTCGTCTCCGGCCACGACGGCGGCACGGGAGCGAGCCCCCTCAACTCCCTGAAGCACGCGGGCACCCCCTGGGAGCTCGGTCTCGCGGAGACCCAGCAGACGCTCATGCTCAACGGCATGCGCGACCGGGTGGTCGTGCAGGTCGACGGGCAGCTCAAGACCGGTCGCGACGTGATCATCGGCGCGCTCCTCGGCGCCGAGGAGTTCGGTTTCGCGACGGCGCCGCTCGTCGTGTCCGGCTGCATCATGATGCGGGTGTGCCACCTCGACACGTGCCCGGTGGGCGTCGCGACCCAGAACCCGGAGCTCCGTGCCCGTTTCAACGGCAAGCCAGAGTTCATCGTCAACTTCTTCGAGTTCATCGCGCAGGAGGTGCGTGAGTACCTCGCCGAGCTCGGCTTCCGGTCCCTCGACGAGGCGATCGGCCACAACGAGGTCCTCGACGTCGACCGCGCGGTCGACCACTGGAAGGCGTCGGGTCTCGACCTCGCCCCGATCCTCGTCGGTCCGGACTTCGCCGAGGACGAGCCGCGCCTCCACGCGCGCGACCAGGACCACGAGCTCGATGACCACTTCGACGTGCGGCTGATCCACGACAGCCGCGACGTGCTCGAGCACGGCGGTTCCGTCTCGATCGAGCTTCCCGTGCGGAACACCGCTCGCGCGGTCGGCACCATGCTCGGCCACGAAGTGACGGTGAGGCACGGGGAGCACGGACTCCCGGCCGGTTCCATCGACGTGACGCTGCACGGCAGCGCCGGTCAGTCGTTCGGCGCGTTCCTCCCGAGCGGCATCACGCTGCGCCTCGAGGGCGACTCGAACGACTACGTCGGCAAGGGCCTCTCCGGCGGCCAGATCGTGATCCGACCGGCGCGGGGCAGCGGCTTCGTCGCCGAGGAGAACGTGATCGCCGGCAACGTCATCGGCTACGGGGCCACTCAGGGTTCGATGTTCCTGCGTGGAATCGTCGGCGAGCGCTTCCTCGTCCGCAACTCGGGCGTCACGGCCGTCGTCGAGGGCGTCGGCGACCACGCGCTCGAGTACATGACGGGTGGACTCGCCCTGATCCTGGGCGGCACGGGGCGCAACCTCGGTGCCGGGATGTCGGGCGGCACCGCTTACGTCTACGAACTCGACGACGAACGGGTGAACACCCAGTCGCTGCAGTCGGGGGAACTCTCGCTCCTTCCGCTGGACTCGGCGGACGTCGAGATCGTGACGGACCTGCTCGAGCGGCATGAGGCCGAGACCGGTTCCACCCTCGCGGCACGGCTCCTCGCCGATCCGTCGACGATGGAACGGTTCGTGAAAGTACTGCCTCGCGATTTCGCGGCCGTCCTCGAGACGCGTCGCGTGGCGATCGATGAGGGACTCGACCCCGACGGCGACGTCGTGTGGCGACGGATTCTGGAGGTGACCGGTGGCTGATCCCAAGGGTTTCTTGAAGGTACGGGAGCGTGAGCTGCCGCCGCGGCGGCCGGTACCCGTGCGCATCATGGACTGGAAAGAGGTCTACGAACAGGGCGATCCGTCGCAAGTGCGTCGTCAGGCCGGTCGTTGCATGGACTGCGGCATCCCGTTCTGCCACCAGGGCTGCCCGCTCGGCAACCTGATCCCCGAGTGGAACGACCTCATGTGGCGCGGCGAGGGCCGACAGGCCATCGAGCGGCTGCACGCGACGAACAACTTCCCCGAGTTCACGGGGCGGCTCTGCCCGGCGCCGTGCGAGGCATCGTGCGTTCTCGGGATCAACCAGCCAGCGGTCACGATCAAGCAGGTCGAGGTCTCGATCATCGATCAGGCGTTCCAGAACGGTTGGGTGGACTCCCACCCGCCGGAGCGCCTGACGGGCAAGACCGTGGCCGTCGTCGGCTCCGGTCCCGCCGGTCTCGCCGCCGCTCAGCAGCTCACGCGCGCCGGACACACGGTGGCCGTCTACGAGCGTGACGACCGCATCGGCGGCCTTCTCCGATACGGCATCCCCGACTTCAAGATGGAGAAGCGGCACCTCGATCAGCGTCTGCGTCAGATGCAGGACGAGGGAACGCGTTTCCGCGCCGGCGTCACGATCGGCGTCGACATCTCGTGGTCGGACCTCCGCGCACGGTACGACGCGGTCGTGGTCGCCACGGGCGCTCTCGTCCCGCGGGATCTCCCCATTCCGGGGCGGGATCTCAAGGGCGTGCACTACGCGATGGACTACCTCGTGCAGGCCAACAAGGTGGGAGCGGGCGATTCCGTCCCGTCCCAGATCGTCGCGGAGGACAAGCACGTCGTCGTCCTCGGCGGCGGTGACACCGGGGCCGACTGCATCGGCACGGCCCACCGCCAGTCGGCCGCATCCGTCACGAACCTGGCCATCGGACGCCAGCCTGCGAGCGAGCGCCCCGAGGCGCAGCCCTGGCCGATGACGCCGACACTCTTCGAGGTCGCGAGCGCCCACGAGGAGGGTGGAGCACGTGAGTACCTCGTGTCGACCGTCGAGTTCGTAGGCAACGACGCGGGCGAGGTCGTCGCGCTCCGCGTGGCGGAGACCGAGTTCATCGACGGCAAGCGCGTGCCGAAGAGCGGAACGGAGCGCGAGATCCCCGCGGACCTCGTGCTGCTGGCGCTCGGATTCACGGGCCCCGAGTCGGAGGACCTGTCCAGCCAGCTCCGTGTGCCCTTCGACGATCGCGGCAACGTGCGTCGGGACGGCGAGTACCAGACGAGCGAACCCGGCGTCTTCGTCGCCGGCGACGCTGGTCGTGGTCAGTCGCTCATCGTCTGGGCGATCGCCGAGGGCCGGGCAGCCGCCTCGGCCGTCGACCGGTACCTCGAGGGCGAGACGAGCCTGCCCTTCCCTGTGCGTCCGACGGACCGCCCCATCAGCCTCTAGACTTCCGCAAGGAGAGGCCGAACGGCCGCTCCGTCCCGCCATCCACGCGCTCACGAGCGCAGGAACATGGAGAAGACCAACGCATGAGACGTGCAAAGATCGTCGCGACCCTGGGCCCGGCGACCTCGAGCTACGAGAACATCCGCGCCATCCTCGAAGCCGGTGTCGACGTCGCCCGGATGAACCTCAGCCACGGCAGCTACGAGGTCCACGAGGGCGTCTACGCGAACATCCGCAAGGCCGCTGACGACGTCGAGAAGGCCGTCGCCGTCCTCGTCGACCTGCAGGGTCCGAAGATCCGCCTCGGCAAGTTCTCCGACGGTCCCCACAACCTCGCCGTCGGCGACATCTTCAAGATCACGACCGAGGACATCCTCGGAACGAAGGACATCTGCGGCACGACCTTCAAGGGACTGCCCCAGGACGTCGCTCCCGGCGACTTCCTCCTCATCGACGACGGCAAGGTACGCGTCAAGGTGCTCGAGACCGACGGCACCGTCGTCACGACCGAGGTCATCGTCGCCGGCCCCGTGTCGGACAACAAGGGCATCAACCTCCCGGGCGTGGCCGTCAACGTGCCGGCGCTCTCCGAGAAGGACGAGGCCGACCTCCGTTGGGGCCTCCGGCTCGGCGCCGACATCATCGCCCTCTCGTTCGTCCGCGACGCCTCCGACATCGTGCGCGTGCACGAGATCATGGAGGAGGAGGGTCGTCGACTCCCCGTCGTCGCCAAGATCGAGAAGCCGCAGGCCGTCGAGAACCTCGAGGACATCACCGAGGCGTTCGACGCGATCATGGTCGCTCGTGGCGACCTCGGCGTCGAGCTCCCCCTCGAGGCCGTCCCCATCGTGCAGAAGCGCGCGATCGAGATCGCGCGCCGCCTGGCGAAGCCGGTCATCGTCGCGACGCAGATGCTCGAGTCGATGATCTCGAGCCCGGTGCCGACGCGCGCTGAGACCTCCGACGTCGCCAACGCCGTGCTCGACGGTGCCGACGCCGTCATGCTCTCGGGCGAGACGAGCGTGGGCAAGTACCCCGTCGTCACGGTCCAGACGATGGCGCGCATCGTCGCCTCCACGGAAGAGCACGGCCTCGAGCGCGTCCCCGCGCTCGGCACGAAGCCGCGCACGCAGGCCGGAGCGATCACGCTCGCAGCCGTCGACATCGCGAACTTCGTCGAGGCCAAGTACCTGTGCGTCTTCACCGAGTCGGGGGAGTCCGTCCGCCGGATGAGCCGGCTCCGCAGCTCCATCCCGATCCTCGCGTTCACGCCCGACCCGGCCATCCGTCGGCGCATGGCGCTCAACTGGGGCGTCGAGTCGTTCGTGGTGGACCGCGTGACGCACACGGACCAGATGGTGGCGCAGGTCGACGAGGTGCTCACCTCGACGGGCCGTGCCGAGACCGGCGAGAAGGTTATCATCATCTCCGGATCCCCTCCCGGAATCCCCGGATCGACGAACGACATCCGCGTGCACAACGTCGGAGACGTCCTCTAGGCCCGTAACGGCCGGAGACGGAGGAAACCCCCGGCCCCACGATCTCGATCGTGGGGCCGGGGGTTTCTTGGTGCGCTCCGGCGGTCGTCGCTCCCGGATCGTATCGGCGCCGTTCCGGGGAGTTTCTCGTACCGGTGGTGGGACTCGAACCCACATGCCCTCTCGGACAAAGCATTTTGAGTGCTCCGCGTCTGCCATTCCGCCACACCGGCGCACGACACCGTGGATCAGGTTACCGTAGGATCGACTTGTGACCGAGCACGAAGCAACCGCAACAGCACCCCGACGCGTCGTCGTCGCCGAGGACGAGTCCCTGATCCGACTGGACATCGTCGAGATCCTCCGAGACAACGGATTCGAGGTCGTCGGCGAGGCCGGCGATGGCGAGACGGCGGTCGCTCTCGCGACGGAGCTGCGACCCGACCTCGTCGTCATGGACGTCCGCATGCCCCAGCTCGACGGCATCGCCGCGGCCCGGCGCATCACCGAGGCGCAGATCGCCCCGGTCGTCCTCCTCACGGCGTTCAGCCAGAAGGAGCTCGTGGAGCAGGCGGCCGAGGCCGGCGCTCTCGCGTACGTCGTGAAGCCGTTCACCCCCAACGACCTCCTCCCCGCCATCGAGATCGCGCTCAGCCGCTACCAGCAGATCATCACGCTCGAGGCCGAGGTCGCCGACATGGTCGAGCGCTTCGAGACCCGCAAGCTCGTGGACCGGGCCAAGGGCCTGCTCAACGAGAAGATGGGCCTGTCCGAGCCGGAAGCGTTCCGCTGGATCCAGAAGGCGTCGATGGACCGCCGCCTGACGATGCACGACGTCGCCCAGGCGATCATCGAGCAGCTCGCCGCCAAGAAGTAGCGCACACCGCACGCAATCACGGAAGCCCCCGTCACCGTCAGGTGCCGGGGGCTTCCGTCGTCACAGGGTCCCGCTTGTCAGCGATCCTTGATGAGGTTCGTGATGCGGATGGTCGAGCAGCGACGCCCGTCCTCGTCGGTGACGGCGATCTCGTGCACCGTGAGCGAACGCCCGAGGTGGATCGGGGTGCAGACGCCCGTGACGACGCCGGAGGTCGCTGAACGGGTGTGCGTCGCGTTGATGTCGATGCCGACGGCGAGCCGGCCAGCTCCGGCCCAGAGATTGGCGGCCATCGACCCGAGGGACTCTCCGAGGACGACGTACGCTCCGCCGTGGAGGAGCATCGCCGGCTGGGTGTTCCCCTCGACCGGCATGGTCGCGACCGAGCGGTCGACGGAGAACTCGGTGAACTCGATCCCCATCTTCTCGGCGAGCGCACCCGCGCCCCGCTTCCTCACGAAATCGATCGCGTCCTCGTGTCGTTCCTCGGCCATGAGCGCCTCCAGTCGATCGCCAGCCGGGCACCGTCGGAGGTGGCTTGTAGGCTGGACGTGTGTCGGAATCCGAAAAGCCTACCCTCCTCGTCATCGACGGCCACTCGCTCGCGTTCCGGGCGTTCTACGCCCTTCCGGTGGACAGTTTCCAGACCAGGGACGGCCAGCACACGAACGCCATCCACGGCTTCATCGCGATGCTCATCAACCTGCTCAAGGCGGAGAAGCCGACCCACCTCGCGGTCGCGTTCGACATCTCGCGCTACAGCTTCCGCACGCGCGAATACCCCGAGTACAAGGGCACGCGCGGCGAGACTCCTCCCGAGTTCATCGGGCAGGTGCCCCTCCTCCAAGACGCTCTGAAGGCCATGAGCATCTCGACGATCTCCCTCGAGGACTACGAGGCCGACGACGTGCTCGCAACGCTCTCGGTGCGGGCGACGGAACAGGGTTACCGCACGCTGCTCGTCTCCGGCGACCGCGACACGATCCAGCTCGTCAACGACGACGTCACCCTGCTCTACCCGTCCAGGCAGGGTGTCTCGGACCTCACCCGCTACGACCCGGCGAAGGTGCGCGAGCGCTACGGCATCGAGCCGCACCAGTATCCCGAGGTCGCGGCGCTCGTCGGCGAGACGAGCGACAACCTCCCGGGTGTGCCCAAGGTGGGGGAGAAGACGGCCGTCAAGTGGCTGGGCCTCTACGGCAGCCTCGACGGCATCCTCGAGAACGCCGAGAAGATCACAGGCAAGGTGGGGGAGAGCCTCCGGGAGCACAAGGAGAACGCGGTGCGCAACCGCCGCCTCAACCGGCTCGTGACCGACGCGCCCGTCGACGTCCAGCTCGACTCGCTCGGCAAGCGTCCCATCGACGAGCAGGAGGTGCGCGACGTCTTCGCGCGGCTCGAGTTCCGCACGCTGCTCGATCGGGTCCTCACGCTCGAGGGTATCGACGGAGGTGAACCGGCTGTATCGGCCACCCGCGCGACCATCCCCGCGACGCAGCATCTCCTCGACGAGGAACTGCGCGGCTGGCTCGCCCGATCCGTCGTCTCGTCGCCCGACGGCCTCGGCCTCCGCATCGACGTGCTCGACGGCCGCCCCGTGTCCGCCGGGATCGCGTCGGCCACCGAGCTCGTCCTCCTTCCGTGGCAGGCGGGCGGGGCCGACTACGCGCCTTTCGAGGAGTGGCTCGCGAGCGACGCGCCCAAACTCATGCACGATGCCAAGCCGCAGGTGAAGGCGCTCGCCCGCGCCGGCATCGCGTTCGACGGACTCGCCTTCGACACCCAGATCGGCGCGTGGCTCCTCGCCCCCGGAGGGAAGGAGGCGACTCTCGCGGACCTCACCCGGAAGCTGCTCGACGAGGACCTCCCCACGTCGGACCCGAACCAGCTCGTGCCCGACGACGACGCCCCCTCGGCCGCGACGGAGGCCTGGTACACGGGACGCATCGTCG
The DNA here is from genome assembly GCF_003990045.1 of Labedella endophytica. Lineage (GTDB taxonomy): Bacteria > Actinomycetota > Actinomycetes > Actinomycetales > Microbacteriaceae > Labedella > Labedella endophytica. The sequence continues at coordinate 49,650 of NZ_RZGZ01000002.1, read as the reverse complement.
ATCACCTGCGCACGGCGCTCGACCCGGGCTCGCTCGGCGTCCTCCGTGACATCGAGATGCCGACCCTCCTCGTGATCGCGGCGATGGAGTTGCGCGGCGTCACCGTCGACCACGCCTCGCTCGCCGACCTGTCGGCCGGGCTCGGGTCCCGCGCCGCCGACCTCGCCGCGAGCGCCTTCGCCGAGATCGGACGCGAGGTCAACCTCGGCTCGCCCAAGCAACTCCAGGAGGTCCTCTTCGAGCAGCTCCAGATGCCGAAGACCCGGGCGAACAAGACCGGTTATTCGACGGACGCCGGTGCCCTCGCCGACCTCCAGGCGAGCAACCCGCATCCGTTCCTCGACCTCCTGCTCCAGCACCGAGACGCAACGAAACTGCGTCAGATCGTCGAGACGCTCGACAAGTCGATCGCCGAAGACGGCCGCATCCACACACGGTACGTTCAGAGCGGGACAGCCACCGGTCGCATCTCGTCCACGGACCCCAACCTGCAGAACATCCCCGTCCGTACGGAGGAGGGGCGGCGCATCCGCCAGTCGTTCCGGGTCGGAGAGGGGTACGACACCCTGCTCACGGCCGACTACTCGCAGATCGAGATGCGGATCATGGCGCACCTCTCCCGAGACGAGGGGCTCATCGAGGCGTTCCGCTCGGGGGAGGACCTGCACCGCTTCGTCGGGGCCCGCATCTTCGGTGTGGAGCCCGCGGACGTCACGAACCTCATGCGCACCAAGGTGAAGGCGATGTCCTACGGTCTCGCCTACGGCCTCAGCGCCTTCGGGTTGTCGAAGCAGCTCCGCATCGAGCAGTCCGAGGCCAAGGTCCTCATGACCGACTACTTCGAGCGCTTCGGCGCGGTGCGCGACTACCTGAGGGACGTCGTCGTGCAGGCGAAGGTCGACGGGTACACGACGACGATCTTCGGTCGCCGGCGGCCGTTCCCCGACCTCTCGAGCCCCAACCGGGTCCTGCGGGACAACGCGGAACGCGCCGCGCTCAACTCGCCCATCCAGGGATCGGCGGCCGACATCATGAAGTTCGCGATGATGCGTGTGGAGCAGGACCTCACGAGCCGCGGACTCCGGTCGCGCATGCTCATGACCGTGCACGACGAACTGATCTTCGAGGTGGACTCCTCCGAGTCCGATGAGGTCGAGGAGATCGTGACCACCCGCATGGCGGGTGCAGCGGACCTCACCGTGCCTCTCGAGGTGCAGCTCGGTCACGGAACCGACTGGGACGCCGCCGCGCACTGAGGAGCGTCACCCGGGTCGCGGAGCGCGGGCTCCGCATTGCAGGGCGCTCCGCTCGCGACATAGGCTCGCGATCATGACTGACAACGCATACACGTCCGGTTCCGACGGGACCGGGGCGGCGGGCGCCCCGCCCGAGCGCACCCCGTCCGCGATCGATGCCGTCGCCGAAGGCTGGGTCACGACGCTCGCCGACCTCGAGCCGCGCCTCGCGGTGTGGATCGGAGGGATGCCCGACTCGGGTGGATACGGTGACCTGTCTCCCGCCGGCGCCGAGGCCTACGCGGACGCCGCCCGGCGGACGATCTCGGCCCTCGACTCCCTCGCCCCGACGGACGCCGTCGACGAGGTCACGAAGGCCGATCTCCGTGACTCCCTCGCCCTCGATCTCGAGGAGCGCGAGGCCGGTATGCACCTCCGCGACGTCAACGTGATCGCGTCGCCCGCGCAAGACATCCGGGAGGTCTTCGACCTCATGCCGACGTCCACCGTCGATGACTGGGAGGTCGTCTCCGTGCGGCTCGGAAACGTCGCGGGAGCCATCGACGGCTACATCGCGTCGCTCCGCGAGGGTATCCGGCGAGGGATCGTGCCGGCCAAGCGTCAGGTGCGCGAGGTCTTCGAGCAGGCCAAGAAGCTCGCCGATTCTGACGGATTCTTCGCAGGTCTCGCCGCCAACGCCTCGCCGGAGACCGGACAGCTCCCGGCGTCGCTGGCGAGCCAGCTCACCGGACGGGCGGGAGAGGCCGCCGTCGCCTATCAGGAGCTCGCTGACTTCTTCGCGCGCGAACTCGAGCCGGCCGCGGGTGAGAAGGACGCCGTGGGACGCGAGCTCTACGCGATCCAGTCGCGCAAGTTCCTCGGAGCCACGATCGACCTCGACGAGACGTACGAGTGGGGCATCGAGGAGTTGGCGCGCATGGTCGCCGAGCAGGAATCGATCGCCGGTCAGATCAAGCCGGGCGCCGGAGTGCTCGAGGCGATCGAGTTCCTCGACCGCGATCCGTCGAGGAAGCTGCACGGTACGGATGCCCTCCGCACCTGGATGCAGGAGACGAGCGACCGCGCCGTCGCCGAACTCTCCCGTTCCCACTTCGACATCCCCGAACAGATCCGTGCGCTCGAGTGCATGATCGCGCCGACCCAGGAGGGCGGGATCTATTACACGGGCCCGTCCGACGACTTCTCCCGGCCGGGTCGGATGTGGTGGTCGGTGCCCGAGGGTGTGGAGGAGTTCGACACCTGGCGCGAGCTGACGACGGTCTATCACGAGGGAATCCCCGGCCACCACCTGCAGATCGGGCAGGCCGTCTACAACCGGGCGCTCCTCAACACATGGAGGCGGCAGCTCGCCGGGACCTCGGGTCACGCGGAGGGCTGGGCGCTCTACGCCGAGCGGCTCATGCAGGAGCTCGGCTACCTCGACGACCCCGCCGACCGACTCGGGATGCTCGACGGTCAGCGGATGCGGGCCGCCCGCGTCGTGCTCGACATCGGCGTGCACCTCGAGAAGCAGCTGCCGGACGGCTCGGGACCGTGGACGGCCGAGCACGCGTTCGACTTCATGGGACGCAACGTCAACATGAACGCCGGCTTTGTGCGCTTCGAGGTCAACCGCTACCTCGGCTGGCCGGGCCAGGCGCCGTCCTACAAGGTCGGCCAGCGGATCTGGGAGCAGATCCGCGACGAGTCGAAGGCCCGCGAGGGGGAGGCCTTCGACATGAAGTCGTTCCACAAGCGGGCGCTCGACCTCGGCGGCGTCGGACTCGACACCCTGCGCCGCGCGCTGGTCGGCTGACGCGCACTCGTCGCCTGACACCCGACCGAGGAGAAGGAGAAGGAGGGAGAGGGGGAGACTCCGCCCTCCTTCTCCTCGGACGGAACCACGCCGAATCGCCCGGGGTGCTTGGTCGTCGGCCTGAGGGGTGTCTATGATGGAATGTCGCACTTGCGACATCCCATCCGCCTGCCCGGCGTGCACTCATCATCACCACGCGCGCCCGGCCTGATATCCGTCCATACTGGAGCACCCACTACATGACAACCGCAACGACCGAAAAGGCAACCAAGCAGGTCGCTATCAACGACATCGGCTCTGCTGAAGACTTCCTTGCCGCGGTCGAGAAGACTCTGAAGTTCTTCAACGACGGTGACCTCATCGAAGGCACCGTAGTGAAGATCGACCGCGACGAGGTCCTCCTCGACGTGGGATACAAGACCGAGGGTGTCATCCCCTCGCGCGAACTTTCGATCAAGCACGACGTCGACCCCACCGAGGTCGTCAAGGTCGGCGACAGCGTCGAAGCCCTCGTCCTCCAGAAGGAGGACAAGGAAGGTCGCCTCATCCTCTCCAAGAAGCGTGCTCAGTACGAGCGTGCATGGGGAGACGTCGAGAAGATCAAGGACGCCGACGGCGTCGTCACCGGATCCGTCATCGAGGTCGTCAAGGGCGGTCTCATCGTCGACATCGGACTCCGTGGCTTCCTCCCGGCTTCGCTCATCGAGCTGCGCCGCGTTCGCGACCTCACGCCGTACCTCGGCCAGGAGATCGAGGCCAAGATCCTCGAACTCGACAAGAACCGCAACAACGTGGTCCTGTCGCGTCGCGCGCTCCTCGAGCAGACGCAGTCCGAGAGCCGTACGACCTTCCTGAACAACCTCCAGAAGGGCCAGGTCCGCAAGGGCGTCGTGTCCTCGATCGTCAACTTCGGTGCGTTCGTGGACCTCGGCGGCGTCGACGGTCTCGTCCACGTCTCGGAGCTCAGCTGGAAGCACATCGAGCACGCGTCCGAGGTCGTCGAGGTCGGCCAGGAGGTCACCGTCGAGATCCTCGAGGTGGACCTCGACCGCGAGCGCGTGTCGCTCTCGCTCAAGGCCACGCAGGAGGACCCGTGGCAGGTCTTCGCCCGTACCCACGCGATCGGTCAGGTCGCCCCGGGTAAGGTCACGAAGCTCGTCCCGTTCGGCGCGTTCGTCCGCGTCGCCGACGGCATCGAGGGCCTCGTCCACATCTCCGAGCTCTCCGGCAAGCACGTCGAGCTCGCTGAGCAGGTCGTGTCCGTCGGCGAAGAGGTCTTCGTCAAGGTCATCGACATCGACCTCGAGCGTCGCCGCATCTCGCTGTCGCTCAAGCAGGCCAACGAGGGCGTCGACCCCGAGGGCACCGAGTTCGACCCGGCACTCTACGGAATGCTCACCGAGTACGACGAGCAGGGGAACTACAAGTACCCCGAGGGCTTCGACTCGGAGACCAACGAGTGGAAGGAAGGCTTCGAGACCCAGCGCGAGGCATGGGAGCGGGACTACGCCGCAGCCCAGGGCCGCTGGGAGGCTCACAAGCGCCAGGTGGCTACGGCCGCCGCCGAGGAGTCGTCCATCGAGAGCACCAGCTCTGCCGGTTCGGCGTTCTCGAGCGAGACCGCCGGTGCGGGCACGCTCGCTGACGACGAGTCGCTCGCCGCTCTGCGCGAGAAGCTGTCCAGCAACTCCTGAGTAGCACCCGTCCGGCCGGACCTCGTGTCCGGCCGGACGACCTGAGGCCCGTGTGGCCCGGATCCGTCCGGGCTGTGCGGGCCTCTCGTGTGTTCGGGACCCGGCGATGGGCGTCGAGTCCGCGCCGTCGGCGTGCGTGTCGCTCCGACCGGCCCCCGGGCACGCTGATGCTAGGGTAAGCGTGTACTTCCGCCCCACACCCAGAGGTTTCCGTGCTCATCACTCGAACCAACGAGAAGGACCTGAACGTAGTGAATGTCGACCCATTGCGGCGGTTCCTCGCCCTCGACTACGCCGAGTCCGCCGACCTCCGCAACAGCCCGCAGCAGGAGCGCAGCAGGCTGAGCCTCGAGACGATCCTCCGCGTGTGCGGCGAGATCATCGACGAGACCGGACACGCGGGTGTCACGACGGCCGAGGTCGCGAAGCGCGCCGAGATGGCGATCGGAACGGTCTACCGGTTCTTCCCCGACCGCGTCGCCCTCATGCTGGGCGTGTACGACTACATGACCAAGCGCTACGTCGAGATGTGCATCGAGGCCCTCACGGCCGCCGAGCCCACGACGTGGCAGCAGGCCTTCGACATCCTCACGGAAACCAACGTCGTCGCCCGTCGCACCGTTCCCGGCTACCGGGCCACGCAGTACCAGGTGCTGGCCGATGAAGAGAGCCAGGAGAAGTACACCCTGCGCACGACGTCGTACATCGACGCCGTCGTCGGCCAGCTGGCTCAATTCGAGTTGCCGTCCGACGAGGCGTGGACCGCTCGCGTCGCGGTCGCGATCGAGCTCTCCCGCGCTCTGCAGCGGCTCGCGTTCGACGCCGAGCCGGACGGTGACGCCTGGCTGCTCGACGAGGCACGCTCCGTGGCGACCACCTACCTCGAGACCCAGCTCGCGGCCCGCTGACCCATGCGCGTCATCGCGCTCACGGGCGGCATCGCGTCGGGCAAGTCCACTATCTCCCGGCGGCTCGCCTCGCTCGGCGCCTCCGTCGTCGACGCCGATCTCCTGTCGCGCGAGGCCGTCGCCACGGGGAGCCCCGGGCTCGCGCAGGTGGCCGAGCGCTTCGGGCCGAGCGTCCTCGCGCCCGACGGGTCCCTCGATCGGGCGGCCCTCGGAGCGATCGTCTTCGCGGACGAGTCAGCGCGACTCGACCTCAACGGCATCGTGCACCCGGAGGTGCGCCGACTGGCGGCTGCCCGGCTCGCGGAGATCGGTCGCTCCGATCCTCACGCGATCGCCGTCTACGACGTCCCGCTGCTCGTCGAGACAGGGGTGGATCACGATTTCGACCTGGTCGTCGTCGCCGACGCCGACGCGGACACCCGGACCGAACGGCTGATCTCCCGCCGCGGTCTCGATCCAGAGGAGGCCCGTCGGCGCGTGGCCGCACAGGCGAGCGATGGCGAGCGGCGGCGGGTCGCCGACGTTCTCATCGACACGACGGGCACGCTCGAGCACACGGACGAGCAGGTCGACGCGCTCTGGCACGATCTGACGACCGGCCGACGATGACGCGGGTCCTCGTGACGTGCTTCGAGCCCTTCGGGGGATCGACCGTCAACGCCTCGGCGGAGGCCGTCGCGCTCCTCCCGGATCGCGTGGGCGACGTCGAGGTCGTCCGGGCGACGCTGCCGTGCGTGTTCGACGATGCGTCTCGCGTCCTCGCGTCCCTCATCGACAGGGAGCGACCGGATGTGGTCATCGCCGTCGGGGAGGCAGGGGGACGCGTGAGCGTCGACCTCGAGCGCATCGCCGTGAACCTCGATGACGCCCGGATCGCCGACAACGCGGGAGCGCGTCCGATCGATCGGACGATCGTGGAGGGAGCGCCGACGGCCTACCTGTCCCGGCTGCCCATCAAGGCCTGCGCCGCGGCGATCGACGGCGTGGGTGTCGCCTCGGGGGTCTCGAACACCGCCGGCACGTTCGTATGCAACCACGTGTTCTTCTCCCTCATGCATCTCATCGACGACGAGCCGGATCGACGCGGAGGGTTCGTGCACGTCCCGACCCTCGACCGTCTCCCCGCGGTCGATGCCGCTCGAGCTCTCTCCGCCGTGGTCGCGACGGCCGCCCGGACCACCGAGGACATCCGGATCAGCCGGGGCACCGAGTCCTGATCGTCGGATCCGGACCCGGTGTCGGTGGCGGGATTTAGACTGGAGTCATGCAACCGACACGCTCCGTGAACCCCTTCGAGGTCGTCAGCGAGTACAAGCCGAGCGGCGACCAGCCGGCGGCCATCGCCGAGCTCGCGGGACGGATCAACGCCGGTGAGACCGACGTCGTCCTCCTCGGTGCGACGGGAACGGGCAAGTCGGCGACCACCGCGTGGCTCATCGAGGCGACGCAGCGCCCCACCCTCGTCCTGGCGCATAACAAGACCCTGGCCGCTCAGCTCGCGAACGAGTTCCGCGAGCTCATGCCCAACAACTCGGTCGAGTACTTCGTGTCGTACTACGACTACTACCAGCCAGAGGCCTACGTCCCCCAGACGGACACCTTCATCGAGAAGGATTCGTCCATCAACTCCGAGGTCGAGAGGCTCCGGCACTCCACGACGAACTCGCTCCTGTCTCGGCGCGACGTGATCGTGGTGTCGACCGTCTCGTGCATCTATGGACTCGGCGCGGCGGAGGAGTACCTGGAGGCCATGGTCGCGCTCCACGTCGGCGACTCGGTCGGCCGCGACCGTCTCATCCGGTCCTTCGTCGGCATGCAGTACAACCGCAACGACGTCGACTTCTCCCGCGGCAACTTCCGGGTCAGGGGCGACACGATCGAGATCATCCCCGTCTACGAAGAGCTCGCCATCCGGATCGAGATGTTCGGGGACGAGATCGAGGCCCTGTACGCGCTCCACCCGCTCACGGGCGACGTGGTCAAGAAGCTCGATTCGGTGTCGATCTTCCCGGCCACCCACTACGCGGCCAGCCCCGAGACCATGCAGCGTGCGATCGCCACGATCCAGGTGGAGCTCGAGGAGCGGCTGGCCGAGCTCGAGAAGCAGAACAAGCTCCTCGAGGCGCAACGGCTGCGCATGCGCACGACCTTCGACCTCGAGATGATGCAGCAGATCGGGTTCTGCTCCGGAATCGAGAACTACTCGCGACACATCGACGGCCGGGCACCCGGGCAGGCGCCCAACTGCCTGCTCGATTACTTCCCCGACGACTTCCTCGTCGTGATCGACGAGTCGCACGTCACGGTCCCGCAGATCGGCGCGATGTTCGAGGGCGACGCATCACGGAAGCGCACGCTCGTCGAGCACGGCTTCCGTCTGCCGAGTGCCATGGACAACCGTCCGCTGAAGTGGGACGAGTTCAAGAGCCGCGTCGGGCAGACCGTCTACCTGTCGGCGACGCCCGGTCGCTACGAGATGGGCATCGCGGACGGCGTCGTCGAGCAGATCATCCGCCCGACCGGCCTCGTCGACCCGCAGATCATCGTGAAGCCCTCGAAGGGCCAGATCGACGACCTCCTCGAGTCGATCGTCGCGCGGGCGGAGAAGGACGAACGCGTCCTCGTCACGACCCTCACGAAGAAGATGGCGGAGGAACTCACCGACTTCCTCACGGAGGCCGGGGTGCGGGTGCGCTACCTCCACTCGGACGTGGACACGCTCCGGCGGGTCGAGCTCCTGACCGAACTCCGCGCCGGTGTCTACGACGTGCTCGTGGGCATCAACCTGCTGCGAGAGGGGCTCGACCTCCCCGAGGTCTCCCTCGTCGCCATCCTCGATGCCGACAAGGAAGGATTCCTGCGGTCCTCGACCTCCCTCATCCAGACCATCGGTCGTGCCGCTCGAAACGTCTCGGGCGAGGTGCACATGTACGCCGACGTCATGACGGATTCGATGAAGCGCGCGATCGAGGAGACCGACCGTCGTCGCGATCGGCAACTCGCCTACAACGCCGAGCACGGCATCGATCCCACTCCGCTCCGTAAGAAGATCGCGGACATCACGGGCATGCTGGCGCGCGAGGGCGAGGACACGGCGCGGCTTCTCGCCGGTCGCGACGGGAAGAAGAAGAGCCCGGTTCCGAACCTCCGTCGACAAGGGCTCGCCGCGGAGGGGGCGAACGATCTCGAGACGATCATCGCCGATCTCAACGCCCAGATGCTCTCGGCCGCCGCCGAGCTCAAGTTCGAGCTCGCGGGTCGTCTGCGCGACGAGGTCTCCGAGCTCAAGAGGGAGCTCCGGCAGATGGAGAAGGCCGGCCACATCTCGTCGTAGGGCGGACCGGCGAAGTGTACCCGCGCGTCGTCGTTCGCGGAGGGCGAGCAGCCTCGGGGACCCAGTGTCGGTGGGTCCCCGTAGACTTTCGAGGTGTCGATTTCCCCCGTAAAGCAGAGCGCGCAGCTCAGTGTCCGTGGTGCCCGTGTGCACAATCTCCAGAACGTCGATCTCGACATTCCCCGTGATTCCCTCGTGGTGTTCACGGGCCTGTCGGGGTCGGGGAAGTCGTCCCTCGCCTTCGACACGATCTTCGCCGAGGGTCAGCGCCGCTACGTCGAATCGCTCTCGGCATACGCCCGGCAGTTCCTCGGGCAGGTCGACCGACCCGACGTCGACTTCATCGAGGGGCTGAGCCCGGCGGTCTCGATCGACCAGAAGTCGACCAACCGCAATCCGCGATCGACGGTGGGCACGATCACCGAGGTCTACGACTACATGCGTCTCCTCTGGGCCCGCGTCGGTATCCCGCACTGCCCGGTGTGCGGCGAGCGCATCCAACGCCAGACCGTGCAGCAGATCGCCGATCAGCTCATGGAGCTCGAGACCGGCACGCGCTACATGGTCATGAGCCCCGTCGTCTCGCAGAAGAAGGGCGAGTTCGTCGATCTCTTCCAGGAGCTCTCGGCGAAGGGATACGCGCGCGCCGTCGTCGACGGCGAAACGGTCCAGCTGAGCGAGCCCCCGACCCTCAAGAAGTCCTACAAGCACGACATCTCCGTCGTCGTCGACCGGCTCGTCGCCGGGCCCGACGCGCTGTCGCGGCTCACGGACTCGCTCGAGACGGCGCTGTCGCTGACCGACGGCGTCGTGCAGATCAACTTCGTGGACGAGGAGGGCCCCGAGGGGACGATCACTTACTCCGAGAAGCTCTCATGCCCGAACAACCACCCCATCCAGCTCACCGAGATCGAGCCGCGCACCTTCTCGTTCAACGCTCCCTTCGGTGCGTGCCCGGAGTGCTCGGGCCTCGGAACGCGCATGGCGGTGGACGACGAACTCCTGCTCGGCGACGACACCCTCAGCCTCAACGAGGGTGTCATCATCCCCTGGACCACCCAGGGCAAGGGGCTCTACCAGTACTACGAGAAGCTCCTCGACGGGCTGTCGCGCGACCTGGACTTCTCGCTCGACACCCCGTGGAAGAAGCTCCCGGAGCGTGTCCGAGAGGCCGTCCTGCGCGGAGAGAACTTCAAGGTCAAGGTCAAGTGGCGCAACCGCTACGGCCGCGAGATGAGCTACTCCTCCGGCTTCGAGGGCGTCATGCCCTACATCGAGCGCCAGTACCTGCAGGCCGAGACGGACGTGCAGCGGTCCCGTTGGTCTGAGTACCTCCGCGAGGTGCCGTGCGACGTGTGCCAGGGCAAGCGGCTCAAGCCCGAGGTCCTCTCGGTCCTCATCCACGGTGAGAACATCGCCGACGTCTCGCTCCTCAGCCTCGAGGACGCGCGGGCGTTCATGGACCGGCTCGACCTCACGGAGCGCGAGGCGAAGATCGCAGCCCAGGTGCTGCGCGAGATCAAGCTGCGGCTCGACTTCCTCAACGAGGTGGGCCTCGGCTACCTCGACCTCGCTCGATCGGCGGGTTCGCTCTCGGGCGGCGAGGCCCAGCGCATCCGCCTGGCGACGCAGATCGGTTCCGGTCTCACCGGGGTGCTCTACGTGCTCGACGAGCCCAGCATCGGGCTTCACCAGCGCGACAATCGGCGACTGATCGAGACGCTCATCAAGCTGCGCGACCTCGGCAACACGCTCATCGTCGTCGAGCACGACGAGGACACGATCCGCACGGCAGACTGGATCGTCGACATCGGACCGGGCGCCGGCGTCAACGGCGGAACCGTCGTGCACTCGGGTGACTACGAGTCGCTCGTGGCCGAGCGGAAGTCGCTCACGGGCGACTACCTCTCGGGACGCAAGTCCATCGAGACGCCCGAGAAGCGGCGCGAGATCGACCCGGAACGGATGATCTCCGTCGTCGGGGCGTCGGCCAACAACCTCCGGAACGTGACCGTCGACTTCCCGCTCGGCGTCTTCACAGCGGTGACGGGAGTGAGCGGATCCGGGAAGTCGTCGCTCGTCAACGACGTGCTCTACCGTGTCCTCGCCAACAAGCTCAACGGAGCCCGCAAGGTCCCGGCCAAACACACACGGGTGACGGGGCTCGAGCAGCTCGACAAGGTGATCCACGTCGACCAGGCGCCCATCGGTCGCACCCCCCGGTCCAATCCGGCCACGTACACAGGTGTGTTCGATCGCATCCGGACGCTCTTCTCCGAGACGGTGGAGGCGAAGACCCGCGGCTACCAGCCGGGCCGTTTCAGCTTCAACGTCAAGGGAGGCCGCTGCGAGGCGTGTTCCGGAGACGGCACGATCAAGATCGAGATGAACTTCCTGCCGGACGTCTACGTCGCCTGTGAGGTCTGCGGGGGAGCGCGGTACAACCGCGACACCCTGACGGTGCACTACAAGGGGAAGAACATCGCCGAGGTCCTCGACATGCCGATCGCGGAAGCCGCGGAGTTCTTCGAGCCGATCTCCTCGATCCACCGCTTCCTGAAGACCCTCGTCGACGTCGGGCTCGGGTACGTCCGTCTCGGCCAGAGCGCCACGACGCTCTCGGGAGGAGAGGCGCAGCGGGTCAAGCTCGCCACCGAGCTGCAGCGTCGTACGAACGGGCGCAGCGTCTACGTGCTCGACGAGCCCACGACGGGACTTCACTTCGAGGACGTCCGCAAGCTGCTCCTCGTGCTCGGAAGCCTCGTGGACAAGGGCAACACCGTGATCGTCATCGAGCACAACCTCGATGTCATCAAGTCGGCGGACTGGCTCGTCGACATGGGCCCCGAGGGTGGCGCGGGTGGCGGCAAGGTGCTCGCCGTCGGTACCCCTGAGAAGATCGCCGCCGTCAAGAAGAGCCACACCGGCGTCTTCCTGAAGGAGATCTTCGACGCCGAGCGGAAGCTCGCGCGCAAGGCCGGTTGAGGATGGCGGATCCACGTACCTATCGACCGAAAGCCGGTGAGATCCCCACAGAGCCGGGCGTGTACCGGTTCACGGGGGACGGCGGGCGGGTCCTCTACGTCGGCAAGGCGAAGAACCTGCGCGCCCGGCTGTCGAACTACTTCGCCCCGCTGCATACGCTGCACGAACGGACCCGGCGCATGGTCACCTCGGCCACGGGCGTCGTCTGGACCGTCGTCGGTTCCGACATCGAGGCGCTACAGCTCGAGTACACGTGGATCAAGGAGTTCGATCCGCCGTTCAACGTGAAGTTCCGCGACGACAAGACCTATCCCTTCATGGCGATCACCCTCGGCGACGAGGCCCCACGCGTGATGGTCACGCGGAACACCCGCATCCGCGGCGCCAAGTACTTCGGCCCGTATCCGAAGATCTGGGCCGTGCACGACACCGTCGACCTCATGATCAAGGCGTTTCCGATCAGAACGTGTTCGGATTCAAACTACAAGCGAGCGATGCAGTCCGGTCGGCCCTGCTTCCCGGGGCAGATCGGGCGATGCGGCGGCCCGTGTTCCGGTCGGGTGACCATCGAGGAGCACCGGGCGATCGTCGACGACTTCGTCGCGTTCATGTCGGGGCACGATCGACGATTCGTCACCGACGCCACGAAGAAGATGAAGAAGGCGGCGGAGCAGCAGGACTACGAGTCCGCGGCACGCTACCGCGATCGCCTGCTCGCGCTGGAGGCCGTGCTCGAGAAGAGCGCCGTCGTGCTCGCGGATCGCGTCGATGCCGACGTCTTCGGTATCGAACACGACGAGCTGTCCGCGGCCGTTCAGCAGTTCATCGTCCGCGGCGGACGCATCCGTGGTGTGCGCTCCTGGACGGTCGACAAGGAGCTCGACATGGAGACGGCGCAGCTCGTCGAGCAGACGCTCCTCCGCGTCTACGCGGACGCGGGACGAGACAGCATTCCGAAGGAGATCTACGTCCCCGCCGTCCCCGACGACGTGGACGAACTCGCGGCACTCCTCGGAGCTCGGCGAGGCCGGGGCAAGGTGAAGGTGCAGGTCCCGATGCGGGGCGAGAAGGTCGCGCTCATGGACACGGCCGTCGTCAATGCGAAGCATTCGCTCCAGCTCTACAAGATGCGGCGTAGCGGCGACTTCGTCGCCCGATCCAACGCCCTCGGCGACATCCGTGAGGCGCTCGATATGGACGAGGCGCCGCTCCGAATCGAGTGCTACGACGTCTCCCACCTCTCGGGCACGAACATCGTGGCATCCATGGTGGTGTTCGAGGACGGACTGCCACGTAAGGACCAGTACCGGCGATTCTCGATCGCATCCTCGACCGACGACACGGACTCGATCCACCAGGTGCTCACGCGGCGGCTCGCCTATCTGCGCGGGGCGCCCGACCCGGACGCGCCCGCGGAGACACCGGATCCCCTCGCCGACGGCGAGGTGGACGCGATCGCCAAGCCGAAGAAGTTCGCCTACCCTCCGCAGCTCCTCCTCGTCGACGGTGGCCTGCCGCAGGTCGGGGCGGCCCAGCGTGCGCTCGAGGAGTCGGGCGTCGAGGGAATCACCCTCGCCGGCATCGCGAAGCGTCTCGAGGAGATCTGGGTCCCCGGCAGCGACTACCCGGTGATCCTGCCGCGGGGGAGCGAGGCCCTCTTCCTCATCCAGCGTGTCCGGGACGAGGCGCATCGCTTCGCCATCAGCTATCAGCGGCAGCGGCGGAAGCGGGACATCACCTCTGTGCTCGGCGAGATCCCGGGTCTCGGGCCCTCGCGGGTCAAGCAACTCCTCACCGCTTTCGGGTCGGTATCGCGTCTCAAGGCGGCCTCGTCGGACGAGATCGCCGAGGTGAAGGGGATCGGTCCACAGCTCGCAACGGCCGTCCACGACCGGCTGAGGAGTGACTAGGCTGGACCGGAGTTCATCGAGCGGTGCACAGGAACGGGGTGGGGATGGTCGAGGAGAGTCCGACGCCCCAGCAGGTGCTCGTCGTGACCGGGATGTCGGGCGCTGGACGATCCACGGCGGCGAACGTCCTCGAGGACCTCGACTGGTACGTCGTCGACAACCTGCCGCCGCAGATGCTCCGTCCGCTCACGGACCTGGCCGAACGCGCAGAAGGCGCGATCCCGAAGATCGCGGCGGTCGTCGACGTGCGTGGACGCGACTTCTTCGCGGCCCTTCAGGACATCGTGCAGAGCATGCGGGAGGGAACCCACGTCCGCGTCCTCTTCCTCGACGCCTCCGACGCCGCTCTCGTGCGCCGTTTCGAGGCCGTCCGTCGTCCCCACCCTCTGCAGGGGTCCGGCACGATCGTCGACGGCATCCGCATCGAACGCGGCCGCCTCGCCGCCATCCGCGAGTCCAGCGATACGGTCGTCGACACCTCGGACTTCAACATCCACCAGCTCGCGACGAAGATCAGGACGCTCTTCTCCGACGACAGCGCACCCTCCCTGCACCTCACGGTCATGAGCTTCGGCTTCAAGTACGGGCTCCCGGCGGACGCCGACATGGTGGCCGACGCGCGGTTCCTCCCCAACCCGTTCTGGGTACCGGAGCTCAAGCCGCTCACCGGGCTCGACGAGGCGGTCAGCGAGTACGTGCTGAGTCGCGAAGGGGCGACGGAGTTTCTCGACCACTACTTCGAGGCGCTGATTCCGGTTCTCGACGGGTACCAGCGCGAGAACAAGCGTCACGCCGTGGTCGCCCTCGGGTGCACGGGAGGCAAACACCGCTCTGTGGCGATGACCGAGTACCTGGCGGCACGGCTCGGCGACCTCGAGGGTGTGGCCGTGACCCTCACCCACCGCGACCTCGGTCGCGAATAGTCGGGTCGCGCAGACGCGACCCCGATCGGAACACGAAGGACGAAGGACGAAGATTGGCCCTCACGACGGATGTCAAGGCGGAGCTCACCCGCGTGCAGGAGACCCGCACCTCGGTGCGCGCGGCGGAACTCGCCTCCATTCTCCGATTCAGCGGCGGGCTGCACGTCATCTCTGGCCGCATCGCGATCGAGGCGGAGCTCGAGACGCCGGAGCTCGCGACGCGCGTTCGCCGTGATCTGGCGGAGCTCTACGGGATGCGCAGCGAGGGCTCCGTCGTCTCGCCGTCCGGGTCCCGACGTACTCCGTACTACCTCGTGCGGGTCATCGACGGCGGCGAGACACTGGCGCGGCAGACCGGTCTCCTGGACGCACGCCGTCGGCCGGTCAGGGGCCTGCCGAACCGGCTCACGACGGGTTCGCGAGACGAGATCGCGGCCGTGTGGCGCGGCGCCTTCCTGGCAGCCGGCTCGTTGACGGATCCCGGCCGGTCGTCCGCCCTCGAGGTCACCTGCCCGGGCAACGAGTCCGCCATGGCGCTCGTCGGTGCCGCCGGTCGGCTGGGAGTCACCGCGAAGGCCCGCGAGGTCCGCGGCGTGAACCGGGTCGTCGTCCGAGATGGCGAGGCGATCAGCGCCCTCCTCTCCCTCATGGGCGCGGCCGAGACCGTCGCGTCGTGGGAGGCCATGCGTCAGCGGCGAGAGGTCCGTGCGACGGCGAACCGACTCGTCAACTTCGACGACGCCAACCTCCGCCGCTCCGCTCAGGCGGCCGTCGCTGCGTGCGCTCGCGTCGAGCGCGCCATGGACATCCTCGCCGACGACGTGCCAGAGCACCTCGCGTACGCGGGCCGGCTCCGGCTCGCCCACCGGGAGTCGAGTCTCGACGAGCTCGGCCACCACGCAGACCCTCCCATGACCAAGGACGCCATCGCCGGTCGCATCCGGCGGCTCCTGGCGATGGCCGACAAGAAGGCCTCCGACCTCGGCCTTCCGGGCACCTCGGCCAATCTGCCTCCCGACCTCGACGACCTCTGATCTCGGGAGGCCGGGAGAGGCCACCCGGCCGATCGTCCTCCCCTCGTCCTCGATACCCTCGGAAGCGGGGCGGGCGGGGCCGCACGCGAGTAGACTCGACATGTCGCTCAAGGCCCTCCGCCGACTCGGGTGAAGGGCTAAGAAAGAGGAGATATCAATGGCTGAATACACACTTCCCGATCTGGCTTACGACTACAGCGCGTTGGAACCGAGCATCTCGGGACGCATCATGGAGTTGCACCACTCGAAGCACCACCAGACCTACGTGACGGGCGCGAACACCGCTCTCGCACAGCTAGCGGAGGCGCGCGAGAGCGGCAACTTCGCGAACGTGAACAAGCTCGAGAAGGACCTCGCGTTCAACCTCGGCGGACACGTGAACCACTCCATCTTCTGGACGAACATGTCCCCGAACGGTGGCGACAAGCCCACGGGTGAACTCGCCGCGGCTCTCGACGACGCGTTCGGCTCGTTCGACGCCTTCCAGGCCCACTTCACGGCCACGGCCATGGGAGTGCAGGGCTCCGGCTGGTCGGTCCTCGCGTGGGACGTCATCGGACAGCGCATCAGCGTCTTCCAGCTCTTCGACCAGCAGGGCAACGTCCCTCTCGGTCTCGTCCCGCTGCTCATGCTGGACGTGTGGGAGCATGCCTACTACCTCGACTACCAGAACGTGCGCGCGGACTACGTGAAGGCCTTCTGGAACATCGTCGACTGGTCGAACGTTCAGGCGCGCTTCACCACGGCGCGTGAGAAGACCGACGGCCTGCTGGTACTGTCTTAATCGATCGGGCCGCCCCGGGCTCCACCCCGGGCGGCCCGTTCTTCTCCGGCGATGACCGTGACGTCGCGTCGGACCCCACACCCCGTCCACTCGGACAGACAACAGCGCGTACGCGCCACATAAACAGGAGTCACTCTTGTCAGTAAAGATCGGTATCAACGGGTTCGGTCGAATCGGCCGCAACTACCTCCGCGCCGCCCTCGCCAAGGGCAGCGACATCGAGATCGTCGCGGTCAACGACCTCACGGACAACAAGACGCTCGCCCACCTGTTGAAGTACGACTCGATCACCGGCCGCCTCGACGCCACCGTCGAGTTCGACGACGAGAAGATCACCGTCGACGGGAAGGCCATCAAGGTGTTCGCCGAGCGCGATCCCGCTAACCTCCCGTGGGGCGAGCTCGGAGTGGACATCGTCATCGAGTCGACCGGCCGCTTCACCAAGGCCGACGACGCGCGCAAGCACATCGAGGCCGGCGCCAAGAAGGTCCTCATCTCGGCTCCCGCCTCGGGCGAGGACGCCACGTTCGTCATGGGTGTCAACGAGCAGGACTACGACGCCGCGAACCACCACATCATCTCGAACGCTTCGTGCACCACGAACTGCCTCGCGCCGCTCGCCAAGGTGTTCAACGACAAGTTCGGTATCGAGCGCGGTCTCATGACCACGGTCCACGCCTACACGGCCGACCAGAACCTGCAGGACGGCCCGCACAGCGACCTCCGTCGTGCCCGTGCCGCCGCGGTCAACATCGTCCCGACCTCCACCGGTGCGGCCAAGGCCATCGGCCTCGTCCTCCCCGAGCTCAAGGGCAAGCTCGATGGCTTCGCGCTCCGCGTCCCGATCCCGACCGGCTCGATCACCGACCTCACGGTCGAGACCAAGACCCCTGTCACGGTCGAAGAGGTCAAGGCCGCGTACAAGGAGGCCGCCGAGGGTCCCCTCAAGGGCATTCTGAAGTACACCGAGGACGAGATCGTCTCGAGCGACATCGTGAGCGACCCGCACTCGTCGATCTTCGACGCCGGCCTGCTCCGCGTCCTGGGCAACCAGGTCAAGCTCTCCGCGTGGTACGACAACGAGTGGGGCTACTCCAACCGCCTCGTCGACCTCACCGAGTACGTCGCCGATCGTCTCTGAGCCGGACGCCGTGACTCTGCGCACCCTCGATTCCCTGGGCTCGCTCGCCGGCAAGCGCGTCATCGTCCGTTGTGATCTCAACGTCCCCGTGAAGGACGGGGTCATCACGGACGATGGCCGTGTGCGAGCCTCCCTCGCCACGCTCGACGCGATCCTCACCCAGGGTGCCCGTGTCGTCGTGATCTCCCACCTCGGTCGCCCCGACGGGGAACCGAAGGACGAGTTCTCGCTCGCTCCCGTCGCCCAGCGATTGAGCGAGCTGCTCGGGAAGCCCGTCACGTTCGCCTCCGACACCGTCGGGGACGCCGCCGCGGAGGCGGTCGCGTCCCTCTCGGACGGCGAGATCGTCCTGCTCGAGAACCTCCGCTTCAACGCTGCGGAGACGAGCAAGGATGCGGACGAGCGCGCGGCCTTCGCCGACAAGCTCGCCGCCTTCGGCGACGTCTTCGTGTCGGACGGCTTCGGTGTCGTGCACCGCAAGCAGGCGAGCGTCTTCGAGCTCGCCTCGGCGCTCCCGAGCGCAGCGGGCCTCCTCATCGCCGCCGAACTCGACGTGCTCGACCGCCTCACCGAGAACCCTGAGCGGCCGTACACGGTCGTGCTCGGCGGATCGAAGGTGTCGGACAAGCTGGGCGTGATCGGTCACCTCCTCCCGCGCGTCGACACGCTGCTCGTCGGCGGTGGGATGATGTTCACGTTCCTCGCCGCGCTCGGTCACTCGGTGGGCTCGAGCCTGCTCGAAGCCGACCAGATCGAGACGGTCAAGGGCTACATCGCGGACGCGACGGAGCGCGGCGTCGAGATCGTGCTGCCGACGGACGTCGTCGTCGCCGCCTCGTTCGCCGGCGATGCCGAGCACGAGGTCACTGCCGCGGATGCGATCGAGGAGACGAGTTTCGGTTCGTCGGGTCTCGGTCTCGACATCGGGCCCGAGACGGCTACGCTCTTCGCCGAGCGGATCCAGGCGTCGAAGACGGTCTTCTGGAACGGTCCGATGGGCGTCTTCGAGCTCGAGCCGTTCGCGGCCGGCACGAAGGCCGTCGCGCAGGCGCTCACCGAGGTCGACGGCCTCGGCGTGGTCGGCGGCGGAGACTCGGCGGCCGCCGTGCGCGCGCTCGGATTCTCGGACGATCGATTCGGTCACATTTCAACAGGCGGTGGCGCGAGCCTCGAGTTCCTCGAGGGTAAGCGTCTCCCGGGACTGGAGGTCCTCGGATGGCAGTGAAGAGAGTCCCGCTCCTTGCGGGGAACTGGAAGATGAACCTCGATCACCTGCAGGCGATCGCGTTCGTCCAGAAGCTCGCGTGGACCCTGAAGGACGCCGACCACGACGTGGCCGACGCCGAGGTCGCGGTGTTCCCGCCCTTCACCGATCTGCGGAGCGTCCAGACCCTGGTCGCCGCGGACAAGCTCCCGATCGCCTACGGCGCCCAGGATCTGTCGGCACAGGACTCGGGCGCCTTCACGGGGGAGATCTCCGGGTCTTTCCTCGCCCAGCTCGACTGCACCTATGTGATCATCGGTCACTCCGAGCGTCGCACTCTCCACGCGGAGGACGACGCGCAGGTCAAGGCCAAGACGGCTGCGGCCGTCAAGCACGGGCTCGTCCCGGTCATCTGCGTCGGCGAGACCGCCGAAGACCTCGCCGAGCAGGGCCCGAGCGCCGTGCCGGTGGCCCAACTGACGACCGCGCTCGAGGGTCTCGACTCCTCCGCGGACATCGTGGTGGCGTACGAGCCCGTCTGGGCGATCGGATCCGGCCAGGCGGCGACGCCCGACCAGGCGGAACAGGTCGCGGCCGCGCTCCGCGAGGTCATCCGCTCCGTCCTCGGAGAGGATGCGGCCGCTCGGACGCGGATCCTCTACGGCGGTTCGGTGAAGTCCTCGAACATCGCTGGCTTCATGCGCGAGCCCAACGTCGATGGGGCCCTCATCGGCGGGGCGAGCCTGGATGTGGCCGAGTTCTCGAGCATCGTCCGGTTCCAGAAGCACGTCGGCGTCTGACCCGCCGGTCGCCGGTTATACTTGACGGCGGCCTCGGATCACCGCGCCCGTCGAAGAAAGGTCCTCCGTGGATATTCTGCAAGTCGTCCTCCAGGTCGTGCTGGGAGTCACCAGCCTCCTGCTGACGTTCCTGATCCTGCTCCACAAGGGTCGCGGCGGAGGCCTCTCCGACATGTTCGGTGGGGGAATGGGCTCGAACCTCGGGGCCTCCGGTGTCGCTGAGCGCAACCTGAACCGCATCACGGTCATCCTCGGCCTCGTCTGGTTCGCATCGATCGTCGTCCTCGGGCTTCTCACGAAGTTCGCGACGGCCGCCTAGGAGGCACGCAATGGCTGCTGGAGGAAGTGCTATCAGGGGATCGCGCGTCGGCGCTGGACCGATGGGCGAACAGGACCACGGGTACCACGCGGATCGCGTCGCGATCTCCTACTGGGATGCGCTCGGCAATGAGACGGTTCGATACTTCGCGGCGAACCTGCCCGACGAGGAGATCCCCGAGACCATCGACTGCCCGTCGTCCGGTCTGCCGGCCGGTCGCGACCGGAACAACCCGCCAGAGGTGTCGAAGCTCGAGCCGTACAAGACGCACCTCGCGTACGTGAAGGAGCGGCGGAGCGAGGAGGAGGCCGAGCAGCTTCTCGACGACGCCCTCCGCCAGCTGCGGGAGCGTCGCGGCACGAACGCCTGAGCGAACAGCGAGCACGAAGAAGGCCCCGACCGTCACGGTCGGGGCCTTCTTCGTCGCCGCCGTGGGCGATGCCGTTCAGTAGTCCCGGGCGATGAGGCTCTCGGGCACTTCGGACGCGGCCGCGCTGTCGACGAAGAACACGGTGCGCTTGCGCCCCTTGATCCCCGCGATCGGGACCTCGGCATAGGAGGCACCCGCGAGAGCGAGCCCGAGGACGGACGCCTTGTCCGCTCCCGACATCTCGACCCAGATCCTCTGCGACGAGTTGAGGACGTGACGGGTGAGGGAGAGGCGTTCTGCGGGCGGCTTCGGCGAGTTGCGGACCGCGACGACGGTGGCGTCACGCTCGTTGACCTCGGCCCGGTCGGGGAACAACGAAGCGGTGTGCCCGTCCGGTCCCACACCGAGGAACGTGATGTCGAAGATCGGCAGGGCGGAATCGTGGTCGGCATGCGCCTCGAGCTCGGCGGCGTATGCCGCCGCGGCCTCGTCCAGCGTCAGATCGGAGTCGGACGCGGCGAAAGCATGCACGCACTCGGTCGGCTGATCGATGTGATCGAGCAGCGCGCGCTTCGCCTTCACGTCGTTCCGGTCTTCGTGGTCAGCGGGCACCCAGCGCTCGTCGCCCCACCAGAAGTGGACACGCGACCAATCGACGCCATCACGGGCAGGGGAGGCGTTGATCGTCTCGAGAACGCGGACACCCATGCGACCGCCCTCGAGCACGACATTGATCCTCTCGCGCTCGTCGAGCAGATCGATCGCCTTCGTCAGGAAGCGCGCCGTGATGGAGGCGGCGAGGGCCTCCGCATCGGAGTGGACGAGTACGCGACGGTCATTCGTCATACGGCCGAGTGTCCCTTCACTGCTGCCGTCTCCGCGAGGAACCGCGGGAGACCGGTGGTCATCACCTCACCGTACAGGACGTCGGGATCGAGTCTACGCAGCTCCTCCGCGAGGCAGTCGCGGAGGGTGCGACGCGGGAGAGCGATGTCGTGGGTCGGCTGATCGGGCTGCTGGAGCGAGGCGATCGTCGACTCCGGTCGTTCCAGCGAGATCGGACCGCTCTCACGCGTGAGCGTGACACCGTGGATGCCGCCGATGCCCGAGCGGCCGGTCGTGAGCTCGTGCTCGACCGTGACGTCGAGGGCGAGTTCGAGCCACGCGGCCAGGAGGATCGTCGAGGGGGAGTCGGACGCGCCCGAGACCGAGACCGCCGTCACATCCTCGTAGGGAGGCTGATCGAGGACGGCGGCGAGCTGTGCCCGCCAGAGCGTGAGTCGGGTCCAAGCGAAGTCGGTGTCGCCCGGCTTGTAGTGGGCCGCGAGGCGCAGCAACGCCGCCTCCGGATCGACGTCCGTGGAGGAGTCCGTGATGCGCCGCTGGGCGATGTGTCCGATGGGGGAGTGCGCGACGTCGGTCGGGGGCTTGCTCGGCCACCAGGCGACGACGGGTGCATCCGGCAGGAGCAGTCCCGTGACGAGACTCTCTTCGTTGCTCGCGGCATCTCCGTGGGCGCGAAGGATGATGACCTCGCTCGCCCCGGCGTCTCCGCCGACGCGGATCTCGGCGTCGAGCCGAGGATCGGCTGCTGCCGCGTCGACGCGGCAGACGACGATGACGCGCATCGGGTGTTCGCGAGAGGCGTCGTTCGCGGCCTCGATCGCCTCCTCCTCCTCGCCGTCGGAGGAGACGATGATGAGGGTGAGGACGCGGCCGAGGGCGACGGCGCCGCCGTCCTCACGCAGGGTCACGAGTGTCTTCGAGACCGCGCTGATGGTGGTGTCGGGAAGGTCGACGATCACGGACGTCTCCAGGTTCTGCCGTCGCGCTCGATGAGAGCGTCGGCTGACGAGGGACCCCAGGATCCCGGCGTGTACTGTTCGAGCGGACCGTCCTGCGCGGCCCAGAACTCCTCGATGGGGTCGAGGATCTTCCAGGAGAGCTCGACCTCCTCGTGGCGGGGGAAGAGGGGAGGATCTCCGAGGAGCACATCGAGGATGAGCCTCTCGTACGCCTCGGGGCTCGCCTCGGTGAAGGCGTGGCCGTAGCCGAAGTCCATGGTGACGTCGCGCACCTGCATGCTCGCGCCCGGCACCTTGGAGCCGAATCGGATGGTGACGCCCTCATCGGGCTGGACCCGGATGACGAGGGCGTTCTGCCCGAGCTCGGATGTCTGGGAGTCGGCGAAGAGATGCTGAGGCGCCCGCTTGAAGACGACGGCGATCTCGGTGACACGGCGCCCGAGGCGCTTGCCGGTGCGGAGGTAGAACGGTACACCGTTCCATCGACGGGTGTTGATGTCGAGCCGCATGGCCGCGAACGTCTCGGTCGTCGACGCCGGATTCATCCCGTCTTCGTCGAGGAAGCTCGGGACGCGCTGTCCCCCCTGCCAGCCGCCCGCGTACTGTCCGCGTGCCGTGGCCGTCGACAGGTCGGCCGGGAGCGAGACGGCGGCGAGCACCTTCTCCTTCTCGGCACGCAGAGCAGCGGCGTCGAAGGCGATCGGCTCCTCCATCGCGGTGAGGGCCACGAGCTGCAGGATGTGATTCTGAATGACGTCGCGAGCGGCGCCGATCCCGTCGTAATAGCCGGCCCGTCCGCCGACTCCGATGTCCTCGGCCATGGTGATCTGCACGTGATCGACGTAGTTGGCGTTCCAGATGGGCTCGTAGAGCTGGTTCGCGAAGCGCAGGGCCAGGATGTTCTGGACCGTCTCCTTACCCAGGTAGTGGTCGATCCGGAACACGCTGTCGGCCGGGAACACCGACTCGACGACGGCGTTGAGCTCCCGAGCCGTCTTCAGGTTGCTGCCGAAGGGCTTCTCGATGACGACGCGTCGCCACTGTCCGGCCTTCTGCTCGGCGAGGCCCGATCTGCGGAGCTGCTCGGTGACCTGCGGGAACGCCTTCGGAGGGATGGAGAGGTAGAACGCGTGGTTGCCCATCGTCCCCCGTTCCTCGTCGAGCTCCTCGATCGTGCGCTTGAGGTGCTCGAACGCCTCGTCGTCCCCGAACTCACCCGGGACGAACCGGATGCCCTGAGCGAGCTGCTCCCAGACCTCCTCACGGAACTCGGTCCGCGCGTACTGCTTCACGGAGTCGTGTACGACCTCCATGAAGTCCTGGTCCTCCCAGTCCCGCCGGGCGAACCCGACGAGCGCGAAGCCCGGAGGGAGGAGCCCGCGGTTCGCGAGGTCGTACACGGCCGGCATGAGCTTCTTACGGGACAGGTCCCCCGTCACCCCGAAGATGACGAGGCCGCTGGGGCCGGCGATGCGGTTGAGGCGTCGATCCGACTCGTGCCGGAGCGGGTTCGAGTCCGCAGTGATCTGGACAGGAGGCATTCAGTTTCTTTCGCTGGAGAGCGGGAGCTCAGTTTGCGGCTTCGAAGAGCGCGGTGATGTCGTCGTCCGCCCCGGAGAGGGTCAGCGTGAGCACAGGACGGCCGTGGTCGGCGAGCACGCTCGCGTCGCCGGCCGCCTGGGCCTGGATGAGCTGTCCGAGCGTGAACGGTCGACCGGGGACCTCGAGGTCCGCCGTCGCGTTCTCGGTGATCTGCAGGAACACGCCGATGGCGGGACCGCCCTTGTGGTACTGACCCGTGGAGTGGAGGAAGCGCGGACCCCAGCCGAAGGTGACGGGGCGCCCGGCCCGAGCCGCGAGGAGGTCGCGGATGCCGTCGAGCTGTGGCGTCGCGACTCGATCGACGTAGGCCTGGATCGATACGTAGCCGTCGTCACCGAGGGACGCGAGGAGCGCGTCGATCGCGCCGCGGATCGTCGACTGACCGTCGACGAGGCCGGCGGTGGCCCGTACTTCGATGCCGCCGTCGACGAAGGCCGGCTGGGTCGGTTCGGGCGTGGCGTCGAGCAGTCCGCGCGTCGCGACCTTGGCCGACTCGACGTCGGGCTGATCGAACGGGTTGATCGCGAGGAGGCGGCCGGCGACGGCCGTCGCGTACTCCCACACGAGCATCTGGGCGCCGAGGGTGCCACTCACGTGGATCTCGCCGTGGTGACGCTCCCCGGAGAAGAGGTGCCCGTGCGAGTCCGCATCGTCAACGATGCGGACGACCTGCACGTCAGGGTAGCCGGCCGTGACCTCGGTCGCGAGCGGTTCGAGGACGACGGGGAGGATGCCCGTGCCGGACTTGCCTGTGGACTCGGCGATGAGCTGTTCGGCCCAGTCGGGGAAGCCCACGATGTGGGTTCCGTCGGCGACGATCGCGAGCTTGTCACGACGCGGTGACGTGGCGGCGATCGCCGCGCCGAGGATGAGTCCCGGGTTCCGCTCGTCGTCGACGGAGAGCTCGACGGCGATGGCCTCGGCCTCGTCGAGGAGCTCGGCGATGTCGACGCCGGCCAGTCCGCTCGGGACGAGCCCGAACGCCGTGAGTGCCGAGTAGCGGCCGCCCACGTTGGGATCGGCGGTGAAGACCGTGTAGCCGGCCTCACGAGCGGATTCCTCGAGGGGCGAGCCCGGGTCTGTCACGACGACGATGCGCTCAGTCGGGTCGATGCCCGCCTCACGGAAGGCCTGCTCGAAGATCCGTCGCTGGCTGTCGGTCTCGACCGTGCCCCCCGACTTCGAGGACACCACGATCGCGGTCTCCGCGAGACGATCGGCGAGAGCCGATCGGACCTGTCCGGGCGCCGTCGAATCGAGGACCGTCAGCTCCGCACCGACGGTGCGTGTGATGACCTCGGGAGCGAGCGAGGACCCGCCCATGCCCGCGAGCACGATGCGGGTCACGCCGCGGGAAGCGAGCGCCTCACGCAGCGCGGTGATCTCGGCCACGAGGGGACGCGAGATGCTCGCCGCCTCCACCCAGCCGAGACGCTTCGCGGACTCGGAGACCGCGTCGGGACCCCAGAGGTCGGGGTTCTGTCCCGTGATGCCCGAGGCCACCATGTCGGCGACGAGCGTGGGCACGGCGGTCGCGACGGCGTCGGCCGCCGCGCCGCTCACCTGGATCTTGAAGCTCACTTGGAGCTCTCCAGAGCGGATCCGACCGTCTCGAGCAGTTCGTCCCACGAGACGGCGAACTTGTCGAGACCCTCGGTCTCGAGCTGCTCGGTGACCTCCGTGTAGGAGATCCCGAGGCCCGCGAGTGCATCGAGCACCGCGTTGGCGTCGTCGTACTCGCCGGTCACCGTGTCGCCGGTGACGTCGCCGTGGTCGAAGGTCGCGTCGAGCGTCTTCTCCGGCATGGTGTTGACGACGCCGTCGGCGACGAGGCTCGTGACGTAGAGCGTGTCGGAGAGGTTCGGGTCCTTGACGCCGGTCGAGGCCCAGAGGGGGCGCTGCGGGTTCGCCCCGGCGTCCGTCAGCACCTTCGCGCGCTCGGAGCCGAAAGCCTGCTCGTAGACCTGGTAGGCCAGGCGTGCGTTGGCGATGCCGGCCTTGCTCTTGAGGGCGAGCGCCTCGTCCGTCCCGATCTCGGTCAGCCGCTTGTCGATCTCGGTGTCGACGCGCGAGACGAAGAAGGAGGCGACCGAGTGGATGGTCGACAGATCGATCCCGGCGGCGTGCGCCTTCTCGAGCCCCGTGAGGTAGGCGTTGATGACCTCGCGGTAGCGCTCGAGGCTGAAGATGAGCGTGACGTTGACGCTGATCCCGGCGCCGATGGTCTCGGCGATGGCCTCGAGGCCCTCGACGGTCGCGGGGATCTTGATCATGACGTTCGGTCGGTCGATCTTCGTCCAGAGGCGCTGCGCCTCCGCGATCGTTCCGGCGGCGTCACGAGCGAGGCCCGGCTCGACCTCGATGGAGACACGGCCGTCGAAGCCGGAGCTCGCCTCGTAGACGCCCGAGAAGATGTTCGCGGCGTCACGGACGTCGTCCGTCGTGATCTCGAAGACGGCGTCGGTGACGTTGGTGCCCTGCTGGGCGAGCTCGGAGACCTGCTTCGCGTAGGACTCGCTCTGCGAGAGCGCGCCGGCGAAGATCGTCGGGTTCGTCGTGACTCCGACGACGTTCTTCTCTGCGATGAGCTGCTCGAGGTTGCCCGATGCGATGCGCTGACGGGACAGGTCGTCGAGCCAGATGCTGACGCCGGCGTTGGAGAGGGCGGTGGTGGGGTTTTCAGTCATGGGATGTACCCGTATCTTCTTCCTGCTCGGTCAGTGACCGAGCGACTCCTTGGCGGCGGCGACGGCTGCTTCCGTCGTCATGCCGAACTTCTTGAACAGCGTCTTGTAATCGGCCGAGGCACCGAAGTGCTCGATCGACACGCTGCGACCGCGGTCGCCGACGATGTCCCTCCAGGACAACGCCAGACCGGCCTCGATCGATACCCGGGCGGTGACGGAGGACGGCAGGACCGACTCGCGGTACGCCTCGTCCTGCTCCTCGAACCACTCGAGCGACGGCACGGACACGACGCGGGCGCCGATGCCCTCCTCCGCGAGCGTCGAGCGCGCGTCGACCGCGATCTGGAGCTCCGAGCCCGTGGCGAGGAGGATGACGTCCGTCGTGCCGGTGGGGGACTCCGCGAGGACGTAGGCGCCCTTCGCGACGTTCTTCGCCGAGGCGAAGGTGTCGCCGCTCGCGTCGCCGTCGCCGCGCTCGAACACGGGGATATCCTGACGCGTGAGAGCGATGCCGGCGGGTCCGCCGCGACGCTTGAGGATCTCGAGCCATGCGTAGGAGACCTCGTTGGCGTCACCCGGGCGGACGACGGCGAGGTTCGGGATCGCGCGCAGCGTCGAGAGCTGCTCGATCGGCTGGTGGGTCGGTCCGTCCTCACCGAGGGCCACGGAGTCGTGGGTCCAGACGTAGATGGATGGGATCTGCATGAGGGCTGCGATGCGCACGGCGGGGCGCATGTAGTCGCTGAAGATCAGGAAGGTACCGCCGAAGGCGCGCGTCGGTCCGTGCAGCACGATGCCGTTGAGGATCGCGCCCATCGCGTGCTCGCGGATTCCGAAGTGGAGGACGCGACCGTAGGGGTCACCCGTCCACATGTCGGTCGAGCGGTCGGCGGGGATGAACGAGGTCGCGCCCTCGATCGTTGTGTTGTTCGATTCCGCGAGGTCCGCGGATCCGCCCCACAGTTCGGGGACGACCGGGCCGAGGGCTGAGAGCACCTTGCCGGACGCCTTGCGGGTGGAGACGACCGTGTTCGGTTCGAAGACCGGGAGGGCGTCCTCGACCCCCTCGGGCAGCTCGCCCGTCAGCAGACGGTCGAGCAGCTTCTTGCGCTCCGGGTTCGCCGCAGCCCAGGCGTCGAACGACTTCTGCCACTCGGCCCGGTCGGCCGCGCCGCGCTCGATCGAACCGCGCGTGCGCTCGAGGACCTCGTCGGAGACCTCGAAGGTCTTCTCCGGGTCGAAACCGAGGACCGTCTTCACTCCGGCGAGCTCGTCGCCTCCGAGGGCGGAGCCGTGGATCTTGCCCGTGTTCTGCTTCGTCGGGCTCGGCCAACCGATGATGGTCTTGAGGACGATGAGCGACGGCTTGCCGGTCTCTGCCTTGGCGGCCTCGATGGCGTCGAAGAGCTCCTGGACGTCTTCGACGTAGTCGCCCGTCTTCTTCCAATCCACCGTCTGCACGTGCCAGTGGTAGGCCTCGTAGCGTGCGGCGACGTCCTCGGTGAAGGCGACGTCGGTGTCGTCCTCGATCGAGATCTGGTTCGCGTCGTAGATGACGACGAGATTGCCGAGCTGCTGGTGGCCGGCGAGCGAGGACGCCTCGCTCGTGATGCCCTCCTCGATGTCGCCGTCGCTCGCGATGACGTACACGAAGTGGTCGAAGGGGCTCTCGCCGGGAGCGGCCTCGGGGTCGTACAGACCGCGCTCGTAGCGGGCCGCGTACGCGAATCCGACGGAGGACGCGAGGCCCTGTCCGAGCGGGCCGGTCGTGATCTCGACACCATCGGTGTGGCCGTATTCCGGGTGGCCGGGCGTCTTCGATCCCCAGGTGCGGAGGGCCTTCAGGTCGTCGAGCTCGAGCCCGTAGCCGCCGAGGTACAGCTGGACGTACTGGGTGAGCGAGCTGTGTCCGGCCGACAGGACGAAGCGGTCGCGGCCGAGCCAGTCCTGGTCGCGCGGGTCGCGCCTCATGACCTTCTGGAAGAGGAGGTAGGCGGCGGGCGCGAGGCTCATCGCGGTACCGGGATGGCCGTTCCCGACCTTCTCCACAGCATCCGCTGCGAGGATTCGTGCCGTATCGACGGCCTTCGCGTCGATTCCGTCCCATTCAAGAGCTGCCACGTGACTGATCCTTCCCAATTCGTAACCGGCGAACCGCGGTTCGACCCGGTCGGGTGTTGGCGCGCTCGCGGCGCCGCCGTGGTCACCGGGACACGCCACCGCTTCGACGAGCGAGGGGAGGGGGATGCCCGATGAGGGCGTGTCCAGTATAGGGACGCGAGGTACACGGTTTCGCGCTGTTGCATACCACTCTCAGCAGGAGTAATGGAGAGTCTTCCCTTCGACATCGCGTAGAATCGACCGGACGAGAACCGGTTAGAGGAGCGATGAAGGCAGCCGTAGAAGAACGCGTCGTGTCCGAGAGGATCGGCTTCCGTCGCAAGGTGAAGGGATACGTCTCCCTCACGAAGCCTCGGGTCATGGAACTCCTGCTGGTCACGACGATCCCTGTGATGATCCTGGCCGAGGGCGGAATCCCGAACCTGTGGCTCATGGTCGCGACCGTGATCGGTGGTGCGATGAGCGCCGGCGCAGCGTCGGCCTTCAACTGCTACATCGACCGCGACATCGACAAGATCATGAAGCGGACCAAGAACCGTCCGCTCGTGACCGGGGACCTGTCACCGCGTGAGGCCCTCGTGTTCGCCTGGACGCTCGCGATCGGATCGACGGTCTGGCTCCTCGCGACGACCAACCTGCTCACCGCGTGTCTCTCGGTCGCGGCCATCCTCTTCTATGTCGTCGTCTACACGCTCTGGCTGAAGCGGCGGACGTCGCAGAACATCATCTGGGGTGGGATCGCCGGCTGCTTCCCCGTTCTCATCGGCTGGGCCGCCGTCGCCGACTCGCTCACGTGGGCGCCGTTGATCCTCTTCGGCGTCGTCTTCCTCTGGACGCCTCCCCACTACTGGCCCCTGTCGATGAAGTATCGAGAGGACTACAAGTCGGTCGGCGTTCCGATGCTCGGCGTCGTCCGCGGGCGCGCCCAGGTCGGTCTGCAGGTCATCCTGTACACCTGGGCCACCGTCGCGTGCTCCCTGCTCCTCATCCCCGCAGCCGAGATGGGTGTCGTCTACACGGTGACGGCCATCGGGGCCGGTGTGTGGTTCATCTACGAGACGCACCGCCTGTACAACCTGGCGATCCGTCACGAGACGGTCTCCCCGATGCGCGTCTTCCACGGATCGATCAGTTACCTGTCGATCCTCTTCCTCGCCGTCGCGATCGATCCGCTGCTGCACTTCTGACCCTCCAGATCTCCGGCCCTGATCCAGAGGTCGGTATCGGTCCGCCCGGCGCTCAAGCTGCATCCCCGGGTGATGCCACGGGGGCCGAGGTCGCCACCGCTAAAGATGAAGCCGACCGCCACACCTTTTCGTGTAGCGGTCGGCTTGTTCTGTAGCGGTCGATCCTCGAAGAAGGCGCCCGCGGTGTTGCACGCGGGCCGCGTCAGACGTTTACGGCCGCGTCAGGCGTTCACGGCCGCGTCAGGCGTTCACGGAGCCGGCGACCGGCTGACGCTCGGCCTCGCCGACCGTGGAGGCGAGCGGGGTCTTGAGCGACAGGACCACGGCCACCATGGCGGCGGTCAACACGCACGCGAGCACCATGTGGATGCCCACGAGGATCTCCGGGAGCCCGAGCCGTGCCTGGGTCACTCCCACGACGATCTGCACGATCTCCACGCCGAGCAGCCAGAGCGCGAACGTGCGGGTCCGGGGGCGCGGGGGGAAGCGGACCGCCCCGATCACGAGGATCACCGTGAGACCGAGGGTGATGTAGGCGGGCCAGCTGTGCACGTGCTGGAGCAGCTCCGGGTCCAGCCCGTTGCGCTTCGCGCCGCCGTCGCCCGCGTGCGGGCCGGAGCCGGTCGTGAGGATGCCCACGATCACGGTCACCGCGACGAAGAACGTCGTGAGGTGCGTGAGGCCCGCATACCAGCTCGGAGCGATGCGCACTCGCGGACCAGGCGCCTCGTAGGCGCGATAGACGAGCACGGCCGCGAGCGCGACGAGGACGACGCTCAGCACGAAGTGGAGGCCGACGACGTAGGGGTTCAGGCCGGTGAGGACGGTGATTCCGCCGACGATCGCCTGGAGGAAGACGCTCGCGGCCGGGATGACGGTGAGGACGAAGAGATCGCGTCGCTGGGCGCGGTAACGGATCACGAAGAGCACGGCGATGATCGCGATGATCTCGACCACGAAGAACAGGGTCCGGTTGCCGAACTCGATGATCCCGTGAATGCCCATCTCGGGGGTTGTGACGAACGAGTCCGCGGTGCAGCGCGGCCACGTGGGGCATCCGAGACCAGCGCCCGTGAGACGCACCGCGCCACCCGTGCCGACGATGATCGTCTGGGCCACGAGGTTCGCCCAGACGATGAAGCGCACTCGCCGATCGACGTTCGTCGGCAGCCATAGCCAGAACCGCTCGATCGTGCCCCTGAGGCGGTTCGTCGTTCCGGTGTCGGCGTTCATCTGGGCTTCTTCCTGGGCTCTTTGCTGAAAGCCCGCCCGGCCGAACCCCCGTGGGCATGATGCACCCTGTAGAATCGTAGGGTTGAGGCCGGGACCGGATCGGCTGGTGTTCGCGGAGAGGGATTCTCCCGAACGGCGACGGTCCGATCGGTGCTTCCACAATCATTCTACGGAGACGACGGCGTCTCGAGAACCATGCCCGAGAGGCGGGTCCCCGGGAACGGTGGGCCCCACATCGGGAGCCGTGCGGCATCGCACGGTGTCACGTGTCGGTTGAGGGAATGCGTCACCATGCGCCCCCGTTGCCGATGGAGGAGAGAGAGGTAGTCATGTCGGACGTCCTGATCGATCGCCCAGAGCTCGAGAGCCTCGGCGTGTACGAATTCGGCTGGTCGGACTCCGACGCCGCGGGAGCTTCCGCGCGCCGTGGAGTGTCGCCGGAGGTCGTCGCGGACATCTCGCGGCTGAAGGACGAGCCCGAGTGGATGCTCAAGCGCCGCATGCGCGGCCTCGACCTGTTCGGTCGCAAGCCCATGCCGACGTTCGGAGCGGACCTCTCGGACATCGACTTCGACAACATCAAGTACTTCGTGCGCTCCACCGAGCGCCAGGCCGCCACCTGGGAAGAGCTGCCCGACGACATCAAGAACACGTACGAGCGCCTGGGCATCCCGGAGGCGGAGCGTCAGCGCCTCGTCTCGGGAGTCGCCGCCCAGTACGAGTCCGAGGTCGTCTACCACCAGATCAACGAGGAGCTCGAGCGCCAGGGTGTCATCTTCATGGACACCGACACGGCGCTCAAGGAG
The DNA here is from genome assembly GCF_003990045.1 of Labedella endophytica. Taxonomy (GTDB): domain Bacteria; phylum Actinomycetota; class Actinomycetes; order Actinomycetales; family Microbacteriaceae; genus Labedella; species Labedella endophytica. The sequence goes on along the minus strand of NZ_RZGZ01000002.1, from coordinate 17,752 downwards.
CACCCGGAGTTCTTCGAGGAGTACTTCGGCACGGTGATCCCCGCCGGCGACAACAAGTTCGCCGCGCTCAACACCGCCGTGTGGTCCGGCGGATCCTTCGTCTACGTGCCGCCCGGCGTGCACGTGGAGATCCCGCTCCAGGCCTACTTCCGCATCAACACGGAGAACATGGGTCAGTTCGAGCGCACGCTGATCATCGCCGACGAGGGCAGCTACGTCCACTACATCGAGGGCTGCACGGCCCCGATCTACAAGTCGGACTCCCTGCACTCCGCTGTCGTCGAGATCGTCGTGAAGAAGAACGCCCGCGTTCGCTACACCACGATCCAGAACTGGTCGAACAACGTCTACAACCTCGTCACGAAGCGTGCGATCGCCCAGGAGGGCGCCACGATGGAGTGGATCGACGGCAACATCGGTTCCAAGGTCACGATGAAGTACCCGTCCATCTACCTCACGGGCGAGCACGCCAAGGGGGAGACGCTCTCGGTCGCCTTCGCGGGTCCGGGCCAGCACCAGGACGCCGGCGCCAAGATGATCCACATGGCTCCGTACACGCAGTCGTCGATCGTGTCCAAGTCGATCGCCCGCGGCGGCGGTCGGGCCGGGTATCGCGGAGAAGTACGAGTGGACGCCAACGCGCACCACTCGGCGAACACCGTGCGGTGCGACGCTCTCCTCGTGGATTCCATCTCGCGCAGCGACACCTACCCGGCGATCGACATCCGCGTGGACGACGTGCAGCTCGGCCACGAGGCCACCGTCTCCCGCGTCAGCGAGGAGCAGCTCTTCTACCTCATGTCTCGCGGCATGCCGGAGGACGAGGCCATGGCCATGATCGTCCGCGGGTTCATCGAACCCATCGCCAGGGAGCTGCCCATGGAGTACGCGCTCGAACTCAACAAGCTCATCGAAATGGGCATGGAAGGATCCGTCGGCTAGATGACGACCGCAGTGCCGGCTGGGACACCCAGCCAGACCCTCGAGACCACCGGCCAGCACGGCATCCGTGCCCACAGCGACGGGGCGGGCGCCTTCGTGCCCGTCCAGACGCGATCGGAGCGATTCACGTCCACCGACGTTAGTGACTTCGGCGACGTCACCGGGCGCGAGCAGTCGTGGAAACTGACACCAATCGACAAGCTCGGCGAGTTGATCTCCGGGGACCTCGACGGCTCCGCCTATCGCGTGGACGCGGATCCCGTGGACGGGATCGCGGTGACCTGGGCCGACGTCGCCGGCGTCGAGCGCGGGCTCGCCGGGATCCCCGAGGAGAAGGCCTCGGCGAACGCGTGGACGCAGACCGAGCAGGTCCTGCGCATCGACGTGACGGGCGAGGACAAGAAGCGCTCGCTCGTCCGGCGGTCGACGCTCGGGACCGCGCCCCGCGCCGCGCACACGGTCATCACGGCCGCTCCCTTCAGTTCCGGCCTCGTCATCCTCGACAGCGCGGGCCAGGCGAAGATCACGGAGAACGTCGAGATCGTCGTCGGTGCAGGAGCACAGCTCACGGTCGTGAGCGTGCAGGGGTGGGACGACGACGCGCTGCATCTCGCTGCGCACTTCGCCCGGATCGGTCGCGACGCCAAGCTCACGCACGTCGTGGTCTCCCTCGGTGGATCCGTCGTGCGCGTGAACCCGTCCACGCACCTCGCGGAGGAGGGCGGCGACATCGAGGCCCTCGGCCTGTACTTCTCGGACGCCGGCCAGCACCTCGAGCAGCAGGTCTACGTGAACCACGATGCTCCGCATACCCGCAGCCGCGTCACCTACAAGGGCGCCCTCCAGGGCGAGGGTGCGCGCTCCGTGTGGATCGGCGACGTCCTGATCGGACAGAAGGCCACCGCGACCGACTCGTACGAGCAGAACCGCAACCTCGTCCTCACGGACGGCACGCGTGCGGACTCCATCCCGAACCTCGAGATCGAGACCGGCGATATCGCTGGAGCGGGTCACGCGAGTGCCACGGGTCGGTTCGACGACGAGCAGCTGTTCTACCTGCAGGCACGCGGCATCAGCGAGGAGGAGGCCCGGCGACTCGTCGTCCGCGGATTCCTCACCGAGATCGTCCAGCAGATCCCGGACTCCGAACTCCAGGAGCGTCTCGGTGCGGCCATCGAGGCCGAACTCGCCGGCACGTCGCTCGCCGATGAGGAGCGCTGATGGCGCAGCAGAACGTCGGCTCGCTCTCCGAGCTCGCCCCGAACCAGGCGAAGCGTGTGGTCGTCGACGGAGCGCCGATGGCGCTCGTGCTCGACGGCGACGGAGTCGTGCACGCCATCGGTGACACCTGCACGCACGGCGACATCTCGCTCGCCGAGGGTTTCGTCGAGGACGACACTCTCGAGTGCTGGGCGCACGGCTCGAAGTTCGAGCTGACGACCGGGAAGCCCCTGACGCTCCCCGCCTACGAACCCGTCCCCGTCTACGAGGTCGAACTCCGCGACGGCGACATCTACATCGACCCGACCGTAACGAAAGTGATCTAGCTCTATGTCTGTACTCGAAATCCGCGACCTCCACGTCAGTGTGGAGACCGATCAGGGAACGAAGCCCATTCTGAAGGGCGTCGACCTCACGATCCGCACGGGCGAGACGCACGCGATCATGGGACCGAACGGCTCGGGCAAGTCGACCCTCGCGTACACGATCGCCGGGCACCCCAAGTACTCGGTCGAGTCTGGCTCGATCACGCTCGACGGAGAGGACGTGCTCGCCATGTCCGTCGACGAGCGCGCACGCGCCGGCCTCTTCCTCGCGATGCAGTACCCCGTCGAGATCCCGGGCGTCACCGTCACGAACTTCCTCCGCACGGCGAAGACCGCCATCGCGGGGGAGGCGCCGCCGGTGCGCAGCTGGATCAAGGACGTGCGCGGCGCTATGACGGACCTGCGCATGGATTCGACCTTCGCCGAGCGCAACGTCAACGAGGGGTTCTCGGGTGGCGAGAAGAAGCGCCACGAGATCCTCCAGCTCGAGCTCCTCAAGCCGACGTTCGCCGTTCTCGACGAGACGGACTCTGGGCTCGACGTCGACGCGCTCAAGATCGTGTCGGAGGGTGTCAACCGCGCGAAGGAGAACACCGGACTCGGCCTTCTCCTCATCACGCACTACACGCGCATCCTGCGCTACATCAAGCCGGACTTCGTCCACGTCTTCGTGGCGGGCAAGGTCGCCGAGCAGGGTGGGCCGGAGCTCGCCGACCGCCTCGAAGACGAGGGATACGATCGCTATCTCTCCGACGCTCCCGTAGCATAAACGCCATGGTGACGACTCTCGCTCCCGACAAGTTCGACCAGGTCGAGGAAGCCCTCAAGGACGTGATGGATCCCGAACTCGGGATCAACATCGTCGATCTCGGTCTCATCTACGATCTCGGGTGGGACGACGAGAACAACGCCCTCATCATCCACATGACCCTCACGTCGGCCGGGTGCCCGCTCACCGACGTCCTCGAGGAGCAGACGGCCGAAGCCCTCGACGGAGTGGTGGACGCGTTCCGCATCAATTGGGTCTGGATGCCGCCGTGGGGTCCGGAGAAGATCACGGACGACGGCCGGGACATGATGCGAGCCCTCGGTTTCTCCATCTGATGAACGACGCAGCCGACCGGCTTCCACCGGTCGGCTGCGTCGTTTCTCCCGGACCCGGTAGTGCGGCTCGGCGGTCTCGTCGCGGGACCATCGCGTCGCCGGACCACCTGACGAACGGACGACAACCCATGAACGAGCTTCACGCCGCTCCGATCGACGTCCTCCGCTCCCGCACGAGCGAGAAATGGAGCGAGTACCCGGACGACGTCATCCCGATGTTCGTCGCGGAGGCCGACTTCCCGCTCGCCGAGCCCATCGCAGCGGCCCTGCACGCGGCCGTCGACGCGGGCGACACCGGCTACGTCGCGTCCCGGACACCCCTTCCGTCGGCGTTCAGCGCTTTCGCCGTCCGACGCTGGGGGTGGGACCTCGCGTCCGCTCGGATCCAGACGACGGCGGACGTGAGCATGGGGATCGTCGAGCTCCTGCGCCGCATCGACGTGGGGGAGGGGCTCGTCCTCACGCCGCCCGTCTATCCGCCCTTCTTCCTCCTCGCGGAAGAGGCCGGGGTCTCCGTCGTCGAGGCAGCATTGTCGGACACCGGGAGCCTCGACCTCGTCGCGATCGAGACCGCCTTCGCGAACGGCAGCCGGGCGATCCTGCTGTGCAATCCGCACAACCCGCACGGCTACCCCCACACTCACGAGTCGCTGTCGGCCCTCGCCGAGCTCGCCGACCGCTACGGGGCGACGGTCGTGAGCGACGAGATCCACGCACCACTCACGCACTCCGATGCGCGATTCGTGCCGTACCTGAGTGTCTCAGAAGCCTCGCGACGGACCGGCTTCGCCCTCCACTCTGCGAGCAAGGCCTGGAACCTCGCCGGGCTGAAGTGCGCCCTGCTGATCGCCGATGACGAGCGCACGAACGCCCTACTCGAGGCGCTGCCGATCGAGGTCGCCTGGCGGACGGGCCAGTTCGGGGTGATCGCGAGCGTCGCCGCGTATACCGATGGTGAGGAATGGCTCGACCGGGCCCTGCGCACGATCGAGCGCAACCGTCACAGCCTCGTGGGGCGTCTCGCGGGGGAGTTGCCGAGCGTCTCCGTCGTGGAACCGCACGCGGGCTACCTCGCCTGGGTGGATGTCCGTTCCCTCGGTCTCGGCGACGAACCGGCCGACACCATCCTCGAACACGCCCGCGTCGCCCTGCGGACCGGCACGGACTTCGGTCCGGGTGGTGAGGGGCGCGTTCGAGTCAATCTCGCGTGCGATCCGGCGCTCCTCGACGAGGCGATCGACCGGATCGTGGCGCTCGTCGTCGCCCGCGGAAGCGGCGACGGCGCCGAGACCGCTGCGAGGTCGTAGACTGGGGGGCTGACCCCCTCCCCTCCACACCGTCACAAGCGGCGCGCCCCCGAGCGCGCCCGACGAGAACAGGACACACCGTGCTGAGCGTTCACGACCTCGAGATCCGCGTGGGAGCGCGCGTACTCATGGAGGGCGTCGACTTCCGGGTGTCCGCCGGCGACAAGATCGGCCTCGTCGGTCGCAACGGTGCGGGGAAGACCACGCTCACGAAGGTGCTCGCGGGTGAGCTGCAGCCGAATGGCGGCTCGGTGAACCTGGGCGGCGAACTCGGCTACCTCCCGCAGGACCCGCGCTCCGGCGACCCCGAGGAACTCGCGCGCACGCGCATCCTGAACGCCCGCGGGCTGGGCAGCCTCGTCCTCGGCATGCAGGAGTCGATGGTCGCGATGGCGTCGTCCGACGACGCCGAGAGTACCGCAGCGATGAAGCGGTACGGCGACCTCGAGGAGCGCTTCACCACGCTCGGCGGCTACTCGGCCGAGGCGGAGGCGGCCTCCATCGCGAGCAACCTCGCGCTCCCTGACCGGATCCTCGACCAACCGCTCAAGACGCTTTCGGGCGGCCAGCGCCGCCGCATCGAGCTCGCCCGCATCCTGTTCTCCGATGCGCGCACGATGATCCTCGACGAGCCCACCAACCACCTCGACGCCGACTCGGTGGTCTGGCTGCGGGAGTTCCTCAAGAACTACAGCGGTGGATTCATCGTCATCAGCCACGACGTCGAACTCGTGGGGGAGACGGTCAACCGCGTGTTCTATCTCGACGCGAACCGTCAGATGATCGACACGTACAACATGAACTGGAAGAACTACCAGAAGCAGCGGCAGGCAGACGAGGAGCGCCGTAAGAAGGAGCGCGTCAACGTCGAGAAGAAGGCGACGACGCTGCAGCTGCAGGCCGCTCGGTTCGGCGCCAAGGCGTCGAAGGCCGCGGCCGCCCACCAGATGGTGGCGCGCGCCGAGAAGATGCTCGCGGGACTCGACGAGGTGCGTGCCGTCGACCGTGTCGCGAAGCTGCGCTTCCCCCAGCCCGCCGCGTGCGGCCGGACACCCCTCATGGCGTCGAACCTGTCCCGTTCCTACGGGTCGCTCGAGATCTTCACAGCGGTCGATCTCGCGATCGATCGGGGCAGCAAAGTCGTGATCCTCGGGTTCAACGGTGCGGGGAAGACCACGCTCCTGCGCATCCTCGCGGGTGTCGACACACCCGACACCGGCCAGATCGAGCCCGGACACGGCCTCCGCATCGGCTACTACGCGCAGGAGCACGAGACGCTCGACGTGAAGCGTTCGGTGCTCGAGAACATGGTGTCGTCCTCCCCGAACATCACCGAGACCGAGGCGCGGAAGGTGCTCGGCTCCTTCCTCTTCACGGGAGACGACTCCCACAAGCTCGCCGGTGTGCTGTCGGGCGGAGAGAAGACGCGTCTGGCCCTCGCGATGATCGTCGTCTCCGGCGCGAACGTCCTCCTGCTCGATGAGCCCACGAACAACCTCGACCCCGCGAGCCGCGACGAGATCCTCGACGCACTCGCTCACTACGAGGGCGCCGTCGTCCTCGTCAGCCACGACGAGGGTGCCGTCGAGGCGCTCAACCCGGAGCGGGTCCTCATCCTGCCGGACGGCGTCGAGGACCACTGGAACAAGGACTACGCGGAACTCATCTCGCTCGCGTGACCCAGCGTCCGTCCCACGCGTAGCCAGAGGCGCCGTGACGGAACGCTCGGCGGGTCCAGGGCAGCGGGCTGGCGCGACGCTCAGCGGTGGGCCGAGGGCGCCCTCATGCGTGGAGCGAGTTTCTCGGCGTGATATCCCCGGCGCGACGACGTGAGTGTCAGCGGTTCACGGAGGATGCGTCGAGCAGCTCGTCCTCGATGTCCGCGTCGGTCCGTTTCGCGCGGCGGCGCCGTTCGCGTTCCTCGGCGCGCTGACGCTCCTCGGGATCGTCCGCGTTGAGCGCCCGGTACTCCTGGCGGACGGCGTAGCCGAGGAAGACGAATCCGAGGATCCCGAAGATGAGCCACTGGAGCGCGTACGACAGGTGGGCGCCCTCGTCGGCGACGGGCTTCTGCACCGCGGCCGGACGCTGCTCCGACGGCGCCGGATTCTCGTCCGCGAGCATGCCGTAGGCCCCCGTGTACAGGGGTCCGTCCACCCGTTCCGCGAGTTCGGGGAGATGGATCGTGGCGATCTGTCCCGCTCCGGCGCCTCGACCGGCCACGGTCGGCTCGCCGGGACGAAGCCGGACGGTGACCGTGACGGATCCGCCAGGGGGTGCCGGGACGACGTCGGGAAGATCCTGCTCGTTCCCCGTCGGGAGCCAGCCACGGTCGACGATGACGACGGACCCGTCCGTGAGGAGGAAGGGCACGAGCTGATCGAAACCGGGTTGTCCGCCCCTCGGCCTGTTACGTACGAGCACCTGCTCGTCCTCGAGGTAGCTGCCTTCGAGGACGACAGGCCTCCACTCGTCGGCCGGGTCGAACGAGTCGAGTTCGGGCAGGAGCGAGCCGATCTGGACGGGCCGGGCGTCGTAGTTGTCGGTCACGAGAGAGATCTCGTTGGTCTTCTCCGCGCGTCGGGCCAGCTGCCAGTTGGACAGCAGCACGCACACGATGGCGAACACAATCGCGACGGCGAGGTACCCGAACCATCGTCGGCTGAACGCGAAGCGCCAACGATTCACTGCTCGACCCCACTCGGGAGAGGGACGACCGCCACGGGGAAGTCACGCGACGCGAGGAAGTCGCGGAGGTACTCGACATGCTCCTCGCACGCGAGCCAGACCTTCGTCCGTTCCGGGCCGTGGATGCGCGGGTTCCGCCACTCGACGCGCGATACCGCGGTCTCTCGGCACCCCGCACGCGAACACGTGTGTGCGGGGATCTCGCCGCCGAGGCCGATCACGGCCGCTCCTCGTCGACCCTGCGGGTCCCGCCCATCTCCGTGTCGTGAGCACGGCCCTCTATCGCGAGGGGGACGTCCTGCTCCGGCGCGATCGCGCCGCCCGATCGACCGTCTCCGACGCTCGCCAGCACCACGGCGATGTAGGGGAGGACGATGGCACCGATGGCGAAGAACCAGACCAGCCATCCCTGCACCACGAAGATGAGCAGGATGCAGACCATACGAACGCTCATCGCGATCGCATACTTGCGCATCCGGCTCCGTCGCTCGTCGTCAGGCGACGGCGGGAGGGTGGTGATGGAGGGTTGTTTCATCGTCCAGACCAGCCTACGTCCATCTCCTAGGCTGTAAGGCGATGGCGGCCATGCTCACGGCCCCCTTGCACTTTCGAAAAGGATCTCATGACTACAGCACGCACAGTCCTCGTCACCGGAGGGAACCGAGGAATCGGTTTCGCCATCGCCCAGGAATTCGTCGCGGCCGGCCACCGCGTGGCCGTCACCGCGCGATCGGGAGCAGGACCCGACGGCGCGCTGACCGTCCGGGCGGACGTCACGGACGCCGCGTCCGTGGACGCCGCGTTCACCGAGGTCGAGAAAGAGCTCGGCCCCGTCGAGGTGCTCGTCTCGAACGCGGGGATCACCGCGGACACCCTGCTCATGCGCATGTCGGAGGACGACTTCGACCGCGTCGTCGACACCAACCTGGGCGGCTCGTTCCGCGTCGTCAAGCGCGCCTCGAAGGGCATGCTCAAGGCGCGCTTCGGACGCATCGTCCTCATCTCGAGCGTCGTCGGTCTGTACGGCTCGCCCGGCCAGGTGAACTACGCGGCGTCGAAGGCCGGTCTCGTGGGCATGGCTCGGTCGATCACGCGGGAGCTCGGGGCGCGCGGAATCACGGCGAACGTCGTGGCCCCCGGGTTCATCGAGACCGACATGACCGACGCCCTGCCGGCCGAGCAGCGCGCCGAGTACCTGAAGTCGATTCCGGCCGGCCGGTACGCGACGTCCGCCGAGGTCGCGAAGGTCGTCGGCTGGATCGCCGGGGACGACGCCGGATACATCTCCGGCGCGGTCATCCCCGTCGACGGAGGCCTCGGCATGGGTCACTGACCCCCATCGTGCCTCGGGGTTCCTCTAACCCCCTTAAAATCCCCTTCGTGCCCGAAATCTCGTGCACGGAGGGGATTTTCAGTGGGGCGAGGTCAGGGGCGGGGGAGGCCGAGGATAGGGAGGACGAGCGAGAGGTCACGGTCGAGGAGGACGACGTCCGCTCGTTCGCGGACGGCCGGCTTCGCGTCGAAGGCGATGCCGAGTCCCGCCGCCGCCATCATGTCGAGGTCGTTCGCACCGTCCCCGATCGCGATCGTGCGGTCGAGGAGAACGCCCCAGCGACCGGCCCACGAGCGCAGACAGGCCGCCTTCGTCGCGGCGTCCACGATGGAGCCCTCGACCTCGCCCGTGAGGGAGCCGCCGTGGATCTCGAGGCGGTTCGCACGCCAATCGTCGAGCCCGAGCTCCTCGGCGAGCGGATCGAGGAGCTCGTGGAACCCGCCGGAGACGACGCAGATCACCCCGCCCGCCGCGTGCACGCCCTCGACGAGGGCTGGCACGCCATCGGTCACGACGAGCCGCGGTCTCACGGTGTCGAACACCGAGTCGGGGAGGCCGGCCAGAGTGGCGACGCGTTCGCGCAGACTCGCCGCGAAGTCGAGTTCGCCGCGCATCGCCCTCTCGGTCACCTGTGCGACGTGCTCGAGCACACCGGCCTCGGCCGCGAGGAGCTCGATGGCCTCGTTCTCGATGAGCGTCGAATCCACGTCGAGGACGACGAGGAAGTCAGCCCGTTCCGGGGTGTCCGAGGATCGATCGGTCACGGAACGACCCTGACCCCCTTGCCGACGACGGTCAGCCCGGAGTCGGTGACGGTGAATCCGCGAGCCCGGTCGCGATCGTGGTCCACGCCGATCTGGGCGCCGGCCTCGACGACGACCTCCTTGTCGAGGATCGCGCGCTGCACGACGGCGTCCGGGCGCACGGTGACCCGGTCGAACAGGACGGCGTCGCTGACGCGGGCCCCCGATTCCACGAGGGACCAGGAACCGAGCACACTCCGCTCGATGTGTGCTCCGGAGATGAGGGACCCGAGAGACACGATCGAGTCGATCGTCGTCCCGAGATTCCCCTTCGCGTCGCGCACGAACTTGACGGGCGGCGAGTTCAACTGCTGCGAGAAGATCGGCCAGTCGGCGTTGTAGAGGTTGAAGATCGGCAGCGTCGAGATGAGGTCCTGGTGCGCCTCGAAGAAGCTGTCGATGGTCCCGACATCCCGCCAGTACGCCCGGTCCCTATCCGTCGATCCGGGGACGTCGTTGCGCTTGAAGTCGTAGACGCCGGCCTGGCCGCGGTTGACGAAGTAGGGGACGATGTCGCCACCCATGTCGTGGTTCGAGGTGGTCGACTCGCCGTCGGACGTGACGGCCTCGATGAGCGCGTCGGCGTCGAAGACGTAGTTGCCCATGGACGCGAAGACCTCGTGGGGCGCATCCGCGAGCCCGGTCGCGTTGATCGGCTTCTCGAGGAACTCGCGGATCGACGTGGGGTCGTCCGGCTGCACGTCGATGACGCCGAACTGATCGCTGAGCTCGATGGGCTGGCGGATCGCCGCGACGGTCGCCGGCTTGCCGGAGGCGATGTGCGCCTCGATCATGTCGCTGAAGTCCATGCGGTACACGTGATCGGCGCCGACCACGACGACGATGTCGGGCTTCTCGTCGCGGATCAGGTTGAGGCTCTGGAGGATCGCATCGGCGGATCCGGAGAACCATCGTTTCCCGAGCCGCTGCTGAGCGGGCACCGAGGCGACGTAGGAATTGAGCAGTCCGGACAAGCGCCAGGTCTGCGAGACGTGGCGGTCGAGGCTGTGCGACTTGTACTGCGTCAGCACGACGATCTGCGTGAGACCCGAGTTGATCAGGTTGGACAGAGCGAAATCGATGAGCCGGTATTGACCGGCGAAAGGTACGGCGGGCTTCGCGCGATCGGCCGTGAGAGGCATGAGTCGCTTGCCCTCACCTCCGGCGAGGACGATTCCGAAGACCTTCTTCGTTGCAGGCATGTCCCCACACTAGAGGAGAGACGGCGGCCTTCCCCACCCTGGTCGAGAGGGGGGTCGTGTACTAGCGTCGGAGGATGCGAGTCGACCTGCTGTCACGGGAGTATCCACCGGAGATCTACGGGGGCGCCGGCGTCCACGTCACGGAGCTCGTCCGAGCGCTGAGGCGGGACATCGATGTCACGGTCCGTGCGTTCGGCGCCGATCGCGACGCGCCGGACACCTTCTCCTACGGGGTACCGTCCGAACTGGCGTCGGCGAACCCTGCACTCGGAACCCTCGGGACGGACCTGCGCATGGCCCAGGACTGCGGGGGAGCGGACCTCGTGCACTCGCACACCTGGTACGCGAACGGTGCCGGGCACCTCGCAAGCCTGCTCCACGGGATCCCGCACGTCGTCACCGCTCACAGTCTCGAGCCGCTCCGTCCCTGGAAGGCCGAGCAGCTCGGCGGCGGGTACCGCGTGTCGAGCTGGATCGAGAAGACCGCCTTCGAGGCGGCCTCCGCCGTGGTGGCCGTGAGCGGGGGGATGCGGGCGGACATCCTCCGCAGCTACCCGGCCCTCGACCCCGACAAGGTCCAGGTGATCTACAACGGGATCGACCTCGAGCAATGGCACCCCGTGGACGACCCCGACTTCCTGCGGTCCGTCGGAATCGATCCGGACAAGCCGTCCATCGTCTTCGTCGGTCGCATCACCCGCCAGAAGGGACTGCCATACCTCCTTCGCGCGGCGAAGTCGCTTCCCGCCGATGTCCAGCTCGTACTGTGCGCGGGCGCCCCCGACACACCCGAGATCCTCGCGGAGGTCGAAGCCGGGGTTCGCGAACTCCAGCAGACCCGCCAGGGCGTGGTGTGGATCGACCGGATGCTCGCGCGCCGTGAGCTGTGCGCGGTCCTGACGTCGGCGACCGCGTTCGTCTGCCCGTCGGTCTACGAGCCCCTCGGGATCGTGAACCTCGAGGCGATGGCGTGCGGTGCTCCCGTGGTCGGCTCGGCGACCGGCGGCATCCCCGAGGTCGTCGCCGACGGCGAGACCGGTTACCTCGTTCCGATCGAGCAGGTCACGGACGGCACCGGGACGCCTGTCGACCCCGACCGATTCGTCGCGGACCTCGCGGATGCGCTCACCCGGATCGTCGCCGACCCGCGTGCCGCCGAGATGGGGGCGGCCGGGCGGCGTCGGGCCGAGGAGATCTTCAGCTGGCAGCGGATCGCCGACGACACCCGTGCCCTGTACGCCTCGGTCCTCTCGCGGTGACGGGGCACGGTCGGCGTCGTACGGCCGATAGGCTAGGCGACATGTCGTCGGTTCTCGATCTCTCCGCTGTGTCCGTCGTCCGAAACGGGAATGCCATCCTGCACGATGTGGATTGGCAGGTGACGGGCGGCCAGCGCTGGGTGGTCCTCGGGCCGAACGGCGCAGGCAAGACGACGCTCCTCCAACTCGCCTCGAGCTTCATGTTCCCGACCACCGGGACGGTCGAACTCCTCGGGAATCGGCTGGGGCGTGTCGACGTCTTCGAGGTCCGCTCCCGCGTGGGTCTGGCCTCGACCGCCATGTCGAGGCGCATCCCCGAATCCGAGACCGTGCTCGACGTCGTCCTGACGGCCGCATACGCCGTGACGGGACGCTGGCACGAGTCCTACGAGGACATCGACGTCAAGCGTGCGCACCGCGTTCTCGCCGAGTGGCGTCTCGACGCCCTCGCCGAACGTCGCTTCGGATCCCTCAGCGACGGTGAGCAGAAGCGTGTCCAGATCGCCCGCAGCGTGATGACCGACCCGGAACTCCTCTTGCTCGACGAGCCCGCGGCGAGCCTCGACCTCGGGGCGCGTGAGGAGCTCGTCGGATTGCTGAGCGGCTTCGCCCGTGCCGACGATTCGCCCGCGATCGTGATGGTGACCCACCACGTGGAGGAGATCCCCCCGGGATTCACCCACGCTCTCTTGATCTCCGGCGGTGGGATCGTCGCGAGCGGTCCTCTCTCGGAGTCGCTCACGTCCGACACGCTGTCGGCGACCTTCGGCCTCCCGATCGTGCTCGAGGAGCGCGACGGTCGCTTCTCGGCCCGATCGGCCTGACGCCGCGGTCCGACGGGTCGGACACGCCCGGCATGACGGCGTTTCGTCGGCATGTCTGCTAAACTCGACAGTCGGCTCCTCGGTCGTGCGTGCGCTCTGCGCCGCCTCCCGACGGTCGAGCCACCACATTCGTGAAACGACCTCCACACTCTCGATGCAAGGATCCCCGATGAAGACTGACATCCACCCGACGTACAACGCCGTCGTGTTCCGCGACCTGGCTTCCGGCGCCACCTTCCTCACCCGGTCGACGGTGTCGAGCGACAAGACGGTCGAGTTCGAAGACGGCAACACCTACCCGGTCATCGACGTCGAGATCTCGTCCGAGTCGCACCCGTTCTACACGGGCAAGCAGCGCATCATGGACTCGGCCGGTCGCGTCGAGAAGTTCAACCAGCGCTTCAAGAGCTTCGGCAAGTAGCCACCGTCCGCCTTCTGGCGGTCGAAACGGCGATGGCCGGTCCCCTCAGGGACCGGCCATCGCCGTTTCGACGTGTACGAACATCCTCAGCGCACGGGCCAGGTCCCCTGGGACACGAACGCCGGGTCACGCGTCCGCCTCATGTAGTCCTGGAAGCTCTCCGCCTGCGTGCGACACCAATCGACCTGGAGACCGTGGAGGTGCCCCGGCGCCACGTCGAGCGTCTCGGTGTACGTCCGCGCGATGGCCTGGGCGACCCGCCCGGCGGCGATCGCGTCGGAACTCGCCTCGTGGGCCGACAGCAGATCGACGCCGTAGAACTCCGCCGCGGCGGCGAGCGTTCGCTTGCCGCGCCGGTAGCGGTCGACCTCCTTGTCGATGACGAGCGGGTCGATGATCGGCGATGGGTCCCTGATCGGCTCGACTCCGTGCCGTTCCGCCTCCGCCGCGAGCAACGACAGATCGTACGGTGCGTTGTAGATGACGACCGGGATGCCGGCGTCGAAGAACATGCGGAGTTCGTGGATGATCTCCGCGATGACGTCCGGGGCTCGACGCCCCTCGGTGCGCGCACGCTCGGTCGTGATGCCGTGTACCGCTGTGGCCTGCTCGGGGATCTCCACGCCGGGATCGGCGATCCAGTCCCGGCTCCGCATCACCGATCCGTCGGCGTCGAGCAGTCCGACGTGGGCGCTGACGATCCGGGAGGTCCGGACATCGATTCCGGTCGTCTCGAGGTCGAAGACCCCGAGGATCGACCACCAGGGGGAGGGTCTGTCGCTGTGCACGCCTTCACGATAAACGGGACCACCGATACCGGGTCGTCACGGGTCGGGCGAGTCGGAGAGGCGTACACCGAGGTGCCCGCCGTGACCCCTAAACTGGAGGTCTCATGGCCGTCACCTCACCATACGAGGCGCTTCTGCGCCGAGTCCCCGTCCGCGAGCACACCACACCGGTGCTCGGCACCACGACAGCGTGGTGGGAGTACGGGGATCCCGACGCAACCACGACCATCGTGCTCGTCCACGGCTTCCGCGGGGATCACCACGGTCTCGAGCCGGTGGTCGCTCACCTCTCGGGATACCGCCTCGTCGCCCCCGACCTCCCCGGCTTCGGCGAGTCGGAGTCGCTCGTCTCCGCCCACGACATCCCGGGATACTCCGCCTGGCTCCGTGCGTTCATCGACGCGGTCGTGCCGGGTGGGGAGGCGATCATCCTCGGTCACTCCTTCGGATCGATCGTCAGCTCGGCGGCGGTCGCCGACGGTCTCCGCACTCCCGCACTGATCCTGGTCAACCCGATCGCCGCCCCGGCGCTGGCCGGACCGCGCGGAGTGCTCACCCGCCTCGCCGTCTTCTACTACTGGGCCGCAGCGGCCCTCCCCGAGCGCATCGGCTTCGCCGTGCTGCGCAGCCGGCTCGTCGTACGCATCATGAGCGAGGCCATGGCGAAGACCCGTGAGCGCTCTCTGAGGACCTGGATCCACGCGCAGCACCAGCTCTACTTCTCGCGTTTCGCGTCGCGACGGGTGGTCCTCGAGGCATTCCGAGCATCGGTGTCCGCCGACGTGAGCATGGTCGCGGATCGGATCGTCGTTCCCACGCTCCTCATCGCGGCCGAACGCGACGACATCACCCCCGTCGCCGCCCAGCATCGATTGCAGCGGCAGTTCGCCGACGCGCGTCTCGAGATCATCCCGTCCGTCGGTCACCTCATCCACTACGAGGTCCCCGAAGCGGCAGCGGGTTACATCGACGACTTCCTGGCGCGGAGACCTGCGTGAGGATCCTCGTCGACTGCCGGTGGGCGACCGACGACCCGAACGACCGTCACTCCACGACCACGCGCGGGCTCGTGGCGGCGCTCGCTCGACGCGCTCGCGTGACGATGATCGTGTCGACCCACGATCAGCTCCGAGTGCTCCCGGATCTGCCGTGGCAGCTCCTGCGCAGCCCGGACGATCCCCGTGAGCTCTTCACCGCGCTGGGACTCAACACGTTGCAGCCGGACGTCGTGTTCTCGCCCGCTCCGATGTGGGGGAGCATCGGTCGCCGATACCCCCTCGTCACGGGAACGGGACAGGACTCGCGGCGGAGCCTCGCGAACAGGCGTCGATCGGGGCCCACGATGGGTGTGCTCACGTGGCTCCGGATGATCCCGCTCCTCCGACGGCTCCTCCTGGCACGAGCCGACGCGATCGTCACGACCTCCGCGTCCGATCAGCGAGCGGCCATCGGCGCGAGTCGGACGCGGCAGCCGGTTCTCGCGCTCGCGCCCTCGCGTGTCGACACCCCCGACCCCGACGCGTGGACGGAACCGGCGGAGCGCCTCCTCGAGCTGTTCGCGGCGCTGGGGTCGCGGAGCTAGGAACCGACCGTCGAGTCGCCGAGGAGACGGTCGGCGATCGCAGTGAGGGTCTGAGAAGCCCCGGCGTCGATCTTGAGGGCGGCGCGGGTGTCGCCCTTGGTGATACCTCTGTTGATGATGATGACCGGCTTCTTCGACCGGCGGGCCTGCTCGAGCAAGCGAATACCCGAGTTGACGACGAGCGACGATCCGGCGATCACGAGGACCTCGGCGGCGGCGACCATCTGAGTGGCCTCCTCGAACTTCTCGCGGGGGATGTACTCGCCGAAGAAGACGATGTCCGGCTTGAGGACGCCACCGCACACGGTGCAGGACGGCACATCGAACGAGTCGATTCCCGAGACGAGGACATCGCCGTCCGGTCCGAGCTCCTGTTCCTCGTCGAGGTCGAAGCCGGGGTTCTGCTCGACCATGCGCTCCGCGATGCTGTCGCGGCTGAACATCTGTCCGCACGTGAGGCAACGGACCTGGTCCATCGAGCCGTGGAGGTCCACGACGCGTCGCGAGCCCGCGCGGACGTGCAGTCCGTCGACGTTCTGTGTGACGACGCCGGTCGACAGATCGGCGCTCTCCAGGCGGGCGATCGCGCGGTGGCCGTCGTTCGGACGGGAGGAGGCGAACCGCTTCCAACCTTGGTGGGATCCGGCCCAGTAGCGCCGTCGGAACGCGTCGTCGGTGAGGAACTGTGCGACGTTCATGGGGGACCGCTTGGGTGCACCCTCACCGCGATAGTCCGGGATACCGGAGTCGGTGCTCACCCCGGCGCCCGTGAGGAAGACGGAGACGCGGTCTCGCAGGAGCGTGACGGCGTCGTCGACACCGACGAGAGCAGTGCCCTCAGCGCTCGACCCGACGGTTGTCGTCATGGAACCTCCCGACTCACGGACCTGACACGATGGTAAACGACGCACCTGTCGGTTTTGTTTCCGTCTGGAGGGTCGCGACCGAATGGTGGAAGGGCACACATGCGCATCGAGACGATCACGGCCGACGGTTTGGCCGGCCTCGAGGACTACTCGCGACTCACGGACGTCGCCCTCCGGAAGAAGACCGAACCCGCTGGAGGTCTCTACATCGCGGAGTCGACGAAGGTGATCGGGCGCGCGATCGCCGCCGGCCACCGCCCGCGGTCCGTCCTCCTCCAGGAGAAGTGGTTGCCCGACGTCGAGCATCTCCTCGCGGATTTCCCGGACGTTCCCGTCTACGTCGGCGAGCCCGCAGTGCTCGAAGAGCTCACGGGCTTCCACCTCCACCGGGGAGCTCTCGCGGCGATGCACCGGCCGCCGCTGCGTTCGGTCGAGGAGGTCCTCGAGGGCGCGCGGCGCGTGGTGATCCTCGAGGACATCGTGGATCACACGAACGTCGGGGCGATCTTCCGGTCCGTCGCGGGACTCGGGGCCGACGCCGTGCTCGTGAGCGAGCGATGCGCCGATCCGCTCTACCGCCGGAGCGTGCGCGTGAGCATGGGGACGGTGCTGCAGGTGCCGTGGACGAGACTGCCCGACTGGACGACCTCGCGGCGGGTCCTCTCTGAGGCGGGCTTCCACGTGGCGGCGTTGGCCCTCGCCGATGGGGCCGTCGGCCTCGACTCCTTCGAGGTCGACCCGCCGGAGAGGCTCGCGATCGCCCTCGGCACCGAGGGGGACGGCTTGAGCCGTGCCGCCCTCGCCGCGGCGGACACCGTCGTCACCATCCCGATGCTGCACGGAATCGACTCGCTCAACGTGGCCTCGGCGAGCGCCGTCGCGCTCTGGGCCCTGCGCGCCCCGCGAGAGACGACCGCCTAGTCCTCGCGCAACTCCGCCGGCTGGGCGAGCGGGCCTCGCCGTCTGGTGCCCTCCGGGCCCGGGGAGAGGAACCCGCCTAGTCTTCGCGGAGTTCCGCCGGCTGGGCGAGTGGGCCTCGCCGTCTGGTGCCCTCCGGGCCCGGGGAGAGGAACCCGCCTAGTCCTC
>NZ_RZGZ01000001.1 GCF_003990045.1 Labedella endophytica | reverse complement strand
TGCTGCACGAGCGTCGTGAACGACGGATCGATCATCTCGATCGTCGACCCCGTGAGGTCGTGCAGAACGACCGTGTCACCGTCCTGGAGGATGTCGATCTCGTTCGACACCGTCTGCACCGCCGCGTCGAGCTCCTCGATCTGCCGGTTCAACCGGCCGGCCAGGAGTTCGGACCCGTTGGTGACCCAGACGTCCTTGGCATCGAGGGTCACGTCCGTGACGGGGAACCCGTCGTGCAGGATCGCGAACGACACGGGGATCGCGACGAGAACGGACACGGCGACGACCGACGCGGTGACCTTCCGGCCGCGCAACCACGTCGCGATACCCATCCGTCCCATCCCCTCGCCGCACTCACCGCACGTCCCGTGGAGCCGTGCGGCGCGTGGTCGCGACCTCCGAGCGGCCCCCGACGACGCTAACACCTCCGCCGTCCGGGTCTCGAACCGCACGAGACCCCGGCGACCCCCAGTTCAGGCGTGACGGGCGCTCAGGAGGGTTCGATCGAACCGGTCGTCTCCGCCTCGTCGTCGGTCTCTGCGGCGGCCGCCTCGACCTCGGCGGCGTTGCGCTCGAGGAGGATCAGGTCGTCCGCGTCCACGAGCCGCGTCGAGACGGCGTACTCCACGAGTCGCGCTCGCCGATTGGTGGCGAGTTTGCCCCGCCCGCCCCGGAGCCCCTGGACCCCGTGCCGGTCGAGCTTGTCGCACACGTTGTCGAGCTTGCGGTTGAACGCTGTCTGGGTCCACCCGAGTCGCGCGGCGACGTCGGCCGACGCGGGGATCTCGCCCCGACCAGGCGAGTTCTGCCGCAGGATGTCCTCGGCGAGCGCCACGACGAGCAGACGCTGGCTCGTCGTCAGGTGGATGGGACCGACGGTCGTCTCCCCCGTCGACGCGGACGTCAGTTGCGACGTGGCGAAGTAGTCGGAGTGGGAGTGGATGGCGAAGTCGTAGGTCGTCGACCCGGCGCTGAAGAGCACGTTGAGCGTCGGGAACACGAGAGGGAGGCGGGCGTTGGGGGCGAGCCACGCCTGCACTTGGCCCGACTCGTCCGACACCGTCGCGGAGAGCAGCGTGCCGACGTTCGCGAGCCACCACAGGCCGTTCTCCCGCGACACGGCGAGGAACCGACGGTGCAGGAATGGGTTCTCGTCGATCACGAGATCGGCGTCCCGGCCGATGTAGAACGGCTCGTCGTCGGCGACGTCGTACCACTCGCCACAGAATTCGATGCGGGGGTTCGTCACGATGTGCACATCTCCAGGGGTTCGGGTGATTGACGACCGGAGCGCACGATCCAGACCGAGACGCACACCTCGTCGCCCGGACTGATGCCGTCGATCGTCGCGGACGCCTCGCTCGACGGCGTCTTGTCGCCGGCGACACCGTCCGTGCGCTGCCAGATGTAGCGGTCGCCCTCGTCGGCGTCCGGATTGGTCCAGGTGAAGGTGACGCTCGTGCCGCCGTCGCCGATCGCGATGTCGCCCTCCTCGGGTGCGGGCACGCCCTCGACCTGCAATGGATCGTCTCCCTCGGGGCTCGGCGTCGCGACGACCTGGGTCTCGTCGCCGCCGAGAAGGATGCCCGCCGTGACCCCTCCTCCGACGAGCAGGACGACGACGACGATGATCGTGGCCGGGATCCAGCGCCGGCGGGCGCGCACGGTCGAGCGTCGGGCACCCTGTACGGTCGCCTCGTCGACGGAGGTCGCCGGCGTTGCCGGTGCAGGGATCGACGGCGTCCGAATGCCGCGCACGATCGTCGCGCCGTCGTCGCCGGCGGCCGGAGCGGACGGGGGACGATCTCCCGAGGCCGGCGGCACCGTCGGCGTCGCGGACGGCGCCGACGACGATCCCTGCGCGTCGACGGTGCGGATGTCTCGGAGGCGCGTGGCGTCCGGATCCCCGGCCTCCGGCCGGCCGGCCGCCGGCACCGCGAGGTTCGGGACGTCGATCGTGGTCGGGCTGAAGGAGAGTTCCATCTCCACGCGCTGCAGCGCACGAGCGAACTCGAGGACCGAGTCGAATCGGCTCTCCTTGTCGACCGCCATCCCGCGCGCGAGGACGAGCAGGAGCGAACGCGGCACGTCGGGACGGACGTTCTCGAGGGGCGTCATGGATCCGCGCTCGATCCGTCCGATGAGGTCGATCATGCCGTTGGGCTTCCCCCTCACCTCGAAGGGGGTGTGCCCGGCGAGCAGCGTGTAGATCGTCGCGGAGAGGGAGAACACGTCGCTGCGCACGTCGGTCTGGGGATGATCGGCGAACATCTCCGGAGGGGACCACGGGATGGACATCCCGATGGTCGGGCTCGTCCCCCCGTCGGCCTCCCCCGTGGGCGCGGGCGCGCCGGCGGCCGCGAGGCCGGCGTGTGCGTGGTCGGGTTCGAGCGCCGCCGAGATGCCGAAGTCGGTGAGCGCCGGCCACCCGTAGGCGTTCGTGAGCACGTTCGCCGGCTTGATGTCGCGGTGCAGGATCCCGGCCTCGTGCGCCGTCGCGACCGCGCTCGAGAGGCGCACGCCCGTGCGCAGGGCGTCGGCCACTGTGAAACGGTGATCCTTGTACTGCTCGGCGAGGCTCGGGCCGGCGCAGTACTCCATGACGAAGTAGGGGCGACCGTCGGCCGCGACGGCGGCTCCGTAGATCGTGACGATGTACGGGTGCGCGGAGAGCTGGGCCATGAGATTGGCCTCGCCGACGAAAGCGGATCGCGCCTGGTCGTCGACGGTCTCGGCCGCGAGCACCTTCACGGCGACCTCGCGTCGCGGGAGCTCCTGCTCGTAGAGGTAGACGTCGCTGAAGCCGCCCGATCCGAGCGGGCGGACGAACGTCAGACCGGGGATGTCGGGTTGGGAGGTCGGGGCTCGACGCACGGTCACGACTCCTGGACACGCACGGTCACGCCGCCGCCGAGATCGATGAGGGTGCCGCCGATCACGGGGGTGGGCTCGCCGCCGCGCAGTTTCTCCGGCGCCCGACCCGGGATGACGACGAGCGTGCCGTTGGAGGAGTGCAGATCGGTCACGACGACCGTGCCACCCTCGACCGCGACCCTCACGTGGTTGCGGGAGATGTCGTCCCCTGTGAGCGTCACGAGGTGGGGAAGGGCCGACGCCGGCACCCCGGCGACGCTCGGAGCCCGTCCGAGCAGCACGGGGGCGTCGAGCGGCTGACGGACTCCCGACGGGAGCACGAGCTCGTATCGCTGGACCGAGAACGAGGGTGGCGGTGCGGTCGACGCGAGGTGACCGGACTGCCGAGCCGCCCGGAGGTCCTCGGCCAGCACCGTGAGTCCGTCGTGGTCTCCCAGGGTGTCGACGGGCGCGGAGGGGTCCGGGGCCGGGGTCTCGGCAGCACGCTCCGCGGCCCGGGCCGCGAGCACCGCGCGCGAGGGGCATGCGATCGTGTGACCCTCGATCGGATCGTCGTCGAGGTCGCCGTCGTCACGGGCGGGGTCGTCATCGGCGGGGTCGACGGTGTCGAGGGTCGCCGGAGCAATCGCTGGGTCCGTCGGCGACGAGACGGGCGGCGCGGGCGGAACCGGCGGGGTCGGTGGGGCGGGCGGAGCCGGGGGCGTTGACACCGGAGCCGCGGCCTCCGGAGCCGTGACCGGCGCCGAATCCGCGGCGTGACGAGCGGGGGCCGGGGGCGCGGGGGCGCCGGAGGGCGCCGGGGTCTCAGCAGGCGCCGGGGCCTCGGACTCCGCCGCCGGTCCGACCTCGGACGCCGCGTCGAGGGACCCGTCGCTCGCCGCGACGCGCGACGCCCAGACGGCACCGCCGTCGAGCACCAGGTCGACGACGGCCGCGCCCGGATCGCCGAGGTCGAAGACGACCTCGGTTGCGGCGTCGACGTGACGCTCGGTCCAGCTCGCGAACCCGCCGGCCTCGACGACGACCTCGCCGTCCGGCGTCGAGACCATCGCCCGGCCCTCGCCCCGCGCGACCACGCCGACGCCGTCGGCGGCGAGGCGCCCGGGCAACCAGAACGCGAGGACGAAGGACGGCGTGTTGGTGAGCCCCGACGACGTGAGCGCGTCGAGGAGGCCCTGGACGCTCGACCCCGCCCGCGTGAGCGCGACGAGCGGCTCGATGCGCTCGCTCGCGACGTCGAGTCGCACCGCGAGCAAGCAGCCGGAGGAGGCGACGACGAGCCACTCGGGCGTGAGCGTGGGGCGGTAGCGGAAGTGAGGCACGGTGGTCTCCGGTGTCATGTTCTCGGGAGTGTCTCTTCGAGCACGCCCAGGGAGCGCACGTCGTGGTAGCCCGCGCGTTCGGGTCCGGTCTCGGTGCTCGTGGCATCGACGACGACGACCGTGACGTTGTCCCGAGAGCCCTGACGGATCGCGCGGTCCACGAGAGCCGCGGCCGCCGTGCTCACGTCGGCGTCGAGTTCGGCCAGGATCTCCTCGTCGGAGACATCACGCGTGAGCCCGTCCGAGCAGATCACGAAGGTCTGGCGACCCGTCACCGGGATGAGCCAGACGTCGGGATCCGCCTCGTCCTCCACGCCGACGGCACGCGTGACGACGTTGCGGTCCGGGTGGGTCGCGGCCTGCAGCCGTGTGATCGATCCGTCGTCGAGCAGCTCCTGGACGGCCGAGTGGTCGACGGTGACCTGCCGGAGTCCCCACTCGTCGCGCAGGTAGACCCGGGAGTCCCCGATGTTGAAGGCCATCCAGTGCAGGTCGATCTGCGTCGAGAGGCTGACGAGGGCGACGCCCGCGATCGTGGTGCCGGCGACACCGCCGCGCGCGCTCCACGCGCGCACGGCGGCGTTCGCGGCGGTGATGGCCGTGAAGATCGCGTCGGGCGCTGTCGGCCTGCCGGGACGCACGCTCAAGGCGAGCTGCTCGACCATGGCGCTGCTCGCGAGGTCGCCGCGGTGGTGTCCTCCGAGGCCGTCGGCCACCGCGAACACCGGCGCGGAGGTGAAGAGACTGTCCTCGTTGACGGCCCGGACTGGTCCCGTCTCACTGCGGCCGAACGCGGATATCGCGATCTCCGAGCGCTCGTCCTCGATCACGATGCGATCCGTCACGCTGCGGGTCCTTCCGTCGGTCACCAGTGCCCTCTATCCGTCGGCGCTCAGACTGCGCGGCGCGACATCGCGGAGTCCGTCGCGGACCCTCTCCGCCACGCTACTGGACGGTGCCGCGGGTCGCGATGGGGACGCCTGCCCACTCCGAGCGGCGGATGCTGGAGGTCAGGATCGCGCGGTCGGACCGGCTTCGAGGATCCGCTCGTACTCCGCGCGCGCCTCCGCATTCCGGACGCGGACGGCGCGACCGCGCTTACCCACCCAGACGCCGAACCAGATCGGTACCTCGCGGGCGACGATGAAGGCGAGCAGCGCCGGAGCGTCGAGCACGTGATCGAGGAGGAATCCGGGTACCTGCGACGGCGCGACCTCGAAGGCGTTGGCCGCGAGGATGCCGGCGAGATATCCGGCGTAGGTCAGGACACCGACCAGGAAGCCTCCGATGACGTAGCCCCACCACGACGCGCGCGTGAGGATGACGACGAGGAGCGCCCAGGCGAGGAAGAAGACGATGACCGGGACGAAGAACGCCGCGCTCGTGAGCGTCTCGAGCAGGACGGACGTGGTCGCGGATCCGGCATCGGGCACCGCGAACGGCATGACGACGAACACGAGCACGAGGAGGTAGAGAGCGGCGAAGACGGCCGTCGCGAGGAGTCCGATGACGATACCGAAACCGCGGTTCCCCTTGGCCTTCGGGGGTGTCGGGGCCTGCACGTACACCGGTCGGTGCGCGCCGTCGTCGTCGCGATCGGCCGTGGTCGACGCGGCGGTCGGGCCGGCCGCAGCCGCTGCCGTCTCGGTCGTGGTCGTCGCGGAGGTCGGCGTCGGGTCCGCGAGCGGCCGGTCCTCGAGGGCTTGTGGCGGGTACGGGTGGTGGTCGTCGGCGGGCGACGGCTTCGTGAGAGGCGGCTCGTCGTCTCGGGGGGTCTCGTCCTCGGGATCCTGGGCTGACCCGTAGTCCACGACGATCTCGTCGCCTGACCCCGTGGTCGCCGGAGCGGGCTCGGCGTCGGTCGCCCCGATCGGATAGGGCTCGCGATCCTCGGCGGGGTACCCGTCGGTCACGGGTGCGGCGGCGGCGGCCGGAACGGGCCCGTCGTGCGCGCCGCCCTCGGTCGAGGCATGGTCGTTCGTGGCGTGGTCGTTCACGGCACCGTCGTGCCCGGCACCGTCGTAGACGTCGTCCGTCGAGGCGGGCTGTACGGGCTCGGCGGGAACGCCCTGCGCCTCGTACGTCGAGGTCTCGTCGCCTCGCGACACCGTGTGGTCTCCCGAAGCCTCGTGGTCCCGCGACACCTCGTGATCTCGCGAAGCCTCGTGATCTGGCGTGTTCGACGTCATGGCGAAAAGCTCCCGTTCTGCAGCGAGCAGGTCGTCTGCTCGGGGGACACTCTAACCCGCACCGCGACCCGCGTCCGGGTGGCACGCGGGCGTCGAGCGAGGTGGCGGAACGGGAGGGCGGGTGGGCGTCTACTCCGTGGGCCAGAGGGACGCGATGACGTCCTGCGTGTAGCCGTCCGGGGCGAAGTTGACCCAGTGGGTCGCGACCCAGACGCCGCCGCGCACGAAGTGCGACTCACCCATGCGGTACGTGCCGAGCTCGTCGGTGACGATGTCGCTCTGGATGCACCGCGTCCCCTCCGACTCCTCGTAGCAGTCGAAGCCGAGGACGCCGAGCCGCTCGAGCACCGCGGTCGACGCCTCCGGAGACACCTGCGTGATGTTCGTGTTCAGTCCGTACTCGCCGGCGGACCCCCAGCTGCACTTGAACGTGGTGTTCTCGGCGATGACGGCCATGAGATCGTCGTCCGTCGTGCCCAGGCTGTCGTCGACGGAACCGTCGTTGAGGGGCAGCCCCGTCGCCTCGAGCGATGCGAGCATCTCGGGCGAGTAGATCTGCCCGCACTCCGTCGGGCGGGGCGCGGCGATCGCGGCAGCCGGCGTCTCCGCCGGGACGGGTCGCGATCCGTCCGAGACGGCTGCTCCCGTATCGGGCCGCGTGGGGTCCGGCATCCCCGCCCCGTCCATGTGGGTGAGCAGCGCGAAGACCGTCCCCGCGAGGAGCGCGAGCACGGCGACGATCGCGATCGCCGATCCGATCCAGAGGGCGCCCCGACGGGGAGCGGTGTCTCCGGCGTCACCCTCGGCAGCCGGGGAACCCGACGGTGCGCGGTGCTCTCCGTCGACGTCGATGGGCGTCATGGGTCCTCCAGGTGGGCTCGTCGTATCCGATGCTACCCGCGGACGGCGCGGAACACCGGCGGTCCGGTCGCGACGCCCTGCGCCTGTCGTCAGTATCCGTCTACGGGCGAGCCCGCGAGGACCCCCGCGAGGAACCCGCCCCGCGGGACCAGGTCGACGACGTGCACCGACGCGACGATCCACAGGTCCCCCGCGAGCACATGGACCTCGTCGTGGAGGTACGCTCCGACGAGATCCCCGTCGTCCGCGCTTCCCGAGTGCACGATGCAGACGAGCCCGAACCCCATCTGCACGCACGGGGCCTCGCTCGCGTAGATCGCATCGCGGATGTCGACCTTCTGCTCGGGGTCGACGGTGCGGATGGCGGCGGACGCGGCCCCGTACGCGGGGCCCCCCGACTCGTTCACGAAGTCGCACCGGAGGGAGCCGTCGGCGGCCATGGCGGCCTCCATCTCCTGGTCGACCATCGGGATCGTCGCAGCCTCCGAGACCTGTTCGAACCGCCCGCCCTCGAGGTAGAAGGACAACTCCTCGTCATCGAGCCACTCGGCGCAGCCGGCCGGGAGGACGGTGGCGGGATCCGGGTTCGGAGTGGGGGTGGCACTCGGCGACGGCGCGGCCGAGGTGGTCGTCGGGATCTCCGACGGCGAGGCCGTCGATCCGAGACCGCCGGCCCACGCGAAGGTCGCGAACGATGTGACGAGCGCGAGGACGACTCCCGCGGCGAGGATCGCGATCACCGCGACGCGGGTCCGACGGCCGCCGGCCGACCCTCCGGATGCGGCGGTCACGACGCCACCGCCAGGTGCTCGGCGATACCCGGCAGGAGGTCGGCGTCCCACGGCCTGTCCGCGACGTCGTTGCCCACATCGTCCGTGGCGTCCCAGACGGTGTGCACGACGGCGATCCAGAGCCCGTCGCGGAAGAGGTGCTGCTCGATGACCGTCGAGGGACCGTCGGCGGCGTACTCGAACTCGCACAGCACGCCGTCGAGCGCGTCGGAGCAGCTGCCCAGCGCGGCCTCGTTGGTCGTCATCGACTCGGAGGCCGCCGTGCTCAGCGGTGTCACGAACACCTGGATCGCGGCGTACCCGGGCTCCTCGAGAACCCACCGGCACTCGAGCCGATCCGACAGCTGCATCGCGTAGTGGAGCAGCGGATCGACGAATCCCATGAACACGGACTCGCTCGTCTCCCCCGGCGCGTGCTCCTGAGCGAGGTCGAAGTCCCCGAGCACCTCCTCCGCGACGGCCGGGGACACGACGTCGGAGCACGACTCCACCGGAGGCGCGTTCGTGGGAGTGGGGGTGTCCGTCGGCGCCGGAGCGGCTTCGACCGGAGCGGCTTCGACCGGAGCGGGCGACGAGGAGGACGGAACCGGCCCCGGGTCCGTGGCGCTCGCGGTGGCCCCGCCGAGAGCCGCTCCCCCGACCGCGCCGCCCGTGATGAGTGCGAGCATCGCGACCAGGGCGAGGACGACCGGCCAGACCGGACGCCGCGCCGGGTCGGGCGCGACCGGAGACGGATCCTCGGGAGCCGGAGGCTCGGGGGCGAGGGGATCTCGCGTCGTCATCGAGCGGCCTTCCCGGCACCGCCCTCGTCCACGGCGCCGCACATGCGGTCGTCGAGCCCCGGTCGGCTGCTGCCCGTCCCCCCGGAATGATCACACCCTATGACGCGCGGAGCTCCCTCCGAACACCGTCCGCATAACGGTCTCGTGACAGGCGTCCCCAGAGCAGGGGTGATGCGGACCAGTCGGGTGGAGTGGGATCCGACGGACGAGAACGTCGGCGGAACGCCGAAGGGCCCCGGCGGTCGCCGGGGCCCTTCGGTGGAACGCTGTCGCGCGATCGGTTCCTAGCTGTAGGTACCGGGCGTGAAGTCGTCGCTCGAGAAGCTGTCGAAGTCGACGAACGAGAGGTCCGCCTCGCTGAACGCTCCGTCATCCGCGAAGATGCGGTTCGGGTAGCGCTCGGCCTTCGCCTCCTCCGTCGCCTCGACGGCGACGTTGCGGTAGCGCTGGAGACCAGTGCCCGCGGGGATGAGCTTTCCGATGATGACGTTCTCCTTGAGGCCGACGAGCGGGTCGCGCTTGCCTTCCATGGCGGCCTGCGTGAGCACACGCGTGGTCTCCTGGAACGACGCAGCGGACAACCACGACTCGGTCGCGAGGGACGCCTTGGTGATACCCATGACCTCCTGGCGAGCCGATGCCGTCTTCTTGCCCTCGGTGAGCGTCTGCCGGTTGAGGTTGTTGTACTTCGACCGGTCGACGAGCTCACCAGGGAGCAGGTCGGTGTCACCGTGGTCCACGACCGTCACCTTGCGGAGCATCTGACGGACGATGACCTCGATGTGCTTGTCGTGGATGGGGACACCCTGCGAGCGGTAGACGCCCTGGACGCCGCCGACGAGGTGCTTCTGGACCTCGCGGACGCCCTGCACGCGCAGGACCTCCTTGGGGTCCACGGCACCGACGTGGATCTTCTGCCCGAGCTCGACGTGCTCGCCGTCCTCCACGAGGAGGGTCGCACGCTTCAGCACCGGGTAGACGACCGGCTCGTCGCCGTTGTCCGGGGCCAGGATCACCTTGCGGCTCTTGTCCGTCTCCTCGATCGTGATGCGTCCGGCCGCCTCGGCGATCGGGGTCGCACCCTTCGGGGTACGGGCTTCGAACAGCTCCTGCACGCGGGGAAGACCCTGCGTGATGTCGTCGGCCGACGCTGAACCACCCGTGTGGAAGGTACGCATCGTGAGCTGGGTTCCCGGCTCACCGATCGACTGGGCCGCGATGATGCCGACGGCCTCGCCGATGTCGACGAGCTTGCCGGTGGCGAGCGAGCGGCCGTAGCAGGCAGCGCACACACCGACGGCGGACTCGCACGTGAGGACCGAGCGCACCTTGATGGACTCGACACCCGCCGCGACGAGCTTGTCGATCAGGACGTCTCCGACGTCCGAACCGGCCTCGGCGATGACCGTGCCCTGGGCGTCGACGGCGTCGGCCGCGAGCGAACGGGCGAACACGGAGTTCTCCACGTTGGCGTCGCGGACGAGCGTGCCCTGAGCGTCGAACGCCGCGATCGGCAGCTCGAGACCCTTCGAGGTCCCGCAGTCGTCCTCACGGATGATGACGTCCTGCGACACGTCGACGAGTCGACGCGTGAGGTACCCCGAGTCGGCCGTACGGAGGGCCGTGTCGGCCAGACCCTTACGGGCACCGTGCGTCGCGATGAAGTACTCGGCCACCGACAGTCCCTCGCGGTACGAGGAGATGATCGGACGAGGGATGATGTCACCCTTCGGGTTGGACACGAGTCCACGCATACCGGCGATGTTCCGGATCTGCAGCCAGTTACCACGAGCGCCGGAGGACACCATGCGGTTGATGGTGTTGTCGACGGGGAAGTTGTCCCGCATCGCCTTCTGCACGTCGTCGGTCGCCTGCGTCCAGATCTTGATGAGCTCCGCACGACGCTCGAGGTCGGTCGTGAGACCCTTCTCGAACTGCGACTGGACCTTCGCCGCCTGCTTCTCGTAGCCGGCCACGATCTCCCGCTTGTTCGGCGGGGTCAGGATGTCCGACAGGGCGACGGTCACACCGGAGCGCGTGGCCCAGTGGAAACCGGCGTCCTTGATGCGGTCGAGCGTCGCCGCGACCTCCACCTTGGGGTAGCGCTCGGCGAGGTCGTTGACGATCGACGAGAGCTGGCCCTTGTCCGCGACGGCGTCGATGAACGGGTAGTCCACCGGGAGCGTCTCGTTGAAGAGCGCGCGACCGAGCGTGGTGGTGTGCAGGTACGGCTTGCCCTGCTCGAAGCCCTCGGGGGTCTCTCCCTCACGGAAGTAGAGGCCCTCGAGACGGATGCGCACCTCGGCGTTCAGGTGGAGCGAACCCTGGTCCTTCGCGAGGATCGCCTCGGCGATGCTCGAGAACGCACGGCCCTCGCCCACGGCACCCGGGGTGACGGTGGTGAGGTGGTGCAGACCGATGATCATGTCCTGCGAGGGCAGGGTCACCGGACGGCCGTCGGACGGCTTCAGGATGTTGTTCGACGCGAGCATCAGGATGCGCGCCTCGGCCTGGGCCTCGACGGACAACGGGAGGTGGACGGCCATCTGGTCACCGTCGAAGTCCGCGTTGAACGCGGCGCAGACGAGCGGGTGGAGCTGGATGGCCTTGCCCTCGACCAGCTGGGGCTCGAAGGCCTGGATGCCGAGACGGTGCAGCGTGGGCGCACGGTTGAGCAGCACGGGGCGCTCGCGGATGATCTCCTCGAGCACGTCCCACACCTCGCCGCGCGAGCGCTCGACCATACGCTTGGCCGCCTTGATGTTCTGAGCGTGGCTCAGGTCGATCAGGCGCTTGATGACGAACGGCTTGAACAGCTCGAGCGCCATCTGCTTGGGCAGACCGCACTGGTGGAGCTTGAGCTGCGGGCCGACGACGATGACCGAACGGCCCGAGTAGTCGACGCGCTTTCCGAGCAGGTTCTGACGGAAACGCCCCTGCTTGCCCTTGAGCATGTCGGACAGCGACTTGAGCGCGCGGTTGCCGGTTCCGGTGACGGGGCGACCGCGGCGGCCGTTGTCGAACAGCGCGTCGACGGCCTCCTGCAGCATGCGCTTCTCGTTGTTGACGATGATCTCGGGAGCCCCGAGGTCGAGCAGACGACGGAGACGGTTGTTCCGGTTGATCACACGACGGTAGAGGTCGTTGAGGTCGGACGTGGCGAAGCGGCCTCCGTCGAGCTGCACCATCGGGCGCAGCTCCGGCGGGATCACGGGGACCACGTCGAGCACCATCGCGGCCGGCGAGTTGCCGGTCTGCACGAAGGAGTTCACGACACGCAGACGCTTGATCGCACGGATCTTCTTCTGACCCTTGCCCTCGGCGATCTGCAGGTGCAGCAGCTCGGCCTCGGCCTTCAGGTCGAAGGCCTCGAGGCGCTTCTTGATGGACTCGGCGCCCATGAAGGCCTCGAAGTACAGGCCGAAACGGTCCTGCAGCTCGTGGAACACGGCGTCCTCGGGCTTGAGGTCACCGACCTTGAGGGTGCGGAAGTCCTCCCAGACGCGCTCGAGGTGGGCGATCTGCTCGTCGAGAGACTTGCGGATCTGCCCCATCTCCTTCTCGGCGGCGTCCTTCGTCTTGCGCTTCTGGTCGGCCTTGGCGCCTTCCTCCTCGAGAGCCGCGAGGTCGTCCTCGAGCTTCTTGAGACGGTCGGCGATGCGGGCGTCGCGCTGGTCGCCGAGGGTCTTGATCTCGAGCCGGAGCTCGTTCTCGAGACCCGGCATGTCCTGGTGACGTGCCTCATCGTCGACGCTGATGACCATGTAAGCGGCGAAGTAGATGACCTTCTCGAGGTCCTTCGGCGCCATGTCGAGTAGGTAGCCGAGACGGCTGGGCACACCCTTGAAGTACCAGATGTGCGTGACCGGTGCGGCGAGCTCGATGTGGCCCATGCGCTCACGACGGACGGAGGACTTCGTGACCTCCACGCCGCAGCGCTCGCAGACGATGCCCTTGAACCGGACGCGCTTGTACTTGCCGCACGCGCACTCCCAGTCACGGGACGGCCCGAAGATCTGCTCTCCGAAGAGGCCGTCCTTCTCGGGCTTCAGCGTGCGGTAGTTGATGGTCTCCGGCTTCTTGACCTCGCCGTGCGACCAACGACGGATGTCGTCGGCGGTGGCGAGTCCGATGCGGAGTTCGTCAAATGTTGTTACGTCGAGCAATTCTTATCTCCTACGGTGAATCTTCTCGAAGTCCTACAGAGCGTTCCGTGGCCGGGATCAGATCTCGTCGATCGACGAGGATTCGAACCGGGAGGAAATGTTGATGCCGAGCTCTTCCGCCGCGCGGAACGCGTCGTCGTCGGTGTCGCGGAGGCTGACAGCCGTACCGTCTGCCGAGAGGACCTCGACGTTCAGGCACAGCGACTGCATCTCCTTCATCAGGACCTTGAAGCTCTCGGGGATCCCGGGCTCCTGGATGTTCTCGCCCTTGACGATGGCCTCGTAGACCTTCACGCGGCCGAGGATGTCGTCGGACTTGATCGTCAGGAGCTCCTGGAGCGCGTATGCGGCGCCGTAGGCCTCGAGGGCCCACACCTCCATCTCACCGAACCGCTGGCCACCGAACTGCGCCTTACCACCGAGCGGCTGCTGGGTGATCATCGAGTACGGTCCCGTGGAACGGGCGTGGATCTTGTCGTCCACGAGGTGGTGGAGCTTCAGGATGTACATGTAGCCGACCGAGACGGGAGCCGGGAACGGCTCGCCGGAGCGACCGTCGAACAGCGGCGTCTTGCCCGAGGACCCGATGAGGCGGTCACCGTCGCGCGTGACGTTCGTCGAGTCGAGGAGACCAGCGATCTCCTCCTCCGACGCGCCGTCGAACACGGGGGTCGCGACCTTGGTCCCGGGAGCGGCCTCGCGAGCCACCTCCGGCAGGTTCTTCGCCCAGTCCGGGTTGCCCTCGATCTTCCAGCCCTGCTGAGCGATCCAGCCGAGGTGGAGCTCGAGGACCTGACCGAAGTTCATTCGACCGGGGATACCGAGCGGGTTGAGGATGATGTCGACCGGCGTGCCGTCCTCGAGGAACGGCATGTCCTCGACGGGCAGGATCTTCGCGATGACGCCCTTGTTGCCGTGACGGCCGGCGAGCTTGTCACCCTCGGTGATCTTGCGCTTCTGGGCGATGTAGACGACCACGCGACGGTTGACGCCCGAGCCCAGCTCGTCGTCGCCGTCCTCCGCGTTGAACTCCTTCACCGCGATGATCGTGCCGGACTCGCCGTGGGGCACCTTGAGGGACGTGTCGCGCACCTCGCGGCTCTTCTCGTTGAAGATCGCGCGGAGCAGGCGCTCCTCGGCGGACAGTTCGGTCTCACCCTTCGGCGTGACCTTGCCCACGAGGATGTCGCCCGGACGGACCTCGGCGCCGATGCGGATGATGCCGCGCTCGTCGAGATCCTTGAGCAGCTCGGGGCTGACGTTCGGGAGATCACGGGTGATCTCCTCCTTGCCGAGCTTCGTGTCGCGCGAGTCGACCTCGTACTCCTCGATGTGGATCGACGAGAGCACGTCGTCCTTCACGAGGTTCTGGCTGAGGATGATCGCGTCCTCGAAGTTGTGACCCTCCCACGTCATGAACGCGACGAGGAGGTTCTTGCCGAGCGCGAGCTCGCCGTTCTCCGTGGCCGGTCCGTCGGCGATGACCTCGCCGACCTCGACGCGGTCGCCCGCGTTGACGATGACGCGGTGGTTGTAGCTCGTGCCCTGGTTGGAGCGGTCGAACTTGCGCAGGTAGTAGGTCTGCGTTCCACCCTCGTCGAGCTGGATGGTGACGACGTCGGCCGAGACCTCGGCGACGACTCCGGCCTTCTGAGCCGTGAGCACGTCACCGGCGTCGATGGCCGCGTAGCCCTCCATACCGGTACCGACGAGCGGCGAGTCGCTGCGGAGCAGCGGGACGGCCTGACGCTGCATGTTCGCACCCATGAGGGCGCGGTTCGCATCGTCGTGCTCGAGGAACGGGATGAGCGACGTACCGACCGACACCATCTGGCGCGGCGAGACGTCCATGTAGCCGATGTCCTCGGCCGGCACGAGGTCGACCTCTCCACCGGTCTTACGGGCGAGGACGCGGTCCTCGGTGAACTGACCGTCGGCCTTGAGGGGCGCGTTGGCCTGGGCGACGATGAAGTCGGCCTCCTCCATGGCGGTGAGGTAGTCGATGTCGTCCGAGACCTTGCCGTTGACGACGCGACGGTACGGGGTCTCGATGAACCCGAACGCGTTGATGCGAGCGAACGACGCGAGCGAGCCGATCAGGCCGATGTTCGGGCCTTCCGGGGTCTCGATCGGGCACATACGGCCGTAGTGCGACGGGTGCACGTCTCGGACCTCGACGCCGGCACGCTCACGCGAGAGACCGCCCGGCCCGAGGGCCGAGAGGCGACGCTTGTGCGTGAGACCCGCGAGCGGGTTGTTCTGGTCCATGAACTGCGACAGCTGGGAGGTTCCGAAGAACTCCTTGATCGCGGCGACGACCGGACGCACGTTGATGAGCGTCTGGGGCGTGATCGCCTCGATGTCCTGCGTCGTCATGCGCTCGCGGACGACGCGCTCCATCCGGCTGAGGCCCGTGCGGACCTGGTTCTGGATGAGCTCGCCGACGGCACGGATGCGACGGTTGCCGAAGTTGTCGATGTCGTCCGTGTCGAGACGGATCTCGGCGGGCTTGCCGCTGCGGAGGCCGTTGAACGTGGACTCCTCGGCGTGCAGGCGGACGAGGTACTTGATGGTCGCGACGATGTCGTCGACCGTGAGCACCGAGTCGCTGAGGGGAGCGTCGAGACCGAGCTTCTTGTTGATCTTGTAGCGACCGACCTTCGCGAGGTCGTAGCGCTTCGAGTTGAAGTAGAAGTTGTCGAGCAGCGCGCGGGCGGCCTCGGCGGCGACCTGCTCGCCCGGACGGAGCTTGCGGTAGATGTCGCGGAGCGCGTCTTCCTTCGAGAGGATCGCGTCCTTCTCGAGGGTGAGCTCGATGGACTCGTAGCCCTTGAACTCCTCGAGGATCTGCTCGCTCGTGAGGCCGAGGGCCTTGAGGAACACCGTGACCGACTGCTTGCGCTTGCGGTCGATGCGGACGCCGACCTGGTCGCGCTTGTCGATCTCGAACTCGAGCCATGCTCCACGGCTCGGGATGACGCGAGCGGAGTAGATGTCCTTGTCGGAGGTCTTCTCCTGCTGGCGCTCAAAGTACACGCCCGGGCTGCGGACGAGCTGCGACACGACGACACGCTCGGTGCCGTTGATGATGAACGTGCCCTTTTCGGTCATGAGCGGGAAGTCGCCCATGAAGACCGTCTGGGTCTTGATCTCACCGGTCTGGTGGTTCATGAACTCGGCCTCGACGTACAGGGGGGCCGCGTAGGTCTTACCGCGCTCCTTGCACTCCTCGATCGAGTACTTCTCGGGCTCGAGGTAGGGGTTCGCGAACGACAGCTGCATCGTCTCGCCGAGGTCCTCGATGGGCGAGATCTCCTCGAAGATCTCGTCGAGTCCGCTCTTCGAGGGCAGGTCCTTCCGGCCCTCGGCCGATGCTTCGGCCACCCGGGTCTTCCAGGCCTCGCTGCCGACGAGCCAGTCGAAGCTCTCGGTCTGCAACGCGAGCAGATCGGGAACGGTCAGCGTGTCGGTGATCTTGGCGAACGACAGCCGGGAAGCCCCGCGGCCGTTCTTGAGTGTGGTGGGAGTTGCGTTGCGCGCAGCAGCCAAGGAAATAACCTCCGTGGACCCCGTCAGGTCGTGTCACTGTCAGTTGATGAGGGAAGTCTCGCCGGACGTACAGAAAGGTGCACATCGAAACCGTGGAAACGGGATCATCGTGCACACGGGCCGACCGCAATATGAAGGCAGAGTGAAACGTCTGGGAGCGCAAAGGTCAATCATATGCAGAAGTTATCCCCGTGTCTACTTCTCGGCTTGACCTTTTCGCTGCGACTCCTGTATAAACGCCTCCCGCACCGTCGCATTCCCCGCCTCCGTCACGGCATCACCGTGGATCGGCGGTAGTTTCGGGGCATGGACAATCCGCACGTACGGCTCGAGGGAAGCGGCTTCCAGGCGGTGATCGAGCCCGATCGATTCGTCCCGGGCAGCTTCCAGCTCGTCGTCGACGGCACCCCGCAGTCGCACGTGAACCTCGAGGACCCGGCGGACCTCAGCTTCGAGTACGTGCGGCGCATCGGCCACGTCGTGGATCTCGTCGCCGAGCCCGGCGCACCGATCACGGCCGTGCATCTCGGCGCCGGGGCCCTCACGCTCCCCCGCTACGTCGAGGCCACGCGTCCGGGCAGCCGCCAGCAGGTGGTCGAGATCGAGCGGGGACTCGTCGACTTCGTGCGCGAGCACCTGCCTCTGCCCAAGCGCGCGTCCATCCGGGTCCGGTACGGAGACGCCCGCGAGGTCGTCGGACGCCTGCCCTCCGCCCTCCACGGCGCGTGCGACCTCGTCATCGTCGACATCTTCCAGGGGGCCCGCACCCCGGCGCACGTGACGAGCGTCGAGTTCTACCGTGAGGTCTCGCGACTGCTCGCGCCGGACGGCCTCCTCGCGGTGAACGTGGCCGACGGCCCAGGGCTCGCCTTCGCGCGCAGCCAGGTGTCGACGCTCTCGGCCGCGCTCGACCACGTCGCCGTCATCGCCGAGGCGCAGATCCTCAAGGGCCGCCGCTTCGGCAATCTCGTCCTCGTCGGCTCTCCGTCCGAGCTCCCCTTCGACTTCCTGCCCCGTCTGCTCGCGGGCGGACCGCACCCGGCGAAGGCCGTCTCGGGACGCGAGCTGCGCGAGTTCGCGTCCGGCGCACCCGTGGCGACGGACGCGACCGCGACCGGCTCCCCTCCCCCGTCGAAGTCGATCTTCCAGGTCAAGCCCGGGCGCTGAGCCGCCTTCCTCACGCCCACGCCGCCCCATCCCGCACGAGGTGGAGAAAGTCGGGAGGGCTCCGACGGATTCGGCCGGGGAATCGCCGACAGGCGGGAGACGGTGCGGAGCACGCTCCGATCGCCGCCTATCGTTGGCTCGGTGACGAACAGCATCATCCTCGGTTACGACGCGGCGACCCTCCGCGAGAAGGTCGACCTCAAGGCCGTCGGAGAACGACTGGCCGAACTCGGCGACCTCCGCAGCCTCACGGCCCTGTGCGAGAAGGCGTGGCTGCTGAAGGTCGCCGGCCAGCTCGACGAGGCCCTCGACGTCGCCAACGAGGCCGTGCGGCTGGCCCGCTTCACGGGCGACCGCAAGGAGCTCGTCCGACCGCGCCTGCTGCGCGCCCAGGTCCTCCAGTTCCGCGGGGCGTTCGACGACGCCGTGCACGAGCTCAACGCGTGCGTCGACGAGGCCCACATCCACGAGTGGACCCTCTACGAGGCGTTCAGCCTGCAGCACCGGGGCAAGGTGTACTTCGACATGGGCCGGTTCGACGAGGCCCTCGCCGACTTCCGCTCGGCCGCCGACCTGCGCCGCGAGCTCGGGGCGCCCGACGAGCAGATCGAGTCGTCGCTCATCGCGATCGCCGTGACGGAGTCGTACCTGGCCGACCGCGTCTGATCCGCTCGTCCCCGGGTGGCGGCACGGCTGCACCCCGATGTCGGTGGCCCGTTATAACGTGAGTCCATGGCAGATCTCGCTCGAGTGAAGGTCTGGGCCGACGCGCTCATCACCCTCCACCTCGATCCCGCCGTGTGGTCGTTCGGCTTCGACAACGCGAAGAAGCGTGCCGGTCTGTGCAACTACACGGACCACCGCATCACGGTTTCCCGCTACCTCGCCGCGCGCTACGAGGACGACGAGGTGCATCAGATCCTCCTCCACGAGGTCGCTCACGCCCTCGCCGGGGCCGCCGTCGGACACGGCCGCGAGTGGAAGCGCATCGCGGAGGAACTCGGCTACGAGGGCGCACGGCTCCATTCGGGGCGCACGGCCGACGAGCTCGCACCGTGGGTCGGCACCTGCCCGAGCGGACACACCGTGTACCGCCACCGCCGCCCCAGTCGCCGCAGCTCGTGCGCGGTCTGCTCCCGCAGCTTCGACGTGCGCTTCGAGATCGCGTGGCACCGCCGTGAGATCAGCGCGGCCATGCGCCGCAGCGCCGCAGCCTCCCCACCGTTGTGAGCACGACCGACCGGCACGTCGCCCTCTTGCGCGGTGTCAACGTCGGCGGGGTCACCGTGCGATCGGCCCCGCTCGCCGCCGTGTTCGAGGGGCTCGGCTTCGGATCGGTGCGCACCGTGCTCGCGAGCGGCAACGTCGTCTTCGACGGCGGGGACACACCGGAGAGCGACCTCAAAGCCGCCGTCGAGAAGGCGCTCGCCGACGCGTTCGGCTACGACGCGTGGATCGTCCTCACGCGGCAGAGCAGGGTCCGGGCGATCGTCGGCGCGTTCCCGTTCGCCGAGGTCGACGACCGCCAGCCGTACGTGCTCTTCGGATCGGACGCCGGTGTCCTCGACGAGCTCGCCGACTTCGCCGAGCTCGACACCGCTCCGGGCGTCGAGAGGGTCTCACGCGGAGACGGCGTGCTCTACTGGGACCTCCCACGCGGCTCGAGCACCGACACGGCCTTCGCGAAACGCACCGCTCGCTCGCGCTACCGCTCCACGACGACCACGCGGAACCTCCGTACCCTCCGCAAGCTGCTCTGACGGCGACCGGGCGAGACGCCGCGCCGCTCCGTCCCACGGGGACCGACTACCGTGGTCTCGTGAGAGTCACGTCGAGAGTCGATGCCCACACCGGCCAGTGGTTCGAGTCGAGCGACGGCGTGAAGTGGTGGTTCGACAGCGGCTCGCTCGCCCTCGACTTCGCCTACACGGGCGGTCTCGGCGCGGCCGACGGTCGGATCGACGAGCCCTGGGAATTCCTGCACTCGACCGCCGACCTCGACGACTGGTTGGCTGGACGCCTGCCCGCGTCTCCATCATCGGACCGCGACATCGCCGACGCGCACGCCCTGCGCGGCGCGATCACGCGGCTCGCGCTGTCCCGGTCACGGGACCTGCCCCTCGCCGGGACGGACATCGACCTCGTGAACCTCTACGGCGCGACACCCGACGTCCCGCCGCGACTCGACGGCGGCTCGCGACAGGCCGGTCGGACCGAGCCCCGCGCGGCCCAGGCGCTCTCGACCATCGCGCGCGACGCCATCGCCCTCTTCGACACCTCGGCGAGCGGGCGGATCCGCGCGTGCGACGGCGACGGGTGCTCCCTCATCTACCTCGACACGTCGCGCGGCGGCACGAGACGCTGGTGCTCGATGCAGCGCTGCGGGAACCGTCACAAGGTGCGGGCGCACCGGGAACGGCACGCCCGCACCGCGACGGGCCCGGGTCAGGCCGAGACGGTCACGCGGGGATCGAACGCGACGTAGCCCGCGAAGTCCTTCCCGACTCGTTCGGCCGCACCCTCATAGGGCTCCGGGTAGGACCACGCGATGTCGTTCGCACCGCCCGTGAGCGAGTAGTACTGGCACACGCCCTTCCACGGGCAGGTGTACGGGGTGGGGCTCTCCTCGAGGCTCGCCCAATCGACGGACGCCGGCGGGAAGTACCAGTTGCCCTCGATGCGGACGAGGTCGTCCTCCTCCGCGGTCGCGATCACACGGTCTCCGAGCACTGCCTTCATGGGGTCTCCTCTGCGGACGGTTCAGCCGGAATCCCCGGCCACTCCGACGCTACGCCGCAGGTGCCCTGAGCACCACCGGGTCCACGTCCGCGTCGAGGACCGCCCGCTCCCGCACGGCCTCGACGGTCATCGATCCGTCAGCGACGAGCTGCTGACCGAGGACCGACGCCGTGAGGAGGTGCCCGACGGCGCCCGTGAGCCCGCTGAACGCGGCGCAAGCGACGGCCGCCTCCGGTGAGGTGAAGTCGATGCCGAGCGTCGCGAGGGAATCGACGACGGCTCCAGCCACGAGCACGTCGGCCGACCCGAACACCCCGTCGCCCGACGACGAGACGATCGAGATCGAGATCCGACGTCCCGAGGCGACCTGATGATCGAGGATCCAGCGGGCCGTGGCGGCGCGCGAGCGGAGGTCGGCAGCGAGGACGACGCCCGCCGACGGAACGGTGTCGAGGTCGATCGGGCTGGCGCCGAGGGCGTCGACCCACACGATCACGTCGGCATCGCCGATACGTGCCAGACCGCCGGAGCCGACGTCGAAGCGGACCTGGTACCGGGCCTGGCCGGATGGGGGGAAGGCGGGGTTCGTCACCCGAGTCATCGTAGAGGAGACCGCGGGTAGCGCTCTCCCGGCTGGACACGCATGGCCTGCTCGACGACCTCGAAGTCGTGCCGACTGAGCTCGAGGAAACCGGGACGCAGCTGCAGACCCCAGTCGTACGAGTGCCGCGTGAGCTCGAGCACGTGGAGGAGGGGCCGGATGGGCGCATCAGCGACGTCGAGGCGGAAGTCGACCCGTCGCCGCCACGGCCGCCATCCCGAATCCCCGCCGTCGACGCGGTAGACGTCGTCGTCGGCCACCCGGCCGACGGCCGTGAACGAGCGCACGGGATTCCCGTCGGGGACATCGCGGGCGGAGTAGAAGGCGACCCCGTCGGACTCGCGCATGCCCTCGAGTCCCTCGCGTCGACCGTAGTTCAGCTGCGCGACGCCGAGTTGCACTGCACGCCGCACATGATCACGGTGCGCCACCGCCAACCAGTACCGGATCGCCACGGGCCGACCCTACGCGGCGGCGGGCTCCTCGGAGCGGAGCACCGCCGCGAGGAACCTCACGAAGACCGCGATCCATCCGAACAGGATGATGTAGGCGACGAGTTCGAAGGCCGTGAGGTTGAAGTACTTGAGGAGGAAGTGCAGGTATCCGGCCGCGAGGAGGACGACGAAGAAGCCCGCGGTCACGACGAAGAACTGCCACGGCATCCCGCGCAGGGCGATCGGGACGGACAGGAGCAGGAGGGCGAACACGATGCTCGCTCCGGACGAGAAGACGTTGTGGACGACGACGCTCACGTTGATGGGCACCGCTCCGATCCCCGCGAGCGCGAGGCCGAGCATCACGAAGAGGGTCGAGACGACCTTCGCGGCCCACCGGTGCCGGAGCCGCCCGCGGTCGTGCAGGAGGCGGAGGTCGCGCGCCACGTAGAGGGCGAACGTCGTGACGAGGATCCCCGCGACGATGAGCGTGACGTTGAAGAGGCTGCTGCCCCGGTCGCCGAACGTCCCGAGGTGGCTGAAGTGGTAGCGCCACCAGTGGGGATCGGTGGAGATCGCCATGCTCGCGAAGGTGCCGATCGTCATGAAGACGACGAGCAGCTGAGACATCGTGACCGTCGTGAGCTTCGAGACGGAGAGGGAGACCGCGTAGGTCGCGAGCCCCGTCGCCACCCCGACGGCGATGAGGGCCGCGTAGCCGTCGACGAGCAGACCGCGGAAGCCGTTCTGCAGGATGGAGAAGGCCCCGAACGTGACCATCGCGGCGATCGCGACGTGCACGACGGCCACGGCCGCCGTGTCGACGACGAACTTCCAGACCGGCAGCCCGAGCCGCCACCGCTGGTCCGGCTGGGTCCGGGACCGCCAGTACCCCACGACGCTCGCGACGAGGCACGTCACGACGACGGTGCTCACCGCCGCGGCTCCCACCGACCACCCGCCCCAGATCGGAGTGAGGCTGCCGACGAAGGAGACGCCTCCGAAGATCGCACCGAGGACACCGGCGATGATCCCGGCGATCGCCGCTTCCGTCTCGATCCGGACCGGCGAACCGGATCGCGACGCCGCCGTCACGGGCGCCCACTCGTAGACCTCGGCGGCCGGGGCGGACGGCGGCACGACGGCGCCGGCCGTCGCCGTGGCCCCCGCCTCGGTCCGGCCTGGCGCGGTCTGCTCGGTCGTCATCACCCAAGTCTAAGAACCCCGAGCGCACGCGTCGCCCCGTGCGCGGTGCGGCGCGCTGTCAAGGGCAGACACGGCGCGCTCCGTCTTCGACATCATGGAAGACATGAGGATTCAGCTCAAGACCGTGCTCGACTGCGAACCCGATGTCGCGTGGCGTGCGCTCCGCTCCCCCGCCGCTCTGCGCGAGATCTACGCGCCGCTCATGGTGATGGAGCCGGAGACCGAGCTCCCGACGATGTGGAACGCCACCACGGCGACGGTCGGGCTGTCGCTCGCCGGCCTCGTCCCGACCGGTCGCCAGCGCATCGACATCTCCTTCGACGACCGACGCGCCGACGGCGTCCGCATCCTCGTGGACGACGGGAAGCCGCTCACGGGACCTCTCGCGCTCCTCGGGAGCTGGCGGCATCGGATGGCCGTCGCACCCGCGCCGCACGGCGCCGGGAAGACCCTTTACCGCGACCGTCTCGACATCGGGGGGGCGGCAGCTCCCGCGTTCTGGCTCCCGCTCTGGACCGTGTGGCAGTGGCGCGCGTCGCGGCTCGCCGACCTCGCTCCGACCTGGGCGTACGACCCCGAGATCCAGGCGGTCGACGACGATCCTGCGGCCTGATCCGCCGATCGTTCTCCGCGTTCCGAGGGTTCGTCCGCTAGACTTACCCCAACGGCGAACCCATCGACGGGTTCCCTGCGTCGTCTGAACGCTCTTCACATCTCTCACCCGCACGTCCTTTCCTCTCATTCAGGGGATAGACGCGGGGAGCGATCCCCCGGGATCGCGCGGGATCTCTGTTGAACCGTGCGCCGTGGTGACAAACCACCACACCGCACCGTTCCAAACGGCGAACGATCGTGCCACGAGGCACCTTCGCCACCTCCCGCACCAGCTCCCTCCTTCATGGGCGGAGCCGCGCCGTGCGGGCAACTGCCCCGAAAGGCACTTGTGTCCGACATCACATTCAGCACGCTCGGCGTGCCGGCTCCCCTTCTCTCCGTCCTCGCGGCGGATGGCAAGACCGAGCCGTTCCCCATCCAGGCCGACACCCTCCCCGACACGCTCGCGGGTCGCGACGTCCTCGGCCGCGGCAAGACGGGCTCAGGCAAGACCATCGCCTTCGCCATCCCCCTGGTCGCGCGCCTCGGCGGTTCACTCTCCGGCGGCAAGCGTTGTCCGGGCCGCCCGCTCGCCCTCATCCTCGCTCCCACGCGCGAGCTCGCGACGCAGATCGACGCCGTGGTGGCGCCGCTCGCCGCCGCCTACAACCTCACGACCACGACGATCTTCGGCGGTGTCAGCCAGGCCCGCCAGGTGTCAGCCCTCAAGAGCGGCGTCGACATCATCGTGGCGTGCCCCGGTCGCCTCGAGGACCTCATGAAGCAGGGCTTCGTCTCGCTCGACGCGATCGAGATCACCGTCATCGACGAGGCCGACCACATGGCCGACCTCGGCTTCCTCCCGGTCGTCACGCGCATCCTCGAGAAGACCCCGTCGAACGGTCAGCGCCTGCTCTTCTCCGCGACGCTCGACAACGGCGTGGACAAGCTCGTCCGCCGCTTCCTGCACGACGAGGTCCTGCACTCCGTCGACGAGGCCAACTCGCCCGTCGCCGCGATGACCCACCACGTGTTCGAGGTGGAGACCGCCGAGGCCAAGAAGGAGCTCGTCGAGAAGCTCGCGTCGGGCACCGGTCGTCGCATCCTCTTCCTCCGCACGAAGCACCACGCGAAGAAGCTCGCGAAGCAGCTCACCGCATCGGGCATCCCCGCGGTCGACCTGCACGGCAACCTGTCGCAGCCGCAGCGTGACCGCAACCTCAAGGCCTTCGGTGAAGGCACCGTGCGCGTGCTCGTCGCGACCGACGTCGCCGCGCGCGGCGTCCACGTCGACGACGTCGAGCTCGTCGTGCACGTCGACCCGCCCATGGAGCACAAGGCGTACCTGCACCGTTCGGGCCGCACGGCTCGCGCCGGCAGCGAGGGCGACGTCGTCACGGTCTCCCTCCCCGCGCAGCGCTCGGACCTCTCGTCCCTGCTGCGGAAGGCGAAGATCTCGGTCAAGCCGACCGTCGTCACCGCGGAGTCCCGCGAGGTCACCGCGCTCGTCGGCGACGTCGCGGCCTTCGTCAAGCCCGCTCCGGAGGAGCGCCGTCCTCAGGGCGGCGGGACCTCCCAGGGTGCGAACGCCCGTCGCAAGCGCGCCACGCGCGAGGGCGACGGCGGCGGTCGCGGCCAGGGCGGCCGTGACGGCCAGCGCAACCAGGACGGCCGCTCGCGTGGCCAGAACGGCGCGTCCGAGGGTGGTCGCGGCCAGGGCGGCGCACGCCGTGGCGGTCGCGACGAGTCCTCCGGGCAGCGGCCGGCACGCGACGCCGCTCCCCGCACCGCGGGCGGGCGCTCCGGCGGCCAGTCCGGCGGAGCGTCGTCTGGCGGTCGCCGCGGCGGCGCCTCGACCGGCGCCAAGGCCCCCCTGCGCGTCGGTAGCCTCGTCGGCGGTCGCTCGGGCGGCTCCGGCGGCACGAGCCGGGGCAACGGCCCCCGTCGCGCCCAGGGCTGAGACAGCCCACGGCTGACACAGCCCACGGCTGAGACAGCCCAGGGCTGAGACAGC
Organism: Labedella endophytica; assembly: GCF_003990045.1. Lineage (GTDB taxonomy): Bacteria > Actinomycetota > Actinomycetes > Actinomycetales > Microbacteriaceae > Labedella > Labedella endophytica. The sequence goes on along the minus strand of NZ_RZGZ01000001.1, from coordinate 733,595 downwards.
CCGGGGCTGAAACGCCCACTCCACGCATCAGAAGACCGCGCGGGTACTCGGATTATCGAGTACCCGCGCGGTCTTTTGATCGGGAGGGGAGCGATTTGGGGAGGCCGTCGCGCGCGAGTAGGGTCGGCCCATGGAGACTCAATCCGCGATCGTGAGGCCCGTCAGGGACGTCGACGCCGAAGCCCTCGGTCGCGTCCACGCCACCTGCTGGCACGAGACGTACGACCACCTCGTCAGCGAGGCGACCCTCGCCAACCTGTCACCGCGCCGGATGGCGGAGCTCTGGACGCACTGGATCAACCAGGGTGAGGACTTCGTGCAGTACGCCGCTCTCGTGGACGGGGAGATCGTCGGCTTCGCCGGCGCCGGCCCGTCCCGCGACGAGGACGCTCCCCGTCCCCGGGAGCTCTACTTCATCTATCTGCTGCACGCCTACCACGGGACCGGTATCGGTCAGCAGCTCTTCGACGCGGCGTGCGGTAGCGAGCCGGTGTCCCTCTGGGTCGCGGAGGACAACCCCCGCGCCCACGGCTTCTACCGCCGCAACGGCTTCATCCCCGACGGGGCATCCCAGGACGAGCCCTTCCTCGGCGAGACGATCCATGAGGTCCGCCTCGTCCGCTGACCCCCTCCTCCCCCCACCTCCTCCACGGAAGTACCAAAAAACCTCGTATGTGCTCGAAAATTCGAGCACATACGAGGTTTTTTGGTACCTGCGGGGTCAGTCGCCGTCGAAGCCACCCATGAGGCCGCCGATGATGAGACCGCCGAGGACGCCGCCCATGATGTCGCCGCCGCCTCCCCCGCGGCCTCCGCCGAAACCGCCGCCGTAGCCGCCGCCGTAACCCTGGCGGTACTGCTGCTGCTGCATCTGCTCGTACTGCTGCTTCTGGTGCGCCTCGATGTCGCGCTGACCGAGGGTGACCGCGAGCGCCGCGAGACTCGCCGCGCGTCGCACCTGCGCGAGGGCCGCGACCGGATCCGCTGCGCTGTCGAGGGTGTCGAGCAGTCGCTCGGCCTCGGCCAGGCGTGTGCGCGCGTCCGGGCCGATCGGACCCCGGTACCCGGACAGGAAATCGCGGGCGACACCGATCTGACGGTCGGCGTCGTCGATCGCGGAGGGCAGGGCGGCGCGCGCATGATCGAGCTGCTCCTGGCGCCCGCGGGCATCCGCCGTGACGTCGTCGAGGGCCGTGTTCGCGTCGCGCAGCAGCTCGAGCTCGCCGAGCGGATCCCGCCGGTCGGACGGAGCGGTGACGACCGTGAGGGCGTCCTGCGCGCGCCTGATCGCCGACTCGATGGCCGGACGAGCCGACACGTCCCGCAGCGTCGGAATGAGGCGACGGGCCTCGACGATGTCCGACTCCGTGTCGGCGATGACGGCGGCGAGGGTGGACTCGGCCCGCAACGCCTCCACTTCGAAGTGCTCGACGGACCCGACGAGCTGACCCGCACGATGCACGGCCTCCTCGGCGGTCTGGAGGGGTACGGTCGCATCGGCCGCGCGCCGCGAGCCGAGCCGGTCCTCCGCGACGCCGAGGCTGCGGTCCGCGTAGACGAGGAGCTCTCGCGCTTGCGACGGATTGCGGCCGATGGCGCGCAGCGCCTCGTCCGAGTACCGCTCCCTCAGCCGTTCGAGGAGCCGCTCGGAGGATTCGATGCCCGGCTCGACCTCGGCCATGCGCGATCGGATCGATCGCACCGCTGACGGGCCCTGCTTCTCGAGCGACCGGAGCGAGGTGAAGGCGGCCGCCTGCTCGGCGAGCGCCTGCTCGGCCGCCGCGGCGAGCTCGATGATGCGCCGGTTCCACTCCCGCCGCTCCTCGACGGTGTCCGGGAACGCGTCTTCGAGGCGCTGCTTCAGCTCGAACGCCTCACGGAGACGAGCGCGCGAGTTCGCGAGGGCCCTGGTGAAGTCCCGCGTCGCGGTCTCGCCGAACTCGGCGACGGCGAAGCCCACCTCGTCCTCGCTCGACTGCACGCGGTCGTCTGCGTGGACCAGGGCGGAACCGGCGCGCGTCTCGAGTTCGCGCAGCTCGTTCTCCGTCGCCTCGATCCGCTTCCGACCGGCACGCCGGACGAGGGCGACGGTGACGCCGATCGCCGCCCCGACACCGACGACGACAACAACGAGGGGGATGAGGATTTCCAGGAGACCCATGGGCTGATTCTACGGACGTCGGACGGGAGGACGCTCCACGCGCCGGGTATCCGGCGGACGCGGGACGGGCCGCGCGGCCCGTCTACCGCGGCTGATGTCGGGGACGACCCGTCCGCCGCCGGTCGAGCGGTCGCTACGCGTTCGTCGGGCCGGCGAGGCGGGCGACGGCGGCGAGCGGGATCCCGAGCCAGGTCGGGCGGTTCCGCACCTCGTAGAGGGTCTCGTAGACCGCCTTGTCGAGTTCGAACGCGTCGAGGACGTCGCGATGAGCGGCGAGGTCCGCGCCGGACCGACGCTGGTACCCGTCGATGAAGGCGTCGCGGCCCTCGACCGCCCAGGCCGAGGCTCCGGCGGCGCCCGCCCCGTCCTCCTGCCCCAGTGAACCGGCGACGTAGTCGAAGGAGCGCAGCATGCCGGCGACGTCCCGGAGGGCGATGTCGGGCCGCGAGCGCTCGGACATCGGCCGCAACGGCTCTCCCTCGAAGTCGATGACTACCCAGCCGCGAGCCTGCGTCCACAGGACCTGTCCGAGGTGGAGGTCGCCGTGGACCCGCTGCTGCGCCGGCCACTCGGCGTGGGCCGCGCGCTCGTAGACCGCGTCGATCGCCTCGAGGTGGTCGGCGAGACCGGGCACCTCGGCCACGGCCATCGCGAGTCGCGAACGCATGAGGGCGACCGCATCGGCGATGTCGGCGGGAGCCGTCGGCACCGTGGGGAACACGGCGGCCAACGTCTCGTGGACCTCCGCGACCGCCTCACCCAGGTCGGCGGCCTTCGCTGTGAAGTCCTCCCCGGCGGCGGCGGCGCGCAGCGCCACCCGCCAGGCGTCCTCGCTGCCCGGGAGGAACTCCTGCACGGCCGCCAGGTGGCCCACGGCGACGCCGTCGGCGCGACCCGTGTCGGGCCACGATCCGGTGAGAACGCCGAACGAGCGGGGCACCCGATCGGAACCGGCCGCGCTGATACCCGTCTGCAGGGTCACGTCGGGGTTCTCTCCGTGGTGCACGAGGCGGAAGAGCTTGACGATCGTCTGGGGCACGACGCTCCCGTCGACCTCGACGACGATCGACGTGTTGGACTGCTCCCCCGCGAAGACGTGGGAGGAGACGCGCGTTCCCGGATCGGCCGAGGGGTGGCCGGTCGCGTGGGCGTCGGCACCGTCGAGGCGGCCGGCCGAGGAGATCGCACTCAGCAGCAGGTCGACATAGGCCGGGTCGTGCGGCGCGTCGTAGAGGAAGAGCCCGTCGGCCTCGCCGATGAGCGCGCCGTCGGCTCCGGGGAGCGCCTCCGAGCGGAAGGAGACGGGTACCTGGTACAGGAGCGGCTCGGTTCCCGCCTCGTCGATCAGCAGGAAGGTCGTGACGCGGACACCGGTCGTCTCACCCTCGAGGGTGCCGACGATCCGGACCGCCGGTTCGGCGCCCTTCGCCTGATACCAGCGCTGACGCGCCATCCAGCGGGCGAGGACGGGGGGTACGGCGCTCATATGCGCGACTGTATCCCGACTCGGGCCCTCCCCGTGAGGGGTCGCTTTCGACGACGGGACATGACAGGGTCCGCGACCGGGGCGACGGACCCCGTCATCCGCGGATCGAGGTCGTCAGTGCAGGCAGCCGACGGAGGCGAGGGCTGAGCGCACGAGAGCGCCGCGGCCTCCCTCCATCTCGGCGGCGACGGCGTCCGACGCCGCCTCGACCGCGGTCATCCAGGTGACCTCGAGGGCGTCCTGCCGCGGTTCGCACGTACCCGTGACCGGGACGACGTAGGCGAGGGAGACCGCGTGCTGCCGGTCGTCCGAGAAGAGCGAGACACCCGGCATCGGGAAGTACTCGGCGACCTGGAACGGAACGGCGGACGTGGGCAGCTGCGGGAACGCCATCGGCCCGAGGTCCTTCTCCAGGTGGCGGAAGAGCGCCTCCCGGATGGTCTCGCCGTACATCACGCGGCCGGACACGAGCGAGCGGGTCATCTGCCCCGTGGGTGTCGAGCGGAGCAGGACACCCACCTCGGTGACGACGCCGAGCCCGTCTACCCTCACGGGCACCGCCTCGACGTAGAGCAGCGGGAGTCGTTGGCGGATCTCGGCGAGCTCCACATCGCTCAACCAACCCGGATTCACCGACGGTCGGGACGACGCGTTCGGCTCCTCGGGGACGTCGGGATCGGGATCGGGGGTTCTCACGGCCATGCCGCCATTCTGCCGTGCGCCGGCACGAGTGGGTGCACCGACGTCGAGAGTCGTGGACGCCGTGCGCCCCGAGCGGCCGGACCGTCGGTGGCCGCGCCTACTCTGGAGAGGTGCGCCCCTCGGCGTGCGGAACGTCTGGAGGCCCTGCACATGAGCGACATCGCCATCGACGACGACGCGATCCTCTGGTCGGCCGGTCCCGCGGACCGAGTGGGTCGTCCCCTCCTCGTCCTCCTGCACGGGTACGGCTCCACCGAGAGCGATCTCTTCCAGGTGGGCACCTCCCTCCCCCTCGAGCCGGTCATCGCCTCGCTGCGCGCGCCCCTGTCGGCCGGATGGCCCCTCGTCGGGTGGGCGTGGTACCCGCTTCAGGGGGACTTCCTCCCCGTGGCCTCCGAGGTCGACGCCGCGGCCCACGCGGTCCTCGACTGGATCGACCGCCTCGAGGTCCCCCCGACATCGATCGGTCTGCTCGGCTTCTCGCAAGGCGGCTCGGTCGTGCTCCAGCTCCTGCGCGCGGCACCCGATCGATTCGCCTACGGGGTGACCCTCGCGGGTTTCGTCGCGACGCGCGAGCACGCGGGCGACGCGGCCCTCGCCGAGGCGGCCCCTCCCGTGTTCTGGGGCCGCGGCACCCACGACACCGTGATCCCGGCGGCGGCCGTGCAGCTCACGGGCGAGTGGCTGCCCGCCCACTCGACGCTCACGGGTCGCATCTACGAGGGACTCGGGCACGCGGTGTCTGCGCAGGCGCTCGCCGACGTGTCCGCGTTCATCACGCGTTCGGCGTGATCGGCCTGATCGGCCTGATCGTCCTGATCGGCCTGATCGGCCTGATCGTCCTGATCGTCCTGATCGGCCTGATCGGCCTGATCGGCCTGATCGTCACGACGGTGCACGATCGGGCGGCCGGCGTCGACCCCACACCGATGTCGGTGGTGTGTGTTTCGATGACACCGTGACCGACATCCTCGATCGATTCTCACCCGCCACCCGGGAGTGGTTCGCGGGTGCGTTCGAGGCGCCCACGCGCGCGCAGGCCGGGGCGTGGGACGCGATCTCCCGAGGGTCGAACGCACTGGTCGTCGCTCCCACCGGATCGGGCAAGACGCTGTCGGCGTTCCTCTGGTCGATCGATCGCCTCATCTCCGCCGCACCGTCACCGAATCCACGGCCCGCCGGGAGCCCAGCCCCTGGCACGCGCGTGCTCTACATCTCTCCCCTCAAAGCGCTCGGCGTCGACGTCGAGCGCAACCTCCGGTCGCCCCTCGTGGGCGTCACGCAGACGGCCAAGCGGCTCGGTCTCGAGGTCCCCGACATCCGCGTCGGCGTCCGCTCGGGCGACACGCCGCAATCCGAGCGACGGGCGCTGCTGAAGAGCCCTCCGGACATCCTCATCACCACGCCGGAGTCGCTCTTCCTCCTGCTCACCTCGGCCGCGCGCGAGACCCTCCGCGACGTGTCGACGATCATCGTCGACGAGGTGCACGCCCTCGCCGGGTCGAAGCGCGGGGCACACCTCGCCGTGTCGCTCGAGCGGCTCGACGACCTGCTCGAGAAGCCCGCTCAGCGCATCGGCCTGTCCGCCACGGTCCGTCCGCACGAGGAGGTCGCGCGCTTCCTGTGCGGACGCGCGCCGGTGGAGATCGTCGCGCCGACGGCCGACAAGAAGTTCGATCTCACCGTGGTGGTCCCGGTGGACGACATGACCGACCCGGGGTCGGGCGACCCCGCGCCCACCGGCCCGCGCGAGGGGGCGACGGCCGGCTCCCTCGTGCAGGACGGCGAACGCTCCACGTCGATCTGGCCCCACGTGGAGGAGGCGATCGTCGACCGCATCCTCGACCACCGCTCCACGATCGTCTTCGCGAACTCACGGCGACTCGCCGAGCGACTCACCGCCCGCTTCAATGAGATCTGGGAGGAGCGCAACGCTCCTGCTGAGGAGTCGGAGGAGGGCGGCGCGGGCCCCGTCCGTCGCGCCCCGGCCGCACTCATGGGCGGCAGTGGACAGACGAAGGGCTCCACGGCCGGAACCGCCGTGCTCGAGCCGGGAGCGGCCACGGAGAACTCGGGGGCGCCGCTCGCCCGAGCCCACCACGGTTCCGTGTCGAAGGAGCAGCGCGCCGAGATCGAGGACGCGCTCAAGACGGGCCGGCTGCGCTGTGTCGTCGCCACCTCGAGTCTCGAACTCGGCATCGACATGGGCGACGTGGATCTCGTGGTGCAGGTGGAGACGCCTCCGTCGGTCGCGAGCGGACTCCAGCGCGTGGGGCGTGCGGGTCACCAGGTGGGCGAGATCTCGCGCGGTGTCCTCTTCCCGAAGCACCGCTCCGACCTGGTGAGCACGGCCGTGGCGACGGAGCGCATGGTGTCCGGGCAGATCGAACGCCTCTCCGTTCCGGCCAACCCGCTCGACGTGCTCGCGCAGCAGACCGTGGCCGTGTGCGCCCTCGACACCGTGGAGGTGGAGGCGTGGTTCGAGACGGTGCGGCGAAGCGCGCCGTTCCGCTCGCTCCCCCGCTCGGCCTTCGAGGCGACGCTCGACCTACTCGCCGGACGCTATCCGAGCGACGACTTCGCCGAGCTGCGCCCGCGCCTCGTCTGGGATCGCGACGCTGGCACACTCACCGGCCGCCCGGGTGCCCAGCGGCTCGCCGTCACGAGCGGCGGCACGATCCCCGACCGCGGCATGTTCGCCGTGCACATGGTGGGTGGCGACGCGAAGGGCGGAACCCGGGTCGGCGAGCTCGACGAGGAGATGGTCTACGAGTCGCGCGTCGGCGACGTCTTCGCCCTCGGCGCCACGAGCTGGACGATCCAGGAGATCACGCACGACCGTGTGCTCGTGACCCCGGCGTTCGGCCAGCCCGGCCGCCTCCCGTTCTGGAAGGGCGACGGCCTCGGCCGGCCGGCCGAGCTCGGCGAGGCGATCGGCGCCTTCATGCGCGAGACCGATGCGGCGCCGAAGGCCACGGCCGAGGCACGGCTCGCCGAGGCCGGCCTCGACTCCCGCGCCATCGGCAACCTCCTCACGTACCTCGCGGAGCAGAAGCGCTCGACGGGCCAGTTGCCGAGCGACAAGACCCTGGTGGTGGAGCGCAGCCGGGACGAGCTCGGCGACTGGCGGGTCATCCTTCATTCCCCGTACGGCATGCACGTGCACGCGCCGTGGGCGCTCGCGGTCGCGGCCCGCGTCCGCGAGCGCCTCGGCGTCGACGGCGGCGCCACGGCGAGCGACGACGGCATCATCGTGCGGATCCCGGACACGGACTCCGAGCCGCCCGGGGCGGATCTCTTCGTCATCGAGCCCGACGAGCTGGAGGCCATCGTGCGGGACGAGGTGGGCGGTTCGGCCCTGTTCGCCTCCCGGTTCCGCGAGTGCGCGGCGCGGGCCCTGCTCCTGCCCAATCGTCGCCCGGGATCCCGGGCCCCGCTCTGGCAGCAGCGCCAGCGCTCGGCGCAACTGCTCGACGTCGCGAAGCGGTACCCCGATTTCCCGATCCTGCTCGAGACGGTGCGCGAGTGCCTGCAGGACGTGTACGACCTCCCGGCGCTCCTCGATCTCGCCAAGCGCATCGAGAACAGGTCCGTGCGCGTGGTCGAGACCACCACGGACACCCCGTCGCCGTTCGCGACCTCCCTGCTCTTCGGGTACGTCGGCGCTTTCATGTACGAGGGCGACAGCCCGCTCGCCGAGCGTCGGGCCGCTGCCCTCGCGCTCGACCAGGGCATGCTCTCCGAGTTGCTCGGCCACGTCGAGTTGCGTGAACTCCTCGACCCCGGGGTCATCACGCGAACGGAGCTCGAGCTCCAGCGGCTCGCCCCCGAACGTCGCATGCGCGGCATCGAGGGCGTGGCCGACCTCGTCCGCATGCTCGGCCCGCTCACGGTCGAGGAGGTCGCCGAGCGCCTCGAGTCCGAGGGCGACGAGGCGCGCTCGGACACGGTGACGAGCGACGCGCGCGACGACACCGACAGCGACGACGTCGCCCCGCCACACGCCTCCGTCGAGACCGCTCGAGCCCACCTCGAGGCGCTCTCGACGTCCCGGCGCGTCATCCGCGCCTCGTTCGCCGGCGCCGAATGGTGGTCGGCGATCGAGGACGCGTCCCGGCTGCGGGACGCGCTCGGCGTGCCGCTCCCCATCGGCGTCCCCGTCGCGTTCATCGAGCCGGTCGCCGACCCCCTCGGCGACCTCGTCGCTCGCTACGCGCGCACCCACGGCCCCTTCACGACCGGCGCGGTCGCCCGTCGCTTCGGGCTCGGCGCGGCCGTCGCCCGCCACACCCTCGGCCGCCTCGCGGACGAGCGTCGCGTGCTCAGCGGCGAATTCCTCGCCGCCGCGCGGGATCGCGGCGCCGACGACGACGAGTGGTGCGACGCCGAGGTGCTCCGTCGCCTGCGGCTGCGGTCTCTCGCGGCGCTGCGCCATGAGGTCGAACCCGTCGACCAGCAGACCTTCGCCCGCTTCCTTCCCGACTGGCAACACGTGTCCGGATCGCTCCGGGGCGTGGACGGAGTCCTGACGGTGATCGAACAGCTCGCGGGCGTTCCGATCCCCGCGTCGGCGTGGGAGTCGCTCGTCCTGCCGCAGCGCGTCAGGGACTATTCGCCGAGCATGCTCGACGAGCTGACCGCCACGGGCGAGGTGTCGTGGTCGGGCGCGGGCTCGCTGCCGGGCGCCGACGGCTGGGTCGCGCTGCACCCCGCGGACGCCGCCGCCGTCACCCTCCCGATCAACCGCGACGACCACGAACCCGACGCGCTCCAGCGCGAGATCCTCCTCTCCCTGGGCAGCGGGGGCGCCTACTTCTTCTCTCAGCTCGCGGAGAGCACCGGATCGGACGACGACAAGGCGCTCGTCTCCGCCATCTGGGAGCTCGTCTGGGCGGGCCTCATCACGAACGACACCTTCAGTCCGCTCCGCATGCTCACGGGCGGGGGCGGTGCCCACCGCAGCGCTCGCGCCACTCCCCGAGCCCGCACCTACCGCGGTCGTGCCTATGCGCGGCCCACCATGACGACCCGTGTCGCGAACGGCGGCTCGAGCGCGGGACAGCGACTCGGCGGCCGCTGGTCGATCCTGCCCCTCGCCGAGAGCGATCCCACGATCCGCGCCGCCGCGACGGCCGAGATCCTGCTCGACCGCTACGGCATCGTCACCCGCGGTTCCGTAGCGACCGAAGGGGTGCCCGGCGGCTTCGCCCTCGCGTACAAGGTCCTGAGCGGCTTCGAGGAGAAGGGTCGCGCGCGGCGCGGCTACATCATCGACGGTCTCGGCGCCGCGCAGTTCTCCACCTCCGGCACCGTCGATCGTGTGCGCACGTTCGTGCGCACCGAGGCGCGGGGTGAACGGCCAGGCGAGAAGCTCACGGCCGTCACCCTCGCGGCCACGGATCCCGCGAATCCCTACGGAGCGGCTCTCCCCTGGCCGAGCTCCGACACCACGGGCACGAAGCACCGTCCGGGCCGCAAGGCCGGCGGTCTCGTCACGATCGTGGACGGAGAACTCGTGTTCTACCTCGAGCGCGGCGGGTCCTCGCTCCTCGTCTTCACCGAGGACGAGCGACTCGTGGGCGATGCCGCGATGTCTCTCGCGGGCGTCGTCCGGGACGGGCGCATCGAGAAGCTCGCGGTCGAGAACGCCAACGGCGACTTCGTGCTCGGCGGCCGCCTCGCGCTCCCCCTCCGGGAGGCCGGTTTCTCCGAGACCCCTCGCGGACTCCGGATCCGACGTGCCTGAGGGGGACACGGTCTACCGGACGGCCGCACAGCTGCACCGTGCGCTCGCCGACGACATCGTGACGTGCTGGGATCTGCGCGTCCCGTCGTTCGCCACCTCCGACCTGCGGGGCGCCGAGATCCACGAGGTCGTCAGCCGAGGCAAGCACATCCTGCACCGGGTGGGTGACTTCACCCTCCACACCCACCTCAAGATGGAGGGGTCCTGGCACCTGTACCGCCCCGACTCCCGTTGGCGACGACCCGACCACACCGTCCGCGCGATCGTCGGCACCGAATCGTGGGTGGGTGTCGGGTTCGAACTCGGTGTCACCGAGCTGATCCCGCGGGACCGCGAGGACGACGTCGTCGGACACCTCGGACCCGACCTCCTCGGACCCGACTGGAACGCGATGGAGGCGATCGACCGCCTGAGCGCCGATCCGGCCCGGCCGCTCGCCGTCGCCCTGCTCGACCAGCGCAATCTCGCCGGGATCGGAAACGTGTTCGCGAACGAGATCTGCTTCTTGCGAGGTGCGCTGCCGACGCGGCCGGTCGGCGACGTCGATGTGGCACGAACGGTCGACCTCGCGCACCGACTCATCCTGGCCAACCGCGATCGGGCCGAACGCACTACCACGGGCGACACGCGCCCCGGCAAGCAGGTGTGGGTCTACGGACGCGGGGGGCGGCCGTGCCGCCGCTGCGGGACGCGCATCCGCAGCGGCGAACTCGGTGCGGACGAGCTCTCCCTGCGCGTCACCACGTGGTGCCCGCGCTGCCAGACCTGACCTCGGTCAGTCGGTCCTGACCTCGCTCAGTCGGCGTCGGGGAACTCTCCCGCGCGCCACCCGTCGGAATCCGTGAGGGAGCGCCAGCGGGCGAGGAACACCGCGGCCGCATCGTCGTGCACGAGGCCGCCGCCGGCCGTCAGGACGGGGTACGGCGTCTCGGGCACCCCGTCGGCCGGACGCACGTCGATGTGGGCGACGGAGTAGCCGTTCTCGTGCAGCCAGCCGGCCATGGCGTAGTCGGTCCGGGAGTCTCCCATGGTCCGCCACACCTGCGGGATCTCGAGCCCGTGCTCGCGAGCGAGCAGGATCGCCCGCTGCGCCCCGAGGTCCTTGCCGAGAGCGGGGTGCTCGATGTCGGTGGAGATGATCGTGGGATCGATCCGCACCGTCACCTCGCCCGCCCGGCCGAGGTCGACGACGTCCTCGCGCTGGAACCCTCCCCCGGTCTCGATGACACGTCGGGCGACGTCGTCGTCGAAGAGCACCTGAGCCGCGTGATAGTCCGACCGCGGCACCTCCACGATCTGCTCGACGGAGATCATCGCGAGCTTGTCCCGATCGAAGAACATCGTGTCGGCGTACCGCTCCGCGACCCGCTCGTCGACCCAGTTCTCGAGCGACTCGTCCATCGCGAGCCGCGAGTCGACCTCGGGCTCGTCCTCGGTCTGGGCGTCGAAGCCGAACCACACGGCCCCCTTCTCGCACACGGCCCACAACCGCCGACCGGGCTCGAGACCGGCCGCTCGCACGGCGGGGACCACGACGTCGCTGATGAAGGCCGCGGCCCTCCCCGTGTTGAACACGACGAGCGCTCCGCCGTTCGCGAGTGCCGCGAGGTCGGCGGCCACGCTCTCGAGACGGACCGTGCGCGTATCGGGACTCGCGATCGGGCCGTCCACGTCGAGCAGGAGCGCCACGGGAGGGCGGGTGGATGCGGGCGTCGAGGCGGATCCGGGCAAGGCGTCAGCTGAGGTCATCACCCGCCCATGCTACGGCCGAGCGGGAATCGGCACTCCAGAGACGTCCCCCTCCCGCTCGGCGGAGGGGATCACTACAGTTGCGAGGAATCCGATCCGAAAGGCACGACATGAGCGAGCAGTATCCTCCCGCGTCCTCCCACCCGGGCGGCGCCCCCCAGTACTCAGGAGCCCCGTACAACGGCGCACCCAACGGTCCCGTCCCTGGCAAGGTCCTCGGCATCGTCGGTTTCGTGCTCGCGTTCATCGCGGCGCCGATCGGGGTCGTCCTGAGCATCGTCGCGATGATCCAGTCGCGCAAGGCCGGAGCGAAGAACGGTTTCGCGCTCGCGGGCATCATCATCGGCATCATCGGCACCGTCATCATCGTCGCGTCGATCATCGCGGCCGTCGCCCTGGCCGGTGCGGGGATCGACGCGTTCAACGAGGTCTGCGCCGAACTCGGTTCGGGCACGCACACCGAGGGGAACGTGACGTACACCTGCCCGTAGGTACGGCGTCTGCCGCACCGCGGCCGGCCCCGCGGTACGACGGAGGCACCCGAGCTCTTCCCGAGCGCGGGTGCCTCTGTCGTTCGTTCCTCCGTGGTCCCCGTCCGGGCACGGATCGTCTCCTACGAGGCGCGCTGACCCATCAGCTGACGCTCACGGGGAGCGCTCCGTGTCTTCTCGACGTTCGCTGCGACCGGACGCGGAGCGGCGGCCGGCTCGGCGTGCTTCGTGAGGTCGAGGCCCTGCGACGAGAAGGACTCGTTCATCATCTTCTCGAGCCAGTCCTGATTGAAGGAGGGGATGCGGTTCCCCGAGTACGAGAACGAGAGGTCGCTGTTCGCGCTGATCCAGAAAGACTCGGCGTGGAGGCGCCGATCGCCGGACGGCAGCGTGAGGAGGAACCCCTCGCGACGGCGGAGCTTCTGCGTCATCACGACGCTGAGGTGTGCGAGAAGCCGGTCCTCGACGGGGATCTCCCGCGTTCCGTATGTGAGTGCTCCCATGGTGATACCTCCGGGGTGGTGATGGTCGTTGCGCCATCGGCACGATCGGTGCCGAGCTGAGCGCCGATGTTCTTCAGTCTGCGGGAATCGCGAAGACAGCGAATTCAGGCTTGACATCCGGGAGTCACAGCAGGAGAAAACACCGATCCGTGGACCTTCGCACGCGCCGCGTTGCATGAAAAACGGGTGCCGGAACGGGCTTGACTCGTCTCCGACGCTCGACATTGACTGAATGCATGCAGCGCATCTTCTATAGCAACGACTCGGTGCTGACCGGGACCGAGATCACGAGGGCACTCCTCGAGTATGCGGCGGCTCTCGCTCGCCACAGCTCGTCCCAGACCGTCGATATCCCCGTGAGACAAGCGGACGGATCGATCGGGCGTGCCACCCTCCTCATCGGTCCGGCGAGTCAGCTGATCGCCGAAGACGAGGACTCGGAGTTCGAGGAGGTCCGCGACGACATCGCCTTGGCCAAGATGAGGGCCCTGACGGCCGAGCTCTCCTCGCCCCGAGCCGTCCCGGCGGAGGCGGCATCGACGACGGCGGACGAGGTCGCCCCGAACGCCGACGACTCGCTCGAGTGGCTCTGACACGGCATCTCGCGTCCTCTGGGGCTGAACGGCGCTGAATGACGAGACCCCCGACCGCAATGGTCGGGGGTCTCGTCGTTGGTCTTGGCGCGTTCGCGTCAGGTGCGGCGGCCGACTCCCACCGTGGCATCTGTCGACGCCGAGTCGGACGCCGTCGCATGCGAGACGGCGACGGAGGGCTCCGGGACGTCGTCGAGGTTGAGCCCTCTGACGGAATGGGACGCCTCGAGGAGTGCTTTCAGCCACTCAGGATTCAGCGGTGCTTTGCTCTCCTTGGCGAAACGAAACTGCAGCATGGAACCGTCGTGGATCCAGACGGACCGCCGACCCGAACCCTGATGAGCCGGGTAACTCCACGTCAGGAGGAAGGACTCGTTTCGACGAAGCTTCTGGGTCACCACGAACCGCACGTGCTCGAGGAGTCGGTCGTCGAGGGTGAAGTCGTCGGCGCCGACCAGGAGATGGGCCATCTCACGCCTCCGCGGTGCCGGGCGCGATGCACGGGCAGACGATGGCGGGACCGGCAGCGAGCAGGGAATGCGGAGGGAGAAGGGAGATCAACACCCACGCAACGCTAGGCAATTCCAGATCGTGGCGAAGAGAGGCTTGACAGGGACCGTCCGCGTCCGAACGGATCAACGCTCCGAGGGGCCGATCCTCTGAACGATCGCTTAACAGCGTCGCAACGACGTGTCAAGTCGACGACATCCGAAGCCGGATGCACCAGTGTTGACCCTGCACGCGAAAGGGGGATCGGCATGAGCAACGTTGCGACGCCGATACGGCGGGTGGACAGAGAACTCGAGACGATAGCGCTCACCCAGGCATCGTGGCGCGTCTGCGACGCGCGGCTCCCTGACGATGACGGAACGCGCCTGCTCGCGTATGTCGAGCAGATCGACGATCACGTCGAGACCCTGTGGATGTGGCCGAACGCCGGGGAGTGCACGACGACCGCGTCCCTCGATCTGGCCCTCTCCGCCATCCTGGAGCGGCTCCTCGCTCGTCGCATCCTCCTCGAGGCGTCATGAGCGTCTCCACGTCGACGGACACCATGCGACGGGTCGGCGACCTATCCGCCCTGCTCGACACGATCACGTTCCCCGCGGCACGCGACGACCTCCTCCTCCACGCGATCGCGTCGCACGCGACGCCGAGCCTCATCGGAGACCTGCGGTCGCTCGCGCCGTCCCGCTTCGCCGACGCGGCCGCCGTCCGAGAGGCACTCGCGGGACTCTGAAGCGGCGCCGCTCTCCGACGCGATCCTGACCGACCGCGGGTTCGCGGGATAAGCTGAGAGGGCTCGTCCACGACCGGTCCATCAGCATCGAGGAGTCTCACCGTGGGAAAACTCGTCTACGGCGACTCGGACATCGACATCGACATCGATGACCGCTCGCTCGCCCACCTGCAGATCGTCATCGGCAACAAGCTGCGGCGCGGCGAGAGCTTCTTCTTCTCGTGGAAGGACGATCCGACCGTGGGAGACGGACGATCGGCCATCTGGCTCGACCGGGGCATCCCGATGTACTTCAAGTTCTCCGGCGGGCGCGCTCCCGCCATCAATCGCGCG
Source organism: Labedella endophytica (assembly GCF_003990045.1). Taxonomy (GTDB): domain Bacteria; phylum Actinomycetota; class Actinomycetes; order Actinomycetales; family Microbacteriaceae; genus Labedella; species Labedella endophytica. The sequence continues at coordinate 718,591 of NZ_RZGZ01000001.1, read as the reverse complement.
TGGATCGAAGAACTCACGGCCTCCGCGAACAGCGGCACGGGGCTCGTCTTCACCGAGGAGCCGGGTCAACCGGCCGGCACGGCCAGCTCGCTGCGCGGCCACGTCTGACCCGTCGGTGTCGTCCGGCGCGAGGATCGCGCCGGACGGCACCGACGCTCAGTCTGGGATTCGATCCGCGCTCACCCGGTAGGTACGCACCTCGAAGGGCGACAGCGTCAGCTGGACCGTCCCGGAGTCGGATTCGACGACGTCTCCCGCGTCTTCGATGATCGACGCGTCGACCACGGTCGCGGCTCCCCCGGAGATCGTGACCGTCCCCGTCGTGCGGCGACCGTGCGGCTCGTAGACGCGGACGACAAGATCGCCCGAGCGATCCGAGGCGAGCTTGACGCCGGAGACGAGGATGCCCTCGGACACCTCCACCAGGGGCGCGACCGGTGACCCCGGGCGGACCCGTGCCGGGAGGTTGAGGGCGAGCCCCTCGGCCGTCGCCTCCTCGATTCCCGCCCCGACGACCAACCCGTACCGATGGGTCTGTTCGCCCTGGTCGGTCTGCGGATCCGGGAAGCGCGGCGCCCGCAGGAGCGAGAGACGGAGGGTCGTCGAGACACCCGTCGCGGGATCCGAGTCGCGTGTCACGTCGAAACCGTACGTCGAGTCGGTGACGAGGGCGGCTCCGAAGCCGGGCTCCTCCACGTGCACGAAGCGATGCATCGACGTCTCGAACTTCGCGGCCTCCCAGCTCGTGTTCGTGTGGGTCACGCGCTTCGCGTAACCGAACTGGGTCTCCGCGGCCGTGTGCTCCGCCTGGATCGCGAGGGGGAACGCCACCTTGAGGAACTTCTCGGTCTCGTGCCAGTCGGTGACCTGGTCGATCTCGACCGTCCGCGATCCCGGGCGGAGCGTCAGGACCTGCTCGACCGTCGAGACGGAGAACGATCGACGAACGACGATCCGGGCGACGCCGTCGACGACGGAGGCCTCGATCGCGTCGAGCTCGACGAGGTCCTCGACGCGGTTCCGGTAGAACCGGTCCACGTCCCACGCATCCCACATGTTGGGGAAGTCCTGGTGAAGTTGCAGGAGGTTCGCGGCGGTGCCGGCGGGGAGGGTCTCCCGACCCGACGCCCGGTCGACGGCCGAGATGATGAGGCCCTGCGCGGACACCACGATCCGGACGAGCTCGTTCTCGAGGACGAAGCCGCCGTCCTCTTCGGAGAGGGAGACCGTCCCGGCCATGCGTTCGATCGCACCGGCGCCGAGTCCGGGTACCCCGTCGCGCGTCAGGGGTGAGGAGTTGAACACGACGGTGCCCGCCGCGGCGCCCTCTCCCGAATCGCCGGCCAGGAGCTCCTGCGCGCGCTCGATGAGTGCCTCGGCCGCGCGGGCGACCCGCGCGTACTGCTCCACGGCCTCCCGGTGGACCCAGGCGATGGACGTCCCGGGGAGGATGTCGTGGAACTGCTGCAGGAGCACCTGCTTCCAGAGCTCGTCGATCTCGTCGTACGGGTAGTCGCCTCCCGTGCGGAGCGACGCTGTCGCCCACCACAGCTCCGCCTCCACGAGGAGGTGCTCCGTCACCCGATTGCCCTGCTTGGTCTTGTGCTGGCTCGTGAGGGTGGCGCGGTGCAGTTCGAGGTACAGCTCACCGACCCACACAGGCGGGGTCGGGAGTTCGCGCTGGGCCCGTTCGAAGAAGGCGTCCGGGTGCTCCCAGGTCACGCGCGCGCTGCCCTCGAGGTCGGCCAGTCGTGCGGCCTTCCCCGTCATCTCCCGTGTCGTCCCACCGCCGCCGTCGCCCCAGCCGACGGGAGCGATCGATCCGGACGCGAACCGCGACTCACGGAACTGGTTCGACGCCTTCGCCACCTCCATGCCGGACAGCTGGGAGTTGTAGGTGTCCATCGACGGGAAGTGGGTGAAGACCCGCGAGCCGTCGATGCCCTCCCACGCGAAGCTGTGGTGCGGGAAACGGTTCACCTGGTTCCACGAGATCTTCTGCGTGAAGAACCATTCGAACCCCGCCCGACGCATGAGCTGCGGGAGCGCCGGCGAGTACCCGAAGGAATCGGGCAGCCACACGCCGCGGGAGCGGATCCCGAACTCCTCCTCGAAGAACTTCTGGCCGTAGAGGAACTGACGCACGATCGCCTCGCCGGTCGGCATCACGGTGTCGGACTCGACCCACATGCCTCCGAGCGGGAGGAATCGTCCGTCGGCGACCGCGGCCTTGACCTTCTCGTAGACCTCCGGGCGGTGCTCCTTGATCCAGGCGTACTGCTGCGCGCTCGACATGCCGTAGAGGAAATCGTCGGTCGTGCCGAGCAGCTCGGTCATGGTGGAGGCGGTCCTCGCCACCTTGCGGATGGTCTCGCGGACGGGCCACAACCACGCCGAGTCGATGTGGGCGTGGCCGACCGCCGAGATGCGGTGGGCACTCGCCTCCGCGGGAGACGCGAGGGCCGGGGCCAGCGCGGCCCGCGCGTCTCCGACGGTCGCCGGGATGCGCTGCAGATCGAGCAGGTCGAGGGCGTCGTCGAGCGCCTGGAGGATGCGCATCCGACGGGGGGACGTGGCCGGCAGCTCGGCCTGGAGCTCGAGGAGCACCTCCAGGTCGAGCGCGAACTCGTGCACCTCCGGTTCGAAGACCGCCAGGTCCACGTGGCGCAGGCGGTAGAGCGGGGCGGGCGAGGAGGTGGCGATGTCCCCCTCCTCCGTGGGCAGGAAGGGCACGTAGTCGAGCAGGACCGGGTTGGCCGCCGCCTCCACGAAGAACTCGACCTCCTCACCACCTGCGGCGCTCTCGGACACCGGAAGCCACTGGTTGCGCGGGTTCAGCGACTTCACCGGCACGGCCCCCGGCAGGTAGACGAGCCCCTCGCACTGGAAACCCGTCATGTTGGGGTCGAACCCCAGGTCGACGAGCGCCTCGATGCGCCGACCCGCCCACTCGGCCGGGATCATGCCGCGCACGCGGAACCACGTGGTTCCCCAGGCGGCTCCCCACGCCGAACCGACGGCGAAAGGCTCGAAGTCCAGGGCAAGCCCGTCCGCCGGAGAGATCGGCTCCCCCGGGAGGACGGACGCCGACACCTCGAGCGGGAGACGAGCGCTGTAGACGGCCGGACGGATCCGCTCCGTGAGGACCCGTGCGGCGCGGCCGATGGTGAGGGGGATGTCGTCGTGCATGTTCTGAGGCTGTCCGTTCGTTCGAGAGGTGTGTGTGAGAGAGAGGGGGAGGATCGTCAGGCCGGGAGGGTCGCCGCGGCGCCGCCACCGGCGGGGGTTCCGCCGCGCACGGCGGACTCGGTCCGGTGCACCCGTCGGATCCCACGGTCAGCGAGCAGCGAGGCGTCGTGAGCGCGCGACGCGAGGAGGATCTGGGGGCCAGCCCGGTCCGCTCGGCCTCGCGCATCCACTCGTCGAAGAACGAGCCGCCGGGCGCGCACGCCTCCCGATGGGCGACGGTGTCGTCGAGCACGAGGGCGTCCGCGACGGGCGCGGCCCGCGGGGAGTTCCGCAGCTCGCGTGCGAGAGCGGCGAATGCCCGGCCCGTCGGCTTGATCCGGCCGTGTTCGTCGATGAGCCCGAGGTCGTACTCGACCGGGGGGAAGTCGAGCAGGTCGCGGGACACGTCGTGCGAGCACCACCACGTGATACCCGAGAGGGAGGCGACACCGGCGGCGGTCCGCACGGTGCGCTCGAGGAACTCGACGGCATCCGCGGAGTCGACGACGGTGAGGGGAACGCCCACCTCCTGCAGCCACACGCGGCGCGAGGCGTCGGCGTGCCAGGCCGCCGCGAGCTGCACGAGGTACTCGGCGTGCCTCACCGATCCCTCCCCGAGCCCGCCGTGGCGCTGGGCCGCGCCGTTGAAGACCCAGGAGTGCACGATCGTCTCGTCGCCGTGCTCGGCCGCGTGCCGAGGCAGGAACGGCTGGCGTTCGTCGTACCACGTCGCGTCGTAGGCCGCGTGGGTGACGGGGACGCCGACGCTCGACCGCGCCGCAGCGATCATGGTCCGGAGCCATCCCTCGGCCTCGTCCGGTCCGATCGGGTGCGGGTGGGGGTGCGGCCTGGCGGCGAACTGGTTCACCTCGTTGCCGAGGGTGAAACCCATCACGTTCGGGCGTCCGGCGAGGACCGCACCGAGGGCGCGGATGTAGGCCACCTCACCCGACAGGGCGTCCGGATCGGTGAACATGTTCCGATCGTGCCAGGTCGTGAGCCACGCCGGCAGGTAGTCGAAGCTCGACAGGTGACCCTGCAGGGCGTCGACGTTGACGTCGAGCCCCACCTCGGCCGCCGCATCGACGACGGCTCCCACCGCCGCGAGGGCCGAGGGTCTCAGCAGCCCGCGGTTGGGTTGCACGAGGTCCCACAGCGGGAAGATCCGGACGTGGTCGGCCTCGATGGACGCGATCTGCTCGAGGTCGCGCCGCACGGCGTCGACGTCGAAGTCGAGCCACGAGTGGAACCAGCCGACGCGTGGTGTGTAGTTGACTCCGAACCTCATGAGCGGACGGATCCCCTCGCTAGGCGCGACGAACGGCGGGGACTGTGCAGGATGGACATGATGCCTTTCGTGACGGGGTGGCGGCGGTGACGGCGGGCGGTCAGCCCTTCACGCCGCCCTCCTCGACACCCTTGAAGAAGTGGCGCTGCAGCGCCGCGAACACGATCGCGATCGGCACGAAGGCGATCATCGATCCGGCCGCGATGAGCCGCTGATCGTTCGAGAACGTCCCGGACAGGTACTGCAGTCCGATCGTGAGCGTGAACTGGTCGGGGCTCGTCAAGACGATGAGTGGCCACAGGAAGTCGTCCCACGCCCCGATGAAGCTGAAGATCGCGATCACCGCGACGGTGCCCTTGACCGACGGCAGCGACACGTTCCAGAAGCGTTGCAGGGCGTTCGCCCCGTCGATCACCGCCGCCTGGTCGATCTCCTCCGGCAGCACGCGGAACGCGTTGAACATGAGCAGCACGTTGAGCGTCGCGATCATGCCGGGGAGCGCGACGCCCAGGAGGGTGTCGGCGAGTCCGAGGTTCCGGATCGTGACGAAGTTGGCGATGATGGTCGCCTCCCCCGGCAGGATGAGCGTCGCGAGGAAGAGCCCGATGACGATCTTCCGCCCGCGGAAGCGCAGTCGGGCGAGGGTGAAGCCGGCGAGCGTCGAGAAGATCACGTTGCCGCCCACCTGGAACACCGCGACGAACAGCGAGTTGCCGATGAAGGTCCAGACCGGGATCGCGTCCATCACGCGGAGGTAGTTGTCGAAGGTCGGGTCCCCCGGCCACAGCTGCGGGATGCGGGTGTAGATGTCCTCGCTCGTGCTTTTGAGGGAGGTGGACAGCTGCCAGAGGAACGGCCCGATCGAGATGAAGAGCACGAAGACGAGCAGGACGTACCGGATGACGAGCTCTCCGGGCCCGGCGGAGCCGAACCCACGTGTCTTCCGGGCACGCGGGGCCTTCGTCGCGACGTGCCCTGTCAGCTCGGTGGCACGCTGGTCCTCGTTCACGGCGGTCATCGGTCACTCCTACTGTTGATGCGCGCCAGGATGAGCATCGGCACGAGCGTCACGAAGAACATCAGGATGCTCAGGGCGCTCGCGTATCCGAGGTCGCCGGCGAACCCGCGCGAGTACTGCTGGATGAGCATCACCATGGTGAGGGCCTCGCCGCCCGCTCCCCCGGTTCCGCCGGTCATGATGAAGACCTCGCTGAAGACACGCAGCGCAGCGATGCAGACGAGCACCGCGATGAGCAGCATCGCCCCACGGACCGCCGGCAGCGTGACACTGAGGAAGCGCCGGATCGCACCGGCGCCGTCCATGGCGGCCGCCTCGTGCAGGTCTTTGCTCACATTGCCGAGAGCGGCGAGGTAGATGATCATGTAGTACCCGAGGCCCTTCCACACCGTGAGGCTCACGGCGCTCAGGACGATGAGCCACCGGTCCGTGAGGAACGGCAGCGGGCCCTGGATGATCGAGAGCTCCTGCGCGAGCCCGTTCACGAGGCCACGGTCGTCGAGCATGAACGTCCAGATGAGGGCGACGACGACGGCCGACGCGATCACGGGGGTGTAGAACGCCGTGCGGAAGAACGTGATGCCCGGGAGCTTCTTCTCCACGAGGAGCGCGATGAGTAGCGGCAGGATCGTGAGCAGCGGGAGGCATACGAGCATGAAGACCACGCTGTTGAGCAGCGCGTTCGCCACCTGATCGTCTTCGAGGATGTAGCCGAAGTTGTCGAAGCCCACGAATCGCTCGGTGCCGCCGAGCGGCTTGGCGTTCGTGAAGGCCATGCGCACGGTGTTGAGCGACGGCCAGATCGAGAAGACGAACAGCCAGAGCAGGGCCGGGGCCAACAGGAGCCATGGGGTGCGCCGCCGGGTCGCGCGGGCTGGTCCGCGGCGGTTGGGCGCGCGGTTCGGCCGTGGCCGCCCCGCCGGCGGAGCGGTGCCGCCGGCGGGGGTTTCCGTGATGGTCATCGGGTGACCTACTGGCGGGCGAGCAGGTCGTTGAGCTTCTCGACGGAGGTGTCGAGCGCCTCCTGGCCGGAGATGTCACCGCGGATCGCGAGCGCGATCTGCTGACCGAGGTAGTCGTTCATCGCCCCGTTGACCGAGTAGGGCGTCAGCACCTCGGCGGTCTGGAGCGACTCGAAACCGGTGACGCGCGCTTCGCTCGACGGGGTGCCGTCCTCCTCGCTGAAGTACGGGTCCTCGTCGGAGCCCTGCGTCGACGGGAAGACGTTCGCGATGTGCGCGAAGTCGTTCTGGTTGTCCGCGTTCGTCATGAACTCCGCGAAGGCGAGCGCCGTCGAGAGGTTCTCGCTGCCGGCCGAGACGCTCAGTCCCTGCACGTAGAGCGGCGAGATGTTGAGGGCCGGGCTGATGACGATGTTGCCCTTCAGGCTCGGGTTGTTCTCCTCGAAGGAGTCGATCGCGGTGGCGCCACCCGTCGACCAGGCGACCTTGCCCTCCGTGAAGAGCTGCGAGTTGCCGAGGTAGTCGGCGTTCAGCACGGTCGGGGGCATCTCGCCGTTCGCGTAGGCCTCCGCGTAGCGGTCGATGATCGCGGCGGCCTCCGGGGTGTTGAAGACGAACTCCGAGCCGTCCTCGTTGAGGATGTCGATGTCCTCCAGCGTGAAGTCACCGAGGCCGGGCGCGCGGCTGATGAGGTAGTTCTCCGGGCAGTTGTCGGCCATGATCGCCGCCTGTTCGAAGAGCTCGTCGGTCGTCGCCGGCGGGTTCGCGGAGTCGAGACCGCAGTCGTCGAGTTGTGTCGCGTTCCAGTAGTTGACGTCGGTGCCGAGGTACCAGGGATACCCGTAGACGCCCTCCACGCCGTCGAACCGGTACGCGTCGACGGACCCCTCGAAGTAGGTGCTCTCCATGTCCGTGGCCTGGCTCACGTCGTAGAGGATGCCCTGCTGCGCGAGCGGAAGGGCGAAGTCCGGCGGCACGTTCACGACGTCGGGCAGCGTGTCGGTCGAGGCCTGGGACAGGACCTTCTCCGAGTAGCCGTCACCCGGCTGGTCGACGAGCTCGACACTCGCGTCGGGGTACTCGTCCTCGAATGCGGCGATCGCCTCGTCGAGATACTCCTGGTAGGTCGGCGTGAGCGACCAGGTCTGAAAACGGATCGAGCCGTCGACGGCCCCCTCGGGGTCCGATCCGCCCGATGCGGCGGGTGCCGAGCACCCGGCGAGCAGGGCGGTCGCGGCGACGATGCCGAACCCGGTCAGCAGGGGGGTGCGCTTGTTCCTCATGTGATGCAACTCCTTTGTGTGCAGGCGACGTCCGCTGTGATCCGCGCTGGGGACCGGTCGCGGAGACGAGGCGATGGGGTATATCCTCAGCAACTAAACCGGGTAAGTCAACCACCGGATTAACCGGTTCAGTACATTCGGTGTCGAGGAGGCCACGATGGCGACGAGCAAGAAGCGGGCGACGCTCGGCGACATCGCGCGCCGATTGGGGGTCTCGAAGGCCGCCGTGTCGTTCGCCCTCAACGGCAAACCGGGCGTCGGTGAGGAGCTCAGGGATCGCGTCCTGCGGGTGGCGTCCGAGCTCAACTACCGTCCGAACTCCGCCGCTCTCGCCCTCGGGCGATCGCGGGTCGACGTCATCGGGCTCGTCCTCAACCGCCCGGCGCGCACGCTCGGCACCGAGGCGTTCTTCCCCGATCTCATGGCGGGGATCCAGGCGGGTCTCGCCGAGACCCACACCGGACTCCAGACCCTCGTCGTGTCCTCCCTCGACGAGGAGATCGAGGCGTACGCCTCGTGGCACTCGGCCCACCGCGTCGACGGGGTGATCCTCATCGACCCCCGCCGGGACGATCGACGCATCGCCCTGCTCACGGACCTCGAGCTGCCCACCGTCCAGATCGGCAGCCACCCGAGCACCGATCCGGACGTGCCGAGCGTCTGGATCGACGACGACGCCGTCGCCGCTACCCTCTTCGGCGAGCTCTTCAGCCTCGGCCACCGCCGTGTCGCGCACGTCATGGGGCGCCTCGATTTCGAACACACGGAGCTGCGCCGTAAGGCTCTCCGCGCGTGCGCCACCGCGGCGGGCGCCTTCGACCCGGTCTCGGTCGAGACGGACTACTCGGCCGAGCAGGCGGCGGAGGTGACGCGAGATCTGCTCACCCGCCACGATCGCCCCACCGCGATCGTCTTCGACAACGACGTGATGGCCCTCGCCGGTCTCCGCGTCGCCCAGGAACTGGGCGTCGCCGTGCCCGCGGAGCTCTCCATCGCGAGCTTCGACGACTCGGTCATGATGCGGCTCGTCCGCCCGTCCATCACCGCACTCACCCGCGACACCTACGCGCTCGGCGAGCTCGCCGCCCGGACCCTCATGACCCGCATCGATGCCGAAGACATCGTGCCATCGGTGCCGGCCGCGCAACCGACGCTCTCACGTCGCGAGAGCACCGCCACCGCACCCTGACCCCGAGAGGGGCGGGGTCAGGGTGCACAGGGGCAGGGAGCCGAACCCCTCCGTGCGCTTCGTCGGCGCCCTGACGGCGCATCGATTCAGGCGAAGGCCTCGAGCTGCGCCAGGTCGAGCGCACGGACCGCCTCGAACCGCAGCGCCACGACCTTCTCCGGCGACGCGATCCGGAAGGGTCGCGTCCGGCCGGCAACGTCGACGGCGGCCTCACGTTCGTCGAGGAGCACGGTCGACCCGTCCAGGCGGATGCCGAGCAGACGCCAGGACGCGGTCGATTCGTCGGCAGGCCCAGCCGGCAGGGGCTGGGGCTCTCCGCCGAGCGTGACGGTGTACATGCCTACAGCGGAATGCGACGGGAGAGCGAGGTCGACGAACCCGCCAGGGGTGAGCGCGAGGGGTGTCTCGCCGGCATCGTCAGCCGGGGTGTCCGGCGCACGGGTGAGGAGGTCGCGCAGGGGCTCGACCCCGAACTCCGTGGAGAACGAACCGGGGCGTGAGGCGCGTGCCCACCCCGTCGGTTCGTCCGCGAGTTCGACCTCCACGCGGCGGGCGCGCAGAAGGTCCTCAGCGGGGACGGCGACGCGGTCCCACAGCTCGCCGTCGATCCGGACCGATCGGATGAAGGGTCGACCCGGGTTCGTCGTGACGATCTCGAGCGGGTGCGCGCGACCCTCGGGGTGGAGCACGATGCGCGGCAGCAGCGGGGGTGTCAGGACGAACTCGCCGCTCCCCGGGACGAGCGGGTACAGGCCGAGGACCGAGAAGAGGTACCAGGCCGACATCTCGCCGTTGTCCTCGTCCCCCGGGTAGCCCTGACCGATCTCCGAGCCCACGAAGAGGCGGTCCCTGGCCTCGACCACGAGGCGGTGGGCGTCGTCATGCCTCCCCGTGAACATGTACATGAAGGGGATGTGATGAGCGGGCTGATTCGACAGCGCGATCATCCCCATACGTACGTCGCGGGCCTCGTTCATCTCGTGGATGACGAAGCCGTAGGAGCCGGAGACCGATTCCTCGGCGCTCTCCGGTGTCGCGAGGATCTCGTCGAGCCGGGCCGCGAGGGCACCCTCTCCCCCGTACAGCGCGGCGAGACCGGCCCCGTCGTGCGGGGCGGTCACGGAGGTCCCCCAGGCATTGGTCTCCGTGTAGTCGTGGCCCCACTCGGCCGGGTCGAACGCGTCGCCGGCCACTCGCCACGCGCCGTCCGGGTCGCGGCCGATGAAGAACCCGGGATCGCCGTGGAAGACGTTCCGGTAGCCGAGGGCACGCCGCGCGAGATAGTCGCCCTCCGTCTCGAGCCGCTCCCGCCGCTCCCCGGTCGCCTCGGCGGCGAGGAGACGGGCGAGCCGCGACGCCGACGCGTCGTTGATGGCGTTGTCGAGCGTCCATGACATCCCCTCATGCGTGGCCGTATCGATGTACCCGCGGAAGATCCCGGGGCGCAGACCCTTCCGACCCACACGGCCGTCGGCCGCGGCCACGGTCGCATGCTGGAACGCCGAGCGGTACGCCTCGTCGACGCGGAACGGGACCCCCAGGGCCGCGAGACCGGCGAAGACGGTATCGCTCGTCGTCCCCGTCATGCAGTCGACGGGGCCGGGCGCGCTCCAGCGCGCCACCCAACCGGCGTCGGAGAAGTGCTGGACGAAGCCGTCGGCGAGCCGGGCCGTCGTCTGCGGTGCGAGGAGCCCGAGGAGCGGCCAGGCCGTGCGATAGGTGTCCCAGAATCCGTTGTTCGACGAAAACGGACCGGAGCGCACCTCGCCGTCGACCGGGCTGCGGTAGCGGGGTCCGGTCGGTCCCGGCTCGTCGTGGGCGTTCGGGTAGCTGAAGACACGACCGAGGCCGCCCGCGATCGACCGCAGGACGTCGTCCGAAACGGCTTCCTGCTCGGGGATCTCGACGCGAGCGAGGGCCGACCTCCACGCGCGGGCCGCGCGATCGAGGAGTCCATCGACACCGCCGTCCGACCCGGCGTTCGATCCCGCGTTCGACCGTGCCGTCTCGGCGTCGATCGTCGACACCCCGACGAGGACGTCGGCCGCGGCCCCGTCGATGACGACGACGCCCCGCAGCTCACCACCTCCGAACATCAGTCGGTGGTTCCGCACCCGGGGGAACACCACGTGCACGAAGTGGTCGAGCGTCTGACCCACGTCGCGGATACGCACATCGAGGCGCAGGTCGTCCGGGCCCTCCTGCCACGTCGCGGCGACGGCCTCCCCGAGGTGATCGACGATGAGGGACAGGTTCTCCCCCGCCGATCGGAAGCGCATACCCACGACGTGCCGTCCCGCCGTCAGGAGCGCCGAGACGCCCTCGAGCTCCACCGCGTAGTGGTCGGGACCCGCGTGCTCGGTGCGCCGATCGAAGCCGAGCGCGCGGGCGGCCCGATCCACGTCGGGGTCGAGGAGCGGGCTCGGCATGAGCTGGAAGACCCCGCGGTCGCCGATCCACGGGCTCGGGATGTGACTCGTCGCGAACGCCTGCAGCGACGGACGCGTCGACTGCCACCGGTACGGCCAGTTGCCGGCCCCGGCGTCGGTCATGGGCAGCCCGAAGACGCCGCCGTGCGGGAGGGTGACGATCGGGGCGTTGTTCCCGCGGGAGAACCGGTCGGAGGATCGCGTGCCCCGCCGCGTGTCGACCCAGCCGAGGAGGTCGCCCGGCCGTGCTTCGGAGGGGCGCACGGCCGGGGCGTCGACGAAGACGGTGCGGACGGGATCGGCGGAGGCCGTCTCCGCGAGGCTGGCACGGATCTCGACGATCCGGCGGCCCGCGAGGGGTGAGAGATCCACGATCCGTCGGTTCCACTGGTCCACCCACGCACGCTTCGATCGTGCTTGCGCGTCGGCGTCCATGAGTGTGCCCTGCTGATCGACGAGGGCGGAGCCGCTCGATCGCGAGCCGTCGTCGAGGACGAGGTCGAGGGCGAACGCCGTCGAGGCGTACCGGTCCCCGCCCCCCGCGACGGGCAGCCAGTCGTACTCGAGCACGTCCCCGTGCACGATGCGGGTGCCGGCGAGCCCCGGCAGGACGACGGTGCCGCCGCTCGGCGGCCCGTCCACGCGGAGGTAGTCGACATCGTCTGCGACGGGCGGATCGGCTGGCGTGAACGCGGGCCGACCCTGCGAGAGGGTCATCCCCTCCTGGCGGTCGGCGGACACGGACGGTGACGGTGACGGCGATGACGGCATCCGTCGATCGTCACGAGCTGAACCGCATTAGTCAAACCCGCCGCGCTGCAGTCTCTGCCCGACGCTGCAGCTCTTCCTGCAGCGCCCAGCAAGAACTGCAGCGCGACGAGACGGCGGGGCGCAGGGAGCGCGATCGATCAGCCGGTGTAGACCGCGTCCTGCCCGTACAGCCCGCGCGTGAACGACGAGACGTAGGCGCTCCGGTCACCGGCGGTCAGGTTGTACGTGACGTAGACCCCGTAGCCGTCGGACACCATCCGCTCCGCGAGGTCGGCTGCGGTCTCCGCCGGCGTCTGGGAGATGTCGATCGCGGCCGGTCCGAGTCGCGCCGCATCGACACCGGGGAACATCGGCACGTTGTACTGCCCGTAGTACGGGTTCCAGATGTAGTCGAGCTTGTCGAGCACGGTGGACGGTGCCGACTGCAGGGACTCCGCCGTCTCGCCGATGTCGTAGAGCGAGATGATGCTGCCGGCGGGGAGCTTCGCGTCGAGCGCGTCCACGAGCCAGGTGGCGGACTCGTCGTTCGCCGCGGGCACCCCCTCGGATCCGTACGACACCCACTCGTCGTCGATGTCCACGCCGTCGAGGCCGTAGGTCGTGACGACGTCGTCGACCTCGTCGGCGAACGCCTCGGCCGCGGCCTGATCGGGGAAGTTGGCGAACCCGGCGGCCTGGTGGTTGCCGAGGAGCGAGAGCGTCACCTTGATGCCCTTGTCCTGGAGCGGCCGGATCTGGTCGGCCGCGTCGTCGAGCGTTGCCTGGACGCGGTCGTTCAGGTGCAGGTACGCGCCCGTGCCGTCGTGATTGATGTTGGCCGCGAAGATGATCGCGACGTCGAAGGCACTCGAGCCGTCCTCGAGGGCGTAGTCCCCGACGACGCTCAGATCGGTGCTGTTCACCTCGATGTACGCGATGCTCGCCGGGCCCGTCGCGCCCGCCGGACTCGACGTCTCCGCGGAGGCGGGCGCAGCGGCCAAGGCCGAGAGGGCGACGGCCGAGGCCGCGACGGTGGCGAGACCGGTGCGGCGCCGGGTCCGCGTGGGGTGGCCGGATGTTCGTGACATGTGTGCTCCTCACTGAGTGGATGTCATCGGCGACGAGCCGACACCCAGCAGCCTGCGCGGCTTAAACGGTTTAGTCAACGGTCGGTCCGCGACTCTCCTCCACTTCGTCGGCGAGCCCTGCACGCCGCGACACCCGCGTCCGCGATGCTGAGCGGTGCGGACGGTGTCCGTCGGAGGGATGCGCGGATGACCGAGGCGGTACCCGAGCTCGAGCTGATCCGGCACCGGGACGTCTTCTGGAGAGGTCAGTCCCCGTTCCTCGCCGGAGCCCTCGTGCTCTTCGCGCTCGTCGCGCTCTGCATCCCCGGCGCGGTGGCGCACCCGCTCTTCCTCACCGGGGTCGCCGTGACCGTCGTGTCGACCGTGCTGGTGTTCCTCGTGCCCTGGAACGCCCTGCCCGTCGAGGCGGTCGTGATCATCCCGCTACTCGACATCGTCGCGGTCGCGATCCTGCGGGAGTCGCTCTACGAGACCCTCCCGTCGGCCGGATTCCTCATCATCTTCCCCGTCGTCTGGCTCTCCTACCGTTTCCCGTTCGGGGCGATCCTCCTCTCCGTCACGGGTGCCCTCCTCGTCACAGCGCTCCCCATCCTCGTGGGACGACCGGCTCCCTCGACGGGTCGGGAGTGGGTCGAGCTCTTCCTCCTTCCCGCCCTCGTCTCGATCGTGGCCGTCATGGTCTTCGGAGCCGCCCAGCTGCTGCGCGCCACACGGGCGCAGGCGGATCGGGTGCTCCAGGAGGCCGTGCAGGCCGAGATCCTCGCGAGGACCGTCGCCGACTCCGTCGACGCCTCCATCGTGCACTTCCGACCGGACGGGACGGTGGGGCTGCGGAACCACGCCGCGAACGAACAGGCCATCCTCGCGGGTTACGACCAATCGATGCACGCCGCTACCGCGGCATACGACGTGGACCGGCGCACGCCGATACCGACGGAGCGACAGTCCCTCCATCGGGCGCTCAACGGCGAGGAGTTCCGCGGCGACCTCTTCTGGATCGGCGTACCGGGCGAGCAGCGGGCCATCGCGGCCAACTCGTCCCGCGTGCAGACCGCCGACGGGGATTTCCTCGGCACCGTCCTCGTCGGACACGACGTGACCGATCTCGCGAACGCGGTCGCCGTGCGTGAGGAGTTCCTCGTGGCGGTGTCGCACGAGCTGCGCACGCCGCTCACGTCGATCATCGGCTACCTCGACATCCTGGCTGACACCCACGACCTCGAGGCGATCGGCATGAGCCGGGAGGTCTCGACGATCCAGCGCAACGCCGATCAGCTCCATGCGATCATCTCCGACCTCCTCACGGCGAACGCGAACGAGATCCGCGTGCGTCCCGGTCCTGTCGACGTCGCGAACATCGTGCGCGAGTGCGCCGACACGGTCCTCCCGCGCGCGACGGCGCTCGGCATCGAGGTCACCGTGGACGCTCCGCACCGTTTCGATGTCGAGATCGACGCGAGTCGGATCGGTCAGGTCATCGACAACCTCCTGTCGAACGGGCTGAAGTACACCCCGGCCGGGGGCCGGGTGGCGCTGTCCCTCGAGACCGGGGCGGAGAGCGGGACCGAGGCCGGCGGACGGGAGTTCTCCGTCGTCGTCTCCGACACCGGCATCGGGATCTCTCGAGAGGACCAGCGCCAGCTGTTCGACCGCTTCTTCCGCGCCCAGGAGGTCAGGGACCGGGCCACGCAGGGGCTCGGTCTCGGCCTGTCGATCGTGCGGACAATCGTGGACGCGCACGGCGGTCGGATCGAGGTCGCGAGTCGCCTCGGTCACGGCTCCCGCTTCGCGATCGTCCTGCCGGTGCGTCAGCCCCGAACGCGCTGAGGGGCGCTCATCGGAGGCACGTTCGGGCCCGCACGCCCAGGCCTCACCCACCCTGAGCGCCTACGGTGGCGAACATGACTCAGTGGAACGTGCGGGACATCCCGCCGCAGCACGGCCGGACCATCATCGTGACCGGCGGCAACAGCGGACTCGGACGTGCGACGGCCGCCGGCCTCGCCGCGGCAGGGGCGCACGTCGTCCTGGCCGTGCGCGACACGGACCGCGGCCGCGCGGCGGCCTCTTCGATCCGGGGGAGCGTCGACGTCCGCGAGCTCGACCTCGCCGATCTCTCGTCCGTCCGGCGCTTCGCCGACGCCTGGGACGGCCCTCTCGACGTCCTCGTGAACAACGCGGGCGTCATGCTGCAGCCGCAATCGACCACGGCCGACGGATTCGAGCTGCATTTCGGCACCAACCACCTCGGGCACTTCGCGCTCACGAACCTGCTCCTGCCGCACGTCACCGACCGCGTCGTCACCGTGTCGTCGGCAGCCCACCGCATGGGCAGCATCGACCTCGCCGACCTCAACTGGCGGAACCGCCCGTACAAGGGCTGGGCCGTCTACGGCCAGTCGAAGCTCGCCAATCTGCTCTTCACGCTCGAGCTCGAGCGTCGGCTCGAGGCCGACGGTTCGTCCGTGCGCTCCTTCGCCGCCCACCCCGGTTTCGCCGCGACGAATCTCGCCGGACGCACGGGCAACCGCGTCGCGGACCGCCTGATGGGTGGCGTGACCAAGGTCGTCGCCCAGACGGATCGGATGGGTGCCCTGCCCACGCTGTTCGCCGCCGTGGAGGATCTCCCCGGCGCGAGCTTCGTCGGACCGGACGGCTTCGCCGAGCAGCGCGGCTACCCGACCCTCGTCGGTCGCACGGCCGCCGCGAGCGACGTCGACATGGCGAAGCGGCTGTGGGACGCGTCCGAGCAGCTCACGGGCGTTCAGTACCCCGCCCCGCACGCCTGACGGTGATGCGGCAGCCGGACGCCCGGCCGCCGCCTGTCATCGCGCCGACCGTCAGCCGCGAAGGTCCTTCCGCAGGATCTTTCCGGAGGCCGACTTCGGTACGACGTCGATGAACTCCACCGCCCGCACCTTCTTGTACGGCGCCACGTGCTCGCCCACAAAGCCGATGACGGTGTCCGCATCGATCCCCGAGCCCTCGCGGCGCACCACGAAGGCCTTCGGGATCTCCTGACCGTCGTCGTCGGGAGCACCGATCACGGCGGCGTCGGCGATGTCCGGGTGCGTCAGGAGGAGCGCCTCGAGCTCGGCCGGCGCCACCTGGTACCCCTTGTACTTGATGAGTTCCTTGAGGCGATCGACGATGTAGAACTCGCCGCGGGCGCCGACGGTCGCGATGTCGCCGGTGCGCAGCCACCCGTCCTCGTCGACCGTCTCGCGCGTCGCCTCCTCCCGTCCGAGGTAGCCGAGCATGACCTGCGGCCCGCGCACCCACAGCTCCCCCGGCGCGCTGATCCCCTCGACCGGCACACCGATGTCCTCCCCCGTCTCGAGCGCGACGAGTCGCACCTCGGTGTTCGCCACGGGGACACCGATCGATCCGAGGGACAGATCGTCGCGCTCCGGCGGTCCCGCATGGGTCACGGGGCTCGCCTCGCTCATGCCGTAGCCCTGTCGCACGCGCGCGCCCACCCGCTCGGCGACGGCTCCCATGAGTCCGGCGTCGATGGGCGCCGCGCCCGAGAGGATCGCGCGCACGCTCCCGAGGTCGTAGTCCGCGACGAGGGGGTGCTTCGCGAGGGCCACGGCGATCGGCGGCGCGATGAACAGGTACGTGCACGCATGGGACTGGATGAGCTCGAGGAAATGCGCGAGGTCGAATCGCGGCATCGTCACGAGGCGCGCGCGCTTCTTCAGGGCGATGTCGAGCAGCACCGTCATGCCGTAGATGTGGAAGAAGGGCAGTACGGCGAGGACGACATCGGTCGACTCGACGTCGAGAAGAGGGTAGGTCTGAACGACGTTCGCCACGAGGTTCCGGTGGCTGAGGCGCACACCCTTCGGGTACCCGGTCGTGCCGGAGGAGTACGGCATGACCGCGACGTGCGTCGAAGGGTCGATCTCGATCGTCGGGGCCGGACGGCCCTCTCCGATGAGATCGGTGAGAGAGGGGTGCCCCGCTCGACCGTCGAGCACGACGACGCGCTCGGAGGCGAGCCCAACTGCCGAGGCCGCGGCGAGCGCCTGCTCGGAGAGGGCCCTGACGGTGAAGAGGAATCCGGCGCCGGAGTCGCGCACCTGCGTCTCGATCTCCTCGGCGTTGGAGAGCGCGTTGACGGTCGTGGCCGTGGCGCCGGACCGCAGGATCCCGTGGAACACGGTCGCGAACGCCGGGATGTTCGGGCTGTGGAGCGCGACGACGTCGCCCGGGCCGATGCCACGAGCGGCGAGCGCCCCGGCGACGGCCTCGATGCCCCGACGGAGGTCCCCGAAGCTCGTCGTCGCACCGGTCGTCCCGTCGACGATCGCGACACGATCCGCGTCGGCATCGCTCAGGTCGCCGAACAGGAAGTCGAAGACGCTCACGTCCGGGATGGTCTCGTCGGGGTACGGGCTCTGGATCACGGCGATCTCCTTCGATCGGTTACGGCAACGCTGCCGTCATCCTCGTCGTTCGGAGCGCCGAGCGAAAGGGAGTGGCCTTCCGCCGCCGGATCCGTCTCAGTGAGCGACGGTGGTCGCGGAGTCGCGCGACCGGAGGCGGGAGACCCCCATGACGATGCCGGCGATGACGAGGCCGACGGCGAGACCGAAGACCGCGGACAGGGCCGTGTCGACGACCCACTCGACGATCGGTCCGGCGGACTCGATCGGATCGATGATCGCGTGCACGATATCGTACGGGCCGTGCCAGAAGGTGTCGGCGAGGTTCGTGATGAGCAGGTGGCCACCCACCCACAGCATCGCGACGGTTCCCACGATGCTGATCACGCGGAACACCGCGGGCATCGACGCGACGACGCGGGCACCGGTGCGGCGCACGCCGCGGGACGGGCTCTTCATGAGGCGCAGACCGATGTCGTCGATCTTCACGAGGAGAGCGACGGCGCCGTACACGAGGAGCGTCATCCCGAGGCCGATGACGAGGAGGGCGCCGAGCGTCATCCAGATGCTGAAGTCGGACGGCAGCCCCGTGAGGGCGATGAGCATGATCTCGGTGCTGAGGATGAGGTCGGTGCGGACCGCGCCGAACACGAGCTTCTTCTCGTCGCGCGCCTCCTCGTCCTCGTGTCCGTGAGCGACGCCGAACCACTCGAGCACCTTCTCCGCTCCCTCGAAGCACAGGTAGCCGCCACCGAGGATCAGGAGGTACGGCAGCACCCACGGCGCGAAGGCGGTGAGCACGAGCGCGATCGGGATGATGATGACGAACTTGTTGACGAGGCTTCCGAGGGCGATCTTCCAGACGACGGGAAGCTCCCGGGCCGGCGTGATGCCCTGAACGTACTGGGGGGTGACGGCGGCATCGTCGATCACGACGCCGGCGGTCTTCGCGCTCGCCTTGAGGGCGGCGGTCAGGATGTCATCGACGACGGCGAGCAGACCGACCGACATGGGATTCTCCTCGGGATGATGCGGATGCGGGGGGACGGGCGATGAGCGCACGCGGCGCAGCCCGTCCAATCTAGCCGCCCGTCAACTGCTCCGTGGGCACCTCCCGAGCCGGATACGGTGCTGGTATGGGATTACGTACGAGATGGCGCCGGCTCGCCGCGCGCAGCGGGACCTCGTCGCCCCGCGCGGGCTTCGGCGGTCGGGCTCGGCAGCCTCACATCGCCGAGCAGACCATCCGCGAGGTCCTCGAACTCGCGGTGCGGATCGGTGAAGCCATGCTCGCGCTCGGGGCGGCGGCCTCGGACGTCACCGACGCGATCCGTCGGGTGTGCGGGACCTTCGGCGTCGAGTGCCACATCGACCTCACGTTCACCGCGATTCTCGTGACCCATGACGGGACGGACCGGCTCGCGGGCATCAGCGTGCTCCGCGTCGTGAGCTCCCCCACCGCCGACTACGGTCGGCTGGGGCGTGTGCTCGCGATCGAGCGCAGGCTCAGCCACCTCCCGGTCGACGTGCAGGTGGCGGATCCGACGATCGACCAGGGCACGCGCGACGAGGTCCGGGAGATCCTCGAATCCGCGCATGCGGAGCTCGACGAGACCCTCTCCGCTCCGAGGCCCATCCGTCGCTGGATGGTGACGCTCCTCCTCGCCACCCTCGCGGGCGCCGTCGCGGTCCTCCTCGGCGGTGGTCCGGCGATCGTCGCGATCGCGGCCGGTACGACCGTCCTCATCGACTCCGTGCTCCGCGCCCTGTCGAGGTGGGGACTGCCGGTGTTCTTCCTGCAGGCGGTGGGAGCCGCTGTGGCGACGATCGTCGCCGTCTCCCTGAGCGCCGCGGTCCCGGGTCTCCCCGTGGAGTTCTCGACGCTCCCGCCCGCCCTCGTCGTCGCCTCGGGCGTCGTCGTCCTCCTCGCGGGAGGTTCGGTGGTCGGTGCGGCGAACGACGCGATCAACGGCTTCCCCGTCACGGCGAGTGGCCGGATCATCGAAGTGGTCCTCCTGACCGTCGGCATCGTCGCCGGGATCGGAGGGGTGCTCGATCTCGCACGTCGACTCGGCATCGCCCTGACCCTCGACGACATCCCCTCGAACCCCGCGCCGTTCGCCGCACAGGTCGTCGCCGCCGGGGTCGCCTCGGCCGCCTGGGCCTTCGCCTCCTACGCCGGACCGCTCACCGCAGCCCTCAGCGGCGCGGCCGGGGCGGCAGCATTCGCCGTATTCACGGCGACGACCTCCCTCGGCGCGAGCAATCCCGCGGCGGCGGCGGTCGCGGCCACCGCCGTCGGCTTCGTGTCGAGCCTGGTCTCACGGCGGACGGGGATCCCCGTCGTCGCACTCACGGTGTGCGGCATCGTGCCTCTCCTCCCGGGGCTCACGATCTACCGCGGCATGCTCGCCCTCGTGACCGGCAGCACCGAGACGGATGGCGGGCAGTTGCTCCTGCAAGCGGCGATGACGGGGCTGAGCCTCGCGGCGGGTGTCACCCTCGGTGAGATCCTCGCCCGACGGAACCGTCGGCGTCGCCTGGCTGGCAGCCTCGGATCCGTCCCGGCCGGTGGTACGGCGGTCGCAACCGACGCGGCCCCGATCGACTTCCCGAGGACCGGGTCCATCCCCATGCAGACCTCCTCCGAGGCCTCATCATCGGCGTCCGAGTCGGAACCCGCCATCGCCAATCCGGACGAGGATCCAGACGAGGATCCTCTCGGCGATGCGCTCGACGAGCCCGACCCGTTCGACGACCGGCGGGGCCGATCGGATCCCATTCTCTAGTCGGATCCGATCGGCTCCCCGGCGGAGCGTTCAGCCGTCAGCGCTGGCGGGTGTCCGTCAGCGCTCGCCGGTGCGCGGAGCGTCGTCGGGCGCTTTCGCGGCCTCGGCGGTGTCGAACCCCTCGGTCGTCCGCTCGGCCGGAATCTGATCGATCGCGCCGGTCGTCGCCGTGGTGTACCACTCGCTGAGCGTCGGATCCTCGGTGTCGAGCCACGCGCCCGCACCCTTCTCCGACTCGACCTCGCTGACGCCGAAGACGAAGTCGTCTCCGTGCTCCTCGATGCCGCGCCGCACGCCCTGCGAGATCGCGGTGGCGGCGAAGCGGTGTCGGAGCACGTACGGGTCGGTGCGCAACTCCTTCGCCCACGCGATCATGATGCCGATCACGATGATGGCGAACGGCAGGGCCGTGACGACCATGATCGACTGAAGACCGCTGAGCGCCGTCTCACCGCCCGCGAGGAGGAGGGCGAGCGCCCCGGCGCCGAGGAGCAGGCCCCAGACGATCGTGACCCACGTCGAGGGCTCCGGCTTGCCGCGCTGACTCATCGACCCCATGACGATCGCCGCAGAGTCCGCGGAAGTGACGAAGAAGATGACGATCGAGAGCATCGCAACGACGGACGCGATCGCGCCGAACGGCAGCTGGTCGAACACCGCGAAGAGGACGGCGTCGGAGCCGCCGGCGTCGCTGATCGCTGCGCCGTTCTGTTCGAGCCACATCGTCGTGCCGCCCATGATGCCGAACCAGACGACACACACGAGGGAGGGGACCATGATGACGACGGTCACGAACTCGCGGAGAGTGCGACCGCGGGAGATCTTGGCGATGAACATGCCCACGAACGGCGTCCACGAGATCCACCAGGCCCAGTAGTACGTCGTCCAGCTCGACATGAAGGCCGACGCGTCCTCGCCCTGGGTCGGATTGCGCATGAGCATCGTGCCGAGCTCGCGGAAGAAGTCGATCATCGCCGCGGGGATGAGGTTCAGCAGGAACAGCGTGGGGCCGGCGACGAAGATGAAGACGCCGATGATGCCGGCGAGGATCATGTTGATGTTCGACAGCAGGCGGATGCCACGCTTGATTCCCGAGACGGCGGACACCACGAAGAGCGCCGTCAGGACCGTGATCGTGAGGATGAGGAAGCCGTTGCCGAGCGGACCGATACCCGTGACGTATTCGACACCGCGACCGATCTGCAGGGCGCCCATACCGAGCGTGACAGCGGTTCCGAACAGGGTGACGATGATCGCGAAGACGTCGATGACGGCACCGAGCGGTCCGTCGGTGCGGGACCCGAAGATCGGCGTGAAGATGGCGGAGATGAGCGGCGAGCGCCCCCGGCGGTAGGCGGCGTAGGCGATGGCGCCGCCGACGAGCGCGTAGAAGCCCCACGCCATGGGCCCCCAGTGCAGGAAGGACTGCGCGAGTGCCGTGTTCATGGCATCGACCGTCCCCGCCTCGGGTGTCGATCCGGGCGGTGGCGCGTTGAAGAACGTGAGCGGCTCGGCCGGACCCCAGAAGAGCAGTCCGATGCCCATGCCGGCGGAGAAGAGCATCGCGATCCACGATGCTCGGCCGTACTCGGGCTTCTCGTCGTCGGCGCCGAGGCGGATGCCACCCGTGCGGGAGTAGCCGACCCAGAGCATGAAGACGATGACCGCGATCGCGAGGGCGGAGAAGAGCCAACCGAAGTTGGTCGTGACCCAGCCGAGGGATGCTCCGCCGGCGGCGCTGATGCTCTCGGGAGCGGCGAAGCCCCAGATGACGACGGCGAGCACGAGTGCACCGGCGATGGCGAGGACGACCCAGTTCGTCAGGAAGCTGCGACCGGTCTTCTCGACGCCGATCCCGGGGATGAGAGCCGGGTGGAGAGGGATCATGCCGGGGTCGTTGACCTCGCGGAGGACCGTCTTCACGGGCTGGGAGCGTTTCCCGCCTGGCGGCTGTTTCGGGTCGGTCATGATGCTCCTCGCGTCTCGTATGTCGTCGTGCGTGTCGTATATGCGTCTGTATCGATCTCGTGCAGCGAACAAGGGTAGCAAGAAGGGAGGACGGCGTCACCCGATGATGGGGCGCTCCTCGGGGACGTCGTACAGGAGGTTCCGTTGTCGCACGGCGAGGGCCGCCGCGAGGCCCGCCGGGCCGATCCGTCCCGCGACCATGAGGGCGCTCAGGACGTACTTCCCGAACGGTGGCAGCTCCTCGCTCAAGCCCACCGAGAGGCCGCACGTCGCGAACGCGGAGATCACCTCGAACAGGATCCGGTCGAGCGGGGCGTCCGTCACGAGCATGAGCGCCGCCGTCGCGCTCAGCACGAGCGTCGCGCCGAGGAAGGTGACGCTGATGGCGAGCCGGAGTGTCCCATCGGGGATCGTCCGGTTCGCAACGCGCACATGGCGGTCTCCGCGGGCCTCCGCGATGATCGCGAGGAAGAGCACGGCGATGGTCGCGACCTTGATACCGCCGGCCGTCGAGGCCGACCCTCCCCCGACGAACATCAACGCGTCCGTCGCGAGCAGCGTCGCCGGCAGCGACTCCCCGGTGTCCACGAGCGAGAATCCGCCCGAGCGCATCATGACCGAGGCGAAGAGGGAGTGGAAGAGCTTGTCCGCCACGCTCATGTCACCGACGGTGTCGACGTTCGACCATTCGATCGCCCCCCAGATGACGGCCCCCACGACGAGCAGCATCGTCGTCACCGAGAGGGTGAGCTTCGTGTGCAGGGTCCAGCGGACGAGATTGAGGCGGTGGGTGATGATCGTGAGGAAGACGGGGAAACCGAAGCTCCCCACGAAGACGCCCACCATGATCGGGGTGAGGATCCAGAGGTCCTGCCCGTAGGCCGCGAGTCCCCCGACGTTCGAGACGAAGCCGGCGTTGTTGAACGCCGAGACCGCGTAGAAGACGCCGTGCCAGAGCCCGTCCCACCAGTTCTCGTCGACCATGATGAACCGCGGCACGAGGACCACGGCGAGCGCTCCCTCGATCGTGAGCGTCGTGAGCACGACGATGCGCAGGAGGCTTCCGACCTCGCCGAGCCCCGACGAACCGATGCTCTGCTGGGCGAACACCTTGCTCCGGACTCCCAGGCGTCGACTGACCGCTCGGGCGAGGAGGAGGGCGATCGTCACGATGCCGAGCCCGCCGGTCTGGATGGCGGCGAGGATGATCGCCTGCCCGAGGAACGACCAGTGCGTCGCGGTCTCGACGGTCACGAGACCCGTCACGGTGACGGCCGACACCGCCGTGAACATCGCGTCGGGCAGAGGCGTCGACTGCCCGTCCGCCGCCGCCGCGGGGAGGGACAGGAGCACCGTGAAGACGAGGGCCGCCAGGATGAAGACGAGGGCGGCGGTCTGGGCGGGCGAGCGCTTCGCGGCGTCCCCGAGCATGGACGTGGTCCGACGACCGACCGCCCGCACGCGGCCGACGAGCCCGGCCGCGGGAACGCGGTGCGGTACGGCCATGAGCGGGCTCCTCCGGTGGCGCGGGGGAAGCGACTGCCGACCAGGCGTCCCGGCTCACCTCGGGACAGCATAGGTGAGACCGCGGCGCTCTCGCGATGTCGCGGGTCGGCAGACCGAACGGGCACCGAGCCGGACGCAGCCCCCGTCACACGAGACACTGCCGCCCGCCAGCCCCTCCCCCGGCGCCCGCGCTTCGCCTTGAATAGGGAGGGTGGTCCGGACACGATCCGATCCATCCGCCCCGAGACGACGAGGAGTCACCACGACGATGAACGATCAGCCCGGAATCCCCGACACCGAGACCCTCCGCCCCGGGGCGCGAACGATCGCCATCCTCGGCGCCGGAGGCGACCTCACCGAGCGGCTCCTCCTCCCGGGTCTCGGTCACGTCGTGGACGGCACCCGAGACCTCGAGCTCACCCTCATCGGGGCGGCGCGCACGCCGCAGAGCGACGAGGAGTGGCAGGCGCTCGTCCGGTCGAGCCTCGAAGCCGCCGGGGTCTCGCCCCACACGGTCGACGCCCTCTCGAGCCGCGCCCGTTTCGTCGCGACCGACGCGTCGGACCCCGAGCAGCTGAAGGCACTCCTCGATGCGTGCCCGTCCGCACCCGTGCTCTACGTCGCGCTTCCGCCCGCCATGGGCCATGCCGTGGCCGAGTCGATGGCGGCCATCGAGCTGCCGGAGGACCTCGTCGTAGCGATCGAGAAGCCGTTCGGTGAGGACCTCGACGACGCCCGTGCGCTCAACGAGGCGCTCGCCGCGGTCATCCCCGAGGACCGGCTCTGGCGCATCGACCACTTCCTCGGCAACGCGACCGTGCTCGGGATGCTCGGCCTGCGCTTCGGCAACCGACTGCTCGAGGCCGGCTGGAGCGCCGAGCACATCGAGAAGGTCGAGATCGTCTACGACGAGGAACTCGGCATCGAAGGGCGCGCCACCTTCTACGACGGCACCGGTGCCCTCCGCGACATGCTGCAGAGCCACCTCCTCATGGTGCTCGCACTCACCACGATGGAGCGGCCCGAGGAGATCACGGCGACGGCGGTTCACGACCGCATGGCCGAGGTGCTCGGTGCGACGCGACTCTGGCGCGACGACCCGAAGACCTCGAGGCGCGCCCGCTACACGGAGGGGCGCGTCGACGATCGCCTCTTCCCCTCCTATGTGGACGAGGCCGACGTGGACCCGGAGCGCCGCATCGAGACGCTCGCGCAGATGCTCGTGCAGATCGACAACCCGCGCTGGGAGGGTGTGCCGTTCGTGCTGCGCTCCGGCAAGGCCATCGGCGACCCGCGTCGCGAGGTGGCCGTGCACTTCCGTGCCTCCACTCCCCCGACGGGTCTCCGTGGCGCGTCAACGGACGGCGGCACGGTACTCCGGATGTCGCTCAAGGGCGGCGACGTCGACCTCGACCTGTTCGTCAACGGCGAGGGTGATGCTGCGGAGCTCGAGCGCGTCACCCTCGAGGCCCGCCCGGGCGAGGCCGATCTGGACGCCTACGGCCAGGTGCTCGCCGGCATCCTGCAGAACGACACACTCCTGTCCGTCCGCGGAGACGTCGCCGAGCAGTGCTGGCGGATCGTCACCCCCGTGCTCACGGCGTGGAGCGACGACGAGGTGCCGCTCGAGGAGTACGAGGCCGGGAGCGCCGGTCCTGCCGACTGGTGAGAACGCAAGCCCGCGAGAGCCGGGACGATCGGGCGTAGCCTCTGAGGCTCGGCCCGATCCCGGGTGGAGATCGTCGAGCGGAAGCGAGCCACGCCTATGAGCAGTCCGGATCTCCGAACAGCCGCCGTCGTCTACAACCCGACCAAGGTCGATCTCGATGCGCTCCGGGACTCCGTCACGTCACAGTCGGACGCCGCCGGGTGGGGCGAACCCCGCTGGTACGAGACCTCGGTCGAGGACGTCGGCCAAGGCGTCACGCAGCGTGCGATCGCCGACGGAGCCGACCTGATCTTCGCCGCCGGCGGAGACGGCACCGTGCGCGCGGTGGCCGAGGCGGCCCGTGGGACCGGGGTGAGCGTCGCCCTGCTCCCCTCCGGAACGGGCAACCTGCTCGCCCGCAATCTCGATCTCACGCTCGACGACATGCCGGACTCGGTGCGGGCGGCCTTCACGGGGACCGATCGCGCGATCGACCTCGGCGTCATCGACATCGAGCGCGAGGACCGGACGCGCTCGCGTCACGTGTTCGTCGTGATGGCCGGCATGGGTCTCGACGCGAAGATGATCGACAACACGGACGAGGACCTCAAGAAGAAGGCGGGCTGGGCCGCGTACATCAAGGCCGTCGTCGCCTCGCTGCGGGATCGGAACGAATTGCACCTGCGATTCCAGCTCGACGACGGGGTGCCGAAGCGCGCGACGGTGCACACCGTCATCATCGGCAACTGCGGGTCGCTCCCGGCGAACATCCTCCTGATGCCCGACGCCGTCGTGGACGACGGTCTCTTCGACCTCCTCCTGATGCGACCGGGCGGGTTCCTCGGCTGGATCCGCGTGTGGTTCAAGGTCGCCTGGATCAACGGGATCCTCCGCCGCACCGCCGTGGGCCGCAGGATCACCGGTGACACCGATGACGACGGAGATCTGCGCTACGAGACGGGCACGAGATTCGTCGCTCGCGTCTCGCGGCCGGAGGAGATCGAACTCGACGGGGACGGGTTCGGGAAGGCCTCCGCATTCAATGCGTGGATCGACCCGGGTTCCCTGCTCGTGCGCGTCCCTCAGCCGCGCTGAGCAGGCATCCCCCTCAACCGCAACACCGACCGTCGCCGCCCTCGGCGGCCTCTCGTTCTCCCTCCAGCAGAAGGAAACCCATGTCCGACAAGAAGTCCGGTAAGAAGTCCGCCAAGAAGCAGAAGCGCGCGTACAAGAAGAAGTACGAGAAGGAACTCCGCCGCCTGCAGATCGAGCTCGTGAGCATGCAGCAGTGGATCACGGCGTCCGGTGCTCGCGTCCTCGTGATCTTCGAGGGCCGTGACGCTGCGGGCAAGGGCGGCGCGATCAAGCGCGTCATGCAGTACCTCAACCCGCGCACGGCTCGCGTCGTCGCCCTCCCGCAGCCGTCGGAGCGCGAGAAGGGCCAGTGGTACTTCCAGCGCTACATCGAGCGACTGCCCACGAAGGGCGAGATCGTGCTCATGGACCGCTCCTGGTACAACCGCGCGGGCGTCGAGCGTGTCATGGGCTACTCCACCGACGAGGAGTACGAGCGTTTCCTCGACCAGGTGCCCGTGCTCGAGAAGATGCTCGTCGACGACGGCATCATCCTGCTGAAGTACTGGTACTCCGTCTCCGACACCGAGCAGGAGAAGCGGTTCCGTTCGCGTCTGAACGACCCGATGCGACGGTGGAAGCTCTCCGACACCGACCTCCTGTCGATCACGAAGTGGGAGGACTACTCCCGCGCCAAGGACGCCATGTTCGACGTCACCGATCACGAGTACGCGCCGTGGTGGTCGATCGACAGCGACGACAAGAAGGCCGCACGGATCAACACGATCAATCACCTGCTCAGTCAGGTCCCGTACGACACGCTCGATCCGGACGAGGTGCACTTCCCCGAGCGTCCCGCGGCGTCCGACGCGGAGCGACCGCCGATCGAGGAGCACCGCTTCGTCCCGAATCACGCGGCGTCGCTGTAGGTCGACGACACGACCGCGCCGCCGCCTCCCACGACAGGGAGGCGGCGGCAGTGGTGACCCCTTGTCAGGGCGCCGGCGGCGAGACCGGGGCCGGGGGTTCGGCGACCGCGGGTCGCTGACGAACAGCCACCCCGCCCTCCCCTTCGAAACGGCGGCCCCACCCGGTCAGGACGGCCACGAGCATCACGGCCGTGAGTAGGAGCGGGTAGAACGACGTCGTGAAGATCGAGAACGCCGACAGCACGGGCACGCCCTCGCCGTAACCCTGCGTCAACTGGCTCGCGATGAGGAGGAAGACGCTCGCCACCGGGACGACCGCTCCGATGCCGAGGGTGAAGCCGTCCATGATGTTCGCGCGCCGGTACGGGTGGAGCTGGGCCTTCGCACCGAGCTTGTCCGCGACCGGTCCGAACATCAGCATCGAGGGACTGTTGACGCCCGCGAAGAGCGCGGCGGACGTGGCCGCACCGATCCCCATCACCAGCTCGGACTTCACGGGACCGGCCGACTGCTCGGAGCGTTCGACGAGGTCGACGACGAGGTCGAAGACGCCGGCCCCCTGAAGGATGCCCACGATGGCGAAGATGACGATGGCGAGCCCGACGAGCGGCAGCATGTCGCCGACACCGGCGACGAGAAGGCCGCCGGGGGCGCCGTCCTCGCCCACGGAGATGATGTCCGGCGGGGTCATCAGCCCGGTCACCAGTCCGATGACGATGCCGGACAGGAGGCCGACAGTCGCCGCCAGGAAGATGTCGCGCTTCCAGAACGCCACGCCCAGGAGCAGCACGACCGGGACGACCATGACGAGGCTCAGCGGGTCGCCGTCCGCGCCGGCGACCGCGCCCGACGCGCCGCCCCCGGACAGGACGAGCCCGAAGACGAGGAACAGTATCGCGCTGATGCCGGCCGCCACGAGAGCGTAGGGGGCGCGAGACCGGACGACTCCGCCGATCTCGGCGATGCCCTCCCTCCGGCGGTAGCGCTGCGTCGAGGCCGAGACGATCGTGGAGTCGGAGATCGGCGCGAGGTTGTCACCGAAGATCGCTCCCGACAGAATCGCACCGGCGAGGAGCACCGGATCGGCGCCGAGCAGGACACCGGCGGGATAGAAGATCGGGAACGCTGTGAACATCGTGCCGAACGACGTTCCCGTCGACATCGAGATGACGCACGTCAGGACGAACGTCACCGCGGCGAACAGACCGCCGCCGATCCCGATCTGACCGGCAAGCCACACGAAACCGCCGGCAACGTCCGACTGGGTGATCATGGCGGCCACCATGCTGACGACGAGGAGGATCAGGAGCAGGGAGACCGAGTTCCGCGACGAGACCCCGGCGATGATGTGCTCCCAGAAACGCGAGTAGGAGCGGGCGAACAGACCGGCGACGAGGATGCCGGCCAGGCCGGAGGCGGTGAGGGCGTTCATGTCGAACACCCCGAAGACCACGAAGAACGCGACTACTCCGGCGAGGAAGATCCCGGGGGCGATGAATGCGCCCGCGATCCCGATGCGGAAGTCGAGCCGGGAAGCGGAACCACCGCCCTCGGGTCCGCCGATCGGGACGGCCGGTTCCGCCGGCGGGAGGTCGTGTTCGGCGCGTGTGGTGCGTCGTGCGGGCTTGAGCGTCATGGCTGATCGACTCCTGGTTCGAAGGGATGTGGGTTCAGTGCATGGATGGAGCGGCTTTCGATGGATCGGTGACGCAGTGGTGCGGCGGTGCGGAACGCAGAGGTGCGGATCGTGGGCCCGCGTCGGCTCGGCCGGGTGGCCGGAGAGCGTCAGTGCGGGTGAGGGGACCTGGACAGTGCCCGGCCGAGGCCGTCGAGGAGGCCCCGGAGGATGCGCACGCTGCTCGGTGCGGTCGGGGCGAACTCGACCGAACCGTGGAACGTGCCCGGATGGGAGTGCAGCTCGACGCTGACTCCCGCGTCCAGCAACCGGAGCGCGAACTCGATGCCCTGGGTGCGCACGGGATCGATCTCCATCGTGGCGATGGAGGTCGGTGGGAGCCCCGAGAGGTCCGCCGCCCGCGCCGGTGCCGCATAGGCGGATACGTCCGCATCCGCCGGTCCGGAGTACCCCGGCCCCAGGTAGTAGCGCCAGACGAGGGCACCTGTGCTCTCCTTTGCGGCGTCGGCGTCGGCGTCGGCGTCGGGCGCTCCTGCCTCGGTCGACGACGGGGATCGATCGTCGAGCGCTGGGCTCAGGAGGAGTTGGTACGCGATCGCGGGACCGCCCTCGTCGCGGGCACGGAGAACGACTCCGGCCGCGAGGCCTCCGCCCGCGCTCGACCCGGCCACGGCGAGGAGAGCGGGATCGACGCCGAGCTCGTCGGCCCGTGAGCTCACGTGCAGGAGAGCCGCATAGCAGTCGTCGAGCGGACCGGGGAACGGCGTCTCGGGAGCGAGGCGGTACTCCACGTTCGCGACGGCGATGCCGAGCTCGCGCACGACCTCCACGCAGAAGTACTCGAACTCCTGCGCCCGACCGAGCACGAACCCGCCGCCGTGGATCGCGAGGAGCACGGGAAGCGTCCCGACGGCAGCCACCGGCCGGAGGAACCGGATCGGCACGTCGGGGTTCCCTCCGAGACCGGGGGCCGAGATCTCGGTCACATCGACACCCTCGTAGGACAGCGCGTCGATCGCCGCCTTCGACGACTCCTCCGTCCGTCGGCGGGCCGCCGCGACGTCGGTGATGTCGATATCCGCCGCGCCGGCGACGGCCGCGAGCTCGGGCAGGAGGTTCGGGTGCGCCGTCATCGCCCGGCCATCGTTTCGGTCCCGTTTCGAGTCGATGGCGATTGGATGAAACGGGCCGTCTCGCGCGGCAGTGGCGGCAGACTCGATCCGTGGACGCCATCGATCGCGCAATAATCGACCAACTGCGGCGGGATTGTCGCCAGTCGAACCTCGAACTGGCGGCCGCCGTCGGGCTCACGCCGTCGCCCTGCCTGCGGCGCGTCCGGCGCCTCGAGGAGGAGGGCGTGATCACCGGCTATCACGCCGACTTCGCGCCGTCCGCCGTGGAACGCGGGTTCGAGGTGCTCGTGAGTATCGAACTCGCCGACCAGTCGCCCGATACGACGACCCGCTTCGAGACGGAGCTGACGTCCCACCGTGAGGTGATCGAGGCCCGCCGGATGTTCGGCTCCCCGGATTTCGAGGTGGTCGTGGCGACGCGGGATCTCGCGGCCTACGAGGCCTTCATGCGACGCACCCTCCTGACCCTGCCGGGCCTCGGCCGGCTCGTCTCGCGATTCCCCATGGTGCTCATCAAGGCCGACTCCCCCTCCCGGACCCGAGCACGCGCGATCTGACGTCGCCGCACCCATCGGTGTGCGCATGTTCAGGCGTGCTTCCGCGCGACGGTGAGAGCCTCGTCGAGGATGGCGAGGCCCGTGTCGAGAGACTCCTCGGAGATCGTCAACGGAGGCGCGATCCGCAGGATGCTGTTGACGCCCGGCATCTGCGCGATGTTGAGGTGGAGCCCGCGCTCGAAGCACGCGGCCGTCACGGCGGTGCCGAAATCGTCAGCCGGTTCCTTCGTCCCACGGTCCATCACGAGTTCGACGCCCTGGAACAGCCCCCGTCCGCGCACGTCCCCGATACGGTCGTGCCGCTCCTGGAGTTCGACGAGCCCGCGACGCAGTCGGTCCCCCATCCGGCGAGCGACGGCGTCGTACTCGCCCTCCACGAGGGTGCGGACGACCGTCAGGCCCACGGCCGCGGCGAGCGGGTCCGAGACGTGGGTGGTCGTGAACATGAACCGGCGCTCGCTGCACACGGCCTCGATCTCATCCGATGTGACGACCGCGGACACCGGCAGACCGGCGCCGAGGGTCTTCGAGAGCGTGAGGATGTCCGGAACGACGCCCTGGTGCTGGAAGGCGTACCAGTCGCCGGTCCGGCAGAGGCCGGTTTGCGCCTCGTCGATGATGAGCAGCATGCCGCGCTCGTCGCACTTCTTCCGAAGAGCGGCGAAGTAGCCGTCGGGCGGAGGGATGAGTCCTCCCGTGCCGAGGATCGGTTCCGCGATGAACGCGGCGAGGCTGCCGACGGACTGACGGTCCACCATGGCGAATCCGAAGTCGAGTTCCGCCTGCCAGTCGTGGGATCCGTCAGCGGTGCGGAACACGGAGCGGTAGGAGTTGGGCGTCGTGATGATGAGGTTTCCGGGCGCGAGGGGACCATAACCCGCCCGCGACAGGCTGTACGTCGCCGCACCGGCCGCGTGAGTCGAGCCGTGGTACGACTGGTCGAACGAGACGATCTCGTGCTTCCCCGTGTAGAGCTTCGCCATCTTGATGGCCGCCTCGTTCGACTCGCCGCCCGTGCTGAGGATCATCGTCTTACTGAGCTGGGCCGGGAGCGTGTCGGAGAGCGCCTCGGCCAGATCCACGACGGGTCGGCTGAGCATTCCGCTGAAGAGATGATCGAGCGTCGCGATCGACCGCGACACCGTCTCGACGACCGCCGGGTGGGCGTGGCCGAGAAGCGAGCTCATCTGGCCCGAGGTGAAGTCGAGGATGGCGCGACCATTCTCGTCGTAGACGTGGCAGCCCTCCGCACGCTCGATGATCGAGGGGATGAAGCCCGCCGGTCCGTAACGGATGAGGTGCCGCCGCGCGGTGTCCCAGAACCCGTCCGTCGACCGGACGGTGTCCACTGTCGGTCGCTCGTCGGCGATTGTCGTCATGTCATACCCTTCGTCGTCCCGCTGTTGAAGAGCAACGCTAGGGAAGTGGGTCCGGCACGCGATTGCGAAGAATGCCGTGCGCACCGTCCACGCGCAATGCATGAGCGCACTCTGTCGATCGCGCGCATTTTCTCGCCTCCGCCTCCGGATCCCTCATCACGATGTGACCGACGACGCTGCGCAAGACGCCCTCCGGCTGGTAGACATCTCGACAGGACGTCGAGGGAGAACAGCATGGCCGTGGGCACTCAGCGGAACATCGGACGACGGGCAGGGCTCGTCCCGCTCGCGTTCGCCATCGTCGCGGCCTCCCTCACCGGGTGCGTGGCCGGCACCTCGTCCGCCACCCCCGGGAGCGCGACCGCGACGCCCGAGCCGTCGGCGACCCCCACCGTCGTCGTCGGGGAGCCGATCACGGGGACCGGACCGATCGACGGCGCCCCTCTGGCTGCCCCCGCCGGCACGCAGTCGGTGACGATCGCGTTCGAATGCGCGGGCGACATCCGCTTCTCCGTCGAGCTCACGAACGACATGACCGGCGGCATGCTCGTCGGCGACTGCGGAAGCACGAACGAGATGACCTGGCCCCTCCCCTCCGGCTCCGGTTCGGGATTGTTCGTCTACCTGCCTGACGACATCGACTGGGTCGCGACGCCGACGTTCTCGAGCGCTCCGTTCGTGTACGACGACGCCCTCACGGAGGACTGCGCAGCATTCGCCGACGCGGAGAGCGCCCTCATGAACGCCGACCAGGGCTACACCCTCTACGACGCGTTCGAGGAGGACGAGTGGACGAGCCGCGTCGACGGCGCCGTCGCCGATCTGACCGCCCTCGCCGAGACCGCCTCGCCATCGATCGCGGAGGCGATCGCGACGGTGGCGGCCGAAGCGAGCGCTCCCGACCGCACCGTCGGCATGGCTCTCACTGACGAGGCGCACACCGCGGCCGACACGGTCAGCGCCGAATGCAACAGGAACCAGACGCCCATCATCCTCTCCGGCGAGTTCGGCGGCTGATCGACCGGACTCATCCGGCGCTCGTGGCGCGCGAGCACTCCCCCGATGGTGGGCACACGAGGACGACGACCGCTGGGTCAGCCCATCCGTCCCTCTTTCGACGAACCTGTGAGCAGATCCGCCTGAAGGCCCTCGAGCAGACGCCATATCGAGGCAGGCTGATTGACGGCGAACTGCTCCGTCGCCGAGCCACTCAGTGCGATCAGCTCGTCGAGACCGTCGTAAGCCAGCTCGATGGAGAGCGTGCCCGGCCAGGTGTAGCGCTCTGCTCGTTCGTCGTCGGACCTGTCGCTGGCCGTGAACCTGAGCGACCGTATGGCACTGCGCGGGATGAAGCGCACGGTAGGTGCCCCGTCATCCGACGTCGTATCGTCCACGTCGGCCACAGCGAGCACGCTTTCCGTGAACACGACGATGTTGGCCGTTCCGTGCTCTTCCTCATTCCGGCCGCGTGCGAACACGACAGGTTCCCCGCCGGTCGCCAGTGCGAGCGCCGTCAACAGACGCGCATACCAGCCACGTAAGACACTCCCGTCAGCCGTTCGGGTTATCGCGGAGAAGGATGAGTACTCGTCTGAACTGATTGCGGCGTCGAGATCCAGGATCTGTCTCTTGTGCGCGTTGCTCTGGGCCATTTTCGGCTCCTTCCCATCCGTAGGCTCCGACCCCCGGCGAAGTCCGACGGTGCGAAATCACAGAACCCGATGTATGACGCGACCGATCGCGATGGACGAATGGTAGGCCCGGCCGATATCCGACCGGGCCGTCTCGTCACGTGGCGACGTCGCCGCGTGGTTACTTGAAGGCGTCCTTGACGTTCTCGCCCGCGTTCTTGAGGCTGGCCTTCTTCTGGTCGCCTTCACCCTCGCGCTGCAGCTTCTCGTCGTCGCCGTGCTTGCCGGCGGTCTCCTTCGCCTTGCCGGACACGTCCTGCGCCGCGTTCTTGATCTTGTCGTCGAGCCCCATGGTCACTCCTTCGTTGGCGGGTGTTGGTCCGTGAACGGTACGCGGACGCGTCTGCGTCGTCTCGGGCTCGCGTCCTCCCCCGACGTGGGGTATGGGCGGCGTCGATCTAGTGCCGGTGGCCGGCCTCCCAGCGCGGGAAGGGATCGGCGTATGTCTGCCATTCCATCGGGCCGGCGAGCAACTCGTCCGGGGCGAGGAGACACCGACCGAGCACGTCGACGAGGCGATCGCTCTCGAGGTGGTGCCCGAAGAACACGATCTCCTGGCCCGGAGGAGAATCCGCGTCCCAGCTCGACATGCCCGTGGGGTCGAGGCTCAGGAGGTCTCCGGCGCTCGACCAGGAACCGACCTGGTCGGCTCGTGTCGCGAGGCGCACGAGTCCCTTCGAGCGGAGTATGCGTCCCACCCGATCGGGCGTGAGCTCGGTGGCCACGACCTTCGCGAGTCGGCCGGGATGGAACGGCCGCGGGTCGCGGAAGACCGTCGCGCCGATCAGGCCCGACGAGGGCTCGTCGTCCGCGGCGAGCGCGAGCTGCCAGCCCATGTTCGCCCCGATCCGGTGAGCGCGGGTCTCCGTGCGGCGGAGGGGCGCCCGCCGCAGTGACGCGACGCCTCCCGGCCCGATCACGAGCGCCCCCGGGTTGAGGCGCTGCGCCAGGGCGAGGGCGAGGGAGGCACGAGCGTCGCCCGGGGCGTCCTCCAGATCGGTCAGCACGATCGTCGAGGCGAACTCGAGGCGGGCGGCGAGGCGTTCGGCCGACTCGTCGACCGCGTCGTCCATCTGCTGT
Source organism: Labedella endophytica (assembly GCF_003990045.1). Classification (GTDB taxonomy): domain Bacteria; phylum Actinomycetota; class Actinomycetes; order Actinomycetales; family Microbacteriaceae; genus Labedella; species Labedella endophytica. Next base: position 683,575 of record NZ_RZGZ01000001.1, on the reverse strand, counting down.
CCGGCGGCCCCGTCGAGGAATCGGTCGAGGATCTCGCGGATGCTCGAGACGGCGATCACCTCGCGCGTCACGACGGGAACCTCGTCGGGGTGCCGACGGGTCATCACGAACTCGCACACGAGCGCGATCTCCATGACATCCGCCCGCGGCTCGAGCACGACGACGGTCTCGCCCCGCAACCCGGCATCGGCGCTCTCGCACACCGATTCGGCGAGCTGCAGCGCGAAGTCACCGCTGTCCTCGTCGTCGGTCTCGACGCGCCGGCCGGGAGCCGACGGTCGCACCCCGGCGAACGCAGCGGCGACCTCACTCGCCCGCACCATGTCCGACGAACTGACGAGCGTGACAGCCACGCCCGATCGCGATCGGATCCGGTCGACGTCGTTCTCGAGATGTTCCATGGGGTCTACTCTAAACGAGAACGGTTATCAATAAAGGAGGAACGGCCATGAAGGTCCGCAATTCGATCCAGTCGCTCAAGAAGATGCCCGGTGCCCAGGTGGTCCGCCGCCGCGGACGCGTGTTCGTCATCAATAAGCTCAACCCGCGCTTCAAAGCGCGCCAGGGCTGACGTGATGTCGTGCCCGCCGCCTCTCATCCGCGGCGGGCACGGCGCCGGCGTCGCATTATGAGCGCCGCTCGCGCACGATGTCCAGCACGCGCGAGAGATCGCAGGTGAGGAATTGACTGGTCGGACCGTCGCGCAGGATCGACGACCGCCGTCGAACGGCAGCACGATGGTGAAGGAGTGAACGATGTTCTTCCACCGACAAGAGTTGCAACACGCCGCAACGCCCGAACGACCGGACGCTGTGTACGCCCGCAAGCTCCAGGAGGTCCTCGGCGGTCAGTACGGCGAGATCACCGTCGCCATGCAGTACCAGTTCCAAGCCTGGAACATGCACATCCCCGGCAAGTACCGCGACCTGGTCTTCGGCATCGGCGCGGAGGAGATGGGGCACGTCGAGATGCTCGCGGTCATGATCGCCCAGCTCCTCGAGAAGTCGCCCCTTGGGATCACCGACGATGCCGTCCAGGCGGATCCGACGGTCGCCGCCGTCATCGGCGGCACCGACATCCAGCAGGGAATCGTCGCGGGTGCAGGAGCGCGTCCCGTCGACAGCATGGGCAACCCGTGGCAGGGCAGCTACATCACGGCGAGCGGAAACCTCCTCGCCGACTTCACCGCGAACGCCAACGCCGAGATGCAGGGGCGGGTCCAGGTCGCCCGGCTCTACCACATGACCGACGACCACGGCGTGCGGGATCTGCTCTCGTTCCTTCTGGCGCGGGACACGATGCACCAGAACCAGTGGATGGCGGCCGCGGCGGAACTGCGGGCCGAAGGCATCGAGGACTTCCCCGTTCCGAGCAACTTCCCCCTGAAGCACGAGGAGCGCGACGTGTCGTACCAGTACATCAATTTCTCGGATGGCGCAGCGGCGGCCGAGGGCTCCTGGGCGAGCGGCCCGACACCGGACGGCAAGGGCAAATTCTCCTACCTGGCCGAGCCCGAGGCCGGCGTCCCCATGCCGCCTCCCACGCACCCGGACTCCCGCTTCTACGGCACGACGGAACTCCCCAACACCGTCGAGAAGCTCGCGGGCGCGGCCCAGGACAAGCTGAAGAAGGAGTAGGACCCCGGCTGCCGAGATGCCTCCGACGGCCGACGCGCTCGCGTCCGTCGGAGGCATCTGGGCATCGAGCGCCGTGACGACCGACCTGTCCAGCGCTTACTCGACATGCGGCGACCGGAGAGGATCGAGTCATGACGCCGACCCGACTCACCCGCTTCCGCCACGACGGCTTTACCTTCGACGTGTCGGACTCCGGCCCCCTCGACGGCCCCGTCATCGTCCTCCTGCACGGCTTCCCGGGATCGCGACGCACGTGGGACGCCGTCACTCCGCTGCTCGAGGCCGGCGGAGGGCGCGTCGTCGCGTACGACCAGCGCGGATACTCGGCGGGGGCCCGTCCGCGTCACCGATCGTCCTACCGGGCCGCCGACATCACTGGAGATGCGCTCGCGCTGATCGACGACCTCGGGACCGATCGCGTCCACGTCGTCGGACACGACTGGGGCGGTTTCGTCGCCTGGCGACTTGCAGCCGTCGCGCCGCACCGCCTCACGGGCGTGACGATCCTGTCGACGCCCCATCCGCGAGCGCTCGCGCGATCGCTCCTCTCGTCCGCGCAGCTGGCACGGTCCCTCTATATGGGCGCGTTCCAGCTCCCGGTCCTGCCCGAGGCACTCCTCCGACCACGGTTGGCCCGGTTGCTCGTCGCCATGGGGCTCCCCGACGGCATCGCGCGCGAGTACCAGCGCTTCCTCTCCTCCCCCGGTGCTCTCCGGGGTGCACTGAACTGGTACCGCGGGATGATGCTGCCGGACCGACGGTCCGGCAGAACGTCGCAGCGGCGGGCCACGGCGGATGTGACGTACGTCTGGGGCAATCGGGATCCGGCCCTCGGCCGCCGTGCCGCCGAACTGACGCGGCGACACGCTCGCGGCGACTATCGGTTCGTCGAGCTCGACGAGGGCCACTGGCTGCCGGAGCTCGCGGCGGAGGTCGTCGCTCGCGAAGTGCTGTCCCGATTCGAGGGCGGCTCCGGAAACTCCGGCTCCTCGCCACACGACGTTTAGACGGACGCGATCCGGCCGCTCGATCTCGACGCGACCGTTTCGAGCCCGACGTCGACTTCTCGGCCGACGTGACCGCGATCTTCGGGCGGGATGTGGTGCACGCCCCGACAGCGCGCCTCGTCCCGATCGGCCGACCGGCCGATCGGGATGAGGTGCACTGTGCGGTCAGGACCGCTTCGCGCGGTGGCGGCGGTCGGCCACGATGGCGGCGGCACCGGCGAGGAGCGCGGCGAGGACGAGGGCCAGGAGCCCGAGCACGTCGGACCCTGTGACCGCCAGGCCGTCCGTGCGGTCGGTGCCGTCGGCCTCCGGTGCGGCCGCATCGTCCGTTCCCGGGGCGTCGCCGGGTCCGTTGTCGCCCTCCGCCGGGGGCGCCGGCGACGGGTCCGCGTCACCGGGGAGCGACGGGTCCGGCTCACCGGGGATCGGCGGGGCTGGCTCCGCCGGCTGCTCGGCGGCCGGCGTCACCGCCAGGGTCACGGGCGTCGACTCGATGTACGTCTCACCGTCGTCGAAGACCAGCCGGGCCGCGATGGAGGCGCCGTCGAGGTCCTCGGTCGCGGTCATCCGCAGTTCAGGAGTGTTCTGTCCCGCGATCGCCGTGGGGGCGTCCTCGCCGGGTGACTGGAGGAGCCATTCCCACCGCTGGAGGACCGAGTCCGGAGTGACCGTCGCATCGAGTGCGATCTCATCACCGGCGGCGTACGTGTCCGCGAGTCCCGCGATTGACAGCTTCTCCTGTGGGGCGGCGCCGTGGTCGTCCACGTGGATCGTCACGGTCTCGCTCGTGGCGAGGACGACACCGGCGGAGGACACGAACTCGACCATGACCTGGGTCCCGTCGAGCGCCTGCTGGGCGCGCACGTCGTGCGCCGCCGTCGTGACTCCCGCGATCTCCGTGAACCCGTCCTGGTCCGGTCGCTGCCAGAGCCACCGGTACGTGTCGGTGTCGGAGGCGATGGGGTCGGCGCTCGCCCGCAGCTTGACGGTGTTGCCCTGGTGGTAGTGGCCGGCGAGGGATTCGAGGAGGACGATCTGCTCGCCCGGTGCCGCGTCCGTGACCCGCACGACGGTCGCGGTCTGAGCGATGAGGAAACCGGTCCGGGCGTCGGTCGCCCGCAGGACGAGCTCGGCTCCGTCGAGGTCCGCCGTCACACCGAGCTCGACGGAGGGATCGGTCGCGCCCTCGATGGCCTCCTGCTCCCATCCGCGCTGGATGAGCCACTGGTAGGCGACTCCCTCCCGTGCCGGGAACAGGTCGGAGGTCGCCCCGAGGGTGTCACCGGCGCGGTAGACGGACCGTACCCCGGACACCTGCAGCTCGCGCTCGAGCAGCTCCGGCCGGATCGCCGCGGTCTGTCCGACGACTCCGCCGTCGGCGTCGACGATCTGCAGCGCGGCCTCGGCATAGAGCAGGGCACCGGTGTCCATCGCGTATGGGCCGTCACCCCGCGGAATCTGGTCCTCCCACAGCTCGGCCCACGTGGTGCTGTACGGGAGCCCGCGGCTCACCCAACGCAGGGATTCACCGTCACGCAGCGCACGGTGGGAGACATCGAGCTCGATGGGATCGCCGATGTAGTAGCTCGACTCGAGCCCCGAGATCGTCATGCTCTCGCCCGATCCGACGTTCTCCCCGGTGACGCGGATGGTGGTCCATCCGGATTCCTGGATCGTGCGGTAGTCCTCGTCGATCAGGCCCACGGCGATCTGGGCGCCGTCGAGCGCAGTCGTCGCGTCTCGGGTGAGTCGGTCTCCGAACAGCGTTCCGTCCGCGTCGGACATCGCGTAGTCGCCCTCCCCTTCACCCTCGCGGATGAGCCACCACAAGCGCTCGCCGTCCTTCGGCGTCACACCGACGGCGCGCAGGTCGATCATCTCGCCCGCGACGTAGGACGTCGCGAGCCCCTCGATGCCGAAGTCGACACCGTCGAGGTCCTCGACGACCGTGACCGGAGCGGGGTTCGAGGAGGAGGTCGAGAAGTCGGCGGACCTCTCGGGCGTGAAGACGGCCTTCAGCTGGCGCGTCCCGAAGGGCAGGTCGGCCACGTCGAGAGCGGCTCGGCCGTCCTGGACCACGTCGTGACCGAGGCTGCGCGTGCCGTCGAAGAACTCGACCCACCCGGTGGCCGCGGCCGGAGTGACCCTCGATGAGAGCGAGACCGTGCTGCCGAGGGCGACGCGACCCGGTGTCGCCGAGAGGGTCGTCCCCGTGGACGTCGCGGGTGCGACCCCGCCGACGACGAAGGTGTAGGCGGTCGTCGCCGACACCGCGCCGCCCGCCGTCCGGGCGTCGGCGCGGACGTCGAGGGTGTAGGTGCCGGGCGCCGTGAAGGCCCAGTTCGCGTGCATGTGCGAGCGGGCGATCGTGAAGGACGAGAGCCCCTCGTCGCTCGACCACAGGCGCTCGACTCCGCCGACACCGCCCCCCGTGTAGACCTCGAGGTCGCCCGGACCCTCCACGCCCTCGAGCGTGAAGGTCGTTTCGTCGTCGACGAGCACACCGGCAGGCACGGATTCGGTCGAGAAGCCCGGCCAGAGCGTCGCGTAGCCGTCGCCCTCGGAGGTGGCCGTCTCGGGGGCGAGCCACATCTCCTCCCCGGCGGTCCCGATGAAGCCGTAGCCCTCAGGAACGACCGTCTTGGCGGCGTCGTCGATATCGAACGCGACCGACGCCGGATCGAGCCGGACCCCCGTCCCTTCCGGCAGGTCCGCGGCGGTCGCGAGCTCGAACCGACCGTCGGTCCAGAACGTCGACACGGCGTCGGTGTGGAGCTTGCTCAGCACGGTGGTATCGACGGTGGGCGGCGGTGGCCCCTCGATCGCCATCGCGGCGGACGGGGTGACGAGGGAGACGGCCAACGTGGCCGCCCCTGCGAACGCGAGACGGGCGGATGGACGAGTGTTCATGCGGGGTACCTTTCGAGCCGCGAGGCGGCGATGTCGTGTGTGTGACAGAGAAAGTCAGGAATGGGACGCGTAGAAGGACGCCGCGTCGGCGACGCGATTGTTGTACTCGACGGTGTCGTTGTAGCCGGCGACGGCGGCGATCCACCGTTCCGGATCGGTCAGGTCGCCGCCGATGGCGCAGAGGTACCGGGCGGCGGCGAGGGAGGCGTCGTCGACGTTCTGCGGGTCCGCGACACCGTCTCCGTCGCCGTCGGTCGCCCACTCGCGCCACGTCCCGGGGATGAACTGCATGGGGCCGACGGCACGATCCCACACGGCGTCGCCGTCGAGCGCACCGCCGTCGGTGTCCGGGATGCTCGCGGTGGTCTCGCCCGTCAGGGGGATCCCGACGATCGCGGGGCGCGCGACGCCCGACGCGTCGAGAGCCGAACCGTGGATGCGACCGTGGTCCGATTCGACGTGACCGATCCCGGCGAGGGTGTTCCATCCGAGACCGCACCCGGGGTAGTACTGATCGACGGCGACGGACGCCCCCGTGTAGGCGAGCAAAGCCCGGTGCGGGATGCCGGTGGAGGCGGCGAGCTCCTCCACCCACGTCGCCGACACGAGGGTGGTGATGTCGGTGCCGCGGTCCTCGTCGGCCGGTTCCGGTTCGGGGTCCGACTCCTCGGTCGACACATCGGTCTCCGCTGCCGTGGTGGGCGCGGGTGCGGGAGCCGACGCGGACACGGGAGGACGGCCGGAGGGACCGATGAGGAGTCCCACGGCGATGACGACGACGCCGAGAAGCCCGATCGAGATCATCGCGATCGTCGCCGGTCGCCCCACGGACGGTGCGGAGTATCCGTCCTCCGCACCGTCGTCTCCGCCCTCGACACCCTTTCGCCTGGTCGATCCCGCGAGGACGCGATCGAAATCGTCGACGTCGCCGCGGTCGTCCCCCGGCGTCGTCACCTCCCGCTGCCGGGAACGAACGCCGCCTCGCTCCGTCGCAAGCGGCGGACGTAGACCATCGTCCCCCCGGCGATCGCCAGGATGACGAGCGCCCCACCGGCCAGGATCACGATGAGCGCCCACGGTGTCGTCGAGCCGAGCAGAGTCGCATCGGTGGGAGCGTCCGCAGTATCGCCCGCGCGCTCCGATCGTGCTGCACGGTCCGTCTCGTCGGCCGCGGCCTTCTCCTCCGCCTCCTCGGCGGCCGCCTGGTCAGCGGCGATCGCGGCGGCGGCGGCCTCGTCGACGGCCGCGTTGACGGCCGCCGCGTCGGACACGCTCGAGCTCCTCAATCCGCAGAAGGTGTCGCCGAGAGGCGCATCCCCCACCTGGAAGACGTAGCGGTGGGGGGCCGTGCGCAGCGACGACCCGGTGCGGGGATCCGTCGCGACCGCGTTGACCGTGAGCGTGTAGATCCCCTTCTCCGAGAACACCCACTGGGCGTGCGTGTGCACGGGTACGGGCTCGCGGATGCTCCCGGGCAGCGTGTACCCGCCGTTCGTGAGGAGGGAGCGCACGTCCCCGAACGGGCCGGCGGTCGACAGGTGGACCCGGCCGGGGCCGTTCACGGCGGTGACGTTGATCGTCACGTCGCTGTATCCGCTCGCCGCAGTCCTGTTCGTGTCCCATCCCGGCCAGATGAGTCCGGGATTCTGCGTGAGGGGGAGGACGTATCCGGACGAGGTGCCGGGGGCGCCGGACGGGATCGACGAGCGGTAGGCGGGCTCACGGACGCGCAGGAGCACGGACTCCGCCTCACGCACCACGCGGTGACCGGTCACGTCCTCCATCAGCTGGAGGACGGCTTTTCCGTTCGCCGCCGAGACGAAGAACGCATCGATGTGCCCGTTCTCGAGCACGATCCCCGGCGCGCAGCTCTGAGCGGGCGCGGCCGGTGCCGGCGTCGCGCCTTCGTCAGTGGGAGCACCACCCCCGCCCGGGGCGTTGCCGCCTCCTCCGCCACCGCTCGGTGTGCCGACGACGGAGAACGCATCCCACCCGACGAGCGTCCCGTCCGTGTCCTCCACCGCGACCCGCTGCGCCCCGACGGCGAGCCGGGCGCGCAGGTCCACGGTGAGGGCACCGTTCAGGTCGGCCTGGATCCATCCGAGCCACACCGTCTTCGGGCCGATCGACCAGACGGACACCCATTCACCGGCCTGGTCCGTGTCGACGACCCGCACTCCGAGGGTTCCCGACGCACCCACCCTCTTGGAGGGGTTGGTCACGATGACGTCGGTGCCACCGGGAAGTGCCGCGAGGCCCGCGCTCGTCGGAGCGGTGGTGTCGTCGGCGGTCGGCTTCTCGCGCACATCGCCCTCGACGGTGACCGTCACGGCTCTCGAGGTGGACGGAGACGCCTCGTTGCTCCACCGCGGCACGAACTCGGCGACGATGTCGTGCGGTCCGGCGGCGAGCGCCGACGTGACGAAGCTCGCCGAACCCGCCGTGACGGGGGTGTGGCCGAGGATCACGCCGGAGGTGCGGTCGCGGAACTGCACGGCTCCAGCAGCGGCCGGGGAGACGGTCGCGGTGAAACGCAGCGGAGCCCCGCTCAGGGCGGATGGTCGTTCCGCTCGCAGGGTCGTGGCCGTCGACGCGCGATGCGCGGCGAGGTCGCCGACCACCATCGTGTAGGTGTTCGTAGCCGTCTGCGTGCGTCCGTCCACGACACCGCGTGCCTGGAACGTCATCACGTAGGTGCCGGGGGCGCTGAACGCCCAGTTCATGTGCGTGTGCTGCGGCACCCCGGTCGTCCAGGGCGCGAGCGCCGTCGTGGAGCTGAACGTGCGCGTCACGCTGTTCGTCCCGCCCTGCAGGAAGACTTCGACGTCACCCGGGCCGTCCACGCTCTGGAGGCTGATGGCGAGCTTCGCGTCCCTGACCTTCCCGGACAGGCTCGGATGCTCGGTGCTGAAACCGGGCCAGATGAGGGCGTGGTCCTGGGTCTGCGGCGCGAGCCAGACGTCCGCCCCGGGCGTGCCGAGGAAGGAGAAGACCGGACTCGACGGAATCGACATCTTGCTCGCCCCGGCGAGGTGGAAGAGCGTCTGGGTGGCCGTCAGCCGGGTGCCGAGGTCGACCCCGTCCCCGTCTATGTCGATGTCCGCCTTGCTGTCGAGCGTGAGCGCATCCCCGTCGAGGAAGGCCGACACCATGTCCGTGTGGACGGCGCCGATGACGCGCTTCTGGCTGCTCGCAGGGGCGGGCTGGCTCGACTGCCCGGGGGGGATCGTCGGGTCGACGGGAGGGGGCGGATTCCCGGGGGTTCCCGGGTCGGTCGGGGTTCCCGGGTCGGTCGGGGCCTCCGGATCGGTTGGAGCCCCCGGGTCGCTCGGGTTCTCCGGATCCGTCGGCGTCTCCGGGTCGGTCGTCCCGGCGACGCGGAAGGAGAGGACAGCGGACGTGGACGGGCCGCTCTCCGCTCCCGTGGCATCGAGCGCGGTGACCCGCATCTCGATGCGGTAGTCCCCTGCGCCGACGAAGGTCCACTCGACCGCGCTCGAGGTCAGAGGAGAGAGGTCGACGCTCGTCGGGCCCGCCTCGGCCGAGCCGAGGAGCACCTCGGTGCCGAGTTCCGACCGCACGGAGACCGACGGGTCGGTCTGGGTGCCCGCGTCGGGCAGGTCGACGCTCACCCAGTCGAGACGGACCGGTCCGCTCGAGACGCTGTCGGTGTCGAGCGCGGCGCCGACGGCGCCCGAGGCGGGGACATCGATGATCGTCGTCGACGGGTCGTGACGTTCCCCGGATGCGGAGACGATGTCGACGACGAGCCCGGTGTCGTCCTGGCGGATGGACGGAATAGACGCACCCTCAGCGGAGATCGCGGACGGCGCGGCGGCGGCCGACGCACCGGACGGGATCAGGAGACTCGCGAGCACGGCTGCGACGAGACTCACGCCGGTCGTCGAGCGGCGGAGCGATCGCGCCCCGACCCGGCTCACGAGCGGGTCCCGATGAGGTCGCGGGCGCTTGCGTCGGTGAGCGGGTCGCGCTCGTCGTCACTCTCGCCCTCGATCGGGACGGCTCTCCTCCGGAGGTAGGCCATGAGGAGACCGTGTCGGGGCGCGAAGAACCAGGCGATGAGGAACACGGCCGTCGCGACGAGGACGATGACGCCGCCGACCGGCAGGTCGAGGCTCCAGGACAGGTAGAGCCCGAGGAGGGCCGAGGAGCCGCCGATGACCGGGGCGAGCAGCATCATCACGCCCAGCCGATCCGTCAGGAGGCGCGCGGCGGCCGCCGGGGTGATGAGCAGCGCGAGCACGAGGATGTTCCCGATGGTCTGGATCGAGATCACGATCGCCACCGCGACCATGACGTACAGCACGAGGTCCAGCGCGAAGACGGGGACCCCTGTGGACCGGGCCGTCTCCCGGTCGAGGGTGACGGCGACGAACTCCTTGTGGAAGAGGAAGACGACGAGCATGAGGATCATGCCCGTGATGGCCACGGTGTAGATGTCCTCGTCCGGGATGCCTGTGATGGATCCGAAGAGGAACTGCTGCAACGATCCCGCGTAGCCGGGAGCACGACTGATGACCACGATGCCGAGCGCGAACGCGGCGACGAAGAACACACCGATGATGCTGTCCTCCTTGATGCGCCGATTCTGCGAGAACACGGCCACGAGGATCGCGGTCAATACACCGGCGACCGCACCGCCGAGCACGAGGTTGCCCTGGATCACGAACGCCACGGCGAGGCCGGGGAAGACCGCGTGGGCGACGGCGTCGCCGATGAAGGCCATCCCGCGGAGCACGACGTAGCAGCCGATGACACCGCACACGATGCTCGACATCACGGCGATGACGAGCGCCTTGGGGAGGAACCCGAGGTCCGGGTTCAGGAGGTCCTTCAGGAAATCGAGAGGAGAAAGCATCAGGCGACGACCCCCAGGGTCTTGAGCAGCGGATTGGTGGCCTTGACGTCGAACGTGCGCATCCACACGGCCGGGTCGTCGAGAGCGGCCGGTGGACCGTCCGCGACGATCGCGCGGTTGATGAGGCACAGTCGGGAGCATTCGTGGAGCGCGCCCACGAGGTCGTGAGTCGTCATGAGCACCGCCTTGTCCTCGGCGCTCAATTCGCGGAAGAGGTCGATGAGCAGTTCCTGAGTCGGCATGTCCAGTCCGGTGAACGGTTCATCGAGGAGGAGGAGGCGCGGACGGAGGGCGAGGGCGCGGGCGACGAGCACGCGCTGCCGCTGGCCCCCGGAGAGCTCTCCGACGGGGCGCGTGCGGAGGTGATCCATGTGCACGCGTTCGAGGGCTTCCGCGACGGCATCGAAGTCGACGAGTCCCGGCCGACGGAGCCAACCGATCCGACGCACCCGCCCGGTCATCACGACGTCCTCGACCGAGATCGGGAAGTCCCAGGCGAACTCGTGGCGTTGCGGGACGTAGCCGATGAGGGAACGGTTCTGCGACGCGTCCGTGCCGTCGACGGCGACCCGGCCCGATTGCAGCCTCGTGAGTCCGAGGATGGCGCGCAGGAGCGTGGTCTTGCCGGCACCGTTCGGTCCGATGAGGCCGACGAATTCGCCCGTCTCGATCGACAGGTCGATGTCGTGGAGGACCCGGCGTCCCCCGAGGTGCACCGTGAGGTCGCTGACGGTGAGCGCCGGGGTGCTCGACTCGCTCATTCGCCGGCCTCCCTCGAGGCGCGGGCCGCGAGCACACGCTGTTTCGCGCGGCGCGTCGCCGTGAGCATCACGATGACCGCGATGACGAGGGCGAGGGTGACGGCACCGACGACGGCGGACACGACGACCGCGGTCGGGATGCCGGACGCGGTGTCCGCGCCGCTCGCATCCGACTCTTCCTCGGCGGGCGCAGGAACAGCCTCGTCACCGGCGGCCGCCTCGTCGACGGTGGAGACCGCGTCGAAGGCGTCGTCTGCGTTCGTCTCGTCACCGACGGCGAAACGCAGGGTCGCTTCGGCGCTCTCCGTCGTGCCGTCGATCAGGTCCGCGTCGAAGCGGATGTCCACGAGGTACACGCCGGGATCGCTGAAGACCCAGTTCGCGTGCGTGTGGGTGTTCACCTCGATCCACGACTGCTGCGGGAACGGCTGGCTCGTGGACCAGAGGGGCTCGGGATCGCCGAAGTTGCCGCTCTGGAGGTACACGGACACGTCGCCGGGGCCGTCCACACCGAGGACGCTGAGCGTCGTCCCGAGGTTCATGATCTCGAGCACGCCGGGCTCCTGCGTGTTCCAGCCGACCCAGATCACATCGGTCTTCTGGGTCTGCGGAATCACGTAGACCTCCGATCCCGCCTCCTGTCCGAGGAAGTCGTAGGCCTCGTCGTCGGGGACCTCGAGCATCGACGCATCGTTCACCCGCAGGACGACGTCGTCGACGTCGCGCCAGTACTTCGGGGTCTCGGTGTCATCGTGGAGCTGCACCGCCCACGCGCCGGTCGCGAGCGTCGGCCCGAAGTCGACGTGACCGCGGTCGCGCACCACCTGGCCGGTGCCCTGGGCCTGGTCGGGGTCGATCGTCTGATCCAGGTCGTCGTCGGTCGCCGCCTGGGCGGACGTCGCCGACAGCAGGAGGGCTGCCGTCGTCGCGACGAGGAGGGATCTCGTGAGGAGGGTGGGGGTCTTCATCAGTTCTCCTTCGCGCCGCCGAGGCAGTCGCGGATCGATTGCGCGTTGAAGCGCATCATGTCGATGTAGGTGGGTACGTCCTCCGAGAAGGCGTCGCCGTAGATGTCGCAGACGGCGATGCCCTGGTCGGCCGCGACCTCGACGAGCGTCGAGGAGCGGGAGGAGAGGTTCGGCTCGAGGAAGACGGCTGGGACCTCGAGGTTGCGGAGCGTCTCGGTGAGCCGCTTCCGTTCGGCGAGGCTCGGCTCGATCGCCGGGTTCGGCGTCACGAAGCCGGAGATGGTGAGGTCGTATGCCTGCGCGAGATAGCCGTAGGCGTCGTGCGTCGTCACGAGGGTGCGATTGGCCTTCGGCACCTCGGCGATCGTCGCTGCTACCTCGGCGTCCAGGTCCGCGAGTTCCTCGAGGTAAACCGCGGCATTGGCCGTGTAGGTCGCGGCACCCTCCGGGTCGACGTCGATGAGGGTGTCTCGCATGATCTCGACGTAGGACATCGCGTTGCGGACGTTCTGCCACAGGTGCGGATCGATCTCCCCGTGCACGTGCTTGCCGAGAACGGCTTGCGGGAGCTGGTACACCGGGTTGCCCGCGCGGCCGAGGAACCGATAGGCCGGGTCGCCGGGGATCTCGTGGAGCGCCTTGTTCGGCACCTCGACGACGACGTCGTCGAGGTCGAAGAACTCCTGGTGCACGTGGCCCGAACCGTGTTCGTGGTCGAGCAGCACAGTGAAGGACTGCGTGTCCATGTCGAGCGTCACGTCGGAGTGCCCGGCGTCGAGGATCGTGGCGTCGCTCTTCCCGGGGACCGAGTAGGGGTCGACTCCGACGGCGAAGGTGACCTCGCCGCTCGCGACCTCGACGGGGCGCTGGTCGGAGGAGGTCTGCAGTTTCGCCCGGAGGTCGAGCGTGTAGATGCCTGGCTCCGAGAAGGCCCAGCTGAGGTGGGTGTGTGCGTCGGGCGGGAGGACGACGGTGTCGTCGCGGTACCCGTCCGCCTCGTCGAACCCGTCCGTCGAGTCGATGTAGCGGTCGACGTCGCCGAAACTCCCGGTGAGGTACGCGTGCAGCTCCCCTGGGCCCTCCATGTCGGTGGCCGAGACGAGGACGTCCGAGGTGCGCGTCGCACTGAGCGCCGCGCCGTCGCCGCGAACACGGAGTCCCAGCCAGATCGTGTCGAGCGAGACGTCCTCGACGAGCGGGATGATCTCGGCCGCGTACTTCACCGCGTCCTCGGCGAGCGAGATGTTCGGGACGCCGTCCGGCAGGTTCGTGTCGAGTGCCTTGATGAGGTTCTGCTCCTCGAGCATGAGGTAGTTGCTGAACGCGACGTCGGCGTAGACGATGTCGCGGATGTCCCGCAGGCTCGGCTCGTAGCTGTGCGGGTCTCCACCCTCGGGGACGAGCGAGAGGACCTCCGCCCGGTCGCCGGCGACGTTCCGCGCGAGGTCGGCGAGGATGCCGGTCGTGGTGACGACGCGCAGGCCTTCCGGCTCGGAGGCGGGAGTGGGTGTGGCGCAGCCGGAGAGGAGCGCGGCGCCGAGGGCGACGGCGAGGACGGCTCGGCTCCGTGAGCGGGTGGGCACAGAGGACCTTTCTATTCGAGATGCGGGCCGGTGACGGCCCGCATGAGGATGCGGTGGCCGCCGGTTCGAACCGGCGGCCACCGCGTGTCACACGCTTCGGGTCACTCCGCTGCTGCGGAGCTCCGACGGCGCTTCATGACGACGAGAGCGGCTGCTCCCATGAGGAGCAGGAGCGAGGCACCGGACAAGAGCCCGACCGCCTCTCCACCCGTGACGGCGAGGCCGTCGCCCGCGTCACCGTCTCCGGTGTCGTCGGCGACGCCGTCGCCATCCGCGTCGCCCGCGTCACCGTCGCCGGGCACGTCGGCCGCGGCGGCGATCACGAGGTCGTCCCACCCGATGAGGGCGCCGTCGGCGTCGAAGACGGCGAGGCGGTGCTCACCGGTCGTCGCGTCCGCGGGGATCGTGACCGCGATCCGGCCCTGCGCGTCGGCGCGGACCCAGTCCCCGCCGAGCAGAGTGGGCTCGGAGAACAGCCACGCGGCCGCCCACTGACCGGCGTACGCCGTGTCGTCGCCGAGCTGGACGGTGATGACCTGCCCACGTTCCGGGGTCGTGTCCGACAGCGTGATGCCCCCGGCCTCGACGCCGTCGAGCTCCTCGCCCGTCCGCGACTCCGGTGCATCGGCGGGCTTCGCCTCGCCCGAGCGCACGGAGAGCACGACCGGCTCGGATTCCGCGATGACCGCGTGGTCGTGGTTGTACAGCTTCGCCATGATCGACGCACCCTGGTCGCCCTCGGCGATCGTGTAGGCCAGGTCGGCCGACAACGCTCCGGAGATCATCGCGTAGTCCGCGTCAGCCGAGCGCTTGATGAACCAGTGGTAGTGGTCCTCGCCGGTCTCCGGCGTCTGAACGGCGGACAGTGCAGCCACGTCACCGACGTCGTAGGCCGCCACGAGACCGTCGATCGACAGGACCGTGTCGACGGGCTCGGGCTCGGTGGCCACGGGCTCGACGGCGAGCGTCACGGGAGCGGACTCCGCGAGAACGGCGTGGTCGTGATCGAAGAGGCGGATGACGAGCTGGGCGCCGTCGTCCTCCACGGTGACCGGGAGGTCGAGGTCCTTCTCACGCGACTGGTCCACCCACACGTAGTCGGCGGCGCCGGCTCGCTTGATGTACCAGTGGTAGTGCTCGTCCTCGGTCTGCGGCGTCTGCGGCGTCTGCGTCGACTCGAAGTGAGCGACGTCGCCGGCGACGTAGGTTGCCTTGTCCTGCGCGACGGTCAGCACCGTCGTCGCCGGGAGCTGCTCCGCCGTGATCGTGACGGGCTCGGAGGCGGCGTGGACGCGCTCGCCGTCGACCAATTCGACACGGACCTGGATGCCGCTGTTCGCGA
This sequence comes from Labedella endophytica, assembly GCF_003990045.1. Taxonomy (GTDB): domain Bacteria; phylum Actinomycetota; class Actinomycetes; order Actinomycetales; family Microbacteriaceae; genus Labedella; species Labedella endophytica. The sequence continues at coordinate 668,488 of NZ_RZGZ01000001.1, read as the reverse complement.
GCGTGGGCTTGAACGCGTAGGATGCGCTCGTCTGTCCCTCGACCGCCGTGAACGACTCGGCTCCCGGGAGCTTCGTGTACCACTGGTAGGTCGCGAGGCCGGTCGGAACCGACTGCACGGCCGTGAGCGTCGCCGTCTGACCGACGAAGTAGTCGTCGGCGTCGCGGCTCGTCGTGATGGTCAGGTCCGTCTCGGGGATCTCCTCACCCTGGTCGGCGATCGTCACGATCGCCGGGGCGGACTCCACATAGGCGGTGCCGTCGGAGTAGGTGAGCTTCGCGATGACCGCGGCGCCGGCGAGCTCGTCGGTCGCCTCCATCGTGACGGTCGGGCCGTTCTCTCCCTCGACGAGCACGGGTTCCGTGGAACCGGTCACCTGGACATACCACTCGAAGCGGTCGAGGACGGACGCGGGTGCGACCGATGCGGTCAGCGCGATGTCCGCGCCGACCTCGTACTCGTCGGCGAGACCGGTGATGCTGACCTTCTGCAGCGGAGCCGATCCGTGGTCGTCGACCTCGATCGTGACGGCTGCGGTACGGGCGATGCTCGCGCCGTCTGCTCCGAGGAGCTCGGCGGTGACGGTGGCGCCGTGGAGGGCCTGCTCGGCCGTGAGACGGTGGGTCGCACCCGAGACGCCGGCGATCCGGACGGGCTCGTCCTGATCGGAGCGCTGGAGGTACCACGCGTAGGTGGCGCCCTCGACGGCTGGCGTGGCCGTGGCCACGAGGTCGACGGGAGAGCCGCTGTGGTAGTGGCCCGCGAGCGGTGCGAGGGAGACCGTCTGCTCGACGGGCGCCTCGATGGCGACGGTCACCGGCGAGGACTCGACGACGATGGGCTGTCCCGAACCCTTCGCGATGTCCTGACCACCGGAGATGGTCGCGCGGTACTGCGCGCCTTGCGCGGCGGCGACCGTGATCGATGCGCCAGCCTCTCCGGCGATCTCCTGCCAGTCATCGCCGTCCGACGCGCGTGTGAACCACGCGTAGTCGGAGAACGTCGAGGAGGCCGGCGTCTGCGCCGCGCTGAGCGTGAGCTCGGCGCCGTCGGCGACGGGCGTCTCGGCACCCGAGATCGACAGTGCGGTCGGAGCCGGGAACACCTCGAAGGAATAGGAGGCGACGTTCGTCGTGGACGTCTTGGTCCCGTCGGCGCTCGCCACCGATGCCTGCACGGTCAGCCCGTAGGAGCCCGGCTGCGTGAAGCCCCAGTTGGAGTGCACGTGGCTCGTGAAGTTCTGGTGGATGGTGCCGGGGAGCTTCCAGGAGTTCTGGATGATCTGCGTCGGGGTTCCGAAGCCACCCTGCGACCAGAGGTAGACCTCGCCCGGTCCGGAGACGTTCGTGACGTTGATGTCGATCTTGGCGTTCGCCCCGTAGACGGACGCGATCCCCTGGCTGTCCCACCCAGGCCAGATGAGGTCGTAGTCCTGCGTGAGCGGGAGGAGGTGGAAGTCCTCCGGGAGACCGGCCGGGACGGCGCCGGCCGGGATGTTCGCGACGGCCGCCTGGCTCTTGACGGCCAGGGTGACCGATTCCGGCGTGCGCTGGACGTGCGAGCCGGTCACGTCCTCTTTGAGGTTGAGCTGGACGCTGTCGTCGGCGTTGAGTGCGAGGTTGAAGGCGTCGATGTGGCCGGTGGTGAAGGTGATCGGGTCGTCGAGGACGACGGGCGCATCGGCGGCGTTCGCCGGTGATGGCAGGAGCAGCGCGCCGGCGAGCGCGACGACTCCGGCGATCGTGCCCGCCCGAGTGGTTCGGGAGACGTGCATGAATGGTGCCTCTCAAAGAGCAGTGAGAATCCCATCAATTTAATGAGAATGATTATCTTTAGCATTAATACGCTTCGCCCTCCAAGTTCGCTTGCCGTTTCCGCACGGCTTCCGATGGCGATGGGAATCATTCTCGATTAGATGCATATATTGCAATGTCTTTATATGTGTGGTGGAATCGAGCCATGCACGAGGAACCGGGACTGGCAGCGGCAGCACAGCTGTTCAAGGTGCTCGGAAGCGAGTCGCGACTCGGACTCCTCCGAGTGCTCGGAGACGAGTCCCGCACCGTCGGCGCTCTCGCGGACACGACGGGAATGTCGCAACCACTCGTCTCCCAGCACCTCCGCCTCCTGCGCCAGATCGGCCTCGTCACGGCGACGCGCAACGGCAAGGAAGTCTCGTACTCCGTCGCCGACGTGCATGTCACCCACGTGATCGCGGACGCCCTCGCCCACGTGCAGGAGACCGACCGGCCGGACCCGGCCGAGTGACCATCGAAAGGAACAGAACCATGAGCACGACCGAGACCCACGCAGAGCACACCATCACGGAGCACGCCCACGGCGCCGACTGCGGACACGACACCGTGCAGCACGGCGACCACGTCGACTACCTCCACGACGCGCACCACCACGCCGAGCACGGCGACCACTACGACGAGCACGAGCCCACGGCCGAGCACTCCACTGCGGAGCACGCGCACGGCACCGACTGCGGACACGACGCCGTCGAGCACGGCGACCACGTGGACTTCGTCCACGACGGCCACAAGCACGCTCAGCACGCCGACCACTACGACGAGCACTGAGTCCGTAGCCCCGCTTGCGGGGATACACCTCGCGAACATCAGATGTCCTCGGAGGCTCCATGCGGAGCCGCCGAGGACTTCTGCGTGACGCGCGCAGATCGGGCACCAGAGACTCGTCGATCGAATCCATGCTCTCTTGACTTCTATGGCTAATGGCCTTAGCTTAAGGCTAATGGCATTAGCCACCCCATATCTGGAGGACATCGTGACCGAATTTCTCACCCTGACGGACGGCACCATCGCGTACGACCTCGAGGGCGAGGGACCGCTCGTCGTCCTCGCCCACGGCATGGGCGACAGCCGTCGTTCGTATCGCTTCATCGTGCCCGCGCTCGTCGCCGCCGGTTACCGCGTGGCGAACGTCGACATCCGCGGTTGCGGTGAGTCGAGCGTCGACTGGCCCGGCTACAGCCGCACCGACATCGCCGGCGACCTCGTCGCCCTCGTGCGCCACCTCGGCGGTCCCGCCGTCATCGTCGGACAATCCATCAGCGGCGGCGCGGCCACGATCGCCGCAGCCACCGCGCCCGAGCTGATCGTCGGGCTCGCGGAGCTCGCCCCCTTCACGCGGAAGCAGTCGATGGACATCGGCGGACTCGTACGCAACAAGCAGCACCGGTCGGGCACCATCGAGCTCATGAAGGTCATGATGGGCCGAGGCCTGAAGCCCTGGCTCGCCTACCTCGACCTCGCGATCCCCACCAAGCCCGCGGACTGGACCACTGAGCGTGCACGCATCGAGGACAGCCTCGGCCGTCCGGAACGGATGCGGGTGCTCCTCGCGATGACGAAGACGACACCGGCCGACGCCGGCGCCCAGCTGCCGAACGTGCAGTGCCCCGTGCTCATCGTCGAAGGAAGCGCCGACCCCGACTGGGCCGACCCGCGAGCCGAGGGCGAGAAGATCGTCGCCGACCTCCCCGCAGGACTCGGTCGGGTCGCCGTCATCGACGGCGCCGGCCATTACCCGCACTCCGAGACTCCGGGGCAGTTCCTCGCTCTGCTCCTGCCCTTCCTCGGACGGACGCTCGCCCCGACGACCCCGGCTGGCAATGCCTAGGGCGGGTCTCGACGCCGAGGTCGTCACGGAAGCGGGGGCCACCCTCGCCGACGAGATCGGGATCGGCCAACTCAGCATGAGCATCCTGGCCACCCGGCTCGGGGTGAAGACCCCGTCGTTGTACAAGCACGTCGACGGGCTCGGCGCGCTCACCCACCGCATCGCCGTACTCGGCGCCACCGAGGCGGGCGACGCCGTCGAGGAGGCCGTCCGGGGCCGGTCCGGCGTGGAGGCCCTCGCCGCCGCGACGCAGGCCCTCCGAGGCTACGTGCGCCGACACCCCGGCCGGTACGCGGCGACGACCGGCGCACGGCCCACCGGAGACGACGACCCGCTCGGCCCGGCCCTCGCGCGGCCCATCGCCTCGCTCGCCGTCGTCTTGCAGGACTACGGGCTCGAGCCCGATGAGGAGATCCACGCGCTGCGCATGGTGCGCAGCATGGTGCACGGCTTCGCGACCATCGAGGACACCGGCGGCTTCCAGTGGGCCGCCGACGTGGACGAAAGCTTCACCTGGATGATCGACTTCCTCGACCATGGGCTCCGCGGGCGCCACGACTTGCACCTGCCGTAGCGTCATGTGATTCGGTGGACTCATGTCCCACTCCACCGAGGAAAACCTCCCCACGTTCTCATCCTTCATTCCGCCGCGTCGTGTCACGATCGGTGGCGCGGCGATATTCGTCGGCACCACGCCGCGAGCGATCCGTCACTATCACGAGATCGGCCTCCTGCCCGAGCCCGAGCGGGGCAGCGACGACCGCCGTCGGTACGGCTACGAGGAGATGGTCCAGTTGCTGTGGATCCGACGCATGGCCGACGCCGGGATCGCCCTGGACGACATCCGCGACGCCTTCGCGGACACGTCACCCGCAGTTCCCGACTCCGACGACCAGGTCACGGGCATCCTGGAGCGGCTCGAGAGCACCCTCGCCGACAGGGAGGCGGAGATCCAACGGCAGCGCACGGCCGTGCAGCGCATGCGCGCCGAAGGCAGCAGGATGGGGCTCCTCTCCGACATCGTCAGCGACCGTCTCGGGAGCCTGCCCGATGGGTCCCTGCGCCAGGACGACCTGGACACCCTCCTCGTCACCGAGCGGGTCCTCGGCCCGCTCGTCGCGGCCGCCCAGGCGTCGCGATTTATCGCCCTGGCCACCCACCCGGATCTCCGTGAGGAGTCCGACCGCGTCGACGCCGCCGAGGAGGCGCTCGACGACTCGGTCGCCGTCGACGACCCTCGCGTGGCGCAGGTGGCCGCGGAACGGCACGCGTTCGACCAACGGTTGAACGCGGTCATCGAGGACTCCGGTATTGCTCGCGAGGAGCAGGCCATCTTCGACGGCTGGGACGCCGCCCACCCGGATGCCGACGAGGGCGGAGGGGGTGCCACCGACGACGATCGGGGCGCGGGGCACGCCACCACGAGCCTCAGCGAGGCCGTTCAGATGATGCCCTACGACTTCTCGCCGGCCCGCTGGCGCTGCATGGAACTGGCCCTCGAGCTCGGCGCGGAGGAGCCGAGCGCGTCGTGAGCGCGACCTCGTGATGCGAGTCGGGGTGTCGGTCGGACGTGGGTGCGTCGTCCCGTAGATGTCGAGCGGCTGCCGGTCGGCATCGGGTCCACGGCCGCGCCGTCCCAAGAAGCACGAACTCGGTCCTTCATCTTCGTGGTTGGGCCCTCCAACCACGAAGATGAAGCCCGCGGAACTGAAGCCGCGTGCCGGATCGGCGGCGGCCGCCCTCATCGGGGCCCTCTATGACAATCCGGTCATGAGCGAGTATTTTCACCGATCACAACGACCCGGGCGTCGGACGATGCCGCGCCCGCTTCGTCGTACGCTCGCCCTCAGCTCGCCTCGGCGACGCGCGCATCGGACATCGCGGCGTCCAACGCCTCGATGTACTGCGTGATCGCGTCGCGGTTCTGCACGAGGAAGTCGATCTTCTGCGACATCCGGTCGCGTTCCTTCACGAGCGTGTCCCGGAGTTCCGGGTCGGCGTCGCGGACGACGATGGTCTGCGGCTTGTCGAGGCACGGGAGGATGTCGATGATGATCCGCGACGGGATGCCGCTGTCGACGAGGCCTCTGATCTTGTTCACGCGATCGACGAGATAGTCGCCGTAGTCGCGGTAACCGTTGTCGAGTCGCTGGGGCGTGATGAGGCCCTGTTCCTCGTAGTACCGGAGCATGCGCGGCGGCACGCCCGTCTCCTTGGAGAGTTCTCCGATTCTCATTTGCTTCCTTCCCGTCCCGGACCCTCACACGAATGGCAGTGTTCAGCCTACGACTGATTCCGGATCGACATCCCCTGGGTTTCTGTCGGCCGACGCCGTCTCCCCCGAACCCGCGCGCCGGTGCCGTCCGATGAAGAGCGTCCCGATCATGCCCACGAGCGCGAGAGCACCGGCCGTGATGAACGCGGCCTGCCCAGCGGAGATCGTCTGAGCGACACTGAGGTGCCCGGCGTCCGCCGGACCGGCGCCGATCGTGTAGGCCGAGATCAGGACCGCACCTCCCGCCGCGCCGGCGAGCTGCTGCACCGTCGTGAAGGCGGCGCTGCCGTGCGGGTAGAGATCGGGCCGCAGCGACGAGAGCGCCAGCGTCGTCACCGGCCCCCAGATCATCGCCTGTCCGGTCGTCATCAGCAGGTAGAAACCGAGGAACGCCCAGACGCCATCGGCAGTGTCGAGCGTACTGAGGAACCAGATGCTCGTGGCCCAGATCACTGCGCCCGGAATCGCCAGCGGCAGCGGCCCCCAACGGTCGTACACGCGTCCGCCGAGCGCGGAGACGGAGGCGATGATGAGGCCGCCCGGAACGAGGAACAGCCCGATGGCGAGGGTGCTCAATCCCAACGCCCCGGTGAGGACGAGGGGAAGCACCAGCGCGACTCCGAACCCATTCATCGCCACGAAGAACATGATGAGGATCGCGACCGAGAAGGTCCTGCTGGTGAAGATGCCCATGTCCAACAGGGCAGTCCCTCGTCGGCGGAGTGTGATTTGGCGGAACACGAAGGCCACGACCCCCACGACGCCGATCAGGAGCGGGACCAGCGGAGGCAGAGGAGCATGCCCCGAGACCGACTCTCCGATCACGGACAACCCGAGTACCAACCCTCCGAACCCGACGGCCGACAGGACCAAGGACAGCACATCCAGGCTCGCTCGCTCGGGGCTCGTGATGTTCCGGAGCCTCAGCGCACCCGCGATGAGAGCGATCACGGCGACCGCGAGCACCAGGATGAAGAGCCACCGCCACGGCAGGTAGGTGAGGACGAGACCGGAGACGGCCGGCCCGACGGCCGGAGCAAGGGCGGGCACAGCTGTCACGATCGCCATGATCCGGCCCCGACGCGACTCGGGCACGAGTCGGATCGCCGTCGTCATGAGCAGCGGAACGAAGACGGCCGTGCCCACGGCCTGGACGATCCGACCACCGAGGAGGATCTCGAAACTCGGGGCGATCGCCGCGACCGCGGTTCCCAGGATGAACACCGAGAGCGCGGTGAGGAAGATCGTCCGCAGGTGGAATCGACGCATGACGTACCCGGTCGCCGGAACCAGGACCGCCAGGGTGAGCAGGTACCCGGTCGTCAACCACTGTCCAGCCGACGGCGTGATGCCGAGGTCGGCGATCAGCGTGGGCAGAGCCACTCCGAGGAGCATCTCGTTGAGGAGCACGAGGAACGTCGAGGCCATGAGCAGGCCGATCACGAGGGCGTCGCCAGGCCCGAGACGCTCGACCGTTGGTCTGTCTCTGAGGGAGCGGGTAGAAGAAGTCATAGCCCCATCCTCAACAGTGACATTAGTGTCAATGTCAAGCTGCAGAGGATTCGGGAGCTCGAGGCTCGCGCACGCCACGAAGCGGATCGACTTTTTGTTGCCCCGAGCTTGACCCTCACATAAGTGAGAGGGTCGGAGGATGGTTCCGAAGGCGTGCGCGAGCGCACGGTCGTCGTCGCGAGCGCTTTCAGCACCCTTCCATCGACCTTTCTCTCGGAGAATCACATGTCCTCACGCAGGATGCTGCTCGGTATGCAGTTCGGCAACGGCTACGGAGCCCAGGTGACATCCTGGCGTGCGCCGAATGTCGACCCGAAGAACTACACCGACATCGATGCCGTCGTCCGGTACGCGCAGGCCGCCGAGCGCGGCAAGATCCAGTTCCTCTTCCTCCCCGACACCCCGGCCCTCTCGAGCGATCTCACCCACGAGGCCCCGCAGATGACGCTCGATCCCCTCCTCACGCTCGCGGCCGTCGCGCGCGGCACGTCGAGGATCGGAATGGTCGCCACGGGCTCCACCACGTTCATCGAGCCCTACAACCTCGCCCGACAGTTCAAGGCGCTCGACGTGATGAGCCACGGGCGCGCCGGGTGGAACCCCGCGACGACGAGCGACCCCAACGCCGCAGCGAACTTCGGCCAGACGATCGCCGAGCGACCCGAGCGCTACGGACGCGCCCACGAGGTGATCCAGATCGTCCAGGCCCTCTGGGGCAGCTGGGAGGAGGACGCGTGGATCGCCGACCCGACGACCGGCATCTTCGCCGACCCGGCCAAGGTGCGGCCCGTGAACCTCGGCGGCCAGTACGTCTCATCGCGCGGCCCGCTTCCCATCCCGCCGTCCGAGCAGGGCCAGCCGGTGCTGTTCTCGGCGGGCGGCGGCGAGTACGGGCTCACTCTTGCCGGTCGCTACGCCTCCGGCGTCATCGGCTCCACGTTCTCGATCGACGATGCGCGGGCCCAGCGAGACGCGGCTCGAGAGGCGGCGGGCGCCGCCGGTCGCGACCCCGACGAGGTGAAGTTCTTCGCCGGGCTGATGCCCGCCATCGCCCCGACCGTTCGCGACGCCGTCGAGCGACGCATGCTCCTCGGCACCAACACCTTCCCTCAGCGTGTCCCCTACCTCGGCCAGATGCTCGGCCTCCGGCTCGACCCGCGACAGATCGACGAGCCGCTCACCGCCGAGCAGCTCGCCGCGGCCCGTCCGTCACCCTACGACCCGCGAGCGCCCCGCGCGTTCGAGGTCGCGAACCAGGGGTGGACGCTTCGGGAGATCCTCGGCCACGGCGTCATCGACTACCACCCCACACCCGTCGGCCCCGCATCCGTCACCGCCGACCACATGCAGGAGTGGTTCGAGGCCGGGGCCGTCGACGGTTTCTGGGTCTCGATCGACACCTACGAGGACGGAATCGACACGTTCGTCGACGAGGTCGTCCCCCTCCTCCAGGAGCGCGGACTCTTCCATGAGGACTACGAGGGGAAGACCCTCCGCGATCACCTCGGCGCAGCCCCGCAGTATGGACTCGACCCGCGCGTGTCGGGAGTCGGCGTCGCCCACTGACCATCCGCGCCTCCCCGGCGCGGTCCCCCTATCGACACGAAGGAGAACACCATGAAGCGCATCGGAATCATCGGCAGCGGAGCGATCGGAGCGGCGATCGCTCGACTCGCCGTCGCGGCCGACTACGACGTCCTCATCGCGAACTCGCGAGGACCCGAGTCACTGACGGAGCTGATCGCCGAGCTCGGTCCGCGAGCGCGAGCGGGAGAGGTCCGCGACGCCATCGAGTTCAGCGACATCCCCGTGCTCGCGGTGCCGCTCGTCGCCTACCCGGAGCTTCCGGCTGACGCGCTCGTCGGTCGAACGATCCTCTCGACGGGAAACTACTACCCGTCGCGCGACGGGCGGATCGCGCAACTCGATTCCCTCGAGACCACGACGGCGGAGTACGAGCAGGGCCTCCTCCCGGGGACGCGCATCGTGAAGGCGTTCAACAACATCGTCGCGCACCACATCCCCCGTCTCGCCGCATCGCAGCCGCGCACAGCCCTCCCCACGGCAGGGGACGACGCCGACGCGAAGCAGGCGGTCGCGACCATCGTCGAGGACCTCGGCTTCGACACGGTCGACGCGGGCACGCTCGCCGAGTCCTGGACCTTCGAGCCGGAGTCCGGCGCCTACACCGCGATCTACGCGGCCAGTCAGGAGGGCTTCAGCGAGGACTTCCTCGCCGACCAGGGCGCTCCCCTCGCGGCCGACCGGTTGCGCGAACTCCTCGCGGCCTCACACCGGCCGGACGTGGCGGCTCGCCAGTTCTGACCATCACGGGAATCGCCGACAAGCGGAAAGAGCCGCATGATGACGAAAGTCCCCGGTCGCACCTGAGAATCAGGGGCTACCGGGGACTTCGTGGTGGCGGTGACGGTGGGATTTGAACCCACGGTAGGGGTTTGCCCTACACAACTTTTCGAGAGTTGCACCTTCGGCCGCTCGGACACGTCACCGCCGTCGAGTGTAGCCGAGCACCGGCGTCGGCGCGAATCGACGCCGCGCGTCCACAGGCGCGGTGCCGCGCACCTTCTCCGCCGGCTCGGGTCGTCGGAGCACCGGTGTCGGAGGGGGTCGTTACGCTCGGAACATGGCCAAGAACTCGAGCGCGTTCCAGTGCAGTGAATGCGGATGGCAAGCGGCCAAATGGGCGGGGCGCTGCCCGGAATGCCAGCAGTGGGGCACGGTCGTCGAGGCCGGCACGGCCTCGGGCATCGTCACACGCATCCGTCCCTCCACCGTCTCCGAAGACCGGGTCGCGCGGCGCATCACCGACATCCGCACCGTCGAGGTCGAACGCTGGTCGAGCGGCATCAGCGAGTTCGACCGCGTGCTCGGCGGGGGCTTCGTCCCGGGCGCAGCCGTCCTCCTCTCGGGCGAACCGGGCGTCGGCAAGTCGACGCTCCTCCTCGAGGTCGCGGCGCGCGCGGCCCGCGAGGGGCGCCGTGTGCTCTACGTGAGCGCCGAGGAGTCCGTGGGCCAGGTCCGCTTGCGCGCGCAGCGCACCAACGCCCTCACGGACAACCTCTACCTCGCGGCGGAGACCGACCTCGCCACGGTGCTCGGACAGGTCGAGGCGGTCTCGCCCGACCTCCTCATCGTCGACTCCGTCCAGACGGTCGCGAGTGCCACGGTCGACGGCCTCGCCGGACAGCCCAGCCAGGTCCGCGAGGTCGCGTCCGCGCTCATGCGCCTGGCCAAGGAGCGGGATCTCCCCCTCGTCCTCGTCGGACACGTCACGAAGGACGGCTCGATCGCCGGTCCGCGTGTCCTCGAGCACCTCGTCGACGTGGTCTGCCACTTCGAAGGCGACCGCCACACCGCACTCCGCTTCATCCGCGCCCTCAAGAACCGCTTCGGCCCCACCGACGAGGTGGGCTGCTTCGAGATGACCGGCGACGGCATCGCCCAGGTGAGCGATCCGAGCAAGCTCTTCCTCAGCCGCACCGGGTCCGTCCCCGGCACGTGCATCACGGTCTCGATGGAGGGCAAACGCGCCATCCCCGTGGAGATCCAAGCGCTCGTGGTCAAGACCTCGGCGCCCAACCCCCGCCGGGTGGTGAACGGCGTCGATGCCTCGCGCGTGGCCATGCTCCTCGCCGTCCTCGAGCGCCGCTGCGGCACCACACTCTCCGACCACGACGTCTATGTGTCCACGGTGGGCGGCGTGAGGCTCACGGAACCGGCAGCCGACCTCGCGATCGCCATCGCGATCGCCTCCGCGGCGAGTAACTGGCCGATCCCCGAGACCCTCGCGGCGTACGGCGAGATCTCCCTCTCCGGCGAGGTCCGCCCCGTCACGGCGGCACCGCACCGCGCGTCCGAGGCACGACGCCTCGGGTACCGCAAGCTCCTCGACTCCGCCGCCGGTTCTCTCCGCACGGCCCTCGGTATGGCACGATCCGCCGCCGAACCCGTGGTCGCGCCCGAGTTCTGATCAGCTCCTCATGGACAATCCCGTCGCCAGGGCGCTCGCCCTCGCGCCCCCGCTGTCGCGCTTCACGGTCGGAGGTCTCACGCCAGCCGCGCGTCCCGGTCCCCAGCCGGACGGCCGTTTCACCCAACCGACAGGAACCGGCCATAGGCTCGACGACGTGACCGACTCGTCTTCGCCCGCGTCCGACCTCCCGCCGTCATCGGATCGGCCTGCGGCCACAGAGACCGCCGGGACGGACGGAACCGGGCCCGGCGCTGACGTCGAGCCGTCGGCCGGTCCTTCGCTTCCCTCTCTCGTGGGCGCTATCGACCCCGCATCGATCGCCGAGGCGCGTCGCCTCCGCACCGAGTTCACGCGGTTCATGATGCAGTACCAGTTCGCGATCGACGAGGTGCTGACGAAGATCTCGATCCTCCAGGACGAATTCACCCACCTGCACTCCTACAACCCGATCGAGCACGTGAACTCACGGGTGAAGACACCCGAGAGCATCATCGAGAAGGTGTCAAGGAAGGGCTGCGACCCATCGTTCGAGGCCATCCGCTCCACGATCACCGACATCGCCGGTGTGCGCATCACGTGCAGCTTCATCGCCGACACCTACCGGGTGCTCGAGATGCTCACGGCGCAGAGCGACATCACCGTTCGCGAGATCAAGGACTACATCGCCGAGCCGAAGTCGAACGGCTACAAGAGCCTGCACGCGATCATCGAGATCCCCGTGTTCATGTCGAACGGCGTCGTGCCCGTTCTCGTCGAGCTCCAGATCCGCACGATCGCCATGGACTTCTGGGCGAGCCTCGAGCACAAGATCTACTACAAGTACAGCGGCGAGGTCCCCGACCATCTCGTCTCGACGCTCACGGAGACCGCGCAGATCGCCTCGCAGCTCGACCGACGGATGGAGGACCTCCACGCCGAGGTCCGTGCACTCGATTCCGAGACGGACCCGTGGGGCGACGACTCCCCCACCCCGACCGAACCGCCACTACCGGAAGCCATCGTCACCCAGCTCCAGGACCTCCGACGACGAGGCGGCACGCAGCAGGTCTGAGGGGGTGGCGCGCAGGCCGACCGAGACTACTCGGTGGAGCCGTTCACTTCGGGGTCGATCGCCAGGACCCGCCGGAGTTCGTCCGGCGTGGCCTGCATCGGGTAAGGACCCGCGACGTCGAAGAACACCGTCTCGATGTCGTCCCCGAAGGTGCGGAGGAACGCGGCGAGCCATTCTCCGTCGAGGTGACCGACGTCGGAGGGCAGCTCGGCCGGCTTGGTCGACTCCGAGGAGAAGAGCAGGAGCGCGAGGCGAGCGGTCTCCGGCTGCCGGTACATCCAGACGTCCGGCGCCGCGTCGGCCGTCTCCCGCACCGATGCGAGCGGAACCATGACGGGGTGGTGGCGCAGCGCGAACGCGACGGCCGCCATGTCCCGTTTCTCGAGAGCCTCGGCCAGGACGGGAGTGAGGGGATCGGGCGTCACGGTCGGGTCCATGCGGACCAGTCTTCCAGCCGGCCTCACCCTGCGGGGGCGGTTCCGCTCGGGGCGATATTCAGTCGACGGTGCCATCGATCGTGCTGTCGACGGTCGTCACCGCGGGCGACTCGACGACGACACTCTCGCTGAAGGTCGGGCCGGACGTCTGCTCGTTCGAGGACAGGACGGCGAGCCCACCGACGAGAGCGACGAGGCTCACCCCCAGTGCGGACACAGCGCCGACACCCGTCGTGTGAGCGAGGTCGTACGGGTGCATGCGTCGCGCGTTCATCGGAGGCTTTCGGGTCGGGAACGATGTCACGACACCAGGAATGATCACCAATGCCGCTGCACTCATCCTGCCCTATATAGCTAGATAGCCTAGCTACTTGACAACCTAGACGAAGATCAGTACAGCAGGAACTGCGCCGAATCCGTGGACTCGATGCCCGCGACCGATGTGTCGAGGTGGTACGACGCGCCGCCGGCGGGGACCGCCGGTCGCTCCCCGTCGCACGTGTCGGTCGCCGAACGGGTCCGGTCCCATGCGATCGCGGGGTTCGACGAGATGGTGGTACCCGGCTCGAGCACCGTCACCGCGTTCGTCGGCTCCGTCTGGCAATCCGTCGATGTCCAGTACGTGTCGTCGCCGCTCGTGATCGTGAACACCTGCTGGCTCGTGCCGGCGTCGATCGTGCAAGGAACGGATCCGGTGTTCGTGAGTGAGAGCGACAGCTGCGGGAGTTCCCCCGCCTGGTAGGTGCTCTTATCGGTCTTCGCCTCGACCACGACGGTGTCGGCCGTACAGGCCTGGTCGCCGTCGGCCGCCGACTCGGACGGCGACGGCGTCGCCTCCGGTTCCGCGTCGGCGTCGGCGTCCGCTGCCACGGTGGGCGTCTCGCTCGGCTCGTCCGTCTGGCCGGACGAGGAACCGGGCTGGATGATCAGGAGAGCCACGACGGCGATGACCGCGAGGATGCCGAGCAGCACGACGAGTCGGCGCCGACGGTAGACGGCCTTCGACGGTCGCGCGGGGCGTTCGGTGGTCGACATGGGGCAAGGATAAATCGCCCACCGCCGGATGCCCCGACGGCACGCGGGTTCTCGACCGCCGGAGACACGGAACTCATTGCTTCACAGTCCGGTCCCAGGTTCGGGCGGAACAGGCGGCGTCGCACATCCGTTGCACCGAGTGACGCCGAACTTCCGGCGTCGCAAGGCGCCGCAGCCAGCGGTGCCGAGAAGGAGGACCCGTGGCACAGGACTACAGCAAGACTCCCGAGGCGCTCGCTCGCCTCACCCCCACCCAGTACCGCGTGACGCAAGAGGAGGGCACGGAGCCCGCCTTCCGCAACCAGTACTGGGACACCCACGACGACGGGCTCTACGTCGATGTCGTGTCCGGCCAGCCGCTCTTCAGCTCCCGCGACAAGTTCGACAGTCGCTCCGGTTGGCCGAGCTTCACCCGGCCGATCACGCAGGACGCGATCACCGAGAAGGTCGACCGCCAGCTGTTCATGAAGCGCGTCGAGGTCCGATCCTCGGGCGCAGACAGCCACCTCGGCCACGTCTTCGACGATGGCCCCCGCGACGCCGGCGGACTGCGCTACTGCATGAACTCGGCGTCTCTGCGCTTCGTGCCCGTCGACGAGCTGGAGAAGCAGGGCTACGGTGAGTACCGCTCGCTGTTCGAGACCACCGGGACGCAGACCGCGTCCCCGAAGGAGGACGCATCATGACCACCGAGACCGCAATCCTCGCCGGAGGCTGCTTCTGGGGAATGCAGGAGCTCATCCGCTCCCGACCGGGCGTCGTGTCGACGCGCGTCGGCTACGCGGGTGACGACAGCACCCCGAACGCCACCTACCGCGCCCACGGCGACCACGCCGAGGCCATCGAGATCGTCTTCGACCCGACCGTGACCTCGTTCCGCGAGCAGCTGGAGTTCTTCTTCCAGGTGCACGACCCCACGACGAAGGACCGTCAGGGCAACGACCGCGGTCGCGGTTACCGCTCGGCGATCTTCCCGCAGAGCGACGCGCAGGAGAAGACCGCTCTCGACACGATCGCCGACGTGAACGCGTCGGGGATCTGGCCGGGACCGGTCGTCACCGAGGTCTACCGCGTGCGGGACTTCTGGGAGGCCGAGCCGGAGCACCAGGACTACCTCCAGGTGTACCCGAACGGCTACACCTGCCACTTCGTGCGGCCCGGGTGGAAGCTCCCGGTGCGCGACAGCCAGCCCGTCGCCTGATCGAATAGAACCACGAGAACGCCCCGCCCGATCCTCATGGATCGGGCGGGGCGTTCGTCGTCTACGGAACCGGCCGCGCGCTGAGCGACCCGTCGTCAGCGGCCGGGCGGCGTCTCCGCTTCCGGCGCGGTGGTGGCCGGGGCGGGATCGAGAACCTTGAGCATGCGCGTGTTCCCGAGCGTGTTGGGCTTCACGCGCGCGAGCTCGAGGAACTCCGCGACGCCCTCGTCGCTCGAGCGGACGAGTTCCGCGTAGACCTCGGGCGGCACGACCGTCTCGCCGATCGTTCGGAACCCGTGCCCCTCGAAGAAGTCGACCTCGAAGGTGAGGCAGAAGAGTCGCTTGAGTCCGAGCGATGACGCGGCCCGCTGCAGCTCCTCGAGGATCGCGTGGCCGACCCCGCGGTGGAGCCAGTCCTCCGACACCGCAAGAGTGCGGACCTCGCCGAGGTCCTCCCACAGGGTGTGCAGCGCACCGCAGCCGACGAGCGAACCGTCGGGCGCTTCGGCGACCTGGAACTCCTGGATCGACTCGTAGTACGCCACTCGCTCCTTGCCGATGAGGATGCGGCGGTGCACGTAGGGCGCGACGAGCTGCTCGATCGAGGGCACGTCGGAGGCACGGGCACGACGGACGGTGAACGGTGAGGCCATCCCCCCACCCTAGATCGCCCACTCCCCTCCCCCTCCCGCCACCCCTCACTCTCCTAAAAACTTCCTATGTGCTTGAAAATTCGAGCACATAGGAAGTTTTTAGGGGGTGAGGGGAGAGGGACGCGGAACGCCCCCGGCGGTGAGCCGAGGGGCGTTCTCGTGGTGCGGGTGGTGCGGGTGCGGACGGGACGAGCTAGATCGCGAGGTCCGGGGTCTGCGGGCCCGTGCCGAGCGAGCGGCTCGAGTTGATCCCCGCGCCGACGGCCTCACCGCGGGACGAGGTCGTGAACACGAACTCCGTCCCGATGAAGTCGACGTGCACGTGGTCGCCGGGGTTGAGCTCGCCGTGAAGGATCTTCTCCGACAGTCGGTCCTCGACCTCGTTCTGGATCGCACGACGCAGCGGGCGAGCACCGAGTGTGGGGTCGAAGCCCACCTCGATGAGGCGCTCCTTGGCGGCGAGCGTGAGCTCCACCGTCATGTCACGGTCGAGCAGACGATCCGACAGACGCTTCACGAACAGGTCCACGATCTGGAGCAGCTCGGGCTTGCTGAGCTGCGGGAACACGATCGTGTCGTCGACACGGTTGAGGAACTCGGGCTTGAAGTGCTTCTTGAGCTCCTCGTTGACCTTGCCCTTCATGATCTCGTAGGTCACCGACGAGTCACCCTCGACCTGGAAGCCGACGGGTCCGCCGGAGATCCCCTTCGAACCGAGGTTCGTGGTCATGATGATGACGGTGTTCTTGAAGTCGATGACGCGACCCTGGCCGTCGGTGAGACGACCCTCCTCGAGCACCTGCAGCAGCGAGTTGAAGATGTCCGGGTGCGCCTTCTCGATCTCGTCGAACAGCACGACGCTGAACGGCTTGCGTCGGACCTTCTCCGTGAGCTGGCCACCCTCTTCGAAGCCGACGAATCCGGGAGGGGCACCGAAGAGGCGGGAGACCGTGTGCTTCTCGCCGTACTCCGACATGTCGAGCGAGATCATCGCGTCCTCGTCGTCGAACAGGAATTCGGCGAGCGCCTTGGCGAGCTCGGTCTTACCGACACCCGTGGGGCCGGCGAAGATGAACGAGCCCGAGGGACGCTTCGGGTCCTTGAGGCCGGCACGCGTGCGGCGGATCGTGCGGGAGAGAGCCGCGATGGCCTCCTCCTGACCGATGACGCGCTGGTGCAGGGCCTTCTCCATGAAGACGAGCCGCGAGGACTCCTCCTCCGTGAGCTTGAACACGGGGATGCCGGTGGCCTGCGCCAGCACCTCGGCGATGAGACCCTCGTCCACCGTTGCGGTGGTCTTGACCTCTCCGCTCCTCCACTGCTTCTCGAGGCGGAGACGCTCGCCGAGGAGGTTCTTCTCCTCGTCGCGCAGGCTCGCGGCCTTCTCGAAGTCCTGATCCTCGATCGCCGTCTCCTTCGCGGCACGCACGACGGAGATCTTCTCGTCGAACTCGCGCAGCTCGGGCGGGCTCGAGAGGATCGACAGCCGCAGACGGGCGCCGGCCTCGTCGATCAGGTCGATGGCCTTGTCCGGGAGGAAGCGGTCGGAGACGTAACGATCGGCGAGGTTCGCCGCCGAGACGATCGCGCCGTCCGTGATCGAGACCTTGTGGAACGCCTCGTACTTGTCGCGGAGTCCCTTGAGGATGTTGATCGTGTGGGGCAGGCTCGGCTCGGCCACCTGAATCGGCTGGAAGCGACGCTCGAGCGCAGCGTCCTTCTCGAAGTGCTTGCGGTACTCGTCGAGCGTGGTCGCACCGACGGTCTGCAGCTCGCCACGAGCAAGGAGCGGCTTGAGGATCGACGCCGCGTCGATCGCACCCTCGGCGGCACCCGCACCCACGAGGGTGTGGATCTCGTCGATGAAGACGATGATGTCGCCGCGCGTGCGGATCTCCTTCGTGACCTTCTTGAGGCGCTCCTCGAAGTCACCGCGGTAGCGGCTTCCGGCGATGAGCGAACCGAGGTCGAGCGAATAGAGCTGCTTGTCCTTGAGTGTCTCGGGCACTTCGCCCTTGACGATCGCCTGGGCGAGTCCCTCGACGACGGCGGTCTTGCCGACGCCGGGCTCTCCGATCAGGACGGGGTTGTTCTTCGAGCGACGCGACAGGATCTGCATCACGCGCTCGATCTCCTTCTCGCGCCCGATGACCGGGTCGAGCTTGTTGTCGCGCGCGGCCTGCGTGAGGTTGCGGCCGAACTGGTCGAGGATCTGCGATCCCCCCTGGGCCTGCTGCTCGCTCGCGCTGCCGCCGACGGCCGCGGCCTCCTTGCCCTGGTAACCCGAGAGCAACTGGATGACCTGCTGGCGCACCTTGTTGAGGTCGGCTCCGAGCTTGACGAGCACCTGAGCGGCGACACCCTCACCCTCGCGGATAAGTCCGAGGAGGATGTGCTCGGTGCCGATGTAGTTGTGGCCGAGCTGCAGCGCTTCGCGCAGGCTCAGCTCGAGGACCTTCTTCGCACGCGGCGTGAAGGGGATGTGACCGGTGGGCTGCTGCTGGCCGGTACCGATGATGTCGGTGACCTGCTCGCGCACGGAATCGAGGGAGATCCCCATCGACTCGAGCGCCTTGGCTGCGACACCCTCACCCTCGTGGATGAGTCCGAGGAGGATGTGTTCCGTGCCGATGTAATTGTGGTTGAGCATCTTGGCCTCTTCTTGGGCCAGTACGACGACACGACGTGCTCGGTCGGTGAATCTCTCAAACATCAGGGCTCCTTCCGGCGTGTGGGCAAGGTTCACGCCGATATACAGAGAGTAACCGCGGTGCGCCGCGGATAATCCGTTGTTCGCCGTGGGCGCATCATGCGGATGGCTGGGACCCGAACCGCTTGCGTTTCATATCGATCCTCGATAACTTATCGATATTCGTTGTTATCGATCATCGTGAAGGATATCGCCATGAAGTTCCGCAGCACCGTCCGCACCGCCGTCCTCGACCGCTCGGACGTCTTCGTCCTCTGGCTCTTCGCCGTCCTCGCGGCACTCGTCGGGGTCGCGGCACTCGTCACCGCCGTCACCGCGATCGGCGGGCTCTTCGGCGACGCGGTACCCGTGACCCTCTCCACTGTCATGCCCGTGCCGGCGGACGCCGCGACGGGGACCGCCACGATCGTGTCGGGCTCGTTCGATCGCGCCGATGTCGTCGTCTCGGGAATCGATATGGGCGCGCGATTCGCCCTGGCCGGTTCGATCGCCGTCTCCGCGCTCACGACGGCGATCGTCGCCGCGAGCATCGCCGCCCTCTGCCGCGCGGTCCTCCGCGGGCGCCCCTTCGTCCGGAGCATGACCTGGCTGCTCGCGACCGCGAGTATCACCCTCATCGCGGGCACGCTCATCGCCGCCGGTCTCGACACCGCCGCGATGTTCTCGATCGTCGCGGCCCTCAATCCCGATCCGATGGACGCCGTCTTCCCGTTCATGAGCGAGTACGACTTCGGACCGCTGCTCATCGGGCTCGTCCTCAGCGTCGTCGCGACCGCGTTCCAGTTGGGCCAGAAGATGCAGCGCGACACCGAGGGGCTCGTCTGATGCCCCCGGCAGACGACGAGGCCACCGGCGTCCACTGCCGGCTCGACGAGTTGCTCGCCGAGCGGGGCATGTCCCTCACGGAACTGAGCAAACGCGTGGGCGTGAGCATCGTGAACCTCTCGGTGCTCAAGAACGACCGCGCGAAGGCCATCCGCTTCTCCACCCTCACCGCCATCTGCGAGGTGCTCGATTGCGAGATCGGCGAGCTCCTCGTCCGCGCCCGCCCCTGACCTCCGCCGCTCCGGCCCCCACCATCCTGCCGACCGCTACACCGGTCGCCGAGCGCACCACGAATTCGTGTGGCGCTCGGCTGATGGTGTAGCGCTCGGCGACGAGACAAGGTTGGGTCGAGCAGATCGGGCGGCAGCGTGGGGTGGGACCTCAGGAGAGGGCGTGGATCGCGAAGCTGACGAAGAAGCCGATCACGGCGAGCAGGCCCGTGAACGCCTTCGTGTCGCGGAACGCCTCGGGGATCATCGTGTCGCAGATCATCGCCAGGATCGCCCCGGCCGCGATCGCCGTGACGAAGGCGGTGACCTCCACGGGCGCCCCGTCGAGCAGGAGGTAGCCCGCGAGCGACGAGACGGCGCACGCGACGGCGATGCCGATCCACAGGGCGAAGACGTACCGGGCCGACCGGCCGTCCTTCTTGAGCTCGGCGGTCGAGGCGAGACCCTCGGGGAGGTTCGAGATCACGACGGCGGCGAGCACCGGGATGCTGAGCCCCGACCCCGTCGTCATGCTGAGCCCGAGCACGGCCGTCTCGGGGACTCCGTCGAGCAGCGCGCCGATCGCGATGCCCGTTCCCGTTCCGGGGCTCTCCCCCGACCCCCTCCGATTGCGCGCGTCCCGCCAGTCCAGCAGCAGGTTGAGGCCCACGTAGACGATCGCGCCGCCGAGGAATCCCGCCATCGTCGGAACGAATCCGCCGGACTCCTCCGCCTTTTCGACGAGATCGAAGGCGAGTGCGGAGATGAGCACCCCGGAGCCGAACGCCATCACACCGGCGACGACAGGACCGGGCACCCGCACGAACCAGGCCGCGACGGCCCCCACGATGAGCGCCCCTCCGGCGAGGAGTCCGGCCCCCGCGGCTCCCCAGATCTGCGTATCCATGGCTCCATCCTGGCGCGCCACGTCGACGACCCGCGCGGCTTGCGCGGACGGAACGAGCGGGCTACTGGAGGGCGGAGGTGAGGCGGGCGAGGTTGTCGAGCACCGTGGAGCGCAGCGGCTGCTCGAGCCACTCCTCGAGGGTGAGCTCGCGGCTCACCTCCCGGTACTCGTCCTCGATGTTCCGCATGTCGTCGACGAACGAGGTCCCCTTCACGAGCAGGGACACCTCGAGATTGAGGCCGAACGAGCGCATGTCCATGTTGCTCGAGCCGATCACAGCGACGTCGTCGTCGATCGTGAAGAACTTCGAGTGCAGGATGTACGGCGCCGGGTAGAGGAAGATCCGCACGCCCGCCCGCAGAAGCTGCTCGTAGTAGCTGCGCTGCGCGTGGAAGACGAGCGCTTGGTCGCCGATCTCGGAGACGAAGAGGTCGACGGGCACCCCTCGGAGCACCGCCGTCGTCACCGCGTAGAGGAGCGACTCGTCCGGCACGAAGTAGGGGCTCGTGATGACGATGCGCTTCTGTGCGCCGTACAGGAGCCCGAGGAAGAGGCGCAGGTTGTTCTCGCCCTCGAACCCGGGGCCGCTCGGCACGATCTGGCACGCGAGATCACCGCGGTCGGGATTCGGGTCGACCACGTCGATGTCGTTGAGGAGGTTCTCCCCCGTCTCGCTGTACCAGTCGGTGAGGAAGATCGCCTCCATCTCTCCCACGACCGGGCCCTCGAGCCGTGCGACGAGTTCCTTCCACTTGAGGCCCCGCCGCCGGTTGGCCCGCGTGTTGTAACCGCGGTCGATGATGTTCTGCGAGCCGAGGAACCCCACGAGGCCATCGACGATGAGGAGCTTGCGGTGGTTCCGCAGGTCGGGGCGCTGGAACTTGCCCTTGAGCGGCTGCAGCGGAAGCATCAGCTCCCAGCGCACCCCGATGGAATCGAGCTTCGCGATCGTGCGGCGGTAACCCGTGCGTCGGAGGCTCGCCCAGTGGTCGAGCAGCACGTGCACCGTGAGCCCGCGGTCGACCGCCCGTTCCATGGCCTCGAAGATCGGGGCGGTCGCCGAGTCGAACGAGATGATGTACGACTCGACATAGACGTACGTCGTCGCCGCATCGATCTCGTCGGCCATGGCGATGAGGGTGTCGTTGTAGTCGCTCATGAGCCGCGCCTCGTTGCCGCCGAGGATCGGCATCGCCCCGAGTCGCTCGTTGAGCACGACGAGCGACTCGAACCATTTCGGGCCGGAGAATTCGAGGTCCTGCTTCGGCAGGTTGTCCACGGCCTGCTCGATCGCCGTGTTGACGCTGTCCTGGATCTTTCGGCGCTTGCGCGGCAGCTTGGGGTTGCCGATGAGCAGGAAGAGCAGGATCCCGATGTAGGGGATGAAGAAGACGGCGAGCAGCCAGGCCATCCCGGCCGTCGGCTTGCGGTTGCGCGGGATGATCACGACGGCGACGGCGCGTACGACGAGGTCGACGGCGATGCCGATCCAGAGCAGCCAGAGGGTGAGCGTCTCGTTCATACTCTCCCCGGCCGTGAGGCGACGGCACCGATCGCCGACGTCGGCCTCAGTTTACGGGTCGAGCGTTGCTCAGGAGGTCGCGGAGGGCTTCGGAGGCAGTCCACGCTTCGCGCGCTCCTCCGCCTCGATCTCCGAGTACGCGCGGCGCTCGTTGCGGTCGACGCGGATGACGGAGCGCATGACGAAGTAGAAGATGACACCCAGCACGATGGTCGGGAAGAGCGACCAGATGGCGTTGAGCCAGAAATTCTCGATCATCATGATGGGCCCCAGTCTACGTCAGGCTCCCTGGCTCAGCCCTGAGTCTCCTTGACGAGCGGGAAGAGGATCGTCTCGCGGATACCGAGCCCCGTGAGCGCCATGAGGAGACGGTCGACGCCCATTCCCATGCCGCCCGTGGGGGGCATGCCGTGCTCGAGCGCACGGAGGAACTCCTCGTCGAGCCGCATGGCCTCGACGTCGCCCTGCGCGGCCAACAGCGCCTGCGCCACGAAGCGCTCGCGCTGCACGACGGGATCGACGAGCTCGGAGTAGCCCGTGGCGAGCTCGAACCCGCGCACGTACAGGTCCCACTTCTCGACCACGCCGGCGATGGAGCGGTGGGCGCGCACGAGCGGGCTCGTGTCCACGGGGAAGTCCATGACGAAGGTGGGGCGGACGAGCCCGCCCTTCACGAAGTGCTCCCACAGCTCCTCGACGTACTTGCCGTGGATGGGGTGGGGAACCTCGACGCCCTCGCGTTCGGCGAGCGCCGCGAGCTCCTCGATCGGCGTCTCGGGCGTGATGTGTGCGCCGGCGGCCTCGGAGAGGCTCTCGAACATCGAGATGCGGTCCCACTCGCCGCCGAGGTCGTACTCGGTGCCGTCGGCCCACGTCACGACGTGGCTCCCGGACACGGCGACGGCGGCCTCCTGGATGAGGGTCTGGGTGAGATCGGCGATCGACGAGTAGTCGCCGTACGCCTCGTAGGCCTCGAGCATCGCGAACTCGGGGCTGTGGGTCGAATCCGCGCCCTCGTTGCGGAAGTTGCGGTTGATCTCGAACACGCGGTCGATGCCGCCGACGACGGCCCGCTTGAGGTAGAGCTCCGGGGCGATGCGGAGGAACAGCTCGGTGTCGAAGGCGTTCGAGTGGGTGACGAACGGGCGGGCGGAGGCTCCGCCGTGCATCACCTGGAGCATCGGGGTCTCGACCTCGAGGAAGTCACGGGCGGCGAAGGTGGCACGGAGGCTCGCGACGGCCTTCGAGCGCGTCACGACGTTGCGCCTGGCCTGCTCGCGGGAGATGAGGTCGAGGTAGCGCGAGCGAACCCGCGTCTCCTCGGAGAGCTCGTTGTGAAGGTTCGGGAGCGGCTGGATCGCCTTCGACGCGATGCGCCACTCGGTGACCATGATCGAGAGCTCGCCGCGGCGGCTCGCGGCGGCCTCACCTGACACGAAGACGTGGTCGCCGAGGTCGACGAGGTCCTTCCACGCGGCGAGGCTCTCCTCACCGACGGCGGCGAGGCTCACCATGGCCTGGATGCGCGTGCCGTCGCCGGACTGCAGACTCGCGAAGCACAGCTTGCCCGTGTTGCGGAGGTGCACGATGCGGCCGGCCACGGCGACGGTGTCGCCCGAGGCCTCGTCGGCGGCGAGGTGACCGTATGCCTCCCGGACGGCGGGGATCGTGTGCGTCACGGGGACGGAGACGGGGTAGGCCCCACCGGAGGCGTCGACGGCCTCGTCGATCAGTCGCTGGCGCTTCGCGAGGCGAACGGCCTTCTGCTCGGTGATCTCCTGCTCCGTGGGTTCCGCCGGTGCGGAGGACGGGTCGGACGGGGCCTGCGGGGTGACGGACATGCGGGGAGAACTCCTCTGACGGCTCCTTTTAGCTTATGGGGTGTCGCGGGGTCGTCACGCGACGTAGAAGGTGCGCGACCGGCTCGCGTCCACGCCGTCGACCCGTGCTGCGATCGTGACCGTGACGGTGCCGCTGTGCCCGCTGTCGAGGGCTCCGCCTGTCTCCCCGTCCACGGTGCTCACACGCACCAGTTCCACGTGGGGTTCACCCATGAGGGAGGCCTGCCCGGCGGCGATGACGGCGTCGAGACCGCCGTCGGCCGCGGAGGCCGCAGCCTCGAGCGCGTGGCCGAGAACGGTGCGCGTACGCGCCGCTCGCATCGCGGATGCCGTCGAAGCGGCGGGGGCGGGGGTCTGGTCGGTGGCGCTCACCCCCTGATGGTAGTCGCCACCCGACCCGACCTCGTGCCGCGTGGCACGATGGTGCCGTGGAGCGGGATCGGGTAGACGGGGTGAACATCACGGGCCGCTTCGCGCTCGGCGACGGCCTCGTCGTGCTGCTCCACCGGGACGATGGTGTGATGCGTTCGCGGGACGAACGACGCTCTCTCGGTCGCCGCCTCCTCGCGGACGCCGCCTCGATCCTGTTCGGCGTCGACGCCGCGGACGTTTCCGTGACGGCGCGTTGCGTCCGGTGCGGGGCCGACCACGGGCGGCCCGTCCTCTCCGTGCGAGGGCAGAGCACGGAGGGCACGGCGAGCGTGTCCCACGCCGGGACAGACACGGTGGTCGCGGTCTCGACGGGCGTGATCGGCATCGACGCGGAACCGGTGGTCGGCAGCGCCGACCGCCCCGTGGCCATCCGCACGCTCCTCGGTCCGTGGGCGGCCCAGGCGGCCGATGGACCGGAGGCGCTCGAGGCGTGGACCGTCGTGGAGTCCGTGCTCAAGGCCGACGGCCGCGGCCTCGAACTGGATCCCGGCCGCGTCCACGTGGAGGGGATCGGCGCCGGAGCCGGTCCTCGCGGAACGATCGACGGGACGGGGGCGTCCTACCGGTTGTCGTCGACCGTCGTCGACGGGCTCGTCGTGACGGTCGCCGCCGGGTAGGGCGGGAGAGCGGCCGCGTCGAGCCACACCGAGAGGAGCGCATCGAGGGCGGATGCGGGCATCCCCGGCACCGTGGCGCACGAGCGGGCGACGAGGGCCCGGAAGTCGTCCGTCGAGACGACGCTGTGCCGGTTCTCGGAGACCCAGCCGCGCACGATGTCGAAGAAGAGCACGTCGCCGACGGCCAGCCTCACCGCGTGGAGCGTCAGCGCGCCCCTCTTGTAGACCCGGTCGTCGAACATGTCACGGGCGCCCGGATCGCTCAGCACGATGTCGCCGCCCGCGCGCGCGAGCACGGCGTGATGCTCGCGCGCGAGCGCGTCGGCCGTCGGGCCGCCCGACGCCTCGGACCACACCCACTCGGCGTAGCACGCGAAGCCCTCGTTGAGCCAGATGTGCCGCCATTCCGAGACGCCGACGGCGTTGCCGAACCACTGATGGGCGAGCTCGTGCGCGACGAGTCGCTCCCAGTCACCCGAGCCCGACAGGTGGTTCGACCCGAAGATCGCGAGGGACTGCGCCTCGAGGGGGATCTCCAGCACGTCGGCCGTCACGACGACCGCATAGCCCGCGAAGGGGTACGGCCCGAAGGCACGCTGGAAGACCTCCATCATGCGCGGGACGTCGGCCAGGTCGGACTCCACGCGGCGCCGGATCGCACCGGGGAACACCATGCGCCCGGGCACGCCGTCCCAGACCGCGTCGATGCTTTGATAGCGACCGATCTGCACGGTGGCGAGGTACGTGGCCGTCGGCTCCTCCTGCTCGAACAACCAGGTGGCGCGGCCCGATCGCACGGTTCTACTCAGGAGCCGCCCGTTGCATACGACGGTGTACGGCGCTTCCGTCGTCACCCGGATCGAATACGACGCCTTGTCCGAGGGCACGTCGTTGCACGGGAACCAGGTCGAGGCCCCGCTCGGCTGCGACGCCACGATGACGCCGTCGGCGAGCTCCTCCCAGCCCACCGGTCCCCACGTGCTCGAGCGCGGTCGGGGCGCCCCGGAGTATTCGACGGCGACCCGGAACCGCGTGCCCGCGTCGATCGATCGCTGGGGCGTCACGGTCAGCTTGTGGGTCGACTGGCTGTACCCGGCCACCCGCTCGCCATCGATGCGCACACTCGCCACCTGGAGGCGCGAGAGGTCGAGCGTGAATCGCGCGAGGTCGGCGGTCGCGAGCACGTCGAGCCGCGCGACCGCGCTCAGACGGTTCGTCGTCAACCGGTAGTCGAGCTCGAGCTCGTAGCGCTCCACCGAGAGACCGGCGTTGCCGTTCTTCGGGACGTAGGGGTCCGAACCCGCGGGTACCGTTCGCCCCCGCATCATCGGGACGCGGCCGACACGTGGTAGTCGCCCACCACGACGTCCCGCCAGGGTCCGATCGGGTTGCCGCTCCACCGCCCACCGTCCGGGACGGTCTCGCCGCGCATGACGAGGGAGGAGGGTCCGATGGTCGCATGGTCGCCCACCCGCGCCGCGGGGAGCGCCACGCTGTGGGGTCCGAGCGTCGCTCCGGCGCCGAGGGTCACGTGGTCCATGCTCATGATTCGATCATGGAACAGGTGCGTTTGCACGACGCAGCCCCTGTTGACCGTCGATCCGTCCCCGAGGGAGACGAGATCCGCCTCCGGGAGCCAGTAGCTCTCGCACCAGACGCCGCGCCCGATGCGCGCTCCCAGGGAGCGCAACCACACGACGAGGGCGGGGGTACCGGCCGCGCCGTTCGCGAACCAGGGCGCGGCCACCATTTCGGTGAATGTGTCCGCGAGTTCGCTGCGCCAGATGAACGATGACCACAGCGGATGCTCGCCGGCGCGGATCCGCCCGATCAGGGTCCACTTCGCGAGACTCGTGAGCCCCGCGGCCACCGCACCAACGAGGATGAGCACGACACCGCCGACGGCCAGGGTCGGAACGAGACCGACGACCTCGACGCCCATCGCGAGAGCCCACAGGAGGAGCAGCCCGATGGCGACGGAGACCACCACGGGCACGACCCGGGCGAGTTCCCACGCGGCCCTGGCCACCCGTAACCGGCCCGGGGGCGAGAAAGTGAGCGCGTCGTCGACGACCGCGGGGGTACGCCGGAGTCGCACGGTGGGCGAGCCGAGCCAGGACGAGCCGGCCTTCGATTTGCGCGGCGCCACGGACAGCACCGCGACGAGGCTGTCCCGCGGGATCCGTCGACCGCCAGCCGCCATCCCCGAATTACCGAGGAAGGAGCGGCGACCGATCTCCGCCCGCCCGATGCTCACGTAGCCCCCGCCGAGCTCGTAGGACGCCACGAGAGTGTCGTCCGCGAGGAACGCGCCGTCGCGGATCGTCGTCATGCTCGGGATGAGGAGCACGGTGGACGCCTCGACGTCACGGCCCACCTCGGCCCCGAGCAGTCGCAACCAGACCGGCGTGAAGAGGCTCGAGTAGAGCGGGAACAGGATCGTGCGGGAGAGATCGAGCAGGCGCTCGGTGGCCCACACCTGCCATCCCTGCCGGCTGCGGACCGGGAAGACGCCCTCGGTGAGCCCGATCGCGAGGGCCCGCGTGACGAGCACGACCTCCGCGGCCAGGACGAGGCCAGCGACGAGCGTCGCCGGGACGACGAGTAAGAGGGCGCGGAGCCCTGCCTCCCCGATCGTGTCCGCCCCGCCGATCGCCGGCACGAGCACGGCGGCGCCGCAGACGAGAGCGACCGCGGGCAGCAGCGCGAGCACGGAACTCGAGGCTGCGTAGACCCACCACCAGCCGCGGCCGCGCGGGGGCGGCGCGTCCGGCCACCACCGGCGCGCCCGACCCACCCGCACGGCGGGCGAGCCGGCCCACCTCTGCCCGGCCCGCACCCGCCCGAACACGGCGGAGGCGGGTTCGATCTGTGCGTCGCGCCCGATGCGGGTGCCGGGAAGGAGGGCGCTGCGAGCGCCGATGACGCTTCCCGCGCCGATCCTGACCTCGCCGACACGGAGGATGTCCCCGTCGATCCAGTACCCGGAGAGGTCGACCTCGGGTTCGACCGAGGCCCCCTCTCCGATCGTCAGCATGCCCGTGAGCGGCGGCAAGGAGTGGAGCGTGACCTCGCTCGCGATGCGGGCACCCAGGAGACGGCCGTAGGCCACCACGAACGGTGCCCCGGACAGACCGACGCCGCCGAGGGCGTGCGCGATCGATTCCACGGCCCAGATGCGGCGGTGCACCGACCCCCCACGCGGGTAGTCCCCTGGCCGGAGTCCGCGGAGCAGCACACGAGCGGCGAGCGCCGTCAGGAGCATGCGCCCGAGCGGCGTCACGAAGAGGAGGACGAGAAGGGCGACGACCCAGCCGTCCGGTCGCGGCAGGGGCCCGGCGAGACCGAACAGCCCGAGTACCCAGGCGACCGCGAGCAGGGACGCGAGCCAGCGCGCGGCGGCGAGGGAGGCGATCGGCACGCTCGCGATCGTCTGGAAGACGCCCATCGCGCGCGGAGTCGGCTCCACCCGGTGGAAGTCGGTGGGGCGGCCTCGACCGCGATCCTCGTCGTCCCGCTCGTCGAGCGCCGCGGCCATCGCGACGAGTCGCGGCAGGGCGTAGACATCCGCGACGGTGAACTCCGGGTCGCGGGCGCGGACGCGGGTGACGAGTTGCGCCGCGGCGAGGGACCCGCCGCCGAGGTCGAAGAAGTTCGCCTCGGCGCTCGGCACGGGAACGCCGAGGACGGCGGTCCAGTCCTGTGCGAGCAGGCGCATCCCCTCCGGCACGGCGTCCTCCGACGTCTCCTCGACGGGGAGCGGCCACGGCAGGGCCGCCTTGTCCACCTTCCCCGACGTGCGCGTCGGCAGCTCGTCGACGAGGGCGAGCACGGGAACGAGGGCGGCGGGGAGTTCGGCGCGCAATGCCGCGATCGCTGCCGGACGATCGAACGCCGACCGATCGGGCACGGCCAGGTACCCCACGAGCACGGGGGATCCGGAGGACGACGAGCGCACGGCCGCGGCCGCCCCCGCGACGCCCGGAAGCGCCTGGAGGGACGCCTCGATCTCGCCGAGCTCGATGCGCCGTCCGCCCACCTTGACCTGATCGTCGACGCGACCCTGGAAGACGAGGCCGGCGGCCTCGAAACGGACGAGGTCACCGCTGCGGTACGCACGGTTCCAGCCGAGCGTCGGCGCGGGAGCGTACTTCTCGGCGTCCTTCGCCGCGTCGAGGTAGCGACCGAGGCCGACCCCGCCGATGACGAGCTCGCCCACCTCGCCCTCGGCGACACGCTCGCCGGCGGCGTCCACGACGGCGAGGTCCCAGCCGTCGAGCGGGAGGCCGATGCGCACGGGTCCCGCCCCGCCGAGCGGTGCGGCGCACGCGACCACGGTCGCCTCGGTCGGGCCGTAGGTGTTCCACACCTCGCGACCGTCGACCGCGAGGCGCTCGGCGAGTTCGGGCGGGCAGGCCTCGCCGCCGAAGATGAGCAGGCGCACGTTCTCGAGGGATTCGGCCGGCCAGAGCGCTGCCAGCGTCGGCACGGTGGAGACGACGGTCACCCCGCGGGCGACGAGCCACGGCCCGAGGTCCACGCCGCTGCGCACGAGCGAGCGCGGGGCGGGCACGAGACACGCGCCGTGGCCCCACGCGAGCCACATCTCCTCGCACGAGGCGTCGAAGGCCACGGAGAGGCCGGCCAGGACCCGATCGTCGGGGCCGATGGGCTCGTCCGCCAGGAAGATACGGGCCTCCGCGTCCACGAAGGCGGCGGCCGAACGATGGCTCACCGCGACGCCCTTCGGCACACCGGTCGACCCGGACGTGAAGATGATCCATGCGTCGTCGGTGGGACGGGGCGGCGCGACCACCGTGAGCGCCGCCGTGTCGACCGTCGGTCGCTCGTCGGCCGCGACCATCGTGCCGGGTCCGTCCACGACCATGTCTCCGCGGCCATCGGCACGGGGCACGAACACCCCGTCGCCCTCGAGGATGCCGACGACATCGGCCTCCCCGAAGACGAGCGTCGCGCGTTCTTCGGGGTCGTCGGCGTCGACGGGCACGTAGGCCGCCCCCGCGACGAGGACGCCGAGGATCGCGATGTAGAGCTGTCGCCGCCCCGACTGCATCCGGATACCCACCCGGTCGCCGCGGCGCACACCCGCCGCGGCGAGCACGGCCGCGACCCGGACGGCGTGGGCCAGGACCTCGCGATAGCTCAGGGAGACGGTGCCGTCGTCGAGCGCCGACGCGTCGGGGTACCGGGCGGCCGAGTCCCGCAGGATGTCCACGAGCGTCCGCTCGGCCGGTGCCGCGTGCGCGCGCGACAGGACGTCGAGTTGGTCGGATGTCCGCCCGGTCACGCTCCCCGTCGCCGACGCCTCAGACGTCACGCGGCGTCTCGGAGAAGAGGTCCAGGAGCTCCTGCTTGCGCTTACGCGAGAGGGCGGTGAACCCGCGCGAACGGGCGAAGGACCGCAGTCGCACGACGGACCACGACGCGTCGGGGACGGGGCTCGGCTCGGAGGTGAGGGATTCAACCTCCGCCTCGCCCGCGGCGGTGCGTCGCGCGCGCTCGGCCGCGGCGCGAGCGACGGACGCGGCTTCCTCGCGGGCGTTCTTCTCCGCCCGAGCGATCGACGCCTTCTCGCGCGCCTTCCGCTCCGCCTTCTCCGCCTTGGCCTTCTGCTTGGCCTTCTTCTCGGCCTTCTCCGCCTTGGCCTTCTGCTTGGCCTTCTTCTCGGCCTTCTCCGCCTTCGCGCGCTCCTTCGCCTTCTTCTCGGCCTTCTCCGCCTTCGCGCGCTCCTCCGCCTTCAGCTCGGCCGCCCGCTGGGCGGACTTCTTCTCAGCCTTCGCGGCCTTCGCCGCCTTCTCGGCCTTCGCGGTCTTCTCGCGGTCGGCGAACTTCTTCGCGGCCTTGGCCTTGTCTTTCGCCTTCCTCGCGGCCTTCTCGAGGCGCTCGTCCTCGGCGTCGGCTCGTTCGGCTTCGACGGTCACCGCACGCTTGATCGCCTTGCGCTCGGCCTTGTCCGCCTCGCTCGACTTCTTCTTCGACGTCTTCACGGACGAGTCGCTCTTCGCCATCCGTCTCCCTTTCGGTCCGGGTCGAGATCGCGACGGGCACGCGCGATCGCCTCGCCGTGCGAGGCGAGTGCCCACACGGTAGCGGTCGAAGGTGAACGGACGGTTCCGTCAGCCAGCGTTCCGGTCGTCATCGATCGCGGATCCGTGCCACGAGCCGGGGGACGCGAGGGCGTTGTCCACGGCGCTCCGCACGAGCGAGGAGAGGTAGGCCCCCGGGTTGTCCATGCCGATCCGGGTGAGGATCGCGCTCGACTGCGCCACGATCGATCGCGAGAATTCCGTGGCCGTCGCGATCGCCTCCGCATAGGCCGGCCGGTCCTCCTCGGCCACGACGACCGGCTCGGCACCCATCTCGACCACGAGCGCCTGGGCGATCGGTAGCACGGGGGCCGGCGCGGTCACGGCGAAATAGCTCTCCCGCAACCGGGCGAGGTCGAGGGATGTGCCCGTGAAGGAGATGGCGGGATGGATAGCGAGCGGGATGGCTCCGGCCGCCTGGGCCGGCCGCAGGACGGCCGCGCCGAAGCGCGCGGAGGTGTGGGCCACGAGCTGGCCGGGCTGCCACACCCCGGCGGCCGCGAGCCCCGAGACGAGAGCCTCGATCTCGTCGTCCGGGATCGCGATGAGGACGAGCTCGGATCGTTCGACGAGCTCGGGGATCGTGAGGATCGGCGCACCCGGCAGGATCGCTCCCGCCCGGTCCCTGCTGGCCTCGGAGACGGCGGAGACGCCGACCACCGCGTGCCCGGCGCCCGCGAGCGCCGCTCCGAGGACGGGACCGACGCGTCCGGCCCCGAGGATGCCGACTCCGAGTCGACCGGCGCGATCGTTCATCGCTCCTCCGATGCCCAGCGATGACTGTGGTCCTGCGACGACGCCCGCACGGCCGCGAGCGAGGCGCGATCGAACAGCAGGGCGGCTTCGTCCTTCGCGATCGTCGGGAGCACGGCGGAGACCGGCCCGATCACGGTGTGGACGCGAGCCGATGACAGCCGGAGCATCCGCTCGAGCGGCCCTTGGGAGATCTGGACGCTCTGGATCCGCGCGAGCGGCAGGATGACGAGCTTGCGCCACAACACACCGGTCCGGAAGACGAGCAGCGTGGGGCGGAGGGCGTAACCCGTGCGGCGCCAGGCGAGCGGGTCGATGAGGCGCGCGCGCTTCGGAGCGAGCACGAAACCGGACTCCCCCGGTCGCATCATCGCCGCTTCGACCTGCTCGTACGTGGAGTCCACATCGGCTCCGTCGAGCATGAGCTGGACGACGGCGGTCGCGTCGCGCAACGTTCCGACCGGGAGGATCGTGGTGTTGCCCTTTCCTCCCGCGGCCGCCTCGGCCGAGAGTCCCGCCTTGTTGATCTTCACCTGCCACCAGCCGAACGGCCGCCACAGCAAGGGCTGGGAGATCTGGACGGCGTGGACGCGCCCGGGCGGCAGGGTGTCGTTGCTCGTCGAGAGCAGGCCGAATCCGATCCGCACACCGCTCGGCGTGCCGGCGATCGAATACCGCAGGGACTTCGTGATCGTCGACCAGTAGTAGCTGCCGATACCGAGCAGGGTCGGGACGAGGGTGAAGATCACCCACGTGTTGCCGTTCGCGATCATGACGATCCCGAACACGAGGATCGCGGTGACGAACACCGTGCCCTCGTTGACGACCGTCGAGGCGACGAGCCGGCCGACCGGGATGCGCACGATCGACTCGGGAGGTGCCTGGTCCTCCGGCAGCTCGGGCGAGAGGAAGTCGTTGGCACGGTCCACGACGTGTCGGGTGATGAGCCCGTCACCGGGCGACACGACACCGGCGGGCCCGGCACCGGGCAGAGGCGCCTCGCCCTCGGCGAGGCGCACGCCCGACGCGAGGGTCAGGACGTCACGCCGCAGCTTCTCGGCCGGGCGCGTCGACAGGTACTCGAGCTTGACGTCGGCCGACTGGCCCGCCACGTTGACGTCGAGACGCGCCGCTCCGAAGAGTCGCGGGAGGAAGGGCTTCGAGAGGCCGACCCCCTGGACCCGGTCGAGCTTGGCCTTGCGGTGCGTGCGGAACAGGATGCCACTGCGCACCTCCACGGCCTCGTCGGTCACGCGGAAGCTGTGCATGCGCCAGGACAGGAAGAAGCCGCCGATCACGACCACGAGGAGCACGGCGAGACCGAGGAGGACCCAGCCGACGTAGCCGTGACTGAACGTGTAGTCGAGCGGATCGAAGTTCTCCCCGTCGTAGCGGTAGTCGCCGGCGAACTGAGGGAGGAACATCTCGACGAGCCGCTCGCGCAGGTTCGCGATGACGATACCGAGGATCGCGATGAAGGCGATCCCTCCGCGCAGGAGCGGCGTCGCCGGGTGCAGCCGGTGCCACTCCCCGTCGGCCAGGGTGCCGCTCGCGAGGACCGTCGAGCGCGCGATCTCGCTCGCCTCCGGGATCGGCCGCTCGGGAGGAGGGGGCGTTCCGGCGTCGCTCACAAGCCGGTCCGTCGGCTCTCGGCCACCGAGACGAGGTGATCGCGCAGCCCCTCGGCCTCCTCGAGCGGCAACCCGGGGATCGTGATGCCCGCGGCCGGTGAGGCCGTCACGAACTTGAGCTCGGCGAGCCCGAACGCACGCGCGAGCGGGCCCCGGTTGATGTCGACGAGCTGCATGCGCCCGTAGGGCACCGCGACGAAACGCTGCCACATGATGCCGCGGCGGAAGAGGAGATCGTCCTCGCGGAGCAGGTAGCCGATGGAACGGATCCGTCGAGGCACGAAGGCCGCGGTGATCACGGTCGCGAGGACGATCGCCCCGCCGGCGATGAGCGGCCACGGGTGATCGATGAGGAGCCAGACGACCACGGCGATCGCCACGACCACGACCGTGCCGATCGCGTCGCCGACGAGCTCGATCGTGATCGCTCGCGGTGACACGCGCCGCCACTCCCCCGCGATCTCGAGACGGCCGGGCGTCTCGACGGCCGGCTCCGGGGCCTCGATGGGGGTCGCGAGGGAACCCGCGAGCGTGTCGGGCAGGCCCGGTCCGGATTCGACGGGGGCGGGGGCCGACTCGGTGCCCGGTCCGACGGGCGTGGCGCCGTCGTGCGATCGGACGGACGAGTGCGGCTCGGCCGGTGCCCGCGGCTCAGCAGGCACCTGCGACTCCATCGGCGTCGCGTCGGCGTCAGCTGGCGGGGGCTCCGGCGGGTGGTTCGTCATCGTCATCTTTCGGCAGCGTGCACAGGCGTTCGGCGACTAGCCCCGCGACCGTCAGGAGCACCGCCCCCGCGGAGGCCGCGACGGCCAGCCATAACGATGCTATCCCGGGCTGCGTCGACCGCGAGAGGAGGAAGACGAGGATCCCGAGGCCGAAGCCGGTGAGGAGCGAGCCCGCGAGGCTCGACGCCTTCGCGAGCGCGACGACGCGGGTCGCCTGGAACGGATCGATCGCACGCTCGGATCTCCCGGAGACACGACGGTGGATGGGGATCGCGAATGCCACGACGATCGCGCCCACCGCGACGAGCGTGAGGGAGAACGACAGCGGCGGGATGATCGTGTTCGCTCCCCGCGACACCAGCAGGAGGTCCAACAGGAAACCGGCGAGGAAGCCGCCGACGGCGAGGGCGAGGAGCGGGCCGGGTCTCGTGCGCGTCATCCGGCCGTCCCCCGGAGCGCGGCGAGGAGATCGGCGACGCGACCGCGGCCCGTCAACCGCGCCTCCGGCTCCACCTCGAGCCACGGGGCGAGGACGAAGTCACGGTCACCGGCACGCGGGTGGGGAAGCTCGAGCGTCTCGTCGTGCACGCGACGCCCGCCGACCTCGACGAGGTCGATGTCGATCGTCCGGTCTCCCCACCGCTCCGTGCGGACGCGTCCGAGGGCGTCCTCGATCGCGGAGGTCGCCGACAGGAGCCGGTGAGGTTCGAGGTACGTGTGTCCCACGAGGACGCCGTTGAGATAGGGCGGCGCCGAGTCGTCGGGGCCCGACGTGCGCACGGCGACCGACTCGACGAACGTCGACACCGCTCGCGCGAACACCCCGGGGGTCGCCGAGATCCGCTCGACGGCCTCGGCGAGGATCGCGTGCCGGTCGCCGAGATTGCTCCCGAGGGCGATGACGAGGTGCTCCGGTCCGCCGCGGCGGATCGGGTCGTGCACGATCGGGCGGGCGACGGGTGTCACGATCCGTCTCCGCGATCCCTCGTGATCCGCACGACCACGTCGGCGAAGTCCGCGTCGATGGGCGCGTCCGGCTTGTGCACGGCGACCTCGGCGCGGCGGACCGACTCCCACGAGAGCGCCACAGCCGCGACGCGCTCGGCGACGGTCTCGATGAGGTCGACCGGGTCGGTCGTGACAGCCGCGACCACACGCTCCGCGAGCTCCCCGTAGTGCACGGTGCTCGCGAGGTCGTCGCCGGCCGCGGCCGGGTGGGCGTCGAGGTGCACGGTGACGTCGATGACGAACGTCTGACCGTTCTCGCGTTCGAAGTCGAAGACGCCGTGATGCGCGTGGACGCGCAGACCGACGAGGCTGATCGTGTCGAGGGGCGTGGTCACATCACCACTCTCCCACGCGAATCGGGGCTGACGCTGGGATCCGGCTCACGGGAGAGGTCAGCGGGCCGCGCGGAGTGCGGCTCGCGCATCGAGGGCGAGGCGGGTGGCGGTCACGTCGTGCACGCGTACGGCCCAGACGTCATCGACGAGCAACGCGCTGAGCACCGCCGTGGGAAGGTCTCGATCCTCGATCGACGCGGTCGGGCCGGCGAGTTCACCGAGGAACCGCTTCCTCGACGCGCCCACCATCACCGGGAAACCGAGGCCCGCGAGGGAGTCGAGGTGCGCGAGGAGGATCCAGTTGTGCGCGCCGCGTTTCGCGAACCCCAGTCCCGGATCCACGACGATGCGCTCCCGGGCGACGCCGGCGGCGACGGCAGCCGCCGCCTGCCGGCCGAGTTCCCCGATCACGTCCTCGACGACGTCGTCGTAGCGGGCGCGGTCCTCCATGACGATGCTGTGACCGCGCCAGTGACTGATGACGAACGTTGCATCGAGCGCCGCGACGGTGCGGTTCATCGCGGCGTCGGCGAGACCGCCCGAGACGTCGTTGACGATGCGCGCACCGGCATCCACGGCCGCACGCGCGGTCGACGCGTTCATCGTGTCGACGGAGACGACGACACCCGCGGAGGCGAGGGTCTCGACGACGGGCAGGATGCGGCGGAGCTCCTCGTCGAGCGCGACGCGCGTCGCACCCGGACGCGTCGACTCGCCGCCGACGTCGATGATGTCGGCCCCCGCGGCGACGAGGGCGAGGCCGTGGGCGATCGCGTCGCCCGTCTCGGCGTAGAGTCCCCCGTCGCTGAACGAATCGGGTGTCACGTTCAGCACACCCATGATGCGGGTGCCGCGAGCCGGCCGCGCCGGTGACTCAGTCGTGTGCACGGCCGGAACCGATGAGAGCGAGCACGTCCGACCGGCCGGGGCCGGAGGCCAGGGTCCCCCTGCTCGCCACCGTGACCGTCGTCGACGCGGTCTGACGGGATCCCCTCGTGGTGACGCACTGATGACTCGCATCGAGCACGACGAGCACACCGAGCGGGGCGAGCCCCTCGTCGATCGCGCTTGCGATCTGCTCGGTCAGCCGCTCCTGCACCTGCGGCCGCGACGCGAGTGTGTCGACGACCCTCGGCAGCCGACCGAGACCGACGACCGCGTCCCCGGGGACGTAGGCGATGTGCGCGACACCCGTGAACGGCAGGAGATGGTGCTCGCAGACGGACCGGAAGGCGATGTCGCGCACGATGACGGTCTCCCCCGTCAGCTCGCCGACCGAGTCGGACGATCCCGTTGGGATCGTCTCCCTCAGATGGTCGAGAGGGTCGGCTCCGATACCGGCGAAGAACTCCGCGTACGATTCGGCGACGCGCTGCGGCGTCGCGTCGAGCCCCTCGCGATCGGGGTCCTCCCCGATCGCGAGCAGCAGTTCCGTCACCGCCGCCTCGATCCTGCGGCGGTCGACTCCCGCCATGGGACTAAGCCGTCGCCGGACGGGGCGCGGTCTGCGTCCCGGGAGCCGGCGTCGCCTCGGGCTCGGAGCTGACTCCGCCGTCCGTCGCGTCGGCCGCGATGGGCGCCTTCGGGCGCGGCACCGCGATCGGGGGACGGTCGCTGACCGGGCGGTCGCTGCTCGAGAGCCACTGGGGCCGCTCGGGGAGCTTGCGCACGTCGGCGAAGATCTCGGCGAGCTGGTTGTGGTCGAGCGTCTCGTGCTCGAGCAGGTCGCCCGCGAGCTTGTCGAGGATGTCGCGGTTGTCGCTGATCACCTGGAACGCCTCGTTGTGCGCCTGCTCGAGGAGCGCGCGCACCTGGCCGTCCACCTGCCGTGCGATCTCCTCGGAGTAGTCGCGCTGGTGGCCCATGTCACGACCGAGGAAGACCTCGCCGGACGACTGGCCGAGCTTGACCGGACCGACATCGGTCGTCATGCCGTACTCGGTGACCATCTTGCGCGCGATCCCCGTGGCCTTCTCGATGTCGTTGGAGGCACCGGTCGTGGGGTCGTGGAAGACGAGCTCCTCAGCCACCCGGCCGCCCATCGCGTACGTGAGCTGGTCGAGCAGTTCGTTGCGCGTCACGGAATAGCGATCCTCGATCGGGATCACCATCGTGTAGCCGAGGGCGCGTCCGCGCGGGAGGATCGTCACCTTGGTGACGGGGTCCGTGTTCCGCATGGCCGCCGCGGCGAGGGCGTGACCGCCCTCGTGGTACGCGGTGATGAGCTTCTCGTGATCGCGCATGATGCGCGTGCGGCGCTGAGGTCCGGCGATCACGCGGTCGATCGCCTCGTCGAGGGCACGGTTGTCGATGAGCTGCGCGTTCGAGCGGGCCGTCAGCAGCGCGGCCTCGTTCAGCACGTTCGCGAGGTCGGCGCCCGTGAACCCGGGGGTCTTGCGGGCGACGACGTCGAGGTCGACGCTCGGGGCGAGGGGCTTGCCCTTGCCATGCACCTCGAGCACCTTCTTGCGGCCGATGAGGTCGGGGGCGTCGACGCCGATCTGGCGGTCGAAGCGACCGGGACGCAGGAGCGCCGGGTCGAGGATGTCCGGACGGTTGGTGGCCGCGATCAGGATGACGTTCGTCTTCGGGTCGAAGCCGTCCATCTCCACGAGGAGCTGGTTGAGCGTCTGCTCCCGCTCGTCGTGCCCGCCACCCATGCCGGCGCCGCGGTGTCGCCCGACGGCGTCGATCTCGTCGACGAAGATGATGGCCGGGGAGTTCTCCTTGGCCTGCTGGAAGAGGTCGCGGACGCGGCTCGCGCCGACACCCACGAACATCTCGACGAAGTCGGAACCGGAGATCGAGTAGAAGGGCACGCCGGCCTCGCCCGCGACCGCACGGGCCAGCAGGGTCTTACCCGTTCCGGGAGGGCCGTACAGCAGCACGCCCTTGGGGATCCGCGCACCGACGGCCTGGAACTTGGCCGGCTCCTTGAGGAAGTCCTTGATCTCCTCGAGCTCTTCGATCGCCTCGTCGCTGCCCGCGACGTCCGCGAAGGTCACCTTGGGCGACTCCTTGGAGACGAGCTTGGCCTTGGACTTGCCGAACTGCATGACCTTTCCGCCGCCGCCCTGCATGCTCGAGAGCATGATCCAGAAGAAGACGCCGATGAGGAGGAGAGGGAGCAGGATCGTCAGCAGCGACCCCCAGAAGCTCGCCTGCGGGACCTCGTCGTTGAAGCCGTCGGACGGGGCCGCCGCATCGATCGCGTCGACGACGGCCTCCGCACGGGCGTCGAGGAAGTAGAACTGCACCATCGTGCCGTTGTCACCGTCGGCCTTGTCGAGCGTGAGGTCGACGCGGTTCTCGCCCTGCGTCAGGGTGGCCTCGGCCACCGTGCCACCGTCCAGGAGCTCGAGGCCCTCCTGCGTCGAGATCTCCTTGAAGCCACCGATGTTCAGCAGGCTCGAACCGATCCAGAACACGAGAACCGCGAGGAGGATGTAGGGCAGCGGGCCCTTGAAGATGCGCTTGAAGTCCATAGTGTTGACGGGCAGCTCGGCCCGACACCTTTCTGACAGCCGGTGACTCGGGCGCTCGGGGCGCCCTCAGGGGTCAAGATTAGCCGCACGGCGCTGGGCGGCGCCTCCATGTTCCCCGAGGGCGGACAGAGAGCCCGCCGGGCACTCTCAGGAGTAGACGTGGGGCGCGAGGACCGCCACGTCGCGGAGGTTGCGGTACCGCTCCGCGAAGTCGAGACCGTAGCCCACGACGAACTCGTTGGGGATGTCGAATCCCACGTACTTGCAGTCGATCTGCACCTTGGCGGCGTCCGGCTTCCGCAGCAGGGCGCAGACCTCGATCGAGGCGGCGCCGCGGGATTCGAAGTTCTCGAGCAGCCAGGAGAGGGTCAGCCCGGAGTCGATGATGTCCTCGACGATGAGCACGTGTCGGTTCGTGAGGTCGGAGTCGAGATCCTTCCGGATCTGGACGACGCCGCTCGACTTCGTGCCGGCCCCGTAGGAGCTCACGGCCATCCAGTCCATCTGAACGTGACCGCAGAGGGAGCGGGCGAGATCGGCCATCACCATCACGGCACCCTTGAGGACGCCCACGAGGAGCACGTCCTTCCCCGCGTAGTCCTCGTCGATCCGGGCGGCGAGCTCACGCAGCTTGTCCTGGATCTCCTTCTCGGTCACGAGGATGTCGGTCAATTCGTCGCGGATGTCGCTCGATTCCATCCCCCGAGTCTATGGCCCTCGAAACCCCCGTGAGGTGTCGCATTCTGTTGCTCTCCACGACGGAAAGACAACAGATTGCGACACCTCACGGGAGGTGGTGGGGCGGGAGACCGAGGGTCAGAGGGCGAACTCGAAGCCGAGGTCGTCGGGGTAGTCGCCGAGGGCCGTGACCTCGGCCGCGGTCCGCTGCAGGTTGGCGAGAGCCGAACCGAGGGCGAACGGACCGAAGCTCACACGGCTCACACCGAGCTCCGCGAGGCGCCCCAGCGGAACGGCACCCGGGTGCCCGATGACGGAGATCTTGCCGTGGACCTCCGCGATCGCACGCTCGACCTTCGCCTCGTCGGAGAGGCCGAGGAAGAAGATCACGTCGGCGCCCGCGTCGAGGTAGGCGTTGGCACGGGCGACGGCGTCGTCCCACTCCCCGCCGCCGGCGAGGGTGTCGACGCGCGCATTGATGACGAGAGGGACTCCGGTGTCCTCGGCGGCGGCGCGTGCGGCCGCGACACGCGCAGCGGCGACCTCGATCGGGAACGTCGGCGCCTTCTCGGCCCCGACGCTGTCCTCGATGTTGATTCCGACGGCACCGGTCTCGATGAGGCGGACGACGTTCGCGCGGACCCCCTCGGGATCGTCCGCGTAGCCCTTCTCGAAGTCCGCGGTGACGGGGAGGTCGACGGCCGCGACGATGCGGCGGATGGAGTCGAGTGCCTCCTCGACGGGCATGCCCTCGCCGTCCTCGAAACCGCGGGCGTTGGAGATGGAGTGGCTCGCGCTCGCGAGCGCGCGGACGCCGGGCGCCCGCGCCACGGTCGTCGCGCTGATGGCGTCCCACACGTTCGTGAGGATGAGGGGGACGCCTGGGACGTGGAGGGAGCGGAGGAGTTCGGCCTTCTCGATCTGTGTGGTCATTCCAGCAGTGTCGCACCGCTGTCGGGCGCCGAGAAATGAAGACGGCCACCGTTGCGGGTGACCCGGATACCGGGTACGTCGATCGGTCCCTGGCCCCGCCAGTCGGTCACGAGCGCCGCGATCGAGAGGGTGTGGGCGCGCGAGAGCGAGACCCCGAATTCGCTCCGGGCGACCAGCCGGATGATGCGGTTCCGCACCGCGGCCGGGTTGGCGGCGAGGGGACCGAGGTCCACGGACAGCCCGGCCTCTGCCGGTTCGCAGATCTCCTCGATGAACTCCTCGATCATCTCGGCGAACGCCTCGGCATCCTCCCTCTCCTGCTCGGCCGTGCGGGCGAGCGCCTCGGCCACCCCCGGCCCGAGCTCCGCCTCGAGGACCGGCAGCACGCGGGTCCGAACCCGGACGCGGGCGAAGGCCGGGTCGTCGTTGTGCGGGTCGTCCCACGGCTCGATCCCGAGCTCGGCGACGGCCGCTCGTGTCTCGGCTCGACGGACGCCAAGGAACGGTCGCACGAGCAGCCCGGTCACCTCGGCCATGCCCTGGAGGCTCCCCGAGCCGGAGCCGCGCGCGAGACCGAGAAGGACCGTCTCGGCCTGATCGTCGAGCGTGTGCCCGAGGAGGACGGCCGCGGCGCCCCATCGTCCTGCCGTCTCGTCGAGCGCCGTGTAGCGCGCCTGTCGGGCGGCCGCCTCCGGGCCCCCGACCGATCCGACGACGACCGGGACGACCTCGGCCTCGACCCCCAGCGCGCGAGCCGCATCGGCCGCACGATTCGCCACCTCGGCCGATCCGTCCTGCAGCCCGTGGTCCACGACGGCGGCGACCACCCGGATCCCGAGGCGGGGGGCGGCGTGCGCGGCCGCCGCCGTGAGGGCGAGGGAATCCGCACCCCCGCTCAGGGCGACGAGGACCACGGGCGCTCGATCGCCAGCGGGGCGACCGGGCAGCACGGCGGACAGTGAGCGCTCCACCTCGCGAGCGAGGCGGTGGACCGTCGGTGGAGCGACCGCCGGGAAACCATAGGGAGAAGGGAACGGGGAGTCGGACACGAGGACACGCTAGTAGAAGGGACGTCGCGAATCCTGTTCGTCGAGGCTCGGTCACGGCGCCGCGCGAACGCCTCGGGCCGGACGACCCCCATCGGTTAGTGTGGAGGGCGCCGGCGTACGACCGGCCCGATCGGCATCCGATCACAGTGCATCCGAACACAAGGAGAACCGCCGCATGGCCGCATACGACGTCGTCGTGGAGATCCCCAAGGGCAGCCGCAACAAGTACGAAGTGGACCACGAGACGGGCCGGGTCTACCTCGACCGCGTGCTCTTTACGGCCTTCGTCTACCCGGTCGACTACGGCTTCTTCGAGAACACGCTCGGCCTCGACGGCGACCCCGTGGACGCCCTCGTGCTGCTCGAGTACCCCGTCTTCCCCGGTGTCGGTGTGAAGGTGCGCCCCATCGGCGTCCTCAACATGAGCGACGAGGCCGGGTCCGACGCGAAGGTCGTCGTGGTCCCCCACAAGGACCCGCGCTGGAGCCACATCCAGGACATCGGCGACATCTCCGAGCAGACCAAGAACGAGATCGAGCACTTCTTCGCCCGCTATAAGGACCTCGAGCCCAACAAGTGGGTCAAGATCGAGGGCTGGGGCGACGCCGCCGAGGCCGAGGAGATCGTCAAGGCCGGTTTCGCGAAGCTGGAGGCCGAGGGATCGCACTGACCCCTCCCCCGAACGATGATGGGCGCCGCACTCGATCGAGTGCGGCGCCCATCATCGTTCCGGGCCCGTGGACCCGCTGGTCCTAGAGGGACACCCCGCGGTTGCGCATGAACGGCACCGGGTTGACGGCCTGACCGTTCACCCGGGTCTCGAAGTGCACGTGCGGTCCGGTCGAGTTGCCGGTGCTGCCCATCGCGGCGATGTGCTGCCCGGCCGAGACCGTCTGCCCGTAGCGCACGTAGATGCCGCCGGGATTGATGTGGCCGTACGCGGTCGTGATCCCACCGCCGTGCGAGATGCGGATGAAGTTCCCGTAGCCGCCGTTGACGCCGGCGTACGTCACGGTGCCCGCCGCCGCCGCGTAGAGCGGCGCTCCGTAGCCGTTGGCGATGTCGGTCCCGGCGTGGACCGTGCTGCCGCCGTTGCCCGGGCTTCGCCGCGGGCCGAATCCCGAGCTGATCCACCCGGACGCCGGTCGCGTCCACCCGGAGCTCGACGAACCGCCGCCGCCTCCGCCGCCGCCGCCGCCGCCGCCACCGCCCCCGCCGCCGTTGTTGTTGTTGTTCTTTGCGGCTTCTTCCGCGGCCTTCTTGGCCGCTGCTTCCGCCGCAGCCTTGGCAGCAGCAGCGGCGGCGGCTTTACGCTTCCGCTCCTCCTCGACGCCCTTCTGGTACTCCGCGACCGTCTTCGCCGTGGTGTCCTTCAGCGCGGCGAGCTGCGCCTCGAGCTCGACCTTCTTGTCCTCCTGCTCGGCGAGAGCGGCAGCGGCGGCGTCCGCCGCGGCCTGCGCCGCCACCATCGCCTCTTCGGCGAGGGTGCGGAGGCGCTCCCGTTCGTCGCGAGCGACCTGGGCCTGGTCGCTCAGCGACTGGGCGGAGTTCCGGGCGTTGACCGCCTGGTCGTAGACCGACTTGTTGTGCTCGAGGAGCTTGCTCATGGTGCCGAGCGCTCCGAGGAGCGCGTCGGGGCTCGCGGAGGAGTCGAAGAAGAGGCTGAGCGAGACGTCGCTGCCACCGCTGCGGTACAGCTGCGCCGCGACCTGGCCGGCCTTCGCGATCGACTCGTCGGCCTCGACCTTCTTGTCGTCGGCCTGCGACTGGAGCGAGTCCGCCCGCACCGCGGCGTCATCGAAAGCCTGCTGGGCGGCGAAGTACTCCTCGCCCTTCTTCTCGGCCTCCGCCTGGGTCGACGCGACCTGGGCCTCGAGACCGGCGATGAGATTCTGGATCGACGTGACCTGGGCTGCCGCGGCCGCCTGATTGTTCTTGGCCTTCTGGACGTCGTCCCACGAGGGATACTTCGCCGCCCAGGCCGGGGTGACCCCGGCGACGACACCGGCCGCCGCGAACACTCCGACGGCTCCGATCGCGAGCACCTGACGCCTGGAGGTGTCGCCGGTCGCGGCTCGACGAGATCTCCAGCGGAACACGCTGCCGCGCTTCGCCTTGTCTTTCGACATCATTCTCCTCAACCGGTATTCACATCAGTAACATGCACAACACCATCAACACTAACGATCCGCCTGGATTTGGCCAGACCCCGATCACGTGACAGACAGGTCGCGTCGGGCACGAATCTAGACCGATCGTGCCCTCCCGAGCCGCATATCGGCGGGCCGGTCGGAACTCGATCACCGTGGACGTCGACATCGAATCGGGTTCGTTTTGGATTTCGCCGCGCGCACCCGTATGCTTATACGCCGGTAGCCCTTGAGCTTTCGAGCTCGTCGGCCCCATCGTTTAGTGGCCTAGGACACCGCCCTTTCACGGCGGCAGCACGGGTTCGAATCCCGTTGGGGTCACGTGAAAATCACGGCGACAGTTACCGTTACAATAGAAAACGCACCACCCTGAGTCGGCTCGCCGGCTCGGATCATGGCCCTGTAGCGCAGTTGGTTAGCGTGCCGCCCTGTCACGGCGGAGGTCGCGGGTTCAAGTCCCGTCAGGGTCGCCATGGTGAGGGACCCTTCCGAATACGGGAGGGTTTCTTACCAGTGGGACCACGTTCGTCTGAACGACATGATCGTCCCGTACGGCTCTGTAGCTCAGTTGGTAGAGCGCACGACTGAAAATCGTGAGGTCACGGGATCGACGCCCGTCGGAGCCACTGAAACCCTCGTGAGGCTTCTACTCATGGGGGTTTCTTACTTTTCCAGGCCAGCTGCAGGTGCAGCGAGAGCCGGATGTCTGCGACATCGACCCGGCCGGCATTCACACGGAGATGCACGGACGGAAGTCCGCTCAGCCCGTGAGCAGTTGGCTCGTCGGACCGATCCGGAGCGACATCGTCGCCTCCATCGACTCCCCTGGCCCCAGGCGGAGGGGGCCGAGAGCGGTGCGCTCGAGGTCCGGAGCCTGCGATGCCGGTTCGATCGCCAGCGCATCGGCCCTCCCGTACCAGGGGAATCCGCGGGTCGCGCCCCGCTCCTGCCACACGTAGACGTGGGAGGACGACGCGCCGCGCCAGGTCAGGTGCGCCGACGTGCGCGAGCC
This sequence comes from Labedella endophytica, assembly GCF_003990045.1. Classification (GTDB taxonomy): domain Bacteria; phylum Actinomycetota; class Actinomycetes; order Actinomycetales; family Microbacteriaceae; genus Labedella; species Labedella endophytica. The sequence goes on along the minus strand of NZ_RZGZ01000001.1, from coordinate 623,756 downwards.
GGTCACGCGCGCGTCGCGCACACCCGTTTCCGCGACGAAGAAGTCCTTCCCTCCGGCGTCCGTCACGGCTCGCGATTCCGAGCCCACTGTCACGACCCCGCCGTCGAAGAGGCCGGCGGACAGCGTCGGATGCTCACCCCATCCGAACAGGGCCGGATCGACGCCGTAGTTCGACACGACGGTGCGCAGTGCGAGTCGAGCGCCCCGACATCCGGCGGTCAACTCGACACGGCGGGTGATCCGCAGCGGCACGGTCCGCAATGCGACGGTCAACTCGCAGCGTCGACGGGATCGAGCAGACAGCCGCCAGTCGATCCAGGCCGCCTCCCCGTGGTAGGGCTGATCGATGCCGTCGACCTCGGCGGGGCCGAGCGGTCGCGGGATGAGAGGGTGCCACCCGCCGCTGTATGTCCGGTGCCATTCAGTGCTCGACCCAGGAAGCAGCGCCTGCCCGTCGGCCGGCGCCCAGGGGGCCACCATGAGCGCTTCGCGCGGGCCCTCGTCCAGGACGACGACGAACGAGCTGATATGCGCGCCCCTGAGCCGCACGACGGCTCGTGCTCCCCGGTGTCGGAGAACGGCCATGCCGGTCATCCCTTGAGAGCTCCGGCGTTGCCGGCGGCCTGCAGGAATTGTCGCTGGAACACGAGGAACACAGCGATGGGGACGATGGAACTGATGAAGAGCGCCGCCATGAACGGAGCGAACTCCGTCGTGCTCGCGAGGCGGGGAAGGACGACCGAGATGGGCTGGAGGTCGGGACTCGGGAGAACGAGGAGGGGCCAGAGGAACTCCTTGTACGCACCGACGAGGGTCAACAACGCCACCACGCCGAGGATGGGCCGTGACATGGGGAGCACGAGGGAGAAGAAGACGCGGACGGGGCCGGCCCCGTCGACCCGAGCAGCCTCGAAGATCTCTCCCGGCAGGGAGGCGAAATACCGCTGCACGATGAGGACGTTGACGGCGTTCGCCGCGGCCGGCAGCCAGACCGCCCAGAACGTGTCGATGAGACTGATGCCGAGGAGCGGGAGGTCGATGACCGTGAGGTACAGGGAGACGAGCGAGATGACCCCGGGGATGAACAGGGTCGCGAGGATGAGCGCCGACACGAAACCCGAGCCCTTCGGCTTCAGTACCGCGAGCCAGTAGCCGCCGGTCGTCGCGACGGAGACACCGAGAACGAGGGAGCCGAGCATCACCCACACGGTGTTGAGGAAGTACTTCCCGAACTCCACCTGGGTCCAGATGTTGACGAAGTTCTCCAGATGGAGGCCGCTCGGCCAGAGCGAGAACGGGTCTCCGAGCGTCTCGTTCGTGGTCGACGTCGCCGCCTTGAACAGCCAGAGCATGGGCCCGGCGCACACCACGATGAGCGACATCACCACGAGGGTGATGAACACGGTGATGAGCATCCGCTTGACCGGATCGCGCCGGTCGAGGTTCGAGAGGACACTACGGTCCCCCTGGCCCTCCTCTGCTCGACGCATACGGCGCGCGGACGCCTCGGGGATGGGGCCGGGGATGGGCGCGGAAACGTCCTCTGGGGCAGTGCGGATCAGGCTCATGATGAGCTCCACTTCTTCGTCAGGCGCAGGTAGATCAACGACACGAGGGTCAACGCGACCGCCAGGAGGAGGGAGAGCGCGGTGGCTCGCCCGTAGTCCCCGGAGATGAAGGCGTACCGGTAGATGAGCATGAGGATGGTGACGGTCCGGTTCTCGGGTCCGCCGCCGGTCATGATGAACGGCTCGGCGAACACCTGCAGTGTCCCGATTATCTGGAGGAGGACCAGCACGAGGATCACCGATCGCAGCTGCGGCAGCGTGATGTGCCAGATGCGCCGGAAGAACCCGGCGCCGTCGACCTCGGCCGCCTCGTAGAGCTCAGGGCCGATGCTCATGAGGGATGCCAGGTAGATGATCGTCGCCGTGCCGAAGCTGGCCCACGTCGCCTGGACGACGATCGCGGGCATCGCCAGGTCGCCGTTGTTGAGCCAGGGAATCGGGTCCATTCCGACGGAACCGAAGATCGAGTTGAAGAGCCCCGTGGAGCTGGGGTCATAGAACGCCTTCCAGAGGAGCGTCGCGACCACCGGGGGCAGGATGACCGGCATGTAGGCCAGGACCGAGGCGATGCCCCGAGCGCGGCGCATCTCCGACACCGCGACGGCGAGCAGGAGGGGCACGGGGAAGCCGATCACGAGGGCGAGCGCGGCGAACCAGATCGTGTTCACCGTCGCGGTCCCGAGGAGGGGATCGGCGAACACCCGCGTGAAGTTCTCGAGACCCACCCATCGCGTCGTGACGAAGTTGGTCTGCTGCAGGCTGATGCCCAGCGAGCGCACGATGGGCCACCACGCGAAGAGACCGAAGACCAGGAGCGTCGGCAGGATGAAGAGGAAGCGGACGGGTCCGCCGTACTTCAACCAGCGCGCGATCGGATGCGATCGTCGTCCCGCTCTCGTCGAACTCCCCATCGACGTCGAGCGTGGCCTGAGGGTGGTGGTCGCCATGCGCATTCCTTCGGATCAGTGGGGTGTGGCGGGCGCCGGAGGGCGCCCGCCACACGGGTCAACCTGCGTCGATCGCCGATTGCGCGGCGGATTGGGCGCTCTCGAGGAGGGCGGGGATATCCGCGTCCTCACGAGTGAGGACGGCCTGCACCACGGGGTCGAGGAGCGCGTAGACCTCCTGGGCCTTGGTCGCGGGCTCCGGAACGAGCGGGAGCGTCTCGACGCTGTCGAGGAACACGGTGAAGTTTTCCCGAGGGACGTTGATCAGGTCGTCGATCCACGACAGGTAGGTGGCGTAGACGGCCTCGTCGACGACGGGCGATTCCGGAGATCCGACAGTGACTCCTTCCGCCACTCCGGCTTCGGCCTCCGCGCGGGCGGCCTCCTCGCTCGAGTACTTCTCGAAGCGGTGGAACTCGATCCACTTGATCGCGGCAGCCGCCTCGGCCTCCGTCGCGGTCGGGGTGATGACGGCGACCGTGCCGCCGGCGAGCGTGCCGAGCCCGTTCGACTCCTGCGGGAGGGGGGCGATGCCCACGGAATCCGGCGTCATGCCCAGCGAGTCGACCATGCGGGGGTAGGCGTCCGAACCCTGCAGGAACATGCCGATGTTGCCGGCCGCGAACTGCTGCGAGGCGTCGTCGTAGTTCAGCAGGAAGTTGTCACCGAAGACGTTGTCCTCCCAGCGCAGAGTCTGGTAGAACTCCAGGACCTCGCGCATGGCGTCCGTGTCGACGGTTGCCTCCGTTCCCTCCTCGTTCTCGACGAGACCGCCGAACGAGTAGGCCATCGTGGCTGCGGCCCAGCCGCCCGCGTTCTCCGTCGTCATGCTGCCGAACCCCTGGGCGTCGGTGCTCTCCGTGATCGCCACGGCGGCCTCACGCACCTCGTCCCACGTCGTCGGTGGTGCGTCGGGATCGAGACCCGCTGCCGCGAAGAGGTCGCGGTTGTAGAGGAGCGACATCGTATAGGCCGTCCACGGAACGCCGTAGATCTTGTCGTCACTGCTCACGACCTCCTGAACGCGGGGGTTCAGCTGCGAGAGGACCTCGCTCTCAGACGTGTATGGCGTGACATCGAGCACCTGCTGCCGGCTGATGAGGCCCTGCATCTCGGTGAACGGCACGTTGATGAGGGTGGGTAGGCCTCCGCCGGCCAGGAGCGCGTTGAACGTGTTGACGTCGTAGCGGGTCTCCTCCCCCTCGATCGTGATGTCCGGGTTGGCCTTCTCGAACTCCTCGATGCGGTTCTGGAAGAACGCCCGCTCCTCGGGTCGCTCGGTGGTGGGCATCCCGCCCACCGAGATCGTGACGGGCCCGTCGACGGTACCGTCCGAATCGGCATCGCCCGTCGCGCAGGCCGCCAGCCCGGCGACCGTGACGACCGCGACGGTTCCCGCCATCCAACGTTTCGCAAGCATCTTCATTGAGACTTCCTCGTGATAGGTGACCCCGGAGCGGGGTCAGGTGTCCGATGGCGTGAGCGCGCCATCCGTACCGCTGATCCGCGCAGCGGCCGACGGCCGCTGTTCGGGTTCGACGGGAGCGTGGTCGCCGGAGGCGGCGTGCACCGAGAATTCGGGACGCCATCCGAACAGGCGGAGGGCACGGCCGGAGTCTACGAGACCCGTCCGGCCGGTGATCCGAGTGCGCACGGGCACGTCGGGTGCGTAGCGTCGGAGCAGTTCGTCCGTCGGCAGGTCGATGACTGTGTCGTCGGCGGCCACCATGAGCACATGAGCGCCGGCCGGTCGATCGGCCAGGCCTCCGATGATCGCCGTGACCGCATCCTGGACCGCGATGTACGACCACCCTTCCTTCGCCAGGGTGGCGAAGGAGTCGGGGTCGTTCGACAGGCGCCGCGAGTACTCGAGGAGCTCGGCACCGCTCCGGACGAACGGCAGGCGGAGCGCGACGATGCTCATGCCCCATCGACTCGCGGCCATCCTGGCGGTGTTCTCGTCGGTGAGCTTCGAGAGCGAGTACCAGTCGTCGAGGGCGACGGGCATGTCCTCGTCGAGCGGGTAGTAGGCCGGCGCGATGTCGTGATGGTTCATCGGAACGCCGAAGGCGTTGATGCTGCTGCAGATGACGGCACGCCGGATACCGCGTTCCCCCGCGGAGCTGAGGACGTTGAGTGTCGAGATCGTGTTGACGCCGAAGACGGTGACGGCGTCGCCGAGGCTGGGATGCGCGATCGCAGCGGTGTGGACGATCGCGTCGACCCCGTCGAGTGCCTCCGCCACGGCGACACGGTCACGCGCATCCCCGGTGACGAGTCGGTCGGCCGAGCTCTCCGCCGTCCAGTCGAGGGCGAGTCCGGTGACCGCCACCCCTCTGGACGTCAGAGCGTCGCAGGCTGCGCGGCCGACTCGTCCGTCCGCGCCGGTGACGAGAACGCGGTCGATCCCGTCGAGAGCAGAGTCATCGAGCACGTTCGCCTCCTTGCGATCGGGTCAGTACTAACCGGTTTCACATGTCACCACATTGAACGTTCCCTGTCAACAGTCCGCCGTTATTGCTTGTATTTTCAGACATTTGACCAATCCGTCGGCATGGTTCAGGATGAGCCACATGAAATCGTTTACAAGCGTCAAAGCCGACGTTCTGATCGTCGGAGGGGGCCTGGGCGGCGTGTCGGCCGCCCTCGCCCTGGCCGATGCGGGTCGCACGGTCGTCATCACGGAACCGACCCTCTGGCTGGGGGGACAGCTCACGAGTCAGATGGTGCCGTCCGACGAGCACCGCCACATCGAGTGGACCGGGGCATCCCGCTCCTACCGCACGCTGCGAGAGGGCATCCGCCGCTACTACCGGGACTGGTTCCCGCTCACCGATGCGGCTCGGGCAGACCCTCTCCTGAACCCCGGCGCCTCCTGGGTCAGCCCCATCGCCGCCGATCCACGCGTGTGCCGCGCCGTGATCGACGGTATGCTCGCACCCCATGTTTCCAGCGGGCGCGTCACCGTCCTCACCGAGACACGGCCCGTGGGTTCGACCATGGACGGACACCGCATCACCTCGGTGCGGGTGACGGGCCCGGAAGGTGAACACGATCTCGAGGCCGACTTCTTCCTGGATGCCAGCGAGACCGGCGACCTCCTCGATTTGGCCGGTATCGATCACGTCTCCGGTCGGGAGAGCCGAGACGAGACCGGAGAGCCGAGCGCAGCGGACACCGCCGATCCTCTCGACATGCAGAGCGCCACCTGGTGCTTCGCGATGGAGCACCTCGACGGAACGCACACCATCGACAAACCCGAGCTCTACGAGGAGTTCCGCGACCTGCGGCCGGCGGCGTTGGGAGGAGCCCGCGCCCTGTCCTTCGACGGGCCCGAGGAGCAGAACGAGCACACGTTCACGTATTCGCTCGTCCCGAACCCGGACGACGATCCGGCCGACATCGACATCGACCACCGCAACATGTCGAGCCCGATCGACCTGTGGACCTACCGCCGGGTCCTCGCTCGCAACCAACTGCGCCCGGGTAGCGCGCCGAGCGATGTGACGATCGTGAACTGGCCCATGAACGACTATGTCGGCGGCGCTCTGTTCGGCACGCCGGACGCCGATCTGCACGCCTACCGAGCTCGTCAAATGAGCCTCTCGCTGCTGTACTGGATGCAGACGGAGGCCCCCCGGCCGGACGGAGGCACCGGCTGGCCGGGATTACACCTGCGCTCCGACATGGCGGGCACGGAAGACGGTCTCGCGATGGCGCCGTACATCCGCGAGTCACGCCGTATCCGTGCGCTCCACACGATCCGGGAGCAGGACGTGTCGACGAAACGGCGCGACTCGCCGCTGACATACTCCGACAGCGTCGGCGTCGGTCACTACTTCTGGATGGACCGCCACGCCTCGACTGGCGGACGCAAGGGGTCGGCGGACGTGCCCTGGCCCTTCGAGATCCCCCTCGGCTCGCTCGTGCCCCGGACGGCATCCAACGTTCTACCGGCCGCGAAGAACATCGGGACGACGCAGATCACCAACGGCAGCTACCGGCTGCACCCCGTGGAATGGAGTATCGGGGAGGCGGCGGGTTCGCTCGCCGCGCTCTGTCTCGACCGGCGGCTCGCCCCGCAAGCGGTCCACGCCGACGAACGCCTCGTGACCGACCTGCAAGGAGCCCTTCGCGCGCGCGGCGTGCAGCTGCACTGGCCGCGCCGGATCCAGCCGTGAGACGGCCGCGACCGTGAAGATCGCTCGCATCGAGACGTTCCGCGTCCCCCCTCGTTGGCTGTTCGTGCGCGTGGAGACCGACGACGGGATCGTCGGCTGGGGCGAGCCGGTGCTCGAGGGGCGCGCGCGCACCGTCGAGGCGGCCGTCGCCGAGATGAGCGATGTGCTCATTGGAGCGGATCCCCTCCGCATCGAACACCTCTGGCAGACACTCACTCGCGGCGGCTTCTATCGCGATGGCGCTGTGCTCTCCAGCGCCATCGCGGGGATCGACCAGGCGCTCTGGGACATCGCCGGGAAGGACGCGGGACGTCCGGTGCACACCCTGCTCGGCGGCCACGTGAGGGACCGCGTCCGCCTCTACGGTTGGGTGTACGGCGGGTCGCCGGCAGAGCTCGCCGACGCCGCGAGCGCCCAGCGGGCCACGGGGATGACGGCCGTGAAGATGAACGGCTCCGAAGCGCTCGGTCCGATCGACACGCCGGCGACGCTCGACCTCCTCGTAGAGCGCGTCGCCGCTGTTCGGGAAGCCATGGGCCGGGACGGGGACGTCGCCATCGACTTCCACGGACGGTACAGCCTGCCCATGGCCCGGCGCTCCCTGTCGCTCCTGGAGCCGTTCGCCCCGATGTTCATCGAGGAACCCGTGGTTCCGGAACTCACCTGGCGGCTGCGGGACGTCGTCGAGGCGACGAGCATCCCGATCGCCGTGGGCGAGCGGCTGTACTCCCGGGGAGACATGCGGACGGCCCTCGATGCGGGAGTCGCCGTATTGCAACCCGACCTCTCGCACGCCGGTGGCATCTCGGAGGTGCGCCGGATCGCGTCGGCCGCCGAGACATACGGTGCGTATCTCGCCCCGCACTGCCCCCTCGGCCCGATCGCCCTGGCCGCCTGCCTCCAGATCGACTTCGCCATCCCCAACTTCCTGATCCAGGAGCAGAGCCTCGGACTCAACTACGCCGAGGGATCCAGCTACCTCGACTACCTCGTCGACCGATCCGGCTTCGATGTGGTCGACGGCTCGGTCGAGCGCCCCGCGGCGCCGGGCCTCGGCATCGAGGTGGACGAGGACGAGGTGAGGAGGGCTGCGAAGATCGGTCACGACTGGCAGAGCCCGCGCTGGCACCACCCCGACGGCAGCCTCGCCGAATGGTGAGTCGACGAGAGTCGGTCGATGGGCGATAGCCCGCGCCCGACGGGGCCGTCGGGCGCGGGCCGATATGCTCCTCGCATGGGAAAAAGCGACGTCGTCACGCTCCGCGACGTCGCAGCCGTGGCCGGCGTGTCGATCGCCACGGCGTCGAAGGCCCTCCGCGACGACCACCGGGTGTCGGAGACCACCCGGCGGCGCGTCCACGAGACGGCCAGACGCCTCGACTACACCCCGAACGCCCTTGCGCAGTCCTTCGCCAGCGGGCGCAGCGGCGCCGTCGGCGTCTTCACCCACAGTGCCCAGATCCCGTTCGCCCGCCCCGTTGTGATCGGGGCGGTCAAGGAGCTCAGCCTGCTGGGACGAGCCGCCCTGCTCTTCGACTCGGCGGCACGAGCCGGGCGGTGGCGCGACGAGGATGTGAAGGGGCTCCAGGCGCGCAAGGTCGAGGGGGTCCTGGTCGTCGGAACCAACAACGATCAGATGACCCGCTCGCTCACGGAGCGCTTCTCCTCGCCGGTCGTCTACGCCTTCACCGACAGCGACGATCCGGACGACACCGTGCTCCAGATCGACAGCGCCGGGGCGGGGCGCCTCGCGATCGAACACCTCGTCGCCACCGGCCGCCGACGCATCGCCCATATCACGGCGGGCGAGGAGAGCCTCTCCGTCCAGGGTCGGATGGCCGGGGCGCTCGCCGCCCTCGACGAGCACGGGCTGGGCTTCGTCGCGCCCGCCGCCCACGGCATCTGGTCTCGGGAGTGGGGCATGGAGGCCGCCGTCGCCCTCCTCGAATCGGGGACGCCCGTCGACGCGATCTTCTGCGGCAACGACAACATCGCCCTGGGCGTGATCGATGCTCTCGAGTCCGCCGGCGTCCGTGTGCCCGACGACGTCGCCGTCATCGGGGTCGACAACCAGGAAGAGGTCCTCCTGGCGCAGGCTCCCCCGCGCCGGCTGACGAGCGTCGACCTGCGGCTCGAGAGCCTCGGCGCCGCCGCCGCCCGACTCCTCGTGAGCGGGGACGTGGAGGGCACGCACACACCCGACCCCGCCACGACGAACCGTCGCACGGTGACGCCGGTCCTCGTCGTCGGCAGCAGTTCGCCCACGATCTAGGGGCCGGTGTCCGGTCCGGGACTACGGCGCGATCATCCCGCCGTCGATCCCCCGGACACGGGCGGCCCATTCGTCGTGGACGGAGGTCGTCGCCGGGAACCGGGCCGCCGCCGCCTCGTCGATGTCGATCCCCCAGCCCGGGGTCTCGTTCGGCGTCAACCAGCCGTTCTCGATCCGCAGGGTCCCCGGGAAGACGTCATGCATCTGCTCCGGGTAGATATGTCCCTCCTGGATGCCGAAGGCGGGGCTCGTGACGTCGAGTGCCACGTTCGCGGCGGCCCCGATCGGCGAGGTGTCACCCGGGCCGTGCCAGGCGGTACGGACTCCGACCAGCTCGGCGGCGGCCGCGATCTTGCGTGCAGCCGTCAATCCTCCGATGTCCGAGACGTGGGAGCGGATGAAGTCGACGCCGCCGCCGAGCACGAGACGGGCCGCATCGGTCACCGACGTCGTCAGCTCCCCGACGGCGATCGGTACCGGCGACGCGGCGCAGACCTCCGGGAGGCGGTCCCAGTGCTCCGGAGCGATGACGTCCTCCAGGAAGAAGAGTCGGTAGGGCTCGAGGGATCTCGCCAGCGTGACGGCCTGCTTCGGCGTCAGCCGAGAGTGGACGTCATGGAGGAGTTCGATATCGTCGCCGAGACGCTCACGCGCGGCGGCGAACAGCTCGGGAGTCCGGTACAGGTATTCCCCGACCCGCCACCCTCCGGGGTAGGGCGCCGAGGGGTCGGTGATCGGAGACGTCGGCCGCGAGCCGTAGTGACCGCTGCCGGATTGGCCGAGCTGGAGCCGGATGTGCCGGAGTCCTCTCTCGCGCAGTCGCTCGGCCTGCTCGAGGGTCTCGTCGATCGTGCGCCCTCCCGCATGCAGGTAGGTGTCGGCTGCGGCTCTGGCCTTGCCCCCGAGCATCTCGTGGACCGGCATGCCGGCGCGCTTTCCGGCGATGTCCCAGAGGGCCTCGTCGAGCCCCGAGAGCGCGTTGTTGCCGACGGGTCCCTCGCGCCAATACGAATTGAACCGCACCATGCGGGCGAGATCCTCGATGTCACCGGGATAGCGGCCAATGACGAGACGCGCCATGTGCTCCTCGACGTAGGTGACCACCGCGCGCCACCGTTGAGTGAAGGTCGCGCATCCGAGCCCGTACAGTCCGTCGTCGCTCGTCTCGACCTTGACGACGACCAGGGGGATCCCCGCCGGCGCAGTGACGATGGCTCGAACCGCTGTGATGCGGACGTCGTCTCGTGCTGGCCAGGGCTGCGCGAAGGCCGGGTCGCTGGGGTTCACGGTCTGCTGCACTGGGGTCTCCCTTGATCCGCCGAATGAAACTGTTTTCATTCCTACGGAATCACACGGCCGATGCACGTGTCAATGACATGGCCAGAAGAACACTCTGAGCGCAGGTCTTTCGCGCTTGACTTCGAGTCGTCCCTCTAAGATCATGGTGGAACGAACGCTGTGAAACCGCTTTCGGCAACTGATGTTCGCGACTCGAGGGAGAGCTGCCGTGATGACCGACGTCCTCTGCATCGGCGAGGCCATGGTGCTGGGGGTCGGCGCCGACGGCGATCGGCTCGCCTCGGCGGAGACGGTGCATCTGCACGTCGCCGGAGCTGAGGCGAACGTCGCGAGTGGATTGGCGGCCCTCGGTGTCCCCGTCGAGTGGTGGTCTCGGGTGGGGAGAGACCCGTTCGGCGAGCGCGTCGTCGGGGAGCTCGCCCGGCGCGGCGTCTCGTGCGTCGATGTCGCACGAGACGCCGACCGCCCGACCGGCGTCTACTTCAAGGACTCGGTCGGCTCGAGGACGTCCGTCCACTACTACCGAGCCGGTTCGGCGGCATCCGCGATGTCGACCCGCGACCTGCCGTCACTCCGATTGCAGGAACGACGCCTCATCCACGTCACCGGTATCACGCCGGCGTTGTCGCCTTCCTGCGACGAGCTCATCGACGACGTCCTCAGCGCACCGCGCAGCCCACTGGTGAGCTTCGACGTCAACCACCGGCCAGCCCTCTGGCCCGACGTGGCGACGGCGGCGGACCGGCTCCGGACGCTCGCCGATCGCGCGGACCTCGTCTTCGTCGGCCGCGACGAGGGTGAGCGGCTGTGGGGAACGAGCGACGCGGAGGGTATCCGCGCCCTGCTCCCTTCCCCGAGCAGCGTGATCGTGAAGGACGACGACATCGAGGCCGTCGCTTTCGTCCGAGCGGACGGCGAGCGCGACACCATCCACCGCGTTCCGGCACTCTCCGTGCGCGTCGTCGAGACCGTCGGAGCCGGTGACGCCTTCGCGGCCGGGTATCTCGCCTCATGGCTCGAGCGCACGGACGTCGTCCAGGCCCTCCGGTCGGGCCATCTCTCGGCGGGACTCGCTCTCCTCAGCGCTTCCGACGTGCCGACACCCCTGGATCCGCGTGAATTCGATCGCCTTCGGCGCCTCGACGACGACGGCTGGAAAGCCGTGCGACTCCCGCTTCCCCTCCCCACCGACGAGAGAGAGACCGAATGATCGGCGACGAGATCTTCGACGGCCATACCGTCATGGCCGTGCTCCGCAACCACAGCGCCGGGGAGACCGTGCGGCTCACGCACACCGCACTCGACCTTGGCATCGGTCTCATCGAGGTGCCCATCCAGACGCCCGACGCGGTGCCGGCTCTCGAGGCCGCCATCACCGCGGCGCGTGAGCGGGACGCCGGCTGCGGGGCCGGCACCGTGACGACCGTCGAACAGGTCGAACTGTGCGCCCGGCTCGGAGCATCGTTCACCGTCGCTCCCGGTCTGGACGAGGACGTGCTCCGGCGCAGCCGGGAGTTGGAGGTCCCCCACCTCCCCGGCATCGCGACACCCACCGAGATCCAGATGGCCGTCGCCGCCGGCTGCCGGTGGGTGAAGGCCTTCCCGGCGTCGGTGCTCTCCCCGGAGTGGTTCCTCGCCATGACCGGCGGGCCGTTCCCGCTCGTGCGCTTCTTTGCATCCGGCGGCATCTCGGCCCGGAACGCGGAGGAGTTCCTCGTGGCCGGAGCCGCGGGGGTCGCCGTCGGTTCGGCGTTGGAGGATCCGGACCAGCTGCCCCGGCTCGCCGACCTCCTGAGGTCGCGAGCACCCTTCTCCCCCACCGAACCAGCGAACTGAGGACAGAACCGTGCCATTTCTCGATCTCCCCATCGACCAGCTCCGCACCTTCCGGCCGGAAGTCGCGCTTCCGGACGACTTCGACGACTTCTGGTCACGGACCCTCGAGGAGTCGCGGGCAGCCGCCATCGCGCCCACCCTCACGCGTATCGACTCCGTCGTCAGCTCCTTCGACATCTTCGACGTGTCCTTCAGCGGGTTCGCCGGCGACCCGGTGTCGGGATGGTTCATCGTGCCGGCCGGTTCGGACGGCCCCCTTCCAACGATCGTCGAGTACCTCGGATACGGCGCGGGACGAGGCCTGCCGCACGAGCGCCTGGCATGGCCGTCCTGCGGCTACGCCTACTTCCTAATGGACACGCGCGGGCAGGGCAGCGGCGGCGGAACCGGCGGCTGCACCCCCGACCCGCACGGCAGCGGACCATCGGGCACGGGATTCGTGACCCGCGGGATCGAGGACCCGCTCACCTACTTCTACCGGCGCGTGTACACCGACGCTGCGCTCGCCATCGATGCTGTGCGCTCGTTCGACCTGGTCGACGGCTCACGAATCGCCGTCTGCGGTGGCAGCCAGGGCGGCGGCATCGCGATCGCTGCGGCGGCTCTCGCTGACGGGGTCGTCGCGGCAATGCCGGAGGTCCCCTTCCTCTGCAACTTCGAGCGCGGGGTGGGACTGACTGAGCGGAGCCCGTACAACGAGGTGGCGCGCTACCTCTCCGTCCACCGGGACGCCGCTCCCGGAACGTTCGCCACCCTCTCCTATTTCGACGGGGCGAACTTCGCCACGCGGGCCACGATGCCCGCCCACGTCGGCGTTGCACTCATGGACCCGGTGTGCCCACCGTCCACGGTCTTCGCGACCGCCAACCGATGGGGCGGGGGCGCGGACATCGTGGAGTACCCCTACAACGAGCACGAGAGCGGCCAGGGATTCCATTGGCAGCGTCAGGTCGCCTGGCTGAAGGCGCTCGGCGTCTGACCAAGGCCAGCCCGTGTCCCCCTTTTATCCGACATACGTGGGCTTGCATTTCGATTGCTAGGTGAACTAGCTTCTTACTAGATGGATTTCCCGTCGCCGTCACGCCGCTATTACGCCGTCGTGGGTGCGTGCCGGCCATCATTTCGGGAGACAGAGGGTCGGTGTTCGGGTCACCGACCCTCTGTCGTTTAATCACTGCGGGACAGCGAGAATCACGGCGGTCGATCGCCGCCACCGTGGTGCCGGATCCAGCGTCGTCCGGATTGCGCTCCCCACAGGATGCGCGAAGTCCGAGGGGCTATTGTTGCCGTGAGTCGTCGGCGCGCGACTGCAGCCGGTAGCACCCCCTCAGTTACCGGCCGCGTGTCCAGCCGGCGACCCCGAGGGCCGGTGATTCGTCACCGGCCCTCGTCTCTGTGCTCCAGAGGCCACCAGCGGCAGCCGATCCGTCAGGAATCGAAGCCGAGATCGAAGTAGGTGTGGGCGTCGTCGTAGACGGCGTCCGGGTCGATCGATCGGATGCGCGCCATCGGCCGGGAGTCCGAGCGTTCGAGGTCCGGGGCGTCGACCGCCGAGACCGGGGTCCACGGTCCGATGATGAGCGAGGCCTCGCGCGTCGACCCGTCGGCCTGCACGACGTCGATACGGACGAGCTCCGGATCCCGCGATTCGGCGATCGCGAGCGCCTGCTGCATGAGAGCGGCTCCGGAGCGATCGTCCACCACGAATGTCTCGTTGCCATAGACGATGCGCTTCATGGCCCCCACCTTTCTCTTCCCCTCGCGACCGCACAACCTCTTGCGCCGATACCCGGTCGTACGTCACGCGAGCGCGAATCAGGCCGGTAAGGGTGACCTTAGCCCGGGACGGCTCGCCCGGACCGGGGGTTGCAGTATCGAGAGGGACGGTCGCGCCACCCCCTGACCGTCGGCCGCACGCCTGTTACGGTCTGCTCATGAGCGAACCGACCCACGACGAGAACCGCCACGAGCAACTCACGCGCGCCGAGAAGTCGACGGAGGCCGACGCGGCCCCGCGCATCGAGGTGACGGAGAAGGAGGACGGCGTCACACGCATCGACGTGTCCGACGATGCCGCCGTCCGCCCGGGTGAGCGCGACGACTCCGACGCCTCCTGACGTCATGACCTCGCTACACATCACGGGAGACGCGGACGCGGACAGCCTGCTCTCCGAGGATCCGCTCGCTCTCCTCGTCGGGATGCTCCTCGACCAGCAGATCGCCATGGAGACAGCGTTCGCCGGTCCCGCGAAGATCCGCGACCGTCTCGGCTCGATCGACGCCGCAGCGATCGCCGACGCGGATCCCGACTCGATCGTCGACGTCTTCCGGCAGACGCCGGCCGTGCATCGCTTCCCCGGCTCGATGGCCGGCCGCGTACAGGCGCTCTGTCGCGCGATCGTCGACGAGTGGGAGGGCGACGCCTCATCGATCTGGACGCGGGGGGAACCGTCGGGGCCGGAGATCTTGTCCCGGCTCATGGCGCTCCCCGGCTTCGGGGACCAGAAGGCGCGCATCTTCCTCGCCCTCCTCGGCAAGCAGTGCGGCCTCCGAGCCGAGGGTTGGCGCGAGGCCGCCGGAGCCTACGGCGAGGAGGGATGCTTCCGATCCGTCGCCGACATCGTCGATCCCGACTCGCTCGTGAAGGTGCGCGAGACCAAGAGAGCCGCCAAGGCGGCCGCGCGCTGATCCGACGCGACGTCGATCGAACGCAGGGTCACTCGGACCGGACATGGGCGCCGTGACATGACGATGCCGCGCGGTCGCCCGCGCGGCATCGTCATGTCTCGAGAGCGGCGTCTGCGTCGACGCCGTCCCTGCCGACCGGGGTCAGGCGCCGTCCTCGCGCGCACGGCTCGCGGGCGACGATGCGACGTCCTCGCCGTACTCCTGGAGAACATCGGCCGGGTCGACGACGGTCGACTCCTGGACGATCTCCTCGTTCTCCCGCAGGCTCTCGGCCTCCTCGGCCGCGGTGCCGTTCGCCTCGGCGTGGGTCTCGTTCGTTCCAGATGTGTCGCTCATCGCGCACGTCCTCTCTCTGTCGTCTGTCGCGGGGCTTCCGACGATAGGCGTCGCTCCGTCGGCGCGGCCCGGCCTTGACGTCGCCATACAACCCTCGTTAGTGGACACGGCGGTCCGGGCGCTCCCCCTCCGATTCGTCCGTGTCAAGCGAGTGGACGCCGGGACCTTATCGGCCTAGCGTCGAGGTATGAGCGATTACAGCAGCCCCTCCCCCGAGGACGAGGTCGAAGACGCGGGAACCCCCGCGGACTCCGACACGTCCTCCACGGGTTCGGACGACACGAGCACCGACGACAACGTCAAGGCCGGTTCCGGCACGGATGAGGACACCGTCTCGGGCGGCGCCCCCGAGCCCCCCGACTGATTCCAACCCACGCAGCCCTGCTGCGCCGAACGAAGACGGAGCGATGGCCGTTCAACCGGCCGTCCCTCCGTCTTTGCCGTATATACCGCAAACGGTGAAGTGATCCCCGTAGCCTGAAAACATCCCGATCAAACGGGCTCATTACCCGGCTGAGAAGTCGACCAACCAGCCAGGAGAACCTGTCTATGGACAATGCGAGCATCCTTCCCGCCGGCACGATCCGCCGCACGAAGCCCCGCACGAGCGCCCCGGGCGACACGACTCGCAGCTTCGCTGCCGTGTCCCGCGTGGTGAAGGAGACGAACCTCCTCGAGCGCACGCGCCTCTTCTACATCCTTCTCTTCTCCGGCCTCATGCTCGCCCTCGGCGGCGCCGTCACCGGATTCATCCTGCTCGGAGATTCCTGGTTCCAGCTGCTCATCGCGGCGGCGCTCGGCCTCATCTTCACGCAGTTCGCGTTCCTCGCCCACGAGGCATCGCACCGCCAGGTCTTCATCTCCGGCCCGGCCAACGACCGCGCCGGCCGCTTCGTCGCGACCGCCATCGTCGGCATCAGCTACGCCTGGTGGATGAACAAGCACTCCCGCCACCACGCCAACCCCAACAAGGTCGGCAAGGACCCGGACATCGACGTCGACACGATCTCCTTCCAGGAGGCCGACGCGGCCAAGGCGACGGGCCTCCTCGCGCTCATCACGCGCAAGCAGGGCTACCTGTTCTTCCCCCTCCTCACGCTCGAGGGCCTCAACCTCCACTTCCTGGGTCTCAAGGCTCTCTTCGTCCGCGAACCCGTCAAGGGACGTTGGATCGAGCTGTCCGCGATCGTCGTCCGCTTCGCGGTCTACTTCGGCGCGATCTTCTGGCTCCTCCCCCTGGGCATGGCGTTCGCCTTCATCGGCGTGCAGCTCGCCGTCTTCGGCGTCTACATGGGCGCATCCTTCGCTCCGAACCACAAGGGCATGCCGCTCGTCGGACCGGAGGAGAAGCTGGACTTCTTCGCCAAGCAGGTCCGCACCTCGCGCAACATCAGCGGCGGCATCTGGGCCAGCGCGCTCATGGGCGGGCTCAACTACCAGATCGAGCACCACCTGTTCCCGAACATGCCGCGTCCTCACCTCGCCAAGGCCCGCGACATCGTGCGCGAGCACTGCGCGACCCTCGGCGTCCCCTACACGGAGACGACGCTGCTTCAGTCGTACGGCATCGTCATCGCCTACCTGAACCGCGTGGGCCTGTCGGCTCGCGACCCGTTCGACTGCCCCATGGTCAACCAGTTCCGTCGGAGCTGACACCGTCCGGTCCCATCGGATCGGAACCGCCCCGTGCGCCCCTCATGACGAGGAGCGCACGGGGCGGTTCCGTTGGAGCCCCCAGTACGCTACGCTGGACATTGTTATCGTTTGCCTCGTGGGTCCGTGTTTTCGTGCATCATTCCGGATCAAGCCCACTAGCAGGCCCGTTTGTACGGGACCCCTCGTCTGCACAAGAGGGAATCCCAGGAGAGTTCGCGACACATCAAAACTGCAGCACCCTCCCGAATTACCTCTGTCCCGCTTCACCCCGCTGAAGCGGCGTATCCGGACGCGACCATCTCTGGTCTGCGCGGGCGCCGCCGGGTGACAGCACCTCAATCTCTCCACGGAGCCGATCTCCGTCGGAGCGGGCTTGGTGAAACCGCCTCGCCCTTTCGTCCCGCAAGCCGGGTCGGCAACACCACAAAGTAAGGAATGATCATGGCTACTGGAACTGTTAAGTGGTTCAACGCGGAAAAGGGCTTCGGCTTCATCTCCCCCGATGACGGCTCTGCCGACGTCTTCGCTCACTTCTCCGCCATCGAGTCGACCGGCTACCGGTCGCTCGAGGAGAACCAGCGCGTCGAGTTCGAGACCGCTCGCGGCCCCAAGGGCCTGCAGGCCGAGAAGATCCACGCGATCTGAGTCTGCTTGACCCAGAGCCCGGTTCGGTGAGTCGCTCAGCGGCTCGACCTCCTGGCCCTACCCGGAGCCCGGTTCGGTGAGTCGCTCAGCGACTTGACCGCCTGGCCCCACTCGGAAAGCCGGGTCGGCCGAGTCGCTCACGCGACTCGACCGGCCCGGCTTTCTTCATGTCCAGCCCCGACCCGCGCCCACCTCCCGCGCGTAGAATCGTGACGTCGGCCCGTTCCATCGTGCCGACCACGATCGGGAGGGGCGACGATGCTCGAGGCACTCACGGGGCTCGGTCTCGCGTCGGCCGCCGGCCTCAACGCCTACATCCCCATGCTCGCCATGGGCCTCCTCTCGCGATTCACTGATCTCCTGGCCGTCCCACCCGGTTGGGCCTGGCTCGAGAACGAGTGGGTCATGGTCATCCTCGGAGTCCTCCTCGTGATCGACATGGTCGCCGACAAGATCCCCGCGGTGGACAGCATCAACGACATCGTCCAGACCGTCGTGAGGCCTGCGTCGGGCGGGATCGTGTTCGGATCGGGATCGGCCTCCGAGACCGTCGCGGTCACCGACCCCGAGTCCTTCGTATCGAGCGGGCAATGGGTCCCGATCGTCACGGGAGTCGTGATCGCCCTGCTCGTGCACCTCGCGAAGGCGGCGATCCGCCCGATCGCCAATGCGGCGACCTTCGGGCTCGCAGCCCCCGTGCTCAGCACGATCGAGGACGGCGCCAGCATCATGCTCGTTATCCTCGCGATCGTCGTGCCCGTGCTCGTCGTGCTCGCGATCGTGGCCCTCGTCTGGCTCACCGTCGTCTATGTGCGACGCCGCCGCCGCCGAGCCGCCGCGATGTCGCCGCGCCCGGCCTGACACATCGCCTCGAGCTGCATCGCGGCGGAACACGGTGCTCTCGTCGAGGGCCGGCCGGACTGTCGGCGGCTCTCGTTATCGTTGTGGGCATGAGGATCCTCCACACCTCCGACTGGCACATCGGGCGAACGTTCCACGGTCACAGCACCGTCGGAGCACTGGAGACGGTCCTCGCCGCGCTCGTCGACGTCGTGCGCGAGCGGTCGGTCGACCTCGTGATCGTCGCGGGCGACGTCTTCGATTCGACGATGCCCGCGGCCGAGCACTACGGCGTCCTCGGACGCACGTTGTCCTCCTTACGCGATGCGGGCGCGGCCGTCGTCGTCACGAGCGGCAACCACGATTCGGCGGCCCGGCTCGGCTATCAGTCCGACTTCGCGCAGCTCGCCGGGATCCACGTGATCACCCGTCCCGAGCAGCACGACGCGCCCGTCACCCTCTCCGACGAACACGGTCCCGTGCACGTCTACGGCATCCCCTACCTCGAGCCGTCCCTCGTCCGTCACCTCTACCCCGACGTCCCGCTGCGCCGCCACTCCGACGTGCTCGGCTTCGTCATGGGACGCATCCGTGAGGACTCACTGCAGCGCGGCGGACGCTCCGTCGTCGTCTCCCACTGCTTCGCGACGGGCGCGGCCGGCAGCGACGTGGAACGTGACATCACCGCGGGCGGCCTCGACTACGTCCCTCTCACGACGTTCGACGGCCCGGACTACGTGGCGCTCGGCCACATCCACGGCCGGGCGACGCTCTCCGAGCGGGTCCGGTATTCGGGCGCTCCGCTCCACTACTCGTTCAGCGAGGCGGACAAGCCGCGCGGCGCCTGGCTCGTCGACCTCGGCGCGACGCGCCTCGACTCCGTCGAATGGGTCCGCCTGCCCGTTCCGCGGCCCCTGTCCCGGATCACCGGCACCCTCGACGACCTCGTGACGTCGTCGGCCTACGACGGACTCACCGAGCACTGGGTCGCCGCGACGCTCACCGACGACGTCCGGCCCCTCGACGCCATGCCGCGACTGCAGAAGCGGTTCCCGTGGTGCGCGCAGCTGGAGCACCGCCCGAGCATCGTGCACGCGGACGGGCACGCCACCTACGCGACCCGCATCGAGGAGAAGAGCGACGTGGAGATCGTCGCCGGTTTCCTCGAGCACGTCCGCAACGGCCGCGGTCCGACCACGCGGGAGGCCGGACTCGTGGACGAGGCCTTCTCCGCGCTGCGATCCCGCGAGGCCGGTCGATGAGGATCACGAGGCTGAGCTTCACCGGCTTCGGGCCGTACCGCGACGAACAGACCATCGATTTCCGCGCATTCGAGGACGACGGCATCTACCTCATCGGAGGGCGGACAGGAGCGGGGAAGTCCACGATCCTCGACGCGGTCTGCTTCGCGCTGTACGCCTCCGTCCCCCGATTCGAGAAGGGCGAGGCGCGACTGCGCAGCGACCACAGCGCCCCGACGGATCCGACGTGGGTCGAGCTCGAGTTCTCGGCGGGCGGCCGCGAGTACCGCGTGCGCCGCTCCCCCACCTACGAGCGGGCGAAGGCTCGGGGCGAGGGCACGACGACCTCCGCGCCCACCGCCGAGCTCGCGGTCTTCGAGGACGGGCAGTGGCGAGGTCTGGCCGCGCGTCCGAAGGACGTGGGCATCGAGCTCGAGGGCATCGTGCAGCTCACGAGGGATCAGTTCCTCCAGGTGATCCTGCTCGCGCAGAACCGCTTCCAGCGTTTCCTCGCGGCCGGGCACGACGAGCGGCAGGACCTCTTGCGCTCCCTCTTCGCCACCGAGCGCTTCTCGTCGTTCGAGGACTACCTCGTCGAGCGTCGGAAGGCGGTGGAGGGCGAACTCGGCACGGAGCTCGCCGCCGTGGAGCGTCTCGCGGAGAGGGCGCGCGCGCTCGTCGCGGCTCTGCCCGAGCCCGACCCGATGCGGGAGTCGGAGTCGGAATCGGATGACGGGCTCCCCGCGGCCGTCGCGCCCGATGCCGCGGGGACGGACGCCGATCCGGCCCCGGACGCGGACGCCGATGCGACGACCGACTCCGACGGAGCATCCGACGCCGATGACGCGTGGTTCTCGACCATCGCGCGCGCGGCGGCTCCCGCCCGGCGGGAGGCCGATCGTCACGCTGCACAGGCCGACGACGCCCTCGCGGAGGCGGACGCCGCCGACCGTCGGGCCCAGGAACTCGCGGCTCGCCTCCGCCGCCGGGATGCCGCGATCGCCGATCGCGACCGGCTCGCGGTGCGCGCGGAGGCGGACGCGGAGGATCGCCGCGAGCTCTCCGATGCGCGGGCAGCCGCCCCCCTCTGGCCCCTCGTCGAGACGATGGATGCGGCCGTCTCCCGAGAGGGGCGCGCGCGGACCACGTTCGAGGACGCCGACGCCGCGTTCGCCCGGGTGTCCCTCGGATCGGAACTCGATCCCGCCGAGACCGTGGATTCGCTCACCCGAGAACTCGGCAGTCTCGCCGACGCCCTCGTCGAGGAGCGGTCCCTCCCCGGTTTCGACGCGGAAGCGGAACGCGCTCGCGACCGGTTGGCGGCGGCCCGACGGGCGGCGGACGCCGCGGCCGAACGTCGCGATGCCCTTCCGGCGGAGCTCGAGAGCGCCCGCTCGGCCGTGGCCGCCGCTCGAGCGATCGCCGACGGCCTCGATGCCGCGACGGTGGCCGTCGAGGGCCTGAAACTGCAGGTGACGGCCGCCCACGACGCACTGTCGCGCGAGAAAGAGCTCCGGTCGGCACGAGAGAAGGAGATCGCGACGCTCGCCGCAGCGGGCGACGCCACCTCCCGCCTCCAGCATCTCCTCACGCGCCGTCTCGCCGGATTCGCCGGTGAACTCGCCGAGGAGCTCACGGACGGGGAGCCGTGCGCGGTGTGCGGATCGACCTCGCATCCCGCTCCGGCGTCGGCGAACGCGGACCCCGTGCGCGAGGACGATCTCGACGCCGCACGTTCCGCCCTCGAGGACGCGAACACCGCGGCGTCGCGCGCGACCCGCGCCGTGCGCGAGGCGGACGCCGCCCACACGCAAGCACTCGTCGCGTCCGGAGGGGTGCCCGTCGAGGAACTCGACGCCCGATCGGCCACGGCCGAGACACATCGGGACGAGTGCGCGAGCGCGAGCGCCCGTCTTCCCGCTCTCGAGGCCGTCGTGGCCGCACTGATCGATCAATCGGCGAGCGCCGACGCCGCTCTGGCGGAGCGGATCGCGGATCGCGACGCCGCCGCGGAGGCCGCGACCGCCGCGTCCACCCGCCTCGAGGCGACGCGGTCGCGGCTCTCCGCGGCACGGGGCGACGACGCATCCGTCGCCGACCGGGTCGCGCGCGTCACGCGTGTCCGCGACGCGGCGGCCGCCCTCGTCGACGCACGAGCTGCCCTCGAGGAGCGCATCCGCGAACTCGACGCGGCCACGACGGCGGTCGCGGCTGCCCTCGCCGAGCACGTTGACGGCGACGAGTCCTTCCCGCGATTCGCGGACGCCGACGCCGTGCGCGCCGCCCGACGCAGCGACAGCGCGATCCGTTCGCTCGAGGCCCGCGTCCAGGCCGCAGCCGAGGAGCGCGCAGCCAACGTCGCCGCGCTCGCCCATCCCGATCTCGCCGACCTCGGCGGGGCCGCTCCGGACACGGCGGCGACAGCCGACGCCCTCCGCGCGGCGCGAGCGGCGCGAGACGCGGCCATCGCCCGGGTCACCGTCATCGAGGGGATCGAGCGCGAACTCGAGCAGATCCGCGTCGACGCGCTGACCGCGCTCTCGGCCGTGCGCGCTCGTCGCGACGAGGTCGACGCCATCCGCGGGCTCGCCGATACGGTCGAGGGCAAGGCCCCCAACACCCGACGGATGGACCTCGAGACATTCGTGCTCGCGGCCCAGCTGGAGCAGATCATCGCCGCGGCGAACCGTCGCTTCGCCGTCATGACGAGCGGCCGCTTCACCCTCGAGCACGACGACGCCGTGGCGTATCGCAACACCGCGTCCGGTCTCGGTCTGTCGATCCGCGACGAGTACACCGGACGATCCCGCCCCACCGCATCCCTCTCGGGCGGGGAGACCTTCCTCGCGGCGCTCGCACTGGCCCTCGGGCTCGCCGAGGTCGTCACGGAACGCGCCGGCGGCATCACCCTCGAGACCCTCTTCATCGACGAGGGATTCGGATCTCTCGACGGCGAGACACTGGAGATCGCGATGTCGACTCTCGACGAGCTCCGCTCGGGAGGGCGCACGGTGGGACTCATCAGCCACGTCGACGCGATGAAGGAGCGCATCGCCGCGCGCCTGACCGTCGAGGTCGACGAGTCGGGGGCGAGTCGAGTGCGTCAGCAGGTGGTCGGCGCGCCCGTCTGACGCGGAGAGCGACGGAGGACCCGGCGCATCCCGCGCCGGGTCCTCGATCGGGTGGCCCTCCCCGCCGCGGCCCCCGGAATCCAGGGCCGCCGCGGGGTCGCGATCAGTGCTCGGTCGCCTTCTCCGCGCCGTGACCGGTGAGGGACCGCACATCCATCTCGGCCGCGAGCCGCCGATCCTCCGGCGCCTTCTGCGGGATGAGGGACCCGACGAAACCGAGGAGGAATCCGAGGGGGATCGACACGATGCCCGGGTTGTCGAGCGGGAACCAGGAGAAGTCGACTCCCTTGAACACGGAGGTCTCCGTACCGGAGAACACCGGTGAGAACACGATCAGTACGAGCGCGCTCCCGAGTCCCCCGTACATGCTGAACACGGCTCCTCGCGTGGTGAACCGTCGCCAGAACAGCGAGTAGATGATCGTCGGCAGGTTTGCACTCGCCGCCACGGCGAACGCGAGCGCCACGAGGAAGGCCACGTTCTGTCCCTGCACGGCGATGCCCCCGAGGATCGCGACGGCCCCGATCACGACGACCGTGCGCCGACCGACCTTGACCTCCATCTCCGGATCAGCGTTGCCGCGCTTCACGACGTTCGCGTAGATGTCGTGGGCGAACGACGCGGCGGCGGTGATCGTCAGGCCGGCGACGACGGCGAGGATCGTCGCGAACGCGACGGCCGAGATGATGCCGAGGAGGATCGGTCCTCCGAGCTGCAGCGCGAGGAGCGGAGCCGCCGAGTTCACACCGCCGGCGGAGGCGAGGATCGTCTCGCTCCCGACGAGCGCGACCGCCCCGTAGCCGAGGACGAGCGTGAAGAGGTAGAAGATGCCGATGAGCCAGATCGCCCAGACGACGGAGCGACGCGCCTCCTTCGCGGTCGGGACCGTGTAGAACCGCATGAGAACGTGCGGGAGTCCGGCGGTACCGAGGATCAGGGCGAGCCCGAGCGAGACGAAGTTCAGCGGGTTCGCGCCGTACTGCTTGCCCGGGGCGAGGATCTCGTCTGTGCCGGCCGCCTGGACCGCCTTGTCGAGGAGCGCCGACAGGTCGAAACCGTTGAGCGCGAGCACCCAGATCGTCATGACGCCGGCTCCCGCGATGAGGAGGACAGCCTTGATGATCTGCACCCAGGTCGTGCCCTTCATTCCGCCGACGAGGACGTAGACGATCATGATCGCGCCGACGACGGTGACGACCACGGACGTCCCTATGCTGTCGTTGATGCCGAGGAGGAGCGCCACGAGTCCGCCGGCCCCGGCCATCTGCGCGAGCAGGTAGAAGAACGTGACGGCGAGTGTCGTGATCGCCGCGGCGAGTCGCACGGGCCGCTGACGCAGACGGAACGACAGGACGTCCGCCATCGTGAACTTCCCGGTGTTCCGCATGAGCTCCGCGACGAGCAGCAGGGCGATGATCCACGCGACGAGGAAGCCGATGGAGTAGAGGAAGCCGTCGTAGCCGTTGACCGCGATCGCGCCGACGATGCCGAGGAAGGACGCCGCCGACAGGTAGTCGCCGGCGATCGCCGCGCCGTTCTGCGGCCCGGTGAAGGAGCGGCCGGCCGCGTAGTAGTCCGACGCCGTCTTGTTGTTCCGGCTCGCCCGGATCACGACGAAGAGGGTGACTCCGACGAACAGGACGAAGATCGAGATGTTGAGGACCGGGTTGTTGAGCTCTTCGACGTTCACCGTGCGGCCTCCGTCTCGGCGAGCTCCACGCGGAGCTTCTCCGCGAGCGGGTCGAGCCGGCGGTTCGCGTACGACACGTAGGTCATCGTGATCGCGAAGGTCGTCACGAACTGCGCGAGGCCCAGGATCAGCCCGATGTTGATCCGACCGAAGACGGGGGTCGCCATGAAGTCGGACGCGTACGTCGCGAGGAGCACGTAGGCCAGGAACCAGAGGAAGGCGAGCCCCGCGACGGGCAGGACGAAGCGCCGATGGCGCGACTTCAGTGCCCGGAAGTCGGGGGAATCCTCGACGGCGAGGTAGTCGACGGCGTCGTGGCCGTCTCGTCCTCGCCCTGCATCGATCGGGGTCATCATCTCTCCTTTGAAACGATTTGCCGCGCCGTCCGTTGACGTGTGGCCGGTGGTAGGGTTCACGCTACGAACCCGACGGGCGCATCGACTACCCCCGAAAGGCGGTAACGACCACATGAGAACGTCGGCACTGGAGCCGGACGCTTCGACCGTCATCGAGGCCGCCATTGCGGACCTCGCCCGGATGACCGGGATCCCCGTCGCCTTCGGGGGCGCGACCGTCGGCGGCATCGTGCCCGTCACGAGCGTCGCCGGGGCCCGGACGAACGCGCTCGACGGCCTCACCGTCTCGCCGCGGCTCGGCCTCGGCGGGCAGTCCCTCATCGATGGTCGACCCCACGCCACGAGCGACTACGGCTCCTCCGAGCGGATCACCCACGACTACGATCGCCACATCCTCGGGGAGGGGATCGCGGCGCTCCTCGCGGTGCCCGTCGTCGTGGCCGGTGAGACCCTCGGGATGATCTACGGGGGCTCCCGGGTGCCAGGGACGGTGGGCGACCGTTTCGCCGCCTCGGCCCTGGGAGTCGCCTCGCGGATCGCGCGCGACCTCGCCGCGGCCCGCGCGCGGGATCACGCCGCCCGCGCGCTCGACGCGATGCCCGTGCAGCCGCCGACCCCCACGTCGTGGTCCTCGTCCCTCGAGGGCGCGCGCGTCGCATACGCGGAACTCCGGAGCATCACGGGCACCGTCGGGGACCCCGACCTCCGAGCGCGGCTCGCGTCCGTCGAGAGGCGGCTCGCGACCCTCGGCGGTATCCCGATCCCCGAAGAGGAGGGGAATTCGCCGGACGACGTCAGCCTCTCCCCCCGCGAGCGCGACGTCCTGGTGCAGACGGCCGTCGGCCTCACGAACGCCGACGTCGCCGCGCGGCTCGGTCTCAAGGAGTCCACGGTGAAGAGCTACCTCGCCTCGGCGATGACGAAGCTCGACGCGCCGACCCGGCTCCGGGCCGTCTCGGAGGCCCGGCGACGCGGACTGATTCCGTGACCGGCCTCGCCCCGACCCGGCCTCATCCCCTGTGCGGATTCCGTCGATCGGAGGGTGGACGTCGCCGCGGTGCAGATCGATCGGGCGGTCGACGAGGCCGAACGCCGGTTCTGTCAGGCTGAACCCATGAGCGAATGGGGGCGGCAGGCGATCATCGGTGTCTTCGGCGGAGGGGGCGTCTTCGTCGCGGTGTTCGTGCCGATCCTGATCCTGCAGTACCGCCGCTACGGTCGCGTCAGCGTCGGACGGCTGGTGGGCGCCGCAGCGCTGAGCATCTACGCCGTCGCGCTCCTCGCCTACACGTTCCTCCCCCTGCCGGACAGCCGCGCGGCGTGCCTCTCCGGCGGGATCCCCGCCCAGTTGTCCCCATTCGCCGTCGTCGACGACATCGCGACGGACGTGCGCGATCACGGGACGAGCGCGCTGCTCACGGGCCGCGCGACCCTGCAGTTCGCCTTCAACGTGCTGCTCTTCGTCCCGCTCGGCGTCATCGCGCGGCGGTACTTCACGTTCGGCATCGCGTCGGCGACCCTCCTGGGCCTCGCGACGTCGTTCGTGATCGAGGCGACGCAGTACACCGGGATCTGGGGGCTCTACTCGTGCGCCTACCGCGTCTCGGACGTGGACGATCTCATCGCGAACACGTCGGGAGCCCTCGTCGGCGCCCTCATCGCTCCCGCGGTGCTCTGGTGGATGCCGCGCTCGAGCGAGCTGCGCTCCGGCCGGCTCGAAGCGCGACCCGTGACGGTGTGGCGGCGATGGGCCGGCATGATCGTCGACCTCCTCGCGTTCAGCGCCGTCTCGACGACGATCGCCATGGCGATCTCGTCGATCCGCCTGCTGTCGGGCGACGACGCGGCAGCCACTCCCCTCGAGAGTGTGGTGGCGGCCGTGGCGGCCGGGCTGCTCGTCTTCCTCCTTCCGGCGCTCGTCGGCTCGGGTGCGTCGATCGGTCAGCGCATCGTCTGGCTCGAGCCGGTGCGTGCCGGCGTGGCGCACGTGCCGCTCGGGCGGCGGCTCGTGCGCGCCCTCTCGTCGGGCGGCGCGTACACGGTGTCCGTCGCCGTCGGCTCGGGAGCCGTCGCCGATGTCGCCTGGTCGCTCGTGCTCCTCGCCGTGCAACTCGCGGCCACCGGTCTCGTCATCGCCGCCGTCGTATCGGTTCCCGTCACCCGCGGGCGGCGAGGGCTGTCCGGGGTGCTCGCCGGAACCGAGCTGATCGATGCGCGGGGACCGCATCCGTCCGTCCCCGACTCCCCGTCCCGGGTCGAGGTTCCGTAGGCTGGGGACGAACCGGCCGGTTCACGGATGAAAGGGTGGCAACGATGCTCTACGCCACGATGACCCCGGCGGACAAGCGCCGGCTGTTCCGCGAGCGACTCGCGAGCGGGGACCTGCTGCAGCTCCCCGGCGCCTTCACGCCCCTGTCGGCGAAGCTCATCGAGCAGAAGGGTTTCGACGGCGTCTACGTGTCCGGCGCGGTCCTCTCCGCCGAACTGGGGCTCCCCGACATCGGGCTGACGACGCTCACCGAGGTCGCCGGGCGCGCCGGGCAGATCGCCCGCATGACCGATCTCCCCGTGCTCGTCGACGCCGACACGGGTTTCGGCGAACCGATGAACGTCGCCCGCACGGTGCAGACCCTCGAGGACGCCGGCGTCGCCGGCCTCCACATCGAGGACCAGGTGAACCCCAAGCGCTGCGGGCACCTCGACGGCAAGGCCGTCGTCGACCGCGGGACGGCCACCAAGCGCATCCGCGCCGCCGCCGACGCTCGGCGGGACGAGAACCTCCTGATCATGGCACGGACCGACGTGCGCGCCATCGAGGGGCTCCCGTCCGCCGTCGATCGTGCCAAGGAGTTCGTCGATGCCGGTGCCGACGCGATCTTCCCCGAGGCGATGCGCGACCTGTCCGAGTTCGAAGCGATCCGTGCCGCCGTCGACGTGCCGGTCCTCGCGAACATGACCGAGTTCGGCAAGAGCGAGCTCTTCACGACGGCGCAGTTGCGCGACGTCGGCGTGAACCTCGTGATCTATCCCGTCTCGCTCCTCCGGCTTGCGATGGGTGCCGCGATGCGCGCCCTCGACACCCTCAAGGCGGATGGGTCGCTCACCGCCGAGGTACCGAACATGCAGACGCGTGCCGAGCTGTACTCCCTGCTCGACTACGAGTCGTATTCGAGCTTCGACGCGGGGGTCTTCGACTTCACGCTCGACGACAACCACGGCTGAGCGTTCCGCCGCTCCTGCGCACGCGCCACCCGATCCGTTGCACGACCCGACGCACGACCCTCACGAAGGAGACACGATGTCCGAATCCGACCAGGAGATCCGCAAGGGCCTCGCCGGCGTCGTCGTCGATACGACGGCCGTCTCGAAGGTGAACCCGGAGACCAATTCCCTGCTCTACCGCGGGTACCCGGTGCAGGAGCTCGCCGCGACACAGTCGTTCGAGGCCGTGTCGTGGCTGCTGTGGCACGGCGAGCTGCCGACCGACGAGGAACTCGCCGGCTTCGAGCGGGCCGAACGGGCGCAGCGCGCACTCGCTCCGGAGATCCGAGCGGCGATCGACCTCCTGCCCACGACGGCGCACCCGATGGACGTCGTGCGCACGGCGGTCAGTGTTCTCGGCGGCCTCGACCCCGATGCGGACGACCGGACCCCCGACGGCACGCTCGAGAAGTCCGTCCGTCTCTTCGCCGCCATCCCGGCGATCGTCGCGTACGACGAGCGCCGGAGGCAGGGCAAGGACCTCGTGGAGGCGCGCGACGATCTCGACTACGCCCGCAACTTCCTCTGGATGACGTTCGGCGAGGTGCCCGACGACGTCGTCGTGGACGCGTTCCGCGTCTCGCTCGTGCTGTACGCCGAGCATTCCTTCAACGCGTCCACCTTCACGGCGCGCGTGATCACGTCGACGCTCTCCGACGTCTACTCGGCCGTCACCGGCGCGGTCGGAGCGCTCAAGGGCCAGCTCCACGGCGGCGCGAACGAGGCCGTGCTCCACACGTTCGCCGAGATCGGCATGGACGAGGCGCCGAACGGCCGGGCCGCCGCGTGGCTAGACACGGCTCTCACCGAGAAGCGCAAGATCATGGGCTTCGGGCACCGCGTCTACAAGAACGGCGACTCGCGCGTTCCCACCATGCGGGACGCGCTCGTCCGGCTCGTCGACCACTACGACCGGCCCGAGGTGCTGGCGCTCTACGAGGAGCTCGAGTCGGCGATGGGCGAGCGGAAGAACATCAAGCCGAATCTCGACTACCCGTCGGGGCCCGCGTACCACCTCATGGGCTTCTCGACGGAGGCGTTCACCCCGCTCTTCGTCGCCGCCCGCGTCGTGGGCTGGACGGCTCACATCCGCGAGCAGCTCGCCTCGAACGCCCTCATCCGGCCGCTGTCCCTCTACGACGGCCCGGACGAGCGGCACGTTCCCGGCGCCTGAGACCCACCCGAGGGCACTCAGGCGCTAGACCCGCACATGCGCTCAGGCGCGGGATCCCCGAGGCATCCTGGCCGTACGGACGACGCCGTCGATCGCGTCCCACAGTGCGATCACGATGGACAGGACGGCCGTGCCCACGGCGATGACGCCCAGGATTCCCGCGCTCGTACCCCACGGGAATGCGGCGAAGAACGCGGGGTTGTAGAGGGATCCGGCGAGCGCGAGGACCGCGACGACGGCTCCCCCTGCGGAGGCGAGGACGATGTTGAGGATCGCGAGCGGCCAGGTCCATCCGCCCGCCCGGTACTTCACGATCGTGGAGACGGCCTCGAGCACCATGAGTACGAGGATGACCGGGATCCACGACGACCAGAGGGCCGGGTCGAGCAGTGGCGCGTCCACCGCGCCCTCCCGGTTCCACGCGACAGGGAGGAACTGCTGGTAGAAGACGAACGCCACGGCGAGGCCGAGGAAGACGAGCGATGCGATCGTGTCCCCGAGCTGGGCTCGTCGTTCCGGCACGTCGGGGAGCGACTCCACCGTCCACGGCACGAGGGGACCGCGGCGTGAGGCCCCCGACCAGTCGAGGACCGCGAACACGAGGGTGAGCCAGAACGCGATCTGGATCGCCGAGGTGAAAGCCGTCACGACGACGGACGCGATGATCTCACCGATCGCGTCCCCGGCGAGCGCGTGCGCGGCCCCCGAGGCGATCGAGGCGATGGGCGCGACCATCGACACGATGAGGACGAGGGTGCGCCGGTAGACGAGGAAGTTCGTCGGTCCGATGAGGTACAGGGGACGCTCGGAGTAGCGTGCGGCGAGCCCGCTCGGATCCCCGAGCTCCGTGAGCACGTCGCGCTCGGCGGCGTCCGACGAGACACCCGACTCGATGCGGGCGTCGATGTCGTCCTCGATCGACGCGCGCAGTTCGCGTTCGACGTCGTCCCGCTGATTCTCGGGGAGGCTGCGGACGGCCGCTGCGACGTAGCGTTCGGTGAGCGTGGAGTGCGGGGTCATGACGAGGTCCCTTCGGTGAGGTCGGAGATGGCGGTGTGCAGCGCGTCCCAGTCGCGGCGCAGGAGCGTCGCGAGCTCGCGACCGTCCGCCGAGGTGCGGTAGAACTTGCGCGGCCGTGCGTCCTCGGTGTTCCACTCGCTCATGAGCAGGCCCTGCCGTTCGAGGCGGCGGAGCAGCGGATAGAGCGTGTTGGCGTCGACGGAGAAGCCGGCCGTCGCGAGGCTCTCGAGCAGTGCATACCCGTAGTCGGCCCGCTCGAGGGTGACGAGACACGCGAGCACGACCGTCCCCCGGCGGAGCTCCTGGAGGTGCTGTGCGGTGACGTCGTCCATGCGTCACACGTTACTGTGCGTCACACACCATAGTCAATGACACAGTCTCATTCCTCGGCGATGCGCACGCTGACGCCCTGCGCGGGTGAGATTTCACCCGCGCAGGGGCATTGCGTGCGCAACAACCGGGTGGGTTCGCAGAAGGGCAGGTGCGCGGAGATCCCGGGCGCGAGGAGAGCTGAGAGCGCGGCGCGCGCAGGTCAGAGGGTCGACGCCGAGAACGTGTCGCAGGATCCGGGGCCGTTCTCGAGGCCCGTCGTGAACCACTCCTGTCGCTGCTCGCTCGCGCCGTGCGTCCACGTCTCGGGATTCACGCCACCACCGGCGGATTCCTGGATACGGTCGTCACCGACGGCCTCGGCGGCGCTCAGCGCATCCGCGAGTTGCGCACTCGTCACGGGCTCGAGGAACACGTCGCCGTCGGCGTCCGTCGTCTCCTGGGCCGCACGCACCCAGGCCCCGGCGTAGCAGTCGGCCTGGAGCTCGAGACGGACCCCGTCCGATTCCGGCCCCGCCTGCGAGGTGTCGAGGCCGTCCATCGCGCCCGTCACGTTCTGGATGTGGTGCCCCCACTCGTGGGCGACGACGTACAGCTGGGCGAGTGAGCCGCCCGACGACCCGAACCGGGTCCGTAGGTCCTCGAAGAAGCTCGTATCGATGTAGACGGTCTGGTCCGGCGGGCAGTAGAAGGGGCCGACCGCGCTCGTCGCGCTTCCGCAGCCCGTGTCGACGGCGCCCTCGAAGAGGATCAGCTCGGGCTGCGGGTAGCCGTCGACCTCCGATGCCCAGTAGTCGTCGAGCGACGTGGCGGCCGCCTGCATCCGGCAGTCCAGCTGCTCGTTCGCGTCCGCCCCGGTCTCACACTGTGTGAGCGCGGTGTCGGACGCCTGTCCCCCACCGCTCGTGCCGCCACCGAGCAGACCACTCACGTCGACCCCGGTGAACTGACCGAT
The DNA here is from genome assembly GCF_003990045.1 of Labedella endophytica. Classification (GTDB taxonomy): domain Bacteria; phylum Actinomycetota; class Actinomycetes; order Actinomycetales; family Microbacteriaceae; genus Labedella; species Labedella endophytica. Next base: position 592,330 of record NZ_RZGZ01000001.1, on the reverse strand, counting down.
GAGGAAGACGGCGAGCACGACCAGACCGCCGCCGCCAGCAGCCACTCCGGCCGTCCGGCCACGTCGCCGGCGGACCTTGCCGCCACGGATATCAGCACCCTCGTTGAACGTCACAGCGCCACCGTAGCGGAGGGTCGACGACATCGAGTCACCCTTGCGAATCCGCCGTTGGGGGGTCCTTTCCGAAACATGAGGAGACCTCACCCCCCGCAATGGGGGTGATGTGGATACTGTTCCCGTTTCGGTAACTGAGCTAATCTCAGATTACGGAATTGAGGGCACCTCACATTCCACTCACGGACGCCTCCCGCCCGCATTCCGACCCGAAAAAGGACCGGGCGGGGGGCCGTCCTCTCATCGTCGACATTGGGGGTAGACGATCATGCGTTCATTCATCCGACTCCGGGCAGAACGGCCCGCCATCGTTCCAGGGAAGGTCCGCTCATGACGGAGCTCAAGCACCATCTCCCGGCCGATGAGCTCTCGCGCTTCCTGCCGTCGACCTGGGCGGCTCGCCGCAGCGCGCGCACCACGTCGGAGCGCCAGTGGGCGCAGGGCCACCGCGCACGACTGCTGGTCAACGACGTCGCCGTCATCGGTTCGGCTCTCGCCCTCGCCTACCTCGTCCGGTCGCTCGTCGACCCGGCGTCCGTCGGCAGTACCTGGGTCACGACCTACGCCGTCGCGTCCACCATCATCTTCTTCGTGTGGCTCGCCGCCCTCGGCGCGCACCGCACTCGCGACATCCGCGTGATCGGCATCGGCGCCGGCGAGTACAAGCGCGTGACCAACGCGAGCATGGTGGCCTTCGCCGTGCTCGGAGTGCTCCTCTTCGCCGTGCAGGCCGAGGTGTCCCGCGCCTTCTTCTTCACCGCCATGGGCGTCGGAACGGCCGGTCTCGTCTCGACCCGCTGGATGTGGCGCCACTGGCTCATCCGCCAGCCGGCCCGCGATCGCTTCCTCTCTCGTGCGATCGTCGTCGGCGGGACCGACGAGGCCGAGTACGTGGTGCGTCAGATCAACGAGAAGTCCCGGGCGAGCTACAACGTCGTCGCCGCCTCGGTCTCCGACGCGACCTCGAGCCACATCGAGGTCGGCGACCGCCGCGTCCCGATCGTCGGCGACCCGAACGCCGTCTCGACCCTCGCCCGCAATCTGCAGGCCGACACGGTCATCGTCGCCGGCGCCGCGAGCCGCAACCCGTCCTACATCCGCAGCCTCAGCTGGGACCTCGAGGGCACGGGTACCGAGCTCGTGCTCGCCGCTCAGCTGACGGACGTCGCCGGGCCGCGGATCCACTTCCGGCCGGTCGACGGGCTCCCGCTCATGCACGTCGAGATCCCTCAGTTCGAGGGAGTGCGCCACGCGCTCAAGCGATCCTTCGACATCGCCGCCTCCGGCCTCGGTCTCCTCGTGCTCGCGCCGCTCTTCGGCGTCGTCGCGCTGCTCGTCCACCTCGACAGCCCCGGCGGAGTCCTCTTCCGTCAGGAACGCGTCGGCAAGGGCGAGCGCAGCTTCACGATGCTCAAGTTCCGCACGATGGTCGCGACGGCCGAGCAGGACCTGGCCGCCCTGCTCGAGGACAACGAGGGCAACGGACTCCTCTTCAAGATGAAGAACGACCCCCGCGTGACGCGTGTCGGCCGCGTGCTCCGCAAGTATTCGCTCGACGAGCTCCCGCAGCTGTGGAACGTCTTCATCGGCGACATGAGCCTCGTGGGCCCGCGCCCTCCGCTCCCCCGCGAGGTCATCGACTACGAGAGCCACGTGCGACGCCGTCTGTACATCAAGCCCGGCCTCACCGGGATGTGGCAGGTGGGCGGACGCAGCGACCTCAGCTGGGAGGAGAGCGTCCGGCTCGACCTCTACTACGTGGAGAACTGGTCGCTCGTCGGCGACCTCATGATCCTGTGGCGCACCGTCAAGGTCGTCACCCGCCCGACCGGAGCCTACTGATGAACGCCACGACCACCGCCCCCCTCTCGATCGCCATGATCGGGACGCGCGGCGTGCCCGCGGCCTACGGCGGCTTCGAGACGGCGATCGAGGAGATCGGTCGGCGACTCGTCGAGCGCGGACACTCCGTCACCGTCTACTGCCGGTCCAAGGACGGCGAGAAGCCGACCGAGCACCTCGGCATGTCCCTCGTGCACCTCCCGGCCCTCCACGTGAAGGTCGCCGAGACGCTGAGCCACACCGCACTGTCGACGCTCCACGCCCTCGTGCACCGCGCGCCCGACGCGGCGTTCGTCTTCAACGCGGCGAACGCGCCGTTCGTCCCGATCCTGCGCGCCAAAGGCATCCCGACGGCCGTGCACGTGGACGGACTCGAATGGAAGCGCGACAAGTGGGGCGGTGCCGGCAAGCGCTACTACCGTGCCGCCGAGACCACGGCCGTCCGCACCTCCGACGCGCTCATCGCCGACGCCCAGGGCATCGCCGACTACTACGACGACGAGTTCGGCGTCCCGACGGAGCTCATCAGCTACGGGGCCACGATCATCGACGAGCCGACCACGGCGAAGATCGCCGAGATCGGCCTCACCGCCGGCGGGTTCCACCTCGTCGTCGCACGCTTCGAACCGGAGAACCACGTGCGCGAGATCGTCGAGGGCTACACCGCGAGCGACGCGAACCTCCCCCTCGTCGTCGTGGGCTCCGCCCCGTACTCGGCCGAGTACACCACGGCCATCGAGACGATCGCCGCCCGCGACCCGCGCATCCGTATGCTCGGAGGCGTCTGGGACCAGGATCTGCTCGACGAGCTCTACGCGAACGCCCTCACCTACGTCCACGGCCACTCGGTCGGCGGCACGAACCCGTCGCTCCTGCGCGCCATCGGCGCCGGAACCGCCGTCCTCGCCTGGGACGTCGCCTTCAACCGCGAGGTCACCCTCGAGAACGGTCGCTACTTCGGCTCGGCGGAGGCCCTGTCCCCCCTCCTCGAATCGGCGGAGGCCGACGTCACGGGTACGCTCTCGACGGGCGACCGCCTCCGCGAGCGCGCCGCCTCGACGTACGACTGGGACCTCGTGACCACGGGCTACGAACAGCTCGCGGCCCGTCTCGCAGGCGGCTACTCCATCCGTCCCATCGCGAAGGCCGCTCGACGGTCCTCCTCCGGCCGGACGGGCACGCCCGTCGCGTCCCCCGTCTCGTGAACGGCGTCACCGTGAGCGGACGCGTCTCCACGTCCGCCCGTCCGACGGAGCGCTCCGGGTCATCCGTGTCGTACCTGGTCGCCCACCCGAGCGCCGACATGTACGGCTCCGACCGCGTGCTGCTCGAGTCCGTCTCGGGCTTCGTCCGGTCCGGGGCCGCGGTGACCGTCACCGTCCCCGCCGACGGCCCCCTCGTCCCTCTGCTGGAGGAACGGGGCGCGCGCGTGGTGTTCGCCCCCACTCTCGTGCTGCGGAAGAGCCTGATGACGCCGAAGGGCCTCATATCCCTCGTTTCGCAGACCATCGCCGGGCTCCGCGCCGGGCGACGCCTCATGCGCGAGGTACGGCCGACCCTGGTCTGGACCAACACCATCACGATCCCCCTGTGGACGCTCCTCGCCCGCCTCTTCCGCGTGACCTCGATCGTGCACGTGCACGAGGCCGAAGGGTCGGCGTCCCGTGCCGTCATGCGCACCCTCGCCTTCCCGCTCCTCTTCGCCGACCAACTCGTGGCGAACAGCAACTACAGCGCCGGCGTCCTCCGGGACTCCTTCGCACGACTCGGCGATCGCTGCACGGTCGTGTACAACGGCGTCGCAGGTCCCGATGCCGTCGCCCCGCCGCGTGCCTCCATCGACGACGATCTCCGCGTGCTCTACGTCGGACGACTGTCGCCCCGCAAGGGACCCGACCTGATCATCGAGGCGATCGCCGCTCTCCGCGACCGCGGCATCCCGGCGACGCTCGACCTCGTCGGTGCCGTCTTCCCCGGGTACGAATGGTTCGAGGACCAGTTGCGCGACTCGATCGCCGCCCTTGACCTCCGTGACCGGGTGCACCTCCGCGGATTCCAGGACTCGCCCTGGCCGTTCCTCGCGGCGAGCGACGTCATGGTCGTGCCGTCCCGGCTCGACGAGCCGTTCGGCAACACCGCCGTGGAGAGCGTCCTCGCGGCCCGTCCCGTGGTCGTGAGCGACACCTCAGGCCTCCGCGAGGCCGCATGGGGCTACCGTTCGGCTCAGCAGGTGGAACCGGGCGACACGCAGGACATCGCCGACGCCCTCGAGCGGGTGTGGTCTGACTGGACGCGTTTCCGCTCCGAAGCCCTCGCCGACGAGCTCGTCGCCCATGAGCGCCACTCGGTGGAGACCTATCAGCGCCGCATCTCCGAGGCCGCGACGGCCGTGGGCGTCGGCGTCGGCCGCCGTTTCGGCGTCAGGTCCCATGCGTGACCCGCGACGATCGATCTCGACGCCGCAGCACGTCGCAGCGGAGACCGCGGCACCTCAGCGCGTGAGCCGGCGTAGCGCCCCGAGGATCGAATCGACGGCGTCGGAGACATCGTCGAGGGCACTGCGGTGCTGCCGCAGCGTCAGATGGTGCCCGTCCGGCACGTCGAGCGGATCACCCGTCGGCTTCCGACGCAGCAGGGTCCGCAGACCGCTCGGCGCCGGCGCCGGCGTCGAGCGCATGAGTCCGCGACGACCGTGGATCTCCGCCGCGAACACGGTGAGCGGCTCCTCATCGGCCCCCGCCCGGCTGTCGATCGGCTCGGCCGCAGCGAGGTACATCGCCTCTCGCAGCGTGAACGTGCGAGAGCGAGCGGACGGGTCGATCGTCGCGACGGCGGCGCGCTCCGCCTTCGAGGCCGTGAGCACGAGCGCCGAGCGTCCGACGTCCGCGGCCGTGAGTCGGCTGGACCGATGGGCAGCCGCGAACTCGGCGCCGTCGGCGCCGATCCGCTCGTCGACGCGTTCGCAGAGACCTGCGCCGTCTCGTGCTCCCGCCCCGGCACTCGAAACTGAGTGTCCCTCGAATTCGGGTAGTGACGCGAGGCCTCGAGCCAGGAGATACTCGGCGAGGGGCGATCGACAGACGTTCGCGGCACACACGACCAGCAGGTTCGGGCCACGTTCTTCGTCCAGGACAACTCCCCTATCGTTCCGGCCAATCCTAGTCGGCCGGGCGGGGACACGATGCATGGGGCGACCGGCCCCTCAACCGGTCGACTCACCCGAGGGGGACTCATGAACATCCACGACTACATCGGCGCGATCCGGAAGAACTGGATCGTCATCACCGCGCTGACGCTGCTCGGCGCCGGGGCCGGTTACGGATACGCGCAGACGATGCCGGACATGTACCGCTCCACGGCCCAGGCCTACGCGTCGACGGTGACCGGCGAGACGACAGGCGAACTCGTCCAGGGATCCAGCCTCGTCCAAGGGCTCGTGCAGTCCTACGCCACGATGGCGACGACGGACTACGTCCTCGGCCCCGTCATCGACGACCTCGATCTGGACACGAGCGTCAAGGACCTCGCGAGTGCCGTCTCCGTCGACACCCCTCTCAACACCGTCGTCATCGAGATCTCCGTCGTGAGCGGTGACGCCTCCGAGGCGCAGGAGATCGCTTCGGCCGTCACCCGCCGACTCGCCGAGGCCGTCGCGGAGATCTCCACGAGGGGCGTCGAGACCGACTCGCCCGTGGAGCTGACGATCATCTCGCCGGCGACGGCACCCGTGGCGCCGTTCTCCCCCGACACGCGGATGATCGTCGCCATCGGCGCGGCGATCGGTCTCCTGCTGGGTCTCGCCTGGGGCGTTCTCCGCGAACTCATCGACACCCGCATCCGCACCCAGAAGGACATCGAGCTCGTCACCGACTCGCCGATCCTCGCGGAGATCGGCCGCGGCCCCCGCGACCGCAGCCTCGCGCAGATCATCAGCACGAACCCGAACGGTGCCACCGCCGAGTCGTTCCGCAGCCTGTGCATGAGCCTCGCCTTCGCGGACGTGGACAAGCCCGTCTCCGCCGTCGTCGTCACGTCGGCCATGCCGGGCGAGGGAAAGAGCTCGGTGTCGGTCGGCCTGGCACTGGCCCTGGCCGAGAGCATGGGGCGCGTCCTCCTCGTGGACGCCGACCTCCGCAAGCCGTCGGTCGCCGACTACACGGGCCTCGACGGCACCGTCGGCCTCACGAGCGTCCTGCTCGGGGGCTCCACGATCGAGGAGGCCGTCCAGCCCTGGGGCACCCGCGGTCTCGACGTGCTGACCGCGGGCACCGTCCCGCCGAATCCCAACCAGCTCCTCGCGTCCGACACCATGCGCGCGACGCTCGCCGAGCTGAAGAAGCGGTACGACTTCGTCGTCATCGACACCTCCCCGCTCATCCCGGTGACCGATCCCCTGTGGCTCGTGCACGAGACGGACGGCGCGATCGTCGTCGCCCGATCCAAGAAGACCAAGCGCCCGCAGCTCTCGAAGGCCATGGCGACCCTCGGCTCCGTCGGAGCGCGTGTACTCGGCGTCGTGACGAACGACGTCACGGGACACGAACGACTGACCTACTACACGGAGTCGGAGAAGGCACCCACGCGACGCGTCGCCGACCCCCGCGTGGCGGCATCCTCCCGCCCCGACGACGTATAGGACACGCCCAGAGCGACCAGCTCCGACAGACGGACCCCGTCGCCCCCGATCGAGGGGGTGACGGGGTCTTTTGTCGTCTGGCGAGATCGTTGCCCTGAGCGATCCTCGGGTTCGGGTGGCTGCAAGGCGGAGGACTTGCTAGCCTTTCGGCAATCCGTGTGACTCGTTCGGGGGGCATGACTCCCGGGGTGATCGCGCGCTCTCCCTATCCCCACCCGTTGACGACAGCCAGACCCCGGTCGGCCGTCAGTACTCCGAAGAGGACTCGTGACCGAACGCCGAAGCACGTCCATCGCTCCTACCGACGGCCCACCCATCGCCCCGACCCGTGCTGCCGCTCGCCGAGCTCGCCGCTCCTCCGATCGCCGCTACCGAGGCCTCCTGGCCGTCGCGGCCGCCGCCGCGGCCGGGGCACTCGTCGTCGCCAACGTCGTGCCGACGCCGGACGGCGCGGACGCCGCCGCCTACGTCGAGGGCGAGACGATGGTCACCGATACCTTCAGCCGCAGCGTCGCCTCCGGGTTCGGATCCGCCGACACGGGTGGCGCGTACACGTCGTCGAGCACGTCCGGACTCTCCGTCGGCAAGGGCGTCGGAAACGTCTCCCTCGACTCGTCGGGTGCCGGTCGCGGTGTCGGCGTCGACGGGAAGGTGGCGGACGTCTCCACCGGCATCACCGTCACGGCGCCGGTCGCGCCGACGTCGGGCGGTGGTTACTACACGACCCTCCAAGCGCGAGCGACCGGGGGGACCTACTACGGCGCGAAGCTCCGGGTGACCCCCAGTGGAGACGCATCGATGCAGATCGTCCGCGCCAACGGATCGAACAAGGTCGCCGTTCTGGCCGCCTCCACCGTCGTCGCTCGTGGGGTCACCGCCAAGACACCGATCCGCATCGACCTCGAGGTGATCGGGAGCACCGAGGTCACGGTGAACGCCCGGGCCTACGTGGCCGGCAGGAGCGCACCGACGTGGCAGAAGATCGCCACCGACACGAGCAGCAAGCGGATCGCGTCGGGCGGTGTCGCCATCTGGACCTATCTGTCGTACGGCACCCGCCCCCTCGCGCTCACGGTGGACGACCTGCGAGCAGTCAAGCTCGTGCCCTCGAAGACCACGGAGCCGAAGCCGACGACACCGGCGCCGACTCCGACCACGAAGCCGACGACACCCGCTCCGACACCGACCACGAAGCCGACAACACCGGCACCGGCACCGGCACCCACCACCAAGCCGACGACACCGGCACCGACGCCGACCACTCCGGAGCCCACGAAGCCGGTTCCGCCGAGCACGGCGGGCGATCGCGGATCGGCGACCGTCGGGTCCACCTCCTACCCGGTCCCCTCCGGCGCGGTGTTCGTCTCGTCGTCCGCGACGTCGACGGGCAACGGATCGAAGGGATCGCCCTACTCCTCGGTGAATCGCGCGATCGCCGCAGCGCCGAACGGAGCCACCCTCGTGCTCCGGGCGGGCACGTACCACGAATCCGTGGAGGTCCCGAACGGCAAGCGACTCACCATCCAGTCCTACCCGGGCGAGGCCGTCTGGTTCGACGGAGCCGAGAAGGTCAACTCCTGGAAGAAGGCCTCCACCGGCTGGGTGCTCGACGGCTACGACTACGACTTCGACACGAGCCCCACCTTCACGAAGGGCGCACCGGACAACACGGACGAGTCCATCAAGTTCATCGACCCGGCATTCCCGCTCGCGGCGCACCCCGACCAGGTCTGGGTCGACGGCGCGACGCTCACGGAGGTCGGCTCCCGTGGGGCGGTGAAGGACGGGACCTTCTACGTCGACCGCCGGGCCGACCAGCTCGTCCTCGGCACGAACCCGGCGGGCCGCGATGTCCGCGTGAGCACGCTCCAGGTCGGCATCACGGTGAGCGGCGACGGCACCGTGGTCCGCGGTATCGGCGTTCAACGGTACGCGACCTCGGTCTGGCAGAAGTCGGCCCTCTACACGCAGGCCGACGACGTGCTCATCGAGAACGTCGTCTCCCGCGGGAACGCCGCCTCCGGCATCTACGCGTCGCGGGGCTCGGGCACCGTCTACCGCGCCCTCACGCTGGCCGACAACGGCCGATCCGGGGGAGGCAGCGTGTACTCCGACGACTTCACCCTCGACGGTTCGCTCCTCGTGAACAACAACGTGCAGCGGTTCAAGGAGTTGCCCGGCTCGGGAGGCTTCAAGGTCACGCGTTCGCGAGGCGTGGCGGTCACCGATAACGAATTCGCCGCCAACCGCACGACGGGACTGTGGTTCGACGAGTCGGTCTACAACGTCACCATCACCGGCAACGACATCTCGGGAAGTTCCACGGGGTTGTCGCTCGAGCTGTCCGCGAAGCTCGTCGTCGCGGACAACCGCATCCACGACAACGCCCGACTCGGTCTCAGCATCCAGAACACGGGAGACGTCCAGGTGTGGAACAACAGCATCGTGGACAACGGAGGCGCGCCCGTGACGATCGTCCAGGACCCACGTCGACAGACGAATGCCTCCGACGCTGGACACGACTCGCGGCAGAAGCAGCCCGACATGACGGTCCCCTGGCTGACGCAGGACATCACGGTCTCGAACAACATCCTCGGCGGCTCGACCGACGGTGGCCTCTTCCACGTCGTCGACCAGAAGAAGAAGCTCACGGCCGAACAGATGCGGATCACGACGAACGGCAATCTCTACCAGAACACGACCCCGGGCCGGTACACCGTGGCACGGTGGGCCGATGGCGCGAACGGACTCAGCTACTACCGGAGTCTCACCGAGTTCACCGCGGGTACTGGACAGGAGAAGCGCTCGAAGTTCCTGCAGGGCGCGGACGCGGTGACAGGCTCCTTCGCTCTCACGCAGGCCGCGAAGAACCTCGCTTCGGGCATCTCGGTCCCGCTTCCGGGCAAGCTGTCCGGCCTGCTCGGGGCTCTGGGCCTCCCGTCGGTCGGAGCCTCACCTACCCCGTGAACAGGGGAATGTGAGCATTCGTCACCTCGACTAGTCTGATTGACGGCGCCTCGCTCGAGGCGCCGTCATCGGGCAGTCCGGGGGATCCACGTGCACACGATCACGCGACCGTCGCCGCCGCGCCCGCAGTCCCGGGCCGACGGCGATTCGCGTTCCACGACTCGCGGCACCATCGAGGTATGGCTCGCGGTCTTCCTCCCGCTCGTCTTCGGCCTGCAGTACAACCTCTGGAACCAGATCCAGGCCGGTCACGTCGTCGCCCTGCTCCTTCTCCCTGTCTGGGCCTCTGCGGCCATCGGTTTCCGGGGCTATCGTCTCGTCGCCGGACTCAGTGTCCTGAGCGTCGTCTCGGGCGCCGTTCTGACGGAGTTCGCCCGAGTGGACCACGATTTCTACCTCGCAGCGTTCGTCGCGAACAGCGCGGAGGTCCTCGGGATCGCCCTGCTCGTCGGCGGTCTGCTGTGGTCGCGCCGTGTGATCGGCGCTCCCCTCGTCGCGATCCTGTTCGCGGCCGCCGCGATCGTCCATCTGATCATGGACGGCGCGCTCTCGAGCGAGGACCCGTGGCGCATGGGGTTCAGCTTCCCCGTCACGACCCTGGTCCTCGCACTGGCGTGGAAGACAGGTAGCCCCGTGGTCGGGCTCGTCGCGACCGCCGCGATCAGCCTCGTGCCGCTCCTGGGCGATGTCCGCTCCGGCAGCGCGATCCTCATCATGGTCGCAATGCTCGTGCTCTGGCAGATGCGTCCGACATCACGCGGACGACGCGCCTCCACCGCGCGGACGCTCATCGGCTTCGGCGTCCTCGGCTCGATCGTGTACTCCGTCGTCCAGGCCGCGATCCTCGGCGGCTACCTCGGCGAACACACCCAGGAACGCAGCGAGATGCAGATCGAGACCTCCGGCACGCTCCTGCTCGGGGGGCGCCCGGAAGCCGGCGCCTCCGTGGCCCTCCTCACCCATCAGCCCCTCGGATACGGCCAGGGCGTCCTCGCGAACTTCAGCGACATCCTCGTGGCGAAGACCGGGATGAGCGCGCTCGGCTACCAGCCCAACAACGGATACGTCGAGAATTACATGTTCGGTTCCGGGTACGAGGTCCATTCGATCATCGGCAATCTCTGGATCCAGTTCGGGTTGCCCGGGGCCGCACTCGCCATCTCCATCGTGGTCCTGGTATTCCTCGCACTCAGCCACCGCCTCGCTCACCGCAGCGGGTCGGCCGCGTTCCTCTTCCTCTCCGTCATCCTCCTCTGGGATCTGCTGTTCAGCCCGATCCACTCCTCGCTGCCGTCGATGATCCTCTTCCTCGCCGTCGGACTCGTGGCGCGCGAGGACATCGCGCAGCCACGCCATCCAGCACCACTCGGCGCTCCGCACGCACACGGGAGCGATACGGGTGCGCAGGCGCAGACGATCCGACAGCGGGCGCGGAAGGCATCGGCGTGAAGACCCTCATCGTCCAGCAGTCCTTCCCCGACCCCCGTCCGACGACGAACCCGTACATCGTCATGTTGCGGGAACAGCTCGCGGTGACCCCCGGTCTCGGTGTGCGGACCTTCTCCTGGCGGCGCGCGATCGTCGGCCGCTACGACGTGTTCCACGTCCACTGGCCCGAGATCCTCGTCACGGGGCACTCCCCGCTCAAGACGGCCGCGCGACAGCTCCTCACAGCCGCTCTGCTCGCGCGCCTGCAGCTCACCCGGACACCGATCGTCCGGACGGTCCACAACCTCCACCGCCCGGACGGACTCAGCCGCACCCAGAACGTACTTCTCGGCGCCCTGGAGAGGGCGACGTCGCACGCGATCGTCCTCAACGACTCGACGGTGCACACGGAGGCGTCCGTCGTGCCGCTCGGAACGCCCACGTCGCTCATCCTGCACGGCCACTACCGCGACTGGTTCGCGCGATTCCCCCAGCGGGAGTCGGTCGGTGGCCGCTTCAGCTACTTCGGCCTCATCCGCCGCTACAAGGGGGTCGATTCACTCCTGCGGGCCTTCAGGGCACTCCCCGGTGCGTTCTCGCTGCGCGTCGCCGGCAAGGCGCGGGCCGACGAACTCGCGGAGGAGCTCACGGCGCTGGCCGCGGCGGACGACCGGGTGGAGTTGAGCCTCGAGTTCCTCTCCGAGGCCGAACTCGTCGACGTCGCCAGGCAGGGCGAGATCGTGGTGCTGCCCTACCGAGAGATGCACAACTCGGGGGGCGCGCTCGCGGCCCTCTCGGTCGACCGCCCCGTTCTCGTCCCGGCGAACGGCGTCAATCAGCGCCTCGCCGAGGAGGTCGGCCACGGATGGGTCGTCCAGTACGAGGGCGATCTGGGGCCGGACGATCTGACCGCCGCACTCGAGACCGTCCGAGGAGCGGACCGGCCCGCGCGTCCCGACCTGTCCGCACGGGACTGGGATCGCGCCGGACGCGCTCATCTCGACGCGTACGGGGCGGCCCTCAGCCGCCGCTCGGCCCGCCTCCGTTCAGGCCGGCGTCGTGGACGATGACCGCGGGGCCGCGCGCCGGTACTCCTTGTACGAGTATCCGACGAGCCCCGAGACCATGCCGGCGCCGCGAGCCATCGTGCGGACGCCCTTCGCGCGGTGCCGCGTCGATCGCGTCAGCACGCCGAGCGCCGCTCGGACGGCCCCGCCGACCACACGGACGACGCCCTTGACGAAGCAGGATGCCCTGGCCTTCCAGGCGGCAGCCGCTCCCCCGGCGAGCGCGACGGACGTGAGCGTCCAGCTGTTCCCGCTGCGGAACGCCCGCCGCACCACCCAGTCGCGTGTCACGCGCGACGCCGGGACGACGTCCCACACGATCGCCTCGTCGCACCACAGCAACCGTCCGCCGCGATCGGCGAGCGTGCGGGAGAACATCGTGTCCCCCCCACCCGTGATGCCGAACGCCGGGTCGAATTCGAGCCCGATCGAACGGACGACGCGCAGGTCGAGGAGCAGATTGTTCGTCGCTGCGACCGTCACGGCCGACCCGGTGGGCAGCCGCCGGCGCGAGAAGAACTCGCCGGCCGCGACCCAGGAGTCCGGCTCGACGTCGAAGCGCGAGATGACGGGACCCACCACCGCGACGGCGTCGGATTGCTCGAACGTGTCGAGGAGCAACGAGAGCCAGGCATCCGTCGGGCGTTCGTCATCGTCGATGAAGACGAGGATGTCGTCCCCCGCCGCCTCGGTCAATGCACGGTTGCGTCCCGCCGTGATGCCCGAGACGGGTTCGGCGTGGTACCGGATCGGGATCTCCGCCCGCTCCGCGGCGTACGCCTCCACGAGAGTCCGAGCGCTCTCCGCCGGGTCGTTGTCGACGACCAGCACGGACGCCCGCCCCACCCGCGCGATGACGGACTCGGCCTGGTCGGCCAGCAGCGGGAGAGTCTCGGCGATGTCCTCCGGTCGCTTGAAGGTGAGCACGGCGATGGTGACGCTGGACTCGCTGAGAGGAGCACGCCGTGGTCTCCCCTGGTCGGGGCGGGGCGATGTTCCAGCGCTCATCGGAGCTCCTTCTTCCGGGTCGCACGCACGGATCGGGTGGGGGGTGCGTGTCGGACCTCACTTTATTCTGTCGGACGACTCCCCCCTGCGCGATCATCCACGGGTCGCTCATCACCCCCCTGGCCGCATCACCCCAGACCACGCCACAAACACGCGAGAGGAAGCGACGCGATGAGCGCACGAACAGCCGCAGCGCCTGCAGCCGGCGAATTCGGCCGTCGCGCCGCGCGCGGAGCGGCCGTCACCTTCATCGGGCAGCTCATCCGTATCGCCGTCCAGATCGGCGGACTCTCGATCCTCGCCCGCTTGCTCGGCGCGACCGATTACGGCCTCTTCGCCATGGTCATGGTCGTCGTCGGCGTGTCCGAGGTCTTCCGGGACTTCGGCCTCTCGAACGCCGCCGTCCAGGCCCCCACGTTGAGCACGCGACAGCGCGACGTCCTGTTCTGGGTGAACTCGGGCATCGGTCTGGCGCTCGGGGTCGTCATCGTCGGCGTCGCCTACGGCGTCGGCGCCCTGTACGGGCGGCCGGAGCTCATCCCCCTGACCCAGTTCATGGGCATCACCTTCGTGTTCAACGGGCTCGCGACGCAGCACCGCGCCTCGCTCAACCGCGACCTGCGGTTCTGGTCCCTCACCGTGATCGATACCGTCGCGGCCGTCGCCGCCCTCGTCGTCGCGATCGTACTGTCCCTCGCCGGCCTCGGGTACTGGGCGCTGGCCTGGCAGATGGTCTCGCTCGCCGCCGTGACGCTGATCCTGAGTGTCGCGACGGCCCGGTGGCTCCCGAGGCTCCCGAGACGCGGCACCGACATGACCGGCTTCTACCGGTTCGGGTGGAACACCGTGGCGACCCAGCTCGTGCAGTACTCGGCGAACAACATGGCCTCGCTGGTCATCGGACTCCGCCTCGGCGCACGGGAGCTCGGTTTCTACAACCGGAGTCTGCAGCTGCTGATGAATCCGCTCAATCAGCTCCGCGCCCCCGCCACGCGCGTCGCTATCCCACTGTTCTCACGCTTGCAGCACGAGTACGACCGATTCGACGCCTACATCCTCCGCGGACAGATCGTGCTCGGCTACACGCTCGTCGCCGGACTCGGCCTCGTCGCGGGTGCCGCCGAGCCGGTCGTCGCGATCTTCCTCGGCGAGAAGTGGGCGGAGGTCACCCCCGTCCTCCGATTCCTCATCGTCGCCGGCGCCTTCCAGACCCTCGCCTACGTCGCCTACTGGGTCTTCGTCTCCCGCGCTCTCACCGGAGCCCTCTTCCGATTCACGCTCATCACGGCCTCCATGAAGATCGCCTTCGTCCTGATCGGGTCGCAGTGGGGGGTCGTCGGGGTCGCGGCCGGTTACGCTCTCGAACCCGTCCTCTCCTGGCCGCTCGCGATCTGGTGGCTCACCCGGTACACCCGTATCCCCGTGCGCCCGCTCGTCCTCGGTGTGATCCGGCTCTCGTCCGTCGCCCTCGTCGGCGGCCTCGCAGCGTTCGCCGCGTCGACCATCGTGGCCCCCGCCGGTCCCGTCGTGCAGATCCTCGCCGCGACCGTGGCGGACCTCGTCGTCTACGCGCTCGCGGCCCTCGTCGTCCCGGCCGTGCGTCGCGACGTCGTCGAGCTCGTGCAGATCGCGAACGCGGCCCGACACCGCGGGCCGCGACCGTCGCCCTCTGCCGGCGCCATGCCGACCGATCAGGAGGACCTCCGATGAGCCAGGATCAGACGGCACCGGCGGGAGTCTCCCCCGGCGCCGGCCCGTTCGACGGCTCGGCCGTGATCGTCGTCAACTACGGCTCGAGCAGTCTCCTCGCGGAGAACCTCACCGTCCTCACGCGAGCGGCCCCCGGGATCGTCGCCGTCGTCGTCGACAACTACACCGACCCCCTCGAGCGCGAGAACCTGCGGCACCTCGCCGCCGCCGAGGGCTGGCACGTCGACGAGCCCCCGATCAATCTCGGCTTCGGCGTCGGGATGAACCGCGGCGTGGAGGCGGCTCGCGCGCTCGGCGCCTCGCGTTACCTCCTGCTCAACCCGGACGCGATCATCGAGGTCGACGCGGCCGCCGCCCTCTTCGAGCGGGTCCGCGAGACCCCGAACGCCCTCGTCGCCCCGAAGATCCTGCGGCCGGACGGGACCGTGTGGTTCGCCGGTTCCGACCTCTATCTCGACGATGGCCGCATCCGGTCCCGTCGCAGACGGCTCGACGGCGTCCCCCTGGAGCGCATCGAGCCCTGGCTCACGGGTGCGTGCCTCGCGGTGTCGCAGGAACTCTGGGAGGCCACCGGAGGCTTCTCGGACGACTACTTCCTCTACTGGGAGGACGTCGATCTCTCCCATCGGGTCGTCGCGACCGGCGGCGAGCTCGTCCTCCTCGACGAGGTCACGGCCGAGCACGCTCAGGGCGGTACGCAAGCGGCCGGTCACTCCTCGGCCGGGGAGCCCAAGTCGGCGACCTACTACTACTACAACATCCGCAATCGACTGCTCTTCGCCGCTCTCCATCTGGAGGACGCGGACTACCGGTCGTGGCTGTCCCACTCCCGCGCCGTCGCCTGGGAGATCCTGCTCCAGGGCGGCCGGCGGCAACTCCTGCAATCCACCGCCCCGCTCGGCGCCGCGCTCCGCGGCCTCCGCGACGGCCGGCGGCTCGCCCGTCGCGCACGCCGAGCCCGCCACGCAGGCTGACGCCGCCGCCGCCCTCCGCGGGCTTCTACCACGCAGAACGCCCGACTCGACGGCGACGAGTCGGGCGTTCTGTGCTCTCACCGACCGCTCGAGCGGCCGGACGACGAACCGGGTGCGCACCCTCTGAGGGGGAAGGGATGCGCACCCGGTGGCTTCATCGATGAGTGACGGCGGTCAGATCCTCCGCACGAGGTAGTCCGTGAAGCGGATCGACGCCGGCGCCGTGCTCGATCCCGAGACGTAGAAGACGAGGCCCGTCGTCCCCGCGGCCTGGAGGACGGCGGTGGTGTCCGTGCGGCTGAGCTGCCACGCGTCTGGCTCGCTCTGCCCGTCGACCCACGCCTTCGCGCGGATCGTCGTCGGAGATGTGCCCGACACCTGCACCCTGACCGTCACGGTGCTGTCTGCCCGGTAGGTCGTGCCCGGAAGGGTCAGCGTCTGGAGCTTCGTCCCTCCGCGAGCGATCTGGAGCTGGAGTGTGCCGTTGGCGTTCAGGAGCACGAGGGCCGAGTACTTCTCGGAGCCGATCTGTCGACCGACCACCGTGACGTACTGCCCACCTCCTGTTGCGATCGCCGGGACCACGAAGGACACGGTCGAGTCGGTACCCGTCTCCGACACCGAGTTGAGCGAGACGGACCGCGAGGCTCCGGCTGCGTTGGTGATGACACCGGCACCGCCGTTCACTCCGAAGCCCGAGGCGGAGCCTCCGGTGGTCCAGGGGGCGCCGGACGTGCTGGTTCCCCAGCCGTTCGCGACCGTGCGCTGCTCGAACGTGTCTGCGGCGACCGTCTGGGCGTCCGCGGGGGCGGCCACCGCGACGGAACGGGTCGTCGAGGCGGTCGCCCCGTCGTCGTCCGTCACGGTGAGCGTCACCGTGTAGGTGCCGGCCGCCGCGTACGGGTGGGAGGTCGAGACCCCCGTGCCCGTCGTGCCGTCGCCGAAGTTCCACGCGTAGGACGCGATCGACCCGTCCGCATCGGCCGAGGCCGACGCGTTCACCGCGACCGTGAGGTCCGTCGGAGCCGCCGTGAAGGAGGCCGTCGGGGCCTGGTTCGCCGGCTCGTCGACCGGCGGGGTCACGGTGCCGGGGGCGACGGCCGAGAGGTCGTCGAACCGGACCGGGATCGGGCCGTTGGTGGTGGAGCCCGAGATGTAGGCCGTCATCCCGATCTGGCCGGCGGCTTGGAGGCCGGCGGTCGAGTCGGTCGTGCTGAGCTGCCAGGCCCCCGGCTCGGTCTGCCCGGCGATCCACACCTTCGACCGGATGGTCGTCGGCGATGTTCCGGTCGCCTCCACCTTCAGTCGGAGGGTGGTGCTCGGCGTCACCGTGAGTCCCGCGACGTTCGTCTGCGAGATCGCCGTTCCGTTGCGCAGGATCTGCAGCGTGACTGCTCCGGACTGGATCCGCACTCGGGCCGAGTAGTACGACGAGTCGACAGAGCGGGCGACGAGGGAGACGTACGACCCGCCTCCGTTCGCGAGGGTCGGCGTCGCGATGTCGGCCGCGAGCGTCACGTCGGTGACGGAGACCTGCCCGAGGCGCGCGTTGCGCGTCTGACCGGCTGCGAGTGTCATGACACCATCACCGCCGGCGACGGAGAACGCTGCGGCTCCGCCGGTCACGGTCCAGGGACCACCGGTGTTCGCCGCGCCCCAGCCGCTCGTCGCGGAGCGCTCGAAGGCGTCCGTGGCGATCGTCGAGGAGACGGGTGGCGCCGTCACGGTCACGGACCGGGTGGTCTGCGCCGTGGCTCCCTTGTCGTCCGTGACGGTGAGGGTCACGGTGTAGGTGCCGGCTTCGGCATAGGTGTGCGTCGCTGTCGCGCCCGTCGCCGTCCCGTCGTCTCCGAACTCCCACGAGTAGGACGCGATGGTCCCGTCCGGGTCGTTCGACGTCGCCGCGTCGACGCTCACGCCGAGCCCGGAACCCGCGGCCGTGAAGCTCGCCGTGGGGTTCTGGTTGGCCGGGGCCTCGACGGTGACGTTCCGCGTGGTCGTCGCCGTCCCGCCACGGTTGTCCGTGACGGTGAGCGTGACCACGAAGGTGCCCGCGCCGCCGTAGGTGTGGTCGGTGGTCACGCCCGTCGCCGAGGTCCCGTCCCCGAAGGCCCAGTCGTAGCTCGCGATCGTCCCGTCCGGGTCGCTCGACGCCGAGGCGTCGAACGAAGCGGTGAGGGCCGAGCCGCTCGCCGTGAACGAGGCGGTGGGTACCGCGTTGGGGGCGATGACGGTCACGTCGCGCGTCTCCGTCGCCGTTCCCCCGCGGTTGTCCGTCACGGTGACGGTCACGGAGTACGTGCCACCCGTCGTGTAGGAGTGCGAGACCATCGAACCGGTCCCCTGGGTGTCGTCACCGAAGTCCCACATGGTGGAGACGATGGTGCCGTCGGAATCGGCCGAAGCCGTTGCGTCGAACGCGACCGAGAGGTCGGTCGCCCCTGCCGTGAAGGACGCGGTCGGGAGGACGTTGGCCGCCGTCCCGAGGCCGAGGGTGTGGTGCTGCTCGACCTGCCCGTCCGTGAGGGGCGCGGAGTACACCGCGACCTCGTCGATCGTGCCGGCGAAGTACGGAGCGGTTCCGCCCCACGTCGTGTCGCCTCCGACCCTCCAGTACCCGGTGTAGTCCTGCGCACCGGTCTGCGGGTTGGTGCCGACTGAGACTCCGTCGACGTACAGCTTCATACCGGCGGACGACTGCTGGCCGACGACGTGGTGCCACGTCCCGTCGTTGAGCGCCGAGCTCGACGTGATGGTGTTCGACTGTCCCGTCCAGGTTCCGAAGGTCAGGCGACCGTCGTTCTCCATGTAGATGTGACGGTCGTATCCGTTGGAGCCGCCCGTGGGGCTCGCACCGAAGCCGATGATCTTGCCGCCGCGGGTCGTCGTGGTCTTGAACCACGCCTCGAGGGCGTACGTCGTCGGGTTCGCGTAGCTGTTCGTACTCGCGACGCCGGACTCGTTCCAGCCCCACCATTCCTCGGTGGGGGCGAACCGAGCGGCCGTGTCGGAGGTACCGGAGATGGCGCCGGCGGCGCCCTTCTCCACGAGTCCCGTGTAGGTGCCCGGGTTGCCGAACGGACCGGAGTCCGCTGCGACGGAGCCGCTCGACTCACCGAGTCGCCAGAAGCTCGTCGGCTCGAGGGTGAAGACCGCGGCGCCGTAGGCGTCCGTCGGGGCGACGGGGATCGTGGAAGCACGGCCCGACGCGACGTAGTGCGCGTCGATCTGCTGACGCGTCAGCACGCTCGAGTACACCGCGACGTCGTCGATCGCGCCGGTGAAGCGGTTGTTCGACGGGCCGTTCGGCCAGCCGCCGAGGTTGTCCCCGCCCACGCGCCAGTAGCCCGTGAAGATCTGGCCGGCCGTCGTGTCCGCGCGGCTCGCGACCTTCTTCGAGTCGACATACAGCTGCATGCCGCTCGGTCCCATGCTCGCGACCACGTGGTGCCACTGATCGTCGTTGTAGCTCGAACCGCTCGTCACGACCTGCGTGTTGCCGGTGTAGACGCCGAAGTTGATCCGACCGGAGTTGTCCATGTAGACGTGGCGGTCGTACGAACCGGAGTCACCGGTCCGCGCATTGCCGAATCCGATGATCTTTCCACCGGAGGTCGTGGACGTCTTGATCCACGCCTCGGCGGTGAACGTGTTCGGCCCGGACTGCGCGGCCGTCGAGACGCCGAAGGTGTCCGAGGCGCCCGAGAAGGTCGTCGCGGTGTCGTTCGAGGCGGCGGACTGACCGGTCGTGCCACGCGTGACGCTGCCCGTGAGGGTCAGGTCGTCGCCGGCCGCCCAGTCGTAGCCGGCGGTGCCGGACGCTTCGCCGAGGGGCCAGAACGAGGTGGGGCTGTCGTCGAGCACCGACTGGGCGTACGTGCTGATGGATCCGTTCGCCGCGACCGTGACGGTCACCGGGTTTCCCTGCGACGCGTTGCCGTAGGGATCGATCGCCCGGATGCGGTAGTTGTAGGTCGCCCCCGGCGTGAGCCCGGTGTCGGTGAAGGAGAGGATCGGCCTCGTGTAGAAGTTGGACCGGGCCGTCGTCGTGTAGACGGGGGTGGCCGTCTGGTTGTTCCGGATCACCTGGTACGTGAGGAGGGCGTTGTCCCGGTCGTGGTTGGCCGGCCAGGCGATGCGCGCGGTCCCCTCACTGAACGACACCACATTGGGCATGAAGTTCGTGCTGTTGAGTCGCGGACCGTCCGTGTTCGGTGCGATGTCCTTCGTCGCGAATCGGACGAGACCCTGCTGGCCCACGTTGTTGACCCTCGTGAACTCGCCCCCGTAGAGGACGTACTTCCCGGCGACGAGCACGTCCCACGGACCCTGGGTCGCTCCGGACGCCGAGCCGGTGTTGAAGGTGGGGAACCAGTCGAGGAGCGACGGGGCCGGGGTGCCGGCGTAGTTGTAGTAGCCGTGCGGGTCGGCCGTCAGCGTCTGCGTGGTCGCCTTGGTGAACGCGACGGCACGCTGGAAACCCCACGGGTCGGTCTGAGGGAAGCCGCCGAGGTTGCCGCAGTAGTGCGCGTGACCGGCCGTGTAGACGACATCGGAGCTCGCGGAGACCGAATACGTGTCGCCGTGGCAGTCCTCGACCCACTGGAGGCTGCCGTCGTTCCAATCGGCCTTGAAGGCGCCCTCGAGGTTGCCGCCGTCGCCGAAGACGTAGCCGGTGCCGTAGACGCTCGTCCCGTCGGACGAGAGCGACAGGATCGCGGCGTCCTCACCGCCGTTACGGACGAGGGAGTTGATTCCCCACGGCAAGATCTCGCCGGCTGCCGTGTCCACGGCTGCGAGGCCGTACCCGGGGTTGCTCGAGCCGTTCACGGTCGTGAACGACCCGCCGACGACGACCTTCGAGGAATCCGGGGACAGGGTGATGGCGTTCACCGATCCGCCCTCGATCCGCGGCGTCCATGCCGTCAGGACCCCGGCGCGGGAGAAGGCGGCGCCACGGAGGCGCTCGGTCGTTCCCACGGCGGTGAACGCGCCACCGACGAAGGCGGTCGCGTTCGTCGCGACGATCGCCTCGACACGGCGGTTCAGCTTGGGGGCGAACGTCGAGAGCGAATTGCCGGGGATGTCGAAGGCCGCGATGTAGGAACGCGCCGTGTCGTTGACGGTCGTGAAGTAGCCGCCCGCGTAGAGCCGGGTGCCGTCGGGCGAGGTCGCGAGCGCCTTGACCTGCTGGTTGAAGCGAGGTGCGAACGGCAGCAAGGCCCCCGTCGTCAGGTCGTAGGCGAGGAAGTTCTTCCGCACCACCGTGTTCGCGCCGGCCGCCGACCCGGCGGGTCGCGCGGTCTCGAACTTGCCGGCGACGTAGACCGTGTTGCCGATGACCGCCTGGTCCCAGACGACGCCGTCGATCTGGGGGGCGGGAAGCGCATCGGACGACACCGTCTCGGGCGTGCCTGCCAGGGGCAGCGTGTCCGCGACGGCCGGCTGCAGGGACAGCATGCTCAGCACGACGGCGGAAACGGTGACACCGACGAGGGCGACGAGCCGCGCTGCTCGTCGGGGCCGGGGAACGGAGGTCGCGGTCTCGGGGACCGACAACGATGGACTCATGGGGGACTCGCCGTCTCTGAGGGGAAGAGGATGCGCGACGGAGTGCGGGTGTCCGGGTCGGATTCGGGTCGTACCTGAGGACCACTCACATCGTGCTATGCGTAATGGTAGCTTTCCTCACGTTTTTCCCCTCCCCCCCGTTCGGGGCCGAAATCGCCCCCCGTCGGAGGGGCGGGATTCGAGCAGTCGTGGGGCGTACGACGACGGGCGGGCGGGGTCGACGATCGTCGACCCCGCCCGCCGTGGGCGATCGTGGAGCGCTTAGCGGGGTGCCTCGCCCTCGAAGACGACGGCAGGCTCGGCGGCCGCGTAGTCCACGGTGATCCGCACCTGACCACGATCGTCGGTCGGTACGTTGTAGACGAAGGTGCCGGTCACCGTCTCACCGGGCGCGACCTCGGACGGCAGAGCGACGCCGCCGGGCTCGGCGAGCTCGATCGCGGGGGTCTGGTCGGCACCGAAGTAGACGTTGGTGACAGCCCCGAGCAGCGAATACGCCTCGTCGCTGTCGTTCGCGAAGGTGACGGTGAAGCGCAGGGACGGCCCGGCGATCTCTCCCGGCATCGACGCCTCTCCCTCCACCGCCTCGAGGTCGGACAGCGCAACGGTGACGCCGTCGCCGACGGGGGCCGTGTCGTCGAACTCCCGGATGTCGTCGGTGACCTCGCCGCCCGCCTCCGGGTCGGCCGGGTCGGCGGACTCATCGGGCGCGCCCGGGTCGGCCGGTTCGTCGCTCGCGTCCGGATCGGACGCACCCGACGAGGCACTCGCGGAGGCCGATGCCGTCGCGGCCGGGGCCTGCGCGTTGGACGCGATCGACCAGGCCACGAGCGCGCCCACGAGGGCGACGACGACCACGACCACGAGGATCACGAG
Source organism: Labedella endophytica (assembly GCF_003990045.1). GTDB lineage: Bacteria > Actinomycetota > Actinomycetes > Actinomycetales > Microbacteriaceae > Labedella > Labedella endophytica. The sequence continues at coordinate 570,137 of NZ_RZGZ01000001.1, read as the reverse complement.
CGCCCGGCGACGCGAGTGGGCCTCGACCTCCGCGTTCTCCTCGGTAGAGCGCGGCTCCCCCGCCTCGTCCTGCGTCTCGTCGCTCATCGCGCCCCCTCCGTTTCCGGCGCGTCGAGCGCCACCATGTCTCTGAACCACTTGATCGCTGCGAGCAGCAGGAAGCCGGCGTTCGCCAGGAAGAGCAGGGCATACACGGCGAAGAACACCATCGGGGCACCGAGCAGGACGAACACGAAGCACAGCAGCCCGTAATCGGTGGGGATCACGAGGAACGATCTCAGTCGCGAGCCCCCGCCGGCCTCAGCCGTCCCCTTGCGTCCGCGCACGTACTTCAGCTGGTCGTTGAGGATCATCGCGAAGAACGTGACATTGGCCACGATCGAGAAACCGATCGGCACGAGCAGCCAGGCGTCCGTCGGGAGATCGAAGAAGCGGTAGGCCGAGATGAGCACGGCGATGTGCAGCGTCGAGATCTTGAGGGCGTCGACCACGTGGTCGAGCCACTCCCCCGCGGCGGACCCGCCGCCGCGCAGCCGAGCGACCTGACCGTCGGCCGAGTCGAAGGCGTATCCGGCGGCGAGCAGGATCCAGATGAGGACGCCCGACCACCAGACGGGCGGGACGGTGGCGAGGAGCGCGATTCCCGTGAAGGTGAGGAGGGCGCTCACCCCCGTGACCGCATTGGGTGTCATGCCCGCACGGTAGGCGGCGGCCGCGATGAAGCGACCGAGCTTGCGATTGACGTAGATGGAGTAGGCGGGCGCGCCGCTGGCCGCGCCCTTCTGGGCCGACGCGAGCCGCGCGACGGTGGCGCGATACCCCTCGGTGGGACGCTCGATGGTCGTCATGGTCACTCCTCGTTCGGGTCCGGACACGCTCCTCCCGGAGCGCGACCGATTCCACGTTACAGAAGGCGGCAGACGAATAACGAGGATCCCTCAGCTCGTACTCCCCCCAGTTCACGGGGTTTTCTCGCCGCGCGCGGCTCCCGTCGTTATGATCGTGAGAGTTCCTCACCTGAGGTTCCCTCGACTTCACGGCCGCGCGATCGCGTCGCCGACGCCCACCACCACGAGAGCAGGGGTGCAGCATGATCCGCATCGGATACGCCGCCGGGGCCTACGACCTCTTCCACGTCGGCCACCTCAACATCCTGAAGCACGCCAAGAGCGCGTGCGACTACCTCATCGCCGGCGTCGTGAGCGACGAACTCCTCATCTCGCGCAAGAAGGTGACCCCCGTCATCCCGCTCGCCGAGCGCATGGAGATCGTCGGCAACATCCGCTATGTCGACCAGGTCGTGGCCGAGGACCTCTCGTCGAAGATGGAGATGTGGGAGCGACTGCGCTTCACGACCTTCTTCAAGGGCGACGACTGGCGCGGCACCCCACAGGGACTCGCCCTCGAGCAGCAGTTCGCCGAGGTAGGCGTCGAGGTCGTCTACTTCCCGTACACGATGTCCACGTCGAGCACGGCCCTACGCCGCGCGCTCGCCTCTCTCGAAGCCGGAGCGACCGTCGCCGAACACGCCGTCGCTCGCGGCTGAGGTTGATCCCTCCCACCCTCGATCGACCCGTCCCCGACGCCTAGGCTGAGGCCATGAGCCAGCCGACACGGACCATCACCATCACCGGCGCGGGCGGACAGATCGGCTATGCGCTGCTGTTCCGCATCGCCTCCGGGGCCGTCTACGGCCCCGACACCCCCGTCTCCCTGCGCCTCCTCGAGATCCCCGCCGGCATCCGCGCGGCCGAGGGGGCTGCACTCGAGCTGCTCGACGGCGCCTTTTCGCTGCTGCGCTCCGTCGAGGTCACCGACGACGCCGACACGGCCTTCTCCCGCGCCGACGCCGCGCTCCTCGTCGGCGCCCGCCCGCGCACCGCCGGCATGGAACGCGCGGACCTCCTGGAGGCGAACGCAGCGATCTTCGGCCCGCAGGGCGCGGCGATCGCCCGGTCGGCCTCGCCCGACGTGCGGGTGGTCGTGGTGGGCAACCCCGCCAATACGAACGCCCTCATCGCCTCCGGCCACGCGGACGGTCTCCCGCTCGATCGGTTCAGCGCGATGACCCGGCTCGATCACAACCGGGCTCGGGGAATCCTCGCCGCCCACCTCGACGCTCCGGTCGCGGACGTCGACGGCGTGACGATCTGGGGCAACCACTCCGCGACCCAGTACCCCGACATCACACGGGCGACCGTGAAGGGCCGCGCCGCGACCGAGCTCCTCGACGATGCGTGGATCCGCGAGTCCTTCATCCCCCGCGTCGCCCGCCGGGGGGCCGAGATCATCGAGGTCCGCGGCTCGTCCTCGGTCGGCTCGGCGGCCTCTGCCGCGATCGACCATCTCCACGACTGGGTCGACGGGACCGCCGAGGGCACGTGGACCTCCGCCGCGATCCCGTCCGACGGCTCCTACGGGGTGCCGGAGGGACTCGTGTCGTCCTTCCCCGTGCGCTCGGTGGGCGGGGCCTGGCGGATCGTCGAGGGGTTCGAGATCGACGCGTTCTCGCGCGACCGCATCGACGCGTCGGTCGCCGAGCTCATGGACGAGCGCGAGCAGGCCAGGGCGCTCGGACTGATCTGAGCCGCCTTTCGCCCGGTCTCCGCGGGATAGGAATCAGGCCGAGCCGGCGCGGCGCTCCCGGTAGGCGTTCACGTTCATGCGGTTGCCGCAGTTCCCGACGTCGCAGTAGCGCTTCGACCTGTTCCGCGACAGGTCCACGAGGACCGCCTCGCAATCCGGGGCCGCGCACTCGCGCATGCGGTTCCACTCGTCCGAGCGCAGGACGTCGACGAACGCCATCGCCGCCTCAACCTGGAGGCGCGTCACGACAGGCGCGTCCGACTCCGTCGCGTGGATGTGCCAGTCGAATCCGTCGTGCCGCTGCAGCTGAGGAAGCGCCGCTCCCTCACGGAGGAGGGCGTTGACGCCGTCCACCGCCGCGTCGCGTTCGGCGAGCCAGATCGCGCGCAACCGCGGGCGCAACGCCCGGACAGCCTGGAGTTCCTCCTCCGTGCCGAATCGCGAACCGGTGAACTCCTCGGCGTCGAGAAAGGACACGAGATCGGCCGGGCTCGTCAGTTCATCGTCCCGCGAACGCGACGCCGCCGGCAACGTGTTGACGAGCAGCGCCGCCGCGACGAGCGATACCTCGGTGTCATGGGCGAAAAGCATGTTGACTCCTGACATCTCTGGTCGTAGTGTCAGGATCATCCTACCCGTTGACTCCTGACAGGACCCCACGATGCGCGCGACGACCTCCCCAGCCTCCGGCGTGCTCATCGGCGTCCTCTCGGCTCTCGCGTTCGGCGCGAGCGGGCCGTTCGTGAAGACCCTGCTCGAGGCGGGATGGTCGCCGGGTTCCGCGGTCTTCGCACGCACGCTGGGGGCCGCGATCGTGCTCACGCCCCTCGGGCTCTGGGCGGTGCGCGGTCGCTGGGGGATCGCCCGACGCGAATGGCGCCTCATCGTCGGATTCGGGATCATCGCGGTCGCGGGAGCGCAGCTCTGCTACTTCGCGGCCGTCTCCCGGATGCCCGTGGGGATCTCGCTCCTCATCGAATACCTCGCCCCCGTGCTGCTGGTGCTCGCCGCCTGGGCGCGCACGCGGCGGGCTCCGCGGGGTCGCATGATCGGCGGATCGGCGCTCAGCATCGGCGGGCTCGTCCTCGTCATCGATATCACGGGGGCCACGCCCGACGTGCTCGGGGTCGTCTTCGCCCTCGGCGCCGCCATCTGCCTGGGGTTCTACTTCGTCCTGTCCGCGCGGCCGACCGAGCTTCCCCCCGTCGCGCTCGCGGCGGGCGGGCTCCTCGTCGCGACGATCGCGCTCGGGTCGGCTCTGCTCGTCGGGGCGCTCCCCGCGTCAGCCCCGCTCGTGGACGTCGATCTCCTCGGCGCCGTCGTGCCCTGGTGGGTCCCGCTCGGCGTCATCGTGCTCGTCGCCACGGCCTTCGCCTATGTGACGGGAATCGTGGCGGCCGGTCGGATGGGCGAGCGGCTCGCATCCTTCGTCGGCTTGTCCGAGGTGCTGTTCGCCGTCGTGATCGCGTGGCTGCTCCTCGGCGAGGTGCCGAGCGTCGTACAGGCCCTCGGCGGTGTCCTCATCGTGGCCGGCGTGGTCGTCGTCCGCCTCGACGGAGCGGGCCGGGCCTCCACGGCCCCCCTGGACCTCCCGACCCCCGCCCCCATCTCTACCCCCTGAAAACTTCGTATGTGCCCGAATATTCGAGCACATACGAAGTTTTCAGGGGGGTCAGGTCAAACGGTGAGGGAGGGGCGGCCGGGCTTCGCGAGGGCCTTCTCGTCGATCGGCGCCGTGCCCGACTCGCGCTGATCGCGGTGATAGGCGCGGGCCTCGTCCTGGCGCTCCTGCTCCGCTCCCGACGTGATCGCGGCGCGCACGTGGCGCTGCTCGTACCCGAACGCGTGAACGAGATCGAGGGCGTGCGGTCGCAGTCGCGCGACGAGGCGGTTGATGTAGGCGTCGACGGCCTGGGCCCGCTGCGGCGAGAGACGGCCGTGGATGAGGTACCACGCGAGGTGCTTCTCGATGACGGAGAGTCCGAAGAGATCCCGCAGCCACGTGAGCACCTGGCGCGAACCCGCGTCCTCCGTCTTCTCGAGGGCCTCGGTGAAGGCCTCCCACTCGAGGAGTTCGCCGTGCGCCCTCGCTGCCTCGATCAATTCGTTCTGCTGGGAGTTGAACAGTGCGGCCGCCTCGGCCTTGCCGAGCTTCGTCGCGGGGCGCAGTCGCTGGGCGACCTCGGCGATCATCGTCTCGACGCGATCCGTGAGGAGCTCCCGCTGCACCTCGGTGTCGCGCAACTGGCCGACGGAGCGACGCACCCGACCGAAGTCCTTGAGCGTCTGTCCGAGCGAGCGCAGGCCCGACCCGTGGTAGGCGCGGTCGGCCGCCTGCTCGACGACGAAGCGCGCGAGGGCACCGGCGTCCGCCCCGCGGAATCGCTTGGAGTAGTCGCTGAGCAGTCGCTTGGCGACGAGTTGGAGGAGCACGTTGTTGTCTCCCTCGAACGTCACGTAGACGTCGAGGTCCGCGCGGAGCCCGACGAGCCGGTTCTCCGCGAGGAAGCCGGCGCCGCCGCAGGCCTCCCGGGACTCCTGGATCGTGTCGAGGGCCGCCCACGTGGACAGGGGCTTGAGCGCGGCGGCGAGCGTCTCGAGGTCCTGCCGGTCCGTGTCGGTGTCCGCGACCCCGCTGAACACCCGGTCGAACTTCACGAGGAGCTTGTCGTGGGCGAACGTGTGTGCGTACGTCTGCGCCAGTCTCGGCAAGAGCCGTCGCTGGTGGCGCTGGTAGTCGAGCAGCACCTCCTCGTCCGAGTCCGACGCCGCCGTGAACTGGCGACGCTGGGAGCCGTACTCGATGGCGATCTGGAGGGCGATCGCCGAGGCCGCCGTCGCGGCGCCGTCGAGCGAGACGCGGCCCTGCACGAGCGTGCCGAGCATCGTGAAGAAGCGTCGACCGGGGCTCGCGATGGGCGACGAGTAGGTCCCGTCCTCGGCGACATCGCCGTACCGGTTGAGGAGATTCTCGCGCGGGACGCGGACGCCCGTGAAGTGCAGCCGGCCGTTGTCGATGCCGTTGAGGCCGCCCTTCAGGCCGTCGTCCTCACCTCCGATTCCCGGGAGGAAACCGCCGTCCTCCCCGCGGATCGGGACGTAGAGGGCGTGCACACCGTGATTGACGTTCTTCGTGATGAGCTGCGCGAACACGACGGCCGCGGTGCCGTGAACGGCGGCGTTGCCGAGGTAGTCCTTCCAGGCGCCGCGGAACGGGGTGTCGATGACGAACTCGCCCGTGGCCTCGTCGAAGGTCGCCGTGGTGCCGATCGAGGCGACGTCGGATCCGTGACCCGTCTCGGTCATCGCGAAGATGCCGGGGACCTCGAGCGACATGATCCCGGGGAGCCAGGCGTCGTGGTGCTTCTCGGTACCGAGGTGGAGCACGGCGGCACCGAAGAGCCCCCATTGCACACCGGACTTGATCTGGTGCGACGGGTCACCGACGACGAGCTCCTCGAAGCCGGCGATGTTCCCGCCGTGGTCGTCCTCCCCACCGAGCCGCGTCGGGAAGGCGCGGTGCACCTGTCCGTCCTCGACGAGCATCCTCAGCTGCTCGAGTGCGCGTTCGCGGTGTTCGGGGTACGGCTGCCCCTCGATCTTCTGCATCTCGGGCCGAGCGGCGAGTTCGCGGGACGCGAGTCGCTCCTCCGGCCAGGAGCCGAGGAGGAGCCGGCGGACCGCCTCGATGTCGATACGGTCGGCGCCCGGCCGGACGTCGATCGGACCGGTGTCGACCCGCTCCGTGACGTCGGCCACCTCGGCGACCTCGTCGTTCGTGTCCGTGACGTTCGTGCGGTCGACTGTGTTCGACATCGATTCTCCTCTGCTCGTGCGTGGCCGGACGGTGATCGCCTCCGAGATCGTCGGAACGCGACCGGCTCGACCCTGCTGCACCCTCCACGCTACGAAGAGGATGCCCGGTGCGGAAACGGGCCGTCCACGGCCCACAAAAGCGCGCTGCCGCCGCCCCGCCCCGTTGTGCGAATCGACAAACGGGGGCCCGATCGGCCAGCGACCCTCTACAAGCAGAGACCCTCTACAAGCAGAGACCCTCTACAAGCAGAGACCCTCTACAAGAAGGGGAGTACCTCCACTACCGGGAACGACACCATGCTCGCGATCAGGAGTCGCTGCCCACTCGCCCCGACACGACGGCGACGACGGCCTCGCCGTAGCTCGCCCGCTTCTTCTCTCCGATGCCGGTGATGCCGTCGAGCTCCGAGATGGAGGAGGGCTTTGCGAGGGCGATCGCGCGGAGGGTGGCGTCGCCGAACACGATGTAGGCAGGCACACCGGCCGTCTTCGCCTCCTCCGCACGCCAGGCCCGGAGCGCCTCGAAAAGCTCGCGGTCCGCGACGTCGAGGTCGGCCGCGGCCGGTCGAGCGGCCTTCACTCGGGTGACCCAGCCCGTCTCCGTGCGGAGGGACACTGTCCGCACCCCCGACAGCACCTCGCCGCTGGCCTCCGTGATCACGAGCGTCCCGTACTCTCCGTGCGTGGCGAGAAGGCCGGCGGCGAGCAGCTGCCGGATCACACCCCGCCACTGTTGGTCGGTGAGATCCGCTCCGATCCCCCACGTCGCGAGCGCGTCGTGCCCGTGCTGACGCACCCGGGGGGTCTCGTTGCCGCGGAGGATGTCGATGAGGTGCCCGGCACCGAACTGCTGGTTGCGCTCGCGCTTCAAGCGCACGACCGTGGAGAGGAGCTTCTGCGCCGGAACGGTGCCATCCCACACCTCCGGCGGGACGAGGCACGTGTCGCAGTTGCCGCAGGGAGTCGACTCCTCGCCGAAGTAGCGCAGGAGATCGACGCGCCGGCAGCCCACCGTCTCGCAGAGGGCGAGCATCGCGTCGAGGTGGGCCGACAGTCGGCGTCGGTGAGCGAGGTCGCCGGGGGACTCGTCGATCATCCGGCGCTGCTGCACGACGTCGTTGAGGCCGTAGGCGAGCCACGCGACGGACGGCTCGCCGTCGCGACCCGCTCGACCCGTCTCCTGGTAGTAGCCCTCGACCGACTTGGGGAGATCGATATGGGCGACGAAGCGCACGTCCGGCTTGTCGATCCCCATCCCGAAAGCGATCGTCGCGACGATGACGACGCCGTCCTCCCTGAGGAAGCGCGACTGCACCCGCGCGCGCTCGGAGGACTCGAGTCCCGCGTGGTAGGCGAGAGCATCGACGCCATTGGCCCGGAGGTATTCGGCCGTCTTCTCCACCGTGTTGCGACTGAGGGCGTAGACGATGCCCGCGCTCGGTGGGCCGTCACCGCCCTGCCGCCCCTCGGTGCGGATGAACTCGAGCAGTTGCTTGCGCACCTCGTTCTTCGACACGATCCGGTACTGGATGTTCGGCCGGTCGAAGCTCGACACGAAGTTGCGCGCGTCGCGCAGGGACAAGCGTTCGGCGATCTCCCGATGGGTCGCGGCCGTCGCGGTGGCGGTGAGCGCGATGCGCGGCACGTCGGGCCAGCGCTCCGCCAGTTCGCCGAGAGAGAGGTAGTCCGGCCGGAAGTCGTGACCCCACTGGGACACGCAGTGGGCCTCGTCGATCGCGAAGAGCGCGATCCGCCCGCGCTCGAGGAAGCGCTTGGTCTGCTCGGACGACAGCCGCTCCGGCGCGATGTAGAGCAGATCGAGCTCGCCCGCGAGGTAGGCGCGTTCCACGCCGTCGCGCTCGTCTCGGCTCTGCGTGGAGTTGAGGAACTCCGCCCGCACGCCGACGGCGCGCAGCGCCTCGACCTGATCGTGCATGAGGGCGATGAGCGGAGACACGACGATGCCGGTGCCCGGACGCAGGAGGGATGGGATCTGGTAGCAGAGGCTCTTGCCGCCACCCGTGGGCATGAGCACGATCGCGTCGCCCCCGACGCCCACGTGCTCGACGATGGCCTGCTGATCGCCCCGGAACGACTCGTAGCCGAACACCCGGTGCAGGACCTCGCGCGCCGAGGGCGCGTCGGGCATGATCGTCGTCTCCACGCCCTGCACCCTACCCGCCTCCACCGACATCCGCGGGCCGCCAGGGTCCGAACCGGGGACGGTCTGCCCTAGGCTTCGGTCGTGATCACGGTCGTCCTCGGGCTCGTCGGCGCCCTCGTCTTCGGCGCGGCCGACTTCCTCGGCGGACTCTCGTCGAAGCGGATCAGCGCCGTGCTCACCACGGCCGTGTCCGCCGTCGCGGGGCTCGTGATCCTCGGGATCTGCGCCCTCGTCGTCCCGGGGGAATGGTCGACCGCCGCCGCCGTCTGGGGAGCGTTGTCCGGTGTCACCGGGGCGCTCGCCGTGTTCCTCCTCTACGCGTGCCTCGCGATCGGGCCGATGAGCATCCTCTCGCCGCTCACCGCCGTGGTCTCCGCGGTCGTGCCCGTGACGTGGGGCTTCATCGGCGGCGAGCGCCTCGGCCCGCTCGCCGCCGCGGCGATCGGTCTCGCACTCGTGTCCGTCGTGCTCGTCGGCTTCGTCCCGGAGAAGGGGGCGGTCCGGCCGTCGGCGAAGGGATTGATCATGGCGGTGGCGTCCGGCGCGCTCATCGGCACCTTCTTCATCCTGCTCGATCAGACGCCCGACGACTCGGGCCTCCTCCCCCTCGTCCTCAATCGCGGTGTCAACGCCGCCATCATGTTCACGGCGTTCGGGATCATCGTTCTCGTGGTCCGCCGCGGGCGAGCGCGCCGCGCGGAACCGCGTCCCTCCGTCGATGCGCGTCCCGCGATCCGGAACGGGCTCGCGCTCGCGCTCGCGTGCGGAGCGCTCGACGGGGCGGCCAACGCCGTCATCCTCGTCGGGCTGCGCGCCGGCGATCTGAGCGTCATGAGTGTGCTCATCGCGATGTATCCGGCGGGCACCATCCTGCTCGCCGCCGTGGTTTTGCGGGAGCGGATCGCGCCCCTGCAGTGGGTCGGCCTCGCTCTCGCCCTCGCAGCGGCGGGAATCCTCGCCGTCGCGTGAGCGTTCCATCGTGCAGGCTCCGGTGCCAGAATCGGAGCACCACGATCCGGGCGGACGTCCGGGAGACGAGGACCTCATGAGCACGGATTCCGCGACGACCGATGCGGCGAGCGGCGAACCCCGCATCGTCGACGTCCCGCACGCGAACCGGTACGAGCTGTGGGTCGGCGAGGACCGCGTCGGTTTCTCCGCCTACCGCCGCGAACCCGGTCGGGTCATGTTCACCCACACCGTCGTCGACCCCGCCCACGAGGGGCACGGCTACGGCAGCGCGATCGCACGCGCCGTGATCGAGGACGCCGTGCAGCGCGGAGAGACGATCGTCCCGCGGTGCCCCTTCATCGCGGCCTGGCTCGAGAAGCACCCGGACGCAGCGACCGACATCGAATGGCCGGATAGCGACCGGCCATGACACGCCTCGACGCTGAGACGGACGAACCGTCCCTCCACCGTGACGGTGCGCCGGGACCCGTGGTCGAGCTGCTCGACGCCCGTGAGGTCCCCCTCGGAGGCGTCCGCGGCATCACCGTGCACCGCACCCTCCCTCAGCGGGCGCTGCCGATGGTGGGAGCGTGGTGTTTCCTCGACCGCTTCGATCACGAGAGCGCCGTGATGCGGGTCCTGCCTCACCCGCACATCGGACTGCAGACCGTCACCTGGCCGATCGACGGCGACATCCGCCACCGCGACAGCGTCGGGAGCGACGTGGTCGTGGCGCCCGGGCAGCTCAACATGATGACGGCCGGTCTCGGCATCTCTCACTCGGAGCTCTCCCTCCCCGAGGAGCCGGCCGAGATGCATGGCCTGCAGTTGTGGACGGCGCTCCCGGCGGCCTCCGCGCACGTGGCCCCCTTCTTCGAGCAGCACACCGAGCTCCCTGTGCACCGACAGCCCGGTCTGGCCGCCACCGTCATGCTCGGAACGCTCGGAGGCGCGACATCCCCGGCCATGGTGTTCTCCCCCCTCCTCGGGGCCGACATCGTCGTGGAGCCGGGCACCGACGTCTCGCTCCCCCTCGATACCTCTTTCGAGCATGCCGTCCTCGTCTTGAGCGGTACGGTCACCGTCGCCGGCACGAGGGTCTCGTCCGGTCCGCTCCTCTACCTCGGATCGGGGCGTTCCGTGCTCGCGATCGAGAGTACGGACGGCGCCCGCTTCGTCCTGCTCGGCGGCGAGCCCTTCGAGGACGATCTCGTGATGTGGTGGAACTTCGTCGGACGCGACCACGACGAGATCGTCGCGGCACGCACCGATTGGGAGGCGAGGAACCCCCGCTTCGGCGTCGTCGAGGGACACGGGGACGACCGCATCCCGGCCCCTCCCCTTCCGACGGTCCGGCTCACGCCCCGTCGACGCCGCCCGATCCAGCCGGGCTGAGCCGCCGCGCGGGATCCGGAGCGCCGCGACCGAGCATCAGGACCGCCACCGACAGGAGCACACTGCCCACGACGGCGATGGGCAGGCCCATGGACCACTCCATCACGACGAACGGCGGGATGAAGGCGAGAAGGGTCGCCACCGCGACGATCGCCGGACGCGGGGTCGCCCCCGCCATGCGCGGAGCCTCCCAGCGACCGACGAGGAACGACAAGGCGAAGACCGCGGCCATGACGAGCACGAACAGCAGCGGGCGCGACCACCACCACGCGGGGCTCGCGGGCGCCGGGCTCGCCCACGGCACGAGGAGCGCCGCCCCCGAGACGATCAGGATGACGGGGAGGTGCCACAGGTAGATGGTCATGAGTCTCGTGCCGACGACGAACACGGCCGCACGGGCGGCGTGTGTGTTCATGAGCCGTGAGAGGACCGGTCGGAGCAGCCGCAGCACGCACGCCTGGCCCACCGCGAGCGCCACGAGCGGGACGGTGGGCGGATTGAGGTTTCCGAGCATGTCGACGGAGTACGGGCCCCACTCCGTGAGCGGGACGAGGGTGGCGTACGCGACGGCGGCGATCACGGCGAGGGTCCACCAGCGCCGTGCCACGAACCACCCGTCGGCGTACCAGAACCCGATCTGCTGGACGAGGAGCCACACGAAGAAAAGGTTCGCGAGCCCGATCCCGTCGATACCGGCGGTGTAGCGCAGCGCGTCGACCACGACGGCTCCGGCGAGGAGCACGAGCAGGGCCCGCCGGGGAGCGCGCGCGTGCCAGCCGGCCATGAGCGGCACGAGCGCCTGGCAGAGCGTGTAGGCGGCGAGGAACCACAGGGGCGAGGCTGCTCCGACGACGGCGACCTCGACGAGCCCCGGGTCGACCCCGAGCAGTCGGGCGCCCCCGATCGCGACGACGTAGAAGACGAACAGCGGAAGGGCGGGCTGCGCGAGCCGGAGCACCCGGTTCCGGACGTAGTCGGCCGCGTTCCCGCCGCGCCTCCGCAGGCTCCGCCAGGCGGTGAGGGACGCGAAGCCCCCGACGACGAAGAAGAGGGGCATGATCTGGCCGATCCAGGTCACCGGCGCGAACCACCACTGCTCCTCGAGCGGCCGCGACACGGCGATGCCACCGTCGGGGCCCGTGCCGACGCCGACCATGAGGAGGTGGATCACGACGACGAGCAGCACGCAGAAGACGCGCGCCAGGTCGAGGGTGAGGTCCCTCTTCGAGAGGTCAATCGATGCTGCGCTGCTCGCGGCGCTCGACCGGGAGGGGGACGTTCCGACTGCTGCGGCCTCGCTCATGCAGTCAGCATAGGAGTCGGCGCATGCCGGGGCGGGATTCCTCCACCCGGTGCGGCACGGTCGACCGAGCCGCATCGTCCGAACCGGCTCGCGTTCTAAGGTATGCCTAACTAAACTGACGTTTGCACCGCCGCTCGATCACGACACCTCTCCTGCGATCCGAAAGCACGCCAGAATGACCTCTCTGAGCACTCGCCTCCTCCTCACGTGCGCCGCCATCGGCGTCGCCGGCGGGCTCGTCTTCGGGATCGTCGGCTACCTGCACGCGGTCGTCCTGCTCACCGTCCCGGTGATCTACGGCGTACTCATCGGCGTGTACTTCTTCCCCGGCGTGGTGGCGCAGACCCTCCTCCGCCGCGGTGGAGTGGCATTGCTCACGGGCACGATCGCAGGCCTCGCCGCGTCCGCCATCGATCCGGTCAACCTGTGGAGGCACGTGGGGGTTGGGCTCCTCATCGGGGCACTGCAGGAACTGCCGTTCCTCGTCACGCGTTATCGCTACTGGAAGGGCTGGGTCTTCGCCGTCGCCGCGATCGTCGCCGGCATCGTCATGGGGGTCTTCGTTCTGATCCTCGTGGGCCCCGATCATTTCCCACCCCTCGCGGAGACCGTCTACATCGGACTCTTCGTCGTGAGCCCCCTCGTCGTCACCTGGTTGGCCCGCCTCGTCGCGCGCGGTGTCGACTCGACGGGCGCCGCTCGGGGAGTCCAGGGAGAGATGGACCGCCGACGCCCGCGGAAGCACCCGGCCCCGCTCGCGATGGCCGCTGCGTGACCGCCGTCGAACGACCGGCTCCGCGGGGATGACGCCGGAGGACACCACACGGCTACCCGTCGTCGAGGTCGACGGACTGCGGATCCGGCACCACGGCCGATCCGACTGGACGCCGAGCGGGGCGTCGTTGACGGTCACGCGCGGAGAGGTCGTGCTCCTCCTCGGTCCGAGCGGATCGGGCAAGTCGACCCTCACCCTCGCCCTCGACGGGCTCGTCCCCCACGTCATCGCCGCCGACGTCGAGGGTCGCGTCCGGGTCGCGGGACTCGACACCACCGAGCACTCCGTGGCCGAGTTGAGCGAGCGCGTCGCGATGGTGTTCCAGGACCCCGACGCGCAGATCGTGACGCGCAGCGTGCTCGACGAGGTCTGCTTCGCCGCCGAGAACCGCCTCGTGCCGGTGGGCGCGGTACTGGCGGGCGCGGAAGACGCCTTGCGCCGTGTGGGCCTGTGGGACCGACGTGACGACGACCCCGACATCCTGTCGGGAGGGGGGAAGCAGCGGCTCGCGATCGCTGCCGCGCTCGCCGCGAGCTCCGACGTGCTCGTCCTCGACGAACCGACCGCCAATCTCGACGGCGCCGGTGCCGACGACGTGTACGCAGCGCTCCGCGACGTCGTCGCCGACGGGTCGCGCTCCGTGGTCCTCGTGGAGCACGATCTCGATGCGGCCGTCGAGCTCGTCGACCGCGTGGTCGTGCTCGACGCGACCGGCCGCACCGTGTTCGACGGCACGCCGTCGGCGGTCCTCGGAGGTCACGCCGCGGACCTCGAGCGGTTGGGCGTCTGGCTGCCCACCGCGACGACAGCGGCGCTGCGCCTCGGACGCGCGGGACTGGCGTTCGAGCGGATGCCCCTCACGGCGGCGGACCTCGGCGCGGCCCTCGACGCACGGTCGGACCTTCCGCGACTCCCGCCGATTCTCGAGAATGGCCAGGAGCCGGACGCTCCCGCCGCCATCACCGTGCGATCCCTCACGGTGACGCGCGGCCGTGGACGGGCCCGCCGGTCCGTGCTGCGCGACGTCGACCTCACGATCCGTGCCGGCGAGTTCGTCGCGGTCGTCGGCACGAACGGTGCCGGCAAGACGACCCTCGCCCACGCGATCGCGGGCCTCGTGCGTCCACCCCGCGGCACCGTGTCTGTCGGCGGCCTCGACCCCGCGCGGGCGTCCGTTGGCGCCGTCGCCGAGCGCATCGGCTTCGTGTTCCAGAATCCCGAGCACCAGTTCGTGACCCACTCCGTGTTCGACGAGCTCGCCCACGGACCGCGATCGGCGGGGGACGACGAGGACGGCGTCCGGCGACGCGTCGACGGTCTCCTCGAGCGGTTCGGGCTGTCCGACGCCCGCGACGTGAATCCGTTCCTCCTCTCCGGGGGCCAGAAGAGGCGACTCTCGGTGGGCACCGCACTCATCGGCGGGGCCGACGTGCTCGTCCTCGACGAACCGACGTTCGGTCAGGACCGGGCGCGCGCCGACGAACTCGTCTCCCTGCTCGTCGACCTCCACCGGGCCGGGACCACCGTCGTCGTCGTGACCCATGACATGCAGCTCGTCGCCGAAGCGTCGTCGAGCATCGTCGTGCTCGACGACGGGGCGGTACTCGCGCACGGTCGGACGGACGACGTCCTGGCCGACCACACGCTCCTCGAGCGCGCCGGCCTCCGCACACCGCCGCTCGCGCGCGCGCTCCGCGGGCTGCGGCACCATCCCGAGTGGCGATCCCTCACTCGACTGCAGCAGCTCCCCGGGGGAGGCTCCGCGTGAACGCGACGGGCGCTCGGCGGGGTGGATTCCTGCACGGCCTGAACCCCCTCGTGAAAATCGTCGCGCCGCTGCCCGCCATGGTCGCCGTCATCGTGTCTCGCGACATCGCCACGCCCCTCGCGGTCCTCGCGTTGGCCCTCTCCGTCCTGCTCGTCGGGGCCCGCCCGTCAGCCAGGACCGTGCTCCTCCTCCTGCTCGGGCTCCCCCTCGTCGTCACCGTCGGGGCGCTCGGATTCGGTGTCTGGTCCAATCCCGCGGCGGTCGACCAGTCCGTCCTCCTCGTCCAGGTCGGCGAGTACCGTCTCTTCCTCGGGTCTCTCGCCGCGGGGCTCGCCGCGGCGCTGCGGCTCGCGGCGCTCCTCCTCCTCGCCCTCATCGCCGGGCTGACGACAGACGGGTCCGACTTCGTCAGGTCAACGGTCCAGCATCTGCGGGTGCCCTACCGCATCGGGTACACGGCGCTCGCGGCCTACCGGTTCGTCCCCCGCTTCCGCCACGACATCGAACTTATCCGCCACGCGCACCGCGTGCGCGGAACGGGAGGTCGCCGCGGCCCGGTCGCGGCCGTCCGTCGCTTCACGGGATCCGTCGTGCCCCTGCTGGCGGGAGCCATCCGGCACGCGGAACGGGTGGCCCTCGCGATGGACGCGCGGGCCTTCGGCGCTCACCCGACGAGGACGGAACGGCACCTCGTTCCCCTGCGACGGCGCGACGGCGTCTTCACGGTGGTGTTCTGGATCGCGACCGCCGCGGTCGTCGTCGCCGTGCGCGCCGCCGTCTGAGGCGGGCTCTGCACGGTCCGCGTCAGACGAGCCCGTCGACGCGGTTGTCGAGGACGGGGAGCGTCCTCCGGGCGTCGTCGACCGCGCTCAGGTCCAGATCCACGACGAGCAGGTCGGGGTCGGCTCCGAGGGCGTGGAGCACCTCGCCGAACGGCGAGACCACGACGCTGTGCCCGATCCCGGTCGGCGCATCGGCCACCGCGTCGACTCCAGCGGCGCGCGGATCGCCCTGACCGACGGCGACGACGACGCTCGTCGTGTCGATCGCGCGGGATCGAGCGAGGAGCTCCCACTGCGCGGCCTTCCCTGGACCGGCCCCCCACGACGCGCACACGATCTGGACGCGTGCACCGGCTCGCGCGGAGGCGACGAAGAGGTCGGGGAAGCGGATGTCGTAGCAGGTCGCCAGACCGATGGTGGTTCCGGCGACCTCCGCGGTGACCGCCGTCGTGCCCGGCTCGACCGTCCGCGACTCGAGGAAGCCGAACGCGTCGAAGAGGTGCACCTTGTCGTACGAGGAGGTGGCGTCGGGTCCCGCGAGGAGGAGCGTGTTGCGCACACGTCCGCCCTCTCCGGGGGTGAACATCCCGACGACGATCGTGGTGTCGAGGCGCCGAGCGATCGAGACCACGCCGGTGCCCCACGGGCCGTCGATCGGCTCGGCGATCTCGCGCAGGGGGTGTCCGAACGCGCGCATCGTCGCTTCGGGGAAGACGACGAGGTCGGCGCCCTGCTCGGCCGCGCGCGCCGCCACCTCCTCGACGAGCAGCAGGTTGGCGGCGACGTCCTCCGTGCTCACGATCTGGGCGAGTGCGACGCGCATGGTGTCCTCCGGTCTCCGTCGTCCTCCCACGCTATCCCCCAACGCCCCTCTCCCCCATCGCTGCACCGTCCGACGGCGCGAGTTCGGTGTTCTTGCAGCGACCAGACCTGGCCGGTTCGACGGGGCATCCGACGGGATGCGAGGAGTGCCATTCATTCGAACATATGTTCTAATGAGACTCATGAGATGGAGCACGCAGGAGGTCCGCGCCGACGAGGCGTCGACGCTACCGGGCCTCGCCCGCATCAACACCATCGTGCGCAGCATCACCACCCCGGAGTTCGCCGGCGTCACCTTCCACGAGATCCTCGCGAAGTCGGCCCTGAACAAGGTGCCGACCGGCTCGGGCATGCCCTTCGGCTGGACCATCAACCCCTACCGCGGCTGCAGCCACGCGTGCGTCTACTGCTTCGCCCGCCCCACGCACACCTACCTCGACCTCAACGCGGGCACCGACTTCGACAGCCAGGTGATCGTCAAGCTCAACGTGGCGGAGGTGCTCGAGCGGGAACTCGCGAAACCCACGTGGCGGCACAACCCCGTGGCCCTCGGCACCAACACCGACCCGTATCAGCGAGCGGAGGGGCGATATGCGCTCATGCCCGGGATCATCAGCGCGCTCGCGTCGTCGGGCACTCCGCTGTCGATCCTCACGAAGGGCACCCTCCTCCGGCGCGACCTCCCCCTCCTCGCCGATGCAGCCGGGCACGTCCCCGTCGACATCGCGATGTCCATCGCGATCTACGACGACGATCTCCAGGCGTCGATCGAACCGGGGACGCCGAGCGCCGAGGCACGACTGCGCACGGTGACCGCCGCGCGCGACGCGGGTTTCGACTGCTCCGTCTTCCTCATGCCGGTACTGCCGTGGCTCACCGACACCACGGAACACCTCGACCATGCGCTTCAGCGCATCGCCGCGGCCGGCGCCACCTCCGTGCTGTATTCGGCACTCTTCCTCAAACCCGGCGTGAAACCGTGGTTCATGCATTGGCTCGAACGGACCCGGCCGGAACTCGTTCCGCGTTATCGCGACCTCTACGCAGACGGCGCGTACGCGCCGAAGGCCTACCGCCAGTGGCTCGCCAACCGCATCAGACCCCTGATCCGGTCTCATGGTCTCGACGAAGGTCGCGAGGATCCCACGACAGGCGGAGTCCGGTCGAGCGCGCTCGGCCTGTTCCGCGGCCCGGACGGGGAGCGACGCCCCCTCGGCCACACGAGCGAGGATCGCCGCACGGCGACGACCGTACGGACGCCGTCGCCACCCCCGACCGGCGTACGATTCGCCGAGCCCGACGGGCCGACCTTGTTCTGACAGCGCCCCTAGGCTGGCGTCATGGACTGGGCACTCACCGGCGGAAGCTGGCTCGCGATCATCTCCCTCAACGCGGCCGTCGCCTCGGCGCTCGGCCGATCCCGGCTCAATTGGTTCCTGATCTCGTTCTTCCTCGGTCCGATCGCGAGCCTGCTGCTCGCCCTCTTCGGCCGATCGGAGGCGTACGAGCTCGCGCATCAGCGGGCCGAACAGGCCCTCGAGGATCTCTCCCGCAGCCCGTCCCTGTGATCGGTGACGTCCGAGGCCTCGTGACGAATCGCCCCCTCTTCGGTGGAAGAGAGGGCGACTCGACGTCGTCGGGATGAGGGATCAGCGAGTCGCGAGCTCCGCCACGAGGTCGTCGCTCGGGTGGGTGTCGACGAACTCCGCGTCGATCTCCGCACGCTCGAGCAGTTCCGCCATCCGACGCTGCCTGCTGCGCGTGATGAGGGTCACGACGGTCCCCTCCTTGCCGGCGCGTCCCGTGCGACCGGACCGGTGCATGTACGTCTTGTATTCGTCGGGAGCGTCCGCCTGCACGACGAGGGTGATGTCGTCGACATGGATCCCGCGAGCGGCGACATCCGTGGCGACGAGCACGTTGACGCGTCCCGATGTGAGCTTCTCGAGGTTGCGGGTCCGTCGGGCCTGGTTGAGGTCTCCGTGCAGCGCGACGGCGAGGATGCCCACGTCCTCGAGCTGATCGGTGAGCCGCTCGGCGTAGGCGCGGGTGCGGGCGAAGATGAGCGTCTTCTCGTCGCGGTTCGCGAGACGCTCGATCAGCTCGTCCTTGTCCTTGTGCTCGATCACGAGCACGCGGTGATCGATCGTCGAGGACGCCTGGTCCTCGCCGGCAACCTCGTGCACGGCGGGCTTCTTGAGGAACTCGTCGACGAGCGCCGCGACCCCGCGATCGAGCGTCGCGGAGAAGAGGAGCTTCTGTCCGCCGTTCGAGGTCTTCCGGAGGATGCGCTGCACGGGCTCGAGGAACCCGAGGTCGCACATGTGGTCGGCCTCGTCGAGCACGGTCACGACGACTTCGGAGAGGTCGAGTCGACCCTGCTCGATGAGGTCCTCGATGCGCCCAGGGGTGCCGATGACGATGTCGACGCCGCGCTGGAGGGCACCGGCCTGACGGCCTTGGGGAACACCGCCGTAGATCTGGGTCGTGAAGAGCCCGACGCTGCGCGCGATGGGCTGGATCGTGCCGTCGATCTGGAGCGCGAGTTCACGCGTGGGGGCGAGGACGAGCGCGCGGGGCTTCCGGCCCATCTGGCGGTTCTTGCCTCCGCCGTTCTCCATGAGCTTCTCCACGAGGGGAGCGCCGAAGGCGATCGTCTTGCCGCTCCCGGTCCGGCCGCGGCCGAGCACGTCGCGCCCCGCGAGCACGTCGGGGATCGTCGCCGCCTGGATGGGGAAGGGGCTCTCGGCACCGAGTTCGGCGAGGGCGCGCGTGATGTTTCCGCCGAGACCGAGGTCGCCGAAGGTCACACCCTCGACATCCTCCGCCTGGATCGCGTCGGCCTCGAGCCGCTCGAGGACGACGTCGTCGTTCGGCGAGTACCGGTTGCCCGCCTCGCGGGACGCAGGGAACGACCCGCGCGAGCCGGAACCGGAGCGGTCGTCGCGTCGCGGACGGTCGTCGCGAGAGAATCGATCGGTTCGAGCCGGGCGATCGTCGCGAGAGAAACGGTCGTTGCGAGCCGGACGCTCGTCACGCGAATCGCGGTCGTTGCGGGCCGGACGCTCATCACGCGAGAACCGGTCGTTGCGGGCCGGACGCTCGTCGCGAGAGAAACGGTCGTTGCGGGCCGGACGCTCGTCGCGAGAGAACCGGTCGTTTCGCGCGGGCCGTGCATCACGCGAGTCGCGATCGTTGCGAGCAGGACGCTCATCGCGAGAGAAGCGATCGGTACGAGCCGGACGCTCATCGCGCGAATCGCGATCATTCCGAGCGGGACGCTCATCACGGGAAAAGCGATCGGTACGAGCCGGACGCTCGTCACGCGAGAAACGGTCGTTGCGCGCAGGCCGTGCATCACGCGAATCCCGATCGTTCCGAGCAGGACGCTCGTCACGCGAGAAACGGTCGTTGCGCGCAGGCCGTGCATCACGCGAATCCCGATCGTTCCGAGCAGGACGCTCATCACGCGAGAACCGATCGTTGCGCGCGGGCCGTGCATCACGCGAATCCCGATCGTTCCGAGCAGGACGCTCATCGCGAGAGAAGCGGTCGGTGCGGGCAGGACGCTCATCACGCGAGAAACGGTCATTCCGCGCGGGACGCTCATCACGCGGCGCCCGGTCGTTCGCCCGCTCGGCACGCTCATCGGCGTTCCAGCGGGCCTTCTTCTCGACCGGCTGCTGCTCGCGGAAACCTCGGTGCTTGGGGCTGCGGCTTCCGGGGCTACTGGAGCTGCGCTTCGGGCCGTACGAGGGATCGAAGTTGCGGGCCGGACGTCCGCCGCCGGCTTTGTTGTTCTTGGGCATGGAATGCCTTCCTGGGTGATTCGCGTCAAACAGCGTTCACGGCACGACGATGTCGCGCGCGCATACCCGGGCGTCAGTGTGGCCGGGGACCGTTCACTCGATGTGATCTCACCAGCGTTTTCGCTGGGAACCGGTCCTCTAGACAAACAGTGGGGCCCGCGGATGGATGGTCCGCGGTGTCCAGAAACCGACCTGCCTACGTTACAGCACCGGGGAGAAGAACGCACGACCCCCGGGGGTCTTATCCGACTGGCGCACCCGCCGACGCGCGTGTACCGCGCTTGCATGCCCCGATGCAAGGCCCCCTCGATACCTCTCAGCTACCCCTAACGTTGGGGCAGCGGTCGAGGTTCGGCCGTACGCGGTGGAGCCACACGACGGCCCGCCGCACCAACATGGAGGTGTGACACATGGGATTCCTCGGATTTCTCCTTCTCGGACTGATCGCTGGTGCGATCGCTAAGCTCATTCTTCCCGGACGGCAGGGTGGCGGCTGGCTCATCACCCTCGTCCTCGGAGTCGTGGGCGCACTGCTCGGTGGTTTCATCGGCAGCCTTCTCTTCGGCCGCGGCCTCGAAGAGTTCTTCGACATCGGCACCTGGCTCCTCGCGATCGGCGGCGCGATCGTCGTGCTCCTGATCTACGGCGCCCTCACGGGACGCAAGAGCCGCTCCTAATCCAGCGGTGATCGACGAAGCCCCCTCGGCCTGGCCGAGGGGGCTTCGTCGTGTGCGGGCGCAGACGCGACCACGTCGGATCGATGCCGAGTGATCAGCGTGCGGAGACGATTGCCTCCACCTCAGTGGGATCCACCTGTGCGGGGGCCCAGCGCGGCGCACGATCCTTGTCGACGACCTGCGCCCGCACGCCCTCGGCGAAGTCGGGGCGCGCGAAGAGCGCCGTCGACACCCCGAGGTCACGGTGGAGCACCCGTTCGAGATCGTCGTCGAGCGCGGCGAGCTCGACGGTCCGCAGGGTCACGGCGAGCGAGGTCGGCGACATCGAGCCCATGGCGTCCGCAGCCTCCGCCGCTCCGGCCTCGGGGCGGGCTCGCAACGAGGCGAGGATCTCGTCGATCGTGCCCGCGTCGTAGGCCGCGTCGATCCAGGGTCGCGCGGCGAGGAGCTCCGATGCCGGAGGAGTCTGCGCGACCCGCGCAACGATCTCGGACGCGTCGGGGCCAGCCACGATCAGTGCATCGACGAGTTCGACGAGGTCGTCGGAGCGGACGAACGCGTCCGCGAAGCCCGCGGCGACGGCGTCGGCTCCCGTCATGGTCGCGGCCGTGAGTCCCAGGTGCAGACCGAGGAGACCGGGTGCGCGAGCGAGGAGCAGCGCCCCTCCGACGTCGGGCGCGAGCCCGATGCGGACCTCGGGCATCGCGACGCGGGATCGTTCCGTCACGATGCGGTGGCGCGCGTGACCGGCGAGGCCGACGCCGCCGCCCATCGTGACCCCGTCCATGACCGCGACGACGGGCTTCGGGAAGGTCGCGATCTGGAGGACGGTGGCGTATTCGAGCTCCCAGAACGCCCGAGCGTCCTCCGGTGTCGACTCGGTGATCATGCGCACGTCGCCGCCGGCGCAGAATCCGCGGTCACCGGCACCGTCGAGCAGCACGGTCTCGACGTCGTCGAGCTCGTGCCACGACGCGAGGGCATCCGAGATGCGGGTGAGGATGCCGGGCGTGAGAGCGTTGAGCCGCTCGGGCCGGTCGAGCGTGATGTGGCCGAGGCGGCCGACCACGCGGATGTCGACATCGTCGTTCGTCATGACCCCAGAGTAAGGCCCATCCCGGCAGCGCGGAAACGGCGGGAGGCGGTGTCCATCCGGCGACGGGGACACGCCGACGGCGATGTCGGCGCATGCCGTCCGTTACCCGGCGGAAACGTCCGTGGTCGATGCTGGAGGGCATGGCACAACCGATCACGGTCTCGATCGAGCGAGCGGTGGATCCCGCACGCATCACCGAGGCCACCGCATGGGTACAGGCGGGCATCCAGCTCGCGAACAAGCATCCGGGTTTTCTCGGATCCGGCTGGGTGCGGGCGGGTGATGATTCGTGGACCTGGCACATGCTCTATCGCTTCTCGGACGAGCAGACCCTGACCACCTGGGAACACTCCCCCGAACGGCAGTGGTGGCTCGGCACGGGGCGCGACTTCGCGACGGAATCCCGGGTCGAGCGCCGGACGGGCATCGAGGGATGGTTCGATCAGCCGGTGGGTCGATCGGTCGACGTCGGCGCCCCGGAGACGGGATCGACGGCCTCGCCGCCGACCGGGAGCATCGGGACCGTGGCCGTCCCCCCGCGGTGGAAGCAGGCCGTGAGCATCTGGCTCGGCTTCTTCCCCGTGAATCTCGTCTTCAGCCTGCTCGTGGCGTTCCTCCCCGGTTGGGAGGACGTCGCCGTGCTCTGGCGAGTCCTGATCACGACGCTCGTACTCACGCCGATCATGACCTTCTGGGTCCTCCCGGCGGTGACGCGCCTCATCCGCCCCTGGCTGCAGAGACCCTGACGACAGCCCCGGACTAGGCTCGGGCTATGGATGCGCTGTCGCGGTCGCTCGAGAGGCGCACCGTCGCGGCCTACGCCGTGGGCTCGCTCGCGACCGGTGGTTTCGCCACGCTCCCCGGGCTCGTCCTCGTCTACTTCCTCACCGACACCCTCGGGGTCGCCGCACTCGCCGCGGGCGCGATCGTCACGGTCGCGAAGGTCTGGGATGTGCTGATCGACCCCGTCATCGGCGCGCGGAGCGACCAGAGCCTCGCCCGCACGGGGTCCCGCCGCCGGTACATGGTCTGGGGCGCCCTCACGATCCCCGCGCTGTTCGCCCTCACGTTCGCCGCCCCGGCGTCGCTCGGTCCGGTCGCGAGCGGCCTGTGGGTGCTCGTCGCATTCCTGCTCTCGGCGACGGCGTTCAGTCTCTTCCAGGTGCCGTACGTCGCCCTCCCCGCCGAACTCGTGAAGCGGTACGACGAGCGCACCCGACTGCTCACCTGGCGCGTCGTCGTGCTCACCGTGGCCCTCCTGCTCTTCGGGGCGGGCGGTCCGGCCCTCCGAGCCGTCCCGGGAGACGACGGGACCGGCTATCTCCTCATGGGCGCCGTGGCGGGAGTCGTCATCGGGGCGGGAATGCTCGTGGCCTCGCGCGTCGCACCCACGGACATCCCTCGCGCGAGCGTGCGTGCGACGGCGTCGCTCGCGCAGAACTACTCGGGCGGGGTCGACGCGCTGCGCCGCAGCCGAGCATTCCGCGCCCTCCTCTCGACCTACATGCTGCAGTGCCTCGCCGCCGGCCTGATGCTCGCGGGCGCTCAGTTCGTCGCCACCTGGGTGCTGCGCTCGGAACTCGCCGTCACCCCCCTCTTCGTCGCTCTCATCGCGCCCGCAGTGCTGCTCGCCCCCGCGTGGGGCGTGCTCGCGAGGCGAATCGGCAAGGAGAGGGGGTTCGTGCTCGCGAGCATCGGCTTCACGGTCGCCACCCTCCTGCTCCTCGGGCTGCTGTGGGCCCCCGGGCCCTGGGTCTACGCCCCCATCGCCCTGGCGGGCGCCTCCTTCGCGGGCATGCAGGCGTTTCCTCTCGCGATGCTGCCGGACGTCATCTCCGACGACGCCCGCCGTCACGGCTCGGGCCACGCCGGAGTCATCGGCGGCCTGTGGAGCGCCGGCGAGACGACCGGCCTGGGTTTCGGCGCCATCCTGTTCACCGTGGTGCTCGCGCTCACCGGCTACGTCGAGTCGACGGGCGGCACCTCCGTCGATCAGTCGGCGAGCGCCGTCGCGGGCATCGTCGTGGCATTCAGCATCGTGCCGGCGACCCTCGTCGCTGCGAGCCTCGCGACCCTGCGGCGCTACCCCCTCCGTCGAGCGGACATCGACGGCGCCGGGGACGACGCTCCCTGACCTTCAAAGCCCCGTGAGGTGTCGCATTCTGTTCTCTGATCGGCCTGCGAGGCAACGGACGGCGACACCTCACGGCGGTTGGGAGGGGTCAGAGGGCCGCGCCGAGGAGGACGCCGAGGGCCGCGGCTCCGACGGCGAGAACCACCATGCCGGTTCCGTTGGCCGCGGCGGCGAGGTAGCGCCTCCGTTGCACGAGCCGCACGGTCTCGACGCTCGCGGTACTGAACGTCGTGTAGCCGCCCATGAGGCCGCCCCCGCCGATGAGCAACCACTCGGAGGGGAGGCCGGCCGATGCCGCGGCGCCCGTGAGGACGCCGAGGACGAACGAGCCCGTGACGTTGATGACGGTCGTCGCGATCGGGAACGGGACGGTCACACGCGCGGTGATCACCGCGTCGACCGTGAATCGGAGGGCGGCCCCGAGTCCGCCGGCGACGCAGATCGCCGCGAACAGCCAGAGGGAGATCATGGGCGGGCCGACCGCTCGCGTGACCGGGTGTGGGCGGCACCGGCGGCGACGATCCCGACGAACGCCGACACGAGCCCGACGACGAGCGTCGCTCCCGCGTACAGGAGGGCCACCGGGAGGGCGTCGCCGAGAAGCACCGCGGTGTCGACCGCGAAGGCACTGTATGTGGTGAACCCTCCGAGAAGCCCCGTCCCGAGGAGGAGGCGCATCGATCGCCGACCCCCGTCGTCCGGGCCGCTCCGCGCCAGGACCTCGAGGAGTGCGCCCAGAACGAAGGCCCCGAGGACGTTGATGACGAAGATGGTCGTCGGGAATCCACCCGATGCCGCTGGGAAGGCGAGGGCGAATCCTTCGCGGATCCCCGTACCGACGACGCCGCCGGCGAAGACGAGGAGCACGGAGCGGCCGTCGAGTCGAGGCCGAGCGCTCGGCGGCGCAGCGGATGGGCTGTCGCTGTCGCTGTCGCTGTCGAGCGGAAGATCCTCGAGCGGGTCGTCCGAATCGGGTGTCCTGGTCACGCGTTGCCTCCCGATCAAGGCTAACGCGCGGCTACCCCGCGAGCGCGACGTCCTCGGCGGCACGAGCAGCGACGAGGTCCTCGACGGCCGACCGGTATTCCTCGATCATCCGGTCGCGACCGAACCGCGGGCGTGAGGCGAGGGCCGCCTCCCGCAGTCCCCCGCGACCTGCGAGGACGTCCGTCCACGCCGCGGCGATCTCGGAGGCGTCGTGGGACGTCACGACCCCGATTCCCTCGACGCGCCGGGCCGCGTCACCGACGTCGGTCGTGACGGGCGTCGCCCCGCACGCCGCCCCCTCGACGAGGCAGAGCGGGGACGCCTCCCCGAACGCACTCGTGAGCGCGACGATGTCGGCGATCCGGTAGACGGACGGCATGTCCTCGACGATCCCGAGGGGGTGCACGCGCGACGACGGCGCGACGCCCGACTCGTGGGCGAGCGCCGCGAACGCCGCGTTGTCCCACGTCATCCCTGCGCCGCACAGCACGTAGTGGGTGTCGGGGTCGGTCCGCGCGTGGGCGGCCGCGGACCGGAGGAAGAGCCCCGGGTCCTTCATCGCGTCGAAGCGCGCCGCGAAGACGACGACGGGGGCGCCGTCCGAGATACCGAGTCGGTCGCGGGTCGCCCGATCCCCGGCGGTGTCCCCTGGACGGAAACGGTCGGTGTCGATGCCGTTCGCGATCACGAAGCGGCTGTCCGCCGTCACCCCCGCTCGCGCGTAGGCCTCGCTCGTCGACTCGGCGCACGACACCGTCGCGGTCACGAGCCCCGTCGCCGTGGCCTCGACGAGCCAGCCGAGCGCTGGTCCCGAGTGCAATGGATCCGATCGGTGCAGGCACACCGCGACAGGGACGTCGGGAATCAGCCCGCGATCCCGGAGCGCGAGGAGGAGACCGACCGGCTGCTCCTTGAGCGACAGCACCACGTCCGCTGCGGCGACCGCGTCGGCGGCGCGGAGCAGCTCCTCGTCCGTGAACGACGTCCGCTCGGGCGGGTGCACTCCCGCGGTGCGACCGAGCGCGGTGATGCCGACCCCCGCCGCCCGCAGGCGGCGGTACCGCGGATCGTCCTCCATCTGCTGCACCGTGGACTCGCGCCCGGCCGCCGAGGCGATCGAGAGCACGGCGTGCTCCTGCCCGGCGGAGGAGTGCAGCCCGGACACGAGGTCGGAATGCAGGATGCGCGCGCCGCCGGCGAAGAAGCCTTCGTAGAGCGAGAGAACGCGGACGGGACGGGACATCGGGACACCTCTCGGGTCATGGGTGCGGCGTCGCTGCCGAGTTCCCCCCATGCTCCGATGCAATCCCGGGCCTGTCGATGGACGGAAGATGTGCAGAACGTGAACAGACCCCGCTCCCGATCGCGCGCGGTGCGCACCATCCGAACGACGGCGCCGGCACTCGAGTGGTCGAGTGCCGGCGCCGCCGTCGGTGTCCTGCGCGGTGGCCCGCTCAGGCGGTGCGTGCCGCCTTCGCCGCCCGGCGGGCGTGCCGCCGGTCCTTCGCGCCCTCGACGAGGTTGTAGAGGCTCGGGAGCACGATGAGCGTCAGGACCGTCGAGGACACGAGGCCTCCGATCACGACGATCGCGAGGGGCTGTGAGATGAACCCGCCGTGGCCCGTGATGCCGAGGGCCATCGGGGCGAGCGCGAAGATCGTCGCGAGCGCCGTCATGAGGATCGGGCGCAGTCGGCGGACCGAGCCGTGTTCCACCGCCTCGGGCACCGTCATCCCCCGACGCCGGTACTGGTTCACGAGGTCCACGAGCACGATCGCATTCGTCACGACGATCCCGATGAGCATGAGCACACCGATGAGCGAGGGGACTCCGAGCGGCACGTCCGTGAGCACCTGGAGACCGATCGCGCCGGTGGCCGCGAACGGCACCGAGACGAGCAGGAGGAGCGGCTGACGCAGCGAACGGAACGTCGCCACCATCACGATGTACACGATCAGGATGGCCGCGAGGAGGGCGAGCCCGAGCTGCTCGAAGGCGCTCGACTGGTCGGTGGCCACGCCACCGAGGCCGGCGGACGCCCCGCCCGTGAGGTCGGAACCATCGATCGCCTCTTGGACGAGTCCGCTCGCCGTGCCGACGTCGTCGCTCGAGGGGGTGACGCTCACCGTGGCGGAGCGCAGTCCCGAGACGGTCGTGATCGACGCGGGGCCGTCGACCTGCTCGATGGTCGCGAGGCTGTCCAGAGCGACGATGCCCGTGGGTGTCGGGATCTCGAGCGCCGCGAGCTCGTCGCGCGTGGTCGGCGGGTCCTCGCTCGCGATGTAGATCGACAGGGTCGTCTCGTCGATCACGATGCTGCCCACGGTCTGGGGCTGCATGGCCCCCGAGACGATGGCGCCGAGGGCGACCTCGGAGTATCCGGCCGCGGCGGCGGCCTCCCGGTCGACCGCGACCTCGATGTAGGGCCGCGACTCGGACAGGTTGTCGGTGACCTCGGACACGACGTCGAGGTCGCGCACGGCCGCGACGATCTCGTCGGTCGCTGTGAGCAGTGCATCCTGGTTCGGTGCGGTGACCTCCACCTCGATGTCGCTCGACCCTCCGAACCCGCTCGACACCTGGACGCTGATGTCCCCGGCGCCCTCGATGTCGGCCAGCTCGTCCCGGACGTCCGCCTGCAGGGCGTCCTGGTCGGCGTCCTCGTCGGTCGTGATCGAGTAGCTGATCGTTCCTTCGCCGCCGCCTCCGAAGAGCGACTGGATGCCGCTTCCGCCTGACCCCATCGACAGCTGGACGGTCTCGACGCCGTCGGTGCCGAGGAGGGCCTGCTCGACGTCCTGCGATGCGGCGTCGAGTTCTTCGAGGCTCGTCCCCACGGGAAGGGTCTGGGTGATGCTGAAGGTGTTCTGCCCCGAGCTGCCGAGGAAGTTGGTCTTCATGAACGGCACGGCGAAGCCCGTTCCCACGAGCACGAGGAGCGCGAGCACGAGCGTGACCGCCGAGTGCCGCAGCGTCCACCGGATCATCGGGAGGTAGCCGCGCTGCAGCAGGGTGGGGTGCTCGACGTCGTCGTCCACGGCCGCGCCGTCGCGGCGGGCACGGCGGGAGAGGGCCGGTGCGGTCGCGGCGGTCGGCACCGCCGGCACCGCGGTCGAGGCGAGGACGGGCTCGCGCACGGGCTCCGGTGCCGCCTCAGGTACCGCCTCTGGTGCCGTCTCGGGCTTCGTCTCCGGCTCCGGCGTCGACTCCGGCTCCGGCTCCGGCGTCGGCTCCGGCGTCGGCTCCGGCGTCGGCATGGATTCGGGCTCGACGTGGGCTTCCGCGGTCGGCTCGGCCGGCTCGGTCAGCTCGGTCGGGTCGGTCGTGTCCTCGAGGGTATCGGGCTCGGAGGTCGGATCGGGCTCGGAGATCGGATCGAGGTCGGAGGTCGACTCGGGCTCGAGGGCCCGCTCGGGCTCCGCCGGCGGGCGACGGGCGTCGACGATCCACCCGGGCTCGACGATCGCGGGGGCAGCGGCCACCCCGGCCGGGCGGGACGGGCGCGCGCTCGGCACGTCGGTCGACTCGATGTCGTCGGGCTCGTCCTCGTCGGGGAAGGACTCCGCCTCCGCCGCCGCATCCGTGTCCGCGTCGACGTGCTCGGCCGGGTCGACCGGCTCGGGTCGAGCATCCATCGGCTCCGGCTCGACCGCGTCCGTCCCGACCCGGTCCGCCTCGACCTGTTCCGACGCGACCGGCTCCGTTGCAGGTGCGGAGGTGAGGGGCTCGGTTCCGGCCGGTTCGGCCTCGTCACCGCGCTCGGCCTCGTCACCGCGGTCGGCCTCGTCACCGCGGTCGGCGGCCACCACGGGCGCGGCGACGGGCGTGGTCTCCGAGGCTGCGGCACGGTCTGTCGCTGCCGTCTCCTTGGTCTTCGGCGCCCGCAGGAACCAGTACGCGAGCACCGGCACGATCGTGAGCGAAACGAGCAGCGAGGCGAGGAGCGCGATCGTCACGGTGAGGGCGAACGGGCGGAACAGCTCTCCCGAGATGTCGCCGACGAAGGCGAGGGGCAGGAACACCGCGACGGACGTCACCGTCGACGCGGTGACGGCACCGGCCACCTCGCGCACGCCGCGGAGGATCGCGCCGACGCGCCCCTCCGCACCGCTCTCCCGGCCCACGAGGGCCAGGTGCCGCTTGATGTTCTCGATGACCACGATGGAGTCGTCGACGACGCGCCCGATCGCGATCGTGAGCGCACCGAGCGTGATGATGTTGAGCGTATAACCGGCGGCCTGCATGCCGATGAAGGTCACGAGCACGGACGTCGGGATCGAGATCGCCGTGACGAGGGTCGCCCGGATCGACAGCAGGAAGACCAGGATGACGATGACGGCGAAGAAGAGCCCGAGGAGCCCCTCCGTCGCGAGAGCCTCGATGGACTGCTGGATGTACGGCGCCTGGTCGAAGACGACCGTGAGGGTGGCGTCGGATCCGAGGGACTCCTCGAGGTCGGGGATGATCGCGCTCACCGCCTCCGAGACGTCGACCGTGTTGGCGTCAGGGAGCTTCGTGACCGCGATGGTCAGGGCGTCCTCGCCGTCGACGCGCGAGATCGAGGTCACGGGGTCGTCCGTGAGCTCGACGGTCGCGACGTCGCCGATCGTGAGGGGATCGCCCGCCGTCGTCTGACCGACGAGCGGGAGGCCCGCGACGTCGTCGACGCTCGCGAGTCGCGAACCGGCCTGCACGGCGAAGGTCCGGCCGTCCTCGGTGATCTCGCCGGCCGGGATGAGCACGCCGTTCTGATCGAGTGCGTCGGAGATGGCCGTCTGACCGAGCCCGGCCGTGACGAGCGCCGCCTGGTCCGGCACGATCGTCACCCGCTGGCCGGTCTCGCCGGAGAGCGTCGCGTCGCGGACGCCGTCGAGTTCGCGGATATCGGAGAGCACCGAGTTGTTGATCGCGGCGGACAGCTCGTCGGTGGATCCGCCGCCGGTCGCGGCGATCTGGATCACCGGAAGATCGTCGAGACCACCCGTGAGGGTCTGCGGGTCCACGTCCTCCGGCAGCTGCGAGGAGAGCCGGTTGATCGCGAGGGTCACCTTCTGCTCGGCGCTCGCGAGGTCCGTGCCGTACGCGAACGTGACCGAGACGAGGCTCAGGTTCGTGCTCGAGGTGGCGGTCGTCGACTCCACCCCGGCGATGCCCTGCACCGCGGTCTCGATCGGTGTCGAGACGTCCTCCTCCACCACCGCCGGCGACGCCCCCGGGTAGCTCGTGACGACGGCGAGCTGCGGGAACTCGACGCTCGGCGCGAGCTCCTGCTTGAGGCTCGTGAGAGCGAGCCCGCCGAACACCGCCACGACGATCGTGACGAGCGCGATGAGCGCACGGTTCTTCATGCTCAGGACGGCAAGGATGTGCACGGAGGTCCCTCGATACGGCCGTCGCACCGGCGGTCAGGCGCCGAGGTCGACAGCGGTGTGTGCGTCTCCGCCGACCGACGAGCGCCGGCGTGCGCGGCGCTCGGGCCGCACACCTCCGATTCTCCCACAGGGACGGGCCCCTCCGGCCGACGATGCCGGGGCCGGAGAGCGACGGTCGGACGGCGTGCTAGACGACCGAGGCGAGGTCCGGCATCGCCGGTGCCGGGTCGCGCACGAGCGATGCCCAGGCCCGCCGGAGCGCCTCGATCCCCCGCTCGGTCTCCGGGATGGAGTACGTGATCGGGATACGGAGGAACCGCTCGAACGCCCCGTCGATACCGAAGCGCGGGCCGGCCGCGACGACGAGGC
Organism: Labedella endophytica; assembly: GCF_003990045.1. Taxonomy (GTDB): domain Bacteria; phylum Actinomycetota; class Actinomycetes; order Actinomycetales; family Microbacteriaceae; genus Labedella; species Labedella endophytica. The sequence goes on along the minus strand of NZ_RZGZ01000001.1, from coordinate 539,331 downwards.
CCTGCGACCTGGAGGCGAGGGCGAGCTGGGAACTCAAGGGGGCTCCGATGCCGACCCACAGGGCGAGCCCTCCGTGTACGCGCGGCACCTCCCAGCGGGGGAAGTTCTCGGCGAGGAGCTGCTCGACGCGGTAGCGCGTCGCCGCCAGCTGGGAGCGGCGCAGGTCGATGATCTCGTCGAGCCGCGGGAGGAGTTCGACGCTCACGAGCTGCTCGAGGATGGGTGTGCCGAGGTCTCCGATGGACCGGGCCACGACGAGCTTGCGGATCGTGGCACGGTCGGCGCGGATCCAGCCGATCCGGAGCCCGCCCCAGACGGTCTTCCCGAGCGAGCCGATCGTGATGATGCGCGCCCCTTCGGCGTTGTCCGCCGCGAACGGGCGGTGGGGTGCGGCTCGATCGATCGAGAGATCGGCCGTCGTCTCGTCGATCACGAGGATCGTGCCGGTGCGCGCAGCGGCCCGGCGTACCGTCGCTCGCGTCGCGGGGGTCATCGACGCGCCCGTCGGGTTGTGGAAATCGGGCATGAGGTACGCGAGGACCGGGTTGGTCCGCTCGAACGCCTGCGTCACCTCGGCGTCGTCCCAACCCCGATCGCTCGTCACCGTGACGGGCACGAGGCGGGCACCCACTGCCCGCAGCGCATCGTGCGCGTGGGGATAGCTCGGCATCTCGAGGAGAGCGCGATCGCCGCGGGACACCATGGTGCGCGCGAGCAGGCCGATCGCGTGCTGGGCGCCGAGGGTCACCATGATCTCGTCCGGGGAGGTCGGGAGCCCGGCCGCGCTGTACCGCTCGGCGAGAGCCCGCCGCAGCTCGGGGAGCCCTACCGGGTCGTAGTCGAACTCGGTCAGGTAGCGGGGCAACCGGGCCGCCGCTGCGACGGAGGCCTCGGCGACGAGAGCGGACGCCGGCATCGAGGCTTTGCTGAAGTCCAGCGCCCCGTGTTCGCGCACGGGGGCTACGTCGGGGGCGGCCCCGGGAAGACGGGCGACGCTCCCCGATCCGCGCAGGCTCTCGAGGTAGCCGTTCTCGCGGAGCTCGCGATACGCGGCCGTCACCGTCGTGCGGCTGAGGCCGAGCCGCTCGGCCAGATCGCGCTCGGCGGGAAGCCGGGTGTCCGTCGGAACGCGCCCGTCGAGGATGAGGAGCCGCACGCGATCGGAGAGGCTGCGGTAGGCGGCGTCGGTCCCGCGCCAGTCCCCGAGGAGGGATGTGAGGGCGCGCGCCGTGATGTGGACATCGACCATGCGGCCACCATAGTTGTATTGGCCTCTTGCTCCAAGGCCAAATAGGCAATTGGATACTGATCATGCCTCGCCGGATCTCCCAGCTCCTCGTCGGCCTCGTCCTCTACGGCGTGGCCGACGCACTCATGATCCGCGCGGTGCTGGGAGTGGACCCGTGGACGGTCCTGTCCCAGGGCCTGTCGATCCACACCGGCCTCGGCATCGGGGTGCTCACGAACATCGTGGGGGTCCTCGTCCTGCTGCTCTGGATCCCACTGCGCCAGCGCCCCGGCGTCGGGACGATCCTCAACATCCTGATCATCGGACCGTCGATCGAACTCGGACTGTGGCTCGTGCCTCCCATGACCGAGCTGTGGGCGCAGATCCTCATGTTCGTCGCCGGACTGGTCCTGCTCGCCGTGGCGAGCGGCCTCTACATCGGAGCGCGCATGGGACCGGGTCCGCGCGACGGGCTCATGACGGGCCTCAACCGGCGGTTCGGCGTCCCGATCTGGGTCGCTCGCACGTCCGTGGAGATCACCGTGCTCGCGACGGGCTGGATCCTCGGCGGCAACGTGGGGCTCGGCACGGTCGCGTTCGCGCTCCTCATCGGCCCCCTCTGCAACCTGACGCTCCCCTTCTTCGCCATCCGTGCACCCGTCGTCACCGTGCAAGCCGCCGAGGAGTCGATCGACGCGTCCGAGTCCCGCCCACCGACCACTCCGCTCCCCCTCGCCCCCTGACCCCTCCCTCACCGAAAGGGCTACTCCCGAGCGAGCGCGCCAGCTCCATCTGACGCCCTGGGCGTGGAGCTGCCGCCCTCGAGGGAGACCAGCGGGGGAGAACCGTTCCGGTCACGAGAACGACTCGAGTTGGAAACGGCCGACGAGATCGCGCGTCATCGCGTCCGCTCGATCGGGTGCGGTATCGATGCACGCGAGGGCGACGACGATCGCGCGGTCCTGGCCGGCCGACGCTCTGACCGACACCACGAGGAACGACGATGCGACGTCGGATCCGTCCGGAACGAGAGCGACGCTCGTGAGTTCGACGGCTCCTCCGTCGACGTCTCGGCCGTCCTCCGAGTGAGGGAGTCGGACGATCGCGGGCGTCGGATCCGACCGTGTCGCGACTCCTCCGAGGGCGCCGTCCGCGAGTGATCGCGCCACCTGCTCGGAGGCCTCCGCGTCGGACTCGTCCGTCATGTTCTCGACACCCGTCCCCACCACGTCCACGATGTCGGCCGTGAGGCGGCACCGCGCGTCGACCCAGACGCTCTGGCCCCGGAGGCGGGTCGATGACCATTCGTCGCCCGGATCACCCGTGAGCTTCAGGCGCGCATCGTCGAAGTCGGCGAACCCGTCGAGACTCCAGTCGGTGCCGGCTTCGTCGCGGTCCACGTCGTCGAGATCCGCGCCGCCCGGCCCGGGGACGTCCTGCTCGGGCATCTGCGATTCGGGGACGACGTCACCCCACGGAATGTGCTCGGGACCCGTCGGGTGCTCCGCGTGACCATCGCCCGGTGCAGCGACGCCCGCGAGGAACGCGAGTCCCACGACGATCCCGGCCGTCCACACCGTCACCTGAACGACGACCGCCGCCGCGATCGACAGGACGATCGTGGTGGTCGAGAGGGCCGGCCTCCTGTCGGCGGCCACGGTCGCGGTACCGGATCCGCCGTCCCCTCTCCCCTGGTCCGGCGGGCCCGCAGCAGCGTCCTGGTCGGTACCGTCGCGGTCGGCACCGTCTTGGCCGACGCCATCGATCGTCTCGCCTAACGCGTTCATCGCATCCTCCTCGGTCGATTCCGAACGGTACGTACTGGAGGGAAGGCGTCGAGTCAGGGGCGGGCCGATCCGTGGACAACCCGCCGAACGGGTCGCCTGTGGAGAGATCGCGCGAGGAGACCGCCACTTGACGTCGCCGAGATCGCGACATATCGTGAAATCACAACGCGATATATCGCGAGGAGAGGACGCATCATGGCACGGGAGAAATGGATCATCGCGCCGGGGCACACCCGGGTGATCGATATCGAGGTCGTGCGATCCCTGAAGGTGAGCCTGCTCGGCGGGCAGATCGACATCATCGGCCACGACGAGCCCGGCGCGCGCGTCGAGGTGCACTCGGTCCTCCATCGTGATCTCAAGATCTCGATCGACGGCGACGTCCTCGACATCGATCACCCGCAACTGCGATGGGACAACGTCGGCGATCTGCTGAGCGCTTTCGGCCGCAACTCCGCGAAGGCCTCCGTGAGCGTGCTCGTACCGCGCGCGATCGCCGTGACGCTCGGCAGCGTCTCGGCCGATGCGCTCGTCACCGGACTGACCACGCGGGCACGCCTGTCGACCGTGAGCGGGGAGATCCAGACGGAGGGCCTCGAGGGCGACCTCGTCCTCCACAGCGTCTCCGGCGAGTTGAGCGCGCAGAACCACCTGGGCGCCGTGTCGGCCGACTCCGTGTCGGGGGACGTCACCCTCTCCGGACGGATCGACCGCGTCAAGGTCGACACCGTGTCCGGCGACGTCTTCGCGGACATCGACGGTCGCTGCGATCGGATCCGGGTGAACAGCGTCTCCGGCGCGCTCACCGCTCGCGTCGACGACACCCTGGGCGCCGCCTACACCGTCAACACGGTGAGCGGCACGCTCCAGCTCGACGGCGAGGTCGTGAAGGGCATGCGCGGCCGCGGCTACCACCAGACCATCGCGGGCGTGGACGCCTTCTCGGTCGAGGTGGTCGCGAACACCGTCTCGGGCGACGTCTCCGTCGTGCGGAGGGCCGCTCGGCCCGACGCGGCGGAGCGGGACGGTCACACCTTCGCGGATTCTGACTCCTTCCCGTCCGGAGACACCTTCTCCGACGATCTCTCCGGAGCCGACGACGGCGCAGGCACCGCGACCCACGGCCAGGACGGCGCACGATGACGCCCCCCGTCTTCTCCCACGGCAGCCTCCGGCTGTACCTGCTGAAACTCCTCGACGAGACCCCGCGCCACGGCTACGAGCTCATCCAGGCCCTGGGCGACCGATTCGGAGGGACCTACAGCCCGAGCGCCGGAACGATCTACCCCCGTCTCGCCAAGCTCGAAGAGGAGGGACTCGTCACGAAGGCGAGCGACGGTCGCAAGACCGTCTACCGCATCACCGACGCCGGTCGCGCGGAGCTCGCCGCCCGCGGGGACGAGCTCGGACGGGTGGAGTCCGAGGTCACCGATTCCGTGCGCCGTCTGGCCCACGAGGTGCGTTCGGACGTGACGACCGCGATGAAGAGTCTCAAGGCCGAACTGGCGTCGGCCGCGCGGGACGCTCGGGAGTCGGCCTCCCGCGTTCCCCCCGTCTCATCGACGACCCCGGACGACCGGACCACGTCGCGACTCGCTCTGCAGGATGCGGAACTGGCCCTGAACGTGTTCCGACACGACACCAGGGCCGCCCTGCGGACGCACATCGGTTCGGGACGCTCGTTCACGTCGGCTCAGCTCGCCGAGCTGCGGATCGAGCTCGAGCGCGCGGCAACGTCGATCAAGCGGATCCTGACCCACTGACGATCCGTCGACGCCCGACGGCCTGACGAGCGGACTGGCGGACAGACGAGCGGAACAGACGGAGAACGGCGCGGGTCCTCGACGGAGGCCCGCGCCGTCGCCGTCGGCGCGCTCGCCACTCGGACACCACGGCGCGTCACACTTCAGGGCGCGAGGTAGAGCTTCCGCAGGGTCGTCGTCACGGTCCACCGCGTGCGTGAGCCCTCCGCGAGCCGGACCAGGTCTCCGGCCGAGACGTCGATCTCCTCCCCCGAGTCGAGGAACTCGATCGTGCAGGCACCCGAGATCACGACGAACACCTCGTCGACCTCCGTGTCGAGCGCGACCCCCGGCTCCATCTCCCAGACGCCGAACGACTGGGCGGCTTCGCCGAAAAGTGGGCCGAGCTCGGTCCAGCGCGTCAGCGGGGCGCCTTCCCCCGCGTCCATCGGGTGCAGGTCGACAGCCGGGAGGTGCAGGACGGAATCCGGTGCGGGAACGAGTTCTGGCATGGGTCTCTCCGAGTCGTTGTGGACGTCTGCGACACGGTATCAGTCGATCCCAGGTCCGATCGCAAGCGTTTCCGTCGAATGAAGGCGATTCGATTGCCGTTTCAATTGTGTAAATCTCCGAGCCGGGGTATTCCCTTTCCGGCCCCGAGACAACAGAATTCCCGTACTGCGCGAAACGCTCCCCCGCGTTCCGCCGACGGAAAGGTCTCACATGCACCACGGTCGCACTCCCGAAGCGATCCTCATCACCGGTGGCCGGGTCTTCCTGGATGGCCACATCCAGGAAGAACCCGTCGCTCTGGTGGACGGCCGGGTCGCTGCGATCGGCTCCGACGCCGTCGACGCGCTCCCCGCCCGGCCCACCGAGACGATCGACGCCGCCGGCGGCCTCGTCTCCCCCGGTTTCCAGGATTCACACATCCACCCCCACCACGCCGGGAACACCCTCATCACGTGCGACCTCTCCGACGAGGACTCGATCGACGGGTACCTCGAGCGGATCTCGGCCTACGCCGCCGCGAATCCCGATCGCGCCTGGATCACCGGGGGCGGCTGGGGCATGGACCTCTTCCCCGGCGGCATCCCGACGAAGGATCTGCTCGATCGCGTCGTTCCCGACCGGCCCGTCTACCTGCCGAACCGCGACGGTCACGGCGCATGGGTCAATTCGAAAGCCCTCGAGATCGCCGGGGTCACCCGCGACACGATCGACCCGCTCTCCGGTCGCGTCGAGCGCGACGCCGACGGCGACCCCGTGGGCTGCCTCCAGGAGGGCGCGATGGAGCTCGTCTCCGCGCACGTGCCCCCGCTCGGCGACGACGACGTGGACAGGGGATTCCTGCTCGCCCAGGAACAGCTCTTCGCCTGGGGCGTCACGGCCTGGCAGGACGCCATGGTCGAATCCGGCGATCGGGGACTCGACAACCTCGCCTCCTACCGCCGCCTCGACGCAGACGGCCGGCTCCTCGCCCGTGTCGTCGGCGCGCAATGGTGGGAGCGGGAGAAGGGGCTCGACCAGATCGAGGCCTTCGTCGCGAACCGCGACGCGGTGGCAGGTGACCGCTTCAGCGCCGGCAGCGTCAAGATCATGCAGGACGGTGTCGCGGAGAACTTCACCGCCGCCATGCTCGAGCCCTACCTCGACGGCTGCGGCTGCTCCACGTCGAACGCCGGCAAGAGCTTCGTCGACCCCGGCATGCTCACGGAGGCCTCCGCGGCCCTCACCGCCGCCGGTCTCCGCGTCCACTTCCACACGCTCGGTGACCGCGCCGTCCGGGAGGCTCTCGACGCGATCGAGTCGACCCCCGGCATGAGGCGCCCGCTTCTCGCCCACCTCCAGATCATCCACCCTGACGACATCGCGCGATTCGCCGGCCTCGACGCCGTGGCGAGCATCCAGCCCCTCTGGGCGCGGCACGAATCGCAGATGGACGAGCTCACGATCCCCTTCCTCGGCGCCAGGCGGGCGGCCTGGCAGTATCCGTTCGCGAGCCTCCGACGCGCGGGCGCGACGCTCGCCCTCGGATCGGACTGGCCCGTGAGCACGGCGAACCCGCTCGAGATCATGCACACGGCCGTCACGCGGTGCCCGCCCGGCCGCGCGACCGACCCGCTCTTCGGCGAGCAGGCGATCTCTCTCTCGGACGCCGTCGTGGGCTACACCGCCGGCAGCGCGTACGCCAACGCCGACGAACACCGCACGGGAAGGATCGCGGTCGGCTACGACGCCGACGTCACGATCCTCGACCGTGACATCTTCTCCGCCCCGACAGCGGAGATCGCCGACGCCTCCGTGGCGTACACGATCGTCGGCGGACGCGTGGTGTTCGAAACACCCTCGACGGGCGCAGGCCGCCCGATGGAAGGACGACGATGACGACACATCTGGTCGACGAGGCCCGTGCCGGAGAGGTCACCCTGAACGGGGTCTCTCGGATCTACGGGAAGAACTATGCCGTGCGCGACCTCGACCTGCACGTCAACGCCGGCGAGTTCATCTCGCTCCTCGGACCGAGCGGCTGCGGCAAGACGACGACGCTGCGCATGATCGGCGGATTCGAGTACCCGGACACGGGGTCGATCTCGATCGCGACGAAGCACGTGGAGGCGCTCCCGCCTCACAAGCGCCCGGTCAATACGGTGTTCCAGGCATACGCGCTCTTCCCGCACCTCTCGGTGGCGCAGAACGTGGCCTACGGGCTCCGCTACCAGAAGACGCCGAAGAACGAGGTGAGAGAGCGGGTCTCCGAGGCTCTCCAGATGGTGCGGATGGGCACCTTCGCCGAGCGCATGCCCGCCCAGCTGTCCGGCGGTCAGCAGCAGCGCATCGCGCTCGCCCGCGCGCTCGTCAACCGGCCGGCCGTGCTCCTCCTCGACGAGCCGATGTCGGCGCTCGACCGCAAGCTGCGCGAGGAGATGCAGATCGAGCTCAAGCTCCTCCAGCAGCAGCTCGGCACGACGTTCGTCTTCGTCACGCACGACCAGGAGGAGGCCATGACGATGAGCGATCGCATCGCCGTCATGAACTCCGGCCGTCTCGAGCAGATCGGCCCGCCGGCCGCCGTGTACGACGACCCGGCGAGCGCCTACGTCGCCGGCTTCATCGGCCAGCAGAACTTCTTCACAGGCGAGCTCGCCGGCGGACCCGGCGCCTGGTCGGTCACGGTCCCCGGGGGGACCCTCGTCTCGACGCGCGAACCGGCCGGTGACCCGGTGGCCGGCGCGCCGGCCGACGTCGCCGTCCGCCCCGAGCACGTCGGCATCTCGACCACTCCCTCGGGAGGCGCGAACGAGATCCGATCGACGCTCATGAGCGTCAGTCAGCTGGGCTCGGCGCTCCAGATCGTCACCATCACCCCAGACGGACTCAAGATCATGGCGCGCTCCCCGCGCGGTATCGACGTGCCGACGACCCCCGGCGCCGACGTGTACTGCAGGTGGACGGCCGAGTCGGTCCACATCTTCCCCACCCCCACCGCACCCACCGAAAGCGAGTGACCATGTCAGACAAGCCCGTTCGCGTGCTCCTTCCCGAGGCCATGACCTCGGCCCTGTCGCGCCGACTCTTCCTCGGCGGCGCCCTCGGCCTCGGGGTCACGGCGGCCCTGGCGGCCTGCTCCACCGGCGGTGGCGGCGGGACCTCCAACGGCCTCAACATCTACACGTGGGGAGAGTACGACGCCCCCGAGGTCCTCAAGGCATTCACGAAGGACGTCGGGCCGTCGATCACGATCGACAGCTACGGGTCCAACCAGGAGATGATCTCGAAGCTCGTCACGGCGAGCGGCACGAGCGGGTACGACCTCTGCGTCCCCACCCACCAGTACATCCCCCAGATGGCCGCCTCCGACCTGCTCGAGGAGCTCGACCACTCGAAGATCCCCAACATGGAGTACCTCGACCCCGCCTACATCGACCAGGAATTCGACCCGGGCAACAAGTACTCGGTCCCCAAGGACTTCGGCACCACGGGCTATGTGTACGACTCGACCGTCATCACGCGAGAGCTGACGACCTGGGGCGACTTCTGGGACGCGGCACAGAACGAGGCGAGCGGCAAGATGTCGCTGCTCGAAGACCCGGGAGAGATCGCCTACGCCTACTTCCTGTGGAAGGGCATCGATCCGAACACGACGGACGAGGGCCACCTGGAGGAGTACCGCGTCTTCATCACGGAGACCATCGCGCCGCACGTGCAGGCGTTCGAGTCGTACCCGAGCGGCACGATCGCGCAGAACGGACGCGTCCTCGCCCACGCATGGAACGGTGACGGCCGCCAAGGGATCCTCGAGAACGAGGACCCGACGCGCTACAAGTACGTCACACCCGCCGAGGGCGGGAACCTGTGGCAGGACAACTGGGCGATCGTGAAGGGGGCCCCGAACGCAGACGCCGCCCACGAGTTCATCAACTACGTACTCGACCCCGAGGTGTCCCTCGAAGAGCTCCTCTACATCGGCTACAACACCGGTGTGACCGGTATCGAAGAGATGGCGGCGGAGGCCGGCGTGGAGATGCCGGAACTCATCTTCTTCACCCCGGAGCAGGTCGAGAAGTTCGTGTTCGCCGAACTCACCGACGCCGAGCAGACGATCGTGTCCATCTACGACGAGCTCACGGCGGCGGCGGGTCAATGACCTCGGTCGCCACGGCGCCTCCCGCGGCGGCACCGCCGACCCCCGAGCCGCCGCGCGCGAAGCGGCGGTTCACGGGGTCGGTGGGGTTCCTCGCCGTGCCGATCGCGGTGTGGTTGGTGTTCTTCTTCATCGTGCCGTTCGGGCTCATCCTCTGGTACAGCTTCGGTGAGAAGCCGAGCCTCTACGTGACACACTCGAACGACGTCCTGTCGCTCGCGCGTTATGTCGAGGCCCTCGACCCCGCGTTCCTCACGACCTTCTGGCGCACCACCCAGATCGCGATCACGGGAACGGCGCTGTGCGTGCTGATCGGGTTCCCGATGGCGTACTGGATGGCCGTCAAGCTCTCGCCGCGCGCTCGCGGCCTCGTGGTCGCCCTCGTCCTCGTGCCGTACTGGACCAACTTCCTCGTGCGCACGATCGGCTGGCAGATCACGCTGAGCCCCGAGGGCTTCCTCTCGGACTTCCTCAACGGGATCGGCCTCCTGAACGGGCCGCTCCAGGTGCTCTACACGCAGCAAGCCGTGCAGCTGGGTGTGGTGTACAACTACCTCCCGCTCATGATCCTGCCGCTCTACGTGGCCCTGGAACGGATGGACCACAAACTGCTCGAGGCCAGCCGTGACCTCGGCGGGAACTGGTGGTCGAGCTTCTGGCGTGTCACCATCCCGCTCGCCCTGCCCGGGATCCTCGCCGGCATGCTGCTCGTCTTCGTGCCGCTCATGGGTGACTACATCACCCCGAGCGTGCTCGGCGGCGCGTCGGGCAGCATGGTCGGCCAGATGGTCGCCGGGCAGTTCCAGCGAGCGCAGAACTGGGCGCTCGGATCGGCGATGGCGATCGTGCTGATGCTCGCGATCCTTCTCGTCGTCATCGCATTCGGGGTGCTCTTCAGGCTCATCGGAATCGCTCTCCGGCGGTTCCGGCATCTCGGCGACCTCGACACGACGGGAGCGATCAGATGACCGCGACAGCCGAACGCACGACAGCTGCGCCGCCCCGAACGGAGGAGCCGCGCGCCCGACGCCGACCCCCGGCCGTCGGGGACGCCCTGCTCGGGATCTGGGGGATCGTGGGGCTGCTGTTCCTCTTCTTCCCGGTCCTCGTCATCGTCGCCTACTCGTTCAACACGGGTCGCCAGTTGCAGTCGTGGCAGGGCTTCGGTCTCGATTCCTACGCGAACGCGTTCAACAACCCGACGATCGTCGCGACGATCCAGGTATCGCTCGCGGCCGCGGCGGGCTCCGCGGTGGTCTCGACGATCCTCGGATCGTTCGCGGGCGTCGCGCTCGCCCGACGGGGCGGCCGGTGGACGGGATGGCTCGTCGCCCTGCTCGGGCTCGCGATGGTGACCCCGGAGATCGTCAACGCCGTGTCGCTCCTGCCCTGGTTCGTCACTCTCGGCGCCGATTGGGGGCTGTCGATCTTCAACCTCGGCCAGGTGCGGCTCGTGATCGCGCACTCGTTGTTCGCCTGTGCCGTGGTGACGTTCATCGTCCGGGCGAGGATGGCGGGGCTCAACGAGTCGCTCGAGGAGGCGGCTGCCGACCTCGGCGCACCGCCCATCCAGCGGTTCTGGACGATCACCTTCCCGCTCATGCGGCCGGCGGTCATCTCCGGGGCGCTCCTGTCGTTCACACTCAGCCTCGACAACACGGTGCTCTCGAGCTTCGTCTCCGTCGCCGGTTCGACGCCGTGGCCGGTGTACGTCTTCGCGTCGCTCCGCTCGACCCTCCGTCCCGAGATCGCCGCGATGTCGACAGTCATGCTCCTGCTCACGCTCGTGGCGCTCGCCCTCGTCGCGATCGTGCTGAGCAGAGCCAGCAAGAAGACGGGCGACGGCTCCTCGCTCGCCCAGACCCTCGCCGGAGGCTGACCCCCTCCTCCCACCTGAAAATCCCCTCTGTGCGCGGATATCCGGGCACAGAGGGGATTTTCAGTGGGGGGTCAGGAGTCGAAGCCGAGGCCCAGCGCGTCGAGGGTCTTCAGGAGCAGGTTGCGGCGGCCGCCGTTGTGGTCGGCGCGATCGAGTGACCATCGGGTGGCGTTCACGCCGATCGAGGCAGCGGGCTCCGGGGGGAACGGCAGCGGGCGCTTGCGCACCATCTCGAGCTGCGTCCGCTCGGTCTGCTCGCCGGAGAGGAGGTCCAGCATCACGTCCGCGGCGAAGCGCGTCGCCCCGACACCGAGGCCCGTGAAGCCCGCCGCGTAGGCCACCCGGCCGCCGAGAGCCGAGCCGAAGAATGCGGAGAACTGCGTGCTCGTGTCGATCACGCCGCCCCACGTGTGCGAGAAGCGGATGCCCTCGAGCTGCGGGAAGGTCGTGAGGAAGTGCGAAGCGAGCGTGCGGTAGGACGCCGGCCGTCGATCGTACTCCGGGCGGATGCGCCCACCGGCGTGGTAGATCGCGTCGTACCCTCCCCAGAGGATCCGGTCGTCCGCCGTCTGCCGGTAGTAGTGGAATTGGTTCGCGAGGTCACCGATCCCCTGCCGGCCCTCCCACCCGATCTCGGCCTTCTGCTCCGCGGTGAGGGGCTCGGTCATGAGCACGTAGTCGTACACGGGCACGGTCATGAGGCGATTGCGGAGCAGCAGGGACGGGAAGGCGTTCGTACCGAGCACGACCTGCTGCGCTCGGACGGTGCCACCGGAGGTGCGGACGGACACGCCGTCACCGGACTTCTCGAGGCCGCGCACGAGCGTACGCTCGTGGATCGTGCCTCCGAGCTCACGCACCACTCGCGCGAGTTCCGCCGCGAGCTTCGCGGGATGGACGAGGGCCGAGTCACGCGGCGGCACGGCGAGGCCCGCGAGGTAGGTCGGCGAGTTGACGCTCGCGCGGATCTCCTGCTGGTCGAGGAACCGACCGCCCTCACCGTCGGATTCCGTGAGCCACGGCACCTGGTGGGGCTCGACCGCGACCGAGAGGTAACCGGTGCGCTCGAACTCGCAGTCGAGGCCGTAGCGCGCGACCGTCTCCTCGATGCCATCGAGGTTCTCGACCCCGAGTCGCTCGAGCTGGTGGAGTTCATCCGGCCACCGTGCGGCGCCGTTCTCCGCACCGTGGGTGAGGCTCGCCTCGACGAAACCGCCGTTCCGGCCGGAGGCCGCCCATCCGATCGTCTTCGCCTCGACGACGGTCACGCGCAGCGACGGGTCCCGTTCGAGGGCGCGCAGCGCTGTCCAGAGACCCGTATAGCCGCCGCCCACGACGAGCAGATCGGTCGCGGTGTCGCCCGTGAGCGGCTCCAGGGCGTCGCGGTCGCCGAGGTCCTCGAGCCAGAAGACCCCCTGACGGCTCGATGACAGGGAGTGGTCGACGGCCGAGGTCGGGGCCGGTCGTCTCTCGAAAACGGTGTCACCCATGCGGGTCGCTTCCTTTCATCACCCCCGTGAGGTGTCGCATCGTGTTGCTTCACGCACGCGCCAGGCAACAGAATGCGACACCTCACGGATGGCAGGGGGTCGGCAGGTGGGAGGCTGCATCCATGCTAACGATTTCAGCTGTGCAGCGGTGGGTTTCCTTCGGATCCGCTTGCCGAGAGGAGACCGAACTGACAATATGGCGACATGACGAGAGATGGCCGCGTTTCCCTTGACGACACATCGAAGGCCATCATCGAGCAACTGCAGGACGACGGACGACGGTCCTACGCGGACATCGGCAAGGCCGTCGGACTCTCGGAGGCTGCCGTCCGCCAGCGTGTGCAGAAGCTCATCGACGGCGGCGTCATGCAGATCGTCGCCGTCACCGACCCACTCCAGTTGGGCTTCCTCCGCCAGGCCATGATCGGTGTGCGCATCTCTGGAGACACTCGCGCCGTCGCCGACGCGGTCGCCGATATCCCGGCCGTCGACTACGTCGTGCTCACGGCCGGCAGCTTCGATCTTCTCGTCGAGATCGTGTGCGAAGACGACGAGAAGCTCCTCGACATCCTCAACGAGCAGATCCGCAGCCTCGAGGGCGTGCTCTCGACCGAGACGTTCGTCTACCTCAAACTCCGCAAACAGCTCTACAACTGGGGGACCAGATGACCCTGTTCGATTCCGACACCCGCCTGCACGCCCCGGGAGACCTCGTGACGTACGACACCGACGCGCTCAACGCGAAGGCGACCGATCACCTCTGGATGCACTTCGCGCGGCAGTCGTCGCTCGCGAAGGGTTCCGTCCCGATCATCGTCAAGGGCTCCGGCCACCACATCTACGACAGCAACGGCAAGGAGTACTTCGACGCCCTTTCCGGGCTCTTCGTCGTGGCTGCCGGCCACGGCCGCCGGGAACTCGCCGAGGCCGCCGCCAAGCAGGCCGAGCAGCTCGCCTTCTTCCCCATCTGGGGATACACGCACCCCGGGGCCATCGAGCTCGCCGATCGCCTCGCCGACTACGCCCCGGGCGACCTCAACAAGGTGTTCTTCGCCACGGGCGGCGGCGAGGCCGTCGAGACGGCGTTCAAGCTCGCGAAGCACTTCTGGAAGCTCCAGGGCAAGCCGATGAAGACGAAGGTCATCTCGCGCGCGGTCGCCTACCACGGCACCCCGCAGGGCGCCCTCGCCATCACGGGCATCCCGGCGATGAAGGCGATGTACGAGCCCGTGACCCCCGGCGGCTTCCGCGTGCCGAACACCAACTACTACCGCTCGGACGAGATGGGCTTCACCGGCACCGAGGAGGAGTTCGGCATCTGGGCGGCGAACCGCATCGAGGAGATGATCGAGTTCGAGGGCGCCGACACCGTCGCGGCCGTCTTCCTCGAGCCGGTGCAGAACTCCGGCGGGTGCTTCCCGCCGCCGAAGGGTTACTTCCAGCGCGTCCGCGAGATCTGCGACAAGCACGACGTGCTCCTCGTGAGCGACGAGGTCATCTGCGCCTTCGGCCGCATCGGACACATGTTCGCGTGCGACGCCTACGACTATGTTCCCGACATGATCACGTGCGCGAAGGCCCTCACGAGCGGCTACTCGCCACTCGGCGCCACGATCATCAGCGACCGTATCTACGAGCCGTTCGCGCACGGCCAGACGTCGTTCTCCCACGGCTACACATTCGGCGGACACCCCGTCTCCACGGCCGTCGCCATGGCCAACCTCGACATCTTCGAGCGCGAGGGACTCAACCAGAACGTGCTCGACAACTCCGCGTACTTCCGCTCGTCCCTCGAGAAACTCCTCGACATCCCGATCGTCGGCGACGTGCGCGGCGACGGCTACTTCTTCGGGATCGAGCTCGTGAAGGACAAGAAGACCAAGGAGACGTTCGACGACGACGAGTCCGAGCGTCTGCTCCGTGGCTTCCTGTCCCGGGCTCTCTTCGACGCCGGCCTCTACTGCCGAGCGGACGATCGCGGCGACCCCGTGATCCAGCTCGCCCCGCCGCTCACAACCGGTCCGCGTGAGTTCGACCAGATCGAACAGATCCTCCGCAGCGTGCTCACGGAAGCGAGCAACCGCCTGTAATCCCCGACGACCTCGGGCGCAGCGTCGCGTCCCCCCGCACCGATCGAGAAAGCAGCCCCATGACGACGCGCCCGTACCGCGATACCTCCTTCTGGTTCGACGCCCTCGCAGAGGAGGGGACCGACGACCTCCTCCCCCGCGCATTCGCCCCCGACGGCCTCGACGTGGACGTGTGCATCGTGGGTGGCGGCCTCACGGGCCTGTGGGCCGCGTACTACCTGACGGAGAACGACCCGTCGTTGTCCGTCGTGGTCATCGAGAAGGAGATCGCGGGCTTCGGCGCCTCCGGGCGGAACGGCGGCTGGTGCTCCGCGCTCTTCCCGCGCGAGACGTCCTCGCTCGTGGCCGACTACGGCCACGACGCCGCCCGGCGCATGCGCCAGGCCATGGTCGACACGGTCGACGAGGTGGGCCGCGTGGTCGCCGCCGAGGAGATCGCGTGCGACTTCTCGAAGGGGGGAACGGTCTCCTTCGCCATGTCGGACGTGCAGCGCACGTCGGCCCTCGCGGAAGTCGAGGCGAACAACACGTTCGGCGTCGACCGGCGGGAGTTCTGGGACTTCCGCGGGGCGGAGTCGTCCCGGTCGCGCCCCGACGGCGCGATCGCCGCCACGTTCAATCCGGACTGTGCGCGCATCCAGCCGGCGAAGCTCGTGCGTTCCCTCGCCGAGGTCGTCGAAGCACGCGGTGTGCGGATCTTCGAGCAGACCGCCGCCGTGTCGTGGACCGAGGGCGAAGTAGTCGCGGAGACCCCCGTGGGGCGCACGCGCATCGCCGCCGGCTCGATCCTGCTCGCGACCGAGGCGTACGGCTCCCAACTGCCCGGCATCGGTCGGCGCGTCATGCCGCTCTACTCGCTCATGATCGCGACGGAGCCCCTCCCCGATTCCTTCTGGGACGCCGCCGGAATCGAGCACGGCCAGACGTTCACGGACTACCGCCATCTGCTCATCTACGGGCAGCGCACCGCCGACAACCGCTTCGCGTTCGGAGGCCGCGGCGCGCGGTACCACTGGGGCTCGACCATCGACGACAGCTACGACCGCGTCGAGCGCGTCTTCGAGCACCTGCACCACACCCTCGTGGAGATGTTCCCGGCCGCGTCCGACGCACGCATCACGCATTCGTGGGGCGGCCCGCTCGGCGTCCCTCGCGACTGGCACGCGACGGTGACGTACAACCGCCGGACTCGCGTCGGGCTCGCGGGCGGCTACGTGGGCGACGGCGTCGGCACGACGAACCTCGCCGGACGCACGCTCGCCGACCTCGTCACGGCAGCGGACAGCGACATCGTCTCCCTCCCCTGGGTCGGTCACACCTCTCCCCGCTGGGAGCCGGAGCCGCTGCGCTTCGTCGGGGCGAACCTGGGACTCGTCGGCACGACCCTCGCCGACACCGAGGAGAAGGCGACGGGCAAACGCTCCGTCGCTGCGCGCCTGCTCGCACCCCTCACCGGGCACTGAGGCGCTGGGAGGGTCCGCCGTCGCCCTACTCCCCGTCGAGTAGACCCCGGGCCAGAGCAGCCTCGATCGCCTCCTCGCGCGTCGACGCACCCAGCTTGCCGTAGGCGGATGCCCGCTGCTTCTTCACCGTGTTCGGAGACACGCCGAGGCGCACCGAGATCTCGGCATTCGTGAGTCCGTCGACGACGCCGGCGATGACGAGCCGCTCGCGCCGCGTCAGTGCGGCGTACCGCGGAAGATCGGGGATGAGAGACGGGAACACAGAGAGTCGGTCGACGATCTCGGCGTCGCCGACCTCGCGTACGACGGCATCGACCGCATCACGGTCCCGAGCGGGGACGACCGCCCAGGCCGACCCGAGGCCGACGGTGCGCAATCGTTCGAGGGCGCGACGAAAGTCACGCTCGGCGGCCGGGCGGTAGCCGAGCCGCAGAGCGGCCGTGGCCCTCAGGATTCTGAGCATCGTCTCAGCCCGCTCGGAGCGCGGCATCTCGAGCCCCGCCGAAGCAGCGGCGATAGCCTCGATGGGCTCGTCGTCGACGAGGCGGATGATGACGTCGACGATCGAGCCCTTCCGCTCCGCCGACGACAAGCGCCGCATGACCAGGCGGGCATCCCCGATCCGGCCGGCCGAGACGTGGGTGAACGCTCGAGCCTCGAGAAGGATACGGCGCGCGGGGCGCGAGACGGGTATGGCCCCCGGGTTCCCCTCGGCCGCGTCGAGGAGATCGAGCGCGCGGTCAGACCGGCCGGCGGCGATGCGGACGAACGCCTGCAGGACGACACCCGCAGGCCAGTACTCGACCTCCTGGAGCCGGGATCCGAGGTCCCTGAGGCCGGTCTCTGCCGAGTCGAAGTCGCCCTCCTCGACGGCCAGCATCGCTCGCGTGACGACGGCCGGGACGACGAAGAACTTCTCGGGCCACCCCTCCAGTCCCGCCGTCGCCTCGAGACGCTCGCGCGCGCCGTCGATGTCGCCCCACACACCCTCGATGAAGGCGGACCGCGTCCAGGCCGAATGACGCATCTGCGGGCCAGCTCCGTCGAGTGTCGCCTTACGAGCGGACAGGTCCCGCGCCTCGGCCATGTCGCCGGCGGCGAAGAACGCGAGCGTGGCCTGGCCGAGGAGAGCGCCGCGGAGGGCACCGAGCCCCTCCGCCTCGACCGGAGACGCAGCGTCGAGCGCGTCGAGCGACTGACGTGCGACGTTGCGCGCAGCCTCGCCCCGGCCGGTGAGCCGGAGCATGGCCGATCGAACGATGAGGATGACCGCTCGATCGGTGGCCCGCGCATTGCGGGAGCCGGCCCGGGAGAGGAACTCGGCCCGCGCGTAGTGCGCCAGCATCGCGCGGCGTCCCCGAGGCGCTCGAGCATGCAGCATCGCCAGGAAGAGGACAAGAAGGGGGTGCGCGGACAGCGCGGAGAGCGGGACGGCCGAGAGCTGTGCGAGCAGGGGCTCCGAGTGATCGCGCAGGAGCGAGACGAAGGAGTCCATGCCGTACTCCGTCGCCGCCGTGAAATCCCCATTCGCGATGGCGAGGGTGACGGCCTCGAACGATTCACCCCGTCGGGCGTGGAGGGCCGCGGCGCGCGCGATGAGGACCGGATCGACGGTGGCCACCGAACCGGTTCGGTCTGCCCTCACCGCCGGCAGGACGCGGAATCGTCCGTCGATCTCGGTCGTCCACGAGCCGTAGCCGATATTCGCGGCACGGTGCAGGGCATCCCGGACGGTCTCGTCGGACTCTTCGACGATCCGACTCAACTCGGCGACGGAGATCCCGTCGAAGAGAGCGGCGACGGCGATGAGCTCGGCATCGCCGCCACCGTCGAGCAGGGGGCGACCGGCCAGGGCGTCACGGAGGATCACGTCCAGGATCCAGCGAGCGGGAGAGGGCTCGACATCCGCCTGTCGGAGCGTCGTATTCGCCCCGCCGCGGGCGACGGCGGAGATCGCGGACGGCGCGCCCACGGTCAGTCGCACGAGCGCCGCGGCGACGTCATCGCCTGGACCGACATCGATACCGTGCGAACGCATGAGAGAAGAGGCCTCCTGCGCGGAGAGCGACAACTCCTCGTTCCCGAGCAGGACCGCGCCCCGTGGCATCGAGTCGAATGCGACCGCGTCCGGCCGGGTGGTGACGACGACGCGGAGCCGTTGCGACAGGGTCGCGAACCACATCAGGTCCGCGAACACGAGCGGGTCGGCGTGGTCGACGTCGTCGACGACGACCGTGAGATCTTCCTGGACGCCGAGCGCCCATGCCGCCAGTGACCGGCGGACGTCGGGCGCCACCGTGAACTCGGCCACTCCGGTCACATGCGAGATCGGGCAGGCGTCGGAGAGGAAACCGAGGGTCCGTGTCCAGAAGGCCGCTCGTGCGGCAATGTCGGCGTCGACCGTGATCCACGCCCCGTGTTCAGACGTGTTGCGAGCCCACGACGCCACGCTCGTCGTCTTTCCCGCGCCGCGCCCGGCACGGACGATCACGACATGGCCCGAGGAGAGAAGGCCCTCGAGCCGCGGCCGCGCGATCTCCCGCTCGCCCGGGCGAGGGGCACCGTAGATCATCGGTGTCGCGGCGTCTCTCGGTCGCGGGGACCGAGCACACGTCGCAGGCCAGCGGGGCGTTGCGACGACGGGGGCGTCTGCCGATCGCGGCACGGCGGTCGCAGGGACGACGACATGGGGATCATCCTCATCGGGGGCTGGGATGAGCGGTTCAGGGTCACTCTAGTGGAGCCGCGTCCCGCCGCTTCCACTTTTCTTTTCCCGCCATTCCCGCGGACGTCCGACGGGCCCACATGGGGGACGATCCGGCCATGCGGCGACGATCCTCGTTCCTCCCCCGGCGATTCATCGGAACGGGCTGGCCCGGGGACCGTGCGCGGAGTAGAGTCGCCGCTCGTGACAACAGAAGGTCGCGCTCCCGACGCCGACGCCCGCTCCCCCAAACGCTGGATCATCGGCGACCCCCTCCCCTCGGAGAAGCTCGACGGTCAGCTGCTGCCGAAAAAACTCGCGCTGCCGATCTTCGCTTCCGATGCGCTCTCCTCCGTGGCGTACGCGCCGCAAGAACTCCTCATGATCCTGATGCTCGGCGGGCTCGCGTTCTTGAGCTTCGCGCCGTGGATCGCGGCGGCCGTCGTCGTCCTGCTCGTCGTGGTGGTGCTGAGCTATCGCCAGCTCATCAAGGCGTACCCGTCGGGCGGCGGCGACTACGAAGTCGCGCACAAGAATCTGGGCGAGAAGGCTGGAGTCGTCGTCGCGTCGGCCCTGCTCGTGGACTACGTCCTCACGGTGGCCGTGTCGGTCGCCTCGGGCGTCGACAACATCATCTCGGCGATCCCCGCGCTCAATCCGCTCCGGATCGAGCTCGCGGTGGTCTTCGTCCTGCTGCTCATGGCGGTGAACCTGCGGGGTGTGCGGGAGTCGTCTCGCGCCTTCGCGCTCCCGACCTACCTCTTCATCGGGAGCGTCGCCGTCATGATCGTGGCGGGTCTCGTGCGCGCGCTCCTCGGGGACGCCCCCGTCGCCTCGAGCGCCGCGTTCACCGTGGAAGGCGACGACCTCAGCCGGGCCGCCTTCATCCTGCTGCTGCTCCGTGCGTTCTCGAGCGGATGCAGCGCCCTGACCGGCGTCGAGGCCGTCGCCAACGGCGTGCCGGCGTTCCGCCAGCCGAAGGTGCAGAACGCGCAGAAGACGCTCGTCATCATGGGCGGCACGGCCATCGCGCTCTTCGTGGGCCTGACGGCCCTCGCCCTCATCGCGGGCGTGCACTACGCAGAGGACGCGTGCGACCTCGTGGGCTTCGCGAACTGCGAGACGTCACCGCAGCCGAGCCTCATGGCCCAGGTCGCCGCCGCCACCTTCGGGATGGGGAGCATCCCGTTCTTCGTCATCCAGGCCGCCACCGCGTGCGTCCTCCTCCTCGCCGCCAACACGGCGTTCAACGGTTTCCCCCTGCTCGGCTCGGTGCTCGCGCGCGACGGGTACGCACCGAAGGCCCTCAACACGCGCGGCGACCGACTCGTCTACTCCAACGGCATGATCGTGCTCGGCCTCGCCGCGAGCGTCATCCTCGTGATCTACCAGGCGAGCCTCACACAGCTCATCCAGCTCTACATCATCGGGGTCTTCGTGTCCTTCACCCTGGGCCAGCTCGGCATGGTCAGGCACTGGCGACGGCTCCTCCGGGAGGGCACACCGAACCGGAGCTCCGTGCGCGTGAGCCTCGTCATCAACACCGCGGGCGCCGCGCTCACCGGGAGTGTGCTCATCGTGGTCACGATCACGAAGTTCACCCACGGCGCCTGGCTCGTCTTCGTGCTCATGCCGATCCTGTTCACCCTCATGATCGGCGTCAACCGCTACTACCGCGACGTCGAGCACGAGATCCGCGTCGAGGATCGCCCGCGCTTCGGTGCCGAGGGCGACCACGCCATCGTCCTCGTGGGCACGCTGCAGAAACCCGTGCTGAAAGCCATCGACTACGCCCTCGCCGCGCGACACGCATCGGTCGCCGCCCTGCACGTGTCCGTCGACGAGGAGGCGACGAACCGCCTCGTCGAGCAGTGGGCGGAGTTCGAGATCGACGTGCCGCTCGTGATCGTCGAGTCGCCGTACCGCGCGTACGCACACCCGGTGATCGCGTACATCGAGGCCCACCGCCGGAAGCACGGACCCGAGGTCGTGACCGTCTACCTGCCCCAGTACATCGTGGGCCATTGGTGGGAGTCGTTCCTGCACAACCGCCGCGCGAAGCGCATCAGCCAGCAGCTCATGCTCGTACACGGTGTGACGATCGCCCTCGTGCCGTGGCTGCTCGATTCGTCGGAGCTGATCTACGGCCGGCGGTCGAGACCGTTGCCGGGCGACGAGCGGCGGGGAGAGTACCGCGGTGAGGACCGGACGCGACGGGATCGGACCCCTCCGGCCTGATCGCCGACGGCCGCCCGACCGGCGCGGGGGTTTGGGCCCCCGCCCCGGCGGGCGCGTGCCCGGTCCTTCCCTCGTGGGAACGAAGGGGTTCCGAGCGATGACCGGGACGCCGGAGGAGTTCAGGGATCCTCCGGCGACCGGTCGAGCATCACCGCCCGCGGGAAACGGGTGCCCGGCTTGCGGCCGGGACGATGGTGACGCCGATCCTCCTCATGGTGTCGGGATCGCGACCTCGACCACGAGAAGGAGTACTGGGAGGCGGCACCGCTCGGATGACGCCAGTTCAAGCATGCGCGGGAGCAGGGCGGGCAACGGGCAGAGGGGGCCAAGTTGGTCCGCCCCGGTGGTCCCCCTCGCAGATCAGAGTGAGCAGGCTCGGTCAGCGCGTGAGCAGAATGGTCGACCCGGACGCGGTGACGAGCGCCGCCACCCCGCTGACGGCGACGATCAGGACCGCGCGACGTCTCCGTCGATGCGCCTCTCTCAGCGACCGTTCCGCTCGCGCCTCCCGCCGGGGCGGCACGAAGGTCGATCGGTGGACCGTGGGTCCGTGGACCTGATGCGTCGTCGCCATGTCCTGCTCCATCTTCCGAGGCGGATCTCGTCGTCCGCCGAGTCGAGAACCGACCGGGACGGAGCGTGGCGCCCCGTCCCGGTCGGTGTGGTGTCAACTCACGCCGTGCTCGTCGCGCGTCCCCACGGACTCGAGGAGCAGTCGGCGCTGCCGGCTGGTCTCGATCGCGAGCACTCCGCCGAGGAGGAGCAGGATCATGAGCGCCATCGCACCCGTCCCGAGCTCACCACCCGTGACCGCCAGGGGCGGCGGGGCTGTCACCGGGTTGGAGGTGCAGAGCGGGTTGTCCGCGATGCAGCTCTCCTCCGGGTCGCTCCCGCTCAGTCCCAGGAAGTTGTCGAGCATGTGGTTGCCCTGCCGGTCGTACGCCATGACGGTGACGCTGTACGTCACGATCGCGGTCGTCCCGGCGGCGAGTGAGCCGCCCACGGTCAACGTGTCGCCCGACAGCTCCAGTTCCACGGACTCGACGTCGCTCGACGGCCCGCTCGTGAGGGTCGCGTCGTCGAACACATCACCGAGGTGGTCGGTGTAGTCGACGGTCGCGGTCCCCGTGCCCGTGTTGGTGAAGGTCAGGCTGTAGCGGAGCACCTGGCCCTGCGTCACCGCCGTCCCCGTCCGCGGGTCGCCCGACTTGGTCGCCGCGATCTCGCCGATGGGGTGGACCGTGCAGTCCGGGTCGCTCGCGGCCGTAGCGCGGGCCGTCGACATGTCGACGGTGCAGTCGGCCGGCGGCGTCTCGCCCGGGAGGACGAGCCAGTTGCCGAGGACATGATCGCCCTGTCCGGAGAACGGACGGACCGTCACCGAGTAGGTCACCGTCGCGGACTCGCCCGGCTCGAGCGATCCCGTGATGAGGATGCGTCCGTCCGTGAGGTCCGACACCGTGAGCGCGTCGCTCGATGAGCTGGGCGCCGCCGTGAGGTCGGCGTCGTCGAGCACGTCGGTCAGGACGTCCTCCTTGGCCACCTCACCGGTCGCGGTCCCGTCGTTCCGGAAGGTCAGCGTGTAGGTGACCTCCTGGCCGGCGGCGATCGGCGTACCCGAGATGGGGTCGGCGGACTTCGAGTCGACGATCCGGGGAACGTAGTTCTCCGTGCACTCGCCCTCCTCGCATTCGGGATCCGTACCCGGCGGCTCCTCCATCAGGAAGTTCCGGAGGGTGTCGTCGCCGCGCTCGGCGTTCGGCAGCACCGTGACCGTGTAGGTCACCGTGACCGTCTGTCCGGGGTCGAGCGTTCCGCCGAGGACGAGTTCCGTCCCGTCGAGCACCGCCGTCACGCCCGGGTCCGACACTGTCGGTCCGTCCGTCCACGCCGCGTCGTCGAGCACTCCCTCGAGGTAGTCGGTGCGCTGGACCGCACCGACGGCCTCGCCGGAGTTCGTCAGGGTCAGCGTGTAGGTGAGGACGTCACCCGGGAGGACCGTCGACCCGCTGGCCGGATCGACCGACTTCGACGAGTCCACGTTCGGCAGCGGCGTGACCGTGCAGTTCGGGTCGCCCTCCACACACTCCGTCACGGTCTCACCGGTGTTCACGAGGAAGTTGTCCGCGATGTTGTCGCCACGCTCCGACTCGTCGTTCACGGTCACGACGTAGGTGACGGTGATCGTCTGACCGGCCGCGATCGTTCCGGTGATGGAGATCGTGCTCCCGTCGCGCGTCGCGGTGAGGGCGGCGTCCGAGGAGACGGGCTCCGCGGTCACCGTCGCGTCGTCGAGGACACCCGAGAGGTCGTCGATCTTGTCCACCTCCACGTCGGCTTCCGACTGGTTGTCGAACGTCAGCGTGTAGGCGAGCAGCGTTCCGGCCACGATGGGGTCACTCGAGGCGGAGACCGCCTTCGAGGTATCCAGTCGCCCGATCGGCGTCGTGGTGCAGTCCGGTTCCTCGGCATCCGTCGGCTGGCAGACCGGGTCGGTCGGCGGCGTCGGCGGGACCTCGGGGTCGTCGTTCGGCACGAGGAAGTTGGCCGCCGTGTCGTCGCCGCGCTCGTCGTCGGCCTTCACCGTGACGGTGTAGACCACGGTGGCGGATTCGCCGGCTCCGAGGGAGCCCGTGATCGTGATGGTCTCGCCGTCCCTGGTCACCGTGAGGGTGTCCGAGACGGGTTCGGCCGTCACATCGGCGTCGTCGAGCACGTGGGTGAGGAAGTCGATGCGGTTCACGTCGACCGTGCCCTCTCCGCGGTTCTCGACGTGCAGCGTGTAGGTCAGTTCCGTGCCGGCGGCGACGGGCGTCTCAGACGCTTCGACGCTCTTCCAGTCGTGGAGCTCACCGACGTAGGTGACGGTGCAAAGGGGGTCGCCCTCCTCGCATTCGTCTTCCGGCACCGTTCCCTCGGGCACGAGCACGTTGCCCATGATGTCGTCGCCGCGCTGCCCGTCGGGCAACACCGTGACCTCGTAGACGACCGTGACGGTCGTTCCCGCGGGAACGGAGCCGACCACGGTGATGATGTCACCGTCGAGGGTCGCGGATCCCGTGGGCGAGGACGACGTCGGCTGACTCGTCACCGTGCCGTCGTCGAGGACGCCGGACAGGTCGTCCGTGAACTCGATGGAACCGTCCACCTCGCTCGTGTTCTCGAACGTGAGCGTGTAGGTCACGACGTCACCGGCCGTCACGGTCGAGCCGTCGGTCGGGGATACCGACTTCGAGGGGACGATCGTCGGCAGCGGCGTCTCGGTGCAGCGTTCCTGCGTGCACTCCTCATCACCGTCGGTGGGGAGGAGCGTGTTCGCCGCGAGGTTGTCACCGCGGTTCGACTCCGGGTTCACCGACACCGTGTAGACGACCGTGACCGTCTCGCCCGGGGCCAGCGTTCCCACGATCGTGAAGGCGCCGTCCGTGATCGCGGATACCACGAGGGAGTCCGCGCTCGAGGTGGGTCCGTCCACCAGGGTCGCGTCGTCGAACACACCCGTGAGCGTGTCCGTCTCGTCGACCTCGGCGTCCGCCTCGCTCGCGTTCGTGAACGTGAGCGTGTAGGCGAGGACCGTCCCCACGCCGACGGGCGTCTCGTCCGGCGTGACCGTCTTCACGGCCGTGTAGCTGCCGATCGAGGTCGTCGTGCAGTCCGGCTCCTGTGCGTCCGTGGGTTCACACGTCGGGTCGGTGGGCGGCGGCGGAATCTCCTCGCCCGGCTCGAACGGGATCAGGAAGTTGGCCGCCGTGTCATCGCCGCGTTCGCCGTCGGCCTTGACCGTGACCGTGTAGACGACGGTCGACGACTCGCCCGGCTCGAGGGAGCCCGTGATCGTGATGGTCTCACCGTCTCGCGTCACCGTGAGGGTGTCGGACGACGGTTCAGCCGTGACGTCGGCATCGTCGAGGACGTGGGTCAGGAAGTCGATGCGGTTCACATCCACGTGTCCCTCCCCGCGGTTCTCGAAATGCAGCGTGTATGTCAGCTCGGTACCGGCAGCGACCGGCGTCTCCGACGCCTCGACGGTCTTCCAGTCGTGCAGCTCGCCGATCGGGTTCTCGGTGCAGAGCGTCGATCCCTCGACGCACTCCGTCGGTGGGATCTCCTCGCGAGGCACCAGGAAGTTCCCGAGGTGATTGTCCCCGCGCTCGCCGTCGGCGCCCACCGTGACCTCATAGGTCACCGTGACCGTCGCTCCGGCCGCGAGGGACCCGGCGACGGTGATCGTCTCGCCGTCGACCACCGCGGAGACCGCGGCGTCCGATGACGCCGGTGCGCCCGTGATCGTCGCGTCGTCGATGATGTCGGCGAGGTAGTCGGTGTAGTCGACTGCCCCCGTGGCGTTCCCGTCGTTCGTGAACGTGAGCGTGTAGGTGAGGACGTCACCGGCGCGGACGCTCGAACCCGAGGCAGGGTCGACCGACTTCGCCGCATCGACGTTCGGCAGCGGCGTGCTCGTGCAGTTTGGGTCGCCCTCCACGCACTCCTCCGGAGGCGTCTCGCCGTCCTTCACGAGGAAGTTCGTGGCCACGTCGTCACCGCGATCGGCTTCCTCCTTCACCGTCACCACGTAGGTGACGGTGACCGTCTGGCCGGGTGCGAGCTCACCGGTGATCGACAGAGAACCATCGATGATCGGGGAGACCGTGAGGACCGGGTCGGAGGACTCCGGGATGCTCGTCACGTCGGCGTCGTCGAGCACGCTCGACAGATCGTCGTCGTGATCCACCGTCACGGCGGCTGCCGACTGGTTGTCGAAGGTCAGCGTGTAGGTCAGGGTCGTGCCGGGCACGATCGGGTCGGACGATGCCTCCACCGACTTACCCGTCGTCAGCTGACCGATCGGGGTCGTCGTGCAGTCCGGCTCTTCCGTGTCGGTCGGCTGGCAGACCGGGTCGGTCGGAGGCGGCGGGATCTCCTCACCCGGTTCGACCGGGATCAGGAAGTTCGCGGCGATCGAGTCGCCCCGCTCTCCATCGGCCTTGACCGTGACGGTGTAGACGACCGTCGCGGACTCACCCGCCCCGAGGGAGCCCGTGATCGAGATGGTCTCACCGTCCCGGGCCACCGTGAGGGTGTCCGACGTCGGCTCGGCCGTCACATCGGCGTCGTCGAGCACGTGGGTGAGGAAGTCGGCGCGGTTCACGTCGATGCTCCCCGCCCCGCGGTTCTCGACGTGCAGCGTGTACGTCAGCTCCGTGCCGGCGGCGACGGGCGTCTCCGACGCCTCGACCGTCTTCCAGTCGTGGAGCTCACCGATCAGGGTCGTCGTGCACAACGGGTCGCCGTCCTCACACTCCTCGGTGGGGGTGGGGGGCGTCCCGTCGGTCACGAAGTTGGTCGCCCGGTTGTCTCCGCGCTCCCCATCGGGCTTCACTGTCACCTGGTAGGTGACCGTCACCGTCGCACCGGCCTCGATCGTGCCCGAGACCGCGATGGTCTCGCCGTCCACGATCACGGACACACCGGGATCGGAGGACACCGGCTGACCCGTCAGAGCGGCGTCGTCCAGGACATCGGCGAGGAAATCGGTGTAAGAGACGTCACCGGCGGCCTGGCCGACGTTCTCGAACGAGAGCGTGTAGGTGAGTACCTCGCCGGCCTTCACCGGGGTCCCCGGTGCCGGATCAACCGACTTCGAGGGCTCGATGCTCGGCAACGGGGTCTCGGTGCAGCGCGGATCACCCGGCTCGCACTCGTACTCCTCGCCGGGGGGCGGGGTACCCGGTACCAGGAAGTTGTCTGCGGAGTTGTCACCCCGAGCGGACTCCTCGTTCACCGTGACGACATACGTGACCGTGACCGTCTGACCGGCCGCGAGCGTACCCGTGATCCGCGTCACTCCGTCCATGACCGGTGACACCGTGAGTGCCGGATCCGACGACACCGGAGGTGTCGTCATCTCGGCATCGTCCAGCACGCGCGTCAGGTCGTCGGTCTCCACGATCGACACAGCGGCCGCCGACTGGTTGTCGAACGTCAGCGTGTAGGTCAGCTGGGTCCCGGGGCCGATCGGATCGGTCGATGCCTCGACCGACTTGGCGGCGGTGTACGAGCCGATGGGCGTCGTGGTGCAGTCGGGCTCCTCAGCATCGGTCGGCTGACAGACGGGTTCGGGCGTCGGCGTTCCAGGCAGCAGGAGGAAGTTCACCGCCGCGTCATCACCGCGAGCGCCATCCGCCTTGACGGTCACCGTGTAGGTCACCGTCGCCGACTCGCCGGGCTCGAGCGAGCCCGCGATCGAGATGGTCTCACCGTCCCGGGTCACCGTGAGGGTGTCCGAGGCCGGTTCGGCCGTCACGTCGGCGTCGTCGAGCACGTGGGTCAGGTCGTCGATGCGATTCACGTCTACGTCACCCTCCCCGCGGTTCTCGAAGTGCAGCGTGTACGTGAGTTCCGTGCCGGCGGCGACGGGCGTCTCGGACGCCTCGACGCTCTTCCAGTCGTGGAGCTCGCCGACCAGGTTGACCGTGCACAACGGGTCCCCCTCGACGCACTCGGGGTTCGGCGGCGGAGGAGTCCCATCCGTCAGGAAGTTACCCAATCGGTTGTCGCCTCGTGCGCCGTCCGCGTTCACCGTCACGCGATAGGTGACCGTGACCGTCGCACCCGCATCGATCGTGCCGGACACCGCGAGCTCATCACCCGTCAGCACCGCCTCGACGGACGGATCGGACGACGCCGGCTGGCCCGTGACCGTGGCGTCATCGAGGACGTCCGTCAGGAAGTCGACGTAGTCCACCGTCCCCGCAGCACGCCCGTCGTTCACGAAGGTCAGCGTGTACTCGAGCTCGTCACCCGCTGAGACGCTCGAACCCGACGCCGGGTTCACGGACTTCGACGGCTCGATGTCGGGCAACGGCGTCACGGTGCACTGGTCGCTGCCGGGCTCGCACACCTCGGGCGTCTCCTCACCCGGGGCGACCAGGAAGTTCGCGGCTGAGTTGTCCCCGCGCTCGGCCTGCGGCTTCACCGACACCACGTAGGTGATCGTCGCCGTCTCGCCGACGCCGATGGTTCCCCCGAGGGTGATGATCCCACCCACGACCGGCGATGCGGTCACGGTCGAGGACCCTGCGACGATCGGAGCGCTCGTCACGTCGGCGTCGTCGAGCACTCCCGTGAGGTCGTCGGTCTTCGAGACGTCCATGACGGTCTGACCCGTGTTGGCGACGGTGAGGGTGTAGGTCAGCTCCGTACCGTCGGTGATCGGCGTGGCTGCGGTCTCGACCGACTTGCTGTATTCGACGCTCCCGACCGGGTTGGTCGTGCAGTCGGGCTCCTGCTCGTTCGTCGGTTCGCAGGTCGGATCCGTCGGAACGATGCCGTCGGGATCGATGAGGTAGTTGGCGACGATGTCATCGCCACGCTCGCCATCGGCCTTGATCGTCACGGTGTAGGTGACCGTGTGGGTCTCCCCCGCCGGTACGGAACCGCTGATCGCGATCCGGTCCCCCGTCCGGGTGACCGTGAGGCCGTCGGGCGAGGAGACGTCGACCGTCACGTCCGCGTCGTCGGTCACGTGGGTCAGGTCATCGACGGCGTCGACGGCCGCAGCGGTCTCCCCGTCGTTCTCGAAGAAGAGGGTGTAGGCGACCGTCGATCCGGCCACGAGCGGGTCGCTCGACGGACTCGCCGATTTCCACTGGGAGAGACCGGAACCGGGGATCTCCACCGAATCGCACGGCAGGTCGGGAGAGGAGACGTCGCCCGCTGGCACGCAGGCGGTGTTGGTGAGGACGTGGTCGCCCTCGCCGGTGTAGGTCACCGTGTAGGTGATGGTGGCGGACGCACCCGCCGCGAGCGAGCCGGACCACGTCAGGGTCGGATCGGCGAACGTCGCCGTTCCGCTCGATGCGGCGATGCTCGACTCGTCGAGGGTGGCGTCGTCGAGGACGTCGGAGAGGTCGTCCTCCGCGGTCGCGGGAAGAGCGGTCGTGTATGCCACATCGGACGGGTTCGTGATCGTGACCGTGTAGGTGACCTGGTCACCGCTGGCGGGAAGCTCGGTGCGGTCGGCCGCCTTGTCGATCACGAGTCTCGGCAGGTCGAATTCCTCAACCGAACAGGGGAGGCCGGTGTCGGGATCCGTCCCATCGACCGGCGGATCGCATTCGGGAGTCGGCGTGATGAGGTCGTCCGATCCGAATGCGACGTTGCGGACCTCGCCGTCGCCGCTGCCGTCGATGGTGACCGTGTAATCGATCGTGACCGACTCGCCCTTCGCGAGCGCTCCGCTCCAGGTCAGCCGTGGGTCGTCGAAGACGGGGTCGGTCCCCCGCGTCGATGTAGCGTTGCCGTCGTAGGTGCCGTCGTCGAGGACACCCGAGAGGTCGTCGATGACGATGGCGGGATCCGCGACCGTGAAGTCGTCGTCGCCGATGTTCGTCGCGGTGACCGAGTAGGTGACGGTGTCACCCGGACGGACGTCCGTCGTGGCGTCGCTCGACTTCGTTATCTCGAGTTCCGGCGTTCCATAGAACTCGAGGTCGGCGCAGGCCGGCGGGTTGAGGCCGACGAGATCGGGGAAGTTGGACGCGCAGTTCTCGAATCTGTTCGGGATGCCGCCTGTGACGGGGACCGTGGATGTCACGTCGACGGAGAACGTGCACGACACCTGGCCCGCGAGGAGATCGCCGGAGAGGTCGATGGTGTCGCTGCCGGCGCTCGTGGCGACCGCGCCGTTGGCACACGTCGTCGACGTGTTCGCCGGGTCCGCGACGACGAGTCCGGACTCGAGGACGTCCGTGCCGCTCCAACCGGGCTTGGCGGCGAGTTCCGATGTGTTCGTCACCGTGAAGGTCAGAGTCGACACGCCTCCGAGGGGGACCGACCGGGGGGAGAAGGACTTGTCGAGCTGCGGGGTCACGTCGAGGACCTGGATGTTGTCGTACGCGCCGTCGTTGCCGTTACCGAAGCCGTTCTCGTTCCGCATCACGATTCCGAGCGAGCTGCCCTGGAGGAGCACGGAGGAGTCCGCGGCGAACGTGCCCGCGCTCACCGCCACGGTCGTTCCGTCTCGCCTGAGGCCGTTGAAAACGCTCGTCCGGGGATCGGTACACGGATCGATCGCGCTGTCCGAGACGGGGATCTCCTGCCCCGCGTCGTTCACGAGGTAGAAACGCAGCTCGGGATGTGTCGAGAAGCAGTTCATGGCACCGGCGTCCACAGAGAAGGTGATGAACCGGTTCGCCGTGGGCAGGGTGAGAGCGCTGTCGGTCCGGAACTGGACCTCGTTATCGGTTCCCGATCCCGCGGTGTACGAGCTGGCCGCCGCATTGGCCGACGGGTTCGCCGCGCCGCGCAGCTGGCCCAGGGCGTAAGGAACGGCGGTCAGGTGGTTGTAGTTCGCAGCCCCGCCGGCGTTCGTCCCCGTCCCTGCAGGACCGTTGCAGTCTCCCGCGACCCGAGGGCTCAGGCGGTTGATGATGAACCCGTTGCAGTTCGCACGGGTCGTCCAGAAGGTACTCCCCGAGTAGGACATCCCTGTGTCGGAGGTGTAGTCCACGAGCCGGGTGTTCGAGTTCGCGGCGCGGTTCTCGAAGTCCTCGGTGTAGAGCACGATCGGGTCGCCGGGTACCCCGGGGGTACCGGGAGCGGCGACGGCCGGGCTCGTCTGGGCGAGAACGGTGAAGCTCGTCAGGATCGCTGCGAGCAGGAGGAGCACGAGACCGAGCGCGGTCGCGCGGCCCCGTTCACCTCCGAGCATCGCCCCGGCGAGTGGGGTCGACGCCCCTGTGCGCTGCCGGTGGTCTGTGCGCCCGCGTCGGGCTCCCGCCCACGCGGACACTCGTCCGCGTGTCGATCCGTGTGTCGGCTTCCCCGTGATGCCCATGGTGGTCCTCTCGATCCCCGTGCAGCTCCACCTCCGTCCGGGCGCACAGGCGGCGCTCGGGAGGCGATTCAGGGTCAACCATCGCGAGGGGCTGGGAATCGTCTTCAGCTTCCCTGGGTTAATGGTCCAAAGCGTGGTCCCCCCTGTTCTCGGGGACACGACGGACGCGGCGGATGAGAATCCCCGAAGAGGCCCGAAGACGTGCGAAACAGGGCTGGATCACGGGTGATAATCCACGTCTACCCGAGTGAACCTCAGCTTCAGCGGCCGTCCCCCGCTGGAGGGACAATCCGATGCGCGCCCGTCATCGCTGCCCGCTCACCGACACCGACAACGACATCGACATCGACAAGACGATGCCTACTCGAGCCGCTGCTCGAGCGCGTCGATCCACTGGAAGAACGCCGCGCCTCGCGCCGTGGTGGTGTCGTACCGCCCGGAGAGCTCGCGGAAATGGGCCCCACGCGCCCGCACCTGACGTATGACGCCGACGAGCGCGGGTACACCCCTCGGCAGACTCTCGATGTCCGTGACCGTCAGCACATCGCCGGCGTCGAGAGACGTCAGACACTCCGTGAGGGCGGGGAATCCCTCGCGACCGGCGCCGAGCTTGTCGACGAACAGGTCGTCGATTCCCGCCGCTTCGAGGGCGGCGATCTGCTTCTCGAGGGCGTCCCCCCGTCCCACTGCGCGCGCGTATCCCATGATCGCCATCGGGCCTCCTCGGGTAGTCGTCCTGTGGCGATCCCGAGTCTAAAGAGGGACGGACGGCGTCCGGGCGATCGAAGCCAGGGACTGTGGATGACTGTGGACAGTGCGGATGCCCGCCCGGCGGGGCCGCATACGATGGCGCAATGAATGCCGCCCGGGTCCCCGAATTCCACATCGCAGCGGGGGCCGTGCGTGCCGAACTCGCTCGCCGCAGCATCCCGCGACGCGACGCCGTCCTCGCACTCCAGGAGGCCGGCCTCTCACTCGGGCGCACGGCGGCGTACGAACGCATCGCCGGCCTCGTCCCGTTCACGTGGACCGAGCTCGAGGTGCTGTCGACCTCCTTCGAGATCCCCCTCGACGTACTCGCGGGTACCCGTGCGCCGGACGTCGCCGCGGTCCGCGTCTGAATCGCACGCGGGAGGCGTGACGCATCCCACGCGCGTCATGTCCGCCGGCATCGTGACGTCCACCCGTGGCTCCTCGACGACGAAGGGCCCCGCCGTATGGCGGGGCCCTTCGCGTGGATCAGGTACGGCTACGTGCGGATCAGAACACGTTGACGTCGAGCGGGATGCCCGGTCCGAAGGTCGTCGAGACGGCGCCCTTCTGGATGTAGCGTCCCTTGGAGCTCGACGGCTTGAGACGGACGACCTCGTCCAGAGCGGCGGCGAGGTTCTCCTCGAGCTGCTCCTTCGTGAACTGAGCCTTGCCCACGACGAAGTGCACGTTGGCGTGCTTGTCGACGCGGAACTCGATCTTTCCGCCCTTGATCTCGGTGACGGCCTTCGCGACGTCCGGGGTCACGGTGCCGGTCTTCGGGTTGGGCATGAGGCCACGCGGGCCCAGGACCTTTCCGAGACGGCCGACCTTGCCCATGAGCTCCGGCGTCGAGACGGCGGAGTCGAACGACGTGTAGCCGCCCGCGACCTTCTCGATGAGCTCGTCGCCGCCGACCTCGTCGGCGCCCGCGGCGATCGCGGCGTCAGCGGCCGGTCCCGTCGCGAACACGATGACGCGCGCCGTCTTGCCCGTGCCGTGCGGCAGGATGACGGTGCCACGGACCATCTGGTCCGCCTTGCGGGGGTCGACGCCGAGCTTGAGGGCGACCTCGACGGTGCTGTTGAACTTGGCCGAACCGGTCTGCTGAGCGAGCTCGACAGCCTCGGAGGTGGAGTAGAACTTGCCCTCTTCGAGCTTGTCGGCCGCGGCCCGGTAGGCCTTTGACTTCTGTGCCATTTTTTTCTCCTGTGAGAATGTGGTCATCTGCGCCTGGCCGGCGCTGCCACGAATTCGGTGCTCGAACCAGCGGAACGAGCGATGGGTGCTGGTGAGCGTCAGGCCTCGACGGTGATGCCCATGGAACGGGCGGTACCGGCGATGATCTTCGCCGCGGCGTCGATGTCGTTCGCGTTGAGGTCGGGCTGCTTGGCCTCGGCGATCTCGCGGACCTGAGCCTGCGTGAGCTTCGCGACCTTGACGGTGTGCGGGGTCGAGGAGCCCTTGGCGACTCCAGCGGCCTTCTTGATGAGTTCGGCGGCCGGCGGGGTCTTGAGGATGAACGTGAACGAGCGGTCCTCGTACACGGTGATCTCGACCGGGATGACGTTTCCGCGCTGGGCTTCCGTCGCAGCGTTGTACGCCTTGCAGAACTCCATGATGTTCACGCCGTGCTGACCGAGAGCCGGTCCGATAGGCGGAGCGGGGTTGGCGGCGCCGGCCTTGATCTGAAGCTTAATCAGACCTGTGACCTTCTTCTTCGGTGCCATGTCTCTTCCTTCTTTATGAGTTCGAACGCCATCGGATGATGGACGCTCTCCCGCACGCCTCGAGGGCGGCGGTGGCTATGGGGATAAGCGCTGCGGGGTTAGAGCTTCGAGACCTGGTCGAAGCTGAGCTCGACGGGGGTCTCGCGCTCGAACAGGGAGACGAGGACGGTGAGCTTGCCGCTCTCCGGCTTGATCTCGCTGATCGACCCGGGAAGCCCGGCGAACGAGCCTTCCTTGATGGTGATCGTCTCGCCGATCTCGAAGTCGACCTCGGCGGGGATGGAGCGCGACGTCGTGGACGAGCCCTTCTGGCCGCCGCCCTTCGTCGGTGCCGGCTCCGCGATCTCGACGAGGCTCTTCAACATGTTGAAGGACTCCTCGAAGCGCAGCGGGGTGGGGTTGTGCGCGTTGCCGACGAAGCCCGTGACACCCGGGGTGTGGCGGACGACCGACCAGGAGTCCTCGTTGAGGTCCATGCGGACGAGCACGTAGCCGGGGATCCGGACGCGCGTGACCATCTTGCGCTGACCGTTCTTGATCTCGACGACGTCCTCCACGGGGACCTCGACCTGGTAGATGTACTCCTCGACCTCGAGCGAACCCTTGCGCTGCTCGATGTTGGCCTTCACTCGACGCTCGAATCCGGCGTAGGAGTGAATGACGTACCACTTGCCCGGGAGCGTGCGGAGCTCGGCACGGAACGCGTCGTACGGGTCGACCTCGACCAGCTCGGCGTCCTCGGCGGCAGGCGCCTCGGCGTCGGATGCCTCGGTGTCGTCCGGACGCTCGACGTCGACGCCGCCCTCGGTCTCCGCCTCGATGATGTCGTCGACGGCTGCGGTCACGTCGGCGACCTCGGTGTCGACGGCGGGCGTCTCGTCGTCGTCGGAACCGGCGGGCGGCTCGCCCGTGTAGGGAGAGTCGTCGAACTCGGAGGACTCGGCCGCCTCATCGGCTTCCTCGACCTCTTCCTCGTCCTCGATCGCCTCGGCGGCGGCTTCGACCTCGGCGGTCTCATCGATCTCGAGAGCGTCCTCGACGATCGCGTCTGCCTCGGGGTCGGGCACCTCGGCGATAGCGTCGATGTCGTTCAGGTCGGCGGCCGACTCGTCGTCATCGTCATCGTCGGACTCGATGTGGATCGCCTCGTGCTCCGCCGCGTCGACGGAGTGAACGGCCTCCGAGAGGGTTCCACCCTCCTGTGCTTCTTCGACCTCGCTCGACTGCTCGGCGGCAGCCGAGAGGTCGATGTCGTCGCGGTTTCTGTCAGGCACGTGGATTCTCTTCCTTCGATTTCGTTTCGGACGGTGTGCGATGCGCACGCGTCATCCGAGCAGTCTTGCGTGGTCGTCGTGAATGTCGGTCACGAGGAGGGCGGGTGAGATCTCGCCCGCCGGTCGAGCGGCGCTAACCGCCGGCCGGGGTTCCGAAGACGAAGATCACGATGAAGCTGAACAGCTGGTCGAGGCCGTAGACGATCGCCATCATGATCACCACGAAGACGAGGACGACACCCGTGTAGCTGAACAGTTCTTTGCGAGTAGGCGTGACGACCTTCTTGAGTTCGCCCACCACCTGCTTGAGGAACACGATGAGCCCGGCGAGGGGTCCACGTCGCGCCGCGCGGTCCTTCTTCGCGTTCGCGACGACTTCCTCGCTCGGCTCGTCGATAACTTTTCGGGCCACCTCGTTACACCTTTCCCGTGTCGACACCATCGGGCCGACGCGCAGGGCGGACAGGACTTGAACCTGCAACCTGCGGTTTTGGAGACCGCTGCTCTACCAATTGAGCCACCGCCCTTCGATCCCGATCGCTCGAGATCCGCTCCGGGAGGACCGGAGCATCAGCGACGAAATCCACGACACTCCTCCGTGATCGAACCGCATACGAGACCCGGATCGACCCACCCACAAAAATGGGCGCAGAAAAGCTTGGTGGATTTCACCACCTGCACCAGTGTAGACGACGCCCGGCACCCGGTAAAGCCGGACGCCCACCGCTCGGTCTCGTCGCCCCTCGATCGGGGTGGCGACGCGCGGGAGGTCAGTGCGTCGAGACCGCGACGATGACGCTCGCGACGAGCGTCCAGAGCGGCACGGCGAGGATGAGTCCGTGCACGACACCGGCGATCGGGGACGACTCCGAGGCGCGTTCGACGAGATCGTGACGATCATCGCGACCGATGGCGACCATGGAAACTCCCTCCGACGACGAACCTACTGCGTCCAGCTTGCGCGTGCCGCGCCACGAATGACAGGTGGAGGTCCCCGAAAAGGCCGGTGTTCACACGACGTTCCCCCTCCGGTCGCCGGTCAGGGGGCGAGACGGATCAGAGCCAGAGGGTGAATCGGATCAGAGCCAGAGGGTGAATCGGATCAGAGGGAGAGGAGTGCGGCGACGCCGAAACCGGCGCCGACCCAAATCGGGACGACGATGGCGAGGCCGAAGAGGATGCCGCGGATGGGGGCCGAGTCGCGGCGGGCCGCGGCCAGCTCGTGTCCGTCGAGGGCCGTGGGCTCGCCGAGCGGTCGACTGCCGACGTCGTAGGTCGTCATTTCCTGGCCCCCCAGGTCGTGTCGCGTGACCTCCGTGTGCGTCGGAGGTACCCCGAGTGCGTCGGAGCGTGTGATCAGTCTCACGGTGAAGTTCCGCGGCGTCGATACCCGTTTCCGGGCGGGCCCCATTCGGGGGTCACCGCAGCCTCTCCTCGATCCTCTGCCACGAGCGCAGTCCGATCGCGCAACCGGGAGGTCGCCGCAGGGGCAGGAGGGCTACGGTGGACGGGTGACCTCGCGACTCTCCACCAAGATCTCAGCCATCGCCGAATCCGCGACCCTCAAGGTCGATTCGAAGGCGAAATCCCTCCAGGCGGACGGGCGACCCGTCATCAGCTACGCCGCCGGCGAACCCGACTTCCCGACGCCCGAGCACATCGTCGAGGCGGCGCTCGTCGCCGTCCGCGATCCGAAGACGCACCGCTACACCCCGGCGGCCGGCCTGCCCGCCCTCCGTGAGGCGATCGCGGCGAAGACCCTGCGGGACTCCGGCCTCGCCATCGAGCCGTCGCAGGTGATCGTGACCAACGGCGGGAAGCAGTCGGTCTACGAGTCCTTCCAGGTGCTGCTCGACCCGGGCGACGAGGTCATCGTGCCCTCGCCGTACTGGACCACGTACCCTGAGGCGATCGCCCTCGCCGACGGCGTCACCGTCCCGGTATTCGCCGACACCGACGCCGGCTACCTCGTCACCGTCGAGCAGCTCGAGGCCGCGCGCACCGACCGCACGAAGGTGCTCCTCTTCGTCTCGCCGTCGAACCCCACGGGCGCCGTCTACTCGCCCGAGCAGACCCGTGCCATCGGGGAATGGGCTCTCGAGCACGGCATCTGGATCATCAGCGATGAGATCTACCAGAACCTGACCTACGGCGAGCGCGCGGTGTCGATCCTCGAGGCCGTCCCCGAGCTCGCGAAGCAGACCCTGCTCGTCAACGGCGTCGCGAAGACCTATGCGATGACGGGATGGCGCGTGGGCTGGACCGTCGGCCCGGCCGACGCCGTCAAGGCGCTCGCGAACCTGCAGTCGCACCTGTCCGGCAACGTCAACAACATCGCCCAGCGTGCCGCCATCGCCGCCCTCACCGGGCCACAGGACGCCGCCGAGGAGATGCGGAAGGCCTTCGACCGTCGCCGGCACCTCATCCTCGAGGAGTTCTCGAAGATCGAGGGCTTCCGCACGCCCACTCCCGACGGCGCCTTCTACGTCTACCCGGACGTCTCGGCTCTGCTCGGGCGGGAGTGGGGTGGTCGCAGGATCGACACCTCGCTCGAACTCGCGGACTACATCCTCGATGCGGCCGAGGTCGCGGCGGTACCCGGGGAGGCGTTCGGTCCGTCGGGCTACCTGCGCTTCAGCTACGCCCTCGGCGACGACCAGCTCGTGGAGGGCGCACGCCGCCTCGCGCGACTCTTCGGCTGACGCGAGCACCGCTCACGCCTGATCACCACGCGAAAGTGCGGACTTTCGTCGCTCGTCCAGTCGGACGAGCGACGAAAGTCCGCACTTTCGCGTATGGGTGATCAGGTGGTGGCGATGCTCACCCTGTCGACGGCGGCCTCGAAGAGCGACGGGTCCTGCGTCGTCTCGCACGAGAGCGCGAACGACAGGTACGTACCCGACTCCACGAACACCCGTGTCCCGATGAGGAAGTACGCCTCCGTGCCGTCGTCGGCGACGAAATCGACCTGGCTGGTCATGAACTCGATCTCCGTGCCGTCCTCGGCGAGGACCGTGACGGTCCCCCCGGTCTCGACGATGTCCGCCTCGGTGTAGTCGTCCGCGATCGCCTCGGCATCGCGTTCCACGGCCTCGAGGGTCACGGTCTCGTCTCCACCCTCCTCGTCGGTGTCGCCGGCGTCCAGCGAGTCGACGATCGTGTCGAAGGAGCACGGGAGGGCGCTCGCTTCCCAGACGTCCTGTCCGTCGTCGTCCGTGACGGTCTGTACCCAACCGCCCGGCAGGTCCACGATGAAGTCCGGATCAACGTCGAATACGCCGTACTCGTCGAGCGCGACGACGCCATCGTCCGCTGCACCGGTCGGGGTGGGCGTCGGGGTCTCCGACGCACTCGGGGTCTCTGACGCACTCGGGGACTCCGATTCTCCGCCCCCTCCCTCGCCGGTCGACGTCACCGGGGCCATGGAGGCCGAGACGACGAGCGCGATCACGACGATGATCGCGACGAGTGCCAGGGCACCGACACCGATGAGAGCCCATCCCCAGCCGGGGAGTCCCTTCTTCCTCGGCGGCTGCGGGGGTTGCCCACCGTACCCTCCGCCGTATCCGCCGCCCTGGTCGCCAGGGGGAGGCTGCATCGGAGGGGTGCCATAACCGGGCTGCTGACTCCCCGGGTAGCCGACGCTCTGGCCAGAGGCACTCGGGGGCTGCGGCGTCGAGTACGGCGGCTGCGGCGTCGAGTACGGGGGCTGAGGCGTCGAGTACGGGGGCTGAGGCGTCGAGTACGGGGGCTGAGGAGTCGAGCCGCCCATGTTCTGCTGCCCGTGGGGCGCGTTCGGCTGCACGTACGGGTTCGGGATCACGTTCGGGGCCGGTCGGCCGTACTGCTGCGTCTGACCGGGCTGACCGGGCTGCTGCGTCTGGTCGTACTGCCGCGTCTGACCGGACTGACCGTACTGCTGCGCCTGACCGGACTGACCGTACTGCTGCGTTCGGTCGTCCTGCGGACCGGGCTGCTGCGTCCGGTCGTCCTGCGGACCGACCTGCCCCTGCACGGGGTACTGCCCCGGACCGAAGCCGGACGACTGCGAGGCCTCGTCGGCGGACGCGGTGGAGTCGGCGGACGCGGCGGACGCGGCGGACGCGGCGGAGGCGTCGTCGGGAGCTGCCTCCGTCGATCGACGGAGCTCCGGGTCCGGGAGCGACGCGGGAGGTGCCTCCGGCCGGTCGGGAACGTAGACGTCGGCCTCAGCGCCGGCGGGTGGGGTCGGAACCTCGGGGGCGGCCGGCCTCTCGGGGATCCACGGGGCCTCCGGAGCGTCCGGAGCGTCCGGGTCGGTCGAGCCCGAAACGTGCTCCGGCGTCGTCACGGCCTGCTCGGATTCGACGGAGTCCGGACGGAGCCGCGGCTCGACCTGCTCGGGTTCGCGTGCCGGGGGCGGCGGCGGGATGCGCGGAGCGCTCGGCTCCTGAGGAGGCTGGTTCCCCGGCGCCCGAGGCGGCTGCGGTGGCCAGGGCGGGGGCTGCGACATCGTGTGATCCTCCTCGGTCGTGACGAGGACGAGCCTATCCGAGCGGATTCCGTTCGGACGGCGGTCGAATGCCCCCCGTCCGCGTCAGATCTCGAGGTCGACGACCACCGGTTCCGGCCGGAGCATCACACCGAACTCGGCGTGGACACGAGCGCTGACGAACCGCGCCAGAGCGGCGATGTCCTCACCCGTCGCGTTGCCGCGGTTCGTGAGGGCGAGCGTGTGCTTCGTCGAGATGCCGGCCCGGGATCCCGGCAACGCGAACCCCTTGTGCACACCGGCGTTCTCGATGAGCCAGGCCGCGCTGAGTTTCACGAGACGCTCCTCCTCCACGCGCGGCCGAGGGGGGAGGTCGAACCCCTTCGAGCCGTCGAGAGGCAGCACCGTTGCGGGTTCCTCGACGTCGCCGACGGGCCACCGCGGCGCGTCGGCCGGCAGCGTCGTGGCCAATCGTTCGGGGACGATGGGATTGGTGAAGAACGAGCCGGCGCTCCACGTGTCGGGGTCATCCGCGTCGAGCACCATGCCCTTCGAGGAACGGAGCGCGAGCACGGCGTCGCGCACGGAGCGCAGCGGCACCCGCTCGCCGAGCTGCACGCCGAGCGCCCCCGCGAGCTGCGGGTAGGCGATGGGACCACCGAGGCCGTCGACGGATCGGGTGAGGTCGAGATCGACGGACACGACGACGCCCTCGCGCTCGGCCGGGGCACCGCCGTGGCGCTTCAGCACCGATGTGCGGTAGCCGAGTCCGAGCCCGGAGGCGGGGACGTGGACGAGTTCCCCGGTCTCGCGATCGAGCAGCTCGACGGAGGCGAGCACGTCGCCCACCTCGGCGCCGTACGCGCCGATGTTCTGGATGGGCGAGGCACCGGTCGAACCGGGGATGCCGGAGAGGGCCTCGATCCCGCCGAGCCCTGCGTCCACGGCGGCGGCGACGACCTCGTCCCAGGACTCCCCGGCCTGGACGCGGAGGCGTACCGTCCCCGCGGGCAGTCCATCCGCCGGAACGATGTCGATCCCCCGGGTGCGCACCGCGATCGCGATGCCCGGGAATCCATCGGAACCGACGAGCAAGTTCGAGCCCCCGCCCACGACCATCCACTCGTCGAACCGGCGCCAGCCGTCGACGACGGCGTCGAGCAGCTCCTCACGGGTCGATGCCGCGACGAACTCCGCGGGCTCGCCGCCGACGCGGAACGTGGTGAGCGTGGAGAAGGGGACGGGTGCGGTCATCCGATGTAGACGCGGACCTGTGCCTTGCCGAGCACGGTCGTGCCGCCAGCCGTGACCGTGAGGTCGAGTCGGACGGCCAATTCCTCGGGGAGGAGCGCGCCGACCTTGGCCGAGACCGAGACGGTCACGCCGTCCTGCGGATCCACGACGACGGGACGCGTGAAGCGCACCTGGTAGTCGGTGACCCGACCGGGGTCTCCGACGACGTCGACGACGGGCTGCACCGCGAGTCCCATCGTGAGCATCCCGTGCGCGAGCACGCCGGGGAGGCCGACGCTCGCGGCGACGTCGTCGCGGTAGTGGATCGGGTTGAAGTCGCCCGACGCCCCGGCATAGCGGACGAGGGTGTCACGGGTGAGCGCGTACTCGCGCTCGACGACCACGTCGCCCGTCTGGAGGGTCTCGATGTCGAGGCCGGCCTGCTGCTGCGTCATTCGTCTCCCCTGACGACGAGGGTGGAGATGGCGGTCACGACGTGAGCGCCGTCCGGGTCCGTCACGGTCGTCTCGGCCGTGACCATCGAGTGGGCGCCGAGCGACTTGACGCTCGCGACGCGCAGCGTGGCTGTCAGCTCGTCGCCGGCGACGATCGGGCGGCCGAAGGTGAAGCGCTGGTCGCCGTGCACGACACGGGTGAAGTCGATGCCGGTGTCCGGCTCGGCGAGCAGCTGGGCGAGCGTCGCCTCCTGGATGACGACGGCGAACGTTGGCGGAGCGACGACGTCGGCGTACCCGGCGGCGCGAGCGGCCTCCGGGTCCGAGTGGAGGGGCGAGGTCGCGAGGACGGCGCGAGCGAACTCGCGCACCTTCTCACGACCGACGAGGTAAGGGGCGACGGGCGGGAACTCCCTGCCCTGGATCGCGGGGTTCACAGACACACCCTCAGACTACAGCCACCCCCGCCACGGCCAGAGGCCGTGCCGCTCCCCTCAGCCCTCGAGCCCTTCCCGGCCGCGAGCCCGTCGCGCGCGGATCATGTCGGAGATCATCCGAGCGGCGATGAGCACGAGGAAGACGGCGAACAGCACGTTCGCCACGTCGGGCGCGAGGGCGGCGGCCACGAGGGCTCCGACCGTCGTCGTCGTGCAGGCGGCGACACCCACGATCGCCGCCGCCATCAGGTCGACGTTCCTCCGGCGCGTGTTGGCGATGGTGCCGGAGAGCGCCGTCGGGATCATCATGAGCAGCGACGAGCCCTTCGCGACGAGGTCGCTCGAGCCGAACAGCAGGATGAGCATGGGGACGACCACGACGCCCCCGCCGATGCCGAGCAGCCCCGAGAGCACACCCGTCACGAGGCCGAGGGCTACGAGGCCGACGACGACGCCGACCGAGAGCTCGACACCCTCGTCGCGCGAGGGCACGACGAGGAAGAGCTGGACCACGACGACGAGTAGGAACGCGATGAAGCCCCACTGGAGCACGGCCTTCGGGAGCCTGCTCAGGAGGAACGAGCCGATCTGTGCCCCGACGACGGCACCCGCGGCCAGGATGAGCGCCACGACGACGTCGACGTGGCCCTGGATCGCATAGGTCACGACGCCGACGATGGCGGTGGGGAGGATCGCGGCGAGAGAGGTTCCGGCCGCCAATCGCTGCTCGAAACCGGCGAGGATCACGAGCGCGGGCACGATGATGATTCCGCCGCCCACACCGAAGAGGCCCGACATGAAACCGGCGACGAGCCCGATGAGGATCAGGAACGTGATGGTGCGGGGGGAATGACGAGTCGGCACCGGCCTATTGTCCTCCATGCGCGGGCCGCCCTCGCCACGCGCGCACGGCGTCGCCCACGCGACGTCGGCCCGCCGTCAGCGAGCGCTGGGAGCGGGATGCCCGATCCGGACGGCGGCCTCGACGCCGTCGACCGTGACTTCGGCGTCCACGAGGACCCAGCGCTCGCCCTCGCGGTCGATCTCGACGATCGCGGTGTTGGGCAATGACGCGACGACCGTCCCGGTGACGAACCCCACCGCGAGGCGGAT
Source organism: Labedella endophytica (assembly GCF_003990045.1). Lineage (GTDB taxonomy): Bacteria > Actinomycetota > Actinomycetes > Actinomycetales > Microbacteriaceae > Labedella > Labedella endophytica. The sequence continues at coordinate 496,764 of NZ_RZGZ01000001.1, read as the reverse complement.
GAGGGTCCCGTGGCTGACGGCCAGCACATTCCGTCCGGGGAAGCGCTCCTCGATCGCCGCGATCGCCGCGGCACCGCGGGCCTGGACGTCGGCCTCGCTCTCCATCCCGGGGTACTGACGATCCGGCCAGTTCTCTCGGATGACCTCGGCCGTCGCCCCCTCGGCCTCGCCGTACCCGCGTTCGACGAGCTCGGGGATCGCCGGTCCGAGCTCGAGCCCGAGGCCCGCGGCGAGGATCTCGGCGGTCTCGCGAGCCCGCGAGAGCGGAGAACTGACCACGATGTCCCAGCGCGAGGCGTCGAGTCGGTGGACGATGCCCCCGGCCTGCTCCCGTCCGATGTCGTTGAGCGGAATGTCCGTCGATCCCTGAATGCGGAGAGCGGCGTTCCAGTCGGTCTGACCATGGCGGATGAGGGCGATCGGCATGCTCCGAGCCTACGCGACGGGGAGTGCGAGCCCTCGCTCGGCCAGCCGCCGCTCGGCGACCCGACGCTCGCGCTGGGAGCTCCACAGATACTCGACGATCAGTCCGCGAGCACCTTCCTCACCGCGTCGTATGCTGGCGTCGGCTCTCCGTCGTCGAACAGGAAGTCGTGGCCCTGCTGCAGGCCGCCGTCGTCGTCGATCCACCAGTCGAACCGATCGTCCACTCCCCACGTCGTGTACGAGACACAGGTTTCCGAGCGGAGGCAGGCCGCGAGGACCGTGGCGTACTGCTGCGCCTGGGCGTCCTGACCCTCGCTGTCCGTGACGTCGTTCTCGGAGATCCGAACGATCAGCCCGGCATCCTCGACGTTGTCGAACGTGGTCGCGAGATCATCGGCGGAGAGGGCATCGGTGTCGAGGTCGTAGACATGAGACTGAAGGCCCACGCCGTCGATGTGCCCACCCTGCTCGTTCGTGTCGAGAGCGAGCTGGACCAGGGCGTCCTGGCGGGGACCCGGCACGTCGGCGCCGTTCTCGTTGATGAACTGCCTGACGTCCGGGTCCGCGTCGTGAACCGCTTGCGAGACGATCACCGGGTACGTCGGCCCGAAGACCCGGTGCCAGATGTTCTCCTGCAGATGGGTCCCCTGGTCGACGTCGAACGGTTCGTTCACGACGTCGAGCGAATCGAGCCGACCCCTGAAGTGCGTGACGACGGTGCTCACGTAGTCGAGCAGAACCTCGGCGCTGGCCTGGCGCTCCTGCTCGGAGCCGGTCGGGAGTTCCCTCATCCAGCGGGGCATCGCCTCGGTGAACGCGATGGTGTGGCCGTGCACGGCCATTCCCTTGCTCTCCGCGACATCGAGGAGGGCGTCGGCCTCCTCGAAGGTGTATTCACCCTGCCGAGGAGAGAGCGCCTGCGGCTTCATCGCGTTCTCCGGTGTGAGAGCACCGAAGTCGCCCACGACGTTGTTCGCGTAGTCCGCGTCCGAGGCGAGCGGACCGAGTGCCACTGCCGCGCCGATCAGGAAGTCCGGGCGAGAGCGGGCTGCACGAGCCTGCAGACCGTCCGCGGATCGCTCCGCGTCGGCCGCGGCGGGACCGGCGGTGGCGAGGGACGAGCCACCCGGCGCAGCGGCCGTGAGCGAACCGACGGTGAAGGACCCCTCGTCGCTCGACAACCCCAACCAGAGTTCGCCAGAACCGAAGACGTCGCCGAGGGGCAGGGAGGACACCATCCCGCCACCGCTCGAGATCTCGAGCCGGTCGCCGGAACGGTGCACGGAGAGCTCCGCCTCGGGGTCGAGGACCGTGACGTGCTCGTCCTGCGCCGGCTGCGGGTCGGTCACGTCCTGCTGGAGAGAGCCGTCGAAGACGGCGATCCGGAGGTCGTCGCCGCGGAGCGTGAGCTGGACACCCGCCGGCTCGATCCGGAACTCGTCGGCGATCACCGGCGGGCTCTCGTAGACGGCCAGGGTCGCATCGGCCGTCACGTCGGTGAATGACGCACTGAGCGAGAAGTCCCCCGCGGCCACCAGATGCGTTCCCGCCAGGTTGACCGGCGGGTTCGGCTGGCCTCCCCCGCCGTCCTGCTCGACGATGCGCAGCGCCGTCGCCGTCACCCGCACACGATCGCCGTCCGCAACGATTCCCGGCACGTGCCGCCAATCCTGCTGCAGGAGGTCGATGACGGTACCCCGCTCGGAGGGCGAGTCCGTCGAGCTGCAGCCCAGCAGGGCGAGGAGGAGGCCGGCGGTCGCCACGCTCACGACGCGCCGTCGCCGGGCGGTCAGGGCTGCCATCGGTGAACGTCATCCGCGGGGGCCGGCCGCTCGCAGCCGCCGGTGACGTCCAGTTGCGGGGTGGCTGCCGCGACGGGAGTGGAACAGGGCGAGGAAGTGGTGGCGACGGAGAACCCCACCCACGGCAGAGTGGTCTGCGCGCGGCGGATGAGGGCGATCGGCATGCTGGAAGCTTACGCAACGGGGAGCGCGAGCCCCCGCTCTGCGAGGCGCCGCTCGGCCAGGCGGCGCTCGCGTCGGGAGTCGAAATGCACCGCGGGCGGGAGCGGCCGGATCACGCGTACCGGAAGAGCGTGGTCCGAGGTGGCGCGCGCCGGTTGAACGGGAACCACCGGGCGCGACCGGTCGGAGACAGGACGCGTCGGGAGGACCACCGGTTCGGAGAGGACCCGCCGCGAGCGCCGGCGTCGAGCGCGGTGCACGACCACCAGGAGTGCGGAGATGGCGAGCAGCGCGGCGAGCACCACGGAGAGAGGAACCACGAGGGCGGTTGGGATCGGTCCGACGGCGGCATCGACCGAGGCTCCGTCATCCCCCGCAGCCGAGACCCCGCTCGCATCCGACGAGGACGACGATCGCGCAGAGGCGGCGAGCGACTCCTCGGCTGATACGGCGGCGCGGTCCTCGGCGGACGTCGACCCCGCGGATTCGACGGGCGCTCCGGCGAGCACGATCGCCGTGCAGTCGCCGAGCCCGGAGCCCGTGTCCGTCGCCTCATCGTCCGCGCAGGAGCGGGCCACGTCCGCCGCGAGCGCGACGCGCGACAGGACTCCGTCGCCCCGTTCCGCGTCGGGGCGGATCACGACGGTGTAGCCGACCGTGACGACCTGGCCGGGGTCGAGATACCCGGACAGGGCCAGTCGATCGTGACCGAGTCGGATGACGGTGACGGACGAGGACGACGCCTCGGCCGCGACCTCCATGCGGGCATCGTCGAGGACGCCGGTGACCACCTCGTCGACGAGGACACGTTCGGAGGACGGCCCCGTGTTCGTGAGCGTCAGGTCGACGACCACCGTGTCGCCGGCCGTCGGCTGGTCCGACGAGGCGGTCATGCGCACCGACACCTCGACCCCGGACTCGTCCGGTGACGCCGCCGCGGCGCCGCCGGCCGGCATGACGAGCAGCGCGAGCGCGCCGATCCCGACGGCCAGAGCCGCTACGAGCCCGCGGCCACGTCCGCGGCTCGGTCGTGCGGCGTTCGCGCCCACGACCCGATCTCCCGTTGCATCCATCGAACTCTCCCCCGATCGGTCGAACGACCACGAGGTGTCCTGCGTGGTCCGCGCACACGGACCGCGGCCCCCCGGCCTCGGTCGGCGCAGGTCGACCGGAACGGCTCGACGTGCGCGTGGTGCGTCCTGTGTCCGATTGTGGCGGTGCGCGGTCACCGTGTCGCGACCCAGAACGCGGGGGCGTACGCGATACCGACGACGGCCGGCGCGTTCGGGGGGCACCGCGCCGGCACTGCCCCCGCTCCGGCACTAATCTGGGCGGATGCGACCGTTCCTCCTCCTCACGACCCGAGTCGAGGACGCGACCGCAGCGAACGAGTACGAGCTCTTCGTCGAGCTCACGGGCCTGCCGCGCACGGGCCTCGCCCACCACCGCCTCGACGTCGCGCCGCTGCCTGCCGGGTTCGACCTCGGCGACTACTCCGGCGTGTTCCTCGCCGGGAGCCCCTTCACCTCCACGGACCCGCCGGCGACGAAGTCGGCCGTGCAGGTGCGGGTGGAGCGCGAGCTCCACGACCTTCTCGACCTCGTCGCCCGCGACGACGTTCCCTTCTTCGGCGCGTGCTACGGAATCGGCACGCTCGGCCGGCACGCGGGCGCCGTGATCGATCGGACATACGGCGAACGCTCGGGGGCGGTCGCCGTGAGGCTCACGGACGAGGGAGCGGACGACCCGGTGTTCGGCGCCCTCCCCCGTGTGTTCGACGCCTTCGTCGGCCACAAGGAGGCCGTCGCCGTCCTCCCCGCCGACGCGGTGCTGCTCGCGACGGGCGACGCCTGCCCGGTGCAGGCCTTCCGCATCGGTCGGAACCGGTACGCGACCCAGTTCCACCCGGAACTCACCGTCGAGGCGATGGTCGCGCGCGTGCTGACGTATTCGACCCACGGGTACTTCGATCCGACGGAGACCGCGGCCGTCGCCGAGCGTGTGGCTCGGGCCGACGTCGACGCATCGCACCGCGTGTTGCGGGCGTTCGCCGAGCGCTACGCCAGCTGAGCGCGTCGGAAACGTCCGGTCGCTCTAGTGGCCGGCGTCGTCGCCGCTCTCGATCACGGACAGGATGTTCCCGGCCGGATCGGTGAACCACGCGATGAGGGGCCCGTCCGCCCGCATGATGCCGAGCTCGTCGACGCCGTCGTACCGTTCGAACTCCACGCCGCGGTCGGCGAGCTCCCGAACGGTCGCCTCGACGTTGTCGACGGGGAAGTTCAGGATCGTGAACGATGCGGGAGTGTGCGCCTCGCCCTTCGGGTAGACGAGGATCGGCTGGCTCTCGTGGATCCCGAGGAGGAGCATGCCGTTCTCCTCGCGCACGTCGAGCCCGAGGACATCGGCGTAGAAGGCCCTTGCCGCGGGGATGTCGTCCACCGAGAAACCGCTGAAGGCCGGGGTCGTCGCGAACATGGTGGTCCTCCGATCGTCGGGCGGCGGCGGAGTCGACGGCGCCGTCAGGAAGGAGGCTACAACCCCCGGGGTTCCCCGGCCAGGGCCGCTCTCAGACCTGCGTGACCGACAGGTCGAGGGCGGCGAACTCGTCGAGGGCTCCGGCCGGTGCAGACGCGCTCGTGATGAGCACGTCCACCTCCGCGAGCCGCGCGATCCGGCCGAGATGCACGTTGCCGAGCTTCGATCCGTCCGCGACCACGACGGTGCGGCCCGCGCGTTCCACCATCGCCCGCTTCACCTCGGCCTCCGGGAGGTTGACGTTGGTCACGCCCGCCTCGGGGTGGACCCCGTTGCAGCCGATGATCGCGAGGTCGGCGTGCAGGCCGTCGAGCAGCCGGAGCGCCATGGGGTTCACGAGGGAGTGCTGGAGGGGCCGGAGCGCTCCCCCCGTCACGAGCACGGTGAAGCGGGGGATCGTCGCCTCGAGGGCGAGGGCGATGTTGAGCCCGTTCGTCATGACGACGACGTCGGTGAGGTCGTCGCGTTCCGCCAGAGCCACGGCGACCGCGTTCGCTGTGGTGCCGACATCGAGGAAGATGCTCTGGCCGGAGGAGACGAGGGCGGCAGCCGCTCGGCCGATCGCGCGTTTCTCCCCAGCGAAGGCGTCGGAGGCCTGCTCGAACGACGGTTCCGCGACCGGTCCGAGGGCCGCGACCGCACCGCCGTGCACGCGGCGCACGGAGCCCGTCGCCGCGAGGGCGTCGAGATCACCGCGCACCGTCACATCGGAGACGCCGAACGATCCGCCGAGGTCGGAGACCCGCACGAAGCCGCGATCCCGCACGATCTCGAGGATGCGGGCGCGACGCATGTCGGCAGGGAGGGGCGTTTCGACGGGATCCGACATAGGCCAACCTTGCTTTGCTTGCGTTTGCTTGTCAATATGAAACCATGCCCCTGCTTCCCTCCGTCGCCCTCCAGGACGGTGTCGTGCGCCACGACGACACTCTCGCCGACGGCCGCGACCTGTTCTACTACGACGACCACGGATCGAGCCTCACTGCCGAGCGGGCGAGCGACGCCCGAACACTGGATCCGCGCCCCGCCACGGCCTCGATGCGCCACGACCCCCTCACCGGGGAGTGGATCTCGATCGCGTCCGCCCGCCAGAACCGCGTCTTCCTCCCACCGGCCGACCTCGACCCGCTCGCCCCGGCGAGTGCCACGAATCCGTCCGAGGTGCCCGACCGGTACGACGTCGCCGTCTTCGAGAACCGATCCCCCTCCTTCGGACCCGCAACCGTGACCGACGTGGACACACACGGAGACGCCGAACCCGGCATCGGGAGCAGCCGGCCGTCGGTCGGCCGCTGCGAGGTCGTGTGCTTCAGCCCCGAGCACGAGGGATCGCTCGGGAGCCAGGCCCCTGAGCGCCTCCGCACGGTCGTCGAGGCCTGGGCCGATCGCACGGCGGCGCTCTCCGAGGTGCCCGGTGTCGAGCAGGTCTTCGCGTTCGAGAACCGCGGGGAGGCGATCGGGGTCACCCTGCGCCACCCGCACGGTCAGATCTACGCCTACCCGTACGTGACGCCGCGCACGCAGCGCCTCGTCGCGTCCGTCGAGAAGCACGGACCGGGCCTCTTCGAGGACATCCTCGCGTTCGAGCTCGCTTCCGAGAGGGTCATCGTCCGCGGTGAGCACTGGAGCGCCTACGTGCCCTTCGCCGCGCGCTGGCCCCTCGAACTGCACGTCATGCCGCACCGTCATGTCGCGGACCTCGCGGAGACCGATTCGGCCGAACGCGCGGAACTCGCCGAGCTCCTCCCCCGCGTCCTGCAGGGGATCGATGCGATCTACGGTGACCCCACCCCGTACATCGCAGCCTGGCACCAGGCCCCCGTGAACCACCACCGCGACATCCGGCTGACGCTCCAGATCACGTCCCCCCGCCGGGCGCCGGAACGACTCAAGTACCTCGCCGGCTCGGAGAGCGCCATGGGCGCCTTCATCGGCGATGTGCTCCCCGAGACGCAGGCAGCCGCCTGGAAGGAGGCCGTCCGATGACCGCCACGACCGACGACGAGGCCACCCGCCTCTTCACCGCGCAGTTCGGCGGCGAGCCCGACGGTGTCTGGTCGGCCCCCGGCCGCGTCAACCTCATCGGCGAGCACACCGATTACAACGACGGCTTCGCCCTCCCCTTCGCGATCGACTATCGCGCCGTCGTCGCCGTACGACTGCGGGACGACGACCGCGTCGTCGTCGTCTCGACCGCGGGCGGCGACCCCGTGGAGACGAGCCTCGACGCACTCGACGGTTCGCGCATCTCGTCGTGGGCCGCTTACGTGTTCGGCATCGTCTGGGCACTCGGCGAGGACCACGGTCGCGATCGCCTCACCGGGTTCGAGCTCGCGCTCCACTCCGACGTCCCCGTCGGCGCCGGGCTCTCGTCGTCCGCGTCGATCGAGTGCGCGACCGCCGTCGCCCTCGACGAGCTCTGGTCGCTCGGCGCCGAGCGTGCGTCGCTCGTCCTGGCCGGCCAGCGCGCCGAGAACACCGTCGTCGGAGCCCCCACAGGGATCATGGACCAGACGGCCTCCCTCTTCGGCGAGGCCGACTCCGCCGTCTTCCTCGACTGCCGCACGCAGGAGGCCGTGCCCGTGGGCCTCGGTTTCGCGGAAGCAGGGCTCGAGGTCCTCGTGGTGGACACCCGCGTCTCGCATGACCACGCGACCGGAGGCTACGCGAGCCGTCGAGAGTCGTGCGAACGCGCGGCCAGGGCACTCGGTGTGCCCGCACTGCGCGACGCCGACCTCGACGACCTGCAGGCCGCGTTCACCGACGGCCGACTGGACGAGGAGACCTTCCGCCGCGCGCGGCACGTGATCACCGAGGACGAGCGCGTGCTCGAGACGGTGAGGACGCTCCGCTCCGCCGGGCCGCGGGCGGTCGGCGAGCTGCTCGACGCCTCGCACGCCTCGATGCGCGACGACTTCGAGATCTCGGTGCCCGAGATCGACGCGGCCGTCGCCGCGATGCGTGCGGCCGGTGCTCTGGGCGCACGACTCACCGGGGGCGGCTTCGGCGGTTCCGCCATCGGACTGCTGCCACGGGAGCGGGTCGCCGAGGCGACCGCCGCCGTGCGCGAGGCCTTCGCCGCAGCCGGTTTCGGTGAACCCGGGATCACGACCGTCTCCCCCTCGCCCGGTGCGCGGCGGGACGGCTAGCGTGGGCGACGGACGACCGCACGATCAGAAGACGACGAGACGAACGGGAACATCATGACGTGGTTGATCACCGGCGGGGCCGGGTACATCGGGGCGCACGTCGTCCGCGCGTTCGCGGCGGCGGGCATCGCCACCGTCGTGCTCGACGACCTCTCGAGCGGACACCGCTCCTTCATCTCCGACGACCAGGACTTCGTCGAGGGCACTCTCCTCGACGTGCCGCTGCTCGACCGCGTGTTCTCGGAGTACCGATTCGCGGGAGTCGTGCACATCGCGGGATACAAGTACGCCGGCGAATCGGTGAAGAAGCCCATCCACACCTACGAGCAGAACGTGACGGCCACGACGAACCTGCTCGCCGCGGCCGAGCGCGCCGGTGTGGCCCGCATCGTGTTCTCGTCGAGTGCCGCGGTGTACGGCACACCCGACACCGACCTCGTGACGGAGGCCACGGCCACGCGGCCCGAGTCGCCGTACGGCGAGACCAAGCTCATCGGGGAATGGCTGCTCCGCGATCAAGGCCGCGCGACGGGACTCCGCCACACGAGCCTGCGGTACTTCAACGTCGTGGGGTCGGCTTCGCCCGATCTCCGCGACACGAGTCCGCACAACCTGTTCCCACTGGTCTTTGCCGCGCTCGCGGAGGGCCGGGTGCCGCGCATCAACGGCACCGACTATCCGACCCCCGACGGCACGTGCGTGCGTGACTACGTGCACGTGGCGGACATCGCCGAGGCGCACGTGCGCGCGGCCGAGCGGCTGACCGGCGACGAGGACATCGAGCCGGTCTACAACCTCGGCAGCGGCGACGGCGTCTCCGTCCGCCAGATCATGGACGGCGTCGCCCGGGTGACGGGCACGCCATTCGATCCGGAGATCAGCCCCCGTCGCCCCGGCGACCCGGCGCGGATCGTCGCGAGCGGGGAACTCGCCGCGCGCGACCTCGACTGGCGCATGCGGCACTCCCTCGACGAGATGATCGGGAGCGCCTGGGAGGCCTCGCGCTCCGGCGCTTGACACCGGCCGCTCCGCGCTCGTCACACGGCGCTCCGGCCCGCGCGCCGAACGCGGTCGCTTGTCCAGCGCGACGAGCGCGCTGGACCTCCCCTGCGCCGAGCGCGCCACCGTCAGCCGACCGTCACACGTTTTCGTGTGGCGCTCGGCTGTTCCTGTAGCGCTCGGTGATCCGGACGGGGCAGCGCGGATGGCGCGAGCGGGCTGAGTGGGTGCGGTGGAGCCGGTCGGGGCCCCGGTCAGCGCTGGCGGCCGTACATGCCGAAGGCGGCGTGGCCCGTGACGACGGAGGCCGGGTCGGGGATGTCGTACCGGACGGCGGCGTTCGCCTCGGCGAGCGTGGCGTAGTACCCGACGAGGAGACGATCAGCCGAGTCCGGCGCCCACGTCACGACGCGATAGCGCTCGACGGCGGGCCCGTCCTCGTCTCCGCATCCATCCCCGTCCCGACCGCTTCGCCGCTCGCGCACCGTCACGAGCCGGATGACGGCCTTCGGGAGCACGGGATCGTTGCGCATGCACACCCATTCGACCCGCGAGATGCGGATCGGTTTCGGCGGGGACATGCGCGGCTCCTGGGGGGTCGGAGCGCACCGGCCTGCGCGAGCACGAGTCTACGAACCCCCCACCGACACTCCCCCGCTGAAAATCCCCTCTGTGCGTGGAAATTCGAGCACAGAGGGGATTTCTAGGGGGTCAGGGGAGGATGCGGACGGAAGTGCCGGCCGGCAGCTGGGTGAGGCGATCGATCGTCTCGGTGCCGACGCGCAGGCAGCCGTTCGAGATCGCCCCGGCGTGGGTGTCGTGGTAGTGGAACGCCGTGATCGCGACGTCGATGCCGCCGAAGCCGTCGAGGGTCGGGGACTGGACGGCGAGGTACACGATCGGGTGGCCCCGGGTGTACGCGAGCGACGACGCCGTCCGCACGCTCATGACGAACGTGCGCCCGATCGGCGTCGGGGTCGCCTCCGTGCCCCACGCGAACTCGCCGGGCACCCGCTCCCGTCCCTCGGGGGTGACGATGTCGATCGTGCCGGCGGAGATGCTCACCTCGATGGTGGAGTCGAGCGGCGTGATCTCGACGTCCGCCGTGCGGAGCCAGCCCGTGAGCTGCCCGGTCGTGCCCTGTGACGGCAGGCCGGAGCGACCGACGAGCAGCACGCGCACCCAGTGCTCCTCGCGCTCGATGATCGGGACGACGCTCCCCTCGTACGGCAGCTCCCGCGGGAGGGACCCGACCGGCTCCTGCCCGGGCTCGGCGAAGACGGGGGCGCCGGCGGGGAGCGGCGTCGCGACCTCGCCCGTCGTGCCGCCGTCGGGATCGTCGTCGACCGGGAGGGCCGGGATCACCGCGAACACGTCGACCGTCGGCAGCCCCGTGAGGTCGTAGCCGCGGGCGTCGAGCGCATGCCCCGTCGGTGTGGGCGACGGGGTGGGGGTCGTGGTCGGCGTCGGGGTGGGAGTGGCGGTCTGCGCGACGGGGACCGGTTCCGGCGTGGCGAGCCGCACCGCGACCACGACACCCACGAGGACCACGACGACCACCATCGCGATGAGGAGGAGCCGCATCCGACGCCGCGGGGCGCGCGATCGAGCGGAGTCGCCCGCCGTCCCACCCTCGACCTCGTCCGTTCCGCCCCCACTCATGGTTCCCATGCTGCGGGCCACCCGCCCGGAACGCAAGGCGAGCACCCCGGGGCGCGTCGGAACGGTGGCCCGAAACAGGTAGCGTGGACGCCGGAGGATCCCCGAACCCATGCACTCGCGCACCGATCGCCTGGCCCGCGGCACCGTCGCAGCCGGAATCGCGACGTTCGTCGCGGCGTTCTCGCATGCCATCGGTGGCGGACTGTTCCCCTCCCCCGCTCTGCTCGTCCTCGCGTTCATCGTGAGTGTCGGCTGGTGTACGGCCGTCGTCGGTCGGCGCTTCTCCTGGCCCCGCGTCTCGATCGCCGTCGTGGCTTCGCAGGCCCTGTTCCACTGCACGTTCGGACTCGCCGGCCCCGCGGGAGCGCACGTCGTGGCGCAGCCGGGAACCGGCGGAGCACACGCGGCACACTCCGGGTCGACGACGCTCACTCTCGTGCAGAATGCGGCTGGTCACGGTCACGACGGTGCACCCATGCTCCTCGCGCACCTCGGTGCGGCCGCGCTCACGATCCTGGTGCTGCGTCTCGTGGACAGCTCCTCGCTCGGGATCGCCGCTCTCGCGCGCGTGGTCTCCTCGGTCATCCGCGCGATCGTTCCGGTTCCGGTGCTCGTCACCCGCGGCTCGGCGCGGATCCGCCCGGAGGGAAGCGGCCTCCGGCCCTCACGACTCCCCCTGCTCCTCGGCGGACTCCGCCACCGCGGCCCGCCCGCGTTCGTCACCGCCGCGTAGATCGACCGACGTCCGCTCGAGAGAGCCGGACACCGGTCTCCGTGTGCGTGTCCGCGGCGCAGACGCCCTCGTCGCGCCGCGTCACATCGACGATCCGCCGCCCCGTCCCCAGCCGACGGGCGGCACACCCCCGAAGGACGACAGCAATGACCTCACGCACCACTTCGACCGCGCCCTCCACCCGCTCCCCGCGCCGCCGCACGCTCGCCCTCGGCGGCGTCGCCGGGCTCGCGCTCGTGTTCGCGGCCCCGCTCGCCGCGAGCGCGCACGTCGGCGTCACCCCCGACACGACGGCCGCCGGGTCGTACGCCAACCTCACCTTCGCGGTTCCCCACGGCTGCGACGGCTCGCCGACGACCGAGATCCGCATCACCATCCCGGAGTCCGTCATCACCGTGACCCCCACGGTGAACCCGAACTGGGACGTCACGAAGGTCGCGTCGGAGACGGACCCCGACTACACCGCCGAGGTCGTCTACACCGCGAAGACACCGCTCGCCGACGGCCTCCGCGACACGTTCACGCTCTCCGTGCCGCTGCCGGCGGGTGAGGCCGGGGACGTCGTCGAGTTCCCCGTTCTCCAGACCTGCGAGGTGGGATCCACCGAGTGGAACGAGGAGACCGTCGCGGGCGAGGACGAGCCGGAGCACCCCGCCCCCGCCGTCGTCCTCACCGCGGCATCGGAGGACGCGCACGGCCACGGCGCCGCCGAGCCGAGCGACGATTCCGGAACCGAGGCGGCGAGCGCCGATGCCTCGACGGACGCCGCGGCCGACCCCGCCGTGGGCACGGCGATCGGCCTCGGCGTCGCCGGCCTCGTCGTCGGTCTCGCGGGTGTGGTCCTCGCCGTGTGGGCGCTGCGTCGCCGTTCCTCCTGACGACTCGCGTTCCAATGATTCGAGCCCTCTCTCCGCTCCGGCGGCGAGGGGGCTCGTTGCGTCGGAGGCCGTTCCGCTCCGCACCTCCACAACCCACTTGCACTCGATGCAACTTAGTGCAAATATGCACATATGGCAGATAGTGCAATGGGCGTGCGGGAGCGACGCAAGTCCAAGACGACGAGGGCGCTCGTCGCGGAAGCGCGGCGCCTCTTCACCGAGCGCGGCCTCTCCGGCTTCACGGTCGAGGAGTTGTGCGACGCCGTCGGCATCTCACGACGCACGTTCTTCAACTACTTCGCGTCGAAGGACGACGCCGTCGTCGGGGTCGCCAGCCGCGAACCGGACGACGAACTCGACGACGCCTTCCTCGCGGGCGGCGACCCCTCCTCCGACTCCCTCTCCCCCACCCTGTTCGAGGACTTCCTCCGACTCATGGAGGATCGCTGGATCCGATCCGACGTCGACACCACCGGCCTTCGGGGTGTCGCCACCGCCCTCAAGGCGGAACCTCGCCTGCTCGCCCGGATGATGGAGCTCGCGATGCGCGACGAGGCCATGGACATCGCCCTCGTCGAGAAGCGGGAGGGTCTGCCGGCCGGCGACCTGCGCGCCGCGGCCGTCGTGCACCTCGCGGGGGCATTCGCCCGACCGAGTGCGATGGAGTTCCTCGGCCCCGACAACACCGACCCCATCGGCGAGATCATCGCGCGCCGCATCGCCGCGGCTCGCGCCATCCTGACCTGACTCCACCCTCTCCGGCACCGTCGCCACCCCGTCTCCGCCACGTCAGCACCACCGTGACGGCGGGGTGACACGTGCGCCGCGACTCCCCCATGACACCCGACGACACATCGAGAACGGACAACGACATGACCACGACGACCGGCGCCCCCTCGCCGTTCCTCCTCACGCAGCGGCGCATCTGGATCATCTTCGGCGCGCTCATCGCCGGAATGCTGCTGTCGAGTCTCGACCAGACGATCGTCTCGACCGCGATGCCGACCATCGTCGGCGAGCTCGGCGGGGTGGACCACCAGGTGTGGATCACGACCGCCTACCTCCTGGCGACGACCATCGTGATGCCCATCTACGGCAAGTTCGGCGACGTGCTCGGGCGCCGGAACCTGTTCCTCATCGCGATCGCCATCTTCACGATCGCCTCGGTGGGCGCGGCGTTCGCCGGTGACTTCTGGTCCTTCGTCGCGTTCCGCGCGGTGCAGGGACTTGGCGGCGGCGGGCTCATCATCCTGTCGCAGGCGATCATCGCCGACATCGTTCCGGCGAGCGAGCGGGGCAAGTACCTCGGGCCGCTCGGCGCCGTCTTCGGGCTGTCCGCCGTGGGCGGGCCCCTCCTCGGCGGCTACTTCGTCGACCACCTCACGTGGCAGTGGGCGTTCTACATCAACATCCCGGTGGGGATCGCGGCCTTCGCGATCGCGTTCGTCGCGCTCAAGCTGCCGGCGAAGAAGGCCACGAAGAAGATCGACATCCTCGGGATCGTGTTCCTCTCGATCGCCACCACGACGCTCATCTTCTTCACCGACTTCGGCGGCGACAGCGCCTACGGCTGGGACTCGCTCGCCACGTGGGCGTGGGGTGTCGGTTTCGTGATCGCGGTCGCCGCGTTCATCATGACCGAGGCGCGCGCCGAGGACCCGGTGATCCCGCTCGGACTGTTCCGCAACCCGATCTTCGTCAACGCGACCGCGATCGGCCTCACGCTCGGCCTCGGTATGTTCGCGGCGATCGGCTTCGTGCCGACCTTCCTCCAGATGTCCTCGGGGACCTCTGCGGCCGAGTCCGGGCTGCTCATGCTGCCGATGATGGCGGGACTCATGCTCACGTCGATCACGTCCGGAATCCTGATCTCGAAGACCGGGAAGTACAAGCTGTTCCCGATCATCGGAACGCTCCTCACGGCCGCCGCGATGATCGCGATGACCACGCTCACCGCCGACACGCCCGTCTGGCTGATCTGCGTGTTCCTGTTCTTCTTCGGTGCCGGTCTCGGCCTCATCCTGCAGGTCGTCGTGCTCGTGGTGCAGAACGCGGTCCCGTCGTCGCAGATCGGTACCGCGACGAGCACGAACAACTACTTCCGCGAGGTGGGCGCGAGCCTCGGCGTCGCCGTCTTCGGCACGCTCTTCACGACGCGGCTCACCGAGAACCTGCGGACCGTCTTCGCCGACGCCGGCGCCGACCCGGAGGCCGCGGCGGACGCCACGTCGACACTCGATCCGCAGACGCTCGCCTCCCTGCCGGACAGCGTGCGCGAGGGCATCGTCACCGCGTATGCCGACGCGCTCGCCCCGGTGTTCTGGTACCTCGTACCGTTCATCGGGCTCGCGTTCCTGCTGTCGCTCTTCCTCAAGCAGATCCCGCTCTCGGACGTGGCCGGTCTCGTCGCTCGCGGCGAGGCGGTCGGCGGCGCCGAGGCGGAGGAGCTCGAGTCCGCGCAGCGCGGCCGCCGCACGGCGGTCCCCGTCACCGCCGGCACGCGTCGGGGTGACGGAAGCGAGTCGACCACCGGCTCCGACGAGTCGACCACCGGCTCCGACGAGTCGACAGAGGAACCGAACCGCGACCGCGAGTAGCGCATCGTCGAACATCATCATCGGCCCGTCGGAGCACCTGCCCCGGCGGGCCGATCCGCGTCCCGGGGCGATGCCTCCCCGCCGTCAAGCGGATGCCGAGACACCGGCTCTCGGGCTAGCCTCGACTCTTCCGCCTCGACTGCGACGGACGTCGCGCGGAGACACGACGAAAGGCTCCATCATGTGGTTCGACTCCTGGGGCGACATCGCTCGCATCCTCCTCGTCGGGGTCGCGTCCTACGGCGCGCTCATCGTGGTCCTGCGCGTCTCGGGAAAACGCACCCTGAGCCAGCTCAACGCCTTCGACTTCGTCGTGACGGTGGCCCTCGGATCGACGCTCGCGACCATCCTGCTGAGCTCCGATGAGTCGTGGGCCGAGGGCTTCACGGCCCTCATCCTCCTCGCGGGCCTGCAGTTCGTGATGGCGACGGTCTCCGCACGGTGGCCCCGCACTCGCGCAGCGCTGACCTCCCGGCCCGTTCTGCTCTTCTCGCACGGGACCGTGCACCACGACGCGTTGCGCCGGAATCGGCTGACGGAGTCCGAGCTGCACCAGGCGGTGCGGATGCAGGGCACGGGCGACCTCTCGTCGATCGCGGCTGTCGTGCTGGAGACGAACGGAACGATCAGCGTGCTCCCCTCTTCCTCGTACGGCGACGGATCGGCGCTGCAGGACGTTCGAGGGTGGGAGCGCGCGTGACGGCGCCGACCCTCGGACCGTCGAGGACCGAGCCGCCCGCACCCGAGCCGGTCCGGGTTTCCGAGGACCTGGCACGACGGCTCGACCGACCGATGGGGGTCCTCGGCGTCGTCTTCCTGTTCGTGATCCTCGGCCAGCTCCTCGTGACGGACCCCGTGTGGGGTCTCGTCCTGTCCGTCGCCGGATGGGCGTTCTGGGCCGTGTTCGTGGCCGAGTTCCTCCTCCGCGCGTACATCGCGCGCTTTCAGAAGGTGTTCTGGAAGCGCAACTGGTGGCAGGTGCTCTTCCTGCTCGTGCCGTTCCTGCGGTTCTTCCGGGCGCTGCAGGCGCTCCGACTCGTGCGGCTCGCGCGCCTCAGCCGCGTGGCGCGTGCCGGCGGAATCCTCTCGGCCGGCGTGAGGGGCTCCCGGTCCGCCGGGCGCCTCCTCTCCACGCGGATCGGCGGCCTCATCGCCGTGACCGTCGTGGTCGTGCTCGTCTCGAGCCAGTTGCTCTTCGCGTTCGACGCGCAGCCCGACTACGCGACGGCCCTCCACGAGTCGGCGCTCGCGACCATCACGGGCACCGGCATCACGACGGACGACGGCTTCTCGCGGATCCTGCAGGTGGTGCTCGCGGTGTACTCCGTCGGGGTGTTCGCGACGCTCGCCGGCACGATCTGTGCATTCTTCCTGCGCGGGGAGTCCGCCACACCCACGTCGACCGATCCGGTCCTCGTGAGCGGCGAACCCGGCAGGTCCTGACATGGGGCGCAGGCGCGGAGGGCGGTCACCTCACCGAGAACACGGAAGGGCCCACGAGAGCAATCGCTCCGTGGGCCCTTCCGCCTTTCCGATCGTCACCCGTTACCGGGTCGGCACCGCACCGCGCCGCCCCGAGGTGCGACCGTCAGCTGCAGAGAGTCGCGAGGTCCTGGGCCGACGTCTGGACGTCGGTCACGACCGTCGCCATGTCGCCTGCCGCCTCCATGTCCTGGTCGACGAGCACCTTGGAGAGGAGGTCGCGCATCTCGACGAAGTCGTCGTAGACGGCCGTCACGGCCGCCTTGACCTCGGCGTTGTCCACCGATTCCGCGGCGGCGCCGATGGCGTCGACCGTCTCGGAGAACGCATCGACCGTGCCCTGCGGGTCGCTCGAGGCCTGCGACATGTCGATCTCGGTGACCGCCGTGCTGGCGTCCTCGATCTGCGCCTGCACCGCGGCGCAGGCGTCCTCGACCGACGCGCCCGACGCGGGGGCCTCCTCGACGGGCGCGGAGGCGGAGGGAGCCGAGGAGGCGGCGCTCTCGGAGCCGGTGTCGGCGCTGTCCGCGCTCGAGCAGGCGGCGAGGCCGAACACGGTCGCCACGGCGATGGTCCAGGCTGCGATGGTCTTCTTCATGGGTTTCCTCCCTCAGGGGCACGACGACAGCCGCGCCTCACGCTCCGCGCGGTCGTGTCGCCCATGTGAGGGGGGCGTCCGTCGCGGTGGGCCGTCGTCGGCACCGCCCCTACGTTAGCGGGCACCCGGACGGTTTCCGTATGGGGAGTCCTCCCCCGGTGCGGGGGTCACGACGCCCAGAACCGCGTCGTCACGGACCCGCGGCGCTCTATCGTGGGAGTCATGGCGGAGTGGACGAAGCAGGATCGACTCATCGGGATCGTGTCGGTGGTCGTCGCCTTCGTCGGGCTCGTGCTGTTCGCGATCGCGGTCTCCACTCCCGTCTCATTCGGGTGGTTCGCCTCCGCCGGCGTCCCCGACGACATCTTCACCTCGGACGATTTCGTCATGCTCCGGCACGGCGCCGTGACCGGTGCGGTCCTCTTCGCGGCGGGACTCGTCGGGATCGCCTTCGTACTCGGGATCCGTCGCGGGGCGGGCCGCCGCTGACCCGGGGCCGCTCCCATCGACTGACCTGCCGCACGGACCCCGGATATGACAAAGGCCCGGCGAACCGGGCCTTCTCTTGTAGCAGGAGCGGGGCTCGAACCCGCGACCTCACGATTATGAGTCGTGCGCTCTTACCAGCTGAGCTACCCTGCCGCATGTTTCCACGCTTCCGCGGAAATGCGAGCCCCGAGTCGGGTTTGAACCGACGACCCCTTCCTTACCATGGAAGTGCTCTACCACTGAGCTATCGGGGCGTGACCACCGGAATGGCACCAGTCGAGGATAGCATCCGCGCGCCGCCCCGCCGAACCACCCCTGACGGGAGCGGGTCGTCGGCGGAGATCATCGGTCAGGCGCGGGATGACCGCATGGCCGCCTTGTGCGTCAGGCCCGGGTCACCGAGCAGCCGGTCGTACTCCTCGGTGCCGATTCCGTACAGAGCCACCCGCCCCTGAGCGTCATGGTGGGTTCCCCAGCCGTACCGCTTGCCCAGCGCGGACGCGCGAAGACACGCCTGATCCTTCGCGAAGAAGCGTTCACGTTCGGCATCCAGGTCCGCCTCGGCCACCGAGTTCCTGGTCGCGTGCACGGCGAAGAGGATCTCGTCGGAGGTCATCTCGTACGGATGCTCGGCGACCAACTCGAACTGCAACGCCGCCACGGACGGCTTGGGTGTGAGGGGCGGCGCCTCGGCGCGCGCGACCCGGCAATCGGGGGCCACCGAGATGAAGGTGTCGATGTAGTTCGTCGTCATGGTTCGATTCTCTCGACAGCCCCGTCGCCCGTATTGGAGAATTGCGCCACACCATGAACCCGCGGACCCAGGCCATCGAAGACACGGAGCGATCAGGGGTACTTACGCCCTCGAACCTCCGTCGATTCGAGGCGGAGTGGGTACAACCGTCGGGCGCCGCTTGTGACGTCGTGGGTTCCTACTGGGCTGTTCGCTGGCAGTTCCCCGGCGACGAGGCCGTGGCCCAGCGGATCGTCGATTTCCCCGCCATCACTCTGAGCATCGAGGACGGTGACGTTCCTGCTCCGTTCATGGTGACGACCGTGCGGCCAGACGCCTGGTCACGTGTCATCCGCGGACGCGGCACCGTCTTCGCTCTCCGCCTGAAGCCGGCCGGCCTGCACGTCCTCTCGGATCTGGAGCCGACCTCGCTCACCGTCGAGCAGGCTCTCACGTGTGAGCTCGACCCACGGGCCTTCGAAGCAATGCGCGCCATCGCCGCGGGCCACTCGATCGCCGAGCGAGCGTCGCGCGCGGATCGAATCATCGCTGAGATGATCCGAGAGCGACCGATCGGCACGACGCACGCGCTCGCCAATGCTGCCGTCGATGCGCTCACGTCCAGTGCGCGCGTTCGATCGGGGAGGGCGGTCGCCGACCGGCTGGGGATCAGTGAGAGGACTCTGCAGCGCGCTCTCCGCTCCACGATCGGACTCGGGCCGAACGACGTCGCACGACGCATCCGGCTCCAGGAAGTCGTTCGTCTGCTCTCGACACCGGGAGCCGACACCGCATCCATTGCCGCCGAGCTCGGTTACGTCGATCAAGCGCACCTCATCAACGAGTTCCGCGCCGTCGCCGGCACGACCCCCGGCCGCTACCTCCGTGATCTTCGACGTTCGCTCGAGGGAGTGTCGACCACCGACGGAGGGGCCTGAGCGTGGTCAGGCGGGGGCGGGGCGGTCGTGGGTGAGGACGCCGCCGACCATCGTCGTGCGGATGGCGATAGAGCCGAGCGCCGTCGGAGCGACCGTCGCGGGGTCCACGTCCCACACCACGAGATCGGCGACGGCACCCAGCCGGAGGACGCCGCGATCCGGGTCGCCGAGCGCGAGGGCCGCGGAGCGCGTGTAGGCGACGAGGGCGTCCTCGACCGAGACGCGCTGTTCCGGTTCGAAGACGACGCCGGCCGCGTCCGCGCCGTCGCCGACCGCAACCGCACCCGGCGCCGTGCGCGCGCACGCCCACGCGAGTCCGGTGCGGGGATCGAAGGAAGCCACGGGCCAGTCGGAGCCGAACACCGTGGGGACGCCCGCGTCGAGCACGTCGCGCGCCCGGAACCCGGTCGCCGCGCGCTCCGCCCCGAGCCGCGTGGCCCACGAGTCGGAGAGGTCGGCGTGGCGCCACTGCATGTGCAACGGCTGCATCGACGCGACGACACCGGTGCCGCGCAACTGCTCCACGTCCGCGTCCGACAGCACCTCGAGGTGCTCGATGCGGCGCGGGCGCTCCGGCACGGCGGGCGGCAGCTCGGCGTACGCGTCGAGCACCGCGGAGACCGCGCCGTCGCCGACGGCGTGCGTCGCGAGCTGGAGACCGGCCTCGTCGTAGCGGCGGATGACCGCGCGGTAGCGGTCCCAGTCCGGCCAGAAGCCCGCTCGTCCCGCGCCGCACGTGTCGGGTTCGTGGAGCCACGCGGTGCCCGTGTCGATCACGCCATCGCTGAAGAGTTTGATGCCCGCGACCCGCCAGCTGCGCCCCGACCGGCGACCGGCCGCGATCGTCGCCTCGACGGCCGCGTCGTCGTCCTCCGGCCGGTGCCAGAGGAAGACGTCGAGGCGGAAGCCCAGGTCGGCCGTCTCCTCCATGCGTTCCAGCACGTCGAGGAGCCGTACCGATCCGTCCATCACCGCGCACCCCGTGAGGCCGACGGCCGCGAGGTCGCGGAACGTCGCGCGGAGCATCGCGCAGTCGTCGTCGAGGGAGGGGGCCGGAGCCGCGTTCACCACGAGGTCGTAGGCGGAGGGTTCGCGGAGCTCGCCCGTGAGGACCCCAGCGGAGTCGACCACGATCGAGGACGCGTCGCCGAACTCCCGCGGGCCGTCGATCCCGGCCGCGGCGAGTGCCACCTCCGATGCGAGGGCCGTGTGCAGGTCGTAGAACATGAGAAGGACGGGCCGGCCTCCGGCGGCCTCGTCGAGCACCGCGCGATGAGGGGCCGCCCCGTCGAACGCCACGTAGTCGAGGTTCCAGCCACGCACCCACTCCCCCTCCTCGAGCCGAGCGGCCTCGGCGGCGATCGCCGCACGAACGCCCTCGAGTGTGGCCACCCCCTCGAGATCGATCCCGGCGGAGAGCCGCGCCCCCCATAACGGGTGCAGGTGGGAGTCGATGAGCCCGGGCGTCACGGAGGCTCCCCCGAGGTCCACGACCCGGGTATCCGAGGACGTCGCGGCGAGCACGTCGGTGGTCGAGCCGACGGCGGCGATGCGGCCGTCCACGACGGCGACCGCCTCGGCGAGAGGGGCGTCCGGATCGGACGTGCGCACGACCCCCGAGTGGAAGGTCATATCGGTTCGCCCGGTCCGTGTCGTCATGTGTTCGGTCCATCCGCTCGCGCCGCTCGGTCGACGCGACCGCCGACCGGTTGTCGTCATCCTGCCACGAGGCCCGCGAGCGGGAGGAGACCGACGCCGCCGTCGCGTCGGGCGGACCCGAGCGAGCGGAGTAGCGTGGTCCGGTGACCGCCGAGCCCCCCACCCCGGATACGACCGCGCCTCCCACGAACGATGCGCCCGTCGCCCCGCCGCACTCCCTCCTCGAGGACGTCTTCGCCCTCGTCATCGGCACGCTCATGGTGTCGTTCGGCCTCGCCCTCCTGACAGCGTCCGGCGCCGTGACCGGCGGCGTCGCGGGTATCGCGATCCTGCTGAGCTACGTCTCGGACTGGCCGTTCGGCGTGTGGTTCGTGCTCATCAACGCGCCGTTCTTCCTGCTCGCGCTGCTCCGGATGGGGTGGCAGTTCACCGTCAAGACGATCATCACCGTCGTCCTCGTCTCGCTCTTCTCGAGCATCCACCCCACACTGATCGACCTCGACGGGATCGAACCCGTCTACGGGGTGCTGTTCGGAAGCGCCGTGACCGGCGTCGGCTTCATCGTGCTCTTCCGCCACCGGGCGAGTGTCGGCGGGATCTCGATCCTGTGCCTCTACCTGCAGGACCGCTTCGGCTGGCGGGCGGGCTACGTCCAGATGGGTTTCGACGCCGTCATCGTGCTGTCGTCCGTGGTCGTCGTGCCGCTCCCGATGCTCGCGCTCTCCGTCGCGGGCGCCGTCGTGCTCAACCTCGTGATCGCCCTCAACCACCGCCCCCACCGCTACCTCGCCTGAGTCGGCGACCCGCGCCTCCACCCACCCCCATCCCGGAAAATGCGCACGCAACTGCGTTCCGCGGGTGAAATTTCACCCGCGGGCGGGATTTGCGTACGCAAATGCGGGAAGGATGGGGGGCTGAGGACGCGAGCGAGCGGGCCGGCTCCCGGCGCGGATCAGGGGACGAGCGCGCGCGGGGCGGTGGAGGCGCGCTCCACGAGGCGCGCCGGTCCGAGGTCGACGTGCACCTCCCGCCCCGTCTCGAGGTGTGTGAGGATCGCCGTCGCGGTCGCGCGGCCGTAGCCGGGCAGGTCGTAGGTGAGCGCGGAGAGCGGGGGCGACGCCATCTGGCAGTGCACGGAATCGTCCCAGGCCACGATCGACACGTCGCCCGGAACGTTGAGGCCCGCCTCCCGCACCGTCTCGAGGCCGCCGAGCGCCATCACGTCGTTGTCGAAGATGATCGCGGTGGGGCCGTCCGGCCCATCCGCGAGCAGGTCGCGCGTGGCCGCGGCGCCGCCGGGTCCCGTGAAGTCGGCCTCGACGATCATGACCGAGACGCGGGCACGCGCCCCGGCCTCCTCGAGCGCACGGTTGCGCGACCGAACGTGCTCGAGGTCCGGCGGCCCGGCCACGTGGGCGATACGCTCATGGCCCGCATCGACGAGGAACCGGACGAGGTCGGTCATGACGCTCGCGTTGACGGCGTGGACGGAGGAGAAACCGTCGACGCCGACGGGTCGCCCCATCACGACCGCGGGCAGTCCGACGGAGGACAGTGCATCGATCCGCGGATCGTCGGCGACGAGGTTCGCGACGATGACGGCGGAGACGCTGCCGTCCACGGCCCATCGTTCGTAGGTTGCGAGCTCCTCCGCGACATCCCCGACAACACGCACGAGGAGCGACGCCCCCGCGTCCTCGAGCGTGTCCTCCATGCCGGCGATCACGCGCATCCAGAAGGGTTCCATCGGCACCCGCCGGCGCGGCTGGTGGAGGCAGAGCCCGATCGTCGTCGTCACGGCCGCACGCTGACGGTCAGCCGGTGACGAGATCATTGACCGACGATAGCAGCGGGAATCCGCTCCACGCGGCGTCGCCGACGGCCCCGGTCACGGTGAAGATCCGGCTCTCGCCGGCCTCGAGGGTCACGAGCCCGTCGTCGACGCGCGCCGACGGATCCACCCGGTCCACCTGGAGGACGAGGTCCTTCACGAGGGACGACGCCGTGATGGTCACCGTCGCACCCGAGGACGTCGCGGCGACCTCCACGGCGAGCGCGTCGACCGGTGCGACGAGCGCGAGCTCGGTGTCCTCGACGAGATATCCGAAGGCCCGCGGACCGCCGGCCGTGCCGACCACGAGGTACTCGCTGCGAGGGTCGCCCGCCGTCGTGAGCTCCGCCGGGAGCTCCACCGCCACGATCCCCCGCGCCTCGATGTCGAGGGACACCTCATGCTCTGCGAGGACCGAACCGTCGAGTCGGCGCCGCGACACGCTGAGCGACTCCGTCCAGTCCGAGCCGTGGTCGTTGTGCGCCACGAGCTCGAGCGCGCCGTCGCGCGGCTGGAACGTCAGGAGCCGGTCGGCGTAGGCGCGGCGGAGCGCGAACCAGAGCGGCTTGCGGTGGCCGTGTACGTCGACCGCCGCCCAGGAGATCACGGGCCACTCGTCGTTCAGCTGCCAGATGATGGACCCGGTGTTGAGCGGGTACAGCGACCGGAAGTGCTCGATCCCGAACGCGACGGCGCGCGCCTGGTTGAGCTGGGTCGCCCAATGCCACTCGTCGATCGATCGCCAGTGGGGCAGGTGGGCGCCGAGACCGCGCTCGAGCTTCGCGTTGCCCTCGTAGGCCTTCTGGTGCACGAGCATCTGCGGTCCGTAGGGATCGATCGGGTCGTCGTGCACGACGTCGGCGAGCGTCGACCACGCGGGCGGTCCCTGGAAGCCGTACTCCGACGCGAACCGCGGCCGGTACGAGCGGTACTCGTCGTAGTCGAGGTCGTTCCACACCGTCCAGATGTGCATCGTCCCGTGACGCTCGTCGTTCGGGTGTGCCCAGTGCGTGAAGGAGAAGGGACTGCCGGGTGAGTACGGCCGCGTGGGATCGAGCTCGGCGACGATCCCCGGGAGGATCTCGGTGTAGTAGCCCTCGCCCCACGTTCGGTCGCCGATCTTCCGGCGCCAGTCCCACTCGAGGTAGCCCCAGATGTTCTCATTGCAGCCGTTCCACATCACGAGGCTCGCATGACTCGAGAGCCGCGTGACGTTCTCCCGAGCCTCCGCCTCGACCTCGCTGCGGAGGGGGTCCTCCTCGGAGTACGCGGCGCACGCGAAGAGGAAGTCCTGCCACACCATCACACCGAGCTCGTCGCACACGTCGTAGAACTCGTCGCTCTCGTACACGCCGCCGCCCCAGATGCGGAGGATGTTCATGCCCGACTCGACGGCGTCGACGACGGACGCCCGGTACCGCTCGGGCGTCATGCGCGTGAGGAACGGGTCCCCCGGGATCCAGTTCGCCCCCTTCGCGTAGACGGGCTGCCCGTTGACCGCGATCGTGAACGGAGTGCCGAACACGTCGGGCGCGGTGTCGAGGGCGACCGTGCGGAAGCCCACGCGCGATTCCCAGCGCGCTCCACCTACCGAGACCTCGACCTCGTGGAGCGGCTGCTCCCCGTAGCCGCGCGGGTACCAGAGGGGCACGTCGCCCGCCTCGACGACGACGGTGGCGGTCGTCTGCCCCGAGGCGACGGAAGCGCTCCCGCTCGCACCGGCGACGGTGACCTCGACCTCGGCGCTGTCGAGCGCGCCCGCCCAGTCGAGGTCGACGTGGGCGGTGAGCACACCCGTGCCCGTGCGCGCCCCCGGGATCACGTCGGGCACGTCGACGAGCGGTCGCACCGCGGCGATGCGCACGCCGGACCACGAGTCGATCCCGATGCGCTTCACGATGCCGCTCGACGAGACGTCGATGCCCCAGTCCCACCCGAAATTACTCGCCATCTTGCGAACGGCGTTGAACGGGTGGTGCATCACGGTCGGCAGGGCTCCGAGGATCTGCTCCTGCTCCCGGGCGAACTCGATCGGCGACCGGAAGTCGACGACGAGCTCGTTCGCGCCCTCGCGGAGGAGGGCTCCCACGTCGAAGCGGTAGGAGCGGTGCTGATTGGCCGTGCTCGCCACGACCGTGCCGTTGAGCGTGATCGTCGCGGCGGTGTCGAGCCCGTCCGCGACGAGGTCGTGCCGGTCGTCCCCCGTGGGGACCCAGTCGAAGCTCGTGCGGTAGCGCCAGTCGGAGTAGCCGATCCACTCCTGGACCTTCTCGTTGTCGCCGTCGAAGGGGTCGCCGATGAGCCCGGCGGCCAGGAGGTCGAGCTGCACCTCACCGGGCACGGTCGCCGGTACCTCGCGGCCGGCGACCGCATCGTCGATGGGACCGGCCGAAGCGGTCAGAGTCCAGGTGGCGCCGCCGGCTGTGGCGAGGGAGGTGAAAGTCACGCTCGGATTCTCTTCTCTGGGTTGGGTGCCGCCTCAGCGAGCAGTCGGGTGTAGTCGTGCTGGGGGTTGAGGATGACGTCGTCGGCCGGTCCCCGCTCCACGAGCTCGCCGCGGTACATCACGAGGATCTCGTCCGAGAAGTGCCGTGCGGTGGCGAGGTCGTGGGTGATGTAGAGCACACCCAGATCCTCCTCGTTCTGGAGGTCAGCGAGCAGATTGAGCACACCGAGTCGGATCGACACGTCGAGCATCGACACGGGTTCGTCGGCCACGAGGATCTTCGGCTCCGGCGCGAGAGCGCGCGCGATCGCGATGCGCTGACGTTGGCCGCCCGAGAGCTCGTGCGGCCGACGCTCGGCCATGTCGGGGTCGAGCCGCACGCGCTCGAGGAGCGAGGTCACCTTCGCATCGAGCTCCTCCCGGCCCGTGGCCTTCCCGTGCAGGAGGAGCGGCCTCTCGAGGTGGTGGCGCACGGAGTGGTACGGGTTGAGGGAGGCGAACGGGTCCTGGAACACCATCTGCACGTCGCTGCGATACGCCCGGAGGGCGGCGCCGTGTCGCCCGACCGGGCGACCGTCGAGGAGGATCGATCCGCTCGACGGCCGCTCGAGCTGCATGAGCAGCTTCGCGATCGTCGACTTCCCGCTGCCGGACTGGCCGACGAGAGCCGTGGTCTTCCCGCTCTCGATCGTGAACGATGCGCCAGCCACGGCCGTGAGGGTCCGCGCCCGGAACCCCCCGCGCAGCCGGTACGTCTTCGTCACGTCGCGCAGTTCGAGTGTGCTCATGCGTCCGTTCCCTTCCCGTGCGTTCCGCGTGCGAAGTCGCCGCGGTCCCCTGTGAGGCTGGGGAACGAGGCGAGCAATCGCTTCGTGTATTCGTGCTGCGGTTTCGTGTAGACGTCGAGCGCTTGGCCGAGCTCCACGATCTCCCCCTCCTTCATCACCGCGATGCGGTCGCTGATCTCGAGCAGGAGCGGCAGGTCGTGCGTGATGAAGATCACGGCGAAGCCGAGCTCGGCGCGCAACCGCGTGATCTCCCGCAGGATCTCCCGCTGCACGACCACGTCGAGCGCCGTCGTGGGCTCGTCCATGATCATCACCTGCGGGTCGAGCGCCATGGCCATCGCGATCATGACGCGCTGGCGCATCCCTCCGGACAGCTCGTGCGGGAACGACTTCAGCCGCGACCGGTCGACGCCGACCCGTTCGAGGAGTTCGCCGCACTTCTCACGGCGTTCCTTCTTCGACAGCTCGGGGCGGTGCGTCGAGAAGACATCCTCGAGCTGCGCCTGAATGGAGATGACCGGGTTCAGGGAGTTCATCGCGCCCTGGAAGACCATCGAGATCCTGTCCCAGCGGAACTGACGCAGCTCCTCCCCCTGGAGGGCGCCGAGATCGATCGAGTAGCCCTCGCGCGAGTGGAACGAGATCGTTCCGGAGGAGACCACGGCCGGCGGTTTGAGCAGCCGGTTGATCGCATACGCGAGCGTGGACTTGCCGCAGCCGCTCTCACCGGCGAGACCGAGGATCTCGCCACGTCCGAGCGTCAGCGACACATCCTTCACGGCGTGCACGGTGCGTTGCGCGAGGTAGTCGATGCTCACGTGATCGATCGTCAGGACGGGGTTCGTCTCGTGGATGGGCTTGCCCGCGGAACGATCACCGACGGTGGTGGGGGTGCTCACAGCTCGTCCTCCTTCGCGATGGTCTTCAGCTCGCGGCGGGAGAATCCCCAGCCCTTTCGCGCCGCCCGGGTCTGGGTGCGCAGCTTCGGGTTGATGATCTCGTCGATCGAGAAGTTGATGAGCGACAGGGCCGCTCCGAACAGGGCGATGAGCAGGCCCGGCGGGACGAACCACCACCACGCCTCGAGCCGGAGCGCGAGCCCGTTCTGCGCGTAGTAGAGCATGGTGCCCCACGTGAACGACCCGGACGCCCCGAGCCCGAGGAACGACAGGCCCGCCTCGCCGAGGATCGCGAAGATCACGGCGAAGACCGCCTGGGACGCGAGCAGCGGGATGAGGTTGGGGAGGATCTCCACGCAGAGGATGCGCCACGACTTCTCCCCCGAGACGCGGGCGGCGGCCACGTAGTCGCGGCTGCGCACGCTGAGGGTGAAGCCACGGAGGACCCGAGCGGACCCAGCCCAGCTCGTGATCGCGAGCACGACGGCGATGAGCAGCAGGCTCTTGTCCTGCACGTAGCTCGAGATGATGATGACGAGCGGCAGGCCGGGGATCACGAGCATCACATTGCTGAAGAGCGAGAACCCCTCGTCGACCCAACCGCCCGCGTACGCTCCGACGATGCCGAAGAACGCGGAGAGCGCGATCGAGAGCACGCCCACGACGGCACCGATGATCAGGGAGCCACGCGTCGCGTAGGCGAGCTGGGCGAGCACGTCCTGGCCGGTCTGGGTCGTGCCGAGCAGGAACTCCCCGCTCGGTCCGCTCAATCCGATGTCGTTCACGCGGGACGGGTCCCCCACCACGAGGGGACCGATGAGGCCGAACAGGATGATGGCACCGGCGAGGCCGACCCCCGCGACGAGCTTCGGGGTGAGTGGCGGGAGCGTGCGGGCGCGGCCCACTCGCGTGGCCGCCTCGGCGGCGACGGTGGGGTCCGATGAGACGGTCGTCACGGTGTCCTCCTAGGCGCGCGCACGCGTGCGCGGGTCGATGAGCGAGTAGAGGAGGTCGACGAGCAGGTTCGCTCCGAGGACCGAGAGGGTGATCACGAGGAAGATGCCCTGCATGAGCGCGTAGTCGTTGCTGCCGACCGCCTGGAGGAGCGCCGATCCGATCCCGGGATAGGAGAACACGGCCTCGGTGACGATGGAGCCCGCCACGACGAAACCGAGTGAGATCGCGAAGCCTGCGACCGACGGGAGCACGGCGTTCCGTGCCGCGTACGTCGTCATGATGCGGCGGGGACGCAGCCCCTTCGCCTCGGCCGTGACGATGTAGTCCTCGGAGAGGGTCGAGACCATCATGTTGCGCATCCCGAGCATCCAGCCGCCGATCGAGGAGAGCACGATCGTGAGCGCCGGGAGCGTGCCGTGATAGATCACGCTGCCGATGAACCCGGCGTTCCAGCCGGGACTCGTCTCCCACACGTCGTAACCGCCGTTGATGGGGAAGATCTGCCAGACGCTCCCGAGCAGGAACACGAGGATGAGCGCGAGCCAGAAGTACGGCACAGACTGGAACATCGTCGTCACCGGGATGACGTTGTCGAGCCAGGAGCCGCGCTTCCAGCCGGCGAGCTGGCCGAGGCCGACGCCGAGGAGGAAGGAGATGACGGTCGAGATGCCGATGAGGCCGATCGTCCACGGCAGGGTCTGACTGATCACCTGCGACACCGGAGCGGGGAAGAACGTCACCGAGATGCCGAGGTTGCCCGTGAGCACCTGGCCCATGTATTGGACGTACTGGTCGAGGATCGGCTGCTGCGAGTCGGTGCCGAGCAGGAGTTCGATCGCCTGGCGGGTCTCCGGCGTGACCGGACCGCGCTGGGCGAGCTTCGACAGCATGATGTCGACGGGGTTGCCCGGCATGAGGCGGGGCAGGACGAAGTTGAGGGTCAACGCGGCCCAGAAGGCGACGATGTAGAACACGATCTTTTGCAGCACGTAGCGCATGCGGGATGGGCCTCTCTCAGGGGACACACGGGGCGGCTCCCCCGCCCGCCGGTTCGTGCCGGCGGGCGGGGGAACGTGCGACGCGCTACTCGGCGGGCGTGATGGTCTTGAGGATCACGCCGTTGTCCCACGACTTCCACGCGGCGGCGAGCGCGTACGGGTCGTCGTTCGACGGCCATCCCACGGCGTTCTCCGTGCTGAACTCCGTCAGCATCGAGTTCACGTAGATGGGGATGTAGGGCATGTCACGCACGATCTCGCCCTGGATGATCGCGTACTGCTCGGCCTGCACGGCCTCGTCGGAGGTCGCTCCCGCCGTGAGGACGGCCTCGTCGACGATCGGGTTGCTGTAGCGGGCGGCGTTGCCGGCGCTCGCCGATTCCCCGACCGGAACGGTCTGCGTGCTCGCGTACCACCGGTTGTAGGTGAAGTACGGGTTGTTCGAGGGCTGGAGACCGATCGAGTCGAGCGACAGCTGGAACTGGCCGAGCGTCTGGTTGTTGTTCCACTCGTTCCACGACAGCTGCACCGGGTTCAGCTCCACGCCGATCTCGGCGAGCTGCTGGGTCATCGCGTCGTTGAGCGAGATGTAGTCGCTCCAGCCCGAGACCGTCTGGATGGTGAGGCTCAGGCGTTCGCCGTCCTTCTCGCGGATGCCGTCGGAGCCTTCCGTCCATCCGGCGTCCTCGAGGATCTGCTCGGCCTGGTCCACCTCGGCACCGCTCGGCACCTCGGAGTTCGCGGAGTCGCCGATCCAGCGCGCGTCGCGCTCCGGCAGGATCATCGTCGGCGACGCGGGGCTCGCGAAGCCGCCGCCCGCGAGGTTGTTGAGCTGCTCACGATCGATGCCGTAGTAGAGCGCCTGGCGCACGGCCGCATCGGTCTGGGGGCCCTCGCAACCGAGCTCCGGGTTGGA
Source organism: Labedella endophytica (assembly GCF_003990045.1). GTDB lineage: Bacteria > Actinomycetota > Actinomycetes > Actinomycetales > Microbacteriaceae > Labedella > Labedella endophytica. Next base: position 467,084 of record NZ_RZGZ01000001.1, on the reverse strand, counting down.
GCACGTGAAGATCGACGTCGTGAGGGCCGGGGTGTTCACGTACGAGAGCTGCTCGTTGTCAGCCAGGAGCTGCTCGAGACCGGGAAGGAACGAGCTCATCCAGTCGATGTCACCCGCGAGGAGTGCGGCGCTCGCCGAGTCGGCGTTCTCGAGGGAGATGTAGCGGACCTGGTCGATGGCGGGCTTGCCCTCCTCCCAGTAGTTCTCGTTCTTCGTGAGCAGGTAGCTCTGGGGGCTGAAGGACTCGACGGTGTAGGGGCCGGTGCCGACGGGGCTCGAGTTGACCTCGGTGATCGGATCGGCGACGTCCTTCCAGATGTGCTCGGGCACGATGCCGCGGTTGCCGAGGACGCTCGGCTCCTGCATGAAGGACTGCTCCTCGAAGGTGAGCACGACGGTGTTCTCGTCGGTGGCCTCGGCCACGGCCGACAGGCCGGTCGTGTTCAGCTCGGGGGTCTCCGCGACGAGGTTGAACGTGAAGGCGACGTCCTCGGCGGTGAAGTCCTCACCGTCCGACCAGGTCACGCCCTCACGCGTCGTGATGGTGAGCTCGGTACCCTCCTCGTTCCATTCGAAGGCCGTCGCGAGCACGGGGACCGGGTCCTCGTCCTGCGCGGCGTTGTACCAGTAGAGCGACTCGAAGACCACGCCGTTGGTGGGCTGGAGGGCGGTGGAGGAGAACGGGTTGAAGTTCTCGGTGATCGTTCCGGTCGAGCCGTTGAAGACGGTGATCGTGGACTCTCCCGCCTCCCCGGACTCCGGAGAGGACGAGCACGCGCTGAGCAGGAGGGCGGCGGCGGCGAGGGAGCCGACGACGCCGACCGTCCGTCTCCGTCGGGGTGATTTCAGGGACATCGTCGAACCTTTCATCGGTGTGTGGTGCAGGGCTCTGCAACGCCGACGACAGGTGGCCTCATCGCCGGTACCTACTTTCTTAGGTCACTTTATTATGTGTGTCAAGTTAAAAGCGATCCCTCACCTTTCAGCCACTAGGCTGTGGCCGTGGTGGACAAACTGGGACGGCGGAGTTCGTCGAAGGGCACAGCCCTCGACCTCATCCGTTCCTCCGGACCGATCAGTCGCGTGGAGCTCGCGGAGATGACCGGTCTCACCCAGGCCACGATCTCCACGGTGGTCAGGGGACTCATCACCGACGGGCTCATCTCCGAGACCGGCCGGGCGGAGTCCACGGGTGGCAAACCCCGCATGCACCTGCAGATCAATCCGGGCTCGCGCCTCAGCATCGGGGTGCACGTGGGCGCCGACCACATCACGTACGTCGTGACCGATCTCGCCGGCACTGTCATCGGCCGACTCCGCGCTCCCGGCCCGGCAGACACCTCGCCGATCGAGGCGGTCGCGACGATCGCCACGGACGTCGACCGCCTCATCTCCGGCCTCGACATCGACCGGTCGCGCATCGTCGGACTCGGGCTCGTGACCCCCGGGCCGATCGACAAGAGGAGCGGCTCCATCCAGAATGCCCCGACCCTCGCGCACTGGACGGACTTCCCCCTCGCCCGCGCCGTGGGCACCGCCACGGGACTGCCCTGCGTCTTCGACAACGACGCGACGGCCGCAGCCATCGGGGAGTACTGGATGGGTGCGACGAGCGACCACCTCACCTACGGCTCGGTCTACATGGGGATGGGCATCGGCGTCGGCATCGTCATCGACGGATCCATCTACCACGGGGAGCTCTCGAACGTCGGCGAGCTCGGCCATGTGAGCGTGGACGCGCGGGGGCGCGTGTGCCCGTGCGGCAACATCGGGTGCGTCGAGCTGTACGCCGCACCGCCCGCCGTGGTCGCGGCCGCACGCCGGGCATCGGCGGAGGGTCGGCTCGACCTCGCGTTCACCGGAGTCGTCGCGCGGGATTTCGAAGCCGTCGCGACACTCGCCATGGCGGGGGATGCGACCGCGCTCGAGCTCGTCACCGAGTCGGCCGAGTATCTTGCGAGCGCGATCGTCTCGATGGTCAACCTCATCGACCTGCACCTCATCGTGCTCGCCGGGAGCGCGTTCTCGGTGGCCGGTTCGCTCTATGCGACGACGATCTCCCGCATGCTCGCCGAGCGCGTCCTCGCCCGATCCATCAGCGGCGTCGACGTCCGCATCTCGGTCAACGGCGACGACGCCGCCGCTCTCGGCGCGGCCACCATGGTGCTGCAGGAGAACCTCTCCCCGCGCTCTCTCCGCGCCGTCACCCTCGCCACCGCTCCCTGACCCCGGGGCGGCCCGTAAACTCGAGGTATGACGACGGCCGATCTTCCGACGACCACCGCCGACGGCTCGCCCGTCGCCTACGCACCCGGGACCGGCTCAGCCCCCGGCGCCGAATGGTGGCGCAGCGCCGTGATCTACCAGATCTACCCGCGCTCCTTCGCCGACTCCGACGGCGACGGCATCGGTGACCTCACGGGCATCCGTTCCCGCCTCCCCGCCCTCGCGAGCCTCGGGATCGACGCAGTGTGGCTGTCGCCGTTCATGACGAGCCCGCAGAAGGACGCCGGCTACGACGTGGCCGACTACTGCGATGTCGACCCCCTCTTCGGAAACCTCGGCGACTTCGACCTCATGACGGCCGAGGCGCACCGCCTCGGCATCCGCATCATCGTCGATCTCGTCCCCAACCACTCCTCCGACGCCCACGAATGGTTCCAGGCCGCTCTCGCATCCCCCGACGACTCCCCCGAGCGTGCGCGCTACCTCTTCCGCGACGGCAAGGGGCCCGACGGCACCGAGCCGCCGAACAACTGGCAGTCCGTCTTCGGCGGACCGGCGTGGACGCGCACGACCGACGCCGACGGCACACCCGGGCAGTGGTACCTGCACATCTTCGACTCGAGCCAGCCCGACTTCGACTGGACGAACGGCGAGGTGCGCGCGATGTTCCGCGACGTGCTGCGCTTCTGGCTCGACCGCGGTGTGGACGGGTTCCGCGTGGACGTCGCCCACGGCATGATCAAGGCCGACGGCCTCCCCGACTACACCCCGCCGGCCGAGGGCGGCAGCATGGGAGGCGCCGGGGGCGTCCTCGAGCCCGGCATGTCCGACGACGAGACCGAGACGCCTGGCGCGCCGTACTGGGGGCAGGACGGCGTCCACGACATCTTCCGCGACTGGCACGAGGTGCTCGCCGCCTACGACGGGGACCGTGTGCTCTGCGCGGAAGCCTGGGTCGACCCGCTCTCGAAGATGGCACTCTGGGTGCGACCGGACGAAATGCAGCAGGCGTTCAACTTCCCGTACCTCGAGACGCCGTGGGCTGCCGCTCCGCTGCGCGCCGTGATCGACGAGTCGATCGCCGCGTTCGACAGCGTCGGAGCGCCGAGTACGTGGGTGCTCTCGAACCACGACGTCGTGCGCCACGCCTCCCGCCTCGCCCTCTCGTCGGACAACCCTCAGGGTTTCGGCATCGGGCCGAAGACACCGGGGAAGCCCGACCCCGTCACAGGTCTCGCCCGGGCCCGCGCCGCGTCGATGCTCATGCTCGCCCTCCCCGGAGGCGCCTATCTCTACCAGGGTGAGGAGCTCGGGCTTCCCGAGGCGATCGACCTCCCCGACGACGCTCGCCAGGACCCGACGTGGTTCCGCACGAACGGTGAGCGCTACGGTCGCGACGGCTGCCGCGTGCCGATCCCGTGGGAGTCGGCGTCGCCCGCATTCGGCTTCAGCCCAACGGGAGCGTCCTGGCTCCCCCAGCCCGAGGGCTGGGCCGACCTCGCCCGAGATGCGCAGGACGGCGTCCCGGGGACCACGCTCGAGCTGTACCGGACCGCACTGCGCATCCGCCGCGAGCACATGCTCGGCCTCGGACGCATCGAATGGGTCGACGGTCTGCCCGCCGACGTGCTCGGCATCGTGACGGGGGACGTCGTGGTGTTCGCGAACACGGGCACCTCCGACGTCGCCGTTCCCGACGCGTACCTCGACACCGAGGTGCTGCTCGCGAGCGGTCCCTTCGACGGGACGGTCCTCCCCGGAGACACGACCGTCTGGTTCCGCCTGGCCTGACGGCACGCACTCGCTGAGCCTGTCGACGTGCGCCACGGGAGCCTGTGGTCGCCACCCGTCGACAGGCTCAGGGGAACGATCCAACGGGCCCACGACGCACGCCCCCGGTCGCTGAGCGCGTCGAGCGCGTCACGGCGACCCGCGTACGCTCCCCGTCGACGGACTCGGAAACCGCGTCGTACCGCTCGGCGTCAGTTGGTGTTGGCGTAGAGCCAGGCGAGCGGGTCGACGTTGTCGGTACCGTTCAGGAGGATCTCGAAGTGCAGGTGGGCACCGGTCGAGCGGCCCGTGTTTCCGGTCTGGCCGATGACCTGGCCGACCGTCACGGGGTCTCCGACCTGGACGGTGCGCGAGCCCTGGATCATGTGGCCGTAGAGGCTGTGGATGATCTGGCCGTCGATGACGTGCTCGATCACGATCTTCACGCCGAAGGCACCACCGGAATCGGTGGACTGCACGACGACGCCGTCGGCGATCGACTGGATCGGGGCGCCGTAGCCGGGGTTGAAGTCCTGACCCTTGTGGTTCGTGCTGCAACCGATCGGGCAACCGGGGCGAGCGCCGTAGCCGCTGCCGATGTGCACACCCACGGCGAACGGCCACTGGATGGTCCCGTTCGGGTCGTTCGTGAAAGTGGCCTCCGGCTGGATCCCGAGTGCCTTGGCGGCGTCGATCGCGGAGACGGCGCCGTAGGTGTCGCGTTGGACGGTCTCGAGGGCCGTCTCGCCGGAGGCTGCGACGGTCTGGGTCTGGCCGGTGGACCCCGTCTCGCCCTGGGTCACGAGCACCTTCTGCGCGGCGACGTCGTCGGCCGAGAGCAGCGCGTTCGCCGGCAGCGACGTCGCGAGGGTGAGGAGGCCGGCGACGCTGAAGGCCGCGAAGCTGAAGGACTTGGCGGCGACGCGACCCGCGCGACGACGACGAGCGGAGGCCGAGACGGCGGCGGAGGCCATGATCGGCCCGGGTGCGGCGACCGGCGCGTCGAGGACCGTGCGGGGCACGAAGACGGGGCGCTCCGCCTGCTCGGTCAGGTGCGCATCGGCCGTCACCGTCGTGGTCGTGGCCACGGAGACGGGGACCGAGACGAGCGGGTCGGGGATCGATGCGGCGACGGCCTCGGCGGGGTCGAGCACGACGGATGGAGACACGCTCGCGAGCACGGTTTCGACGGCGACGTCGTCGATGAGCACTGAGACGGCCTCACGCTCGTCGGGGATCGCATTGTGCTCGGCCACGTCCGTCGGGTCGTCCTGCACGATGGAGAACGCGGGGCCGACGTGCTCGGATTCCGTGGCGACGACGAGGTCGGACGGGTTCGCGGCGATCGGGGCCGACTGGAGGGTCACGCGCGGTTCAAGGGTGAGCAGCGGCGCGCTCTCGTCCGCGGCAACGCTCGGGCGTTCGCTGCGACGCGAGCGTCGCGTGCCCAAGGTGATGTCGGACGACGGCGAGGCAGGGGCCTCAGCGGCGACCTGGACCCGGCGGGCGCGACGTCCCGCGGCAGACGGCGGCGTGACGGCGTCGGGAGACTGCGCACCCATCCAGTCGCTCACGAGGTCACCGGGAGTCTCGGTCGGGGCTTCGCCAGGCTCCGTCGCGCGGCGTGCGCGTCGACCGGAGGCGGTCTGCGCGGTGGTGGACGAGGCAACGGCGGTCGCCTCCGCAATCCGACGCGACCGGCGCTCCGAACGGGAAGCAGCAGCGGGAGCCGTATCGGCGATCGTGTGGGTCTCGGCCACCCGCGCGGTCGTCGTTTCCGCGGTCGTGGATTCGAGGGTGGATTCGTTCGTCGGCACGGTCACGTCGACCCGGTCGGCCGCCGAGGAGCGGCGCTGGCGAGAACGGCGGAGGGGCGCGTCGTCACCGGGGAGGCTGGCTGGCACGGAGAAATGGATCCTTCGAAGCGTCGGGTCGGGCGTGGTGGTCGGGATCGGAGACGGGCCCCGCATGAACGTCGGGCACGTCGAGAACGAGTGCCGCTGGTGCGTCCGTCGCAGGATTTGAAGACCGTCATACATCACCGATGTGTAACGAATTCCTCAAGAATAACCCCCTTGCGCCGCGAAAGCCAATGGTAGGTTTCCTCGCTTTTGCGTCGCTCCAGCCGCTATGCAGCTATGGAAATCCTGATGAACCACTGTTTCGCGTTGTTCACTGTGCGTTCGCGACACGATCGTGGAGAAAACCGAAAATCTCGGGGGCCGCGGCGATCGTGAACTCGCGATCGGCGGGCGCGCCGCCGCGTCCCTCCACGCGAGCCCCCGCTTCCTGGGCGATGAGGACCCCGGCCGCCTGGTCCCACGGGTTCAGTCCGGACTCGTAGTAGGCGTCGATCCGACCGCACGCGACGGCGCAGAGGTCGAGAGCGGCGGCGCCGATGCGCCGGATGTCCCGTACCTCGGCGATGAGGGACCCGACGACCGCGGCCTGGCGAACGCGCTTCTCGGCGGAGTAGCCGAAACCGGTGCCGACGAGAGCGAGCGCGGGCGACATTCCCGTGTTGACGGCAAGTCGCTCGTCGCCCCGGAATGCGCCGTGACCGGCCGCGGCGGTGAAGAGTTCGCCCTTCGCTGGGGCGAAGACGGCTCCGGCGAGCGCGGTCCACGAGCTCGGCTCGGGCTCCCCCTCCACCACGGCGATGCTCACGCAGTAGTCCGGGATCCCGTAGAGGTAGTTGACGGTGCCGTCGATCGGGTCGACGACCCAGGTGAGGCCGCTCGAGCCTCCTTCGGCGCCCGACTCCTCGCCGAGGAACGCGTCGTCCGGACGCAGCTCGCCGAGGCGCGAACGGATGAGGTCCTCGACCTCGCGGTCCGCCTCCGTCACGACATCCTCGAGCGACGACTTCGAGGCGGCGATCGAGACGCCCTCCGCCCGGCGCCGGGCCGCGAGCTCCCCGGCCTCCCGAGCGATCGTCACCGCGAGGTCCCTGAGCTCCAGCAGTCCGGTCATCGTCGTCTCCCTCGCGTCGTGGCGCTCGTTCCCTGCAGGGCATCGCCCTCGACGGACCAGCGCCGGATGTACAGAGGGCCCGGTCGATGACCGGGCCCTCTGTAGAGATGTACGTCGATCCGCGTGAGCAGATCCGTGGCGAGTGAGGGATTCGAACCCCCGAATGCTGAGCAGTCTGATTTACAGTCAGATCCCTTTGGCCGCTTGGGTAACTCGCCAGATGCGCTTCCGACCGAACTTGATCAGCCAACCGAACGCGCCGCAGGAAATACTACATCCCGGCTGCGGGGCTGCGAAATCCGCCGGCCTCCCCTTTCCCCTGTCGCGCACGTGCGGACTTTCGTCCCCTGTTCGGCGTGACGGACGACGGAAGTCCGCACATCGCGGAGGAACGCGTCAGAGGGCCGTGAATCCGTCCGGTGTCTGCAGCAGAGCGCCCTCCGATCGGCACGTCGCGGCGGCCACGAGCATCGCGCGATCGAGCAGGGTCGACCACCCGGCTGCATCGACGGGCCGGCCGAGCCGGACGATGTCCGAGACGAGGGAGGCGAGCGACGCGTCCCCGGCGCCCATGGTGTCGACGACCGCTCCGGGGAGCGACGCGATCCCGCTCGACACCGTGACGCCGCCGTCGATGATGCGGGCCCCCGCACGACCCTCGGTCGCGAGCACGATCCGCGCCCCGCGTGCCGTGAGGTCGGGGACGAGATCGTCGAGTCCCACGGCGCCGAGGAACGGGGCGTCGTCGTCCCCTACTTTCACAAGGAGGGCACGACCGGAGAGCCGGAGGGCATTGCGCTCGAAACGCTCGCGATCGGCCATCATCGCCTCACGCGGGTTGGGATCCACCACGAATCGAGACCCGTCGCCGATCGCGGCCTCGAGCTCGGCCGTCTGCGCGTCGTCGTCGAACGGGAAGCAGCTCACGACGATGAACGCGGCACCGTCGATCGCCGCCTGCTCGTCCGCACCGAAATCGATGTGGCGATTCTGCGCCGCGGTGTTGAAGACGTAGTGCGGCTCGCCGTCCACCCGCTCGCTCACGGCCCGCGACGATCCGTGCGGCGACGCCGTGGCGATCAGGTCGACGCCGTGGGTGTCGAGGAACGCGCGGATCGACGCCCCGTCCTCGTCGTCGCCGACCATCGCAAGCAGGGTCGTACGCACGCCGAGCCGGGCGAGACCGACGGCCACATTGAGGGCGGCCCCTCCCACGAACTCCCGCGTACCCGTCTCGTCCCGCAACTCGTCGATGAGGGCGTCCCCGATGACGACGACGCGATCGGTGTCCATGCGTGCGTCGGCGGCGACGCGGCCAGCTGTGCTCATGGTTCGGAATGTACACGACGAGCGTGGCCGGGCGGAGGGGCATGCGGCTACCGTTGGAGGATGACCGAGCCGTACCTCTCCCAACCGATCGACGAGACCGCGGCCGCGAAGCTGCGCGAGGCGGGCCTGCGCCTCTCCCTCGTCGACACCTCCGACACCGCGGCCTACGACGCCTGGCTGTCCGCCGACGCCCGGGGTTTCCACGCCAAGCAGCCGTCCGCCGCCGCCCTCGCGCAGGAGCGCGAGCTGCTCGCGCACCGCCGCCTGACCGCCGTGCACGACGACGCGATCCCCGCGTCCGCCGGGATCGTCGGCACGGTGAGCTCATGGGCCGCCCCGCTGACCGTCCCCGGACCCCGCCCGCTCGACGCCTGGCTGATCAGCTCGGTGACCGTCTCCCCCACGCACCGCCGACGCGGCATCGCGAGCGCGCTGCTGCCGGGTCAGCTGCGCGTGGCCAAAGACCTCGGCCTCGCCGTCGCCGCTCTGACAGTGTCCGAGTCGACGATCTACGGTCGATGGGGCTTCGGCCCGAGCACATTCGCGTCCTCGTGGTCGATCGCTCCCCGCCGCGCCGGGTGGATCGGTCCGAAGACGACGGGCCGGCTCTCCTTCACCACTCCCGATGAGTTCCGCGAGACGAGCCGCGAGCTCCTGGTGCGCCAGAACGAGGCCCGCGCGGGCGAGATCCGTCTCACCGACTACCTCGCCGAGCGCCAGATCGCCCCTCTCGAGGGAACGACGGACGCCGAGCGGTACCGCCTCGTGCGCTACGACGGCCCGGACGGCGACCCGCAGGGCTTCATCACCTACGTCATCACCGGCGGCGAGTCGGACTTCACCGACCACACGCTCGACATCGTCGCGCTCGTCTCCACGACCCCCGAGGCGAACGCGGCGCTGTGGCGCTACGTGATCGAGATGGACCTCGTGGGGAAGGTGCGCGCGAACACCCGCGGCGTCGACGAGCCGCTCCCGTGGCTCGTCAAAGACCTCCGGCAGGCGCAGATCACCGGGGTGCAGGACCACCTGTGGACCCGTATCCTCGACGTCCCCGCGGCGCTCGAGGCGCGACGCTACGAGTCCTCCGGGAGCATCGTGCTCGACGTCGAGGACTCCCTCGGGTTCACAGGCGGCCGGTTCCGGCTCGACGTCGCCGCCGACGGTTCGGCCCAGGTGCGCGCAACGGAGGACGCGGCCGACGTGTCGATGCCCATCTCCTCGCTCGGATCCCTGTATCTCGGAGCGTCGGCCGCTCCGGGACTCGCCGCCTCCGGTCGGATCAGCGGAGACGTCGAGACCGTCGACCGCCTCTTCCGCACCGCCGTTGCCCCGCGACTCAGCAGCTGGTTCTGAGACGCAGACGCTCACGAACGGACGGCCCGGGACTCGCATGAGCCCCGGGCCGTCTGCGTACACTGGACGCATGGCAGATTCTTCGTTCGACGTCGTCAGCAAGGTCGAAAAGATGGAGGCGGACAACGCCGTCCACCAGGCATCCAAGGAGATCGAGCAGCGCTACGACTTCAAGGGCGTCGGCGCCTCGGTCGAGTGGAGCGGCGAGAAGATCATGATGAAGGCGAACACCGAGGAACGCGTGAAGGCCGTCCTCGACGTGCTCCAGTCGAAGCTCATCAAGCGCGGCATCTCGCTCAAGAGCCTCGAGGCCGGCGAGCCGTACGCGAGCGGCAAGGAGTACCGCGTGGAGGCCACGCTCAAGGACGGCATCTCCTCCGAGAACGCGAAGAAGATCGGCAAGATCATCCGCGACGAGGCGCCGAAGAGCGTCAAGAGCCAGATCCAGGGCGATGAGCTCCGCGTCCAGTCGAAGAGCCGCGACGACCTCCAGGAGACGATCGCGCTCCTCAAGGGCAAGGACCTCGACATCGACCTGCAGTTCGTCAACTTCCGCTAGACGCCTCCCGCGATCATCGGCGCTCCGACGATGACCACGGGAGCAGCCAGCAGGACGGAGAGCAGCAGCGCCGCGTGCGTCGCGGAGTCGGCGTTGCCGAAGCCGCGCGCTCGCACGATCGCCGCGACGGCGAGGACGAACGCGAGGATCGCGCACCCGCCGGCGGCGATGGCGCCGAGCGGGAACAGGCCGACGACTCCGAGACCGGCCGACCCGGAGAGACCGGCGACCACGCCGACGTAGGCAGCGATGGTCACCACGATGCCGAGCGCGCTCAGGGCGAGCGACGCTCGCGTGAGTCCGGGGACCGGCGCACGCTCGTCCTCCTCCTCCACCTCGTCGCCGATCATGCGCACACGCTATCGCGCCGCCCACGTCGAACGGCAGCGCCCGGACGGGGCACGCGAGCGCGCCTGACCGCCTACTACACACCCCACCCGCGAACGGGGGGATGTGGATAAGTCCGGCCGCCACCGGGCCGTTTCACCGTACGGTGAGGCGATTGTGAGGATCAATCACATTCGCACCACCGGGGGTCTGTCCGCACCGTTCAGCCGGGCAGGGAAACGAGAAAGAGGATGAATTCAGAGATCAGGTCGCCGGGGGGCGACGTGACGACGCACCAGCGCCGATGGCGACGGCTCCTGTCGACCGTGGCGGTCACGATGGCGTTGACGGCGGGGGCGCTCACTCCCGTCGGCCTCAGCACCACCGGCGCACAGGCTGCCGGTGCCGATCCGAGTGCCAATGCGACCACCACCGGACCGGAGACCGTCTCGGCGGAATCGCTCCCTGTGCCTCAGGTCGACGGTGTCGTGTGGGACCAGGTGGTCATCGGCCGCACCGTGTACGTCGGGGGAGAGTTCACGAGCGCGCGACCGTTCACGGCGAAGCGGGGTGTCGACGAGTCGCCTCGGTCGAACGTGCTGGCCTACGACCTCGACACCGGTGAGCTCCTCCCGTTCGCGCCGGTCGTCAACGCGGCCGTCGAGACGCTCGCGGCATCGCCCGATGGCAAGCGGCTCTACATGGGCGGCTACTTCACGAAGGTCGACGATCAGACGCGCTATCGGATCGCCGCCTTCGACCTCCCGTCCGAGAAGCTCGTCTCGAACTTCCGCCCCCTCGTGAACACGCGCGTCGAGACCCTCGTCGCGACGAACGACACCCTGTTCGCCGGCGGTGCCTTCACGAGTGCCGCGCAACAGACGGGAGTCGTTGCCACCGCTCGCACGGCCGCCGCGGCCTTCGCCGCATCCGACGCCACGTTGCTTCCGTGGGCTCCGAACATGACCAAGATCGGGGGGAAGGGGAAGCTCGCCGTGCTGTCGATGGTGATCTCGCCGTCACAGGACAAGATCGTGCTCGGCGGTAATTTTCAGACGCTCAACGGGTCGCTGAACCCCGGAAGTCTTATGGGAGCGGTCGACGCGACCACCGGCAAGACCACCCTTCCGTGGAAGATCAACTCCACGATCCCGCAGCGCGATCTGAAGAAGCGAGTCCCGTCGGACCGCCATGACTTCGCGGTCTACTCCCTGTCCTCCGATGGCGGGTACGTCTACGGCAGCATGGGACCGGGGCTCTTCGAGGGCGTCTTCAAGGCTCGGTGGAGCGATGGCGACCTCGCGTCGTCCGGATGGCTCGCCGATTGCCACGGCGACTCCTATGACGCCGTCGCGGTCGGAGACATCGTCTACACGGCCAGCCACGCGCACGATTGCGGCAATCTGAACAGCTTCGGCGACTACGTGCCACCGGCCGGTTGGTACCGCGCCCTCGCCTTCACCACCGCGACGACGCAGAAGGTCCGGAAGGAAGACGCCGGATACCTCAACTACGCGGGGAATCCCGCGCCGAGCGTCCTCCATTGGTACCCCAACTTCAATGCCGGGCCGAAGACCCTGCAGGGACCGTGGGACATCACCGCCGCCGACGGCTATGTGCTCTACGGTGGCGAGTTCTCGACCCTCAACGGGAGGGGTCAGGAGGGCCTCGCCCGGTTCGCCCCACGCGCGGAGGCACCGAACGAGGTCGGTCCGCAGCTCGCGGGTTCCGAGATGAATCCGACGGTGACGGCCTGGGGTGGCAACGCCGCCAAGCTCGAATGGGGCATCAACTACGACTGGGACGATCGAGCCCTCCGCTACGAGGTGATCCGCAACGGAAACGTCGACAAGCCCGTCTTCACCGTCAGGTGGGACTCCGACTTCTGGAAGTGGCGTAAGGGCACAGGGAAGACCACGATGCACCTCCCGGGTGCGCGTATCGAGACGCTGCGCGGCGTGGATTACGGTCTGACGCCCGGCGAGACCTACACCTACCAGATCCGCACGGTGGACCCTCGTGGCAACGCGACGATGAGCGACCCCGTGTCGCACACCACGGGCGGTACCGCGTCGACGAATGAGTGGACGTCGTACGACAAGACCGTGCTGCAGGACCAACCGTCCACCTACTTCCCCCTCAATGAGACGGGCGCAGTCGGTAACGACTGGGCCGGGAGCAACTCCCTGCGGACCGTGGGGGCTCGCGGTGACGGCATCGAAGGACTCGAGACCAGCCGGTCGTATGCCCTCAACGGCACGACCGCGTGGGCCGCGACGTGGACCGCTGAGACCCCGCCGCAGGTGTATTCGTCCGAGCTGTGGTTCTCGACGACGACGAAGAAGGGCGGACTGCTCATCGGGATGGGCGGCGCGCGTTCGACCGGTGGGAGCATCGATCGGCAGGTCTACATGGACAACGCCGGACGGGTCCGTTCCGCGAATTATGACGGGACGCTCAAGGAACTCGCCTCCCAGAAGTCGTACAACGACGGCGAGTGGCACCACGTCGTCAACACCCTCGGCCCGGACGGTCTCGCGCTCTACATCGACGGCGAACGGGTCGCCACACGGAGCGACGCCACGTACGCATACCGGTACCAAGGCAAGAATGCCCACTGGATCGTCGGAGCCCAGGCCCTCGGGAATCGTGCGGGTAAGCCGTCGAGCAACTTCTTCGCCGGCCAGATCGACAACGTGGGCATCTACCAGCGGGCCCTCGACCCCGCGACGATCGAACGTCACTACGACGCGCGCATCGCCCCGGCCAATGCCCTGCCGACGGCGGCGTTCACGAGCACCACGAACGCTCTGGCCGCATCGGTCGACGCGAGCGGATCGACGGACGCCGATGGCAGCATCGCGTCCTACGCCTGGGACTTCGGCGACGGCGCGAGCGGGACGGGTGCGACAGCGTCCCACACCTACGCGGCCGCTGGTGCGTACACCGTGACGGTGACGGTGACGGACGACCGCGGCGGCTCGGATACGACGTCCGCCATCGTGACCGTCGAAGCCGGTCCCACCACGATCGCTGCCGATTCGTTCGACCGATCGAGCTCGAACGGGTGGGGAGGCGCCGAGCTGGGCGGGCCGTGGACCGTGGGAGGACGCGCGGCCGACGTGTCCGCGGACGGTCTCAGCGGAGTCATCGCGACGCCGCCCGGCGCTACCCGATCGATGATGCTCCCCGAGGTCTCCGCCGCTGCCACCGACACGACCGTGTCCTTCACGATCGCGGAGGAGGCGATCGGGGCGCAGTACGTCTCGGTCGTCGGACGGCAGGTGGGGTCGTCGTCGTACTCCGCTCGGGCGGTCGTCCAACCGGACGGCAGGCTCCAGGTGCAGTTATTCCAGGGCGGCACGCAGCTCGGGAAGACGGTCGGCGTCGGCGGCTATACCGCGGGTGAAACGGTGACCCTGAGGCTCCAGGTCCTCGGAACCGGGACCACGTCGTTGAACGCGAAGGCCTGGTCCACCTCGGTCGCGGAGCCCGCAGAGTGGCACGCGACCGCGACCGACTCGACAGCGGCACTCCAGACCGCCGGATCCGTCGGCCTCAAGGTGTACTCCGCCGCGTCGAATCCCCTGACGACGGTCGCCTTCGACGACTTCCGAGTCGTGCAACCGGAGTAGGGCAGCGACACCCCGAGGGGGTGGTCCATCGGCCGTGGGGTCGATGGACCACCCCCTTCGTCTTCGGCGTCGAGCACGTCGTGCCGTCTCGTCAACGGCCCCGTCCATCCCGCCGATCCGTCTAGGCTCGCGGGATGACAGCAACCGAGCGCGCTCCCCGAGAGCCGCTCCCGCTCCCCCGCTCGATCGAGCCCGATGCTCGGCGCTCCGTCGCCCTCCTCGTGGGGATCGCCGCCATCGTGGCGTTCGTCGCCCTCCGGCTCGTCGTGGCGTCCGGTGGCCACCGCCCGCTCCCGATCGACGTGTGGTGGCGCGATCTCATGCTCGCGTCGGTGAACGATCCGCTCATCGCCCTCGCGTGGATCCCGGGCATCGTCGGAGGCACCCTCGGCATGATCATCGTCGGGCTCGTGATCATCCTCCTGTTCCTCTGGCGGAGACGCCCGTGGGACGCGGTGACGCTCGCGGCCGCCATGGTCGCCGTGGTCGCGATCGGAGCGCCGATGGCGGCGATCATCGCCCGCGCACGTCCCGAGAGCTCCCTCGCCGAGAGTGTGGCGACGTCGTTCCCCTCCGGCCACACGGCCGTCGCCACGACGGCCGCCGTCGTCCTCGGGCTGCTCCTCCGTCACGGGTACGTCTGGGCCCTCGGCTCCCTCTGGGTGATCCTCATGATGTGGAGCCGGACCTACCTTCGCGCGCACTGGTTGAGCGACGTGATCGCGGGCATGCTCGAGGGCGTCGTCGTGGCGACCCTCGTCTGGTGCGTGGTCGAAGCAGTGCGCGATCGTCGCGCCGCGCGATCGACAGACCTCACGACGACCGATCCCCTCACGACCGACACCCCCACCGAAAGGCCCACCGGCGCATGAACACCACCTCCTCGAACGCCTCCCCGTCCGGGGCCGCCCGAAAGGCGCAGAACTCGAAAGCCTTCGAGGTCCTCGCTCGCGTGGGCTACGTCGTCCTCGGCGTCCTGCACTTCCTGATCGGCGCGATCGCCATCTCGATCTCCCAGGGCAGTGGCGGGGGTGAAGCCGACCAGGGCGGTGCGCTCGCCCAGATCCAGCAGTCGCCGGCCGGGGTCTTCCTCCTGTGGGCGATCGTCGTCGGGCTCGCGGCGCTCGCGATCTGGCAGATCGCCGAGGCCTTCCTCGAGCGCAACCCCGACGACAAGAAGAAGTGGGCCCACCGGGCGAAGTATCTCGGCACCGCCGTGGCGTACATCGCCATCGCATCGACGGCGTTCGTGTTCGCGAGCGGCGGGAGCTCGGAGTCGTCCGATTCGTCCCAGTCGCTGAGCGCGCAGATCCTGGCCGTCCCGGCGGGCGTCGTCCTCCTCGTGGTCCTGGGGCTCGGCGTCGCGGCCGTCGGCGTCGCGTTCATCGTGCGGGGAATCGGACAGAAGTTCATGAAGCACCTCGCCGTTCCCGGGGGCTCGGTGCGGAAGGCCGTCGTCGCGCTCGGCGTCGCCGGCTACGTCGCGAAGGGCATCGCGATCGGCGTCGCGGGCATCCTCTTCATCGTGGCCGCGGTCACACACGACCCGGAAGCCGCCGGGGGCCTCGACGCCGCCCTCCGGTCGCTCACGGAGCTGCCCTTCGGCCAGATCATCCTCTGGGTCGTGGGCGTCGGCCTCGCACTCTACGGCGTGTTCTGCTTCGCGCGCGCCCGCTACTCGACCATGTGAGGCGCTCCGCTCGCCGCTCACCTGCTGAAGTGGTTGCGAATCGTCGCCCCGCGAGTACGGAGGCGACGATTCGCGACCACCCGAGATCCTCCACGTCGCCGGGTGGACGCAGAACGTCGCGTCGCGGGTGAGGACGCGACGATTCGCGACCACCCGAGATCTTCTCCCCGCTCAGCCGGATCCCGAGCGAGCGAGGCCCGGCCCGGTCCGGCCCGTCCAGCGTCCGCTGAGACCCGGCGGGCCGGGGCCTCCTACTCCTCCTATTCCGCGAGCTCGACCGCCGCGTCCTCGCGTCCGTCGGACTTCCCGACGGTGATCGTCTCGCCGCGGAAGAAGGCCGGGCGCACGACGCGCTGCACGATCATGATGACGAAACCGAGTCCGATGACGGTGACACCGAGGATGAAGACGAGTCCGACTCCCCCGATGTTCGACCCCGAGCCGTACTCGGGCGCCATGCTGTCGATGATCGTCGTCACGAAGAGCACGGCGAGCACGACACCGCCGACGAGCGGGAAGAGCAGCTGGAAGAAGACGTTCCGCACGGAACGGAACCACTGCGTGCGGAAGTACCAGACCGCCGAGAACGCCGTGATGCCGTAGTAGAAGCAGATCATCATGCCGAGCGCGGTGATCGTGTCCCACAGCACGTTCTCGCTCACGAACCTCATGACCGCGTAGAACGCGGAGGCCGCGACGCTCGCGACGATCGTCGCGAAGCCCGGCGTGAAGAACCGCGGGTGCACCTGCGCGAAACGCTCCGGGAGAGCACCGTAGTGGCCCATCGCGAGAAGGGTGCGCGCAGGCGAGACGAACGTCGACTGCAGCGACGCCGCCGAGCTCGAGAGCACCGCGATGGACACGAGCACGGCGAGCGGACCGAGGATCGGGCCGGCGAGGTGGAAGAAGACGTTGTCCTGGATCTCCTCGTTCCCGAGTCCGAACTCCCCCGTGCCCACTCCCGCGAAGCTCGTGAGGGCGACCGCGAGGAGGAGGTAGAGCACGACGATGACACCCACGGTGATGGTCGCGGCACGACCCGGGGTCTTCGCGCCCTTCGTCTCCTCGTTCATCGTGAGCGTGACGTCCCAGCCCCAGAAGATGAAGATCGAGAGGGAGAGGCCGGCGGCGAACGAGCTGAAGGACTCGACCGCGAACGGATTGAACCACGACAGCTCGATGGGCGTCGCGTCGTAGGCCGTACCGTTCGCGACGTGCACCAGGGCGGCGATCGCGAAGAGTACGAGGACGACGACCTGGAAGCCCACGAGCACGTACTGGATCTTCTGCGTCGTCTGCATGTCGCGGTACGACACCCACGTCGCCGCGAACATGAATGCGAGACACGTGACGACGTTGACGAACGGGTTCGTCGCGATGCCGGCGATGTCGGGGGCCCCCGTGATCTGCGAGATCAGCAGGAACAGGAAATCGACGGCGATACCCGCGAGGTTGGACAGGACGAGGATCGTCGCGGCGATGAGCCCCCATCCGGCCATCCAGCCGATGTACGGACCGAAGGCGCGGGTCGCCCAGGTGAACGACGTCCCACTGTCCGACATCACGTTGTTGAGTTCGCGATAGCCGAACGCGACGAGGAGCATGGGGATGAATCCCACGAGGATGATCGCGGGCACCTGGAGGCCGACGACCGAGGTCGTGCCGCCCAGGGCGGCCGTCATCGTGTACGCCGGAGCGATACACGAGATACCGATGACGATCGCGCCGATGAGGCCGACCGTTCCCGCGCCGAGCCCCTTCTTCGACAGACCCGACGACTGCTGCTGAGTGGACATCGTCGTCACCCTTCGATCGTGATCACCGAGTCGCGGGGAACCACGATCATCGGCACGGGGAGTTCGCGCAGCATTTTCGCCGCGGTGGTGCCGAGGAACAGGTGGCCGGACGCGGCCAGGCGGGACGAGCCCACGAAGACGACCTCCTCCGGGTCCCACGACACCGAGGCGACGGCGTCCTGGACGCGCGAGCCGGAGGCGATGACGACATCGGCGTCGATCCCCTCGGGAAGATGGCGGGTCGCGTAATCGAGCACGGTCGTCGCGTGCTCCTCCGCCGCGGCGAGCGCCTCGTCCGAGGCGTCGGCGGGTAGGTCCACCGCCACGAGCGAGAGGAGCCGGAGAGGTACCCGCGCACTCGACGCGGCGGCGACCGCGGCATCGAGGAGTCGATCGGCGCCCGGACGCCTCCCGATCGCGCACGTCACGCGCGTGATGCCGCTCGTCTCGAGCTTCCGGATCCCGCGTGGAGCGAGGGCGACGGGCACGACGGCCGAGTGGAGGAGCGCGCGGGGCACCGAGCCGATCGTGTAGCGGTGACGGAGGCCGTTGCTCGCGCCTCCCACCACGATCATGGAACCCTCGAGGCGCTTCGACGTGTCGAGCAGCCCCTCGGCGAGGGACTCGGCGTAGACGACGTGGGTGTCGGCGTCCACACCGTCGGGCACACGCGCCGCCGCTCCGGCGAGCCAACTCTCGGCGAGCTCGCGCACGTGCCGGTCGTAGGACGGAGCCGCGGGTACGAGGGTCGCACGGCTCTCACTCGCGAGGACGAGAACGATCTCGAGCCGCGCGCCGCGGGCGCGAGCGAGCCGCACGCCGAGCGCGAGCGCGTCCTTGCCCGCGGGCGTATCGGTGTAACCGACGATGAACCTCATTGTTCCTTCTTCCGTGTCGCGACCCCGAGGTCAGGCCAGAGTGGCCGCGATCTCGTCGGCCGTCAAGCGCCCCATCCGGATGGCCCCGTCGACGTGCTGGTAGCCCTCGGCGGCCACATCGCTGCACGACCAGTAGATCGGGCCGACGGGCGTGCGCTGGTCGGCACCGTAGCGGCTCAGGCCGCCGAGGTCGAAGCTCGCGGCGTATGCGCCGCCCGTCCACTCCTCTGCAGCCCAGTCGCTCTCGTAGTACACGACCGGTTCGAGGGCCTGCGGTCCGTAGTACGCCGCGAGCGACTCGAGGATGCGACGCTTGCGCTCCTCCGCCGGCAGCGCGAGCATCGCGTCCGCCTTGAGGTCGGAGACGAAGCCGACCAGCGTTCCGCGCTCGTCGTCGAGGTTGGTGTTGTCGTACGCCTCGTGCACGGGCTGGTAGGGGCTGAAGGCGGTGCCGGAGAGGCCGGCCTCGCGCCAGAACGGGGTCTCGTACACGGCGTGCACCTTGATGACGAGCCCGAGCGAGACGTGCTGGTGCATCTGCTGCTGGCGGAACGGGAGCGGCGGCTCGAACGAGATGCGTCCGTAGAGGTTCGGCGGCACCGCGACGACCGCGCGGCGGGCCGTCACCGTGAGCCCATCGGCGTGGGCGGTCACGCCGTCCTCACTCCATTCCAGACGGCGGACCGGCGCGCCGAGGTGCACGGCGTCGCCGAGCTTCTCGGCGAGGGTGATCGGAACGAGCTGCAGCCCGCCTGCCACGCGCTTGTCGAGGATGTAGTCCGCGTCGACGAGGTGGGAGAAGCTCCCGGCGGAGGCCGCCATGAGGATCGCCTGCAGGGCCGAGAACGCGTGCGAGGGCTTCGTGAGCATGGCCTCGGCGATGAAGAGGGCGATGTTGTCCCGCGCCTCCACATCATCGGTCTGCTTCTCGAGCCATTCGCCCCACGAGACGGCGTCGAGCTCCGCGGCCTTGGGGTGCGCCCAGGGCTCCGTCGGGCCGATCTCCGCCGTGAGCTCGTCGAGCATCGCGATGAGGCGCTCCATCTCCTTCTGCGTGTCGGCGGCCACCGGGAAGAGCTCGCCCGTGAAGCGCGTGAGCTCGCCGGCAGCGTTCACGTACACGCTGTCGCCCTCGCGGTAGCGCGAGTAGGTCTCGAGCCCGAGCTCCTCGACCGTCTCGATGAGGGCCGTCTGGTCGGGCGAGACCCACTGCCCGCCGAGCTCGAGGAGCGCACCCTCGATGGTCTCGGTCCGGAGGCGCCCGCCGACGCGATCTCGCGCCTCGAGCACGGCGACCGAGTGGCCCGCGGCGCGGAGTCGCGTGGCGGCCGTGAGGCCGGACGCACCGGCTCCGATGATGACGACGTCCACGTCGATCGGGTTCTGGCTGTCCACGATGGTGGCTCCTCTGCTTCGTGTTCTTCGAGTCTGAACTCCCCTGAGGTGTCGCGATCTGTTGTCATCCCGGTGAGGGAGACAACGGATTGCGACACCTCACGAGAGGTGGGGTGTGGGTCAGGAGACGGGGGTCAGGGTGTACTTCGTCGAGAGGTACTCGTGGATGCCCTCGAGCCCGCCCTCGCGACCGATGCCCGACTGCTTCACGCCGCCGAACGGGGCCGCGGCGTTGGAGATCACGCCGACGTTGAGTCCCA
The DNA here is from genome assembly GCF_003990045.1 of Labedella endophytica. Classification (GTDB taxonomy): domain Bacteria; phylum Actinomycetota; class Actinomycetes; order Actinomycetales; family Microbacteriaceae; genus Labedella; species Labedella endophytica. Next base: position 446,890 of record NZ_RZGZ01000001.1, on the reverse strand, counting down.
TCATGCCCGTCTCGAGGCGGTCGATCATGCGGTGACCGAGCGCGAGGTTCTCGGTGAAGACGTAGCTCACGAGACCGTACTCGGTGTCGTTCGCGAGGCGTACGGCCTCGTCCTCGTCCTCGAATGTCGCGATCGCGAGCACGGGGCCGAAGATCTCCTCGCGGAGGATCTCCGCGTCACGCGTCACGCCGGTCACGACGGTGGGCTCGAAGAACGTGCCCTCGCGGTCGATCGGGTTGCCGCCGGTCGTGACCGTCGCGCCCTTCGAGACGGCGTCGTTCACGAGTTCCTCCGCCTTGGCGACGGCCTTCTCGTCGATCAGCGGGCCGATCGTCACGCCGTCCTCGGTGCCGCGGCCGATGCCGAAGCCCTGGACTCGCTCGGTCACCCGACGCGCGAACTCCTCGGCGATAGAGGACTGCACGATGAATCGATTGGCCGCCGTGCAGGCCTGGCCGATGTTGCGGAACTTCGCGGCGATCGCGCCGTCCACCGCCTTGTCGAGGTCGGCGTCGCCGAAGACGACGAACGGCGCGTTGCCGCCGAGTTCCATCGACGTGCGCAGAACACCCTCGGCCGACTGCGCGATGAGCTTCTTGCCCACGGGGGTCGAGCCGGTGAAGCTGAGCTTGCGGAGGCGCGGGTCCGCGATGATCGGCTCGGACACTTCACCCGAGCTCGTCGTCTGCACGACGTTGACGACCCCTGCCGGGAGGCCGGCGTCCTCGAGGATCTTCACGAAGGCCATCGTCGTGAGAGGGGTCAGGGCCGCGGGCTTCACGACGACCGTGCATCCGGCGGCGAGCGCCGGCGCGATCTTCCGGGTCGCCATCGCGAGCGGGAAGTTCCACGGGGTGATGAAGTAGCACGGCCCGACGGGGAGCTGGCTCACGATCATGTGACCGGTGCCCTCGGGATTGAGCCCGTAGCGCCCTGTGATGCGCACGGCCTCCTCGCTGAACCAGCGGAGGAACTCGCCTCCGTAGGCCACCTCACCGCGGGATTCGGCGAGCGGCTTGCCCATCTCGAGCGTCATGAGGAGCGCGATGTCCTCTTTCCGATCCTGCAGCAGGTCGAACGCCTTCCGGAGGATGTTCGAGCGCGTGCGAGGCGGGGTCGCCGCCCACTCGGCCTGCGCGGCGACGGCGGCGTCGAGCGCCGCGATCCCGTCGGCCGCGCTCGCATCGGCGATCGTCGCGATCGTCTTCCCGGTGGACGGGTCGGTCACGTCGAATGTCCTGCCACCCTCGGCGTCGCGCCACTCGCCGCCGATGTACAGACCGGTGGGCACGCTCTCGAGGAGTTCCTGCTCTGTCGTCATGGTGTTCCTTCCGAAGTTCACTGTCCGTGAGGTGTCGCAAACTGTTGCTCTGCGGACTGGTTCGGCAACAGATTGCGACACCTCACGAGAGGTGGAGGGGGTGTGTCAGGAGGCCGCGAGTGCCTGGAGGACGACGTCGAGGCCTTCGTCGAGGAGCGCGGCGGGGATCGTGAGGGGCGGGAGGAACCGGATGACGTTCCCGTAGGTACCGCACGTGAGCACCACGACGCCCTGGGCGTGAGCGGCCTTCGCGACACGGCCCGTGAGGGCGGCATCCGGTTCGCCCGTCTCGGGATCGACGAACTCGATCGCGATCATGGCGCCGCGCCCGCGGACGTCACCGATGCGGGCATCGGAGGCGGCCGCGTCGCGGAACCGAGCGATGATCGTCTCGCCGATGGACCGGGCCCGCTCGACGAGGCCGTCCTCCTCGTACGTCTCGATCGCGGCGAGGGCCGCCGCGCACGCGAGCGGGTTCCCGCCGTACGTGCCGCCGAGCCCACCGGCGTGGGGCGCATCCATGATCTCGGCGCGGCCCGTGACCGCGGAGAGGGGGAGGCCCCCCGCGATGCCCTTCGCCGTGACGACGAGGTCGGGGACGATGCCCTCGTGCTCCGAGGCGAACATGTGCCCGGTGCGGGCGAAGCCCGTCTGGACCTCGTCGGCGATGAAGACGACGCCGTTCGCTCGCGCCCACTCGACGAGAGCCGGGAGGAAGCCCTCGGCGGGAACGACGAACCCGCCCTCGCCCTGGATGGGTTCGATGATGACGGCGGCCAGGTTGTCGGCGCCGATCTGCTTCTCGATGAGCGAGATCGCGCGCTTCGCGGCCTCCGGTCCCGAGAGGCCGTCGCGGAACGGGTAGGACATCGGCGCGCGGTAGATCTCCGATGCGAACGGCCCGAAGCCGCTCTTGTACGGCATCGACTTCGCCGTGAGCGCCATCGTGAGGTTCGTGCGGCCGTGGTACGCGTGGTCGAACGCCACGACGGCCTGCCGCTTCGTGTACGAGCGGGCGATCTTCACGGCGTTCTCCACGGCCTCGGCCCCGGAGTTGAAGAGAGCGCTGCGCTTGTCGTGATCGCCGGGCGTCAGGCGGTTGAGCGCCTCCGCGACACCGACGTAGGAGTCGTACGGCGTGATCATGAAGCACGTGTGGGTGAAGTCGGCGACCTGCTGCTGCACGGCCGCGACAACGCGCGGGGCGCTGTTGCCCACCCCCGTCACGGCGATGCCGGACCCGAGGTCGATGAGGGAGTTGCCGTCGACGTCGACGATCACGCCGCCGCCGGCGCGCGCCGCGAAGACGGGCATCGTCGTGCCGACAGCCGAGGAGACCGCCGCGAGCTTGCGCTCCATGAGCGCGCGAGACCGCGGGCCGGGGAGATCGGTGACGATGCGGCGCTCCTGGACGAGTTCGTCCCGCTCGAGCGCGGATCCGATGGTGCCGGTCGTGGCGGTGTCGATGGCCATGGTCGCTGTCTCCCGAGGTGTCGATGGGTCCGTCGCGGACAGGGCCGTGCGCCGATGCCGCTCCCGCCATCGTAGAAGCGCGACGCCAGCGCGTCGATGTCCAGTCTGTCTATTGACAGAGAGTGGGTTCGACACTCTGGTGGCCTACGGGCGCTCGAGCGACTCCTGTTCGAGCACCCGGATCGCGAGCTGCACCCGGTTGGTGACGTGGAGCTTCGCGAAGAGACTCGAGAGATGCGTCTTGACCGTCGTCGGGCTCACGAAGAGTGCTTCCGCGATCTCGCCGTTCGTGAGCCCGCGCGCGACGAGGCGGCCGACCTCCCATTCCCGGGGGGTCACGATCTCGGGGAGGGCGGGAGCGGACGGAGCATCCCGAGGGGCCTTCCGATCCCCGACGGGCCCGTCCTCCCGCGTTGCGAGTGAGACGAGTCGGGCCAGGGCCGTCGGGGAGAAGGACGACCGCCCGGCGGCCGCATCGTGAACGGCCGCGACCACCGCCTCGGGAGCCGCGTCCTTGACGAGGAACGACACGGCCCCAGCCAGGAGCGCATCGCGCACGAGCGCATCGGTGTCGAAGGCCGTGAGGATCACGACACGAGCCCGGGAGCCGGCACGGCGGAGGGCGGCCGTCGCCGCGATCCCGTCGACGACCGGCATCCGGATGTCCATGAGCACGACGTCCGGGTCGAGCCGCTCGACGGCGTCGGCGACCCCGCTCCCGTCGGCGACCTCCCCCACGACGACGATCTCGTCCGTCCCGTCGATCATGAGGCGGAGTCCCGCCCGCATGAGGGCCTCGTCATCCACGAGGAGCACGTGGACGGCCGAACGCGCGGCGGGCGCGCTCACGGGAGCCGCACCTCGACGTCGAACGTGTTCCCGGGTGTGAGGCCGAAGCGCGCGTTCCCCCCGAGGATGACCGCTCGTTCGGCCACCCCGACGAGACCGAGCCCCGTCCCGGTGGCCGTCTCGGGCACCGGTCCGGCGAGCGGATTGCTCGAGCGGAGGACGAGGCCGTCGCCGTCGCGCCCGATCCCCAGGGAATGCGCGGCGCCCGGCGCGTACTTCCGAGCGTTCACGAGGAGCTCCTCGACGATGCGCGCGACCGTCGGTGCGCGCCCCGGCATCTCATCGAGCTCCGCCGGGGAGATGCCCGTCCACCGGAGCTCGACGTCGTGACCCGCGTCGCGCGCGGCCTCGACGAGCTGATCGATCGACACGGAATCCCGCAGTGGGACGCGGGTCTCCGTCCCATCGGACGTACGGAGAGCGACGAGCGCGTCGCGCAGCATGACGCTCCCCTCCGCCGCCGCATCCCGCACCGTCTGCGCGGCATCGCGTTGCTGCTCCGGCGCGAGGTCCGTGCGGTAGGCCAGTGCGCCGGCGTGCATCGCGACGATCGCGAGCTGGTGGGAGATCCCGTCGTGCATGTCGCGGGCGATGGCGCTCCGCTCCTCAGCGCGAGCCCGGGCGACCACGGCCTCCCGCGTCCGCTCGGACGCCCGGTGCGCCTCTTCGGCCGACGCCGCCTGCTCGCGGAGCGCATCCACGAGCGCCGCCCGCGTCCCGCGCGCCCGTCCCCACAGCAGCAGGATGAGAGCCCCGGCCGCGCCGATCGCGGTGATCAGGACGAGGTCCTCCGACGGCCGCCCGATCGCCAGGTCGTGGACCACGGTGGCCCCGAGCCCACCGAGAGCGACGAGGGAGACGATCACGATGTCGAGGGCGAGCGATCGACGCGCTCCGAGTCGCACGACACTCACGACGAACGCCGGCAGCGCCCACGTGCTCGCGATCGACGCGACGACGATGAGCAGGTTCCCCACGCGGGATCGGCGTATCGGACCCACTGCGACGGCCGCGACGACCCCGATCGCCGCATCCGCGAGGACGAGGAGTACGAACGCCGCCGAGGACGTGTCGCCGGGAATCCCGAGTTCGAGCCCCAGGAGGAGCAGGAACACACCGAAGCCGAGGATCAGACAGACCGTGGAGGTCAGCAGCGCGCGGAAGCGGGATCGGCGCATGCCCCGGTCCCCTGACGCGCTCATCGCAGGCGGACGAGGTCCGGCTGCACTCGAGGGGGTCATGTGGCCATCCTATGAACGCGACCGCTGCCCGGGATCGTCCGAAGGGAGGAGGGCGGTCCCGTGCATCACGGCCGAACGGACGATCCGCCGGCCGCCGCCGATCGGGAGGCTGGGGACATGAACACCGACGCACCCGCTCTCGCGGCACCGATCCCGAGCCCGAGCCCGACCCCGGGGAACACGCCATATCACCGGCTCGCCCTCGAACGGCCGGGCACCGCGAGATGGTGGCGCCCCCTCGCCACCCTCGGAGTGACCACCGGCCTCGCCCTCGGGGGCTTCGGGATCGCGATCGTCGTCTTCGCCGTCGCGACGATCATCCTGTCGTGGGAGCCCACGGAGGGACTCGCCGACCCGCGGAACCCCGGGGACGTCCTCCTGCTGCTCGGCTTCATCGCGATCGGTGTGCCGGCCGTCGTGCTCGGCTCCCGCTGGGGAGGAGGCATGCGCGGAGCGATCCACTCCGTCGCGCGCCGCGTCCGCTGGGGACTCCTCCTCCGCGCCGCGAGCGTGGTCCTCCCCCTCTACGCGGTCGTCCTCGTGGGCTCCTTCGTGCTCGCTCCGCCCACGGACCTCTCGTGGCCCCCTGCTGACGGCCGTCTCCTCGCCGTGCTCGCCGTCGTGCTCCTGCTCACCCCGCTGCAGTGCGCCGCCGAGGAGTACGCCTTCCGCGCCCTCCCTCAGCAGGTGCTCGGGATCTGGCTCCGCTCGCCGCTCTGGGGCATCCTCCTGCCCGTGCCGCTCTTCATGATCGGACACGGCTACGACTGGGTGGGCCAGATCGATCTCGCGGTCTTCGCCGTCTGCATGGGGTTCCTCGTCTGGAAGAGCGGCGGTGTGGAGCTCGCGATCGTCGTCCATACGGCCAACAACCTGGTGCTGTTCCTCCTCGCGCCCTTCAGCCCGTCGTCCCTCGAGCAGGGCGCGGTCCCCCCGGAGGCACTCCTGCTGAGCCTGCCGCTGACCCTGGGCGTCACGGCCGGACTGGCGCTCTGGGTGTCGCGGAGGCACGGCCTGCGCTTCTTCGAACCCGTGACGTCCGCGGGGCCACGGCCCACCGCAGACCTCACGGGGCCGACCGCGGTCGCCGAGGCCCGCGTCTAGACTTCCGAGCATGCACCCCACGGTCCGCGCCCTCATCGCGGAGCCGTCGCTGCGACTCACGCTCCTCGAGCCGGGGGCGGACGGTGCGCTCGAGGAAGCCGTGTCGTGGGCGCACGGCTCCGATCTCCCCGACCCCACGCCGTTCCTCGACCCGGGACAGATCCTCCTCACCACGGGCACGCAGTTCCTCACGGGCGAGATCGACGCCGCCGTGTACGTGAACCGGCTCACGGAGGCGGGGATCGCCGCCCTCGGGTTCGGCACGGAGGTGGCGACCACCGGGACGCCGGCCCCGCTCGTCGCCGCGTGTGCAGCCACCGGCCTCCCCCTCTTCGAGGTGCCGTACGAGGTGCCCTTCATCGCCGTCGCGCGAGCGATCGCCGATCGGGTCGCCGCCGCCGAGCACGCACGCGACACCTGGGCCCTCGGCGCGATGCGCGCGATCGCGTTCTCCGCGCTCCGAGCGGACGGCGTCGCCGCGACGCTCGACGAACTCGCGCGACAGCTCGACCGGGCCGTCGTCCTCGTCGATGCGAGCGCGACGGTGGCGCACGGCGCGCTCGGCGATGGTCCTCTCGGTACCGCCGTCCTCGACGAGGCGCAGCGCCTCCTCGCGCGCGGGCAGCGGTCGAGTTCCTCCTTGCACGATCGAGGCGAGAGCGCCGTGCTCCAGACGATCGGACGCCGATCCGAACTCCGCGGCGTCCTGGCCGTCATCGGCGGCCGTGAGCTCGACGCCTCGGACCAGACCGTCGTCACGAGCGTCGTCGCCCTCGTCGGACTCGCGCTCGAACAGGGTCGCGGGGTCTCCCGCGCACAGGAGGGGGTCCGCACGGCGGCGGTCCGACTCCTCCTCGAGGGACGGGCCGATCTCGCGGGGTCCGTGCTCGGCGGGCTCGCGGAGGACCTCCCGGCTGGCGACCTGGCCATCGCCCGCTTGTCGGTCGCCCCGGCCACCGGGAACGGCGCCCTGTCCCCTGACGAGGGGTTCCCCACCCACGACGATCTCCCACGTGGAGTCCTCGCGGCCGGGCTCGACGGCACCGTCGTCGTGATCGCCGCCCCTCCCCTCCTCGACGACGCCGTCGAATCCATCCGATCGCGGGTCGCCGACCGTGGCACCGTTCGGGCCGGTGTCTCCGCTCCGTCTGCGCGGACGGATCTCGCCCGAGCGGACGACGAGGCGCGAGCGGCCCTCGCCGTGAGCTCCACGGAGACACCGGTCGTGCGCGCCGCGGACCTCGCAACGCGGGGTGTCGACTGGCTCCTCGATCGACCGGAGTCCCGCACGATCGCCTCGGCCGTGTTGCGGCCTATCGCCCACGACCCGGCCCTGCTCGAGAGCCTCGAGGCGTGGCTCGCGGCCAACGGGCAGACCGATCCGGCCGCCCGGCGACTCCGCGTGCACCGCCACACCCTCCGATCGCGCGTCACGACGATCGAGCGGCTCATCGAGCGCGACCTCTCGACCGTCACCGCTCGCACCGAGGCGTGGATCGCGCTGCGCGCGCTCCGGTCGCTGCCGAGGGAGTGATCCCCACCGGCGAAGTGATCCCCACCGGCGAAGTGATCCCCACCGAGGACGTGAGGCGGGCTGCGCGACTCCGCCTCACGTCGCCCGTCTCAGGGGGGAGGCGGAGGCTGTCCGATCTGCCTAACGTGGAGCCATGACCGCATTCGAAGGCACCCCCGCTCCCGGTTATCCCGCACCCGCTCCCTCGGCTCCGGCATCGACGCCGGAGCCCTCAGGCCGCACCGCGTTCACCTACGACCACGCCCTCCGCGTGGCGCCCGCCTGGTGGCGTGGTGTCGTCGCGATCGTGCTGCTCGTCGTCGGATTCCTCATCCTCTCGGTCGTGCTCGGCGGTCTCGGCGTCGTCGTCGACCTCGCGACCGGCACGTACACGCTGGAGGATCTCGCGGCGGGTTCGATCGTCCTCACTCCCTGGACGATGCTCGCCAACAACCTCTCGCTCGCCGCGCTCTGGCCGCTCGCGATGCTCCTGCAGTGGTGGCTCTTCGGCGTGCGCCCCGGGTGGATGTCATCCGTCGAGGGCCGCTTCCGCTGGCGCTGGGTGGGGCGACTCGCTCTCGTGATCGTGCCGGTATGGGCGGTCTACGTCGGCGTCTCGTACCTGTTCTCCCCCACCGATGCGATCGTCATCGACGGAACCGTGATCGCCATGGTCCTCGTCGTCATCCTCACGACACCGCTCCAGTCCGCGGGAGAGGAGTACGGTGCGCGTGGCCTCATCCAGCGCTCGGTGGGTTCGTGGTTCGCCCGCCCCATGGTCGCCTTCGTCGCCGGTGTGATCATCTCGGGAGCGATCTTCGCCTCCGCCCACCTCGCGGGCGACCCGTGGCTCATCGCGTACTACTTCGTCTTCGGCGCGTCGCTGTCCGTCGCGGCTCGCGGCACGGGCGGCCTCGAGGCCCCCGTGCTGATCCACGTGACGAACAACGTCCTCCTCCTCGTTCCCACGGCGCTCATGTCGCAGACCGACATGGTCTTCCAGCGCGAGGCGGGCACGGCCGGACCGTTCATGCTCATCCCGATGACGCTGTGCGTGGCCGCCGCTCTCTTCAGCACGTGGTGGGCGAAGCGGAACGGCGTCACGACGACGGCACCGCTGCCCCCCGCCCGCGGGGCCCGCCAGCCGACGCCCGCGACGGTCGCTCCCCCTGCGGCCTGACGACGGACCCTCGGGACGCGACGCCTCCTGAAACCACGAAACGACCGCGACGGGTATTCCCCGCGGTCGTTTCGTGCGTCGCAACGCGACGGTGCTAAGAGGTCTTCCGCCCCATGCGGTCGAGCAGGATCGCGGCGATGAAGATCGCCCCGTACTGGATGGAGCTGGTGACCGTGCCGAGGAGCGCCGAGTTGATGAAGCTACCGAGGAAGTTCATGCTGAAGGCGGAGAAGACGAGCGAGATGAGGAACAGGCCGACCGCTCCCGCGCCGATGGCGACGAGGGCTGCACGCAGGAACGCCGGCCGCGTCGTCGCGGGTTCGATGGGGACGATGAAGGCGGACGCCACGAAGGCCAGCCCCGCGAAGACGATCGGTACGAGGGCGTACCCGAACGAGGAACCGATGATCCCGAGGCCGTAGGTGAGGTTGCCGAGCAGATTGAGGATCGCGAACAAGATCGCCACGGCGGCCACGGCGATCGCACCGACGAGAGGCTCGCGCAGGGACCGCTTCGGCTTCGGGGCCCCGTACTGTCCGGCGGCTCCGTACTGCGGAGCGTTGGGGTTCTGACCGTACGGCGGCTGCTGATTCGGCTGCTGACCGTACGGCTGCTGCGGAGCCGGCGGCTGCGACGGATACGGGGACCCGCCGGTCGGCTGCTGCCCGTTCGGCACCTGTCCCGGCTGACCGGAGGGCCCGCCCTGCCCGGGGTGCGGCTGGCCGTACGGCTGCTGCTGTGGCGCCGGCGGGTTCTGGGGCTGGCCGTACGGCTGCTGCGGCTGACCCGGCCACGGGTTCTGGTTGGCGTTTCCCTCGTTCGTCATGCGGTCAGCCTATCGACGCGACGGCCCGAATCGCGGCTATACCGGGGTGGAGAAGTCCCCTAGGCGTCGACCGTCGGGGCGTCGACCACGGGGTCGGCGCCGCCGAGCGAGACCTCGACCATCTCCTCGCGGGGGACGACCTTCACGCGCTCGCGGCCGCGCTCCGTCCCGAGGGACAGCTCGTGTTCGTCGAGCCGGTGCCAGCCGTCGAGCGTCGTGAACCGCACACCGCGTTCGGTCAGGAGCGCCTCGACGCTCTCCTCGTCCGGGTGGGAGGGGCTCCACCAGTTGCTCTGGTCCGAGACGAGGTGGGAGATCGTCTCCATCGCGTCGGACTTCGTGTGGCCGATGAGGCCGACCGGCCCACGCTTGATCCACCCCGTGGCGTAGACGCCGGGCACGATCTCGTTGCTCTCTGAATGCAGAACCTGACCCTCGTGGTTCGGGATCACGCCGTGCTCCTCGTCGAACGGGACGCCGTCGAGCGGCGAGCCGAAGTAGCCGACGGCGCGGTAGAAGGCCTGGATCGGGATCTCGCGGATCTCACCGGTCCCCTCGACACCGCCTTCGCCGTCCGGTCGGGTGCGCTCGTACCGGAAGGCCGAGACCTTCCCCGTGCCGTCGTCGACGAGTCCGAGGGGCTTCGCGTAGAAGTGGAGGTGCAGTCGGCGGCTCGCCGACCCTGTCTCCCGCTTCCTCCAGGCCTGCAGCACGCGGTCGATCACCATGACCTGCTTGTTCGAGGCGACGGCGGCCTTCGAGGCGTCGTCGTAGTCGAAGTCCTCGTCGTGGAGGATCATGTCGACGTCGCGCAGCTCGCCGAGTTCGCGCAGCTCGAGGGGGGTGAACTTCACCTGCGCCGGTCCGCGACGACCGAAGACGTGGACGTCGGTCACCGGGGACGCGGCGAGACCGTCGTAGACGTTGTCGGGGATCTCGGTGGGAAGCAGGTCCTCGGGGTGCTTCACGAGCATGCGGGCCACGTCGAGCGCGACGTTGCCGTTGCCGAGAACGGCGATCTCGCGCGCCTCGAGCGGCCACGTGCGCGGCACGTCCGGGTGCCCGTCGAACCAGTTGACGAAGTCGGCCGCTCCGTACGAGCCGTCGAGGTCGACCCCCTCGATGCCGAGGGGGGCGTCGCGCACGGCTCCGGTCGAGAAGATGACGGCGTGGTAGTGCTGCTTGAGGTCGTCGAGCGTCACGTCGGTGCCGAAGTTCACGTTGCCGAAGATGCGGATGTCGCCGCGGTCGAGCACGTCGCGCAGGGCGTTGATGATGCCCTTGATGCGCGGGTGGTCGGGGGCGACGCCGTAGCGGACGAGCCCGTAGGGAGCGGGGAGCCGCTCGAAGAGGTCGATCGACACGTCGAATGCGCGCTCCTGTTTGAGCAGGATGTCCGCGGCGTAGATCCCTGCCGGGCCGGCACCGACGATGGCGAGTCTCAACTTCACGTGTGCGTTCTCCTTCTGTCGGGCAAGGCCGGCGGCCTCCGCTCGATGTGATGCGCCGAGTGGGCGCCTGTCAGCTGCTGCGTTCGACGATCGAGTCGGCGAAACGCGTGAGCGCGGTCTTGATGGGCCCCTTGGGCAGCGGGGCGAGGGCCTCGACGGCCTCGCGCGCCCAGCGGTGGGCTTCCGCGAGGGTGTCGGCGGTGGCGGGGTGGGCGCGCAGCTCGGCGATGGCCGCGTCGAAGTCGGCCGAGTCGGCGTCCTCCGACGCGTTCGCACCGCGGTCGATGCGCTCGAGGAGCGCGGCCGAGGTCGGGTCGGTCGCCGCTCGCTCGCGCAGGGAGATGAGCGGGAGCGTCACGACACCCGCCTTGATGTCGGTGCCGGGGACCTTCCCGGTCTTCTCCGGCTGGGTCGACAGGTCGAGGACGTCGTCCACGAGCTGGAACGCCACGCCGATCTTCTCGCCGTAGTCCACCACGGGCTGCTCGAACTCGGTGGGCGCGTGGGAGAAGATGACGCCCGCGCGGGCGGCGGCGGCGATGAGCGATCCCGTCTTGTCGGCGAGGACCTGAAGGTAGTGCGCTCGCGCGTCCTCGCCGTCCTTCGGGCCGACGGTCTCATGGAGCTGGCCGAGGACCAGGCGTTCGAAGGTCTCGGCCTGCAAGCGGATGGCACCCTCGCCGAGGCTCGCCATGAGGTTCGATGCACGCGCGAAGAGGAGGTCGCCCGTGAGGATGGCGATGGAGTTGCCCCAGACGGTGTGCGCGCTCGGCACGCCGCGGCGGCGGTCGGCGTGGTCCATGACGTCGTCGTGGTAGAGCGAGGCGAGGTGGGTGATCTCGATGCCCCGCGCCGCGGTGATCACGTCGTCGACGGCCCCGTCGCCCAGCTGGGAGGTCAGGAGCAGGAGCATGGGACGCACACGCTTGCCGCCTGCGTCGAGCAGGTACCGGCTGGTGGCGTCGGCGAGGTCGTCGGTGAAGCTCAGTTCGGCGGCGAGACTCGCTTCGACGGCGTCGAGCCCCTCCTCGATAGCGGAAAGCAGACGCTTCGTCTCGGGGGTCGCGAACATCCGTTCGGCGAGCCCCAACTGCTTGGACAGGCTCGACCCTCGCGTGGGGGCGCTTGGATTCACTCTCACAGCCTATCCGAGCCATCATGCTCCGCCGACGGGGTAGCGGCAGACTGGCAGCAACTCCCGTGAGGTGTCACAATCTGTTGCTTCGCGTGCCTGTGGGGCAACAGCTCGCGACACTTCACGGAAGGTGGCGGGGGCGAGCTACGTGAGGCCGCCGTCGATCGAGCGGCCGTAGGACTCCGGCTCTTCGGGCACGAGGACCTCGGTGTCGCGGTTGAGCGATTCGCCCCGGAAGAAGGGCTTCGACTCGGCGAAGAGCGCCCACACCACCATGAAGACGACGCCGAGGAGAAGCGATCCGATCCCGACGACGAACGTGCCGCCCACTCCGAGGAGGACCGTGTAGCCATACTCCGGATCGAGCATGTCGATCGCGGACTGGATGAACGCGTAGGCGAGCATGAGCGCTCCGAGCAGCGGGAGCAGTCCCTTGAAGAAGAAGTCGCGCACGGAACTGAAGAGGTCGCGGCGGAAGAACCAGACGCAGGCGAATCCGGTGAGGCCGTAGTAGAACGCGATCGCGAGTCCGAGCGAGAGGATCGAGTCCTGCAGGATGTTGTCGCTGATGAGCGTCATCACCACGTAGTAGACGATCGCGACGACGCCCATGACGAACGTCGAGAACGACGGTGTGAGGAATCGCGGGTGCACCGAGCCGAAGCGGTTCGGCAGCGCCTTGTACGCGGCCATCGCGAGCGTGCCGCGTGCGGTCGGCAGGATCGTGGTCTGCGTGGACGACACCGCCGACACGAGCACCGAGATCACGAGGACGAACGACAGCGGACCGAGCACCGGGTCCTTGAGAGCGAGGAAGACGTCGGACGCGTTCGCCTCGTTCGCGAGCCCGATTCCCGTCTCACCGAGCCCCGCGAACGACATCGCCGCGACCGTCACCGCCACATAGGTGACGAGGAGGATCCCTGTCGAGAGCACCGCTGCCCGGCCCGGGATCTTCTCCGGGTCCTTCGTCTCCTCGTTGAGCGCGAGGCACGTGTCCCAGCCCCAGTAGATGAAGAGCGCCAGCAGGACGGCCTCGATGAAGCCGGAGTAGTCGGTGAACGCGAGCGGGTTGAACCAGTCGAGTGAGATCGGCGTCGCGTTGGGCGCGTCGCCCGTCGCGATCTTCACGAAGGCCACCACGACGAAGAGGACGAGCGCGATGTACTGGATCGCGAGGAGGATGTTCTGGATCCGCTCGCCGATCTCGACGCCCCGGTAGCTGATCCAGGCCATCGCGGCGATGAACACGACGCCCGTCCCCGTGACGAGCGGGACGTTCGACGCGAGGGACCCGTCGCCGACGAGGAGCCACAGATACTGACCGGCCACCTGGGCGAGGTTCGCGAGCACGACGATGCCCGCGATCGCGACACCCCAGCCGCCGAGCCAGCCGACCCACGGCCCGAAGGCCTTGGTCGCCCACGTGAACGTCGTGCCGCAGTCCGGCACCGCGCGGTTGAGCTCCCGGTAGGCGAACGCGGTGAAGAGCATCGGGATGAAGGCGACGATGAACGCGATGGGCGCCTGCGCGCCCACGGCCATGACGACGAAGCCCAGGGTGGCGACGAGGGAGTAGACGGGTGCCGTGGAGGCGAGGCCGATGACGACGGAGCCCCAGAGACCGAGGGTCCCGAGGGAGAGTCCCTTCGATCCGGTGGGCGGGTTCGGGTCGGTTCCGGGGTTCTTCGCTCCGGCCGCCACAGTGCGTCCAGAGCCGTCGGGTGCGCTCATGCACGAAACCTATTCCCGGCTCCCCCGGGTGTCAACGTGAGCGCGGCTCGGATGGCCCGGCCGTGTGGTCCTCTCCGCTGTACTCGGCGACGATCTCGGCGAGGCGCTCCGGGCCGAACACCTCGCCGTGGCCCGGATACACCTTCCGCACGTCGAGCGACAGCAGCCTCTCGAGGGAGCGGCGGTAGACGACCGGATCAGCTCCGTCCATGTCGTCGTAGAGCTCGTCGTCGTAGACGACGTCCCCCGAGAACAGGAGGCCGTCGTGCTCGTCGACCAGCACGATCGATCCGAGGGAATGCCCGGGCAGGTGGAGCACGGTGAGGCGCCGGTCGCCGAGATCGAGCACATCACCGTCCCCGATCGCCACAGTCTCCGCCGGCGGGAGGACCTCGTAGGCAGCGAGGTCGAAACCCGCGTGCGGGACGGCGGAGATCAGCCACTCCCCCACCTCGGCGCGGGTGGCAGGGTCGTGGAGGCCGAGGAGGTCGAGCTCCGAGGGTCCGTGCAGGCTCGCGGCCCTCGGGTGGACGAGGTCCTCGGCCGGGTGCGCATGGACCCGCGCGAACGCCGACGCGCCCCCGGCGTGGTCGAGATGCGCGTGGGTGACGACGACGAGGGGATCGCGCCCGGACAGTCCCGGGACGGCCTCGTCGATCGATACGATTCCGAGTCCCGTGTCGACGACGAGTTCGCGTTCCCGCCCCCGGACGATCCAGACGTTGGCCGCGACGAGCGGGTCGACGTGCGGCTCATCGACCCGCAGGATGCGTCCGTCGGCACTCGGCACGACGCGGAACCACGGGTCTACGACGGGGAGGAGCGGAGCGTTGCTGTTCCTCCCACCGGACCCGACAGGGCGCGTCATGCTGCGTCGAGCGGCTTCCGTCCGCGGTGCAGCGCGACGATGCCCCCGGTGAGGTTCCGCCAGGCCACGTCCTGCCAGCCGGCCTCGCGCAGCCAGCGCGCGAGCTTCGGCTGTGCGGGCCAGTCCTTGATGGACTCGTCGAGGTAGTCGTAGGCGACCGAGTTGGAGCTCACGACCTTCACGACCGTGGGCATGACGTGGTCGAGGTAGAAGTCGTACAGCCCGCGGAACGCGCGGTTCGGCGGAGTCGAGAACTCGCAGATCACGATGCGGCCGCCCGGCTTCGTCACACGCAGCATCTCGGCGATCGCCTTCTGCGGTCCCTCCACGTTGCGGAGGCCGAACGAGATGGTCACGGCGTCGAACTCCGCGTCGGCGAAGGGCAGGGCCGTCGCGTCCGCCTCGACGAACTCGATGTTGCCGAGGTGACCGAACTGGCGGCGGCCCACGTCGAGCATGCCGGGCGAGAAGTCGGCGGCGACGATGCTCGCACCCGAGGCGGCGAAGGCCGCGCTCGACGTTCCCGTTCCCGCGGCGAGGTCGAGGATGCGCTCGCCCTTCTGCGGGGCCACGGCGCGCGTGGTCGCGACCCGCCACAAGCGGTCGTTCCCGACGGAGAGGACGGTGTTCGTGCGGTCGTAGTGGGTCGACACCTCGTCGAACATCGCCGAGACCTGACCGGGCTGCTTGGAGAGATCCGCTTTGTTGTTCACCCGGTCATTCTAGGCGCGCCGACCGGGCGCGACCTGGGGGTCGCACGGTGGCACGAGCCCCGTTCCGACGTCCATTCGTGACCGTCCGCGCATGGACACCGCGGAGGCCGCGGCGGAGACTGGGATGGAGGGTCGGAGGCCGCGTGAGAATCGGATCAGGGATGCGATCGTCGCTCGCCGCGGGCGCGATCATGACGCTCGCCCTCGTCGGATGCGCCGCCGACGCCCCGGGCGCCCCCGACCTCGGCTCGGTGACGCCGGTCCCGACGGAGGCCGCTCCCCCGGCCGCCGGTGGCGCCACGCTCGACATCCTCGACGACGGCGAGTACCGCGCGGCCGTGTACGACCCGTCCGCGGCCACGATCGCGGGAGACCCGGACGCCGCCGACCTCGAGGCGGGAACGCTCGTCGACCTCGGGGGCGGTTGCCTCGGGCTCGAGGACGACACCGGTGAGCGCAGCATCGTCGCCTTCCCCGTCGGGACGGACCTCGCGGACGGCCGGATCTCGGCCGTCGGAATGGACGACTTCGAGCTCGGGCAACCCCTGCGGTACATGGGTGCGAACGGGTGGACGACCTCGCCGGCGGCACGACTGACCGTCCCCGACGAGTGCCCGGCCGACGTCACCGCCGTCTGGTACTTCATCGTGCCGTCGAGCATCGGGATCGATTCCCCCCGGTGACGACTGACGGCGCCGGGACGGGCCGCGGTTCCCGGGCCTAGGCTGGAATTCGTGAGTCCCCTCGACACGCCCCCACCCTCCCTGATCGCGACGACGACGCGCGCCGACGGGATCGGCCCCCTCCTCGCCTACGCGGACGGCGAGCGCCCGCTCGCGTGGCTGCACCGCGGCGACGGCATGGTGGGCATCGGCGAGGTACTGCGTCTGGAGTTCACCGGCCCCGACCGCATGCGCGAGGCCGCCGCGTTCTGGCGGCGGATCGCCGAAGCGGCGACCGTCTCCGACGCCGTGGGGGTGCCCGGCTCGGGACTCGTGGCCTTCGGCACCTTCGCCTTCTCGGGGGTCTCCGGGATGCCGAGCACGCTCATCGTGCCGCGCACCATCGTCGGACGGCGCGGGAGCCACACCTTCGTCACGCGCATCCGTCGCGCCGACGAGCCGGACGACGCCGCACGGCTCGTCCCGTCGCGCCGCTTCGGTGACGAGTTCCGCATCTCGCTCGGCGCGGGAGCGGAGACGGCCGATGGCTTCGTGCACCACGTGGAGCAGGCGGTGGAGCGCATCGCGCACGGCGACCTCTCGAAGGTCGTCCTCGCACGCGAGCTCACGGGCCGCATCCCGCAGGGCGCCGACCTCCGCCGGGTCCTCACCGATCTCGCCCTCGGCTATCCCGACTGCTGGACGTTCTCCGTCGACGGCCTCGTCGGCTCGAGCCCGGAGACGCTCGTCCGCGTGGAGGACCGGACGGTCGGCGCGCGTGTGCTCGCAGGCACCGCCTCGCGCGGCACCAACGCGGACACGGACCAGAAGGCGGCGCTCGCCCTCGTCACCTCGAGCAAGGACCAGGACGAGCACCAGTTCGCCGTCCGCAGCGCCGTCGAGACGCTGACACCGTTCACGCGCCACCTCTCCACGAGCGAGGTCCCCTTCGCCCTCAAGCTCCCGAACCTGTGGCACCTCGCCACCGACCTCGAAGGGGGTCTCGCGGGCGACGCCTCGTCGATCGACCTCATCGACGCGATGCATCCCACCGCCGCCGTGGCCGGCGCGCCCCGAGCCGAGGCCGTCGAGCTCATCGCCGAGCTCGAGCCCTTCGACCGCGGCCGCTACGCCGGACCGGTCGGCTGGGTGGACGCCGCCGGTGACGGCGAGTGGGCGATCGCGCTCCGCTGCGCCCAGGTCGCACCCTCCGGCACCGTCACGGCCTACGCCGGGTGCGGCATCGTCCTCGACTCCGACCCGGCGGCCGAGCTCGCCGAGACCCGCATGAAGTTCCGCCCCATCGTCGAGGCCTTCGGCTGACGGAACTCTCCTCCGCTACCCGCCTTTCTTTCCTTCCGGCCCCCCTCCCCTCGGTCATTTGCGTACGCAACTACCTGCTGCGGGTGAAATTTCACCCGCGGCGGGTAGTTGCGTACGCAAAACCAGAGGAATGCATTCAGAGGCGGACGCCGCTCAGCTGGCGGCGAGGCGGGCCTTCTCCTTCTCCACGTCGAAGTCTGCGGCCGGCCACTGCGGATCGATCGCCTCGAGCGCCTCGATGAGGAGCTGCTGCACCGCGAGGCGCGCGAACCACTTCGAGTTCGCCGGGACGACATGCCAGGGAGCCTGCTCCGTCGACGTGCGCTCGATCGCCACCTGGTAGGCGTCCTGGTACGCGTCCCACAGGAGCCGCTCGTCGACGTCGCCCGGGTTGTACTTCCAGTGCTTGTCCGGGCGGTCGAGGCGTTCCGCGAGTCGTTCCTTCTGCTCGTCCGGCCCGATGTGCAGCATCACCTTCACCACGCGTGTGCCCCGCTCGACGAGACCCCGCTCGAAGTCGACGATGGCGCCGTACCGCCGCTCGATCTCCTCCGGCGCGGCGAGCGAGCGAACGCGGCCGATGAGCACGTCCTCGTAGTGCGAGCGGTCGAAGACCCCGATGGTGCCGGGCCCGGGGACTCGTCGCTCGACGCGCCACAGGAAGTCGTGCGCGAGCTCCTCCTCCGTGGGCTTCTTGAACGCCGTGATGAGAACGCCCTGCGGGTCGACGGAGCCGACGACGTGCCGCAGGATGCCGCCCTTGCCCGCGGTGTCCATCGCCTGCACGATGAGCAATACGCTGTCGGTCGCACCCGCCGTGCTGGAGGCGAAGAGCCGCTCCTGGAGATCCGAGAGGTACGAGACGCGATCGTCCAACTCGGCGCGACCGCGCTTCTTCGGGCTCCGGTCGTCGCCGCTCGGGTCCTCCTCGGGGAAGCCGGGCCGCGAGGAGGGGTCGACGTCGGCGAGGCGGAAGCCCGGGCCGACGCGGAGAATCGAGGTGTCCATCGACCCATCCTCGCGACTTCCCGCTCCGCGCGACACCCCTCCCACGTGTGATCAGCGCTCGAGCGGGACCTCGATGAGGGTCGGCTCCGTGGTCTGCGCGGTGAGCGCCTGGTCGAGCTCCGCGCGCGTCGTCGCCCGGACGTGCTGCCAGCCGAATCCGCGGGCGAGAGCGGCCATGTCGACCGTTCGCGGCGTGTAGAGCACGCGTTCGATGTCGTCCTCACGCGCGGTCGACGCCACCTCGAGACCGTCGAAGATCGTTCCGCCGCCGTCGTCACCCACCACGAGCTGCAGCCGCGGCACCTGTTCACCGGCGGCGAGGAGCATGCCCCCGATGTCGTGGAGCGCCGTGAGGTCGCCGACGAGCACCCGAGTCACACCGGGAGTGCCGGTGCGCTGGCTCGCGGTCGCGATGCCGAGTCCCGTGGAGATGGTGCCGTCGATGCCCGCGAGGCCCCGATTCGCATGCACGCGGATCTTCTTGCCTCCGACCGAGGCGTCGGCCTCGCGGATCAGCCGGGAGGCACCGAGGACGAGCCGGTCGTGGGGCCAGGTCGCCCGCCACACCGCCTCGACGAGCAGTCGACGGTCGACCGGCTGGCGCACCGCGGAGAACTCGGCCTTCACATAGGCGAGCCGCTCCGCGCGGTCGTGTGACTTCGCGGCCTCGAGATCCGGGGCGGCGTCACGCGACTCGGCCTCGGTGATCGCTCGGGATGCGGTGACCCAGGCTCCCAACCACGCCCGGTCGATGGGCCCCTCCACGACCGCGACGGACGAGACGACGCGCACGGCCCGGCGGCCCGGGTTGTAGACCTCGCCGCCGGTCGGCGCCACGACGGTCACGTCGACGCCCTCGCGCGACAGCAGGGCGGGGATCTCGCGGCTCAGGGTCGGATGCCCGAACACCACGGCGCGCTCGATGCGCCCACCGAGCTCGGCCTCGGCGAGGAGTCGGCGGTACGGGACGACGAGGTTCCGTCCGTACCGGGCGTCGCTCGACACCTCGGCGACGAGCGGCCACCCGCCCGCGTGCGCGAGCGCCTCCGCGGCGGGGCCGGCGGCGTGACCGGCGATCACGACGGTGCGCTTGTCGCGGTCGAGGAGGATCGACGGCCGGTACACCGCTGTGGCGGACGCCGACGGCGGGGTCACGAGACCGTCGTCGTCCGTCAGCGCGTCGACGAGCTGGTGCGAGACGTGCACGAAGGGGGAGGACAACGGCTCGCGGAACGCGAGGTTGAGGTGGACAGGGCCCGCGCCGGCCTCACCGCGGCCGGCCGCGAAGGAGACCGCGTTGTCCGCGAGCTCCGCGGCGGCGCGCGCCTCGCTCCGTAGCCCCGTCGGCGCGGCCACGTCCACGGCGAAGCGGGTGGAACCCCCGAAGATGCCGGGCTGCACGGTGGTCTGGTTCGAGCGTATGCCGCGCAGTTCCTCGGGTCGATCGGCGGTGAGCAAGATGAGCGGCACGAGCGAGTGGTGCGCCTCGAGCACGGCGGGGTGCAGGTTCGCGACGGCCGTTCCGGAGGTGACCACGAGGGCGACGGGACGTCGGGTCTCGACGGCGAGGCCGAGCGCGAAGAAGCCGGCGGCCCGTTCATCGATCCGCACGTGGAGGGCGATCGCTCCCGCCCGTTCGAATGCGGCGGCAGCGAGGGCGAGGGCCTGCGAACGGGATCCCGGGCAGACGACGATGTCGCGCACCCCGCGGCGCACGAGGCCGTCGAGCAGCGCTGCGGAGAACGCGGTGGACGGTGCCGGAGTCTCGTCCTCCGGTGATCTCGGCTGATCGGGGGAAGTCGTGCGGCCGTCGGTCATGCGGCGACTCTACCGGTCGCGCGGATCGCCGTCCTGGTGGTCGGCTTCGCGGTCGGCGGGGTCGTCGGGGAGGGTGTCGGAGATCGTGTCGGGGTGACCGGCGACGGGTCCGTTCGACGATGTCGACTCGGAATCGAGGGAGGCGAGCTCTTCCTCGAGCTTGCGGATGCGCTCGTCCTGCTCGGCGTCACGGCCGAGGCTGACGAGGAAGTCGGGGTCGTCGTCCGGCGCCCGCGGCCCTGATGCCACGACCGGGTTCTTCCGGCCACGGCCGATGAGGAACCAGAGCACGAGTCCGATGACCGGCAGGAGGATGATGATCGCGATCCACGCGACCTTCGGCAGGCCGCGGACGCGAGACGCCGACATCATCGCGCAATCGACCACGGCGTAGATGGTGACCATCACGACGACGATGGCGAGTCCGAGGAGCAGGCGGGGCATGATCTCATGGTAACCGCCGAAACTGGACGTCGTCCGTCCACCTGTCCACGGTTGACACGTGGGCCGGAGTCGGTTCCCGACATCGCGATGCGAGATCGGGATCCGGCACGGAGCCGGGCTCACAGGCGACCGGACGTAGACTGGCCCGCGTGAATCGCGTGCCCCCCGTCCTCGTCTACACGGTCCTCCGGCTGATCGCGTTCTTCGTCCCGCTCGGCATCCTGCTCGCCCTCGGAATCGAGCCGTGGATAGCCGCCGTGCTCTCCGCGCTCATCGGCATGGCGCTGTCCTTCATCGTGCTGCGCTCGTCTCGCGAGAAGGTCGCCGCGGGGATCTACTCACGCCGCCACGGCGACCGCCCGGCCGAGACGCCCGACGAGGACGCCGAGGACGCGGTCTCCTGACCGCGCCCCGCTCAGCCGATCAGAACGCGAGCGCCCAGAACCAGGCGAGGCCGTAGAGCAACTGGGTGATACCGACGAGCCGCAGCGCGATGATGAGCTCGCGCGGCTGACTGGCCGTTGCCACGATGACGCACGCCGGCAGCGCGGCGAGGAGAGCGAACAGCGAGAACCACAGCTCGGGGTACAGGAACGCGACCCATGAGGCCAGCAGGAACGGTACGAGCAGCAGCACGATGAAGAGCACGCGTGACGGCGTCGATCCGATGAGCACGCTGAGGGTGCGCTTGCCCACGAGCCGGTCCTGGTCGCGATCGCGGAGGTTGTTCACGAGGATGGCCGCGCACGCGATGAGCCCGGCTCCTGCCGCGCCGAACCACGCCTCCTGGCTGAGCGTTCCGACCTGCACGAACATCGTGCCGAGCGTGGCGACCAGACCGAAGAAGAGGAAGACGAAGACCTCGCCGAGCGCGTAGTACCCGTACGGGCGCTTGCCTCCCGTGTAGAACCAGGCGGCGGCGATGCACGCGGCTCCGACGAGGAGCAACCACCAGTACTGCGTGAGCACCGTGAGCACGATGCCGGCGACCGCGGCGATGCCGAAGAAGACGAAGGCCACGGTGAGGACGGCGCGAGCGCTCGCTCGACCGGAGCCGACGAGGCGCGACGGACCGACGCGCACGGCGTCCGTTCCGCGTACACCGTCCGAGTAGTCGTTCGCGTAGTTCACGGCGATCTGCAGCGACATCGCTGTGAGGAGGCACAGGAGCGCGCGCACCCAGTGGTACTCGCCGGGACCCGCGGCGAAGATCGCGGCGCCGGTGCCGATGAGGACGGGGGCAGCGGCCATGGGCAGCGTGCGCACGCGCGCCCCGCCCACCCAGTCGCCGAACGTCGCCGGACGGATCTCCTGGAGCCGGCGCGCGGCGGGATTGCCGCTCTTGCCCTTGGGGGTGCGCGATCCCGCAGCGGTGCTCGCCTCGGCGATCCGGCGAGCGGCGCCCGACTTCGACTCGAGGGAGCGCTGCTTCGCAGCGCGCTCCTGTTGGGTCCGGCTCGGCGTCGCCGCGCCCTTCTTCGTACCCGAGCCCTGCGCCTTCTTCGGCGAGGCCCCGGAGTCGGAGGTGCCCTTCGCCGTCGACGATGCGCCGCCCCCGAGCGATCCCGCCGGGTCGAGTCTCTGTTGTTTCGCAGCCACGTGCCGACCTTTCGTGTCGCATCAGATTCTAGGGCGTACGGCGGGGAAGCCCCCTCACCCGTCCGCGGGACGCCGTTCGGCGCCCGTTCGCGACGTCGCGAAGTCGGCGATCGCGCGGCGGTCCGGTTTGCCGGTCGCGAGGAGCGGGAGGGCGTCGAGGACGACGAGTCGGGCCGGTCGCGCGGCGACCCCGAGCTGCTCGGCCACGGCGGCGCGGAGGGCGTCGAACGCCGTGGTCGCGGTCGTGCGTGCGTCGTCCCCGCGGTCGGAGGTCCCCCCGACGACCACGACCGGTACGGCACCCCACCGATCGTCGGGCACACCGACGACCACCGCCTCCCCGAAGCCGGCGCGGTCACGCACGACCGATTCGACGCGGTCGAGGGAGACGTTGACGCCGCCGGACACGACGACGTTGTCGAGCCGGCCGAGCACCTCGAGCACCCCGTCGCGCATCGTCCCGGCGTCTCCGGTGCGGAACCACCGACGTCCGTCCACCTCGTGGAAGGCCGTGGCGGTGCGCTCGGCGTCGTCGAGGTACCCGGCCGCGAGCGTCGCGCCGCCGATCTCGATCTGTCCGCCCACGATGCGCACGTCGACGCCGTCGAGGGAACGCCCGTCGTAGACGCACCCGCCGGCCGTCTCACTCGAGCCGTAGGTGCGGATGAGACGCACACCGGCCTCGGCGGCACGTTCCCGCAGCGACATGGGCACGGCCTGGCCCCCCACGATCACAGCGTCGATCGAGGCCATCGCGGACCTTCCTGCCGAATGCTCGAGGAGCCGAGACACCTGCGCGGGCACGAGCGCCGAATACGAGCGGATGCCGCCGTCACGCGCGGTGCGGGCCGCGTCGACGAAGGCGTCAGCGGAGAACCGCCCGCCGGACAGGGGAACCGGATCGGTGCCCGCGACGATCGAACGCACGAGCACCTGCACACCCGCCACGTAGTGGGCGGGCATCGCGAGCACCCAGCGGCCCGGACCGCCGAGCGCCGCCTCCGTCGCGCCCGCGCTCGCGAGCAGTGCCGAGGACGAGAGCGCGACACGCTTCGGGTAGCCGCTCGATCCCGATGTCGCGAGCACGACGGCGACGTCGTCCGGCACCTCCTCGATGCCGGCCTCTCCCAGTGGGGAGAGGGAGGAGACGGACAACGGAGCCGCACCCTCGTCGACCGGCTGGACCGCCGGTCCGGTACCGTCGAGCGCACTCGCGAGGGCGTCGCGGAGCCGGAGGGGATCGGCGGAATCGACACGGACGAGGGGTCGCATCAGCGTCCGACCGTGGGCCCGACCTGTGACCGGAGCGCCGTCAGTACTGCCATGGGTAGGGGGCCCAGTCCGGTTCGCGCTTCTCGAGGAATGCGTCGCGCCCCTCGACGGCCTCGTCCGTTCCGTAGGCGAGCCGGGTGGCCTCTCCCGCGAACACCTGCTGGCCCACGAGTCCGTCGTCGACGGCGTTGAACGCGAACTTGAGCATGCGGATGGCCGTCGGGGACTTCCCGAGGATCGTGCGGGCCCAGGACAGCGCCGTCGACTCGAGCTCCGCGTGCGGCACCGCCGCGTTGATCGCGCCCGTGGCGAGGGCCCGTTCCGCCGAATACTCCTCGGCGAGGAAGAAGACCTCGCGAGCGAACTTCTGGCCCACCTGGCGCGCGAAGTAGGCGCTGCCGTACCCGGCGTCGAAGGAACCGACGTCGGCGTCGGTCTGCTTGAACTTCCCGTGCTCGATGCTCGCGATCGTGAGGTCGCAGACCACATGGAGCGAGTGTCCGCCCCCGGCAGCCCACCCGGGGACCACCGCGATGACGACCTTCGGCATGAAGCGGATGAGGCGCTGGACCTCGAGGATGTGGAGCCGGCCCGATCGCGCGGGTTCCACCGTCTCGGCGGTGTCGCCGTCGGCGTAGCGGTAGCCGTCGCGTCCGCGGATGCGCTGATCGCCGCCCGAGCAGAAGGCCCACCCACCGTCCTTCGGGCTCGGCCCGTTGCCTGTGAGCAGGACGACACCGATCCGAGGATTCTGGCGCGCGTCGTCGAGCACACGAGCGAGCTCGTCGACCGTGCGCGGGCGGAAGGCGTTGCGGACCTCCGGCCGGTCGAATGCGACGCGGGCGACGCGGCCGTCGTTCGTGTGGTGGTAAGTGATGTCCTCGAGCTCGGAGAAGCCGGGGGCCTCGATCCACTCGGACTCGTCGAACAACTCGGAGACGCTCATGCCCCCATCGTATTCGGCGCCTCGGCTCCCGTTTCCACGGAGCGTTACATCGATTCCAGGGAGGTCTGGAGGACGAGGAGCGGCACGGGCGAGAGGAGGAGCGTGATCCAGATGGCCCGCCCGGGACGCCATCCCGTCTTCGGGATCCTCCGAACCCGCCAGAGGATGACGAGCACGATGGCCCAGACCAGCACGATCACTTGCGCGATCGCGGTGAAGAGGATGCCGATCGCGAACCCGGCGGTCTCCGACGGACCGGCGTCGAAGTCGGCTCCCAGCACGAGGAAGGCCATGAGGACACCGAGCACGATCGCGATGCCGATGACGATCCCGGACTGGCGTCGAGTGGACGCCTCGCGCTGCGGGCTCACCACGTCCGACGCGGTGGCGCGCAGCTGCGCGAGGGGTTCCTCGACGGCACGGCGAACCGGTGCGCTCCGATCGTCGATCGCGCCGGTGACGGCCGATCTGATGACCCCGGCGTCGTATGGTCGCACGGCCGGACCGGACGCGGGCCATGCCGCGATGTTCGTCGAGCCCGCGATGTTCGTCGAGCCCGCGATGCTCGTCGGGGCCGCCGCGACGCCGGACGGAACGGCTCCCGGGCGGATCGCCTGTCGAGCGGACGGCACGCTCGCGCCCGCCGACTGCGACACCTGCGACACCTGCGACACCTGCGACACCTGCGACACCTGCGACAGCGCATCACGCATTCGCCGTCGCTCCGCGGCGACGAGCGCCTCGGTCCGCTCGCGGTCGCCGTCGGCGACGGCCTCGCGGACGGACGCCAGGGTCGCGGGATCGACGGCCACGGCGGACCGCGCGCCCCGGGTCGTCTCATCCGTCATGGCCCGTGCCGACGCGGCTGCCTCGGCGGCAGACGCTGCAACGGCCGACGTCGCCGAGGCCGGTCTCGTTGAGGCCGCTGTCGTTGAGGCCGGTGTCGTTGAGGCCGGTGTCGTTGAGCCCGATGTCGTTGAGCCCGGTCTCGTTGAGGCCGATGTCGTTGAGCCCGGTGTCGTTGAGGTCGGTGTCGCCGGAGGGGTCGGTGTCGTCGGAGGGGTCGCGAGGGTCGCGTCGGCCGCGCTCTGCGCCGCCTGGATCGCGTCGCCCGCCACCGTGGCCGCTGCAGCGGCCGCGGCCTTCATCGCCTCGCCGGGTTCCGCGCCCGCCATCGGCAGCGACGAACCGTGGGCGAGGCTGTGGAACGAGGAGGGCGGGGGCATCCACCCCGAGCTCGTGGGCGCCGTGAGACGCATCGACGAGGGGGTGTCCGGGGTCCATGCCCCTGCCGGCATGGAGGCCGCGCTGATCGTCTCCCACCATGTGGGCTCCGGCGTCGTTCCGGAGCCGGACGCGCCGTCGTCGGCTGGCACGTTCGTGTCGGTGGGCATGACCCGATTGTCGCACCGGACGAGGTCCGACGGGGGCTTTCCGGGGACGGATCGCGCACCCGGTGCCAGACTGGGGCGATGACCTCCCCGACGGAGCCCGCGACGAAGCCCGACCTCGACGAACTGCTCGAGCGCGCCGCCGTCGTGAGCCTCCCTCTCACGACCCGGTTCCGCGGCATCACGGTGCGCGAGGCCGTGGTCTTCGACGCTCCCCTCCGCGCTACCGAGTTCTCCCCCTTCGTCGAGTACGGCGACGAGGAGGCCGCCGCGTGGCTACGTGCGGCGATCGACTTCGGCTGGTCGGATCAGCCGGAGTCGCGGCGTCACTCGATCCGGGTGAATGCGACCGTGCCGGCCGTTCCCGCGGCGGACGTGGTCGGCGTGCTCGCGCGGTTTCCCGGCTGTCGCACGGCGAAGGTGAAGGTCGCGGAGCCGTCGCAGACGCGAGCGGATGACGTCGAGCGCGTCGCCGAGGTGCGCCGGCTCCTCGGACCCGCCGGTCGGATCCGCGTCGACGCCAACGGCGGCTGGAACGTCGACGAGGCGGAGCATGCCATCCGCGAGCTGGCTCCGTTCGATCTCGAATACGTCGAGCAGCCCTGCGCGAGCGTGGAGGAGCTCGTGGAGCTGCGGCGCCGCATCCACTGGATGGACGTCCCGATCGCCGCGGACGAGAGCGTGCGCAAGGCGGAGGACCCGCTGGCCGTGGCGCGCGCCGGTGCCGCCGACGTGCTCGTGGTGAAGGCCCAGCCGCTCGGAGGCGTCGCGCGGGCACTCGGCATCCTCGAGGCGAGCGGCCTGCCCGTCGTGGTCTCGAGCGCGCTCGACACGTCCGTCGGGCTGTCGATGGGTGCCCGCCTCGCCGCCGCGGTGCCGGAGCTCGAGTTCGATTGCGGGCTCGGGACGGCCGCGCTCCTCGCCGCGGACGTGACGGACGACCCGCTCCTCCCGGTCGACGGGGAGATCCCCGTGCGCGACGTCACGCTCTCTCCCGAGATGCTCGAGCGTTACGCCGCCTCCCCCGAGCGCACTGCATGGTGGCGCGAGCGCATCACGCGCACCCTCCCCCTCCTCTAGCCCTCGCCTCCCCCTCCTAAAAACTTCGTATGTGCTCGAAATTTCGAGCACATACGAAGTTTTTAGGGGGGAGAGAGGGACGGATCAGAGGCCGGAGTAGGCGTGCAGTCCCTTGAAGAAGACGTTGACGATGCCGAAGTTGAACAGCACGGCGGCGAAGCCGATGATCGACAGCCAGGCCGATCGCGTGCCCCGCCAGCCGCGGGTGGCGCGCGCGTGGATGTACCCGGCGTAGATCACCCAGATGATGAAGGTCCAGACCTCCTTGGTGTCCCACCCCCAGTAGCGACCCCACGCACTCTCGGCCCACACGGCACCGGCGATGAGGGTGAACGTCCAGAAGATGAAGCCGATGATGTTGACGCGGTACGCCATGTTCTCGAGGCGGTCCGATGCAGGCAGCGTCGCGAGGAACCGCAGTCTCAGCGCGGAGAGTTCGAGCTTGAGGCTCTCCTGCCGGCTCTGGATGAGTTGCACCACCGAGAGAGCGAATCCGAGGGCGAGGAACGCCGTCCCGAGGCTCGCGACGAACACGTGTACGACGAGCCACGCCGACTGGAGCGCCGGCGGCAGCGGGGCGATCTCGACGTAGAAGTTCCACGAGATGCCGAGCAGGACGACGACGAGTCCGGTCACGAAGGTGCCGAGGAAGCGGAGGTCCTCGCGCGTCAGCACGATGAGGAACACGGAGATGATGAGCAGCGTGCCCGTCATCGCGAACTCGTACATGTTGGCCCACGGCACACGCTCCGCGGCGATCCCGCGTGTGATCGTGGCGGCCAGGTGCACGACGAAGCCGAGCGCCGTGAGCGCGACGCCGACGCGCAGCGACGGCGACCTCGAGGCGCTGACGCGTGCGCCACCCGCAGCCGCGGGCCGATCGACGGTGAGCGTGCGCGACCCGGCGGACCCCGCGGCGCCCCCACGCTCGACGGCGCTCGGCACGGCGGCCTCCGCGCTCTGGCGCACCTCGCTGCTCCGGCGAGCAAGATCGAACGTGAAGGCGATGAAGGCGAGCGCGTAGAGCGCGAGCGCCGTCCACAGCGCCATCACGGAGAAGTCGTTGAGATTCACCCGCTCAGACTACCTGTCGATCCTGAACGGAGAGGGCCTGACCGGGCACCCCTGACGGGCCTATCCCTCCGCCGGATCGTCGCTCAGAGACGCTCGACGCCGAGCGCGGTCCCGTGGCGATAGGCGAGCGATTCGATCGCCTCGCCGAGACGAGGGTCCTCGCCGCGAGCAAGGCCGGCGTACTCCACGCGAACACCGCCCGACGTGGCGCCGTCGGCTCCGGCCGGCTCCACGGAGTGCACGGCCACCCAGACGCGTCGACGCGGAACCATCAGGGACGTGAGCAGCCCCGCCACGACGAGCACGGCGAAGAGGAGCACCCACAGCTGGCTCGGGTCGCTGTGGATGTCGAGGGAGGCGAAGCGCGGCACCGACCCGGAGTAGTCACCGGAGGCGGCGTCCGGATTCGCGTTCCCGAACTCGATCGAACCGAGGCCGTCGGGCAGCTGAGCCGTCTCGCCGGGCTGGAGCTGGATCGCCGCGACGTCCGCATCCCGACCGGCGATCTGCGTCATGTCGTCGGTCGCGAGCGTGTAGACGGACCGGGGCACGCCGTCGTCGATGCCGAGGTCGCCCGTATAGACGTTGAGCGACAGGATCGGGAGCACGAGGTCGGGGTAGTTCGACGTGAACGCTCCGTCACCGAGCGGCTGGGCCGTCGGGTAGAAGAAGCCGACGAGGCCCACCTGCTTCGCGAGACCGTCGGGCACCTTCACGACCCCGATCGAGGTGAGGTTGGCGTCCTGCGGCAGGAACGGGACAGAGTCCGTGAAGACGACGGAACCGTCGGGGTCGCGCACGGTGATCGTGGGCGCGTAGCCGTTCCCCAGCAGGAACACGTCCGTTCCCTGGAAGCGCAGCGGGGAGTTGACCTTGATCTGCTGAGCGGTCGAGTTCCCATCCGGCGTCGTCGTCGTGACGTGGGCCGTGAAGTCGATCGGCTGACCGTAGGCGGCGATGTTCGACGTCTCGTACGTCACGTCGAGGGCGTCGAGGGACAGCGCGTACGGCGACAGGCTCTCCTCGTCGAAGAAGCGCCCCGGGTTGATGGAGTCGTAGTCGATGGCCGAGTTCACGAAGGACTGGCCCTCCACGACGACGCGCTGACCGGCGTAGCCGAAGCCGCCACCGATGCCCACGGCGACGAGGACACCCACGAGCGAGGCGTGGAAGACGAGGTTGCCTGTCTCGCGGAGATACCCGCGCTCGGCGGAGAGCGACCGCACCCCGCGCTGGTCGTAGTCCTCGACGCGGTAGCCCGACTTCGAGAGGATCGTGCGAGCCTCGGCGAGCGCCGTGTCGACATCGGTGTCGGCGTAGGTCTCCTCGCGGTGGTCGGTGAGGCGCGAGAGACGGGCGGGGGTGCGCGGGGGCCGTGCTCGCATCGCGTCGAAGTGGTGCTTCGTGCGCGGGATGATGCACCCGATGAGGGAGATGAACAGCAGGATGTAGACGGCCGAGAACCACGGAGAGCTGTAGACGTCGAAGAGCTTGAGACTGTCGAGGATCGGGGCGACGTCGGGGTTGTCGGCGAAGTACTGGGTGACGCCGTTCGGATCGCTCGATCGTTGCGGCACGAGGGAGCCGGGGATCGCGGCGATCGCGAGCAGCAGGAGCAGCAGGATCGCGGTCCGCATGCTCGTGAGCTGGCGCCAGAAGAAACGCAGGTACCCGACCACGCCGAGTCGGGGTGAGACGGGACCGTCCCCGGAGGCGGCAGCCTCGGGGGCGCCGCCCGTCTCGGGGGTCTCGCCCTCGAGCTCGGGTCGCGCGTTCGGGTCGTCGATACGGTCGGACGGACCGCGGGATCCCGGGGACCGGGTGGGGCGATCGGGCTTCTTGTCGGGACGACGGTCAGATGACGAGGTCAAAGCCGGTCATCACCCCCTGGAGCTGGTACATGAGCAGTGTCCAGAGACCGGACACCATGAGGATCCCGACGACGATGAGCATGACGCCGCCGACGATGTTGACCGCACGGATGTGCGTACGGAGGAAGGTCACGGATCGCGTGGCCCAGCCGAGGCCGAGCGCGATGAGGATGAAGGGGATGCCGAGACCGAGGCAGTAACCGAAGGCCAGGATCGCGCCCTGCCAGGCGGTCCCGCCCGAGAAGCCCATCGAGAGCACGGCCGAGAGCGTCGGGCCGATGCAGGGCGTCCACCCGATCGCGAACACGGCTCCGAGGAGCGGTGCGCCCCCGAGACCGGTGGCGGGCAGCCAGGCGAGCTTCGCGGTGCGTTGGAACGCACCGAACCGGCCGATGAAGACGAGCCCCATGAGGATCACGACCACGCCGAGCACGCGCGTGATGACGCTCTCCCACTGCACGAACCAGGCGCCGATCGCGCCGAACGCGGCCCCGTAGAGCACGAAGACCACCGCGAAACCGAGCACGAAGAGGGACGCTCCGAGCACGAGCCGTCGGCGGTCGCGCGCGCCGTCGCCCTGGAAGCCGCCCACGTACCCGAGGTAACCGGGGACGAGCGGCAGCACGCACGGGGAGGCGAACGAGACGAGTCCCGCGAGCATGGCGAGCGGTACGGCCACGAGGAGCGAGCCGCTCGTGATGACCTCCCCCGGGTTCACTCCGCGGTCTCGGCGATCGCGTCGCGGATGAGGGTGTCGAGGATCGACGCGTCGCGGATCTGACCCACGATCCGCGCGGCGACCCGTCCCTCGGTGTCGAGGACGATCGTCGTCGGGACGGCGTTCGGGGGCACATCGCCCGAGAACGCGAGCTTCACGGCGCCGTCGTTCGTGTCGATGATGGACGGGTACTCGATGCCGAAGGTCTCGTCGAACGAGATGGCGGTGTCGGCCTGGTCGCGCACGTTGACACCGAGGAACGACGCCCCGGCGCCGTCGTACTGCGCACTCAGGTCGACGAGATCGGGGGCCTCGGCACGACAGGGGGCGCACGCCGCGTACCAGAAGTTCACGACGAGGACCTCGCCGAGGAATTCGTCGGAGGAGACCGGGTCGCCGTTCTGGTCGACGCCGTCGAACTCGATGGGATCGCCGCGCTCCGCGAGCGGGATCTCCGTCCAACTGCCATCGCCGGCGATGAATCCCTTGCTGTCGCCTTCGCGGTATTGCTCGGCGAGGGGGTCGTTGACACACCCGGAGAGGAGGAGCGCAGTGGCGGCGACGAGAGCCGCGAGGCCGAGCCGTCGCCGGGTGCCCTGTGCGGTCGCGCGCATCACACGGCCCCCACATCGGTCGCGGCGGTTGCGAGCCCGGCGGCCGGGTCGCGGTAGGCGACCTCGACGAAGGAGTCCCCACGCCGTTCGAGCGTCGTGATGCTCGACAGGGCGCAGCGGCGCTTCCGCGGGTCATGGGGGAACGGCGTCCCGGTGACGGTCGAGTGCACCATCCAGATCGGCAGCTGGTGGCTCACGAGCACGACCTCGCCCTCCGGCGTCGTGTCCCACGCGTCTGTGACGGCGGCCATCATCCGGGAGGAGATCGACGTGTAGCGCTCGCCCCACGACGGCAGTCGGGGGTTCCGCAGCGCGAACCAATTGCGGGGGTCGCGCACGGCGCGCTTCATGACGAGGCCCTCGAAGTGGTTCGTGGGCTCGATGAGCCGCTCGTCCGTCTCGACCTCGAGGCCGAAGGCCTTCGCTACGGGCGCGGCCGACTCCTGGGTCCGCTGCAGGGGCGAGGCGATGAGGCGCGCGACGGGCGCGTGCTCGTCCTGCAGGGCGAGGGCGGCGGCTCCGGCCATGCGCTCCCCGAGCGTCGAGAGCCGGAATCCGGGGATGCGTCCGTAGAGCACGCGCGAGGGGTTGTGGACCTCGCCGTGCCGGACGAGGTGGATCCGGGAGGCAGACACCCGTCCAGTGTACGTTCGCCCCGCCTGGACGTTCGCCCGCAGCGGGGCGGTCGGCGAGCGCCCCGGGTAGGATTGACCTCCGTGACCGAACGCACCCTAGTGAAGAACCTGGCCTCCCTCGAGGATGGCCCCGTCAGCGTGTCCGGATGGGTCGAGACCGTCCGAGACCAGAAGAAGGTGCAGTTCGTCGTGCTGCGCGACGAATCGGGTGCCGTCCAGCTCGTGAATCCAGCGACCCGCGAACTCGTCGAGGGCGACGACGCGAGCGCCGAGCGCCTCGCCGTCACCGAGTCGATCTCGGCTCTCGCCCACGGTTCCTTCCTCACCGTGACGGGCACCCTGAAGCACGACGAGCGCGTCAAGCTCGGCGGCCTCGAGGTCAAGGTGGGCACGCTCGACGTGGTCGCCGAGTCCCTGCCCGAGGCGCCGATCGCCGCGGACTCGAGCCTCGACAAGCGCCTCGATTGGCGCTTCCTCGACCTGCGCAACCCGAAGCAGAACCTCATCTTCCGCGTGCAGACCACCATCGAGCACGCCTTCCGTCAGTACTGGATCGACAACGACTTCATCGAGCTGCACACGCCGAAGCTCATGGCCTCCGCAAGTGAGTCGCGCGCCGAGCTCTTCGAGGTGGGCTACTTCGACACCACCGCGTACCTCGCGCAGAGCCCGCAGTTCTTCAAGCAGATGGCTCAGCCGGCCGGCTTCGGCAAGGTCTTCGAGATCGGCCCGGCCTTCCGCGCCGACCCGTCGTTCACGAGCCGCCACGCCACGGAGTTCACGAGCGTGGACGCCGAGATCAGCTGGATCGACTCGCACGAAGATGTCATGACGCTCCACGAGGAGCTCCTCGTCGCCGCGTTCACGGCGGTCAAGGAGAAGCACGGCGAGGCGCTCAAGGAGTACTTCGACCTCGACGTCGTCGTCCCCTCGCGTCCCTTCCCGCGGATCCCGCTCGCCGAGGCGAAGCGCATCGTCGCCGAGCGCGGCTACGAGGTGCCGCGGGCCGACGACGACATGGACCCGGAGGGCGAGCGCCGCATCTCCGCGTACGTGAAGGAGGAGTTCGGCCACGACTTCGTGTTCCTCACGGACTACGCGTCGAGCATCCGGCCGTTCTACCACATGCGTCACGAGGGCGACGCGTCGCTCACGAACAGTTATGACCTCATCTTCAACGGCGTCGAGATCTCGACGGGAGCGCAGCGCGAGCACCGCATCGACGTGCTCGTGGAGCAGGCGAAGGAGAAGGGTCTCGACCCGGAGGAGCTCGGGTTCTACCTCGACTTCTTCCGCTACGGGGTCCCGCCGCACGGCGGCTTCGGCATGGGCCTCGCTCGGGTCCTCATGCTGCTCCTCGGCGAGCAGTCCATCCGCGAGACGACCTACCTCTTCCGCGGCCCCACGCGCCTCCTCCCCTAGCCCTCGCCCTTACCCCCCTAAAAACTTCCTATGTGTTTGAAAATTCGAGCACATAGGAAGTTTTTTGTGGGGTGAGGGGGACGGGTCAGAGGGTGTAGTCGATGGAGGCGCGGCCGGAGACGACGCTGCGCACGAAGGCCGCGGCCTCCTGGTGTGCCGGGTGCTTCTGGTAGCGGTCGAGCGCGTCGAGGTCGGCGTAGTCGGCCACCAGGACGACGTCCGAGTTCTGCTCAGGGTAGGCGACGTTGGACGAGACCGTGAGACTCTGGATCTCCTCGATCACGCCGACGAGCGCGCCGAGACGTTCGGCGATCTCGGAGGTGTGCTGCGCACGCGTGGCCGCATCTTCGGCCGCGAGCGTCCACATGACGATGTGACGGATGGTCATCGGTCCTCCAGGGGGGTCGTCGACAGGATGGCGTTCGTGAGGCGGTCGGCGTCGACCCGCCAGTAGCAGTGCTGCCGCCCGTTCACGAGGACCACCGGGATCATCTCCCAGTAGCGCTCGCGCAACGACTCGTCGTCGGTGATCGACAGCTCCTCGAGCGTCGTATCCGCGGTTTCGCCGCGGCCGCGTAGATCGGTGAGGACGCCGTCGACGACGGCGCGCGCATCGTCGCACAGGTGGCAGTCGGGCTTGCCGATGAGGGTGATCGCGACGGTCATCCGTCCAGCCTAACGAGCGGCGCGGCCGGTGCCGGCGGAGCCGCCTGCGTCGGTCCCCGCGTCGGCGCCGCCGGCACCACGGTCCGCACCGGCATGGTCGCCGTCGCGGAGCACGAAGACGCTCCGACCCGCGATCATGCCGAGCTCCATGTCGCCGCCACCGCCCGACTCGTCACGCGCGAGGACGAGGATCCCGGCCACATCGATCCGCTTCCGCACCGTGATGCGCGCGTCGAGGCGGAGCCCGTGCTCCGCGAGGTACCGCAGCAGCGCCGGGTCCTCGTCCGAGATTCGCGCGACCGTACCGCTCTCCCCCACCGACAAGTCGTCGAGCACGATCGCCTCCGATACCTCGACGCGGCCGTCGCGCCGCGGGATGAGGTCCCCGTGCGGGTCGCGCACGGGGTGACCGAGATCGCGGTCGATCCGATCGATGAAGGTCTCGCTCGCGGCGTGCTCCAGGTGTTCGGCCTCGTCGTGGACCTCGTCCCACGCGTAGCCGAGGCGTTCCACGAGGTAGGTCTCGAGGAGACGGTGCCGTCGCACCATCTGGACGGCGGCGGCCCGGCCGTCCGCCGTGAGGGTGATAGCGCCGTACCGTTCGTGCTCGACGAGACCGTCGGAGACGAGCTTGCGCAGGTTGCCGGAGACCGTGGAGGTCGCGACGCCGAGCCGGGCCGCGATGTCCCCGGCGGTGGCCCGCCCGTCGCTCCACTCCTCGCACTTCCAGATGGCGCTCACGTAGTCCTGCGCCATCCGCGTCAGCCGGTCGAGATCCACGGGGCGATTCTACGGCGAGACCGCGGTTCGACCCGCGGCACGGCGACGCGACCGCCGACGGATGGCGGCGACGAGCACGCCGTGCCGCGGACTCGCGAGGAACACCATGGCGAAGACCCCGCCCTGGGCGAGCACGACCATGCCGCCGGGCGCCACATCGAGGAAGTAGCTCGCGTAGATGCCGACCACCGCCGACACCGCCGCGATCGACGGTGCGATCACGAGCATCGACGTGAATCGGTCGGTGAGCAGGTAGGCGGTGGCCCCGGGGATGATGAGCATCGCCACGACGAGGATCACGCCCACCGTCTGGAGCGCGACGACCGAGGTGAGGGCGAGGACACCGAGGAGGACGGCCCCGAGCACCCGCGGCGAGAGACCGATGGCGTGGGCGTGGGTGGGGTCGAACGCGAAGAGCGTGAGGTCGCGCCGCTTCACGAGGAGCACGGCGGCCGCGACCCCGCCGAGGAGCACGATCTGGAGGAGGTCTCCCGTGCCGATCCCGAGCACGTTGCCGAAGACGATGTGACTGAGGTCCGTCTGGCTCGGCGTGACCGAGACGAGGACGAGGCCGAGGGAGAACAGGGTCGTGAAGACGATCCCGATGGCCGCGTCCTCCTTCACGCGGCTCGTGTCGCGCACCACGCCGATGAGGGCCACGGCGAGGAATCCGAACACGAGGGCCCCCACGGCGAACGGCGCCCCGACGATGTAGGCGAGTACGACGCCCGGCAGCACCGCGTGCGAGACCGCATCTCCCATGAGGGACCAGCCGATGAGCACGAGCCAGCAGCTGAGCAGCGCGCACACCACCGCGGCGACGACGGTCGCGAGGAGCGCCCGCACCATGAAGTCGAACTGCAGCGGCTCGAGGAGGAGGCCGAGGAGGCCTGTGGGATCAGTCATCGCGGTCCCCCTCGGCGAGCACGTCGAGCCCGAACGCCGCAGCGAGCCGCTCCGGGCGGAGGACGTCGAGCGGGTCTCCGTGGGCGAGCACGCGGCGCAGGAGCAGCACGGCCTCGTCGCAGAGCGCGGGCAGTGCGCGGAGGTCGTGGGTGGAGACGACGACCGTCCGACCGTCGTCGGCGAGCTCGCGGAGCAACCGGCTGATCGTGGCCTCCGAGCGCTTGTCGACCCCCGCGAACGGTTCGTCGAGCAGCAGGATGTCCGCGCCCTGGGCGATGCCGCGTGCCACGAACGCGCGCTTGCGCTGGCCACCGGAGAGGCTGCCGATCTGCCTCCGGGCGAGGTCCGTGAGCTCAACGCGCTCGAGCGCCTCGGCCACCGCCGCGTGATCGGCCGGACGGGGTCGCCTCGTGAATCCCATCCGACCGTACCGCCCCATCATGACCACGTCCGCGACACTCACCGGGAACGCGCCGTCGATATCCTCGTTCTGCGGCACGTAACCCACGAGCCCTCGCTTGCGCGCGGCGGTCGGGGTGAGCGCGGCGGTCGGGGTGAGCGCGGCGGTCGGGGTGAGCGCGCCGACGGACACGGTGCCCTCGTCCGGGGTGACGAGACCCATGACCGTCTTGACGAGCGTGGACTTCCCCGATCCGTTCATACCGACGAGACCGCAGATACGGCCGGGCGCGATCGCGAGGTCGACGCCGTCGAGCGCCACGACGTCGCCGTACCGCACCGTCACGCCGCGGAGATCGAGCGCCGTCGAGCCGGCCGTCCGCGCCCGCTCCGTGTGCGTCGTCACGAGCCCTCCCCCTTACCGGAGAGGCCCGCGACGATCGTGCGTACGTCGTGGCGGAGCAGGTCGAGGTAGGTCGGGACGGGGCCGTCCGGCAGCGACAGCGAGTCGACGTAGAGCACTCCGCCGAAGGCGGCCCCCGTCGCGCCCACGACCTGCCGCATCGCGGAGTCGGAGACCGTCGATTCGCAGAAGACGGCCGCGACGTCGTTGTCCTCGACCACACGGATCGCGTCCGCGATCTGGCTCGGCGTCGACTGCTGCTCGGCATTGACCGGCCAGAGGTACGCCTCGGTGAGACCGCCGTCGCGCGCCAGGTAGGAGAAGGCGCCCTCGCACGTGACGAGCACACGCTGCTCGGGTGGTAGGGCGTCGAGACCGGACTCGAGCTCGTCCTGGACCTCGTCGAGCCGCGCGTTGTACGCGTCACCGTTGGCCCGGTAGTCCGCGGCGTGTGCGGGATCCAGGTCCGTGAACGCCGCCACCATGGCGTCGACGTAGTGCTGGGCCTCGAGCGGCGACATCCAGGCGTGAGGATTCGGTCGTCCGGCGCCCGCGTGGGAGGCGATCGGGATGGGGTCGACGTCGTGTGAGACCACGACGTGGGGCGCGTCGAGCTCGCCGACGAACCGCTCGAACCACGCCTCGAGGCCGAGGCCGTTGTCGAGGATCAGGTCGGCGTTCGCCGCGACCCGCACGTCCCCCGGAGTCGGCTCGTAGCCGTGGATCTCCGCGCCGACCTTGGTGATCGACTCCACGCGGAGATGATCACCCGCGACGTTCGAGGCGATGTCGGCGAGCACCGTGAACGTGGTGACGACGACCGGCCGGTCGTCCTCCTCGGCGAGCGCCGTGCACCCGGAGAGCAGCAGGACCGACGCGAGCGCACCCCCGAGCGCAGCGGACACGGCACGACGAACGGGCCACGTCCGCCACAGCGTCGGGCGCGTCCAACGGCCGGTCGGCGGGGCGGGACGAGCGGGGTGCATGCCGTCAGCCTAGATGTTCGGTCCACCGATCAGCAATGTTCGGGTACCCGAACTTATCGCGATGCCGAGTGCGCACGCCAAAAAACGCCAGGCCGTTCGGCCTGACGCTCGTTCGACGCGCGCGCTTCTACTTCTTGTTGCGGCGCTGGTGGCGAGTCTTACGAAGGAGCTTGCGGTGCTTCTTCTTCGCCATACGCTTGCGGCGCTTCTTGATAACAGAACCCACGGATACCTCACTGAAGATCGGGAAGGGTCGCGAGGACCGCGACCGGGAAAATACCTCAGAACAGTCTAGCCGATGCGGCGACCGACCGCGGACCGACCGCGACGACGGCCGTGTCCCCCAAACATCCGACTACCAACCCTCCGCTTAGCGCGCCATGATCGGGACCGAGGGATCGGGGGATCGCCGTGGATGACGACAGCGACGACTGGTGGGTGCTCGGGGCGGATCATGGGCGCTCACGGCTTCACGTGCAGAGCGCGTGGAGCGGGCGGACCGGACCGGCCGACTTCCGATTGCCGGACGGCCGTGACGAGGATGATCTCGTGTCGAGCGGCGAATTCTCGACCGCTCCCTTCGCCCTGTGGTTCGAGCCGCTCCTCGGGGGCGTGCTCATGGGCGACATGATCGCGGCGGGCGGTGCCGGCTACAAGATCGTGTCGGAGCGCCTCCTCCTCGCGTTCGACGAACTCGACGTCGTCGGCTTCCTCTCCGCCCCGGCCGACCTCCGGACGCGCACCGGCCACACCATCGGGGGCTACCACCTCATCCACGCACTGCCCCCGTCCACCGGCCACGAAGTGCGTCCGTTCCTCGGAGACCTTCCCCACGTCTGGCTCTTCGAAGTGAGCACTCGCGTGCACGACGGGCTCGTCCGACGCGGGATCGACGATCTCCAGAGCAGGCGGGCACGCGTCGCTCACGAGAGCGCGCGACAACTCGTCAGCGATCCTGCGGCGCTCGACGCGCTCTGACGGCAGCGCCGACGCGGACGGGTCAGGCGGAGTTCTCGTCGCGGTCGACGACCGCCCCGGTCACCGGATTGTTGAGCACCGCGAGGACGGCGGACTCCGGGACGCGGAACGACCGGCCGAAGCGGATGGCGGGCAGCTCGCCCGAGTGCACGTGGCCGTAGACGGTCATCTTGGAGACGCGCATCATGTCGGCGACCTCGGCAACGGTGAGGAAGCGCGCGTCGGACAGCTCGTTACTCATGAGCGCCTTCCGTCTGGTTCGATCCGCCGACGGCGGGGACCGGAGCCCCTGCGACAGGAGCGACCGATGTGAACGATGATCACTTTAGTGATCGGGGCCCCGGAGCGCCATGCTCCCGAACGTGGGGCGTCCCCCGGGGGTGTCGGGGACGCCGCTGTCAGGGACGCAGCTTCTTGCCCACCGCCTGGACGGCGGTCGTGACGCGATGCGTCGTGTCGGCGAGCGAGTGACCGATCGCGTCGGCCATGTGCCGGGCCTGGTCGGGAAGGCTCGCGACCATACGACGCGCCTCCTCGGCCGGGTCGAAATCGGCGCTCAGGAACGGGATGAGCCAGTCCTCGACGGATTCGAGCGGCGTGTAGTCGAGGCTGTAGAAGCGATGCTGGCCCTCTTCCCTCACGCTCACGAGGCCGGCCTCCCGCAGCACCTTCAAGTGCTTCGACACGGTGGGCTGGCTGAGGCCCAGTTGCGACACGATCTCCGAGACGCTCGTCCCCGCTTGCGCACCCTCGATCCCCGGCTCGAACCCGTCGAGCAGCACCTGGAGGATGTCGCGACGCGTAGGGTCAGCGATCACGGTGAAGATGTCGGCCATGGCACCAGGCTAGTGAGTCCGCGGACGGAGTACCATGACATTCGCTTCGCTCGGCTCGGAGTCGAATCCCACTCACCGGGGGTACCCATGGCACTGAAGGGCGATCTGCGTCGGTCCCCGATCGCGCACCGCTCCTCCTGGGCGCGCATCCGCGACCGCGTGAACGACTTCACGGGCAGTTCCCCGTCGCGCTTCGCGATCCTCGTCTTCACGTTCCTGATCCTCGTCTTCACGCTCCTGTTCAGCCTGCCAGCGGCGACCGTGACCGGGGAGCGGGCCGATCTCGCCGACGCGTTCTTCACGGCCGTCTCGGTGATCTGCGTCACGGGCCTCGCGACCGTCGACATGGCCTCCCACTGGTCGTTGCTCGGCCACGTGTTCGTCTACGTGGGTGTGCAGATCGGAGCGGTGGGCGTCCTGACGCTCGCCTCGATCCTCGGACTCGCGATCTCCCGCAAG
The DNA here is from genome assembly GCF_003990045.1 of Labedella endophytica. GTDB lineage: Bacteria > Actinomycetota > Actinomycetes > Actinomycetales > Microbacteriaceae > Labedella > Labedella endophytica. The sequence continues at coordinate 407,192 of NZ_RZGZ01000001.1, read as the reverse complement.
CTCGGCCTCCGCGCGAAGCTCATAGCAGCGAGCGACTCCAACCCCATGCGCGCCCACCACGGACCGGTGTCGGAGAGTCAGGCCGTACGACTCGGCGAGGTCGGCAACCTGCTCGTCACCGTGGCGCTCAGCCTCGTCGTGATCGAGATCGGGCTCGCGGCCCTGCTCTTCCCGCGCATGCTCATCGACGGCATCCCCCTCTGGGACGCGATCTGGAACAGCTTCTACTACTCAGCGATGGCGTTCACGAACACCGGGTTCACACCCAACGCCGACGGCCTCGCGCGGTTCGAGAACGACTACTGGTTCCTCTCGATCCTCATGATCGGCGTCTTCCTCGGAGCCGTGGGTTTCCCCGTGATCTACGCGCTCCAGAAGCAGCTCCTCCGCCCGCGGCTCTGGTCGCTGCACGTGAAGCTCACCGTCGTGACGACCCTCCTCCTGCTCGTCCTCGGTGCGGCCGCGTTCATCATCTTGGAATTCGACAATCCGAAGACGTTCGGCACCCTGAACGCGCCGGACACGGTCTTCCAATCGCTCTTCCTCTCGATGATGACGAGATCCGGCGGCTTCGCGACGATCGAGATCCCGGATCTCAACGGCTCGAGCCTGCTCGTCGCCGACATGCTGATGTTCATCGGCGGCGGTTCGGCCTCCACCGGCGGCGGCATCAAGGTGACGACGATCGCCGTGCTGTTCCTCGCGGCCGTCGCCGAGGCGAAGGGCAACCCCGACATGGAGGCGTTCGGGCGGCGCATCCCCGGGGACGTCTCCCGCGTGGCCGTGAGTGTCGTGCTCTGGGGAGCGACGATCGTCGCCCTCTCCACGGTCACCCTCCTCCACATCACCAAGGCTCCCCTCGACCACGTCCTGTTCGACGTGATCTCGGCGTTCGGGACCGTGGGCCTGTCCACCGGCCTCACGGCGGACCTGCCCGAGGAGGGCAAGGTCGTCCTCGCGATGACGATGCTCCTCGGGCGCGTTGGTACAGTGACACTCGCCGCAGCAGTCGCGGCCAGTCAGACGTCGAAGCTGTTCCGACGCCCCGAGGAGAGGCCGATCGTTGGTTGACACCCCGATGGCCCGTGACGCAGCATCACCAGAAGCAGTGGAAGCAAGCCGGACGGTGGAACTGTCCGGACGCCCCGAGGAGAGGCCGATCGTTGGTTGACCGCATCAAGCACGACGCCCCCGTCCTCGTGATCGGACTCGGGCGCTTCGGCGCGGCGTGCGCCGGCGAACTCGATCGACTCGACCGCGAGGTCCTCGCGATCGACGAGGACATGGGCCTCGTCCAGAAGTGGTCGGAGCGCATCACCCACACCGTCCAGGCCGACGCACGCAACATCGAGGCGCTCAAGCAGATCGGCGCGCAGGAGTTCTCTATCGCGGTCGTCGCCGTGGGCTCGTCCATCGAGGCGAGCGTGCTCATCACCGCGAACCTCGTCGACCTCAAGGTGCCCCAGATCTGGGCGAAGGCCGTCTCGCAGTCGCACGGCAAGATCCTCGCCCGCGTCGGCGCGAACCACGTCATCTACCCCGAGGCCGAGGCCGGCGAGCGCGTCGCCCACCTCGTGAGCGGCCGGATGCTCGACTTCATCCAGTTCGACGACGACTTCGTGCTCGTCAAGATGTACCCGCCGAAGCCGATCCGCGGACTCAACCTCACGGAGAGCGGCGTACGCACGAAGCACCGCATCACGGTGGTCGGCGTGAAGAGCCCCGGAAAGCCCTTCACCTACGCGACCGCCGAGACCGTCGTGTCGAACCACGACCTCATCATCGTCTCCGGCACATCGGCCGACATCGAGCGCTTCGCCGCCCTCGACTCCTGACCCTCCCCACACTCACCCCCTGAAAATCCCGTGGGTGCTTGAGTTTTCGAGCACCCACGGGATTTCTAGGAGGGAGAGGTCAGGACGGGGCGGGGGCGGCGAGTTCGCGCGCCCGGGCGAGGGCCGCGTCCGTCGCTTCCGTGAAGGTGCGTTCGAAGCCGGCCGCCTCGAGGACCGCGACGGCGCGCTCGGTCGTCCCCTTCGGGCTCGTCACCTGGATGCGCAGTTCCTCGGCGGTCTTGTCGCTCGATGCGAGCAGCTCCGCGGCGCCGAGGAAGGTCTGGGACACCATCAGGTCGGCCTCCTCCGGAGTGAACCCCTTGCCGATCGCCGCGCGCGTGAACTCCTCGACGAGGTAGAAGACGTAGGCCGGGCCGGAGCCCGAGATCGTGCTGAGGGCGTCGAGCTTCGACTCGGGCACCTCGAGCACCTCGCCGACGGTCTCGAAGACCGAGCGCACGACCGCGAGGTCCTCGTCGCTCGAGCGGGTGCCGGCGGAGACGCCCGTCAGGCCGCGACCGACGATGGAGGGCGTGTTCGGCATGGACCGGATGACCGAGACATGAGCGGGCAGGATCGCCTCGAACGTCGCGACGGTGACCCCGGCGGCGACGCTCACCACGATCGTGCCGGGGGCGAGCGCGTCGGCGATCTCGTGCAGCAGGTCCGGCACCATCGCGGGCTTGACCGCGACGAGGACGACGGCCGCGCCGTCGACCGCCTCCCGGTTGGCCTCCGGCCGGTCCTCGAGCGCGAGCGAGGTCACACCCGGGAGCTCGGCGAGCGGCGCCGCCTTCTCCCTCGACCGGTTCGTCACCGTGATACCGCCGTCGACGTCGACCTCCGGCCGGACGAGTCCCGAGAGGATGGCACCCCCCATCGAACCGGAGCCGAGGATCGCGATACGGGGAAGTGACGTCGAGAGGGGCATTGATCCATCCTAGAGACGCGAGGCCGCCCACCCCGGGCGGTCGCGACCCCGCGAGGCGCTATCGTGGCTCGGTGGCGGCGAGCGCCGCCTCATCGACGGGGAGACGACACGAAACGATGGCGATCACGATCGGGCGCGGGACGCGCGTTCTCTTCACGGGTGACAGCATCACGGACACCGGGCGCCGGGACGGCGTGGGCGACGGGCTCGGCGACGGCTATGTGCGGCGAATCGCCGATGCGCCGCGCTTCCAGGGCGTCGAGGTCGTCAACACGGGCATCGGCGGCGATCGGGCCGCGGATCTGCTCGCGCGCTTCTCCGAGGACGTCCTGGCGCACCGGCCAGACGTCCTCTCCGTCCTCCTCGGGATCAACGACACCTGGCGCCGTTACGACGCCGACGACGAGACGGGGGTCGAGGAGTTCGCCGACCGCTACCGCTCGATGCTCGCGGCCTCTCGTGACGCGGGCATCGCCCTCGTCCTGATCGAACCCTTCCTCCTGCCCGTGCTGCGCGCACAGAAGACGTGGCGCGAGGATCTCGATCCGAAGATCGCGGCCGTGCGCACCCTCGCCGCAGAGTTCGACGCCGTCCTCGTGCCCGCCGACACCGAGCTCTCGCGCCTCGCCGTCGAGCGCGGGGCTGCTGCGCTCACGGCGGACGGGGTCCACCCCACGCCGGAGGGCCACGATGCGCTCGCCGCCCTCTGGCTGCACACCGTGACGGGCCACGACTCCGAGGCGGCCCGCTCGTGACCGGGACGCGGCTCGCCATCGACGGCGGTCAGACGGGCACTCGGCTCCGGATGACGGATGCCGCGGGGACCGTAGTGGTGGAGCACGAGGCGCCGGGACTCCTGACCGATCGGCCGATCCTGCCACAGGTGGCCGCGTTCGCGACCGAGCTGAGCGAGACGTCCGGCCACTCCGTCGACGCCCTCGCGCTCGGGCTCTCCGGCCTCACCCCGGCGGCGTCCCGACCCGACGTCCTCCTCACCGCGGTCGCCCCGCTCGGCGTTCGTCGGGTGGCGCTCGCTCACGACTCGGTGAGCGGGTACCTCGCTGCGAACGGGACCGCGACGGGGGCGATGCTCGCCGTCGGCACCGGGGTCGTCATCCTCGCCGTCTCCGATACGGCCGTCGCGAAGGTCGACGGTTGGGGCTATCTCGTCGGTGACGTGGGCAGCGGCTTCTGGATCGGACGAGCGGGACTGGACGCCGCCATGCGCGCCTTCGACGGGCGAGCGGAGGCGACCGTGCTCGAAGCGGCGGCCCGCGAGCGCTTCGGCGCCCTCGACGAGCTCTACATGGTGATCCAGGGCGACGAGCGGCGGGTCTCCCTCGTGGCGTCGTTCGCGCGGACGGTCATCGAATCGGCCGCGGCCGGCGACGCCGTAGCGCTGCGGATCGTTCGCGGCGCGGCCGGGGAACTGGCCCACTCGGCAGCGACGGCCCTGCGCCGGACGGGCTGGGAGCCCGGTTCGCCGACGCGGGTCGGCGCCGTCGGGGCCCCGGTGACGCGATCGGACCTCATGCGGGGCGCACTCGCCGAGGCGCTCGCCCTCGAGGCCCCCGGGGCGCAGCTCTCCGATGCCCTCGGCGAACCGATCGACGGCGTCGCGGCGCTGCTCGACGTATCGCCGGGGCACCCGCTGGCGGCCTCGATCCTCGTCGCCGAGTCCTGATGCGCGCGCTCGCGATCCGCCATTTCGAGGCGGGCGGGCTCGGGAACCTGGAGCCCGTGCTCCGGGAGCGGGGCTACGCGGTGACCCTCATCGACGCGAGCGAGGCGAGCGTGTCGACGGCCGCCCGCGAGCCGTGGGACCTCGTCGTGGTGCTCGGCTCGGAGGACGCCGTCTACGAGGAGCACGACTACATCGCTCCGGAGCTCGAGCTCGTGCGGGAGCGGCTCGACCACGGAGCTCCCATGCTCGGCATCTGCTTCGGCGCGCAGATCATGGCGGCGGCACTCGGTGGCTCCGTGCATCGGGGTGCTTCGGGCTCCGAGATCGGCTTCATCGCGGTAGAACCCTCCGAGGACGGCCTCTCGTCGCCCCTCCGGCACATCGCCGGTGTCCCCGTCTGCGAGTGGCACGGGGATACCTTCTCCCTCCCCGTCTCGTTGACCTCTCTCGCGAGCACCGAGCGGTACGGGAACCAGGCCTTCGCCCTCGGCCGTACGGCGTTCGCCGTGCAGTTCCACCCCGAGATCACCCGGGAGATGTTCGCGCGCTGGGTCGACGACGGACTCGACAGCCTCGCGAGCGAGGGGATCGACCCGGAGGAGCTCCGTGCGCAGGCGGAGCGGCACATCGGCGCCGCCTCCGAGGCGTCGCGCCGGATGTTCGGCGAGTTCCTCGACGGCCTCCAGCCGACCACCACCGCGGCAGCCGGGAACGAGCCGACCACGCGCTGACCCTCTCAAGTGGAGGTCGGCGCCTCGCCACGGAAGAAGTCGGTGAGCAGTCGCGAGCAGGATTCCTCCTCGACGCCCCCGATCACCTCGACACGGTGGTTCAATCGCCGCTCCCTGACGAGGTCGAAAGCGGACCCGGCCGCACCGGCCTTGTCGTCCCACGCGCCGAAGACGAGCCGATCGAGGCGCGCGGCCACGACGGCCCCCGCACACATGACGCACGGCTCGAGGGTCACGACGAGGGTGCAGCCGGCCAGTCGCCAGTCCCCGAGCGTCGACGCGGCCTCCCGGATGGCGAGCATCTCGGCGTGGGCCGTGGGATCGTGGTCGGCCTCCTTGCGGTTACGACCGCGACCGACGATGCGACCAGCCCCGTCGACGACGACGGCGCCGACCGGCACGTCGCCCGTGTCGAGCGCCGCCCGCGCCTCGGCGAGCGCCACGGCCATCGCGTCCCGGACCCTCTCGTCGATCGTCACGATGTGCATCCTTTCGAGACGGGGCGAACCGGTAGGTTAGAGCCTATGCGAGTGCATGTTGCCGACCACCCCCTCATCACCCACAAGCTCACCGTGCTGCGGGACGAGCGGACCCCGTCGCCGGTCTTCCGCGCACTCACCGAGGAGCTCGTCACGCTGCTCGCGTACGAGGCGACGCGGAACGTGCGCACGGAGACCGTCACGATCCAGACGCCCGTGACACGGACGGAGGGCCTCGAGATCAGCCGCCCCCGGCCCCTCGTGGTCCCGATCCTGCGCGCCGGCCTCGGCATGCTCGACGGCATGGTGAAGCTGCTGCCCACGGCCGAGGTCGGATTCCTCGGCATGGTGCGCAACGAGGAGACCCTCGAGCCCACCACGTACGCGGAGAGGCTCCCCGACGACCTGTCCGACCGGCAGTGCTTCGTCCTCGACCCGATGCTCGCGACCGGCGGCTCCCTCGGGGCGGCCATCGAGTTCCTCTTCGATCGCGGCGCCGTCGACGTGACGGCCATCTGCCTGCTCGCCGCCCCCGAGGGCATCGCGGCGCTCGAGAAGGCCACGGAGGGCCGCGACGTCACCATCGTGCTCGGCGCACTCGACGAACGCCTCGACGAGAACGGTTACATCGTGCCGGGACTCGGCGACGCGGGCGACCGCCTCTACGGCCTGGTGTAACCCGAGCACTCATGCTCCGCCGGGAACGGCCCGTCGGCTTCGGCCGTCGGGCCGTTCGCACGTCCTGCGGCTGCATCCGGGCACGGATACCTCGGATGCGGTGCCCGAAGGACCTTCACGAGCCAACCGAGCATCGCGACCGTCTCGCAGATTCCTCGCGGGATCGGATACTGATCGCATAATCTGCGCTAGGCGATCGTTTTTCGTCACCTTGTGCAATGAATTGACACACTGCGTCGGCCCTGTGAATAATCATCCACATGACTGACAACGCGTACGTCCTGAGCTCCTTCGAGCCTCACGGGACTGCCGGCATGATGATGGCCGGCCGCGTCGCCATCTGTTGTCGAATGTGCCGCTGATCCTGCGCCATTCGCCCACGTTCGGCCACACGCCGAACACCTGCGGATCCCGTTCCGGATCCACCGTCGGATGATCCGCCCCTTCGTGAGCGGCCCGACACCCCCGAGCCTGCCACGGCTCCCCCGAGCATCCCGATCGAATCGGCGACGTGCTCGAACCGACAGGTCGACGACCTTCCTCATCATCAAGGACACCCCATGACTCTCGCCCACATCGATTCCCACCCCTCCTACGAGCAGCAGCTCGATCGACAGCCCTCCGCCGAGACGGCCGGGCGTCGCCTGAGCGCCGTCCCGGACGGCGCAGAGGCCCGCGGCTTCGTCCTCTACGTCGGCGTCGACGAGGCCAAGGCGGCCGCGGCGGGCACCGACCTCGGCGCCCTCGTGCAGGCCCTCAAGGCCCTCGCCGCTGACCTCGTGCCCTCCTCCGAGACCTACGCCGCCGTCGCCCTGGCACCCGAGGGCGTCGGCGGTCGTGACGTGGACGTCGTCCGACTCGCCCTGCAGGAGCCCGCCGCGCTCGCTCGTCACCGGAGCGTCGACGACGAGGAGGCCGACGAGCTCGACCGCGCGCACTCCGGCGTCGTCATCGACATCTCCCGCAAGCGCGTCGTGCTCGACAACGAGATCGCCCAGCTCACCTACAAGGAGTTCGAGCTGCTCCAGTTCCTCGTGCTGCGCGAGGGCCGCACCGTGGGCCGCTCGGAGCTCATCGACTCGCTCTGGAGCGCGGCGGACGAGGACGGTGTCCCGAACGAGCGCACCATCGACGTGCACGTGAGGCGCCTGCGATCGAAGCTCGGCCGGTACGAGGACATCGTCCGCACCGTCCGCGGAGTCGGCTACCGCTTCGACCGTCACGCCGACGTGTCGATCCGGCACGCCTCGACCCCGTCGCCCGACCTCTTCTAGTCGACACGCCTCTTCCAGGCGACACGCCTCTTCCAGGCGACACGCCTCTCCGAGGACGACGTACGAGAAAGCGGCGGGGCCCCGGGGCCCCGCCGCTTTCTGGTGCTCGTTCCGTTATGACCCCTGCCGCGAACGGTGGTCAGTCACGGTGAGACGTCAGTCGTGGACCGACACCTCGGTGCCGACCTGCGCGAAGCGGTAGACGGCTTCCGCCGCGCTGATGGTGAGGTTGACGCAACCGTGGCTCATCATGGCGCCGGCACCGAAGTTGCTGTGCCAGTAGGTCCCGTGGAGACCCTGGTCGCCGTTGAAGTAGGTGACCCACGGCACGTTCTCCGTGCAGTAGTCGAAGCCGGGGACGCAGCCCATGTCCTGCTTGACGAGCTGGGCGTAGACGCGGAAGTTGCCGTTGTCCGTGGGCGTGCCGGGTTTGCCGATCGCCATCGAGTACGTCGCGACGAGCTTCTCGTTCTCGTACAGGCGCGTGAGTCCGTCGCTCTTGTCCACGTCGATGCGGCGGTAGAGCTCGATGCTCTTGGACTCCTGGACGGCGACGTCCAGGTCGTACACACCGTCTCCCGCGGCGAGCTGCTGCGCGAAGGCGTCGGCGACTCCGTCGATCGTGGCGAGCTGCCAGCCGTCCTGGCCCTTCTGGATGACACGGAGGCGCTTGCCGGCGGAGTCCGTGACGACGCGCTCGTCGACGGCGTCGCGATTGACCGACTCGGCGAGCGGGGCGACGACCGGGTCGATGGCCGCGCGATCGACCGTGACCGTGAAACCCGTGCCCTCCGGCTCGACCGTGAGCCAGGATGCGACCGTGGCGGGGTCGATGCCGACGGCCTTCTCACCGTCGATGTAGAAGCCGGCCTGGGCGATCATCGTGTTGAGCGACGTGGCCTGCGTCTCCGCGGTGGCTGTCGTGACGTCAGCCTCCACCTCGCGGGTCGTGGGCGTGACGGTGATGGCGTTCCCGCCGTCCGTGAGGGCGGCCGAGATGCTCGCGGCGAGGGAGGCGACGTCGACGCCGCGTCCAGCGGTGGCGGCGACCGCCGTGAAGGTCTTCGACGCCCCGTCGTAGGCGACGCCCGCGTCGACCGGCTCGGCGAACAGGTCGGGGACGGCGCTCTGGAGCGCCGCGACCGCGGTCTCCTCGTCGATCTGGACATCGAGCGGCAACGAACCGGTGTTCCAGCTGCCTACGTTCCAGAGGGGGTGGTCGTCGTGGGCCTGCTGAGCCACGGCCTCGGCATCCACGGACAGGCCGAGCTCCGCGCCGGTGAGCGTGGCGTCGCTCCCGTCGTCGACGACCGTGACCTCGAGGGCCGCGAGCGAGTCGGAGATCGACTGGGCGGCGAGGGCGCTCGTGCGCCAGCCCATGTCGGCGCCCGCGGCGCTCACGCCGGGCGCGACGAGGACGAGCGACGCGACCGTCGCTCCGACGGCGAGAACGCCTCCGGGGATCCCGAGCCAGAGGCCGAGACGCCGCTTCTTGCGTTCCGGCTCCGCCGGTGCCCATTCGAGCTTTTCTACCACCTGATGTCCCCTCGCGCACGCCGACGACCCACAGAGGCCGTCAATTTATGGTAAGCGGCCGGAGGGTGCCGCGTCACGCGTCCGCCTCACGAATCAGCCACGATTTCCGCTGATATACGGGCCGAGGCGCCCTGATGACCCCCGATCAGGGGACGCCGACCGACGAGTGGAGATGGTTCGTCCGGATCGCCGGTCGCGTCCGGGATCCGCAGGTCAGGCGGTCTCGCGGTGCTCGGCGTCCCCGTGCTGCGCGAGCGTCCAGACCCCGTAGCCCGCCATCGCACCCGCGAAGAGGAAGATGATGATGGCGTAGAACGGAGCGGCGGCGGCCTCCCCCAGGACGACGATCCCGAGGCCCACCGCGACGATCGGGTCGATGACCGTGAGTCCGGCGACGACGAGCGACGCCTTCCCGGACAGGTAGGCCTTCTGCACGAAGAAGACGCCGAGCGCGAGGGTCGCGACGAGAGCGACGATGCACACGATCGACAGCCAGCCGAAGTTCTCCGTGAGGACGCGGTTGATGACGACCTTCGCGAGGGTGACGACGAAGCCGTAGAGGACACCGGCCGCGACGATGTAGAACGGCGCGCGCAGCTTGGCGTGACGCCTCGCGTAGAGCACGACGGCCGTGGCGTAGACGACGACGAGCAGCCCGAGGATGATGAGCAGCTGCGGCTCGCGGATCGGCTCCTCGTGGGCGAAGATCGCCGCGGCCGTCACGAAGATCGCGATGCCGCCGACGCACAGGGCGATGGAGCGGATCTCGACCCGGTCGAGGCGGCGCTTCACCTCACGTGCGCCCAGGAGCGCGGTGATGACGAGGGCGATCGCCCCGAGGGGCTGGACGACGATGAGGGGGGCGAAGCCGAGGGCGGTCAGCTGGAGGATCACCGCGGACCCGAGCAGCAGCGTCCCGATGAGCCAGGACGGGCGCTTCAGCAGCAGCGGCAGCTCGCGGATTCCGAAACCCTCGCCGATGGTCGAGGCCTTGCCGACGCCCTTCGACTGGTAGTGGGTGCCGAGCGCGAGCAGGACGGCCGCGAGCAGGGCGATGGGGATTCCGATCGCCTGGTACGGCGTCACGGACGGAATCAGGTCGTCCTCGATCATGGGTTCCTCACGCGTCGGGTCACGGGACGATTCTACGAAGCGGCGACGGGAGGCGGCGCCGCTTTGGCGTCCTGACTGGGGAAGACGACCTTCTGGATGATGATGAGCGCCGACGCCGCGATGGGGATCGCCACGAGAGCGCCGAGCACACCGCCGAGCGCGCCGCCGCCGACGGCCGCGATCACGACGATCGCTCCGGGCACCGACACCGCCTTGCTCATGATGCGCGGGCTCAGGACGTACGCCTCGATCTGCATGTAGATGAGGTAGTAGATTCCGGCCGCGAGCGCCGTCTCGGGCGAGTTGAAGAAGCACAGCGCCGTGATGATGATCGACGCCGACAGCGTTCCGACGAGCGGGATGAGCGAACCGATGAAGGCGAGGAGAGCGAGGAGGGCCGGGAGCGGCGCCCCGATGATCGACAGGTAGATGAAGCTCAGCACGCCGTTCACGAGAGCGAGGCTCACCTGGCCCATGACATAGCGGCCGACGGCGCTCGTGACCTGGTCCGTCACGTCGGCGAACGACTCACGGCGGTAGGCGGGGATGAAGCGGTAGAGCGCACGCTTCATGGCGCGGAGCGAGCCGAGGAAGTAGAGCGTGAGGATCGTGACGATCGTGACCGCCGTGATTCCCGACGCGACGCCGGCACCGACGGCGACGATGCCGCCGCCGATCGACAGGAGGTTGCCCGGGTCCTGGACGAAGGTGAGGGCACTCGAGACGGCGTCCTGGAATCCGTCCCCGAACATGTCCTCGAGATTGTTGTACCAGGTGCTCGCGAGGATGTCGTCGACGTAGCCGGGCAGCTCGTCGATCAGGTTGGTCGTCTGCTTGACGAGAACCGGGATGATGGCGAAGAGAATCCCGGCGACGGCCAGGATCGCCCCGAGCACGACGATCGCGATCGCGGCGGGCCGCGGCAGCTTCCGTTCGATGAGGGACACGAGGGGATCGAGCCCGAGCGCGAGGAAGAGCGCGAGACCGACGTAGACGAGCACCGTGGACAGTTGCGTGACGATGCCCCCGATGACCACGGCGAGGAGGACCCCGAGGCCTCCGAGCAGGCCCATCTTGAACGCGTTGATGCGCACGATGGGCATGGGTCCATAACCGTCGGCCTTCACCGTGGTGACGTCGATGTGCGCCGAGTCGTGCGCATGCCCGAACGGGTTTCTCATGGGTCCATCCTCTCGATCGTCCCCATGATCCCCTACTCGCGGCCCCGTGGAGGGACATTGCGCCTGCGGCGCGGCTGCGGACCCTCGTCGGCGCGCGACAGGCGGATGCCCCGCGCCCTGATCGGACGCGGGGCATTCCCTGGCGGGGCTCTGCGCATCCGTCGAGGATCGCCTCGACGGATCGCCGATCAGCGGCGACGCGCCGACGCGCTGCGGCCCGCGACCTGGGTGTAGACGATGAGGGCGATGATCGCACCGATGATGGAGCCGATGATGCCGGCCGGCTGGAAGAACCCGTCAGCGGCGTCCTGTCCGAAGATCAGGAAGCCGAGGAATCCGCCGATGAAGGATCCGACGATCCCGAGGACGATGGTCATGAGGATGCTCATGTGCTGCTTGCCGGGGACCACGGCGCGTGCGATGAATCCGGCGATGAGGCCGATGACGATGATGCTGATGATGAGACCGAGCATGGTTGCTCCCTCGTGTAGACGCCGAGCGGCGTATGGGTCGAGCACCGTCTGGTGCGCGGATCGCCACAATTCGTGACAACACCTGACTTCATCACCCCTCGGGGTGTGGCGGCACACCCCTGGGGGTGTAAAACTCGAGTATGACCGCAGCTCCGGACGCGCGACCCATCACCGTCGCCCTCGTCGACGACTACGACGTCGTGCTGAAGGGACTGGCGCACCTGTTCGACGAATATCGGGATCGCGTCCTGGTGGCCGAGATCGACACGAATCGCGCGGTGAGCGATGCCGTCGACGTCGTTCTGTACGATTCCTTCGCCCAGCCGGAGTCCGATCACCACGAGATCGACGAGCTCATCGCCAACCCCCGGGCTCGGCGCGTCGTGATGTACACCTGGAACTTCCATCCGGAGCTCGTCGAGTCGGCACGTCAGAAGGGGGTGCACGGCTACCTCTCGAAGACCTTGACGGCGCCGCAACTGGTGGCCGCGATCGAGGCCGTCCACGCGGGTGAGCTCGTGTTCAGCGATCAGAGCCGTCGCGCGCCGAGCGCGCCCGGGCTCGATTGGCCGGGTCGCCTCCACGGCATCACCGATCGTGAATCCGAGATCCTCGCCCTCATCACGCAGGGCAAGAGCAATGCCGACGTCGCCGCCCTCACCTACCTCAGCCCCAACACGGTCAAGTCGTACATCCGGTCCGTCTATCGCAAGATCGGCGCGGCGAGCCGCACGCAAGCGGTGCTCTACGGGGTCCAGCACGGGTTCACTCCCGATACCCACCGCATCGATCACTGGATGGGCGGGCCCTGACCCGCGCGTGCCTCCTCTCGAGGGACGCAAGAGGGTCGTGTCACGGGGCGCTACGCCCGCTTCGGCCCCTCCGCACGGAAATAATCAAAGTGGGACTAGCGACCGTTATCTTTCCGTTATATATTCGGAGAGCGGAAGTTGTTTTGCTGTGGCGGCTCCCGCGAATGTGATTGCAGGACACTCTTGGTGCAAGGGGTAAACGGGCCGGTCGGAAGCCTCTCCGACCGGCCCTTTCTGCACCCGCGGCCGGGGCATCGGCCTCGACACGACATCGGTTCGTCGCCCGTGACGAGACGCGCACGCGAGCGATCCTCGCAAACCCTAGGCTTATGTCGAGGGAAGGGATCCACCATGGCTTCGACGTCGACGGCGGTCACCGCATGGGAATCGTTGTTCCGTGCACAGGTCGGGGTGATGCGCACGCTCGCGGCCGAGTTCCCGACGGATCTGCTGTCGCTCAATGAGTACGACGTGCTGTTCAACCTCTCGCGCCAGACCGACAAGCGCGCTCGCCTCCGCGACATCAACGACCTCGTCCTCCTGAGCCAGCCGAGCGTCTCGCGCCTCGTCGACAAGCTCATGAAGCGCGGCCTCGTGGAGAAGTGCCCCGACGCGAACGACGGTCGCGGCACGATCGTCGGCCTCACGGACGAGGGTTACGCGCTCTACCGGCAGGTCGCGCTGCTCCATGTGAAGGTCATCTCCCGCGTCATGGGCACCGGACTGGATGACGAGGAGCTGTCAACCCTCACGGCCCTCACGGACCGGATCGGACGGGGTCTCGACACCCCGTCCTAGGCTGACGGGATGGCCACTCCGTCCCTCGTCTGGTTCCGCGACGACCTCCGCGTCGGCGACAATCCCGCCCTCTCCGCCGCCATCCAGCGCGGCTGCCCGGTGGTCGCGCTCTACGTGCTCGACGAGGAATCCGACGAGGTCCGTCCTCTGGGCGGCGCGGCGAAATGGTGGCTGCACGGCAGTCTCGACTCCCTCGCCGCCGCGCTCTCCGACCTCGATGTGCAGCTCGTGCTGCGGAGGGGGCCGGCCGAGGCCGTCGTGACCGGGCTGGTCGAGGAGCTCGCAGCCGAGGCGGTCTTCTGGAACCGCCGCTACGGCGCCGAGCGCCACATCGACGAGCGCATCAAGTCCCAGCTCCGCGAGGCGGACATCGCCGCGACGAGCTTCGCCGGGTTCCTCCTCAACGAGCCCTGGGACATCCAGACGGGCGCGGGCACCGCCTATTCCGTCTACTCGCCGTTCTGGCGGGCGACGCTCGACCGGATCTCGCACCACCCGATCCCCGAGCCCCTCCCCGTGCCGGAGAGGGCCGGCACCCGCGCCGACGCCGTCGACGGCGACGCGCTCGCGGACTGGGGCCTGCTGCCCACGACCCCCGACTGGGCCACCGAGATCGCGGAACGATGGGTCCCCGGCGAGGAGGCGGCCCACGATCGCCTCGCCGAGTTCGCCGACGGCGAGCTGCAGGACTACCTGCGGTCGCGGAACCACCTCGACATCGACGAGACGTCCCGGTTGTCGTCGCGGCTGCGGTGGGGCGAGCTGTCGCCCCGGCAGGTGTGGCATGCGGTGAGCCCGGCGACCCACCGCACCGAGGCCGCCCGGTCGTTCCGCTCCGAGCTCGGGTGGCGCGACTTCGCGTGGCACTCGCTCTACGTGCGACCCGACCTGCACGTGAACAACTGGCGTCCCGACTTCGACCGTTTCCCGTGGCCGCCGCTCGACGAGGAGGCTCTCGAGGCCTGGAAGAGGGGTCGTACCGGCGTCCCCCTGGTGGACGCGGGTATGCGCGAGCTGTGGCGCACCGGCACGATGCACAACCGCGTGCGCATGGTCGTGGCCTCGTTCCTCACCAAGAACCTCCTCATCGACTGGCGGATCGGCGAGCAGTGGTTCTGGGACACGCTCGTGGACGCCGACGCCGCCAGCAACCCGTTCAACTGGCAGTGGGTGGCCGGGAGCGGAGCGGATGCCGCGCCGTACTTCCGTGTGTTCAACCCGGAACTGCAGCGGACGAAGTTCGACGGCAACGGCGGTTACGTGGGCCGGTGGGCACCGGACGCCGACTCCTTCGGCTACCCGGAACCCATCGTGGACCTCAAAGAGTCGCGCCGCCGCGCGCTCGACGCGTACCAGTCGATCCGCGGCTGAGCCGCTGCCCGAACACCCCGCGAGCACGGCCGGGAGCGCTGCCGCAACCCCCTGGTGGTCGACCGGCGGTCCTCTACGGTGGGGGACGATCGAAGCGCGATCCGCACTTCGACCACCCCAACGGGTTCCCCCCGAGAGGACATCACCATGAGTATCGGTTTCGGAATCTTCCTGTTCGTCGTCGGCGCGATCCTGACCTTCGCGCTCAACATCACGGTCGACTGGGTCAACCTCGACCTCGTCGGCTACATCCTGATGGGCGCCGGCGTCATCATCACGATCATCGGCATCGCTCTTCTCGCTCGCCGTCGCCGCAGCGTCACCACGGAGCGCACCGGCGTCGACCCCGTCGCCGGCGAGCGCGTGACGCGTCGCTCCACGGAGGCCGATCCGCTCCCCTGAGCGGCCCTCTCGAACGACGTCGCACCCTGAACGACCACCGCGGCACGACACGTGCCGCCGTCACCGACGCGGTCCTCTCGCCTTTCCAGGCGAGCGGACCGCGTCGTCGTCGTCTGAAGCGGCGGGCGAAGAAGATCAACGACAGCCCGGCGGTGTGGGGCGCCGCCCGCGTCGGTCTCGTCGCGAACGGGATCGTGCACGTCCTCGTCGGGGGGATCGCGATCGGGGCGGCCTTCGGCGCCGGTGACGGCGCCGGGCAGGCGGGCGTGCTCTCTGCGATCGCCGCGACGCCCGGCGGCTTCCTGGTGCTCTGGATCGCTGCGGCCGGCCTGTGGGGGCTCGCGCTCTTCCAGCTCACCGACGCCGCGTGGGTGAGCACCCGCGATCCGGCCAAGATCGCCTACCGGCGCACGAAGGCCGTGGGGAAGTCGCTCGGGTTCACCGGTATCGGGCTCCTGGCCGCGTTCATCGCGCTCGGCGGCCGCTCGGACGGGAACACGGCCGCCCGCATGTTCAGCGAGTGGGCGCTGCGCTCGCCCACGGGCGTCGCCCTGCTCGTGCTGGCCGCCGTGCTCATCGGCGCGCTCGGCGTGGGCTTCTGTCTGCGCGGGATCAACCGGACCTTCCGCGAGGACCTGTCCACCCCGCCTGGAGCCCTCGGTGCCGTGGTGACGGTCGTCGGCGTCGTGGGCCACATCGCCAAGGGCGTGTCGTTCCTCCTCGTCGGCGGGCTGCTCCTGTCGGCCGCCATCGTCGCGGACCCGCAGCGCGCCGGGGGGCTCGACGGCGCGCTCGCGGCGCTGCGCGACCGTCCGTACGGGCCAGTGCTCCTCATCGTGATCGCGATCGGCCTCATCGCCTTCGGCGTGTACCTGTGGGCCCGGGCGCGCTACCTCCGCCGCTGACGGACTCCCTCCGGCAGGACGGGCCGCGCGCAGGAGACATCACACTGCGTCGTCGGCGGACGGTGCCTGACGCCGCGCTGCGAAACCGGCCGGCGGATCGAGCGTTGCGAGGATGACCGCGCAAGCCTCTCCGAGCGCCCGGAGCTGAGCGGGCTCGAGCGCGTCGACGACGTGTCGCCGCACGGCCCCCACATGACCGGGAGCGGTGTCGACGACCTTCTCCCAGCCCTCGTCGGTCAGCCGCGCGTTCGTCGCGCGCTTGTCCGATGGACAGGGGAACCGCTCGATGTAGCCGCGTTGCTCGAGCCGTTTCACGACGTGCGACAGGCGCGGCAGGGTCGCGTTCGTGGCGCCGGCGAGCTCGGTCATCCGCAGCGTCCGCTCGGGAGCCTCGGAGAGCTGAGCGAGGAGGAAGTACTCGTAGTGGGAGAGACCGGCATCCGCTTGGAGCTGCGCGTCGAGCGCGCCGGGGAGGAGCTCGACCACGGCCACGACGGAGAGCCAGTCGTCGAGCTGCTCGGCCGAGAGCCAGTTCGATTCGGTCATCGTCGTCTCCTCCGCCTCGATCACCCGAGAGCCGAGCGATGGTTGACGCTTCAACTATACGGTGTACTCTTTAGTTGAAGCTTCAACTAATTGAGGCGGCTCCACCACGAGACGAAAAGGAGATCGACATGACGTCGTTCAGCATCATCGGAACCGGGAACATGGCACGCGCGATCGCGGGAGTCGTGTCGGCCGGAGGCGCCGACGTCCAGGTCCTGGCGCACGGTGACCTCGCCGCCGTCGCACCCATCGACGGGGTGCGCATCGAGGCCCACGGCACCGCCCTCTCGGGCGACATCGTCGTCCTGGCCGTCCCCTACGGCGCGATCGACGACATCGTCGCGACCTACGGCGGGCAGCTCGCCGGGAAGACGGTCGTCGACATCACGAACCCGGTCGATTTCGCGACCTTCGATTCGCTCGCCGTCCCCGCCGGATCGTCGGCCGCTGCGGAGATCGCGACGAAACTCCCCGCCTCGAGCATCCTGAAGGCGTTCAACACGAACTTCGCCGCGACCCTCGCGACGAAGTCGGTCGACTCCCTCACCACGACGGTGCTCGTCGCCGGCGACGACGCGGACGCGAAGACCGCGCTCGTCGCCGCCGTCGAGGCCGGCGGCGTACGCGCCATCGACGCCGGCTCGCTCAAGCGCGCGATTGAGCTCGAGGCCGTCGGCTTCCTGCAGCTCACCCTCGCCGCCGGGGAGAAGACCTCCTGGACGAGCGGCTTCGCCCTCGCCCGCTGATCCAGCCCCTCCCGAAGCACGAGAGCGGGGACGGTGCGCGACCCGACGCGCACCATCCCCGTTCTCCTGTCCGACGGTTCAGGAACGCGGCGTCGCCCGGCGGATGACGAAGTAGCCGCCGACGGCACACAGGAGAGCGGCGACGAGGACCGCGGCGAAGATGCCAGGCACCGTGAACGTGGCCATCCAGGTCCACACGTCCGCCCATGCGCCCATCAGGCCGACCACGAGGCCGGCTCCCAGGAAGAGCGCGACGAACACGACTCCCGCCATGAGCACGCCCATCACCCGCCAGCGCATGTAGAGCGTCGTGGCCGCCGCGCCGATGAAGAACACGAACATCTGGAGCGCGAACGTCGAGAAGAAGTCGTGGTACCAGGGACCTGCTCCGTACCAGAGCGTGTCGAACATGTAGGTGCCCGTCCACCAGTGATCCGTGACCTTCTCGAGTTGGACGAGGATCGTGAACGCCGCGGCGTTCGCGATCGACAGGAGCGTGAAGAGCACCGACGTCCCGATCCAGAAGTCGCGTCGGGTGACGCCGAACCCGAGGGCGAAGGGGAACGTCATCCCGACCGCCTGGACGCCGACCGCCACGAGGTACCACTGCGGGGAGAGCACGGCCCAGCTGTAGCCCATGCCGCTCGTGTCGCTCCCGCTCACCGTGATGATCGACGCGATCGCGACGCTCACGGCGAAGGCGATGCCCACGATGAGCCACGGGATGCCGATGAAGACGGACGGCGCCGCGAGGTGGAGACGCACGACGCGTCGGATCCGGTCGGCGCGGGACGGGGCGCTCGACGCGAGGGGAACGGTTGCGGTGGTCATGAGACGACCTCCTTCTCGGCGGAGAGATCGGCGCCCGTGAGGTGCACGATCAGTTGCTGCAGGGAGACGGGGGCGAGCTCGAGCCCGAGCTCGTGCGCCTCGCGGCGCTGGAGCGCGTCGAGCGCGCCCATGAACGTGACGGACGCGAGTCCGCCGATGCCGTCGCGGCCGATCACCTCGCGACCGGCCACGAAGGACTCGACCGCGTCTCGCGTCCCGGCCACCGTCGTGGCCGACCCACGGACCTCGTCCGCGTCGCGGTCGATGAGGATCCGACCCTGGTCGACCAGCACGATGTGCTCGAGCAGGTTGCTGACCTCGTCGATCAGGTGGGTGGAGAGCACGATCGTGCGCGGGTGCTCCGCATAGTCGGTGAGGAGACGATCGTAGAAGGTCGTGCGGGCGACCGCGTCGAGTCCGAGGTAGGGCTCGTCGAAAAAGGTGAGCGGCGCACGCGAGGCGAGGCCGACGATCACGCCGACCGCCGAGAGCTGTCCGCGGGAGAGCTTCTTGATCGGCCGGTTCAGCGGCAGCCGGAACTCATCGATGAGCTCGTCGGCGAGCCCCTGGCTCCAGTGCGGGAAGAACAGGGGCGCGCTCTCGAGCACGTGCTTCGGCTTGAACGAATCCGGGTACTTCTGCGACTCCGCGATGAAGCAGATGCGGCTCAGCACGTCGACGTGCTCGGCCGGCTCCCTCCCGAAGACCTCGAGCCGGCCGCCGTCGGGGAAGATCTGGCCCGTGAGGAGCTGCATGATGGTGGTCTTGCCCGCGCCGTTTCGGCCGAGCAGGCCGTAGATGCGGTTCTCCTCGAAGGAGAGGTCGATTCCGTCGATGGCGGTGAACGAGCCGTAGGTCTTGGTGAGGCCGCTCGCGCGGACGACCGGTGTCGCCGTGTCGGTCATGGGGAGGTTCCTTCCGTGCGGATCATGTCGGAGAGCTGGGTGGCGGAGATGCCGAGCTTGGCGGCCTCCGTGAGGAGCGGACGGACGAACTCGTCCGCGAAGCGGGTGCGGCGGCGTTCGACGAGCATGTCGCGCGCTCCGGTGGTGACGAACATCCCGATCCCTCGCTTCTTGTAGATGACCCCGTCCTCGACGAGGCGGTTGACGCCTTTGCCGGCCGTGGCCGGGTTGATGCGGTGGAAGGCAGCGAACTCGTTCGTGGACGGGATCTGGCTCTCCTCCGGGAGACGCCCCTCGATGATGTCGTTCTCCACCTGCTCCGCGATCTGGATGAAGATGGGCCGCGATTCGTCCATCATCCCCTCGACCTCGTTGGTTCATTACTCATGTAACTAACCAACCAGGCCGGGGCGACCGTGTCAAGAGGACGATCGAATTCGTTCGGTCCACCGTCGCCGGTGGGCGTTAGGGTCGCGGGATGGAGCGCATGACGAGGGCTGCGCTCGCGAGTACCTACCGCGAGCGCCAGCACCTCCATGACCGGATCGATCTCGAGGGCTTACCGATCGAAGATCGTGTCCTCTCCGAGGTGCGGCACCAGATCGGGATGCAGTCGCAAGCCCCGCTTCCGCCGTACACGGCGCTCTGGACGCGGATCACGGGCTTCGAGCCCCTCGCCGCGTCGGCCCTCGTCCGCTCGGGAGCGCTCGTACGGGTGGTGTGCATGAGGTCGACGATCCATCTCGTGCGCGCGGAGGATGCGTGGTCGCTGCGCTCCCTCACGGCGCCCGTGCTCGAGCGCGAGTTCACCTCGGCCATCGCCAGACGTGTGCCCGGCGTCGATGTCGCCGCCGTCGTCGATCGGGCGGCGGGCGTGCTCGACGGCGCCGATCTGCCGGCGCGGGACCTCGGCCGCGACCTCGCCTCGCGATTCGACGGCTCTGCGCCCGCGGATCTGGTGAACCTCGTCCGCTGCCACCTCCCCCTCGTGCAGCGCCCGCCCCGCGGGGAGTGGGGCGCCACGGGCGGGGTCGTCTACGCCCGCCTCGACCAGCACGTGCCCGTGCACGAGGTCGAGCCTCTCGAGGAGGTCCGCTCCCTCGTCCTCCGCTACCTCGGCGCGTACGGTCCGGCGACGCCCGCCGACTTCGCGCAGTGGTCGGGGCTCCGTGGTGCGCGGGAGGTCTTCGCGTCCCTCGGCGACGCGGTGGTGCCGGTGGAGGTGGAAGGACGGACCCTCGTCGACCGTGCTGATGCTGTCCGTGACGGTGGCGAGCGGAAGGCGCCGACCGCGCGCCTGCTCGCCGAGTTCGACGCCGCGGTCCTCTCCCATGCCGACCGCGCGCGCATCCTGCCGGATCCGTCCGTGATCGCCTCCCCCAACGGACTCATCCCCGCGACGTTCCTGGTCGACGGAGCCGTCGCGGGCACCTGGTCCCTCTCGATCGCGGACGGCGAGGCACACGCGTCCCTCCACCCGGCGGGAACCCTGTCGCAGCGAGTCCAGAGCGCCCTCCGCCGCGAGCTCCGCTCCCTGGCCCGAACCCTCCACGGCGCCCGCCTCACCGACACCACCCTCTCCCCCGGATAGCGTTTGCGCCGTCTCGCGGCACTGTATCGCCGCGAAACGGCGCAAACGCTCTCCCTGGCGGGCGTGGGAGACGAGGCGCGGGTCAGGTTCGGGGAGGGCGGGCAGGGGGTCAGGCGGGGAGGAGGACGACGGGGACCGGGGAGTGGCGGACGATCTTCGTGGCGCTCGATCCCATGAAGACGCGGGCGACGGGACCGGCGGGCTTCGACCCGATCACGAGCACGTCCCCCGGTGTCCAGTCGACGTCGTCGACCGCCGCGCGCCAGTCCGCACCGACCGCGACCAGCGTCTCGGTGTCGGGGCCAACGATCCCGCCCGCGCGAAGTCTCTCGAACGAGCGCTCGACCTGCTCCCGCCATCCCGCGAACACCTCGTCCTCGGCGTCGAGCCCCACCTCGGGAGGGAACATCGCCGGGCGCCGCAGACCGAACGTGACGACCCGGACGTGTGCCTGCGTGGGCGCGACGAGATTGCCGAGCCGCGTGAGCGAGGGCATCTCGGTGTCGTCGCCCGACCAGGCGAACGTCAGCCGCTCGACGCCGTCGGTCGGCGCCCGATACCCGCGCGGGGCGACCGCGACCGGGACAGGAGAGGAGTGCACGAGCCGGTCGGCCGTGGACCCCAGTACGACCTGACCGAGCCGAGCGTCGGCCACCGACCCCAGGACGATGACCGTGGCGTCCACCTCCCGGGCGGCG
Source organism: Labedella endophytica (assembly GCF_003990045.1). Taxonomy (GTDB): domain Bacteria; phylum Actinomycetota; class Actinomycetes; order Actinomycetales; family Microbacteriaceae; genus Labedella; species Labedella endophytica. The sequence goes on along the minus strand of NZ_RZGZ01000001.1, from coordinate 385,672 downwards.
GCGACGAGCGCGGCCGGAACGGATCTCCCCTCGACCCGCCGGAGGGCGACCGCACGACCGGGTGCGCGCTCGGCGAGGCGGGCGCGCGCCGTCGCCAGATCCTCGTCGGCGACCCGGCGGGACCACTCGATGAACTCCGTGTCGACCCGCGAGATCGACGGGGTGCCCCATGAACGTCGCGCGACGCTCACCACGGTGAGACCCACGCCGAGTCCATCCGCGAGCGCGGCTCCGAGCTCGAGGGCGTCGCGGGCGCCCCGGCCGTCCGCGTACCCGACGAGGACCGTCACGACGCGCTCCCGCCGCGCGGGCTCGCAGTGCCGCGACCGGCGGCACCCGTCGACCCGGCGCCGCCGTCCGCTCCCCCGTCCGCGCCGTCGCCGCTCGCGGTGCCGTTGAGCTTGCTGTGGCGCCGCCCCCACAACAGGTAGAACGCGAGCACGACCGCGAGCCAACCGAGGAACCACGCGTACGTGGTCCAGTGCAGGCCGGACAGGATGTACAGACACGCGATGATCGACACGATCGGCACCACCGGATAGCCGGGCACCCTGAATCCGCGGGGCAGGTCGGGGCGCGTGCGGCGCAGGACGATCACGCCGAGGGAGACGACGATGAACGCCACGAGTGTTCCGATCGACACGAGGTCCCACAGGCTGTCGAGCGGGATGAATCCGGCGAGCGATCCCACCGCGATCGCGACGACGACCGTGGTGTGGACGGGCGTGCGGAGCGTCGGGTGGACGCGGGCGAACATCGACGGCAGGAGGCCGTCCCGACCGATCGCGAAGAGGATGCGTGTCTGCCCGTACATCGTCACGAGCGTGACGGAGAAGATCGAGATGACCGCTCCGATCGCGAGGATCGTGCCGGGCCACGCGGCCCCGACGACGTTCTCGAGGATCTTCGCGAGGCCGGCCTCCGCCTGGTCCTCACTCGAGAAGTCCTGCCACGGCTGGGTGCCGAGCGCGGAGATCGCCACGAGCAGGTAGATCGCGATCACGGTGATGAGGGCCGCGATGATGGCACGCGGCAGGGTCTTCTGCGGGTCCTTCACCTCGTCTCCCGCCGTCGACACCGCGTCGAGCCCGATGAAGGTGAAGAAGATCGTGCCGGCCGCCGCCGTGATACCGGTGACGCCGTTGGGGGCGAAGTCCGCGAAGTTGTCGGCATTGAACGCCGTGAAGGCGATGGCACTGAAACCGAGCAGCACTCCGAGCTTGATGATGACCATGACGGTGTTCGCCGCGGCCGACTCGCTCGTGCCCCGGATGAGCAGGATCGCGCACATCATCACGAGCACGACCGCCGGGAGGTTGATGATGCCGCCCTCGAACGGTCCGCCCTCGAGCGCGTCGGGGATGCCGACGCCGAACACGTTGACGAGGAGGAGGTCGACGTAGTCGCTCCAGCCGACGGCCACGGCCGCCGTCGAGACGCCGTACTCCAGGAGGAGACAGGCAGCGACGCCCATCGCCACGATCTCGCCGAGGGTCGCGTAGGCGTACGAGTAGGTGGAGCCGGAGACGGGAACGGCCGACGCCATCTCGGCGTAACAGAGCGCCGAGAGGCCCGCGGCGAGCCCGGCGAGCAGGAAGGCCACGATCACGGCGGGGCCGGCGTCCGGAACCGCTTCGTGCATCACGAAGAACACACCCGTGCCCACGGTCGCTCCGACACCGAACATCGTGAGTTGGAACGCGCTGATCTTGCGCGACAGCCCATCGGGGTTCTCGCTCGGCGCCGTGATGGGCTTGCGGCGGAAGAGTTGTCGTGCGGCGCTCATGCGGCCCCCGTTCCTGATCGTTGACCGATCGTAGGAGGGTCGCGCCGCGGTGACAACCCGAGAACGGGCGGAGACAACCCGAGGACGGGCGGAGTCGACCCGAGGACGGGCGGAGTCGACCCGGGGAGGACCAGGGCCTGTCAGCGCGGGTCGAGCCGACCGACGAGCGCTTCGATCGACGAGACCTCCGGCACGAACCAGACCTGGTTGCCGGCGTTCGATTCGACGACGAACGCCGAGAGTGCCGCGCTCTGCGCGATCGTCTCCGTGAGGTCCCCCACGATCGCGACGGCGATGACGTAGGTCGCGAACTTCTGGAGGAACTCCGCCGCGATCCCGGTGCTGAGGTCGAAGAACAGGGCGTCGAAGCGTTCCACGGGGATGGCCACGACGGCCGCATGCGCGGCGAAGGCCTCCTCGAGGATCGCCGTGGCGTCGTCGGGGGTCGAGATCGCCCCACCGAGGTCGCCGATGACCAGGACCGTGGTGTCCGCGTAGGTGAGCGTCGTCATGCCCCGACGCTACACGTCGTCGGACGGCACCGGGCGGAGGATTCCGCCGAGGTCGCGCCGGTCGTCCGTCCGATGGAGGGGGATGTCCCGCTGCTCGGACTCGAGCCGGAGCCGGGCGATCACCGCGTCGATCGTGGGCTGGTCGAGGAGATCCCCGAGGTCGACGGCGAGGAAGCCGGGCTCCGGCCGTGACACGCCCCGTCGACGTCCGCCCGTGCCCGTCCGTCCCCGCCCGCGCCGGCCCGGGCTCCGGGGGAACGGCCGCACGAGGTGCGCGAGGCGGGCGTCGATGATGCGGGCGCGGGCCGCCCCGACGTCGGCGACCGCGATCCCGACGGTGACAGCGCGGCGTGATCCCTCAGCGCGCTCGGCGATCCCGATGGCCGAGATGGCCTCCCATTCGAGGAGGGGCAGATGGGTGAGGTTGATGCCGGCCGAGGACATCCCGAGCACGACTCCGCCCTCGGGCGCCGATGCCTCGAGGAGCCGCCGCGTGCGGCGAGCGGTCATCACGGCGAGCACGATCGAGACCCCGCCGACGGCGAGGGCGAGGGCCGCGAGGAGTGGACCCTGGCGGCTCGCCTCGGCCGGCCACCCCGCCCCCGCTTCGCGCGCGAGCACGACGCCCGCGACCACGAGCAGCAGCAGGGATGCGGCGAGCGCGACGCGCACCGTCCAGACCGCGATGCGCGATCGGCGGTGCACGCGCGCAGCATGGGCGGCCGAAACCTCGGCGTCGAGCCGCCCATCGCCCGGGTGGCGCCCGAACACGTCAGACACCAGAGACCTCCAACCGCTGTCCGCGCCACCGTATCCCGACGGAGCACCCGGCCCGGAAATCGTCCACTCTGCCTGTGGACAGGCCGCGCCCGGAGCCTCGAACCGAGGAGGCGGACGAAGTTCGTCGCCTCAGGCCGGCAGGACGCCCTCGCCGAGCGCGAGCCGGTACCCGAGGCCGGGCTCCGTCAGGAGGTACCGCGGCGCGGACGGCTCCACCTCGAGCTTCTTGCGGAGCTGACCGATGTAGAGCCGCAGGTAGCCGCTGTCGCCCGTGTGGTTGGGGCCCCAGATGCTCGAGAGCAGCTCGTCCCTCGTGACGAGGCGATCCGGGTTCCGTGCGAGGAGCTCGAGGATCTTCCACTCGGTGGGCGTCAACCGCACGGGCGCCGGCCGCCCATCGGCATCGCGCGAGACCGTGTGGGCGGCGAGGTCGACGGTCACGTCGCCGAATGCGACGACGGGTTCGTTCGGAGCGGCGGGGATGACGCGGCGCGTGAGCGCGCGCACGCGTGCGAGCAGCTCGTCGATCACGAACGGCTTGGTCACGTAGTCGTCGGCGCCCGCGTCGAGCGCCTCCACCTTGTCCGCGGCGTCGCTGCGCCCCGAGACGACGAGGATGGGCATCGTCGACCACCCGCGCACGGCCTCGATGACCTCGATGCCCGAGAGCCCCGGCATCCCGAGATCGAGGACGAGCAGGTCGGGGTGCTCCTCGATCACGGCGTTCACGGCGACCATGCCGTCGGGCGCCGTCACGACCTCGTAGCCGCGCGCCCCGAGGGTGACGCGGAGGGCGCGGAGGATCTGCGGGTCGTCGTCCGCGATGAGGAGCTTCACGGGTCCATCCTGCCGGAGGCGGGCCGGAGGGACACGACCATCGTCAGTCCTCCACCGGGGGTGTCGTCGGCCTCGAGCGTGCCGCCCATCCCCTCGGTGAGCCCGCGGGCGAGCGCGAGTCCGAGCCCGAGTCCCGTGAGGTTGTCCGTGTCCCCGAGCCGCTGGAACGGCACGAAGATCTCCTCACGACGATCGGCCGCGACCCCGGGGCCGTGGTCGACGACCCGCACCTCGACGCTGTCCCCGAACGCGCTCGTCGCCACCCGCACGCGCCGACCGGGAGGAGAGAACCTCACGGCGTTCGCGAGGATGTTGACGACGACCCGCTGGAGCAGCGCCGCGTCGGCGGAGACGGACGGAAGGTCGGGCGCGAGGTCGAGTTCCACCTGGGACGGACCGAGCCCGAGCTCATCGAGCGATGGCAGGATCACGTCGTCGATGTCCACGTCGTCGAGGACGACGGCGAGGGCGCCCGCCTGGAGCCGACTCACGTCGAGGAGGTCCGACACGAGGGCGGCGAGCGCCACGAGGCTCTCGTCCGCCGTGGCGAGGAGCTCCTCACGCTCCGCCGGTGTCAACACCACCTCGGTGGACCGCAGGCCGCCGACAGCGGTGATCGCGGAGGCGAGCGGGCGGCGCAGGTCGTGACTCACTGCGGACAGCAGGGCGCTGCGGGTGCGGTCGGCGTGCGCGAGGGGACCGAGTTCGCTCGCCGTCGCGCTCAGCTCGCGGTGCTCGATCGCCGCATCGAGTTGCGTCGCGACGACGCCGAGGAGCCGGCGCTCCGACGCGTCGAGGATGCGGCCGCGCAGCTCGAGGGCCGCACGTCCCCCCACGCGCACCGACTCGGAGGGCTCGCCGGCCGCGGGATCGCCGTCGGCCGCGAGCACGGTACCCGCCGGCTCGTCCGCGACCAGACGCACGCTCGCGAGCCCGAACGCCTCGCGCGTCCGGCCGACGAGCGCCTGCAGCGCGTCCTCGCCACGCAGCACGCTCCCGGCGGTCGTGGCGAGGAGTTGGGACTCGGCCGCCGACCGACGAGCGGCGCGGGACCGGCGGGCGGCCTGGTCCACGACGTAGCTCACGAGCAGGGCGTTGACGACGAAGAGCGCGAGCGCGAGCGCATGGAGGGGCTCGGCGATCGTCACCGTGTGGAGCGGATCGACGAAGAAGAAGTCGAGGGCGATTCCGGAGAACACCGCCGCGACGAGGGCCGGCCAGAGGCCCCCGACGAGGGCGACGACGACGACGAGCAACTGGAGGCTCAGGACGTCGCTCGTCATCGACTCCTCGCTGCGCACCGAGACGAGCAGAGCGGTGACGAGCGGGCCGGCGATCGCGGCGAGGGCGAACCCCGCGCGTCGCCGACGCGCCGAGAGCCCTCCCCCGAGGCGCGGCAGGGCGAATCGTCCGGCGGCCGCGGCGTGCGTGACGATGTGCACGTCGATGTCGCCCGACTCCCGGACGACCGTCGCGCCGATCCCCTGGCCCGAGAGGGCGGCGACGAGTCGGCTGCGGCGGCTCGCGCCGACGACGAGCTGCGTGGCGTCGACGGACCGGGCGAACTGCACGAGGGAGCGGCCCACGTCGTCCCCGACGATCTCGTGGAAGGTGCCTCCGAGGGATTCGACGAGGGCCCGCTGCGCGGCCAGGGCCTCGGGGTGGCGGCGGGTGAGGCCGTCCTGACTCACGACGTGCACGGCGAGGAGCTCGCCTCCCGCCGACCGCGCGGCGATGCGTGCGCCCCGCCGCAGCAGCGTCTCGCCTTCCGCTCCACCCGTGAGACTGACGACGACGCGTTCCCGCGCGTCCCATCGGCCGTGGATACCGTGTTCGGCGCGGTAGGCGGCGAGAGCACTGTCCACCTCGTCGGCGAGCCAGAGCAGGGCCAGCTCCCGGAGGGCTGTGAGGGTGCCGAGCCGGAAGAAGCTCGACAGGGCGGCGTCGATGCGTTCGGCCGGGTAGACGTCGCCGGCGGCGAGACGGTCGCGGAGCGCCGACGGCGCCAGGTCGACGAGCTCGACGCGATCGGCTGCGCGGAGCACGGCGTCGGGCACGGTCTCCCGCTGCCGAACGCCCGTGACCTGCTCGACGACCTCTCGGAGCGACTCGATGTGCTGCACGTCGACGGTCGTGAGCACGGAGATCCCGGCCTCGAGCAGGGCCTCGACGTCCTGCCAGCGTCTCTCGTGCCGCGATCCCGGCGCGTTGAGGCGGGCGAGTTCGTCGACGAGCGCGACCTGCGGCGCCCGGGCGATGACCGCCTCGAGGTCGAGATCGGTCGGCTCGAGCATGCGCCGAGGGACGGCGTCGACCCCCGCGGCGAGCGCCTCGGTCGCGGGGCGGCCGTGGGACTCCACGACGGCGATGACGACATCGGAGCCGAGCTCCCGGAGGCGCCGCCCCTCCTCGAGCATCGCGAACGTCTTCCCGACACCGGGCGCGGCACCGAGGAGCACGTGCAACCGTCCGCGCGCCATGCCTCACCCTCCCGATCGGGTCCGTCCCGTCGTCCAGGACGGAGACTACGCCCCGCCCGGGCCTCTCAGGAGGAGGGCGGGACCGGGGGGCCCATGACGAGGAGCGCCGCGAAGACGAGCGAGACGAGGACGACGGCCGTGATCGCGGCGACGACCGGGCGGCGGAGAACCCACGCTTGAGTGTGCTCGATGACGCCGCGCGGGGCGTCGCCGCCCGGGGCGAGTCGCCAGCCGCCGTCGAGACGACCGCGGCGGTCCATGACCACGTCGAACGGGATGGTTGCGAACGGCACGATCGCCGTCGCGAGGCCGAGCAGGCCCGTGCCGAGGCTCCATCGCCTGTCGATCCACACGAACACCGTCACAGCGACGTAGCAGAGGAAGACGAAACCGTGCACACCACCGGCCGGAGGCACGAGCGCGTCGGTCGACTGGGTGACGTACTTGAGGAACATGGCCGTGAGCAGGAAGGCCCATGTGATGGCCTCGGCGATCGCGGCCACACGGAAGAGGAGTCGGGGGGTCATCGTGCCTCCAGCCTACGTACGACCGGGTCACGGAACCCTGAACGGGCCGCGACGGCCGATCACCTCTTCTCGCAGGCGATCCCGTCCTTGTCCCGGTCGGACTTCTTGTTCTCGTTGTAGAGCGCGGTGCTGACCGTGAAGTTCGTGACGGGCTTCGTCTTCCCCGACACCTTGTCCTTCGCGCCCTTCTTGCCGACGCCGTGCGGGTACTTCTTGTTGAGCGCCGTGCAGTTGGCGAAGGGCTTCGCGGCGAACGGGGAACCGGCGACGGCGACGGTGCCGGTCGACGGGGCCGCGACAGCGGCGGCGGGAAGCGGGGAGAGGACGGCGCCGACGAGGACGGCGGAGGCCGCCAGACGTGAGAAACGGGAGAGGGGCATGGGGATCCTTCGGGGAGGGACGCCGCTCGGGTGCGGCGCCTGCTCACAGTAGGCCTCGAGACAGCGCCCCGCATTCCCCCGTTCGGAGGGCGCATCCCCGCCGGGCCGTTCGCCACCCGCGGGACCACCGGCGGCCGACGCCCGCTAACGTGAGGTGGGCGGACGAACGTCCGACCACGGAGGGTGCGGCGATGACGCAGACACACACGAACACGGACCGGTCCAACTGGGCGAAGAACTACGTCTACCGGGCGACCGAGATCCTCGAGCCCGCAAGCATCGACGAGGTGCAGCGTGTGGTCGCCGCGAACCGTCGGGTGCGGGCCCTCGGCACTCGCCACTCCTTCAACGCCCTCCCCGACACGGACGTCCTCGTCCACCTGGGCCGCATCCCGTCGGACCCGGTGATCGACGCCGCCGCGGGGACCGTCACCGTGGGCTCGGCCACCCGCTACGGCGACCTGGCCCGCCACCTGCACTCTGAGGGCTTCGCCCTCCACAATCTCGGCTCCCTCCCCCACATCTCGGTGGGAGGCGCGACCGCGACGGGAACGCACGGCTCGGGCGACGGCAACGGGACCCTGTCATCCGCCGTGTCCGGATTGCAGCTCGTCACGGCCGACGGGGACCTCCTCGACGTGGACCGCTCCACCCCCGGCTTCGACGGCATGGTCGTGGGGCTCGGCGCCTTCGGTGTCGTGACCCGCGTGACCCTCGACGTGCGCCCGACCTTCGACGTGCGGCAGGACGCCTTCGTGGGGCTGCCGTGGGATCGTCTCATCGAGGACTTCGACGCCATCATGGGCTCCGCGTACAGCGTGAGCGTTCTCACGATGTGGTCGGGCGACACCGTCGACCACCTCTGGCTGAAGACCATCGTCGCGGAGGGCGGTCCCGACGACATCGACGCGACGCACCTCGGCGCCATCGCCGCCCCGTCGGCCGAGCTCTTCGACGAGCAGCCCACGAACATGACCGTCTTCGGCGGCGTCGCCGGACCCTGGTCGGAGCGGCTGCCCCACTTCCGCCTCGATTCCACACCGAGCGCCGGCGAGGAGATCCAGTCGGAGTACCTCGTGCCGCGCGACCGCATCCGCGAGGCCCTCACGGCGCTCCGTGGGATCGGACCGCGCATCGACGAGGTGCTGCTCATCACCGAGCTGCGCACCGTGGCCGCCGACGGCCTGTGGCTCAGCGGGGCGTCGGATCGCGACGTCGTCGGTGTGCACTTCACGTTCGCGCCGGACACCGAGCGCGTCGACCGGGTGCTCCCGGCGATCGAGGACATCCTGCTCCCTCTCGGTGGGCGACCGCACTGGGGCAAGCACTTCCTCGCGACCGCCGAGCGGCTCGCGCCCCTCTACCCGCGGCGGTCCGAATGGATCGAGCTCGTCGAACGCCACGATCCCACCGGCACCTTCCGCAACGGATTCCTCGAGGAGCGCGTGTTCGGCGACTGACTCGCCGGCGCTCGGCTGCGTCGCTCAGCCCTCGTCGGGGTCGGTGGGCTCTTCGATACGGTCGCCGCGCGGCACACGGAGCCCGTCCTCGGGAGACGCCCCGTGAGATCCACCGGCGATCTGGTCCACCGTCAGGAGACCATCGGGGTCTCTCGCATCCCGCTCCCCGGTGAGCCGCTCCCCCACGCTGGCCGCTCCCGACGTCGGCGCCCCCTCCGAACCGGTCGGCTCGTTCCCGTCGTGCGTCTCGTTCTCATCGAGCTTCTCATTCTCGTTCGGTCGCGACATCGCGCGTCCTCCCTTCGGGTCTCGGTCGGCGCAACGGCCGCTCGAAACTACGCTTGACGGTCGGGTACGCCCTTGTCAATGCCCTCCCGGCCGGGAGGCGGCGTGCGTAGCGTTGACCATGGTTCGGATGACGATCCGGTCCAGGGAACAGGAGCGGCCACGAATCGCGGGCGCTCTCTCCCGGGCCGCTCATCCGGCGTGGGGATGGGGTGTGTCGGGTCATCCCATCCCCACTTCTCTTCCACCTCCCCGTGACGGGAGTGCTTCGGCGCGCCCGCCGAGACGGACCCGAACCGACGACCCGCATCACGCACGATCCGAGGATCCGATCGGGATCCAGACGAAAGGAAGCATCCAATGAAGGCACTCACCTGGCAAGGGAAGCGCAACGTCTCCATCGAGGACGTACCGGACGCGCACATCGTCGAACCGACGGACGCCGTCATCCGCGTGACGTCCGCAGCGATCTGCGGCTCCGACCTGCACCTCTACGAACTCTTCGGCCCGTTCATCGGCAAGGGCGACGTCCTCGGCCACGAGACCATGGGCGTCGTCGAGGAGGTCGGCCCCGGCGTCACGCGTGTGAAGGTCGGCGACCGCGTGGTCATCCCCTTCACGATCTCGTGCGGCGAGTGCTACATGTGCAAGCGCGGACTGCAGTCGCAGTGCGAGACCACCCAGAACCACGACTACGGCACGGGTGCGTCGCTCTACGGCTACACGAAGATGTACGGGCAGATCCCCGGCGGACAGGCGGAGTACCTGCGTGTGCACCGCGCCGACGTCAACTGCATCGTCGTGGGTACCGAGCTGAGCGACGACCGCTACCTCTTCTTGAGCGACATCCTCCCGACCGCCTGGCAGGCCGTGCAGTACGCGAACGTGCCGGACGGCGGCAGCGTCGGCATCTACGGCCTCGGTCCGGTCGGTCAGTTCTCCGCCCGGATCGCCGCGCACCTCGGCTACGAGGTCTACGCGATCGACCCCGTGCCGGAGCGCCGGGCCCTCGCCGAGAAGTACGGCATCCGCACCTTCGACTCCACGAAATCCGTCATCGACGAGATCCGCGACGCGACGGACGGTCGCGGACCGGACGCCGTCGTCGAGGCCGTGGGGATGGAGGCGCACGGGTCGCCCGTCGCCGCCGCAGCCCACGCCGCCATCGGCCTGCTCCCCGATGCGATCGCGCGCCCCGCGATGGACAAGGCCGGGATCGACCGGCTCTCCGCCCTCCACGGTTCGCTCGACCTCGTGCGCCGAGGCGGCACCGTGTCGATCAGCGGCGTCTATGGCGGCGACGCCGACCCGATGCCGATGAAGTCGATGTTCGACAAGCAGGTGACGATGCGGATGGGCCAGTGCAACGTGGCCCGCTGGATCCCGACGCTGCTGCCGCTCGCCGAGCAGGACGGCGACCCCCTCGGCACCGCCGACCTCGTGACCCACCGCGTGCCGCTCGCCGAGGCGCCGCACATGTACGAGGTCTTCCAGAAGAAGGAGGACGGCTGCATCAAGGTCGTCCTCGACCCCGCGGCCTGACCCGCACACACGAAGACGGCCCCGTCGGGTGCCGTGCTCGCCGCCGATACCGACGGGGACCACGGCACCCGGCGGGGCCGGTGTCGTTGCGGGGCTCTACTGCTCCTGGGGCTCCGGGACCTCGTCGAGGTCGAGTCCGCGCACCGAGAAGGACGCGGTCATGAGGCGCTCGAGCCACACCTGGTTCAGGGTGGGGGGCTTGCTGCCGTTGAAGCGGAAGTGGAGGTGACTGTGCTCGTTGAGCCAGATCGAGCTCCGACCGGAGCCGAGGGCCAGCGAGTAGGACCACGAGAGAAGGAAGCTCTCCTGTCGGCGGAGCTTCTGGCTGATGACGAACTTGACGTGCGCGAGCTGACGGTCTTCGAACTCGAAGGTCTCGGTGCCGTAGATGAGGGAGGCCATGGGTTGACTATGACACCTGGCGGACGGAATCCGAAAATCTCAGGCTGAGCCCATCGGAAGTGAACGTCAAACCGCCGCTTAGGTGGCCTCGAGAAGCACACGAGGGCCGACGAGACAAGAGCTTCCCGAGTCGCAACGGGTCCCGCTACCGTCGGGCCGGCGGGCCGATGGATCACGAGCATCGGACCGACCACTCGAGGAGGAGAGAAAATGACGAAGATCCGACGGAGGCTCGTCTCGACCGCAGCGATCGCGGCGGCGGTGACGTTGACGGCCTGCAGCTCAGGCGGAGCGACGGGCACGGGCGACGTGTCGTTCGGGACCGAGGTCTCCGGAACGCTCAACGCGTGGGGATTCGAGAACGCGGACGACGTGGGCACGTCGCGACTCGAGTACGCCGCCGACCGGTTCGAGGGACTCGAGATCGAGATCGACCAGACCGCGTTCGACGCCCAGAAGTTCACCACACGCGTCGCCGGCGGAACCGTTCCGGACGTCGTGCAGATGGACCGCCGCTTCGTCGCGACCTACGCGTCCCAGGGGCTCATCGTGCCGCTCGACGAGTGCTTCTCGTCACACGACGTCGACCCGACGTCCGCCTACTACGAGGCCGTCCTCGCCGATGTCACCTACGAGGACGCCGTATGGGGCGTCCCGCAGTTCTACCAACCCCCCGCGATCATCGTGAACAACCGCGTCCTCGACGCCGCCGGGGTGAGCCCCGAGGAGATCGACACGTCGAAGCCCGATGTGCTCCTCGGCGCCATCGAGAAGATGTATCAGGAGGAGGGCGGAAACCCCTCGGTCCTCGGGTTCGATCCGGTCGCGAGCGGACAGGCGAGTCTCTGGGTGCTCGGGGCCGGCGGCCAGCTCATCGCCGACGGCGAGCCCACTCTCGACGACCCGGCGAACGAGGCGGGCCTCGAGCTGCTCAAGCGCATCACCGACGCCCAGGGCGGCTACGCGAAGGTCAAGAGCTTCACGGATTCCTTCGACACGTTCGGCGAGAACAACCAGTTCGTGGCCGATCAGGTGGGAGCGCAGGTCGACGCGCAGTGGTTCGTGAACGTCCTGAGCCCCTACGTCGATGCGGTGGACATCTCCGCCGTACCGTTCCGCGGCCCCGACGGAGAACCGTTCGCCGTCGCCGGCGGCCAGGCCTTCGTCATCCCGGCCGGTGCGAAGAACCCGGACGCGGCGTGCGCGTGGGCGCTCGAGCTCACGAGCCAGGAGGCATGGGAGGCGGCCGGCAGTGCCCGTGCTGCCACCCTCGAGGAGACCCCCGGCGCGATCAACGCCGGCCTCTTCACCGCATCGCCCGCCGCCGACCAGTCCATCCGCGAGGAGTACGTGGGCGACAGCGGTGACGCCGGGTTCGACCAGACGATCTCGACCTACTACGACGCGGTCGCCAATGGTGTGACGTTCGGGGCGTCGCCCGCGGGCCAGCAGATCGAGACCGAGCTGAACAACGCCGTCCAGTCGGTGCTCCTCGGCGACAAGACACCGGAGGACGCTCTCGCAGACGCCCAGGCGGCGGCGATGCGCGCCTACGAGCAGGCCGACGGGTAACGACGGTTCCGTGTGGGAACGAAGAAAGGCCCGGGAGCAACGCTCCCGGGCCTTTCCGTCTCCGATCGACTCCGATCGGTGAGACGTCCTACTTGAAGACGTCCTTGACGTTCTCGCCGGCCTGCTTGGCGCTCGCGGAAGACTGCTCCGTGCGACCCTCGGCGACCTTCTCGTCGTCGTTGGTGGCCTTGCCGAAGCCTTCCTTGGCCTGTCCGACGAGCTTCTCGGCGGTGTTCTTGATCTTGTCGTCTGCACCCATGTGATCGTCCCTTCGAGTGGTCGTATCGCCGGAGGTCCCGACGTGCTTCGACGGTACGCCGGATCCCCGCCCGGGTCACGGGCCTTGCGTTTTCGGAACGACGCGCCTAGAACGTGATCCCGTGAGCGCGTGACACGTCGATGTCGTCCCCTTGACATCGAGGAGGAGCAGCAGGAGAAGCACGGTTCTCGGTCGAAATCAATGTATTGAGACGCCCTCTTCGACAGCCGTAGCCTGCCGATCATGTCGCAGGCCAGAGCCACCCACACCCCGGTGTCCGAGATCCGGGTGAAGAAGTACAACCGGCGGGAGGCCATCGCGGGATACCTCTTCATCAGCCCCTGGATCATCGGCTTCCTCGTCTTCACGGCGGGCGCCATGGGCTACAGCCTCGTCATCTCGCTCAGCGACTACAACCTCGCGACGGGGGACATCTCCCCGACGGGCATCGACAACTACGCCGGGTTGTTCGAGGACCCCAAGGTGGGACTGTCCCTCGCCAACACGCTCTTCTACGCCGTACTCGCGGTGCCGTTCGAGATCGTCTTCGCCCTGCTCCTCGCATTCGTGCTCAACCGGGTGGGCCGGGGCGCCGGGTTCTTCCGCACCGTGTTCTACCTGCCCCGGATGACGCCGACGGTCGCCACCGCCTCGATGTTCCTTCTGCTCCTCAACGGCAACACGGGAGCGATCAACCAGTTCCTCGCCGTCTTCGGGATCGAGGGGCCGCAATGGCTCATCGACCCCGACTGGGTGAAGCCGTCGATCGTCCTCATGACCCTCTGGGGGGTCGCCGGGACGATGGTCATCTTCCTCGCCGCGCTCAAGAACGTCCCCGTGGAACTGTACGAAGTGGCGGCGCTCGACGGCGCTGGTCCGGTGCGCCAGTTCTTCTCGATCACCGTGCCGATGATCTCCGGCGCGATCTTCTTCAACATCATCGTGCTCACGATCGCCGCCCTGCAGGTGTTCGACCAGGCGTACCTGCTGTTCTGGCGCGACCAGACCAACGCCTCGCCCGAGTCATCCCTCTTCTACGGCGTCTACCTCTTCCAGCAGGCGTTCCGGCAGTTCGATTTCGGGTTCGCCGCCGCGATGGCGTGGCTGCTGTTCGTCATCATCCTTCTCATCACCCTCGTACAGGTGAAGATGAGCAACCGCTTCGTGTACTACGAGGGAGACAACCGATGAGCGCATCCACGTCCACGGGCACATCCACCGGGTCCTCGCCGGAGCCCTCACCGAACAGCGGTCCCATCGTGGGGCTGCCACCCGCGCTCGACGAGGAGCTCGCCGAGCGCCCGGCTGCACGCACCGAGCGGCGGTTCGCGGGCGACGGTCGGTACCGGCGGCGGCGAGCCGTCGCGAAGGGCGTGCTGTGGACGCTCCTCGCGGCTCTGAGCGCGCTGTTCCTCTACCCGTTCGTGTGGCTCGTCGCCGCGAGCCTCAAGCCGCGCGGCGAGGTCTTCGACAACCGGCTCATCCCGAACACGATCCTGCCCGGGAATTACGCGGAGGTCTGGAACCAGCTCCCGCTGTTCTCGTGGATCCTCAACAGCATCGTGATCGCCCTGCTCGCGGCCGCCCTCGTGTCGATCTCGAGCTCGCTCGTGGCGTTCGGCTTCGCCTACTTCCGGTTCCCGGGCCGCGGGATCCTCTTCGGTCTCGTCCTCGCCACCATGATGTTGCCCGGCGCCGTCACCATGGTGCCTCAATACCTCATCTGGAAGAACCTCGGCCTGCTCGGGACGATCCTCCCGCTGTTCGCCGCCAACCTCTTCGGTTCCGCGTTCTACATCTTCCTGCAGCGCCAGTTCTTCCTCGGGCTGCCGAAGGAGCTCTTCGAAGCCGCGCGGCTCGACGGAGCGAGCTACTTCGGTCTCTTCCGTCGCATCGCCCTGCCGTTGTCGATCCCGTCATTCGTCATCATCTTCCTCTTCGAATTCCAGGCCAGCTGGAACAACCTGCAAGGCGCTCTCATCTACCTGAACGCCGGGTCGGTCGACGGTTTCACGGTGCCACTCGGTATCGCTTACGCCATGACGACCTTCAGTCCGTCCAACGGCGGACAGGGCGACTACCAGTACGTGATGGTGGCGAGCGTGATCGTGACCATCCCGATGCTCCTCCTCTTCGCGTTCGGCCAGCGCTACTTCATCGAGGGCGTCGCGACGCAGGCGCGGAAGGGCTGAGAGCGGCCCGACGACGCGGTCTCGGGTCACGGAGTATATGTGCTGCCGTTGCACCCCGGTAGCCGCGGACCGGGCGTTTGTGGTTCGGGCTCCTCCCGCGGGACCATAGGGAGTACGCCCCGGATCATCGACGAGAGGACCAGCAATGTCCACCAACTCCACCGAGGATCGTTCACGCCTCCGCGACAAGTCGCTCGGCTCCCTCATCGGACGCCTTCCCGAACTCGTCTCCCGCATGATCCGCGGCGAGATCCAGCTCGCCAAGCAGGAGATGTCGACGAAGCTCAAGGCCGCCGGTGTCGGCGCCGGACTCCTCGTGGGAGCGGCGATCCTCGCGATCATCTTCCTGCAGATCATGCTCGCCGCAGCGATCATCGCCCTCTCGCTTGTCCTGCCGGCCTGGGCCGCTGCTCTCATCGTGGGCGGCGTCGTGCTGATCATCGTCATCGTGCTCGCCCTCGTGGGGATCAAGGCGCTGAAGACCGGGGTCCCGCCCGTCCCCACGGAGGCCGTTGCGAGCGTCAAGTCCGACATCCGCGCCGTCAAGGGCGAGGGCGAATACGACAATGCCGCGCGCTGACGACCTCGACGAGGCCCGCGACTCTCTCGCCGAGACGCTCGACGAGATCGAGGAGCGCGTCGACCCCCGCGTCCGGTGGCAGGACGGCGTCGCACGCGTGCGGAAGCTCGCCGACGAACAACCGATCCCCGTCGCCGCGATCGCCGTCGCGGGCACGGCCGTGGTCGCGCTCGGCGTCGTGGTCCTGTACCGCATCGTTCGCCACTGACGCTCGCGCCCTGTCGCTCGCGCCCTCGACGATCGCGATTCCGCCCGAGTAGACGCGCTGTCTCGGGGTGTCAAGGCCGGGCCCCGTCCGGCGCGCTCGCCTAGCGTTGGATCACGCGCAACGACGCCGCGAGAAGGGCGGAGACATGTCGATCGACACGCACGACACACGACGGAGTTCCAGGACACGAACGTCGCCGACCACCGGGGCGGCTCGTCGTCCGGCAGAGACGCGCACGGCCTCGTCACCCTCGGCGGCGACGCACACGGCTCTCATCCGAGCGGGTGTCGTCGAGACACCGGACCACGAGGCCCTCGCACTCGAACGGATCGCGCCGAGCCTCGTGCGCGTCCGTCGGGACGGCCGCACCATCGGCTTCGTCGAGCACGTCGGCCGGGTGTACGTCGCCCTCGCCGGCGAGTACTACGACCGCGCCGTCGAGGTCGCTCAGACCCTCGACGTATCGCACGCGGCACGCGCCCTCGCCTGACCGGAGGCCGTCGGCCGGTGTCCGGCCATCACCACATCAGTACCAACGGAAGAAAGGCACACCCATGAGCGCTCTCGTGATCACCACCAACTACGGCATCGAGCAGGACGAACTCACCGTGCCCGTGAAGGCACTCCGCGACGCCGGTATCGACGTCACGATCGCCGCGGTCTCGACCGACGACATCCGCACGCTCGTCGGCGACGAGAAGCCGGGCGAGTCGGTCACACCCGACACGACGCTCGACGACGTCGACCCCTCGGCGTTCGACCTCCTCGTCGTGCCCGGCGGCACGATCAACGCCGATCAGCTCCGGCTCGAGGCGACCGCCCTCAACATCGCACGCGCCTTCGCCCGCGACGGCAAGACGATCGCCGCCATCTGCCACGCGCCCTGGCTGCTCGTCGAGGCCGACCTCACCCGCGGCAAGACCCTCACGTCCTTCGCGAGCATCGCGACGGACGTCCGCAACTCCGGCGCCACCTGGGTGGACGAGGAGCTCGTGACAGACGAGGCGGACGGCTGGACGCTCATCACGTCGCGCTCCCCCGAGGACCTCCCCGCCTTCACGGGTGCCATCACGAGCATCGGCTGAGATCCGCACCAACCGTTCGATCCGAGGGGATCCGTCATCGACGGATCCCCTCGGTGGTGCCAGGCTTGCCCCATGGACATCACACGGAAGATCCTCGTGTTCGACACAGCCGACCTCGAGGCGGAGAGCTCGTTTTGGTCCCGCATCCTCGGAGGCACCGTCGAGGCCGAGGACGACTGGCACACCCTGACCGTCGATGGTCGGCCCGAGCTCGGGTTCCAGCTCGCACCCGACCACACCCCGCCGCAGTGGCCCGACGGTGTTCCGCAGCAACTGCACCTCGACCTCTACGTGACCGACATCCGCGCGGCGCACGCTGAGGCGCTGGAGGCCGGCGCTCGGATCCTCGAGCTCGCCGACGATCTCGACGCGACCTCCGGCTTCCAGGTCTACGCCGATCCCTCCGGCCACCCGTTCTGCCTCTGCTGGGGCTGACCCCGGCAGCACCTGCGACACCGTAGCGTGCGGCGG
The DNA here is from genome assembly GCF_003990045.1 of Labedella endophytica. GTDB lineage: Bacteria > Actinomycetota > Actinomycetes > Actinomycetales > Microbacteriaceae > Labedella > Labedella endophytica. The sequence continues at coordinate 368,314 of NZ_RZGZ01000001.1, read as the reverse complement.
GGCGGATGGGCAGCCCCCCGCCCCGTCGGAACGCGCGATTACGCTGATCCCATGCCCGCTCGAATACGCTCCATCGAAACCCGGGTGCCGGACACCGTCCTCTCGCAGGACGTCGTGCGCGACATCTTCCGCACACAGCCCGGGGTGTCCCGGCTCGCGCAGCGGATCATCGGAGCGGCCTTCGACGGCTCCGCCATCGAGACGCGGCACACGGTGATCGCAGAACTCGGCCAGGCAGGGGTGAACGCCACCACCGGCACGCCGAACCCCGCAGACGCCGACGCACCGACCTTCTACTCCGCGACGGACGGCCTCATCCTCAACCCGGGCACCGGCGTGCGGAACGACGTCTATTCCCGTGAGGCGCCCGGCCTGCTCGTGGGAGCGGCGCGCGCGGCCCTCGATGCGTCGGGCTTCGAGGCGTCCGACGTCACCCACGTCGTCACCGTGTCGTGCACGGGCTTCTTCGCACCCGGCCCCGATTTCGTGCTCGTGAAGGCCCTCGGGCTCGGCACGGACACGCAGCGCTACCACCTCGGATTCATGGGCTGCTACGGCGCGTTCCCCGCCCTGCGATCGGCCGCCCAGTTCTGCGCCGCCGACCCGGAAGCGGTCGTGCTCGTGGTCTGCCTCGAACTCTGCACGCTCCACATCCGCTCCTCCGACGATCCGGACTCGATCGTCGCGTCGTCCGTCTTCGCCGACGGCGCCGCGGCCGCCATCGTCACGGCGCGGGAAGACGGCGGTTCGGGCCCCGTGCTCGACCTCGACTCGTTCTCCACCGCGATCACGACCGACGGCGAGACCGACATGGCGTGGACGATCTCCGACCACGGCTTCGAGATGGTCCTCAGCAGCTACGTTCCGCAGATCATCGAGAAGTCCATCACCGAGGCCCTCGCTCCCGTGCTCGGGACCATCCCGGGGGCGCTCGAGGATCCCACGGGCGCGGTGCCGCACTGGGCCATCCACCCGGGCGGGCGCAGCATCCTCGACCGGGTGCAGTCGACCCTGGCCCTCTCGGACGGGCAGCTGGCGCCCTCTCGCGAGGTGCTGCGCACGGCCGGGAACATGTCGAGCGGCACGGTCCTGTTCATCCTGCGCCGCATCCTCCACGGCGAGGACGATGCCGTCGGCGGCATCGGTGCGGGCGAGGGTATCGGTGCGGACGTGGACCCCGACGGCGGCCGCGTCTGCGCGATGGCCTTCGGACCGGGGCTCACCGTGGAGTCCGCCGCGATGACCCGACGCACCACCCCGCGAACCGCTCCCCGACCGTGATCGCTCCGTCCCTCCGCCATCGGGCCGTCGAGCTCGCCGAGCTCATGGACGACCCGTCGTGCGATCAGCGCGCCCTCGAGCGCACGTACGCGCGATTCGGCATCGTCAACGGCCTCGTGTCCGGGTGGCGCCGCCTCTACCGGGAGCGGATCCGTCCGCTCGCGCCGGAGATCGGACGCGGAGGCGAGCCTCTCACGATCCTCGACATCGGGTTCGGGGGCGGAGACGTGCCCGTGACCCTCGCCCGCTGGGCCGCCCGCGATCACGTGGACGTGCGCATCACGGCGATCGATCCGGACGACCGGGCCTTCGCGTTCGCCACCGCCCGCGCGGCCCCCGACACGGTCTCCTTCCGGCGCGCGACGAGCTCCGACCTCGTCGCAGCCGGCGAACGATTCGACGTGGTCCTCTCCAATCACGTTCTCCACCACCTCGACGCTCCGGCCCTCGCAGCCGTGCTCGCCGATTCGGAGCGACTCGCCCGACGCCTCGCGGTGCACAACGACATCGAGCGCGGCCGCCTCGCCTACACGGGGTATCAGATCGGTATCACCCCGCTCGCGCCCGGGTCCTTCCTCCGGACCGACGGGCTCCGGTCCGTCCGTCGCAGCTACACCCTCGTCGAGCTCGCCGACGCCGTGCCCGTCGGGTGGCGCGTCGAACGACAGAGTCCCTTCCGGCTGCTCGCCCTGTTCGATGGGCCTCGCTCGGTTGATGGAGACCGCTCGTGAGCGACGTCCTCGTCATCGGAGCCGGGGCCGTGGGCCTCTATGCCGCCTCCGCGTTCGCGACCGCCGGGCTCGACGTGGAGCTGTGGGACAAGCGCGACGAGCCCGGGGAGAGCGATCGCCCACCGCTGTCCCGCGCCATCGGCATCCACCCTCCGGCCCTGCACGCGCTCGACGCGATCGGGGCGGCGGACGCGATCATCGACGAGGCCGTGCCGGTGAGACGCGCACACGCCCGCGTGACCCTGGCCATCGGTGCCGACGCGCGAACCCGCGACGTCGGGAGCGTCTCCTTCGCGGGTGTGTCCAGCCGGTTCCCGTTCGTGGCCACCCTGCCACAGCACCGCACGCACGCGATCCTCGCGGACGCGATCCGGCGCCTCGACCCGTCCAGTGGCGCCAGGGCCGTGTCCGTCTCGTATGGCATGGAGGTCGTGGGGATCGCGCCCGACGTGCGCGGCGTGACCGTGCGCGGCGTCCCGACCGGATCGACGGCCGACGAAGCGGGCGCGCGCCAGGTGCGCCCCCGCTTCGTGGTCATCGCGGAGGGCGGCGGGAGCATGTCGCGGCGCCGGCTCGGGGTGTCGACCGCGGATCGGACGTATCGCGACACCTATCTGATGGGGGACGCCGCCGACACGACGGGCGACGGTCCCGACGCGGTCGTCACGCTCACCCCCGACGGCGTCGTCGAGTCGTTCCCCCTGCCGGGAGGTGTCCGTCGATTCGTCGCCCACACTCCGGCGCTGCTCGAGGGCGCCGGGGCCGACACGCTCGAGCGGCTCGTACACGCGCGGACCGGGCATCGCTTGGATCCGGCGTCCGTCTCCATGCTGAGTGCGTTCGGTGTGCGGCGTCGAATCGCCGAACACTTCGCCGTGGGCAGTCGGATCGCGATCGTCGGGGACGCCGCCCACGAGATCAGCCCCATCGGCGGGCAGGGCATGAACCTCGGCTGGCTCGACGTCGCCGAGCTCGTGCCGGTGGTGACGGAGCTGCTCAGGGGGTCACCGGCCGGATCGACCGCGTCCCTCGCCGAATGGGGCGTACGACGACGACGCATCGCCGTCGCGGCGGCACGCCAGGCCGAGGCCAACATGCTCGTGAGCGCGGCGGGCACCCCGGTCGACCTGCGCGTGCGCTCGCTCGCCCTCCGAGCGGCCCTGCGCGGCCGAGGGGGCGCTCGGCTTGCGCGGGTCTACGCGATGGGTGGCGACGCGAACCGGAGCTGACCGATCGCGGACGGCGCCCATCACGCGACGAGTCGCACGCCCCCGAACGCGAGCTGCACCGCGATGAGCAGGCCGGCGGCCATCACGAGTCGGAACAGGATGCGGTGGGCCGGACCGCGGAGCGCGAGCGCCGTGCCTGTGACCGCGAGGCCGAGCGTCGCGACGAAACCCACGATCGCGACGGCACTCGGTGCTGCTCCGTTCACGAGAGGGCCCACGAGCACGATCACGGCGCCGAGCGCGAGGGCGGCGAAGGCAACGACCCCGGCGGGCCGCCGGCCGAGTCGGTGCGGCAGTCCCGAGACCCCCGTGCGGCGGTCGTCGGCGAGGTCGGGCAGCGCGTTCGTGAAGTGGATGGACACGCCGAGGATCGCACCGGTGGCACCGGCCCAGAGCGCGGCGACACCGGGCTCGAGGGCCGAGAGGGTCGCGAGGGAGGGCAGCGTGCCGAAGCTCACGATGAACGGCACCACCGAGAACGCGGTCCGCTTGAGCCACGCGTTGTACGCCCAGCCGCCCGCGATGACCACGCTGTGTGCGACGAGCATGCCGAGGCCGAGCACGAGCGACAGCACGAGCGCGGCGACGAGGGTCACGACCGAGGCACGTGCCACCGCGCGGCGCGAGATCGCCCCCGTCGCGATGGGCTTGTCGGCGCGGCCGACTGCGATGTCCCGGGCTGCGTCGATCGCGTCGTTCGAGAAGCCGATCGAGAGCTGACCGGCGAGCACCGCGAGCGTGAGGATCACGAGCCGCCAGGGCTCCAGCCCGATCGCAACCCCGAGCACGAGGCACAGCAGCGTCACCGCGAGCGTCGGACCCGGGTGGGAGGAGAGCAGAAGGGAACGGGCGGATCTCACGGCGCGAGCGAGGGCATCGACGTGATGCCGAATTCGTGCCGCAGGGCGCTCCGTGCCGCGTACCACCCGGCGAGGCCGTGCACGCCAGGACCCGGGGGTGTCGACGAAGAAGCCAGGTAGACCCCGCGCGCGGGGGTGCGCCACGGGTCGAGGGAGAGGAGCGGCCGGGCGATGAGCTGCCGCATGCTCGCCTCTCCGGCGGCGATGTCGCCCGCGATGTAGTTCGGGTTCTGATCCTCCATGTCCACGGCCGTCTTGTTCGACGACGCGAGCACGAGGTCGCGGAACCCGGGGGCGAAGCGCTCGATCTGCCGCGTGATCACCTCCGTCTGGTCGAGCGTCGACCCGCGGGGCACGTGCGTGTACGCCCACAGGACGTGCCCGCCGTCGGGTGCGCGGCCCTCGTCGAGGATCGACGGCTGGGCGAGTAGAACATAGGGGCGCTCGCTGTGCCGTCCCGCCGCGACCTCGTCCTCGGCCGCCGCGATCTCCTCGCGACTGCCGCCGACGTGGAGCGTGCCGGCCTTCCGCAACTCCTCGTTGGTCCACGGAACGGGACCGGACAGGGCGAAGTCCACCTTCGCGACGGCGTTGCCGTAGCGGAACCGCTCGACCCGGCGCACGTAGCCGTCGGGCAAGCGGTCACCGGCGATGCGGAGGAGACCACGGGCGCTCGTGTCGAACAGGACCGCGCGTGCGCCGTGCACCTCCTCGATGTCGGTGACGGCTGAGTTCGTGACGATCTCCCCGCCGTGCGCGCGCAGATCGTCCGCCATCGCATCCACGATCGCCTGGCTACCGCCCACCGGGATCGGCCAGCCGCGGCCGTGAGCGTACGCTCCGAGCGACAACCCGGCGCCCGCCGTCGCGAGGCTCGGCATCTGCCGGATGGAGTGCGCCGCGACGCCCGTGAGCATGGCCGGGGCGACCCGCTCGCGGAACCGCAGGTTCCACGTGGGCAGGCCCTGCTCGAGCGCCCGTAGGCCGAAGCGCCCGACCGTCACGGGATTGCGGGGGATGCGCAGGATCGGCGATCCGGCGAAGCGCGCCACGGCGTCGGCGTTATCCGCGAGCGGCCCCATGAGCGAAAGCCACGCGTCGCCGTCACGGCCGAGGGCCTCGGCCGTGCGATGGATGTCGCGATACGCGATCCCGGCCCGGCCCCCGTCGAGCGGGTGACCGTATGACACCTCGGGGACGCGGAGCTCGATGCGGTCCTGGAGCCGGAAGTTGCGGAAGAAACCCGAGGCGAGCGCCATCGGGTGGACCGCCGAGCACACGTCGTGGTGGAAGCCGGGGAGCGTGAGCTCCATCGTGCGCGCCCCGCCGCCGATCGTCGCCTCCCGCTCGAAGACACGCACGCTCAGTCCGGCGCGGGCGAGGGTGACCGCCGCGGCGAGGCCGTTGGGCCCGGATCCGACGACGACAGCATCGACCTCGCTCATGCGTCGGCCGGCGCGTCGCCGTTGTCGGCCTTGCCCTCGGCGATGTACGCCAGACGCCTGAGGGTCTCGTGGTTGCGCATGTACAGCGGGATGTCGAGCAGCGGTGCCGGGATGAGTGCACCCGGGCCCTTCACGGCCTTCTCGGTGATGCGGACGAGGCATCCCTTCCGGTGCGGTTGCACCTCGAGCGTGACGCGCGCCTCGCCGATCGGCCAGCCGGACGGCTGGATCACGAGGCGCCGCGGGGCGTCGTACTCCAGCACGGTCGTCTTGTCGTTGATGAGCAGTGGCCAGACGCCGAACGAGTGCTGGAGGTGACTCCCCTCGTACGGCCACGCGTCGTCGACGTCCCGCATGCGCGAGGCCCCGACCACCCAGACCGGGAACAACCATCCATCATTCAGGACGCCGAAGACGTCCTCGGGTCGGCAGGCCATCACACGTGTATTGGTCGACATGCCTCAACGCTAGCGGGGCTCGATGCAGTGGGCACGGGGTGGACATCGCCGGGGCGGCACGTGCCTGGCACATCGGGCGGCTCCCGCCGACCCCCTTGACCTGCGCCGCCCGCCGTTCGACGCTCGAAGGAACCCGCACGACCATCCACTCCGAGGAGCATCAGCATGACGGCAGGAACTCTCATCATCCGACTCGCGGTCGGCGGTCTCTTCGTGGGCGACGGGCTGCAGAAGCTGCGCGGTTCGTTCGACGGCCCCGGGCTCGAGGGCACGACGCAGATGATGCACAGCCTCGAGATGCATCCCGCGCGGCGCAACGCGGTCGCGGCGGCCGTCACCGAGACGGCGGGAGGCGCCGCCCTCGCCCTCGGCGCGGCGACCCCCGTGGCCGCCGCCGGGATAACCGCCACCATGATCACGGCCATCCGCAAGGTGCATTGGAACAACGGCCTGTGGAACGCCGGGGGCGGGTGGGAGTTCAACGGGCTGCTCATCGCCGCCGCGACCGCCGTCGTCGCGGACGGTCCCGGTCTGCTCTCGCTCGACGCCGTGACCGGGAAGAAGAAGTGGGGGATCGGCTGGGCGCTCGCGTCCGTCGCCGCCGGGGCGATCGCCTCGACCGTGCTCATCGAGGCCGGTCGGCGGGCTGCCGTCGAGCAGGGTTCCGGCGCAGACGATAACGCCGACGTAGACGCCGACGCAGACGCAGACGCCGACGGCTCCGGCCGACACGCGGGACCCGCGGAGACGCCTCCTCCCGTCGCCGTCGACGAGGCCACGCCCGAGCTACCGACCCAGGGCACCGACGGCGCATCCTGAGCGGCATCATCCGGTTCGGGTGAGCTGCGAGCGGACGCGCGACATGCCGGCGGGGGTCCATTCCACCTGCCCCGGTCCGCGAACGTGCGGGACTCCGTCCGGCATCGAAAGCCGCCAGGGCCCGGAGTCGATGCGTTGGTGATGCCCCCAACAGAGGAGCACCCCGTTGTCGGTGTGGGTCTCGCCTCCGGCCCGCCACGGGATCACATGATGTACTTCGCACCATCCGGCGGGGGTGGTACAGCCGGGGATCACACAGCCGCCGTCGCGGGTGGTGATCGCGCGGCGTTGGGAGGGTGTGAAGCAGCGTTGGGTGGACCCCATTGACAGGACCCGACCCGCCGCATTGAGGGTCACCGTCTGGTGCCCGCGCGTGTCGATGAGGCGTTCGACGGCCTCGATAGAGATGGGGGCGGCGTGCCCGTCGATGAACCCGACACCGCGCCCGTCCTCGACGGCGGTGGCGGTGACGGCCACGAGGACCGCGGGCGCCGACCCCGCCAACTCGGGGGCATCCTTCACGCGTGATGCGGCGCTGAGGATGTCCGCAAGCGTGTCATGGTTGCGCTGTGGACGCGTGCGATCATCGGCTGCGGCCGGGGCCGACTCGGTGCCGTCGGTGAACGTCACTTTGCGGGCGTGTGCGTCCACGAGACGCTTGAAGGTTGCCCCGACCTCGGCGATCAGTAGCCCGGACACGGGGATCACCCCGTCGAGGCACGCCTGCCCGAACGTGAGGTGCCTCTTCCTCTGAGCGCGCTTCTCCCGCGGTCGGGCGCCATCGGGATCGATGCGAAGGAGGAACGGGGCGATCTGCACCCGCACGAGATCCACGCACAGGGGCGGGTGGGTGTCTGTGCCGGCCGCCAGAAAGACCAGACTCTCCTCGGTCTCCGCGAGGACCATCGGGTCGACGCGGGACGCGACCGCGTCGAGGTTCTGCATGATGACATCCGCCGCCTCGACACCGAGGTGACCGGCCGCGACGGCCGCGGCGACCGCCGGGTGACGCGGCGCCGTAGACGCACCGGATAACGCGACTCCGGGAGCCATGCCCTTGCCCGTGCGGATACGACGGGATGCCTCCGCGACGGATGTGCCGGTGAGTTTCGCGACGGCGTCTTTCGCGGACGCATATCCCGCGGCACCGAGGGTGTCGATCGGGCCATCGATGCGGGTCTCGGACTCCGCCGCTACGCGAGCGCGCAGGGCGTCCGCGCGGCGCCCGAAGGCTTCCGCTTCGGACACGATCGAGAGGAACTCCGCCCCGGACAACAGGGCTGGATCGAGGGCGGAGAGGGTCGCGTCGAACTGGGCGATCAGTGCTCCGATCGCCTGCCGGTGCGTTGTGCCGTGTTCCCCCATACGTCTAGTGAACACGAGACCACCGACATTCGGACGGTATCTGAAAAAGGAGTCAGTTTCCCTCGAGAACACGGCCTGTGGACGACAGGTTGCGGATCGGAGAGGGTCACCTCCCTTCGACAAGCTCAGGGAACGGAGTGGGGACGTCGCGAGGCCGAGCCTCGCCGACCGGTCTCCCCCTTTCCCCGACCCGCGGGATCTTCTATCGTCGAATCGACGACGGCCGTCACCGGCCGCGCTCGATCACGACCCGGCCGCGAACCCTGAGAGACGAGGAACCGTGCAGCGTCGAGCGACCGCCCACCTCCGCATCACCGCGCAGTCGTCCGTGCGGCTCGCCCTCATCGTCGCGGCGGCTCAGGGTCAGCGGATCACGGAACGACTCGACGTGCGGCGCGACGGGTCCCCTCTCGACCCCCGGGAGCTCTTCGCGACCCACGGCACGCGGCTCCACGTGATCGACACCGATGCGGCCACGATCGAGATCGACTACGACGTCGAGGTCACCGGCCTCGCCGAGCCGGCGCCCATCGACGATGTCGACCTGCTCACCTACGTGCGGCCGAGCCGCTACTGCGAGTCGGACACCCTCTCCCCCACGGCTCGGGCCGAGTTCGCGGGGCTCTCCGGCCTCGACCTCCTCGCCGGCGTGAGCTCCTGGGTGGGCAGCGAACTGCGCTACGTGCCCGGATCGAGCGGACCGACCGACGGTGCCACCCAGACCCTCCTCGCGCGCCAGGGCGTCTGCCGCGACTACGCGCACCTCGTCATCGCCCTCCTCCGCGCCCTCGACGTGCCTGCGCGCCTCGCGGCCGTGTATGCGCCGGGTCTGTCGCCCATGGACTTCCACGCCGTGGCAGAGGCGTACGTCGACGGAGCCTGGCACGTCGTCGACGCGACGACCCTCGCCCCGCGTCAGACCCTCGTGCGCATCGCCACGGGACGGGACGCGGCCGACACCGCGTTCCTCGGCACGTATCACGGCTTTGCGACGCTCGACGAGGTCTCCGTGACGGCCACATCCGACGAGCTGCCGCGCGACGATGTGCGCGAGCTCGCCGAGTTGCGCTGACGAGATCGCCCCGTCCGGGACGCCCCTCCGAGGGCTGCGGGGAGCCGCGACGCGACGGGCCGTGACAGGCCCGAACCCGCCGTAGTGTGGGGAGGGAACCGACCGGAGGAACAGTGACCGATTCATCACGCACGATCGTCATCACGGGTGCGAGCGACGGGATCGGGGCGGCCGCCGCACGGCGCCTGACCCGCGACGGTCACCGCGTCGTCGTCGTCGGCCGTTCCCACGAGAAGACGAACGCGGTCGCCGACGAGATCGGCGCCGACCGGTTCGTGTCCGACTTCGCCGAGCTCGGCCAGGTCCGTGAGCTCGCCACGGCGCTCGAGAAGGCCTACCCGCGCATCGACGTGCTCGCCAACAACGCCGGCGGCATCTTCGGCGACCGCACACGTACCGCCGACGGCTTCGAGAAGACCCTGCAGGTGAACCACCTCGCGCCGTTCCTCCTCACGAACCTGCTGCTCGACACCCTCACCGCGAGCCGCGCGACCGTGATCGCGACGTCGAGCATCGCCGCGCGGATCTTCAGTCGACTCGATCTCGAGGACCTCGACGACGACCGGGACCCGTCCGCGAACCGCGCCTACGGCAACGCGAAGCTCGAAAACATCCTCTTCACCCGCGAACTCCAGCGCCGTTACGGCGAGCAAGGCATCTCCGCCGTCGCATTCCACCCCGGCACGATCGCGACGGGCTTCGCCTCGGAGAGCACGAGCCTCATGCGCTTCGTCTACCAGACGCCGCTCAAGCACCTCGTGCTGCGCGGACCCGAGACGGGCGCCGAGCAGCTCGTCTGGCTCGCGACCACGACCCCCGGCACCGACTGGGAGCCGGGCGAGTACTACGAGAAGCGCCGCATCACGAAGACGAGCATGCAGGCGTACGACGGGCTCCTCGCCGAGGGGCTGTGGGACGAGAGTGCGCGTCGGACCGGGCTGCTCCCGGGACCTGTGGCCTGAGTCGGAACGCCTTCCGGGCCGTCCCGAAACGACCGAACGGCTAGCGCCGGTTCGAGGACGCGCGGGACGGAGCACCCTCTCCTGACGCCTCCTCATGCACGTCGACGATCTCGACGGCTTCCTTCATGCTCTCGAGGAACTTGAGGACAGCGCGCATCTCGTCCGCCGAGAGCTCCTCGGTGGCGGCGAGCATGCGCGAGTGCATCCGGCCGAGCGTCGCGCGCACCTCGGTGTCGGTCGTCGCCGTCGTCGACAGGGTGAGGGCCCGGCGGTCCGTGGGGTGCGGGTGGCGTTCGAGGTGGCCGCTGCGCACGAGCCGATCGATGAGCACGGTCGTCGAGGCCGACGAGATGCCGAGGTAGTTCGCGAGGTCGCGCGGACCGACGGGATTCGGTCCCTTCGTGGCACGGAGGAGGTACTGGAGCGCGAGGAGATCCGTCTCGCCCATCCGCATCGACTCGCGCGTGCGCCGCCTCATCGCCTGCTCGGACTGCCTGTAGCGGCGCAATCCGTTGAGGACGTCCACGGCGCGGATGCCGCGGTCGTCCTGTCCGTACCAGTAGCCGGAGGAGGTCTCGCTCGGCTCTGTCATGCCCACAGTGTAGACGGAAAGCGAGTGACCCTCTCGGTTCGCGGTGCCTCTTGACGCTCGGGATCGACGCGCTGAGGCCCTCCGGCGTTCCCGGCGCGGTCAGGCGTCGTTCAACCGCGTGTCGGTCGTGCATGTTACGACTGGAGCATGTCCTCCCCCCAGCATGCCTCCCCCGCGCACACGGTCCCGCGGGGCGGCTACGACGCGGATTTCCTCGCGGCGACCGTGCCGCTGCCCCGTTCCACGTCGCCGCGGGAGACGCGCGAGCTCCCGTATGTGCACTTCTCGGTGGTGCTCGATCCCTCCAGACGGCTCGCCCTCGCGACGGCCGTCAACATCGACGGCGACCGCATCGTCGACGTCGGGCGCAGCGACGACTGGCACCTCGACGCTCGTGTACCGGAGGACCAGCAGACCGGCCCGGCCGTCTATGCGCGCAACGATCTCGATCGCGGCCACCTCGTGCGGCGGCGCGACCCGGTGTGGGGCGACGGGGACGAGGCCGAGGCCGCCAACGTCGACACGTTCTGCTACACGAACGCGGCCCCGCAAGCGGCCGAGTTCAACCAGGGCAAGGAGCTCTGGGTGGGGCTCGAGGACCACGTGCTCGCCTACGCCGAGGCGAACGACGTGCGCCTGTCCGTCTTCACCGGTCCCGTGCTCGACCCGAGCGACCCGCCGTATCGCGGCACGCGGATCCCCCGGCGGTTCTGGAAGGTCGCGGCGTGGACGTCGGGCGGCGGTCCGGATGCGGAGCGCGCCCTGCTGCGGTCCGCCGCGTTCCTCCTCGACCAGTCACCTCAGCTCGACGGGCTCGATCTCGAGGAGAACGCGCGCCGACGGGCGATCGCGGACGCCCCGCCACCCCTCGGTCCATTCCGGACCTTCCAGGTGCCCGTCGGCGACGTGGCGGCCATCGCCGGCCTCGAGCTCGGGCCACTCGCGGACGCCGACGTGCTCGAGCCCGTGCCGGCCGCCACTCCCGGCCGCACCCCCGACCCGGCCCGCTGGCGCGAGCTGAGCACGTGGCGCGAGATCACGCTGCGCTGATCACAACCGGCGCTCGTCACAACCGGCGCTGATCACAATCGGCGCTCGTCACACCGGCGCCCGTCCGAACCGGCACTGCCGAGTACCGCCACCGACAGAGACGCGCCGCTGGCCCCGTGGCGACGGACACCACGGGGCCAGCGGTAACGAGGGGACGATCAGGACGCGGCGTCCGCCTTCGGCACGAACATCGCTTCGATGTCCGCCATCTCCATCTCGGCGGTCGTCTGGATGAGCGCGAGCAGGTCGGCGTCGAGTCCCGGTGCGTACTCCTCCGGGCGCTCAACGGCGATCGTGGACGGCACGCCCACGGGCGCCTGCTCGCTCGCGTCGAGCTCCGTGCCGTCGTTCGACGGCGACGGTCCGCGGAAGATCCGGCCGGCCTCCGACTGGCCCGCGAGATCGAACGTGTACTGCTTGCTCTGCAGACCGAGGTCGACGAGCTTCTTGACCTCGGGGAACTGCTCGGCGTTCGTCTTCGGAATCGGGAGCGACTTCCTCCAGTCGATGCCGAGCGTCTCGAGGGCCTTGGCGTAGGCGTTCTCGTGAGCCTGGTCGCGCACGATCAGGTACGCGATCGTGGAGCGCGCCGTCTTGTTGTCGGTCATCTCGTACATGCGGCTCTTCTGCAGGCGCCCCGTGGACTCGAGCATGAGGTTGTAGAGCAGGTCGAGCACGAGGTTCCCCGAGTTGTAGACGTAGCTGCCGCTCCACGGATTGCCCGCCGAGTCGACGGGGAGGGCCCCCTGCGCACCCACGAGGTAGTGGTGGATGTTGCTGGTATCGAGGGCGATCGACAGCGGCGTGCGGCCCTTGGCGCCCGGCTCGTCGACGGGGTCGGTCGGCTTGCCCTGGTACTCGGGCGAGCCGTCGAGGAGGCGGGAGATCGTGGTGCCGATGAGCTCGACGTGGCTGATCTCCTCGGTACCGATGCCCTGGATGAGGTCGCGGTACGGCTTCGCCGACGGACCGCGGAAGTTCATCGCCTGGAAGAGGTACTGCATCATGGTGCGCATCTCGCCGAACTGACCGCCGAGGCCCTCCTGGAGCGCGTTGGCTGCGGCGGGATCGGGCTCGTCCGGGACGATCTCGTTGATGAGGTTTTGGACGTGGAAGAACATGCAGGACTCCTTCGAGAAGAACGGTCTGTGTTCTCCTGACTCTCCGCCTCGCCCCGATTTGTCGCGAGAGATAGCCAAGCGAGGAATCCGTGCCTACAATCACGCGGCCGTGCTCGCGACAGGCGTTCCGCGGCTCACGACGCCCCGTCCGCACCCCGCTCGGGCGCGCTGAAACGGCCCGCGCGTACACCCTGATGGCGCACGGCGAACCGTTCATCCCGTGCCGGTCGGACCGGTACGCGACCCGTCAGTCGCGCAGGGCTCGCGCCGCCGCGATCACGGCGAGCACCCCTCCCGAGACGAGCAGGAAGCGTCGGCGACGTCGTCTCGCCCAGCCGCCGGTCGGGGCGTTCCGGTCCCCTCCGGCCTCCATCACGTTGCCGTACGACTGTGGCTCGTCCGTTCGCCGCAGCCCGCCGATCCGCATCGCGGGGCGGACGAGGAGCTTGTACGTCTCGGGCGCCACCCCGTTGAACGGAATGAGGAGCCCCTGGATGTTGCCTACGACCTTCGTGACGGGCCGACGCGACCGCGACGCCTTCACGATGGCCTTCGCGACCCGCTTCGGGCTCACGAGGGGCGACAGCGGGTGCATCTCCATGCCCGGCGATTCGGCCGCGTTCTGGTAGATCGGGGTGTCGATCGTGGCGGGGAGGATCGCGCTCACGCGGATGCGAGAGCCCTTCAGCTCCTCCTGCAGCACCTGGCTGAGGGCGAACGTCGCGTGCTTGCTCGCGATGTAGGGCGAGAGGTACGGCGACGTCACCTTCCCGAAGAGCGAGTTGGTGATGACGAGGTGTCCGCCCCCCTGCGCACGGAAGTGCGGGAGGACAGCGCGTGCCGCGTGCACGACTCCGAACAGGTTGGTCTCGATGACCTGCCGGAACACCTCTGGAGGGGTCTCCTCGAAGGGCCCGTAGCTGAAGACGGACGCGTTCTCGACCCACACGTCGATGCGGCCGAAGTGGGCGATCGCCGCGAGGGCGAGCGCGTCCACCTGCCGCTCGTCCGACACGTCGGTCGGCACGACGACGGGGCGGCCGCCGCGCGTCCGGCACTCCTCCGCCACCTCGGCGAGGGTGTCGGCGGAACGGGCCGCGAGCACGAGGCGCGCGCCCTCCTTCGCGAAGCGGTGCGCGGCGGCGCGGCCGATGCCGCTCGACGCGCCCGTGATGACGACGACGCGTCCGATCCGATCCGCCATGATCAGCGCCTCTTCGCGCCGAAGACGCGCGCCTGCTCGTCCTCGTCGGCGACCCGCACACCGAAGTGGTAGGCGAGCTCACCCCCGAGGGCACCGGATCCGCCGACGATCGCCATGGCGATGAGACTCACGACGAACGCGAACACCGAGATCTCGTCGAAGCCGGCGAACCACCGGATCACGAGGCTCACCGCGAAGAGGGCCATCGCGACGAGGTTCGCGACCATGTGCACGGTCGCGACCATGCGGGCCCGCGTCCCGGCGGGGATCTGTCCGTAGTCGAGGAACCCGAGGAGCGCCGCGGCGAACGCGCCGACGAGTCCGATCGCGACGAGGACCGCGGCCCCCGTCGTGAAGGCGGATGCGTCGTCGACGAAGAAGGCGATCACGTCGAAGACGATGCTCGCCGTCCACGCTCCGATCGGCAGCGTGATCGCGATCGCGTGGAGCGGGTGGCCGTAGGGACCGGCGAGCGGATTGCGGGGACGCTTGGCGCGCGCCCGACCCGCGTACTCGGCGGGCGATTCGGCTCCGTCGATCGCGGGAGAGGCGTCCGTGCGCACCGCGCTCGGGACCGCCCTCCCAGTGATGTCGTGCGGGACGGGGACGTCGGCGGCAGGCGTGACCGCCGCCCGTCCGTCAGCCGTGCGTGCCATGTCGGCGCTCCTTGCTCGAATCATGATCGTCGGGGGACGAGTCGTCCTCCGGCGGGGTCTTGCCGTGTGCGGTCCGTATCTTGAGGCCGTCGAGCACGTCCTGTGCGTGCTTCTCGGCCTTCTTGTCGCTCTGGGTCGAGTCCTTCGGGGGGAGCTGGATGGTCTCCTCTGCTGCGATACCCGCCTGCAGCTGGCGGCCGCGCTCGAGTTCCGCGTCGAACTCGGCGCCGAAGAGCAGCGCGAGGTTCGTGATCCACAGCCAGAGCAGGAAGACGATGACACCTCCGAGCGCGCCGTAGGTCGCGTCGTAGCTACCGAAGTTGGCGACATAGAAGCCGAAGCCGGCGGTCGCGACGCCCCACGCCACGAGGGCGAGGAGGGAGCCGAGGCTCATCCAGCGGAACTTCGGCTGCTTGACGTTCGGCGCCCAGTAGTAGAGCACCGCGACCACGACGACGGCGATCACGAGCAGCACCGGCCACTTCGCGATGTTCCACACCGTGAGGGCGGCCGGCCCGAGACCGATGAGGTCGCCGACCGCCTCGGCGACGGGCCCGCTCAGGACGAGCAGGAGCGCGCCGATCACGAGGAGGACCACCGTGAAGAGGGTGACGCCGAACATGGTCGGACGGAGCTTCCAGATCGGCCGGCCCTCGTCGACCTGGTAGATGCGGTTCATCGCGCGGCCGAAGGCGCCGACGAACGCCGACGCCGACCACAGGGCACCGAGGAGACCGGTCACGAATGCGAGACCGGCGGCGGGCGCGGAGGTCAGCTGCTCGACGGGCTCGCGCAGCGACGAGACGGCGTCCTCGCTCGCGAGGTTCGACACGAGCGTGAGCACGGTGTCGGTCGTCTGTCCGGCCGCCCCGAAGAGGCCCAGGATCGAGACGATCGCGAGCAGCCCGGGGAAGAGCGCGAGCACCGCGTAGTAGGTGAGCGCGGCGGCGAGGTCGGTGCATTGGTCGGCGCCGAACTCACGCAGCGTCTTCTTGAGGACGTAGCCCCAGGAACGCTTGGAGAGATCGGTGATGTCGTCCGGCTTGCGGGGGTCGTCCGGATCCGGAGCTGTCCGCTCCCGGGTGCTGGCGGTGTCTTCGGCCATGTGCTCGCCCCTCTCGGCGGTCGTCCCTAGGTCGTGCGCGGGGTGCGTGTCGGCGACACGCACCCCGGTGTTCTCTCGAGCAGCCATCGGGCCACTCCGGTCGTACTCGCGGAACTCGTCCTAGCGGTGTTCGCGGACGGCCTGGATCACTCCGGCCGTAGCGATCCCGAGGATGACGACCCCGGCGACGATCGCGACCGGGAATGCCCGATCGGCGCCGTCGGCCCGCTCCCGCCACCGGCGGTAGCGCTCGACGACGTTGACCCGCCCCTCGATCTCGCGCACGGTCTCGCGGAACTCGAGCCGCGTCCGCTCGAGATCGAGGTTCAGGAAGGGAACCGAGGTGTCCTTGTCCGGACCCGCGGCCGATGAGGGTTCGGTCACGGCGCCGGCGTGGCCGGCGTCATCGGCCCATTGGCTTCGCCCGTGTTACCCGCCTCGACCGACGAGTCAGAGGACCCGTTCGACTCATCCGAGCCGTTCGAGTCGTTCGAGTCGTTCGAGTCGTTCGAGTCGTCCGACGAATCGTCGCTCTTGTTCTTGCGCGAGACCTTGCTCGCGACGGTCGATGCGGCGTCCTGCAGCTTGTGACCGACGACGGGGGCCTGAGCGGAGACGAAGTCACTCGCCGACTCGAGCCCCTTCTTGACCTTCGGGTCCTCGAGCGTCTCGGTGGCCTTGGCCTTGAGCGAGTCGTACGCTCCGCGGCCGGCCTTCGAACCGAGCACGAAACCCGTCGCGGCGCCCGCCAGGAAAATCAACTTGGCCTTCATGCGTTGCTCCTTCATTCGTGGATGGTTACGGACCTATCGTTCTCGGTCTCGGTCGCGCGTGCAGGGCCTTGACGTGGCGACATCGGCCGGTCAGAGGTTCCCCGTGCCGCCCGATCGACACGTCGCACGAGCTCGGCGACGTCCTGCGGAACCACGAGTTGGGCGTGGTGGGCACCTGGCAACGTGACGACGCGGGCATCACCCATCGCACGGGAGAGCCGGATCACCCACTCGGCGCCGGCGATGGGGTCCCCCGCGCCGCGCACGACGATCGCGGGCATCGGAAGGCCCCTCGCCCTCTCGAGGGTCGGGTAGGCGAGCATCGATCGGAGCGTCGCACCGAACCATCGCGGGCCGCACCGCACGTAGTCGCGGAAGACGAGGAGGTTGCCGCTCACCGTCTCCCGACTCGAGTCGAGCGCGAGCGCCATTCCCTGCGCGAGCGCCGTGTAGTGCCGGTCGTCGACGACGGGGCCGATGAGCACGAGCCCCGCGACGAGGTCGGGGCGGGCTCGGGCGAGAGCGATGGCGAACTGCGCCCCCATCGACTGGCCAACGACGACGGCGCGATCGATCCCCAGCCGATCGGCCACCTCCGCCGCCACCTCGGCGTAGCCCTCGACCGACAGGTCCTCCTGGGGGCGGGGGCTGCCCCCGTGTCCGGGGAGAGTGATGCCCACGGCGCGGTGCGTAGCGGCGAGCGCCGAAGCGACCGGCTCGAGGCTCGACGAGGACATCCCGATGCCGTGCAGGAGCAGGACGGCGGAGGCGGGGCCCGGGCGGGACGGGACGCCCGTGTCGACCACGTGCACGACGAGTCCGGAGCCGAGCGTCAGACGCGACCGCTCGCCCGTCCGTCGCGGGAGTGGCCCGTTACGCATCCGTTCGTCCTGCGCCGTCCGGCCGATCCACCGCCCCGCGACGATCGGTGCGGCGACGGGCGAGGGCGGTGATGAGGTAGAGCACGGCACCGACGGCGAGGAGGACGAGTCCACGGAGCCACACCTCGCCGCTCTGCTGGGTGAGGAGGAACACGCAGGACAGCGCCCCGAGCACCGGGATGACGGTCCACGCGCGCCAGTGCTCGTGCTCCACGGTCTCGCGACGGAGCACGAGCACGGCGACGTTGGTGCTGAGGAACACGAAGAGGAGCAGGAGCACCACCGTCTCGGCGAGCGTGGCGACATCTCCGGTGAAGGCGAGGGCCATCGCGCACGCCGTGGTCACGAGGATGGCCACCCAGGGCGTACGACGGTTCGGCAGCACGCGTCCGAGTGCGGCGGGCAGCAGCCGCTGCTTCGCCATCCCGTAGGCGAGACGGCTCGCCATGATGAGGGTGAGGAGGGCTCCGTTCGCGACCGCGATGAGCGCGATGAGGCTGAACAACCAGGCGGGCACCCCCACGCCGGACGCCGCGACCACGTCGAGGAGGGGACCGGAGGAGGTCGCGAGGTCCTCGGCCGGCAGCGCGACCGACGCGGCCGTGCCGACGAGCACGTACATGACGCCCGCGACGAGGAGCGAGCCGAAAAGGGCCCGCGGGTAGACGCGGGACGGGTCTTTGACCTCCTCGATCACGTTCGCCGAGGTCTCGAACCCCACGAACGAGTAGTAGGCGAGGATCGCGGCACCGAACACTCCGAAGACGGGGTCGACACCCTCCGCGAAGGTCACGGCGCGCGACAGGTCGCCCCCTCCTCCGCCCAGGAGGATGGCGGCTGTCACGACGACGAGGACGAGGCCCGAGGTCTCGATCACCGTCATGACGAGGTTCGTGCGCACCGATTCCTTGATGCCGCGCGCATTCAGGACGGCGACGGCGACGAGGAACACGATCGCCCCGAGCACGGGCGGCACGTCGATGAAGGTCCCGAGGTAGTCGCCGCTGAAGGCGAGCGAGAGGCCCGCCGCACTCACGATGCCGGCGGCGAGCATGCTGAAGCCCACAAGGAACGAGACGAACGTCGAGCGGTAGGCGCGTTCGGCGAAGACCGCCGAACCACCGGCCTTCGGGTACTTCGTCACCAGCTCGGCATACGACGCGGCTGTGAGCAGGGCCAGAAGCAGCGCCACGATCATGGGCGCCCACGTGACCCCTCCGACCTCGGCCGCGATCACGCCGACGAGCGCATAGACGCCGGCGCCGAGCACGTCTCCGAGGATGAAGAGGAAGAGCATCTTCCCCGTGATGTCGCGCTTCAGCCCGCTGGGGGCGTCACCGCCGACCACCGGCGCCGCGCCCGCATTCCGTTCGTTCCCGATATCCGTCACCTGCCGAGAGTAGGCGGGCGATCCCGTCGGCGCCTCCGCTTGCGTCCACGCCTCCGCCCCGCTAGCCCGCGCGATGGGACATGATGTGAGGTGGGTCACGGGAGGAGGTGCGTGGTGCGGAGAGGTCACAACCTGCTCGCCGTCGGCGACTACAACCAGGCCGTCATCCTCGATCTGATCCGGCGCGCCACCGCGGGCCTCAGCCGCGTGGAGATCGCCGTGGAGACCGGACTCTCGGCGCAGACCGTCTCCAACGTGGCCCGCCGACTCCTCGACGCGGGACTCGTGCGCGAGGCCGGGAAGCTCCGCGCCGGTCCCGGCAAACCCCGCACGCTCCTGCAGCTCGAGGCGTCGAGCCGGTACGCCGTGGGTGTGCACCTCGACCCCACCGTCGTGACCTTCGCCGTGCTCGATCTGGCCGGCGCCGTCGTGGCCGACCACCGCATCCCCACTCCGTCGGCGGCCGACCCCGACACCGTCATCAGCGTCATGGCCGAGGAGATCCGCGCCCTGCTCGAGCGCGAGAGCGTCTCGACCGACCACGTCCTCGGCGTGGGCATCGCCGCCCCCGGTCCGCTCGACTCGACGCAAGGCATCCTCCTCGATCCACCCCTCCTCGAGGGCTGGAAGCACGTGTCGCTCCGGGAGGCCCTCGCCGATGCGACCGGGTTCCCCGTCGTCCTGGAGAAGGACGTGACGGCGGCCGCGGTCGCCGAGCTCTGGGTCGACTCCGGCACCGACCGCGACAACTTCGCGTTCCTCTACTACGGGACGGGACTCGGCATCGGTCTCGTCGTGAACCACGACGTGCTCCGGGGCGCGAGCGACAACGCCGGCGACATGGGCCACCTCATGGTGCAGGCGGACGGACCGCTGTGTTCGTGCGGGCGGCGCGGCTGCGTCGGCGATCTCGTGGTGCCCCACCGTCTCGTCCAGCGCGCCGTCGCCGGGGGTGTGCTCGGACCGGACCTCTCCGTCGACAGCCCGATCGACGGCCCGGTCGACCACATCGACTTCGACGCGACCGACCGGCGCTTCTCGGAGTTTGCCGCCGCCGCGGCGCGCGGGGACCGGGCCGCCCTGCGGATCACCGACGACGCCGCGGCGCACCTCGCGCGGGCCCTCGTGTCCGTCGTGAACCTCCTCGACATCGACCATGTCGTGTGCGGCGGGCCGTTCTGGAGCCGGATAGCCCCCGTGATGCAGGAGCGCATCGAGCGGCTCGTGGCCGAGGACCCCGCGCTCATCCCGAGCCACCCCGTGGTCCTCGAGAGCTCGTCGATCGGCGAGGACGTCGCCGCCGTCGGCGCCGGGTGCCTCGTCCTCGACCAGACGCTCTCCCCGCGCCCCTCCGCCCTCCTCATCGCGGGCTGACCGGCGCGCGACACCTCACTACTCCTTCCCTGAGCCAGTCGGCGGAGACGACCCCGGGGCCTTCCGCGAGACGCTTCGGCACGCTCAGCGACCGGGAGGGTGACCACCCGAGACAGCCGCCAGACGCTTCGGCGCTTCGACGGGCACGGCGCGGGCACGCTCAGCGACCGGAGCGGGTGAGCTGGGAAATGTCCCCCAACCGATAACGGTTCGGTGAATGTCTTGACATGAGTTACTCCAATCGATTTACATATACCGAGGCCGCTGGCCGTGGCGAAGTCGCCACGCTGCCACAGAACGGTCGTGGAGCGAAGGAGCACCATGAAACAGCGCTATCTCGGAGTCATCGGCATCGCCGCCGCCTCCGTTCTCGCCCTCACCGCCTGTGCCGGCGGTGACGCCGGCGGCGACGCCAACACCCTCAAGGTCGCGTACCAGAAGTTCGGGCAGTTCACCCAGATGGACGCCCACATGAAGCAGGTCAAGGAGGAGTTCGAGGCCGCCAACGAGGGCATGACGGTCGAGCTCGTCCCGATCGAGGCCCAGGAGGCCGACTACTTCGCGAAGCTCGCCCTCATGAACCGTTCCGCCTCGACCGCGCCCGACGTGATGTACGAGGACACGTTCATGGTGAAGACGGACGTCGAAGCCGGCTACCTCGCCCCCCTCGACGACTACATCGCCGACTGGGAGGACTGGGAACAGTTCCCGGAGAACGCCCGCCAGGCCGGAGCCGGCGACGACGGCAAGATCTACGGCATCCCGATGGGCACCGACACCCGTGCCATCTGGTACAACGCCGACATCCTCGCGGACGCCGGCGTCGAGGTCCCGTGGGTCCCCGAGACGTGGGACGACGTCCTCGAGACCGCCGAGACCATCAAGTCGTCGAGCCCCGACACGATCCCCTTCAACATCTACTCCGGAAAGGGGCAGTCGGAAGGCGCCTCGATGCAGGGCTTCCAGATGCTGCTCTCCGGCACCGACGACGAGCTCTTCGACTCCGACGAGCAGAAGTGGATCCTCGGCTCGCAGGGCTTCGAGGACTCCCTCGGCTTCATCGAGGACATCTACCAGGGCGGTCTCGGCCCGACACCGCAGCAGGCGCTCGACAAGAACATCGGCACGACGATCAACAGCGAGTGGATCCCGGGCGGCGAGCTCGCGATGAGCCTCGACGGATCGTGGGCCAGCGGAACGTGGATCGAGTCCGGCTCCGCGCCGTGGCCCGAGTGGTCCGACGTGATGCAGGTCGCCCCGATGCCGACGCAGGACGGTCAGGACCCGGGACGCACGAGCATGTCGGGCGGCTGGACCCTCGCGATGGGCGCCGGCTCGGAGAACAAGGACGCGGCCTGGGACTTCATCAGCACCGCGCTGAGCAAGGACAACTCCCTCAGCTACGACATCGCCGCGAGCCAGGTGGCCGTGCGCACCGACGTGGCCGAGGACCCCGAGTACACCGACGCGAACCCCACGTTCGGCTTCTTCTCGGAGCTCGTCGCGGACACGCACTTCCGCCCCGCGAACTCTGACTACTCGAAGATCTCCGCCGAGATCACCGTGGTGATGGAGTCCGTCATGACGGGCCAGCAGACCCCGGAGGAGGCCGCGGCCACCTACGACCAGGCGGTCATCGGCATCGTCGGTGAGGAGAACACGATGGCGGCGTCCGACTGATGTCGACCACCGCTCCCACGGCCCTGGGCGCACCCCGTGCGCCCGGGGCC
Source organism: Labedella endophytica (assembly GCF_003990045.1). Classification (GTDB taxonomy): domain Bacteria; phylum Actinomycetota; class Actinomycetes; order Actinomycetales; family Microbacteriaceae; genus Labedella; species Labedella endophytica. Next base: position 346,216 of record NZ_RZGZ01000001.1, on the reverse strand, counting down.
GCGCGACCGGCGCAGAAGAAGCGGCGCCCCGGGCGCACCCTGCTGCGCAGCGCCCCGCTGCTGCCCGCGGTCGTCCTGCTCGGCGTCTTCCTGCTCGGTCCCGTCATCTCCTCGCTCTACGGGTCCCTCACCGACTCGTCCCTGAGCGGGGCGTCCGCCGCGAACGCCGAATTCATCGGCCTCCAGAACTACGCGGATCTCTTCGCCGACCCGGACTTCCCGAAGTCGGTGCTCCTGACACTCGTCTTCCTCGTGGCGTCGGCCCTCATCGGCCAGAACTGCCTCGGGCTCGGTCTCGCCGTGCTCATGCAGTCGTCCCACAAGGCGGTCCGCGCGATCGTCGGGACGATCGTCGTCACGGCGTGGGTGCTGCCCGAGATCGTCGCATCCTTCGCGGCCTACGCCTTCTTCAACGACGGCGGAACCCTCAACTCGATGCTCACGGGCCTCGGGATCCCCGGGGTCAACTGGCTCTACGTCTTCCCGATGCTGTGCGTGATCCTCGCCAACATCTGGCGCGGAACCGCGTTCTCGATGCTCGTCTACACGGCGGCCCTCAACGACGTGCCGCCGGAGATCACAGAGGCGGCGGAGATGGACGGCGCTCGCGGCTGGCAGCGGTTCATCCTCGTGACCGTGCCGATGATCCGTCGGAGCATCTCGACCAACCTCATGCTCACGACGCTCCAGACCCTGTCGGTCTTCGCTCTCATCTTCGTGATGACGGGCGGCGGTCCCGGCACCGACTCGACGACGCTCCCGCTCCTCGCCTACCAGGAGGCCTTCCGCTTCGGCGAGCTCGGCTTCGGCACGGCGATCGCGACGATCCTGCTGCTCGTCGGCGCGGTCTTCGGCGTCCTGTACATCCGCGCCCTCAAGCCGGAGGTGGACTGATCATGGCCAAGACCACTGCAGCCGACCGCGCCCTCGCGGGCCCGCCCCAGACCACACGCTCCATCACGACGGCCGACCGGAAGGCCGAGCGCAGCATGGCCGCACCGCGCGGCCGGGCGATGAAGTGGTTCGCCAGCATCGTGCTCATCGTCATCGGCGTGATCTTCCTCCTTCCGCTCGTGTGGCTCGTGCTCGCCTCGCTCGACCAGAGCGCGAGCCTCTCGGTGAAGTGGCCGGAGGCTCCGTCCTTCGACAACTTCATCGCGGTGCTCACGCCCGAGACGTCGCTCATCCCCCTGACGAACAGCTTCATCCTGTCGGCGGGCTGCGCGATCGTGACCGTGCTCGCGGCGATCCTCGCCGCGTACCCGCTCTCGCGGTACTCGATGCGGATCAACAAGCCGTTCCTCTACGGCGTGCTCTTCGGGACCTGCCTGCCGATCACGGCCATGATGGTGCCCGTCTACGCACTCTTCGTGGCGTTCAACCTCATCGACAACATCGGCGGGACGATCCTGTTCCTCGCGGCGACCTCGCTGCCGATGGCGATCTGGATGATGAAGAACTTCATGGACTCCGTGCCGATCTCCCTCGAAGAGGCGGCCTGGACCGACGGGGCGTCCGCGATGCGGACCCTCAGCGCGATCGTCGTGCCGCTCATGCGGCCCGGCATCGCCGTGGTGTTCATCTTTGTGTTCATCCAGACGTGGGGGAACTTCTTCATCCCGTTCGTGCTGCTGCTGTCCCCCGAGAAGCTGCCGGCCGCGGTCAGCATCTTCTCGTTCTTCGGCCAGTACGGCTCCGTCGCCTACGGGCAGCTCGCCGCGTTCTCCCTGCTCTACTCCGTACCCGTGCTCGCGCTCTACGTGCTCGTGTCCCGCCTCGGCGGCGGCTCGTTCGCGCTCGCCGGCGCGGTCAAGGGCTGACGCCCGGCTCGCGCCCACCTCCCCACCGACCGCTCCATCGACCCGCTCCACGTCCCACGCGGCGCGACGGCCGACGTCCTCGGACGCCGTCCGCCTCGCCTCGACCAGAAGGAATCCACCCATGCCAGAACCCACCAGCTTCGTCGACCTCCGCATCCGCCGCTTCCTCTCCGAGCGCATCACCCCCGCGATCTACCGCGAGCGCGAGCCGCTCACGGTGACCGCGTGGGACGTGCCCGGCGAACCCGTGCCGTACGCGGAGGCTGTGACGCAGGAGTTCCGCCCGTTCACCGTCGGCGAGGAGTGGAGCCGGCCGTGGGGCACGACGTGGTTCCACCTCACCGGCACGGTGCCGGCGGACTGGACGACCGAGGGCACCGCGATCGAGATCGTGCTCGACCTCGGATTCGTGAAGGGCCACCCCGGGTTCCAGGCCGAGGGGCTCGTGTGGGACACCGACGGGAACATCGTCAAGGCCGTCGAGCCGTTCAACAACGCCGTGCCCCTCTCCGTGCGCCCGGGCGACACGATCGACCTCTACGTCGAGGCCGCGTCGAACCCCGACGTGCAGGGCGAGTCGATCTACGCGCCGACCGAGCTCGGCGACCTCGCCACCTCGGGCGACGAGCCGCTCTACCGCACCCGTGTCATGGACATCGGACTCCGCGACATCGCCGTGTGGGAGCTCGCGCAGGACATCTGGACGCTCGACGGGCTCTGGCGTGAGCTCGGCGAGGAGCTGCCGCGTCGCGCCGAGATCCTGCGCGGGCTCGAGCGCGCGATCGACGCCGTCGAGCCCGACGACGTCGCGGGCACCGCGCCGGCCGGCCGCGAGGCGCTCGCGCCGCTGCTCGCCTCGCCCGCCTACGCTTCGGCCCACCGCCTCATCGCGGTCGGCCACGCGCACATCGACTCGGCGTGGCTGTGGCCCGTGCGCGAGACGATCCGCAAGTGCGCCCGCACCTTCTCCAACGTGCTCGCCCTCATGGACGAGAACGACGAGTTCTTCTTCGCCTGCTCGTCCGCGCAGCAGTTCGCGTGGATGAAGGAGTTCTACCCCGAGCTCTTCACGCGCATCAAGGCCCGCGTCCTCGAGGGCCGTTTCGTGCCCGTCGGCGGCATGTGGGTGGAATCCGACACGAACCTGCCGGGCGGCGAGGCCATGGCGCGCCAGTTCGTCACCGGGAAGGGCTTCTTCCTCCGCGAGTTCGGCATCGACACCCCCGAGGTGTGGCTGCCCGACTCCTTCGGCTACTCCGCGGCGATGCCGCAGGTCGTGCGCGCGTCCGGCTCCCGCTATTTCCTCACGCAGAAGCCGTCGTGGAACGAGACCAACGTCATGCCGCACCACACCTTCCACTGGGAGGGCATCGACGGCACGCGCGTCTTCACGCACTTCCCGCCCGTCGACTCGTACAACGCGACCCTGTCCGCGGAGGACCTGCACCGCGCCCAGCGCCAGTACAAGGAGAAGGGCGAGGCGAACACCTCCCTCGTGCCCTTCGGCTACGGCGACGGCGGCGGAGGACCCACGCGCGAGATGGTCGCGGCGGCCGAGCGCACGCGGAGCCTCGAAGGCTCCCCCACCGTGGAGATGGCGAGCCCCGTGGACTTCTTCGAGCGCGCCGAAGCCGAGCTGCCGAAGCCGCCCGTCTGGTCGGGCGAGCTGTACCTCGAGTTCCACCGCGGTACCTACACGTCGCAGGCGCGCACGAAGCGCGGCAACCGCCGCAGCGAGCACCTGCTCCGCGAGGCCGAGCTCTGGGCCACGGCCGCGACGATCCGCGCCGGGGCCGAGTACCCGACCGCGGAGCTCGAGGACGCGTGGCACACGGTGCTGCTCAACCAGTTCCACGACATCCTCCCCGGCTCGTCGATCGCCTGGGTCTACCAGGTGGCCGAGGAGCAGTACGAGCGCGTCGCCGGAGTGCTCGAGGGCATCATCGAGCGCTCGCTCGCGGCGCTCGCCGGAGCCGGCGACCGCGCCCTGCTCGCGAACGCCGGGCCCTACGCGGTCGACGGAGTGTCCGCTCTCGGCGGCTCCGTCGCCGTCGTCTCCTCGTCAGGGACGAGCGCCGTGCGCGTCGATCGCTCGGGCGACACGATCGCGCTCGAGAACGGGCTCGTCCGCGTGGTGATCGACGCCGACGGCCTCGTGTCCTCCCTCTACGATCTGCGGGCGGAGCGCGAGCTCGTCGCCCCCGGCGAGCGCGCGGGCGAGCTGTGGATCTACCGCGACACCCCCGCCCAGTGGGACGCGTGGGACATCGACGTGCACTACCAGCGCCACGGCACCGCGATCCGCGCTTTCGACTCGATCGAGGTCGTGTCGGAGGACGACGCCGCTGCGACGGTGCGCATCACGCGATCGCGCGGGGAGAGCACCTTCGTCCAGGAGTTCACGCTCACGGCCGGGCGCCCGACGCTCGACCTCACGACGACGATCGACTGGCACGAGCGGCAGAAGCTCCTGAAGCTCGCCTTCCCTCTCGACGTGCACGCGGAGCGCGCGTCGAGCGAGATCCAGTTCGGCCACATCCACCGGCCCACGCACGTGAACACGTCGTGGGACGCCGCGCGCTTCGAGACGAGCGCGCACCGCTGGGTGCACGTGGGCGAGCCCGGCTACGGCGTGGCCGTGGCCAACGACTCCACGTACGGTCACGACATCACGCGCTCGACGCGTGACGCCGACCGGGGTGGAGACGGCGGCACCACGACGCTCGTGCGCGAATCGCTGCTGCGCGCGCCGACGTTCCCGGACCCGCACGCTGACCAGGGGCGCCACGTGCTCCGGACCGCGATCCGTGTGGGCGCCGACGTGCTCGAAGCCGCCGCGGAGGGCTACCGCCTCAACGTGCCGCCGCGCGCCGTGACGGGCGGCGCGGACATCGCTCCCCTCCTCACCGTCGACGACCCGGCCGTCGTGGTCGAGGCCGTGAAGCTCGCGGAGGACGGCAGCGGCGACGTGATCGTGCGTCTCTACGAGGCGCGCGGGTCGAAGGCGCGGGCGTCGCTGACGGCCGGCTTCGCCTTCGCGAGCGTCACGGAGACGGACCTCCTGGAGCGCGACGTGGAGCCCACGGCCCTCGTGTCGTCCTCGGACGGCGCCGGCCCGGTGTCACTCTCCCTCCGACCGTTCCACCTCGTGACGCTCCGCTTCCACGGAGTCACCGCCTCCTGACCCGCCCTCTCCCCCTCCTGAACATCCCCTCTGTGCCCGACTCCTCGAGCACGGAGGGGATTTTTAGGTGGAGAGGAGGGGGTGCGGAAGGATAGCGGGGGTTCCGTGGTTGGGAGTGGCGTGGAGTTCATACTGTGGCTGTTCGACGCGCAACTGCGCATCGGCGACCAGACCATCCTGTGGCGCGAGATCGTCGGCAACGTCTTCGGTCTGCTCAGTGCGCTCGGCGGCATGCGCCGCAAGGTGTGGGCGTGGCCTGTCGGCATCGTGGGCAACGTGCTCCTGCTGACCGTGTTCCTCGGCGCGGTCTTCGGCACGCCGAATCCCGTGAACCTGCTCGGCCAGGCGGGACGGCAGATCATGTTCATCGCCGTCTCGATCTACGGCTGGTACCGCTGGCGCACGGCGAGCCGCGACGGCGGAACGGCCGTGGAGCCGCGTTGGGCCGGATGGCGCAACCGCGTGTTCCTCGTCATCGCGCTCGTGGGCGGGACCGCCCTCCTCACCCCGATCTTCCGCGCGCTCGGCTCCTACGAGCCCGTGTGGGCGGACGCGTGGATCTTCGTCGGCTCCCTCCTGGCCACCTACGGCATGGCGAAGGGCTGGGTGGAATTCTGGCTCATCTGGGTCGCCGTCGATCTCGTCGGCGTGCCGCTGCTCTTCGGTGCCGGCTACTACGCGTCCGGATTCATGTACGTCTTCTACGGGGCGTTCACGCTCTTCGGCTTCGTCGTCTGGGCGCGGACCCGACGGAACAAGCCCTCCGTCGAAACCCTCTTCCCCGACCCCACCCTCCACCCCTGACGCCCCCCCCCCCCCCCCCCCCAGCACCCGTCAGGTGTTGCGTTTGAGCGTGTTTGCGGCGGCAGAGCGGCGCGAACGCGCTCGAACGCCTCACTTCATGAGACGCGAAAGGGCGGGCGGGGCGGGGCGAGGGCGCGAGGGGGGTGGGTTGCGGTGCGCGGGTCAGTTGTCGGGGGCGGGTTGGAGGGTCGAGAGCCAGAACTCCGTGCGGGCCACGTGGGAGGCGGCCGCGGCGGTCGCCGCCGCCGGGTCGCGACGCGCGATCGCCTCCACGATCGCACGGTGCCCCTCGTCGCTCGTGCGTTTGACGGGTGCGGACGGGTCCGAGTCGAAGATCTTGTAGTGCCGCCCACGCGAGCGGAACACCCCGATGAGCGACGTGACCGTGGGGTTGCCGGCGGCCACGCAGATCGCCTCGTGGAACTCGTCGTCGAGAGCGGACATCGCGGCGACGTCGTCGCTCGCCTCCATCTCGTCGCACAGAGCGGAGAGCCGGTCGATGAGCTCCTCCGGCGCGCGGGCCGCCGCTTGCGCCGCCGCATTGCCCTCGAGCACACGCCGGATCTCGAAGAGCTGCAGGAGCCCGTCGAGCGGGAGCAGGTCGACGGTGAGCGAGAATCCCCGGATCACGTCCGCCGGATCGAGCCGCGAGACGTAGGTCCCCGACCCGTGTCGCACCTCGATGACGCCGAGGGTGTCGAGCACGCGCACGGCCTCCCGCAGCGAACTGCGTGACACGTCGAGCCGTGCGCACAGGTCGGCCTCCGGCGGGAACCGCTGCCCGGGCCGGAGCTCACCAGAGGAGATCATCTGCCGCAGGCCGTTGAGGGCCGTCACCATCACCGTCATGCGCGCCCTTTCCCGTGTGTTCACATCGTAGGGGTTCGGCTCCGCAGCCAACTCATCTGATGACTCGATATCCGTCCGGTCGACAGAACCTTTTACATGCCGAAAACATAAGCCTATTTACAACGAACAGGGGCGTGGCTACCGTATCCGTAAGCTCGATCGAGCTCGAGAGATCAGATGACTTACGGAAGGCGGCCTCATGTCCCTCGCGCTCGATCACCCACCGGCTCCGGCTCCGGTCCTCGACCACGACGGTCGACCGGCGCGGGATTCGTGGAGCCTGTCGCGCGAGGCGATCCACCTGAACCACGGCTCCTACGGCGCGGTTCCCACCGCCACGATCGAGCACCATCTGTCGCTCATCGCCCTCCAGAACGACGGCCCCGGCGCGTGGTTCGCCACGGCTCCCCTTCGCGTGGGAGAGGCACGCGAGAGCATCGCCGCGTTCCTGCGCACCTCCCCCGAGCTCACGGCGATCGTCCCCAACGCGAGCGCCGGTGTCACGGTCGTGCTGCAGTCCCTCGATCTCGCCCCCGGGGCCGAGATCGTCGTGACCGACCACATCTACGGAGCGGTGAAGATGGCGGCTGAGCGCGCCGTGCGCCGCGTCGACGGCACCGTCCGGATGGTCCCGATCGACCTCGATGCGACCGACGACGAGGTCGTCGAGGCGATCGACGCCGCCGTGTCCGATCGCACGGCGCTCGTGATCGTCGACCAGATCGCCTCGGCCACCGCGCGCGTCTTCCCCGTGGCCGCCCTCACCCGTCGGCTGCGCGCCATCGGCGTCCCCGTCCTCGTGGACGCCGCGCACGCCCCTGGCCTCTACGAGAGCCCCGCGGCGGACATCGACGCCGACTACTGGATCGGGAACCTGCACAAGTGGGCGTGCGCCCCCTCCGGCACCGCGGCCCTCGTCGTCTCGCCGCGCGTCGACGCGGACGCACTGAACCCCCTCATCGATTCCTGGGGAGCCCCCGACCCGTTCCCCCGACGCTTCGACACCCAGGGCACCGTCGACCTGACGGCGATCCTCGCCGCCCCCCACGCGCTTCGGACCATCGAGGACGAGTTCGGCTGGGACCGCATGCGCACCTACGTCTCCGCACTCTCCGCCCACGCTGAGTCCCTCATCGCGACGGCCCTCGAGGACGCGACCGGTGTCCGGGCTCGCGTGGACATGCCGGTCCACGCACCGGCGCTCCGCCTCGTCGAGCTGCCGACCGGTGTCGTCGTCACACCCGAGGACGCCCACGTCCTCCACCGCGTGCTCCGATCCCTGGGCTTCCAGACCGCGACGACGTCGTGGCGGGGCCGCGGCTTCCTCCGCCTCTCCGCCCACCTCTACAACACGGCGGACGACTACGCCCGCTTCGTGGAGACGGGGGTGCCCGCCCTCGCGCGCCTCCATGCGGATCGCATCGCCGACGAGGCCGCTCCGCTCGCAGCCCTCCCCACCGCGGCCGCGAACCTCTCCTGACCCCCCACCCCGACCCACCCCACCTGCACCACCCCACCGCACTCTCGACAGCACGGAGGAAACATGAAGCACCGCTCAGCGTCGTTCGTGGCCATGATGGCCGCCGGCGCCCTCGCCCTCACCGGTTGTTCCGGCTCGACCGGTGACGACGGAGACGTCACCCTGCAGATGGTCGAAACCCTGACGAACCCCGCCAGGCAGGAGATCCTCCAGGAACTCATCGCCGGCTTCGAGGAGGAGAACCCGGGCGTCACCGTCGAGCTCGTCTCTCCCCCGACCGAGCAGGCACTCACGACCGTGCAGCAGATGTTGCAGGCCGGGAACGGTGTCGACGTCCTGGAGGTCCAGGACTCCACCGTCGGACCGTTCACCTCCAACGACTGGCTCTACGACATGAACGACGACCTGGCCGATTGGGAAGGCTGGGACGCCCTCACCCCGAACGCCGCGGCGTTCGCCAACCAGGAGGGCCCGACCTACCTCATCCCCTACGGCTTCTACGGGCTCAGCCTCTTCTACCGCACCGATCTCATCGAGGAAGCCGGCTTCGACGGGCCGCCGAAGAGCTGGGACGAGATGATCGAGATGGCCTCCGCCATCAACGACCCCTCCGCGAACACGTACGGCTACGCCTTCCGCGGCGGGACCAACGGATCGTCGAACGCCGTCGCCATCATCACCGCCTACGCGGCCGACGAGATCGACCCGGAGAACGCCTTCCTCCTCGCCGACGGCTCCTCCGTCTTCGCGACCGACGAAGCGCAGGACGCGATGGACGACTACCTGGATCTCTTCACCAACGGGTCGCCGCCCTCGTCGATCGCCTGGGGCTACCCCGAGATGGTGCAGGGCTTCGCGTCCGGCTCCACCGCGTTCCTGCTCCAGGACCCGGAGGTGATCGCGACGATCCGCGACGACTCCACCCTCGAGGAGGACCAGTGGAGCACGACCCCGCTCCTCGTCGGCCCGTCCGGCAAGGCAGCCCAGCCCCTCGCGTCCGCCGGTTGGGGAGTCGCGGAGAGCAGCGAGCACAAGGAGGAGGCCGTGGCCCTCATCGAGTACCTCTCGACGGGCGAAGCGCCGCTGACGTTCGCGAAGGGCAACTCGCTCGTGCCGATCCTGACGAGCGCCGAGGACGACCCCTTCTTCAGCGAGGGACCGTGGGCGACCTACGTCGCGATGAACGAGGACCCCGACACCTACATGAACGTCATCCAGCCGCGCTCCGTGTCCTGGTGGCAGGAGTGGCAGGAGAAGTCGGATCGAGAGCTGCAGTCCGTGCTCCTCGGTGAGATGACGAGCGAGGAACTGCTCGCCGAGTGGGACACCTACTGGTCCGAGAAGTACGCCTCGGAGGAATGACGCCGTGACGACAACCGCACCGGGGCGGCGGGCCGCAGAGCCCGCCGCCCCGGCGGACCCGCCCGGCGGACGCTCCAACCGCCGGGCGTTCACCCGCCGACGCGCCCTCACTATCGGCGCCTTCCTGGCCCCGGCCTTCATCGCCGTCGCCGTGTTCACCTACTACCCCATGCTCGTCGGCAGCCTGGGCGCATTCCGCACGTGGACGATCTACAACGTCGCGGACCAGCCCTGGTCTGGCCTCGACAACTTCCGCACGATCCTCGCGGACCCCCTGTTCTACGGGACCGTCATGAACACGATCGTGTGGGTGGTCGGCTCGATCGTCCCGCAGTTCGTGATCGGCTTCGCTCTCGCGCTGTGGATGCGCCGGAAGTTCCGCTTCCGCGGCCTCTACCAGGCGCTCGTGTTCTTCCCGTGGGCGATCTCGGGCTTCCTCATCGGAGTGCTGTTCCGCTGGATGTTCAACAGCGAGTTCGGGGTGATCAACGACCTCCTCCTGCGCAGCGGGCTCGTCGAGAGTCCGCTGCCGTGGCTCGCGTCGCCCGCGCTCGCGATGCCCGCCGTGATCATCGCGAACATCTGGTACGGCGTGACGTTCTTCGCGATCATGATCCTCGCGGCCCTCCAGTCGGTGCCGGACGAGCTCTACGAGGCCGCGGCGCTCGACGGCGCCGGGAAGGTGCGCGTCTTCTGGAACGTGACCGTGCCGTACATCCGCACGACCCTCGCGCTCACCGTCCTCCTCCGGACCATCTGGATCTTCAACTTCCCCGACCTCATCTTCGGCATGACCGCCGGAGGACCGGGAGGGCGCACCCACATCGTCACGAGCTACATGATCGAGATCACGCAGCAGGGCGAGTACGGGCGTGCGAGCGCTCTCGGACTCATCGTCATGCTCGTGCTCGCGATCTTCGCCGTGTTCTACCTCCTCGCGACGCGGGAGAAGAAGGAGGCGTACCGATGATCACGTCGCAGTCCCTCTCGGGCAAGGTCGTGCGCTTCGTCGCGCTCGGTCTCTGGCTCGTCATCACGCTCTTCCCCCTCTACTGGATCGTCATCACCGCGGTGAAGCCGCGCAGCGACATCTACGCGTTCCCCGTGGAGTACTGGCCGCAGTCGTTCTCGCTCGAGAACTTCATCACGCTCTTCCGGGTGTCGAACTTCGGGACCTACCTGACGAACAGCATCATCGTGTCGGTCTCCGCCGCGACGTGCGTGACGCTCATCTCGCTCCTGTCGGGATACGTGATCGCCCGGTTCGAGTTCAAGGCGAAGGGCGCCGTTCTCATGGCGTTCCTCGTGACGCAGATGATCCCCGGTTTCATCGCCCTCGGCCCCCTCTACCAGCTCATGGTGAACCTGGGACTCGTGAACGAGCGCAGCGGGCTCACCCTCGTGTACATCGCGATGTGCATCCCGTTCTCGACGATCATGCTGCGCGGGTTCTTCGAGAACGTGCCGGACGCACTCGAAGAGGCCGCGATGATCGACGGCTGCAGCCGCATCGGCGCGCTCTTCCGCGTTCTCGTGCCCGTCATGACCCCGGGTATCGTCGCAGCCTTCATCTTCAACTTCGTGAGCTGCTGGAACGAGCTGTTCCTCTCGGTGACGCTGCTGACGTCGGATGCGAACAAGACGGTGCCGACGGCGCTCAACGGCTTCATCACGAGCTACAACATCGACTGGGGTTCGATGTCGGCCGCTGCGGTGCTAACGATCATCCCCACGATGGTCATGTTCGCCTTCGCGAGCAAGTACATCGTGCAGGGCCTCACGTCGGGCGCGGTGAAGGGCTGATCGGGTCCGGCATCCGATTCGTCCTCGCGGCGGGAGGCGTTGGTCCTCGCGGCGGACGCCCCGGACGGCGTCCGATCCGTATGGTCGTCGTATGAGCACCCGAGCGCGGACAGCGAAGCGGCGACCGACCATCAAGCGGCGGCGGCGCCGCGCCGTCACGCTGCTCGTCGGCACCGCGATCCTCGGCGCCGTCGTGGTCGGGGCGATCTCGTCGTTCGGTCCGGGCGCGGGCGACGATGCCGACGCACGCGGCGACGGCGCCCCGATCGAGCTGTTCGCCGGCCCCCCGGAGGACTGCGCGGGCGGGGCCGTCATCGACGGCTGGACCGAGGGCACGCTGCACCTCGACGTGCGCGACGTCGAGTCGGGGGAACCCGTGCGCGAGGTCCGGAGCGAGGACCCGGCCCCCACCGGCAGCACCATGAAGCTCCTCACCGCGGCGGCCGCCGTGACGTCGCTCGGGCCAGACACCACCCTTCAGACGCGCGTCGTGCAGGGCGACGACCCGGGCACGGTCGTGCTCGTGGGCGGAGGCGACCCGACGCTCAGCCGCCTCCCGAGCGGGCAGGACGGCGTCTACCCGGGCGCGCCCCACCTGGACGAGCTCGCCGCGCAGGTCCTCGACGCGCGCGCCGCCGATCCGCGGCTGCGCGACGAGCCCATCGTGCGCCTCGACGTCGATGCGAGCCTCTTCGGCGGGTCCCCGTGGCTCGACAGCTGGCCCGAGTCGGCGCGCACCTCCGGCTCGGTGTCGAACATCACGGCCGTCATGGTGGACGGCGATCGCGACGACCCGACGAACGCGTACTCGCGCCGCGGCGAGGCCGCCGTCGATCGTGCCGCGCAGGCGTTCGCGAAGCTCCTCGGGAAGGACGTGTCCGTCGGCCCCCTCGTCGAGGCCCCCTCCGACGCCGCCGAACTGGGCATCGTGCGCTCCGCCCCCGTGCGCGAGCTCGTCGCGCACCTCCTGACCCACTCGGACAACACCCTCGCGGAATCGCTCGCCCGACTCGTGGCGGTCGACGAGGGGACGGGCAACGATTTCTCGGCCGTTCAGGCGGGCACGACGGCGGCCCTCGACCGTCTGGGGCTGTCGACCGACGGTCTCGTGCTCGCGGACGGCTCGGGGCTGAGCTCGGAGAACGCGGTCCCCGCCGGCGCCCTGTCCGAGCTGCTCGTCGAGGTCGCGCGCGGTGCCGGCGACCTCGCCATCGTGGACGACGGCCTCGCGGTGGCCGGGCAGAGCGGCACGCTCGCGGAGGACGGTCGCTTCTCGGGTGAGACCGCCGACGCCGCGGGGCACCTCCGGGCGAAGTCCGGAACCCTCACGGGTATGTCCGGCCTCGCGGGCATCGCCGAGGCCGCCGACGGATCGACGGTCGCGTTCACCATCTGGGCGGAGGACCTGGAGCCGGGCGCCGCCACGACGACCGCGCGCGACGCGGTCGACACCCTCGCCGCCGAGGTCTACCGCTGCGGCGCGTCTCTCTAGCGGTACCCGGGAACCCTCAACCGACCAGGCGGTGGTCGTGGGCGAAGACCACGATCTGAACGCGGTCGCGGAGTGTGAGCTTCGCGAGGATGCTGCTGACCTGCGTCTTCACCGTCGACTCGCTCACGAACTCGCGCTCGGCGATCTCCGCGTTCGACAGGCCGCGGGCGACGAGTCGGAACACCGCCTGCTCGCGCGTGCTCAGCTCGCGGAAGGCGGGAGGCGGCGGGGGCGGGGGTGCGGCGAGCACGTCCGTGGCGAACAGCTCACCCAGTTCGTCGGCCGCGAGCACCGTGTTACCCGCGTGTACCGCCCGGATCGCGGCCGTGAGGAACGCGGGGGTCGCGTCCTTCAGGACGAATCCGCTCGCGCCGTGGCGGATGGCCGTGGCAGCGGCACGATCGAGGGCGAAGGTCGTGAGCACGATCACGCGCGGGAGCGCGGCCTGTTCGAGCGACGAGCGGCCGCCGTCGAAGAGCGCCCGTACCGTCTCGACCCCGTCCATGACGGGCATCCGGATGTCGAGGAGCACGACGTCGGGGCGGGTCTCGTCGATGACGGCGAGGGCCGCGGCACCGTCGCCGGCCTCCCCCACGACCTCCATGTCGGTCTGGGCGTCGAGGGCGACCCGGACGCCGCCACGGAAGAGCTCCTGGTCGTCGACGAGCACGATGCGGATCACGGCGCACTCACCGTCCGGTCGATCGACGGGGTGACGGGCTCACGCGGCGGCGCGGCCGGAGCGATCGTGGTCGCGGGCGCCCCGTGCCGGACGGGCCCGGTGGAAGGTCCCGTCAGAGGTCCGGCGACCGGGCTCGCGAGGGGCACGCGCGCCCGAGCGGTGAACACGCCGTCGACACCCTCGGCCTCGACACTCCCGCCGATCGCCTCGACGCGGGCGCGCATCCCGGAGATCCCCGAACCGGACCCGGACGCCGTGTCCGCACCCGGCGCGACCGGCGTCGCCGCGTTCTCCACCTCGAGCACGACGTCGCCGGAACGCCACACCTCGCGCACGTGGATCGTTGCTCCCGGGTCGCCGTGGCGGAGTGCGTTCGTCAGCATCTCCTGCGCGACGCGGCGCACGATCACGGAGCCCGACGCATCGAGCGGGCGGTGCGCGCCCCGCACGGAGCGCTCGACCGTGACCCCGGCCGCGCGGATCTGCTCGACGAGCGTGTCGAGATCCGCCGGTTCGTCGTCGGCCCCCTGCGGGGTCATGCCGCTCAGCACCTCCCGCACCTCGTGGAGCGAGCGGCGGGCGGTGTCGGCGATCGTCGCGGACACCGAGCGGATGCGGGCCGTGTCGTCGAGGAACTGCACCGAGTCGGCCTGGGCGATGATCACGGCGAGGGAGTGACCCACGATGTCGTGCACGTCGCGCGCCATGTCCGCGCGCAGCTTCTCCGCCTCCGCGACGCCGAGCGCCCGCTCGGTGCGGTCCTCGGCGAGGACCCGTCGCTCGGATTCGTGGCGCTGCGAGCGGAACGACCGCACGGCGAAACCGGCGAGCCAGGACGCGGCGAGCACCCCGACGGGGGCGATGGCGGCGGCGAGCGGGATGCCCATCGCGAAGATGAGGTAGCGGGTGCCGGACTGCACGAGGTAGTCGGTCGCGACGAGCCCGCCGACGAGGGCCGAGGCGCCCGAGGCGACGAGTTCGACCCGGGACCCGTGCCGCGCGGCGGAGTACAGCACGAGCAGGATCGCGATCGCAGCGAATCCCGGCCGCTCGTTGACGAACATCTGGGAGAGCGCCATCGCCCACGCCGCGATCAGCGCCGTGCCGGGGGTCACGCTGCGCAGCGCGATCGTGACGAAGGCCAGGATCGCGACGGGGATGCTCGCCGTCTCCACGTCGAACGGCGGGAAGAGCCCGAGCAGCGTCACGACCATCGCCGTCACGACGTCGGTCGTGAAGCGCCAGCCCTTCAGGCGGTCGAGCAATAGAGCGGTGTCCATCGTCCAGGTCCTCCCGCGCGGCGGAGCCCATCGAGCAGGCACGGTCGCGCGGAGCCAGCCTAGGAGGCCAGGGGGTGATCGCGCGTCCTCCTGACGTACCAGTTCGCTCGGATCGCGGTCAGTCGGCGGAGGGAAGCGCGACGGGCCAACGCCCGCGGATGCGCGCGCGCCAGCGGCGCACGGGCGAGGCATCCCGGCCGCCGACCCGCAGCGTGTGGAAGGCGCGACGGTTGCGCGTCCACATCGAGGCGAGACCCGAGAACGGCCGGGCGGAGATCGGCATGGTCAGTTCGCGGTCCAGTCGGATCCGGTGGTGCCGCCCGAGTACGACGCTGAGGTCCATGTCGTCGTGCACCTCGGGGTCGTCGCGCCGCACCGCGCACCGCACCGCGCGCCAGGCGGACGCGCGCATCGCGAAGTTCGATCCGAAGAGCGGCCAGTGGGCGAGCGCGCTGCCCACGAGCAGGAAATACGCCTCCATGTAGAGGTAGCGGGCCAGGTGCACCGCCGGGCCGCTCAGGTCGGGGAACGTGCCGGGACCGGTCACCGCGTGCACCTCGGGGTCGGCGAGGTCCGCGACGATGCGTTCGATCCACCCCGCCGGCGGTTCCGAATCGGCGTCGATCCGGGCGATGATGTCGCCGAGGGCCGCGTCGTAGCCCGTACTCGCCGCCGCCGCGATGCCCGGGTGCGGCTCGAACACGACGCTCGCCCCGCCGGCGGCGGCGACCGCCGCACTGTCGTCGACGCTCGCGTTGTCCACCACGATGACCTCGAACGGCGCAACGGTCTGCGCGGCGAGCGCAGCGAGGCACACCCGGAGGTGGTCGGCGTCGTCCTTCACGGGGATGACGACCGACACGCGCGGCGGCCCGATGGCCCGCCGCGCGTGTCCGGGTGGTGCCGGGGAATCACCACTCACGGCGTCGGAGCCCCGCCGTTGACGTTGAGGGTCTCGCCGACCACGTAGCTCGACTCAGCGGACGCGAGGAACACGTATGCCGGGGCGAGCTCGGCGGGCTGGCCGGCCCGGCCGAGGGGCATACCCTTGCCGAACTCGGGCAGGTCCTCCTTGGGCTGCCCGTCGGACACCTGCAGCGGCGTCCAGATCGGGCCCGGCGCGACGGCGTTCACGCGGATGCCCTTCGGCGCGAGCTGCTGCGCGAGCCCCTTCGTGAAGTTGTTGATGGCGGCCTTCGTCGAGGCGTAGTCCACGAGGGTCGGGGACGGCGTGTACGCCTGCACCGACGTCGTGTTGATGATGGTGGAACCGGCGGGCATGTGGGCGAGGGCCGCGCGCGTGATCCGGAACATCGCGAGGATGTTCGTGTCGAAGGTGTCGATCAGCTGGTCGTCGTCGATGTCCTCGAGGGACTCCTGCGCGACCTGCTTGCCCGCGTTGTTCACGAGGATGTCGAGGCCGCCGAAGGCCTCGACGGCCTGCGTCACGATGTCCTGGCAGTAGGCGGGATCACGGAGATCGCCGGGAGCTGCGACGGCCTTCCGGCCGGCGTCCTCGATGAGGCCGACGATGCGCTGCGCATCCTCCTCCTCCTCGGGCAGATAGGAGATGAGGACGTCGGCGCCTTCACGCGCGAAGGCGATCGCGGTGGCGGCTCCGATGCCGGAATCCCCGCCCGTGACGATGGCGCGGCGTCCCGCGAGCCGACCGGTGCCCCGGTAGGTGAGCTCGCCGAGGTCGGCCTGCGGGCCGAGCTGGGCGTCGAGGCCGGGCTCCGGCTGGTCCTCGTTCGAGGAGGGGGTGATCGAGGGGTAGCGCGTGGTCGGGTCGTCGAAGGTGTACTGATCGGTGGTCATGGTGTCTCCCTCTGTCGCGTTCGTCGGTCGTACTCGGGGTGATGCGTCTCCACGCTACGACCGGGCGGAACGCCCGCCTCCCCATTGTCAGCCCTCCCGCGCGGGTGGTAGGCCCAGAACCGTCGTGGGCCCGCAGGACCAAGGTCCCTGGTCGCGTCTGTGGCCCCTGGGAAGACTTCAGGGGTTCCCACGAAAGGACCAGTGGTGCACTCCCTGCTCGACCCCCACTTCGCCTCGGCCGGCTCTCCATCGGCCGGTTCCCGATCGATCACCCTTCCCGCGATCGCCCCGGGCCCCGACGGCCCCGTGTGTATCGTCGCCCGCCGCCCCCGTCGTTCGGAACGGGCGACCGACCGCTCGCCCCTCGGCGTCGTGGTGCTGTGCGTCTCCCCTCTCGCGGCGCGCCGGCACGTGGTGGAGGCCGTCGCCGCGAGCATCGTGGCGGGAATCGCACGCTCGTGTCGTTCCCCGTCGGCGCCGCACCGCTCACGCGCACAGCCGTGCGCCTGCTCGTCGACCGGTTCGGCACCGAGCGCATCTCGATCGTGACGGGGGCCGCGCTCGCCGGGGACCCCGACGCCGAACTCGGCCACCTCGTGTCCGTCGACGGGGTGGCCGTCGGGATCCCCGACGGGGACTCGCTCCCACATGGTTCCGGGGACTCCGCGTTCCGGCGTCTCGCCCTCGCCGCTCTCCTCACCGATGCTTTCCCCCTGGCCGAATGGTCCCGGCGTCTGGCCGCCGCGCGATGACGCCGTCGGGCCACCGCGGGACGAAGGTCCCTCGCCTCGGACCCGTCCCGGACGGAGACTGGAAGAGGACGAGCAGACCGCACCGGTGGGTGCGCGCGACTCCGGACGGACGGAGGCCCGCGGTGGACGACAACACGATCGTCGTCGGTGTCGACGGCTCCCAGCCCTCGCACGCGGCACTGCGGTGGGCCGCTGCGCGAGCGGAGCGCTCCCGCAGCCGGTTGCTCATCGTGCACGTCCTCGACGGGAGCCGGACGGGAGTCGGCGACGGGCCGGACGACTCCGCCCTGCGCGACGCTCGCGCCCTGCTCGAGACCGAGCGCGGGATCGCGGCGAGCGCCGCTCCCGGAGTGACCATCGACACGGACGTCACGGACGGGGATCCGGTGTGGTCCCTCGTCGACGGCTACCCCGCCGCGCGGCAGATCGTCGTCGGATCGCACAAGACCGGCTTCCTCCGCGGTGCGTCCTTCGGCTCGCGGTCACTCCAGCTCGCCGCGGCGGCGGCCGCTCCCGTCGTCGTCGTCCCGCCGACGGGCGATCCGGTACGCGCCGGTGTGGTCGTGGGCGTCGACGAGTCCCCCGACGGTCGGACGGCCCTCGAGTTCGGCGTGCGCCACGCCCGCGCGGAGGCGCAGGAGCTGATCCTCGTCCGGTGCGTGCCGTCGACCCGCACCCTCGGGCGGTTCCGTAGCGGAACGGAGGACGCTGACGCGTCCGCCGCCGTGGCCCGCGCCCGTCGACGCGTCGCGGACCTCGACCCCGACCTCCGCGTGCGGTCCCGCATCGTGCACGGCGACCCCGCCCAGGCACTCATCCGCGCCTCGACGCGCGCCGCGCTCCTCGTGGTCGGACGCTCGCAGGGGGACGCCCACCCCTCATCGATCGGCCGGGTGACCCACGACGTGCTGTTGAACCTCGGTGTCGCGACGGTCGTCGTGGGCGCCGTTCCGTCCCCCTCCGCTCTGCGCTAGCCGGTACGACGGGACGTTCGGCCCTGGGATCGGCGGGCCGACCCGGTGAGGATTCGATCATGAGCCGCGACGACGAGAGCATCACCGACACGATCGAGCACCTGACGACGGCCGAATGCTGGCGCCTGCTGGAGCGGGCCGACCTGGGACGCCTGGCCATGGAGGGCACCGACGGTGCACCCGACGTCTTCCCCGTGAATCACGTGGTCCGGTCCGGTCACCTCTACTTCCGGACGGACCCGGGGTCGAAGCTCAGCGGCGTCGTGCGCACACCGACGGTCGCGTTCGAGGCCGACGGCTGGGACGGCGCGTTCCGCTGGAGCGTCGTCATGCGGGCCGCGGCGTCCGCCGTGCGCCTGCTCGACGACGCCCCGCTCGACGAGATCGCACCCGCGCAGGCCGGTGACAAATCCATCGTCGTGCGCCTCGTGCCGACGTCGATCTCGGGCCGCCGCTTCCGCGACGCGCGGACCGTCTCGACGCCGGTGTCCTCGGACGACGAGGTGCCCTCCATCGACCGCAAGCCCGTGCACATCCCGCGGTTGCCGCCTCCCGGAGGCGACGTCACGTCCGGACCGAGGGATCACCGACCCTGAGTACGAGCGGACAGCGGAGGGCGGACGGACCATACTGGGGGAGTCCCCGCCGTGACCGATCGCGGGAGACACGACGGCTCGGAGGCGACGACGTGCACGAATCGCGCGACAGGGACTCCGCGGAGCCCTCCGACTCCCCCGGCTTCGCAGCCTCCACAGACGGCGCGACATCCCCCGATCGCACGGAGTGGGCCGAGCGCGTGCTCCAGTCACAGGAACGGCTGCGGGCCCTCATCACCGCGAATCGCGCGATGGTGGACGAACTCGACCTCGAGCGCGTCCTCCGCACGATCGTGGAGGCAGCCGTCGACCTCGTGCACGCCCGGTACGGCGCCCTCGGCGTCATCAGCCCGGAGGGCGGGCTCGAGCGGTTCATCCACGTGGGCGGCGAGCCCGATCTCCCCGACGTCATCGGCCACTACCCGCACGGCCGCGGCCTCCTCGGCGCTCTCATCGACGACCCGCGCCCCATCCGCCTCGAGCACCTCTCCGGTGACAGCCGCTCGAGCGGTTTCCCCGAGGGGCATCCGCCCATGGACAGCTTCCTCGGGGTCCCCATCCGTGTGCGCGACGAGGTCTTCGGCAACATCTATTTGACGGAGCACACGGATGGCGGGTTCTCCGAGGAGGACCAGGAGCTGCTCATCGGCCTCGCGGCCACGGCGGGCGTCGCGATCGACAACGCCCGGCTCTTCCAGGAGACCCGGCGGCGGCAGCAGTGGAGCGCGGCCTCCGCCCAGATCGCGGCGTCCCTCCTCTCCGGCGGTCGCGACGACGCCCTCTCGACCATCGCGGAGACGACCGCGCAGCTCGCCGACGCCGAGGTCGTGTGCGTCGTGCTCCCCCACCGCGACGACCTGCTCGTGGTCGACACCGTCGGCGGCGTGGACGGCGACCGGTTCCGCACCCTCGTGTTCCCGCGGGAGGGCAGCGTCTCCGCTCGCGCGCTCGACTCGGGAGCCCCCCTCCGCCTCGACGACCTCGGTGCGGTCTCGACGAACGAGCCGGGCGTCACCGTCCTGCTCGGGCCGAGCATGGTGATCCCTCTGCACGCCGATGACACGACGATCGGCACCCTCACGATTTCCCGCTCCGCCGGACGCCCCCGCTTCTCGGACTCCGACCTCGAGCTCGCCTCGGACTTCGCCGACCAGTGCGCGATCGCGCTCTCCCTCGAGCAGGGTCGCGCCGCGCGGGAGAAGCTCTCGGTGCTGCAGGACCGCGGCCGGATCGCGCGCGACCTGCACGATCACGTCATCCAGCGCCTCTTCGGCGCGGGCCTCAGCCTGCAGGCCGTCGGGTCCGAGATCGACGACGATCGGGTCCGCGAGCGGATCGACGAGCAGGTCACGGCCCTCGACGACGCGATCGGATCGATCCGCACCGCGATCTTCGCCCTGACGTCGCGGCGTCCGCGGGAGTCGGTCAAGCACCGCATCATGGACGTCGTGACGGGGCACGACCACACCGGCGGTCCGTCCGCCCGGCTCCTCCTCACCGGCCCGATCGACTCGACGGTGCCGGAGGACATGATCGACGATCTGCTCGCCGTCGTCTCGGAGGGACTCGCGAACGTGGCGAGGCACGCCCACGCGGCCTCGGCCACCGTGAGCGTCACCGCGGAGCCCGACCGGCTGCTCGTCCTCGTGGAGGACGACGGCCGGGGACCGGCGGGGGCGTCGCGGCGCAGCGGCACCGCGAATCTCGCCGAGCGCGCCGCCCGCTGGGGCGGCGGCGCGAGCCTCGGCCCGCGGGAGCCGAGCGGATCCATCCTCGAGTGGTTCGTCCCACTCACCACTTCATCCGGGAGACGCGCATGACGACGGTATTCCTCATCGACGATCACGAAGTGGTGCGGCAGGGGGTCGCCGGCCTCCTCGGACGGGAACCCGATCTCGAGGTGATCGGGGAGGCGTCGACCGCCAGGGAGGCCCGAGCGCGCATCGCCGCGACCATCCCCGACGTCGCCGTCATCGACGTGCGCCTGCCCGATGGCAGCGGCATCGACGTGTGCCGCGACATCCGCTCGGCCCACCCAGAGGTGCACTGCCTCATCCTCACCGCGTACGACGACGACGACGCGATGTTCGCCGCGGCCCTGGCCGGAGCAGCGGGTTACGTGCTGAAGGACATCCGCGGGGCGAAGCTCGTCGAGAGCATCCGCGCCGTGGCCGCTGGACTCAAGCTCATCGATCCGCACGTGAGGCGCTCGATCGTCACGGAGGCGGCTCCCCCGCCCGACCGGATCGAAATCGCCCTGTCCCTCCGCGAACGGCAGGTGCTCGACCACATCGCCGACGGGCTGACGAACCGCCAGATCGGCGAACAGCTGGGCCTCGCGGAGAAGACGGTCAAGAACTACGTGTCGTCCCTGCTCGACAAGCTCGGGATGGAACGCCGCACCCAGGCCGCCGTCTACGGGGCGGAGCGCCGCACGCCCTGACGCGGGCTCGAGACCGCGGGGACGACGAGCACCGGGCATGCCGCGTGCCGCACGCATTGATCGCTCACGGACCCGAGGAGCAGCGACGCGAAACCGCCGCGACCGCGCGAGCCGACGATGAGCATCCGCGCCGGGTGCGCGGACCGCAGCAACACCTCTGCCGCGTGTCCGAGGACACCTCGGTACGAGACGGCGACGCCCGGATACCGGGCCACGATCGCCGCACTGTCCTTCTCGAGGCGAGCGCGCACGACCTCGTCGACGTCCGTGAGCGGTGCCGCGTACCCCTCGACGAAGATCGCCCCCGGCGGGGCGGTGTCGATCGTCCACGAGCGCACCACCTCGACGTGGGCACCGAGATGCGTCGCGAGGTCGAGTGCGGCGGCGAGAGCCGCATCCGCCCCCGATGAGCCGTCGTGTCCGACGACGAGCGGCCCGTCCGCCCCGTCCTCCATTGCCTGTCCCGTTTCGCGGCTCATCGTCTTCCCGTCCTCCGTCGAATGCACGGGCCTCGTCGCCCACCTCCGTCGATCATCCGCCGAGCGGTGCGAATGGGACAGAGTCTTTGGTCCCGCTCCGGCGCCAGGACGAGCACGGCACCCACAGGGACTGGCCGATCACCCGTTCGACCCACGGGACGTTCGGCCCTGGGCGAGATGCGGCCGGCCGGTCATCCTGAAGACGACCGGCCGCAGGGCCTCGTCACTGTCACTGTCGATCGAGGAGGATCTCCGATGACCACCACACGAACCACCGAGACGCCCAAACCGCGCACGTCGAGGACGGAGGCGTCCACGTGCATCGGCGTGGGTGTCGACGCGTCGGTCGAGTCGTCCGTCGCCCTCGCCTGGGCACTCGATCGTTCCCGCCGCACCGGCGACGCCCTCCGGCTCGTGACGGTGGTCGAGGAGGAGGCCGGGTCCATGGGAGCCGACTACGCCCGAACCGTCACGCGGGAGGCCTCCGAGAGGATCGCGTCCGTCGCCCAAACCGCTCGCGCCGAGGCCCCCGAGACGACGATCGATCTCGAGGTCGTGCACGGACCGGTGTCCTGGGCGCTGTCCCGCGCCGTCGGGCCGGCAGACCTCCTCGTGGTCGGCACACCCGTCGGCCATCCCGGCGGTGACCGCGTGCTCGGATCGCGCAGCGTGCAGATCGCGGCGGCCGCCCGGTGCTCCGTCGTCGTGGTCCCGCCGCGGCTCGGGGATCACCGCTCGGGGGTGGTCGTGGGCGTCGAGACGGTCACCGACATCGAGACCCTGATCGAGGCCGGGAGACGGGAGGCCGCACTCCTCGGCGAGCCGCTCCTGCTCGTCCACTGCTCTCCGCACCGCGGGTCGAGTGCCGACCGGGTCCTCGCCGCCATCGAACGTGCCGTCGCGCGCACGGCGGACGACGCGACCGCCATCGCGGTCCGCGGCGTCGTCGGCGATCCCGTCGAGAAACTCGTCGAGCTCGCCGGCGACGCCTCGCTGCTCGTCCTCGGACGGTCGCGGTCCCCCGAGCTCAATCCTCTGGGCACGACGTGTCACCGGGTCCTCTCCCACGCGCCCTCCGTCGTGTTCATCGCCGGGATCGACGCGGCGAGCGAACGCCTCGTGGTCTCCAGCGACACATCGGACCTGGACGTGTCGGACTGATCAGCCCGGGACGAGATGATCCGGCGTCACCCGAACAGCCGCTCCGAGGCGAGGCGTGCTCCCTCGCCGAGGGAGGCGAGCTTCGCGACGGCGATCTGCGGGTGGATGCGTCCGCCGAGCCCGCAGTCGGTGGACGCGATGACGTTCTCGGCGCCGACGAGCGACGCGAACGCCTCGATGCGGTCGGCGACGAGCTCCGGGTGCTCCACCACGTTCGTCGCGTGCGAGACGACACCGGGCAGGATCTTCTTGCCGGCGGGGAGTTCGAGGTCCCGCCAGATCTTCCACTCGTGGGCGTGACGCACGTTGGCCGCTTCGAACGAGTACTGGCCGGCGTCGATCGCGAGCATGAGGTCCGCGATGTGGCGGAACTCGATGTCCGTCGTGTGAGGGCCGTGCCACGATCCCCAACACAGATGGAAGCGGATGCGGTCCTGGGGCAGGTCGCGGAGCGCGTAGTTGAGCGCCTCCACGCGGATGCGCGTGAAGGCGCGGTAGTCTTCGACGCTCGGCTCCGGGTTGATCTGGTCCCAGTTCTCCGCGATCGACGGGTCGTCGATCTGCAGGGTCAGTCCCGCGTCGAGGATCGCGGTGTATTCCTCGCGGAGGACGTCGGCCCACGCCCAGATGTGCTCCTCGTCGGTGGCGTAGTGGTCGTTCGCGATGCGCGCGCCGCTGCCCGGTGAGAGGGAGGTGATGAAGCCCTCCTGCGCCCCGGTCTCGGCGAGCGCCGCTTTCAGGTTCGCGATGTCGGAGGCGATCGCCTCGTGTCCCACGTACGAGAGCGGGCCGGTCGTCGACGGGAACGCGGTGGCCGTGTTCCCGGTCGAGATGCCGGACGTCGGGTCCTGGTAGGCGTCGGCGAAGATCGTCCAGTCGCGCCGGTCGGGGAAGCTCGTGAGCCGCACGTCGCCAGGAGCCGAGCGCACGGGCTGCTGGGAGAAGATGTCGGATCCCGTCACCGAGAGACCCGCCACCCGCTGGAACGAGTACGACCACCACGCGCCGTAGTCGACGGCGCTCGTCATGGCCTTGCCGTATTCGCCGTCGCCGACGATCGTGATTCCGAGATCGAGCTGCCGGCGCACGAGGTCCGCGACGGCGTCCGTCAGCAGGCGCTCGAACTCGTCTGTCCGCTCGAGCGTGAAGCCGTCGTCCGCGAGGCGGCGCGCGTCGTTCGCGGCGATCAGTTCCGGGGTGCGCGGCAGGCTGCCGGCGTGGGTGGTCTCGATCCTGCGCGTGGTCATCGCCAGTCCTCCGTCGATCGGGCGCCGGCTTCGGCGCGTCGGTGCAGTCATCCTCCCGCGCCCCACCTCCGCCGTCACCCCCGGAGGTCACCGTCCGTCACACACGCCCCACCCCGTAAAATGGGGAGTCACCCTCCGCAGCGTCGCGGCACACCCACCACCGCTGCCCGGAAGGCCCCATGTCCACGCTCACCTCCCCGTCCACGCGCCTCGCGCGAATCGTCGACCACACCCTGCTGAAGCCCGAGACGACCGCGGCCGACATCGCCGCCCACATCGACGAGGCCGTCGAACTCGGCGCATTCTCGGTCTGCGTGTCTCCGTCGTTCCTGCCCCTCGACATCCCGACGGGCGCCGATCTGGCCGTCGCCGTCGTCGTCGGCTTCCCCTCGGGCAAGCACACGACGGCCGTCAAGACCGCCGAGGCGATCGAGGCCGTCGGGCGCGGCACGGATGAGATCGACATGGTCATCGACATCGGAGCGGCGAAGGCCGGCCGGTTCGACCTCGTCGAGGCCGACATCGCCTCCGTCCGGGGCGCGATCCCGGCCCCGCGAATCCTCAAGGTGATCATCGAGTCCGCCGCGCTCACCGACGACGAGATCGTCGGAGCCTGCCGCGCGGCCGTCGCCGCCGGCGCCGACTTCGTCAAGACCTCCACGGGCTTCCACCCCGCCGGCGGAGCGACCGTGCACGCCGTGCGTCTCATGAAGCAGACCGTCGGCGACGCGGCCGAGGTGAAGGCGAGCGGCGGCATCCGCAGCCTCGCCGACGCGCAGGCCATGATCGATGCGGGCGCGACGCGCCTCGGCCTCTCCGGAACGCGCGCGATCCTCGCGGAGGCGGCGGGAGAATCCCCCGCCCCGTCCACCCCCGACGCCTACTGAGTTCTCTCCTCGTCGCGCATGCCCGCGGGGAACGGGCGACCCTCACGACCCATGACGTCCGGGTCGCCCGATACGGTGGTCCCGTCCTCCTCGTCTGAGCCCACCCTCACCTCTCCCCACGGTCAGGAGCAGTCCGATGCCGATCATGCGCACTCCGCACGCCGAACTGGAGTACCTCGACGAGGGCCCGACCGACGGCCGCCCCGTCGTGCTCGTCCACGGATTCCCGGATGAACCCTCGACCTGGGACGGCGTCGTGGCGGCGCTCCCGGAGGGTCTGCGCGTCATCCGGCCGACTCTCCGCGGGGTCGGCCGCAGCCGTGTCATCGACCCGCTCGCTCGATCCGGGCAGGTCGCCGCACTGGCCACGGACCTGCTCGACCTCATCCGGGCCCTCGAGGTGGGCCCGGTCGTCCTCGTCGGACACGACTGGGGCGCGCGCGCCGCGCACGCTGCCGCATCGATCTCTCCCGCGCTCGTCGACAGGCTCGTGACGATCTCCACCGCGTACGGCCCCGGTTCCGACCTCACCCCGCGCGAGCGGCTGCACGACGCGTCCGTCGCGTGGTATCGCTACTGGCTCTGCACCTCCGCGGGCGCCGATGCCTTCCGCGCGAATCCCCAGGCGCTCGTCCGCTGGGCGTGGGACGACTGGTCGCCGCGACTCGAGCTCCCGAGCGCCGAGATGAGTCGCATCCTCACCGCGGTCGACACACCCCAATTCGCCGACACGGTCGTGCACTACTACCGCCACGGGGCCGGCGAAGCCGCCGGTTCGTCGGTCTACGCGCAGACGCAGGCGCTCCTGGACACCTGGCCGACGATCGACGTGCCGACGACCTTCCTCATCGGGACCGAGGACGGCTGTGAGACCCTGCCGCCGGCCCGGACGAACGCCTCCCTGTTCTCGGCCGGCCGGCGGCTGATCGAACTCGACGGTCTCGGCCACTTCATCCCCCGTGAGGCACCGTCCGCCGTGGCCGAGGCGATCGTCCGACAGCTCGAGGGCTGACCCCGCGCCCGCGGCCACGCCCTTGCCCGGGCGGCTCACCAGACGGTGAGGCCCCGGGACCGGAACTGTCCCCGCACGCGCTCGACGAGGGCATCGTCCGGCGGCCTCGTGTCGGCGAGCGTGTACGGCACGCCGAGCCGCTCCCACTTGGACGACCCCATCTGGTGGAACGGCAGCACCTCGACGCGCTCGACCGTCGGCCAGCGCGAGACGATCTCCGCGACCGCCTCGACGTTGTCGAAGCCGTCGGTGAGGCCGGGCACGAGCACGAAACGCACCCAGATCCGATTCCCCCGTGCCGAGAGGCGGTCCCCGAAGGCGACGGTCGGCGCGAGCTCGCGCGTCGTCACCTGCCAGTAGGTCTCCGCGAGCCCCGACTTCACGTCGAGGAGCACGAGGTCCGTGTCGTCGAGGAGCGCATCGGAGGCACGCGCGCCGAGGTTGCCCGACGTGTCGAGCGCCGTGTGCACCCCCATCGCGCGGCACGCCGCGAAGATCCGTTCCACGAACGTCGGCTGCATGAGCGGTTCGCCGCCCGAGATGGTGAGACCTCCCCCGGTCGCCGCGAACACCGACCGGTAGCGCGCCACGCGCTCGACGATCGTGTCGAGGGTCGTGTGCGTGCCGTCGCGCATGTGCCACGTGTCGGGGTTCTGGCAGTACTGGCAGCGCAACGGGCAGCCCGAGAGGAAGAGCGTCATCCGCGTTCCGGGGCCGTCGACGGCCGTCACGAGTTCCCACGAGTGCACGATCCCGGCGTCGCCCGTGCGCCGGGCCTCGAGTTCCGGTGACCGAGCAGGCTCTCTTCCGAGGCCCACGGGGATCCGAGTCCTGGTCGTCACGGTGTCCGCCTAGACCGAGCCGTGGAAGGTGCGGCTGATGACGTCGCGTTGCTGCTCCGGTGTGAGCCGGACGAAGTTCACGGCGTATCCCGACACCCGGATCGTGAGCTGCGGGTAGTTCTCGGGGTGTGCCATCGCGTCCTCGAGCGTTTCGCGTGTGAGCACGTTGACGTTGAGGTGGTAACCGCCCGCGCCCGTGTAGGCGTCGAGCAGGCCCACCAGGTTGTGCGCCCGTTCCTCCGGTGTGTGGCCGAGGCCGGTCGGGACCACCGTCGTCGTGAGGGAGATCCCGTCCTGAGCGGACTCGTATGGCAGCTTCGCGACGCTGAGCGCCGACGTGAGCATGCCGTGCGTGTCTCGACCGTTCATGGGGTTGGCTCCCGGGGCGAACGGGGCACCCGCGCGGCGACCGTCCGGCGTGTTGCCCGTGGTCTTGCCGTAGACGACGTTCGACGTGATCGTGAGCACCGACTGGGTGTGCACCGCATCGCGGTAGGTCGGGTGGGTCCTGAGCATCGCCATGAAGCGTTCGACCACCTCGACCGCGATGTCGTCGGCCCGATCGTCGTCGTTCCCGAAGGTGGGGAAGTCCCCCTCTACCGCGTAGTCGACGACGAGTCCGCGGTCGTCGCGGACCGCCGTGACGCGGGCGTAGCGGAGGGCGGACAGCGAGTCGACGACCACCGACAGGCCGGCGATCCCGCACGCCATGGTGCGGAGGACCTCCCCGTCGTGCAGCGCCATCTCGAGCCGTTCGTATGCGTACTTGTCGTGCATGACATGGATGCAGTTGAGCGCGTCGATGTACACGCCGGCGAGCCATTCGAGCAACTCGAGGTAGGCGGGCCACACGGTGTCGTAGTCGAGGACGTCGCCAGCGAGGGGCTCGCGCCCCGGGACCACGAGTTCGCCGGTCAGTTCGTCGCGCCCGCCGTTGACCGCGTAGAGCAGCGCCTTCGCGATGTTGACGCGGGCTCCGAAGAACTGCATCTGCTTCCCGACGCGCATGGGTGAGACGCAGCACGCGATCGCCGCGTCGTCGCCCCAGCTGTCGCGGATGAGGGCGTCGGACTCGTACTGGATCGCCGAGGTGTCGATCGACACGCGAGCGCAGAACGTCTTGAACCCCTCGGGGAGCGCATCCGACCAGAGAACGGTGAGGTTCGGTTCCGGAGCGGGTCCGAGGTTGTAGAGGGTCTGCAGGAACCGGAAGGCGGTCCGGGTGACGAGGGGGCGTCCGTCCTCTCCGATCCCTCCGATGGTCTCGGTCACCCAGGTGGGGTCGCCCGAGAAGAGGGCGTCGTACTCCGGCGTGCGGAGGAAGCGCACGATGCGCAGCTTGATCACGAGATCGTCGATGAGCTCCTGCGCCTCGGTCTCGTCGAGGAAGCCCTCGGCGACGTCCCGTTCGATGTAGGCGTCGAGGAACGCCGTGTTCCGTCCGAACGACATCGCGGCGCCGTTCTGCTCCTTCACCGCCCCGAGGTAGGCGAAGTAGAGCCACTGCACGGCCTCCCGCGCGTTCGCGGCCGGCCTCGAGACGTCGAAACCGTAGGACGCGGCCATCGCGATGAGCTCGCGGAGCGCGCGGATCTGTTCGGCGTTCTCCTCGCGGTCGCGGATGACGTGTTCGGAGGAGGTCAGCTCGTCGAGCCGGGCGCGCTCCTCTCGCTTCGCCTCGATGAGTCGATCGACTCCGTAGAGCGCGACCCGGCGGTAGTCGCCGATGATGCGTCCGCGGCCGTAGGCGTCGGGCAGACCGGTGATGAGGTGGCTGTGGCGCGCCCGCTTCACGGCCGGCGGGTACACGTCGAAGACACCGTCGTTGTGCGTCTTGCGATACGTCGTGAAGATCTTCTCGAGATCGGCCGGCACCTCGTAACCGTAGGTCTCGAGGGCGTTCGCGACGAGACGCCAGCCACCGAAGGGCATGATGGCGCGCTTCAGCGGCGCGTCCGTCTGGAGGCCGACGATGATCTCGTTGGCCTCGTCGATGTATCCGGGGGCGTGGGAGGTGATCGTCGAGGGCGTCGAGGCGTCGACGTCGAGCACGCCGCGCTCGCGTTCGGCGGGGAAGAGGGCAGAGACGCGATTCCATACGGCCGTCGTTCGCGGGGTCGCACCCCTCAGGAAGGCGGCGTCACCGGCGTACGGCGTGAACGTGCGCTGGATGAAGTCGCGGAGGTCGATGCGTTCCGTCCAGGGCCCGCGGGGGAACCCGCGCCAGGCGTCGAGCGCCGTATCGGCTGCGAGCGTGTCGGCGGGGAGAGCGTCGATGGGGATCTCACTGATCGTCATGAGGCCGACGCTAGGCCTCTCTCGCGCGCGCCGACAGGGACTTTGGGCCCACCGCATCCCACGGGACGAAAGGCCCTCGTCCCGCTCCCACGGACGGCGCAGAGTCGGACGTGACGAGAGGATCACGCCGTGAGCAAGAGAGTCGACAACGACGAATGGGCCGCCCTCAAGCGTGCCCTCCGTCGCCGGATGGATGCGCGAACCGCCGCTGGACGTCGCGGGACCTTGGACCCTAGGGCCGAGCGGAGCGGCTCGGAAGACTGAGGATCACCGAGAACGACCACCCCACCGCTTCACCTCTGAAAGGAACGACACCATGACCGCCACAGCCCCTCGAGTGAGCACCACCCCTCGGACCGCTCCGCTCGAACCGCTGGCCCTCGCCACCGAGAAGAGCATCGTCACGACGGCCACCGGTCGTCGCAGCCTCGCCGTGCTCCGCCTCGCCACGGGGTTCATCTTCCTGTGGGCGTTCCTCGACAAGACATTCGGTCTCGGCTTCTCGACCCCCGTCGAGCGGGCCTGGGTCAACGGAGGCGCCCCCGCACAGGGCTTCCTCATGAGCGAGGGGGTCGTCGGTCCGTTCAAGGACGTGTTCGCGAGTCTCGCGACACCCCTCACCGACTGGTTGTTCATGGCCGGCATGCTCGGCATCGGCGTCGCGGTGATGGCGGGGATCGGCCTCCGCGTGAGCGCCGTCGTCGGCTCCCTCATCATGGTCCTGATGTACGTCGCGGAGTGGCCCTTCATGGCCAACGCCGCCTCGACCAACCCTCTCGTCGACTACCACATCATCTACGCGCTCGCCCTCATCGTGATCGCGGCCGTCTCGGCCGGCGACACCTGGGGAATCGGCGCCTGGTGGAAGAGCCTGCCCCTCGTGCGGGCGCAGCGCTGGCTCGTCTGAGTCCTCGAGGCTCTGACTCGAGGAGAAATGGACGGTGCCGCCGGGATCCCCCGGCGGCACCGTCCATTTCGTCGATCAGCGAGTCGTCAGTTCCGTGCGGCCTTCGCGGCCTTCTCAGCCTTGGCCGCCTTCTCCGCCTTCTTCTCGGCGGCGAGCGCGGCCTCCTCACGGACGGCGGCGAACGTCGCGCGCTCCGTCACGAGCCACTCCGGCATCTCCTCGAGGAGAGCCTTGATCTCGGCGGTCGTGAGCACGTCGGGGGCCTCGGCCCGGGCGAGACCGGAGTTGGAGATGCCGAGCTTGCGCGCCACCTCGGTGCGCGGGTGGGGGCCCGTGCGGCGCAATTCCGCGAGCCACTCCGGCGGGTTCGCCTGCAGCTCGACGAAGTCGTCGCGCGTCAGCGGCCCCTCCTGGAACTCGGTCGGGGCGGCGGGCAGGTAGATCCCGAGCTTCTTGGCGGCCGTCTCCGGCTTCATCGTCTGGGTCTTCTTCTGCTCACTCACGTCCCCAGGGTATCGCCTCCCCCGGCGGACTCAGCGCGTGACGTCGTGGAGGTGGTGCTCGGGGTCGTGGAGCAGGTACCGCGCGAGGGACGAAACGGTGAAGCGCGAACCGTCACCGCGGAGCGCCGTGCGCTCGAGAGCGGTGTCGGGGATGACGTCGAGCGCTGCCGTGAGCCGCTCGGCCGCCGCGACGAGATCGTCCGCCACGACCGCGGGATCCTGCGCGGCGTAGTCCTCCTCGATCGCCGTCGCGTCCTGGTCCCAGTTCGGGAACGCCGGATCATCCCGCTCGAGCATGAGGCGGAAGCGGCCGTCGAAGATCCGGAAGACGTCGCGCACGTGCGCACCGTACTCGAGGGCGGACCAGGTCCCGTCGTCCGGGCGCTCGCGCACCTCCGGCCGAGCGAGCACCGCCGGCCATGCGGCGGCGTTCGTGCGAAGGCGGTCGGGGACGTCTCGGAACGTCAGGCCCTCGGGGTCGAAGCCGCACTCGGGGCACGGCTCGTCGAGGACCCAGGTCCAGTTCTTGGTGTCGGGGACGATCGGCATGGCCGCAACGCTATCCGGACGCACACCCCCGGCACCGTCGAGGAGCCGTCAGCCGGGAGCGATTTCCCGCCATCCGTCCGAGCGCCGAGCGAGCGACGCCCTCAGCACTCGATCACGTTGACGGCGAGCCCGCCGCGCGAGGTCTCCTTGTACTTGACCTTCATGTCGGCCCCGGTCTCGCGCATCGTCTTGATGGCCTTGTCGAGGGACACCGTGTGCACGCCGTCCCCGCGGAGCGCGATCCGCGCGGCGTTGACGGCGGTGTTGCTCGCGATCGCGTTGCGCTCGATGCACGGGATCTGGACGAGTCCGCCGACCGGATCGCACGTGAGCCCGAGGTGGTGCTCGATCCCGATCTCCGCGGCGTTCTCGACCTGCGCCGGGGTGCCGCCGAGGACCTCGCACAGCCCTCCGGCCGCCATCGAGCACGCGGAACCCACCTCGCCCTGGCACCCGACCTCCGCGCCCGAGATCGACGCGTTCTCCTTGAAGAGGATGCCGACGGCGGCCGCGGCGAGCAGGAAGCGGACGACTCCGTCGTCGTCGGCGCCGCGCACGAAGCGCGTGTAGAAGTGCAGCACGGCCGGCACGATCCCCGCGGCCCCGTTCGTCGGCGCCGTGACGATGCGCCCACCCGATGCGTTCTCCTCGTTCACCGCGAGGGCGAAGAGGTTGACCCACTCCGTGGGGTTCGGCTCGCCGTCGACGGCCTCGGCGGTGAGCTGGCCGAACAGTCGGGGGGCGCGTCGCGGGACGCGGAGCCCGCCGGGCAGCACGGTCTCCTCCGTGGTGCAGCCGGCGATCACGCAGTCCTGCATCGTGCGCCAGATCGAGAGCAGGCCGCTGCGGATCGCGTCCTCGTCGCGCCAGGTGCGTTCGTTCGCGAGCATGACGTCGCTGATCGACAGTCCCGTGCGTCCGCAGTGCCCGAGGAGCTCGACCCCCGTCGTGAAGGGGTTCGGCACGTCCCCGTCGCGCACGACGACACGGTCGGCTCCCACCGCGACCTCGTCCACGACGAAGCCGCCCCCGACGGAGTAGAAGATCCGCTCCCGCAGGAGCGACCCGTCGCCGTCCCATGCGGCGAAGCTCATCCCGTTGGGGTGCGCGGGGAGCGAGCGACGACGGTGCATGATGAGATCGTCCTCGCCGAACGGGATGCGGTGCCCGCCGAGGAGGGTGATCGCTCCGTCCGCGCGCACCCGATCCGCTCGCGCTCCGGCCGTCCGGGTCTCGACGGTCTCGGGTTCCTCCCCCTCGAGCCCGAGCAGCACGGCCTTCTCGGACCCGTGTCCGTGGCCCGTGGCACCGAGCGAGCCGAACAGCTCCACGCGCACGCGTCCGCAGCGCTCCAGGAGGCCGTCACGCTCGAGACCCACGACGAACCGTCGGGCCGCGCGCATCGGTCCGACCGTGTGGGAGGACGACGGGCCGATGCCGACGCTGAAGAGGTCGAACACGCTCAATGCCATGGTCGGCGCCGACCCCCTACTGGCAGACCGCCGCCCGGGCGGACTGCTCCTGCATCTGCTCGGCGGACCAGGGCAGGGACGGCTCGGGCACCGTGTTGTCGCCCGTCGCCGCGGCCGTGGACGCGTAGGACGCGAGCTCGAGGGCGAGGGACTGCGCGAGCTGCGGGCCCGCATTGGACGCGTTGAACATCACCACGACGGTGAGACCACTCGTCGGGTCGCTGAAGGCCGCCGTCGTGAACCCGGGGATGCTGCCGAACTGCCCGCGCATGGACCCGAACTGGAACGCCCCGTAGCCGTAGCTCTGCCAGGTGGGGCTGTCGCCGCCGAGCGGCACCGTGCCCCACTGCCTCTCGGCCGTCGCGTCGGAGAAGGGCGCGCCCGTCGCGAAAGCCTGCGTGAAGCGGCGCAGGTCGTCCGCCGTGGTCACGGCACCACCCGCCGCACCGAGCATCGACGGGGAGAGCTCGCTGATGTCCTTCGGGGAGGCGCAGTCGCCCCCCACCACCTGGTACCCGTGCGGTGCCGGATCCGGGAGCTCCGTCGTCGAGGCGCTGGGCATCCTCGACTCCGACATCCCGATCGGTCCGAAGACGTACTCCTGGTAGAGGGACGGGAGCGACGCGTCGCCCGCGTTCTCGAGCGCCATCCCGAGCAGGACGTAGCCGGTGTCGTTCAGGGAGTAGCCGGTACCGGGGGCGGCGTCACCCGAGCGCGCGAGCCCGTCGGTCACGAGTTCCTCGACCGCCCAGGATCGCGTGGGGTTGCTGATGAACTGGCCCTGGAAGGTGCCGCGGTAGTCGCCCACCCCCGATGTGCTCTGGCAGAGCTGACCGAGGGTGATGCCGTCGACCCCCAGCAGGGCGACGTAGTCGGAGACGAGATCGTCGAGGGCGACGCGGCCGTCGTCGACGAGACCGAGCAGCACCGTGCAGGTCATGGACTTCGTCGTGGCCGCCGCTCGGAAGTGCATGTCGGTCGTCATGGGCTCGTCACCACCCGCCTCGGTGGTGCCGTAGGCCTCGAGATGGAAACCGGACCAGGGTGCCCACACGCCGACGATCGCACCGGGAGACGCCGCGAGACCCATCGCACGCGTGACGGCGTCGTCGATCCGCGTCGAGACGTCGTCCGGGAGCGCCGTGTCCGCCTGCGTCGGCAGGTCCACGGTGACGGACCCCTCCGACGAGCATCCCGCGAGGGCGAGCAGGGACGTTGCGATCGAGACCGCCAGAAGGCGACGACCGACACCAGATCCGAAACGCACGTTTCCTCTTCCCCCACTTGCCCTGAAGAGCGATTCTACCGGCGTGTCGGCGACCGGACCGGCTCGATGGACCCGACCGTGACCGCACCGTTAGATCCGACTAAGCTTCGCCGCCGCCGCCGCCGCCGCCGCCGCCGCCGCCGCCGGCCCGCGGCATGGTAGCCCACGGCGGCCGGGCCCGTGAAGGGGACGCGATCGCCGAACGCGCGCTGGGAGGATCGATGCAACCCGCCGATCGATCGCCTCCGAACCCACAGTCCATCTGTGAGGACCGTCGGGAGCGACTCGGCGCACCAAGGAGGAACAGCCATGCGATCATCCGTCAACCGCCTCGTCGCCACCATCTTCGGCGTCGTCTACCTGCTCGTGGGAGTGCTCGGCTTCACCGTGAGCGGCCAGGCCGGCTTCATCGACACCGAGGGCGGACTGCTCCTCGGCATCTTCGAGGTGAACCCGCTGCACAACATCGCCCACCTGCTGATCGGCGCCGCGCTGCTCATCGGGGGCCTGTCCAGCACGGCGGCGGCGAAGACCGTCAACACCGTCGTGGGCGTCGTGTACCTGCTGCTCGGCATCGTCGGCTTCTTCATCGTCGACTCCGCCCTCAACATCCTCGCCCTCAACACCGCTGACCACTTCCTGCACCTCGGTAGCGCGATCGTGCTGCTCGGAGCAGGACTCGGCGCCGACAAGAACACCCGCACGCGCACCGTCTGACACGGCGCACGACGAGGAAGGGAGAGGACGGAGTCGCCATGTCGAAGAATCTGAGCGTCCTCGTAGCCATCGCGACCCTGGGGTCAGGGCTCGTGCTCCTCGCTATCGGCGCGGGCGCGCCCCTCCCCCTCCTCGTCGTCTTCGTCGCGATCGGGGTGGCCGAGCTCGCCTGGGCCGTCGCGACGCTGCGGACCGATCGAGTGCCAGCACCCCGGATCTTCCTCGGGGTGGTGCTCGTGCCTCTCGCGGTGTGGGCGGCGAGCCTGGCCCTCGGGGCCGCCGCATCGCTGCCGATCGGGCCGCTGGCCGCCGCTTCGGCTCTCGGCGTCTCGGTCGCGGCGATCGTCGTCGTGACTCAGCGCCGGTCGCGGGAGGCCGGGACACGCGCCGGGCCGCCCGCGACCGGCGCGGTGGTCGACCCGGCGGTGGATCCCACGGCCGAACACCCGTGGCGCTTCATCGGGACACTCGCGGCGTCCGCGGCGATCGTGGCCGGCATCGTGACACCCGCCCTGTCGGGGACGTGGGCCGGTCAGTACGCCGTACCGCACGGTTCGCACGAGGTCCCCGGCCTCGAGATCGACGAGCACGGCGGGCACTGATCGCGTCGGTCTCGACGCACGGGCGGCGGATCAGGTCGGGTCAGGCCTGCGGCCGGGAGCGGCGGACGTCGGCCATGAAGCGCTGCACGTCCGTATCCACGATGATGTCCGCCGGTCGGAGCGGCCTCGACAGGTACAGGCCGTCGAGCGACGTGAGGCGCGAGAGCGCGACGTATGTCTGGCCGGGGCTGAATGCCCGCTGGCCCAGGTCGACGATCGCGCGATCGTACGTCTTGCCCTGGCTCTTGTGGATCGTCACGGCCCACGCGAGCCGCAGGGGGAACTGCGTGAACTCGGCGACGATGTCGCGCTTCAGCTGCTTCGTCGTGGCCGAGTAGCTGTAACGGTAGCGCTCCCACGTGGCGGGCTCGACGTCGAACTCCTCGCCGTCGACGTCCACTCGCACGTTCCCCTTGATGCGCGTCACGGTGCCGATCGTGCCGTTCACCCACCGCATACCGCCCTCGCCGGCCGTGTCGTTGCGGAGGAACATCACCTGGGCACCCACCTTGAGCGCGAGCGCCTCCTCTGCAGGGAAGTTGCGGCCGCCGAAGTCGCCACTCACCTCGGCGTCGGCGGTGAGGGCCGTGCCCGGCAGTCTCTCGAGCGCGACCCTGTTGATGCGCGTGACGGCGTCGTTGCGAGAGGCGAGGGTGATCACGCCGTCATCCGGCGGTCGACGGGCGCCCGTCTCGTTGAGCACTCCCGCGATCTCCGCCGTCACCTGACCGTGCCGGACCGCGTTGAGCATGAAGCGGAAGTCCTCGTCGTGCTGCCGGTGGATCTCGCGCAGCTCGACGATCCGCAGGTCCGTCTCCTGCCACACCCGGGCGTCGAAGAACCACATCGACCGGTAGGTGTCCTCGAAGTAGGCGCGCTCATCGCCGTCCCCCGGCACCGGGGCGAGCTGGTACGGGTCGCCGAACATCACGACCTGCACACCGCCGAACGGCTCGAGGGGACGCTGCCGCGCCTGGCGGAGACTGCGGTCCATCGCATCGACGAGGTCGGCGTTGACCATCGAGATCTCGTCGATCACGAGGGTCTCGATCGCGTTCAGGAGCTTGCGCAACTGCGGATTCTGGTCGATCGGGTGATCCGCGATGACACCGATCGGCAGCCGGAAGAGCGAGTGGATGGTCTGGCCGCCGACGTTGAGAGCGGCGACCCCCGTGGGCGCGGCGATGACGATCTGCTTCGACGTGTTCCACGACAGGTGATTGAGGAGCGTCGACTTCCCGGTGCCCGCTCGCCCCGTCACGAAGACGTGATCCATCGTCGTCTCGATCATGTCGAAGACGTCCTGCTGCTCCGCCGAGAGGGGGACCGTGGTCACGCGCACCCTCCCTCTCTGTCCTCGGTTCGGCATGTGCCGAGCCCACCCTAATCGACCGTGCGGGACCCGGTTCGGCCGCCGTGCCGAGCCCATCGCGGATCGATCACCGATGCGGTGTCATCGCCCGATCCCGCCCCGGCGTCAGTCCCTCAGCCCGTCGGCGTCCGCACGTCGCGGCCCGCGAGCGCCTCGAGACGCGCGTTGTACTCCTTGAGTTCCGCGTCGTCGTCGCGGTCCGCCGCCCGGTCGAGCCGCTTCTGGTCCTTCGTGTCCATGCGGCCCCACTGGATCGCGACGACGATCGCGAGGATCACGGTGGGGATCTCCCCGATGCTCCACGCGATGCCGCCCCCGACCACCTGGTCCTGCAGCGGGGTGGCCCCCCACGTGCGGCCCATCGCGCCGAACCAATCGGCGAGGAAGAGTCCCTGCGACGACATGATCGTGAGGCCGAAGAACGCGTGCGACGCCATGGTCGCGAGCAGCAGGAAGAGGCGAAGCGGGTAGGCGATGCGGTGCGGCACCGGATCGATGCCGATGAGCGCCTGCACGAAGAGGTAACCCGTCGCGAGGAAGTGCACGATCATCCACTGGTGGCCGATGTGGTCGGTCATCGCCCAGCGGAACACCGGGGTGAAGTAGAACACCCAGAGCGATCCGGCGAACAGCACGGCCGCGACCACCGGGTGGGAGAGGACCCCCGCGTACTTCGAGTGCACCGCGAGGAGGATCCACTCGCGCGCCCCACGCGACGCGTCGCCGCGCTTGCGGATGGCCCGCATCGCGAGGGTCACGGGAGCACCCGGCACGAGGAGGATGGGCACCGCCATCGCGAGGAGCATGTGGCCGAGCATGTGGATGCTGAAGAGGTACTGCTGGTAGACGTTGACGACACCGCTCGTCACCCAGAAGAGCAGGAGCATGCCCGTGATCCACGAGGCGGTGCGCAGCACCGACCAGTGGTCACCCCGGCGGCGCAGCCGCACGACGCCGGCCACGTAGAAGAAGATGCCGAACGCGCAGAGGATCGCCCACAGCAGGTCGATGTTCCACGACGTGAGGTACCCGATGGGGTCGAGCGGCGGAGGGAGCGGCTCGTCCGTGAGGACCTCGGCGGGTGTGCGCACGGTCGGCAGCGTCTCGCCGATCGGGGACGCCGTGCGCGCGAGGGCCGCGGCCACTCCGGAGGCGACCCCCATGAAGCCGAGCTCGGCGACAGCGATCCACCAGAACCGACTGCGCTCGCGTCCCGAATCGGCCATGCGGCGCAGCATGATCGAGCGGTAGTACGCCCCGAAGAGCCCGAGGATCACGAGTGCCGCGACCTTCACGAGAACGAGCAGCCCGTACGGCGTCGCGAGTCGATCCAGGCTGCCGATGCGCAGCTCGGCGCTCGCGTATCCGGAGAGCGCCACGACGATGAAGCAGACGAGAGCGAGTGTGGAGTAGCGGGCGAGCACGACGGGCAGGCGGCCCGCGTCCAGGGTGGGGCGCACGACGACGATCGCGATGAGTCCGCCGAGCCACACGGCGGCGAAGAGGAGGTGCAGTCCGAGGGCGGTGATCGCGGCGTCGTGTCCGGAACTGCCGGCCGCGTGACCCTGTTGCGCCATGGGCAGCAGGCTCGCGGCCGCGAGCAGGCCGACGAAGAAGAGAGCGGTGAGATTGCGGACCGCGAAGCACAGCACCGTCACTGTGGCGGCGAGCAGGGTCGTGATGAGCCACGCCTGTCCCGCCTCGACCTCGGTGAGGAAGAACCCGAGCCGCACGCCGAAGTCGTCGTCGAGGGCGAAGGGCGTGTTGGTGATGACGAGAAAGCTGAAGAAACCGGTGAGCCCGGACGCGACCGTGAGGATCGCGGCGCTCGCGGACGCGAGATCGAGGACCTTCGGGAACTCGTCGCGCTCGGGGCTCAGCGCGAAGAGGGCGAGCGCGATCGCGCCGATGACACCGGCGGCTCCGAGGTTGACGAACATCTTGGACAGCGGCAGGCCCCACCGGGCCACGGGTCCCGCGTCACCGACGGAGAGCGGGTCGGCTCCGCCACCGACCACGAGGGCCGCGACGAGGGCGAGGGTGCCGACGAGCACGAGGGCCGCGGGCCCGAGGATACGCGTCGCACGATTCACCTCTCAAGGGTACGCGGTGCGGCCTGGGCATCGTCCGTGATGCGCCACCTCACGGTCGACGGGGCGGGTCGGAGACAACGATGGATACGCGTCGCACGATTCACCTCTCACGGGTACGCGGTGCGGCCTGGGCATCGTCCGTGATGCGCGCTCGTGCGGTGTCGCATTCTGTCGCGTCCGGCCCGCCGGGGCGACAGATTGCGCCACCTCGCGGATGTGAGGTCGGGGGCGGAGACAGCGATGGGGCGGCCGACGCAGTGCGTCGGCCGCCCCATCGGCAGCTGTTGAGCTCGGTGACTACTTGACGGCAGCCTTGAGCTTCGAGCCCGCCGAGACCTTGACCGAGTGGCCGGCCGCGATCTGGATCGTCTCACCCGTCTGCGGGTTGCGACCCGTGCGAGCGGCACGCGAGGTGCGCTCGACGGCGAGCCAGCCCGGAATGCTGACCTTGACGTCGTTGCTGACGGAGTCAGCGAGAACCGAGAACAGAGCGTCCAGAACGCCGCTCACCGCAGCCTGGCTCTGGCCCGACTCCGAAGCGATCTTTGCAACGAGCTCGGTCTTGTTAAGCGACTTATCAGCCATGAAGTGTCCTCCTCGGACTTTGTTACGAAGTACAGTCGGTTTCTCCTGTAGCGCTACCGCGACGCGAACGCCCGGCAGCCGGTCTCTCGACCGCCTCGAATGTAACAGAAAACCCCGGGATTCCGCGGAACTGCACGCTTTGCGTCAGGATCGACGTCGGCGTGTCGGCCGGATCCGGGCCCTCTCAGCCGTCGGAGGAGGGCCCGTCGAGCGTCAATCGCCGGCCGAGACCGCCCCCACGAGGTACTGCCCGCCCGAGTCGAGCACGCGGATCTGGACGGAGAACTCCCGGTCACCGGTCGTGAAGCCGCACGCGAACTCCGCCCCGGCCGACGCGCTCGGCTCCTCCGGGCAGGTCACGTCCTGCACGTCGGCGAGACCGAACTCGTCCTCGAGGACCGACTGCACGCCCTCCTCCACTGCGGCACCCGTGAAGACGGGGCGCACGAACTGCCCGCTGACCACGAGGGTGATGACGGTGGCGGCCGCCGCTCCGACGAGGGCTGCGGTAATCGCGGTGCCCCAGGCGAATCGGCGCTTCTTCGCGGCCGGGTCGGGGGTCTGGTGTCCGCCGCCTGCCGCATACGGGGAGAACACCTCGGTGTTCTGCTGTCCAGAGGACGAGGTGCTCTGCGTGGTCGTGGGATAGGACGAGGTCGAGTGCTGCTGCCCCGGCCCTGCCGCATACTGCACTGGATAGCCGGGGCCCTGCTGCACGGGGCCCTGCTGGGTGGGTCCCTGCTGCGTGGGGCCCTGCTGCGAGGGGCCCTGCTGCGTGGGAACGAATCGCTCGGTCGGGGCCGTGGAGCCGGTCGGGGCCGTCGCCCGCGGGTACTGCTGCGTCGGCTGGGGAGTCGATGACGATGGGGCCGCTGCCGATGCGGCTGATGCCGGAGCGGCCGACGCAGGAGACGGGGAGGCCGGGGTCGCCGCGGACGTCGCGGGCCTATACGTCGACGCCGGCGGCCGGTCCTGCTGGCCTGGACCGGACTGACCCTGACCCGACTGACCCTGACCCCGACCCTGACCCTGACCCGACTGACCCTGACCCGACTGGTGCTGAGCCTGACGTGGCTGGTTCTGGCCCTGGTCCTTGCCCTGGTTCTGGCCCTGCTGACCCGGGTTGTACTGACCGGCGTTGTACTGACCGGGGTTGTACTGCCCCGAGCCCTGCTGGCCCTGACCGTACGGGCTGGCATTCTGCTGGCCAGGGTTCTGCTGTCCCTGGCCGTACGGGCTCGGGTTGTGCTGTCCCTGGTTGTACGGTCCCTGTCGCTGTCCCTGCTCGGGAGCGCGATTCCCCGGCGCCCACTGATTCGGGGCGGCCTGCGGCTGACCCGACTGCGGCGGGCCCACCTGGGCCTGCGACGGGCCCACCTGGGCCTGCGACGGGCCACGATAGGCCTGTCCGGCGGCAGGTGGAGGTCCTGCCGGGTTCTGCTGCCCCGGCGATGACTGTCCGGTCGTCGGCGCCCGGCCATCACTCGACGGCGTCGGAGCGGGCGGTGCTGGCGGTGCTGGCGGTGCTGGGTACTGACGCGCCTGCGCCTCACGCTGCGCCTGGGCCTCACGCTGCGCCTGAGCCTCACGCTGCGCCTGCTGCCACGCCTCCTGCTCGTTCCCGGATCCTGTCGGGGTGCGGCCGTCACTCATCTCTCAACCTCTGGATCTCTTCGTAGAAAGCGTCGACGTCGGATGCGTCGATCGTCGTGACATCGAATGGCGACGGTGCCGCGGGGACCTCGTCCTCGTCCACCGCTCCGGTCGACTCGAACCCGACGAGGAGACGACCGCTCTCACCGCCGAGGGGAGCCGACAGCTCGAGGGCCGTGAACGCACCCTCCGCATCGCTCTGGATGGTGATCGTGGCCACCGACCCCTCGTCGACGGTCTCCGCGTCGACCAGACCGGACGGCAACGCGAGCGTGCCCGCCTGGGCCGCGAGGTTCGCGAGGGATGTCGTCACGCTGATGCGCGATACGCCCGCGTCATCGGTGGACAGGTCATAGATCGGTGCCTCGTTGCCCTCCTCC
This sequence comes from Labedella endophytica, assembly GCF_003990045.1. Lineage (GTDB taxonomy): Bacteria > Actinomycetota > Actinomycetes > Actinomycetales > Microbacteriaceae > Labedella > Labedella endophytica. The sequence goes on along the minus strand of NZ_RZGZ01000001.1, from coordinate 304,851 downwards.
GCCGCGAGGGCGGCGGTCGCTCCGCAGAAGATGCGACTGGCCGGGAGCAGGCACGGGTCGTCCTCGGCGCCGATCACCGTGGGCACCTCGGTCCACAGCGTGGGACTCAGTTCGGAGAACATCGATCCGAGGAGGAGGAAATCCGTGTCGGATCCGCCCTCGTGATACAGATCGATCGTGTCACCCTCACGGCTGGAGCTCTCGCGGACCACGACGGTCGCGGGCTCGCCCACGAGGGTCACCTCGCGGGTCAGATCGAATTCATCGGCACCGCCGAGGATCGAGACGTACTCGAGGCCGGCGAGGTCGGAACCACTGGAGAACTGCTCCGTCGCGGCAGCCATCCGCTCCTCGAAGGTGGTCGCGAGGAACTGCTGGCGGGCCGCCGTGTCGGCGTGGGCCTCGCCGTCGACCTCCTCGGTCGCACAGCCGCTCACCCCGGCGACCACGACGACCGCGAGAGCTCCTGCGGCGAGCAGGCGAGCGCGGCCCCTCACGCCCCTCCCCCCGCCTGGTTGTACAGAGCGAGGGCGACTTCGCCGAGCGCGGCGCTCAGGAGCTTGCCGCCACCGCCCCGTGAATTCGATCCGATGAGGTAGCCCGCGCCCGTCGTGGAGTCGAACTTCGTGAGCCAGGCGCCGCCGGAGCATCCGCCCGTCATGTCGCAGTTGAGGACGTAGTCGTTGGTGTACCGGTCGGCGACGTTGCTCGCGGAGCAGTAGCGCTCCGACATGCCGTCGAAGGGGGGAGCCGCCGGGTAGCCGATGGAGAGCACGCCATTGAGTTCGCCGCCGAAGGAGATTCCCTGGCCCCCGGTCACGTCCTGGATCTGCTGCCCGTCGCTGTTCGCATCCATGGTGAGGAACGCGAAGTCGTAGTACCAGCCATTGCCCGCCGTGCGGCCGCTCGCGTCGGCCTCGGCCTGTTCGATGAACTCCTTCGGAGCGAAGATCTTGTTCGCGTACCAGATGCCGTAGGGCGTCTCCTCCATCTGGTTGCGATCCGCCGGGACGAACTGGAGCTTCTGGGCGTACCGCTTGCTGAAGGCGTCGTAGACGCAGTGCGCCGCCGTTGCGACGATGTTCTTTCCCGCCGAGTTCACGACCGTGGCCGAGCACACGTAGGCGGACTGGTCGTCGAACGCACCGTAGAGGCGGCCGTGCACCTGACCGGAGAGGCCGGGGGACGCGAAGGGGTTGCCGGCCGCCGAGTCCTGCAGGCTCTCGGGGTCGACGTCTTCCACAGGCCCCGTCGTGGGATCGACGAGCACACCCGTGGGCTTGTCGGTGAGCGCCTCTTCGCCCTCGGGCGGCGGCTCGTAGGCCGGAGCACTCGCGTTCGAGGCGTTGTCGTCCCAGAAGTCGTTGGTGGCGCCCGGGTCGCTGTCGATGTCGATGGACTCGCCGGCGGCCAGGACGTCGACGTTGATCCCGGGAGCGCTGTCGGCCGGGACCGCTTCGCCATCGACCGTGACGGTGCAGGCCGTGAGGCCGGCGGCGGTGAGCAGCGTGGCTGCGAGCACCGCGAGTCCCCTGAATCTTCGAGTGCTGGGCATGAGGCGATGCTAACAGCCGGGTCCGACAGTGGAGAGGGGCAGAACTCCCCCTCTCCGGGGAGCCGGCGCTCGCTCGTGCGGGGCCGGGAACGACGACGGCCGGCCCCCATCGGGGACCGGCCGTCGTACGTGCGAGGGGGTAGTGACTACCAGCTCGACTTGGTGATGCCGGGCAGCTCGCCTCGGTGCGCCATGTCGCGGAAACGCACACGCGAGATGCCGAACTTCGAGAGGTGTCCACGGGGGCGACCATCGATCGCGTCGCGGTTGCGGAGACGGACCGGCGACGCGTTGCGCGGCAGCTTCTGCAGTCCGAGACGAGCGGCCTCGCGGGCCTCGTCGGTGGCGTTGGGGTCGACGAGCGTCTTCTTGAGCTCGAGACGCTTCGCGGCGTACCGCTCCACGATGACCTTGCGCTGGTTGTTCTTGGCGATCATGCTCTTCTTGGCCATGGTTTAGCGCTCCTCTCGGAAATCGACGTGCTTGCGGATGACGGGGTCGTACTTCTTGAGCACGAGACGGTCGGGGTCGTTACGACGGTTCTTCTTCGTCACGTAGGTGTATCCCGTGCCGGCCGTCGAACGGAGCTTGATGATCGGACGTACGTCCTGCTGCTTCGCCATTAGATCTTCTCCCCACGTGCGAGGACGTCCTTCACGACGGCTTCGATGCCACGGGCGTCGATGACCTTGATGCCCTTGGCGGACAACGTGAGGGTGACGTTACGACGAAGGGACGGCACGTAGTACGTCTTCTTCTGAACGTTCGGGTCGAAACGACGCTTGGTGCGCCGGTGCGAGTGCGAAATGTTGTGTCCGAAGCCGGGAACGGCTCCGGTCACCTGGCACACTGCTGCCATTGGTTATCTCCTGTCGATACCGCGGAACGAGTGTTCCGCCCAAGATCTCTTGTCGGCGCGACTCAACACCCGAGTGATTCTGATGGGGGTTGTCGCACGTGCATGGACGAAAGGAGTCCGCCCAGCCAAGGAGCCATCCTACACGGAAGCGGTGCCTGCCGCGAACGTGACCCTCAAAGAGGGACGCGCGAGCCGAGTCGGGTGTGCGCCACGATCATCGAATGCCCGCTACCGACCCGACCGCCGTCGTGCCGCTCGCCGCATCGGATGCATCGTCGCCCACGGTACCGGCTGCGAACACGAACGCCAGCACAAGGACCGGCGCCGGATTCGCCCCCATCCTCCCGCCCGCGGCACCGATCTCTCCGGCACCGACCTCCTCCTGGGCCACGTGGGGCGCGTACCCCGCCGTTGCGGCACCGTCCGCGCACATCGCCCCACCTCGTGTCGCGCCAACGCACCTCGCTCCGCCTCACCTCGCTCCGCCTCACCTCGCTCCGCCTCACCTCCCACCGCTTCAGCCCGCTTCTGCTCGACCCGCGTCACCGTTCGACGCGACCGACCGACCCGGCCCCGCGCGTTCCCTCGGGGTCGCGTCCCTCGTCCTCGGCGGATTCGCGGCCCTCGGGGCCGCCCTCCCCGTGGTCAATCTCGCGAGCGCCGCGTTCGCCGCCACCGGAGCGGGGCTCGGTATCGCCGCCCTCTTCCAGTTGAGCCGGTCGCGCGGCGTCGCGCTCGCCGGCGCGATCGTGAGCGTCGTGGCACTCACGGCCTCCGTCGCGCTCGCGACGGTCTACACGGGAGTCGCGAGCACGGCGGCGAACGGACTGTTCGGCGGGGTCGCCTCCATCCCGGCCATCGTCGACGAGTACGAAGACGAGACGATCGGGACGACGGATCCCAATGGACCGACCGGGACCGTCGGCGACCCCATCCCTCTCGGCGAGACGATCGTCGTGACTCGCAACGGCGAGACACGGTGGGAGATCACCCTGACGGAGGCGACGTACGACGCCGAGGAGGAGGTCCTCCGCGGGAACGGTGCATCGGATGTCATCCAGGACCTCACGGGCGATCCGGCCCAGTACGCGTACGTCTCCGCGGAGATCACCTACCTCGGCGAGGACGTCGCAAACCTGTATGAAGAGGTCTACGTCTGCTTCTCGACGGTCGATGAGACCTTCTACTGCACCGGTGAGGTCATGGCCATCGCCCCCGGAACCGATCTCGCCATGACGGACGAGATCGATTCAGGAGAGACGGTCGAGGGCAATTTCCTCGTGGCCATCCCTGCTGCTGCCGAGGACGACGGCCACTGGGTCGTGGCCGGCGAGTGGACGGACTTCCTGCACGTCACGACGTCCTAGCGGGATCGAGAACCCGGGGGTCCGCCGACGTGATTCGTCCCGCCACCGGCCGGGCCGCTGTCCCTTCTGGCATGCCAGCACCACCGAGGCACGCTGGCGCGACGGGGCAGGCGCCTAGGCTCGCACCCGTCCACAGACGCTCTCGGCTTCACGGATTCCCATCCGCGGACGCGGAGGGCGGTCTGGTCCTGCTCTTGGTGGTGTGGGTCCATGTCCAGTGGCCTGGACCACGGACATACGGGACTCCGTCCGGCATGGACAACTCCCACGGCCCCGAATCGATGATCTGATGGTGGCCCCAACAGAGGAGCACCCCGTTATCGGTGTGGGTCGGTCCGCCGTCTCGCCAGGGGATCACGTGGTGCACCTCGCACCAGCCAGCCGGTGTCGTGCATCCCGGAATGACGCACCCTCCGTCGCGAGCGTTGATGGCCCGCCGCTGCGACGGTGTGAAGCACCGCTGCACGGATCCCAGCGACAGCACCCGGCCACTTCCATTGAAGGTGACCTGTTGCATACCGCGAGAGTCGATGAGCCGTCCGATCGCTTCGACCGAGAGGGGAATGTCCAACCCGTCGATCGCACCGACACCCTCACCGGAGTCGAGCGCCGCCTGCGTGACCGCGACGGTGATCGCAGGGGCCGACCCGGCCAGCTCGGGCGCATCCTTCACACGCGCCGCGGCGCTGAGGATGTCGGCGAAGGTGTCGTGGCGTTTCTGGTGCGGGAATCGGTCGTCGACGTGTTCGACCATCGAGTCGGGGTCGTCGGAGAAGGAGACCTTGCGAACGTGTGCGTCGATGAGGCGCTTCAGCGACGCCCCGACCTCGAGCGTGAGCAACCCATTCACGGGGATGAGCCCGTCCTGAGTCTCGCGTCCGATGGTGAACCGCCGCTTCCGCCGCGCGACCTCTTCCCGCGGGAGGACCCCCTCCGGGTCGAGGACTTCGACGAACAATTGCGCCTGTCCGCGGACGAGGTCCGCTCGCAGCGGCGGGTGCTCCGGGGTACCTGCGGCGACCTCGACGAGCGCCTCCTCTGCCTGCAGCAAGACGGCGTCGTCGACTCGACTCCCGACACCATCGAGGGCGTCGATGAGGATCGTCGCGACGTCGATGCTGAGGTTCCCCGCGAACACAGACGCCGCGATCGCGGGGTGCGTGCAACCCGTCTCCGCACCCGTCAGCGAGACCCCGGAGTTCAACGATTCGCCGACGCGGATGCGTCGCTTCGCGTCCCGGTCCGCCGCTGACGTGATCATCGCGACGGCATCCACCGCGGACGCGTAGCCGAGGGCGCCGAGCGTGTCGATGGGGCCCTGCGTACGCTTCTCCGCCTCACCCGCCAGAGCGATGCGGGCGGCGTCCACGAGCCGACCGAGGTCCTCGACCTCCCGCAGCGCGGCGATGTACTCGGAGGCCGACAACCGCGCGGGTGCGAGCGTGCCGACGGGCTCGGCGAGGGCCGAGATCGCGGTCGCGATCCCGTCTCGAAGTGCCGTCCCGTGGGTGCTCATACGTCTAGTGAACAGCACACCACCGACATTCGGACGGTATCCGGAAAAGGAGTCGATCTCTCGACCGAATCCACCCTGTGGACGACAGGTGGGCGCGGGATCCGAGATGGTTGCCACTCTTCGGCGGGCCCCGAGGACCACCATCGAGGGCTACATGTCCACCCCGAGGGCGCCACCTCTAGGTGGCGCCCTCGCTCGGGAGTAGCCCCCTGGGGAATGCGGGAGACCCGGGTACGTTGGGGTTCTCGTGCACACTCTCGACGGAACGACTCCATGACCTCCACCGACGCTCAGGTCGGCTTCCGCTCCGATCGCGGCCCCATCCTCGTCGCCCTCATGCTCGCGACGGGGCTCATCGCGATCGAGTCCACGATCATCGCGACCGCGGTGCCGTCGATCGTCGACGACCTCGGCGGCTTCGCGCAGTTCCCGTGGCTGTTCTCGATCTACCTGCTCGCGCAGGCGGTCTCGGTACCCGTGTACGCGAAACTCGCCGACACGATCGGCCGCACCCCCATCATCCTCACGGGCATCGGTCTGTTCCTCGTCGGCTCCATCCTGTGCGGGTTCGCCTGGGACATGACCTCCCTCATCATCTTCCGGGCGGTGCAGGGACTCGGAGCCGGCGCTGTGCTCCCTGTCTCGGTCACGATCGCCGGTGACATCTACTCGGTGCGCGAGCGGGCCAAGGCGCAGGGCTACCTCGCGAGCGTCTGGGCGATCTCCTCCGTCGTGGGCCCGACCCTCGGCGGGCTCTTCTCCCAGTACCTCGACTGGCGCTGGATCTTCTTCGTCAACATCCCCCTGTGCCTCCTCGCCGCCTTCATGATCAAGCGCAACCACAAGGAGAGCATCGAGCGCACCACGCACCGCGTCGACATCGCGGGCGCCTCCGTCCTCACCGTCGCGCTCACCCTGATCATCCTCGCCGTGCTCGAGGGCGGGAACGCATGGGCGTGGAACTCATGGCAGAGCATCGGATCGTTCGCCATGGGCGCCGTGCTCCTCGTGATCTTCGGACTGATCGAGCACCGCGCGGCCGAACCCGTGCTGCCCCTGTCGCTCTTCCGGCGCCGACTCATCACGACGACCTCGCTCATCTCCCTCGGCGTCGGCGCGATCCTCGTGGGGCTCACCTCGTTCGTCCCGACGTTCCTCGAGGTCTCCGCCGACGCGACCCCGCTCATCGGCGGTCTCGCCGTGGCGGCCCTCACCCTGGGGTGGCCCGTGGCCGCCTCGCAATCGGGGAAGATCTACCTGCGGATCGGCTTCCGCCCCACGGCCCTCATCGGTCTCGCCATCTCGGTGATCGGGGCCGTCATGCTGTGGACGACGGCGGAGACACCGAGCCCGTGGCTCGTCGCCGCGTCGTGCTTCGTGGTCGGACTCGGGCTCGGTCTCGTCGCCACCCCCACGCTCATCGCCGCCCAGTCGTCCGTCGACTGGGAGGAGCGTGGCGTCGTCACCGGCACGAACCTCTTCATGCGCTCGATCGGCAGCGCCGTGGGCGTCGCGATCTTCGGGGCGATCGCCAACTCGATCATCGCCCGGTCGGGCGGCGAGGAATCGGCCGCCGCCGTGCAGGCGGGCTCGAGCGCGGTCTTCCTCGCCGTGGTCGTCGCGGCCGTCGCGACGATCGCCGCCGGCATCATCATGCCGTCGGTGAGGGCTCCGCAGAGCTGATCCGAGGGCGTCGGCCAGGTCCCGAGGGCACTAGCTCTCCGTGGCGCCCTCGGGCCTCGTGAGGGCCGGCGTGGCCGGGCCGGAAGGGCGGGAGGGCGGGCATCAGCCGCCCGTGAACTCCGTGACCCGCGGAGAGGCCGGGGTCCCCGCGACGGCGCACGAGAAGACACCCTCGTTCGTCGTTCCGTTGTCAGCCGTCACCGTGCCGATGAGGTCGACGGTCCACTGGTCGCCGTTCTGCCGGACGACCTCGGGGCTGTAGTCGTTCCACGTCGAGGCGTCGGGGTCGAACCCGGCGGCCTCCGTCTTCTTCCGGTGGAAGGCGATGCACGCATCGTAGGCCGTCTCGCCGGTCCACGTCGCTGCGGGCGTGGGAGCCGTCGTCTCGGTCGGCGCCGGGGTCGGCTCGGGAGACACCGACGGAGCCGGTGCCGTGGCGCTCGGGGTCATGCTCGGTGTCGAGGTGGCGGCGTCGGTCGAGACGGACCCGGCCGTCCCGTTCCCACATCCGGCGAGCGCGATGACCAGCGCGAGCGCCGACGTCACGAGCAACGGTCGCTTGTCCATGAGTCCCCCTGAGATCCTCGTGCGGCACGATGGCCGCTGACCCCAGGGTAACCGGGCGCCGCCTAGTCCGTGGGCGGACGCGCGCACCACGGGAGGTCGAAGCCGTCGACGGAGGACCGCACCTCCGCGCTCGCCCGATCGATGATGAGTGTGGAGGTGCCGCGCGGCATCGGGAGGATCGGGTACAGGTCGCTGCCGAGCTCCGCCTGGTCCTGCGCCTCGACCACAGCGACGAACTGCCCGTTCGGCGAGGCGCAGACCTGGAGCACCGACGAGCTTCCGTCGTTCACGCGGTACAGCTCACGCGAGACCCCGTTCGCGACGAGCACGACGGACTGCGTGAGCGCGCCGCTCTCGAGGTCGTAGTCGGAGTAGATGCGCGCGTACCCCGTCGCGGAGAGCGAGGCGAGTTCGCCCGGCGTGCCGACCACGTCGGACGGCACCGGGAACGGGGATTCGTCGCCCGTGAGCAGGTCGACGAGCACGATCGCGTCGACACGTTCGATGATCGCGGTCTGCTCGCCCGCGACGAAGCCCTGGATCTGGAGCGCGTTGCCGAGGATGAGGGGGTCCCCCGGGGTCACGACATCGGCCGCCACGAGCTCGTCGTCGAAGGTCCGCAGGAGGACCGACGTCGTCGACGGGACGAAGGACCACTGCGTGACGTTGGTCTCGTCCGCTCCCGTCGCCTCCACGCGCTGCGGCTCGTTCCCGGCCTTCAGCTGTACGACGTAGAGCCCGCTCTCGATGCTCGTCGCGGTCCCCGCGTCCTGCGAGTAGAGGAAGCCGACGAGGAACTGGCGCGCGGACGACTGGAGCTGCTCGAGGCGCCCGTCGCCCGGCAGCGGGATCTCCGTCGGGTCCCCGCCGCCGACGGGCACACGCAGCAACTCGGAATGGTCGTCGTCGGTGATGGTCGCGACGACGATCTCGTCGCCGATGAGCTCGAACTGCTGGATGCGCGGCGCCGTGAACACGGGTTCGGGGTCGGACCCCGCGATGTCGGTGCGCACGATGTGATCGTCGCCCGCGTCGTCCCGCTGCAGGACGTAGAGCGGCGGTTCGCCGGTCGTGAAGGCGTAGTCGAACGTCGACAGCGGCGTCGATCCCGGGGAGCGGACGTCCGTGACGGTCACCGAGTAATCGGTGTCGTACTCGAGCACCGCGTCGAAGCGCACGAGGATCGATGTGCCCTCCGTCTGCACGGTGATCGGCACGGCGGGCTCGACCGTCACGTCGTCGGCCGAGATCTCACGCACCGGCCGGTCGGCGTAGAGGATGAGGCGAGCGCCCGAGTCGCTGACGGTCGACGGTACGTCGATGTCCACGCGCGCGAGCTGCGGCCCCTGCAGGAGACCCACCGCTCCGGCGCCGATGGCGACGACCACGAGGGCGATGATCGTCGCGGCGAGGGTGCGACGGAAGACTGTCCGGCGGCGTTGCTCGGAGCGGCGCGCCCGGTCACCCGTCGCGCCCGGCCCGTTCCGCGCCCGCGAGATCCCGCGCGCCTCCGTCCCCCCGCGGACCTCAGTACTCATAGGGGACGTCCGGCTCGGGCGTCGGGTCCACCGATTCGGGCGCCACTGAGACGGGGCTCCCCGCCGATGAGTCAGGGGCGGTCGCGAAGGACCCGTCCACGGTCACCCACGCGCCGACCTCGAAGCGCTCCTCCCAGCCCGGGGAGTAGACCGTCACGCCCACCGGTTGCGCGTCGATCGCGCAATGGCTCACGACGAAACGCGTGAGGACGAAGGAGTCCTCCGACTCGTCGCTCGCCGTGACGAAACCGATGGCCTCGAACGGTGTCGCGATGAGGCTCTCCGGGTGCGTGCTCTGCCGGAGCAGGGCCGCCCACTCCCGCAGGCCGTAGGTGGAGTAGTCGGCGTCCGCGGCGAGCTGCACGGTCTGGTCGGTCGCGTCGGTGAGCAGGAGTCCACCGTTGACGTCGCGGATCTCGGCGACCGATGCGCTGAGCGCGCGCGGCGGGAGCACGAGGAACGCGAGCGCGAAGATCGCGCAGAACGCGGCGGTCGCCACCCCGAGCACACCGGAGAGCACGCGGCGGGTGGGGCGGGGATCCCCCGTGAGTGCGGACGTGGAGCCGTCGACCTCGTGCACGAGGTCGTCGAGGTGAGGATGCTCGTGCTCGTGGTCGTGCTCGTGCTCGTGATGGTGGTCGTGGCGCACCCGTGGGCGGGCGAGCACGGCGACGCTCAGCACGACGGCGATCGACGACATCGTCGCGATGAAGGGAGTGTTCCCCGGGTTCACGTAGATCGCGAGCTGCCCGGTCACCGTGAGCCACAGCGCGCAGACGCTCATGACGAGGATGAGGCCGGCCCCGAGCCAGCGGGAGCCGCGCTCATTCGTCTCGTCCGATCCGTCCGTCCCGATGGCTCGGTCACGGGCGGCGTCCCGACGTCCGGTGTCAGCTGACAAGGTTCACCACCAGACCGAGTGCTCCCGTGAAGAGCACAGCTATCAGGGTGATCTGAGTGAGCGTCCGTGTCGTGAAGGTCGTGCGCATGAGGGCGAGCAGCTTCACGTCGACGACGGGGCCGAGCACGAGGAATGCGACGATCGCGCCGGGGAGGAAGGTCGAGCCGAAGCTGAGGATGAAGAAGGCGTCGACGTTCGAGCAGATCGAGATGACGAGCGCGAGCAGCATGAGCGCCGCGACCGAGAGCACCGGGTTGGTGCCGAGCGCCACGAGGGCCGAGCGCGGCACGAGTACCTGCACGGCGCCGGCGAGCGAGCAACCGATGATGAGGGCCGGCATCACGGCGCGCGCCTCCGTCTGGAACTGCTCGACGCTGCGACCGAGGCGCGTGCCGTGGGTGTGCTCCTCGCGGCGGCACGCCTCCTCGAAGGCCGGGGTGAGGAGCGACGTGGGGCGCGGGTGGCGGCTGTAGATCCAGCCGATGAGGTTCGCGAGCACGAAACCGCCGAGGATGCGCCACACGAGGATGCCGCTGTCCCACCCGAACGCCGCGTGGGTCGTGACGATGACGATCGGGTTCAGGATCGGCGCGGCGATGAGGAACGTGATCGATTCGGGCACCGTGAAGCCGCGCATGATGAGCCCGCGGGCGAGCGGCACGTTGCCGCATTCGCACACGGGGAGGAGCATGCCGAGCAGCGAGATGCACGCGCGCCGCAACACCGGGTTCGCGGGCAGGTAGCGCTCGATCACCCCGGCGGGCAACCACACCTGGACGAGGATCGAGAGCAACACGCCGAGCACGATGAACGGCAGGGACTCGATGAGCACGCTGAGCGTGAGCGTGAAGAAGTCGTTGAAGGCCTGGGGCAGGTCGAGCTGCTCGGGACTCAGCGCCCGGATCGCGACGAGGACCAGGAGCACGATCCCCGCGCCGATCGCCGGGGTGCGCCAGGAGCCCGACGGGTTGCGGACCGTCGCTCGAGCGGAGTCCGACGGCGGCACCGCTGTCGTGGTCGTTCTCGAGGGGTCGGCTGGCACCAGTCCAGGGTAGCCGCCAGGACATCGGTTCTCTCTGGGAGGGAGGACCCGTCGGGCACCGGCTCCCGCATGCCTGACCGACAATTTGTCGCTCGAGCACCGTCGCGACTCGACAAATCGACATTGTCAGGACAAACCGATCGAACTAACGTGGACCTCGATGCGGCCAGCGTCCGACGCCTTCCCACGCGAGAGAGATCATGACGACCAACACCCCCACAGACCTCCCCGTCGTCCCCCACTGGATCGACGGAGCGGAATCCCCCTCGACGAGCGGGCGCACCGCCCCCGTCTACGACCCGGCGCTCGGCGTCGCGACGAAGCACGTCGCCCTCGCCGACCAGTCCGAGATCGAGAAGGCGATCGCCTCGGCGCACGCGGCCTTCCCGGCCTGGCGCGACATGTCGCTCGCGAAGCGGCAGAGCATCCTCTTCTCCTTCCGCGAGCTCCTCAACGAGCGCAAGGGCGAGCTCGCCGAGATCATCACGAGCGAGCACGGCAAGGTCGTCTCCGACGCCCTCGGCGAGATCTCGCGCGGCCAGGAGGTCGTGGAGTTCGCCACCGGCCTCGCCCACCACCTCAAGGGCGAGTACTCCGAGCAGGTCTCCACCGGCATCGACGTGTACTCGACGAAGCAGCCGCTCGGCGTCGTCGGCATCATCAGCCCCTTCAACTTCCCGGCCATGGTGCCGGCATGGTTCTTCCCCATCGCGATCGCCGCCGGCAACACCGTGGTGCTGAAGCCGAGCGAGAAGGATCCGTCCGCGGCTCTCTGGATGGCGAAGCTGTGGAAGGAGGCCGGTCTTCCCGACGGCGTCTTCACGGTGCTCAACGGCGACAAGGAGGCCGTCGACGGGCTCCTCACCCACCCGCACGTGCGCGCGATCTCCTTCGTCGGCTCCACCCCCATCGCGAAGTACGTCTACGAGACGGGCACGGCGCACGGCAAGCGCGTCCAGGCCCTCGGCGGCGCGAAGAACCACATGCTCGTCCTGCCCGACGCGGACCTCGACCTCGTCGCCGACAGTGCGATCAACGCGGGCTTCGGCTCCGCCGGCGAGCGCTGCATGGCGATCTCCGTCGTCGTCGCGGTCGAGCCCGTGGCCGACGACCTCATCGCGAAGATCAGCGAGAAGATGTCGACCCTGAAGGTCGGCGATGGCCGTCGTTCGTGCGACATGGGCCCGCTCGTCACCGAGGTGCACCGCGACAAGGTCGCCTCCTACATCGGTATCGCGGAGGAGGACGGCGCGAGCGTCGTCGTGGACGGCCGCGGCATCGAGGTGGACGGCGACCCGAACGGCTTCTGGCTCGGACCGACGCTGCTCGACAACGTGCCGACGACGTCGCGCGCCTACACCGAGGAGATCTTCGGACCGGTGCTGTCCGTGGTGCGCGTGCAGACGTACGAGGAGGGCGTCGCCCTCATCAACGGTGGAGCGTTCGGCAACGGCACGGCGATCTTCACGAACGACGGTGGGGCGGCCCGCCGATTCCAGAACGAGGTCCAGGTGGGCATGATCGGCATCAACGTTCCGATCCCCGTTCCCGTCGCGACGTTCTCGTTCGGTGGCTGGAAGGACTCGCTCTTCGGCGACACGAAGGCGCACGGTGCCGAGGGTGTGAAGTTCTTCACGCAGCAGAAGGCGATCACCTCGCGCTGGCTCGACCCGTCCCACGGCGGCATCAACCTGGGCTTCCCCCAGAACTAACCCTCTCTCCCCCTGAAAAATCCCGCGGGTGCACGAATTCTCGAGCACCCGCGGGATTGTCAGTGGGGGGAGGAGGGGGTGGGGAAGAGGAGGTGGAGGGCGGACCAGAGCTCGGTGCGGGCGGGGAAGGTCCCGAGGTCGAGACCGAGTAGCGTCTCGAGCGCGGTGACGCGGTTGCGGAGCGTCTGGCGGTGCACGCCGAGCTCCTTCGACGGCGGGTCCCATGCACCGTTGTGCGCGAGCCACACCGTCGCCGTGCGCACGTACATGTCGCGCTCGTTCTCGGGCAGAGCGAGCAGCGGGGCGAGCAGCCGCCGCGCGACGGAGTCGGCGCCACTCGCGCGGAGGACACCGAACATGCCCTCGTCGGCCAGGCGTTCGAAGCGCACGACGGGCTGATCGGGTCGGGTCCGCGCCGCAGCCTGCCGCGCCTCGGTGAGGCCGCGCGGGAGCTCGTCCCACGCGATGGGGGCCGAGAATCCCACGGGCATCGCGTGGCGGGCGAGGACCCGTTCGAGCGCTCCACCATCCTCCGCTCCCACGACCGCGACCACCTCGACATCCCGCTCGGCGACGAAGACGCGACCGGCGTCCTCGCCCGCGAGCAGCTCGAGTTCGTCGAGCAGCGACTGGCCTTCGACCGCGGCCCCGAGCACCGCGACCCGCACGGGCGCCTCGGGCAGTCGCGCTCCGAGTCGCTGCGCGGTGCGGCCGGCGACATCGATGACTCCGGCGAGGAGCAGTTCGAGGAGCCCCGAACGGAGCTGACGTCGCGCCGTCTCCACCGTGCGGCTCTGCTCGAGCGCGATGCTCGCGAGGGCGATGACGCTCGCGACGAGATCGCTGCCCGCCGCGTCGAGGGGCGCGGCCGTCCCCACGGCGAGCGCCCCGCGGATCCGCCCGCGCTGCCCCACGGTCTGCACGGTGACCGCGTCGGTGCCGACGATCACGCGCGCGCTCGACCGGTTGCCGCGGGCGAGCGCCGCCCGCACGGCGTCCTCGACGACGACCTCGGCCTCCGCCGGCATCGCGATCCGGGTGCGCACGTCGATGCGGTTGCCGATCGAATCGAAGAGCGCGACCCAGCAGTCGAGTCGCCGCTCGAGCTCGGTGAGGATCGCGCCGAGCCCGTCGGGCCGGAGCGCCGCCCGCGCGATGGCCCGCTGGGCGTCGAGGGAGGATTCGAGGCGCTCGCGCTGTTCGGCCGCGAGCACGTCGGATACGTGCCGGATGATGCTCATGAACGGCGTGCGGTCCGCGACCTCGAGCAGGGGTAACCCGCGCCGCGCGCTCGCCTCGCGGAGCACGGCCGGGACCTCGTCGTGGATGATCCCCGTGGCGAAGCCGAGGGCCCGCGTCCCGCTCTCCACGAGCCGGCCGACGTACGCGTCGACCTCGACCGGGTCCGAATCCGCGGACAGATGCATGCCATCGGTGAGCAGGAGCCCGCCGGGCTGGAGCCACGGGGTCGGGTCGAGCAGATCCGAGTTGTGCGCCCAGAGGAGCGGCTCGTCGAGAACGGGCGAGGCCGGGTCCGCGCCCGCGAGCAGCGTCAGGTGGAACGCGGGAGCGGCGAGCAGCGCACGCAGTGTCGTCGGCACGTCCACCTCCCTCATCGCGACCAGCCCGACCGGTCCATTCGGTTGCAATTTGTCGATCGGACTCCGATCGTATCGACAGATCCGCCACCGCCGAACGCGACGGAACGCGGTTTCATGGACACATCCCCCGACCGACGCTTCCGAAGGACCGGCTCGCCATGACCACGACCTCCCCGACGTCCCCCGCAGCGACGTCCACCGCCACGAACGCCTCCGTGTCCGAAGCGGACCGCAGCTCGGTCTTCCACTCCTGGTCCGCCCAGGGCTCCCTCGCGCCCCTCCCCCTCGCCGGCGGTCTCGGCTCCACCGTGTGGGACGTCGACGGCCGGGAGTACCTCGACTTCTCGAGCCAGCTCGTCAACGTCAACATCGGTCACCAGCACCCGAAGGTCGTCGCCGCGATCCAGGAGCAGGCCGCGCGTCTCACGACCGTCGCGCCAGCCCACGCGAACGACACCCGCGCCGAGGCCGCGCACCTCGTGCTCGAGCGGGCCCCCGAGGGCTTCTCGAAGGTCTTCTTCACGAACGGCGGTGCCGACGCGAACGAGAACGCCATCCGCATGGCTCGCCTGTTCACGGGCCGCGACAAGGTGATCTCGCACTACCGCTCCTACCACGGCAACACGGGCGGCGCGATCGTCGCGACGGGTGACTGGCGGCGCATGCCGAACGAGTACGCCACGGGCCACGTGCACGCCTTCGGGCCGTACCTGTACCGCAGCGAGTTCTGGGCGGAGTCGCCCGAGCAGGAGGCCGAGCGCGCGCTCCATCACCTCGAGCGCGTCGTGCAGGCCGAGGGCGCCCAGACGATCGCTGCGATCCTCCTCGAGACGATCCCCGGCACCGCGGGTATCCTCGTGCCGCCGCCCGGCTACCTGGCCGGCGTGCGCGCGATCACCGACCGCTACGGCATCCTCCTCATCCTCGACGAGGTCATGGCCGGCTTCGCCCGCACGGGCGAGTGGTTCGCGTTCGACGCGTTCGACGTGCGCCCCGACCTCATCACCTTCGCGAAGGGTGTCAACTCGGGCTACGTGCCGGTCGGCGGCGTCGTGATCTCCGACCCGATCTCGCACCACTTCGACGAGCGCGTCTTCCCCGGCGGCCTCACCTACTCGGGGCACCCGCTCGCCGCCGCGAGCATCGTCGCCGCCCTCACCGCTATGGAGGATGAGGGCGTCGTCACGAACGCGAAGCGCATCGGCGCGGACGTGCTCGCTCCGGCGCTCGCCGCCCTGTCCCGCCAGGACATCGTCGGCGAGGTGCGTGGCACGGGTGTCTTCTGGGCCGTCGAACTCGTCTCGGACCGCGAGGCGCGCACCCCGCTCGACGCCGCGACGATGGGGCGTTTCAAGACGGACCTCCTGTCGCGCGGGCTCCTGCCGTTCATCTCGGAGAACCGCATCCACGTGGTGCCGCCGGCCGTGGTGACGGACGAGGAGGCACGCCGCGGCGTCGCGATCATCGACGAGGCCCTCGCCGCGCTGTAGGTCGACTGCGCTTCATCCTTCCGACTCACCGCGCAGCGGCTGGCACGACGGACACCACCAGGTGCGCCGCCGCTCCGGGTCGCCCGGCACCTCGGCACGCACGCGGATGGTCGTGCCGCATCGCAGGCACGGCCGGCCGGCGCGACCCGAGACCCAGTGGCGCTCACCGCGACGCGTCGACCCGGTCGTGGTCTGGTACATGTTCGGGACGGTCGCCGACACCGTGAGCGCCCGCGCTCCCACGGCGAGCAGCGCAGGCACGTCGATCGCGCCGATCGGCGTGACCGGGTCGATCCCGCGGAGGAAGCACAGCTCGTTCGCCCAGAGATTGCCGAAGCCGGCCACGTTGCGCTGGTCGAGGAGCGCGGCCGCAACAGGCCGCTCTGGTCGCGACTCGAGCCTCCGCGTCGCCTCGTCGGCGTCCCAGTCCGCGCGCAGGGGATCCGGGCCCAGGTGCCCGATCGCGAGATGCTCGTCGCGGGTGGGGAGGAGATCCACGACGGGCACGTCGACACCCCACGCCGTCCGCCCGGAGTCCATCCGCATCCGGATGCGGACCTCGGGCTCGATCGCACGTGGCACGCGTTTGCCGGCCGCCGTGACCGACCAGGAACCCTGCATCTTCAGATGGGTGCGCAGGGTGAATCCGGAATCGAACCGCGTGAGCAGGTGCTTGCCGTGGGTGTCGTGTCCGAGAACGGTCCATCCGTCGAGCCGCGTGCCCGCCGCCGCCCCGGACCGCAGCTCCCCCGACGCGACGGCACGCCCGTCGAGCGGCTCGCGCAATCGCTTCGCGAGCCGGTAGACGCTGTCCCCTTCCGGCACGATCGCAGCCTAAGCGGGACCACCGACGGTGCCGCGACCGGGGTTAGAAGCTCGGCGTGAACGTCGGCGAGAGCTCACGCGGCGTCCTGCGCCGGCCCCGACGGGACAACACCAGGATTCCCGCGACGATCGGGGCGATGAACGGGAGATAGGCCGTGACCACGATCCCAGGAATCACCGCGTACCCGAGCCCGGCGAGTACACCGGACGCCACGGCCGCGATCCGCCCGGTTGCCGGGTACCGCCGTCGGACGAAGCGCGCCACGAGGGTCGCCACCGCGACACCGACGAGTGCAGAACCGATCATCCAGAAGGTCCAGGGATCGATGCCGGTCATCCCGGCCACGAGCTGGCCGCCTCCCGTGACGACCGGACCCAGGACAGCCGCGACGGCTCCGGGCCACGGAAGCGCCCCGGAGCGCACGAGTGCGAGAGCGGCGACGCCGACCGTCACCGCGGCGGCCAGGCTGCCGAGACCGAGGCCCAGATTCATCGCCTCCGTGCCGTCGAGTGCGGGGAGCCACAGGCTGCCGGTGAGGGCGACGACCACGGCCACGAGACCCGCAGCGAGTGCCGCGGTGAGCAGCGGCGTCCCGCGGAAACCCGATGCCAGCGGCGCTGTCCCCATCACGTAGCCGGGAAGGCTCGCCGGGGGCACGTCCGGGGGCGCCTGGACCCTGGGGGCGTCCGCCTGGCCTGTCGTGGTCCGCGCCGTCGTGGTCCGGCCCGCGACCAGCGCGAGAACGACGGCCCCGGCGGCGAACACGATGCCGGTCAGGGGTGAGAAGAGGGCGAACCCGATGATGGGCGTCGAGACGACAGCCGCGGCGAGACCTCCGACGGTCGCAAGAACGCCTCGCCCGACGAGCGGGCGTGACAGCACCCAGATGGTCGCGGCCCCGAGCACCCACGCGACGACGACACAGCCCAGCAGGAGGAGATTCTCCGCCTCGCTCGTCGGCCGGCCGGCGTCCGCTGCCTCGAAGCCGACGGACCAGAGGACGGCGGCGACGAACGCCGCACCGGACGAGGGCGCCCCGAACAAGATCGCCGCGAGAGCCGAGCGCGGGCCGACGCGATGCGTCGAGCGCAGGAGGGCCGAGACCGACACGACGAGTCCGATCGGAACGATCAGGAGCAGAAGAGCCGAGGCGAGCCAGCCGAGCCCGATGGACGCGAGCTCCACCGCCGCGAACAGGTACGCGGCAGCACCGGCCGTCGCTGCCCCGAACGCCGTCACCGCTGCCACGATCGACACGCGTCGATCGAGCCGGTGGGCCACACCGTCGGTCGCCAGCACCCACCGCTCCCCCGGGGCGGGGCGCTCCCGCCCCTCCGCCTCGGCGACGTCGAGCAGGCCGAGCACGACCTCCTCGTTCTCGGAACGCCAGGCGGACGGATACGCGCGCAGCAAACGACGGTAGCGTCCCTCGAGTCCGCCGCTCACCACGCGCCGCCGATCGCGACCGATGCGAATCCCGGACGGAGCCTCGTCCGAGCGAAACGGGCGCGCTGCTCGATCCGCTCCACCTCGGTCTCGAGCCGCTCACGGCCGGGGTCGGTCAGCCGGAAGTAACGCCGTGTACGTCCGTCGACGACCTCGTCGCCGTCGGCCGCGACCCACCCGGTCGCGGCCAGCCGTTCGAGCGCGGCGTAGAGGGTGGCGACCTTGAGCGTCGAGCGCCGTTCGGACGCCTCGAGCGTCTCCTGCAGGATCGCGTACCCGTGGCGTCGCCCACCGGCGAGTGCGGAGAGGATCCAGAAGGTGGCCTCGCTCAGTTCCCTGTCGTCGTTCATGAAGGCGACCATACTCAACCCGACTGAGTATTACAACGGACAGAGTATCCCCGACTGGGCTACTCCCGAGCGAGGGCGCGCGTTGGACCTGCCACCGTCGAATGAAAGTGCAGCCCTCGAGGACTCCCCCGGGCGTCGAGGGCGGGGTTAGACTCGTCCCGTGAATCCCTCCTCGTGCTCCTCGATGCCCTCCGGGCGATCGGAGGTCGTCGGCGTCTCGATCGCCGGCGGCAGGTAACGCTGTCCTCGTCTCGTGGTCGCGTGCGCCAGGCGCCGCGTCACGGGTCCGCTCGTCGAGCGCGCCGTCCGGCCGCCGCGCGGATCCGCCCACCCGATTCACTCGCGCCGCCTTCCGGGCGGCGACATCGACAGCAAAGGCATTCCCATGCGTCCCCTGACCGAAAAAGACATCCGTTCGTCCGTCGTCAACGCCTCACTCCGTGAGCGCAACGCGATCGTCCCGCCGCTCGATCTCGTCGAGCTCGACTGGGACAAGCTCGACTACCTCGGCTGGCGCGACCCCAAGGCGCCTGCGGTCGGCTACGTCGTCACGCACCTCGGCGACGAGCCCGTCGGCATCCTCCTCCGCCAGAGCGGCGACCGTCCCGGCGCCCGCGCCCAGTGCTCCTGGTGCGAGGACGTGACACTGCCGAACGACGTCGTCCTCTTCAGCGCCCGCCGCTCGGGCCGAGCAGGTCGCAACGGCGACACGGTCGCGACCCTCGTGTGCGCGAACTTCGAGTGCTCGCGCAACGTGCGCGTTCTTCCGCCGTCCGCGTACCTCGGATTCGACCGCGAGGCCGCCCGCGAACACCGCATCGAGGTGCTGCGCTCGCGCGTCGCATCGTTCGCAGGAGACATCGCCCGCGACGCCTGACGCCTCTCCGCGCAGCCTGCCACGCGCGCGCTCGAGGTGCGGACATTCGTCGCTCGTTCCGCCGATGTGCGGACTTCCGCCCCCTGATACAAGCGGATCGGGGGCCGAAGTCCGCACGTCGGGAAGAGACGTCCGCACGTCGCCGGAGAGAGCGCTGGTACGTAGCGAGGAATGCGCGAGGGGAAGGATCTAAGCCAGGGCAGCGGCCTTCGCCGTGCATTCGGCGCAGAGGCCGAAGATGTCGACGACGTGCTGCGCCTCGGTGAAGCCATGCTTCGACGCTTGAGCGACGGCCCAGCGCTCGACCTCGTTCGCCTCGATCTCGACGGTGAGGCCGCACGAGCGGCAGATGAGGTGGTGATGGTGGCCCGACGTCTCGCAGGCCCGGTAGAGGCTCTCGCCCTCAGGAGATTGGAGCGAGTCGGCCGCGCCGTCACCGGCGAGATCGGCGAGGGCCCGGTACACGGTCGCGAGTCCGATCGGCGATCCGCCGCCCTTCAACTGGGAGTGCAGGGACTGCGCGCTGATGAAACCGTTGGCGCCATCGAGCGCCTCGCGCACCGCTTCCCGCTGCCACGTGTTCCGCTTCGCCATCACCACTCCTCACGGCCCGTCGTCCGTCCCACCAGGATAGCCGCCGGACCGCACTCGTGGTCCTGGCCGGTAGGCGCGAGAAGCCGACCCGATCGTCCAGGTCGAACCCTTTCAGGCTCGGAGCGACCCCGTTGCACCGCTACGAATCGTCAGGTTTACTGAAGACAAGCAACTCGCTAGACCGTCTAGCTAGTGACCTGGCGAGGAGAAGCCATGAACATCGTCATACCGATGGACACGCGTCCCGTCCCGCGGCAGCCGATGATCTGGTCGGGTGCCGACCGTATCGTCGCGTGCACCGCTGACGGCTCCGTCGTCGGCACCTTCTCGACCGTGTCCGAGGCGCAGCGCGCTCTCGCCGGCACTACCCGGCGCTGGTCCGGGATCATCGGCCGGCGCCCGCGCTACGCACGGACCGCGGCATGACCGACGAGTCGTCCGCGTCCCACGGTCGTCCTGCCGAGGAATCGTCCAGGGAGCCGTCGTCCGGATACTGGTACCCGCAGCACCGCGGAGCCACGAGCGTCGACGTGCTCAACCTCCTCCGCCGCTACCGGACGGCGGAAGCGGACATGCGGGCGCGGACACGGTCGTCCATGAACATGAACGAGACCGACCTGATCGCGCTCCGCTACCTGCTGAAGGCGCAGCGTGAGGATCGGATCGTGCTGCAGCGCGACCTCGTCCGCACGCTCGGGGTGACGTCCGCATCGGTCACGGCGCTCGTCGATCGGCTCAGCAAGAGCGGACACGTCCGCCGCGAGTCGCACCCGAACGACCGACGCGCGGTCATCGTCGTACCCACGATCGACAGCGACAACGAGGTGCGCGAGACCCTCGGCGCGATGCACCAGCGCATGATCGCGCTCGTCGACGGTCTCGACGAGAACGAACTCGCCGCGGTCGCGAAGTTCCTCGGCGGCATGGTCTCGGCCGTGCACGCGTCGCAGAGCCTCGACGACGAACTCCGCGAGGCCGTCCGCGAGCACAATTCCGGCCGCGGAGACCCTCGCCCCTGACCTCCCGGGGAGGTGGACGGGTCAGACGGCGGCGGCCAGCCGACGTCGGGAGCGCGTGCGCCCGCCGACGAGGCGGCAGACGACGTAGATCAGGAACGAGATCGTCGTGATGTACGGGCTGATCGGCAGCGAGCCGGCGATCGCGAGCAGGATGCCGCCCACCGCCGAGACGAAACCGAAGACGCTCGCGAGCACGGGGACGAGCACCGGGGAGGACGACACGCGCAGCGCGGCGGCGGCCGGTGTCACGAGGAGTGCCATCACGAGGAGCGCACCGATGATCTGCACCGACACGGCCACGATGAGACCGAGCAGCACCATGAATGCGAGCGCGACGAACCGCGTCGGAACGCCCCGGGCGGCGGCGACCTCGGGGTCGAGGGAATCGAAGGTCAGCGGTCGCCAGATCACGAGCAGGCAGACGAGGACGACGATCGAGATCCCGATGAGCCACGCCAGCTGCGGCGAGTCGACGGCGATGATCTGTCCCGTCAGCAGGCTGAACTTGTTCGCGCTCCTGCCGGGGTAGAGCGCCAGGAACAGGATCCCGAGGCCGAGCCCCGCCGGCATGAGCACTCCGATGATGGAGTTGCGGTCTCGAGCACGCGCACCGAGCACCCCGATGAGGATCGCGGCGACGAGCGACCCGATGAGCGACCCGGCGACGACGTTCGCGCCGAGGAGCAGCGCGGCCGCCGCCCCGGCGAACGAGAGCTCGCTGATGCCGTGCACCGCGAACGCCATGTCGCGCTGCATCACGAACACGCCGACGAGACCACCGACGAGACCGAGCACGGCTCCCGCGATGATCGAGTTCTGCACGAGGCCGAGGAGCTGGACGTAGGTGTCGAGATCGATCATCCGTGGGCCTCCGGATGCTCGTCCGCGTGGTGGTCGTGGTGGTCGTGCGTCTCGGCGTCCGGGATCCCCACGACGACGATGCGCCCGCGGGAGCGGAACACGTCGACGGGCGAGCCGTACAGGTCCGTGAGGACCTCCGAGCGGAGGACCTCGTCCGGCGTTCCCTCACGGAAACGCCCGCCGGCCAGGTAGAGGATGCGGTCGACCTTGTCGAGTACCGGGTTCACGTCGTGGGTGACGAAGAGCACGGCCGTGTCGTGCTCGCGACGACGACGGTCGATGAGGTCGGACACCCCGCGCTGGTGCGCGAGGTCGAGGCTCAGGAGAGGCTCGTCGCAGAGAAGGAGTACAGGATCGTCGGCGAGGGCCTGCCCCACCCGCAACCGCTGCTGCTCGCCCCCCGAGAGGCTCCCGACGGGACGATCCGCGTATCCGGTGGCGCCAACCGAGTCGAGGAGCTCGTCGACGCGTTCCCGCTCGCCTTTCCGCGTGACCGGGAATCCGAAGCGGTGACCGTTGACGCCGAGCGCCACGAGGTCGCGACCGCGCATGGGCGTGCCGGCGGGGACGAGCTTCTGCTGCGGGATGTAGCCGATGCGTCGGTCCCCGCGATGGACGGGGCCGCCGTCGAGAAGGACACGGCCGGAATCGAGGCGCTGCTGGCCGAGGATCGTCTTCAAGAGGCTCGTCTTGCCGGAGCCGTTGGGGCCGAGCACCGCGAGGAATTCGCCGGGGCGCACGCTCAGGTCGAGGCCGTCCCACAGGGTGCGGCGCCCGAATCCCAGCGACGCGGACTCGAGGCGCAGCACGTCAGCGCGCTCCCGTCGTCCGTCGTCCACTCCCCCATCCAACACCCTCGGAGAGGCGCGACGTGCAGCGAGGGGGTCCCTCGTCACGCGAGCGCGTCGGAGATCGCCGTCAGGTTCGCGGTCATCCACTCGATGTAGGAGTCGCCGTCCGGCAGGGTCTCGGTGAAATTCACGACGGGCACGTCCGCCGCCTCCGCGGCCTCGCGGACCCGCTCGGTCTCGGGGCTCGAGGTCTGGTCGTTGTAGGCCAGGAGCGCGACGTCGCCGCTTTCAAACAGACCGAGCGTCTCGGCGAGCACGGCCGGGGAGACGTCGGTGCCCTCCTCGATGGCCTCGCTGAAGTCACCGGGGGTGACGTTCTCGAGACCGGCGGACTCGAGCAGGTAGAGCGGCACCGGTTCCGTGATGGTGACGCTCTCGCCACCGTGTGCGGCGGCGATCTCCTCGGCCGAGGCCGTGATCGTGCCGAGTTCCGCGGCGAAGGCGTCGTAGTTGTCCTCGAACGTCGAAGCATTCTCGGGGTCGAGCTCGCCGAGCTCGTGCGCGATCTCGTGGGCGAGGGCATCCATCGCGTCCATGCTGTACCAGACGTGCTCGTTGAAGCCCTCGACGTGGTCGTGGCCCTCGTGGTCGCCACCCTCGTCGGCGTGGTCCTCTTCGGCGTGGTCCTCTTCGGCGTGGTCCTCGTCGGCGTGCTCGTCGTCGGGCATGAGGCCGGAGAGCTCGGAGGCGTTGAGGACGACGAGGTCGTCCGCCCCTGCTGCGTCGACGAGCGTGTCGATGAAGGGGTCGTAACCGCCGCCGTTCTCGATCACGAGGGAGGCGTTGGAGATCGTGAGCTGGTCCTGCGCCGTGGCCTCGTAGGAGTGCGGGTCCTGCGCGGCCGAGTCGATGATGCTCGTCACGTCGACCGCGTCGCCGCCGATGGTCTGGGCGATGTCGCCGTAGACGTTGGTCGAGGCGACGACGGTGAGGCCGCCACCGCCGGTGTCTGCGTCGTCCGTGGAACCGGCCGTCCCGCCGGAGGCGCACCCCGCGAGCACGAGGGCGGTCACGGGAACGGCGAGGAGGAAGGCGGGAAGTCGACGGGTCATGGCGATGACTCTACTCGCTATTGACACTCATTATCAAAACCGCAGATCGTCGGAAAGCCCGGCGACATGCGGACATCCGTCGTCGAGTTCGGGTTCTCGAGGACGGATGTCCGCACATCGCGGGTGTCTGGAGGGAGGCGGTGAGGGCGGAGCCTCAGGCCTCGGTGCGCGTGGCGGCGGCGAGCTTGCCGGGGATCTCCTCCGCCGTCATCGCGACGCCGTACGCCGGCTGGTCGCGTTCGAAGCGCCAGCTCTCGGCGAGGGTCCCGGCGTCCACGGCGTCGAAGCCGAACTCGTCGATGAGCGTGGACACGAGCCGCTTCGCATCCGTGTCGTCACCGGCGATCGGGAGCGCCCGACGTCCCTCCGTACCGCTCGGAGAGCCGGCCGCGGTGAGATCCGCCGCCGTGATGTTGTTGAACGCCTTGACCACGGTGGACGACGGCAGGTGGTCCTGCAGCATCTGGGACACCGTCGTGCGCGCCTCGTCGAGCTCGGGGATCCGACCGTCGCGCTCGAAATAGTAGTTGTTCGTGTCGACGACGACCTTGCCGACGAGAGGAACCGTGGGAACGGACCGGTACGCATTGAGGGGAACGGTCACCACTACGATGTCGCCGGCCGAAGCCGCTTCGTCGGGCGTCGCCGCGCGGGCGCCCGGACCGAGCTCGTCGACGAGCTTCGCGAGTGTCTCGGGACCGCGCGAGTTGCTCATGACGACCGAGTACCCGTGACCCACCGCGAGCCGCGCGAGCTGCCCGCCGATGTTGCCGGAACCGATGAAACCGATGGTCGAGAGTCCTGTATTGGTCATACTCGGGGGAACGAGGCGCGGGTCCCTCCCATTCCGCGATCGGTCGACTCGCAGGGACCACCCAGGTGCGGGATTCCATCGGCCCGAACCGCGCCTCCCCCTATCGCGTGTCGGTGGCGTGCAGAAGACTGAAGACCTCCCCGCACCACGACGAGCACGAGGCACCGATGACCCACTTCCTCACGACACCCCGCGGCGACCGCGTCGCCTACGACCGCACCGGAGAGGGTCCAGCCCTCATCTTCATCGCCGGCGCCGGTCCGTCCCGTGCGGGAGACGCCGTCACGACGGAGACCGCCGAGCGGGCGGCGGAACGCGGCATCACCACGATCGTGTTCGATCGGCTGGGTCGCGGAGAGACCCAGGCCGACGGCGTGCTCGACCTGGACCGCGAGCTCGAGACGCTCGCCGCCCTCATCGAGGAGGCCGGCGGGTTCGCCGTGCTCTGCGGTCACTCCTCCGGCTGCTCGATCGCCCTCGCGGCGGCGGTCAGCGGGCTGCCCGTCGTGGGTCTCGCCCTCTGGGAGGCGCCGATCGCCGGGGATCCTGCGGAGGCCCGGGCGTGGGCGACGGAGTTCCTCCGACTCCTCGACGCCGGTGAACTCGAGCCGGCGCTCGAGTGGTACATGAAGGACATGCCCCCGGAATGGCTAGCCGGAGCGAAGCAGTCGCCCGACTACCCGGCGATGGTCGCCGCCGTGGTCAGTCAGCGCGCGGATGCGGAATCGCTGCTCTGGGCCGCGTCGGCCCCCCACTCCGAGCTCTTCGCCGAGATCGGCGTGCCCGTGCTCACGATGCACGGTGAGCAGACCTTCGACGAGATGATCGCCTCGTCCGCCGACATCGCGGCGTCGATCGAGGGCGCCGTCACGAAGGTCATGCCCGGCGCCCACCACTCCTGGGAGCCCGGGCCCATGGCCGAGGAGCTCGCGCGCTTCACCATCGCCTCCTTCGCCGCCAGCCGCTGACGCCACGGGGGCGGCGCTTCGCCCGTGCTCTCCCACCCCGCACCATCCGAGTGGACGCAAAACGCGCCTCCGGAGCGCCCGCCACCGCGATTCGTGACAACTCCGGAAGAGAGAACCACCCGGGTGGACGCGAAACGCGGGTGTCGACGTGCGACACCCGCGTTTTGCGTCCACCCGGGAGAGGGTGACGTTCAGGAAGATCGATCAGCTCGTGAGGCCGTCGACGTAGTCCTGGTTGTCTTCGATCCACTGCTCGACGACGGGAGCGTAGTCGTCGCCGTCGTAGTCGACGAACATGGCCTGCTCGAGCGAGTACAGCGTGTCGAGGTCCATCTGGAAGTCACCCATCCAGCCGGCGACCTCGGGGAACTCGTCCGCGAAGTCGATCTTGCCGTAGGTGTGGAGCGACTCGGTGCCGCCGAGAGCGCCCTCGGGGTCCTCGAGCTCCTTCACCGGGTATGCGGTGTTGGCCCAGTGCGGGTCCCACAGGGTCGCGACGATGTTCTCGCCGGAATCCGTCGCGGTCTGCAGCTCGGTGAGCATGGCGGCGGTCGACGAGGTGACGAAGTCCATGTCCTCGAGGCCGTAGCCCGGGATGACCTCGTTCTCCATGGCGAGCGTCAGGCCGGCGCCCGGCTCAATGCCCACGATGGTGTTGTTGAACAGGTCAGCGTTGTCCGCGAGCTCCGTGAGGGAGTCGATCGGCGCGTCCTCGTTCACGACGACCGTGAGCTTCGACTCGTCGTTCCACGCGCCGAGGTCGGAGATGTCCTCACCGAACTCCTCGAGGTACGAGGCGTGGGTGCCGGGGAGCCAGACGTCCGTGGTCATGTCGTAGTCGCCGGAGGCGAGTCCCGCGAAGACGGGTGCGACGTCGGCGTACTCGAGCTCGACGTTGTAGCCCTGCTCCTCGAGCACGGCCTTCCAGAGCTCGCTCGTTGCGACGGCCTCGTCCCAGCCGTTGAACACGGCGATGGTGATGTCCTTCGACTCCTCCGAGCCTCCGGCGGAGTCGCCGTCGGCCGCGCAACCCGCGAGGCCGAGAAGTCCTGCTGTGGCGATCGCCGCGATGGCGACCTTGCTGTTCTTCTTCATTGTTTCCTTTCGTCCCGCTGGTGCGCGGGGGTGGGGGTTCTGGGGGCCGGCGTCAGCCGGTGGGGTCGGCGTGAGCCGGGGGCGGTCTCAACCGCCGGTGGGGGCCCTCCTCGGACCACCGACGACCATCCGCTCGGCGTGGTCCTGCGCGTCGCGCGACTCGTCCGTGCCGCTCGCCGCCGGCTTCTCGTCCACCGACTTCTTCGCCGAGCGCTTCGCGCCCTTGGTTCCGAACGACGCCGTCACGCGGTCGAGGAAGATCGCCAGGATCACCACGGAGAGCCCCGCCTCGAAGCCGAGACCGATGTCGATCCGGTTGAGGCTCGCGACGATCTCGCCACCGAGTCCACCGGCACCGACCATTCCGGCGATGACGACCATCGACAGCGCGAGCATGATGACCTGGTTGATGCCGGCCATGATCGTGGGGAGCGCGAGCGGCAGCTGGATCTGGCGGAGGATACGTCCGGGCGAGGCGCCGAACGCCTGACCGGCCTCGACGACCTCGCGGTCGACGCCACGGATGCCGAGCTCCGTGAGGCGCACACCCGGGGCCATCGCGAAGATGATCGTCGCGACGATCCCGGGAACCACGCCGACGCGGAACAGGATGAGTGCCGGGATCAGATAGACGAACGCCGGCATCGTCTGCATGAAGTCGAGGATCGGCTTCACGATCGTCGACGCGGTCTGCGAGCGGGCGGCGAGGATACCGACGGGCACGCTCACGACCACGGCGACGAGGCCCGCGACGAGGACGAGCGCGAGCGAGTCCATCGCGTTCTCCCACTGTCCGACGAGCTGGATGAGGACGAATCCGAGCACGGACCCGACGGCGAGCTTCCAACCCTTCACGAAGAACGCGATGGCCGCGGCGACGATGATGACCGCCCAGAAGGGCGGCGTCGAGAGCGCCCAGTCGACCCCGTCGTAGAGACCGAGGAAGATCGTGCGGATGACGTCGAAGAGCGGTTGGAAGACGTCGGTGATGACGTCGACGACGTCTTCGGCCCAATCGCCGATGGGGAGGCGGAGGTCGTTCATGCGCGGCTCCCCTCGATCGACGGTTCCGGTTCGCCGGCGAGGTCCGCCGTCTCGCGGAGCGTCTCGGTCATGACGTCGACGGGCACCGTCGGCGCCGGTCCGACGACGGCCATCTCCGAGGTGATGGCACTGCTCGTCACGTTGCCGAGGGCGGCGAGGAGGGTCACGCGCGGGATGGCTCCGAGGAGCCGGCCGGCATCGTCGACGACGGCCACCGGGAGCGGGCTCTCGGCGGACGGCTCGAAGAGGTCGACGAGGTGCTGCTCCCCGGTGACGGTCGCGGCGTCCGTGCGGACGATGGGCATGAGGTCCTTCTCGCCGCGCTTGACGAGCTTGAGCGCGTCCGTGTCGTGCACGACGCCGAGGAGCTTGCGGCCGTTGCCGACGACGAAGACCGCCGAGGTCTGGAGGTCGCGCATCGTCCGGAGGGCGGCGCGCGGGCCCGCCGTCGCGGAGACGACGGAGCGCGCGGGCTCCATGACGCCGGCCGCCGTGAGCACGCGAGCGCGGTCGACGTCCTGCACGAACTGCGCGACGTAGTCGTTCGCAGGGTCGGTCAGGATGTCGTCCGGCGTTCCGAGCTGCACGATGCGACCGTCGCGCATGACGGCGATCCGGTCGCCGAGGAACATCGCCTCGTTGAGGTCGTGGGTGATGAAGACGATCGTCTTGCCGAGCTCGCGCTGGAGTTCGACGAGCTGCTCCTGCATCTCGCGGCGGATGAGCGGGTCGAGGGCGGAGAACGCCTCGTCCATGAGGAGGATGTCCGTGTCGGAGGCGAGGGCGCGGGCGAGGCCGACGCGCTGCTGCATTCCTCCGGAGAGCTGGCCGGGGAACTTGTCCTCCCAGCCGGCCAAGCCGACGCGGTCGAGCACACGCTGGGCCCGCTCGCGGCGCTCGGCGACGGGCACGCCCTGGACCTCGAGGCCGTAGGCCGCGTTGTCCATGACGGTGCGGTGCGGCAGGAGGGCGAAGTGCTGGAAGACCATGGAGACACGCTTCCGGCGCACCTCGCGGAGGGCCGATTCGGAGACGCCCGCGACCTCGGTGCCGAAGACCTTCACGGAGCCCGACGTCGGCTCGAGAAGTCCGTTGAGCATCCGGATGAGGGTCGACTTGCCGGAACCGGACAGCCCCATGACGACGAAGATCTCGCCGACGTTGACCTCGAAGCTCGCATCGATGACCGCGGCCGTTCCGAGGCTCGCGACGGTGGATCGGTCGGCACCGTCGGCGAGGCGCTTGGCCGCTTCCTTCGGGCGTCGCCCGAAGACCTTGTACATTCTGTCCGCCCGAATGGCGACGTCGTTGGTCACAGATTCTCCGAAACACGCACGACGGATCACGCCCCGCGGTTCTTCTGGTCTCGCCCGGGCGGGAGGTCGTGTGCGATCGCCTCGCCCATCAAGCCGTGACGGCGCGCGTCTTCCTCGGGAGGAAGCTCCGGCGCTCGGGTCACGGCGAATCGGGACGATCGCTGGACCGATCATGGGACCGGTCCGACGCCTTCGCCATACGTTCGCTCGGGTGTTCCTCTGGGGACACCCCGAGCACTCGCGGACTCAGTTTTCGACCCATGCGGGCCTCGTCAACGCTAACAACCCACTGTCCGGATAGCGAACCGGAGGGTCCGGAAAACAGCCCTTGACAGCTTGTCTGCACCCCCGAAGACGGTGGTGAAACCAGTTCTCATCGGGTCATTCGCCGATCGTTACCGAGACGTGACAGAAACCGAGCGTCGGTCGGGTTCAACGGCGGCATATCGCGCGCCCGACGGAGTCACTCGAGCAGCAGCGCCGGCTCCTCGATGATCGATGCGACGTCCGCGAGGAAACGACTCGCGACGTCCCCGTCCACCACACGGTGGTCGAAGGATGCCCCGAGGGTCGTCACGAAGCGGGGGCGGACCTCGCCGTCGACGACCCACGGCTTCTGCTTGATCGTGCCGAGGGCGACGATGCCGACCTCACCGGGGTTGAGGATCGGGGTCCCCGTGTCCATGCCGAAGACGCCGATGTTCGTGATCGTGATCGTGCCGTTCTTCATGTCGGCCGGCGGCGTCTTTCCGTCGCGCGCCTCGAGCGTCTTCTGCTCGAGGGCCTTCGCGAGCTCCAGGAGGCTCATCGACTGCGCGTCCTTGACGTTGGGAACGAGGAGTCCGCGCGGGGTCGCGGCGGCAAACCCGAGGTTCACGAAGTGGTGGACGATGATCTCCTCGTCGGTCCAGGTCGCGTTGACCATCGGGTTGCGGCGCACAGCCCAGATCATGGCCTTCGCCATGACGAGCAGCGGCGACACCTTCACGCCGGCGAAGTCAGGGGAGGTCTTGAGGCGACGGGTGAACTCCATCGTGCGCGTCGCATCGACATCGACGAAGAGGCTCACGTGCGGGGCGCTGAACGCACTCGACACCATCGCGTTCGCGATCGCCTTGCGGACACCGCGCACCGGGATGCGTTCCTCGCGGCTGTCGCCCCACTCGGGCGTCTCGATGTTACGGAAGACGCTCGCCTGGCTGGCCTGGCGCACGACGTCGTCGCGCGTGATCTCACCCGCGAGACCGGTCCCCTCGATCTCGGCGAGGTCGACCCCGAGATCGCGCGCGAGCTTGCGGATCGGGGGCTTCGCGATCACGGGACCCGCAGACGCGGCGGGGACCGACGCGGGGGGCGTGGGCCGGCGAGCGGCGAGACCCTTGCGACGACGGGACGAGGCGTGACCACCCGTCCCGTAGCCGACGAGCACGGACCCCTCCCCCTCGTTCGACGGAGCGATCGTGGACGCGGTGTCGGCCGTGGCGCTCTCCGCCTCGGCCGATACCGAGGAGACGGCGGGGGCGGGGGTCGCCGGGTCGGGCGTCGCGGCGGCCTGGAGCCCCGTGGTCACCGTTGCGGGAGCGGGGGATTCCGGCCCGTCCGTCTGCACGGTGACGATCGCGGACCCGACCTCCACGGTCTGGCCCTCCTCCGCGAGCACGGATCCGATGACGCCCTCGAGGGGAGACGGGAGTTCGACGAGCGACTTGGCCGTCTCGATCTCGACGATCACCTGGTTGAGTTCCACGCGGTCGCCGGGGGCGACGTGCCACGACACGATCTCGGCCTCCGTGAGGCCCTCGCCGACGTCCGGAAGGGTGATGTTCTGCTCGCTCATGCGATGACTCCTGTGCTGTGGATCAGTAGGCGAGGGCGCGATCGACGGCCTCGAGGATGCGGTCGGCGTCGGGCAGGTAGACGCCCTCGAGCTTCGCCGGCGGGAAGGGGACGTCGAAACCGGAGACGCGCAGGACCGGCGCCTCGAGCGAGTAGAACGCCCGCTCGGCGACCGTCGCCGCGATCTCGGACCCGACCGACACGGACCCGGGGGCCTCCTGCGCCACGATGAGTCGGCCCGTCTTGCGGACGCTCTCGAGGATGGGCGCGTAGTCGATCGGGGAGATCGAGCGGAGGTCGACGACCTCGAGGCTGATGCCCTCCTCCGCGGCGAGCTCCGCCGCCTGGAGGAGAACGGCCACCATGGCGCCGTGGGCGAGGACCGTGACGTCGCTGCCGACCCGGACGACCCGGCTCGCGTGCAGCGGGACGGACGGGGCCGAGAGGTCGACGGCGCCCTTCTGCCAGTACCGGCTCTTCGGCTCGAAGAACATGACGGGATCGTTGGAGGCGATCGCCTCCTGGATCATCCAGTAGGCGTCGTGCGGCGTCGACGGACTCACCGAGCGGAGGCCGGCCGTGTGCGCGAAGTACGCTTCGGGGCTCTCCTGGTGGTGCTCGACAGCGCCGATGTGGCCGCCGTAGGGCACGCGGATGACCACGGGGAAGGCCTGATTGCCCTCGTGGCGGTTTGTGAGCTTCGCGAGCTGCGAGGTGATCTGGTCGAAGCCCGGGAAGATGAAGCCGTCGAACTGGATCTCGCACACCGGGCGGTAGCCGCGCATCGCGAGGCCGATCGCCGAGCCGACGATGCCGGACTCGGCGAGGGGCGTGTCGAGCACACGGTTCTCGCCGTAGGTCTTCTGGAGCCCTTCGGTGACCCGGAACACCCCGCCGAGGGTTCCGATGTCCTCACCCATGAGCAGGACCCGGTCGTCGGCGGCGAGCGCCGCGTCGAGGCCCGCGTTGAGGGCCTTCGCCATGGGCATCGTGGCGAGCTCGCTCGTCGTCGGTGTCTGCACCGTGCTGGTCTCCGTCATCGTGCGTCTCCCCCTTCGAGGCTCTCCTCATAGCGTTCGAGCCAGTCGAACTGCTCGGCAGTCAGCGGGTGCTCGTCCGTGTAGACGTTCTCGAAGATCAGCTCCGCCGGCGGCGACTCGAGCGCGAGAGTGCGGCGACGGGTGTCGGCCGCGTAGTCCTTCGCCTCTGCCGCGACGTCTGCGAAGAACGCGTCGTCGGCGCCGCGGGCACGCAGGTACGTCTGGAAGCGGGCGATGGGGTCGCGGGCGACCCACGAGGCCAGTTCGTCGTCGGTGCGGTACTTCGTGGGGTCGTCGCTCGTGGTGTGCGCGCCGATGCGGTACGTGAGGGCCTCGATGAGGCGCGGCCCCGCTCCGGAGCGGGCGTCGTCGAGGTTCTTCGCCGTCACCGCGTAGCTCGCGAGCACGTCGTTTCCGTCGATCTGGACGCTCGGGATGCCGAAGCCGGTGCCGCGGTGGAACAGCGGCGTGCGCGACTGGCGCGTGACCGGGACGGAGATGGCCCAGTGGTTGTTCTGCAGGAAGAAGACCTGCGGCGTCTGGTAGCTCGCGGCGAAGACGAAGGCCTCGCTGACGTCGCCCTGGCTCGTGGCACCGTCGCCGAAGTAGACGATGGCCGCCTGGTCCGCCTCGAGGTCGCCCGTCCCGCTCGCGCCGTCGAGGGCGATGCCCATGGCGTAGCCGGTCGCGTGCAACGCCTGCGAGCCGATGACGAGGGTGTAGAGGTGGAAATTGCCGTTGCGGGGGTCCTTCGGGTCCCAGCCACCGTGCGTCACGCCGCGGAGGAGGCGGATGACGTTCATGAGGTCGATGCCCCGGACGAAGCCGACGGCGTGCTCCCGGTAGGAGGGGAAGACGTGGTCCTGCGCGCGCGTGGCGAAGGCGGACCCCACCTGGGCGGCCTCCTGGCCGTGGCTCGGCACCCAGAGTGCGAGCTGCCCCTGCCGCTGGAGGTTGCCGGCCTCCACGTCGAAGGCGCGCACGAGGGTCATGTCGTGGAACATGCGCTGCAGCATCGCGTCGTCGATGCTCTCGGCGATGTCGCGGTACTCGTCGGCGCCGGCGTTCGGGGCGAAGGACCCGTCCGGTGCGATGAACTGCACGGGCGTGGGGGTCGTGTTCTCGGTCGGGTCGGTCATGCGCTGACCTCCATCCGTCTCGCGGGGTGGTCGGCGGGCAGCAGCTCGACGATGCGTCGACCGGCGGCGACGACGCCGTCGACGGCGGCCTCCTCGCCGATGGAGACGCGGACGCCGTCGCCGGGGAAGACGCGGGCGACGACGCCCTCGTCGAGGAGGATCTCTCCGACGGCCGTCGCCTCGTCGCCCGCGGCGATCCAGAGGAAGTTCCCCTGCGCCGTCGGCACGGCGAGGCCGAGACCGCGGAGGCGGCCGGCGAGGTCGTCCCGCCGGGCGGCGAGGGATCCGACGCGTTCGAGCAGCTCGGCCTCGAGGCCGAGCGAGACGATCGCGGCGCGCTGCGCCGGGTCGGTGACGGAGAGCGGGATCGCGGCGGCGCGTGCGGCGTCGAGCACGGGCGCAGGGCCCGCGGCCCAGCCGATGCGGAGTCCCGCGAGGCCGTACGCCTTCGAGAAGGTGCGGAGCACGACGAGGTTCGGGCGGGTTCCGAGCAGGGCGAGACCGTCGACGGCCGACTCGTCCGTGACGAACTCGGCGTACGCCTCGTCGAGGATGACGAGCACGTCGGAGGGGATCGCGTCGAGGAAGGCCGCGAAGGCGTCGGCCGAGACGACCGTTCCCGTCGGGTTGTTCGGAGAGCAGACGATCACGACGCGCGTGCGGTCGGTGACCGCGGCCGCCATCGCCTCGAGGTCGTGAGAGTGGTCGGCGCGGTTGGGGATCTGCACACTCGTGGCGCCGGCGACGGTCACGAGGCCGGGGTAGGCCTCGAAGGAGCGCCAGGCGTAGACGACCTCGTCGCCCGGGCCGGCGGCGGCGGTGATGAGCTGACTGAGGAGCGCGACGGAACCGGCGCCCACGTGCACCTCGTCGACGCTCACTCCCACTCGCTCGGCGAGCACCTCGCGGAGGCCGAGTGCCGAGGCGTCGGGGTAGCGGTTGACGGCGACCGCGGCGGCGATCGCCTCGATCACGCCGGGGAGCGGGGGGAAGGGATTCTCGTTGCTCGACAGTTTGAAGGCGTCGGGTCCGGCCGGACGGCCCTGTCGGTAGGGCGGGGTGGCCAGGATCTCCGGACGGAGCTTCACCGCGGGCTGCTCGGAGTTCGTCACCTTTCGAGTGTAGACGCGCGCTCCATAGCGGGACCGGAATACCGGGAACCCGGTCTCGCCACAGCCGCCGCGCGACTGGCGCCCCGCCGCGCGTTCATGGGATGATCACAGGATGGGCGGTCTCCTCCTTCGCATCGTGATCAACGCCGTCGCGATCTGGCTCACCACGCTGATCGTGG
Organism: Labedella endophytica; assembly: GCF_003990045.1. Classification (GTDB taxonomy): domain Bacteria; phylum Actinomycetota; class Actinomycetes; order Actinomycetales; family Microbacteriaceae; genus Labedella; species Labedella endophytica. The sequence goes on along the minus strand of NZ_RZGZ01000001.1, from coordinate 270,601 downwards.
CGGGTGTCACCGTCACACCGTGGACGCAGGGCGACTGGGTCGCCACCGTCGTGACGTACCTGATCGTCGCGGTGGTCTTCGCCCTCGTGAACAGCGTCGTCGGCACCGTCATCCGGATCGTCGCGTTCCCCCTCTACATCCTCACGCTCGGGCTCATCTCGTTCATCGTGAACGGGCTGCTGCTCATGCTCGTCGCGTCCATCACGTCGCTCTTCGGCTTCGGCCTGCAGGTCGACGGGTTCTGGTGGGGTGTGCTCGGGGCGCTCGTCTTCGCCCTCATCAACGGGGTCTTCAACATCATCCTGCGCCCCCAGATGCGCAAGGCCCGCGACTGACGCTGCCGGCTCGCAGCGCCACGTTTCGCGGAGCCAGGACTCACGGCCTCCCGGTTCACGGCACCACCCGATCGGCCCGGTAGAGGCGCGCCTCCCCCGCAGACGCGTCAGGGGCGAGCCGACCGAGCGCTTCGCGGAGCTCGACGAGTCGCCGGTCGTCGGAGGCGTCCATGAGGCTCGCCGTGCGCTCGTACTCCTCGATGGAGTGGGCACCGAAGAGCGAACCGTCCTCGCTGTTGCGGGAGAACGTGTCGCGCGAGACGACGGTGCGCGCGTCGTCGACCGGTTCCGTTCCCGCGAGGGCCGGGACGAGATCATCCGTGTGTTCGACCGCGACGGTCGTCACGCCCTCGACCACCGGGATCTGGGCAGAGGGGGCCCCGAAGGTCACGACGGTGTCCACGGAGTACTCGCCGGACGCGGCCACGGCCGCCGCCACGAGACCGCCCTGGGAGTGCCCCGTGATCGCGACGGGTTCGCCGGATCCGACCCCCGCGTCCTCCATCGCCGCGAGCACCGCGCGGTAGGCGGCACCGTCCTCCCCGGCGACGGTGGTGACGGCCGACTCGATGTCGAAGGCCTCGTCCGACGACCCGGGAGCGAGTTCCACCGTGCCCCCGACGTACACGGCCCACCGCGCGCCGCCCTCCGGCGAGGTGTATTTCTCGATGCGCACTTGCGGGCCCCCTCCCGGGGTGGACGGGATGCGCGAGGCGACATCGGCCACTCCGGTCGGCGGCGGGGCCGTGACCGCGCGTCCGACAGGCGCGACCGTGACGGGCGTATCGACGAGGCGTGCTGCAGCACCCACGATCGGGGAGGACGCGAGCCCCGCGAGGCCCGCTCCCGCCGCGCCGCGCGGGACTCCCGTTGCACCCGCCACGAGGTCGTCGCTCACGGACACGAACGCCCGGACGAGACCCACGGCCCCCGGGTTGGAGACGTGCCGCGAATTGGCGACGACCCACCCGCCGAGGTCCGAGCCGAGACGCGCGACCGCGCGGCGGGTCACGGGGTTCGCCCACAGCACGCCCGCGATGGCGAGGGCCGGCGCCACGTAGGGCATACCCGCCACCACGACCGGCGCGATGAGCGCGGGGAGGCTGCGGGCGGCGACGAGGCCGAACGCCCGGGCCGCGAACCCTCCGAGACCGTCGAGGAGACCCTGCGCCACGTCCTCCGCTCCCCCGTAGACGGAAGCGGCGATCGCCGCAGCGCCTCCGACGCGCGTCGCCGAATCCGCGGCGCGCGCCAGCGCGGTATCGGCGGCCGCGAGATCGTCGCGCGCGAAGTCGTAGACGGACGCGCCCGGGATTCCCGCGAGCGCCGAGCCGGCCGAGAGCAGGTCGTATCGCCAGTCGGACATCTGCTCGGCGAGTGCCTCGAGCCGCGCGGCGGCCTCATGCAGCTCGTCGGTGTCCACGCTCGTGCGACCACCCGTCGAGACGTCGATGCCGCTCATCGCACGACCCGTCCCGCCATCGCCGGGACGGCCGGTTGCACCGTGGCGAGGAAGAGCAACGCCCGGTCGATCGCGTCCATCGACCGCGCCAGGAACCCGCGCGCGACGTTGAGCTCCTCGGCGACCTCGGCGACCCGCACCCGGTAGAGCGACGCGGCCCCGGAGTCCCAGTGCTCCGCCTCGGCCCGCGCCACGATGTCCCTGGCCGTCTCGCTCACCACGGCGTGGAGCCGCGCGACGACCCACCTCTGCGCCCTCAGCGCCTCGCGCAAGCGATCCAATCGCTCCGGCGTCATCTCGATCATGTCCGTCCTCCCCACCGAGCACGGCGCTCGGTCACCCCACTGTGGGCGACCCGGTCGCGGACGGATCGCGCTGATCGGGCGACTGTGGACGACAAGGACGGACCGGTGTCTCTGGACGACGGGTGGAGGACGGATGGACGGCAGGGGGAGGGCGGACAGCATCCGGAATCGGTCTGTGCAGGACGGGTCCCGTGGTCCACAATGGGCGAATGGACTTCGACGGCCCGACGACGAAGACGGTGCAACCCTTCCGCATCAGCTTCGTGTGCGCCGGCAACATCTGCCGGTCACCGATGGCCGAAGTGGTGTTCGCCCACCACGTCTCCCGCGCGGGCCTCGCGTCCCGGGTCGGCGTCGCGTCCGCCGGAACCGGCGACTGGCACGTCGGCGAACGCGCCGACGAGCGCACCATCGCCGCTCTCGCCCGGCGCGGCTACGACGGGCGTTCCCACCGCGCGCGGCAGTTCGATCCCGAGTGGTTCCCCGCCCTCGACCTCGTGGTCGCGCTCGATCGCAGCCACGAACGGATCCTACGATCGTGGGCGACCGGTGAGGAGGACCGTGCGAAGATCGGCCTTCTGCTCGGTTTCGACCCGGCTCAAGCCGCTCTCGCGGACGTGCCCGACCCCTACTACTCGGACGATCGGACCTTCGACGAGGTTCTTGGGATGATAGAGCGGGCGTGCACCGCACTGTTCCGCCAACTCGAACCCGCCGTCCGTCAGGGAGCCACACTATGACCGCACTTCCCCCTCAACCGCTCAGCCCGCTCGACGGTCGCTACCGCGCAGCCGTCACGGAACTGGGTGAGCACCTCAGCGAGGCGGGCCTCAACCGCGCGCGGGTGCACGTCGAGGTCGAGTGGCTGATCTTCCTCACCGACCGATCGATGTTCGGATCGAGCCCGCTCGACGAGACGCAGCGCGAGAGCCTGCGCGCCGTCGTGCGCGACTTCGGCCAGGCCGAGATCGACGAGCTCGCGACGCTCGAGGCGACGACCCGTCACGACGTGAAGGCCGTGGAGTACCTCGTACGCTCTCGTCTGACGAGCCTCGGACTCGACCACATCGCCGAGCTCACGCACTTCGCATGCACGAGCGAGGACATCAACAACCTCTCCTACGCGCTCACCGTGTCCGCCGCCGTGCGCGACGTGTGGCTCCCGAAGTACCGCGCCGTGATCGCGGTGCTGAGCGACCGGGCCCGCGAGTTCCGCGACGACGCCATGCTCGCGCGCACCCACGGTCAGCCCGCGACCCCCACGACGATGGGGCGCGAGATCGCCGTGACGGCCCACCGCCTCACGCGCATCGCGGAACAGATCGACGGCACCGAGTACCTCGGCAAGTTCTCCGGGGCCACCGGGACGTTCTCGGCCCACGTCGTCGCCGATCCCACGGCCGACTGGCCGGCCCTCTCGCGCGACTTCGTCGAGGGCCTCGGGCTCACGTGGAACCCGCTCACGACGCAGATCGAGTCGCACGACTGGCAGGCCGAGCTCTACAACCGCGTCTCACATGCCAACCGCGTGCTGCACAACCTCGCGACCGACGTCTGGACCTACATCTCGATGGGGTACTTCCGTCAGATCCCGCAGGCCGGTGCGACCGGTTCGTCGACGATGCCGCACAAGATCAACCCGATCCGCTTCGAGAACGCCGAGGCGAACCTCGAACTCTCCTCCGCGCTCCTCGACTCGCTCGCCGCGACGCTCGTGACCTCACGCCTGCAGCGCGACCTCACGGACTCGACCACCCAGCGCAACATCGGCGTGGGGCTCGGGCACTCGCTCCTCGCTCTCGACAACCTCACGCGCGGGCTCGGCGAGATCGACCTCGACCGCACGGCCCTCGCGGCCGATCTCGACTCCAACTGGGAGGTGCTCGGCGAGGCCATCCAGACGGTCATCCGCGCCGAGGTGGCCGCCGGTCGCTCGACGATCTCCGACCCGTACGCCCTCCTCAAGGAGCTGACGCGCGGCAAGCGCATCGGTCACGACGACCTCACGGCCTTCGTGAGCGGGCTCGACATCGGCGACGACGCGAAGCAGCGCCTGCTCGCGCTCACCCCCGCGAGCTACATCGGCGTCGCGTCCGAGCTCGTCGACTACCTCCCGTAGCGCGCCCCGAGACCATAAAACGGAGATCGTGCGCGTCGAGACGCGCACGATCTCCGTTTTATGTCCTGATCAGGGGGGGGTACCGGTCGCCTGTGCGGGCGTCAGTGAGACGAGGGGCGATCCTGGTCCGCGATGTCGCGCTTCTCATCGTCCGTCGGCGCGATCGACAGCGCGAACATCGCGAGCAGCACGAGGCCGACGATGAAGGCGACGCCGAACCCGATGAGGCCGATGACGATGTCCCGCGTGGACATGAAGGCGATGAGCCCCGTGAAGAGCCCCATCGCGGCGGCGAGCGCCAAGAGCTCGACGGGCTTCAGCACGTCGCGCATGCTCGGTCGGTTGGCCTTGCTCACGATGCGGACCTCTCGTCGAGGGCAGAGGCGTCCGAGGCGGGACCCCTGGAGCGCTCGCCCTTGTAGGTGAAGGCACCGATCGCGAGATACGCTGCGACGATCGCGGCGTACGCCCCGAAGAGGCCGACGGCCATGATGGACGTCGTCATGGTGCCGGAGACGCCCTCGGCGCCGGTGAAGTTCGTGGTGAAGTCCGGGGGGACCGCGAGGAAGACGATCCCGAGGAGGATCGTGATCACGCCGACGACCATCCAGTCGCGGGCGAGCGGCGAACGCTCACGCCCGAGGACCCCCGCGACGAGCTCGAGGAACCCCGCGACGACCGCCCAGGCGACGATGAGGTAGACGTAGGCCGGGGGCGTCGGCGACGTGAAGGAGAGGACGAGCGCCGTGATCGCGGCGACACCGGAGACGCCCGCTTGCGCCAGGAAGAGCCTCCGAGACGCGCGGTCCTCGCCGAGTCGGGACGCACCGAACACTCCCCCGACGACACCGGCACCGAGAGCGAAGACGCCGAACACGAGAAGACCGAGGGTGCTCGAGTGATCGAGCGAGAAGGTGGTGACGAGAGCGGCCACGGCCGCGACGGCGGCGCGGACGAGCGGGACGGGCCAGTACGTCCGGGCGATTCCGCTCGTCGAACCGAGCGTTGCGCGGGGGTCGACTCCGGCGGGGTGAGCCACGGTCAAGGCCTCTTTCGGTGGGTGCTGTCGTACCCCTCCAGTCTACGGGCTCGCTCCGCGTGGGCGGACCGGGACGAGGGGCCCCACGAGCGCGGCACCCCCGACTCTCCACCCCTGTCAGGCGTAGAGCTCGCCCACCGGGACGGGGACGCTCAGGACATTGCCGGGTTGGGCGAGCGGGCACGCCCAGGCGGGATCGTAGGCGCACGACGGGTTGTACGCGAAGTTGAGGTCGAGCACGATCGTGCGGCGCTCGGTGTCCGAGCCGAGGTCGGCCCCCTTGATCGTGTCGAGCAGGTAGCGGCCCCCTCCGTAGGTGCCGCCTGGCCTGCCCGCGAGCGCGTCGCGCACGGGAACGAACAGACCGCCGCCGTAGGTCGTCAGTCGCCACACGTCGAGCGAGCCGGCGTCGGGGATCTCGACCCGCCCGATCCGCTCGAAGGGCACGACCCCGTCCGTCCCGGTGGGGAACTCGAAGGACCCGGGTTCCGCCTCGAGGATGGGGAGCTCGAACCGCCAGTCCGCGTCGTACGGCGCGACCGGGAGCCCGTTGAAGCGCTCGCGCTCGTCGCCCGTGAGCGCACTGGCCGGGTGCGTGCCCATGAGGTCGTCGCGCCCCGTGCGCCAGAGCGCGTGCGCCTCGGCCGGGTCGGGCGTGCGCCGCACGGCGTCGTAGAGGGCGAAGACGCTGCGGCGCCAGTCGGCGACCTCCAGCGCGGTGCGGGCACTCGAATCCGTCATTCGGACAGGGTACGCCTGTGGGGGTGGATCGAACCGCCGCTACCGCCCGCGAGCTGCGATCTCCGCCATGTGGGCGTGAGCGTCCGCCATGGCGGGATCGGTCGCGCGGGGATCGTCGGAGGCTCCGGAGCGCATCATGTCGTCGAGGTACCGGCGGTCTCGGTCGAGCCGCGTCATCGCGTCGTGCCCGACCGTGCCGTGTCCCGGGTCGACGACACGGGCCTGCCGGACGAAGGGCTCCAGCCTGTCGAGGGCCTCGACGTACGCGGCCACGTCGTCCGGGTAGAACGGCAGCGGCAGCTCGACGTCACTGAGCATGTCTCCCGCGATGAGCACGCACTGTCGGGGAAGCCAGAGCGCCGTGTGGCCGGGAGCATGACCGTCGTGCGTGATGAGCTCGACGTCCGAACCATCCGGCACGGACTGCTCCGGTACGACGTCTCCGATCGCTGAGACGCGTCCCATGCGATCCGCGAGGTCGTCGGGGAAGTCCGGTCCGAGGAACTCGACGAGCACGTCCCTCTCGCTCACGGACAGGCTCGCCGTGCGCTCGGATGCCCACCGCGGCGCGTCACCCAATCCCGGGTGCCAGAGGAGGTGGTCCTGATGCGCGTGCGTCGCGAAGCCTCCGACGACGCGGAGTTGCCGGCGGTCCAGCTCGGCCGCGATCGCTTCGAGCTCGTCCGGCATCCAGGCCGGATCGACCAGCAGGGCGTCGGCGCCACCGACCACGATGGTCGAGTTCGTCGACATGCGGCGACTGGTCGTGGTTAGCACACCGTCCGCGACGGAGACGAACTCGGTCAATCGACATCCCCTCTCGCATCGGCGGATCCCCTGCGCACCGACGTCGTCCCCGGGTTCAGAGTCGCCCTGGATCGGGGCCGGGGCCGGGTCCGTGAAGCGGGAGAGGTGACCGCGGACCCGACGGCGCCCAACGGCACCCTCGAGCGCTGTCCGTCAATCCTTGCCGTCATGCGGACAGGCTACGCCGCCGTCGTCTGGGCAGACGTCCACAGTGGCCCCGTCACCGTGCGCGGGTACCGACGAGGCCCGCACCGATGAGACCGGCCACGTGGAGCAGGGGTCGGGCGACGACGGAGGCGGCCGGGTTTCCGAGGAGGTGGATCAGGCTGACGGGTCCGAGCGATTCCTTCAGGGCGGGCACGGCCCACTCGCGGAGGTTGTGATGGTATCGCCGCAGAGCCTCATCGAGCGGGACGTCGCCGTTGAGATGTCGGCCGATCTGGTCGGCGAGTTCGCCGGCGTCGAGGAGAGCGGTCGCGGCGGCGCGCCCGCCGGTCGGAGGCATGGCGTGGATCGCGTCACCCAGCGCGGTGACATGACGCGGGTCCCACGGCGTCAGATCGCTGTCGGGATGCGCCGCACGAAAGCCGTAGGCGGCTACCCGATCCCGGTTCGTCCTCGCGATCTGCGACTGCACCCAGGGGTGCCACCGATGAGTCAACCGCATCGCGGTCTCCACCAAGAGGTCGGCGGTCATCTCGCCGGCGCCGTCCACTCGGTGAGCCGGGGCGATGAGACCCCACACGAGCGACGGCGGTCCGACGGCGGCGGCGAGCGCCGGTGAGACCGGCCCGGACCCACGTGATGTGAGCGACAGGAACATGCCGGTGCCATCGGCTGAGAACACCAGTGCGGGTCCTCGCCGCAGAAACCTCGGCACCGGTGCTCCGACCGTCCGAGGCGTCGAGCCGGCAATGCCGGTCAGGCGCAGGTCATCGCTGAGACGCGCTGTCGTCACACATCGGACGGTCGGCGAGTTCGCACCCTCCGCACCGACGACCAGGTCGGCGACGATGCGCTCACCGGTGGACAGATGGACCACCGCACGACCCTCCAGCTGCTCGACCCGGTCGACGCGAGACGACCAACGCATGCGGCTCTCGAGCCCGCTCATCAGCAGCAGACGCAGAGCGCGGCGCTGGGCGAGCAGCCGATCCTCCCCAGCGTCCTGAGCATCGATGACGAGCGGTCGCAGCCGGTCGGTCGCGACGGTGAAATGAGCGAACTGATCGGCTCCGTCGCTGACCGCACGAACCTGCGCCATCAGGTCGGGATCGAGATGACGGACGAGCACCGCTGTGGCCGCCCCGTTGATGGCGAGCCGGTATCCCCCTGTGGACACCCATCACCGTCGCGCTCGACCACGAGCACATCGCAGCTCCGACGCAATGCCTGCGCGAGGGCCAACCCCCCCGATCCCCGCGCCACACACGACCACCCGCATGGCTCACATGATCGCATCCGCCCCGCCGATTCGGAAGGTCCGTCTCGACGCCGCGTGAGCAGGTCGCCTCTCGGAACAGGAGGGGGCTGGATGGCTAGATCGGGGCCATGTCCGTGAAGCGGGAGAAGTGGCCCTGGAAGGCGACCGTGACCGTGTCGGTGGGGCCGTTACGGTGCTTCGCGACGATGAGGTCGGCCTCGCCCGCGCGCGGGTTCTCCTTCTCGTACGCGCTCTCGCGGTGGAGGAGGATCACCATGTCGGCGTCCTGCTCGATCGAGCCCGACTCACGGAGGTCGGAGATCGCGGGCTTCTTGTCAGCGCGCTGCTCCGGTCCACGGTTCAGCTGCGACAGGGCGATCACCGGCACCTGGAGCTCCTTCGCGAGCAGCTTGAGGGCACGGGAGAACTCCGAGACCTCCTGCTGGCGGCTCTCGACGCGCTTTCCGGACGTCATGAGCTGGAGGTAGTCGATGACGACGAGCTTGAGGCCCACCTTCTGCTTGAGCCGGCGGCACTTCGCGCGGATCTCGACGAGGGTCATGTTGGGGCTGTCGTCGATGTAGAGGGGCGCGTCGTTGATGCGGCCGCGAACGGATGCGATCGTGGTCCAGTCGCGTTGGTCGAGCGTTCCCTTCCGCATGCTCTGCAGCGGCACGGATGCCTCGGCGGACATGAGGCGCATGGCGATCTCGGATCGCCCCATCTCGAGGGAGAAGAAGATGGCCGGCATGTTGTGCTTGATGGCGGCGGCGCGCGCGAGGTCGAGCGCGAGCGTGGACTTACCGAGGGCCGGTCGCGCGGCGATGATGATCATCTGGCCGGGGTGCAGTCCGTTGGTGAGCTGGTCGAGGCCAGAGAAGCCGGTGGGGACGCCCGTGAACTGGCCGTCCCGGCCCTTGGCGGCCTCGATGTCCTCGATCGCCGCGTCGACGGCGACGTTGAGCGGGACGTAGTCCTCGGTGTTGTCGTTCGCGGCGACGGAGTAGATCTCCGCCTGGGCGTTGTTGACGAGGTCGAGGACCTCGCCCTCTCCGGCGTAACCCATCTGGACGATGCGGGTACCGGCCTCCACGAGGCGGCGCAGGAGCGCGCGCTCCGCGACGATCGAGGCGTAGAAGCCCGCGTTCGCCGCCGTGGGCACGAGAGCGGTGAGCGTGTGGAGGTAGTCGGCGCCTCCCGCACGCTGCAGGTCGCCCGTCTTGATGAGCTCGTCCGTGACCGCGATGACGTCGGTGGGCTCGCCGTGCGAGTACAGCGAGAGCAGCGCATCGAAGATGATCTCGTGCTTCGGCACGTAGAAGTCGCCGCCGCGTACCGTCTCGACGACATCGGCGACCGCGTCCTTCGACAGCATCATGCCGCCGAGGGCCGACTGCTCCGCGAGCATGTCGTGCGGAGGGGTGCGCTCGCCCTGGCGCTTCTCGTCGGAGGAGAATTCGTCGGTGAGTCCGAGATGCGCGATCGACATACGACCCTTCCTGGAGTGATGTGGTGCCCGTGGACCCGCTCGTCGTGATCCGTGCCGTACCGCTCCGTACCGTGCTCCCGCATCCGTGATGGACGCGGACGCGGTCTTGCAGTGGATCCGGCCTGAACGGCGTCGTCCATACCAGTGAACCGCGTACCCCCGACAGCGCCTCGAGAGCCGCGCCGGTGGTCGCCTTCCGGCGTCGCCTCACACTAGGGATCGGCCCGACGACCCGCCAAATGTGCCCTGTGGATAACCCTGTGGGAAACATGGGTGAAACGCCGCGCAGCTTGTGTAGACAGCCTGTGGACAACTGAGGTCTCTTGAGCCATTTCGGTCGCTTAAGTGTGCCTTGACCAGGGCTTTAGAGTTTCCACTGCCTGTGGGTAAAACCAGCCTCAACCACTGCTTGAGACTTTGGATTTGACTTTCCACCTGTGTACAAGTGTGTGGATGTCCGGCCCGCTGTCGCACCGTTGTGGCCCCCTCGAACGGGGCATCCTCATTGCGCGCAGTTCCGCAGGAGTCCGTCTCGGGCACGGCGGACGCCGCCCTTTCGAGCGGCCTCGAGGCCCCTGGGCGCACGAAAAGGGCGACGACCGGACATTGCCCGATCATCGCCCTTCACGACGTCACGTGCGGTCGAAGACCGCTCGCGACCTACTTCGCTGCGACCACCTGGAGGGTGATCGTGGCCGAGAGGTCCTCGCGGAGGCGAAGAGTCGCCTCGTGCGTGCCCACGACCTTGATCGGGGTGGGGATCTCGATCTTGCGGCGGTCGACCTCGCCCAGCCCGGCGGCCTTGACGGCCTCCGCGATGTCGGTGGTCTTGACCGAGCCGAAGAGACGACCCTCGTTGCCGGCCTTCACGACGAGCTTCACGGTGTTCGACTCGAGGTTGGCCTTGAGGGACTGGGCCTCTTCGAGCGTCGCGAGCTCACGGGCGGCGCGGGCCGCCTTGATCTGCTCGATCTGCTTGGCACCGCCACGCGTCCAGGAGACGGCGAAGCCCTGCGGGATGAGGAAGTTACGGGCGTACCCGTTCTTCACCTCGACGATGTCGCCAGGTGCGCCGAGGCCGGTGACCTCGTGCGTCAGAATCAGTTTGGACATGGGTGCGCTCCTTAGCGGCCAGAACCGGCGTAGGGAAGCAGTGCCATCTCACGCGCGTTCTTGACGGCACGTGCGATGAGACGCTGCTCCTGGACGGAGACACCGGTGATGCGACGAGCACGGATCTTGCCGCGCTCGGAGATGAACTTGCGCAGCGTCGGGACGTCCTTGTAGTCGATGACGCCGACGCGGATCGCCTTCGCGGGGGCCGCGTTCTTCGCGCCCTTCCCGCGGGCGGGCTTGCGGCTCGGGCCGCCAGACTTTCCAGCCATGTGGGTTTCCTTTACGTATGAAGAGTGTTCTCACCGATCGGGGCGCTGGGCGCCTGGACCGGTTGTGAGGATCAGAAGGGGGTGTCGTCCGAGTACGAGCCGGGGGTGTTCCACCCGTCGGCCGAACCGGAGTTCGACGTGGCGGGGGCGCTTGCGGCCCACGGCTCGTCGGACACGGCAGGAGCTCCGCCACGACCGCCGCCGCCGCCAGCACCGGCGCCGCCGGAGGACTGTGCGCGCGTCACCTGAGCGGTGGCGTAGCGCAGCGACGGGCCGATCTCGTCGATCTCGAGTTCGATCGACGTGCGCTTCTCGCCTTCCTTCGTCTCGTAGGAACGCTGCTTGAGGCGCCCGGTCGCGATGACCCGGCTGCCCTTCGTCATCGATCCCGCGACGTGCTCGGCGAACTCCCGCCACACGCTCGCCCGGAGGAACAGCGCTTCGCCGTCCTTCCACTCGCCGGAAGCCCGGTCGAAGGAGCGAGGGGTGGAAGCGATCGTGAAGTTGGCTACCGCCAGCCCGTTCTGCGTGTAACGCAGCTCGGGGTCTGCCGTGAGGTTGCCCACGACGGTGATGATCGTTTCGCCGGCCATGGGACTAGGCGTCCTTCGCGACAGCCTTGGCGGGTGCCTTGGCGGCGCGTTCGGCCTTCGCGTCTGCGCGCTTCTTCTCGGCGGCGACGAGAGCGAAGCCCTCTTCGGCACGGAGAACCTTGGTGCGCATGACGGCCTCCGACAGCTTCAGCTGGCGGTCGAGCTCGTCGGTGGACTTGGACTCAGCCGTGAAGTTGACGACGGCGTAGATGCCCTCGGTCTTCTTGTTGATCTCGTAAGCGAGACGACGGCGGCCCCAGATGTCGACGTTGTCGATCGTTCCACCATCGTTGCGGATGACGTTGAGGAACTTGTCGAGACTCGGAGCGACGGTGCGCTCGTCGATCTCGGGGTCCAGGATGACCATGAGTTCGTACTGATGCGTCACTAACCCACCTCCTTCGGACTTGAACGGCTGCAGACGGTCTGCAACAGGAGGGTGCGTAGCATCGTTGCGACGGCGGAAACGGATCGAATCCGGACGGGCAACCTCCCCAGCGTACCGGACTTCCATCCGCACCGCCATGCGCGGGTGCGTCCCGGGCGCGGCCGCCGCCGCACGCGGCGCGCCCGCCACACCTCCCGAGGCAGGGACGCGTACATCCAGGTAGCCCTTTTGCGCGCTTTCATGTCGACCGGGCGGCATGAATCCGCGCAAAAGGGCTACTTCGCGCGTCTTGATGTGGGGTCCCGGAGCGAATGCGGTGTTCATCATTGTGTTCCTCTCGTGTGGATGGATAGGGGCTGGCGACGGCGCGCATGGAGCCCGTGGTGCTGCAGGGCTGCGATGAGTCCATGTCCGTCCACGACGTCGGTCCACGACCACCGGACCATGTCCCGGCCGGTGGATCGCAGGTCGTCCTCACGCTTCTTCTCGGCCCAGAGGACGTCCTCCATAGACAGAGACGACGAGGATGACGAGGACGGCGGACCCGAGTTCCTCGAGTACTTCACACGCCCGTCGAACTCGCCGAGGAGCAGGTCGCCGTTCCAGGCGAAGTCGGCGAGATACCGACGGCCGGACGTTCCCGCCACGGGTACCTGAAGCTCAGGAGCGGGCAGTCCCCACGCGTGCATCTGAACGCGGCTGAGCGATTCACCGACGCTCTCCGCGCGACCGTCACCGAAACCGACCGCCGTCGCCGCTCGGCGAGCTCCGGGGGACGATCCGATCTCGTCGACGCGTCGCAGAAGTTCCTCACGCTCGACGCGCTCGCCTGCTCGGTCCCAGCGTTCGGGATCGGGCCTCGAACCGGGGAGGGCCAGAGCGGCGTCGAGCTGGACGACGGCCGCGGCGAACGACTCCGTGCGAGCAATGTCGACGAGAGTGCGCGCGAGCGATGTCACTGAGAGCCCGTCGAGTCGCACGATGTCGGACGGATCGAGGCCGAGGTGATGCCAATCGATCCCCGTCCCGCGTCGACGCCGCGATGACGGGGACGTTATCGCGTCGACGATGGTCGGCAACGGGTCGAGCGTCGGCAGGCCGTGCAGGGCCGCGGCCGACCGGTGCGAGAAGACGGCATCGATACGTCGCGTCTCTGCGACCGCGCGGATACGGGCGATGTGCCGCGCGCGGTCGCCGGCTTCGACCCACGATGCCGCGTCGGTGTAGACGCCTTGGCGAACCCGGACATGGCCGGCAACATCAGACGGCCGTCTCCCCCGCCCGAGCTCCCGATAGTGCCTCGACAGCGTGAGGGGGAGTTCCTCGCGCGCGTCCCGTGTGGTCATGCACAGAGCATCCCTCCCCTGTGGGCATGATCCGCGGGGGACCGACGCGACTGTGGAAGGCGCCGCGCATCACCGACCTGTGGACGACACGCCGCGACGACGTCCGTCTACGTCGCCCAGGTCGCCCTTTTCTGCGGTCTCATGCCATCCGGGTGACATGAAACCGCGGAAAACGGCTACTACGTGAAAATCCGCGGGCGCGCCGCGCCCCGCCCGGTCAGCCGGCGAGGGCCGAGTTGGCGGCGTCCTGGGCGGCGCGGAGACCGTCCTCCACGGTCACGCCTCCCTCGAAGACGGAGCGGACGATCGGGTCGTACTCGGCGAAGGCCTTCGCGAAGTCCGGTCCCGTCGGTGAGGGGATCGTGTCGTCGCCCACCACGTCGAAGAACGGGTCGACGTCGACGCCCTCGCCCTCCCAGTAGTCGAAGAAGGTGCTCTGCGCGTCGGTCACCCCGGGAACGGCCGCCCCGGACTCGCCGAGAGGGGCAGCACCCTCCTCGGTTCCGAGCCATTCGAGCACCTCGGCGATCGCGTCCTGGTTCTCGGACGCCGCATTGCCGGCGGCCACGACGCCGTTCGTCACGGACACCTGGCCGGCCGGGCCACTCGGGATCATGGCGACCCCCCAGTCGAAGTCGGCCCCCGCCTGCACGTTCTTCAGGTTGTAGAGGCCCGACTGGAACATCGCCATCCGGCCGTCGATGAAGGCGTCACGGCTGAAGTCGCCATCAGCGCTCGTCTCCGCAGGGTCCGGCGCGACGTGATCCGATCGGATCTTCGAGACGAGGTAGGAGATCGCCTCCGTGGCCTTCTCGTCGTCGGCGAACACGAAGTCCTCGCCGTCCTGGAACTCTCCGCCGTTCGAGCCGATGAACGGCAGGAGGATGGCCTGGAGGTCGTATGCGAGGTTCGTCCCGTACTGGCTGACCGCGGCGGGATCGAAGCCCTCGGTGCCGGCGGCCCGCCCGGAGGAGTCGAGCGTGAGCGTGCGAGCCGCCTCCGTGTAGGTGTCCTCCTCGGGATCCGGGGACCAGGTGAGGTCCTCGAGGGCCTCCGGCGTCAGCCCGGCCGCCTCGACCATCGCGGTGTTGTAGTAGACGGCGATGCCGGCGTCGTAGATCTGCGGGACGCCCCACAGGCTGTCGTCACGCGTGAACTGGTCCACGACGGACGGCTCCCAGGCGTCCTTCGCCGTTTCGCCGAGCACATCGTCGACGTTGACGAGGCTGCCGGCATCCGCATAGGCGCCGAAGTACGAGTTGTTGACCCAGAACAGGTCGTCCATCGTCTGGTCGGCGATGTCGGTGCGCAGGTCCGTCCAGTAGTCCTCCCAGTCGACCACGTTGACCTGGACGTCGATGTCCGGGTGGGTCTCCTCGAAGGCGTCGAACGACTCCTCGTAGGACGCGGCCACCGTCTCGTCCCAGAGGCGGAAGGTGACGGTCGTGGGCTCGTCGGCAGCCGGGTCCGGTTCCGGCGCGCACCCCGCGAGGAGGATGGCGGTGGCAGCGGACAGGGCGAGTGTCCGGGCGATGCGAGGTGACATGTTCGTCCTTCGGTGCTTCGGTTCGATCCGTCCCGTCGTGGCGACGCGGATCGATCGACCGGAGGTCTCGGATCCCCGGTCGACGGGCGGAGTGTCACGCCGTTCGCGACCTCGGGTTCCGCCCCGCGTGGCCGCACGCGACGTCACGGTGGACGGGACGGCCAGAGGACAGAATACGCCCGTCGGCTGGGGAAGACCCAGTCGACCCCTCTCGCACATGACGGCCGGACGCCCGCCAGGGCCTCACTCGGAGCGGTCGGCCCACCAGGCGAGGAGGCGGCGTTCGGCCTCCTCCGGAGGGAGCGGACCCTCGTCGAGCCGCACCTCGAGCAGGAAGCGATACGCCTCGCCGACGACCCGTCCCGGGGGCACACCGAGCACCTCCTGGATGCGGTTCCCGTCGAGGTCGGGACGGACGGAGTCCATCTCCTCCTGCTCGCGGAGCGTGGCGATGCGCTCCTCGAGGTCGTCGTACGCGAAGCCGAGACGGTCGGCCTTCCGCTTGTTGCGCGTCGTCACGTCGGCGCGTGTGAGCATGTGAAGGCGCTCGAGGAGGGGACCTGCATCGCGCACGTAGCGGCGCACGGCCGAATCGCTCCACGCGGCCTCGGTGTACCCGAAGAAGCGCAAGTGCAGCTCCACGAGTCGCGCGACGTCCCGGATGGTGTCGCTGTCGTACCGCAGCGCACCGAGGCGCTTCTTCGCGAGCTTCGCGCCCACGATGTCGTGGTGATAGAACGTCACCCCGCCGGCCTCTGTCCGCTTCGTCGCCGGCTTGCCGATGTCGTGCAGCAGGGCGGCGAGCCGGAGCGTGACGTCCGGCGCCTCACCCGGGTGGCGCGACTTCTCGTACCCGATGGCCTGGTCGAGCACCGTGAGGGAGTGCTCGTAGACGTCCTTGTGGTGGTGGTGCTCGTCGATCTCGAGCCGCAGCGCGGGGATCTCCGGCAGGAAGCGATCGGCGAGCCCCGTATCCACGAGGAGGCGGATGCCGGCACGCGGCGCGTCGGTCGAGAGCAGCTTCGTGAGCTCCCCCTGGATCCGCTCGGCACTCACGATGTCGAGGGTCGCCGCGCGGTCGCGCATCGCGCCGCGGGCGTCATCATGCACGGAGAAGCCCAGCTGGCCGGCGAACCGGGCGGCGCGGAGCATCCGCAACGGGTCGTCGCCGAAGCTCACGTCGGGGTCGATCGGAGTGCGCAGCACGCCGCCGATGAGGTCCTCGACACCGCCGGACGGGTCGACGAGGGTCACCTCCGGCAGCCGGAGTGCCATCGCGTTGACCGTGAAATCGCGGCGCACGAGATCTCCCTCGAGAGAGTCACCGAACGCGACGACCGGCTTGCGCGTGGCGCCGTCGTACTCGTCCGCCCGGTAGGTCGTGATCTCGACGGTCTCGCCCGCGATGCGGGCACCGATCGTGCCGAACTCACGGCCGATGTCCCACTGCGCCGTGGACACGGGCGTGACGATGCGCAGGATCTCGTCGGGACGGGCGTCGGTGGTGAAGTCGAGATCGTTCGTGCCCCGATCGAGCATCGCGTCCCGCACCGGCCCGCCGACGAGGGCGAGTTCGTGACCGGCCTCGCGGAACGCCGCGGCGAGCGTCGACACCGTGGGAGATCCGGCGAGGGTCTGCAGGCGCACGAGTGCCTCGGCCATGTTCACCACCATGGGATCCATCGTATCGGCGGGGACGCGAGCACTACGCCCCCGGGCGTGCGCTGGGGAGGCCGGGCCGCGGACCCGTCATCCGTTCGCGGCGTCGGCGTACCGATCGGCGAAGCCGGCGACGTCGTCGCGGTACTCCGTGTTCGGGTTGTAGGCGTGCACCGCGGCGATCCAGGCGGACGGATCGGCGAGGTCCCTCTCGTACTGGCAGAGATACCGCGCCGCCGTGAGCACCGCATCGTCGATCTGCTGGGGGTCCGCCGAACCGTCGGCGTTCCCGTCCGACCCGATGATCGCCCACGTGGTCGGGATGAACTGCATCGGGCCGACGGCGCGGTCCCACTCGGTGTCGTCGTCGAGCGCTCCCCCGTCCGTGTCGGGGATGGCGAGGACGCCGTCTCCGTCGAGGGGGATGCCGACGATCGGAGGCGTCGCGACCCCGTCGCGGTCGAGCGCACTGTCGAAGATCGTCGCGTGCACGGTCTCGACGCGGCCGATCGCGGCGAGCGTCGTCCATTCGAGCCGGCACGCGGGCTGCTCCTCGGCGAGCCGGAGTGCCGCGCCCGCGTAAGCGGAGAGCGGGCGGATCGGGATACCGGTGCGCCCGGCGATCTCAGCGATCCAGTCGGGGTCGGCGAGCGCGGAGATCGAGCGATCCGCCGGGATGGGTGCCGCGTCGATCCGGCCGTCCGCGACGATCGGGTCCGTGCGGCCCGGTGCCGCGCCCGACGGCCCCTGCGTCGTACCGCGACCGGTGGCGAGGACGACGAGGGCGATGATCACGCCGAATGCGACGACGGCCGCCGTGACCGCGACCGTCGCGAGCGCTCCGGAGCCGTTCGACCGGCGGCGCCGCGAGCGCTTCCGGGACGGTGACTGTGATCGCGATTGCGAGGAGCGGCGCGCGTTCACCGGTTCGCCGCCTGCTCATCGGAGGCGGACGGAGACAGGAGCATGACGACCCCGAGTGTAGACGGAGCCGCTGACAGCGACCGGGTGATGCCCGCCCGGCCGCGTCGAGGGCTACACCTCCGCACCGAGGGCGCCATGTAGAGGTGGCGCCCTCGCTCGGGAGTAGCCCCCTCGGTGTTTCGGGGAGGTGAACGTTTCCTGAAAGTGAGGGTTTATACCAAACCGTCCCGTTCGGGGGGTACGGACACACCGACATGTCCGCGAATCCGAGCACCCCTCACACACGTGGGATCCCCGTGCCCCCCGCCCTCAGCCGGTCGGGGATCGCGTCGATGGCACGCCTGCTCGCACGCTGGAAGGCCACGATCGCCTCGCTCGCGACCTTCGGCGGAGTGGGCGCGATCGCCTTCGTCGTCGACCTCGGCGTGTACAACGTGCTCCGGGCGACGGTGCTCGAGGGTTCGCCGATCTGGTCGAAGGTCGCCTCGGTCGCCGTCGCGACGGTCGTCGCATGGATCGGCAACCGGCTCCTCACCTTCCGGGCGACCCGCGGCGGAAACGTGGCGCGGGAGGCGTTCCTCTTCGCTGTCATGAACGTGGGCGGACTCCTCATCGCCGCGGCCTGCCTGTTCGTCTCGCACTACGTGCTCGGGTTCACCTCGCAGCTCGCCGACAACATCGCGGGGAACGGCGTCGGACTCGTGCTCGGCACCGCGTTCCGCTACATCGGCTACCGCTACATCGTGTTCCGCCCCGCGCGGACCGTAGGTGACAACCCCTCAGATGTAAAGCCCCCGACGGATATCGAACCGGACCCGGGCCGGACCCGAACTACCCCCCGAACGGGTGACGCCCAATGGCGTGACGTCACCGAAGCGGGGGGCGGAACCCGAATCCGTCCCCCGCGCCCCTCCGCGTCGCACGTGAATGCACCGCTCTCCCCGAGAGCGACTCTCCACCCTGCACCACTCGACAGCGCACCTCTCGACAGCGCACCTCTCCGCCCTGCACCTCTCGACACCGCACCTCTCCACACCGACACCAGAGGAATCCGATGATCACGCCACTCAGCCTCACCGCACTCGCGCCGGGCTTCCTGACCGCGACGGACGACGAACCCGCGCCGCTCCTCACCCCGTCGGCGCCCGCCGAACCCGCCGTCCCGGCGCCAGCCCCCGCTCCCGACACCGCGGGATCCGCGACCTTCGGCCTGAGCCTGCCCGACTGGAGCGTCGGCGAGTGGATCGGCTACTCGACCCTCATCCTCGTGGCCGTCGGCCTCACGGTGATCGCCGTGACGACGCTCTGGTGGATGCTGCACGCGTGGCGCGACGCCTCGAGCCTCTCCGCCACACGCTTCCCCGCGAAGCCCTCGCGACCGGTGCACCGCTTCACCCTCCTCGTTCCCGCCCGGCACGAGGAGGAGGTGCTCGGGCAGACTCTCGACCGTCTCGCGACGCAGACGCACCCGAACTTCGAGATCATCGCGATCGTCGGACACGACGACCCGGGCACCGAGCTCGTCGCTCGCGAGGCAGCTGCCCGTCACCCGGAACTCATCCGTGTGATCGTCGACGACAGCGTGCCGAAGAACAAGCCGAAGGCGCTCAACCTCGCCCTGACCGTCTCCACGGGAGACGTCATCGGCGTGTTCGACGCCGAGGACGAGGTGCACCCGCGATTGTTGTCCCTCGTCGACACACGCTTCAAGGAGACCGGTGCCGACGTGGTGCAGGGCGGCGTGCAGCTCATGAACTTCCAGTCCAGCTGGTGGTCGCTGCGCAATGTGCTCGAGTACTACTTCTGGTTCCGCTCGCGCCTCCACTTCCACGCGAAGTCGCGCTTCATCCCGCTCGGCGGCAACACGGTGTTCGTGAAGCGCGAGTGGCTCGACTGGTCGGACGGCTGGGACGCGAACTGCCTCGCCGAGGACTGCGAGCTCGGTGTGCGGCTCTCGAGCGCCGGCGCGAACATCGTGGTCGCCTACTCCCCCGACGTCGTGACGCGCGAGGAGACCCCCGGAACCTTCACGAGCCTCTACAAGCAGCGCACGCGCTGGAACCAGGGCTTCCTCCAGGTGCTCGGCAAGGGCGAATGGAAGAAGCTCCCCACGCGCCGCCAGCGCGGATTCGCGCGCTACCTGCTCTCGATGCCGTTCCTGCAGGCGATCACCGGCCTGCTCGTGCCTGTCTCGATCGTGCTCGTCCTGGTCGCGAAGGTGCCGACCCCGATTGCGCTCTTCACGTTCCTCCCCCTCGTCCCGACCGTCATCACCGTGGCGGCCGAGATCGCCGGGCTCACCGAGTTCGGCCGCCTCTACGGCCGCAAGCCGCGCTTCATCGACTACGTGAAGCTCGTGCTCGGCACCTTCCCGTACCAGGTGTTCCTCGCCGGGGCCGCCGTGCGCGCCGTGTTCCGTCAGCTCAAGGGCGACAACTCGTGGGAGAAGACCGAACACTCGGGCGCCCACCGCGACGCCGCCGACGCCCCCACCCGCGGCGAGCGCGACGTGCTCGTCGGTGCCACCGCCATCCGTTCCACCACGTCCGCCGCAGCCGGCGCCGATTCCACGGAGAACGACCGATGACCAGCACACTCGACCGTCCCGGCACCGACCGGACCCCGCGTCCGGCTGCCGGTTCCCCCTCGTCGCGACCGTCCGGTCCCGTCGACGACTCCACCGGAGACGGCGGATCGGGACGCGGACGAAACCCGTTCGCGCGCCTCGGAGGCTTCCTCCGGCACCACGCCGCGTCCCTCTACTGGCTCGTCCCCACCGTGATCGCGTCCGGCGTGATCCAGCTCGTCAACCTGGGCGGATCGCCACAGCGCATCGACGACGAGGGCACCTACACGGCCCAGGCGTGGGCGATCGGCGCCTTCGGCGAGCTCACCCACTACACCTACTGGTACGACCACCCGCCCGTCGGCTGGATCCAGATCGCCGCGTACACAGGACTCACCGGCGCTTTCGACCGCTACGACGTCGCCGTGCTCGCCGCTCGCGAGGCCATGGTGTTCTTCACCCTCGTGGCCGTCGTGCTCGTGTGGTTCCTGGCCCGACGGTTGTCGTTCTCGCGGCCCGCCGCCGCGATCGCCGGGCTCCTCTTCGCGGTCTCCCCTCTCGCCGTGCAGTTCCACCGCTCGGTGTACCTCGACAACATCGCGACCGTCTGGCTCCTCGGGGCGATCCTGCTCGCGCTCTCGCGTCGTAATCAACTCGCGGCCTTCGCCGGCAGCGCACTCGCTTTCGGAATCGCGGTGCTCAGCAAGGAGACCTATCTCCTCGCCCTGCCGCTTCTCGCCTTCCTGATGTGGCGGACCGCCTCGAAGGCGACGCGACGCTACACGCTCACCGTCGCGTCGAGCGTGCTCGTCCTCGTCGGCGGCGGCTACCTGGCGCTCGCGCTCGTCAAGGGCGAGGTCGCTCCCGGCGCCAACCGCGTGAGCCTGTTCGACGGCGTCGCTTTCCAGCTCGCGAGCCGCGAGTCGAGCGGTTCGGTCTTCGATCCCGAGAGCCTCATCAACCGCACGCTCGGCATGTGGTGGCAGCTCGACCCCGTGTTCATCGTGGCGGGACTCGCCGCCGCCGTGGCCGCCCTCTTCGTGCGGAAGCTGCGACCCTTCGCGATCTTCGTTCTCACGCTCACCGCGTTCATGTTCCGGCCGGGCGGCTACCTGCCCGTGCCCTACGTCATCATGCTCATCCCGTTCGCGGCCCTGCTGATCGCGGGCGTCACGGATCGCGCGTTCCGCACTTGGAAGCGATCGGGCCGTCGGGGTCGCACGGCCCGCGCCGCCTGGATCGCCGTGACCGCGATCGCCGCGGTCGCCATCGTGCCCCTGTGGACGACGCAGCTGCGCGGTTTCCTCCTCGCCGACCTCGACGCCCCCATGCGCCAGGCCGAGCAGTGGGTGGAGTCGAACGTGCAGCGCGATTCGACGCTCGTCGTCGACGACGCCATGTGGGTCGACCTCGTCCAAGCCGGCTTCGATCGCGAGGACGTCATCTGGTACTACAAGGTCGACACCGACCCGGCCGTCGCGGCGACCCTGCCGAACGGGTGGCAGGACGTCGACTACGTCATCACCACGGACTCGATGCGCACATTCCCCACCGCGTTCCCCCAGGTGAGTGAGACGATCGCGAACTCGACGGTCGTCGCGAGCTTCGGCGAGGGATCCACCCAGGTGGACGTCCGACGGGTCGATCCGAACGGTCTCGAGCAGACGGAGGCCGACGCGCAGGCGTCGACGGACGCCCGTTCGGCTGCGGGATCGGCGCTCGCGCAGAACCCGAACATCACGCTCACGGGCGAGAGCCGGTCGCTGCTCGAAGCGGGTCTCGTGGACTCGCGCATCATGCTCGCCCTCGCGGAGCGCGCGGTGACCTCCGAGATCTCCGTCGCCGACTTCCCGATCTCGGAGGGAGAGGGCGACGCCGTCCGGCGCCAGGTCCTCGTCTCCTCCATCGACGGTGTGCCGACCTCGACCACGGAGGGCGCCGACGACGCGACCGCTTGGCTCGACGGGCTCTCCGGCGTGACCGCGGCGAGCGCCGTCGAGGACGCCGGCGACAACGTGCTCGCCACCTTCTCCATCAGTGAACCGGCCGGATTGATCTCCGGAGTCACCGGGACCACCCGATGACCACCATCCTCCCCCTCCAACCGCACACGACATCCACCCGGATGAAAGGAAAAGCCATCATGGCCGATCGCACCACGCACCGCTCGAACCGCCTCCGCCGGCTCGCCGCAGCAACCGCTCTCGGCGGGCTCCTCACCGGCGCCCTCGCCCTCGGAGGGGCCACCGCCGCGAACGCGGCAGCGCCCACCGACGGCTGGGCCCGCATCACCCACCTCTCCCCCGACACGAAGTCCGTCGACGTCCGGCTCACGTCGCTCGCCGGCGGGGACGTGCTCTACGAGCTCGACGACATCACCTACGGGCAGATCTCCGACTACCTGCCGCTCGACCCCGGGACCTACGTCGTGTCGATGGTGCCGTCCGGCGCCGCGGCGGACAGCGAGCCCGTGATCTCCCAGTCCGTCACGGTCGCGGAGGGCGAGCCCATCACGGTCGCCGCCTACGGAACGAACGACGACCTCAAGACCGCCGTGTACGAGGACGACCTCGAGAACCCGGCGGACGGCGACTCCCGCATCCGCGTGATCCAGGCCTCGACGACGGCGGAGAGCATCGACATCGCGACGTCCACGGGCATCGCGATCGCCGACGGCGCCGAGCCCGGCACGGCCACCGGTTACGCCACCGTGCCGGCCGGCGACTGGACCCTCGAGCTGAGCGGCGACGCTACGGGCACCGCCGACATCGACCTCGGCGGTGGCACCGTCAACACCCTCCTCGTGCTCGACACGGCCAATGGCGACGTGACCGTCAAGGCCGTCCTCGACGCCGCCGCCCCGGGCGCGACGCCCGAGGACGGCGTGGACACGGGCGGCGGCTGGGCCGCGACCCACACGGACGACGTGAACACGGCCGGGATCGCCGGCGGCCTCGCCGCAGCCCTCGCGCTCGGCGTCGCCGTCACCGTCGTGATCCGCCGTCGCACCGCCGTGCCGGCGACGGAGCGGACCGAATCCCGATGAGCTCGCGCAGCCGGATCATCATCGCCATCGGGGCCGTGTTCGCGACCGCTCTCGTGGCGGTCGCCGCGGTCGCGCTGCTCGTCCCCCGATCGCCTGTCGGTCCGGCTGCCGAGTCGACCCCGCTCCCGTCCGAGACGGCGACCGCCGACCCGGAGGAGACGCTCGCCGAGTCCGCCGACGGCTTCCTCGCCGACTGGGTCGAGGACGGCCGCGTCGTGCGCCACGACCAGGGCGGCGACACGGTCTCGGAGGGACAGGCGTACGGCCTCCTCATCGCCCTCGCAGCGGACGACGAGGAGTCGTTCTCCGAGATCTGGTCCTGGACCACGGAGAATCTCCAGCGGCCAGACGGCCTCCTCGCGTGGCGCTGGGACGACGGGGCGATCGTCGACGACGAGCCCGCCTCGGACGCCGACGTGGACGCCGCCCGCGCGCTCGTCGTGGCCGGCGAGACGTGGGGCGACCCGGACTTCACCGCCGCGGGCGTCGCGCTCGCGACCACCGTCGCTGACACCATGACCGTGGAGACGGAGGCCGGGCGCATCCTCCTGCCCGGCCTCTGGGCCGCGGCCTCCGATCCTTATGCGTACAACCCCTCCTATGCGTCCCCCGCGGCCTTCGCGGTACTCGCGGATGCGACGGGTGACGCCCGCTGGACCGAGGTGATGGAGGGGACCACCGCCGCCACGACGGCCCTCCTCGCGGAGAGCCCCCTGCCGCCCGACTGGGCGCAGGTGCACGGCGACGGCCGCGTCGAACCGATGCCCGGTGCCGCCGGGACGGGTCTCTCCGTGCGCTACGGCTACGACGCGGCGCGATTGCCGCTGCGCTACGCCGAGGCGTGCGACCCCGCCGACCGCTCGCTCGCGGCGCAACTCGCCCCGCCCCTCGGCCTCACCGACCCCCTCGCCGCGGAACTCGACCTCGGCGGCGCCGCGATCGGTCAGGAGCAGCACCCGCTCGGGTACATCGCACGGGCCGCCGCTCGCGCATCGGCAGCTGACTACGCGGGTGCCGGAGCCGACCTCTCCGCCGCAGCGCAACTGGCCGATCGCGCCCCCACCTACTACGGAGCCGCGTGGACCGTGATCGGCCGCGCGATGCTCGAGACCGACCTCTACGGCGGCTGCGCGCCCATGGGTGACGACGCGGAACCCACGACGACCGGAAACACGACGACCGGGAACACGACCGAGAACGGAGACGGATCATGACCGGGACCCGATCCCACCGCACCCTCGGCGGACTGCGCACCGCCGTTGCATCGGCGGCCGTCTGCCTCGCGCTCGCCCTGACGGCCTGCGGCTCCGCCTCGTCGTCCTCCTCCGTGGACGACTCTGCCGCAGCACCCCCGGCGACGACCTCACCGGGGATCGGCGCGGCCGACGGGTTCCAGGACCCCGACCTCGGGACGACGGCGTCGAACGCGTCGCAGGGCATCACGCCGACGCGCGTGACGATCCCCTCGATCGGGGTCGACTCCGACCTCGAGACCCTCGGTCTCGAGAGCGACGGACGCATCCAGCCCCCCGTGGCCTGGGAGAAGGCCGGCTGGTATTCGAAGGGCGTCGTGCCGGGCGACGTGGGACCGGCCGTCATCGCCGGGCACGTCGACTCGCCCTACGGGCCCGCCGTGTTCCTCGATCTCGTCTCCCTCGCGGAGGGCGACGAGATCGACGTCACCCTCTCCGACGGCACCGTCGACACCTACCGGGTGGACGGGTCGTTGAGCGCCTCGAAGGCGGACTTCCCCACGTCGGAGGTCTACAAGTCGACCCCCACCCCGCAGCTGCGCGTCATCACGTGCGGCGGCGACTACGACGCCTCCACCGGCCACTACGTCGACAACCTCGTCGTCTTCGCGACCCTCGTCGCGGACCGCGACTGATCGCTCCGAATCGACCCGACACGACACGACACGAAAGCAGGAGGACGACATGCCTCGAACGCTCGTCATCATCCCCACCTACGACGAGGCGGAGAACCTCGACTGGATCGTCGGGCGCGTGCGCGCCGCCACCCCCGACTCCCATGTGCTCGTCGTCGACGACGCCTCCCCCGACGGCACCGGCGACCTCGCCGACGCCATCGCGGCGCGCGACGGCAACGTGCATGTGCTGCACCGGACCGGTAAGGAGGGCCTCGGCCGCGCCTACCTCGCAGGCTTCGCGTGGGGCATCGAACGCGGCTACGAGCTGCTCGTCGAGATGGATGCGGACGGCTCGCACCACCCCGAGGCACTGCCCGAGATGCTCGAGCTCGCCGCGACCAACGACCTCGTCCTCGGCTCGCGCTGGGTAGCCGGCGGTCGGGTGGAGAACTGGCCGCTCCGCCGGAAGATCCTGAGCCGCGGCGGCAATCTGTACGCGCGCCTCGCCCTCGGCATCGATGTGAAGGACGCCACCGGCGGCTTCCGCGTGTACCGCGCGCCGGCCCTCGCGGGGCTCGACCTCGACGGCGTCGAGTCGCACGGCTATTGCTTCCAGCTCGACCTCGTGTGGCGCGCCCTCCAGGCAGGGCTCGACGTGGTCGAGGCCCCGATCACGTTCACCGAACGCGTCAACGGCGTCTCGAAGATGGGCAGCGACATCGTCACGGAGTCCCTCATCAAGGTGACCGAGTGGGGCGTCAAGCGGCGAGCGCTCGCCGTACGGGAGTTCGTCCTCCACCGCCGCAGGCTTCCGTCCGTTCGCGCACACTCGTACGTTGTGCGCCGAGCGACCCCCCTCGGCACCTGACCAGACGCAGAAGTGCGGACTTTCGCCCTGTCTCGGGCATCCGAGGGGGCGGAAGTCCGCACCTCGGCGGGGGTGAGGGCGGAAGTCCGCACTTCCGCGGTGGTTCGCAGCGGCAGTACGGTGTGGGCATGGCAGACGCGGCGGGGGTGGGGAACGCGGCGGGGGTAGGGAACACGGCGGGGGTGGGGAACGCGGCGGGGGCGGGGAACGCGGCCTCGACCGGGGCCCGGCGGGCGAGGACTCGGGAGTGGCGGCGCTCGGTCGGGATCGCCGGCGTCGGGGTGATCCTCACGACCGTCTACGCCGCCGTGATGCTCCTGCAGATCCTCGTGTGGAACCCGCTCGCCGCAGCGCCCGCCGGACTCACCCTCGCCGAGATCTACGCGACGATGGAGGACGAGGGGCAGAGGTGGTCGGGAAGCCAGCTCTGGGAGTTCGGTATGGCGGGCGTCGGTATCGCCCTGTCGATCGCTCTCCTCGGCATCACATCTGCCACGCGCCGGCCGCGCCCGATGCTCGTCGCCACCCTGGTCGCCACGATCATCGCGTTCGGCGCGCCCGCCTACTTTTGGACGTCGTTCTCGATGGGCATGGCCCTCGCGGACACGTTCTACATCTCCGGCGCGGACGCCTCACCCGGGGCCCTGCCGCTCTACGCGACGAGCGGCCTCGCGGCCGTCGCCGCCTTCGTCCTCGCCCTCCCGCCCGGCACCCGCGCGCCCCTCACCCCCACCTCACAGCCCTCGTGAGGTGTCGCTATCTGTTGCCTCCGGGCCTCCCTGAGCAACAGATTGCGACACCTCAGGGGAGGTTGAGGGTGGAGAGCGGGGCGGTGGGGAGCGCGACCCAGCCCTCGCGGGAGGCGACCTCCGCGTGTTCGGGCGGCGGGGTCTCCGCGCGGCCGGTCGCGGCGGCGCGCGCTGCGAGGGCCGCGACGAGGGCGTCGAACGCGTCCGTGGAACGTAACAACACCGGACGCCACTCCCCCAGGTCGAGCCAGGGCGCGACCTCCGCGAGGGCATTGATCGCGTCAGCCCGGCGATCCGCGTCCGTCCGGTAGCCGTCCACGCGGATCCCCCAGAGCCGCAACGAACCCCCCGGATAGACCTCCGCCATGCCCCCGCCTCCTGCACGGTCCGTGTCGAGCCCCGCCTCACGCAGCCGGGCCACGAGGCCGGCGCACCGCATCGCCGTCAGGCCGAGCCGATCGGTCGACACGCTGAGCGGCCAGCGGCCCGTCACCTCGCGGACACGCCGATCCGTCTCGCGGTAGGCGAGCGTGCGGCGCCAGTCCATGCCGCCGTCCACCGGCGTGGTCGAGGGCCCGGGGGCGTCACCGGCGTGATCCGACACGAAACGCACGAACGCGTCGGGCCAGCCGAGCGCACAGTCGATGCCGGTCTTCTCGGCGCGCACGGCTGCAGCGACGATGGGGGCGTCGGCGACACCGACGGCGAGCTCGCGCAGGACGGCGCGCCCGCCCGCCCAGTCGACGAGGGCGATGGCCGTACCCTTCGCCTCGGCGGCGAGGTCGACGCCGAGCGTCAGCATGGGTCCGTCACCAACGGCCGATCAGCATCCGCACGTCGACATCCGTCCGTTCCCGGCACCCGAACAGTCGTCAGCGAGTCGAGAGGGGGAGGGCGACGGCGGTCGGCGCGCTGCTCGCCGCGTTCACGCCGCGGTCACCGCCGTCGGTGGGGGCCTGCGCGGGACGGAAGAGCCCGAGGATTCCGCTCGACAGAAAGAGCGCCACGAGCAGGAGGAGGGCGACGAGGATCATGACCGCGCGGCGGAGGTGGTGACCGGGCAGGCGCGTGGGCCCGTCGTCATCGTCGTCGAACGGATCGGGGACCTGCTGCCGGGGCGCCGGTCGCGCGGCGCCGACCTGGCGTTCCAGCTCGGCGGGCGTCTCGAAATCGAGGTGATCGATGTCGTCTGAGCGATCGGAGGCCATGCGGCACATGCTACGTGACGAGGATGGCAGGCGGTACGGCGACGTCCGGTCAGCGCAATCCGGCGAGCGCGGCGATGTCGACGACGAGCACGGGGAGGCGGACGACGAGGACGACGATCGAGGCGAGGAAACCGAACGCGGAGAGCCCGGCGCCTCCCAGAGTGGGGTCGGCCTGCAGGCGCTTCCGGGAACGGAGTCCGAGGACGAGACCGATGATCGCGAGGCCGAGGGCCACGTAGATCACCCAGAGCCACGGGACGAAGAAGCACAGGACGGCGAGGGCGCCGACGACGGCCGACAGGATCGCGACGACGTCCGTCCGGGTGTGCTCGACGTCGGGAGCGCGCGTGAACCGCTTCTCGGAGGCCATACCGCCAGCCTACGACGCGGCGCGGTTCGTCACGATCGCGGACGGTCGGCCGGTCGACCCGGCCCGTATCCTTCGACCATGCTCATCTGGATCAACGGCACATTCGGCGTGGGGAAGACCCACGTCGCGCACGAACTGCGGCGGAAGCTCCCCGGGAGCACCGTGTCGGACCCGGAACTGCCCGGCTTCGGCATCCAGCGGATGTATCCGCCGTCGCTCCGCACCGACTTCCAGGACACACCCTGGTGGACGCCGACGGTCCTCGGCGTCCTCTCCGACCTCACGGCCCGCCATCCCGGCCCCGTCATCGTGCCGATGACGCTCGCCGACCCCGCTCGCTTCGCGGAGATCGTCGGCGGACTGCGATCGGCCGGTGTCGACACGCGCCACGTCGCGCTCCTCGCATCGCGACGAACGATCCGGCGCCGGGTGCGCTCGCGCTTCGAAGATCCCGACGGCTGGCCCATGCAACGGTTCGACGCCGTCGATTCCGCGCTCCGCGACGACCTCTTCGCGACCCATATCGAGACGGATCACGTTCCGCTGATCGACGTCGTCGAGACGGTGGCGCAGGCCGTCGGCGTCGACGTGGCCTATTCACGCGTGGATCGCGCGTCCCTGCCCATCAGGCGCCTCCGCGTGACGCTCGGCCACATCCGGTAGCGCGCAGCCGCACGCCGGCGAGGGGCGGCGGTCAGTCGTCGACGGTGTGGACGACCGACGAACCGCTCGTGCCGTCGTCGATCAACGAGGTTCCGATGCTCGTCGAGGCGAACGTGAGCAGCAGCGTCGTGCAGACGGCCGAGAGCGCCAGAGCGGCGATGCCGATGAGGGCGGTCACGCCGGGCGAGAGGGGCTCGCGCGAGCGATCGATCTCGGACGGCCACTCGGTCTCCGTCTGCTGATCGGCGGCGACGGACGCATCGTGAGGCCGGACAGCGATGGAGCCCATGGTGTCGCCCTTCTCGTCGGAGGCGTCGCGCCCATCCATCGGCGCTGTTCACCCATGGTCGCATCAATCTCGCTAGACAAGCTAGCTATATACACGCAATCATCAGCGTGGTACAAGAGGGGCGGTTCCTCAGCGCAGCAGGGCGAACGCGAGCGTCGCCGCCCCCACCGTGAGAGGCGCCACGATCAGCCCGAGGCCGGCGAAGCGCCACCACGAGATCTCCACGCCGAGCCCCCGCAACCTCTCGTGCCAGAGCAGGGTGGCGAGCGATGCCCACGGCGTCACGAGCGGCCCCGCGTTCACTCCGATGAGGAGCGCGACGAGACGATCGGGGCTCGTTCCCACCGGTTCGAAGGCGAGATAGGCCGGGAGGTTGTTGATGAGATTGGCGCCGACGGCCCCGACGCCGGCGACGCGCATCAGATCGACGGGCGAGGACCCCGATCCGGCGAGCGCCTCCACGATCTCGGTGAGGCCGAGGCTGCGGGCCGCGTCCACCGCGAGGAACAGGCCGGCCGCGAAGACGACGAGCTGCCACGGCAGGAGCCCCGGACGGAGCACCTCGCGGCGCCGCACCGCGAAGACCGCCGCGAGGACCACGGCCGCCGCGAGGGCCGGGATCCACACGTCGAGACCGGAGACGAGAGCGGGCACGAGCAGGACGAGCACGGTCGCTGACCACCGGAACAGCACCGGATCGCCCGCCGGCCCGCCCGCGGAGAGCGTGTAGGTGCGCGCGAGCTCCCGGCGGTACACGATCGCGAGCACGACGACGGGAACGAGGACGGCGACGAGCGCCGGCACCAGGGTGAGCGCCGCGAAGCCGAGCGCGCCGATCCCGTCGAGCCGATGCTCGGCCAGCAGGTTCGTGAGGTTCGACACCGGGAGGAAGAGGGACCCGGTGTTCGCGAGCCACACCGTCGTGAGGGCGAACGGGATCGGGTTGACGCCGATGTGGCGCGCGAGCAGCACGACCACGGGCGTGAGCAGCACCGCCGTGGTGTCGAGCGACAGGAACGCCGTGCTCGCCGTGGCGAAGACCACGATGAAAGCCCACAGCACGACGGTGCGGCCCCGACCGAGGCGGGCGAGACGCTCGGCGACGACGCGGAACACCTCGGCCTCCGCCGCGAGCTCGGTGACCACCGTGATGGCGACGACGAACAGCAGCACCGGCCAGATCCGCTCGGCGAGCGCGGCGAGGTCGTCCGCCGGGGTGCCCGTGACGGCCGCGAGGATCGCGCCGACGATCAGCAGCCCGACTCCGACGAGCCCCGTGCGCATGCGACCTCCGACGACGTCCCCGACCGCACGCCCCGCGCGGCCTCGATCACCGTACCCCCAACCGTGCGGGGGGAGGGCTGGAGCCACTCGAGAGTGTCCCGACTATGCCTCTTCGGCGTCGGCGTCAACGGCAGACCGGCCCGCCGCCCGTCCCCTAGCGTTCAGGTGATGGAATCGATGAGACGCGAGACACGCGCGCACGAACGGACGCGCCGATGACGGGCGCCGTCACGGCCTCGACGTCCTGGCCGGGCGGGGGCCTCGACGGCGCCGAGGTCGGGGCGCTGCGGGCGGCTGCGGCCGACGCGGCCGGATCTGTCGAGCGCGCACTCGAGGTGGCGGGGCTCGCCCGCCACACGATCGGACCGCTCGAACAGGGCAACGCCGGTCGCTTCTTCGTGGGGCTCGGCGCCCTGGCCGACGGCGACGTGACGGTGGCCCGCGTCGTCGAACCCCACCTCGACGCGCTCGGGATCCTCGCGCAGGCCGGGATGCCGGTGCCGGACGACGCGGCGCGGTTCGGGGTCTTCGCGGCGGAAGCGCCCGGCCTGCGCCTCGATGCCCGTCGCGCCGGGCCCGCCGAGTCGCCCGAACTCCCCGCCTGGCGCGTAACGGGCCGGAAGCCGTGGTGCTCGCTCGCGTCCCGGCTGTCCGACGCGCTCCTCACCGCTCACACGCCTTCCGGCGAGCGTCGCCTGTTCCGCGTGTCCCTCCGCGATCCGGGGGTCACGACGAACGACGAGCTGTGGGTGTCGCGCGGGATGCCGCTCGTCCCGTCCGGTCCGATCGATCTCGCGGACGTACCCGCCGAGCCCGTCGGCGAGGCCGGTTGGTATCTCGACCGGCCGGGCTTCGCCTGGGGCGGGATCGGCGTGGCCGCCTGCTGGTGGGGAGGGGCGATCGGCCTCGTCGACGCGCTGCACGCCCACGCGGAGAGGAAGCCCGATTCGGAGCTCGCCCTCGCAGCTCTCGGCGCCTCCGCCGTCGACCTCGCCGCGGCCGAGAACGCCGTCGCCGAAGCGGCGCGCGCGATCGAGTCGGGCGACGCCGCCGGGCGTCGCGGCGCCGCGATCGCCCAACGCGTGCGTTCCACCGTGCGCGGGCGCGTGGACGCCATCCGTACGCGCGCCGTCGCGACGCTCGGCCCGGCTCCTCTGACCGTGGACGAGCCGTACCTCACGCGCGTCTCCGACCTCGAGCTCTACGTCCAGCAGGACCACGGCGAGCGCGATCTGGCCAGGCTGGGCCGCCTCATCCTCGACGGCGCGCTCTGATGGTGGCGTTCGACCACCGCGACCCGGGCACGGATCCCGGGCGCTGGGACGCCCTGGTCGCCGGGCCGGCACTGCCCGCCTGGGACGACTGGACCGACGCGACCCGCATCGTCGTGCTCAGCCCGCACCCGGACGACGAGAGCCTCGCCGTCGGCGGTCTCATCGCGCGGGCTGCCGCCCTCGGCATCCCCGTGGAGGTGATCCTCGTGACGGTCGGGGAGGCCTCCCATCCCGCGTCGCCCACGCACTCCATGGCGACGCTCGCGCGCATCCGCGCCGAGGAGTTCCGCGCCGCGCTGACCGGCCTCCACTCCGGCGCCGGGCACCGCTTCCTCGGCGTTCCCGACGGCGCGTCCGGCCAGCACGAGCAGAGGATCGAGGACGCGATCACCCACGCCGTGGCGACCGCCGGTGCACGTCCCCTGCTCGTGGCGCCGTGGCGGGGCGACGGCCACCACGACCACCGCATCGCCGGCGAGGCCGCGGCCCGGGTCGCGACGCGCACGGGGGCGCGGCTCGTCGAGTACCCGATCTGGATGTGGCACTGGGGCGACCCCGCCGATGAGACCCTCCCCTGGCGTTCCGCCGTGCGCGTGGAGCTCGGCGAGGACGCGCGCGCCGCCAAGGCCCGCGCGCTCGGCGCCTACCGCTCCCAGATCGAGCCGCTCTCCCCCTCGCCGGGCGACGAGGCGATCGTCGATGCGCGGCACCGTCGGCACTTCGACCGCCCCGACGAGGTGCTCTTCCTCGCCTCGTCGCCCCGGGTCGAAGAGACCCCGGCAAGCACGGACTCCGGGACCGGCACCGAGTCGTCGCGCTCGCGCGACTCCTTCGAGGAGTTCTACGAGCGCCGGCCGGGCGGCTGGGACTTCACCTCCTGGTACGAGTCACGCAAGCGCGACGTCCTGCTCTCGGCCCTGCCGCGGGAGCGGTTCCGCCGCACGCTCGAGCTCGGGTGCGCCACGGGCGTGCTCACCGCCCGACTCGCGGAGCGGAGCGACGCGACCGTCGGCGTCGACATCGCCGAGGCACCGCTGCGCGAGGCCCGCCGCAACGCCCCGGGGGCGACCTTCGAGCGCCTCACCGTGCCGGACGAGTGGCCGGAGGGCGCCTTCGATCTCGTCGTGATGAGCGAAGTGGGTTACTACCTCTCCGAGGCCGACCTCGACCGCACCGTCGATCGCGCGATCGAGAGCCTCGACACCGACGGCGTGTTCGCCGCTTGTCACTGGCGGCACCCCGACGAGGACGCGGTGACCGACGCCACGCGCGTACACGACCGCATCGCCGCCCGTTGGCCGGGCCGACGCTCGGTTCACCACGTGGAGGACGACATCCTCGTCGACGTGTTCGTGCGGGAGGAACAACCGTCCATCGCCGCCGAAGCGGGGCTCGTGTGACGACGGAGGGCGTCCCCGCTCGGATCGACGTGGTCCTCCCCGCCCACGACGAGGAGGAGCTGATCGGCGCGAGCCTCGCCGCGCTCTCGGTGGCGCGCGAGCGGCTCGCGGCGACGCACCCCGACGTGGAGGTGGGGATCGCGGTCGTCCTCGATGCGTGCACCGACGGGACCGCCGACATCGTGTCGCGCTGGTCGGTGCGGACGGCGACGGCTCGTGGCGCGGCCCGAACCGACGTCTCGGTCGTCGAGATCGCGGAGCGGAACGTGGGCGCCGCTCGACGCGCGGGCGTCGAGCGTGTCGTCGGATTCGCGACGCGGATCGGGCTGGCGCACCGCTGGATCGCCACGACCGACGCCGACTCGCGCGTCGACCCGGCGTGGCTCCTCGCCCACCTCGACGCGCTCTCCGCCGGCATCGACGTGCTCCTCGGGACCGTGCGCCCCGAGGCCACCGACCTCGACGAGGACGGCCTCCGCCGCTGGGCGGAGGCCCACCCGCCCGGACATCTGCCCGGCAACGTGCACGGGGCGCACCTCGGCATCCGACTCGACGCCTACCGGCGCATCGGCGGGTTCGCGGCGCTCGCGGAGCACGAGGACGTCGACCTCGTGGCGCGAGCCCGCCGCGCGGGCCTCGACGTGCGGGCGACGCTCGACGCTCCCGTCATCACGTCCGGGCGACGCGAGGGCCGAACGCCGGGAGGGTACGCGGCGTTCCTCGCGGACGCCTACGGCCCCCACCCGACACGCGCCTGACCCTCCGCTCCTCCGGCGGATCAGAGCGGTGGGGCGACCATCACGAGCACGGCGAGCTGTGCGAGGGTGACGGCCCCGACGGTCAGGGCGGTGAGCCAGACGATCGGACGACGGGCCTCGCGTTCGGCACGTGCGGCCTCGTCTCGGCGACCGAGCTCGTCGACGAGGGCGGCCAGCCGGCGGTCGACCGCGCCGGCCGCCCCCTGCGTCGCGGCGACGTACGCGGAAGGGGTGGCTGAACCGATCCGCATCGATTCGGCGGGTCGCTCGAGCGCTGGACGGATGGCGGTCGTCATGGTCTCTCCTCGGGTTCGGGCCGACGGTCGCGTCCGTCGATCGGGTGCGGATGATGCGCCCACCAGGGAGAGTCGGGGACGAGCGGATCATGACGCGGAATCTCCGATCACGGCGTCATCCCACGCAACACTCGGCCGGAGGGAAGGGTCGCGCGCCTAACGTGGCGGCATCGCATCGCCGCGGCTCGCGCCGCCCGACTCCGGAGGTTCCCATGTCCGACACCGCAGCCCCCACCTCGCTCGACGTCGCACCCGGCCACGAGCCCCTGAAGTTCGCCTACTGGGTTCCGAACGTGAGCGGCGGCCTCGTCGTCAGCTCCATCGAGCAGCGCACCGACTGGGACTACGACTACAACGTCCGCCTCGCGCAGACGGCCGAGCGGGTGGGCTTCGAGTACGCCCTCAGCCAGGTCCGGTACCTCTCGAGCTACGGCGCCGCCCAGCAGCACGAGTCCACGAGCATCAGCCTCGCGCTCCTGCTCGCGACGGAGAAGCTCAAGGTCATCGCGGCCGTGCACCCGGGGCTCTGGGAGCCGGCCGTGCTCGCGAAGTTCATCCTCACCGCCGATCAGTTCTCGAAGGGCCGCGCCGCCGTCAACGTCGTGAGCGGCTGGTTCAAGGACGAGTACACGAAGCTCGGGCTTCCGTGGCTCGAGCACGATGAGCGCTACCGCCGTTCCGCCGAGTTCATCCAGGTGCTCCGCGCACTGTGGACGGAGGAGAACGTGCAGTTCGCCGGCGACTTCTACCGCGTGAACGACTTCACGCTCCGCCCCGGGCCGTTCCCCGTGGAGGGGCGGCCTCACCCGGAGATCTTCCAGGGCGGCAACTCCACCGCTGCCCGCTTCAATGGCGGCGCGTTCTCCGACTGGTACTTCTCCAACGGGAAGGACTTCGACGGTTTCACCGAGCAGTACGACGACGTGACCCGCGTGGCCGCGGAGCACGGCCGCACCGTGCGGTTCGGGCTCAACGGCTTCGCGATCGTGCGCGACAGCGAGAAGGAGGCGCGTGAGCAGCTGCGGGAGATCATCGCGAAGGCCGACACCGCATCGGTCGAGGGATTCCGGAAGTCGGTGCAGCAGGCCGGCGCCTCGACGGGTGACAAGAAGGGGATGTGGGCCGACTCGTCGTTCGAGGACCTCGTGCAGTACAACGACGGCTTCCGCACACAGCTGATCGGCGACCCCGAGTTCGTGGCCCGGCGCATCATCGAGTACAAGAAGAAGGGCGTCGACCTCTTCCTCCTCGGCTTCCTGCACTTCATCGAGGAGATCGAGGCGTTCGGCGAGCGCGTGCTCCCGATCGTGCGCGAACTCGAGGCCGACCTCGCCCGCACCGGCGACCCGCTCGTCCCCGCGCGGTAGGCGCTGCGCTCCCCCGCGACGAATGCCTGACTGAGCGGCAGGACGACCACCGAGTTGTCACATCCTGCGGGTGTTATCGCCCCACACTCGCAGAATGCGACAACTCGAAGATGGAGGCGGTGGGGAGTTGACGCAGAATGCGGGTGTTGGCCTCCCAAGCCCGCAGGTTGTGACAACTCGAGATTGGCGGGAGGGGCGAGGGTCAGCGGCGGGCGTTGAGGAGGGCGATGAACTCGTCGGCCATCTCCAGTTGCGAGCGGAGCTTCTCGCGACGCTCCGTCGCGGACTGCACGAATCCGTCGAGCCGGGCGTCGGCGTCGGACTCGGCCGCCGTGACGCCGGCGATGACGTCGAGGAGTTCGATCATCTCCTCGAGCGAATAACCGAGGGGCTTCATGCGGCGGATCAGCATGAGCCGCTCGTAGTCGTCGTGCGTGTAGAGGCGGAAGCCGCCCTCGGTGCGGCCGGACGCGGCCACGAGACCGATCTCGTCGTAGTGACGGAGGGTGCGCAGGGACAGCCCCGTGCGCTCGGCGAGTTCGCCGATGTGCATGGTCTCGCGATCGTTCGACATGGCTACCCTTCATCTCTACCCTGACGTTCAGGTAGAGTCTCTCCGTCGGCTCATCGAGCCGGACTCCCCCACCATCATCTCGCGAGATCGACGCTGCGCTTGTCACCGCGTCGGACGGGCCAGCCCGTCGATCGTGGTGAGCGCAGAGTCGCGCCGGGACGCACTCATCCCCACCCGGCGCTCGACGCGCCCCGACTCCCTTGGAGAGCCATGTCGATCCCCACCGCCTCGCCCGCCACGCGGCGGGTAGCGAACGACGCGACCGTGCTCGGCGCCCTGCGCTCCCCCCGCATCCTCACGCGCGAGGTGCTCGCCGGCCTCGTCGTGGCGCTCGCGCTCATCCCCGAGGCCATCTCGTTCTCGATCATCGCGGGCGTCGACCCACGCGTCGGCCTGTTCTCGTCCTTCGTGATGGCGGTGTCGATCGCCTTCCTCGGCGGGCGCCCCGCCATGATCACCGCGGCGACGGGCGCCGTCGCGCTCGTGATCGCCCCCGTGGCACGGGATTACGGCATGGAGTACTTCATCGCCACCGTCATTCTGGCCGGCATCTTCCAGCTGGTCCTCGGCGCGATCGGTGTCGCGAAGCTCATGCGTTTCATCCCCCGCAGCGTCATGGTGGGCTTCGTCAACTCGCTCGCGATCCTCATCTTCGCAGCACAGCTGCCGCAGCTCATCGGCGTGCCGTGGCTCGTCTACCCGCTCGTCGCCGTGGGCATCGGGATCATGGTGCTCATGCCGCGGATCACGAGGGTGGTCCCCGCGCCGCTCGTCGCGATCCTCCTCATCACCGTCGCGACCGTGACGACGGCGATCGCCGTACCCACCGTGGGCGACCAGGGTGAGCTGCCCCGCAGCCTGCCCGAGCTCTTCATCCCGAACGTGCCGTTCACCGTGGAGACGTTCACGACCATCGCCCCCTACGCCCTCGCGATGGCGCTCGTGGGACTCATGGAGTCGCTCATGACCGCGAAGCTCGTGGACGACGTCACCGACAGCGGGTCGAACAAGACGCGCGAGTCGCTCGGCCAGGGCGCGGCCAACGTGCTCTCTGGACTCTTCGGCGGCATGGGTGGCTGCGCCATGATCGGCCAGACGATGATCAATGTGAAGGCATCGGGTGCGCGGACGCGGATCTCGACGTTCCTCGCGGGCGTCTTCCTGCTCATCCTCGTGGTCGTGCTCGGCGACATCGTCGCGATCATCCCGATGGCTGCGCTCGTCGCCGTCATGGTCATGGTCTCCGTCGGCACGTTCGACTGGCACAGCATCCGCCCGTCGACGCTCCGCCGCATGCCCCTCGGCGAGACGCTCGTGATGGTCGCGACCGTCGCGGTCGTCGTCATCACCCACAACCTCGCGATCGGCGTCATCATCGGCGTGATCGCCGCGATGGTCATCTTCGCCCGGCGCGTGGCCCACTTCGCGACCGTCGAGCGGACCGTGGACCTCGAGGCCGCCGTGCCGACCGCGCACTACACCGTGACCGGCGAGCTGTTCTTCGCGTCGAGCAACGACCTCACGACGCAATTCGACTACGCCGGAGACCCGTACCGCATCGTCATCGACCTGTCCGGATCCCACGTGTGGGACGCCTCGACCGTCGCCGCTCTCGACGCCATCACGACGAAGTACGGCAACCACGGCAAGCGCGTCGTCATCGAGGGTATGAACGATGCGAGCGCCCGCATGCACGGTCGCCTCGCCGGCAACCTCGGCGCCGGCCACTAGCCGGCACCGGCCCCCTCGCGAGAACCGCGAAGTAGTGCGTTTGCGCGAATGTGAGGCGTTCTACCGCCTCAAATCCGCGCAAAAGCTCTACGCGGGTAGTTGCAGGGGCGGGAGGCAGGGCGTCACACGCGGACGCCAGCGTGCGAAACGGCGTCGGTGAGGATGGCGCGCACCGCGTCGACCCGCGCGACGAGCACAGCCGGATCCGCCAGGAGGCCGGTGAGCAACGCATCGACTGCTTCGATCCCGGCAAGACGGAGTAGACGCTTCTCGTTCGTCACCCACTGGCCGCGCGCGGCGAGGATGGCGTGGCCCGCGCGACACGCGGCCTCGCTCAGCAGGCCGGCCGTCTGCGCTACGTTGCCGCGAACGGCATGCCCTTCGCGGGCGTAGTGGAGCGTGAGGTCCGCCTCGGACCACCATCGCGCAGAGGCCGCCCGCCGCAGAGCCTCCGGGTACGGCCACCTGGGCACGTCACCGAGCAGCACACGATTCAGTCCGAGCTCAGCGAGGAGGATGTAGCTCGGCAATCCGGCCTGGTGAAACAGCAACGGCTCGACGCGATACTCGCCCCGCTCGGCCTCGGCGCGGATCTCTTCGATCAAGACCAGGTCTCGGTAGTGGAGATCGATCTCTCGCCCATCCACGACGAGCTTCCCCCCGCCATTGAAGATGGGTCCCCAGCCCCCGATGTCGGAGATGGTGCCTGGCCAGCCGAGATCTCGGACACTGTCCGGATGGAACCCGTCCCTGTAATAGACCGCGACGTCCCAGTCGCTGTCTGCGCCGGCCCCGCCGTACGCACGCGAACCGCCGAGGGCCACGCCGCGAACCCCGGGCAGGTCCCCCAAGGTCCTCGCAACGTACTCGAGGAGAGCGTCGTCGGTCATGCCTCGACTCTAGTGACGAACGGGTGAACCACCTTCCTCCCTCTTTCTCGCTACGAGGTAGTCGCGAGAGGAAGGTGGAGCGAGGAGAGGGGGAGGACGGGCCGTGCGCGCCACCCCCCGCGCGGCGGTGGGCGCGCGGGCGAGACTGGGGGCATGGCTCACAAAGCGCGATCGTCCGCCCCGGTGCACGAGGACAAGACGTGCGCGTCGTGCGGGCGGCGCATCGAGTGGCGCGCGAAGTGGGCCGACGACTGGGACGACGTGACGTACTGCTCGGCCGCGTGCCGCGGCCACGGCGTCTCGGCTACGGACCGGAAGCTCGAGGAGACCATCCTCGAGCTCCTCGACAAGCGTGCCGCGACGTCCACGATCTGCCCGTCGGACGCGGCGCGGGCCGTCGGTACCGAGGACGGCTGGCGCGATCTCATGGAGCCGGCCCGTCGCGCCGCACGTCGACTCGTCGCCGATGGTGTCGTCGACATCACCCAAGGTGGACAGGTCGTCGACCCGTCCACCGCGAAGGGCCCGATCCGCATCCGCCGCCACCGAGGCTGACGCCACCGCTTCTCCTCGCACAGCCGTCCAGACCTCGGAGCGGACGCGAATCGTCGCGCGCTCGCGTCGGAGGCGACGAATCGCGTCCACTCGTGAGCAGAGGGCCTGCGGTGGATGCTCCCGCGCAACGCGAAATGCGGGTGTCGACAAGCGACACCCGCATTTTCGCGTTCGACCCGGGCCGCGAGAGGCTCGGGTCAGGACGACTCGCCCTACTCGTCGACGACGATCGTCGTGACCACCGGGTTGCGGCGGTGACGACGC
This sequence comes from Labedella endophytica, assembly GCF_003990045.1. Classification (GTDB taxonomy): domain Bacteria; phylum Actinomycetota; class Actinomycetes; order Actinomycetales; family Microbacteriaceae; genus Labedella; species Labedella endophytica. The sequence goes on along the minus strand of NZ_RZGZ01000001.1, from coordinate 231,018 downwards.
GACAGCCACCGGCCGATCGTGCGCGTGATGAGGGCCTCGAGGTCCTCGCTCGACGTCTTGGTGCGGGGGCCGGCGCCGGCGAGCGCCTCGGTGATCGCCTTGCTGGCGTTGCCCTCCCAACCCTTCTCCTCCACGAAGCCGCGCGCGAAGAACTCGAGCGGCTCGAGCAGACGGTTGGTCGTGGAGTCGACGATCGCGAGGATCGTGATCGTGCCCTCCTCGCTCAGCACGCGACGGTCGTTCATCGCCGTCTCCGTGGCGACGCCCATCGTGGCGCCGTCGACGAAGATGTTGCCGGCGGGGATGCGACCGCTGATCTTCGAGCGACCGTCGACGAGGTCGATGGAGACGCCGTCCTCGATGACGAACACGTTCTCGTCCGGCACACCGGTCTTGCGGGCCAGCGCGGCGTTGGCCGTGAGGTGGCGCCACTCGCCGTGGTACGGCAGCACAGCCGTGGGCTTCACGATGTTGTAGCAGTAGGTGAGCTCGCCGGCGCTCGCGTGACCGGAGACGTGCACCTTGGCGTTGCCCTTGTGCACCACCTGCGCACCCCAGCGGGTGAACGAGTTGATGATGCGGTAGATGGCGTTCTCGTTGCCGGGGATGAGCGAGCTCGCGAGAAGGATGGTGTCGCCCTCGCCGATCTCGATGATGTGCTCGCGGTTCGCCATGCGCGACAGCGCAGCCATCGGCTCGCCCTGCGAACCGGTGCAGATGAGCACGGTGCTCGCGTCGGGCATCTTCTCGATCGCCTTCATGTCGACGAGCATGCCCTTGGGGATCGTCAGGAAGCCGAGCTCCTGCGCGATGCCCATGTTGCGCACCATCGAGCGACCGACGAACGCGATCTTGCGACCGTGGCGCTCGGCGGCGTCGATGACCTGCTGGATGCGGTGCACGTGGCTCGCGAAGCTCGACACGACGATGCGACGCGGAGCGGTGCGGAACACCTGGTCGATCGCGGGGGCGAGGTCCTCCTCCGAGGTGGTGAACCCGGGGACGTCGGCGTTCGTCGAGTCGGTGAGGAAGAGGTCGACGCCCTCGTCGGCGAGCCGCGCGAAGCCACCGAGGTCGGTGATGCGACGGTCGAGGGGGAACTGGTCCATCTTGAAGTCACCCGTGGCGAGCACGGTGCCCGCGTCGGTGCGGATCGCGACGGCGAGGCCGTCCGGGATGGAGTGATTGACCGCGAAGAACTCCGTGCCGAACGGGCCGAAGTCGACCTCGTCACCCTCGGCGACCTGGACGGTCTTCGGCTTGATGCGGTGCTCCTCGAGCTTCGCGGTGATGAGCGCGAGGGTCAGGCGCGAGCCGACCACGGGGATGTCCTGACGCTCCTTGAGGAGATACGGCACACCGCCGATGTGGTCCTCGTGGCCGTGGGTCAGCACGATCGCGACGACGTCCTTGAGGCGCGAGCGGATGGCGCTGAAGTCGGGGAGGATGACGTCGATGCCGGGCTGGTTCTCCTCGGGGAAGAGCACGCCGCAGTCGAGGATGAGCAGCTTGCCCTTGTGCTCGAAGACGGTCATGTTGCGGCCGATCTCGCCGAGTCCGCCGAGGGGCGTGACGCGCAGGCCGCCGTCGACGAGCTTGCGCGGAGCGGGGAGATCGAGTTCGTGCCGGGGTGTTTTGTTGTTCAACGTGTGTTCTTTCATCAGATGGGGCATCGCTTGTGCGCGACGCGCAGGGGTGGCACCACATGGGGTGCCGAAGTCGTGGGGTCCCCCCGCCCGAGCCGATCGATCGAGGCCGATCCGCGGGTGGCGGTGCCGGGCGGGCGCCAGATGCGCCGACCGGAGGGGAGATGTCGAATGCGGATTTCCCGTGGAGAAACCCTCCGACCCCTCTAGCTTCCCACACCTCGCTGTGCGCCGCTCGACCGTGGGACCGCCGCTGACTCGCCAACCGCATCGGGTGCCCCGTCGCGCGCCGTGGCGCTGCAGGTCTTGGTGGGCGCTGCAGCAATTGCTGCCGCTCCCACCAAGAAATGCAGCGCGTCGCGCAGAAGCTGCAGCGTGAGGACCGAGCGGGCAGGACGAGAGCCGTGTGGGCGGGGCGGGTCGTCGGGACAGATCGGGTCGCGAGGGCAGCGCGCGTCAGGCGTCGGGCGAGGCCGCGCGGGCGGCGTCGGCGCGCAGACCGGCGCGCACGGCGACGACGATCACGTAGAGCAGGAACGAGCACAGCGCGACGATGCCGACGAGGAGCGACCACCGGGCCCAGACGAGGGCGCCGTCGTCCACGACGTACTCGCCGCGGACGACGTACCCCACCGACGCGAGCGCGTTGAGGCGCCGGCCAGGGGTCTCCGGACCGTCGACGGCCAGTGTCGTGGAGACGCTCGCGACGATCCCCGTCGCGAGCGTGAGCACGATCCACGAGTACACCACCACGGTGAAGGAGCGGCCGAGGCCGGGCTTGCGCTCGACGGCGCGTGGGGTGAACTCGCTCATCCCTCCAGTCTGGCAAACGATGAGCTGCCGGTTCGGCAAACGACGAGCTGCCGGTCCGGCACATGAGCGGAGGACACGACGACGGGCCGAGCGGGATCCGCCCGGCCCGTTCCGTCATGGTGCGGGTCTCTTACGCGTCGAGGTCCGTCTCGAGCACGGCAACGAGCTTCTCGAGGGCGGCCTCGGCCCCGTCGCCCTCGGCGCGGAGCGTCACGGTGTCACCGTGCGAGGCGCCGAGCGAGAGGAGCGACAGGATGCTCGAGGCGGGCATCGGCTCCCCGCCCTCGGCGGCGATCGTCACAGGGAGGCCCTGCTCCTTGACGGCGGAGATGAAGATCGAGGCGGGGCGGGCGTGCAACCCGACGCGGCTCGCGATGACGGCGGTACGTTCGGCCATGGTGGTGTGTCCTTTCGAAGAGACGGTACGAGGATCGGTTCGAGGTGAGTGTCAGACGCTGACGGGCGTGCGGACGTCATCCGCGGCGGTCGTCGCCTCGGCGTCGACCGGACGGCGGCGCACCCAGCGCTTGAGGGCGATGACGGCGAGCGCCGAGATCACGGTGCCGACGATGACCGACAGGGCGAAGAGCGGGAAGTTCCCGATCGCGAAGAACACGAAGATGCCGCCGTGCGGAGCCTGCGACGTGACGCCGAGACCCATGATCATGGCGCCCGTCACGGCGCTGCCGAGGATCGAGGCCGGGATGACGCGGAAGAGGTCGGCCGCGGCGAACGGGATCGCTCCCTCGGAGATGAACGCGGCACCGAGCAGCCACGCGGCCTTGCCGTTCTCGCGTTCGACGGGGCTGAAGAGCTTGCGGTCGAGCGTCGTCGCGAGGGCCATGGCGAGCGGCGGCACCATGCCGGCGCCCATGACCGCGGCCATGATGACCCACGGTGCCTGGTTGTCGATCGAACCGGCACTGAGGCCGGCGACGGCGAACGCGTAGGCCACCTTGTTGACGGGGCCACCGAGGTCGAAGGCCATCATCGTGCCGAGGATGAGCCCGAGGCCCACGGCGGCGACACCCGAGAGCGAGGTGAGCCAGGCGTTGAGTCCGTCGGTGAGGGCGGCGATCGGGCCGCCGAGCAGGATCACCATGAGCCCGCTCGCGACGATCGAGGCGACGAGCGGGATGATGACGACGGGCATGAGTCCGCGCAGCCACCGCGGCACGCTGATGCGGCCGATCCGCATGGCCACGGCGCCGGCGAGGAGACCACCGACGATGCCGCCGAGGAAGCCGGCGCCCATGATCACGGCGATCGCCCCGGCGGTGAAGCCGGGCGCGATACCGGGCCGGTCGGCCATCGCGTAGGCGATGTAACCGGCGAGGGCGGCAACGAGGAAGCCCATCGACGCGTTGCCGATCGAGAAGGCGACGGCGCCGAGGTACTCGCCGAGGCCGCCGGCCGGGAGGTTCCAGAGCGTGTTCCCGAGGATGATCTCGACGGGACGCTCGGTGATGTCGAAGCCGCCGAGCAGGAAGCCGAGGGCGATCAGGAGACCGCCACCGGCGACGAACGGGATCATGTAGCTGACACCCGTGAGGAGCCACCGCTTCACGGCCGCTCCCCCGCTCTCCTTCGGTCCCGCGTTCGCGGAGGACGAGGCCGCGGCACCGCCGGCCGACCCCGCGACGCGCGCGGCGGAGGGGTCGTCGGCCGCGACGAGGGCGCGCTGGATGAGCGCGTCCGCATCGTCGATGCCGCGCTTGACGGGGACCTGCACGACGGGCTTGCCCGCGAAGCGGCCCTTGTCGCGCACGTCCACGTCGACGGCGAAGATGACGGCCTCGGCGCGCTCGATGAGGGCGGGGTCGAGGGGCGTCGCTCCCGAGGAGCCCTGCGTCTCCATGTGGAGCTCCACTCCGGCGCGCTTCGCCGCGGCGACGAGGGAGTCGGCGGCCATGTACGTGTGGGCGATGCCGGTGGGGCACGCGCTCACGCCGACGAGGACGCGAGCGGCTGCGGGCTCAGCCGCGACGGGCGCCTCGGCCGGCGCAGACGGAGTGGGCGCAGCGGCTGCCGTCGCTTTCTCAGCCTCCGGGGTGAGCGCGTCGTCGACGAGGGCGACGAGCGCCTCGGCGGTGGGGGCCGAGCGGAGGGACTCGACGAACTCGGGCCGGATGAGGGAGCGCGCGAGGGTCGAGAGCAGCGCGAGGTGTGCCTGGTCGGCCCCGTCCGGCGCCGCGATGAGGAACACGAGGTCCGCCGGAGCGTCCGCCTCGCCGAAGTCGACGGGCCGAGAGAGGCGCGCGAGGGCGAGCGTGGGCTGCGTCACAGACGTCGAGCGGCAGTGCGGGATGGCCAGGCCGCCGGGGATGCCCGTGTCGGTCTGGCTCTCGCGGGCCCACGCGTCGGCGTACAGCGCCTCGACGTCTGTGGCACGTCCTGCGTCCACGACCCGCGTCGCGAGGGCGCGGATCACGTCGGATTTGCCGGCTCCCAGGTCGGCGTCGAGGGCGACGAGGGCCGGGGTGATGAGATCGGTCATGGTGGTGTCCTTACTGGTGTCCGGCGGCGATGCGCGGAAGGGCGGTGACCTCGACGAGGTCGGGACGGGTCTGGTCGGGGCGCGGCACGGAGCTGCCGGCGAGAGAGGCCGCCGCCGCCCCGTAGGCCACGGCGAGCGCGAGCACTCGATCGGGCGGGTGCCCGGCGTGCACGGCGGAGAGGTAGCCGGCGAGGGAGGAGTCGCCCGCGCCGACCGTGGACCGCAGCGTGATGCGCGGCGGTCGGGCGGACCAGGAGCCGTCGCGCGTGACGAGCAGGGCGCCGGCGGCCCCGAGCGTCAGGAGGATCGCGCCGACCCCGAGGACGGGGAGGAGCGACTCGGCGGTCCGCAGCGCGAGATCCGGATCGGCCTCGAGGGTGTCGCCATCGGCGACCTCCGTGTGTCCGAGGGTCGCGGCGAGCTCGGCGAGCTCGTGAGCATTGGGCTTGATGAGGTCGACGGAGGAGCGACCCGACTCGGATCGGATGACGGAGGCGAGCGCCGGTCCCGACGTGTCGACGGCGACCGCGGGCCCTGCGACTCCGAGCTCCGCCGAGCGCGCGCGCACGGCCGCGATGAGCCGCGGGTACAGGTCGATCGTGTCACCGGGCGGCACGGAACCGGCGAGGACGAGCCACTGCGCCGTCGCCGCGCGCTCGGCGGTCTCCGCGATCAACCGCGTGACGACCTCGGCGTCGAGGGGCGCGCCCTCGGCGTTGAGCTTCGTCGTCGTGCCGTCGGGTTCGCTCACGGTGACGTTGGAGCGCACGGGAGCGCCGGTGGGCACGGCGACCGTGGCCACCCCGAGTGCGGCGATCTCGGCGAGCAACGGATCGGTCCCGTCGCACGGGACGACCGCGAGCACGTCGACGTCGGCGGCGTGGAGAGCCCGGGCAACGTTCACGCCCTTGCCTCCGGCCTGCTCGCGCATCGACGCGACGACCTGCACCTCTCCGAGCCTCAACGGGGCGGCGAGGTCGATCGTGCGATCGATCGAGGGGTTGGCGGTGACGGTGACGATCATGCGACGACCACCTCCACGCCGACGGACTCGAGCGTTCCGGACAGACGGGCATCGGGCGCGGCGTCGGTGATGAGCACGTCGAGGTCGCCGAGAGCCGCGAAGCGGTGGAGCGCCTCCTCGCCGAGCTTTCCGGAGTCAGCGAGCAGGATGCGGCGGCGGGCGGAGCGCACCATCGCCGACTTCACGGCGGACTCGAGCTCGTCCGGGGTGCTGAGGCCGAAGTCGGCGCTCACACCGTTGGCTCCGATGAAGGCGATGTCGGGGCGGAGCCGGTCGAGCTGCTCGACGGTGGGGGCGCCGACCGCGGCGCTCGTCTCCCCGCGCACGCGTCCACCGAGGAGGTGCAGGTCGAGCGCCGGGGCGCGGTAGAGGGCAGCCGCGATGGGGACCGAGTTGGTGATGACGTCGAGCCTCCGATCGGGGCGCGAGGGAGTCCAGGCGCCGAGACGCGCGGCGAGGGCACCCGTCGTCGTGCCCGAGTCCACGAGCACGGAGCCGCGGAAGTCGGAAGGCACGAGCCGCATCGCGGCCTCGGCGATGCGCCTCTTGCCGTCGCGGTTGACGTTCTCACGATCGGCGAGGGTGGGCTCCTCGACGCTCGCCCGCGACGCGGAGACGGCGCCGCCGTGGACGCGGCGGACGTGTCCGAGGGATTCGAGCTGATCGAGGTCGCGGCGGATGGTCTCGCTCGTCACATCGAAGCGGCGCGAGAGCTCGGTGACCGAGACGCGGCCGTCGGCCTCGATGGAGGAGAGGATCTGCTGGTGCCGCTCCGTTGCGTACATGGTGTCTTCCTCGACGTGTGGCGATGTGGTGTCCTCAAGAAAACCACATAAAACCACATTCAGCAAGGTAAACGCAGATCACGCCCGGCGTGCGCACAGGTACGCGCCCCATACACGACGACGTCCGCGCCGGAGGGGCGCGGACGTCGGGTCGGACGATGGAGAAGGGACAGGGAGCAGGTCAGCCCCGCGGGGTCCCGTCGTCGAAGCGGATGTCGATGTCGAAGAAGCGATCGACGGGGTCCGACCCCGGGTCCGTGTCCCGCGGGCCCCCGACCACGACCTCGTCGGGTCGCTTCGGCCGCACGGCATCGAGGTGACGACGCAGCTCGGCGGACTGCTCCGTGAAGTCGACCTCGTCGCCTTCCCACTCGTGGGGGATCGACAGGACATCGTTGCCGACACCGACGACGAGCTCGGCCCAGTCGTAGGCGCCGGTCTTCTGGTAGACGATCGGAATGCGAACCGCCTCCGCCTGACCGCGCTTGGCGAGCGCCGCGGTCAGCTCGACGAGCGCTGCCGCGACGTCGTTGGAGGTGATCACGTTCTCGCCAGCGTATGTGATGCATCTCATTGCTTCACTCTCCCGCACGTTCCGATCCGGAATGGACGGTTGCGCGAAACGGACACGGCGTCTAAGAACGCACGGCGTGGGCGCCGGACGGGCGAACGGACGGGGTCAGCCGTTCGCGGGAGACCCCGCCTGCGGTTCCTTCTGCATGTCGAGATCGAGCCCTCTCGTCGAGTTCGTCGCCGACATCATCTGTTCGAGCCACGAACCGTTGACCGCCGCGGCCTTCGACCCGGAATACCGGAAGCTCACCTCGGCCGACGGGCTGATCCAGAGCGAGACGCGACCCCAGGCCTCCTCGTAGCTCGGAGCGGTCCACGACAGCAGGAAGCTCTCCCGACGACGCATCTTCTGGGACAGGACCACCTGCACGTGCGCGAGGAATCGATCCTCGAAGTCGTAGATGTGTCCGTCGTAGTTCAGGGAGCCCATGCCACCCATGATGCACCCCACGACCCACCGGTGCGAGGGACGTCCACCGCGGTTCGCTCAGCGGATACCGCACACGAGCGGGACGGGCGACCGCGGTCAGCCCTCGAGGACGTCCCTCAGCGCGTCGACGATCCGCGTCGCGCGCCGGTCGTCGCCGGCCTCCATGCGATTGGTGAGGAACGCGAATCCGATCTCGTGCCGAGGATCCGCGAAGGCCACCTGTCCCCCGGCGCCGTCATGGCCGAAGGAGGCGGGCGTGAGCAGTCGACGTGCGTCGGAGTCGAGCTGGAAGCCCATCCCCCACCGCGGCCACGGTCCGGGGAGGTCGAACACCGGCCGGCCGGAGGTCTGCTCGCGCGTCGCCGCCTCCACGACCGCGTCGTCGAGGGAACGCACACCGTCCGTCGTGACGACCGCCGACGACCACATCGCGGCGAGCGCGCGGGCCGTCCCGACACCGCCGGCGCCCGGTACCTCGGCCGCGAGCACCTCCACGTCGTTGAAGCCCACCCCGTCGGCGATGAGCTCCGGGGGGAAGGCCGCGCCGAGGGTCATCGCCCGCGCGGGCCAATCGATCACGCCGGGGCGACGCGCCTCCTCCTGCTCCCGCGTGAGGGCGGCGAGCGAAGGACCGACGGTCATCGGAGCGAGCCGGATCCGTTCCGACTCCGGGAGCCCGAGCCAGAAATCGGCCCCGAGCGGCCCGGTGAGGACGGAGCGCAGGTAGTCCCCTGGCATCAGACCCGTCACGCGGCGGACGAGCTCGCCCACCAACCAGCCGTGGGTGAGGGCGTGGTACGAGTAGCCCGAACCCGGCTCCCAGAGCGGTTCCTGCTCGGCGAGCGCCGCCGTCATGCGATTCCAGTCGAGCAGGTCGTCGCGCGTCAGATCGAGGCGCGGCGCGGAGAGCCCGGCGCGGTGCGCGAGCGCGTGCCGCACGAGCACGTGCGACTTCCCGGAGGCGGCGAACTCGGGCCAGTACCGGGCGACGGGGGCGTCGTATTCGAGGAGTCCGTCCTGAACGAGCCGCGCCGCGAGGAGCGACATGATGCCCTTCGTGGCGGAGAACACGACGCTCGCCGTGTCCTCGACCCACGATCGCCCGTCGCGCGCATCGGCGACACCGCCCCACAGATCCACGACGGGCTCGCCGCGGTACCGCACCGCGAGGGCCGCCCCCATCTCCTGCTCCACCCCGCTCGAGCCGTCGAACGCGCGCTCGAAGGCCGGACGCAGCGCCTCGAAGCGGGGATCGACCGCGCCGTGCACCTCGACGGGAGAGGAATCGGAGAGGGAGCTCATGAGGGGCTCGTTTCTGTCAGGCGACGGCGGGACACGAGAGGCGAGGGACACGAGTCGCCGGGGCTCGAAGCGGGGGGTTCCATCGGAGAGGCGGGCCGCTCAGCCCTTGACGGCACCCTGCAGCAGCGCCCGGATGAACTGCCGCTGGAAGATGAGGAACACGATGATCGCCGGGGTGATGATCAGCAGTGCTCCCGCGTTGAGGAGGGGGATGCTCAGCGAGTACTGCCCCTGGAAGAAGGTCAGCGCCCCCGCGACGGTCCGGTTCAGCGGGTTCGCGATGAGGACCACCGGCAGCAGGAACTGATTCCACGTCCACAGGAACAGCAGGATCGCGAGAGCCGACAGGGCCGGTCGCGCGAGGGGCAGCTGCACGCTCCGGAACTCCTGCCAGACGTTCGCCCCGTCGACGCGCGCGGCCTCCGAGAGCTCGGGCGGCACGTTCACGAAGTGCGCACGCATCCAGAACACCCCGAACGGCATGTACAACCCGATGAGCGGGAAGATGACCGCCCACTGGGTGTTGAGCGTGCCGAGGGACTGAGCCTGGTAGTAGAGCGGGATGATGAGGGCCTCGAACGGGATCGTGAGCCCGAGCACGAAGAACAGCAGGATCGCCCGGGAGCCCGGGATCTTGAGCGCTCCGAGCGCATACCCCGCGAGGGTCGCGACGACGAGGCTGATGGGCACGACGCCGAGCACGATGAACGCGCTCGACTGCATGAGCACCCACACGTTGCCGACCTCGAAGGCCGTGACGAAGTTGCCCCACTGCGGGTCGCTCGGCCAGACGAGTCCCGTCGGGTTCCGGTCGGCGGGCTGGAGGGCGGCCGACAGCATGCTGACGAGGGGCAGGACGGTGAGGACGAGGATGACGACGAGCAGGATGCGACCCGTCCAGGCCTCGGTGCGTGTTGCCCGCATCAGTCGTTCGCCTTCGAGAGTCTTTGGATAGGAAGAACCACCGCGAGCACGAGCACCATGAGCACGATGCCGAAGGCGGAGGCGAGCCCCACGTCGCTCTGGGTGAAACCGATCCGGAAGATCGAGATACCCGGGACGAGCGTGGACCGGCCGGGTCCTCCCTGGGTGGAGGTGTAGATGATGTCGAAGCTCGACAGCGCCGCGATCACGGTGAGGGTCACGAGCACGACGATCTCCTGGCGGAGCCCGGGCACGGTGATCGTGAAGAACTCGCGCCACCATCCGGCGCCGTCGAGGCGGATGGCCTCGTAGAGGGCCGTGTCGATCTTGCCGATGCCGGTCAGCAGCAGCACCGTGCAGAGTCCGGTGAGCACCCAGGACCCGATGAGGCCGACGGCGGGCAGCGCCGTCGCGTAGTCGGCGAGCCAGGAGCGGGTGATCCCCTCGAGCCCGATCCAGCCGAGGATCTGGTTGATCGTGCCGGTCTGCGAGTACATCCACGACCACGCGATACCGGCGGCCGCGAGCGGGATGATCTGCGGGAGGAACAGGATGGTCTGTGCGGCGCTCGAGAAGACCCCGGCGCGGATCGACCGGATGAGGGTCGCGAGCACGAGCCCCACCGTGACGGGGATCACGGTGAAGAAGACGATGAGGATGAACGCGTTGAGGATCGACCCGAGGAGCACGGGGTCGGTGAAGACCGTCACGTAGTTCTGGACGCCCACCCACTCGGCGAGGCCGATACCGTTCCAGTCGTAGAACGAGTACTGGACGCCCTGGATGAGGGGCCAGATCACGAAGCCGATGTAGGCGGCGAGCGCCGGCAGGAGCAGGATCCAGCCGGTGAGCGCGGCCCGTCGGGCCGTCGCACGAGCGGCGACCCGACGGGTGGGGCGGACGGACAGGATGGGCCCGTCCGCCCCGGCATCGCGCGCCGCGGAGGGGCGAGCGTCGAGAGAGGGTGACGACATCAGCCGCCGATCTCGCTCTCGTAGAAGGCCTGGACCCGCTCGACGAACTCCTGGCCGGTGATCTCACCGGTCACGAGCAGCTGCGACTCGGGGATGATCGATCCCGAGTAGATGCCGGCCGTCGTGTTGGCCATGAAGTCGACCTGACCGTTCTCCTCGCCGATCTGCGCCGCCATGGCGAGCGCCTGCTCGATCAGGGAGCCGGCCTCGACGGTGGGCTGCTCGAGGCTCGGGTCGCCTCCGGGGGAGGCTCCCGTCACGTCGACGACGATCTGGCGAGCCGTCTCGTCCGTGTGGATCCAGTTGAGGAAGTACACGATCTCGTCCATGTTGTCCGAGCCAGCGGCCACGGAGAACGAGTTCGCGGCACCCATCGCCACGTGGTCGCCACCCTGCTCGGCCGGCGGCACGAGGAAGAAGGACACGTCGTCGCCGAGGGCCGACTGGTAGTTCGCCGCCTCCCAGTTGCCGTTGAAGGCGAACAGTCCGCCGCCCTCCGAGAAGCGCGTGACGAACGTGAAGTAGTCGACGGCGTTGATGTCGGCCTCGAAGTAGCCGGCCTTGGCCCACTTCTCGATGAGCTCGGCACCCTCGACGTTGCCGGGGGTGTCGTAGGTCGCGTCCGGCTCGTTGAACATCCACGAGAGGAACTCGTCCTTGTCGGCGTACTGGTTCATCGCGGCCTGGACCACGAAGTTGACCACGCCGTCCTTATCGCCCGCGACGATCGGCACGACACCGGCGTCCTTGGCGGTGGCGAGGTCCTCCTCGAGCTCGGCGATCGTCTGCGGGGCCTCGTCGATGCCGAGCTCGGCCGCGATCGCCTCGTTCATGAAGATGCCCGTGATGCTGTAGCCGAGACCGAGCTGGTAGAGCGAACCGGAACCGCGCACGCCGTCCTCCGACATGCGGAGGGGGGCGAGCTGCGAGTCGGGCCAGGCGTCCCAGCCGTAGGCGTCGTAGTACGGGTCCAGGTTCGCGAGGAGGCCGTCCCGCACGGTGTCGCCGATGGTCGGCAGGCGGATGAGGTCGGGCGGGTCGTTGCTCGCGAGGAGCTTCGGGGCGTTCGCCGTGAGGTTCGCGAACGTGTCGCGCGTGACGTCGAACGTCACGTTGGGGTGCTGCCGCGTGAACTCGGCCGTGAGCTCGTCCGTGACCGGGAATCCGGTCTCGTCGGCGATGGTGAGGGTGACGTCCTCCGAGGTGAGCTCCGTGCTCACGTCGGTGTTCTGCGTCGCGGTGGGGGCTGCCGCCCCCGGCGCGCAACCGGACATCGCGAAGACGCCGGCTGCCGCCGTCGCCGCGACGGCGAATCGGACCGCCCGGCGGTGCGGGCGGCGGGGGGATGTGGCCATGGGTGGACTCCTTCGTCTACGGGCGTGATGCGAGGGGTGCTGAGATATCCGGCGGTGCTAAATGGATTCAGCACTCATAGAATGAGGGGGCGGACGAGAAAAAGCAAGGCCCCGTGACAGGACCGATATCATCGGCCGCACCGACCACCACCCGGCGACGACGACGAGCAGGAGACGACATGCCCGCGAAACGCGTGACGCTCGCGGACGTCGCCAAGCGGGCCGGCCTCTCGAGCGCCGCCGCCTCGATGATCCTGAACGGCCGCCCCGACACGCGGTTGTCGAAAGAGGCCCACGAGCGCGTGCACGCCGCCGCCGCCGAGCTCGGCTACCGGCCGAACCTCGCCGCCCGCGGGCTCCGCACCGACAAGACCCAGACCATCGGGTTCGTCTCCGACCTCGTCGCCACCACGCGCTTCGCGAGCGGCCTCATCACGGGAGCGCTCGGGGCCGCCGAGAAGGCGAGCCACGTGCTGCTCGTGACGGAGACCGGGGGCGACGCCCGCCGCGAGACGGACGCGATCGCCGCCCTCGTCGACCGTCAGGTGGACGGGATCGTGTTCGCCACGATGCGCGCCCGCGACCTCTTCATCCCCGACCTCCCCGAGACCACACGGGTCGTCCTACTGAACGCCACGAACACGCGCTACCCGCTGAGCGTCCTCCCGGACGAGGAGGCCGGGGGGCGGGCCGCCGTCGATCTCCTCGTCGCCGCCGGCCACCGCGACGGCATCGTGCTGCTCGGCCAGAACGACGACGTGGAGCGCGAGCTCTTCCGCTCCTCGACGATCTCGCGCCGAGCGGCGGGGATCCGGGCGGCGATGCGCGCGCACGGCCTCGAGTTCGCGTCGGAGGAGTCGATCTGGCTGTGGGAGCCGCGGAACGGCTACGACGCGACGCGCGCTCTCTTCGAGCGGGACCCCGGCGTGCGGGCACTCGTCTGCATGAACGACCGCCTCGCGTTCGGCGCCTACCAGGCGCTCGGCGACCTCGGTCTGCGTGTCCCCGACGACGTCTCGATCGTCTCGTTCGACAACGACGAACTCGCCTCGTACCTCCGTCCTGGCCTCACGACGATCGGGCTCCCGCACGAGGAGATGGGCGCGCGCGCGATCGAACTGCTGCTCGCCGACGGCGCGACTCCCGAGGGTGAGACCCTCGTCGACATGCCCATCGTGGAACGCGCATCGGTGGCGCCGCCGCGCGCGTGACCCGCGGTGCACCGACGGCTGTCCGCCTATCCGCTGAGCGAACGCCGTCCGCTTTCGACATGCGGTCGGTGCGACCATGGGAGGCCATCGACCGCCGGAAGCGAGCATGAACGTGGACGACTCCGCCGTCATCCCCCTGTGGATGGCCGCCCGGGCCGAACCGGCCCTCGTGATCGACGCCCTCCGCCGGATACCGGCGGAGGAGCAGTCAGGGGATGTCGAGGCCGTGCGGACCTTCGCGTCCTTCCGCGCCGGCGAGGTCACGGCTTCGGCCGCTCTGCTGACGCTCGACGTCGTCATGGAGACACGCCCGCCGCGGGGAGCCGCCGAGGACCTCGTGCTGCACCTCGCCAGGAGTCAGCTCTGCCGCTCACTCGGTCGCACCGAGGAGGCCGTCACGGAGGTCTCGGCCGCGCGTGCGCACCTCGCCTCGGTCCGTCACCCTCACCACCGCCTCGCTCTCACCGCCGACGTCTTGGTCGAGGAGGGGCTCATCCGTCTCGTGCGGGGCGAGCTCGCCGAGGCCCATGACGCTCTTTTCTCCGCCACCTCGCTGGGGGTCCTGCCCCACGCCACCGCTCAGACCGCCTGGGCGGGAATCGCCGTGACCACCTACATCTTCGGCGACCCGATCGACGCCGACGCGAGCCTGCGGAGGGTCGACGCCGGTCCATCAGCAGGGGGCACCGACGCGGCGGCGCTCCGAGACGTCGCGGCTCTCCTCCTGGCTCCCGAACACGGCCCGAGCGCCGAGTTCCACGGCATCGCCGACGCCGTGGAACCGGCCAACGCACCGGCACCGTGGGGCCCTCTCACCATCGCCACCCACGGCTATTTCCGGGCTCGCGAGTCGCAATTCCCCGAGGCCCTCGAGCAGATCCAGCGCGTCGCCTCCGACCTCCACGGTTACTGGGCGGAGTGGGTGGACATGATCCGGGCGTTCGTGCACATGCGACTCGGGGGCATCGAATCGGGTTGGAAGCACCTCGCTCGCGTGCATGCCGATGACCGGCACGCGCTGTGTCCCTACCGGGAGATCGCCGCTCTGCGCTTGCGCCTCAACGACCTCCCCGGAGCCGAGGCCGCGATCAGCGAGTGCGAGAGCATCGGCGACCGCCACGTCCCCCGATCGCGGATGGCGACCCAGTGGTTGCGGGCCGCCGTCGAGCTGCGCCGCGGGCGGTCCGCGGAATCCGACCTCCATGCCGACGTCGCGCTCCTGACGATGGCGCGCAACGACACGACCGGCCCGATGTACTTCCCACCCATCGACGACATCCGCGCCCTCGTCGCCCGCGCCCGCGCTCGGGGGACGGCCCTCCCGCTGCTCGATCGCATCGCCGCGCTCGACGACCACAGCCGACTCGTGCAGAATTTCGTCGCACTCACACCGCGCGAGCGCGACGTGCTCTCGCTTCTGAGCGCCGGGGCCTCGGGCGATCGGATCGCCGACGAACTCGTCCTCTCGCGCAACACGATCAAGACCCACCTCCGGCGCGTCTACAGCAAACTCGGTGCGACGAGCGCGCAAGAAGCCGTGCGCATCGCCCGGTGGATGGGGCTCGACGTCTGACGAAGATCGTTCCGACATCACCCCGACGTCACCCTCTGATCCCCTCATTCGGAGAACGGCCAGGGTGTGAGATGAACTCGGAAGGCGAGATGGGGACGTCGGCCTCGGTTCTAGCCCGGGGCCCCGGATGCAGGATCCGGTTCCGTCCGGCCGCGGGGCACCCCCTCAGCTCCGCGGCCGGCTCTCCTCCACTGGCTCGCGATGTGCGGACCTCCGGCCCCTGGACCCGAACCGTCGGCCGAAGTCCGCACACCGCGGCACCCCCTTCCTCTCGAAGCGGCCTGCGTCCACACACCCCTCACGCGATCCGTTCGCCGGCCGTTCACCGCCGGTTCTCCTGATGTCGACACACTCGTCGAGGCCCATACCCGTCCAGCCTCGAAGGGCACCCCCCATGCGCACCCGACCCCGCTCCCACCCTCGATCCCGGGCACTCGTCGCCCTGGCGCTCGCGGCCCCACTGCTGACGACCCTCGCGGTCGCGCCGGCGGCCCCCGCCTCCGCCGCAGAACCCACCGACATCCGCATCAACGAGGTCGTCCAGAACGGCGGCAGCGTCGGCGACTGGATCGAGTTCACGAACACCGGCACCGACGCCGTCGACGTCTCCGGCTGGATCGTCAAGGACGACAAGGACGACCGCACGGACGCCCTGCCCGCCGGGAGCGTCATCGCACCGGGCGGCTACCTCGTCTTCGGCGAGCCCGACCTCACCTTCGGGCTCGGCCGCGCCGACACCGCCCGCGTCTTCCTGCCCGACGGCACCACCGAGATCGACGCCTTCGCGTGGACCGATCCCTCCCCCACGAGCTACGGCCGCTGCGCCGACGGCGTGGGCGAGTTCACCGTGACCGCCGCGTCCACGCCGGGCGCCGCGAACGCGTGCGAGGCCGACCCCGCCGATGCCGTCGTCCTCAACGAGATCGAGTCGAGCGGCGGAACGCCGGGCGACTGGGTCGAGCTCACGAACACCGGTCTCGTCGCGGTCGACGCCGCAGGGCTCGTGATCCGCGACGACGACGACACCCACTCCTACGTGCTCCCCACCGGTTCGACGATCGAGCCCGGTGGATACCTCGCCGTGGGCGACCCCGAGATGACATTCGGCCTCGGCGGCGCCGACAGTGTGCGCCTCTTCGACACCGACGGCACGACGCTCATCGACTCGTACGACTGGACGGCCCACGCCGCGACCACCTACGGCCGCTTCCCGAACGGGACCGGCGCGTTCACCGAGACCCTCGAGCCCACGCGCGGTGCGGCGAACGTCGTCCCGACGCCCGAGGGCCTCGATGTGCGCATCAACGAGATCGAGTCGAACGGTGGAACGCCGGGCGACTGGGTCGAGCTCATCAACCCCACCACCGCGGCGATCGACGTGTCCGGCTGGATCGTGAAGGACAGCGACGACACCCACGTGAGCGTCCTCCCCACCGGCTCCACCGTCCCCGCCGGCGGATTCTTCGTCGTCGAGGAGGCCCAGCTCGGCTACGGCCTCGGCGCGAACGACTCCGTGCGGCTCTTCGCCCCCGACGGCGTCACGATCGTCGACCAGCACGCCTGGAGCGGACACGCCGCGACCTCCTACGGCCGCTGCCCCGACGGCACGGGCGACTTCGCCCTCATGACGAGCACCACGAAGGCCGCCGCGAACGACTGCGGCGCACCCATCCGCATCAACGAGGTCGAGTCGAGCGGCGGCGACCCCGTCGACTGGATCGAACTCGTCAACAACGGCGCCGAGCCCGTGGACGCCTCCGGCATGATCGTGAAGGATGACGACGACGCACGCACCCTCGCGATCGCGGCGGGCACGACGATCCCGGCGGGCGGCTACCTCGCCGTGGACGTGGACGTCGACGGTGGCTTCGGCCTCGGCGGCGGCGACTCGGCCCGCCTCTTCGACACCGACGGCACGACGCTCATCGATTCGTACTCGTGGACCGAGCACGCCGCGACGAGCTACGGCCGCTGCCCCGACGGCACGGGCGAGTTCGCGGTCACGACGGAGCCCACGAAGGGCGCGGCCAACGCGTGCGAGGGCGACCTCGTGACCACGCCGTGGCCCGGCGGTGAGACCGTCTCCACCGTGGACGAGGCCGGATCCTTCGGCACCAACATGAGCGGCCTCGCGTTCGAGGACACCGACACGGGGACCGGAGCCGACACGCTCTGGGCCGTGAAGAACGGTCCGGGCACGCTCTACCGCCTCGAGAACACCGACGGAACGTGGGCGCCCGCGACGGACGCCGGCTGGACCGACGGCAAGACACTGCGCTACGCGGACGGCACGGGCGACGTCGACGCCGAGGGAGTCGCGCTCACCGACGCGGGCGCGGCCGGCGGCGTGTTCGTCTCCACGGAGCGGAACAACGACGTCTCGGGCACGAGCCGCCCGTCCGTCATCCGCTACGACGTGACCACGACGGAGACCGAGATCTCGGCGTCGCGCGAGTGGAACCTCGCGGCCGACCTCGCGACGGACGTACCGACCTTCGGCGCGAACGCCGGCCTCGAGGGCATCGCCTGGATCCCTGACGCCGATCTCCTCGAGAAGGGCTTCGTCGACGAGAGCACCGGTTCGCTCTACGACCCGGCCGACTACCCCGGCCACGGCGGCGGGCTCTTCTTCGTGGGCCTCGAGGCCAACGGCTCGATCTACGCCTACGCCCTCGGTCAGGACGACGGCCAGATCCAGCGGATCGCCACCATCGAGAGCGGCTTCCCCGGCGTCATGGACCTCGAGTACGACCCGGCGACGGATCTGCTCTGGGCCGTGTGCGACGACACGTGCGACGGCCGCTCGGCCGTCCTCGACGTCACCCCCACCGATGAGACGCCGAGCGACGTCGTGTCCGCCGCTGCGGTCGCCGGCGCCTTCGGGGTCGAGTCCGTCGTGGAGCGTCCGGCCGGTATGCCGAACGTCAACAACGAGGGCTTCGCGATCGCGCCGAACGACCAGTGCGTCGACGGACTGAAGCCCGCCGTGTGGTCGGACGACAACGGCACGGACGGCTTCGCGCTGCGCCAGGGCACGATCGTGTGCGCTCTTGCGGAGCCGGGCGAGCCCACCGAACCGGGCGAGCCCACCGAACCCGGTGAGCCGAGCGAGCCCGGGACGCCCGGCGACCCCGGCACGGACCCGAGCGATCCCGACACGGGAGCCGGTCCCGACGCCCCGGGATCCGGTGCCGACGACGGCGACGACCTCGCCGTGACGGGTGCGACCGAGCCGTTCGGCGCCCTCGCCGCCGCTCTCGTGCTGCTCCTCGCCGGAGCCGCCGCGATCGTCGCCCGCCGCCGCACGCATAACGCAGCGGAGTAACCCCACCCGAACACCCGTGAGGTGTCGCAATCTGTTGTCATTCCGGCTGAACCGGCAACGGAATGCGACACCTCACGGGCGTTGAGGGCGGGTCACTCGTAGCGGAGGGACTCCACGGGATCGGCCTTCGCGGCGCGGGCCGCCGGGAGCGTCCCGGCGAGGAACGCGATCACCATCACCACGAGGATCACGATCGCGATCGACACGGGGTCGAACGCGATGAGCGTGAGGCCGGGGAGATCGGCGAGGAGCGTCGTCGACAGCGCCGAACTGATCGCGCCGCCCGCCAGGATGGCGAGTCCCGCACCGATCGCGCTCCCGAGGAATCCGATGAACGCCGCCTCGAGACTGAAGAGTCCGAACACCTTCCCGCTCCCCATTCCCATCGCCTTCATGAGGCCGATCTCCCTCGTGCGCTCCTGCACGCTCATGAAGAGGGTGTTGACGATGCCGAAGCTCGCGGCGAGGAGGGCGATGATCGCGAACGCGTTGAGCACGAGCACGATGCCGTCGATCACGGTCTTGAGCGTGCCGAGCTGGTCGGCCACCGTGACGCCGGAGTACCCGTCGTCCTCGAGGCGGTCCTTCAGAGCCGTGATGTCGGCGTCCGTCGCGTCGTCGGCGAACCACACGCTCGCCTGGGCGTAGCGGTCGGCCTGATCGTCGGGCAGCCCGGCGTTCTGCAGGTCGTAGAGCTCGTCCGTGAGCGCGGAGTTCGGCGTGATGCTCGCGCCGGTCGGCGACGCGACGCTCTCCTCGGCGACCCCGACGATCTCCGCCTCCACGGCGTGCTGCGTGCGGACGGCGTCGGTGACGGCGAGCGTCACGGTTCCCCCGACGGCGTCGGTATCCCCGTCGTAGCCGAGAGCCTCGACGTACGACACGGGGATGACGACCTGGAGGTCGTCCGAACCGTCGTCGGGTTGCTCGCCCGCCGTGAGCTGGACGGTCTGACCGGCTACGAGGCCGCCGATCGCCGCGACGTACTTCGTGTCGTCCGCTCCCTCGATGTAGTCGGCGGCGATCGACTTGGTCGCCTGCACGCGGAGGACGCCGTCGATGCCCTCGAGCGTGTCGAGGTCGTCGGGAGAGAGCGAGACCACCGTCGCACCGGGAGGGCCGGGCTGCCCGCTCGCGATCGTGTCGGGATCGTATTCGGCCGGGCCGTCGTCGGACGTGCCGATCGTCGTCGCCGAGTCGGACGGCTTCGTGACCGTCATGACGTCCGAGGCCCCGACGGCCGTGACCGTGTCGTCGATGTACGCGTTGATGCCGGTGCCGAGCCCCTGGGTGAGGGTGAGGGTGAACGCGCCCACGAAGATCGCGAGGATCGTGAGGAGCGTGCGCGTCTTGGCCCGGAAGGTATTCGAGACGGCCGAGCCGACGAGGTCGACGGCGTTCATGCGGCCACCCCCTCGGCGCCGTGGCGGCCGTGCGTGGTGTCTGCGGAACCGGGCCCGTTCGGTCGCGAGTCCTCCACGAGGAGCCCGTCGCGGATGACGATCCGACGGTCGCAGCGAGCGGCGAGGTCCTCGTCGTGCGTCACGATGATGAGGGTGATCCCGTTCTCGCGGTTGAGGTCGAAGAGGATGTCCTCGACGACGGCCCCGGTGCTCGAATCGAGATTGCCTGTGGGTTCGTCGGCGAAGATGATGCGCGGATCGTTCACGAGCGCCCGGGCGATCACCGCGCGTTGCTTCTGACCGCCGGACAGGTTGACGGCCTTGTTCTTGGCCTTGTCGGCGAGGTCGAGCTGTTCGAGGGCGGCCATGCCGCGGCGCTTGCGCTCGGCGTGGGGGACGCCCGCGATCTTCATCGGCAACACGACGTTGTCGAGCACGCTCGCGTTGGCGGTGAGGAAGAACTGCTGGAAGACGAAACCGAAGGTGCGGTTGCGCGTGCGATTGAGGCGGCGCCCGGCGAGCGTGCTCGTGTCGACACCCTCGAGGGCGATCGAGCCCGAGGTGGGCGCATCGAGGAGCGCGAGCGTGTGCATCAGGGTGGACTTGCCGGACCCGGACTTGCCGATGATCGCGACGCTCTCGCCCTCGGCGATGTCGAAGCTCACCCCCTTCAGCGCATCGAAGCGGTTCTGACCGCGACCGTACGATTTGCGTACGTCCGTGACCTGAATGATCGGGGTGGGCATGGCGACTCCTCGGGTGGCGACCCGGTGTCTCCGGGCCTGTATCGAGCATCGCCGTCCTGATCGACGGGCGCGTCGCCCTCTCGCAGACACCGCCGTACCGCGATCGCCGTACGGCCGCGTGCCGCGGACGGAGGATGCGCGAGGAACCCCGAGCCATCACACTGAAGGAATGCGCGCCGCCTTCCCCGACCTCGAGCGATCCCGGCTCCCGGCCGAGACGCACAGGTGGCGCCGTGCGCACGCCGTCGTCGGCGATGTGGCGGCGGCCCTCATCATCGTGGCGTTCGCATTCGCGCCTTTCGCCTCGACGACGCCGCGCGGCGTCGTGGATCTCGCGATCCTGCTGGCTCCCGCGGTGCTCCTGCCCTTCCGGCGGCGGTGGCCGATCCCCGTCCTCGCCGCGTGCATCCTCCTCTACGCCGCCGCGGTCGTGAACGGTCTCGTTCCTCCCGGCATCGTCGTCGGGGCGGCGATCGCGATGTTCGGAGTGGCGAATCGGATGGGGCGCCGCCGGAGCATCATCGTCACCGCCTCGGCGATCGGCGCGGTCGTCGGGTTGACGCTGCTCGCGGCGCTCGGCGACGTCGGAGACCCCCGCGTCGTGCAGTTCGCCATCACGATCGCGTTCTTCGCCGCCGCGGGAGACGCCACCCGATCCCGTCGCGAATACATCGCTGCGATGGTCGAACGGGCCGAACGCGCGGAACGGACGCGGGAGGCGGAGGCCCAGCGACGGGTGTCCGAGGAGCGGCTGCGGATCGCCCGGGACCTGCACGACGTGGTCGCCCACCAGATCTCCGTCATCAGCCTCAACGCCGGGGTCGCGTCGTCGTCCCTCACCTCGCGGC
This sequence comes from Labedella endophytica, assembly GCF_003990045.1. Taxonomy (GTDB): domain Bacteria; phylum Actinomycetota; class Actinomycetes; order Actinomycetales; family Microbacteriaceae; genus Labedella; species Labedella endophytica. The sequence continues at coordinate 209,589 of NZ_RZGZ01000001.1, read as the reverse complement.
CGGAACGCGCGGAGGAGGCACTCGGGACGATCCGTGTCGCCGCGCGCACGGTGCTCGGGGAGATCGGCGACCTGCTCGCGATGCTGCGCGCGGATGGCGACGAGACCAACGCGGCCCCGCAACAGGGGCTCGACGCGCTCGACGCCCTCGTCGCCGAGTTCGCAGCGGCGGGGCTCGACGTGCGCGTACGGATCGAGGGCGACGTGGACGGGCTCCCCGCGACGGCGGACGTCGTGGCCTACCGGGTGATCCAGGAGGGGCTGACGAACGCCCTCAAGCACGGTGCCGAGCATCGGGCGCACGTCCTCGTGGCGGTGTCGGCCCGCGCCGTCGAGGTCGTCGTCGCCAACCCCGTCCGTGTCCTGGCGCCGGATCGCTCCGACCCCGACGAGACCGGTGGCTACGGTCTCCTCGGGCTGCGGGAACGCGTGACCGCGGTGCGAGGGACACTCGAGGCCGGGCCGAGCGCCGGAGGCTTCCGGCTGTCCGCCTCGATCCCGCTCTCGACGGAGACCGAGCCGCGGCCGGCGGAGGTGCACTCGTGACGCGCGTCCTCGTGGTCGACGACCAGTCCCTCATCCGCCAGGCCGTCACAGCGATCTTGGAGGGCTCCGAGGGCGTCGACGTCGTGGGCGAGGCGCCCGACGGGAACGAGGCCGTCGCGCTCGCCCGACGCCTCCGGCCCGACGTCGTCCTCATGGACATCCGCATGCCCGGTCTCGACGGCATCGCCGCGACCGCGAGGATCTGCACCGACCCGGAGCTCGAGGCCGTGCGCGTCCTCATCCTCACGACGTTCGAGGAGGACGAGTACCTCGTGGCCGCCCTGCGAGCGGGGGCGAGCGGGTTCATCGGCAAGGGCGCGGAACCCGATGCCATCGTGCGCGCGGTGCGTTCCGTGCACGCGGGGGACGCCCTGCTCTCCCCCGCCGCGACGCGCAGCCTCATCACGAAGTACGTGCTGCCCCGCGACCCGTCGGAGCCGCGTCCTCTCCCTCCCGAACTCCGGGACCTCACGGATCGTGAGCGCGAGGTCCTGCTGCTCGTCGCGCGCGGCCTCTCGAACCAGGAGATCGCCGACGGCCTCGTGATCTCGCCCCACACCGCCAAGACCCACGTCAATCGCATCATGACGAAGGTGGCGGCGCACGACCGGGCGCAGCTCGTGATCCTCGCCTACGAGACCGGTCTGCTCGAACCCGGGGGCGCCGAGGGGCCCGCCGGCCGCTGACCGGGGCTCAGCTGAAGGATTGCGTGCCGACGACGCCGAGGAGCGCGAGCTTCTCCGCGGCCTCCGTGTTCGGGGCCGCCGTGAGCACGAGCAGCGCTTGCGACCGGTCCTCCGTGAAGAGCGACTGGCAGTCCACGTCGATGGGCCCGATCTCCGGGTGCACGAGCGTCTTGTGGTCCTCGAAGCGCCGCGCCACCTCGTGCCGCTCCCAGATCTCCGCGAACTCCGGCGAGCGCTCGAGCAGGGCCCCTACGAGCACGCCCGCTCGCGAGTCCGCACCGAGCGAGCCGATCGCGGCCCGGAGGGACGCGACCTGCGCGCGGCTGTGGCGGTCGCGGTCCGCCTCGGGATAGCGCAACCGCGCCGTCTCCGGGCTCACGAACCAGCGATAGACCTCGCTCCGCTCGAGCCCCGTGTAGTGCGAGACGTCGCCGAGGAGCGCCTCGGCCATCCGGTTCTGCACGAGGGTCTCGCCGAGGTTCGAGATGATCAGCGCCGGGGTGTCGCTGAGCCGGTCGAAGACCCGCAGGAGCGCGGCGGCGACGTGCGACCCCGTGTCCGTGCGGTCCGGAGGGGCGTGTCCGGCGAGGCGGAACAGGTAGTCCCGTTCGTCGTCCGTGAGTCGCAGGGCCCGCGCGATCGACGAGAGCATCGGGGTGCTCGGCTGCGGTCCGCGCTGCTGTTCGAGCCGCGTGTAGTAGTCGACCGACATCGAGGCGAGGAGCGCGACCTCCTCGCGGCGGAGCCCGGCCGTTCGTCGTCTCGGACCCGCGGGAAGGCCGGCGTCGGCGGGTTGGAGCGCCTCGCGGTGTCGGCGGAGGAAGTCGGAGAGAGCGGCGCGGTCCATGCGATCATTCTCCGCTCGATCGATCGCTCGAACCAGGGATCGCCGATCCCCCGATCGACGCGTCCTGCCGGTTGGCTCCATGACGGTGGAGAGTCGGGGCATGAACATCACCGGAAACACCATCTTCATCCCCGGCGCCACGAGCGGCATCGGACTCGCCCTCGCCCGCGCCCTCCACGCCGCGGGCAACGTCGTCATCGTCGGAGGCCGTCGCACGGACCTCCTCGCCTCGCTCACCGCGGAGAGCCCCGGCATCCACGCCGTCGCGATCGACACGACCGACCCCGCGAGCATCGTCGCGGCGGCCGAGAGAGTCATCGTGGAGCACCCCGAGCTCGACACCCTCATCACGATGGCTGGCATCATGCGGGTCGAGGACTGGCACGCGGCCGACGGCTTCCTCGAGACGGCGGAGCAGATCGTCACGACGAACCTCCTCGGCCCCATCCGCCTCATTGCCGCGTTCGTGGAGCACCTGCAGAGCCGCCCGTCCGCGACCATCATGACGGTCTCGTCCGGCCTCGCCTTCGCTCCGCTCGCCGTCACTCCGACGTACAACGCGACGAAGGCCGCCATCCACATGCTGAGCGAGTCGATCCGACTCCAGCTCGCCGACACCTCGGTGCGGATCGTCGAGCTCGAACCGCCGTCGGTGCGCACGGCGCTCATGCCGGGCCAGGAGGAGAGCGACTTCGCGATGCCGCTCGACGACTTCGTCTCCGAGGTCATGGGCCTCATCGAGTCGTCCCCCGACGCGACGGAGATCCAGGTGGAGAACGTGAAATTCCTCCGCTACGGCGAGGCCCGCGGCGACTACCCGCAGGTCGTCGAGACCATCAACCGGCTGGACCCGCACGGGCACTGAACGGGGCGGGCGGCCTGACGCACCGCCGCCTGCGTTCGACATACCCGGCTGTGAGCGGAAGACTGGGACCCCATCACCGTCGACGCATCTGGAGCCCCGTCCGTATGAGGATCGTCTCGCTCGTCCTGTCCACCGCCATCGGTCTCGCCGTCATCACCGCGACGGCGATCGCCCTGCCCGCTCTGGGCGTGGCGGGGAGCGCGATCACCCCGTTCACCGTGGCGATGGTGGCGCTGTGGGCGGCGGGGTTCTGCGCCGGAGTCGTTCCCGTGATCTCCCTGCGCGACCCCTCCGCCCTCGACGGACGACGCGCCTCGCGCGTGTTCGTCGTGGTCGTAGGAGCGGTCACCGTCTCGGTACTCCTCCTGCTGATCGGCCTCGCCGTGACGGGCGGTGCACCGTTCGGCGTCGCAACTCTCACGATCGGGGCAGCGGTCGCGTACATCGCCGCGAACGCGTTCGCTGGCAGGGTTCTCCGCCGACGAGCGGACCGGCGGCGACGCGCGCCGCTTCCGATCCCGCCGATGGACCCCGATCTCCCCCGCCGACGGACGAGGACGATCGTGATCGTGTCGTCCGCCGTGCTCGTGTTCGGGGCACTCTTCGCCCTCGCCGCCGGCCGATCGGCGGCCGAACCCGACTCGACGACCATCGGCGCCGTGGGGATCGCCGTGTCGTTCGCCGCCATCACGGCGACGGTCTTCTGCGCGATCACCGTCGTCGGCTTCTCAGGACGTTCACGGGAGCTGTCGGGACCCGACGCACGACTGCTCAAGCGCATCGCACGCGTCGTCGTCGGCGGGAAATCGATCTCGCTCACCCGTGAGGAGACGGAGCTCGCTGCTCGCTACGCGCCCTACGCAGCCGAGACGGAGCGGTGGTCGCTCGCGCAACTCCTCACCCTCTTCGTCGCGTTCCTCGCACTCAACGAGCCGACTCCCGAGCAACCGCTGCAACTCGCGATGTGGATCGTGTTCCCCGTCCTGTCCGTGATCCTCATTCCGACGTCTCTCCGCCGGGCCCGCCGCGCCGAGCACTTCGCCCGCGCCCACGGGGTCGAACCGGCAGGCGCCTCACTGCCGACGGAGACGATGACTCGGTCGGATCACCCATGACGGTCGCTCCTCACTCGCCGAGGTAGCGCCGCAACTGGATCTCGAGGGTGTGGAAACGCCAGCGGACGCGCACGGACGTGAAGCCGCGGCGTTGGAGTTGTCGTGCCGATTCCTCCGACAGGCGGAGGCCGGATTCGGGGTTCACCCGCCAGCCGGACGTGGAGTCGTAGACCTCGCGGATCCGCGGCGTGGCGCGCTCGGAGCCGAACTTGCGGACGCCGTAGGGCGTGACGGTGAGTGACACGGGGGCTCCTGAATCGGTCGATCGCGGAACAGTGTGCGAGTCTCGGCGCCGATGCAGAGGTCGTGCAGGCCGCTCCCCCAAAGGCCTACGTTCGCCAGGGTACTCCAGGACTCCCGGAGGGTGCTCCCCCATATCCGGGGCCCGCGCATGGCAGGGGATGAGGGACGACGGCGTCGCCCCTCACCCCCTGCCATCGCGCGATGATCAGTCCTCCGCCGGGGCCTCCGTCCGGAAGTTCATGAGCTTGTGGGTGCCGTCGCAGAACGGCTTGATGGCCGAGATCCCGCATCGACAGAGCGCGACGGTGCGACGCGTCGGCACGATGTCCTCGCCGTCGGGCCCGGTGATGACGACGTCGCCCCGCACGATGAGGGGACCGTCGGGATACGGCGAGATACGCACGGCCGCGCCGCTGCGATCGTCGCCGCTCATCGGGTGCGGAGCGAGGAGCGCCCCGCCTCCCAGGACTCACGGATGTGATCGGCCATGAGCTCGTCCACCATCAGGCAGGCGCTCGCCCCGAAGAGGATGTCGGCGAGCAGGGCGGGTTCGTCCTCCGCGAGGGCTCCCGCGAGGTCGTGAGCGGCGATCTGTTCGTGGACCGCGTCCGCTTCGACGTGCTCGTCGAAGTACTCGGTGACGTCGTCGCCGAAGCCGAGCCGTCGGAATCCGTCCGCGTACGATCGGTTGGGGATCGACGAGGTCATCTCGAACGCGGCGAGGTGCCCGGCGATCGCGCCGCGGAGGCGACGATTGAGCCCGAACATCGACATGAGGTTGAGCGACGCGAAGGTGACGGCGGGGATGTCGTCGAGGTAGGCGCCGTACGTCGCGTCGAGACCCGCGCCCTCCACGGTGCGGGCGAAGATCGCCGCGTGCTGCCGGTCGGCCCGACCGGCGCCGTACTCGTCCGACTGGATCTCGACGAGCGCGACCTTGCTTCGCCCGTGCAGCCGCGGGATCGCCCAGGAATGCGGGTCCGCTTCGCGCAGGGTGTACACGGAGCGCTGGATGAGGAACTCCCTCGCCTGATCGAGTGTCGCCTTCTTCGCGAGGAAGCGGGCGAGACTCGGCCCGGGCGACGGCTGGGTGAGCTCGAAGAGCGTCGCGGCGACGGCGGCCCGCTCGCCGCGGGGGAGGTCCGGGACCGGGACCGTGGCACGCAACTGCCGCTCGAAGGCGGCCTCGAGCCGGGCACGACCCGCGAGCAGGTCGCCGTTCCACTCCCAGATCCCGTCGGGATCCGTGAGTCCTCCGGTGTGCAGCGTGTAGAGGACGAAGAGGGTGAACTGGATGTCCTCGTCGGTGATCAGATCGGTCGCGCGGGCGAGGGCGTCGTCCACGGCGTCGTGCCACGTGGTGAGCGGCTCGACGGCGTCCGGGTGGCCTTCGAGGATGTGGAGCAGGGAGTCGCTGAGCGACCCGCGCGCGTGGAGACGCGCCGATGGCGTGTGCGTTCCGGTGTCGGTCATTCCTCCAGTGTCGGAGGAGCGCGAACTGGTCGCATCCCCTTGCCATCCGGGGCCGCGTACGGCAAACAGGCCATCGGTGACCGCTCCGAACGGCGCCGCCGGGCGCGCAGGGAGAGAAGAGATCGTACGCGCGCGGGCCAGACCTGGGAGACTGGGAGGATGACCTATCCCACCGTGTTCCGCAGCACCCGGAAGAGCGAGCGTGCATTCCTCGCAGATTACCGACCGGAACAGGCTGGGTGGTTGGACAGCACGGGTACGACCCTGCTCATGTACGCACTGCGCAATCCGGACCTCGCGGCGCGCATCGCGATCGCGGATCGACTCATCGACGACGGCGCCGACACCTCCGTCGAGACGAGCGATCACGTCAACGCTCTGCACGTGCTGCTCGGGTCCATGACACACGACTTCGACCGCGAGCCGGCCCTCCTGCAGCGCATCCTCGACGGCGGCGCCGACGTCAATCTCTGCGCCGGCCAGCGGATGGGCACCCCCATCCAGGCCCTCGCCCGCAACTTCACCTTCTCGGACGCGATGCTCGCGCCCATGTACGACGTCCTCTTCTCCCGCCCGGAGCTCGACGTGGAGAGCCGCAGCCGCACCGGCAGCAGTGTCATCGAGGGCGCCCGCGCCGTCGGCGCCCGCCGCGCGGACCTCGCCGCGCGCTGCGAGCAGCACCTGGCGCGCGTCGCCGCCTGACAATCCTCGTCAGCACCGACGCCGCTCGCCGGCACCTTCGCCGAGGCCCCCGCTCCATACCGGATCGGGGGCCTCGGTCGTTGTCTCCCTGGCGTGCGACGTTCGAGCACGATGATGTTCGAACGCGCTGACGTTCGAGAGCAGCGACGTTCGAGAGCAGCGACGTCGAGAGCATTGATGTTCACGAGCGCTGACGTTCGAGCACGTTGGTGTTCACGAGCGCCGTCGTCTGGGCCTCTGCTGTATGAGCACGCCGCCGTTCGGGCATGCCGCCGTTCGGGCATGCTCGGCGTCAGCCGGTTCGCGAGAGAAGTGTTCGGACGCGGGACTGTCCGGTAGGCGTCCATTCGACCTGCCCTGGTCCGCGGACGTGCGGGACCCCGTCCGGCATGGAGAGGCGCCAGGGCCCGGAATCGATGCGTTGATGGTGTCCCCAGCAGAGGAGCACCCCATTGTCGGTGTGCGTCTGGCCGCCCGCCCGCCACGGGATGACGTGGTGGACCTCGCACCACCCGGCGGGGGTGGTGCATCCGGGGATAACGCAGCCTCCGTCTCGTACGGTGATGGCGCGGCGCTGGGCGGAGGTGAAGCACCGCTGTGTCGACCCGAGGGCCAGGACGCGGCCCGTCGGGCCGAGGGCGACGGCCTGCAGGCCGCGCGAGTCGATGAGGCGCTCGACGGTGTCGATCGAGATCGGGGTCACGTGGCCGTCGATGAACCCGACACCTCGCCCGTCGTCGAGCGTCGACTGTGTGACGGCGACGAGGACCGCCGGCGCCGAGCCAGCCAATTCCGGCGCGTCCTTCACACGGCTGGCCGCGCTCAGAATGTCAGCGAGGGTGTCGTGACGGCGCTGCGGGGGCGTGCGGTCATCCGACGCGGCCGGGGCGGTCTCCGCGCCGTCCAGGAAGGCGACCTTCCGACCGTGAGCATCGACGAGCCGCTTGAACGTGGCCCCGACCTCCGCCATGAGGAGCCCCGAGACGGGAATGAGCCCGTCGACGGTCTCGACACCGAACGTGAGCCTCCGGCTCTTCTGCGCTCGCTTCTCCCTCGGCCGGGCGCCATCGGGCTCGATGCGGAGCAGGAACGTCGCGAGCTGGATGCGGACAAGGTCGACACCCAACGGCGGCTGCGTGTCCGAGCCGACCGCGAGGCCGACGAGGCTCTCCTCCGTCTCGGCGAGCGTCACGGGGTCGACACGGGACGCGACCGAGTCGAGCCCCTTCATGAGGATGTCGGCGGCCTCGATTCCCAGGGCACCGGTGGCGACGGCCGCGGCGACGACGGGGTGCCGCGGGGCCGTCGGTGACCCGGTGAGCGAGGCGCCCGGGACGACCCCGAGGCCCACCCGGATCCTCCGGGCCGCGTCGGTCTCGGAGGCGCCGGTGAGCTTCGCGATACCGTCCTCCGCGGAGGCGTACCCGGCTGCACCGAGGGTGTCGACAGGACCGTCGACCCTGCGTGTGGCCTCCGCCGCGACCCGGACACGCAGCGCATCCGCCCGGCGGCCGAACGCCTCGATCTGGGAGACAATCGCCATGAACTCGGGCCCCGAGAACCGGGCCGGGTCGAGGGCGGACACGGTCGCGTCGAAGCGGGCGATCAGGTCGCTGATCGCCGTCCGCTGCGTGGTTCCGTGTGCCGTCATATGTCTAGTGAACACGACACCACCGACATTCGGACGGTATCCGGAAAAGGAGTCAGTTACTCGCTGGATACCCACCTGTGGACGACGGGTTGCGGGCGAGATGGCACTATTCGACAGGTTCAGGGAACGCGGCCTGACCGGCTCCGGAGATCGGACACGACCCACGGTGGCACCCCTGGACCGACTCCGGCTGAACCTGCGGGCACGGATCGCGCCCCGGCAGTCAGAGGCGCGGTGTCGAGCGACGGAGCTGACCGAGGGCGCCACTTCGGTATCGAGGGCGCCACTCCCAGCTGGCGCCCTCGCTCGGGAGTAGCCCTTTCGGGCGGGGAAGGGGAGGGCGCGGCGCAGTACGCTGAGCGGGATGAGCGACGACGGAGCGAAGCGGCGGGTGGGCGTGCGCGACGTCGCCCTGCACGCGGGCGTCTCCACACAGACCGTCTCGCGCGTGCTCAACGACTATCCCGGCATCCGCGACGACACACGTCAGCGCGTGCTCGCGGCGGTCGCCGACCTCGACTACCGCATGAACAACGCCGCCCGCGCGCTCGGCACGAGCCGCACGCGCACCGTCGGCGTCGTCGCGTCCGACACCGCCCTCTACGGTCCGTCCGCGGGCATCGCCGCCCTCGAGGCGGCCTCCCGCGAGCGCGGCCGCTGGATCGCCACCGCCTACGCGAACGCGGACGACGAGCCGTCCTTCGAGGCCGCCGTGCGCCACCTCCTCGCCCAGGGGGTGGACGGGATCGTACTCGTCGCGCCCCATGCCGGGACCCGCGCCGCCCTCGACGACGCGGGAGTCGGGGTGCCCGTGGTCTCTCTGCACGAGGAGACCGGCGGTCGGCAGGCGGAGGGAGCGGGACTCGCGGTGACCCATCTCGTGGAGCAGGGCCACCGGCGTCTCGCCGAGGTCGCCGGCCCGTCGGACTGGTTCGAGGCCACGGCGCGCACCGCCGGCATCGAGGACGCCGTCGCCCGAGCCGGTGTCGACCGAGCCGATGTCACGGTGGCTGACGTCGACCGAGTCGGTGTCGCCCGAGTCGGTGTCGCCCGAGCCGGTGTCGCCCGAGCCGATGTCACGGTGGCTGACATCACCGGGGACGCCACTGGGGCCGACCTCGCTGGGGCCGACGCAGCCCGCGCCGACGTCACTCCGGCCGACGTCACTCTCACCGATCGCTGGCGCGGCGACTGGACGGCCGCCTCGGGCCACGCCCTCGCCGCCGAGGTCGCGGCCCGGCTCGCGGAGGGATCGGCGCCGACGGCGATCGTCGTCGCGAACGATCAGATGGCGCTCGGTCTCATCGCGGGGCTCACCGCCCGGGGTGTCGACGTTCCGGGGAGCGTCTCGATCACCGGCTTCGACGACAACCCCGACGCCCCGTTCTATACGCCGGCCCTCACCACGGTGCGCGTCGACGTGGCCGGCGAGGCCCGGCGCGCGGTGGCCGACGTGCTCGGCGAGTCCGCCCCGTCCCCGTCGCCGCCGCGCCTCGTCGTGCGCGCCTCCACCGCCCCGCCCGCACCGTGACTTCTCGCCCATGTCGTCGCCGCCCATGACCTCGCCGCCCGCGACCCCCGCGAGAGTGCTACTCCCGAGGGAGGGCGCCACCTACGCGTGGAGCCCTCGAGCCGAAGTGGCGCCCTCGTTGCCGGGCGGGATACACGGGCGTCGCAGGACGGGGCGACGGGGCGTCCCGTGTCCGCGTCAGACACTGGCGAGCACAGGATGTTACCGGTAACATGACAACGGGCCGGCCGAGCCGGCCCCCGACCTCGATGGAGAAGCGATGAGCAGCCCCCTCCCGGCAGCGCCGCCGGAGACGACATCCCCGCACGACGCGGATGCCTCGGACACCACCCAGCCGTTCGCCCCCGAGATCGCCGAGGCGGTGGACCGCGTCCGCGCCGACGTCGCCCGACTCCACGGCGAACTCGTGCGCTACGGCCTCGTCGTCTGGACCGGCGGCAACGTCTCAGGTCGCGTGCCCGGGGCCGACCTCTTCGTGATCAAGCCCTCGGGCGTCGCGTACGACGACCTCTCCCCGGTGAACATGATCGTCTGCACCCTCGACGGAACTGTCGTACCGGGCACCCCCGGCAGCGACCGCAGCCCCTCGAGCGACACCGCGGCGCACGCCTACGTGTACCGGAACATGCCGGACGTCGGCGGCGTCGTGCACACGCATTCCACCTACGCCGTCGCGTGGGCGGCGCGCGCGGAGGAGATCCCGTGCGTCATCACCGGGATGGCCGACGAATTCGGCGGCCCGATCCCGATCGGACCGTTCGCCATCATCGGTGACGACTCGATCGGTCGCGGCATCGTCGAGACCCTCACGGGGCACCGCTCCCGCGCCGTGCTGATGCAGAACCACGGCCCCTTCACGATCGGCGTCGACGCCGCCGACGCCGTGAAGGCCGCCGTGATGTGCGAGGACGCCGCCCGCACGGTGCACATCGCCCGCGAAGCCGGCCCCCTCGTGCCGATCCCGCAGGAGAAGATCGACAGCCTCTTCAACCGGTACCAGAACGTGTACGGCCAGGCATCGGACGAGCGACGATGACCGCCGCGACGCCCGTGTCGTCCCTCCGCGACGCCATCCTCGAGGGACGCACCTCCCTCGGCATCGAGCTCGGATCCACCCGGATCAAGGCGTGCCTCATCGCCGACGACGACCCCGCCGCCGCGATCGCGACGGGCAGCCACGACTGGGAGAACGCGTTCGTCGACCGCGTATGGACCTACTCCCTCGACGACGCGTGGACCGGCCTCCAGGCCGCCTACGCCGATCTCGTCGCCGACGTCGACCACCGCTACGGCGTGCGGCTCGAGACCGTCGGGGCCATCGGCATCTCCGCGATGATGCACGGCTACCTCGCATTCGACGCGAAGGACGATCTCCTCGTCCCGTTCCGCACCTGGCGCAACACGACCACCGGCCGCGCGGCCGACGAGCTCTCCGTGCTCTTCGGCGTCAACATCCCGCTGCGCTGGTCGATCGCGCACCTGCACCAGGCCGTGCTCGACCACGAGCCGCACGTGCCCGAGATCCGTTTCGTCACGACCCTCGCGGGTTACGTGCACTGGCGCCTCACCGGCGAGAAGGTGCTCGGCGTCGGCGACGCGTCCGGTATGTTCCCGATCGATCCGGCCACGAGCGACTACGACGAGAGCATGGTCGCGCGCTACGACCGGATCGAGTCGAGCGAGGCCCCCGACCTGCACCTGCGCGACGTCCTGCCGCGGGTGCTCGTGGCCGGTCGGCCCGCCGGTTCGCTGACCCCCGAGGGCGCGGCGCTGCTCGACCCGACGGGCGGGCTCCTTCCCGGAATCCCGCTCTGCCCGCCGGAGGGCGACGCCGGAACGGGCATGGTCGCGACGAACGCCGTCACGCCGCGCACCGGCAACGTGAGCGCCGGCACGAGCATCTTCGCGATGGTCGTGCTCGAGCGCCCGCTCGCCCGCGCACACGACGAGCTCGACGTGGTCACGACCCCCGCGGGCGACCCCGTCGCGATGGTGCACTGCAACAACGGCGCGAGCGAGCTCGCCGCGTGGGTCGGGCTCTTCCGACGCTTCTCCGATGCCGCGGGCACGCCGGTCGACGCCGACACCGCGTTCGAGGCCCTCTTCCGGGAGGCCCTCGACGGCGACGCCGACGGCGGCGGCCTGCTCGCCTACAACCAGCTCTCGGGCGAGCCGATCGCCGGTCTCGACGAGGGCCGACCGGCCGTCGTCCGCACCCCGGACAGCCGCTTCACGCTCGCGAACTTCATGCGGGCGCAGGTGTACGGGGTCTTCGGGACCCTCGCGCTCGGCATGCGCGTGCTCGACGAGGAGGGTGTCGCGCTCGACACGATGTTCGCGCACGGAGGCCTGTTCCGCACCGCGGGCGTCGCTCAGCGCTTCCTCGCCGCCGCCCTCGACGCGCCGGTGGCCGTGACGCGCACCGCGTCGGAAGGCGGACCGTGGGGCATCGCGGTGCTCGCCGCGTACCTTCGGGTCGCGCCGACCGGCGTCTCGCTCGGCGACTACCTCCGCGATGCGGTGTTCGCGGGCGGCGTCGTCGACACGGCCGAACCGGACGCGTCCGACGTGGCCGGTTTCGCCTCCTACCTCACCCGGTACGAGGCGGGACTCGCGATGATGCGCGCTGCCGCCACCGCACTCTGACCCCTTTCCCCTCTTCCGTCGGGCGCCGCCGCCCGACGCACCTCGACAGACAGGACTCACGCCATGCCGTCCCTCACCACCTCGTTCGACGCCCTCGAGATCTGGTTCCTCACCGGGAGCCAGGGACTCTACGGCGAGGAGACCCTCCGCCAGGTCGCGGATCAGTCCCAGCAGATCGCCGCGACGCTCGGCGACAGCGACATCCCCGTGCGCATCGTGTGGAAGCCCGTGCTCACGGATTCCGCGTCGATCCGCCGCGCGATGCTCGACGCGAACAGCGACGACAACGTCATCGGCCTCATCACGTGGATGCACACGTTCAGCCCCGCCAAGATGTGGATCGCGGGGCTCGACGCGCTGCGGAAGCCGCTGCTCCACTTCCACACGCAGGCGAACGTCGAGCTGCCATACGCCGACATCGACTTCGACTTCATGAACCTCAACCAGGCCGCGCACGGCGACCGCGAGTTCGGCTACATCCAGACGCGCCTCGGCGTGGCCCGCAAGACCGTCGTCGGACACGCGACGAACCCGCGCGTGACCGCGGACATCGCGACGTGGGCGCGCGCGGCCGCCGGCTGGCACGCCTCGCAGAACATGAAGCTCGCGCGCTTCGGCGACAACATGCGCTACGTCGCCGTGACCGAGGGTGACAAGACCGAGGCGGAGCACCGCTTCGGCGTGCAGGTCAACACGTGGTCGGTCAACGAGCTCGCGGCGGCCGTGGAGGCGGCGACCGACGAGGCGATCGACGCCCTCGTGGCCGAGTACGAGGAGCTCTACGACGTGACCCCCGAGCTGCGGCGCGGCGGCGAGCGCCACCAGTCCCTCCGTGACGGAGCGGCCATCGAGATCGGCCTGCGCAGCTTCCTCGAGGAGGGCGGTTTCGCCGCGTTCACGACGAGCTTCGAGGACCTCGGCACCCTCAAGCAGCTGCCGGGCCTCGCGGTGCAGCGCCTCATGGCCGAGGGCTACGGCTTCGGCGCGGAGGGCGACTGGAAGACCGCCGTCCTCGTGCGCGTCGCGAACGTCATGGGCGCGGGGCTCCCGGGCGGCGCGAGCCTCATGGAGGACTACACCTACGACCTCGTCGACGGTGCGGAGACGATCCTCGGCGCCCACATGCTCGAGGTGAGCCCGTCGCTCACGACCGCGAAGCCGACGCTCGAGGTGCACCCGCTCGGCATCGGAGGCAAGGACGACCCGGTACGCCTCGTCTTCACGGCCGACCCTGGGACCGCCGTGGTCGTGGCCCTCTCCGACGTGCGCGACCGCTTCCGCCTCACGGCGAACGTCGTCGACGTGGTCGAGCCGCGCGCGCCCCTCCCGAACCTGCCCGTCGGCCGCGCCGTGTGGACGCCGCGCCCCGACTTCGCGACCTCGGCCGCTGCGTGGCTCACCGCGGGAGCGGCGCACCACACGGTGATGTCCACGGCCGTGGGCATCGAGGCGTTCGAGGACTTCGCACGCATCGCGGGCGTCGAGCTCCTGATCATCGACGAGGACACGACGCTCCGCGCCTTCGAGCAGGAGGTCCGCTGGAACGCGGTCTACCACCGCCTCGCCGACGGCATCTGAGCCGTCGCGCTGACGGCCTTCTGCCCCCTCCCGTCGCGGCCCGCTCTCCCTGGCTCTCCCACCCCGGGGTTTTGCGTACGCAAATGCCTTCCGCGGGTGAGATTTCACCCGCGGAAGGCATTTGCGTACGCATCTTCCGCGTTGGAGGGGGATGCGGAAGCGGACAGCGTCAGTGGACGGCGTTGACGACGCTCGAGATGAGGATCGTGAAGGCCGTCGTCCAGGCGACGATGGCGATGCCCTGCCAGAGGAGGATGCGCGCCTTGGTGACGCCGGCCGCGGCGAGCATCGTCGCCGTGAACTGGGTGGGCAGCAGGAGCGGACCGAGCAGGCTCACGCCGGGGACGCCGTAGCGCTCGAACGCGCGCTGGAACTTCGCCTTCCGCGGGGTCGTCTCCTCGACGGGCACCGATGCGTCGATCGGGTCGACGGCGCTCTCGGATCCTCCGCCGACGACGACGGACTCCCGGGCCTTGAGCTGGGCGCGTCGACGCGACACGACAGCGTCGCGGGCACCGGATCCGAGGAGCACGAGGAGGGCGACGCACGCGAAGTTGCCGATGATCGCCGCGATCGCGGCGACGATCGGGTGGATGCCGCCGATGATGCCGATCGTGGTGGCCCCCTCCCCCTCGATGAAGGGAACGGCTCCGGCGAGGACGACGATGAGAGGCTGGAGGAACTCGGGGACCTGGGCGACGAGGTCCTGGAAGGTGTCGATGAGGTTCATGAGGGGCTCCTGTCGAGGCGGTGGTCCGGACGGGACCTGTTCGGTCCGTCGGTGATGACACCAGTCCATCGCGGACGACCTTCGCGCAGAAGTGCCGTCCCGTCACCGGTTCTCGGGCACATCGCACGACCGATCCGTGACTTTTGTCACGTCCATAGGATGGGCGGGTGATCCCTTCCTCCGCGCCCGCGCATGACGCCGTGGCCGACGCTGACGCGAACGCCCGCGCCGCCGTCCGGCTCTCGCGCGGCGTCACGGCGACCTGGTGGTACACCTTCGGCGGCATCGTCTTCTTCGAGGTCATGATCGTCTTCGTGTGGGCGACGGCGCTCCTCGAGCGCGGCGACGGGCTCGAGGCGGCCCTCACCGTCTTCATCGGGGGGCTCGTGTGGGTGGGGGCCACCGTCCCGCTCCTCCTCGACTACCGCAACACGGCCGAACTGACGGCGGCCTCGCGAAGGCGGCGCGCCATCGCGCCCATCGCCGCCTCCGCGGCGTACGGGGTCGTCGCCCTGCTCGTGAGCGGGGTCTGGACCTTCGCCGCCGTTCCGCTCATCGCCGCGATCGTGCTCCTCACCTGGCCGCCCGGCGTACGTCGCCGCATCACGGTCGGCAGCATCGTCGTCATCGCCGCACTCTGGTTCATCGACACGCGCTCGACCCTGCGGGCTGAGGACGTCTCGAGCCTCTACATCATCGGCTTCTTCTCGATCATGCTGCCGCTCATGTCCGTGATCTCGGTCTGGTGGTGGGACGTGCTCGACATGATGAACCGGGCCCGGGCCTCGGAGGGTCGGCTCGCCGCCACCCAGGAGCGGCTGCGCGTCGCCACCGACGTGCACGATCTGCAGGGCCACCACCTCCAGGTGATCGCCCTGCAACTGGAACTGGCCGAACGACTGCTCGCCGCCGATCCGGCCGCCGCGCTCGAGCAGGTGCAGGCGGCGCGCGTGAGCGTGGCCGAGGCACGTCAGGGCACGCGCGACCTCGCGACCCGGTTCCGCTCGGCGCCGTTGAGCGTGGAGCTCGCGAACGCGGTCGATCTGCTGCGCGCCGCCGGCACCGTCGCCGAGCGGACCGCCGACCCGGACGTCGACAGCGCCCCCGGCGACGTCTTCGGTCCCGTGATCCGCGAGACCACGACGAACGTGCTGCGGCACGGAGGGGGTGCGTGGGCGCGTCTGTCCCTCACACGCACGGGCGGGGCCTGGCGTTTCGAGATCGCGAACGACGCGGGCGCCGAGCGTCCGGCGGACGCGGGGACGGGCGGTGGCTCGGGCCTCGAGGGCATCGCACGGCGAGCGGCGGACGCGGGCGGCACTCTCGAGGTGCGACCGGAGAAGCAGTCGTTCACCGTGATCGTCACGGTCCCCATCACGACGGAGGACGCGCGATGATCCGTGTCCTGATCGCCGATGACGAGGGCATGATCCGCTCGGCCCTCGCCGCACTCCTCCGGCTCGAGCCCGACATCGACGTCGTCGCGGAATGCGCCGACGGCGAGCAGGCCGTGGCCGCGGCCCTCCGGCTCGAGCCCGATGTGTGCCTCCTCGACCTCGAGATGCCCGGCCTCGACGGAGTAGAGGTGGCCGAGCGGGTGACACGCGCCGTCGCCACGCGCTGCATCGTCATCACCCGGCACGCGCGGCCCGGGGTGCTGCGTCGGGCGCTCGCGTCGGGTGTCTCGGGCTTCCTGCCGAAGTCCCGCGGCGCCGACGAGGTGGCAGCCGTCATTCGGCGCATCGCGGCCGGCGAGCGGTACATCGACTCGGAGGTGGCCGCCGACGCCCTCCGCGACGAACGCTGCCCGCTCACCGACCGCGAGCTCGACATCCTCCGCGCCGGCCGCCGCGGAGAGACGACCGGCCAGATCGCGCGCACCCTCTCCCTCGCTCCCGGGACCGTGCGCAACCATGTGTCCGCGATCCTCGCGAAGCTCGCCGTGAGCACTCGACAGCAGGCGGTGCTCACCGCAGAGGAGGCCGGCTGGATCTGACGGGGAGCACCACCCCGTCAGCCCGACTGAGCCAGGCTCGTCACGAGATTGATGGCGACCGCGATCGCGAAGGTCCCGAAGAAGTAGGCGAGGAGAGCGTGCCCGAACGCGATCCGACGGGAGGGCGTGGAGGACTGCGTCACGTTGCCGGCGTTGTACGACATGCCGATCGCGAATGCCGTGTAGGCGAAGTCGCTGTACGAGGGGTCCTCGTCCTGGTCGACGTCGAAGCGGTGACGGTCGTCGTGGTAGTACATGCGGGCGTACTTGAACGCGTAGACGGTGTTGACGAGCGCCCAGGCCGCGACCACGCCGACCACCGCGAGGATCGCGGCGGCGACACCGACGGGGTCCCGCGGCTGGCTCCGCACGAGTGCGAAGACGACGGCGACGACGCTGAGGAACGTCGCGCAGATGATGAGCGAGTCGACGAGCCGCCTCGCCCGATCCTCGTGGAGTGCGAGCTCGCGTGTCCGCTCCGGACCCGCCGGCCACGCCGTCGTCCACGACCACGCCAGGAATGCGCAGGCGGCGACCGCCCACCCGATCAGCGGTGCGAGCTCCGGGGCGCCGACGAGCGTCGCGAGGAGCGCGACGAGCAGTCCGGCGATGGCCGAGACGCCGGCCTTCACAGCGATTTGAGACATGGGGATCTTTCCAGTGTGTGGTGCTGCGGCGAGGCGCTCGTCATCCGCGAGGCGATGGTGAGGCGGGCACGTAGAGGCCCGAACGCTGTGCGCGCACTGCGGCGAGGGCCCGCGACCCTGCCCGCAGCTTGCTGAGGATGTGTTCGAGGTGCGCCGCCACGGTGCGCGGCGAGATGACGAGCACGTGGGCGATGTCGTGATTGGAGCGTCCGTCGATCACGAGGCCGAGTACTTCCAGCTCCCTGGGTGTCAGACCGCCCAGATGACCGGCGGGGGACAGGACGACCATTCCCGTGAGCGCGGATCGCAGGCCGTCCTCGCAGCCGAGCACCGTCACGCGCACGTGGCCTTCGGGCGCGTGACGACCCCCTCTCGGCCAGAGGAACGACGAATACGTCTGCTCGCGGACGAGTGCCGCTCTGGCCACGACGAGCATCTCGGAGTCACGGGCCAGCAGGGTGTCGCCCGGGAGGCCCGGCAGAGCATCGGTGCCGTGGCGTCCCGGGAGGATCGCGATTCCCGCGAAGGCACCGCGCACGAGCAGGGCTCCTGCTGCGGCGGCTCGCAACGGATCCACGCCCGAGGCCAGCCACGGGAGAAGTCGCGCGAGCGCATTCTGGATGGCGGCGGGACAGGGCTGGGGCCGCACGAAGAAGAGTGTGAGGAAGCCGATGCGACGGTGCCCCTGCGCGAACATCGCAACCGAGAGGCCCCCGCGGTAACCGGTGGGGAGAGCGCCCACCGTCGACGTACGACCGGCACCCGGATGGGAGGGAGGGGGAGGCCGTCTTCTTGTCAGGATCGTACGGTTCGACCCCGGTCGTCGCGACCCCCGAAACCACGTGGATACCACCCAGGGACCGCACGGTCGACTCGTCGAGCGCTGTGCTCGCGAGCGACGTCCAGGCACCGCCGTCCGGGTGAGCGAGAGCCATCCAGGCCGCGTCGAAGGCGATGTGCCTGCCGAGTTCGACGAGGAGGGCGTGCGCGCGATCCTCGACACGGCCTGGCCTCGCGGCGATGTCTGCGAGCGCGAGAGCGGCGTTGGTCATGCCAGCCCTCCCCTGCGAAGACATCGGATCGACCTGTGCAGACGTCGGAGAGCACTGCGTCGGTCGCGACCGACGCAGCCTGCGATGTCCCTTCCATCTGTCTATCACCGTGCGGTATCGGTGTCACTGTCTGCCTGCCGAGATGGGCAGGACTGCCGATGGCGGGTTACCGGTCCGAGGAGTCATATGGAGGCACCCGCACACCTGGCGCGGCAGGTGTGCGGGTATGTCCGAAGATCACGAACGAGAGGCGAGGAGGAGACCATGAAGGCGGTCGTCTATGAGGGTCCGAACAAGGTCAGCGTGAAAGACGTCCCGGACGCCCGGATCGAGCGGCCCACCGATGTCCTCGTGCGGATCACCGCCACGAACATCTGCGGCTCCGATCTGCACATGTACGAGGGTCGGACGGACTTCGAGCAGGGCCGGTGGTTCGGCCACGAGAACATGGGCGAGGTCATCGAGGTCGGAGGCGCCGTCCAGAAGGTCGTCGTCGGAGATCGGGTGGTGCTTCCGTTCAACGTCGCGTGCGGATACTGCAAGAACTGCGAACGCGGACTGACCAACTACTGCATGACCGCTCAGCCGGTGAAGGAGTGGGCAGGCGCTGCGTACGGTTTCGCGGACATGGGTCCGTGGGCCGGCGGGCAGGCCGAGCTGCTGCGGGTGCCGTGGGGGGACTTCAACTGTCTGCGACTCGGCGAGGACGCCGACGAGAGGTCGAGCGACTACGTGATGCTGGCCGACATCTTCCCCACCGGCTATCACGCCACGGAGATGGCCGGGGTCTCCCCCGGCGATCAGACCGTCATCTACGGCGCCGGCCCCGTCGGCCTGATGGCCGCGCTCTCCGCCACCATCCGCGGAGCGAGCAAGGTCATGGTCGTCGATCGTCATCCCGACCGGCTCCGACTCGCGGAGTCGATCGGCGCGATCGCCATCGACGACTCGAAGGTCGACCCCGTCGACGCCGTGCTCGAGGAGACGATGGGTCTCGGCGCGGACAACGGGTGCGAATGCGTCGGCTATCAGGCACACGACCCGCAGGGCGTCGAACACCCGAATGAGACCCTGAACCGGCTCGTGCGGTCCGTGCGCTTCACCGGAACAATCGGAACGGTCGGCGTCTTCATCCCGCAGGATCCCGGGGCTCACGACGAGCTGGCCAAGGAGGGGCAGATCGCGTTCGACTTCGGCCTGCACTGGTTCAAGGGCCAGCGCATGGGAACCGGTCAGGCCCCGGTCAAGCGGTACAACCGGCAACTGCGCGATCTGATCGCGGCCGGCAAGGCGACGCCATCGTTCATCGTCAGCCACGAGCTGCCGCTGGACGATGCCCCCGACGCCTACGAGCACTTCGACAACCGGGACGACGGATGGACCAAGGTCGTCCTCCGTCCGGGCGACTCGAGCTGATCCACCACGACGCGGGATCGATGTCCCGCGTCCCCGCGAAAGATGACGATCGGCTCCGTCCAGGGGAGCTCGACACGGAGGAGTTCGACATGGGTCTCAAGAGGACGATCGCCGTCGGTGCGACCGGGGTAGCCGCAGGGCTCGTGGCCAGAGCACTGGTCCGGGAGATGCGTAATGGGGAGGGCGAGGGTTCGCACCCCGAGGGGTGGAAGTCGGTGACCATCCTGGGAGACTCGGCGGACTTCGCCGTCGATGGCTACCCTGAGCCTCTGCGGGATCTCGCGCCGATGCTGGAAGTACGCGTCGACAGGGCGCCCGGCGACAAAGGATTCGAGGTACACGCCCGCGTGCTCCACGGATCCGAGCTTCCCCCCTCCGTCGATGACGACGACCCGGAACGGGCGCTGAGACGGGCGTTGCGGGATGCGAAGCAGGTGTTCGAGACGGGAGAGGTCCTCCGAGCCACTCCCCGCCCGCACGGGCACCGGCCGAGCACCGTGTTCGGGGCGATCGTGGACCGGGCCGAGGACGACGCGAAGGGCGAGGGTGTGCTGTGAAAGCCCTCTGTTGGACCGGCGTCAACAAGGTCGCGGTCGAGACGGTCGACGACCCGGTCATCCTCAACGATCAGGACGCGATCGTCCGTGTCACACTCAGCACCACGTGCGGCTCCGACCTCCATCTGCTGGGCGGATACGTACCGACGATGCGCGCCGGCGATGTGCTCGGGCACGAGTTCATCGGCGAGGTGGTCGAGGTCGGATCGGCCGTGACCAAGCACCGCGTCGGAGACCGGGTCGTCGTCTGCTCGTTCATCAGCTGCGGCCGGTGCTGGTACTGCCGGAACGAGCTGTACTCCCTGTGCGACAACGGCAACCCCAACGCCGGCATCCCCGAGATGCTGTGGGGCCAGGCACCCGGCGGCTGCTACGGCTACTCGCATGCCCTCGGCGGCTGGGCCGGCAGTCACGCCGAGTACATCCGAGTGCCGTACGCCGACCAGGGCGCCTTCACCGTCCCGGAGGGGGTCAGCGACCAGCGCGCCCTCTTCGCCTCCGACGCCGCCCCGACCGGGTGGATGGGGGCAGACCTCGGCGGTGTCAAACCCGGAGACACCGTCGCGGTCTGGGGCGCGGGCGGGGTGGGTCAGATGGCGGCGCGCGCCTCCATCCTGCTCGGCGCGGAACGTGTCATCGTCATCGACCGGTATCGGGAACGCCTCGCCCAGGTGGAGCGGGTGATCGGCGCGGAGACGATGAACTACGAGACGACCGACGTCCTTCCGGAACTCCGTGAGCTCACCGGCGGTCGCGGACCCGACGTGTGCATCGAGGCCGTCGGGATGGAGGCGCACCACGACGGCGCCGACTTCGCGTTCGACCAGCTCAAGCAGCAGCTGCGACTCCAGACGGACAGACCCACGGCCGTGCGCGAGGCCATCTTCGCCGCGCGCAAGGGGGGAAGCGTCTTCGTCCTCGGTGTGTTCGGCCTCTTCGTCGACAAGTTCCCGCTGGGACCCCTCATGAACAAGGGCCTCACCCTCCGCTCCGCGCAGCAGCACGGACACCGCTACATCCCGATGCTGCTCGAGAGGATGGCCCGCGACGAACTCGTCACCGAGCACCTGGCGACGCACGTGATGCCGCTTGCGGAGGGACCGGAGGGTTACACGATGTTCAAGGAGAAGACCGACGGGTGCGTGCGGGCCGTCTTCCAGCCCTGAGGACTCCTCGGTCGACCCGCCGTACGACGGGCGACTACTGCGAAAGGATGAGGCCGGTTCCTCCCGTGGGGCGATGCCGCGGCCGGGCGTCCGCGCGAGGCTGGATGCATGAGAGAAACATCGCGGAACACCCCGTCCACCGTCCGGTCTCGCACCACGGATCCCGCCTACAGCGTCCTGACGGTCGCCGCCGGAACGCTCCTCCTGGCCGGCACCACGTCGACCGTCGCCGTCAGCACCCTGGAGCTCGCGCAGACCCTGTAGTCGGGGGCGCGGCTTTGCCCATTCCGCCCGCTCGGTGCGCGAATTAGGTTTCCTGTATGAGACTGACACCGCCACCGGCCGGCGCGAGCTGGACCCACGTCGGAGCTCGAGCGGGTTTCGAGATCGCCTTCTTCGACGACGTCAGAGACGGCCATCGGCTGACCGGTCAGACGACGGCGCACGAGTCGCTCGCGCTGTGGTCGGTCGGGTACGACGTGACCGTCGACAATTCGTGGACGACGGTCTCGGCGCACGTCACGAACCTGACCACGACGGGCCGGAACGAGCTGGTGCTGACGCGGGCCCGCGATGGAGAGTGGGCAGCGAATGGCGAGCGACGACCGGAGCTCGACGGGTGTCTCGATGTCGACTTCGAATCGTCTGCCGTCACGAACACTCTCCCGGTCCACCGTCTCGAGTTCGTCGAAGGGGAGGGCGTCGATGTGCCCGCGGCCTTCGTCCGAGCCGACGATCTCCGCGTGGAACGTCTCGAGCAGCGCTACACATTGGTCGAGGCCGCGCCCGAGTGGCTGCTCTTCCAATACGAGTCGTCGACGTTCGATTTCTTCTGTGAACTGCGATACGACCGTGCAGGACTCGTCGTCGAGTATCCGGGGATCGCAACCCGGCAGGGGTAGCAGATCGGCAACGGGGACGATCGTCACCACCGCCTTGCGGCGCGGGAAGCGAGTTCGATACCGTGCGCCCCGGGGGACGTGAGGCTGTTACACGGGATACGCGAGCGCGTCCTCCGCGGAGAAGACGAAATGGACGGCAGTTGCCGGCTGCAGGTCCAGGTCGGCGGCCTCCGCCGGGGTCACGTCGGCGGCGATCCGGCCGGCCCGGATGCGGACGACGTCTCCTCGTGGTTCGACGTCCGACACGGTTGCCGTGATCGTGTTGTCGTGGTGCCCAGGGTCAGCCAGCGCGAGCACGCGCACCGCGGAAGGACGCACCGCGAGAGCAGCCGCCGCGCCCGGTTCGAGCGCACCGGCCGATCGAGCGGAGAGCCGCTGCCCGTCATCCAGCACGACCGCGCCGTCGGCGTCAGCCGTGCCGACGAGCAGGTTGAGGCCCGCGAGACCGGCCGCGAACGGCGTGGTGGGCCGGTCGAGTACGGCGCGCGCGGGCCCGGCGTCGACGACCCGGCCCGCCTCGAGAACCACGATCCGGTCCGCGAGCGTGTACGCGTCGAGCACGTCGTGCGTCACGACGATCGCGGTGCGGTGCTGCAGGACCTCGCGCAGCAGACGACGGATCGCCGGCGCCACGGACACGTCGAGTGCGGCCAGCGGCTCGTCGAGGAGCAGGAGCTCCGGTTCGGTCGCGAGCGCCCGGGCGACCGCGACGCGTTGCGCCTGCCCTCCGGAGAGTTCCGCCGGTCGGCGGCGGGCGAGGTCGGTCGCGTCGACCCGCTCGAGCCACGCGTCCGCCGAACGCCGCGCCTCGGCGCGCGACGCTCCCGTGCTGCGCGGCCCGAACGCCACGTTCTCGCGCACGGTCAGGTGGGGGAAGAGCAGTGCCTCCTGGGCGAGCAACGAGACGCCGCGTCGCCATGCCGGCAGCACGACCTGGCGGCCGCTCGACCCCACGTCGAGGAGCACGCGGCCTCCGAGCGTCGCGCGACCGCGATCGGGTGCGATGAGCCCGGCCGCGAGGCCGAGGAGCGTCGACTTCCCCGCCCCGTTCGGCCCGAGGAGCGCGACCGTCTCCCCCTCGGCCACGGTGATCCGTGCGTCGAATCCGCGAGAGAGCACCTCGGCGTCGACCTCGAAGGTCACGATCCGCTCCCCCGGAGCCTGCGCCCGCTCGACTCCCCCACACGGTGCGCGACAGCGACCACGATCACCGCGACCACGACGAGGACGAGCGAGAGCGCGACGGCGGCGTCCGGGTCGCTCTCGCGCTGCAGGTAGATCTCGAGCGGGAGCGTGCGGGTGACTCCCTGGAGCGAGCCGGCGAACGTGAGTGTGGCCCCGAATTCGCCGAGTGCGCGCGCGAACGACAGCACGGCGCCCGACAGCACCGCGGGCAGCACGAGCGGCAGCGTGATGCGCCGCAGCACCGTGGTGGGTCGTGCTCCGAGCGTCGCCCCGACCGCCTCGAACCGGGTGCCGACGGAGCGCAACGCCCCTTCGAGGCTCAGGACGAGGAAGGGCAGCGCCACGAACGTCTGTGCGAGCACGACCGCCGTGGTGGAGAACGCGATGGACACGCCGAGCGCCTCGAACGACTGCCCGAGCAGCCCCCGTCGCCCGAACGTGTAGAGCAGCGCGATGCCGCCGACGACGGGCGGGAGCACGAGCGGGAGCAGCACGAGGGAGCGGAGCACGCGCTGCCCCCAGAAGTCGGTGCGTGCGAGCATGACGGCCATCGGCACCCCGACGATCACGCAGAGGACCGTCGCCGTGAGGGATGTGCGCAGGCTCAATCCGAGCGCGTCGAGCGACGAGCGCGACGTCACGAGCGGCACGAACTCCGCCCAATTGACCCGGAGGACCACCGCGAGCAGCGGGAGGAGGACGAACGCCGCACCGACGGCTCCGAGCGCGACGACCCAGCCGGGGACCCCGAGGGGAGCGGCGCCTTGGCGGCCCCGCGGCGGGCCGGGCGGGCGGCGTCTGATCGGCGCGGCCGTCACGGCGAACCGAAGCCGGCGGACGCGAGCACGTCGCGGCCGTACTCCCCCGTCACGAGATCGACGAAGGCCCGGGCCGCGGCCGGGTTCGCGGCGTCCGCGAGCGGGGCGATCGGGTAGACGTTCACGGCCTCCCCCGCCTCGGGGACCTCGATAGTCCGCACGGCGTCGCCCGCAGCGAGCGCATCGGTCGCGTAGACGAGCCCCGCGTCGGCCTCGCCGCTCGTGACCTTGCCGAGCACGTCGGTGACGGAGGACTCCTCACTCACCGGGGCGATATCGACCCCCGCGGCGCTCTGGAGCACGGTCGTCGCAGCGCCGCACGGCACCTGCGGAGCACAGACGACGGTCCTCACGTCGTCGCTCGCGAGGTCCGTCAGTCCGCCGACGCCGCCCGGATCGTCCGGCGGGGTGACGATCACGAGCGTGTTGGAGGCGAAGTCGAGGGTGGCGCCCGCGCCGATGAGACCCTCGTCGGTCAGGGTCGCCATGGTCCGCTCGTCGGCCGACGCGAAGACGTCCGCCGGAGCACCCTCGACGAGCTGGGTCACGAGATCGGAAGAGCCCGCGAAGGTGAGCTGAACGCACACGCCCGGGTTCTCCTCCTCGAAACGACGGGCGAGCTCGGTGAAGGAGTCCTCGAGCGAGGCCGCGGCGAACACCGCGACGCTTCCCGTGAGCGCGCCGTCCTCCGTCGTTCCGGCGGCGTCTCCTCCCGTATCCGTGGCCGTGCAGCCCGCGAGCGCGAGGGACGCGAGCGCCAGGACGGCGACCGCGGCGCGTCGGATCCCCACGGCTCAGGCCCTCCCGCCCGGCGTCTCGATCATGACCGTCGTCGCCTTCACGACCGCGATCGCGATGGAGCCGGGTTCGAGCCCGAGCTCGCGCACGGCCTCGCTGCTCATGAGCGACACGATGCGGTGGGGGCCGCACTGCAGCTCGACCTGGGCCATGACCGTGTCGGTCGTGATCTCGGTGACGACACCGACGAGGCGATTGCGCGCCGACCGGCCGATCTCCGACGGGTCCGCCGGCAGCACCGCGTTGTCGCGGGCCAGCCGGGCGATCGCGAGGGCGTCCACGACGCCCCGACCCGCCGCGTCCTTCTCGCCGGCGACGACACCCGTGTCGATCCAGCGCCTCACCGTGTCGTCGCTCACCCCGAGGAAGCGCGCGGCGTCCTTCACCCGTATCTGCGTCACGAGACAGACTCTACATCCGCATCTGCGCCCCTAACACCCCACCCTCCCTCTTGTGAGGTGTCACAATCTGTTGCTTCACCGCCTCGTCGGGCAACAGAATGCGACACCTCACGGGAGACGGACGGGGGTGATGTCGGTGCGGTCGAGGGCCGAGCGGATGTCGGCGACGAGATCGTCGGCGTCCTCGAGCCCGACCGACAAACGTAAGTGACCGTAGGTCCGGAACCCCTCCGGGTAGCCCGCGCTACCACCCCGCGCGTCCGGGCCCACGTGCACGACGAGCGACTCGTCGTGGCCGAGCGACACCGCCGAGGTGATGATCCGGAGGTTCGACACGAACCGGTTCTGCGTCGCGGAATCGCCGTCCACAGCGAATGCGAGCATGCCGCCGTAGCCGCGTCCACCGAACTGACGGGTCGCGAGCTCGTGCTGCGCATGGCTCGCGAGCCCGGGAAAGGCGACGAAGGCGATCCGAGGGTCGTCCTCGAGTACGTGCGCGACCCGCTGCGCGGACGCGAGGTGCTGAGCGAGGCGGAGCGGGAGCGTGACGGAGCCGCGCATGATGAGCCACGCGTTGAACGGCGAGATGACGCCTCCCACGTCGACGAGCGCGTCGTGGCGGATCCGGTCGACGAGCGCAGACGACCCGACAACCACTCCGCCCATCGCGTCACCGTGGCCGTTGATGTACTTCGTGAGGGAGTGGACCACGAGATCCGCGCCATCCGGGAGAGCACGATAGAACGGCGGCGGGGTGAAGGTCGCATCGACCGTGAGGAGAGCTCCTGCCTCGTGCGCGACGGCGGCGAGCGCCGCGATGTCCGCGACCTTCGTCGTGGGGTTCGCGATCGTCTCGGCGTGGATGATCCGCGTGTTCGGGCGGATCGCGGCTCGCACCGCGTCGAGGTCGGAGACGTCGACGAAGGTCGCATCGATGCCGTAGCGCTCGGGGAGGAGTTCGGAGAACAGCCGCCAGACCGCCTCGTACGTCACGTCCGAGACGACCACGTGATCGCCCGATCGCAGGAGTGTGAAGAAGACGGCGTGCAGCGCCGCGACACCGGTCGCGAATGTCACCGCCTCCTCACCACCCTCGAGGGCCGCGAGCTTCGCCTCGAGGGCGAGCTGGTTCACCCCGCCGTTGCGCGTGTACATGAGGGCGTCGGTCGCCGACCAGTTCATCGACGCCGGGTCCTCCGGCAGCAGGTAGGAGTTCGCCATGACGATCGGCGTCCGCACCGCGCCGGTTCCGGCGTCGATCGTGTTACCGCCGTGCACCGCCCAGGTCTGGTCACCGACCGAGGAGGCGTCGTGCTTGTCCGGTTCCGTGGTCATCTCCCGACCGTACCGAACCTCTACCGCCCGTGAGGTGTCACAATCTGTTGCCTCTCCACCTCGCCAGGCAACAGAACGCGACACCTCACGGGAGGTCAGGAGGTGGGGATGCGGGTGAGGATCTCGGCGCCGGTCTCCGTGATGGCGATCGTGTGCTCACTGTGCGCGGTGCGGCAGCCGGTGGCGCTCCGCAGCGTCCAGCCGTCGGCGTCGGTCACGAGCTCGTCGGTGTCGGCCATGACCCACGGCTCGATCGCAAGGAGGAGCCCGGGCCGCAGGCGGTAGCCGCGGCCAGGTCGTCCGGCGTTGGCGATGTGCGGGTCCTGGTGCATCGTCGATCCGACGCCGTGTCCGCCGAATTCCATATTGATCGGGTAACCCGCCTCGGTGAGCACGGAGCCGATCGCGTGCGAGAGGTCGCCGATGCGCGCGCCGGGGCCGGCGACGTCGATCGCCGCGGCGAGGGCGCGTTCCGTGGCCGCGATCATGGCGACGCTCGACGCCGGTCGCGCGTCACCCACGAGGAACGAGATCGCCGAGTCGGCGACGACCCCGTCGAGCGAGACGGCGAGGTCGAGAGTGACGAGGTCGCCGTCGCGGAGCACCTGGTCACGCGGCCGGCCGTGCAGCACGGCGTCGTTCACCGAGGTGCAGATGTAGTGACCGAAGGGTCCGTCACCGAAGGACGGCGCGTAGTCGACGTAGCAGGAGACGGCTCCCGCCTCGAGGATCATCTCGCGCGCCCAGCGGTCGATCTCGAGCAGATTCGTGCCCACGACCGCGCGGCTCTTCATGGTCTGGAGGATGCGGGCGACGAGGGCGCCCGTCGCGCGGGCCCTGTCCATCTCGACGGGGGTGAGGATCTCGATCATGCGGCGCCTTTCTCGCGGAACCAATAACTATACCGGCCATATCATCCCGGTATTACAATCGGAGCATGGTCCGACTCCCCCTCTCCCCCGCCGAGGTCGAACGCGGTCAGCGCCTCGGCGCCCTCCTCCGGCGAGCGCGCGGCGAGCGGTCCATGCTCACCGTCGCCCTCGACGCCGGCGTGTCCCCGGAGACGCTGCGGAAGATCGAGTCCGGCCGCATCGCGACGCCCTCGTTCCCCACGATCGCAGCGATCGCCCACTGCCTCGGGCTCTCCCTCGACGCCGTCTGGACCGAGATCGAGCAGCCCGAACGCCCGTCCGCACCCGCCCGCAAGCGCCTCGCCTCCTGATCCCCCTCCTTCACCTCTCCTGAGGTGTCGCAATCTGTTGTCTCACGGGACGATGAGGCAACAGATTGCGACACCTCACGGGAGGTGGGGGGCAGGAGGCGCGACGCTGCCGCGGACGACGAGCTCCGTGGGGCGCAACGGCGGATCCGGGGTGGCCTCGTCACCGAGGGCCGAGAGCACGAGCGCCATGGCGTCGCCGCCGAGACCGTGGAAGTCCTGCCGCACCGTCGCGAGCGGCGGGGAGAGGAACTCGGACTCGGGCAGGTCGTCGAAGCCGATGACACTCACATCCCCCGGCACGTCGAGCCCTGCGACCGCGAACGCTCTCATCACGCCGATGGCCATCTGATCGTTCGCGACGAAGACGGCCGTGAAGTCGCGCTGCTCGGCGAGGGCGCGGCCGCGCTCGAACCCGCTCTCCGGTGTCCAATCCCCCTGCATCGGCTCGCGCGCGACGAGCCCACGGTCCGACAAGACCTGGAACCACGCCCGCGCGCGCTCCGACGCGTCCATCGATCCCTCCGGACCCGCGACGTGACGGATCTCGCGATGGCCGAGCTCTACGAGATACTCGACGGCCGCGCGAGCGCCGGCGAACTGATCGAGGGTCACGCGGTGACGGACACCTCGCTGCTCCGAGGCCACCGTGACGAGTGGCACCCCGAGCTCGACTCCCTCGAGCGCGTCGACGCCCGAGCGGTCGGTGGCGATGAGTACGATCGCCTCGACGTTCTGCCGCACGAGCAGCTCGGCCGCCGCACGCAGCTCCGCGACGTCCGTTCGCATCATGCTGGCCGTGATCACCGCGTAGCGGGCGTCGCGCGCGGCCGCGTTGAAGTGCAGAGCAGTGGAGGACGGGCCGCGCTCGTGCGCCCCCGTGACGACGAGCCCGATCGTGCGCGAGCGCCGCGTGACGAGCGCCCGTGCCGCGGGCGACGGCACGTACCGCAATTGCGCGATGGCCTTCTCGACCCGTTCGCGCGTGGCCGGCCGCACATTGGGCAGGTCGTTGAGCACTCGCGAGACCGTCTGGTGCGAGACCCCCGCGAGCCGCGCGACGTCGAAGATCGTCGCGGCCCGCGCTCTCTCGGGTTCACTCACGGTCGGCTCCTCGTCGGCGCGGGCGTGCGCTTCTCGACAGGGTAGCGCGTGGTTCCTGGGTCGCAGCTCGTCAGCGCCGCCGCGATGTCAGGACCTTCTGCAGGATGATGAAGACGAGGAGCAGGCCGCCGATGAAGATGCGCGTCCACCAGCTCGAGAGCGTGCCCTCGAACGTGATGATCGTCTGGATGATGCCGAGGACGAGCACCCCGAGCACCGAACCGAGCACGAACCCGAAACCGCCCGTGAGGAGCGTGCCGCCGATGACGACGGCCGCGATCGCGTCGAGCTCCGTGCCGATCGCGCTCAGCGGATAGCCGGAGAGCGTGTAGAAGGTGAAGAGCACCCCCGCGAGGCCGGAGCAGAAGCCGCTGATCACGTAGACGATCACCTTGGTGCGGGCGACGGGCAGCCCCATGAGCATGCCCGAGTGCTCGCCGCCGCCGATCGCGTACACCGTGCGACCGAAGCGCGTGAAGTGCAGCACCCACACGGCGACCGCGATCACGACGAGCACGATCACGACGCTCGGTGTGATGCTGAGACCGCCTCCCAGCGGGATGCGCGTCACCGCGAGCGCCACGAACGTGGGCTCCGTGATGGAGATGGAGTTCTGCGAGATCACGTAGCAGAGCCCGCGGGCGAGGAACATGGCCGCGAGCGTCGCGATGAACGGCTGCACCTCGAACACGTGGATCATGAGCCCGACGAGCAACCCCAGCACGCTCGTGATCACGAGGATGAGCGGGATGACGACACCCGGGGACCAGCCGCTCTGCAGCAGGCTCGCGGCGATCATGCCGGAGAGCGCCACGACGGCACCCACCGAGAGGTCGATGCCGCCCGTGAGGATCACGAAGGTCATGCCGACGGCGAGCACGATGAGGTAGGCGTTGTCGACGAACAGGTTGAGGAAGACCTGACCGGAGAGGAACGCGGGGTAGCGCACCCCGCCCACCGCGAACACGGCGACGAAGAGGATCGCGGTGACGAGCACGGGACCGGACTTCGGGCTCGTGAAGACGTCGCGGACGCGCTCGACGAGCGCGGGGCGGGAGGCCGAGCGGCGCGGGGCCGGCTGTTCGGAGCGCGGGGCGCGCTCGGGGGCGAGGGTGCTCACGATGCCACCTCCACGGCGACTCGCGGCGCGAGCCGTCTCCGCCATCGCCCGATCGCCGCCGTCGTGGCCGGCGATTGGAGGAGGCAGACCGCGGTGACGACGGCGGCCTTGAACACCATGGTCACGATCGGGGAGATCCCCACCGTGTAGACGGTCGTGACGAGGGTCTGGATGACGAGCGCCCCGACGAGGGTGCCGACGAGGGAGTAGCGACCGCCCGCGAGCGACGTGCCCCCGATGACGACCGCGAGGATCGCGTCGAGCTCGATGAAGAGCCCCGTGTTGTTCGCGTCGGCCGCCGTCTGGTTGGCGGTGAGGATGAGCCCGGCGATCGCGGCACACAGGGCGCAGAACGTGTAGACGGCGAACAGGAGACCGCGGGCGCGGACACCCGCCTGCCGGCTCGCCTCCGGGTTGATGCCCACGGCTTCGATGAGCATGCCGAGGGCCGTGCGGCGCGTGAGCAGGGCGGCGACCGCGAAGATCACGGCCGCGATGAGCACCGCGATCGGCACCCCGAGGGCGAAGCCGGAACCGATCGCCTTGAACGGCGGCGAGTTCACGGTGAGGATCTGCCCCTCCGTGATGAGCATCGCGATACCGCGGCCCGCCGTCATGAGCACGAGCGTCGCGATGATCGGCTGGATCCCGATCACCGAGACGAGGAAGCCGTTCCAGAGGCCGAGGACGAGCGCGATGACGACGGCGACGGCGACGGCCGTGGCGACGGTCGTGATACTGCCGGGGTCCGACGACCCGAGGATGATCGAGCACGCCACCGCCCCGGAGATCGCGCAGACTGCGCCGACGGAGAGGTCGATGCCCCGCGTCGCGATCACGAGGGTCATCCCGATCGCGATGATGAGCATCGGGGCGCCGTTGCGCAGGATGTCGATGATCGAGCCGAAGAGGTGGCCATCCTTCACCGTGATGGAGAGGAAGCCGGGGAAGGCGATGACGTTGATGACGACGAGCACGACGAGCATGGCGACGGGCCAGAACAGTCGGCTCGAGAAGGCGCGGGCGACGAGAGTCTTCACGACCCGTCTCCTCTCTGTGGGGTGGTGGTGGCGGGGAGTTCGGGTTCGTCCACGGCCGATCCGTCGGCGATGAGGGCGAGGAGCTCGTCCACGGTGAGGCCGTCGTTCTCGATGTCCGCGACGAGACGACGGTCGCGCATCACCGCGATGCGGTGCGACAGGCGCAGCACCTCCTCGATCTCGGCGGAGATGAAGACGACGCTCATGCCGTTCTCGGCGAGCGAATAGACGAGCTTCTGGATCTCGGCCTTCGCGCCGATGTCGATGCCACGCGTCGGCTCGTCGAGGATGAGCAGCCGGGGTGCGATCGCGAGCCAGCGTGCGAGCAGGACCTTCTGCTGGTTTCCGCCCGAGAGGTTGCGGACGAGAGCGTCGGGGTTCGCCGGCCGCACGTTGAGCGTCTCGATGTAGCTGCGGGTGAGCTCCTCCTGCCGCTTCTTCGGGATGCGCCGGAACCAGCCGCGGTCGGCCTGCAGCGCGAGGATGATGTTGTCGCGCACGGTCAGGTCGCCGATGATGCCCTCCTCTCGCCGGTTCTCCGACGAGTAGGCGATGCGCTTCGAGATGGCCTGGCGCGGGGTGCGCAGCTTGGTCGGCGCACCTCCGATGGTGACGCTCGCGCCGGCGTCGGCGCGGTCGATGCCGCCGAGGAGCCGGGCGAGCTCGGTGCGGCCCGAGCCGAGCAGGCCCGCGAGGCCGACGACCTCCCCCTCCCCGATCGTCAGGTCGATGGGCTCGATCGTGCCGCGCTTGCCGAGGCCGCGGGCGACGACGAAGGACGGCACCGCGGCGTCGTCCTCCTCGTTCGCGGTCTGTTTGACGCGCGTGGAGAGGTCGTCGAGGGTCGCGAGCTCCTTGCCGATCATCTTCTGCACGAGATCGATACGCAGGAGCTCCTCGGTGAGATACTCACCCACGAGCTGGCCGTTGCGGAGCACCGTCAGCCGGTCGGTGATCTCGTAGATCTGGTCGAGGAAGTGCGAGACGAAGAGGATCGCGACGCCGTCCTCCTTGAGGTTCTTGATGACCCGGAAGAGCTCGGCGACCTCGTCGGCGTCGAGGCTCGACGTGGGTTCGTCGAGGATGAGCACGCGCGCGTCGACGTCGATCGCCCGCGCGATGGCGATGAGCTGCTGCACGGCGAGCGAGTGGGAGCCGAGGAGCGAGGCCGGGTCGATGTCGAGACGCAGCTGGGCGAGCAGCTCGGCCGCGCGCGCCCGCATGGCCTTCCAGTGGATGGAGCCGAAGCGCCGCGGTTCTCGGCCGAGCATGATGTTCTCGGCCACCGACAGGTTGGGGAGGAGGTTCACCTCCTGGTACACCGTCGCGATGCCAGCCTCCTGCGCGCCGGCGGGGCCGGCGAACGAGACGGCCGTGCCGTTCACGGTGATGGTGCCCTCGTCGATGCCGTAGACCCCGGTGAGGGCCTTGATGATCGTCGACTTCCCTGCACCGTTCTCTCCCATGAGCGAGTGGACCTCGCCGGGGAACATGCGGAAGTCGACGCGATCGAGCGCCTTCACCCCGGGGAACGAGATCGACACGTCCGTCATCTCGATGATCGGTTCCGGGTGGGCGGCGGGGGCCGGAGGTCTCGCCTGGGCCGTATCGAGCATGATCTCTCCATCGAGGTGCTGTGCGTTCGGGTGGTGCGGGGTCGTGGTGCGGTGTGGCGGGTGGCCGGCTCTCGCCGACCACCCGCCGGTGGTGCGTGTGGTTCTAGACGAGCCTCAGTACTGGCGGTCAGGGAGGGCCTCGACGGCCTGCTCCTGCGTGAACGTCGTCTCCTCGGTGACGATGCGCTTCTCGGGCGTCTCGCCGTCGTTGATCTGCGTCACGATCTCGACGAGCTGCTCCCCCAGGAGCGGCGAGCACTCGACGATGAAGTTGATCTTGCCATCGGCGAGGGCCTGCATGCCGTCCTTCACGGCGTCGACGGTGACGATCTTGATGTCCTCTCCCGGGGTGAGGCCGGCGGCCTCGATGGCCTCGATCGCGCCGAGACCCATGTCATCGTTGTGCGCGTAGATGAGGTCGATGTCCGGGTTGGACTTGAGGAGCGCCTCCGTGACCTGCTTGCCGCCGGCACGCGTGAAGTCACCGGTCTGGCTCGCGACGATCTCGAACTTGTCGTCGGCGCCGATCACGTCGGCGAAGCCCTCGGCACGGTCGATCGCCGGTGCGGCGCCCGTCGTACCCTCGAGCTGCACGATCTTCACGTCGTCCGCGTCCGCGTACTCCTCGACGACCCACTCGCCGGCCTTCTTGCCCTCTTCCACGAAGTCGGATCCGAGGAAGGAGACGTAGAGAGAGTCGTCGGCGGAGTCGACGGCGCGGTCCGTGAGGACCACGGGGATGCCGGCGGCCTTCGCCTCGTTGAGGACGGCGTCCCAGCCGGACTCCACGACCGGCGAGAACGCGATCACGTCGACCTGCTGCTGGATGTAGGAGCGGATCGCCTTGATCTGGTTCTCCTGCTTCTGCTGCGCGTCGGAGAACTTCAGCTCGATGCCGGCGTCCTCGAACGCGCCTTGGATGTCGGTGGTGTTGGCGGTGCGCCAGCCGCTCTCGGCGCCGACCTGCGAGAACCCGACGACGAGTTCGTCGAGGGGCTTCGGGCCCTCGCCCGTGCCGCCGGCGTCTCCGCCCGCTGCGCACCCGGTGAGGGCGAGGAGCAGGACTCCCGCCGCGGCCAATCCGATGGAACGCTTCTTCATGTCAGTGAACCTCCTTGTTCAATCCGGCCGTGCTGTGTGCGCTCCATTGGAGGTGTGGACACGTCTGCCGGGACATCGTCGATGATGCCGTTGTCAGGATGTTAGCGATCACAATTGGTGACCACAAGAGACCGTTACCGTCTCGTGATGCGCGGAATGACGGGTGTCGGTCACGATCAGGGCGATTGTGAGCGCTCTACGCGCCGGTCACCTGCTCGGCCCGCACAGACCACCGGTCGGTTTTGCGCACGCAACTGCGTCGTGCTGGTGAGATATCACCCGCAGAAGGAAAATGCGCACGCAAATGCCGGGGACGGAGGCGTCAGCGGCAGGATGTGACGGCTCCGCGGCAGGAGAACCCCTTTCCCACCGCGCCCCGTGGCATTTGACTTGTCCCGACGAAGGAGGCGCCATGAGGGTCACGGTCATCGGGGTTCCGGACAGTGCCGGTGCGTACGGCGTGGGTGTCGAGCGCGCACCGGCAGCACTGCGCGAGGCCGGTCTCATCGACGCTCTCGAGGCCACCGGACGCGACATCGTCGACGCCGGCGACCTGACGGAGCGGTCGTGGACACCGGACCGCGAGAGCCCGCTCCTCCAGAACGTCGATCAGGAGATCCTCGCGATGCGAGAGCTGGCCGATGCGGTCGCCGCCGGGCTCGACGATGGCCGGGTCCTCGTCCTGGGCGGCGCGTGCACCGTCGCCCTCGGGGTGTGCGCGGCGCTCGTCGAGCGTGAGGGCCGCGCACGGCTCGTCTACGTCGACCGTCACCTCGACCTCAACACCCCGCACTCCACGCGGGAGGGGTCGCTCAGCTGGATGGGGATGGCGCACGCGCTCGCCGTGGACGGTGCGGCGGAGGGACTCGCGAACGCGACGGGCCACGCACCGCTCCTCTCCCCCGCCGACCTCGTCTACCTCGGGCACGAGCCGATGGCCTCGACGGAGGGTGAGCGCGAGGCCGTCGAGGAGCTCGGTCTCATCGTCGTTTCGCAGGAGGCGCTCGTCGAACAACCCGCCGATGCGGCGCGTGCAGCACGCACCGCGTTGTCCGAGGGCCCGTTCGCGGTGCACCTCGACGTCGACGTCCTCGACTTCCTCGACGCACCGATCGCCGAGAACGTGAACGGCCGCAACAGCGGACCGACGATCGAGCAGCTGGGGCGCGCGCTCGCCGAGCTGTGGCGCGACCCGGACTGCCGCGGGCTCTCGATCGGCCAGCTCGATCCGGCTCACGCTCGCGCCGATCCGTCGGCGATCCCTCGCCTCGTCGCGATGCTCGGGGAGGTCGTCGCAGCAGGGTGAGGTGCCGTGGTCGGACGCATTCCACCCTGTGAAGGAGATCCTCCGAATGTCGGTGGCGGCGGGGACCCTCGATGCATGAGCGCACTGATTCCCGACGACTACGCGTCCACCCTCGACGAGCTGAAGCGGCAAGTCCATACCGCTCGTTTCGCCGCCCAGCGGGAGGTGAACACCGAGCTGCTCCTGCTCTGGTGGCATATCGGGCATACGATCCTCGAGCGGCAGAAGCAGGAGGCGTGGGGCAGCGGGGTGCAACAGCCTGTTGCACAATTGCCGTGGGGTCATGTCACCGAGCTTCTCGACAAGCTCGACGACCAGGATCTCCGCGACTGGTACGCGGCGAAGGACGTCGCACACGGCTGGTCGCGAGCCGTCCTCGCCCATCAGATCACCACCCGACTCCACACCCGCGAGGCCGCGGCACGGACGAACTTCGCGGGCGCTCTGTCTGAGCCCGACTCGGAGCTCGCGCATCAGATAACACGAGACCCGTATGCGCTCGACTTCCGCGCCGTCGACGGCGACGCTCCGGAGCGCCAGCTCGAGGAGCGGCTCGTCGATCGCATCGTCGACACGCTCCGCGAGCTCGGGCCCGGGCCGAGCCCGAGCCCGAGCCGAGGATCACGACTGGGCCGGACGCGACTCTCGGTCTGCGTCGAGCCGCGTGTGGGACAGTCGCTGTGTGACCACTCCTCCTGCAGACGTACCCACCACGACCCTCCTCGCGGGATGCGGAAAGCTCGGGACGGCGCTCGGCGAGCTCCTCATCGCGGCGGGCGGTCGCGTCGTGGCACTCCGGCGCGATGTGAGCTCCCTGCCGGAGGCGTTCACGTCGATCCCTGTGGATCTCACCGCGCCGATCGACGAGACTCTCCCGGCCGCGGACGCGCTCGTCATCACCCTGACCCCGAGCGCCGTGGGCGGCGACTACCGCTCGGCCCTCGCGGGACTGGCCGCCGCACTGCCGACACCGCCCGCCCGCACGGTCTTCGTCTCGACGACGGGTGTCTTCGACGGCTGGAGCGGGCCTCAGCCGATCACGGAGAGCGATGAGCCGACGGGCGAGACCGAGCGGGCGCAGATGCTGCTCGATGCCGAGAAGGCCGCCGTCGCCCAGTTCGATGCGATCATCCTCCGACCGGTCGGCATCTACGGACCGGGGCGCGACTTCCTGATCCGCCAGACCCTGACGGCCCCGTCCATCGACGCCGGGCGGATCACCAACCGCATCCACGAGAGCGACCTCGCGCGCGCACTCGAGACCCTGCTGACGATGGCCGATCCGCCCCGGGTGCTCCACGCCGTGGACGAGGAGCCGGTGGAACTCCGCACGGTCGTCGACCACATCGCGTCCCTCCTCGACGTCACGGCGCCGCCCGCCACCGACGAGAGCGGGCTCCACGGCAACGTCTTCGACGGCGCGGCCCTGCACGCCCTCCTCGGCCGTCTCGACTACCCGGACTTCCGCGCCGGCTACGCCGAGCTCGTCGCGGACCACCGGCGCGCATCCAGAACGGCATAAAAAGACACCGAGCGCTACAGCTCCAGCCCACCGCGCCACGAGGTCGTGTAGCGCTCGGCGAAATCTGTAGCGCTCGCCAACAGGGCGCGGTCGTAGCCCCCGGCGACAGGCTCGGACTGGCGCGCTCGACGAGATGCTCGAGTCGCAGCGATCAGCGACGGGCCCGAGCCGGCGCGGTGAGCGACGGGATCAGGGAATGAGGTAGTCGCTGTCGCGCGCGTCGGTGATGAGCATGTGACCCGGCGCATGACCGATGGCGAACGACGGCCTGGACCGCATGACCGCCGCCTGCGGAGTGACGCCGCACGCCCAGAAAACGGGGATGTGACCGTCGGGAATCGTCACGGCGTCGCCGAAGTCGGGTCGTGCGAGATCGGCGATACCGAGCTCCTCCGGATTGCCGACGTGCACGGGCGCGCCGTGCACGGCCGGGTAACGCGACGTGATGCGCACGGCGTCCGCGACCTGCGCGGCGGGGATCGGCCGCATCGACACCACGAGGGGTCCGGACAGGGACCCGGCGGGAGCGCACTCGGTGCTCGTGCGGTACATCGGCACGTTGA
Organism: Labedella endophytica; assembly: GCF_003990045.1. Taxonomy (GTDB): domain Bacteria; phylum Actinomycetota; class Actinomycetes; order Actinomycetales; family Microbacteriaceae; genus Labedella; species Labedella endophytica. Next base: position 172,113 of record NZ_RZGZ01000001.1, on the reverse strand, counting down.
CGCCCTGGTCGATGTGCGCGATCCGCACCCCGCCGTCCTGCAGCGCGGTCTCGAACGTGAACGAGCAGCCGATGATGAACGTGACGAGATCGTCGCGCCAGTGCTCCATGACGTCGGTCGGTTCGTCGACCTTCTCGCCGTCGCGGTAGATCGTGTACCTCGGGATGTCCGTGCGAATGTCGCCGCCGGCCAGCAGCGGTCCGGTCGTCTTCCCCGCCTCGAGCACACCGAGGATCGGGCACGGCTTCGGGTTGCGCTGCGCGAACAGGAGGAAGTCGAAGGCATCCTCCCGTGGGAGGGCCAGGATGTTGGCCTGCGCGTACCCGCGGGACCAGCCGGCGGTCGGTTCCACACGCCCCGAACGGAACGCCGCCCGGGCGTCGGCTGGCGAGGTCGTGGCGCGGTCGAGGATGTCGAGAGAGGCCATGCCCTCAACGCTACCCCTGTGCCCGCGCCGCACCTCCGCGTTTTGCGCACGCAACGGCGAACCGCGGGTGACATTTCACCCGCGGTCGGCAGTTGCGTACGCAAAACCTCGGACGGCCGCGAGGACTTCCACGCGCGTCCCTGTCAGCGAGCCACGAAAGCCGTCCGCCGTCCCGCGATGACCAGAAGGAGCGCGACGGCACTCAGCACGATCATCACAACCGGGAGGACGAGCCCGTCGAGCGCCCCGATCAGGACGGCACCGAGCACCCCTCCTGCAAAGATCGCGAGTTGGGTCCCGACCGCCATGGGCGGCCCCGGGGCGTCCGACGACCTCACGGCCGGCCACGAGACCCAGGCCTGGCTCGCCGCGGGAGACGATCCGCAGACCGACGGATCGGCGTACTGGTACCACCGCGCGCAGCGCACTCCTCACGCATCGACACACGACGAGACGTTCCAGGACGAGCTCCTCGAGGCGCTCGACGCGCACACGGGTGTGGCGCTCGGTAGGTGACCCGCACCCGACGCGTCGGGCCGCTCCGCGTGGCCTGCGCTGATCCGCTGCGCCTCCGACCCAGCCTCTGCGTACGCAACTGCCGACCGCGGGTGAAACTTCACCCGCGGTCGGCAGTTGCGTACGCAAGACCCACGGGGTGGTGGGCGGATGGCACGCCGGGTCAGGCGGCGGGGGCGGTTTCCGTCTCGAGCGTCTTCGTGTCGATGACGAAGCGATAGCGCACGTCGCTCTTCAGCACACGCTCGTAGGCCTCGTTGATCTCGTCGGCGGCGATCATCTCGATCTCCGGGGCGATGCCGTGCTCGGCGCAGAAGTCGAGCATCTCCTGCGTCTCACCGATCGAGCCGATGCCCGAGCCGGCGAACGAGAGCCGGTTGCGGAACAACGAGAACACCTGGATCGGCAGCGGCTCGGCCGGCGCACCGACGTTCACGAGTGCACCGTCGAGACGGAGCAGACCGAGGTACTTCGACAGGTCGAGCTTCGCGCTCACCGTGTTGAGGATGAGGTCGAAGTGATTCGCGAGCGTTTCGAAGGTCTCCTCGTCGCTCGTCGCGTAGTAGTTGTCGGCTCCGAATCGCTTGCCGTCCTCCTCCTTCGAGAGGGACTGCGAGAGCACGGTGACCTCGGCGCCCATGGCGTGGGCGATCTTCACACCGAGGTGGCCGAGGCCACCCATGCCGACGACGGCGACGCGCTTGCCGGGGCCCGCGTTCCAGTGGGCGAGCGGGGAGTAGGTCGTGATGCCGGCGCAGAGGAGCGGGGCGGCGGCCTCGTAGGGGATCGCCTCGGGAACGCGGAGCACGAAGTCCTCGTCCACGACCACATGGGTGGAGTAGCCGCCCTGCGTGATGGTGCCGTCGCGGTCGGTGCTCGCGTAGGTGCCGGTGTTGCCCTTCAGGCAGTAGTTCTCCATGCCGGCGAGGCAGTTCTCGCACTCGCGGCACGAGTTGACCATGCAGCCGACGCCGACGCGGTCGCCCACGGCGTACTTCGCGGCGTCGGAGCCGACCTCGACGACCTCTCCGACGATCTCGTGGCCGACGACCTGCGGGTAGGCGATAGGACCCCAGTCGCCGCGCACGGTGTGGATGTCGGAGTGGCAGACGCCGGCGTAGCGGATGGCGATGAGCACGTCCTTCGGGCCGACGTCGCGGCGCTCGATGGTCGTGGGGACGAGGGGCTCGGTGGCGGAGGGGGCGGCGTAGGCGTTGACGGTGAGCATGTGTCTCCTTGTGGGATCGGGTGGGGTGAGAAGGATGGGTCTGCGGTCAGTCGACGGGCGCGACGTAGGTGCGGAACTCGCCGCGCTCGGAGTGGATGCTCCAGAGCGTCTCGGCGATCGACTCGGGCTCGTGGTCGGGGTCTCCCCCGCCGATGCCGAGCGGGATGATGAGCTGCCCGACGTGGATGTTATCGTCGGCGACGGCGTCGTGCAGGAGCTGCGCGTAGGCGCTCTCGCCGGCGAAGGCGACGGAGGTGCCCGTGACCTTCCCGCCGGGACGAACGGCGCTCGCGCCGTTCACGAACAGGATCGTTCCCTGGCCGAGTACGCGCATGCCGGGGATGACGTGGCGCGCAGCGGTGACGGGACCATAGATGGAGAACTCGACCGGGCCGATGAGATCGGCGACGGACGTCTCGAGCACGTTCCGCATGAACTCCTTGGCGGGCAGCGGGCTGTACTGCAGCACCTCGATGGGCCCGAGCGCCGCGGTGGCGGCCTCGAGCGCGGCCGTGAGCGACGCGGCGTCGCGCACGTTCGCGGTGAAGCCGGCGGCGCTCACGCCCTCCGATTCGAGGGTCGCAGCGAGGTCGTCGAGACGCTGCTGGTTGCGGGCGATGAGGGCGACGGAGAAGCCCTCGCGGCCGAAGCGGCGGGCGACCGAGAGGCCGAGGCCCTTGCCCGCTCCGATGATGGCGATGGTGGTCATGTTTCTGTCCTTCGATCGGTGTGCATACGTGTGGCGCCCGTCGGTGACGAGCGGACGGAATGGTGGTGCGTTCAGCGCGCAGAGTCCGTGCGGACGGAGACCGCCGGCGTTCCGTGCGTGGCCGCCCAGCTCGCGAGCAGCCGGAGCCGCTCCGCCGACGGTGATCCCGGCTCGGCCGTGTACACGAGCATGACGAGCCCGGGTTCCGCTGTGATCGCGAGCTCCTCGTAGGCGAAGGTCACGTCGCCGACGACGGGGTGTATGAAGTGCTTCGTTCCCGCACCGTGGCGCCGCACATCGTGCGCACCCCACAATCGGCGGAAGGTCTCGCTCTGCGTGGACAGCTCGCCGACGAGGTCCTGTAGCGCCTTGTCATGGGGGTCCCGGCCCGCTTCGGCGCGCATGACCCCGACGCACATCTCCGCGAAGACATCCCAGTCGGGGTAGAAGTCGCGCGACGCCGGGTCGAGGAACTGGAAGCGCGCGAGGTTCGGGGTGCGCCCTCCGTCACCGATGAGCGGGGAGTAGAAGGCGCGGGCGAGGGCGTTCGTCGCGACGAGGTCCTGGCGGGAGTTGCGGACGAACGCCACGCCGTCGGTGACGGCCTCGAGCGCCCACTGGAGGCTCGGACGCGCGGCCGGCTGACTGCTCGCCCGCCGGCGGGGACGACCCGACATCGGCGTCCCATCGGCGGTGCGGGCGAGGTCGTAGAGGTGGGCGGTCTCGGGCTCGTCCAGCTGCAGGGCCCGGGCGATCGCATCGAGGACCGACGACGACGCTCCCGCGATGGAACCGCGCTCGAGCCGCGAGTAGTACTCGACGCTGACCCCCGCAAGCATCGCGACTTCGGAGCGGCGGAGACCCGACACGCGACGATTCGGCCCGGAGGGGAGCCCGGCGTCCTCCGGCGTCATCTTCGCGCGGCGCGACATGAGGAACTCCCGCACCTCGTCTCGATTGTCCATAACGGAAGGCTACGTCCGGCGCGCGGACGGAGGGAGACCCTCGCGGGACACCCCTCGGCGGGGTACGGGTCGTGCCGCAGCCACCCGCCCGCAGCGCCGATGCCGTTTCACGCGGAGCCGTGAGCGTTGCAGTTCGTGCGCGTCACGCTGCAGTTCTTGGTGAACGCTGCAGCAATTCCTGCAGCGCTCACCAATTTCTGCACCTCACGACGTCGACGGACGACGTGCGCACTCGGGGCCGGCGCGCTTCCGTCTCAGTTGAGCAGAGCGTTTCGCGCGGCGACCTCGTTTCCTCGGCGCCGTCCTCCGGATCAGGGTCGGGACGCGGAGCGTGCGCGCTCGGCGAGGGTCGCGAAGGCGGCCCGAAGAGCCGCGGGTTCCGCCTCGGCGACGTCGGCCTCGAAGCGGAGGAACGCAGCCGCGAGGCTGCCCCACGACCAGGACCCGAGCCGCACGCGGCAGCGATTCGCGGCGAGCGCCTCGGCGGATCCGTCGGCGAGGTACGGAGCCACCGCGGCGAGCGGCACGTCGAGCGTGGCCTCGCCCCAGCACGCCCACGTGTCCGCACCGGTGGATCCCTTGAAGCGCGCGGCGAGGAAACGTGCTGGGTCCCCACCGGGGACGGTGCGCGGCTCGAACCGGCGCCCACTGTGGCTCCGCGGCGTGATGCGGTCGACGCGATAGATGCGCCACTCCGCCTTCTCCGGTGAATAGCCGATGAGGTACCAGCGTCCGGCATGCAGGAGGAGGTGGTGCGGCTCGTTCCGGCGAGGCGCCGGCGCATCCTCGCCCACCGGGTCCGATCCCGGGGAGGCGTAGTCGAACCGCAGCTCCTCGCCGACACGGATCGCTTCCCCGATGCGCAGCAGGACGCCGGGATCGACGACCACCCTCCCGCGGTCGCCCGACGACGCGGCCTCGAGGTTCTCGATGCGGTTCGCGAGCCGCGACGGCATGAGCCGCGTCACCGTTCCGAGCGCACGTGCGGCGGCTTCCTCCATATCGACGCCGAGGGAGGAGGCGGTGCGGAGCGCCAGCGCGATCGCCACGGCTTGTTCATCGTCGAACACGAGCGGAGGGAGCTGCGAACCGGCCTGCAGCCGATATCCACCATCCGGTCCGCGCGTGGAGTCGATCGTGTAGTCGAGGTCGCGGAGGCGCTCGATGTCGCGTCGCACGGTCCGCTCGCTCACGTCGAGCCGCCGGGCGAGCGCGGGCGCCGGCCAGTCGCGCCGCGCCTGCAGGAGGGACAGCAGCGCGAGCAGGCGACGCGAGGTCGACGGCGAATCGGAGACGGGCATGTTCCGATCATCGCGCAGATACCGGACGTTCCCTGTCCGGAACCACTGTGACTCTGGTCTCAGCCCCGGACCGACGGGGGCCACGCCGACCGGCGCATCACGCAAGGAGACACCATGTCCGTCACCGTCACCACCCACCTGAACTTCACCGGCACGGCGCGCGCAGCGCTCGAGTTCTACGCACAGGCCTTCGGCGGCCACACCACGATCTCCACCTACGGTGATTTCGGCATGCCGGCCGGGCTGCCCGACACCGACAAGGTCGTGTTCGGTCTCGTCGTGGCGCCGAACGGCTTCTCCGTCATGGCGTACGACATCCCGGGGAGCGACGAGCCCCGTCCCGCCGGGACGACACGACGCGAGAATGGGACCACCATCACGGACGAGCCGTTCTTCGTCTCGTTGGGTGGCGAGACGCTCGAAGAGGTCAGCACCTACTGGGACGCGCTCGTCGACGGCGCCATCATCGTAGAGCCCCTCGCCGCCTCGGCCTGGTCCGCCGGTTTCGGGATGCTCACGGACCGCTTCGGCGTCACGTGGAGCGTGAGCGTGGTCGCCCCGCGCGACTGACGCCACTCGACCGGACGCTTCCCTGAGCGAGGCGCGTCGGTCCCCACGCCCCCGGACCCGGCGCGCCTAGAGTGACGGCATGACCCCCGACCCTCGTCCGACCGCCGGAGCCACCGCCGCTCGGGTGATGGCCGCGATGATCGGCGGACTGGCGGCCGCCCTCTTCCTGGCGACGGCCTGGGTCGCCCTCCGCAGCCGGTTCGGGCCACCCGAGGTCGACATGCACGGCTACGGCCTGATCTTCGGCGCCGTCGTCGCGGTGATGGCCGGCCTCGTCGCCGCCCTCGTCCTGCCCCTCGCGCTGCCGAGGGGCAGGCGCACGACCGCCTCTCTCGCGAGCCTGTCCCTCTTCGTCCTGTCCGCCATCGGGCTGGCCGCGGCGGTCCTCACGGCCTGACCGGCCGGGCACTCCCCAGCCCCTCTCCACGACCCCGCAGTTTTGCGTGCGCAACAACGTTCCGCGGGTCGAATTCCACCCGCGGAACGGCGTTGCGTACGCAGCGACGCCCGGGGTGACGTGGAGCTCGCCGGCGTCAGCCCGCCGGTGTCAGCGTTCCCTCGCCCGTCATCCGGACGTAGTCCACCGCCATCTCCGCGGGGAACGCCGTCGTCTCGTCCGGGCTCCCCGGCCAGTCGCCCCCGACGGCGACGTTGAGGAGCAGGTGCATGTCCTGCTCGAAGACCCAGTCGTCGGGCGCGGGGAGGTCCTCCGGCGTGAGGGTGAGGTAGTCCACTCCGTCGACGGACCACGTGATGGCGTCCCGCTGCTTGTCGACGGCGTACACGTGGAAGTCGTCGCCGGAGGCCTCATCGAGTTCGAGAGCCGCACCGATGCCGTTCTCGTTGAAGTACGTGGGGCCGTGCGCCGTGCCGTAGACGGTGTCGGGCTCGCCGCCGACGACTTCTGCGATATCGATCTCGCCCTGCGCCGGCCAGATCTCGCCGTTGTCGCCGAGCATCCAGATGGCGGGGAGGAGGCCGGTGCCGTTCGGGATGCGCGCCCGCACCTCGACGCGACCGGTCCGGAGCGCGACCGTCCCCGCCGTCGTGAGCCGGGCGGACGTGTACGGGCACGACGGCACGGTGAAGCACGGGAGATCTTCGCCGTCCGCCGCCGGGAGGGCCGCGATCACGAGGTGACCGTCCCCGTCGAGGGAGGCGTTCTCGGGGGCGTCGGTGTAGTACTGCAGCTCGTCGTTGCCCCAGCCCTCGTCGTCGCGGTTGCCGATCTCGGCCACCCATACCGCGTCGTCCGGTCGCTGCCCCGCCGGGCCGTCGAACTCGTCCGCCCAGAGGATCGTGTCGGGAGCGGCCGTGTCGGAGGAAGTCGCGTTCGAGTCGGGCTCCGAGTTCGGCGAGGCGGATGCGCACCCCGCGAGCGTCGCCGCCAGCAGCAGAGCCGTCGCTCCCCCGGCCCACCGTCGTTTCGTCACCGTCACTCCCTCACGCTACTGCGACCCGGGGCGACGGCTGCGATCACGACGGGTTGCTGCGATGTTCGAACGGACGGGATCGCGCTCGTGTCGGCCATCACCGCCTGAATCCGCGCCTCACGGAAGCGCATCCCCGACGGCGAGGCCGACGTCACGGAGCCCCGCGCAGGACCGCTCTCTCTCCAGGAGAAGCGGAACGGGATCAGTCCTCCGCCAGGAACTCCAGCGCGAGCCGGCGGAAGTCGCGAGAGCCGGGCGCGTTGAAATGGTGCCGGTCGGGGATCTCGATGAACCGGCCGCGAGGGGAGGCGGCGGCGAGCGCACGCGAGCCCTCGATGATCCCGTCGAGTGAACCGGTGGCGAACAGGATCTCCTGCTCCGGAGCGTGTGCCGGGTCGGGGTCGGCCGCACCGGACGCGCGCATTCCACCCGCGATCGCGAGGAGCGCGCGAACGTCGTTGCCCGCGACCCGTTCCATGAGCTGGAGGTAGTTCATGGTGGCCTTGTCGGTGACCGGTGTTCCGTGGTCGACGAGCGCTCGGACCTGACCCAGGTCGAGCCGCCCGAGGGGTACACCGTCGGGCACTCCGCCCAGGACGATCTTCGTGAGCCGATCCTGGAGGTCCTTCGCGACCTCCCACCCCACGCGCGCACCGAGCGAGTAGCCCACGTAGGACGCCGAGTCGACCAGGTAGGTGTCCATGACGTTCTCGACGTCGCGAGCGAGGACGGGGAGCTCGTAGTCGTGGGGGTCGAGAGGCTTGTCGGATTGACCGTGTCCGCGCTGGTCGAGTGCCAGGACGCGGAAGCCGGCGCGCTGAAGATCGCGCACCCAGCCGGTGTTGACCCAGTTGTCACGAGTACTCGACGCGAAGCCGTGAACCAGCACGACCGTCGGATCCGTGTCGTGACCCCACGAGTAGGTCGCGATCCGGAAGCCGTCGGCCGACATCACGACCTGCGGGTCGGGCATCTGTGTCAGATCGGAGAGAGGTGTCGTCATGGATTGGTTCGTCCGTCGCTCGATGGATGATTGGGGAGATCAGCGCATGACCATCGTGCCCGGTTCCGTCATGCCCCCGCGACACCCCTCGCCGAGCATCACGGCGCATGCGCGCACGCAACTCCCATCTGCGGCTGAAATTTCACCCGCGGAACGCAGTTGCGTGCGCAAATGCGGGGATGGAAGGGGCGGGGAATTCGGGAGGGCGGGGTGCGTTGGGGGGAAAGTGAGCCTTTTCAGCGAATCCCCCCAGTCCTCCGCCCCCAGCGACGCCACGCGCGTCGACACCACGCGCGGTGACACGAGCCGCGGGGACGCCGCACGCAGCGCCCTCGTCGTGGGCGCGACCGGGATCGGCGGCTCCGCGCTCGTCGACCTCCTCTCCGCGCAGGGCTGGCCCGTCGCCGCGTTGTCCCGCCGGCCGATCGCGGAGCGACCCGGTGTTCGCGCGCTCTCGGCCGACCTCCGCTCCGCCGACAGCCTCGCGAGCGCCCTCGCCGACGAACGCCCCACGCACGTCTTCTTCACCGCCTGGTCCCGCCAGGAGACGGAGGAGGAGAACATCGCCGTCAACGGTGGCATGGTGCGCGACCTCCTCGCCGCCCTGTCACACGCGCCGCTCGAGCACGTCGCGCTCGTCACCGGACTCAAGCACTACCTCGGTCCATTCGAGGCCTACGGCCAGGGGAACATGCCCGACACCCCGTTCCACGAGGAGGAGGCCCGGCTCGACGCCCCCAACTTCTACTACGCACAGGAGGACGAGCTCTTCGCGGCCGCCGAGCGCGACGGCTTCGCGTGGTCCGTGCACCGCTCGCACACCGTGATCGGCCACGCCGTCGGCAACGCGATGAACATGGGGCTGACGCTCGCCGTCGCCGCCTCGATCAGCCGCGCGCAGGGCACGCCCTTCGTCTTCCCCGGTTCGCTCACACAGTGGAACGGCCTCACCGACATGACCGACGCGACCGTGCTCGCCGATCAGATGGTGTGGGCGGGTACGACGGAGGCCGGCCGCAACGAGGCCTTCAACGTCGTCAACGGCGACGTGTTCCGCTGGCGCTGGATGTGGTCGCGCATCGCGGAGCACTTCGGCGTCGAGCCGGTCGGCCCGAGCGAGGTGCCGCAGCCGCTCGAGCAGCAGATGGCCGGAGCGGACGACGTCTGGCAGCGGCTCGTGAGCGAACACGGACTCGTGGAGCCCGACCTCGGCCGGCTCGCCTCGTGGTGGCACACCGACGCGGACCTCGGCCGCGAGATCGAGGTCGTGACCGACATCAGCAAGTCCCGCCTCGCCGGCTTCACGACGCACCACCGCACGGTGGACTCGTTCACCGCGCTCTTCGACCGCTACCGCGCCGAGCGCCTCATCCCGTAGAACGGCAGGGCCGAAGACCCGGCCACCCGGCCACTGAGCGCTACACCGTCAGCCGAGCGCTCCACGAACTCGTGGAGCGCTCGGCTGACTGTAGCGCTCGGGGCGGGAGGGCTACCGCGCCTCGGGCGCATCGGCGCCGGACGCCAACGGCACGTCGATCACCATCGTGAGACCGCCACCCGGCGTGTCCTCGGTGTCGAGGCGTCCGCCCATCCCCTCCATGAATCCCTTGGAGAGGGCGAGGCCCAGGCCGAGTCCCGTGAGGTTGTCGGTGTCGCCGAGCCGCTGGAACGGGACGAACACCTCGGCGAGCCGTTCCGGGGCGATGCCCGGCCCGTGATCCGCGATCCGGATCTCCGCCCGGCCGCCGAAGCTGCTCGTGGAGATGCGCACACGCGTGCCGGGAGGAGCGAAGCGCCGGGCGTTGTCGAGCACGTTGACGACGACGCGGCCGAGCAGCACGGGATCGGCGACGAGCGGCGAGAGATCGGCGTCGAGGTCGAGTTCGACGTCGGCCGGACCGAGGCCAAGCTCGTCGAGCACGGGCAGGATCACGTCCTCCGCGTCCACGGCGCGGAGCGAGACGGCGAGGACCCCGGCCTCGAGCCGGCTCACGTCGAGGAGGTCTGTGACGAGCGCGGCGAGCGCCGTGAGGCTCTCCTCCGCCGTCGCGAGCAGTTCCTCCCGATCGCCGTCGCTCCACTGCACGTCGGGCGCGCGCAGTCCGCTGATCGCGGCGGTCGCGGCCGTGAGCGGGCGGCGGAGGTCGTGCCCGACGGCCGAGAGGAGGGCCGTGCGCACGCGGTCGCTCTCCGTGAGGGGGCCGATCCGGCCAGCGGTCGCCGAGAGATCGGAGTGCTCGAGCGCCGCCTCCACCTGCGCGGCGATGACGGAGAGCAGCCGTCGCTCGGACGCCTCGAGATCGGCGCCGTGGAGCTCGAGCACGGCGCGCGATCCGATGGGCACGGCCGTGAAGGCGTCGTCGGGACGCGGTTCGCCGTCGCGCGCGAGCACCTGCTCCCCCGCCACGAGGCGCACTCCCGTGAGGCCGAACGATTCCCGCGTACGGCTGACGAGCGCCTGCACCGCACCCTCGCCGCGGAGCACGCTGCCCGAAACGGTCGCGAGCAGCTCCGACTCGGCCGCAGCCCGCTGCGCGACGCGGCTGCGCCGGGCGGCCTGATCGACGACGACGCTCACGAGAGCCGCGTTGAGCACGTAGAGGACGAGGGCGAACAGGTGCAGCGGCTCGTCGACCGTCACGGTGTAGAACGGTTCGACGAAGAAGAAGTCGAGGGTGAGGCCCGAGAGGAGCGCCGCGAAGAGCGCGGGCCAGATGCCGCCGACGAGGGCGACGACGATCACGAGGAGCTGGTAGCTCAGCACGTCGCTCGTGATCGAGTCCTCGCTGCGGAACCCCACGAGGATCCAGGTCAGCAGAGGCCCGGCCACGAGGGCGAGTGCGAGACCGGCGATCCGGCGGCGGATCGTGAGGGCGCCGCCCAGCCGCGGCAGGGCGAAGCGGCCGCCGGCGGCCTCGTGGTTGACGATGTGCACGTCGATCGCGCCGGCCTCGCGCGTCACGGTCGCGCCGATACCGGGGCCCGTGAGGGCGGCGGCCAGACGGCTGCGTCGGCTCACGCCGATGACGAGCTGTGTGGCGTTGACGCTGCGGGCGAAGTCGACGAGGGCGCGCGGCACGTCGTCGCCGACGACCTGGTGGTAGGTACCGCCGAGCTTCTCGACGAGAGCGCGCTGCTGGGCGAGGGCGTCGGGATCGGCACTCCGGAGCCCGTCCTGGCTCGTGATGTGCACGGCGAGGAGCTCGCCTCCCGCCGATCGCGCGGCGATCCGTGCCCCGCGGCGCAGCAGCGTCTCCCCCTCGACACCACCCGTGAGCGTGACGACGACGCGCTCCCGCGCCTCCCACTTGCGGTCTATTCCGTGCTCCGCGCGGTAGTCCTTGAGGGCGTTGTCGACCTCGTCGGCGAGCCAGAGGAGCGCGAGTTCGCGCAGCGCCGTGAGGTTGCCGAGCCGGAAGTAGTTCGACAGGGCGGCGTCGATGCGCTCGGCCGGGTAGACCCGTCCCCCGGCGAGCCGATCCCGGAGGGCCTCGGGCGCGAGGTCGACGACCTCGATCTGGTCGGCCGCCCGCAGGACGTGGTCGGGGATGGTCTCCCGCTGCGGCACACCGGTGATCTGCTGCACCACGTCGTTGAGGGACTCGATGTGCTGGATGTTGACGGTGGAGATCACGTCGATCCCGGCCTCGAGCAGGCTCGTGACGTCCTGCCACCGCTTCTCCTGCGCCGAACCGGGCGCGTTCGTGTGCGCGAGCTCGTCCACGAGCGCGAGGTCCGGCCGGCGCGCGACGACCGCCGCGAGGTCCATCTCCGTGAGCTCGACGCCCCGGTGCACGACGACGGCACGCGGCACGATCTCGAGCCCATCGGTCATCGCCGTCGTGGCCGCGCGGCCGTGGGTCTCCACGACGGCGACGACCACGTCGACCCCCTCACCGGCGAGCCGCTTGCCCTCCTCGAGCATCGTGTACGTCTTGCCGACGCCGGGAGCGGCGCCGAGCAGCACCCGCAGCCGCCCTCGTCGCATCGGTCAGCCGTCCAGTTCCTGGAGCGCGACGTTGAGTCGCAGCACGTTGACCCGGCTGTCGCCGAGGTACCCGGCGTCGGGCGCCTCGATCGCCGACTCCACGAGCGCGCGGACATCGTCCGGGGCGAGGCCCCGCTCCTGCGCGACCCGGTCCACCTGCAGCAGCGCGTACACGGGGCTGATGTGGGGGTCGAGGCCGGAGCCCGACGCCGTGACGGCGTCCACGGGGACCTCGTCGGGGTCGACCCCGTCGAACTCCGCGACCTGCGCACGGCGCTCCTCGATCGCGGCGATGAGGTCCGCGTTCTCCGGCCCCAGGTTGGAGCCGCTCGACGCGCCGCCGTCGTAGCCGTCACCCGCGGCGGACGGGCGGGGCTGGAACCACTTGGGGAGCGGGTTCCCGTCGGCGTCCGCGAAGGACTGGCCGATGAGGGCCGATCCCACCGGCTCCCCGTCGACGGAGACGACGGATCCGTTCGCCTGCGCCGGCAGGGCGAGCTGGCCGGCTCCGAGGAGGGCGAGCGGGTAGCCGATGCCCAGCACGACGGTGAGGACGAGCATCGCTCGGACGGCGACCCCGGCGGTCCGGAGACTGCTGCGTGGTGCACTCATGATCTTTCTCTTCTCTCTGGTTCTGTCGCTGCCGGATCAGAATCCGGGGATGAGGCTGACGACGAGGTCGATCAGCTTGATGCCGATGAAGGGGGCGATGACGCCGCCGAGGCCGTAGACGAGCAGGTTCCGCCCGAGCACGCGCGACGCGCTCAGCGGGCGGTATCTCACGCCCCGGAGGGCGAGCGGGATGAGCACGACGATCACGATCGCGTTGAAGACGATCGCCGAGAGCACAGCGGAGGCCGGGGAGTGCAGGCCCATGATGTTGAGCACGCCGAGGCCGGGGAACACGCCGATGAACATCGCCGGGATGATCGCGAAGTACTTCGCGATGTCGTTGGCGATCGAGAACGTCGTGAGGGCGCCGCGTGTGATGAGCAGCTGCTTGCCGATCGCGACGATGTCGATGAGCTTCGTCGGGTCGGAGTCGAGGTCGACCATGTTGCCGGCCTCCTTCGCCGCCGACGTGCCCGTGTTCATCGCCACCCCCACGTCGGCCTGCGCGAGGGCCGGGGCGTCGTTCGTGCCGTCGCCCGTCATGGCGACGAGGTTGCCGCCCGCTTGCTCCTTCTTGATCAGTTCCATCTTGTCCTCGGGCGTCGCCTCGGCGAGGAAGTCGTCGACTCCGGCCTCCGCGGCGATCGCCTTCGCCGTGAGCGGGTTGTCGCCCGTGATCATGACGGTGCGGATGCCCATCGACCGCAGTTCGGCGAAGCGTTCCTTCAGTCCATCCTTGACGACGTCCTTCAGGTGCACCACGCCGAGGATCCGGCCGGCGCCGTCCGGCGCGGTCGTCGCGACGACGAGCGGGGTGCCGCCGCTCTGGGAGATGCGCTCCACGCACTCGTCGAGATCGGCGAGCACGCTGCTCGGCGCACGGCCGCTCTCCGCGATCCACGCGATCATCGCGGCCGACGCACCCTTCCGGATGCGGGTGCCGTCCGGCTCGTCGAGTCCCGACATGCGCGTCTGCGCCGTGAACGGGACGATCTCGCCGGGGGCCGACGTTCCCACGTCCACACCGCGAGAGATCGCGAGGTCGACGATCGACTTCCCCTCCGGGGTGGGATCGGCGAGCGACGAGAGTGCCGCGGCGCGGATCAGTTCCGTCTCGTCCGCCCCGCCCACGGCGACGAAGTCCGCCGCCTGACGGTTGCCGTAGGTGATGGTGCCCGTCTTGTCGAGCAGCAGGGTCGTGACGTCTCCTGCGGCCTCGACGGCCCGGCCCGACATCGCGAGCACGTTGCGCTGCACCAGTCGGTCCATGCCGGCGATGCCGATCGCGGAGAGCAGGGCGCCGATCGTCGTGGGGATGAGGCAGACGAGGAGCGCGATGAGCACGGGCACGCTCGCTGCGGCACCCACGTACGAGGCGATCGGGTTGATCGTGAGGGTGACCACGACGAAGACGATCGACAGGCTCGAGAGCAGCACGTTGAGGGCGATCTCGTTGGGCGTCTTCTGACGCGACGCACCCTCGACGAGGCCGATCATGCGGTCGACGAACGTCTCGCCGGGCTGCGACGTGATCCGCACGACGATCCGGTCGGACAGCACGCGCGTGCCTCCCGTCACGGCGCTGCGGTCGCCGCCGGACTCGCGGACGACGGGGGCGGACTCGCCCGTGATGGCGGATTCGTCGATCGAGGCGATGCCCCACACGATGTCGCCGTCACCCGGTACGAGCTCACCGGCGGCGACCACGACGACGTCTCCCATCGCGAGGTCGGCGGAGGACAGCTCGACGATCTGCGCGGCCTCGGCTGACGGGTCCGCGGCGGCCTGATAATCCGCCACCCGGCTGGCCGTCGTGCTCGTGCGGGTCTTGCGCAGGCTGTCGGCCTGCGCCTTGCCCCGCCCCTCCGCGACGGACTCCGCGAGGTTCGCGAAGAGCACCGTGAGCCAGAGCCACACGGCGATGCCCCACGTGAACGTGGCGGGGATCTCGGAACCACCGGACGACTCGGGGCCGCCCAGGAAGGGTTCCGCGATCGCTATCGCGGTCGTGAGCACGGCCCCGACCTCGACGATGAACATGACGGGGTTCCGCCACATCGATCGAGGATCGAGCTTCTTCGCGGCGCCCGGGACGGCCTGGATGAGGGTCGCGACGCTGAACGCGCCCGTGGGACGCTGCGCCTTCTCCTGTTGGCCCGTCTCCTGTTCGTCCGGCTCCCGGGGAGACGTGGGTGCGGTCGTTGTGGTCATGGTCTAGAGCAGTCCTTCTGCGAGGGGGCCGAGCGCGAGCACGGGGAAGAAGGTGAGCGCGGTCACGATGACCGTCACACCGATGAGGAGGCCGACGAAGAGCGGCCGGTGGGTCGGCAGGGTGCCGCTCGTGGCCGGGACCGTGTCCTGCGCGGCGAGCGACCCCGCGAGGGCGAGGACGAAGGCCATCGGGAGGAAGCGACCGAGGAGGATCACGACACCGAGCGCGGTGTTGAACCACGGGGTGTTCGCCGTGAGCCCGGCGAAGGCCGAACCGTTGTTGTTCGCCGCCGAGGTGAACGCGTAGAGCACCTCCGAGAGCCCGTGGTTGCCGGGATTCCAGATGGAGGTCGATTCGACGTCGTCTCGGATGCCGGGGATCGCGAAGCTCAGGGCCGTGCCCACGAGCACGAGTGTCGGCATCACGAGGATGTACAGGCTCGCGAGCTTGATCTGGGTCGGGCCGATCTTCTTCCCGAGGTACTCGGGGGTGCGCCCCACGAGGAGCCCTGCGACGAAGACGGCGATGATGGCGAGGATCAGGATGCCGTAGAGGCCGGCCCCGACACCGCCGGGGGCGATCTCGCCGAGCATCATGTTGAGCATCGGCATCATGCCGCCCACCGCCGTGTACGAGTCGTGCATCGAGTTCACCGCGCCCGTCGACGTGAGGGTGCTCGAGGTGCCGAAGAGCGTCGAGCCGAAGACGCCGAAACGCACCTCCTTGCCCTCCATCGCCCCGCCGGCGAGCTGCGGGGCCGTGCCCGCGCCGGCGCGTTCGAGCAGCGTGAGGATCGTGAGCGACGCGACGTAGAAGAACGACATGACGGAGAGGATCGCGTAGCCCTGGCGCTTGTCGCCGACCATGCGGCCGAAGGTGCGCGGGAGCGAGAACGGGATCATGAGCATGAGCACGACCTGGAAGAGGCTCGTCCACGCCGTCGGGTTCTCGAACGGGTGGGCGGCGTTGACGTTGAAGAAGCCACCGCCGTTCGTTCCGAGGTTCTTGATCGCCTCTTGCGACGCGACCGGTCCGCCCGGGATGGTCTGCGTCGCACCCGAGAGGGTCGTGACCTCGGTGAAGCCGTTCAGGTTCTGGATGACCCCGCCCACCATGAGGACGACGCCTGCGACGACGGCCATGGGGAGGAGCAGGCGCAGCGTTCCGCGCGTGAGGTCCACCCAGAAGTTGCCGAGCGTGCCCGTCCGGCTCCGGGCGAAGCCGCGCACGAGGGCGACGGCGACGGCGAGACCGACGGCGGCCGAGACGAAGTTCTGCACCGCGAGGCCGGCGGCCTGCACCGTGTAGCCCATCGTGAGCTCGGGCGAGTACGACTGCCAGTTGGTGTTCGCGACGAACGAGGCCGCCGTGTTGAACGACAGGCCCTCCGGCACGGCGGGGAGCCCGAGCGCGAACGGGAGGATCGCCTGCGCGCGCTGGAGGAGGTACAGCAGCAGGAGTCCGACGGCGGAGAACCAGAGCACGCTGCGCAGGTACGACTGCCAGGTCTGCTCGGTTCGCGCGTCCACCCCGATGAGGCGGTAGAAGCCGCGTTCGACGCGCAGGTCCTTCGTCGAGGTGTAGATGTGCGCCATGTAGTCGCCGAGCGGGCGGTGGAGGAGCGCGAGGATGAGGGCCAGGGTGCCGAACTGCAGCACGGAGGAGAGCACATCCATCGTCAGAATCGCTCCGGCTTCACGAGGGCGTACACGAGGTACACGATGGCGGCGATTCCGAGGCCGGCGGCGACGAGGGAGAAGACGATCACAGCTTCTCGACCCCCCGTCCGACGAGGCCGACGAGGACGAACACGGCGATGATGCCGAGCACGTACGCGATGTCGAGCACGGTTGCTCCTTCTGGAGGCGGTAGGCGCATCCTGCTAGGGATGCGGGCGCCCCGACGGGGGCACAGCAACCGAGTAGACACCCGTGCCCGACCCCGGATCGCGGTCCTAACGGAATCCTCACGCCGCCGCCCGGAACCCTAACGGCATCGATACGCGCGGGACTCCCCGCCCTTCTCCGCCTCGATCCGCGTAGCCCCGGTCCCGCTCGGCACCACAGGTCTTGCGCGTCGCGCTACAGGTTTTGGTGAGCGCTGCAGCGCGCGACGACCGCTCGGAGCGGGAGGTGGAGTGGGGGGGTGAGGGCGGGGAATGGATGAGGGGTGTGTGAGGGGTGGATCGGCGGGTCCTGGTTTCCGGGGGAGAACGGGGGTAGGAACAGGGGAGGAACAGATGGGGACCGCAGCGCGCGGTCGGACGAGGGGGACGCATGATCGACCGCGACGGACTGGCGACGTTCCTGCGACACCGTCGGGAATCCCTGCAGCCGGAGGACGTGGGCCTCTCGCGAGGACCGCGTCGGCGCACGAGCGGGCTCCGCCGCGAGGAGGTCGCGGCACTCTGCCACATGTCCACCGACTACTACGCACGCCTCGAACGCGGCACCGGGCCGCACCCATCGGAGCAGATGATCGCGTCCATCACGCAGGGACTGCACCTCTCCCTCGGCGAGCGCGACCACGTGTTCCGCCTGGCCGGTCACAATCCGCCGCCGCGCGGGGCCGCGAGCGATCACGTGAGCCCCGGACTCCTCCGCATCCTCGACCGGCTCGAGGACACCCCGGCCGAGATCGTCACGGAGCTCGGCGAGACTCTCCGGCAGACGCGACTCGGTACCGCCCTCCTCGGGGATGCGTCGGAGCGCACCGGGCCCTCTCGCAGCCTCGGCTACCGGTGGTTCACCGAGCCCGCACTGCGCGAGGCCTATCCCGCCGACGAGCGCGACCTCCTCTCCCGCGTGTATGCCGGCGGGCTCCGGGAGATCGTCACGATGCGGGGACCGGATTCGCGCGCGGCGCGACTCGCATCGCTCCTCGTGGAGGAGGACGAGGGCTTCCGCTCGCTCTGGAACGAGCACCAGGCGGGCGTCCGTCCGCCGGAGATCAAGCGGTTCCGACACCCGGAGGTCGGGTCGCTGGAGCTGGAATGTCAGACGCTGCTCGACCCGGAGCAGTCGCACCGCCTGCTCGTCTACACCGCGGTGCCCGGCAGCGAGAGCGCGGAGAAGCTGCAGTTGCTCGCCGTCATCGGGACGCAGTCCCTGGCCCTCTGACCGTTCCCCGCGAGGGGTGGCCTGCCCAACGGTGGATCGTCAGGCCCTGAATACGGATCGCGGACACGCGGAACATGGGTCTCACACCCACCGAGCGGCCGACGGTCGCACAGCGACAGGAGACCTCATGCCTCGCACCATCGACATCACCATCCCCGATCTCACCGGGAAGCTCGCCGTCGTGACGGGGGCGAGCGACGGGATCGGACATGTCATCGCGACCCGACTCGTCGAGGCGGGTGCGGAACTCGTGATGCCGGTCCGCTCGTCGGCGAAGGGCGAGGCCGCGGCGCAGCGCATCCGTGACCGCGTCGCCGGCTCCCGGATCTCGTCCCCGGCCCTCGACCTCTCGTCCCTCGACTCGATCGCCGCCCTCACGGACGGACTGCGCTCCGAGGGCCGACCGATCCATCTCCTCGTCAACAACGCCGGAGTGATGACCCCGCCGACGCGCCAGACCACCTCCGACGGCTTCGAGCTGCAGTTCGGCACGAACCACCTCGGGCACGTCGCCCTCACCCTCGGCCTGCTCCCGCTGCTCCGCGAGGGAGCGGCACGCGTGACCCACCAGTCGAGTGTCGCCGCCCGCAGCGGCGAGATGAACTGGGGCGACCTCGATTGGGAGCGCTCGTACGACGTCATGAAGGCGTACTCCCAGTCGAAGATCGCCGTCGGACTCTTCGCCCGCGAACTCGACGCACGCAGCCGCGCCGAGGGCTGGGGCATCTCGAGCAACCTGTCGCACCCGGGCGTCTCCCCCACCAACCTGCTCGCCGCCCAACCGGGCTTGGGGCGGCAGCGTGACACGACCGGGGTTCGGGTCATCCGCGTCCTCTCCCGCCTCGGCGTCGCGGGAACGCCGCAGACGGCCGCCCTCCCCGCGCTCCTCGCCGCGACCGGTCCGGCCTCCCGCGGCGACCAGTTCTTCGGACCGAAGCGCGTGATCGGCGGCGCCCCGGTCGAACGGGAATTCTGGGCGCCGCTGCGCGACATGGATGCCGCCCGCCGCCTCTGGGACGAGTCCGAGCGCCTCGTCGGCGCCCGCTTCGCCGTCTGAGAACTCCGTGAGGTGTCGCATTCTGCTGGCAAGACTGCCGTGCAGGCAACAGATTGCGATACCTCACGGAGGGTGCGGAGCGGAAGTTCGTGGTTGCGCGACGGGGGGAGTTCGACGTAGCATCGAACCGGTTCGAATCGAACCGGTTCGACACTTCGGTCGACGACCGGTTCGACACCAGAACGACACACACAACCTTCGAGCAACGAGGCTTCCATGGTCACCATCGGCGACGTCGCCAGCGCAGCGGGCGTATCGCGCAGCACCGCGTCCTACGCGCTCTCCGGGAAGCGGACCATCTCCCCGGAGGTTCGCCTGAAGGTACTGCAGGCCGTCGAGAGCCTCGGCTACACGCCCAATGCCGGCGCTCGCGCCCTCGCCACCTCGCAGACCCGGGTACTCGCCCTGCTCGGTCGCTTCCTCTCCGACGAGTTCGCTCCCGCCATGCTCCAGTACATCCTCGGGGTCTCGAACCGTGCCCGCGAGCTCGGCTACGACACCCTGCTCGTCTCCGAGGACGACGGGGCGGCAGCCCTCAAGCGCATCTCCGACTCCCGGATGGTCGATGGCTTCGTGCTCCTCAACGTCGCCGAACGCGACACCCGCCTCCCCGTCCTCCGCGCGGCGCCCCAGCCAGGGGCCCTCGTGGGACTGCCAGGAGAGCCCGACGGCCTCGACGTCTTCGACCTCGACTTCGACGCGACGGGCTCGTTCATGATCGACACCCTCCACGGCCTCGGACACCGCGAGATCGTGCTCGTCTCGCAGCCGGAGCACGTCGTCGAGCGCGGCGGCGCGTACGTCTGGCGCCTCGCCGACGGCGCCCGCCGTCGCGCGGACGAGCTCGGCGTCTCGCTCCACACCTACTTCGGATCGTCGAGCCAGCCGGCGATCGGCGCCGACCTGCACCGCATCCTCGACACGCACCCCACCGCCACCGGCCTGCTCCTCAACAACGAGGCCGCGGCCGCCGCCCTCCCGAGCGTCCTCGCCGCACGCGGCATGACCGCCCCGGACGACCTCTCCGTCATCGGCCGCTACTCGGACGACTTCGCCCGTACCTTCTCGCTGCCGTTCTCGGCTGTGGACAGCGCGGCGGACGAACTCGGCCGGCGCGCCGTGGAGCAGCTCGTCCAGCGCATCGAGAACCGCGCGGACGACGCTCCGGCACACCTCGAGCTCATCGCACCCGTGCTCCACGACCGGGGCAGCATCGCCGCCCCGCGCCCCTGACCCCGCCCCGACCCCACGGAGCCCTCGACCTCACCGACCACCACCCGCACCACACCACCGCACAGACCCCCGGAGGAATCGGTCACCCGCCGACCCTCGCACCACGAAGGAGAAACACATGATTGCAAAGAAGCTGCATGTGCCACTGGCACTCGCCACGACGGCCCTCGCCGTCGGAGCTCTCGCCGGTTGCTCGAGCGGAAGCGACGGAGGCGACGGAGACGCCGCGTCCGGCACCTACACCTGGTGGGACCCGTACCCCCAGCACGAGGAGGGCTCCGACTGGGCCAACCGCGTGCAGGCGTGCGGCGACGACGCGGGCGTGACGATCGAGCGCACCGCCTACGACACCACGGCGCTCACCAACCAGGCGCTCCTCGCCGCGCAGGAGAACAACTCCCCCGACGTGATCCTGCTCGACAACCCGGCCGTCTCGACCCTCGCTGAGACCGGCATGGTCTCGACGGTCGACGAACTCGGCCTCGACGTGTCCGCCGTGGACGAGAACCTCCTCGCCGCCGGCGAGCTCGACGGCGAGACCTACGGCATCCCCGTGGGCGCGAACACCCTCGCGCTCTACTACAACGAGGACATCCTCACCGAGGCCGGCGTCGATCCCGCGTCGATCACCGACTGGGAGAGCATGGACGCCGCCCTCGCCGCCATCAGCGGTACGGGCAAGAACGGCATCACGTTCTCGGCCCTCAACACCGAGGAGGGCTCCTTCCAGTTCCTCCCGTGGTTCTGGGGCGCGGGTGCCGAGCTCAGCGAGTTGAACTCCCCCGAGGCCGTCGAGGCGCTCGAGCTGTGGAAGGGCTGGCTCGATGCCGGCTACGCCCCCAACTCGGTGATCACGAACTCGCAGAACACCGTCTGGGAGGAATTCCTCACCGGCGAGTTCGCTTTCGCGGAGAACGGCACGTGGCAGGTCAACAGCGCCGCGGAGGCCGACTTCCCCACCGGCGTGATCACGCTGCCGGCCAAGGACGGCGGAGCGGCTCCGGCCCCTACCGGCGGTGAGTTCATCATCGCGCCCGTGCAGTCGGACACCGAGCGCTACGACGTCACGGTCCAGATCATCGAGTGCATGACGACGCCGGAGGGCTTCGTGGAGACCGCGAACACGTTCGCGTACTACATCCCGCCGACCGCCGACGGCCAGGAGGCGCTCCTCGAGGAGAACCCCGACCTCGACACGTGGGTCGAGGCCGTCCAGGCGGCCAAGGGCCGCACGAGCGACAACCTCGGCACCGACTACCCGGTGATCTCCGAGCAGCTGTGGACCGCGGTCCAGAGCGCGCTGTCGGGAGTCGAAGACCCCCAGGCCGCGCTCGACGCCGCCCAGGAGGCCGCGGCCGCCGAGACCGGCGGCGAGTAGCCCGCCACCAGGCCCCCGGGGCGGGAGCCGCCGCTCCCGCCCCGGGCCCACCCGGGCCGGCGCCGCTCGAGCGCGCCAGCCCCCATCGACTGACCCGACAGGACCGAAGGCATCATGACCTCCTCACTCACACGGCGTCCGGCGCCGGGCACCGACACCGTCTCGGTGACCGTGCCCGATCCGCGGAAGCGCAGGCCCTCGCGCCTCCTCGGCTCGAAGTGGGTCGCCTTCGCCTTCGCCGCGCCGCTCATCGCCTACCTGCTCGTGTTCTACGCGTTCCCGCTCATCCGCAGCATCGACCTCAGCGTGCACGACTACACGATCCGCGCGTTCGTCCAGGGGAACGCCGAATTCGTCGGCTTCGAGAACTACGCCGCGGTCCTCAGCAGCCCCCTCTTCGGGCAGGCGCTGCTCAACACGACCCTGTTCGTCGCATTCTCCCTCGTCTTCCAGTACGCGCTGGGGCTCGCCCTCGCCGTGTTCTTCCGCAACAATTTCCCGCTCTCCGGGCTCCTGCGCGGGCTCTTCCTCGTGCCGTGGTTGCTGCCCCTCATCGTCTCGGCCTCCGTCTGGTCGTGGATGCTCAACAGCGACAGCGGAATCGTCAACTCCGTGATCGTGGCCTTCGGCGGCGAGCAGATCAACTGGCTGACCTCGCCCGAGACGGCGCTCACCTCCGTGATCATCGCGAACATCTGGCTCGGCATCCCCTTCAACCTCGTGATCCTCTATTCGGGACTGCAGAACATCCCCATCGACGTCTACGAGGCCGCCTCGCTCGACGGAGCCGGAGCGTGGAAGCAGTTCTGGAGCATCACGTTCCCGCTGCTCAAGCCCGTGTCGGCCATCACGCTGCTGCTCGGCCTCGTGTACACCCTCAAGGTCGTCGACATCATCTGGATCATGACGGCGGGAGGCCCGGCGAACTCGTCGACGACGCTCGCCATCTGGTCGTACCGCGAGGCCTTCGGCACGGGGCAGCCGGACCTCTCCCCCGCTGCGGCCGTCGGCAACCTGCTCATCGTGATCGCCCTGATCTTCGGCTTCTTCTACCTCCGCATCCAGCGCCGGGAGGCGACCTCATGACCGCACGTCGCTCGTGGTGGAAGCTCGCCCTCGGCGTGATCTTCACCGCGCTCATGCTCTTCCCCGTCTACTGGATGGTGAACGTGTCGCTCACGCGCACACAGGACCTCCGCTTGAGCCCGCCGAACATCTTCCCCGTGAACCCCACGTTCGAGGGCTTCGAGGCGGTCATGCGCCAGCAGCTGCCGAACCTCGGGACGAGCCTGCTCATCGGGCTCGGCTGCGTCGTGCTCACGGTGGTCATCGCGGCGCCGGCCGCGTACGCGATCGCGCTCCTCAACCTGCGGGGCGGCCGCACGCTCAATTTCATCCTGCTCGTGGCCCAGATGATCCCCGCCGTCGTCATGGCGATGGGCTTCTACGCCATCTACGTGCGCCTCGGCCTGCTCAACAGCGTGTGGGGGCTCATCCTCGCGGACTCGACGATCGCGATCCCGTTCGGCGTGCTCCTCTTCACCGCCTTCATGAGCGGGCTGCCGCGCGAGCTGCTGCAGGCCGCGAAGGTCGACGGCGCGAACGCCTGGCGCACGTTCATCTCGATCGTGCTGCCGATGAGCCGCAACTCGGTGCTCACCGTCTCGCTCTTCGCCTTCCTGTGGGCGTGGTCCGACTTCATCTTCGCCTCGACGCTCGCCCGCAACAGCGAGCTGCGGCCCGTGACCCTCGGCATCTACGCCTACATCGGCAACAACACCACCCAGTGGAACGCGATCATGGCGACCGCCGTGGTGGCCTCCATCCCCGCGGCCATCCTCCTCGTGGTGGCCCAGCGATACGTCGCCGCCGGTGTCACCGCCGGCGCTGTGAAGGACTGATCCGTGACCTCGACCTCCCCCCTCACACGCACGCCTCCCTCGACGCCCGCGTCCGCGGCCGTCCCGGTCGATCCGGCGCGCTCCGATCGCCGCGGCGCCGGGGTCGACGATGTGCGGCTCTCCCCCACCGGATTCTGGGGCCGACGCCAGCTCGTCAACGGCGAGGCCACGATCGCGCACTGCCTCGACTGGATCGAGCGGCTCGACTGGCTCGAGAACATCGACCGGGTGGCGCGCCGCGAGACCACCGTCGAGCGGGCGGGTTGGCAGTTCTCCGACTCCGAGATCTACAAGCTCCTCGAGGCGATGGCCTGGGAGCTCGGACGCCGCGACGACCCGGCGCTCGAGGCGACCTTCGCCTCCGTCGTGGGGCGCGTCGCCGCCGCCCAGGACGACGACGGCTACCTCGGCACGGCGTTCGGACACCCCGGGCTGCCCGAGCGGTACAGCGATCTCGGGATGGGGCACGAGCTCTACAACCTGGGCCACCTGCTTCAGGCCGCCGTCGCTCGCGTGCGTACCCGCGGCGAGGACGCCCTCGTGGAGGTCGCCCGCCGGGCCGCCGACCACGTGTGCCGCGAGTTCGGCGCGGACGGTCGCGACGGCATCTGCGGGCACCCCGAGATCGAGGTGGGGCTCGCCGAGTTCGGACGTGCCCTCGGCGAACCGCGCTACGTCGAGCAGGCCCGCCTGTTCGTCGACCGGCGCGGCCACGGCTCCCTCCCGGTGCCGCCGCTGCAGTCGGCCGAGTACTTCCAGGACGACACGCCCGTGTTGGACGCCGAGGCGCTCCGCGGCCACGCCGTGCGCGCCCTCTACCTGTCCGCCGGCGCGGTCGACGTCGCGGTCGACGGCGGCGACGACGCTCTCCTCGAGGCGCTCCGCCGGCAGTGGGACCACACCGTGGAGCGCCGCACCTACCTCACGGGCGGCATGGGCTCACGCCACCAGGACGAGGGCTTCGGCGAGGACTTCGAGCTGCCCGCCGACCGCGGCTACTGCGAGACGTGCGCGGGTGTGGGCTCCGTCATGTTCTCCTGGCGGCTGTACCTCGCGACGGGGGAGGTCCGCTACGTCGACCTCATCGAGCGCACCCTCTTCAACGTCGTGGCGACGTCGCCGGCGTCCGACGGTCGCTCCTTCTTCTACGCCAACCCGCTGCACCAGCGGGAGGCGGGAGCCGAGTCGACCGATGGCGTGAACACGCGCGCCGAGGGAGGCACGCGCGCGCCCTGGTTCGAGGTGTCGTGCTGCCCGACGAACGTCGCGCGCACCCTCGCCTCGCTCCCCGCGTACGTCGCCGCGCTCGACGGCGACACCGCGGTCCTCCTCCAGTACGCGGACGGTCGGGTCCACATCGGCGACGTGCTGCTCGACGTGCAGACCCGCTACCCGGACGACGGTGTCATCCGCATCGAGATCCTCGACGCTCCGGCCCACGAGTCCACGGTGCGCCTACGCGTTCCCGCCTGGGCGAACGACGCGCACCTCGTCGAACCCGACTCGGACGCCCGACCCGTCGAGCCCGGCTGGGTCGACGTGCGACGCCGCTTCACCGCGGGCGACGTCATCACGCTCGACCTGCGCATCACGCCCCGGTTCACGTTCCCCGACCCGCGTGTCGACGCCGTGCGCGGCACCGTCGCCGTCGAGCGGGGTCCCCTCGTCCTGTGCCTCGAATCGGTGGACCTCCCCGACGGCGTGACGATCGACGACGTCGCCGTCGACACCACCGCGGCTCCGGTCGCGACCATCGACGGCGCGACCGTGTCGGGCGTCGTCGTCACCTCCGGCGAGCGGGCACCGGGTGCACTGCCCTACGGCGCGAACGCTGAGACCCCCACCCCCACGAGCGATCTCGACATCGCGCTCGTCCCCTACCACCGCTGGGCCGAACGTGGCCCGGCGACCATGCGTGTGTTCATCCCGACGGCGGACGGGCGGAACACCACGGCGGCCACCGACGGGCGGTAGCCGCAGCACCACACCGGCCCTGGGCCGTAACGATGAAACAGAGAGGTTTCACACCATGCGCGATGCACCATCGCACACCGGCGTCCGCCGACGCGTCGCCGCCTTCTCCACCGCTGTCGCGGTCGGAGCGGGCATCGTCGCCGGCGGAGCAGCCAGTCCGGCAGCGGCGGCGGTCCCCGCCCCCGATCTGCGCTACTCCATGGACGACGTCACCGGTACGACCGTGCCGGACTCCTCGGGCAACGGCCTCGACGGCACGATCAGCGGCAGCACCGCCCTGGTCGACTCCGACGAGAGCACGGCCCTCGACCTCACGGGCGGACACGTCGTGCTCCCCCGCGACATCCTCGACGGGGCGACCGACCTCACGGTCGCGACGCGCGTCCGCTGGGACGGCGGAGCCTCGTGGCAGTGGCTCTTCGGCCTCGGCTCGGACAACTCGCGCTACCTCTTCACCTCGCCATCGAGCGGTGACGGGAAGCTGCGCACCGCCATCACGCGCGCCGGCGGAGGCTCGAACGAGCAGACCGTCACCGGCAGCGGGCCGCTCAAGACGGGCGAGTGGATCGACCTCACGGTGACCCTCGACACGGCCGGCGACCGCCTCGTCACGTACATCGACGGCGCCGCCGTCTCGAGCGTCGCGACCGACGTCACGGCCGGCGAGCTCCTGACGGACGCGGCGACCGGCGGCGGCTTCATCGGCAAGTCCTTCTACCCCGACCCCGCCTTCGACGGCGCGATCGACGACTTCCAGGTGTTCCGCTCGGCGCTCACAGCCGAACAGGTCCTCGAGCTCTCGGGTGCCGAGGCCCCGACGCTCGAGTCGATCACGGAGACGAGCTTCGAGGTGCGCACGCGCGTGAACGAGGCCCCCGTGCTGCCCGAGGTCGTGCGGGGCGCATACTCCGACGGCGTCGAGCGCGACGTCCCGATCACGTGGGACGAGGTCCCGGCCGACTCCTACGCGCAGTCGGGCGTCTTCACCGTCGCCGGCCGCGCCGCCGACGTGGACGTGACCGCCGAGGTCACCGTCAACCGCGGAGAGGTCCGCATCGACATGGCCGAGAACACCGGCGACGTCTACGGCGGAGCCTCCGGCGTGCTCTACGGCCTGTACGGCGACGGCATGCCCACGTCGAACCTCGTCGAGGGCATGGACGTGCGGACCGTCGCGACGAAGGCGCAGGACGGCGGCCAGCACCCCGGCTCCGACGCGCTCGAGATCCTCCCGACGCTCACCGCGACCGGCGGCGACGTGTACCTCCGCATCACCGACTACTACCGCGGTTTCCCCTACCAGTGGCCGGGCGACACCCCCGAGGAGAAGCTCGCCGACTACCGCGCGGTGCTCGACGAGCAGCTCGCGATGATCGAGACGATCCCCGCGGAGCAGCGCGAGCACCTCGTGATCGAGCCGTTCAACGAGCCCGAGGGCAACATGTTCGGCACCGGCGAGTGGAGCCTCGACGGCACGTCCTGGCTCGAGGACCCGACGGACTACTTCGCCGCCTGGGACAGCACGTACGAGCGCATCAAGGAGGTCTTCCCCGACATGCGCATCGCCGGCCCCGGCACGAGCATCCTGTACTCGCAGCTGCAGGGCTACCTCGACCACGTCATCGAGGCCGACACGGTCCCCGACATCATCACGTGGCACGAGCTGAGCGATCCCGCGTCCATCCGGACCTCGGTCGACCGCTATCGCGGCTGGGAGGCGACGGCGTTCGAGGGCACGTCCTTCGAAGGCACCGAGCTGCCCATCAACATCAACGAGTACGCCTTCAACTACCACACCTCCGTGCCCGGCCAGATGATCCAATGGATCTCGGCGATCGAGGAGACGAAGATCGACGCGATGATCGCGTTCTGGAACATCAACGGCAACCTCGCCGACTCGGCGGTGCAGCAGAACCGCGCCAACGGTCAGTGGTGGCTCTACAACTCCTACGCGCAGATGTCGGGCCACACGGTGGAGCTCACCGCTCCGTCGCCCGGCGAGAGCTACACACTCCAGGGCGTGTCGTCCCTCGACGAGGAGAAGGAGATCTCGCGCACGATCATCGGCGGGGCCGACGGCGCCGCTCCCGTGGACCTCGTGAACATTCCGTCCGACGTCTTCGGCGACACTGCTCGCGTGCAGGTGCGGGAGATCCCGTGGACGGGCCAGCTCGGCGACTCCGAGCAGCCCATCGTGCTCTCCGACCGCGTCGTGGACGTCGCCTCCGGCGCCCTCACGGTCGACTTCGGATCGGACGGACTGCCCGCCCTCACCGAGTCGAGCGCCTACGAGATCCTCATCAGCCCGGGCGACGGAGCCGAGGCGACGGCAGCGACCCCCGCATGGAACGCCTCGTTCGAGGCGGAGGACGCCGCGTACACCGGTTCCGGTTACACGCGGAACGGCCCCGAGGGTTCGCCGAACGACGTGAGCAAGTTCTACACGTCCGGCGGCTACAACGTGGGCGGTCTGCGCACGGGCTCGAACGGCGAGCTCGCCTTCACGGTGGACGTGCCGGAGACCGGTGCGTACGATCTGAGCGTCTTCGCGAACAGCCTCAACACGTACGAGGCGATCGAGGAGAACGGTCCGACGAACGTCTTCATGACCGTGGACGGCGGGGCCGAGCAGGAGCTGTTCCTGCCGCTCGCCTACAAGTGGGTGGTCTGGGACCACGCGGACACGACCGTGCAGCTGGAGGCAGGTCGCCACACGATCACGCTCGCGGCCACGAGCCTCGACGGATCGCGGACCACGCAGGGTGACGCGCTCATCGACCGCATCACCCTCGAGCGCTCCGCGCCCGACGACGCCGTGACGGACTACGAGGCGGAGTACGCCGACCACACGGGCACCCCCACCGCCACGGGCGTCGACCTCGCCGCCGACCAGTCCGCGACCTTCTGGGTCTACGGCGCGGCAGACGCGGAGGCCACCCTCGAGGTTCTCGGCTCCGGCACCGGCACCGTCGCGGTCAACGACGAGGCCGTGCTCGACCTCGACGCAGCCACCGAGGTGGCCGTGCATCTGGAGGGCGGCGTCAACAAGATCGTCGTCTCGGGAGAGGCCGAGATCGACCTCCTGCGGGTGGCCGCATCGCAGGAGAAGCTCGCCGTCACCGAGTACCAGGCGGAGGATGCGGAGCTCTCGGGCACCGCGGCGCCCGTCGACCTCGGCCTGGCCGAGGGCGGCCTCGCCGTCGACGGCATCGGCGGCGACCCGGGCAATGACAACGCCGCGACCTTCACGGTCGAGGCCGCGTCGGCGGGGAAGCACGCGGTCGTCGTGCGCTTCTCCAACCCGGAGCAGGTGCCCGCGACGCACTACAACCCGAACCCGATGGCCCGTCACGCCGACATCAGCGTGAACGGCGGTGCCGCGGAGCGGGTGCTGTTCGTGCCCACGTTCCACGAGAACAACTTCTGGGAGCGCACCCTGGTGTTCGACCTGGAGGAGGGAGAGAACACGATCCGGTTCTCGGCCGAGGAGCAGCCGAACTTCGACGGCGTGACGTACGCCCAGGAGAACTTCCCCGGCATCCCGCTCCGCGCCGACACGGCACCGATCCTCGACCGCATCAGCGTCTCCGCGCTCGCGGCGGCGATCGACGACTCCGTGGTCGTGCCGCCGACCGAGCCCGAGCCGGAGACGCCCGGCACGCCGGGCGGCGGGGGCGACCCCGAAGCGCCGTCCGACGGCGACAACGGTTCCGGTGACGGCAACGGCTCCGGCGGCGCGGACGCCGATGGGACGGACGACGATCTGGCCGCGACCGGTTCGTCCCCGCTCGGCGCGATCCTCACGGCACTCGCACTCCTGCTCGTGGGAGCACTCGCCGTCCTGCGGCGCCGACACCGCACGGCCAACCGGTGACAACCCGGTCCGGCGGTACCCGGCCCTCACAGCCGGGTACCGTCGGACCGTTCCTTCCCCTTTTCGAAAGGTCCCCGTGTCCTCGTCCTCCCTCCCCGCGTTCGACATCGACGACATCCCCTTCAGCCGCCGCGGTTCGTGGCTGAACCTGTCCCGAGTGGTCGCGCTGCACACGCGCGCGGAGGACATCCACCTCGTGTCCCACACCACGGGCATGCACGCGATCCTGCGGCTCATCCCCACGCGCGGCGGCGATCCGGTCGCCGCCACGGTGACGGCGGATCCGTCCGTGCTCACCTGGCTCGAGGACGGGCACCCCGTGATGCGCGCGGCCTTCGCGCCCGATCACGTCGTGCGCCTCTCGGGCCGCGACGTGGAGCTGCGGCTCGAGGACGCCGCCGGCGGGCTCACCCCGTTCAGCGGCGCCTATCTCTTCACCGATCCGATGGACGGGTCGCTCGTCTTCACCTCGTACGAGACCGGGCGGCGGTACCGCATCACGACGCTGCGCGGCTCCGCCGTCGCGACGGGAGCCGGGGCGCTCGGCGCGCACGACCGTTCGGTCACCGTCTCGGCTGGTGCCGATGCAGCGGACGACGGCTGGGAGGTGGCGATCGAGGAGCTGGATACCGCGCGCCCTCCGTATGCCTCGTCCGCTTCCTCCGCACTGTCCTTCGACGAGATCGTCGCGGGGAGCGCCGCAGATCTGTCCGCCTTCGTCGATGCGATCGCCCCGTGGCGCGACGACTCGGTGCCCGCGACGACGCTCGCCGCCTACGTGCTCTGGTCGGCGACGGTGTCGCCCTCCGGATTCCTCGGCCGCGAATCCGTGCTCATGTCGAAGCACTGGATGGACAAGGTGTGGAGCTGGGACCACGCCTTCAACGCGCTCGCCCTCGCCCCGGGGTTGCCCGAGCTCGCCCTCGATCAGTTCCTCGCTCCGTTCGACCACCAGGAGTCGAGCGGCGCCCTGCCCGATTCGATCACCCAGTCCGAGGTGCTGTACAACTTCGTGAAGCCGCCGATCCACGGGTGGGCGTTCCGCGAACTGCGGTCACGCCTCGCCCGCCCCCTCGTCCGTGCCGAACTCGTCGAGGCCTACGGACGGCTCGCCGCGTGGACCGGCTTCTGGCTCGAGCGCCGCACAGCCCCCGGCAGCGACCTCCCGCACTACCAGCACGGCAACGACAGCGGCTGGGACAACGCCACCACGTTCGATCGGGACCGCGTGATCGAGTCCCCCGACCTCGCGATCTTCCTCGCCGTGCAGCTCGACGTGCTCGCGGACCTCGCCGACGAGCTCGGCCTCGACGGCGCAGACGCATGGCTGGAGCACCGCACCCGCATCGTCTCAGCCGCCCTCGAGCGACTGAGCGACGGCGGCAGATTCTTCGCCGTCGGTGCGCTCACGGGTGAACGCAGCTCGGCCCGCAGCCTCCTCACGCTTCTGCCGGTCCTCGGCGGAACGCTGCTGCCGCTCTCGCAGCTCTGGGCGCTCACCGATGGCATCCGCGAGCACCTCACCGAGTGGGGCCTCGCGACGGAACCCGTCGACAGCCCGGAGTACGAGAGCGACGGCTATTGGCGCGGTCCGATCTGGGCGCCGTCGACCCTCCTGATCGAGCAGGGCCTACGGAGCGTGAACGAGACGGCGCTCGCGGACCAGGTGGCCGACCGCTTCCTCGCGCTCTGCGAGCGCTCGGGCTTCGCCGAGAACTTCGACGCCGTCACCGGCGAAGGCCTCCGCGACCGCGCCTACACGTGGACGGCGAGCGTGTACCTGATCCTCGCCCGCGACCGCACGGCCCGCCGCTCCGCCTGACCCCACCTCCACCTCTCGTGAGGTGTCGGAATCTGTTGCATCAGCCACCTTCCAAACAACAGATTGCGACACCTCACGGAGGATGATGGCGTGCTGTCATCCCCCTTGCGGGCGTCCTCGCAGCGAGGGACGATCGTCGTACCGGCAGATCGGCGTGCGGCCGGGAGGAGGGGTGACATGTCGAAGTTCCGGCCCCGAGACGAGTACGAGGCGCTCGTCTACGTGATCGAGTTCCTGGCCCGACGCCACCCGGCGATCGATGAGGACGTCATCGTCGGGATCGTGGCCGAGGAGCTGGAGCGGACGAGCAGCGTCACCGTGCGCAGCTACATCCCGGAGCTCGTCGAGCGCAACACACGCCGCCGCCTCCGCGATTCCGTGACGCCGACCGCTCACTGAGCCACGCGTTCGCTGAGCCGCACAATCGCTGAGCCAGTCGAAGCGCCCCGAGTCCTTCGAGACACGACCCCTTTTGACACGTCGACAGCCTCGGTGCGGGCGAATTCCCGGATCGTCGACGAAATGGTCCCGATCATGGACGAACGGGGTGAGTGAGTGTACAGTCACTCATATGTCTCCACGCAGCTCGATCCTCTCCACGGCGGACGCACGCCGGCCTCTCGTGGCCGCGAGCGCCGTGACAGCGTTCGCCCGCGGCGGGTACCACGGCACGACCATCGCCGTTGTCGCCCGCGATTCCGGCATCTCACCCGCGTACGTCTCGAAGCTCTTCCCCACGAAGGAGCGACTCTTCGTCGCCGCTCTCGAGGAGTGCATGACGCGCGTCGTCGAGGCGCTGGAGCGCGGGGCGGACGCAGCGTCGAGCCAGGACCCGGATGTCGTCCTCGACGCGATGGGTGACGCATACGCCCACCTCATCGCCGACCGCGCCCTCCTGATGCTGCAGGTCCACGCACAGTCCGTCGCCGACGTGCCCGAGATCGGAGCAGCCCTGCGCGCCGGCCTGGAGAGCGTCACCACGTTCGCCAAGAGCCGCTCCGGCGCGAGCGACGCCGCCGTGCAGCGCTTCATGGCATACGGCCAGCTGTGTCACCTCATCGTCACCGCGGGGATCGAGCAGATCCCCGCGCACTGGGCCACCCTCCTCTCGGACGGCATCACCCACCCCGGCTGATGCACGTCGCGCGCGCACCTGGATTTTCACGTCATCAAGAGTGAGTGACCATTCACTCTCTCAGCCTGATCGAAAGGACATCATCATGAGCACGACCACCACCACCACCACTCGCACCGAGGAGGCTTCGCCCACGCGGAGCGCCCGGCGCTGGCTCGCCCTCGGCATCCTCGCCCTCGCGCAGTTCCTCGTCGTGCTCGACGCCTCCATCGTCAACATCACCCTGCCCTCCCTGGGATCACAGCTCGCGATGGACACCGCGACCCTCGCGTGGGTCATCACCGCCTACGTCCTGCCGTTCGGTGGCTTTCTCCTCCTCGGGGGCAGGCTCGCCGACCGCTACGGTCATCGTCGGCTGTTCCTCCTCGGCACCGTCGGCTTCGTCGCTGCGTCCGCCGTTGCCGGACTCTCGTCGAGCAGCGGAATGCTCCTGGGCGCCCGGGCTTTCCAGGGCGCGTCGGCGGCACTCCTCGCACCCGCCGCCCTGGCCCTCGTCACCCAGCTCTTCCCCTCCACCTCCGATCGCACGAAGGCCCTCGGCATCTGGGGCGCCGTTGCAGGTATCGGATCAGCGGCCGGCGTCCTCCTCGGGGGCGTGCTCACCGCCGCCATCGGGTGGCAGGCCGTGTTCTTCGTGAACCTGCCCATCGGAGTCATCGTCATCGCGGCCGTCCCCGCGCTCATCACCCGCGACCCGGCGACCACGCATTCCCGCCTGGACTATGCGGGAGCGGCCACCGTCACCGGTGCCCTCGTGGCCGCGGTAGGCGCGCTCAGCGCCGTGGGACAGGTGGGCGCCGCACACCCGCTCACGCTCGGTCTCGTCGCCGCGGCCCTCGTCCTCGGCCTCGCGTTCGTCCTCATCGAGCGCCGGACCGCTGAGCCCCTCGTGCCGCTCGGCGTGTTCCGCAACCGCAACCTGAGCGTCGGCAACATCGTCGTCCTCCTCGTCGGAGCCGCGATGGTCGCCCTCTTCTACGCCTTGTCGGTCTTCATGCAGGCGGTCCTCGGCTACGACGCCCTCACCGCCGGCCTCTCCCAGCTCCCCCTCGCCGGAGCGCTCGTGGTGATCGCTGGACTCGCGCCGAACGTCGTCGGGCTTCTCGGGGCCAGACGGACCCTCGTCGGCTCGCTGCTGATCCTCGCGGGTGGACTCGTGTGGCTCGCCGCCGCACCGAGCGACGCCGTGTTCGCACTCCACCTCCTCGGCCCGAGCCTCCTCATCGGCGTCGGCCTCGGCGGCGCGTTCGTGACCGCGACGCAACTCTCCGTCGACGGCGTCGAGGGCGGTGAGGCCGGACTCGCGGGCGGACTCATGAACACGAGCCAGCAGATCGGCGGCGCGCTCGGACTCGCGGTCCTCGCATCGGTCGCGGCCTCGCGGACCAGCGCGCTCGAGGCCGGCGGTACGTCGACGGCCGCGTCCCTCACCGGCGGGTTCTCGTGGCTCTTCCTCGGGGCGGCCCTCATCGCGCTCGCTGCTGCCGGTGTCGGCAGCCTGAGCCGGCGGCACTCCGCGACCGTGTGACCGTCCCACCCTCTTCCCGATCCACCCCACCACACCCCATCAGAAGGAGAACAACATGACCACCGCACCCACCACTCAGCCCACCCGTCCCCGCACCACTCACCCTCGCCGAACCCCGCTCTTCATCCACATCGCCGCTTGGAGCGTGCCGACGCTCGTCCTGACCCAGTTCTCGATGGTCGCGATCGTGCCCGTCGCGGTCCTCCTGATCGGCTCCGTCGTGAGCCCCCGGGCTCGCGCGCTCCGGTGGTGGGCCGGAGCGCTCGCGGCCGCGTACGCGACACCTCTCGCGATCTGGGCTCTGCGCGAGGACGGAGCGCAGAGCTTGTCGAAGGACATGCACCCCGCGCTCGGTGGGCTCATCGTGGCCGTCTCGGTCGCGTTCCTCATCAGGATCTACACACGACGGAACCGCTGAGCACGGCGATCGCCGTCGAGGAGACCGCTCAGAGACTGCGAGCGAGTCGCCCGGCACACTCCGAACCGCGGTAGTCGTCAGACGCCGCGGTTCGGCGCGTCCATGTCGCCCGTGCGCACCGGGCCGCCCGGTCCGTAGCGGAGGAGTACCGTGCCCTTCTCCGACGCCACGGGCGGCTCGAGGAGCGTGAGGCCGACGGGCACGCCGTCGTCGGGGAAGAGCCGCTTCCCCGACCCGACGACCACGGGATGCACCCAGAGGTTGAGGACGTCGAAGAGACCTTCGCGGACGAGAGTGCGGGAGAAGTCGACGCTCCCGATCACGTGGATGTCCGCGTGACGCTCGCGCAACTCGGCGATGGCCGCCGGGAGGTCGGACCCGAGGAGGTGCGACCCGCGCCAGGGCAGATCGAGGCCGGCCCGCGACGCGACGTACTTGGGGATCGCGTCGAACTTCCGGGCGATCGGCGAATCGACACCGTCGAGCTGGCGGGGCCAGTACGCCGCGAAGATGTCGTAGGTCTTCCGTCCGAGCAGCAGAGCGTCCATCCGCTCGATCCCCTGTCCCACCTGCTCCCCGGCGAGATCGTCGAGCAACGGCGCCTGCCACCCGCCGTACTCGAAGCCACCCTCGCGGTCTTCGTCCGGGCTGCCGGGGGCCTGCGCCACCCCGTCGAGCGTGGTGAAGAGGTCGATGCTGAGGCGGCCGGTCACGACGCCCGCTCCCACCAGTCGAGCACGCGCGTGCCGATGAGCGTCAGCCACTTCGACGGTTCGCCCTCCGGCGCATCGACGTCGAACCAGGTGCGGCCGGCGAGCGGACGTCCCTGCAGCCACGTGCCGTCGGGCTGCCGCGCCGCACGCACGGCGTCGATCGCGTCCGTGAGCCGGTGATCGGGTGGCGATCCGTCCCAGAGGGCCACAGCGCGGAAATGATCGAGCGCCGTGAGCGCGCTGTAGCGGAAACGGTCGGGGTAGGTGAACTCCGTCACGAAGTCACCGACGAGCTCGCCCGTGGACGCGCGATACATCAGTCGCCTCTCGAGAAGGTACTCCTCTCCGCCCTGGCGGGCCTCGCTCACGCTGTCATCGCCCGAGAACCGCTCGTAGGCGAGCAGCCCGCGCACCGCGTTGAGCGTGGAGTGGAAGGAGGATCGCGTGGACAGCGTCTTCCCGTCCGCGCTCTGGCCCTCGTCCTCCGCCGCGCAGTTCCAGCCGCCGTCCTCGAGCCGGTGCTCGCGGAACCACGAGGCGAGCGACGAGACGTCGACCCCGAGCCAGGCGCCGGTCGCGAGCGTGAAGGAGTTGATGCACACGTCCACCTCGCCACCCCAATACGGCAGGTCCTCGTAGTCCCAGCGACTGTTCGCTGCAAGGCGTTCGGCGGTGTCGCCGAGCGCGGACGCCTCGACACCCCAGTCGCGGAGGTCCTTGAGCACCCACGTCGTGGCCGTCCAGGGTTGGCCCGGACCCTTCGCCTCGTCGCTGTCCCAGAAGCCGGCCGGAACGTAGGAGCCCCCGGCCCACTGCCCGTCCGGGTCCTGCGTGGAGAGGAGCTCCGCGCCGAACCCCTCGGTCGTCACGCGCTCCCGCGTGGCCTCCCATGCGCGGGGCGGAGCGCCCACGAGGTCGCGCTCCACCTGCCAGCGGAGGGCGGGGTCGGAGTCGAGCAGCCAGTCGAGCACACGTGGATCGATCGTCATGCCCGCACGCTACTCGTGACCACCGACAGGCGGAAGGCGGTCCGTCGAACCAATCACGTCCCGCGTATCCCTACCCTCACGTTAGGGTAGGTTTGAAGTCGACGCCGGGATCGCATCGGATCCTCGAGCCTCACCTCCTCTTCTTCCTCAGCGACTGCGCAACGGGGCGCCGTCCGTCTCGACCCAACCGCCCCGAAGGAGCTTCCTGATGGCAACCATCGAAAAACGCGCGCGCGTGCGCGACCGCTACATCGCCGAACCGTCCGTCATGACGGCTCTCAGAACCCCCCGCATCCTCACCCGCGAGGTCCTCGCCGGACTCGTCGTCGCGATGGCCCCCATCCCCGAGGCCATCGCGTTCTCGATCATCGCGGGCGTCGACCCACGCGTCGGCCTGTTCTCGTCCTTCGTGATGGCCGTGTCCATCGCCTTCCTCGGCGGACGGCCCGCCATGATCACGGCGGCCACGGGAGCCATCGCCCTGGTCATCGCACCCGTCGCCCGCGAGTACGGCCTCGGCTACTTCATCGCCACCGTCATCCTCGGCGGCGTCTTCCAGCTCGTGCTCGGCGCGATCGGCGTCGCGAAGCTCATGCGTTTCATCTCCCGCAGCGTCATGGTGGGCTTCGTCAACGCCCTCGCGATCCTCATCTTCACCTCGCAGTTCCCGCACCTCATCGGCGTGCCGTGGCTCGTCTATCCGCTCGTGGCCGTGGGCATCGCGATCATGGTCGTGATGCCGCGGATCACGAAGATCGTCCCGGCGCCGCTCGTCGCGATCGTGCTCCTCACCGTCGCCGTCGTCGTGATGGCGATCGACGTGCCGAATCTGGGCGACGAGGGCGAGCTGCCGCGCAGCCTCCCGGAGCTGTTCTTCCCCGACGTGCCGCTCACGTGGGAGACGTTCACGATCATCGCCCCGTACGCCGTCGCGATGGCCCTCGTCGGACTCATGGAATCCCTCATGACGGCGAAGCTCGTCGACGACATCACCGACACCCGGTCGCGCAAGACGCGCGAGGCGCTGGGGCAGGGTGCCGCGAATGTTCTCTCCGGGTTCTTCGGAGGCATGGGCGGGTGCGCCATGATCGGCCAGACGATGATCAACGTGAAAGCGTCCGGGGCCCGCACCCGCATCTCCACCTTCCTCGCCGGCGTCTTCGTCCTCGTCCTCGTCGTGGGACTCGGCGATGTCGTCGCGATCATCCCGATGGCCGCTCTCGTGGCTGTGATGGTCATGGTCGCGATCGCCACCTTCGACTGGCACAGCATCCGCCTCAACACCCTCAAGCGAATGCCGCTGAGCGAGACGATCGTCATGGTCGTCACGGTGATCGTCGTGGTCGCCACCCACAACCTCGCGATCGGCGTGATCGTCGGCGTCCTCGCCGCCATGGTCGGCTTCGCGCGCCGCGTCGCGCACTTCGCGACCGTCAAGCGCACCGTCGAGTGGGAGGCCCCGGTCCCCACCGCCTCGTACCGCGTGGTCGGCGAGCTGTTCTTCGCCTCCAGCAACGACCTCACCACGCAGTTCGAATACGCCGACGACCCCGACCGCGTCCTCATCGACATGTCGGGCTCCCACATCTGGGACGCCTCCACGGTCGCGGCGCTCGACGCGATCGTCACGAAGTACGAGCACCACGGCAAGCGCGTGGTCATCGAGGGCATGAACGACGCGAGCACGCTCATGCACTCGCGCCTCGCCGGCCACCTCGGCGGCGGACACTGACCCGGGTCGAGCCTCCCCGCCCCCCATCGACTCATCGACCTCCACCGACCTCCACCGACCGGAACGGTCGGCTCCCTCGCCGACCGTTCCGTGCCCGGGCACTTCCCCGGCATTCTCCCGGGGTTCTACCGGGTACCTGCCGGGTATCTGTCGACGGACTCCGACAGGATCGCATCATGCCTGACTTCAAGCGACTCCTCGGTGCCGCCGCGAAAGCGCTCGGCGATTCCTCGTCCTCCTCCGGTTCGCCGCAGAACCGGCAGGGTGGCTCATCGACCGACTGGAAGAACATCGTCCGCACGGCCGCCGACAAGCTGACGGGCGATGCACAGCCCGGCCAGACCGCGCGCGGTGCCTCGTCGTCCGAGCAGTCGTGGTCCGGCTCGGGCACCGGTGCTCCCGGCTCTGGGACGGCGCCGGGTTACACGGACCGTCGCCCCGGCGGTGGCTCCTCAGCACAGGCGACCGAGGCCGACCGGATCGCGCTCGGGAAGTACGACTACCTCCTCCGCACCGCGCCTCCCGGGCAGCTCGAGCAGGTGCACCACGACGCCTTCGAACGCCTCACCCCCGCGCAGCGGGAGCAGCTCCAGGCCCGACTGACCGAGGAGCTGCCGGCCCACGAGCACCCGCGCACGGCCACTCCCCACGATCTGGCGCTCGCGGCGACCCGCGGCGAGACCGCCCAGCCCGGCCTCATGAAGCGCGTCTTCGACGCCGGTCGGTCGCGCGGCGGTCGTCGGCGCGGCGCCGGGATCGGCGGTGTCGCGGCCGGCGCGGCGGCGGGAGCCGGCGTCGCGGCCCTCGGCGGCGTGGCGCTCGCGGTGGCGGGCGGCGCGGTCGCGAGCAGCGTGGCCGGCCCACTCCTCTCCGACGCGCTCGCGTCCGGCGTGGACTTCAGCGGACTCGCCGACGGCTTCGGCTTCGAGGGACTGAGCGGCGTCACGGACGGCATCGACGGTCTCGCCCAGAGCGGCGAGGATTTCGTCGGCGGCATCGGCGAGCAGTTCGGCGACGCCGCCCAGGGCTTCGAGATCCCCGGCCTCGGCGACCTCTTCGGCCGCTGACCGCCCCCTCCGCGAATCTTCCTCACCCACTCCCTCCCCTCCCCCGCCCGGTCCTCTCTTACCCGCCCCCACGGAGTGGTCGCGAATCGTCGCCTCACACACCCCGAGGAGACACTTCGCGACCACTCCGGAGAGACTCCACCACCAGATGGACGCGAATCGTCGCCTCAGGCACGCCGCAACAACACATCGCGCCCACCCGGTGGACCACCCGCCAGACCCGGCAAACCCGGCCGGCCGCGTCTCGCCATTCCGATCAGCGCGACTCGCGATTCCCGTCAGGTGGACGCGAAACGTCGCCTCACGCACTCCGGAACGACACTTCGCGACCACCCGACAAATCCGTCTCTACGGGGTGGACGCGAAAACGTCGCTTCGCTGAGCCCAAGGCGACGATTCGCGTCCACTCCGTGGGAGGGAGGAAAGGGGCGGCGGGAGGCGCGACGCGCGGGTCAGGCCGGGACGCGTGTGGCCCGCAGGTCCCGGGTCCAGGCCTGGGTCGCGACCTGCACTGCGTCCCACGGCGAGCCGAGGGGCGGCGTGTACGACAGGTCGAGGTCGCTCATCGCCTCCACGGTCATGCCGTGGTGGAGAGCCGTGGCATACGTGTCGACGCGCTTCGAGATCTCCGCGCCCCGCGTCCCCACGAGCTGGGCGCCGAGGAGACGACCGTCGCCGGTGTCGCCCGTGATGCGGATGCTGATGGGCGTCGCGCCCGGGTAGTAGCGCTTGTGGTCGTCCGCGATCGCGGTGCCGCTGTGCGGCT
Organism: Labedella endophytica; assembly: GCF_003990045.1. Classification (GTDB taxonomy): domain Bacteria; phylum Actinomycetota; class Actinomycetes; order Actinomycetales; family Microbacteriaceae; genus Labedella; species Labedella endophytica. The sequence goes on along the minus strand of NZ_RZGZ01000001.1, from coordinate 132,443 downwards.
GCAGACCGGCTGCGAGCGCCTCGTGATCGCGGAGTCCGGTGCGGGCCGCGACCACGTCGAACACCTTCACGACCTGCGTGCCGAGGCTCCCCGCGAAGCGCGCATCGCCACCGATCGCGTTCTCCCCGGCGACCCGGCCCTGCTTGTGCGAGGTCGTGCCGAGGGGCAGATAGGTGACGCCGAGCAACCGGTGGTGCGTGACGACGCCGTCGCCCGCCGCCCAGACATTGGGCAGTCCGGTCCGCATGGTTTCGTCGACGACGACCGCCCCTCCCGCGCCGACGCTGGCGCCGGCCTCCGTGAGCAGGCTCGTGTTGGGCCGAACGCCTACCACGACGAGCACGAGTTCGGCGGAGCGCGAGAACGGCTCCCCGTTCTGCGAACCCGACACCGTGAGCGCGCCGTCGACGCGGCCGACGCTCTCGACGCGCGTGTCGGTGACGACGTCGACGCCGTGGCGGTCGAGCTCGTCGTGCACGAGGGCTCCGAGCTCCGGGTCGAGCGTCGAGAGCACCTCGGGGCCGCGCTGCAGCTGCGCCACCCGCAGCCCGCGCACGGTGAGCGCCTCCGCCATCTCGAGTCCGACGTAGCCCGCGCCCACGATGATCGCGGACTCCGGCTGATGCTGGTCGAGGTAGCGCTCGAGCGCGAAGGTGTCGCCCATCGAGTGCAGCAGGTGCACACCGTCGGCCGGACCGAGTTCGTCGAGACCCGCGATGCCCGCGGTCGACGGCGAGGCACCGGTTCCCACCATGAGCTCGTCGTAGGCGATGGCCGACTCGTCACCGGCGGCGTCACGCACGGTCAGTCGCCGACCGCCCACGTCGATGCCGGTCGCGAGCGTGTCGAGCCGCAGCCGCATACCCGTCGCCTCGAGGTCGGCGTGCGTGCGATGCGCGAGCGACTGCCACGGTTGCACCTCACGAGAGAAGAAGTAGGGGATCCCGCAGATGGAGAAGTTCGGGTACGCGTCCGCGACCACGACGGTGACGTCGACGGACGGGTCGAGTTCGCGGGCGCGCAGTGCCGTGGAGATTCCGGCGTCGCTTCCGCCGATCACGAGGAGGTGCATGGGGTGCCTTTCACAGGGTGGCGTTGACGGAGGTCGGGACGACGATGTCTCTCGCACGGCGGGAGGCATCGGGGTAGAGGAGGACCACGACGGCGAGCCCGATCGCGCCGCCGATCATCTGCATGAGGATGAACAGCGGCGCGGATCCGGGCGTGATGCCGGCGAAGGTGTCGCTGAACATGCGACCGATCGTCACCGCGGGGTTCGCGAACGAAGTGGAACTCGTGAACCAGTAGGCGGCGCCGATGTAGGCGCCGACGGCGGCCGCCGTGACCGCGCCGCGGCCCGATCGTGCGAGGGCGACGATGAGGAACACGAGTCCGGCGGTCGCGACGATCTCACCGATCAGTCGCCCTCCGGTGGCGCGCTCGGTCGTCGCGATCTGCGTGGGCACCTCGAACATGACGTTCGCGAGGACCGTGCCCGCGATCGCGCCGGCCACCTGCGCCGCGAGGTACGGGAGCACGTCGCGGAGCGGCAGTCCGGTACCTCGTCGCGCCCCGAGGGCGGCGTCCGCGAGCGTGACGACGGGATTGAAGTGCGCCCCGGACACCGGTCCGAACATGAGGATGAGCACCGCGAGACCGAGGGCCGTCGCCGTGCTGTTCTCGAGGAGCTGCAGGCCGACGTCGTCGGGCGAGAGGGTCGACGCCGCGATCCCCGACCCCACGACGACCGTGAGCAGGAGCGCCGTCCCGAGGAGTTCGGCCCCGAGACGGCGGGCGAGGTGCGGACGGACGGGGGCTGCGGCGTGGGGTGCGTTCATGTCGGATTCATCTTGACCGATCGAGTCAGTTCAGTCAATATTGAGACAATGAACACTGAGCGAACTGATGAGACGGAACGGCGCGCGGCGACGCACGCCGCTCTCGGCGACGCCGCACGACTCCACATCGTCGACCTCCTGACGCTCGGGGACCTCTCCCCCACCGAGATCCGCATCGCGCTCGGGATGCCGGCCAACCTCGTGACCCATCACCTCAACGTGCTCGAGTCGGTGGGGCTCGTCTCCCGCTCCCGCTCCGAGGCGGACAAGCGGCGCAGCTACGTGCACCTCGCGAGCGAGGGCCTCCGAGGCCTCACACCCGGTGCCTCCGCTCGAGCGGATCGCGTGGTCTTCGTCTGCACCGCGAACTCCGCCCGATCGCAGCTGGCCGCCGCCCTCTGGCAGCAGCACTCGAGCATCCCGAGCGCCTCCGGCGGCACGCGCCCGGCCGACCGCATCGACCCAGGGGCCGTCGCCGCTGCCGGCCGCCACGACCTCGCACTCACGGACGAGGCGCCGCACGCCCTCGCCGAGGTGCGCTCCCCCACCGACTTCGTCATCACCGTCTGCGACAACGCCCACGAGGAGTTGGGCGCCACCGGGAACCTCCACTGGTCGATCCCGGACCCGGTTCGACTCGGCACCGCCGCCGCGTTCGACACCACCTACGCCGAGCTGCAGCGACGCATCTCGGATCTGGCACCGCGGCTCGCCGCGTCCTGAAAGTCGCGATCCTCCCACCGAACGAAAGCGAACCATGAGCGACAAGCCCACCGTCCTGTTCATCTGCCAGCACAACGCCGGGCGCTCCCAGCTGGGAGCGGCGCTACTCGAATACCTCGCGGACGACCGCTACACGGCGACCTCCGCGGGGCTGTCGCCCTCCGACGTCGTGAACCCGGCCGTTGCGGCCACCGTTGCCGAACTCGGGAAGGACATCTCGGGTCGGACTCCGCGTGCGGTCACGACGGAGGACCTCGAGGAGGCGGACATCGTCGTGCTCATGAAGCCGGGACTCGCGCTCCCCTCGACTCCCAGGGGCGAGGTGCTCGAGTGGTCGTTCCCGAACCCGGCGGCGTGGGATGCGGACGCCGTGCGCCCTCTCCGCGAGGCCGTCGCCACGAAGATCGAGGAGACACTGCTCGCGCGCTGACCCGTCGAGATGCTAGACGACGGCGGGCGCCCGCCCGATCTCCACGCTCTGCACGGAGGGGACGGCGCAGCACGAGGCGCCGATCCCGGCCCCCGTCGAATCGAAGAGCCCGGCCCCGCCGCACACCCCGGTGTCGGGAAGCTGCAGATCGATCCGCTGGGCCGCCCCGTGGTCCCCGGCGAGTTCTGCGACCACGGAACGCACCTGCTCGTACCCCGTCATGGCGAGGAACGTCGGGGCCCGGCCGTACGACTTCGCCCCCACGAGATAGAAGTCCGACTCGGGGTGCGCGAGGTCCGCGGCCCCCGTGGCCCGCACGGATCCGCACGAGTGCAGGTTCGGGTCCACCTCCGTCGCGAGGCGCACGGGCGCCTGCAGGGTGGCGTCGAGCTCGAGCCGCAGCTCGGAGAGGAACGACAGGTCGGGCCGGAACCCGGTGAGGACGAGGACGCGATCCGCGGGCGGCAGCTCCCGGCCGTCCTCCGCGACGAGCACCGTGGCGTCGCCGGATCGGGCGATCCGCTCGACCCGGAAGCCGGTGACGAGGGTGACGAGCCCCGCGTCCACCATCTCCTTGGCCGTGATGCCGAGCTGGCCGCGCTCGGGCAGCTCGTCCGCGGTCCCGCCCCCGAACGTGGTGGCGGCCGATCCGCGACGCAGCACCCACGTGACGGTCGTGCGCGGGGTACGCCGGGCGATGCGCGCGAGAGCGATGACAGCCGTGAGCGCCGAGTGCCCCGAGCCGACGACGACCGTGTGGGAGCCGGCGAAACCGTCGCGACGGCGGAGGTCGGGGATGCGGTACTCGAGCCGATCGGCCGCGGCGCGCTCGCCGAGCGCCGGGAGCCCGTCGGCCCCCGCGGGGTTGGGGGTGTCCCACGTGCCGGACGCGTCGATCACGGCACGCGCGTCGAGGCGCTCCTCGGCGCCGTCCGGTCCGTCGACGTGCACCGTGAAAGACTGCGCGCCGCGATCGGCGTCGACGAGGCGGTCGCGGCCGCGGCGCGAGACCCCGGCGACGCGCGCGCCGTAGCGGACCCGTTCGCCGAGCGCGTCGGCGAGCGGGGCGAGGTAGGACGAGATCCATTGCGCGCCCGTGGGGTAGCCGGCCGTCGGGCGCTCCCATCCGGTGGGTTCGAGGAGCCGCGCCGCCGCCGCGTCGACGAGCTCGGGCCACCCGGAGAACAGCCGGACGTGTCCCCACTCGGCAACGGCCCCGGCCGGCCCGTCGCCGGCCTCGAGCACGAGCACGGGAACGCCTCGCTCCACGAGGTGCGCGGCGGCGGCGAGCCCCTGCGGGCCCGCGCCGATGACGACGACGGGGAGGGTCGGGGCAGCGGAGTCCGCGCGGGAGATGTCCATTCTTCGACTGTGGTCGTCATATCGACACCTGTCAATACGACGTGCCACACTGGGGCGATGACCTCCGAGCTCGTCCTCGCTCCGACCGCCGCCTGCTGCGCCCCGCCGGTCGACGGCGTGATCGACCGCGACGACGCCGAGCGCGTGGCCCGCGTCTTCAAGGCGCTCGGCGACCCGACGCGAGTACGACTCCTCTCCCTCATCTCTGCGGCCGGCGGGGGCGAGGCGTGCATCTGCGACCTCACCGACCCGGTCGCCCTCTCGCAGCCCACCGTCTCCCACCACATGAAGCAGCTCGTCGAGGCCGGGCTCGTCACGCGCGAGCAGCGCGGCCGCTGGGCCTACTTCCGCGCGGTGCCCCGGGCGCTCGAGCACGCCGTGAGTGCTCTCCGCGCCTGAGCGCAGCGCAGGATCACCTCCCTGCGCTCGATGGCGTCCCTCACCGACCCATCAGCACGACCGGGCGACGCACGCTGTCAAGCGGGCGAAGCGCGGCCCTCCGTGGTGTGCAGTGGAGGTCTGGCGAATGAAAACGAGGAAGGGGACCCATGTCGGCATCTGCTGGATCGACGACGCCCGGGACCACGGACACCGATCCCGCAGCGAGGGCGCGATACGCGTCCCGCACTCTCTGGTCGGGTGTGCTGTTCGGGATCGGTCTGATCGCCTTCATCGACGAGACCGTGTTCCATCAGCTCCTCCACTGGCATCACTTCTACGACCGCTCGACCTCCGACATCGGGCTCGTGTCCGATGGGTTCTTCCACGCGCTCAGCTGGATCGCGACGGTCGGGAGCCTGTTCATGCTCGCGGACCTCCGGCGTCGAGGTGCGTTCTGGCCGGTCCGCTGGTGGGGCGGCGTTCTCGTGGGGGCTGGAGGCTTCCAGCTGTATGACGGTCTCGTCCAACACAAGCTGCTCGGCATCCACCAGATCCGCTACGTGCCCGAACTGCTCGTCTACGACGTGACCTGGAACGTCGTCGCAGGAGTCCTCCTCGTGACGGGTATCGCGCTCACCGTCCGAACGCGGCGCCGCACGATCACGGCGGCGTGAGACGGTGCACGATCACGGCTCCGGAGTCTCCCCTGGCGGCGTCGATGCCGTCCTGATCCTTCCGTTCGCGCTCGCCCTGATCCTCTACCTCCGCGGAATCGCCCTGCTGCGCTGTCGAGGCGTCGAATGGCCCCGGTATCGCGGCGTTCTCTGGTGCGGGGGTGTGCTCGCCGCCGCCGCGGGCTTCGTCGGACCACTCGCCGCCGCCTCCCACACCGGTTTCGTACCGCACATGTGGACCCACCTCCTCGTGGGAATGCTCTCCCCGCTCCTCCTCGTGAGCGCGGCGCCGATCACCCTGGCGCTGCGCTGCCTGCACGTGGATGTGGCGCGCCGACTCTCGCGCCTGCTGTCGAGTCGACCGGCGCGCATCGCGTCGGCGCCTGTCACCGCGTTGACCCTGAACCTCGGAGGGCTGTGGGCACTCCACGTCACCCCGCTGTTCGGTGCGATGCAGCAGAGCCCGCTCGTCCATCTGCTCGTGATGCTCCACTTCCTCGTGGCCGGATACGTCTTCACCGCGTCGATCATCCCGGTGGATCCGTCACCGCACCGCGCCGGCTTCCCGCTCCGCACCGCTGTTCTCCTCGTCGCTCTGGCGGGGCACGGGATCCTCGCGAAGGTCCTCTACGCGAACCCGCCGGTCGGCGTCTCGGGCCCGGAAGCACGGGAGGGTGCGCTCCTCATGTACTACGGAGGCGACGCGATCGACGCGGCGATCATCGTCATCCTCTGCGCGCAGTGGTACCGGCGCGCGGGGCGCAGGCTCGGAGGGCCGGTCACGACTCGGTATCCATCGGCTCCGGACTCTTCCCCGCAGAGGGAGCGAGTGCTGTCATGGTGCCATGACGCGCAGACCACGACCGGCGGCTCGAGCCGTGCTGTCCGGCGTGCTCGCCGCGGTCGTCGTCACCGTGCTGCTCTTCCCGTTCGTCTCGGGTGGCTGGTGCGCCGACGCCGCAGACCCCGGCACGTCCTCGTGCGGCACGTTCCAGCGGTCGGTCGTGGGCATCGACACGTCGATCTGGTTCTGGCTCGGCGGGCTGGCCATCGTCGCGTTCTTCACGGTGCTCGCCGTGAACAGAACGGCGGCGGGCGAACGGGCAACTTCCTCAACGTAGTGACGTGGCACGTCCCATGTCCACTGTTTGACCGACACGAGGGTGCCGCCATACGGTTTCCTCGAGGAGGTCTCGCATCATTCGTGATGTGAGGGCAGGGGGTCGGCGCTCGGGTCGCCGGCTCCCTGCGCTAGGTGTTGTCCCCCGACCCTCGGCCCCGGGCTGTCAGGCGCCGAGCACGAGGGACTGGATCGCGGAGGCGGCCGCGGCTCGCGCCCACTCGTCGAAGCCCGCCCGATCGACGGTGAGCTGAACGGGAGACGCGAGCGGATCGCGGTCGCGGTCGAGCGCCGTGCGCACAGCCGGCCCGGCCGCGTCGAGCAGCGCGACGCCCTCGCCCGAGACGACGATCTCGGTCACCGACGTGAGGTTGGCGACGAGCGCGAGGAGCCGACCGAGTGCGGCACCCGAGGCCACGACGACGTGCGCCGCATCCGCGTCACCGTCGCGCGCGAGAGCGAGCGCCTCCGTATAGCCGACGGCCCGTCCGAGGCGTCGCCCCACCTCGCCGGTGATGCCCCCGATCGTGAGCATCGCGGAGGAGCAGCCCCGGTGCCCGAGTTCGCACGCCGGACCGGCGGGATCGAGCGGGATGTGTCCGGCGAGGCCGACTCCCGAGTCGGGCCGGGACACGACCCGGTCGTCGAGAACGAGCCCGTACCCGACGCCCGCCCCCACCGTGACGAGGGCGAAGTCGCGCAGCCCGCGGCCCGCGCCGAACCAGTGCACGGCCCGCGTGAGAGCGAGCAGGTCGTTCTCGATCACGACGAGCGTGCCGTCGTCCACGTCGAGCAGGTCGCGCAACGCCACACCGCTCCACCCGAGGTACGGAGCGCGGACGACGACACCGTCGGCATCGACGACGCCGCCGAGCCCGACCCCGATCGCGAGGAGCCGCTCGCCTTCGGCGACCTCCCCCACGACCCGCCGCACGAGCGCCACGACGACACTCGGCTCCCGGTCCGTGATCGGCTGTACCGCTTGGCGCAGCACCTTCGCGCGCAGATCGGTCGCGACCACCGTGACGGCGTCTCCCGTGAGCTTGACCCCGACGACGACACCGAGGTCGAGACGGACGTCGAGGGGGCGGACGGGCCGACCGAGCGCGCGGTCGCCGATCTCCGCGCCCTCCACGACGAAGCCCGCGTCGGTGAGCATGCGGGCGAGCCGCGTGAGGCTCGAGGGGGACAACTGCAGCCGACGCCCGAGCGCGCTGCGCGTCACCGGCCCGTTCACGAGGATCTCGCGAGCCAGCTCGCGCGCCGAAGGGATGAGCCCCGTCGTCGGCGATTGCGCCATGCGATCGACCCCCTTCCGCGGCAGCGGCCGCTCCGCCCATGATGCCGCACCGGGGCCGGTCGACCGACGTGTCGACGCAACTTGACGCGACTTTTTTTCTGCCATAGAAATAAGTCATGCATCGACGCGAACCGCTCCACCTCCGGCGCGGCGGGACGAGCCTGGTCATCGACCTCGCCCCCGCCCTCCCGACCATCCTCTGGTGGGGCGAGGACCTCGGTCCCGTCTCCGACGCGGAGCTCTCCGATCTCGTCACGGCGTCCGTGCCACAGCGTGCGTCCGGCGGGCTCGACGACCCCGCGCCCCTCGCCCTCATCCCGCAGAACGCCGACGGGTGGTTCGGCGGGCCGGGCCTGCGCGGCCACCGCGCCGGCGGCCTCGACTTCGCCCCAGCGCTCCGGACCACGGGCCTCGAGGTGGACACGCAGGCGGCGAGCGCCGTCGTCCACGCCGAGGACGAGGGAGCGCACCTCGCGGCCGTCATCCGCATCGCGATCGGCGCGAGTGGGGTCGTCACGAGCACGATCGAGCTCCGGAATGCGGGAGCCGACGAGTACACCCTCGACGAACTCGTCGTGACCCTTCCGGTCCCCCCGTCCGCGCGCGAGATCCTCGACACCACGGGGCGCCACCTCCACGAGCGGTCCCCGCAGCGGCACGCGTTCACGATCGGCACGCACGAGCGCTCGAGCCACCGCGGCCGACCGGGCGCCGACGCGACCCTCCTCCTCGTCGCGGGCGAGCCCGGTTTCGGGTTCGAGCGCGGGCTCGCCCACGCGATGCACGTCGGCTGGAGCGGCAACCACGTCGTGCGCGCCGAGAAGCGCCCGACGGGCGAGACGCTCCTCTCGGGCGGAGAACTGCTGCAGTCCGGCGAGGTCGTCCTCGCCCCGGGCGAGTCGTACGCCACGCCCACCGTCTACGGCTCGTGGGGTGACGGGCTCAACGAACTGTCCGCCCGACTGCACGAGCACGTGCGCGCGCGGCCGAGTCATCCGGCCCGCCCTCGACCCGTCACGCTCAACACGTGGGAGGCCGTGTACTTCGACCAGAGCTACGCGAGCCTCGCGGAGCTCGCCGACGTGGCCGCGGAGATCGGCGCGGAACGCTTCGTCCTCGACGACGGCTGGTTCCACGGCCGCCGCGACGACACGACCTCCCTCGGCGACTGGTTCGTCGACGAGACGATCTGGCCGGACGGGCTCCGGCCGCTCGCGGATCACGTCCGCTCGCTCGGGCTCGAATTCGGGCTGTGGTTCGAGCCGGAGATGACGAACCTCGACAGCGACCTCGCCCGCGAGCACCCCGATTGGCTGCTCGCCGTCGCCGGTCGCACCCCTCTGCCCGGCCGCCAGCAGTACGTGCTCGACATCGCGAACCCCGCGGTCTCCGCCTACCTGCTCGAGCGAATGAGCTCCCTCGTCGAGGAGCTCGACATCGCCTACATCAAGTGGGATCACAACCGCGACGTCGTGGACGGGGCGTCATCCACCACGCGGGGGCCGGGCGTCCACACGGCGACGACCGCGCTCTACGCGCTGCTCGCGGAGCTGCGCCGTCGTCACCCCGGGCTCGAGATCGAGTCGTGCGCCTCGGGCGGCGCGCGCATCGACCTCGGCATCCTCGAGCACACCGACCGCGTGTGGACGAGCGACTGCATCGACCCCATCGAGCGCCTCGACATCCAGCGCTACACCGGCCTGCTCCTCCCACCGGAACTCATGGGCGAGCACGTGAGCGGCCCCACGTCCCACTCCACCGGCCGCACCCTCGGCCTCGACACCCGCGCCATCGGCGCGATCTTCGGGCACTTCGGCGTCGAGTGGGACATCCGCGAGGCGAGCGAAGCCGAGCGCGCCCACCTGGGCGACTGGATCACGGCGCATAAGCAGTGGCGCGACCGGTTCCACACCGCCCGCACGGTCCACGTCGACACGACCGACGCGGCGCTCGACGTGCGCGGCGCGGTCTCGCCCGACGGCTCGTGGGCCCTCTTCGCGCTCACCCAGGTGACGACGGGCGTCGCCCACCCCCCCGGCCGCTTCACGTTCGCCGGCCTCGACCCGGAGCGCCGATACACGGTGCGTGCGCCGTACCCGCTGCCGCGCATCCTCGGCCCGGGCCAGTCGCCGCTCGCGTGGGCAGAAGACGGAGTGACCCTCTCGGGCCGCACCCTGATGACGGTGGGCCTGCAGCGCCCCATCCTCTTCCCCCAGCACGCCGTCCTCATCGAACTCACCACCGCCCCCTAACCTCCGTGAGGTGTCACAATCTGCTGCCTCACCGACCGATCAGGCGACAGAATGCGACACCTCACGGGAGGTGGGGTCGGGTAGCGTCGGGACCATGTCCGATCCGACGCCATCACTGATCCAGCAGCGGATGGCGATCACGCGCGATCGGACCTACGGGATCGTGATGACCGTTCTCGCGCTCCTGATCGCGGCCTCCGGCATCGCCCGGGCCGTCGGCGAGGCGAACGATCCTCTCCTGGCCTGGCTCCTCGCGGGTGTCTCGCTGGCGCTCGCGGCGATCAGCGCCGTCCGCGCCCTCAGAGCGACGCGCCGCCTCCGCGCCTTCGAGGCCGAGCACGGGGCCGAGGCAGGGAAGCAGCGCCCCATCGGCCGCTGACGGTCACGCACTGCAGCCCACTCGGTCGCTGAGCGTGTCGAAGCATCCCCCTTCCGGAGCCGGCGCCGATCGGTGCGCTCGGGGAACGGCGCACGCTCGCTGGAGCGTCTCCGCGGCGGAGACGGTCAGCCGCCGACGACTGCCGTGACCACATCCTCCAGCGTGCGGGACGGGCGGCCGATGAGCGACTCGAGCCTCGGATCTACGATCCCGAAGCGCCGCTGTCGCGCGGCCTGGAAGATCGCGAGCGACATGTGGGCGCCCACCTCGGGCACGCCGTCCGCGAGCAGCGCCGCGCGGTAGTCCTCGTCACCGACACGGCGGAGCGGGATCGGACGGCCTGCGATCGTCGAAGCGATCGCGGCGAGTCCGTCAGCGTCCACGGCAGCTCTCGCCGTGAGGTTCACGACGGTGTCGTCGATCGCGGGATCGAGCAGGAGCGCGGCGATCGCGGGTGCGAGGTCGTCATGCGTCGTCCACGACACCGGACCGTCCGCCGGCAGTCGCAACTCACCCTGCGCGACGGCGTCCTGGACGAGGCGGACCGGGGTATCCGCATAGAAGCCGTTGCGCACCGCGGTGAACGGAACACCGCTCTCGCGGAGCATCACCTCGGTCGCGGCGTGCGTCACGGCCGGAGGAAAGGGGGAGAGGGCGTCGGCGCCGACGTGGCTCGTGTAGAACAGCCGGTCGACCCCGGCGTCACGGGCCGCGTCGATCGCGATCCGGTGCGCCGTGGTGGCCGCCTCGCCGATCCGCGGGGCCGACACGAGCAGAACGCGGTCGGCGCCGTCGAAGGCGTGGGCGAGCGAGGCCGGATCGTCGTAGTCGCCGCGGCGGACGCGGATACCGCGATCGGCGGCCTCCTGCAGCGCTCCGGGCGAGGTGGTGCTGATTCCGAGTTCGTCCGCGGGGATGCGGGCGAGCAGCTCCCGAAGGACCGCCCCGCCCAATCGTCCGGTGGCTCCTGTGATGACGATCATGTCCCGACCCTCTCTTGTTATCGGCGCTAACGCGCATCTGTTAGCGGCGTAATAGCGACGCTACCACCGATTGGGTAGCATGTGAACATGGTTTCCGACGAGCGAGAATCGACCCGCGAACGTATCCTGTCCGCGGTGCTCGAGCTTCTCGACGAGGGTGGCACGGACGCCGTCACGACACGCGCCGTCGTGGCCCGGGCCGGCGCACAGGCCCCGGCCATCTATCGGCTCTTCGGCGACATGCGCGGGCTCCTCGCGGCGGCTGCTGAACGCGGCTTCGCCGACTGGGTGGAGCGGAAGGGCACTCGCGCGCCGGTCGCCGATCCGGTCGACGACCTCCGGGAGGGCTGGAACGACGCGGTCCAGTTCGGACTGCACCACCCGGCCCTGTATCGGATCGTGAACGCGGATCCGACACCGTCGCCGTCGCTCACCGAAGGACAGGACCTGTTGCGCGCGAAGATCGACCGCGCCGCACGCGCCGGCCGCCTGCGCGTGAGTCAGGAGCATGCCGTCGGAGTGCTCCGCGCGACCGCGCTCGGAGTCACCCTCACGCTGCTCGATACGCCGGATGAGGAACGCGACCCGGACATCGCGCCCATCGCCCGCGAAGCCGCGATCGCGGCGATCACGGCGTCGGACGTCCCCGCCGCGCCCATGACGGCCGCAACAGCCGCGGTCACACTCTCCGCACACCTCGACGACTCAGGCACTCTCTCCCCGGCGGAACGCCTCCTCCTGGGCGAGTGGCTCGACCGCCTGGCACAATCTCGCACTCATTGAGCCCACCCGAACCCCCTCCCGCATTCGATCGCGGCCGGCCTGTTGACAGTTTGATATCTAACAGTTAGGTTTCTAACCATGAAGGAACCGGAATTCACCAGCAGTCTCGAGCTCGTCCGCTGGATCGGATGGGCCCAGAAAAAGTCCGGTGAGGACTGGATCCGCGCCCGAGAGCTCAGCCATGAACAGGCCTTCGTCCTCGGATATCTCGTCGACAATCCCGGTTCCATCCAACGAGACATCGCCGCGGTCAGTCGCACGAGCGCCGCGAGCGTCTCGAGCCTCCTCCAGGGTCTCGAACGCCGCGACCTCGTCGAGCGCCGCACCGAGGACGGAGACGAACGCCGCAAACGCGTGTACGCGACCCCCGCGGGGGCCGAACTCATCTCCGGCTTCGAGGACGCCATGGCCGCGACCGACGACGCCATACTCGCCCCCCTCGACGGCGACGAGCGCGCAACGCTCCTCGCCCTCTTGAAGAAGATCACGGCCGAACTCCCCCAGCCCCGCCGCTGAGCCCGGCACGTCATAACCCGGCTCCCCGCTGATCGGGCCACGGCGAGCACTCGCCGTGCCACTCACGGTCTCGCCGCGCCCGAGCACCGGGACACCCGCGGCGATCCTCGGCGCGCCCTCGCGCGCCTCCGCGCGCCGACAGTCGCCGGCGCGCGCCAGCCTGCCCGGAAAGGAGCAGCCATGAGCACCGAACCCCGCAACACCACGCCCACGATCCCCGCCGTCCGTCCCGACCGGGACAACCGCTGGTACCTGTCGTCGGCGCCGATCCTCAGCGCCCTCGTCCACCTGTGCATCCCGATGGTCGCCGCGATGATCGTGGGCGCCGTCTACAACGTCATCAACGCCGGCTTCATCGGGTCCCTCCACGACACAGCCCTCCTCGCCGCGGTGACGCTCGGTGCCCCCGTGCTCGGGCTCGTCATGGGCGTCGGCGGGGTGTTCGGTACGGGAGGTGGCGCACTCGTCTCGCGACTGCTCGGGGCATCCGAGAACGATCCGCGCGCCGCCGACGACATCAAGCACGTCGGGGCCTTCTCGGTGTGGGGTGCCGCCATCGTGGGGCTCGTCCTGGGTGTGATCGGGCTCGCGCTGCTCGATCCGCTCGTCGCACTGCTCGGCGCCGATGCGGACGCCGCCGACGCGACACGCGCCTTCGTCGGCGTCCTGCTCGCGTTCGTCCCCGTGCTCGCCGCCGCATTCTGCCTCGAGCAGCTCGTACGGGCCGAAGGCGCTGCACGGCAAGTGCTCGTCGCGATCATCGCATCGACGGTCGCCAACGTCGTGTTCGACGTCCTCTTCGTCCTGGTACTCGGCTGGGGCGTCGCCGGAGCCGCCCTCGCTGTCGGCCTCGCCAACGTCGTGGTCGTAACGTACTTCGCCGTGTGGCTCGCACGCCACAGCGAGAATCTGAGAGTCTCCCCGCGATGGTTCACCCTCGCGCCGCGCATCCTGCGCCCCGTGCTCGGCGTGGGCGCGAGCGAGCTGATGCAGTCCGGCTTCCTCATCGTGACGGCGCTCGTGCTGAACAACCTCGCCGTCGTATACGGGGACGGCGCTATCGCTGCCATGGGTGTCGCCGTGCGCATCGCGCAGGTGCCGGAGTTCCTACTCATGGGCATCACGCTCGGCGTACTACCCCTGCTCGCCTACGCGTACGGCAAGGGAGATCGGTCGCGGCTCAGCGGCGCCTTCCGCACCTCGGCGATCGTCGTGGGAGGCATCGGCGTACTCGCGTCGGTCCTCCTCATCAGCTTCGGTGAACACGTGGTCTCGGTCTTCTCGAGTGATACCGGGGTGCGTGCGACCGGGGTGACGGTCCTCACGGCCCAGCTCGTCGCGATGGTCGCGCACGGCTTCGTCGGTCTCCTCATCTCGTTCTTCCAGGCAACGGGGCGGGCCGTTCCCGCCGCCGTCATGTCGGTGACGCAGGGTGTTCTCTTCATACCCGTGGTGATCCTCGGCAACCTGTGGTTCGGGCTCGCCGGCATCATCTGGGCCCTCACCCTCACGGAGGTCGTCATGCTCCTCGTCGGCGTCGGCCTGTGGCTCGCCCTCCGCCGCGTGATCGACCGCGGTCTCGATGCTGGAAGCCAGGACAGCACGGAGGAGGCACTCACCGCCGCGTGAGCGCTCGACCGGCCGATCGCCCCATGCACCTCCGCCGATGACCCGACGAACGTCCGTGAGGTGTCACAATCTGTTGCCTCACCGACCGATCAGGCGACAGAATGCGACACCTCACGGGAGGTGGGGGTGCGGTCAGGCGGAAGCGGGCGAGTCCGGCTCGTTCACGTCGGACGGGGCGTCCGGATCGGCGGCCGGGGTCTTCGTGACGAGGAGCTCCGAGATGCGGCGGCGATCCATCGCCGTGACCTGGATCGTCGCGCCCTCGAGCTCGACGGTGTCGCCCACGGTCGCGAGGCGGCCGAGGCGTTCGAGGACGAAGCCCGCGACCGTGTCCCACGTGCCGCGAGGGACGTCGAGGCCCGTGGCCTCCTCGAAGTCCTGGAGGTTGAGTCGGCCGTCCACGAGACCGCCGTCCTCGGCGAGCGCGCTCGGAGCGAGGTCCGTGTCGTACTCGTCGAAGATCTCACCGACGACCTCCTCCACGAGGTCCTCGAGCGTGACGATGCCGTCGGTTCCGCCGTACTCGTCCACGACGACCGCGATCTGCTGGTTCTTGGCGCGCATCCCCGTGAGCGTCGGGAGCACGCGCGCACTCGCCGGCAGGTACGGGATGTCGCGGGACACCGTGTTGAGCGGACGGGAGGCGTCCACCGACGCGGCGTCGAAGAGGTCGCGGACGTGCACGAAACCGGTGATGTCGTCGATCGACTGGTCGACCACGGGGTAGCGGGAGAACGGCTGGTCCTGGACGCGCTCCACGGCCTCGGCGATCGTGCCGGCGCCGTCGAGGGCCACGACCTCGGGACGCGGCCGCATGACTTCGCTGATCTGGCGGTCACGCAGGGAGAGCACGTCGTCGAGGATGCGGCGCTCGTCCTCGGGCAGCCCCTCGTGGCTCGTGACGATGTCGCGCAGCTCCTCGTCGGAGAGCTCGTCGCTCGACTTGTTCGGGTCTCCGCCGAGCAGCCGGACGACCGCGTTCGTGGAGATCGAGAGCAGCCAGATCACGGGCCGCATGAGCGTGGCGAAGCGGCTGAGCACGGGCGCGACGGCGTAGGCGAACTGTGCATTGCGCTGGATCGCGAGGCGCTTCGGGGCGAGCTCCCCGAGCACGAGCGAGAGGTAAGCGATCGCCAGGGTGAGCACGAGCGTCGCGACGGTCGACGCGGCCTGCTCGCTGAGACCCAACGCGATGAACAACGGTGAGACGAACGGCGCGATCGACGAGGCACCGAACGCGGCGGACGCGAATCCGGCCACGGTGACGCCGATCTGCACCGCTGAGAGGAACGTATTGGGGTTCCGGGCGAGGCCTGCGACCTTCTCGCCGCGCTTCCCGCGCTGAGCCAGGCCGTTCACCTGACTCTCGCGGAGCGTGACGAGCGCCATCTCGGTGGCGGCGAAGACCCCGCCGATCAGGACGAAGAGGACCACCAGGCCGATGTTCAGAAGGAGGTCGCCGTTCATCGGCCGACCTCCTGCGGGCAGTGGAGCGCGCCCGGGGTCACCCGGGCGCGGGAATTATGGCAGTCGGACGAGGGGTCGACGGTGCGTGTCATCCCCTCAGGATAGGGACTCCCGCTCGGAAAACGCCTGGCTTGCCCTCAGCGACTCCACGCAGATCGCCCCGCCGTCGGGGCGCTGGGAGATCGACCCGCTCGACATCGCGCATCGGGGGCCGCTAGCGTTACTCGCGACGAAATGGGGACATCGTGAAGCGCTATACAGCGACCGTCGGGACGAAGTCCTACACCATGGCACAGGGACACCCGGTCGAGGAGTTGCGAGAGGCGATGGTCGCGGCCATCCACGCAGGGGGTGCGTTCGTCGACTTCATCGTGTTCGGCAACCGCCGGATCTGGGTCCTCGTCTCTCCGGGACTGCCCGTGATCTTAGAGGAATCCGAGGTCGAAGAGGACGAGCGCGACACCGGCGACGTCTCCGAGCCCTTCGGCCTCGACGGCTACGACCTGTAGGTCGCTCCCTGTGCATCCGTCCGGGTCTGTGGACTTCATGACAGGACGCTGACAGTCTGAGCCCGGCCGGGCGGCCGGCTTCCTGCCACGTGCATTCGTCCGGTCACGAATCGGAGACGAGTCCGCATGGGAAAACTGGTCTACGCCGACGCGGAGCTCGACATCACGATCGAGGACCGCACTCTCGCCCACCTGCAGATCGTGATCGGGAACAAGCTCCGGCGTCACGAGAGCTTCTTTTTCTCCTGGACCGACGATCCCACCGTGGGGAACGGGCGGTCGAGCGTGTGGATGGACGCGTCCATTCCCCTCTACTTCGCTTACGACCACCGCCGCCTGCCGGCCATCAACCGCGAGTGGCTCATCATCCTCACGACCTCCGCCAACAGCGGTTCCGGCCTCGTCTTCACCGCGGAACCGAACTCGACGACCGGGAAGACCGCGCCGCCGCGCAGCCACATCTGACATCGAGTCCGAGTGCTCCTCTGGCGGGCAGTCGGTCATCCTGCCCACCGAGACCGGTGATCTTCCCGGTCGTCGCGTCGGTCGGGTCGACGGCATCCGTGCGCACTCGCGTGCTGTGACGCGTTCTGGGGTGAATCCGCGCGAAACGCGGTGACGAATATGTGCGTGATCCGTGACGAATCCTGCTCACGGTTCGTCTCTGTAGTGACACGGAAAGCGGCGGGGCCCTGGGGGCCCGCCTCGTGCCACGACAGGCCCCCTTTCCCACCAAGGACGACCATGCAGCACTATTTCCTCGCACCCGAACCCGAAACGGACCGAGAACCCGACACCGACCCGACGACCGGCGCCACCGCCTCGTCGATCACGAGCGAGGCACCGCTCGCACGGTCCACCGTCGTCGGTGAGGACGTGGACGAAGCCCGTCAGACCTACCAGGACGCGTACGACGGCCAGCGCTTCGCCGTGCACCGCGGGACCGAACCGTTCTCGTTCCGCTACGCCTCCGTCGGCGACGACCGTGTCTCCCTCCGGACCTCCACTCTCACGGGACACCTCAGCGGAGAGGTCCCCCACCTGCGCGACTACGTCGTCTCGTGGTTCCGATCCGGAGGCGGTGAGCTCACCCGCCGCAACCACCCGACGTCCCTGAAGGCCACGACGCCGTTCCTCCTTCCCTCCGAGCAGAGGTTCGCCTTCTCCTTCGGGCCGCACCACCAGAACCTCGTCCACTTCGCCCCGGCGTTCCTCGAGGACATCGCGACGGAGTTCCACGCCGGGCCCGCACAGGCCGTGTCGTTCGACCATGACGCGATGCCGAGCGACGACGGGATCGCGCAATGGCGGGTCGCCGTATCGGCGGCCACCGAGGATCTCGTGAGCCCCGTCGCGTCGCCGATCCTGCGGCTCGCCGCGCAGCGGTCCCTCGCCCGCTCGTTCCTGCAGCTGTTCCCGTGGTTCGGGATCGACGTGCCTCCCGTTCTCCGGGAACCGTCCCTCGCCCGGACACGTCTCGCGCTCGAATACCTCCACCACCACGCTCACGAACCCGTCACCCCGGCCGACGCAGCGCGAGCCGCCGGGCTGCACACGCGGACCCTGCAACATCACCTCAACCGGCACCTCGACACGTCGCCGACGGCGTACCTGCGAGACATCCGACTCGACCGGACGCACACGGCCCTCGCCGGCCTCTCGACCGACGAGACGACCGTCGCGGCGGTCGCCCAGCAGTGGGGCTTCGGCCACCTCGGCCGGTTCTCGGCCGCCTACCGCTCCCGCTTCGGCGAGCACCCGCGAGACACTCTGCGTCGTTGACGCAACCACCTCGAATATCCGAAATCTGCGCATCGGGAACAGCAACATGTGAGTTCGCTGAGTGAACGTGAGGTTCATGCCTATGAATGCGTCTTACTGATGTCGCCCGGCACACAGCAGGGCTACCGCAGCCGGGCACCCGACCTGCGCCACCCGAGAAACACCCAGAAGGAGAAACACCATGTCGAACGTCACCGACACCACGACCTACGCCGCGACGACCGCCACCGGCAAGAACACGATCGCCGACGGCGTCGTTCAGAAGGTCGCCGGCATCGCCGCCCGTGAGGTCCCCGGCGTGCACGACCTCGGCGGCGGAGCGGCCCGTGCCATCGGCGCCATCCGCAACGCCATCAACGCGCAGGACCGCGGCCAGGGCGTCTCGGTCGAGGTGGGTGAGAAGCAGGTCGCCGCCGACATCACGATCGTCGCCGAGTACCCCGTCGACCTCCAGCGCGTCGCCGACGACGTGCGTCGCAGCGTCACGGACGCGATCGCGAACGTCGTCGGCATGGACGTCACCGAGGTGAACGTCACCGTCTCCGACGTCTTCATCCCGTCCGACGACAACGACGACGCCGACGAGAGCCGCGTCCAGTGAGCGCCACCGACCGGGGCATGCTGATCGGGGCCGTGCTGGCGCTCGCGGCCGTCGCGTTCGGGTTCTGGAGCATGGTCCTCGTCGCCCTGTTCGTCCTCGTCGGCTACGGCGTCGGACGCGTGCTCGAAGGCAAGCTCGACCTGCGCAGCGTCGCCGACGCCCTCCGCGGGCGGCGGTCGTCGTGACCGCGGCGGTGACGGCCCAGCAGGCCGTGCGTGGTCGCAACACGATCAGCTCCCGGGCCGTGCGTCGCGTCGTGTCGGCCGTCACCGCGGAGGAGCTCGGCGTGCGGGCGTCGGAGGTGTCCGTCGACCTCTCCGACGCCCGCGGCGACCTCACGGTCATCGCGAGCGCACCGATCCACGTCTCCCCCCTCGGGGTCGACGCCCGGCGCCACGGCACGGTCCTCGAACGCCTCTCACGCGCACAGTCCACCATTCGCGAACGGTGCCTGCACCTCACCGGATCCACCATCACCCGCGTCGACCTGCACATCACCGGCGCACAGCTCGATGAACGAAGGAGAGTGTCATGAGCAACCCGGCGCTCTACCGCCGCGTGGTTCGTCGCGAGACGCACTCGCCGCGCTCCGGCCTCGCGATCACCATCGCCATCGTGCTCGTTGTGGTTCTGGCCTGGCTCGGAACCGAGTCGGTCCTCGCCGCGATCGGTCAGCCGGCGCTCCTCGTCGCCCCGCAGGACGCGGTCACCGCCGTCCTCAGCGCGGCGGCAGCACCGGCCCCGCTCCTCGTCGCCCTCGGCGCCGTGGTCGCGGTCGTCGGCCTGGTCCTGATCGTGATGTCCCTCGCCCCGGCCCGCCGGGGGCGCCGGGGCGCGACGATCGATCGCACCGCCGCCATTGTGGACGACCGCGTGATCGCACAGTCGCTCGCGAACACCGCGTCGTACGCCGGCGACGTCGACCCGTCGCAGGTCACCGTCAGCGTGGGCGCCCGTCGTGCCCGCGTGGAGATCACGCGGACGAGCGGTCGCACGCTGAACACCCGGGAGATCCAGGAGGCGGTCGACGCGGAACTCGCCACCTACGACTACCGACCGGCGCTGCGCGCAACGGTGCGGCTGTCCGAGAAGGGAACCGTGGGCTGATGAACTCCACCAACCGATTCCTCAACCGTCTGTTCGTCTTCGTCGCAGGACTCGTCGTCCTGGCGGCCGGAGCCGCCGTGTCCGTCGGGGCGTTGCTGCCCGACGCGCAGTCGACGATCAGCGACGGAGCAGAGAGCGCCGTCGGTCCCGCGACCGACGCGCTCGACGCGCAGCCATGGATCCTCTGGGTGGCGGCCGTCGCGGCCGTGCTGCTCATCGTGAGCCTGCTGTGGTTCGTCTTCCGCCAGGGGCGCGGCCACACCGGCACGCTGCTGCGGATCGACGAGGCCTCCTCGCGGAAGGCTCCGAGCGGCGGCGGCGTCACGCTCGACGTGAAGGTCGCGGCGCAGGTCCTCGAAGAGGCCATCACCCGTAACCCGGACGTCGTGTCCGTGGACGTCGCGGGCTTCCGCGTCAAGAACGAGAACACGCTGCGTCTCACCGCGCACGCTCGCCGCGGGGCCTCCCCCGTGGAACTGCGTCGCTCGATCGATGCGGCCGTGGCCGAGTGGGACGCCGTGCTGGGCACGTCGACCCCGATCGTCATCCAGATCGTCAGCGGACTCCGCACGAAGTTCGCCGGCACCAACAGGGTCGCCTGACCCACCCCACCCATCCCATCCCGTGGCTCCTACGCCACGGTCACAACGAAAGGACACCCATCATGAGTGCTGCAGACAAGATCAAGGCCGCCGCCGAGAACGTCACCGGCAAGGCCAAGGAGGCCATCGGCAACGCGACGGACAACGACAAGCTCGTCGCCGAAGGCAAGGCCGACCAGACCAAGGGACAGGCCCGCGGCACGGTCGAGGACGTCAAGGACGTCTTCAAGAAGTAACCACGCACGACCCGGTATGCGGCCCCGCTCCTCTCGGAGCGCGGGCCGCATCCATCCCATCGACTGAACGACCGATGCATCGCCGCGGCGGTGCGAGGAGGACGACATGACCGACGACGCGACGCACGGTGGGGGACCTCACATCCCCACCCCCGCAGAGGTCCATCACGATCACCCCACGGTGCTCGTGCCCGTTCCGCCCGACGAGGACGCGGTGCGCAGGATCGAGACCCACGACGGCGGGACCCGAGTCGCGGGATCCGATGCCACCGGGAACGCGGCGACCGGTGCCGACGCATCCGCTGTGGGCGCGGTGGCGACAGAGCGGTTCATCGGCGAGGACACTGCCGCGCGTCCGAGCCGGGACACCGCCGAGGTCACTCCTCGACCCACCGTGGACGGCCCCGCCACTACGGACAGCCCCGTCGTTGACCTCGAGTTCTCCTCCGAATTTGAACCCGAATCCGAGGTGCTCGCCCAGGCGATCGCCGACGCCGCATCGACGGTTCCCGGCGTGCACGCCCTCGGTTCACCCGCCGCCCGCGCCGTCGACAGCGCACGAGCGAGCCTGCTCGGCCGCACCTCCATCCCCGGCGTCAACGTCCTCGAGGACGACGACGTCCTGAACGTGGCCGTCTCGCTCGTCGCCGAGTACCCGGCCATCGTGACCGAGGTCGCGGACTCGGTCCGTGCCGACGTCGCCTCCGTCCTCGAGGGTCGTCACGACGGCCCCGTCGACATCGACGTCACCGTCACCGATGTGCACGGCCCGTTCGACCCGGTCGAGCCCTCGGACCGCCACCCCGGTTCCGAGTAGCCCGATCCCGCGCACCGAAGGAGCATCGACATGTCGTTCTTCCGCCGTTCCGTCTCGTCCGGTGGCCGCCCGCGGCCCCGCGCGGTCTGGGCCGCCGCCGTGACAGGCCTCGTCGTGGTCGTCCTCATCGCGCTCGGGGTGCTGCTCCCGGTCCTCGGCCTCATCGGGGCGGCGGACGGAGCCACGGTCGGCGCCCTCGATGTGCCGGTCGGCAGCATCGTGGTCGCGCTCCTCATCGGCTACGTGCTCGCGCTGCTCTTCCTGCTGCTGGCCGCGCGATCCCGCAACGGCGCCCTCGCCTGGGTGCTGTCCGTCGCGGCGGCCATCTCGGCACTACTCGTGTCGCTCTGGCCGCTCCTCGCGGTCGCGCTCGCCGGCGTCGACCAGGCGGGGGACGTGGTCCCGTTCATCCTGGACCTCGTCGCCCGCGTCACGGGCGGCTGACGCCCCCCTCGTCCCCTCCCTCGCCTGTCCCCTCCGGAGGGTTTTGCGTACGCGACGGCCGACCGCGTGTGAAATTTCACCCGCGGTCGGCTTTTGCGTACGCAGTTTCACGGAGGATCGGGTAACAGACAGGGCGAGCCGTGTGCGACACCTCGACCACTGCACGGGACGGCAGACTAGGGGAATGGTCGACGAGCTGCCCCGGGGGATCGGCCGAGCCGCGACGAACGCGCTCGTGGCGGCCGGCATCACGGCGCTGTCGGCCGCCGTGCGGTTGAGCGACGCCGAGCTCCTCGACCTTCAAGGTGTCGGCCCGAAGGCCGTCCGCATTCTCCGCGACTCGGCCCCTCCTCCCACATAGCGCCGACGTGCAGACTTTCGTCGTCACCGGGCCCGATGCGCGGACATTCGTCGTCCGACCGGCCGATTCGGGCGCGAATGTCCGCACGTCGCGGAGCGCGCGGGACGGGCGGGCTCAGCCGGCGACGGAGGGGAGCGCGGCGGTCGCGACCTTGGTCCCGTCGGCCGCCCGCACCTGCACCTGCACGGCATCGGGACGCAGAACGGACGCGTTCATCGTGCAGTCGATCGTCACCTCGGAGCCGAGAAAGGTCCCGGCACTCCACTCCCGGCCCGACCCGTCGAGCACGATCACGTCGTAGACGTCGCCGACCGGGAGCCCGTCGATCGTGAGCACCGTCTCCGTTCCCCACGTGTGGGCGATGACATCACCGTCGACCTCGACACCCGCGGGCTCCCCGTCGAAGGAGACGCTCTCGACAGCACCGAGAGCGCCGGCCGGTCCGCTCGGCGGCGCGGCGGGGGTGGCGAGCATCACGCCACCGCCGACCCCGATCGCGACGCAGGCCGCGGCCGCCGCCGCGGCGAACGCGAATCGACCCACGCGAGTCGGTCGGCGCCGGGATCCGTCCCCCGCACGGTCGACGGGCGCGACCACGGAGGCATCTGCCCCCTGCTCGGACGCACTCGTGTCGTCGGCGATCCCCGCCACCCGCGCAGCGAGCTCGGACGTCGGTGCGTCCTCGTCCCACATCTCGACGGATCGTACGGAACCGAGGATCACCCCGAAGTCGGCGAGGTCCGCGTCGATGGTCGGGTCCTCGGCGCGGAGGGCATCGAGCTCGGCGACCTCGTCCGGGGTCAGCTCGGACGCGAGCGCGGCGGCGATGAGTTCCGCGCGTCGATCGGTGACGTCGTCAGTCATTGTCCACTCCCTCGAGATGCCCGCGCATGGCGCGGAGTGCGTAGAAGACACGTGTGCGGAGCGTCGCGACGGGAACCCCCGACGCGTCGGAGAACTCCTGATAGGTCAGTCCCGTGAGATGAACGGCCACGACGGCCTCCCGCTGCTCCGGGCTCACCCGCGCGAGCGCCTCAACGATCCGGAGCCGCTCGAGGGGATCGCTCTCCTCCGCGGCGAGCTCGCCCGCATGCTCGGCGGGAACGAGCGTGGGCGTGCGCCGCCGGGCGCGGTACACGTCGAGGATGACGTTCCGCTCGATCGTGAAGAGCCACGTGCGCGCACTGCCGCGATCGGCGTCGAAGCCGGACCGCGAGCGCCACGCGCGCAGGAACGTCTCCTGCACGCAGTCCTCCGCGAGCGGGCGATCACGCAGCGCATTGACCGCGAAGCCCAGGAGCGACGGACCGTGCTCGGCGAACGCGACCGAGAGGTCGAACTCCGACTCCACCGCGCCCATCGCACTCCACTCCGGTGTCGGACGCGTCGTCATGACCGTCATCTGCGTGCCCCTCCACCCTAAGCGAGCGCGGGTCGCGCTCCACCGGGGGATACGCCGCCGGAGGCGCCCCCGTTCAACGCGGCCGGAAGTTTTCTCGAAAGGCGATGAACGCATGCCGCCTCGCGGACGTATCACCTGGAGAAGCCGCGTCCGACCGGATGCCGCGAGCCCAGAGAACGAGGAATCATGACGACGAAGCGAATTTCCCGCAACCTGACCGTGGCCGGAGGCGCCGCCGTGGCGCTCGCCCTCGTGGCGGCGTCCCCCGCGCACGCCGAGACCGAGGTGTCCGAGCCCGACTCCTTCACGAGCGCGTTCACCGTGATGGCGACGCCCGACCAGGTCATCAACGCCGACGGCGACGTCGCCGCCGGCGAGGAGGGTGCGAGCGGCACCTTCACGTTCCGCATCAACTCCGACGAGGAGATCATCTGCTACGACATCGTCCTCACGGGCGTGACGGGCGAGTACGAGAGCCCCGCCAAGACCGCGACGCACATCCACCAGGCCGCCCTCGGCGAGCCCGGCCCGCCGCGTATCGCGTTCCCGAACCCCGTCGACGACGGCAGCGGCGAGCGCACGAGCAGCGGCTGCCTGCAGGGACCGTTCACGACAGGCATCGAGAGCGACGCCGGAACCGACACGGGCGAGGGCTTCACCCTCGCCCAGATCGAGGCCGACCCCGCCGCGTTCACGGGCGACTCGCACACTGCGAGCTTCCCGGCCGGCGTCGTGCGCGGGCAGCTCTCGCAGATCCCCGTCGACGGCATCGACACGGGAGCCGGTGGAACGGCCGCTGAGGCCGCCACGGGTGACACCACCGCCCTCGCCGCCGCGGGTGGCGTGACGGCGCTCGGCGCCCTCGCCGCCGCCGCCTTCGTGATCCGTCGGCGCCGCGCGCAGGCGTGATCCACTCCCCCATGACTCGGACGGGTGCGCCGCTTCACCGGCGTGCCCGTCCGGGACTCGCCGCCGCCGCGCTGTCCGTGATGATCGTCACGGGCTGCGCGGCGGCTCCGCGGTCCGTGCCGGCCGCCGACCCGACCCCCGCGGCTTCGACGGAGATGACACCGAGCACCACCGCGACACCGTCGCCGACCACGACATCCGATCCGACCGCGCTCGCGGAGGGACGCCCGCCCGCGTCCGTCTCCGCCCCGGCGATCGGCCTCGACGAATCCCTCATCGACCTCGGCATCGACGCCGAGGGGAAGATGGAGGTGCCGAGCGACTTCGACGACGTGGGCTGGTTCACCGGCGGCGGCATGCCCGGCGGACGCGGCCCGACGGTGATCGCCGGTCACGTCGATTCCGTCACGGCCCCGGCGGTCTTCTTCCGTCTGCACGAACTCGTTCCAGGCGACGAGGTCGACGTGACCGATGTCGACGGCGCCGTCGTGACGTACGTCGTCACCGAGGTCGCGGACTTCCCGAAGGACGACTTCCCCACGACCCGCGTCTTCGGCGCGACGCTCGCCGACGAGCTCCGCCTCATCACGTGCGGCGGCTTCTTCGACGCGGACTCCGGCCACTACGACGACAACCGCGTCGTCTTCGCCACCGCCCGACTCCCCTGAGGTGTCGCAATCCGTTGCCTCCGGACCCGGAACGGCAACAGATTCCGACACCTCACGGGAGATGAGCGCAAGGCTCGGCCGATCCGGTCGCCGTCTGCGATGCTCGGCGCATGGACGACAGTTCCGCGACCGAGCATGCCCACACCGCCGGCGCGACCGAGCAGATCAGCACCGTCGCGCCGCCGCTGCCCGGGCAACGGATCCTGTCGCAGCGCTGGAGCGACGCGACCTTCGTGCACTGGCGCGTCGACCCGGACGAGGTCACCCCGCACCTCCCTGCGGGCACCCGACCGGACGTGTTCGACGGCAGTGCCTGGGTCGGCGTGATCGCGTTCCAGATGTCGCGCACCTCGTTCTTCGGCGGACCGAGCATCCCGTGGCTCGGCACCTTCCCCGAGATCAACGTGCGCCACTACTCCGTGGATGATGCCGGGCGCCGCGGCGTGGTCTTCTCCTCCCTCGAGGCCTCCCACCTGCTCCCCGTGCTCGCCGCACAGGCGGCCTTCGGGCTCAACTATCAGTGGGCGCGAATGTCGCTCGGACGACGCGGCGACCTCGTCGCGTACCGCTCCCGCCGCTTCGGCCCCGGCTTCCCGGCGACGCACCTCGTCGCGCGCGTCCGCGAGGAACCCGTGCACGACGACCCGCTCGCCGACTTCCTCACCGCGCGTTGGGCGTTCCACGAGCGCCACCTGGGCCGCACCACGTACAGCCGCAATTCCCACGAGCCGTGGCCACTCCAGCGCGCGGAGCTCGTCCACTTCCGCGACGACCTCCTCGCCGTCGCCGGTTTCCCACATCTCGCGGCCCGCGCCCCGGACTCCGTCCTCTACTCCCCCGGCGTCGACACCCTCTTCTCCGCCCCGCGCCGCGCCTGACCTCGGGATACCCCAGCCTCCTCGTTGTTCCGGCAGACCCCTCCGCTCCTTCCCGTCGGCCCTCCTCCACTCCTTCACCCCGAGGTGCGCTGCAGGTTCTGGTGAGCGCTACAGAATCTGCTGCAGAGCTCACCAATAGCTGCAGCGCAACGGGCAGAAGCTGCAGCGCATCGGTGAGCGGGCGGAGAACGTCCGACCGGACTTGGGAAGCGCACACCGCCAGGGAACGTGGCCTCGGCCGGAGCGACTAGCGTCGTACCGTGACCTCCCTCCTCGAACGCATGCCGACGGACGACGATCCGGACGCCGCGTACACCGCGTTCGCGGAATGGGCGGAGGAGCGCGGCACCGCGCTCTACCCCGCGCAGGAGGAGGCGGTGCTCGAGATCGTCACCGGCTCGAACCTCGTCCTCTCGACCACCACGGGCAGCGGCAAGTCGCTCGTCGCGATCGCGGCGCACGCCGTCGCCACGGCCCACGGCGAGCGCAGCTACTACACGGCGCCGATCAAGGCCCTGGTGAGCGAGAAGTTCTTCCAGCTCGTCGACGTCTTCGGTGCCGAGAACGTCGGCATGGTCACGGGCGACACCTCCGTGAACGCCGATGCCCCCATCATCTGCTGCACGGCGGAGATCCTCGCGAACCTCGCCCTGCGCCACGGCGAGGAGGCGCTCGTCGACCTCGTCATCATGGACGAGTTCCACTACTACGCGGACGCCGACCGCGGCTGGGCCTGGCAGGTGCCGCTGCTCACGTTGCCCCGCGCCCGCTTCGTGCTCATGTCCGCGACACTCGGCGATGTGACCGACATCGCCGACGACCTCGAGCGCCGCACCGGCAGGCCGGTCGCGAAGGTCACGGGCGTCGACCGGCCCGTCCCCCTGCACCACGAATACGAGCGGATGCCCGTACACGAGACGGTCGAGGAGCTGCTCCACACCGACAAGGCCCCCGTGTACATCGTGCACTTCTCGCAGGCCGCGGCGATGGAGCGGGCGCAGGCCCTCACGAGCATCAAGATGATCTCGCGTGAGGCGCGCGACGAGATCGCCGACGCGATCGGCGGCTTCCGCTTCACGACGACGTTCGGCACCTCGCTCAGCCGCCTCGTGCGCTCGGGCATCGGCGTGCACCACGCGGGCATGCTGCCGAAGTACCGCCGCCTCGTCGAGCAGCTCGCCGGGCGGGGCCTCCTGCGCGTGATCTGCGGGACGGACACGCTCGGCGTGGGGATCAACGTGCCCATCCGCACCGTGCTCCTCACGGGGCTGACGAAGTACGACGGCACGCGCATGCGGCAGCTCACGGCGCGCGAGTTCCACCAGCTCGCGGGTCGCGCAGGCCGTGCCGGCTACGACACCGCGGGTTACGTCGTGGTGCAGGCCCCCGAGCACGAGATCGAGAACGCGAAGCAGATCGAGAAGGCCGGGGACGACCCGAAGAAGAAGCGGAAGATCATCCGCAAGAAGGCGCCGGAGGGCTTCGTGTCCTGGGGGGAGCCGAGCTTCGAGAAGCTGCTCGTCGCCGAGCCCGAGGCGCTCACGAGCCGTATGCAGATCACCGCGTCGATGCTCATGAGTGTCATCTCCCGCGGGTCCGACGCCCTCACCGACGTGCGGGAGCTGATCTTCGGGAGCCACGAGACGATGGCGCGGAAGTACGCGCTCGCTCGACGCGCGATCGAGATCTTCCGCACGCTCGTGACGGCCGAGGTCGTCGAGGTGGTGCACGGCGAGACCGCCGAGGACGGCACACCGCTCCGCCCGATCATCCGCCTCACCGCGCCGCTGCAGCACGACTTCGCCCTCAACCAGCCGCTCTCGCCCTTCGCCCTCGCGGCCCTCGACCTGCTCGACACATCCTCGCCGGAGTACGCCCTCGACGTCGTGAGCGTCATCGAGGCCACGCTCGACAACCCGCGCCCGGTGCTGTCGCAGCAGGAGTTCAAGGCCCGCGGCGAGGCGATCGGCGCGATGAAGGCCGACGGCATCGAGTACGAGGAGCGCATGGAGCTGCTCGAGGAGGTGTCGTACCCGAAACCGCTCGAGGAGCTGCTGACCGGTGCCTTCGAGACCTTCGCGCAGAGCCAGCCGTGGGTGCGCGACTACGAGCTGAAGCCGAAGTCCGTGGTGAGGGACATGGCCGAGCGCGCCATGACGTTCGGCGAGTTCACCTCTCTCTACCAGCTCGGACGGAGCGAGGGCCTGGTGCTTCGCTACCTCGGCGACGCGTATCGGGCGCTCCGGCACTCGGTGCCCGAGGAGCTCAAGAGCGAGGAGCTGCTCGACATCGTCGAGTGGCTCGGCGAGCTCGTGCGCCAGGTGGACTCGAGCCTGCTCGACGAGTGGGAGCAGCTCATCAATCCGTCGATCGACCCGACGGCTCCCGTCGCGCCGCCGCCCCCGCCGAGCGTGCTGCGCAACCGCCGCGCATTCACCGTGCTCGTGCGCAACGAACTGTGGCGGCGGGTGCAGCTCGCGGCCCTCGAGGACGACACCGGACTCATGGAGCTCGACGGGCCATCCGGGTTCGGGCTCGCGGAATGGGGCGACGCCCTCGACGCGTACTACGCGCAGCACGAGTCGATCGGCACCGGTCCCGACGCCCGCAGCGCCCGCATGGTCGACATCGAGGAGCTGCCGGCCGAGGGCGTCTGGCGCGTGCAGCAGATCCTCGACGACCCGGACGGCGACCACGACTGGCGCATCTTCGCCGACGTCGACCTCGCGGAATCCGAGGAGCAGGGCATCGCCGTGGTCCGCATCACGCGCGTCGCCGCCCTCTAGCCCGTCCCTACCTCCCGTGAGGTGTCAGCGGAGTCGGGCTCAGCGGAGTTGGGCGGCGCGCTTCCAGAGCCACTCGACGGGGCCGAGCTCGAAGCGGCGCAACCAGAGGTGCGCGAGGGCGGTGATGACGGCCGTGAGCACCACGAAGGCCGCCACGGTGACCGGCACGCGCACGTCCGCGGCGCTCTCAGCGAGACCGAGACCCCACCCGTAGAAGAGCGCTCCGGCCAGCAGGTTCTGGAGCATGTACGCGCTCAGGGCGACGCGGCCCACCTCGCGCGCTCGGCGGGAGATCCAGCCGTCGGTGCCGAGCCGCAGGCTGAGCTCCGCGACGAGGGCGAGGATCCCCAGGGCGACGACGGGCGCCACGAGGTACCGCTCCGCGAGCAATCCGGCAGTGCCACCGGCGACCCCGAGAACGACGTCCACGGGAACGGCGATCGCGCCCGCGACGAGCAGCCGACGGCGGAGTCGCGCACCCTCCGGCGCGAACACGCCGGCGCCGAGGAGGCGAGCTCCGAGGAGGAAGAGCGCGAGCGCGAGGAACCCGATGAGCACCGCCTCCGCGCGGAAGAGGACGAGTTTGTCGAGGCGGAAGAGCACGAGGTCGAGGAACGACCCGTCGGTGTACGGGTTCCGGCCGTTGGGAAGCGTCGCGTCGGCGTTCGCTCCGGTGAGGACGATCGCCGCGACGATGCCGGTGATGACGATCACGTGGAGAGACCCGAAGATGATGATCATCCCCCGCTGGGCACGAGGACTCGTGAGCAGCAGGTAGGCGACGACGGCCCCCGTCACCGCGTACCCCATGAGCACGTCGAACTCTGCGATGAGCACGTAGTTGATCGCTCCGTCGAGGAACAGGAGCGTCGCTCGCCAGAGGTAGCGGCCGGGCCAGCGCATCCCACGGCGCACCGCAGCGCCGTGCTGGATGGCGACCCCCATCCCGAAGACGAGGGAGAGAAGCGCGAGGAACTTGCCCTGTGCCAGCGTCATGAGCACGAGCTGCACCACCGCCGCCGCGTCCGGCGTCTCGGGCGTCACCGGCGCACTCAGCATGCCGAGCAGTCCCCACGGGTGAGAGAACACCCAGATGTTCGTTCCGAGGGTGCCGATGATGGCGATGCCCCGGAGGACGTCGATGGCTGCGATGCGCGCCGTGCGGGTCGAGCCCGTCGACAATACGTTCGTATTGGTCACGAACTCACCGTAGCCTACGAGTGAGGATGTCAGCGAGAGGAACGTCAGTGGCCGGTCGACGCGGGAGCAGGGAGATCATCCTCGACGCCGTCGTCACCGTGCTGGCGTCGCGTGGCAGCGATGCCCTGAGCATCCGCAACGTCGCGGCGCAGGCCGGAGTCTCTGTGGGCTCCGTGCAGCACAACTTCCCCACGAGGGACGCCCTCGTCGTCGGAGCGATGACGGCCGTGAACGACCGGTTCCGTGCACGCGTCCGCGCCCTGCTGGAGCACGAGGAGTCGGCCGAGGCGCGGCTCCGGGTGTTCTGCTCCGAGATCTCGTGCGTCACGGATGCCGGCCTGGCCGACGCGGTCGTCTGGACGTCGTTCGCCGCGCGCGCGAGCACCGATGAGGACATCCGGGCCATCCACGCGAGCGACTGGGCGCGTACCGAGGACGTCCTTCTGCGCCTGCTCACCGACGCGTTCCCGGACTCGTCGGTCACGGCCGACGACGCCGCCCTCGTGCTCGCGGTCACCGACGGCATCGCCGTGGCGCGGGCGGCCGAGCAGTCGGACCGCATGACCACGGAGCGGGCCCTGCGCCTCATCGACGCCACCCTCGCCCCGATCGCCGCGCGCGCCCGCCCCTGACCCCCGCCCACCGCTCCGGAGGTGTCGCAATGTGTTGCCATTCCACGTCTCCAGGCAACACTTCGCGACACCCCACGGGAGGTAGGGTCGGAATTCCGTGAAGGTGAGAGGACCTAGCAATGGCGCGATTCGATCTGCCCGAGTCCGAGCTGCGGACGTTCAGCCCCGAGGTCCGCGTCGAGCGGGACTTCGACGAGTTCTGGACGCGCACCCTCGCGGAGTCGCGTGCGGCGAGCGTCGAAGGGCCCACGATCACGCCGGTCGAGACCGCACTCCGCGGAGTCGAGGTGTTCGACCTCACCTTCCCGGGATTCGCGGGCGACCCGATTCGCGGCTGGTACCTGCGTCCCGCCGGTGAGACGGCGGACCTCCCCGTCGTCGTCGAATACGTCGGCTACGGCGGGGGTCGCGGCCTCCCCCACGAGCGCCTCGCCTGGCCGACCGCCGGCTACGCGCACGTCGTGATGGACACCCGCGGCCAGGGCTCCACGTGGGGCGGAGGCGGCGTGACGCCCGACCCGCACGGCGCCGGACCGAGCTATCCGGGCGTCATGACGCGCGGCATCGAGGATCCCTCCACCTATTACTACACGCGCCTCATCACCGATGCGGTCCTCTGCGTGGACGCGGTCCGTGAGTTGCCGGGCATCGACACCTCGCGTATCGCGATCGCGGGCATCAGCCAGGGCGGTGGCATCACTCTCGCGGTCTCGGGGCTCCGCGACGATCTCGCCGCGGCGATGATCGACGTGCCGTTCCTCTGCCACTTCGAGCGCGCCGTCGGCATGTCCGACCGCGACCCGTACGGCGAGGTCAACGCGTACCTCCGCACCCAGCGCGGCAACCGCGAGCAGACGTTCCGCACGCTCAGCTACGTCGACGGCGTCAACTTCGCGAGCCGCGCCACCGCGCCGGCGCTCTTCTCGACCGGACTCCAGGACGCGACGTGCCCGCCGTCCACGGTCTTCGCGGCCTTCAACCGCTACGGCGGCACGAAGGAGATCGACGTGTACGAGTTCAACGACCACGAGGGCGGTGCCGAGTCGCGCTGGCCCGACCTCGCCGCCTACGCCGCCCGCATTCTCGCCTGACCCGCCCCTCGCCCGTCTCACGGGACCGCATCTCTCTCTGCGTCGCCATATGCGCCTGACCCCGCCGGCCTCTCACTGACGCGCGCACATCGGAGGTTCCATCCGCGAAGTGCGGACTTCGGTCCCCTTCGAGCACGTTCAGGGGGCGAAAGTCCGCACTTCCGCGAGGAGAATGCGGAGCATGCCGGCGCGAGGGGCCGGTGAAAGCAAAGGGAAGGCGGCGATCTACCCGAGGCGGGGCGCGGGTGCAAGTCCTCGGATTCCTCAGCCGTCGATCGGACTTCCCGCCTACGCTTATGGCATGCCGCGCCGCCCCTCCGAGCCCATCTACTCCGCCGCCGTCGCCGCCGGGCGCGGCCTCTTCGGAGCCTGGCGTCTGAAGCGCCGCGCGACCGGTCTGGAACACATCCCGCGCGAGGGTGGCGCCGTCTTCGCGATGACCCACTTCGGGTACCTCGAGTTCGCGCTCGTCGAGTGGCAGACGTGGCTGCACACGCGGCGCCGTGTGCGCTTCATGGCCACGAAGCGCGCGTTCGACAAGCCCGTCGTCGGCTGGCTACTGCGCGGGATGAAGCACATCGAGGTGGACATGTCCGCCGGGGCGTCCGCCTACGCGGCGGCGGTCGCGGCGCTCCGCCGCGGTGAGATCATCGGCGTGTTCCCGGAGGCCGGTGTGAGCGCGTCGTTCACGGTGCGCGACCTCAAGTCCGGCGCCGTGCGCCTCGCCGCCGAGGCCGGAGTCCCCGTCATCCCGGTCGCCGTGTGGGGCGGCCAACGGCTGCTCACGAAGAACCGGAAGATCCGCCTGCGCGATCGGACCGGCGTGGAGATCGACTACGCCTTCGACACCCCGATCCCGGTGTCTCCCGACGACTCGGTCGCCGAGAAGACGGCCGAGCTGAAGACGCGGCTCCAGGCCCTCACCGACGAACTCCAGGCGGATTACCGCCAGGACGGCACGGGCCAGTGGTGGCAGCCGCGTCACCTCGGTGGCACGGCCCCCACTCCCGAGGAGGCCGCCGCGGCCGACACCGAGCGCGACCGCCGCCGCGCCGAGAAGTCCGCCGCGGCGGACTGACTCACGGTCGCTGAGCCAGTCGAAGCGCCTCACGGCAGCCTCTGGTCGGCACCCTTCGACACGCTCAGGGACCGTGGATGGCGACATCCACGGACATCGCGCGGCTCGAGTTCAGGCGAGGACGGCCCAGGCGTGGGGCGGAACGGTGCGACCGTCGACCGAACCGGCGACGCGGGATGTGGCATCAGCCCCGTCGATCGACGCGAGGTCGAGAGACTCGTCCCCGATGGTGAGCGCCACCAGCAGACGGTCGTCGCCCGAGGACACCTCGAGCACGAGCGTCGTGTTCGAGAGCGCGAGCGTGCGGCTGCGCGCGCGGTGCAGCCACGGGTGCCGCCGACGCACCCCGATGAGCTCCTGGTGCAGCGCGAGCACGTCCTCGCCGCCCGAGAACGCCGCGGGATCGGCCGGGAACTCGGGACGGATCGCGTCGTCGCCCCCGAACCGCTCCTCCTTCAAGGCCTCGAGTCCGCGCTCGTCACCCGCGTAGACGGACGGCGTGCCGCCGAGGAGGAACAGCAGCACGAGCGCATGTGCGCGATGCCGCTCGTCGGGGATGCGGGTCGCGAGGCGCGACACGTCGTGGTTCCCGGCGAACGTGTACGGGACGAACGCGTCGAGGAACTCGTTGTGGCGGGTGAGCGTCCAGTCGAGCTCGAAGAAGTTGAGGTCGGCGATGGAGTGCCAGCTCGCCTGCCACAGCTCGTACTGCGTGACCGAGTCCATGCCGGATTCCGCCACGATCGCGGCGTAGTCGCCGTGCAGCACCTCGCCCACGATGTATGCGTCCGGGTGCGCCTCGCGGACCCTCGGCAGCACGCGCGCCCAGAACGCCGGCGGCACCGCGTACGCCGCGTCCAGCCGCCATCCGTCCGCGCCTCGGTCGAGCCAGTGGATCATGACGCGGGCCACGAGATCGGCGACCGCCGGGTCGTCGTGATCGAGCTCGACGAGCGCATCGTGCCCCTCGAACACGCCGTCCGAGCGCACGAGGGACGCGTCCTCGAACTCCCGCCCCACGTGGTTGAAGACACCGTCGAGCAGCACACGGATACCGCGGGAGTGCGCGGCGTCGAACAGCGAGACGAGGTCCGCCTCGTCTCCGAGCCGCTCGTCCACGCGGAAGTAGTCGATCGTGTCGTATCCGTGCGTCGACGACGCGAACACGGGCCCGAGCGCGAGCCCGTTCGCCCCCAGCTCCACCACGTAGTCGAGCCAGGACTCGATGCGACGCACCTCATGCGTGGGGGTGCGATCGACTCCCGTCGTGTCGGCCCCGACGAATCCCAGCGGATAGACGTGCCACCAGATGACGTGTTCTGTCCAAGCGCTCATGCTCCCGACCCTAACCCGGTGACGGCTCGTCTCCGACGGCCTTGCGCGGCGCCTCGATGCCCCACGCCTTCGGACCGCGATAGGCGGTGGTCGGCGCGACGGGAATCCGATCCAGTCGTGCGAGCTGAGCCGTCGTGGAGCCCAGCGTCTTGAGCCAGATGAGCGGCTGTCCCATGTTGAGCAGGAACAGGGCGATGAGGAAGAGGGAACTCGTGCTCCACCAACCGGCCACAAGCAGGAGGACGATGACGGCCGGGAGCACGATCGGTGCTGATATCGACACCAGCATCAGAGCGGGCACCGCACGGCGGGTGCGTTCAACGTGGGTGTGCGCCTCATCGAGGAGCTCGCTCGAGGAGGTCTCCGGCAGTGGCTGTCGGATGTCGAGAAGCGGTTCGATGCCGAGCGAGACGCGACCGGAGCGATACTCCGGCTGCCGGTCCCGACGCTCCCAGACGGCAGCGCAGATGGTCATTGCGAGTTGAGCCGCGAAGAGCCCGAGGGCGAGACCGCCCGGCCACCCGGGAACTTCCTGGGGTTCGTCCACGAGCGAGAAGAGCAGCAGCCCTCCGATTGTCCCGATGACGATGCTCAGGGCCACAACGGCGGCGAGCACGAGCCGCCGCCGCGGGGTCACGACCCCCGGCAGCCGTTCGCGCACGAGGCGCCAGCCCTCGCGCCACCAGTGGTTCTCGATGCGCGCGATCATGCTCGAACGCTACCGGCGCCGCGGGACCTCGGACAACGGGTTCTGAGGATTCCTCGCACCCCACGACCCCCGCCCCACCGTCCGTGAGGTGGCGGAAGGTGTTGCGTGGAGGGCGCTCCAGGCAACACCTTCCGACACCTCAGGAGGGGTGAGGCGCGGGGAGTCGGCGCATGCGGCGGTGAGGGATGGCGTCCTCGGAGAACGGTTCGCCCTCCACGACGAAACCGAAGCGGCCGTACCAGTCGACCAGGTGCGATTGCGCGTCGAGGAGGATGGGCGCGGACGGACGGAGCTCGTCGCAGCGCTCGACCGCGCGGCGCATGAGGTCGGCGGCGATGCCTCGACCGCGCGCGGGCGTCGCCGTGGCGACCCGTCCGATCCGCATCGCGTCCGGTTCGTGGAGGATACGCAGCGTCGCGAGCACCGCTCCGTCGTCCTCCGCCCACATGAGTTCCGCCCCCGGCTCGACGTCGCGACCGTCGATGTCGGCGTAGGCCGCCTCCTGCTCCACGATGAAGACGTCCACCCTCACCTGCAGGATCCGGTAGAGCGTGATGGCGTCGATGTCAGTGGCGGACGCGATCCGCACGGAGTAACTCACCCCACGACGTTACCCTCCGTGAGGTGTCACGATCTGTTGCCCGTGCGGCCCGAATAGCCACCGATTGTGACACCTCGGGAGGGGGAGGACTACGTCAGACTGGAGGGGCGGGGTCCGGACGGGCTCCGCACTCCCGTCGAGGAAGGCCCGTCGTGACAGACCGCTTGAGCATCGTGTTCGGCATCACCGGCGGGATCGCGGCGTACAAGGCGGTCGGCGCCGTCAGACTCCTCGTCTCCGCCGGGCACGACGTCCACGTCGTGCCCACGGAGAGCGCGCTTCGCTTCGTCGGTCTCCCCACGCTCGAAGCCATCAGCGGCAACCCCGTGACGACGTCGCTCTACGAGGGCGTGGACACCGTACGCCACGTGGCGCTCGGCCAGTCCGCCGACCTCATCGTGATCGCCCCGGCCACGGCCAACACGCTCGCGAAGCTCGCGACAGGGCAGTCCGACGACCTGCTCGGCACGACCGTGCTGGCGAGCAGCGCGCCTCTCGTGGTCGCTCCCGCGATGCACACGGGGATGTGGCGGCACCCGGCGACGGTCGCGAACATGGCCGTGCTCCGGTCACGCGGCGTCATCGTCGTGGGACCGGAGGACGGGCGGCTGACCGGTCCGGACAGCGGGCCCGGCCGCATGAGCGAACCCGCCGACATCGTGACGGCGGCGCTCGACGCCGTCGGATCCGCGCAACGGGAGCGGGACCTCGAGGGCGCACACATCGTCGTGACCGCAGGCGGCACGCGTGAGCCGCTCGACCCCGTGCGCTTCCTCGGCAACCGCTCGAGCGGGAAGCAGGGCGTGGCCGTCGCCCGCACTGCCGCCCAGCGTGGCGCCCAGGTGACGCTCATCGCGGCCCATCTCGACACCGATGTCGCGGCTGCGGCGTCGGCACTCGCGGACGTCGTGATCGTCCCGGTCGGGACGGCGGCGGAACTCGCGGAGACCGTCGAGCGGCACGGCGTCCACGCCGACGTGGTCGTCATGGCCGCAGCGGTCGCCGACTACCGTCCGGCGTCGGTGTCGGAGTCGAAGATCAAGAAGGACGACACCGGTGACGGACTGACGCTCCGGCTCGAGCGCACGCCCGACGTGCTCGCGGCGCTGGCGGCCGCGGCGGTGCCCGGGCGCACGATCGTGGGGTTCGCGGCGGAGACGGCGGCCGATCGGGACGCGCTCCTCGCCCTCGGCCGCACGAAGATGGCGCGTAAGGGCGCCGACATCCTCGTTCTCAACGCCGTCGGCTGGACGCTCGGCTTCGGCGCGGACGACAATGCGGCCATCGTCATCGATCGAGAGGGCGGCGTGGTCGCGGAGCCCGTCGGCTCGAAGGACGACGTCGCCCACGCCCTTCTCGACGCGGTCGTCGCCCTCCGCGCCCGTTGACGCTCACCGCCCGCTGACCCTCCGCGCCCGCTGACCCTCCACACCCGCTGGCCCTCCACACCCGCTGGCCCTCCCGACGTCCTCCTGCCGCACCTTCCCCTCATCCCCCGCGAAGTGCGGACTTCGGTCCTCTCCGGACCGATTCAGGCGACGAAAGTCCGCACTTCGGCGGATTGAAGGGCGAGAGTCCGCACTTCGGCGAAGAATCTGCTCGGTCTGGCGGAACAGATCGGAAGGGCGACGGTCACCGACGGAGACAAGGTCACCGCGTGGTCGCTGAGCTTGTCGAAGCGTGTCTCGGGAGGCCGCGGTCACCACCCTTCGACAGGCTCAGGGAACGGAGGGCGATGGAGACGAGTACGTCACCACACGTTCGCTGGGCCGGGCAGCGTGTCGAAACGCGCAGCGCGGAGGGCGGTCAGGCGTGGAGCGCGGCGTCGATCAGCGTCTCGGCGGCGGCGCGGGCATGGGCTGCGGAGTCGGCGTTGCCCGAGATCGCGGCGGTCGTCTGCGCGCCCTCCGCGAGCAGCGCGAGCTGCGGGGCGAGCTGCGCCGGGGCGCCGGCCGCGGACACGAGGTCGGCGACGTACCGCTGGAACGAGTCCTTGTGCTCGCGCGCCAGCTCGGCGACGGAGGGGAAGACCGTGCCGAGCTCGCCGAACGCGTTGATGAATCCGCAGCCGCGGAACGACTCGTCGCCGAACCACGACGACAGGTAGTCGTAGATGGCGAGGAGCTTGTCGCGCGGCGACGAGGCCGCCTGCACCGCACGGGCGATCCCCGAGTCCCACATCGCGTGCCGCGAGCGCAGCACGGCGAGCACGAGGGCCTCCTTGGAGGGGAACTCCTGGTAGAGCCGCTTGAGCGAGACCCCGGCGACCGAACGGACCTCGTCCATCCCGACGGCCTGGAACCCGCGCGCGTAGTAGAGCGCGTCGGCCGCCTCGATGATGCGGGCGCCGGTGTCGGACACGGGAGTTATCGAAGCGGTCATCGTCATGTCACCGAGTCTACTTGACATCGAGAACGAA
The DNA here is from genome assembly GCF_003990045.1 of Labedella endophytica. Taxonomy (GTDB): domain Bacteria; phylum Actinomycetota; class Actinomycetes; order Actinomycetales; family Microbacteriaceae; genus Labedella; species Labedella endophytica. The sequence continues at coordinate 94,439 of NZ_RZGZ01000001.1, read as the reverse complement.
CGTTCTCTACAGTGGGGCACATCGGAGAACGATCGTTCTCCGATGTGGGCCGGTTCAGTCGAAACGATCCACGAGACCACGCGAAGGGAAACCACATCATGGGTTACATCACCGTCGGAACCGAGAACAGCACCGACATCGAGCTGTACTACGAGGACCACGGCACCGGCCAGGCCGTCGTGCTCATCCACGGCTACCCCCTCGACGGCGCCTCGTGGGAGAAGCAGACCGCGGCACTCCTCAGCGCCGGCTACCGCGTGATCACGTACGACCGCCGCGGATTCGGCCAGTCGAGCAAGGTCACGACCGGCTACGACTACGACACCTTCGCCGCCGATCTCGACACCGTCCTCACGACCCTCGACCTCAACGACGTCGTCCTCGTGGGCTTCTCGATGGGCACGGGCGAGCTCGGCCGTTACCTCGGCACCTACGGATCGGCCCGCATCGCGAAGGCCGCGTTCCTCGGATCGCTCGAGCCCTTCCTGCTCCAGACGGACGACAACCCCACAGGCGTCCCGCAGGAGGTCTTCGACGGCCTGCTCGAGGGCGCGACGAAGGACCGCTACGCGTTCTTCACGGAGTTCTTCAAGAACTTCTACAACGAGGACGAGAACATCCCGTCGCGCCTCAGCACCGAGGCCTCGCACGCGAGCTGGATCACCGCGATCGGCTCGGCTCCCACCGCCGCGACCGCCGCGCAGCCCACGTGGCTCACGGACTTCCGCGAGGACGTGAAGAAGATCGACGTGCCCGCGCTCATCGTGCACGGCACGGCGGACAACATCCTGCCGATCGACTCGACCGGTCGCGTGTTCTCGAAGCTCGTGCCGAGCGCCGACTACATCGAGATCGAGGGCGCCCCCCACGGAATGCTCTGGACCCACGCCGACGAGATCAACGAGGCGCTCCTCACCTTCCTCGCGAAGTAGCGCAAGCGTCCCCTCTTTAGCCGACTGGTCACCCTCCGGAACCGACCGTAGGGTCGAGGTATCCGAATGAATACCTCGACGAGTCGACGGGAGAGCGATGGCGTTGAACGCTACACACGGCAACATCGTGTTCAGCGTGATCGTCGTCACCCTCGCGGTCCTCATACTGGCTCGGCGGTTGTGGACGTTCGCGAATCGAAGACTGCCGGTCCCCCGACCGGCACGTGCCCGCCGCGCTCCCCACGCGGCGGGCACATCCCGCCACGCGGGACCACACCATGCGGGACCACACCACGCGGAACCACACCACGGCCCGTCGGGGCAGAATGACAGAGTGAAGCGCAGCGCCGGAATCCTCCCCTACCGCCACACCGACGAGAGTGTGGAGGTGTGGCTCGCCCACCCCGGCGGACCGTTCTGGGCGAAGAAGGACGAGCGCGCCTGGGGCGTCGTGAAGGGCGAGTACGCCGAGGACGAGGATCCTCTCGCCGCGGCCAGGCGGGAGTTCGCCGAAGAGACCGGCATCCCTGCCCCTGACGGGGAGTATGCGCACCTCGGCGAGTTCCGCCAATCGTCGGCGAAGACCACCGTCGTGTTCGCGATCGAGCACGACCTCGGAGACCTGGCGGTGCGCAGCAACACGGTCGAGATCGAGGTCCCGCGTGGATCGGGGCGCTTCGTCGCCTTCCCCGAGATCGACGAGGCGCGCTGGTTCGATCTGCTCACCGCGGCCGACAAGATCCACGCGGGCCAGCTCCCCGTCCTCGCCGCTCTGGTCGAGCACCTGAAGACCCAGCCGTAGCCGAGTCGGCGGGTCAGGCCTCGGACTGCAGCCAGACGAATTCGTACGGAGCGAGGGCGATGCCGTCCGCGAGGTCGAACGATCGATCCGAGACGAGATCCACGGCCGCCGAGCCACGCGCCGCGAAGCGCTCAGCGCCGAGGACACGTGCCTGCTCCGAGAAGTTCGCGAGCACGAGGACATCGCCGCGCTGGTAGCCGAGGACGTGCGGATCGTGGGTGTGGAAGATCGTGAGCCTTCCGCCGGCCAGGGCGCGCGTGCGCTTCCGTACGGCGATGAGTCGTGTGAAGCGGGAGAACAGACGCCCCGGATCGGTGGACACGTCGTCGCGATCCGCGTAGCGCTCCGCCGGATAGGACGGCCGCCCCACCCAGCGGCTGTCGCCGACGTGCCCGGGTTCGTCGAGCGAGGCGTAGTCGTTGAGCTGCCCCACCTCGTCGCCGAGGTAGAGGAGCGGGATGCCGCCCGTGCTGAGCACGATCGAGTGCGCGAGCACGATTCGATCGATCGCCGACGGGTCACCGGCCTCGAGCCCCGCGAGGGACGCGGTCGTGCCCGAGATGCGGCAGTCACCCGTGCGCGGATTGTCCTGGAACGGCACCCCGCGCGCGAAGCTGCCGTCGAAGCGGTTCACGTAGAACGCGTTGAGGAAGCGGCGGTGCTCGAACCCGTCGATGCCGAACACGCGGGCGTCGTCGTCGGAGAACGTCCAGCCGATGTCATCGTGGCTGCGCACGTAGTTGACCCACGCCGTGTGCTCCGGCAGGTTGTGCCGCTCCTCGAGCGCTTGCGACAGCAGGTCCACCTCGCGCGTGGCGAGCGAGTTCCAGATGAGCGCCATCTGCAGGGGGTTGTAGCTCAGCTGGCACTCGTCGGGGCGGATGTACACGGCGACGTCGTCGGGATGCACGATCGCCTCCGACTTGAAGAGCAGCGACGGCGCAGCGATCCGGCACACCGCATTGAACGCCTGCAGCAGCAGGTGGGCCTCCGGCAGGTTCTCGCTCGTGGTGCCGAGCCCCTTCCAGATGAAGGCGACCGCGTCCATACGCAGGATGTTGACGCCGCGGTTGGCGAGCTGGAGCAGCTCGTTCGCCATGGCGCGGAACACCGCCGGGTTGGCGTAGTTGAGGTCCCACTGGAACGAGTAGAACGTCGCCCACACCCAGCGCCCGTCGGGCAGCGGCACGAACGATCCGGGGTGGTCGTCGGGGAAGATCTCGCGCGTCGTGAGCTCGTACCGATCGGGCATCGTGCGGTCGGGGAAGATCAGGTAGAAGTCCTCGTAGAGCGGGTCCCGGGCGAGCGCCTTGCGCGCCCACTCGTGCTCGTCGGACGTGTGGTTGAACACGAAGTCGACGACGAGGGAGATGCCGTTCTCGCGCAACTCCGCGGCGAGCGCCTCGAAGTCGGCCATGGTGCCGAGCTCCGGGTTCACGTCACGGTAGCTCGAGACCGCATAGCCGCCGTCGGAGTTCTCCTCGGGGGCGAGGAAGAGCGGCATGAGGTGCAGGTAGGTGAGGCCGAGCTCGCGGAAGTACGGGATGCGCTCGCGCACGCCGTCGAGCGTGCCGGCGTAGAGGTCGACGTAGCAGACCCCTCCCAGCATCTGATGGGAGGAGAACCAGTCCGGGTCGGCCTCGTGGCGCTCGTCCAGCGCCCGCATGGCGGCGGATCGGTCGTTCCACGAGCGTTCGAGGTCCTGGAGGAGGACGTCGAATTCGGAGGCAGCACTCGGGGCGTCGCCGTAGATGCGGCCGAACAGGGATTGGAGACGCGGCAGCTCGGCACTGAGGCGCTCGTCGTAGGTGGTCATACGGGGATCCTGCCAGGTCGCGCCGGACGTCGACCCGGCCGCACGGTCCCTGAGCCCGTCGAAGGGGGCCGCGTTCTCGAGCACGAGGCACCGACTCAGGGAACGCCGGTCAGTCGGCCGAGAGGCGGAGCATCACCTTGCTGCTGCCGGTGCCGCGGTCACCCGCGACACGCATGGCCTCGTCGGCGTCCGCGAGGTCGAAGCGGTGCGTGATGATCGGCGAGACGTCGAGCCCGGCGGCGAGCGCGGCGATCGCGTCGTCGATCTCGTCGGCGAAACGGTACGACCCCACCCAGGTGATCTCGCGCGTCACGAGGTCGCCGAGCACGGCGGGCGTCGGCGTACCGGGCAGGTTCCCCACCTGCACGACCGTGCCGCCGCGGGCCGCCGCGTGCAGCACCGACCCGAGCGCCCCGGCGGCACCGGACGTCTCGAAGATCAGCTCCGAGTCCGCGGGCAGCGCCTCCCCCGCACCGACGTTCACCGTCGCCGTCGCACCCATGCGCGTCGCGATGTCGAGGGACGCCTGCTGCAGGTCGGCCGCCGTGACGGAGCGCGCGCCGAGGTACCGGGCCGCGGCCACGACGAGGCACCCGATCGGGCCGGCGCCGTTCACGACGATGTCGCGCCCCGAGACATCGCCCGCGCGCCCCACCGCGTGGAGGGCGACCGCGAGGGGTTCGGCGAGCGCGCCGTGGAGGGTGTCGACGGCGTCGGGGAGCGCCCGCACCATCCACGCCTTCACGGCCCGGCGTTCACTGAAACCGCCGTCGGTGTGCGGATCGAATGCCGCCGATCCGAAGTATCGGGTCTGCGGGTAGAGGTTCGTGCGCCCCGCGAGCCGCTCCGGGAGAGTCGTGTCTCCGACGGGCTCCGAGGGGTGCACCGTCACCGCTTGGCCGAGAGCGAACCCGTCGACCCCGTCGCCGATCTCGACGATGCGGCCGGCCACCTCGTGGCCGAGGACGAGCGGGTGCTTCAGCACGGCCGTGCCCGACGCGCCGTGGCGCCAGTAGGAGAGGTCGGATCCGCAGATCCCGCCCCACTCCATCGCGATGACGACCTCACCGGGCGCCGCGACCGGGTCCGCCACCGTGTCGATGCGCAGGTCCTCGGCCCCGTGGACGGTGACGGCCCTCATACGGCGTCCTCGATCCGGACCAGGTCGCGCCCCTTGACCTCGGGTGCGACGATCGCGGTCACGAGCGTGATCGCGGAGTAGCCGATGAGCATCGCGGCGAGCGGCCACCACTCGCCGGTGACGGCCGTGAGCGTCGCGGCGAGCACGGGGCCGATGGCCGTGGCGAGAATGCCCCCGATCTCCTTCGCGAGCGCCAGCTGCGTGAAGCGGGTGCGGGCACCGAACAGCTCGGCCATCGTGACGCTCTCCATCGAGAAGAGGCCGAGGACGGAGAGGTTGAGGCCCACGATCATCGCGATGCTCATGAGGAGGGGATCGCCGCTCACGACCATCATCATCATCGGAATCGCGTAGACGATGGAGATCGAGGTGAGCACGATGTAGATCGGGCGGCGGCCGAACCGGTCGCCGAGGAGGCCCATGAGCGGCACGGTGATGAAGCCGAAGAGCGATCCGATGAGGAGCGCGTCCACGCCGATGCTGCGGTCCAGCAGGAGCGTCGTGGCGATGTAGCCCACGAGGAAGGTCTGGATGAGGCCCGAGTTGCCGGCCTGGCCGAACCGCAGTCCGAGGGCGATGAGGAATGCGCGGCCCTTGCGCTGCTTGAGCCCGGCCTCGATCGTCGACATGCCGCCGGTCGCGAGCTCGGCGAGCTCCTTCTTGGTGAGGGCCTTGCCGTCGACGACGTCGACGCGCTCCTCGAAGACGGGGCTCTCCTTGAGCGAGCGGCGGATCCACACGGCGAGCAGGAGCAGGATGAAGCTCGCGATGAACGGGATGCGCCAGCCCCACGATTGCAGGTCCTCCTCGGACAGCGTCGCCACGAGGATCGCCCAGATACCGGTCGCCGCGAGGGTACCGGAGTTGGTGCCGAGGGAGACGAGCGACGCCACGAGTCCCCGGCGGCGCACCGGCGCATACTCGGCGAGCATGACGCTCGCGCCGGCGATCTCTGCCCCCGCGCCGAAGCCCTGGATGAGTCGCAGCAGCACGAGGAGGATCGGCGCCCAGATGCCGATCATCGCGTAGGTCGGCAGGAAGCCGATGAGAGTGGTGGACGCCCCCATGAGGGCGATCGTGATGAAGAGGACCTTCTTGCGGCCGAGCCGGTCCCCCATGCGGCCGAAGTAGACGGCGCCGACGAGGCGGGCGACGTAGCCGACGCCGTAGGTGGCCATGGCGGCGATGAAGCCGATCGCGGGGCTCACGTCGGGGAAGAAGATGGTGTTGAAGACGATCGCGGCCGCGAGCGAGTAAAGCTGGAAGTCCATGAACTCCATCGCGGTGCCGAGCCAGCCCGAGACGGCGACCTTGGTGAGTTCCCTGGTCTTCTCCTTCGACGCCGCGGCGTCGGCCGGTGCGCGGTCGGGGGCCTGCGTGTTGTCCGTCATGGGTACGCTCCTTTGCGACATCGCCGGCGTCCACCAGCTCATGCACACTACCATACAAGTAGACCGCAGAGCATAATGGGTTCATGAGAGCCGCGAGCGCCCCCCGGAACGCTCGAGCGCACGCGCTCGATCTCATCCGGCAGAAGATCGTGACGATGGAGCTCTCCCCGGGCTCGCAGATCTCCGAGAACGAACTCGCCGGGCAGATCGGACTCTCCCGCACCCCGGTGCGCGAGAGTCTCATCCTCCTCGCCGAGGAACGTCTCGTCGTGGTCGTGCCGCAAGTCGGCACGCTCGTCTCCCCCATCGTCGAGTCGGAGATCGCGACGTCGCAGTTCGTGCGCGAGTCGCTCGAACTCGCGGCGCTGGCGGAGTCGGTCGGACGCGCGACGCCGGCCCAGATCATGGCACTCAACGCCCTGACGGACGCACAGCGGGCGGCGGACAAACGCGGCGACACCGAGGACTTCTTCGCGCTCGACGAGGAGTTCCACGCTGCGCTGATGGACATCAGCGGTCACGGCAGCGCCTGGCGCACCGTGGGACAGGCGAAGGCGCACCTCGATCGCGCCCGGCGGCTCTCCCTCACGACGACGAGCCAGATGGGCACGCTCATCGAGCAGCACCAGGCCGTGGTCGACGCGCTCGAGGCCGGCCGCGGCGAGGAGGCGACCTCGTCCCTGCGGTCGCACCTGCGGAAGGTCTTCGACGACATCACCGTGATTCGCGAGCAGAACCCCGAGTACTTCGCCGCTCCCGTCACCACCGGCCGGCGACGCTGATGGAGATCGACGTCGAGGGTGTGGAGCAGCGCGTCTTCACCGGCGTGCTCCCGGCCTGGGACCGCGTGGAGGAGGCGGTGCAGGATGCGCACCGCCGGTCATCGTCCGCCGCAGACGGCTCCGTCGCCGACTACATCCCGGCTCTCGCGAATGCGGATCCCGACCTCTTCGGTGTGTGCGTCGTCGAGACGGACGGTGCCGTGCACGGCGCAGGCGACACCGATGCCGCGTTCTCCATCCAATCCGTGTCGAAGGTACTGACGTACGCCCTCGCGAGCGACACGGTGGGCCACGACGTCATCGCGGAACGTATCGGCGTGAACAGCACGGGCCAGTCGTTCGACTCGGTGATGGCGATCGAGCTCAACGGCGGCCACACGATGAACCCGATGGTGAACGCCGGGGCCATCGCCACGACGGCGCTCCTCCCCGGGGCGGACGCGGGCGAGCGGTGGGAGATCCTGCACGACGCCTTCTCCCGCTTCGCCGGCCGCTCCCTCGAACTCGACGAGGACGTCTATCGTTCGGAAGCCGAGCACAATCAACGGAACATGGCGATCGCCCGCCTCCTCGAGAGCTACGGCCGACTCGACGTGGAACCGCTCGAGATCGTGGACGTCTACACGAAGCAGTGTTCGCTCCGCGTCACAGCCCGCGACCTCGCCGTGATGGGCGCGACGCTCGCCGACGGCGGCGTGAACCCCGTGACCGACGACCACGTCGTCTCGCCAGAGGCCTGCACGGCGACCCTCGCCGTGATGGCGACGAGCGGCCTGTACGAGCGGTCCGGCGAGTGGCTCTTCGAGATCGGCATCCCCGGTAAGTCAGGCGTCTCGGGAGGCATCCTCGCCGTCGTGCCCGGCAAGGCCGGGATCGGTGTCTACTCTCCCCCGCTCGACGATGCCGGCAACAGCGTGCGCGGGCAGCGCTCGCTCGCCTACCTCTCGCGCGTGCTCGGGCTCAACCTCTTCGCGTCGGCTCCGCGGGCCGGCGGCGGTTCGCGCGAGGGGGACCCGGACGCGGCCGTCGACTCGCGCACCACGGACGACTCGTGACCATCCCGTCCCTGTTCACCGGACTGAGCGCTTTCCCACTCACCCCGTTCCGCGACTCCACGGTCGACGAGCAAACCTATGCGCACCTCATCGGGCGCCTCGTCGTTGCAGGGGTCGACTCGATCACCGCCCTCGGCTCCACCGGCTCGTACATGTACCTCGACCGCGAGGAGCGCCGCCGGATCGCGGCGGCCGCCGTGCGCAGCGCAGGGGACGTCCCGGTGATGGTCGGCATCGGCGCCCTGCGGACCTCCCAGGTGCAGCGTCTGGCGGAGGATGCCCAGCAGGCCGGGGCGAGCGCCGTCATCCTCGCACCCGTCACCTACCAGGCACTCACCCCCGACGAGGTCTTCGGCCTCTTCGAGGACGTCACAGCCGCCCTGTCCGTTCCCCTCGTCGTCTACGACAACCCGGGGACGACCCACGTCACCTTCACCGACGACCTCTACGAGCGCATCGCCGCACTGCCCCACGTCGCGTCCATCAAGATCCCCGGCGTTCCTCCCGTCGCGGACGCGGCAGCCGACCGGGTGCGGACCATCCGCGACCGGCTGCCCGCGTCGGTGTCGATCGGCGTCTCGGGAGACGCCGTGGCCGCGACGGGCCTGGGCGCCGGGTGCGACCTCTGGTACTCGGTGATCGGTGGCACGCTTCCGACGCTCGCCCTCGGCATCACGCGGGCGGCGCTCGCGGGCGATCACACCGCGGCGACCGCCGAGTCGGAACGACTCACCCCGCTCTGGCGCCTCTTCCGCGAATTCGGCAGCATCCGCGTCACCGCGGCGATCGCCGAGCACCTCGGCCTCGTGCCTCCCGACAGCCTGCCGCGTCCGGTGCGCGGGCTCGACAGCGACGGTCGCGCCCGGGTGGCGCAGATCGTGGAAGCGCTGCGGTTCTCGGACTGAGTCCGCCGGCTCGCCCCGCGGGAGGGACGGTCACTGAGCGCGCCCCTGACGGAGAACGAGGAGGCCTATGCCCCCTCAGACGGGGAAGTCGTCCGGCCAGCCGTGCTCCGCGAGGGAGCGGCGCACGCGGTCCACGTCCTCGTCCGACGGGAGCTCGGACGTGACCTTCGAGATCGCCGCCGCGACGTCGATGCGACTCACGGACGCGTCGCCCTCGGCGGCGAGCCGCGCGCCCACCTCGGCCACTTCCGCGTCGCTCAGCCGCCGACGGAGGAGCGCGACGAGCGGGACGAAGTCCTGCTCGGGGAGCCCCGAGGGGTAGCCGGCGCGCAGCCACCGGACGACGCGCGTGACGAGTCCGCCACGCTCCTCGCGGAGATCGTCACGATCGACCACGTCGGCCGACTCGTCGGACGACGGTTCGCTCCGCACGTCGTCCGGGTCGGCGAGCGGCCACCCCGCACTCGCGAGTCGCGCGGAGACCCGTACGAGGTCCCCGGGGAGAGCGGGACCCAGGAGCAGGTCCTCCACCCGGTCGCGCAATTCGGCGCTCCCGAGGGTCCCGCCGACGGCGTCCGCCTCCTCGGCATCGACGAGGAGATCCGCCACGACCTCCTCGAGCTCTTCCGGCGTCAAACTCCGGCGGAGGATGCCGAGGAGCGGCACGTAGTCCTGCTCGGGCACGCCGGCGGGGTAGCCGGCGCGCAACCACCCGACGACCCGGCCGACGACACCGGTCGGGGTCCCGCTGCGCTCCACCTCCGTCACCGTCAGTCCTTCGGCACGAAGGTGGGGAAGACGTTGACGAAGCTGACCTCCTGGCCGAAGCCGGTCGCGATGATGAGCGTGAGGCCCACGATCAGCGCGAGCGCAACGACGGCGAAGCAGACCGCGCCGATGAGACGGAGGAGCGGTGCGGGCATCGACGGCGTCGTGCCGGGACCGCCCTGCTCGACGGAGGCGGCTCCGCCCGCGAGAGCGAAGGAACGCACCCCCAGAGCGAAGAGCGCGGGCAGGCCAGCACCGAGGAGGAGGGCGATGACGGCCACCTGCGCGGCGGCCTCGAGGAAGAGGGCGAACATTGCTCAGGCGCTCCTTAGGCTGCGGTCGTCTGCTTCGAACGGCTGGGGGCGTCCTGCCACTCGTCGTTCACGTTGTGGGACCCGACGCTGTCGCGGCGCGACCGGAGGTAGATCGCGAGAGCCGCGGCCGCGAGGATCGCAACCATGAGGATGCCACCGGCCGCGCCGCCGAGAAGGTGTCCGATCCACCACATCAGAGCCCCTCCGAGCGCCGCGGCGGGGAGGGTGATGACCCAGGCGATGACCATGCGGAGCGCCACCCGCCACCGCACCTGGGCACCCGGTCGGCCGACGCCCGAGCCGAGGATGGAGCCGGTGGCGACGTGGGTTGTGGAGAGCGCGAAGCCGAGGTGGCTCGACGCGAGGATGACGGCGGCGGACGAGCTCTCCGCCGCCATGCCCTGTGGGGTGTTGAGCTCGACGATGCCCTTGCCGACCGTGCGGATGATCCGCCAGCCGCCGATGTAGGTGCCGAGCGAGATGGCGAGCGCGCACGCGAGCTTCACCCAGAACGGCACCGACCCGGTGTCGTCCCAGGCGCCCGCGGCGATGAGCGCGAGCGTGATGACGCCCATCGTCTTCTGCGCGTCGTTCGTGCCGTGTGCGAGGGAGACGAGCGACGCACTGCCGATCTGGCCGATCCGGAAGCCGTGGTGCAGCCGCTTCTCGGCGAGGTCGCCGATCACCCGAAAGACGAGCCAGGTGCCGATCGCGGCCACGACTCCCGCGAGGACGGGCGACATCAGGGCGGGGAGGATCACCTTGCCGACCACGCCGTCGAGTTCCGATCCGTCGCCGGCCCAGTTCACTCCGTCGAGGCCGAGCCCCGCGAGCGCCGAGCCGATGAGGCCACCGAAGAGCGCGTGGGAGGAGCTCGACGGGAGGCCGAGCAGCCACGTGAGGAGGTTCCAGATGATGCCGCCGATGAGGCCGGCGAGCACGATGAGCAGGAGCGCCGAGCCTCCCCCCTCGAGCAGCGCCGGGTCGGGTGCGCCCGTGGAGTCCTGGATCCTCACCACCGCGTTCGTGACGGTCAGCGCCACCTCGATGCTGAGGAAGGCACCCACGAGGTTGAGGACGGCGGAGAGGGTGACGGCGACTTTCGGCGACAGCGCGCCCGTCGCGATGGACGTCGCCATCGCGTTGGCGGTGTCGTGAAAACCGTTGGTGAAGTCGAAGGCGAGCGCCGTGACGACGACGAGCGCGAGCAGGATGATGGGGTCCACGGCGTCGAGCATGCGCCTGTCCGCCCGGTTCTACAATCGGCGAACGGACGGATTCATCCGTTATTCACCCGTGAGACGAACGGCGGCAAGGACCGCGCCCTCCTCGGTGGCCGGCTCGGCTCAGGCGAGCTCGGCGACGGCCTCCCGGGCGAGCGATGTCACCCGGTCCCAGTCGCCCGCCGCGATCGCGTCCTTCGGCGTCAGCCAGCTGCCGCCGACGCACGCCACGTTCGGCAGGGCCAGGTAATCGGGCGCCGTGTCGATCCCGATTCCGCCGGTGGGGCAGAACCGCAGATCCGGGAGCGGAGAGGAGAGCGCCGCGAGGAACGGCGCCCCGCCCGCCTGCTGCGCCGGGAAGAACTTGAGGTCCAGGAATCCGGCCTCCGCGAGCACCATCGCCTCGGTGACCGACGCGACGCCGGGGAGGAAGGGGACGCCCGCGTCGGCCACGGCCGAGAGAACGCCCGGCGTACTGCCGGGGCTCACGAGGAACCGCGCACCCGCGGCGACCGACGCCTCGACGTCGGCGGACGAGCGGACCGTGCCGATCCCGAGCACGATCTCCGGCACCTCTTCCGCGATGACGCGCGCGCAGTCGAGCGCGCGCGGCGTGCGAAGGGTGAGCTCGATGACGCGGATCCCACCGTCGACGAGGGCGCGGGCGAGCGGCGCGGCCGCATCGGGATCGTCGAGGACGACGACCGGGATCACGGGAGAGAGGGTGAGGAAATCGGTGGTCATGACGGCTCCGGATCGAGGTAGGCGGCGAGTACGACGGTGTCGGCGAGCGCGAGTGCGTCGTACGCCTCGGCGACGAGCGACGGGAATTCGCCGACGGCCAGTGCCGGCGGGAAGACATCGCGCTGCCCGAGGAGGGCGCCTGCGACGTCCCGGGCGGTCGAGAGCCCGGTGGTCACGCCGGAGAGGCGGTCGGCGAGCGGGTCGGAGAGGTCGGGCGCCCCGGTGGCGACGAGCAGCATCCAACCGGCGACGGCGAGCGCGGAGGCCCGCGGGGAGCGCCCGGCAGCGAGACACCCGGTGATGGTGTCCGCCAGGCGCGGGGCGAGCTTCTGGGAACCGTCGCTCCCCACCTGGCGCGTGGTGTGCCCGAGGGCGGGATTGCGGAATCGCTCGAGGATCGTGTCGCCGTACACGCGCGCGTCGAGCCCCTCCGGTGCGATCAACGTGGGAACCACCTCGTCCCGCTGCAACCGCTCGGCGGCTCGACGCAGAGCGGGAACGGACACGGCCTCCGCGATCGTGCCGATGCCGAGGGCGAGTCCCGTGTAGGCGAGGAGGGAGTGGGTGGCGTTGAGCAGCCGGAGTTTGGCCGACTCCCACGGAAGCACGTCGGACACCATCTGCACACCGGCCCGCTCCCAGTCGGGACGCGCACCGGCGAAATCGTCCTCCACGACCCACTGGCGGAACGGCTCGGCGAGGACGGCGCCGCGATCCTCGAGTCCGAGACCATCGGCGACGTCCGCGAGGTCGTCCGCCGTGGTCGCGGGCGTGATGCGGTCGACCATCGTGCTCGGGAAGGTCGCGTTCGACGCGATCCACTCTCCGAGGTCCGCAGCCCCGAGGGCGTCGACGAAGTCCGCGACGAGACGGCGCACGACGACCCCGTTCTCGGGGAGGTTGTCGCAGCAGACGACGCTGATCGGACCGGCACCCGTGGTGCGCCGTCGATCGAGGCCGCGGACCAGCAGACCGATCGTCGTGGTGGGCGCCGCACCGCCGAGGTCGGCGACCGTACCGGGGTCGGACAGATCGAGGCCTCCCGTGCGGCCGTCGCGCCGATACCCCTTCTCCGTGACGGTGAGGGTCACGACGGCGACGGCCGGATCGGCGAGGCGCGCGACGACGGCCTCCGGCTCGCGCGGAGCGGAGAGCACCTCTCGGATCGCACCGATCACGCGGATCGGCCCGGCGCCGGCACCGCGTTCCGTGACGCTGTAGAGCCCGTCCTGCGGCGCGAGCTGCTCCACGACCTGCTCCGAGCGCATCGTGACCGCGGAGATCCCCCAGCGCTCGTCGCCCGTCATCTCGATGGTCTCGTCGACGATCGCCGCCTGGTGGGCGCGGTGGAAGGCGCCCACCCCGAGGTGCACGATGCCGATGGCGAGGCGGTTCGGATCGACGCGCAGGGCACCGGCAGGCAGGCTCCCGATCGTCGCGAGCGAGAGGCGCTCAGCCACGGGCCGACCCGGCCAGGTGAGCGAGGGTCTGCTCCCGGCTGGGCACGAGGCCCGTCCCCCCGCGGCCGCCGACCACGAGGGACGCCGCGGCGACTCCGAAGGCGACGGCGTCGGCGAGCGTGTCACCCGCGACGAGCCGAGCCGCCGTCGAGCCGACGAAGGAATCGCCCGCTCCGGTCTGGTCCACGACGACGGGGGCGGGGACCGCGTCCACCCACCGCTGCTCGTCACCCACGATCTGTACGCCGGCGCTGCCGCACGTGACCGCGACGGCGTCGACGCCGAGCGCCCGGAGGTACTCACCGGCGGCGAGGGCGGACTCCGCCCCGAGCATCGCGGTCTCCGTCGGGAACGACGGGGTCATGAGCGACGTGTGCGGGGCGAGTTCCGCGATGAGGGCGCGGGCCGCATCCGGGGTCTGGAGCCGGGGGCGATGGTTGGGATCGAACACGAAACGGTGCGCGATGGACGCCGCCCGGACCACGGCCGCGCGGGCGGTGTCCGAGATCGCCGTGGTGATCCCTGACGCGACCACGACACCCGCGCGCGCGAAGATCGATTCGTCGACGTGCTCGGGGCCGAGCGTCGAGCCGACACTCCCACCGCGGAGGTAGGTGAACTCGCGCTCGCCGTCGGGGTCGCTGTGCACGAGGTAGGCGCCCTGACGGCCCTCCGCCCGGACGAGGAGGTCGGTGGAGATGCCGAGCTCGGCGACACGTCGGGCGATCGCGTCTCCCAGATCGTCGGTGCCGATGACGGACAGGAGCGCCGTGCGGGCGCCCGCGGCAGCCGCAGCGGCCGCGACGTTGAGCGCGTCCCCCGAGATGCCGAGGCGGGCGGGCACACCGTCGGACACGGGTACCTCGGTGCTCACCTCGAGGAGGACCTCCCCGAGCACGACGACGTCGAATGCGTCGGTACCGCTCTCCGGAGCGCTCACCAGTCGTGGACCGTTCCGTCGAGTCGGCGGTTCACCGGCAGGTATTTGCGGTCGTAGGGGTACTCGGCCGCCGCCTCCTCGTCGAATTCGACACCGATACCCGGGGCGTCTCCTGGGTGCATGAGGCCGTCCGTGAACGTGTAGTTCGTGCGGAAGACCTCGCCGGCCGGGTCCTTGTGGCCCATGTACTCCTGGATGCCGAAGTTCGGCACCGTGAGGTCGACGTGGAGCGCTGCCGCCATCGTGATCGGCGAGAGGTCGCCCGCACCATGCGAACCCGTCCGCACCCCGTACAGCTCCGCGAGCGAGAAGATGCGTCGCAGGTGGGTGATGCCCCCGGCGTGCACCACGGTGGCCCGGATGTAGTCGATGAGGCGCTCGGTGATGAGCGTCTGACAGTCCCAGATGGAGTTGAACACCTCGCCGACGGCGATCGGCGTGGTCGTGTGCTGGCGGATGAGCCGGAACGACGTCTGGTCCTCGGCTGGCGTCGGATCCTCGAGCCAGAAGGGCCGGTAGGGCTCGAGCGCGGCGCCGAGGCGGCCGGCCTCGATGGGGGTGAGCCTGTGGTGCGCGTCGTGGAGCATGTGCACGCCGAACCCGAATTCCTCGCGCATCGCCTCGAACATGCGGGGCGCGAAGTCGAGGTAGCTCGTCGTCTCCCAGCTGTCCTCCTGCGGGAGGGATCCGCTCGCGGGCTCGTAGACGGCGTCCCCGGCGGCGGGAATGCCGTACGTCTTCCGCAGACCCGGCACAGCGCACTGGATGCGGATGGCCTTGTAGCCGAGGTCGAGGTGGGCGCGGAAGTCGGCCTTCAGCTCGTCGAGCGACTCTCCGCTCGCGTGCCCGTAGACCATGACGCCGCTGCGGGCCGCTCCGCCGAGCAATTCGTAGACCGGCATGCCGGCCTTCTTGCCCTTGATGTCCCAGAGGGCCACGTCGACCGCGGCGATCGCCGTCATCGTCACAGGTCCGCGACGCCAGTAGGCACCCTTGTAGAGGTAGTGCCAGATGTCCTCGATCCGGTTGGCCTCGCGGCCGATGAGGAGCGGGACGACATGGTCCTCGAGGTAGGAGGCGACCGACAGTTCGCGTCCGTTGAGTGTGGCGTCGCCGATGCCGCGGATGCCATCGTCCGTCTCGATGATGAGCGTGACGTAGTTGCGGCCGGGCGACGTGACGACGACCCGAGCGTCGGTGATCAACATTGATTCCATCCCATCTGCGTGCGCGTCGCACTGATATACAAGTATGGCACATGCCGGGCGAACCCCTCCGCAACGACAGCGGGCGTTCGGGCTCCACTCCGATGCCAGGATGGGAGGATGCCCTCCCCGTTCAATCGCTCGCTCCTCGCCGCCGTTCTCGCCGTGTCCACGTTCGCGCTCGCGGGCTGCGCCTCGTCGACGACGGCACCGGAGACGTCCGCGACGAGTGCCGAGTCGCCCACGCCCACGACGTCCGAGCCGCCGAGCGAGCCGGTCGTCGAGACGACGCTCCGCGACGACGAGGACGGCACCGCCGTCACGCCGCTCGCGATCGTCACGGACTTCACGGTGGCGGACGGCCCCACCTCGGGAGTCGTCCCGGTCCTTGTCAAGGTGCGGGTCGAGGCGGGTGACGTCTTCGACAGCCAGGTCTTCCCGTCATCGGTGTCGATCACGCGCCGAGACGCCGATCTCGACTACGTCAGTCTCGGGATGAGCAACCCGGACGACCTCGCCGCCGCCATGTCCGCCGCAGGCTACTCCCCACTCAGCGCCGTGCCGAGCGGCGAGACCGTGACGGCCTGGATCGGCGCCTGGGTCGATCCCGACGTGACGGAGTTCGACCTCGTCTACAACCGCGCAGAGGGCACCATCATCGGGGGCACCTCCGCAGGGGAGAAGGTCCCGGCCAGCAGGTCGATCACCCCGCTCACGCTGCAGTAGAACCGACACTCGGCCACGGCGAGATCGGGAACGCTACGGTGACGACGTGAACTCGTTCGTCGACGTCCTCCTCCTGGGCCCGCGCGGGCGTCGGATGTGTCTGGAACTGGCACTCGGTTCCGAGGAGTTCCGGACCGAGGCGCAGGACGAGCTCTGGTCGACCCTCTTCTACGCGACCGCTGCAGTTCGATCGGCGAACGGCACGGCGAAGAGCTTCGGGTGGTACACGACGGAGGCGTCGGACTCCGACGGGCCGGCCGAGTGGCCCACCCCCACGGCCGACGAACTCGCGGAGGCCCTCCGAGCGGTCGAACCGGTTCCCGTCGATGACCTCTCGCTCATGCGTGCGCTCGTGGCGTCCGTCGACAGCGCTCGACCGTGGCAGGACCCCGATACCGAGGACGTGTTCCTCGCCATGCCCGAGCTCGCCGATCCGCTCCACCGGATCGCTCACTGGATCGCTTCGTCGAACGCTGCGGGATGGATGACCGGCCCCCTCACCGGCGAGCAATGGATCGTCGAGTTCGACGACCTCCAGGCCCTCCCGCCCCAGCCGCCGCGACCCCCGGTCGCCCGGGCTCTGGCCGAATGGCGGAAGGACGGCGTGCCCGCAGGCGGCACCTGGTGGTCCTTCCCGCCCTGGCCGCTCCGCGCGACGACGCGGGCGCGACCGGGACTCGGACCGATCGGACTGTGGGCCGTCGAGGACACCCTCGGCTGGCTCGGGGCGGCGGTGACGCGAGCGGCCACACCGCCCGCCGCGCGCGTCTACGAGGTGACGGACGCCGAGTCGTGGGCCGACCTGTGCCGCGCCTATCCGCTCGAGCTGGAGGATCCGATGGACGGCTGGCGGCTCTCGACGGGCCGGGAAGGACGCTGGGTCATGCCCGACTGGTCGATCGTCGCGCGCGACGTCGACGCCGTACACCTCACGACGGCCGCGTATCTCTCGGCGGCGGAGACCGCCATCCCCGTCTCCCCGGGACGCGCGAGCATGATCGCCGGCTGGGGCCCCGACCACACGTATTGGTTCGTCGACGATCTGGAGAACGGCGGCGAACCCGTTCGCTGGACCCGACCCACGTACGACGACGCCTGGTCGCCCGCGTAACCACGTCGGCGCGCCGCGCCGTCGGTACCTCCGCTCATCGAGCGCCACAGCCGAGCGCACCACGAATTCGTGTGGCGTTGGGCGGAAAGTGGCGCGCTCGGCGAGAGTCCGTGCAGTGCGCGTCGCCGGTAGCGTGACTCCCGTGACCCGCGACCTCGACCTCAGCCCGCTCACCGAGCCGATCGACGAGCGCGAGGTGGACGAGTTCCGTGAACGCGTGCGCCGCGACAAGCGCTACAGGTACTGGCGGCTCAGCTTCCCGATCTTCTCCATGATCGGCCTCACCGTCGCGCTGTTCGTGCTCTCCGGGTTCTTCGCGCTCATGGCCGCGCTCTTCCTCGACGGCGAGGCCGACGGGATCGAGGGGCCCGGCGATGTCGTGGGGATCATCGTGGCGCTCGTGTTCGTCCTCGGGATCTATGTCGCCATCGCCGCGGGACTCGTCGAACTCGTCCGGAATCCCGTGCAGACCGAGGAGGTGCTCCGGCTCCACCGCTTCGCCGAGCGCAACGGCCTGCGCTACACGCCGTTGGACGAGGAACGACCGGCGTACCCCGTCTCGCCGTTCGGATACACGAACACCGTCGTCCGCGACCGGTTCCGCCCTGCGGACGGTGACGCGTTCGACATGGGACTGGCGTACAAGCCCAAACAGAACAAGAACGATCCATCGATCGAGCGCTGGTACCTCGCGATCTCGCTCACGCGGGAGCTGCCGCACATCGTGCTCGACGCTCGGTCGAACGACCCGAAGCTCGGCGGCAGCAACATGCCCACCCTCGATCGCGGACAGGTCCTGAGCCTCGAGGGCGACTTCGACGAGCACTTCACTCTCTATTGCCCGACGGGATACGAGCAGGACGCCCTCTACATCTTCACGCCGGACCTCATGGCCCTGTGCATCGACGAGGCGAGTGCCTTCGACATCGAGATCATCGATCGGTGGTTGTTCGTCTACGCCGCACGTCCGCTGCGAATGAGCGACCCGGAGGTGCAGCGCCGCGTGTTCCGCCTCATCGATGTCGTCGGCGCGAAGGCCCTCGGGCGCATGGAACGGTACGCGGAGGGGCGCATCGCGGCAGGCAGGACCCGGGTCGCCGACCCGGGCAGACGACTCCGCACCGCCGTCTCCGTCTCCGCCGTGGTCATCGGGCTCGTCATCTGCAGCTCGCCGTTCTGGGGCGTCATCGTGGACGCGCTCACCGGGGTCTGACCCGACGTCATCGGGCCGGACGGGCCTCGTCTCCGCCCAGCCTCCCGTAGCAGGCCGCGCCATCTCCCGTGCGAGGTGGCGCCCGGGGCGTTCCTCCTGTTTGCTTGACCCACAACGATCGAGGAGTACGCGCATGGGGTGGTTCAGCAGCAAGGTGGAACCGAGGCTGAAGGAGGTCGTGCCGCCGACGGCGAAGCAGGAGACGGCTGGGCTCTGGAGCGACGGGTTCGGGAAGCTCGCGACCCGGTGCGTGCAGATCATCGCGATCCTCATCGTCGTGATCGGCATCGTCTTCGCGATCACGCAGCTGACGCTCGTCTTCATCCCCGTCGCGATCGCCCTCATCCTCGCGGCCGCCTTCCACCCCGTGATGCACGCAATGCGGAAGAAGATCCCGTCGATCATCGCCACGTGGATCGCCCTGCTGGGGATCGTCGTGGTGCTCGGAGGCGTCGTCTTCCTCATCGTGACGGCTGTGCGGGACCAGATCGACGAACTCGTCGACTCGGCGTCACAGGGCATCGATCAGCTCTACGACTGGGTCCTCACGCTGCCCTTCTCCATCAGCGAGGAGCAGATCTCGAGCTTCCGCGACACGGCCATCGACTTCGTGACGAGCAGCCAGTTCGGCAGCGGCGCGCTCGCCGGCGTCGGTGTGGCGAGCAACTTCGTCGTCGGGCTCGCGCTGCTCATCGTGCTGCTGTTCTTCTTCCTTAAGGACGGGCCGAAGATCTGGGCCTTCATGCTGCGCCCGTTCGAGGGATCCCAGTACGACCGTGCCCGCCGCATCGGCGACAAGGCCGTCACGACGCTCGGTGGGTACGTGCGCGGAACGGCGGCCGTTGCCGCCGTCGACGCGATCGGCATCGGCCTCGTGCTGTTCTTCCTCGGCGTGCCGCTCTACCTGCCGCTCGCGGTGATCGTCTTCGTGCTCGCGTTCATCCCACTCGTGGGTGCGACGCTCGCCGGGGCTCTCGCGGTGCTCGTCGCCCTCGTGGCGAACGACCCGATCACGGCCGTCTGGGTGCTCGTCGCGGTGGTCGCGGTGAACCAGCTCGAGGGCAACTTCCTGCAGCCGATCCTCATGGGCCGCTCGCTCAAGCTGCACCCGCTCGTCATCCTGGTGGCGTTGACCGCCGGAACGATCCTCGGCGGCATCGTCGGAGCGGTACTGTCGGTGCCGATCGCCGCGGTCGCGTGGGGCGTCATCTCCGTCTGGAACGGGGAGAACGAGCCGGCCTGGCCCGCGAAGCAGAAGCGCCCCGAGCCCTCCTGACCCCCTCCTGACCCCCCTGAAAACCTCGTATGTGCTCGAATTTTCAAGCACGTACGAGGTTTTTAGTGGGGGGAGGTGGGGAGGATGAGGGCGAGGTAGTCGCGGAGCGCGCGCGACATGTCGACGGCGTCGGCGTCGTAGAGCCACTGGAGCTGGATGCCGTCCCACAGGGCGACGATCGTGGCGGCGGCGACGGCCGGGTCGACGCCCTTGCGGAGGAGGCCGAGATCGCGCAAGCGCTCGAGGTCGGCCGCATAGTCGGCCCGCAGGCCCGCGAAGCGCTCGGTGAAGTACGCGCGGCCGGGATGATCGTCCGTCACCCCCTCGCCCGAGAGCACCGCGTAGAGCTGGATCACCCCCGGCACCTCCTGGTTGGCGCGGGCCTGGGTCGTGATGAGGTCGGCGAAACGCACGGCCGGGATCCGCTCGTCGTCCGGCGCGAGGCCCGACAGGACATCGGGGTCCAGCACGGGCTCCACCCCGTCGCGGCTCGCGAGCACGGCGATGAGCAGCTCCTCCTTCGACGGGAAGTAGTGGAGCAGGCTCGTCTGACTCATACCGACGCGCTCGGCGACCTCCCGGAACGAACCCGAGCGGAACCCGCGCGTCGCGAAGACCTCGAAGGCCGCGTTCACGATCGCCTGCCGCCGCTCGGCCGACTTCGCGTAGGGCCCGCGTCGTCGACGCGCGGGCGCTCCGTCCGCTCGCGCCGGGGGCACCGCCATGCGGCCGACGGCTTCGTCGTCGATCACGCCGTCGGCGGCTCGTCCGCTCTCGTCCAGCACTGTACCCACCGGCCTCTCGGTTCGGGTTCCGTGGCGGTTCTCCTGGAGCTGCGACGGCACCTCACGCCGTCCACCAGGCGGCCAGCGTAACGCAGATCTTGAATTTCGAGTGAGTGCTCGACTTCTGTGTTAGCGTGAGCGCACTCCGGCGCACCCCGTGCGCCACGCCACCACGATGAAGTGAAGAGGCACATGAGACAGTTCACTCGACGCCAAGCGCTGAGCCTCGGGCTCGGCGCCGGGGCGGCCGCGGTCCTCGCCGGATGCGCCACCCCGGGCACCACCTCCGTCAATTCCGCCCCCACCATCGGTGCGGCCTCCGCCGGCGAGAAGATCCGCATCACCTACTGGGCCTGGCTCAAGGACCTGCAGAAGGTCGCGGACGTCTGGAACGCCCAGAACCCGAACGTCCAGGTCGACGTGGTCTGGATCCCCGGCGGCAACTCGGGCGGCTACCAGAAGCTGTACTCGGCCCTCGCGGCCGGTGGCGGGCCCGACATCGCGCAAGTGGAGATGCGCACCGTGCCGGAGTTCCTCCTCGTCAACGGCCTCGTGGACCTGTCCCGCTACGGCGCCGACCAGTACGCGGACCTCTACGACGAGACGCTCTGGAACCAGGTGAGCTTCACGGGTGGTGTCCACGCGATCCCGCAGGACTCCGGGCCGATGGGCTTCTACTACCAGCCGGAGATCCTCGACTCCGTGGGCGCGCAGCCCCCCGCGACGTGGGACGAATGGGCGGACATCGCACGCGAACTGAGGGCGGCCGGCGGGGTCTACCTCGAGAGCTTCCCCGTCTCGGACGCGTCCGTGTTCACCGCCTACGCGACGCAGGCCGGCGCACGCTGGCTCACGGCGGAGGACGACGGTTGGGTGATCGACATGACCGACGAGGCGACCCTCGAGGTCGCGCGGTTCTTCGACGCGGCGATCGACGAGGACCTCGTCGACACCGCCTCCACCCCCTACTCCCCCGGTTGGTTCGCCGCGGCGGCGGACGGCGGGATCGGCGCGTGCACGAGCGCGAGTTGGGGCGATGCCCTCATCGCGGGCATCAGCGGCGGCGAGGGCAAGTGGCGTGTGGCGCCCATGCAGCGCTGGAGCAACCTCCCCGACAGCTTCGGCTCGAGCTTTCTCGGCGGCTCGACCGCCGCCGTCCTCGCGAACTCGAACCACCCGAAGGAGGCTCTCGACTTCGCGGTGTGGATGACGACCTCGCCGGAGGCGATCGACGCCCTCATCGAGTACAGCGGAATCGGCTGGTCGCCGGCCAAGGATGAGATCGGTTCGGTCCGCGAGGGCGCCGGGAGCGACTTCTTCGGGGGCCAGGCCTACAACACCGAGGTGTTCGAGCCGGCGACGCTCGAGCAGAACACCGAGTGGACCTGGTGGCCGATCACCCAGCAGTCGTTCAACATCCTCTCGGACGGATTCCGCCGGAAGGCCTCGGGCGTGAGCCTCGTCGACGCGGTCGCGACAGCCGAGAACCAGATCGTCCAGGCCTTCCGCGACAAGGGCCTCACCATCCGGAAGGCCGACTCGTGACCGCCACCGAGAACATCACGACCGAACAGGGGCCTTCCTCCCGCCGCCGTCGACGCACCGGCGCCGGCTCTCGCGCGGGCGGGTCGGCGCCGTGGGTACTCATCGCCCCGTTCCTCGCCCTCTTCATCCTCACCTTCATCCTGCCGATCATCGTGGCGATCGGGTCGAGCTTCACGCGTGTGACCCGATCGGGCCTCTTCGGGGAGGAGGGCGTGACGACCCAGTTCGCGTGGTTCCAGAACTACGCGCAAGCGCTCGCCGACGGCAACTTCATCGCGTCGATCGGTCGCATGCTGCTCTTCGGCGTCGTGCAGGTGCCCGTGATGATCGTGCTCTGCACGATCCTGGCCCTCCTGCTCGAGTCGGCGTCGGCGCGTTGGCCGGGCTTCTTCCGGGCCGCGTACTTCCTGCCGTACGGGATCCCCGGCGTGATCGCGACGATCCTGTGGTCGTTCCTCTACGTGCCGGGCCTCAGCCCCGTGATCGACGTGGCCGCCGCCGTCGGCCTGCAGCTCGACTTCCTCGGGCCGTCCACCGTGCTGTGGTCGATCGCCAACATCGTGACGTGGACGTACACGGGCTATAACATGATGATCATCATCGCCCAGCTGAAGTCGATTCCGACCGAGCTGTACGAGGCGGCGAAAGTCGACGGCGCGAGTTCGTGGCGGGTCGCGCGGAGCATCCAGCTGCCGCTCATCCGGCCGGCTCTGGTCCTCACGACGGTGTTCTCCATCATCGGCACCCTGCAGTTGTTCGCCGAGCCGCAAGTGCTCCAGACCGTGGCACCCGCGATCGACTCGCAATACACGCCGAACCTCAGCGCGTACACGACGGCCTTCGCGTACAACGATTACAACGTGGCCGCCGCCCAGTCGGTGCTCATCGCGCTCGTCGCGTTCCTGCTCTCCTTCCTCTTCCTGCGCTTCACGAACCGGAGGTCGTCATGACCGCGACCGCGCGCACACCGTCCGGAACGGACACGCGTTCCGTCACCACCGCCGATCAGTCCGCCCGCGACGCGCGTCGGGCCGGGCGCCGCGGCGGCCCCGACCGCTCCGCCGGGCGGTCCCCCGCGAAGACGATCCTCGTCACCGCGATCCTCGCCGTGGTCGCCGTCTACTTCCTCGTGCCCGCGTACTGGGTGGTCATCGCGGCGACGAAGACCACGGAGGACCTCTTCGCCACCAACGGCTTCTGGTTCGGCTCCACCTTCGCGCTGTGGGACAACCTCTCGGCCGTGCTCTCGTACGACGGCGGCGTCTTCCTCCGCTGGTTCGCCAACTCGGTGCTCTACGCCGGGGTCGGGGCCCTGCTCGCGACGTACTTCGCAGCGGCCGGCGGCTACGCGCTCGCGAAGTACGTCTTCCGCGGGCGCGACACGATCTTCGGGCTCGTGCTCGGCGGCGTGCTCGTGCCCGGAACGGCGACGGCGCTGCCGCTCTTCCTCCTGTTCAGCCAGCTCGGCATCGCGAACACGTACTGGAGCGTGCTGCTGCCCTCGCTCGTGTCACCGTTCGGGCTGTTCCTCTGCCGGATCTACGCGAACGCCACCGTGGACACGTCCCTCATCGAGGCGGGACGGATCGACGGCGCGAGCGAGCTGCGCATCTTCCACACTCTGGGGCTGCGCATCATGACACCCGCGCTCGTGACGGTGTTCCTCTTCCAACTCGTGGGAATCTGGAACAACTACTTCCTCCCGCTCGTGATGCTCTCCGACTCGAACCTGTTCCCCATCACGCTGGGCCTCAACAACTGGCGCAGTCAGGTGGACCGGCTCCCCGAGTTCTACGAGCTCACGACGGGCGGCGTCCTGCTGTCCATCATCCCGCTCGCCATCGCCATGGTCGTCCTCCAACGGTTCTGGCGCGGCGGCCTCACAGAAGGATCCGTCAAGGCGTGACCTCCCCCCACCGCACTCCCGCGTCCGGCCCGACCGCGATCGACGAGGGGTACCTCACCTCGTTCGCGCCCGGATCCGGGCACCGCACCCCACCGCGCGCGCACCTGGCATCGGACGCGCCCGAGCTGTCGCTTGCGGGGCGGTGGCGGTTCCGGCTGCTGCCGGCGGCACCCGGCACTCTCGGCGGGCTCGACGTCCTGCCGGAAGGCGAGGCGCTCGACGGAGTGGCCGCGGTGGACCTCGACGACACCGACTGGGACGAGATCCCCGTGCCTGCGCACTGGGTGCTCGAGGGCGACGGGCGCTTCGGGGCGCCGATCTACACGAACGTGCAGTACCCCTTCCCGGTCGATCCCCCGCACGTGCCGGACGCGAATCCGACGGGCGACTACCGCCGCCGGTTCGCGCTGCCAGCCGACATCGGGAAGGCCGGGCGGGCGCTTCTCCGCTTCGACGGCGTCGAGTCGGCGTACCGGGTGTGGCTCAACGGCCGCGACATCGGCACGGCGACGGGCAGCCGTCTCGTGCAGGAGTTCGACGTGACCGACGCGCTCGTCCCCGGTGAGAACGTGCTCGCCGTGCGCGTGCACCAGTGGTCGGCGGCGAGCTACCTCGAGGACCAGGACCAGTGGTGGCTGCCCGGCATCTTCCGCGACGTCACGCTCGTGGCCCGACCGGACGGCGGCATCGACGACGTCGGCGCGCTCGCGGAGTTCGAGGAGCACGCGGGCACCGGTTCGCTCGTGCTCGACCTCGACGCGTCGGACGACGCGTTCCCCGTGACCGTCCGGATACCCGAGCTCGGCGTCGAGGAGGTCTGGCCGACGCGCGCCGACGTGCTCCCGATCGACGTGGGCACGGTCCAGCCGTGGTCACCGGACGCGCCGTACCTCTACGAGACCCAGGTGTCGTCCGCCGCCGAGACCCGGACCCTGCGCGTGGGGTTCCGGACGGTGCGCATCGTCGGCGATCGGCTGCTCGTGAACGGCCGACAGGTGCGCTTCTCTGGAGTCAACCGGCACGAGACGCACCCCGATCGCGGCCGCGTCTTCGACGAGGAGCACGCCCGCGCCGACATGGCGCTCATGAAGCGCCACAACGTGAACGCCATCCGCACGAGCCACTACCCGCCGCACCCGCGCGTGCTCGATCTGGCCGACGAGCTCGGTTTCTGGGTGATCGACGAATGCGACCTCGAGACGCACGGCTTCGAGCGGCGCGGACGTGTGGTTCCGGGGCTCGACGTGGGCGGTGTCGTGATGCAGGACCCGGCGGCCCCGGGCTTCGACGGCACCGGCTGGGAGGACAACCCGAGCGACGATCCGCGCTGGCGCGACGCATACCTCGACCGCATCCGCCGCACCGTCGAACGCGACAAGAACCACCCCAGTGTCATCATCTGGTCGCTCGGCAACGAGTCGGGTACGGGGGCGAATCTCGCGGCAATGTCCGACTGGGTGCACGACCGTGACCCGTCCCGCCCCGTGCACTACGAGGGCGACTACACGGGCCAGTACACCGACGTCTACTCGCGGATGTACCCGTCGCTCGCCGAGACCGAGGCGATCGGGCGCGATGACGCGCACGTGCTGCTCCTCGGCTGCACGACGTCGGAGTCCGAGCGGCAACGCTCGAAGCCCTTCCTTCTCTGCGAGTACGTGCACGCGATGGGCAACGGCCCCGGCCTCATCGACCGCTACCGCGCCCTCACCGAGCTGTACCCGCGCCTCCACGGCGGCTTCGTGTGGGAGTGGCGCGACCACGGCCTGCGCACCCGCACCCCCGACGGCACCGAGTTCTTCGCCTACGGCGGCGACTTCGGCGAGGAGGTGCACGACGGCAACTTCGTGATGGACGGACTGGTGATGAGCGACGACACCCCGTCGCCGGGTCTCGCCGAGTTCGCCGCGGTCGAGCAGCCCCTCCGATTCGCCCGCCTCGCGGACGGGTCGATCGAGGTGGAGAACCTCCGCTTCGCCGCCGACTCGCGCGACCTCGACTTCCTGTGGCGGCTCGAGCGCGACGGCGTCGAGCTCTCCTCCGGCGTGCTGCGGCCACTCGAACGCGGCGGGGACGTCGTGCCGGCCGGCGAGAGCGTCGTGCTCCCGGCGCCCGATCTCGTCGCGTCCATCGGCGAGGCCGAGGTGTGGCTCACGGTCGAGGCCGCACTCATCGACGATGCACCGTGGGCCGGCGCCGGCCACGTAATGGCGCGCGCGCAGTTCCTCGTGGAGGACATCGTTCCCGTCGATGCGCCACGGCCATTCGCCCCGCTCGACAGCGCCGCGACACCCGCCGAGTGGATGCGGGCACGAGCGGTGCGCCGGCGTCGCGGGTCCCGGGTGCGTCCGGCACCGGGTCGCGGCTGGGTGGACGGCCCCGTGCCGATCGCCTCCCCCACGGATGCTCCGGCGGATGCGCGGTTCTCGCCGTCCGGTTCCCTTCGCTCCTTGCTCGGGCATGACGTGACGGGCCCGAGACTTGAGCTCTTCCGCGCCCCCACCGACAACGACCGCGGCCCCGAGGGCGGGACACTCGACCTCGCCGATCCGCGATCGAACCTCGGTCTCGGCACGTGGGCGCCGTCGTCAGCGGAGCAGTGGCGGGCCGCGCGCCTCGACCTGCTGCGTCCGCGACTCGACCGCGTCGCGCACCGCGTGTCCGATGACGGCGTGCTGCAGGGCGTACGCGTGCTCGAGCGTTGGGCCGCTCCCGAGGGGGTCGCGAGCGTGTGGCAGGAGACGGAGTGGACCCTCGAGGACCGCGTCGCCCGGCTCCGCGTGCGCATCACGCCCTCCACCGGGTGGACGGGACTGTGGCCGCGGATCGGGGTGCGCTTCGCGTTGCCCCTCGACGCGACGGAGGCGTCGTGGTTCGGCACCGGTCCGTTCGAGAACTACCCGGACAGCCTCCGCGCCGCTCGTGTCGGTCGCTTCTCGTCGGCCGTCGACGACCTCGTGGCGCCGTACGCGCGACCGCAGGAGAGCGGGCACCGATCGGAGCTGCGCTCGCTCGACATCGGGGACGCGGACGGCGCCTGGTTGCGCGTCGATACCGAGCCTGATTCCGCTGGACGGCTGCCCGGCTTCACGCTGCGCCGCCACACACCGCAGCAGGTGGACGCCGCCGAGCACCCTCACGAGCTACCGGCACCCGATGCGACGTACCTCACGATCGACGCCGCGCAACACGGCCTCGGCTCGCGGGCGTGCGGCCCCGACGTGTGGCCGACGGAGTACCTCCGCCCCGAGTCCCGCAGCCTCACCCTGCGTTTCTCCTCGCCCCAGCTCCCCTGAGGTGTCGCGATCTGTTGCCACATCGGTCAGCCAGGCAAAAGATTGCGACACCTCGCGGGCGGGACGGCATCCACCCGACGAACATACCCCCAAACAAATGTTTGACGGTGGGCCGGATCATCCGTAGGGTGAACCGGTGACCGATTCCGACGACCTCGACGGACTGCGCGTCGTCGCCCACCCCCTTCGCCTCCGCCTCCTCTCCCTCCTCACCGGCGAGTCCCTGAGCGCGGCCGAAGCGGCGCGGGCGCTCGGCGAGACGCAAGCGAACGTGAGCTACCACCTGCGCCGGCTGGCTCAGGCCGGACTCGTCCAGCTCGTGGAAGAGACGCGCGTGCGCGGGGGCACCGCGAAGCGCTACCGGCACGACCCCGCGTCGGGCGAAGCCTTGTCCGCCGGGCCCACGGACGACGTCGCCGCGCTCCTCTCGGCCCTCGCTTCCCAGCTCGCGGCGCGGAGCTCCCGCTACCGCGACGGGACCCGCTTCACCTTCACCGACGTCGAGGTGGCGCTGCCGCCGGGCGCCTGGGAACGCGTTCGAGGCCTGGCCGACGAGGCCGGGCGGATCCTGCACGACGAGGCGGTCGCGGCCGATTCCCCGGACGCCGTGCGCGTCGCCTCCACGATCGCGCTCTTCGAGGTCGCGGCGGAGCGTGCGCCCGGCCGGAACACCGCCCCGTGAGCGGCTACCGGGACGCGCTCGGCGCTCCCGGAGCGCTCCGGGTGTTCCTCCCGGCCCTGCTCGGGCGACTCTCCCTCGCCATGGTCACGCTCGTCCTCCTCTACGCCGTACAGGAGGCCACCGACTCGTTCGCGATCGCCGGGGCGGCGACCGGCGCATTCGGACTCGCCAACGTGATCGCGTCGCCGTTCCGCGCTCGGCTCGTCGACCGCCACGGACAACGGCTCACGTTGAGCTCCCTGAGCGTGCTGTACGCCGCGGGTCTCATCGGAGTCGCCGTCGCGACGGCCGCCGACGGGACCCCCGCCGCCGTCGTGATCGGTCTCGCCGCGATCGCGGGCGTCTTCCCTCCGCCGCTCGGCGCCTCGATGCGCGTGATCTGGGGCTCGCTCACCCCGGCGGGGCCGGCTCGCACTGCGGCGTACAGCCTCGACGCGGTGTCGGAGGAGCTCCTCTTCACGGGAGGACCCCTCCTGGCGGCGGCGATCATCACACTCACGGACCCGCCGACGGCCCTCGTCGCGACCGCGGCCCTCTCCGTCGTCGGCACCCTCGGCATGACGAGCAGCGCCGCATCGCGGTCTCGCCTCCCGAGCGCGACGACCCCGCCCCGCGCGGCGCGACCCCTGTCCCAGCCGGGTTTCGCCCTCGTCCTCCTCGCCCTCCTCGGCGTGGGCGTCGTACTCGGGACCGTCGAGGTCGCGGCCCCCGCCGTCGCGGAGGCGCAGGGCTCGGTGGGGATCGCTGGGCTGCTCCTCGCGGCTTTTGCCGGGGGCAGCGCGATCGGCGGGCTGCTCTACGGACGTCGCCCCTGGCGCTCGAGCCTCGTCTGCCGCCTGCTCGTCTGCGGCGCGACGATGATCGCCCTCTCCGCCCTGATGGCGGCATTGCCCGGCGTCGCCGCCCTGGCCGCCGGCCTCGCGCTCGTGGGCTTCTTCCTGGCGCCGTCCCTCATCACGGGCTACCTGCTCGCGGACGACCTGACGGACGTCGAGGTGCGGACCGAGGCCTCGAGTTGGATCAACACCGCCGTCAACGCGGGCGCGGCGGTTGCGGCGATCGCCGTGGGAGCGGCCGCCGACGCGACCGATCCCCGGTGGGGATTCCTCGTCGGAGCGGCGGGAGCGGGACTCCTGCTCGCCGTCGCGGCCCCCGGGCTCCTCCGCCACCGACGCCGACCGCGGTCCGCGCCGGCACCGACACCGCCTGCGGCATCGCTTCCGGTGTCGGTACCGCCTCCGCCGCCGGCGCCGCCAAACCCTTAGTGAGCTCCGGACCCGAGCCCACCGCGCACCGTTCACGTACCGCGACCCCATCCCGCGGAAGTGCGGACTTTCGCCCTCTCATCCGCCCATCAGAGGGCGGAAGTCCGCACTTCGGCTATTGGAGGGGGCGGACCAGCAGCGACGGAGCAGCGATGCGTCAGCCCTGCGAGAGGCGGGCGTCGCCCACGGGGGTGAGCCACGTGAGCCGTGAGGCGTCCTCCTCGATGAGCGTCACGAGCTCCGCGTTGAAGACGGCCCCGTAGGCGGCGGTGATGTGGTCCTGGAACGCCTGCTCGTCGCGGTACACCTCGAAGACGAAGAAGCGCAGCGGGTCCGCCTCCTCGCGATACACCGAGAACACCTCGTTTCCGGGCTCCCGGCGCACGTCCTCCGCGAGTCCCCTGATCAATTCGTCCACCCGGTCGACCGTGTCGGGTCGCGCCGTGAACTCCGCGTACAGCACCTTCGTCATACGACCTCCTCGTCGCTCCGTGTCCCCACCCCACCACACCACACATCACTCCCCTCAGCCAGAGCGTCTTCGCGGACCCCACCCTCGCTCGGCATCCGCCGGGGGCGACCCTGACGGATGACAGCGTTCCCACTGTGTAAATGCTGTGAGAGCATTGGCTCACTCTCGTCGTCCCCCCTCCTGGAGATCCCCCATGCCCTCCTTCATCGGTCGAGTGCGTCGCGGCCTCGGCTCTGCCGGTCAGCGGGCGCTCGGCGACCGCTACCCTGCCGCTCGCGCCGAGATCGCGGCGCGAGTCACCGGCCGACTGAGCCCGCTCCAGCAAGCTGATGCGCTCCGCTCCTCCCGCCTGTTCGACGTGGCGTACTACGAAGCACAGACCGGGAAGACGTTCTCGAGCCCGACGCTCGCGGCACGTGATTTCGTCCGAGAGGGAATGGCCCGCAACTTCACGTTCCACCCGCTCGTCGAACCGACGTACCTCCCGGCTCCGATCCGCAAGGCGCACCGGGAGGGCGATATCGCCGCGGTCCTGGGGTATCTCGGTGAGGAGCCGACGAGCGAGGCGTGGGGGCCCCTGTTCGGGCGCGACGCGCTGTCCACCGGTCGCGGTTTCGCGACGCCGCGGGACTACCTCGTGGCCCTCGACTCCGACGGCGTCATCGTTCCCGCCCCGCTGTCGCGCGCCGGCGAGGTCGGCCGTTGGGCGGATACCCGGGAGGCGCTCCTCGCGATCGCCCGCGACATCCAACATCAGACGGCGCTGCGGCAACCGCACCGCTTCACCGAGTGGGACGAGAAGGCCGAGCGGGAGTGGCTCGACGCGCTCCCTGATGCACCGGCCCTCCCCGACACCGACGGCCCCCGCGTCTCCGTCCTCATCCCTGTGCGGAACCGTCCCGCACTGATCGCTCGAGCGCTCGCCTCCATCCAGGAACAGGACATGTCGGACTGGGAGGCGATCGTCATCGACGACGGCTCGGACGACGACACACCGGCCGTCGTCGAGGCGATGATCGCCTCCGACCCCCGCATCCGCCTCATCCGCTCGGACCACCGCGGTGTCAGCGCCGCGCGCAACCGGGGCATCGAGGCCGCGCAGAGCACCTACATCGCGTTCCTCGACTCCGACAACACGTGGCGCCCCGGCTTCCTCTCGACGATGCTGAACGGCCTCCGCACGACCGGGTGCCGCGCCGCCTTCGCGGCCGCGAGCGTGACGAACTCGAAGGACGAGGTCTCCTACCTCGGTTCGCCCGTGACGTACGAGCAGCTGCTGTACCAGAACTACCTCGACCTCAACACGTTCGTGGTGGAGCGCACGGCGATCGAGGAGGTCGGCGACTTCGACGAGAAGCTGCGTCGCTGGGTCGATCACGACCTCTTCATCCGCCTCGCCCGCCGTACCGAGTTGCGCTTCTTCCCGTTCATCGGGTGCGACTACACGCACGACACGAAGACCGTCCGCATCTCGAACGTCGAGTCACCGAACTGGCAGTGGGTCGTGGCGGACAAGAACCTCGTCGACTGGGCGGACGTCGAGGCGCGCGTCGACGAGCGAGTGCCGGGCCGCGTGTCCGTCCTGTGCGTCTCAACGGACAAGGCCCACGGCCTCCTGCAGTCGCTGGACTCCACGATCGACGACGATTCCCTCGACATCGAGGTGGTCATCGTGGACAACGGCAGCCAGCGCGGCACCTCCGCCGCACTCCGCGCGGCCTACCTCGCGAATCCACGCGTCACAATGCTCCGGCTGCCGCTCGTCGTCCCCCTCGCCGTCGCCACGAACATCGCCGTCGCGGCATCGACGGGTGAGACGATCGTCTTCCTCGACCAGGAGGCGCTACCGCGTCCGAACTGGCTCGTCCCGCTCATCGACGAGCTGTCGACCGCCGATACGCGAGCAGTGCAGTCCGTGATCGCGAACCTCGACGGAACGGTGTTCTCCGCCGGACTCGTGTATCCGATCGTCGGCGGCCAGCCGATGAACTTCCTCGGCGGCCACCCCCTCGACGACGCCAGGGCGCACGACGGTCGCGGTCTTCCCGGACTCTCGGGCATCGCACTCGCTGCTCGCGCGCGGGACGTCGTGGCGCTGCACGGGTACGACCCGATGTACGTCGACGGCTACGAGGATGCCGACTTCTGCTTCCGCCTCACCGGGGAGGAGGCCATTCTGACGGTGCGCTCCGATTCCCTCGTCGTGCTCCGCGATGCTCGACTGGCGCACCGTGCTCGCCGTGAGTACGAGAACCGGCGCGTCTTCCATGGCCGGTGGTACCCGCGGATGGCTGCCGCTGCCGCCGCTCAGTGGGAGAAGGTCGGCTTCGAGGTGCCCCACATCGCACCG
Organism: Labedella endophytica; assembly: GCF_003990045.1. Classification (GTDB taxonomy): domain Bacteria; phylum Actinomycetota; class Actinomycetes; order Actinomycetales; family Microbacteriaceae; genus Labedella; species Labedella endophytica. The sequence goes on along the minus strand of NZ_RZGZ01000001.1, from coordinate 62,334 downwards.
CCGAGCGGCACCACGCACGACGCCCGTCCCATCGTCATCCGGCCGCCACGACTCACCGATGACGGTCGCCGAAGCCTCCGTTGGGCCATCAAGATCGGCGCCGAGTTCAACACCGGCGGCGACAAGTGGGGCGACGTTCCCTATGCGGCTGATCTCGCCGCCGCGCTGCGTCGCCACGGTCAGAACGTCGTCGTCGACCGTCATCTGGCCGCCGCGCGCGCGTCGAGCTATCTCGACGACGTCGTCCTCGCACTGCGCGGTCTCCATCCCGTCGAGCCTCAGCCGGGCAAGGTCAACGTGATGTGGGTCATCAGCCGCCCGGAGCTCGTCACGCCTCGCGAGGTGAGTTCCTTCGACCTCGTGTACGCCGCCTCGCCGAAGTGGGCCGCGTACATGTCGGAGATGTCCGGGCGCCCCGTCGAGGTCATGCTGCAGGCGACGAACCCCCGGCGCTTCAACTACCTGAGGAGCGAGGGCGAGAAGCCGGTCGACGAGGTCCTCTTCGTGGGTGGACCGCGCCCGCCCGTCGGTCGGCGGATCGTCAACGACGCCATCGAGGTGGGCCTACCCGTGCGGGTGTGGGGTCCGCGATGGGGGCAGTTCGTCGACGAGAAGCACGTGGCCGGCGACTTCATCTCCAACGACGACGTGTCGATGCTCTACTCGCGCGCCCGCTTCGTCCTCAACGACCACTTCGACGACATGGCGGAGTGGGGCTTCATCAACAACCGCCTCTTCGACGCCGTCGCGGCCGGGGCGCGCGTCATCAGCGACCACGTCGACGGGATCGACGAGCTGTTCCACGAGGCCGTGCGCACCTATCGGACGACCGACGAGCTCGCGGCCCTCACGGATTCACCGGAGACCGCGTTCCCGGACGAGGCTCGTCGGCGGGAGTTGGCCGACCTCGTCGCGCGCGACCACTCGTTCGAGGCGCGAGCCGACGTCTTCATCGACGCCGTGAGCGAGGTCATCGCTCGTCGCTGACGTCGGGCCGAGCGACGTCAGGCAGAGGAACGTCAGGCCGAGGAGAGGCGTGCCCGCAGTTCGGCGGCCGCCTTCTCCGCCGTCCGCGCGCGGGCCTGCTCATGGTCCCGGCTCACGCGGAGCGCTCGGACCTCGTCGCGCAATCGATCGCGGTCCTGCCTGATGAGTTCCCTGTCCTCGCGGAGTCGACCACCCTCCTCCCGGAGTCGATCACGCTCCTCCCGCAGCCGATCGCGATCCGTCATGGCCACGTCTCGCTCGCCGGCGAGACGCTCGCGGTCGGCGACCCTCGCCGCTTCCTGTCGCGCCGCCGCCGCCCGCGCCCCGGCGAGCGCCGGGATCATGGCCCGGTTGCGCTGGACGTAACGGGCGACGATCCGCTGAACCGCGAGGTACTCGTCGACGAGGCCGTCGTCGAGACGCGGCCCGCGTTCCTGCTGCAGGAGAGGCAGGACCGTCTCGGAGAGCTGGGAATCGAGATCGAAGCGATCCCAGGCAAGCGGGCGGAGCGCATCTGCGTCCCTCCGCGCCTGCTCCCACCCTTCGACGAGTTCGGCGGCGATCGTAGCGGCATCCCTCTTCTCCGATCCCGCTCCGCTGAAGTGGTTCGCCGCCGCCGCCTCGACGTTGTCCGGCGAGAGCCACCCCGGCCCGCCGAAGGTGTCGTAGCAGTACACGGGCACCTCGGCGACGAGAGCGTACTGCACCGTCTTCCCGATCGTGATGACAGCGTCGAGATCGTGGATGACCCTCTCGTCGACGCGGCGGGGGCGAGCCCCGAGCGCCGTCTGCGATCCGATCAGGTCGATGTCGAACCGGTCGCGGACGAGGTCGACCGCTTCCGCGATCTCGGGCTGGATGTGGTTGCTCACGACGGCGATGCGCGGCCGTACCGGAACGATGCGCGGCTCGGCACGGCGGAAGCGACGCGGAGCCGGGTTGCCGAAGATCCGGATCCTGGAGGGGTCGAGCCGTCCATCCAGACGCCGCTCCGCCTGCCGCGATCGGACCTCCCCCGAGGCGTAGTAGACGAGTGATGCCGCCTGCGCCTCGAGTCGGGAGGCGTAGGGGAACTCGATGGGGTGGCTGTAGGACAGGTGGCTGAACACCATGGGGACGGCGACATCGGACCGAATCACCGATTCCGGGACGATCGAGTGGTGAACCCAGACGAGGTCGAGATCCCCGAAGTCGGTGTCGTCGTCCTTCGGTTTCATGACGACGACCTCGACACCGGGGATCGCGCCCACCTGCTCGGCGACGGGACCGTCGGCCACGAACGTCGCGACCGTCACGGCCGCGCCGTGTCCGGCGAACCACTCCGCGACCTCGGCGGTGACGATCTCCGACCCGCCGTACGCATCGAGGTGGGCTTGCGTCATGAGGATCCGGCGGCCGTCGAGTTCACCCATGGATACACCGTATCGGCGCGGCGCGCACCCCGATCAATCGCGATCGCCACGAGCCGCTACAGTGTCGTCGTGTCCCTGCCCCTGCCGACGCGTCCGCACAACAACTTCGACGCCGTCCGCATCGCCGCAGCACTCGCCGTGATCGTCGGCCACTCGTTCGAACTCGTCGGCATCGAGCCCATTCCGCGCGTCCTCAACGTGCCCCTGCACTCGATCGGGGTCTTCGTCTTCTTCGCGATGAGCGGGTACCTCATCTCCTCGAGCTGGCTGCGCCGGCCGGTACTCGGCGACTACCTCCGCAACCGAACGCTCCGCATCATGCCGGGGCTCATCGTCGTGACGGTCGCCAGCTTCGCGGTCCTCGGCCCGGTGATGTCCTCCCTCTCCGTCGCCGATTACCTCGAGAACCCGCGTTCGTGGCGGTACCTGCTCAACATCGTGCTGCGTCCGGTCTTCGACCTGCCGGGTGTCTTCGAGGACAACCCCTATGCGGGCTCGGTGAACGGATCGCTCTGGACGCTGCCGATCGAATTCGTCTGCTACCTGGTGTTCCCTCTCCTCCTTGCGCTCGGGCGCGCACGGGTCTTCGCGCTCGTCGCGTTCATCGTGGGAGCGGTGCTCGTCGAGCGCCTCGTCGCCGACCCCCTCGTGTTCTGGGGCTCGTCGTTCCAGCGGGCGGCCAATCTCGCCGTGTTCTTCGCCCTTGGTTCCCTCGTCGCCGTCGCGGGGCGGCGACTTCGTCTGCGACTCGATGTCGCGGTCGTCCTGCTGGCCTTCCAGGCGGTCTTCTCCGCGATGGCGTCCCCCGCGACGACACAGTGGACGCTCTGGCCCGTCCTCACCTACTCCGTCCTCGCCTTCTGCACGCACTCGACACCCGTCATCCGACGTGCCGCGCGTTTCGGTGACCTCTCCTACGGGCTCTACATCTATGCGTTCCCCGTCCAGCAGGTCGTCGTCGCGGTGCTCCCTCCCCTCGGGTTCGTCGGCAACCTCGTCGTCGTCACGCTGACGACGACGGTCCTCGCCTGGTTGTCGTGGCACCTCGTGGAGAAGCACGCGCTCCGGCTGAAGGCGACCTCGAACCGGTCACGCGCAACGGCGGTCGCCGCCGCCCCGGCCGACGGCGTCGCCCCCACCCCCCGGTAGAGCGTTCGCGCCGATACCGTGCGATACACCGCCGCGATTCGGCGCAAACGCTCCACCTCGGGGCGTCGATTCGCGCGAGCGGGCGGCCGTGTCAAGGGGGCCCGTTCTCACAAACCGGTTCGGGAGCGTGGTCGAACCACCTCGGAACGCGCCACGGCGGCGCCGAAAGGAACGAACGATGACTGAGATCACCGCACACCACGGACTCTTGGGGGACACGAACCTCCACGTCGACGACACGGGCGGAACCGGACGCCCCGTCGTCCTCATCCACGGCTGGCCGCTGTCCGGCCAATCGTGGTCGGAGCAGGTCCCGGCGTTCACCGCAGCCGGCTACCGCGTGATCACGTACGATCGCCGCGGATTCGGGCGCAGCGACAAGCCGCTCACCGGTTACACCTACGACACCCTCACCGAGGACCTCCACACGCTTCTCGTCGAGCTCGACCTCAACGACGTGACCCTCGTCGGCTTCTCGATGGGCGGTGGCGAGGTCGCCCGCTACTTCTCGAAATACGGCGCCGAGCGGCTCCACAGCGTCGTCTTCGCATCGGCGGTGCCGCCCTATCTGATGAAGACGGGCGACAACCCGGACGGTCCGCTCGAGGCGAGCCAGGCCGCGCAGATGACCGCCGGACTGACGGCGAACCAGGAGACGTTCTACGACGGCTTCACCACCGATTTCTTCTCGGCGAACGGGAAGCTCGTCGTCACCGAGGAACAGCGGCAGGAGGCCCTCGCACTCGCGCTGCAGTCGTCGAAGGCCGCCGCTCTCGCGTGCATGGCCGCGTTCGCGACCACCGACTTCCGCGAGGACCTGCCGAAGGTCACCGTTCCCGCGCTCGTCATCCACGGCGACGCCGACGGCACGGTCCCGTTCGAGGGCTCGGGGGCGCGCACGCACGAGGCCGTGTCCGGCTCCGAGCTGCACGTGATCGCCGGCGGACCGCACGGCATCAACGTGAGCCACGCGGACGAGTTCAACCGCGTCGTCCTCGACTTCCTCGCGAGGTGACCCCACCCAGGTAGCCCCACCCAGGGAGCCCTCGCCCCGTAGAGCGTTTGCGCCGATACCGTGCGGTACGCCGCCGCGTATCGGCGCAAACGCTCCACCTCGTGGCTCTCGGTGCGACGGGGCGCGGACCGGGCGCGGGTAGGTAGGGGCGCGGAAGGGGCGTCGCATCTGGCAGGATCGGCGGGTGACTTCGAACCTCCCCTCCCTCGACGGCCGCACCTTCGCGATGGTGTCGTCCACCACCTCCGCCGTGGACCCGAACAGCCCGAGCACGTTCCGCTACGTCGAAGCGGACGGCATGATCTGGGGTGATTACACGGGCGACACCGTGACGATCGGCCGCTTCGTCGGCACCCGGACCGGCGACACGATCTGGGTCTCGTTCGTGCACGTGCTCGCCGCGGACGGCAGCGTCGTCACGGGCGACGGCGAGAGCGAGATCGAGACCACGGACGACGGCCTGCTCCGCCTCGTCGAGCACTACGAGATGCACGGGGCCCCGCAGCTGAGCGTGTGCGTCGAGGTACCCGCCGCCTGAGCGGACGGATGGCCGGCCGGTCAGCCGCGCGCGGCCATCGCATCGCGACCTGCGGCGGCCGGAGTCCAGCGCGTCATGCCGAGGCGGGCCGTCTCGGGACGCTCGGGGATGTCCGTCGGGAGCACGAACGGCTTCCGCACCACCTCGTCGAGCACCACGACGCTCACGACGGTGCGCACCTCGGGCAACATCGCGATGACCCCGGTCGCGAACGCGTGCACACCGCCCACGTCGGTCGCGCGGATGAGCACCATGGCGTCGTGCTCGCCCGTGGTGATCACGCAGTATTCCACGTCGGGCATCGCGACGACCTTCTCGCGGAACGCCACCCACGACTGCGGGTGCACCGTCACGAAGACGAGCGCGCAGATCGACAATCCGGTGCGTGCCGGATCCACCCGCGCGGAGAATCCCGTGATCACACCGTCCTTCACGAGGGCCTCGACGCGAGCGTAAGCGCTCGCCCGCGAGATGCCCACGACGTCGGCGAGCGCGGCGATCGAGATGCGCCCGTTGTCGCGCAGCACGGAGAGAATCTTGTAGCTCACGTCGTCGAGGGCCGCACTTCGTCCAGGTGCGGCGCCGCTATCCGGTGATTTATTGGACATTCTGGGCTCCGATCGGCGTCCGCGTCGGGCTACGTGTCGGGCCCGCGGATGTTGGCTGGACAGATCGTCGCCGTCCGTGTCAATCTGATCACGGTCGTCCACAGCTATTCAAGACCTCCCACCCGATTCGTCATCCTCCCTCCCTCAGGAGTTCACATGAACGCTCCGCGCCGTCTTGCGCCCATCGCCATCGGGGCCGCCGCCCTTCTCGCTCTCGCGGGATGCTCCGGCGGAAACTCCGCGAACACCGACGACTCCTCCGAGAGCGGCGGATCGCTCGTCATCGACACCGCGTTCTCGATCGAGACCACCGACCCCGGCCACACCTACGACCCCACGGGCAACATGGTCGCGAAGGCGCTCTACGAGACCCTCGTGGACTTCGAGGGCTCCGACGTGACCACCCCCGTTCCCGGCCTGGCTTCGTGGGAGCAGAACGACGACGCGACCGAGTTCACCTTCACGCTCGAGGACGGCCGCACGTTCTCCGACGGCAGCGAGATCACGGCCGACGACGTCGTCTTCTCCCTCCAGCGCATCCAGGGCATGGCCGAGGCGAAGCCGAACTTCCTCCTCGCCGGCCTGACGGTCGAGAAGGTCGATGAGAGCACCGTGTCGATCACGAGCGAGACCCCGCTCCTCCAGCTCCCCGCGATCCTCGCCAACCCGGCCCTCGGCATCGTGAACGCCGACGTGGTGCAGGAGAACGGCGGCTCGACCGACGGCTCCGACTCGGCGCAGTCCTTCCTCGACGGCGAGTCCGCGGGCTCCGGCCCGTTCGTGCTCGACACCCTCGACCTCACGTCGCAGGTCGTGCTCACGAAGAATCCCGAGTACTCGGGCGACGAGGAGCCGGCCTACGACCGTGTCGTGATCCGCAACGTGACCGAGAGCGCCACGCAGCTCATCAACCTCCAGGGCGGCGACACGATGGTCGCGATGGACCTGAACGGCGACCAGGTCGAGGGCCTCGCCGACGGCTTCACCGTCGAGTCCGTGCCCAGCGGCCAGACGATCTTCCTCCTGCTGAACCAGTCCGCCGACGTCGCGGGCGACCTCGCCAACGTCGACATCTCCGAGGCGATCCGCTACGGCCTCGACTACGACGCGCTCCTCGAGCTCGCCGGCGCCGGTTCGACCCAGGCCACGGGCGTCATCCCGACCGGCTTCGAGGGCGCTCTCGACGAGGGTGTCACGCAGGACCTCGACCGCGCGAAGGAGGCCCTCGCGGCCTCCGGCTACAACGGTGAGACCCTGCGCCTGCAGTTCCCGAACGACTACCCCGTCGGCGGCGTGGAGTTCACGCCGCTCGCCGAGCGCATCCAGGCTCAGCTCGCCGAGATCGGCCTGACCGTGGAGCTCGCGCCCGCGCCCTTCGCAACGGAGCTCGACGCATACGTCGGCGGCACGGAGGCCTTCGGCCTCTGGTTCTGGGGCCCCGACTACGCCGACTCCGCGAACTTCCTGCCCTTCGGCCCCGGCCTGAAGGTGGGACTGCGCGCCGGCTGGGACGCCTCCGCCAACCCGGAGATCGCCGACCTCGCGGCCGCCGCGGCGAGCGCAACCGACGTCGACGCTCGCACCGAGGACTTCACCGCATTCGCCGAGGCGATGCAGGAGCAGGGCCCGTTCGTGCCCCTCATCGTCCCGGGCCGTAACATCGCGACGACGGACGCCGTCACGGGCGCCGTCTACAACTCGGTGTGGGACGTCGACATCGCCGAGATCGCTCCCGCCGGCTGACACGGGTGAGCACTGCGACAACGACGACCGGAGCCCGGGGTAGCGACACCCCGGGCTCCGGGGCGCGTCCGCGCCGGTCGAGCTCCCCGCTCGCCCGGTACCTCCTCCGGCGGGCGGGCACGTCCGTGCTGCTGCTCATCGGTGTGACGATCGTCACCTTCACGCTGACGAACCTCGTGCCGGGCGACCCGGTCTCCGCCGCCCTCGGTGAGGGCGCCTCCCAGAACCCGGCCACCCGTGAGGCATTCATCCAGGCGCGCGGGCTCGACCAGCCCTTCGTGATCCAGTACTTCCTCTACATGGGGAATCTGTTCCGCGGCGATCTCGGCACGTCGCTCGTCACCGGCCGCGCCGTGACCACGGACCTCGCGTCCGCCGTGCCCGCGACCGTGGAGATCGCCCTCGCGGCGATCGTCGTGAGCCTCGCGGTGAGCATCGTCCTCGGCACGCTCGCCGCCTACCGCCGCGGTCTCGTGACGGACCAGGTCGTGCGCGTCGTCACCCTCATCGGCCTCAGCGTGCCGACGTTCTGGCTGGCGCTCGTGAGCTTCTATCTCTTCTTCCTGCAGCTGCGCATCGCCCCCGGTTCCGGTCGCATCTCCCCGTCGATCACCCCGCCGCCGCGCGTGACCGGCTTCTACACGATCGACTACCTGCTGAACGGGGACGGCGTGGGCTTCGTCGACGCCGCCGCGCACCTCGCGCTGCCCGTCATGGTGCTCTCCCTCGTGACCATCGGACTCCTCACGCGCTTCATCCGCACGTCCGTGCTCGAGGTACTCGCGAGCGACTACGTGCGCGCGGCCCGCGCCAAGGGGCTCAGCGGCACACACGTCGTGATCGACTACGTGCTCCGTGGAGCGTCGCTGCCGATCCTCACCGTCGTGGGCGTCGCCTTCGGCGCGCTGCTCTCCGGCACCGTTCTCGTCGAGTCCGTGTTCTCATGGCCCGGACTCGGCACCTACGCCTACAACTCGGCGTCGAACCTCGACCTTCCGGGCATCATGGGCGTCGGCCTCGTCGTCGGCGTGATCTACCTCGGCATCAACTTCGCGGTCGACCTGCTCTACGGCGTGCTCGACCCGCGGGTGAGGCTCGCATGAGCGCCGAACGTCGCGGCGACGCCCTCGCCGCAGCAGGTTGGCGGACGCGCATGCGCTGGCCCCGTGCGTGGCGCTCGCCCCTCGGCATCGTGGGCTCCGTCATCGCGCTCGCGTGGGTGATCGTCGCGTTCACCGCCTCGTGGTGGGTTCCCTTCGAACCGAATGCCCAGGTGCTCCCGCGGCTGCAGGAGCCGGGCATCGACACGCTCCTCGGCACCGACGGAACCGGTCGCGACATCTTCTCGCGCCTCATGACCGGCGCGACGGTGACGATCCCGCTCGCGCTCATGCTCGTCGTCGCCGCCATGGTGATCGGCACCGTCGTCGGTGCTGTGGCCGGCTACTTCGGCCGCTGGGTGGACGAGACGCTCATGCGCCTCACCGACCTCGTGATGGCGTTCCCCACGGTGATCCTCGCGATGGTGATCGCGGCGTCCCTCGGACCGTCGCTGTTCAACGCGGTCATCGCGGCGATCGTGGTGTCGTGGCCGCAGTACGCCCGCGTCACCCGCAGCCTCGTGCTGGGGCTGCGCGGCCAGAACTACGTGATCGCGGGCCGTCTCCTCGGGCACTCGCCGTTGCGGAGCCTCACGGTGGACATCCTCCCGAACATCATCGGACCGGTCCTTGTGCTCGCGACCCTCGACATCGGCGCGGCCATCCTGCTGCTGTCCGGGCTCTCCTTCCTCGGCCTCGGCGCTCAGCCGCCCACCGCGGAGTGGGGGTCGATGATCTCGTCGGCGATCCAGAACTTCGACGCCTGGTGGCTCGGCGTCTTCCCGGGGCTCGCGATCCTCACGGTCGTCGCCGCGTTCAACTTCCTCGGTGACGCGCTGCGCGACGTGCTCGACCCGACCGCGGAGGTCTCGAAGGAGAACCAGGCGGATCGGGCCGCTTCGGCGACGGGAACCCCGGCATGAGCGCCATCCTCACGATCGACGACCTGACCGTCGACATCGGCCGCCCCCTCGTGAAGGGCGTCTCGCTCGAGCTGCAGCCGGGCCGCATTCAGGGCCTCGCGGGCGAGTCCGGCTCGGGCAAGACGCTCACGTCGCTCGCCGTGCTGGGACTCCTGCCTCGGCAGGCGCGCACGGGTGGATCCATCCGCCTCGGCGACACCCAGATCCTCGGAATGAAGCGACGGGAGCTGAACCGCATCCGCGGACACCGCGTCGCCATGGTCTTCCAGGACCCATCGTCGGCGCTGCACCCCCAGCTCACCGTCGGGCATCAGCTCACCGACCACATGCGCACCCACCTGGGACTCAGCCGGTCGGCGGCGCGCGATCGCGCCGCGGAGATGCTCGAGCGCGTGAAGGTGCCGGCGGCCGCCGAGGCCCTGGGCCGCTACCCCCACCAGTTCTCGGGAGGACAGCGGCAGCGCATCTGCATCGCCATCGCGCTCGCCTGCGACCCGGATGTGCTGCTCGCGGACGAGCCGACGACGGCGCTCGACGTGACGGTGCAGGCCGGGATCCTGCAGCTGCTGCGCGACCTCGCCACCGAACGCGAACTCGCCGTGCTCCTCGTGACCCACGATCTCGGCGTCATGAGCGCGGTCGCCGACGACGTGGCCGTGATGCGCGACGGCCGGATCGTCGAGGCGACGGACCGCGCGAGCCTGTTCTCCGCGCCGCAGCACGAGTACACCCGGAGCCTCCTCGCGGCACTCCCGGGCTCCCGACTCGAGGAGGACGGATCATGACCGATCGGATCGTGCTCGACGCCCGCGACCTCGTGGTGCGCTACCCCGGATCGCCGCCCGTCGTCGCCGTCGACGGGGTCTCCCTTCGCATCGGCGCGGGCGAGACCGTCGCCCTCGTGGGCGAGAGCGGGAGCGGGAAGTCCAGCGTGGCGCGCGCCGTCGCGGGCATCGACCGGCCGGCGGAGGGCGAGGTGCTCTTCGACTCCGCGCCCGTCTCACCGCTCGGCATCCGGCGACGCGCTCGATCGCTCACGGCGATCCAGATGGTGTTCCAGGACCCGTCCACATCGCTCAACCCGCGGCGCCGCGTCGGGGACCAGGTGTCGGACGGGATCGCGGCGGCTCGGGCCCGCGGCCTCGCCGCCTCGCGTCCCGAGGAGTGGTTCGAGCGGGTCGGGCTCGACACGTCGTGGGTATCGCGCTTCCCCCACCAGTTCTCTGGCGGGCAGAAGCAGCGCGTCGCGATCGCGCGGGCCCTCGCCGCGCGGCCCCACCTGCTCGTGGCGGACGAACCGATCTCCGCACTCGACGCCTCGACGCAGACGAGCGTCGCCGCCCTCATGCGCGACCTCGTCGCGGAGCTCGGCGCGGGCATGCTCTTCATCTCGCACGACCTCGCGGTGGTGCGACGCATCGCCGACCGCACCCTCGTGATGTACGGGGGCCGTGTGATGGAGACCGGTCCCACGGCCGAGATCTGGGACAGCCCGCGCCACCCGTACACACGGTCGCTGCTCGCGGCGATCCCCGTGCCCGACGGCGCTGGCCGCATCCCGGTCGCACCGACGGCCGACGAGCGCGCTTCGTGGACCGCCATCCCCCCGATCGAGAACTGACCCCCCTCCCCCCTCACCCCTCACCGCCACCTGAGGCGTTTGAGCGTCTTCCCTGCGGTGTACCGCCGCAAAGACGCTCAAACGCCTCACGTGGCGGGTGGGGGTGGAGGGGGTGGCGGCGCGGGGGCGGGTCAGCGGCGGGTGCGGAAGGCGTGCCAGGCGCCCGTGGACCAGAGGGCCCAGAGCACGAGGATCGGCTGGAAGATCAGACGGACGCCGCGCGCGGTGTCCGAGGTGAGACCGAACGCGTCGACCTTGTTGACGAACTGCGAGATGTTGCCGGGGAAGATCGCGACGAAGAACGCCGCGACGGCCCAGCCGACGAGGGTGCGCTTCTTCTTCGCGAAGAGCAGCGCCGTGCCGAGCGTGATCTCGACGACGCCGGAGGCGAGGACGGTCGTGTCCTCGCTGAGCGGGACGAAGTCCGGCACCTGGGCCGTGAACTCGTCGCGCGCGAACGTGAGGTGGCTGATCCCCGCGAACGCGAGGAACGACCCGAGCACGATGCGCCCGATCGTGCGCCGCGTGCGCGACCCGCTCGAGATCCGCTTCGTGCTGCGTGACCGTGACTGCTTCTTCCGTGCCGACATGTGCACCTCCGCGCGCCAGCCTACGCGCGGCACCCGGAGACGACGTCCCGGTTGACCACATGTGCGCGGCCGGACAGCGACCGGGTCAGTGGACGTCGCGGTCGCCGCGGGCGTAGGCGGCGAGAAGCGTGCGCTCGGACTGGATGAGGTAGGCATCGAGCTCGTCCGCAGCGTCACCGGAGCGCCCCTCGGCGTGTGCACGGAGCACGCTCGCATTGCGGTCGACGTACGGGGCGTGCAGGTACTCCGGGTCGTCGATGATGCCGAAGGCGAGCCGGAGTTCCGCCGAGATGTTCGCGTAGACGCGGTCGAGACGGGCGCTGTCGGCGAGCGCCACGATCGCGCGGTGGAACTCCATGTTCGCCGTTCCCACGGCAGCCCAGTCGCCGGCCTCCCGGGCGGCGACGGCCGTGTCCACTGCTGCGGCGAGCGCGCGGCCCGCCGGGTGTCGCGGCGGCGCGCCCCGCAACGCCTGTCCTTCGATCATGCGGCGCACGCGATAGATGTCGATGATCGAGGCGAGAGAGGGGACGGCCACGATGACGCCGGCGTGCGGGCGTCGGACGAGCAGCCCCTCCTGGGTGAGCATGCGGAACGCTTCGCGGAGCGTGTTGCGCGAGACGCCGAGGGCGACACCGAGCGCCTGCTCGGACAGTCTCGAGCCGGGTGTGAAGTGACCGGAGATGATGGACGACCGGATGTCCGCCGCGGCTTTCTCCGCACGGTCGAGCACCTCGTCGTCGTTCGCGCGTTCAGCCACCCTCGGAGCCTACCCGCCGCCCGCACGGTGCGATCGGTGGACGAAACACCCCTGTAACGAATTTTTTACACGAAAGATCGTTCAACAACTTCCCCTGAACTGTTCGACAGTCCTAGTCTGGGTCGCACCCCCCGGCCGGCACGCACCCGTCCCACCTTCGGCCACCATCGGCACCACCTCTTTCGAACAGGATCTGGACCCATGACCGAACAGACGACACCGGCCCCGGCCACCCCCGAGGAGCTGAAGGCCTTCGCGAAGTCGCGACGCCGCTCGCTCCTCGGAGCCCTCTTCCTCATGGCCACCTCGGCCATCGGACCGGGCTTCATCACACAGACCGCCACGTTCACCGCACAGCTCGGGGCCGCCTTCGCCTTCGGCATCCTCGCGTCCGTGCTCATCGACCTCGCCGTGCAGCTCAACATCTGGCGCATGGTCACCGTGACCGGCAAGCGCGCGAGCGTGCTCGCCAACGACGCGCTCTTCGGCAGCGGCTACGTGCTCGCTGTGCTCATCGTGCTCGGCGGCCTGGTGTTCAACATCGGCAACATCGCGGGCGCCGGCCTCGGCCTCAACACCCTCTTCGGGCTCGATCCGAAGATCGGCGGCATCATCAGCGCCGCGATCGGCATCGCGATCTTCCTCGTGAAGCGCGCCGGCGTGGTCGTCGACCGCGTGGTCGTCATCGCCGGCCTCATCATGATCGTGCTCACGGTGGTCGTCGCGATCATCTCGCAGCCGCCCGTCGGTGACGCCCTCCGCCAGACGGTGTGGCCGGACGAGATCAACTTCGCGACCATCACCACGATCGTCGGCGGAACGGTCGGCGGTTACATCACGTACGCCGGCGCGCACAAGCTTCTCGACAGCGGCACGGCCGGCGTCGAGAACATCAAGGAGGTCAACCGCGCGGCCCTCAGCGGCATCCTCGTGACCGGCGTCATGCGCTACGTCCTCTTCCTCGCGATCCTCGGCGTCGTCGCGAGCGGCGTGGTCCTCGACACCACGGGTAACCCCGGCGCCCAGGCATTCCAGTCCGCGGCCGGTGAGGCGGGCCTCCGCATCTTCGGCGCCGTGTTCTGGATCGCCGCGATCACGAGCGTCATCGGCGCCGCGTACACCTCGGTGTCATTCCTCCCCGTGTTCTCGAAGAAGATCACCGGTCGCGTGGCCGACTACTGGACCGTCGGCTTCATCGTCGTCTCGCTCGGCGTGTACCTCGCCCTCGGCACCGCACCCGCGACGCTGCTCGTCTTCGTCGGCGGCCTCAACGGACTCATCCTGCCGATCGGCCTCACGCTCTTCATGTACATCGGCTGGTTCCGACCGAAGGTGCTCGGTGGGTACCGTTACCCGAAGTGGCTGCTCATCATCGGCACCCTCGCCGCTGCGGTCACCTGGTACATGGCCGTGAACGCGGTCGGCCCGATCTTCGCTCTCGTCACGGGCTAGACCCGGGCGACACCGCCCGACGCACCACCTGCACCACCGCACCACCGCACCACCGCACCACCGCACCACGACCCATCGGAGGACATCATGACCGTCGACCTCAACAGCGACCTCGGCGAAGGCTTCGGTCGCTGGTCGCTCGGAGACGACGCCCGGATGCTCGAGATCGTGTCGAGCGCCAACATCGCGTGCGGCTTCCACGCGGGCGATCCGGTGGGCATCCGTGAGACGGTGCGCGGCGCGGTGGCCTCGGGCGTCACGATCGGAGCCCACGTGGGCTACCGCGACCTCGCGGGCTTCGGTCGACGGAACATGGACGTGGCGAGCGCCGACCTCGTGGCCGACGTGATCTACCAGATCGGTGCGCTGCAGGCGATCACCCGGGCGGAGGGCGGCGAGGTCACCTACGTGAAGCCGCACGGCGCCCTCTACAACACGATCGCGCACGACGAGCGCCAGGCGCGGGACGTCGTCGAAGCCGTGGCCGCCGTCGACGCGCGGCTCGTGCTCCTCGGGCTGCCGGGCAGCGTCGTGCTGCGCGAGGCCGAGGCGCGCGGACTTCCCACGGCCACGGAGGCGTTCGCTGACCGCGCCTACACCCCGGAGGGCGCACTCGTATCGCGGCGCGAGCCCGGGTCCGTGCTGCACGACGCCGAGGACATCGCCCGCCGCATGGTGACCCTCGTGACCGAGGGCACGGTGACCGCGATCGACGGCAGCATCGTCGCCGTGCGCGCCGACTCCCTGTGCGTGCACGGCGACAGTCCGGGCGCCACCGACATGGCCGCGCGGGTGCGCGCCGCGCTCACGGAGGCCGGGATCGGGATCGAGTCCTTCGCTCCGACCCTCGGCGGCTCCGGGCTCGCCCCGGCATCGGGGAGCGTCGTCTCCTCGTGACGGTGCGCGTCCTCCCGGTCCGCGACGACGCGGTCCTCGTCGAACTCGCCGACCTCGACGAGACGCTCGCGCTCGCGGCGTCGCTCGAGACGAATCCCCTCGCCGGGGTCGTCGACGTGGTGCCGGGCGCACGGACCCTGCTCATCACCTTCCGCCCGAGCGCGGCCTTGGCGGAGCGGGTGGCCGCAGAGGTGCGCACGCGTCCGCTCGACGCGATCGACGCGGGCGATGCCCCGCTGCGGCGGATCCCCGTGCGGTACAACGGCGAGGACCTCGCGGAGGTCGCGAAGCAGCTCGGCATGACGGCCGACGAGGTCGTGCGTCGCCACACCGCGGCGGAGTGCACCGTGGCGTTCGTGGGATTCGCACCCGGCTTCGCGTACCTGACCGGCGGTGATCCGCTCCTCGACGTACCGCGGCGCTCGTCGCCGCGGACGCGCATCCCCGCCGGATCCGTCGCCCTCGCCGGCACATACAGCGGCGTGTACCCGCGGGAGAGCCCGGGCGGCTGGCGGCTCATCGGCACGACGGACCTTCCCATGTGGGACCTCGGCCGCGAGCGCCCCGCCTTCCTCGAACCGGGCGATCGCGTGCGTTTCGACCTGGTGGACGCCTCGCGCGCGACCGTCACCGCGGCGTCAGACTCCGACCACGCGGTCACTGAGCCGGTCGAAGCGCCTAGCCACCCGGTCGCTGAGCCCGTCGAATCGTCTCGAGCTCTCGAGGACTCAGCACCCTTCGACGAGCTCAGGGACCCTACGGTCGGCCTCGAGGTGGTGAGCGCCGGACTGCAGACGGTGTTCCAGGACCTCGGCCGCACCGGCTACACGAGCATGGGGGTGTCGGCGTCCGGTGCGCTCGACCCCGCCGCACTCCGCGCCGCGAACCGACTCGTCGGGAACGACTCGGCCGAAGCCGCACTCGAGGTCGTCGTCGGCGGGCTGCAGCTTCGCGCGCACGGGCCCCAGGTGACCGCCGTGGCAGGCGCCCCCGTGCCGCTCACGGTCGTGCGCGCGGACGGCGAGCGCCGCCCGGCCGCGTTCCACTCCGCGATTCCCCTCGATGACGGCGACGAGCTCCACCTCGGCATGGCGAGCGAGGGCGTGCGTGCGTACCTCGCCGTGCGTGGCGGATTCGCCGAGGAAGCCGTGCTCGGCAGCCTCGCGACGGACGCCCTCTCGGGCGTCGGACCGGAGCCCGTCGCCACCGGGCGGGTGCTCGACGTCCGCGCAGCGGCCGCCGGCTCGATCGTCGCCACCGAGGCCGCACCCGAGCACCCGCTCCCCCGCGCGGGCGAGGAGACGGTGCTCGACATCGTGCTCGGCCCGCGCACCGACTGGCTCACGGCCGACGCCGTCGAGACCCTCACGGGCCAGGCCTGGGACGTGACCCCGCAGTCGAACCGCGTCGGCGTGCGGCTCTCCGGCACCCCCGTGGATCGTGAGCGTACGGAGGAGCTGCCGAGCGAGGGCTGCGTCGCCGGCGCCCTGCAGATCCCACCGAACGGACAGCCCGTGCTCTTCCTCGCCGACCACCCGCTCACGGGCGGCTATCCCGTGATCGGCGCCGTCGTCTCCGATCAGGTCGCGATCGCCGGGCAGCTCCCGGTGGGCGCGCGCGTGCGGTTCCGCGTCCGCAGCCCGTTCGCCGAGATCCGCGACCCACTCCCGAGCCCCGCAACCACAGCCGACTCCCCCGACTCCCCCGACTCCCCCGACTCCATTGGACGTGACCCCCGATGACCGCACACGCTCCCCGCAAGGTCCTCATCGCGAACCGGGGCGAGATCGCCGTGCGCATCGCGCGCGCGTGCGCCGACCACGGTTACGCGTCCGTCGCCGTCTACGCCGACGGCGACGCCGACGCGCTGCACGTGCGCCTCGCCGACGAGGCCTACGCGCTCGGCGGCGTCACCGGAGCCGAGACCTACCTCGACGCGGAGAAGATCATCGCGGCCGCCCGCGCCTCGGGAGCCTCCCTCGTACACCCCGGCTACGGATTCCTCAGCGAGAGCGCCGACTTCGCGCGCGCCGTGCGCGACGCCGGTCTCACGTGGGTGGGCCCGAGCCCCGAGAGCATCGAGCTGCTCGGCGACAAGATCTCCGCGCGCAAGCTCGCCGAGTCCGTGGGCGCCCCCCTCATCGCCGGCACGACGGATCCCGTGTCCGACGCGGCCGAGGCCGTCGCGTTCGCCGAGGAGCACGGGCTCCCCATCGCGATCAAGGCGGCGTTCGGCGGCGGCGGGCGCGGGATGCGCGTGGCGCGGCGCCTCGATGAGGTCGCCGAGCTGTTCGAGGCCGCCGGCCGCGAGGCCGTCGCCGCCTTCGGCCGGGGCGAGTGCTTCATCGAGCGCTACCTCGAGCGCCCCCGGCACGTGGAGGCGCAGGTCCTGGCCGACGGCCAGGGCAACGTCGTCGCACTCGGCACACGCGACTGTTCCCTGCAGCGCCGCAGCCAGAAGCTCGTGGAGGAGGCGCCCGCCCCGTTCCTGACGGACGAGCAGACCGAGCGCGTGCTGTCCTCCGCGCGCGACATCTGCGCCGCCGCCGACTACCGCGGTGCGGCGACGGTGGAGTTCCTGCTCGGCGCCGACGGGCTCCTCTCCTTCCTCGAGGTGAACACGCGCCTGCAGGTGGAGCACCCGGTGACCGAGGAGACGACGGGCATCGACATCGTGGGTGAGCAGCTGCGCATCGCCGCCGGCCTCCCACTGTCGGTCACCGAGACCCCCGCGGTGCGCGGCCACTCCATCGAGTTCCGCATCAACGCCGAGGACCCGGCGCGCGGCTTCCTGCCCGTGCCCGGCACGATCTCGCTCTTCTCGCCGCCGACCGGTCCGGGCGTGCGCCTCGACACGGGCGTCGAGTCCGGCTCCGAGGTGTCCGGTCGGTTCGACTCGATGATGGCGAAGCTCGTCGTCACGGGCGTCGACCGGGACGCGGCCCTCGCCCGCGCCCGGCGCGCGCTCGCCGAGTTCCGCGTCGAGGGCGTCGCGAGCGTGCTGCCGTTCCACCGTGCGGTGCTCGACGACGCCGACTTCACCGCGGGCGACGGCTTCGCCGTGCACACGCAGTGGATCGAGACGACCTTCGCGGATCGCACCCCGCCGCAGGCCCTCGCCGAGGAGCCCGCGGAGCCCGACGTCGTGTCATCGTGGATCGAAGTGGACGGCCACCGCCTCTCGCTGCGGCTCCCCGCCGCGCTGGCCGGGTCCTTCGCGGCGGGAGTCGGGACGACATCCGCCTCCGCCGCGGGATCGACGACGCCCGCCGCGCAGGACGGAGACGTCCTCGCCCCGATGGCCGGGACCCTCGTCCGGTGGGCCGTCGACGACGGTGACGCCGTGGAACAGGGCGACACGATCGCCGTCGTCGAGGCCATGAAGATGGAGACGACCGTCACCGCACCCGTCGCCGGCACCGTCGAGCGCGCCGACGACGCCCCGGCCGCAGGCGACCCCGTCTCCCCCACCACGGTCCTGGCGAGGGTCACCGCCGTCTGAACCCGGCCTGGCCGCCCGTTGCGCTGCAGTTCTCGGTGAGCGCGGCAGCAATTTCTGTCGCGCTCGCTCACCAAGAGCCGCATCGCCTCACGCAAGGGCGCAGTGCGTCGAAGCCGGCCCCACGCGCCGATCAGACCGTCGGGATGACGACGCTCTCCGTACGACCCGAGACCGCCGAGCGCGCCGCCGCCTCCATCAGGGCGAGGCTCCCCAGGTTCCCGGCTCCGGCTGTCTCCGGCGTGGTGCCCGAGGCGATCGCCTGCGCGAAGTGCTGCAGCCCGGCGGACCGCCCCCACAGCGGCATGTCCTCGAGGTCGACCGCGACGGGCTTCCCCTTCGGACGGCGAAGCGACACCCGGTCGCCGGCGGGATTGTCTCCGAGCCGGCTCGTGAACTCGATCTGACCCTTCTCGCCGTCGATGGCCCATTCCCCGGCCCACGCGGTCGGCACACCACGGCTCACCCAGCTGCCGCGGTAGCTCACCACGAGGCCCGACTCCAGCTCGATGATGATGACGGCGGAGGCCTCCTCGTCGAACTTGCTGAAGGACGGGTCGCCCACCTTCGCGAAGACGCTCACCGCCTCCTGGCCGGTCACCTTGCGGAGCAGGTCGAAGTGGTGGATCGCCATGTCGTTGATCAGCGGGTGCGGGAACTTGTAGTGCCGGTTCGCCGCGTAGGCGGCGTCGTTGTCCCACTGGCGGAAGTCGATGTTGATCGCGGAGAGCTCACCCAGCTCGCCGGCCGTCAGCAGTCGCTGCACGGCGCGCGGAGCCGGGTAGAACCGGTAATTCTGGCTGACCTGCATGACGAGGTCCTTCTCCGCCGCCCGGCGCACGGCGACAGCGGCCTCCTCCGCGGTGTTGGCGAAGGGCTTCTCAACGAGAACGTGCTTACCGGCATCGAGCGCCTCGAGCGCGAGCGGCACGTGGGTCACCGCCGGCGCCGTGATGACGACGGCGTCCGCGTCGACGGCACCGAGTGCCTCGCCGAGCGACGCGAAGCCCGGCAGGCCGGGACGCTTGATGGCCTTCAGGACGCTCGCTCGAGTGTCCGCATCGATGTCGACGACGGCGACGACCTCGACCTCCGGCACCCTCGGGATGGCGATCTGAGCCCAGTTACCTCCCCAACCACCGAGGCCGACATGGATGACGTTGAGTGGCACGAAGAAGCTCCTGAGGTTCGAGGGATGCGGTTTCCCGTCACGCTCGACCGGACTGTCGGCGCGGTCGCCATCGAGGCCGCGCGTTCAACGCTAGCACCGGAGTTGACGCGGGGCGCCGGGCGGCTTCCCGACACCGAGTACCCACGCGATGTGGTCGAAAGCGCGCGGGGGCGGGCAATGGGCGCCGGCCCCCGTGGAGCGGGTTGGCGCTACTTGCCTTCGGCTTCGCGGGAGACCGGGGCCCATTCGGCCCACTCGGCGAGTCGCTGCTGGTAGATGTACGAGGCGATCTGTACGGGCTGCTCGCCGAAGAACACGCGCAGCGGCGCCTTCTCGGCGTCGACGACCTTGAGGATCGCTGACCCGAATCCGACCGGCTTGGGGCTCGCGTTGTTGGCGCGCTGCGCGGCCATGCCATCGTGAAGCGCCTTGTACTGCGGCTGCGCCTCGGCGATGGTTGCGGAGGCTGTACCCCAGTCGGTGTCGAACCCGCCGGGCTCGACCAGGGTCACCTTGATGCCGAATCCGGCGACCTCCTGAGCGAGCGACTCGGACATTCCCTCGAGTGCCCACTTGGAAGCGTGGTAGCCGCCGAGGGTCGGGAATGCCCCGACGCCGCCGATGGTGGAGATCTGGATGATGTGCCCAGAGCCCTGCTCGCGCATGATCGGCAGAACCGCCTGGGTGACGTTGAAGACGCCGAACAGGTTGGTCTCGAGCTGGTCGCGGAGCTGCTGCTCCGTGATCTCCTCGATCGTGCCGAACAGCCCGTAGCCGGCGTTGTTGATGACGACGTCGAGACGGCCGAAGGTGTCGTGCGCCGACTTCACGGCCGCGTACACCTGGTCGCGATCGGTGACGTCGAGCTGCAGCGGGAGGACGGCGTCGCCGTACTTCTCGACAAGGTCACCCAGGGTGTCGGTGTTGCGGGCGGTCGCGGCGACCTTGTCGCCCCGCTCCAGCGCGGCGAGAACGAACTCGCGGCCGAAGCCCTTCGACGAACCGGTGACGAACCAAACCTTGCTCATGATGCTCCTCCCGAGGGCGGCGCCTCTCTGACGCCTGAGGGAAACTATATGCCTGATGTGTCACTCGGTGTCAAGTTTGCATCCTGGGGATATGATGGGTGTGTGACTGAGACATCCCCCGTGCCGATCAGAGAGCGCACCCGCCGCCTCGCCCAGACCGAGCTGACGTCGGTGGCGCAGGATCTGTTCGTCACCCAGGGATATGACGGCACGACGGTGGATCAGATCGCGGCCGCCGCGGGCATGTCGAAGCGCACCTTCTTCCGGTACTTCCCGTCTAAGGACGACCTCGTGATCGGCAAGTACGACCTCTTCGCGGACCGGATGGCTGAAGCGCTCGATGAACGGCCCGCCCACGAGCCGGTATGGGAGTCGCTGCGCCGCGTCTTCGACATCACCCTCGACTATGTGCAGGACGATCATCAGCGCGCCCGGAACGAGGCGATGGATGAGATCGTTCGCAGCACTCCTCAGCTCTATGCCCGCTACCTCGAGAAGATGCAGCGCGTTCAGGAACTGCTCACCGGCCGCGTCGCTGCGCGTCTCACCGGCCGCGACGACGACCCCTCCGACCCGCGTCCGGCGGCTATCGTCGGCGCCGCGTTCGCCTGCATGCAAGCCGCTCGACAGGCCTGGTTCGCCTCCGATCGCAGTGAAGCGTTCGGGAGCTATCTCGACACCGCGATGTCGACGCTTCAGGTCGGGCGAGCCCACGGCTCCTAATGGCGAAAAGCGTCGATCGTCTCCCCCGCCCGTGAACGGCGCGAAACCGCTGTGGCACGGAGGGTGAGCCGTCGCCCGAACCGACGTCAGCGACGGGGTCGGGGGCGCTCCTGTCTGCGCCCACCGCTACTCATTTCGCCGAGCGCCGCACGAATTCGTGTGGTGCTCGGCGGAACCTGGCGCGCTCGGCGCAACGCGACGGAGGACCCGCGGGCGGGCAGTGCCGGCGGGCGGGCACGCGTACGGGTGAACAGCACCCCCTGGACCGCTCCCCTATCCTGAGCACATGGCACGAACGGCGCGAGCGACGATGAAGGACGTCGCCGCCCTCGCGCAGGTCTCGCCGAAGACCGTCTCGAACGTCGTCACCGGCACGGTCTTCGTCCGGCCCGAGACGGTGGAACGCGTCGAGGCCGCGATGGCCGAGCTCCACTTCGTCCCGAACCTCAGCGCCCGTGGCCTGCGGAACGGGCGCTCGGGCACGATCGCGGTCGCCCTCCCCGACCTCGCGACCCCGTTCTCCGCCGACCTCCTCCACCACATCGTGGACGTGGCCCACGAGCGCGGGTTCGCCGTGCAGATCGAGGAGACGGCCTCGGAGCCGGGACGCGAGGAGGAGCTCGTCTCGCGCGCACGCGCGCACCTCATCGACGGGCTCATCCTCAACCCGATCCGCCTCGAGGACAGCGTCATCGAGCACGCCGACCACCTCCCGCCTGTCGTCCTCATCGGAGAGGTGGAGCAGCAGCTCACCGACCGTGTGCTGATCGACAGCCGGGGCGCTGCCCGGGACGTCACGCGTCACCTGATCGAGCGGGGCGCGCGACGCATCGCCGCCGTGGGAGGCGACGATCGCGCGGACATCGCCACGGCGACGAGCCGGCTCCGGCTGGCGGGTTACCGGGACGCCCTCGCCGAAGCGGGGATCGACCATGACCCTCGCCTCGAGGTCAATCCGTTCCCGTGGACGACGGCCGCTGCAGCCGCCGCGATCGACGCGCTCGACGCCCGCGGGGCCTCGTTCGACGCCGTCGTCGCCTTCACCGACTCGCTCGCCCTCGGCGTGCTCCACGTGCTGAACGCCCGGGGGACGCGCGTGCCCGAGGACGTACTCGTGACGGGCTTCGACGACGTGGAGATCGCCGCGTTCGCCTCACCTGCCCTCACGACCGTGCGCCTCGATCGCCGCGCCTTCGCCGAGGAGGCGTTCCGACTCCTCGAGGAGCGGATGACGGAGCGTTCCGCTCCACCGCGCGCGGTGACGGTGCCGTACGAGGTCATCGTGCGCGCGAGCACCGGCGGCTCTTAGCACGAGGCGCCCCGCACGCAGCCACCTCGGGCTGCTATGGTTCTGGCGCCGGCAGCAGCCGGTATTCAGGGAAGACTTCTCGTCGGCCGTTGGGCCACTCGGCCTCGCGACGATTCCGTCGCCTCCTCTGACCTATCAGAGGAACACACCGACCATGTCCATTCCCGTCTTCTCCCTCCCGACCCCCGCGACCGAGGTCCCCCGACTTCCCGCGGGCACCACCGCCGTCGTCTACTGCGAGGGCCAGTTCGGCGAACAGGACGGGAAGACCGCGAACGGACTCGTCCGCCATTCCGAGAAGTACGAGATCCTCAGCGTCATCGACGGTCGGCACGCCGGGGTGGACGCCGGCTTCCTCCTCGACGGCACGGCGAACGGCATCCCCGTGGTCGGAAGCCTGAGCGAGGGAATCAGTGCGGCCGGATACGTGCCCGACTACCTCATCTTCGGCATGGCTCCGTCGGACGGTCTCCTCTCGGATGCGCAGCGCACCGCTCTGCTCGACGGCATCGCCCGCGGGATGCACCTCATCAACGGGCTCCATGAGTTCCTCAACGACGACGCCGAATTCGTCGCCGCGAGCCTGCGCGCCGGCGTCACGATCACCGATGTCCGCCGACCGGCGGACAAGAAGGACCTCCACCAGTTCTCCGGGCGGATCTTCGACGTGACGTGCCCGCGGATCGCGGTCCTCGGCACCGACGGCGCGATCGGCAAGCGCACCACGGCGACCCTCCTCGTGGAGGCGCTGAACGCGCAAGGCATCACGGCCGTACTCGTCGGCACCGGCCAGACCACGATCATCCAGGGCGGGAAGTACGGCGTCGCACTCGACGCCCTCGTTCCGCAGTTCTGCTCGGGCGAGCTCGAGAATCAGGTCGTGGCGGCGTGGGAGGGGGAGGACCCCGACGTCATCGTGATCGAAGGGCAGGGCGCGCTCAGCCATCCCGCCTATCTCACCTCCGCCTACATCCTGCGCGGGAGCAGGCCGGCCGGGGTCATCGTGCAGCACGCCCCACGCCGCGCCGTCCGGGGGGACTTCCCGATGATGGCGATGCCCACCGTGGCGAGTGAGATCGCCCTCATCGAGGCGTTCGCCGACACGACGGTCATCGGGGTCACCATCAACCACGAACTCATGACCGACGCGGAGGTCGGAGAGATGATCGAGGAGTACGAACGCGAGCTCGGACTCCCCGCGACCGATCCCCTCACGCGTCCCCTCGACCGCCTGGTCGACATGGTGCTGGAGGCGTTCCCCGCGCTCTCCTCGCCGGGCGCCTGACGGCTCGGCCCGACGGCTGAGCACCGGCTCGGCCAGATGGCTCGGTCGCCGCTGCCGGATACGACGACGGCCGGTCCCTCCCCTCGGGGCGGGACCGGCCGTCGTCGTTCAGACCGGGAGCGGGGCTCCGGGCCTCGTCAGCTCCACATCAGATCGAACTCCTGGGCGGCCAACGAGTTCTCCGGTCCGATGAACGGGATCGGTTCCTCGAACTCCTCCGACTCGAAGATCACCGACATGCGGTCGGTCACGAGAACACTCATGGTCCGCTCTCCCGCGACGTCCACGTCGACGAACCCGACCCCGGACGTCACACTGGCGACCACCGCCCGCTGCAGGTCGGCAGGATTCGATGTCGGGCATAGCAGGTACGTGTGATCGTCGAACGTCACGGTGTTACGGCGCATGTGGATCTCCTCCATTGCTCCGTCGCGACGCTACGCCCCCGGAAGGCCCCTGGCGAGGGGGTCGGCGACATTGGTGCGCTCGTCACCCCCTCCGGAGGAGCGAGGCGACGCGCGGCAGCACGTCGCGGGCGGGACCGCTGAGACCGCACTCCATGGCGAGCCAGCCCTCATACCCGATGTCCTCGAGCGCATCGAGCGTGTCATTCCAGTCGTAGTGGCCGGCACCTGGTTCGAGACGGTTGCTGTCGCCGAGCTGCACGTGTCCGATCCGTGCACCGGCCGCGCGGATGGCCGCGCCCGTGTCCGACTCCTCGATCGACATGTGCCATGTATCAGCGACCACGGCGAGGCCGGACGAACCGATTTCGTCGACGTACCAGCTCGCGTCGGCGAGCGTGTTGACGACGAAGTCCTCGAAGCGATTGAGCGGCTCGAGGTAGGCGACAACGCCGAGACCGGCGGCGTGCGATGCAACCTCGTCGAGCGCCTCGAGCAGCAGCTGCCGCGAGTCCTCGTCGTCCCGTGGCGGCGTGAACGGCGGGAGGTGCCGGGAGAAGAGGCCGAACGCGTGCGGCGTCACGAAACCATTGCCGCCGGCCGCGGCGATCGCGCCGAGGAGGTCCTTCAGCTCGTCGATCGCCCCGCGGCGGATCTCGGGGTCGAAGTCCCCGATGAAATGATCGGTGTGCGCGACGGCGCTCGGCATGACGACCCCGGCCGCCTGCGCGGCCTGGAGCTCCGGGATGCGGGAGACGAACACGCCATTCCCGCGTCCCGAGAGTTCGATGCCGTCGAAGCCGACGGATTTTGCGAACGCGAACTTCTCCTCGAGGGTGTCGCCCTCGCACGTGGACTCCTGAGCGGCGAGCTTGAAGGCCATGATCACACCGCCTTCGCGTCGAGCACGACCTGGAGCACGTCGCGTGGGGCGCCGTCGAGGAGTTCGAACGCCTCGCGGCCCTGCTCGAGCGGCATCGTGTGCGAGATGAGCTCGGTCACTCGGAGTTTCCCGGAGACGGCGAGGTCCACCGCGGTGCGCTGCAGTCGGTACTCGTCCCAACGATGCCGAAGCACCGGCGCGACGCCCGAGATCTGGGAGGCGATCACGGCGACGCGGTTGTGGTGGAACTCCTCGCCGAGGCGGAGGCCCGTGCCCTCGCCCTGCATGAAGCCGGCGACGCACACACGCGAGCTGTACGCGACGGAGCGGATGGCCTCATGCATGGCCGCGTAGTTGCCGGAGACCTCGAGGCACACGTCGGCACCGAGACCGCCGGTGAGCTCGCGGATGCGCTCCGCGACGCCCCCCGCGGTGGCATCGACGACCTCGTCGGCGCCCAATTCCTTCGCGAGCTCGCGTCGGGACGCGACACCGTCGACCGCGATCACCCGCGCCCCGTTGAGTCGCGCGAGCTGCGCGACGAGTTGCCCGGGGACACCGAGCCCGAACACCGCGACGGTCTCGCCCACGTGGATGTCGGCGTCGAGGATCACGTTGAGGGCGATGGCCCCGATGTGGGAGAAGATGCCGATGCGGGGGTCCGCACCCGTCGCGAGGATGCGTTTCTCCGCGCGTTCCACCTTCTGGATCGTCTCGGTTCGGTGGCCCCACGTACCCCAGATGACGTCGCCGACGGCCACGGTCGATACATCCGATCCGACCTCGACGACCTCGCCGACCTCCTCGTAGCCCCAGCCGTTGACCGGGTACTCGAAGCTCGTCGATCCGTCGACGAACAGGCGCCGATCCTCGTCCCACCTCTTGGTGAGATACGGGTTCGTACCGCGGTAGGCCGTCAGCTCCGTTCCGGCGGAGATGCCGGAGTACAGGGTGGAGATGCGGACCTCGTCCGCCGCGAGCGTCGGCGACTCTTCGTCGACGACCTCGGCGACGCGAGGGGAGGTGAAGCTGATCATGCGACCCATGGGTGGCGGTGTCCTTTCGAGAACGGTGGTGTCGTGCGGGTGCACGGGGGAAGAGAGAGGAAGTCGGGCGCGAGAGTCGAACGGCAGGGTGGGCGGATTCGTCACCCCTTGACCGCCCCGGAGAGGAACCCCTGCGTCACCTGGCGCTGCAGGACGATGAAGAGCACGATGATCGGCAGGATCGTGATGAGCGTGCCGGCCGCGAGCGGTCCGATGTCGAGCGAGCGCCCGCCGGTGAACATGTAGAGCCCGGAGGTGAGGGGACGGAAGTCGCCTCCCGGTAGGTAGAGCAGCGGGATGAGGAAGTTGTTCCAGTTGCCGAGGAACGTGAACACGGTGAGTGCACCCATCCCCGATCGCGCGAGCGGCAGCATCACCCGGAGGAAGATCTGGAGCTCGGACGCCCCGTCCACGCGCGCGGCCTGTTCGAGCTCCACGGGGAGGTCGGAGAAGAATGCCCGCATGAAGAACGTGCCGAACGACAGCCCGCCTGACGTCAGCAGGAGCACCGCTCCGAGGAGCGTGTCCAGCAGCCCCATCGATCGCAACTGGAAGTACAGCGGGATCATGTAGGTGAAGAACGGAACGAGCAGGCCGAGGACCACGAGGTAGAAGAGCGGCGTGCGACCGCGGAACGGCAAGCGGGCGAATGTATAGCCGGCCATCGTGGAGAACACGACGACGAGGATCGTGCTCGGCACCGTCAGCAGGATGCTGTTCAACAGATAGTCGCTGAACCGCCCGACCGTCCACGCATCGATGATGTTCTGCGGCGAGATCGTGGAGAAGAACCCGAACGGATTCACCCGCACGTCCTCCGGCGTCTTGAGCGTCGTGGAGATCACGAGCAACACGGGGAAGAGCGTGAAGAGCGCGAGCACCGCGAGAAGGACGTGTCGCCCCACTTGCGGCTTCGGCTTCCGCAACCGACGCATCCGCGCAAGGTCCGTCCGCTCGTCGGTGGCGGCCGGGCGGGTGTCGGTGCGGCGCTTCGTGGCCGAGCCGAGGGTCGTGTTCGCCATCAGGCACCCGATCCGTCGAGGGAGAGCCGTCGTTGCAGACGGTTGAGGAAGACCGCGACCGGTACCGAGAGGACGGTGATGAGGAGCGCGAGCGTGGTGCCGTAGCCGATGCGGCTCAGTTCGAACGCCTGGCTGTACGCGTACGTGCCGATGGTGTTCGTGGCGCCGGCGGGGCCGCCCCCGGTCATGATGAAGATGATGTCGAAGACGCTGAACCCGCCCACGAGGGTGAGGGTCAGCACCATGAGGAACACCGGCATGATCTGCGGGAGGATCACGTACCAGAGTCGCTGCGCCGGGTTCGCGCCGTCGATCCGCGCGGCGTCGACGAGCTCGATGTCCACGTTCCGCAGCGCCGACAGCAGGATGACGATCACGAAGCCCGTGGACGCCCAGACGGCCGTGGCGAGCACCGCGTAGAGGGCGAGGTTCGGGTCGCCGAGCCATCCACGGGCGAGGTCGCCGAGCCCCACGACCGTGAGCGCCTGGTTGAGCCACCCGCTCACCGGGTCGTAGATCCAGCCCCAGACGATGCCGATGGCCACGCCGGGCAACACGTAGGGGAGGAAGAAGATGACACGGTAGGGGGAGGTCCCGGCGCGGGTGGTCCACAGGAGCACCGAGACCAGGAGTCCGATGACGAGCGGCGCCGCCGTGCCGATGATGATCCAGATGAGATTGTTACCGAGCGCGTGCCACACCTCCGGGTCGAGGAACATCTCCTGGAAGTTGGCGAGACCCACGAACTGCGGGTTGGGGTCGATCCCGTCGAAGTCCACCACCGAGTAGTAGAGCGCGTTGGCGAGCGGGAAGACGAAGAACACCACGGTCATGACGATGACCGGGGCCACGAGGATGAGCCCGAGTCGGGTCTGCGCCCGGCGGGTCACGGGCGGGGACGAGTTCACGGGCCCCTGAGAACCGCGGCGACGACGTTCGGGGGTCGTCGCCGCCGCGGCGGCCGGGAGGGATGCGGTGGTCATGGATCAGTAGTTCTTCTCGAGGTCCGCGGCCACCTGGTCGGGCTTCTTCTGGCCGGTGAGCAGTGCCTGGACCCCGTCCCACATCGCCTCGTTGAAGGTGTCGGACATGAGCACGTCGACGTTGTAGCCGAAGTCGCCCGTTCCGTCGGCGATCTTCGCCGCGTCGGCGAGGATCTGCGTGAAGAGCGGCGATGCCTCGATGTCCGTCGTGTCGACAGGGAAGGCGGGGATGCTCTGCTGCTTCTCGACCTGCCACTTGCCATGCTCCTCCGTGAGGTTCCAGTCGAGGAACTGCACTGCGGCATCCGCCTTCGCGGTGGACTTCGAGATGAAGAGCCCGGAACCGAGACCACCACTGAAGATGCCTGGCGAACCGGAGGCGGGGAAGGGCATGTAGCCGACCTCGAAGTCGACGTTGCGCTCGATGTCCTGGGCGAGCCAGCTGCCCGTCGGATTGATCGCGGCCTTGCCCGAGTAGAACAACGCGTTGGCGTTGTCGTAGGTCACGGCGGTCGCCGACGGGGTGAAGAACTCGTCGGCGTTGTAGTCGGCGAGCACGGAGAGCGCGTCGACGACCTCCGGCGAGTCCCAGGCGGCGTCGCCCGCGATGAGCTCCTCGATGGCGTCGCCGCCGATCTCGCTCGAGAGCACCATGCTCAGGAGGTGACCGCCCTGCCACCCCTCCTTGTCGCTCACCGCGAAGGGGATCACGTCGTTGTCGCGGATAGTCTCCGCCGCTGCTGTGAGGTCGTCGATCGTCTGCGGCTGCTCGATGCCGAGGTCCGCGAACAGGGTCTTGTTGTAGAACAGGCCGACGCTCTCGATCTCGTTCGGGATGCCGACGAGCTTGCCGCCGAACGTGACCCGCTCCTGCGCGAAGTCGTAGATGGGCCAGTCGTTCTCGGCGTACGCGTCGGTGAGGTCGTAGAGGAGCCCGGCCTTCTCGAGCGCGCCGGCGAAACCAGGGCCGGTGTCGTAGCCGAAGACGTCGGGCCCCTCCCCCGAGCGCAGCTGCGTCTGGAGGACGGTCCGCATGTTCTCGGAGGGGACCACGTCGAGCTTCACGGAGATCCCGGTCTCCTCCTCGAACGCTTCGAGGTCCTCCTTCACGAGGTCGAGGTCCGCAGTGTCCTCCGGCTGGCCGATCAGAAAGCGGATCGAATCCGGATCGGTGTCGCCCTGCGGGGCGCCGCCCGTGCAGGCGGAGAGGGTGAGGGCGATGATCGCCGCGGTGCCGAGCACCAGTCGTTTCCTCATTGTGACTTCCTTGTCAGCGTGTAGGAGCCCCGTCGTCGGAGCGGCTCCGTCCTTGGAGCGATTGGCCCGACTCTACAGCGCTGTAGATTTCGAAGTAAAGAGGAATCTCCAGCGCTGTAGATTTTGTGGGGGTAAATTTCTCCAGCGCTGTAGATTGCCGATAGATTGTCGGGAATCGAAGGAGGTCCCATGCACGTACGTCCACGGCTCGTCGACGTCGCGGCCCGGGCCGGGGTGTCCCAGAAGACGGTCTCGAATCTGCTGAACGGCTACCCCCATATCTCGGCGACCACCCGCGAGAAGGTCGAGGCCGCCATCAGCGAGCTCGGCTACCGACCGAATCTCTCCGCCCGCAGCATGGGGCGCGGTCGCACCGGCTTCATCGCGTTCGCCGTCCCGAGCCTCTCGAACCCGCACTTCGCCGAGCTCGCCGGACGCGTGATCAGCGCGGCGAAACGCCAACACTGGACCGTCCTCATCGAGGAGACGGGCGGGCGGAAGGTGTCCGAGGACACCGTCGTCAGCACGATGCCCTACCTCGTGGACGGCATCATCCTTCATCCCGAGTCCCTCACCGACGACGATGTGGAGGACCGCGCGCGCGACACCCCCATCGTCCTGCTCGGCGAGCGAGGCCTCGAGCTCGTCGCCGACCGTGTGGTCGCCGACAACGTCGCCGCCGCCGAGGACATCACCGAGCACCTCATCGAGACCGGCCATCGGCGCATCGCCACGGTCGGGATCCGTTCCGACGCACACCTGCAAGCGAGCCAGTTCCGCGACCAGGGGCTCCGGCTCGCACTGGCTCGCCATCGCATCCCGTTCGACGACGCCCTCGTGATCGACGTGCCCGACTACAGCCGCGCGGCCGGCGTGCTCGCCGCGCAGTCCCTCGCGAAGATGACCCCTCGGCCCGACGCCGTGCTGTGTTTCAACGCGGCCGTCGCGGCGGGCGTCCTCAGCGGACTGCACGGGCTCGGCGTCCGAGTGCCCGATGAGATCGGGGTGGCTGGGTTCGACGACATCGACGAGGCCGAGTTCACCTCGCCCCCGCTCACGACGATCGCATGGGACATCGACGGCATGGCCGAGGCTGCCGTGCGACTCCTCGCCGAGCGCTACGAATCCCGCGACCTGCCGACCCGCGACGTCACCCTGAAGCACACCCTCAAGACCCGAGCGAGCACAACGCCGCGCCGGAGCGTCTAGGGGATCCCGAGCGGGGCCGAGGGCCCGGTACGGGTGACCCGAACACCGGTCCCAGGCCCTCGCCTGCGTCACACATGGTCCTTACATGTCGAGCTCCCGAACGCCATGACTGCCGGGACCCTGCGGAGCGGTGCCAGCGTACGCTCGCCGGCAACGTGGCCTAGAGGTCGAAGGTCCCGTGGGACCGAGGACAGCCCCGTCATCTCCTGATCGGGCCCATCGAGTCACTCCGGACGCGTCGTCGAGCACGGATACACACGAACGGTCTGCTCAGGCGCGACCTGCGAGGATGAGGTTCCAGTACACCCACGGCAGGACGAAACGATCGGCGATGAAGGTGCCGCGGCTCTCCTTCGCGAGTCCCGTCCAGAACGGGATCGACGGCTTCGGCCGGTAACGGTCGTCGAACTCGGAGAGCACGACGGTCGAGCGGGAGACGGTGAACGGGCAGACGGAGTAGCCGTTGTAGACCTGCGGCAGCGGCTTCCCCGCGACGGCGGCGACGAGGTTCTTCGCGAGTACCGTCGTCTGCTGGCGGAGCGCGCCGCCCGACTTCGAGTTGATCGTCGCGGCGGCGTCACCGAGCGTCCACACGTCGGGGTAGCGCGGGTGGCGGAGCGTGAGCGAGTCCACCTCGACGAAGCCGCCCGGGTTTCCGGGGTCGGCGAGGGCGGTGGCCGCGAGCCAGTCGGGCGCAGACTGAGGCGGCACGGCGTGGAGCACGTCATACGCGATCGTCTCGCGGTCGCCAGAGACCGTTCCGTCCTGGCCCCGGTCGGGGCCGTCCTGCGGTGGAGCGTCCGCGATCGTGACGGTCTTGCCGTCCGCATCGACCTCGACGAGCTCGCGCCCGTAGTGCACCTCGATCCCGTACTCAGCGACCTTCCGTTCGAGCTCCGCGTCGATCAGCGGCATGCCGAAGAGCGTCGGGGTCGGCACGACGAGCACCACACGGATGTCACCGAGCACGCCGGCCTCGCGCCAGTGGTCGCACGCGAGGTACATCGGCTTCTGCGCGGCGCCGGAGCATGTCGCCGGGCCGGACGGCTGGGTGAAGACGACGGTGCCGCTGCGCATCGAGCGGAGCACGGGCCAGGTCTTCTTCGCGTAGTGGAATTCGTAGTTGGAGACACCGCTCGGCGACTCCATCGCCTCGACGAGGCCCGGGACGGAGCCCCAGTTCTTCTGGATTCCCGGACACACGATGAGCTGCCCATAGGTCATTGTCCGGCCGGAGGTGAGGCTGACCGTCTTCCCGTCGGGGTCGATCGTCTCCACGCGGTCACGGATCCACGTCACGCCCGCCGGGGTGACGGAGGCCTGCGGCCGCGTGGCGAGCATCGCGGGCGCGGTGCCGCCTGCCACGTGGGAGAACATCGGCTGGTAGAGGTGCGTGTCGCTCGGCTCGACGACGGCAACGTCCTCCATCCCGTAGCGGCGCAGCCGTCCGGCGACGGACAGCCCCGCGTTGCCCCCACCGATGACGAGGACGTCGTGATGCCCGCTCGAGGTGTTCGTGTCGCTCATGCGTCGTCCGCTCTGCTCATCGTGCCCGTCCTGCGACCGTACGTCGTCCGGCCGCACGTCCGGGGGGCTTTGCGCTTTCCCCGTCGGGCTGCAGGGGCGGCTCGATTCGACGGAATCGGTCCCGCGCTGAGGCGGGACCGACTCGGGGTCGGACCTCCGTCCAGCCCTGTGAGGGACGAAGATCACCTGGCGGTGGGCCGCGGGGCCGGTTCGGGACGTCCCCGCCAGCGCCTCCGGCTGACGTTATGCGACGCGGCGTCTCCTGGAAAGGGACCCGGGCATACCGGGAGAAGACTCATCGGCCGTGACGACCATGCCCCAAATGGGGAACGCCCGTGTCTTTCCGGCGGAGTCAGCGGCCGCTGAGTTGCAACGCGAGGTATGGCGCTGTCCGGCTGCCCGATGCCGCGGCCACCTCGCGCGGAGTTCCTGAGGCGACGACGCGTCCGCCCTCGTCCCCGCCGGCCGGTCCCATGTCGATGACGTGGTCGGCGGCCGCGACGACGCTCATCGAGTGCTCCACGAGCACGACGGTGTTCGCGGCGTCGACGAGGCGGCCGAGCTGCGTCACGAGCAGCTCCACGTCGGACGGGTGCAGTCCCGTCGTCGGCTCGTCGAGCAGGTAGACCGTGTGGCCGGTGCGGGCGCGCTGCAGCTCGGTCGCGAGCTTGATGCGCTGCGCCTCACCGCCCGAGAGCTGCGGCGCGGGCTGCCCGAGCCGCAGGTAGCCGAGACCCACCTGGCGGAGCGTCTCGAGACCGCGGGACGCGATGGGCACGTCGGCGAGGAACTCGGCCGCCTCGTCCACGGTGAGGCCGAGCACGTCCGCGATCGACGACCCGCGCCACGTCACCTCGAGGGTCTCGGGGTTGTAGCGGGCCCCGTGGCACTCGGGGCACGGCGCCCAGCTGCCGGGGAGGAACAGCAGCTCGACCGAGACGGAGCCCTCGCCCTGGCACACCTCGCAGCGACCGCCCACGACGTTGAACGAGAACCGGCCGGCCGTCCAGCCGCGGGCGCGCGCCTCGTCCGTCGCGGCGAAGACTTGCCGGACGGCGTCGAAGAGCCCCGTGTACGTGGCGAGGTTCGAGCGCGGGGTCCGGCCGATCGCCTTCTGGTCCACTTGCACGACGCGGCTGACGAGCGGATGCTCCGTGGCACGTTCGGCGAGGACTCGCCCGACGAGCGTCGACTTCCCGGAACCGGAGACACCCGTCACCGCGGTGAGCACACCGAGGGGCACGTCGACGTCGAGGTGGTCGAGGTTGTGCAGCGACACGTCGCGCAGCTCGAGCCAGCCGGACGGTTCGCGGGCCGGCTGCTCCTGCTCCTCCGTCTGGGACGGCTGCAGGAAGCGGCGCGTCACCGAGGAGTCGACCCCGGCGAGCCCGTCGACCGGGCCGCTGTAGAGCACGTCTCCTCCGCCCGCTCCGGCGCCCGGCCCCACGTCGACGATCCAGTCGGCGCGGCGGACGATGTCCATGTTGTGCTCGACGACGAAGACGCTGTTGCCGCCCGCGCGGAGCCCTTCGAGCACCTCGATGAGCGGCTCGGCGTCGGCGGGGTGGAGGCCGGCGCTCGGTTCGTCGAGCACGTAGACAACGCCGAAGAGACCGCTGCGCAGCTGGGTGGCGATGCGCAGGCGCTGCATCTCGCCCGGCGAGAGCGTGGGCGTCGCACGGTCGAGGCTCAGGTAGCCGAGGCCGAGGCCCGCGAGCACCTCCACACGGGCGAGCAGGTCGCTCGAGATCGCGACGGCGACCTCGCTGCCCTCGCCGGACGACGCGCGCGAGATCGCGGCGGTCGCGTGCTCGGCGGTGGCGATGGGGCGCAGTGCGTCGGCCAGCTGCGTGAGGGGCAGCCGATTGAACTCCGCGATGGTGCGGCCGGCGACCGTCACGGCGAGCGCCGCACGCGTGAGTCCGCTCCCGTGGCACAGCGAGCAGGGCCCGGATTCGACGAACTGCATGACCTTGTTCCGGGCGCTCTCGCTCTGCGAATCGGCGAGGGTGTGCATGACGAACTGACGCGCGCTCCAGAACTTCCCCTTGTACGGCTTCGCGACGCGGTCGCGCTGCGGTGTCACCTCGACGACGGGCTGCTCCTCGGTGAAGAGGAGCCAGTCGCGGTCCGCTCGGGACAACTCCCGCCAGGGGCGCTCGATGTCGTAGCCGAGTCCGGCAGTGACGTCGCGGAGGTTCTTGCCCTGCCAGGCCCCGGGCCACGCGGTGATCGCGCCGTCGCGGATGCTGAGCGAATCGTCCCGAACCGCCAGTTCCTCCGTCACCTCATGGGCGACGCCGAGCCCGTGGCAGCGGGGGCACGCGCCGGCGACGGTGTTCGGGGAGAAGGAGTCGGATTCGAGGCGCTCCGCCCCGTCCGGGTATGTGCCTGCCCGCGAGTAGAGCATCCGCGTGGAGTTGGAGAGCGTCGTGAGCGTGCCGACGGTCGAGCGGGAGCTCGGCGCGCCGCGCCGCTGCTGCAGCGCGACCGCCGGCGGGAGCCCGGTGATGGATTCGACGTGCGGGGTGTTGCCCTGCGCGATGAGTCGGCGAGCGTACGGCGCGACGGACTCGAGGAACCGACGCTGTGCCTCCGCGAAGATCGTGCCGAACGCGAGCGATGTCTTCCCTGAGCCGGACACCCCGGTGAAGGCGACGATGCTGTCGCGCGGCACGTCCACGTTCACGTCGCGCAGGTTGTTCTCACTCGCGCCGCGGACGCGGATGAACCCGGGACGAATCGCGTCCGTGTCTGTTCCTGCCACCACGTCTGCGCTCACGCCGCGCCCCGCGCCGGCGCCCGACGGCGATCCCGCGGGGTCGACGGACGTGGACGAGGTAGCGCGATTTCCGGGAGTGGGCATTCGACCGAGCCTACCCGCGACACCTGCACGAACGCGGGTGCTTGCCATCCGCCCAGCGGTCCGCCCTTACCTCCCCTGAGGTGTCGCCTTCTGTTGCCATCCGCACCTTCCGCTCCTCCCTCCACGGCTTCGTCCTCTACGAGACCGCGGGCGCGTTCCAGTGGGGCGCCGACGTGGACCGGAGCTTCGACCGCCTCGTCCGCGGCTTCGTCGGCTCCCTCGACCGGTGGGCCGAGGACGCTGCCCCTCGCGACGACTCAGCCGGAAAGGGACGCGAGACTCACCGATAGCGAAGATGGTTCGCCATACTCGGAGCATGGCGTCGACGTGGCAGTGGCAACGAGTACCGCGACGCTTCTTCGTGCTCTTCGCGATCTGGGCGGCTCTCCTCGTCACGAGTATCGTCGTCGCGATCATGGGCGAATGGGACGCGTGGTGGCCCTGGCTCAGTCGGCTTTCCATCCCACTGAACCTCGCGACTCTCGTCGTCACCTTCCGGCACATGTGGACCATCTCCGAGCCACGGCGCACGCGTTCGTCTTCACCCGAGATTCCTGACGGCGACTCAGC
Source organism: Labedella endophytica (assembly GCF_003990045.1). Lineage (GTDB taxonomy): Bacteria > Actinomycetota > Actinomycetes > Actinomycetales > Microbacteriaceae > Labedella > Labedella endophytica. Next base: position 26,757 of record NZ_RZGZ01000001.1, on the reverse strand, counting down.
CGAGCGAGAGACAAACCACTAGCCCATACGAGCCTGCCGGGCACCTGCGTCGCCCGTCGGCCGTGAGGGGCTCGTGTCAGATTCAGGAAGCGTCGCGGTGCGGCCGACGCGACGCCTCTGCCTCGACGGCATCCCGAGACGCACTGGACGACTGCAACTGCGACACACGCCCGGGCGAGATGCCCAAGAGTCGCGCGATATCGCGCACCGAGTGGCGCTCTGCGGCGAGAAGGACGATCTGCTCGCGAGTGCGCTCGGCAAGCGCACGAGCGTGTACGTCGGCTTCCGCCCGAAGAGCGCCGACGGCCGCTGCGGTACGGACGGCGTCGGAGGCCCCCGAGTAGTCCCAGTCGAGTTCGAGAGCAGGTTCCGTACCGTCGGGAAGGTTTTCGACGAGTGCGATGACCTCACGAACGGCGGCGTCGAGCGACGGCAGGTTGCCGGCATAGGTGTGGGCCCCGTCCAGATCGACCACATCCGCGATCCACTGACCGTGCTCACGCGTGACCTTCACTGAGTAGCTCATCGCAGCCATCCCTTCCCGAAGACCGGCTCGAGGTCTCGTTGAATCTTGCTCAGCAGACCCTTCGGTATGTCACCGGAGTGCTGCGGAACGGTCGTGTGGCCCTTCACCCCGTTGAACTCCGCCTCGAAGAAGAGGTGAGAGCCGCGCTGCCGAAGAGGCCGCCCGCCCAGCTTCTCGATCCTGCGATTCACCTCGTACGCCCTCATCCTCGCAGTTTAGGTAGTGAACATCTAGTGTTGAGCGACTAAACGCAAACCTGTGGAGAGCGTCGCGCCCAAGCCCGGTCTCGACTCTGCCACCGTGTCAGCCACCACGATGGGGTCATGACCGAGTCCCCGAACCTCATGACGATCGGTCGGTTCAGCTCCCTGACCCGACTGTCGGTGCGGATGCTGCGGCACTACGACTCCCACGGAGTACTGGTGCCTGCGGACATCGATCCGTCGACCGGGTACCGGCGCTACGCGCCGCATCAGCTCGCCGACGCAGCCGATATCCGCACGCTCCGCGATGTGGGGTTCGGCGTCTCCGCCATCGGCATCCTCCTTGCTGCCCGCGGCACCCCGGCCTGGTCTCACGCCCTGCAGCTGCAGCGCGAGAGCCTGACCGAGGATCTGCACGCAGCCCAGGCGCGGGTGTCCATGATCACTCGATTGCTCGACTCTGGAGAAGAGAACATGTCCATCACCATCAACCGCACCGTCGTCCCCGCCCTGTCCGTCGTCACCCTTCGCGGCACGGTTCCGACCTACCGGGACGAGCATCAGCTCTGGGACCGGCTCCTGCCGATGCTCACCGCTCAATCCGTCACGCCCATCGGCCCGTGCGGCGTCATCGAGCACGACGACCAGTTCACCGAGCGCGACGTCGACCTGTCGATCTTCCTCCCCATCGCACCCGGCACCCGCGTCGAGGCGCCACTGGCGATTCTCGAGCTGCCCGAGCGCGACTGCCTCGTCGCGCAGGTGCGGGGCTCCTACGACCAGATCAGCGAGGCGCACGACCTCATCAACGCGCGAATCGCGTCGGAAAACCTGACCGTCCGGAACGACGACACGATCGCCAGCAAGGCGTTCAATCGGTACCTGACAACGCCGGATCAGGTCAGCGAGGACGAATTCCTCACCGAGGTCTACGAGCCACTCGCCTGAGACGGGTCGGCGGCTCATGAAGACTCGGAGCGCAACTGACCGCAGTCCGACCGCGCGAGTACCCTGAAACCATGTCCACTCTCAGTCCCGATTCGGTCGCGGTACGTGAGCTCGTGGCCGCGCACCGGGACGAGCTGGACGCCGTTCTGCGGAAATACGGCGCGACGAATCCGCGCCTCTTCGGATCGATGGCAAGCGGCGACGCTGAGGACCAGAGCGACATCGATCTGATGGTGGACCTCCTGCCAGACGAGCGAGACAGCGAACTCCTGAGGATCAGCGGCCTCACCGTCGGACTCACCCGGATCCTGGGGCGTCCCGTCGATGTCGTCGTTCCGGGCCTCCTGCGCGCACCCGTCTCACACACCGCGATGAGAGAAGCGATCCCTCTGTAAGGCAGATTCAAGCTCCCTAGAGGCCGCCGAGTCGACGCTCCCTCGACGTGGATGGCCAGCCCGCAAGCGACTGTCGATATTCTGTGGCCTCCGCAGATTCCGAGAACTCGAGGATGTTGCCCACCTTTTCGAGGAGCACATCACGAACTTCGGCAGGGCTCGCAAAGAAGAACTCCTTGCGGGAGTTCGCTTGATTCAACGCGCGGTGAGCAAAGTGCTTGTGGAGCTCGTTCTCGAGCGTGACAGCATCCTCGGAAAAGAAGAGCGTGTGGGTGTCAAAACGGAACGGAACCGACGCGCCACTGAGCTCACTGATGCGTTCGGTCGGCGCCAGTCGTCGAGTCAGGCCGATCTTCACGACGTCGCGGCCAAAAGCACCTTCGTTGGAGATGACGTAGATGTAGCCAGCGCGGATGTTGGCGGCCCGGAAGTCATTCTCGACGATAGCCTCATCAACCTCACTGAGCCTGCGAAGGAGATCCTCATCCGTTTGCCCCTGCGATTCGAGAGCAGCGAGGGCGTTGAGAAGGTGAGCCCGTTCTTTGTCGAGGCGACCCCTCTCATCGTCGAGTTCCTTCTGGACCCGCTGTTCTTCGCGAAGTCGGGCACGTTCTTCACGAGCCTCTTCGCGTTCCACCTGCTTCATCATGAGCCAATCCGCAGTGAGCTCAACCTCCTCCTCCCTGAGGCGGTGATACGCGTCACTGATGCGCATCTCCATGAGCGCACCTAGCCTTGCAATTGACGCACGAGAGGTCTCGAGCCGGCGCTTTGCCGTGATCGCGTTGCCCGCACGTAGCGTTCGGATCGCGTTGTCTGCCTCGGAGTTGTAAGCACGGAGCATCAACTTGGCGAGGTCCGACGTCATTCTTCGACCCTGCGCCAGCGAGTTATTGAAGGTGAACAGCTCCGACTTCTCGATCGCTCGCTCCTCTCGGACGACGGTCGCTATCGCAGCTTCTATCTCCTTGAGGCGGTCCTGGTACGCCGCCGCAGTTTCCAACGGGTGGTGGAATCGATAGATGCCGACCTCCTGCAGCACCCGGGCATCGTCAAGGTCGACTAGACCGCCCGATTGGGAGTTTGCGAGCCGCTCTCTGAGCGCGGCATTTTCACGTTCAAGTTCGACGACTCGGTCGATTGGTGCTTCGGCAGCCGCATCGTCGGTGGTTGGAGCATCCACCTGAGCATCATCTGCGACATCACTGGAGACGTTGGCGCCCTCCGATCCACCCACTTCAATCCACAGCACCCACCCCTGCGGAACGGCTGGCCACGACGGTTCCGGCTTCCATCCAGAGGGAGGTCGCCATCCCGCCGGAGGCTTCGGCCATCCAGGAGGAGGATTGAAGATCATCTCCGGCAACTCAGTCATACCTTTCGAACACCGCCGGGAGTGATCGCTGCCAAGGAGAACGGATTCTTCGACACGACGGCACCGAGGTGCTCCAAGGTTGCCGATGGCACAACAGCGGACAGATCAAGCTCCATGAACAGGTCACGCGTCACGGCTGCAGCCACGAAGGGGACGTAAGTCTCTCGGCCGGTGGCCGGATTGGTCGTCTCTGTGCCGAGTTCCAATGAGATAGCTCGAATGAGGCCCCGGCGGTCGGCTTCGAAGATCTCGTGCATGCTGCGGAGCGCCACGTTGTGGACGACTCCGGAGTATCGCTCCTTCAGATCCTTCTGCGGCAACGGCGACGACGTTACTTCGTCGGAGGCTCGCACGTAGCGATACGCCTTGACCGTGGGCACTTTGTCCGGGCCCGGGATAGAGACGCGGAGGCTCAGCTCGGCAGATGACGGATCGAAGACGGCCGAGTGCGAAACCGGGAACCATTCGGGGTACACCGAGTTCGCGAGGACGATGCTCACGTATTCCTGAACTGCGTCCACCGCACCGTATGCCAGGCCCGAGATCAGCTCGTCAAGTTCGGCGTTCTGCGCGGCTGCCGCGGCATCCCGCTCAGCGGATTCTTGTGCGTACCTTGTCTCTACTCGAGAAAACTCAAGCTGGCGCTGTTTTTCTGCGGCGGCATACTGGTCCGCCTGCGCTGCACGCCGTTGCGGAAGGGATGCCGTGGCGGCTTGCCAGACGTAATAGTCCTGCGCGTACTGATGTGCTGCGGCGGCCTGCGCGTCGGCCCACTTCTTCTTCTTGCCAAAAAGCCCGGTGGGCGCCGCGGGCTGGTGCTGCACTGGAAGAGGAGGGTCGGGGATGGGCGCGGGTACCGGAAGAGGCGCACGAAGATCGGGCCGAGGGAAGGCAGGGTGTTGCACTCGCACGCGAAGTTGCTCGAGATCTACGAAGTCGTCGACCGCGAGAGTCGCGGAGAGAAGCCCATCGATCTCGGCATACTGCTCTTGTAGATCAGCGTTCCGCTGTTCGACGCCAGCTTGCATAGCGGCGACGTACGCTGCGATTGCTTCCTTCTCGAGCCGCTTGCGATCCGCCTCCGACGCTCGCGTCGCCGCAGCCTGCGCACGCTCGGCCGCTCGGTTCGCCTGCTCTACTGCACGGCGCCGCGCCTCGTACTCCCGCGATGCCGCGCGCTGTCGCTGCTCAGCAAGCTTCGCCTGATGCTGCATCTCCGCCAAGAATCCGCGACGAGCCATCTAATTTCCCCTTTGATTGGCCACATCCTATGCGTCTGCATAGACCATGTGACACCTACCCCATTGTGGCGTCCACGGGACAATCAGGCCAGCAGCACACCGACGGGCTGTATCCGCGTCAGCCCCGCTTGGGGGAATGAACACTCGACCCCTACTCCATAGGCTTCACCCCATGCCCTTGAGCTTCGTCGCCATCGATTTCGAGACCGCCAACTTCGATCGCGGCTCCGTCTGCGCCGTCGGGCTGACGAAGGTCACGGACGGCCGAGTGGTCGCCACCGACTCCTGGTTCGTCAATCCACCGACCGGCTTGGACTTCACGAACACGTACATCCACGGCATTGGGCCGGAACATGTCGCGGATGCGCCGTCTTGGCCTCTGATGCTGGAGCACATCGGACGCTACTCCGGAGGACTCCCGCTCGTCGCCTACAGCCCATTCGACAAGGGTGTCTACAACGCCGCGAATCGGCTCACCGGAACCGCGGACGCCGGCCTCGAGTTCCGAGACGCGCTCGCGGTGGTCCGGCACCACTGCAAGCTCCCCAGCCACAGACTCCCTCTCGTGGTCGAGCACTTCGGCCTCCCCGACTTCAACCACCACGAAGCCGGCGCCGACTCGCTCGCGTGCGCTCTCATCACTCTGCGAGTGGCCGAGGAGCGAGGCGCAGAGACCCTGGACGCCCTGTTCGAGTCGATGCCTTCCCGCATTCGCACCCGCGTCGGCGCGTACACGAAGAAGTCCGATCTCCCACAGGCGAGTATCTCGGCAGATCCGGCCCATCCGCTGTTCGGCGAAGTGGTGTGCTTCTCGGGCGATCTCGACAGCTACTCGCGCACGAAGGCCCAGGACATCGTCGCCTCGTACGGCGCGAGTATCTCGGGGGGCGTCACGAAGAAGACGACCCTCGTCGTGATGGGCGGGTTCGATCCCGCCACGCTTCGTCCCGGCGCCACGCTGAGTTCGAAAATCCTGAAGGCGCAGGAGCTTGCATCCAAGGGCCAGTCCGTGGAGATCGTCACCGAGCAGACGTTCTTGGAGATCCTGGCGTACTGAACGAGCACTCTCACGGTGCCCAGTGAGAGCACCGTCACGCAATTGGGCCCGGACCGTGATCTCAAGCCTCTTGCGAACCCATTACATCGATGTAATGCTATCCTCAATCCGGTCGATACAAGTCACGAAGGAGTGACATGAATCCCTCACCTCAACTCTCGCGACGGCAGATGCTCGCGGGGACGGCAGCGGCCTTAGCCGGCACCGCCTTCCTCTCGGGCTGCGCCCCAACTCTCGGCGGCTCGCCCACCGCGCAGACGCTGCAGTTCTGGCATCTGCTCTCCGGCGGCGACGGCGTGACGATGTCGGGGCTCCTCGACACCGCCAACGCCTCCCAGAACGCCTACGCCGTGCGCCCCACGGTGCTCGCCTGGGGCACGCCGTACTACACGAAGCTCGCCATGGCGGCGGCGGGCGGGCGCGCCCCCGACGTCGCGATCATGCACGCGACGCGCGTCGCGGGCTACGCCCCCGGCGGCCTCCTCGACCCGTGGGACACGGACAAGCTCGCGTCCCTCGGCGTCGACGAGTCGACGTTCCCCGCCCCCATCTGGGAGAAGGGCAACGCGGGTGGCAGCCTCTACAGCGTCGCCCTCGACGCCCACCCGTTCGTGATGATGTTCAACACCGACATCTGCGACGCGGCAGGCGTGCTCGACAGCGACGGCAACCTCAACGCCACCTCGAGCCCCGAGGAGTTCGTCGACCTGTCGCGCGAGGTCGCCGCGGCTGCGGGAGGCCACGCGCTCTCCTTCGGCTACCTCGGTGACGGCGCGCAGATGTGGCGCCTCTTCTACACGCTCTACACGCAGCACGGCCTCGAGATGGAGACGCCCGAGGGCGGGAAGAGCGTGCTGGACGACGACGCCGCCATCGAGTCGCTCACCTACATGCAGACGCTCCTCGACGGTGAGATCGCGGCGGCCCAGTCCGATTACGGCACCGCCGTCGCCGAGTTCGCCACCGGCAAGAGCGGCATGCTCCTCACCGGCGTGTGGGAGCTGCGCACCATCCAGGCCGCTGGCTTCGACTTCAACGCCTCCCGCATCCCCACCCTCTACGGCACGGACGCGGTCTACGCGGACTCGCACTCCTTCGTGCTCCCCCACCAGGCGAACCCGGACGAGGAGAAGCGGGAGCTCACATACGAGTTCGTCGCCGACCTCCTCAAGGGCTCGTTCGACTGGGCGGAGGCCGGCCACATCCCGGCCTACCTGCCCGTCACCGAATCGCCCGACTACGCCGACCTCGTGCCCCAGGCGAACTACGCCGACGCCGCCGAATTCGTGCGCTACGACCCGGAGGCCTGGTTCACGGGATCCGGCTCCAACTTCCAGAGCGAGTTCGGTGCCGCCGTGCAGGGCGTGCTCCTGAACGGCAACGACCCCGCCGCCGCCATCACGGACTTCCGCCGCCGCGTCGACGGGCTCCTCGCCAAACCGAACCCCGCCGACCCCGAAGGGACGTTCGGATCATGAGCACCGCACCCCAGACCGCTCGCGCCACCGGCACGGGACCCGCCACCGGCGCAACGACGCGCTCCATCGTCACCGGCTCGAGCCAGCCCGGACGCCGCAGCTCCGGCGGGCGCCGCGAGCAGCTCGTGACCTGGGCGTTCCTCGCCCCGTTCATGATCGCCTTCATCCTCTTCCTCGTGTGGCCGATCATCCACGGCATCTACCTGAGCTTCACCGACCAGTCCCTCACGGGTACCGGCGGCGGCTTCGTCGGCATCGCGAACTACGCCGAGGCGCTCTCCGACCCCACGATGTGGCGTTCGATGGGCAACACGCTGTGGTTCACCGTGCTCTCCACGGTGCCGCTCGTTCTCATCGCGCTCCTCATGGCCGTGCTCGTCGACCGCGGCATCCCCGGCCAGTGGCTGTGGCGGCTGTCGTTCTTCATGCCGTTCCTGCTCGCCTCCACCGTGATCTCGCAGATCTGGGTGTGGATCTTCAACCCGCAGATCGGAGCGGCGAACGCGATCCTCGCGAACTTCGGGATCGAGCCCATCGCGTGGCTGCAGAACGCCGACACCAACATGTACGCGATCGTCATCGCGACCGTGTGGTGGACCATCGGCTTCAACTTCCTGCTCTACCTCGCGGCCCTGCAGAACATCCCGGCGCAGCAGTACGAGGCCGCATCGCTCGACGGCGCCGGCCCGTGGCGCCAGCTCTGGTCCATCACGATCCCGCAGCTCGGCCCGGCCACGGTGCTCATCGTGATGCTGCAGGTGCTCGCCTCGCTCAAGCTCTTCGACCAGGCGTACCAGATGCTCGGCGGAGTCTCGAGCGACACCACCCGGTCCATCGTGCAGTACATGTACGAAGCCGGATTCGTGGGATACCGGTTCGGCTTCTCCGCCGCCATCTCCTACATCTTCTTCGCCCTGATCGTCATCATCGGCGTCGCCCAGGCGACCGTCGTCTCCCGGAGGAGGAACCTGCGATGACCGCCACCGCAACCCGCAGCGTCACCGTCCCTGTCACCAAAGAGAAGGCCCACCCGCGCAAGCCGGGCGACCGACCCTTCGGCCCCTTGCGCATCGCCGCGTTCCTCGTCCTCCTGCTCATGGCCATCGGCTGGCTGCTCCCGTTCCTCTGGGCGGTCGCCACGGCGTTCAAGACGGAGAACGACGCCGCCTCCGGCGCCCCCACCTGGATCGGCGAGAGCGGACCCACCGCCGAGGCGTTCACCGCGATCCTGTCGCAGGGAAACGTCTGGCTGTGGGCCTGGAACAGCCTCGCGACGTCGATCGCGATCACCGCGATCACGCTCGCGATCTCGGCCCTCGCGGCCTACGCGTTCTCGCGCCTCGACTTCAAGGGTCGCAAGTGGTTGTTCGCGATCGTGATCGCGGGGATCGTCGTGCCGCCGCAGGCGCTCATCATCCCGCTCTTCTACCAGATGCTCGCGTTCAACCTCGTGGACACGTACTGGGGCCTCATCCTGCCCCAGGTGGTGGTGCCGGCGATGGTGTTCATCCTCAAGCAGTTCTTCGACGGTGTGCCGATCGAGCTCGAGGACGCCGCTCGCGTGGACGGCGCCGGACGGTTCCGCATCTTCTGGTCGATCGTCCTGCCGCTGTCGCGTCCGATCCTCGCGGCCGTCGCGATCTTCGTGTTCATCGGCGCCTGGAACAACTTCCTGTGGCCGTTCCTCGTGATCAACGACACGACGCTCATGACCCTGCCCGTTGGACTGCAGACCGTCATCAGCGCCTACGGCGTGCAGTACGCCCAGGTCATGGCCCAGGCTGTGCTCGCCGCGCTGCCGCTCATCGCCGTGTTCCTCGTGTTCCAGAAGCAGATCGTGAAGGGCGTCGCCACCACGGGCTTCGGCGGCCAGTAGCCGCTCGTTCGTCTCTGGGTCGGCGGGAACAGGATCGGCGCGGGCACCCGCCCGCGCCGATCCGTCGTCCGCGCGCCACACACCCACCACCCCCTCGCCAGCTAGGAGAGTCATGACCACCGCCCGCATCACCATCGACCGCGACTTCACGATCGGGGACGTGCCCCGCCGCCTGTTCGGCTCCTTCGTGGAGCACATGGGTCGCTGCGTCTACACCGGCATCTACGAGCCCGGCCACCCGCAGGCCGACGCGCGCGGCTTCCGGAAAGACGTGCTCGCGCTCGTGAAGGAGCTCGGCCCCACCGTGGTGCGGTACCCGGGCGGAAACTTTGTCTCCGGCTACCTGTGGGAGGACGGCGTGGGCCCGGTCGAGAAGCGGCCCCGCCGCCTCGACGGCGCGTGGCACACGATCGAGTCGAACGCCTTCGGCCTCCATGAGTTCGTGGAGTGGGCGAAGGAGGCCGACGTCGAGATCATGGAGGCCGTGAACCTCGGCACCCGCGGCGTGGAGGAGGCGCGCGCACTCGTGGAGTACGCGAACCACCCGAGCGGCACCTACTGGTCCGACCTGCGCCGCACCAACGGCGCGGCCGACCCGTTCGACATCAAGCTGTGGTGCCTCGGCAACGAGCTCGACGGGCCGTGGCAGATCGGCGGCAAGACGGCGCAGGAGTACGGGCGTCTCGCGCAGGAGACGGCGAAGGCGATGAAGTTCGTCGACCCGTCGATCGAGCTCGTGGCCGTCGGCTCGTCGAACCGGCAGATGCCCACCTTCGGCTCATGGGAGCACACCGTCCTCACCCACGCGTACGACGAGGTGGACTACATCTCGATGCACGCCTACTACCAGGAGCACGATGGCGACGCTGCGTCGTTCCTCGCCGAGGCCGTGGACATGGACGCGTTCATCGACGGCGTGATCGCCACCGTCGACGCGGTGAAGGCGGCCGGCAAGCACACGAAGCAGGTCGACATCTCGTTCGACGAGTGGAACGTCTGGTACCAGAGCGGCCTCGAGACCGAGGACCAGCCGCACCAGGTGGCGAAGGGCTGGCGCGAGTACCCGCGCCTCATCGAGGACACCTACAACGTGACCGACGCGGTCGTCGTCGGCACCTTCCTCCACAGCCTCCTGCGCCACGGCGACCGCGTGAAGATCGCGAACCAGGCGCAGCTCGTGAACGTCATCGCGCCGATCCGCTCGGAACAGGGCGGGCCCGCGTGGCGCCAGTCGATCTTCTGGCCGTTCGCGCGCATCGCGTCGCACGCGCGTGGTCGCATCCTGCGGCTCGCGATCGATTCCACGCAGATGGCGACGAAGCGCTACGGCGACGTGGATGTGGTGGACGCGGCCGCGACGTGGGACGAGGAGAACGGTACGATCGCGCTCTTCCTCGCGAACCGCTCGCTCACGGATGCATCCGACCTCACCGTGGACCTGCGGGGCCTCGGCGCCACGACGGTCCGCTCGGCCGAGGTGCTGACGGTGCCGGAGGGCGGCGACCGCCTCGTCGCGAACGTCGTGGACGACCAGGACCGCGTAGGCCTCACGCCCCTGCGTGGAGTCGACGTGGTCGACGGAGCCGTCCGCGCGACGCTCCCCCCGCTCTCGTGGTCCGTCGTGATCCTGGACACCGCCCGCGCCTGACCCCGCACCCTCTCCCCCACCACGAAGTAGCCCATTTGCGCGTTTTCATGTCAGCCCGTTGGCATGAAAACGCGCAAATGGGCTACCTGGCCGAGTGACTCGCGGTCGTCAGCGCAGTGAGGCCGTCAGCAGCAGCGGGAGCCGGGGGTGCGGTCCTGCTCGGCGAAGCGTTCGCGCCAGAACGTGCGCTCGTCGGGCACGGGCGTGTCCGGGTGGGTGCGCGTGTGGTGCTCGACGTACGTCGCGTAGGCGGTGTCGCCCATCATCGACGTGACGAACCAGCGCAGCGACGACCAGCCGCGCCCGGCCGCGCGCACCGCGAGCCCCCCGAGGGTCGCCGCCGGGCGACCCTCGGGCGCACGCAGCGCGTCGCTATCCGCGGACATCAGTGGCCGGCCTTCGCGGGACGCTTGTCCGCATCCACTCCGGCCCACTCCTTCTCGAGCGCCTTCTCCGCCTTCGTGGCGATGAGGCCCGACGGCGCGAAACGACGCGACGGGAGCGCCGGATCCTCAGAGCTCGGCCCGCCACCCGTGCGGTAGGACTTCACGGTGTGCCACACGGCGAATCCGATCACGATGATCGCGAGCGTCACGAACACGATGGAGAGCACACCCTGCACGGTCGTGTTGCGCACGACGGCCTCCATCGCAGCGCGGGTCGGCGCGTTGCCGAAGCTCTCCTCGCCCGTGGCGAGGGCGTTCCGGAACGCCGCGTTCTGCGCCCAGTAGCCCACAGCCGGAACCGGCGAGAAGATCTTGTACATCGACGCCGTGATCGTGACGACCGACGCGAATGCGAGCGGTACCGCCACGATCCACAGCCACCGGAAGTTGCCACGCTTCGCCACGATCGCCATGCAGATCGCGAGCGCGATGGCCGCGAGCAGCTGGTTCGCGATGCCGAACAGCGGGAACAGTGTGTTGATGCCGCCGAGTGGATCGGTCACACCCATGATGAGGATCGCGCCCCAGGCCGCCACCATCACGGCCGTGCAGATCCACGCTCCGAGACGCCAGTCGGGGTCGCGGAACTTCTTGTTGATGTTGCCGAAGGTGTCCTGCAGCATGAAGCGGGCCACGCGCGTTCCCGCGTCCACGGCGGTGAGGATGAAGAGCGCCTCGAACATGATCGCGAAGTGGTACCAGAACGACATGAGCGCGGTGCCGCCGATGAGCTGCTGCATGATGTGCGCGAGCCCGAGGGCGAGCGTCGGGGCGCCACCCGTGCGGGAGACGATCGACTCCTCCCCCACGTTCGCGGCGGTCGAGGTGAGCATGTCGGGCGTGAGGTTCACTCCCGCGAGGCCGAGCGAGTTCACGAACGCGACCGCACCTTCCACGGTTCCGCCTGTGGCCGCGGCCGACGAGTTCATCGCGAAGTAGATGCCGCGGTCGATCGAGAGGGCCGCGACGAGCGCCATGATCGCCACGAACGACTCCATGAGCATGCCGCCGTAGCCGATGAAGCGCGTCTGGCGCTCCTTCTCCACGAGCTTCGGTGTGGTGCCCGAGGCGATGAGGGCGTGGAAGCCGGAGAGGGCGCCGCACGCGATCGTGACGAAGAGGAACGGGAAGAGCGATCCGCTCACGACGGGGCCGGCGTCGCCACCGGCGAACTCGCTGAACGCGGGCACCGTGATCTCCGGACGGACGAGGATGATCGCCCCGGCGAGCATGACGATCGTCCCGATCTTCATGAACGTGGAGAGGTAGTCGCGCGGGGCGAGCAGCAGCCACACGGGGAGGATCGCGGCGATGAAGCCGTAGACGATGATCCCGACGGCGATCACGGTGCGGTCGAGGGTGAACGCCGCGGCGCCCCACTCCGTCTCGGCGACCCAGCCGCCCGCCACGATCGCGAACATGAGCAGGACGAAGCCGATGATGGACACCTCGGTGATCCGACCGGGCCGCAGGTAGCGCAGGTACACGCCCATGAAGAGGGCGATGGGGATCGTCATCGAGACGCTGAAGACGCCCCACGGGCTCTCCCCGAGCGCGTTGACCACGACGAGGGCGAGGATCGCGACGATGATGACCATGATCGCGAGGGTCGCGATGATCGCCGCGGTACCGCCGATCACGCCGAGCTCGTCGCGCGCCATCTGGCCGAGCGAGCGACCGCCGCGGCGCATGGAGAAGAACAGGACGAGGTAGTCCTGCACGGCACCGGCGAGGATCACGCCGATGATGATCCAGATGGTGCCGGGCAGGTAGCCCATCTGCGCGGCGAGGACGGGGCCGACGAGCGGTCCGGCTCCGGCGATCGCGGCGAAGTGGTGGCCGTAGAGCACGCGGCGGTCGGTGGGCACGAAGTCCTTGCCGTTCGCCTTGTACTCGGCGGGCGTCGCGCGCCGGTCGTCGGGGCGGAGGAGCTTGCGCTCGATGAGCTTCGAGTAGAAGCGGTAGGCGATGAGGTAGGTGCAGACGGCCGCGAACACGAACCAGATCGCGTTGACCGTCTCACCGCGCACCAGCGCCAGCATCGTCCAGGCGACACCGCCGAGGAGCGCGATCGCGACCCACAGGATCACTTTGGGCGGCGTCCAGGTGGGTGCGTGCTCGGCCTCGTCGAGCGCGGTGGGCGGCAGCTCCGGGTCCTGCACGAGGACCGGCTCGGCCTCCCCGCCGCCGGCGGGAACGAGTCCGTCCCGCCCGGTCGCTCGGCCACCTCCCCGACGGCCTGCCTGGCCGCTTCCCCGCTGGGGTGCTCGTGCCGATGAGTTGTCCTGTCGCCTGGCGTCGTTGCCCATGACGATTCCTCCCTGAACGGTGGTGCTCGTCCGGCGATGCTAACAGCGAATCCACAGGTGCGCGCCCCCGTCCCACCCACCCCGCCCCGAAGGCGCTAGTGCGGCTCGAGGGCTACACCTCCACATGCCGCCCTCGGGGCGCAACTGGCACCCTCGGCGCATCGACCGCGTGCCTCGGACGTTCAGCCCAGCGCGCCCCCGAGCGCGTCCGCGGCGCGGATGAGCGCGAGGTGCGTGAGCGCCTGCGGGGTGTTGCCCGCCTGCCGCTTCGCGACCGGGTCGTACTCCTCGCTGAGCATGCCGACGTCGTTCGCCACGGCGAGGAGCCGCTCCATGAGCGCTTCACCGTCCGCACGACGGCCCGACCGCGCGTACTGCTCCACGAGCCAGAACGAACAGGTGAGGAACGGGTTCTCGCGGCCGGCCAGGCCGTCCACCCCCGTCTCCGGCCGGTACCGCATCACGAAACCGTCGGGCATGAGCTGCTGCTCGATCCGCTCGACCGTGGCGAGCATGCGCGGGTCGTCGTAGGCGCAGAACCCCACTTGCGGCAACTGCAGGAGCGCGGCGTCCACCTCGTCGGTCCCGAAGTACTGGGTGAAGCCGCCGTGCGTCGCGCTCACCCCGTGGATGGCGATGTCCGCCGCGACCTCATCGCGCAAGCGCTCCCACCGACCCGCGTCACCGGGCAGCCTGTACTCGCGCACCGCGCGGGCCGCCCGGTCGAACCCCGCCCACACCATGGCGCGCGAGTGCACGAAGTGCTGCTGCTCCCCGCGGATCTCCCAGATACCGTTGTCCGGATCTGCCTTCGTGCGCTCGAGCCGCTGCAGCAGGGCGCGCTGCAGCGCCCACGACTCGGGCGGGTCGGCGAGACCGGCGCCCCGCGCGTCGTCGAGGCACACGAGTACCTCCCCGAGCACGTCGGCCTGGAACTGGTCGACGGCGCCATTGCCCGTGCGCACGGGCGTCGCGCCCTCATACCCGGGCAGTCGCGCGAGCTCGCGCTCGGGCAGCTCCCGCTCGCCCGCGAGCCCGTACATGATCTGTACGTCGTCGGGGTCGCCGGCGATCGCGCGCAGGAGCCACGACCGCCAGTGCCCCACCTCGTCGAAGAAGCCGTGCCGCAGCAGGGTCGACACCGTCATGGACGCGTCCCGCAACCAGACGTAGCGGTAATCCCAGTTGCGCGAGCCGCCGAAGGACTCGGGGAGGGACGTGGTCGCGGCGGCGACGATCCCGCCGGTCCGGTCGTGGGTGAGGGCGCGGAGGAGGGTGAGGGAGCGCGCGACGTGGGGACCGTAGGGTCCGTCGTGGGTCGTGTCGGGCTGCCACCCGTCCCAGCGGGCGACGGTCTCGGCGAGCAGCTGATCGACGTTCCCGGCCACCGGGGTCTCCTGCCACGACGGGTACCAGGTGAGCACGACGTCGACCGTCTCTCCGGCCGCCACCGTGAACTCCCCCACGTGCCGGTTGCCGTCGGCGTGCAGCCGCGGCCCCGTCACGAGCACGGCATCGGGACCGCCGATCGCGAGCAGCCGGTGTGCGTCGGCGCGCTGCGGCAGCTGGCGCACCCACGGGATGATGTCGGCGAAGTTCGGCCGCACGGTGAGTTCCTGGCGGAACCGCACCGTCCCGCTGATGCCGGTGACCCGGCGGACGACCGACGAGGTGTCGCCGTCGGTCGGCATGAACTCCACCGTCTCGGCCTCGCCGCCGTCGGTCACCCAGCGGGTGCGGAGGATGATCGAGCCGTCCTCATAGTCGCGTGTCGACGTCGCAGACGCGACGGGGGCGAGCAGCCACCGGCCGTGCTCCGCGTCGCCGAGGAGCGCCGAGAAGACGGCCGCGGCGTCGAAGCGCGGCACGCACAACCAGTCGATGCTCCCGTCGCGCCCGACGAGGGCGGACCCCCGACTGTCGCCCAGCAACGCGTAATCCTCGATCGGCAGCGGCATGTGTTCCTCCTCCGGCCACATTAACCCCGTGAGGTGTCGCAATCTGTCGCTATTCCGGCCCGAATAGCCACACTTTGCAACACCTCACGGCTTTGCGGCGGCCGCCGGACTGGAAGACGAGGCCGAGCAGTACCGTGCCGAGCACCGACGACTCCCGCCGTTGCGCTGCAGGTATTGGTCGGCGCTGCAACGATTGCTGGAGCGCCGACCAATACCTGCAGCGCGGTCGGGAGAACCTGCAGCGCGTCAGTTCGCGGAGTTCGCGAGGCCCACGTCAGTCGGCGAGGTCCGCCAGGTCGAGGACGAAGCGGTAGCGCACGTCGTTGCGGCGCAAGCGCTCGAAGGCTGTGGTGACCTTGCGCGACGGGAGTACCTCCACGTCCGCCGTGATGCCGTGCTCGCCGCAGAAATCGAGCAGCTCCTGCGTGTGCGGGCGTCCGGCGCTGCCACCCGAGCTCACGCTCTTGTGGCCGAGCGCGAGGTCGAGCATGTTCACGGGCAGCGAACCGAGGAAGCCGAGCACGCAGAGCGTTCCGTCGCGGGCCACGGTCCGGAGGTACGGGGAGAGATCGTGCGCCACCGCCACCGTGTCGAAGATGACGTCGAAGCGTGCGGCCACGGCGGACATCGCCGACTCGTCGGTCGACACGACGACATCCGCGGCGCCGAGGGCCCGGGCGTCCGCCTCTTTCCCGGCGGAGGTCGTGAACACGGTGACCTCCGCGCCGAGCGCCACGGCGAGCTTGACCGCGAGGTGACCGAGACCGCCGAGCCCGACGACGCCGACGCGCACGCCCGGCCCCACGTTCCACCGACGCAGCGGCTCCCAGACGGTGGCGCCCGCGCACATGAGCGGGGCCACCCCAGCCGCGTCGAGCGAGGCCGGACGGTGGTAGACGAAGCGATCACGCACCACGTACTCGGCGGCGTACCCGCCGAGGGTCATCGAGCCGTCGTGACGGTCGCGGCCCCCGTAGGTGAGCGTCGGGAACTCGCGGCAGAAGTTCTCCTGCCCGGCGGCGCACATGTCGCACGCGCCGCAGGAGTCGACGATGTTGCCGACCGCCACCGGGTCGCCCACGCTGAACTCCGTCACGTCCTCCCCGATCGCGGTCACCTCGCCCACGAACTCGTGACCGGGCACGAGGAGCGAGCCGTCGGTGTGGGAGTCGACCGCGTGGAGGTCGCTATGGCAGACGCCGCTGAAGGTGACGCGCACGGCGACGTCGTCGGCGCGCAGGTCGCGCCGCTCGATATCCCGAAGCGTAGGGGTCTCTCCGCGGGCGGAGGTGCCGAAGGCTCGTGTCGATCGCATGTGTCGCTGCTCCAAAGATAACCAACTGGTTTGTTATGAGTCGAGCGTACGACGTGACGCGCAATCCGTCAAACGAACCGGTTGGTATCCTGAGCGGATGACGACACAGGCCCCCACCGCGAAAGGCGAAGCCACGCGCCAGCGCATCCTCGACGCCGCGACGGCCGAGTTCGCCGAGTACGGAATCGCAGGCGCGCGCGTCGATCGCATCGCCGCCGCATCGCAGACGAACAAGGCCCAGCTCTACGCCTACTTCGGCAGCAAGGAGGCCCTCTTCGAGACGGTGTTCGCCGCCTCGCTCGAGCGCATCGTGGACGTCGTGCCCATCGATGCGGACGACGTCGGCGACTGGGCCGTGCGCCTCTACGACGAATACCTGAAGCGGCCGGATCTCATCCGCCTCGCCACGTGGCAGCGACTCGAGCGCCGCCCCCACGGGACCCTCGTCGACGAGGGAGACCGGCTCGACGCCGGGAAGCTCTCCGCCATCACGGCCGCCCAGAAGTCCGGCGCCATCACCGCGGGGGGCAACCCCTTCGACGTCATGGCCCTCGTCATCTCGATGTCGATGGCCTGGTCGCCGGTGAGCAACGTCTACGCCGCCACCGCCGACGAGGCCGCCGCGGAGCACGATCGCCGTCGCGCGATCCTGCGAGAGACGGTCGAACGCGCATTCATGCGCTGACCCCGGCCGCCTGACCTGTGGCCCCGGCCGCGGCCGGTTTTGCGTGCGCATTTTCTTTCCGCCGGTGAAATTTCACCCGCGGAAGCGAGTTGCGTGCGCAAAAGCACGGAGCGGGGCCAGGGACGAGGGGGAGCGGGGCCGCGAATGAGGGGAGCGGGCGGCACTGGACGTGGGAGAGGGGTGGCAAAGGGCGAGACGGAGGCGACGCGGTGGCGCGCGCACGCTAGCGTGGAGGGGTGACGGAGCATATACGGACCGGGATCATCGGCTACGGCTTGTCGGGGCGGGTGTTCCACGCGCCACTGCTGAGAGCGGACCCGGACTTCCGGCTGGACGCGATCGTGACGGGTGACCCGTCGCGATCCGACGACGCCCGAGACACCCACCCCCACGCGGACGTGATCTCGAACCCCGACGACCTCTTCGATCGGGCCGACGACCTGGACCTCGTCATCATCGCCACGTCGAACGCGTCGCACGCGGCCCTCGCCCAGCGCGCCATCGAACGCGGCCTCGCCGTCGTGGTCGACAAGCCCTTCGCCGTCGGTACGGCCGAGGGCGGCGAGGTCCTCCGAGAGGCTCAGGAACGCGGCACGCTGCTCTCCGTCTTCCAGAACCGCCGCTGGGACGGTGACTTCCTCACCGTCCGCGAGCTCACGGAACGCGGCGAACTCGGTGAGGTCTTCTCGTTCGAGTCACGCATGGAGCGCTGGCGCCCCACCCTGCGCGCCGGCTGGAAGGCCGAAGCGCCCGTCGAACAGGGCGGCGGAGTGCTCTACGACCTCGGCCCGCACGTCATCGACCAGGCCATCCAGCTCTTCGGACCCGTCTCCTCCGTGCACGCCGAGATCGACACGCGCGGGCAGGGCCGCTCCGCCGACGACGACGTGCTCCTCTCCATCCGCCATGAGTCGGGCGTGCGCTCGCGACTCTCGCTCAGCACGGTCAGTGCGCTGCCGACCGACCGCTTCCGCGTCCGCGGCACGAGCGCCGCGTTCGTGATCGGCGGCACGGACCCGCAGGAGCAGCAGCTCGGCGAGGGCCTCCCGCCCACCGACGAGGGATACGGACGCACGCCCGAGAGTGCCTGGGGCCTCATCGGAGCCGGTGACGAGCAGCACCCGGTGGAGACACTGCCCGGCGACTATCCCGCGTTCTACCGCGGCCTCGCGTCCGCGATCCGCGGCGACGGCCCGCTGCCCGTGGACCCGGCCGACAGCCTCGAGGTGCTCGCGATCATCGAGGAGGCCCACGCCTCCGCGGAGTACTCCCGCTAACCAGCCGCCTCCGCACCCTGCGGCGCCCCGTCCGCAGCACCGCTCCCCCGTTTCGCACCCCGCTCCCCCGTCGCGCGGCAGGTATTGGTGGGCGCTGTCGCACGTGCTGCAGCGCCCACCACGAACTGCAGCGCGGAGCGCGCGGCCGAGTGGCGGATCACGAACAGGCCGAGCACCAACCGCGGGACCGCGGAGTACACGCCGAGGCCCAGCGGGCTCGTCGCGCGCCAGCCGGGCTCGTCGCGCGCCAGCCGGGCTCGTCGCGCCCGCCGCGAGAAGGCGGCGTGCGCGACGTTCCGCGCGTCGCGTGTCACACGGGTGCCGGAATGGCAACGGTCGATCCCGCGTCCCGCTTGCGACGTAGCGTGCACAGGCGGACATCGCACACCGGAGCGCGACCCCCGTCCCCGCCTGCCATCGATCGGAGCGCTCTTGAGCTCGAGCCCGTCCTCCCGCACGACCGCGTTCGCGCTCCATGCGCTCGGATCGAGTGCTCGCGCGTTCGACGGTGTCGCCGAAGCGGTCGCCGACGTCCTCGACGTGCACGCGATCGACCTCCCGGGCTTCGGCGACGCCGCCGGAATGACCGGCACGAGCATCCCCGAGTCGGTCCGCCACGTCGAGCGCGCGATCCGTCGCAGCGGCGCCACGCGGTGGATCCTCATCGGGCACAGCATGGGCGGCAAGATCGCCTCCGTCGTCGCCGCGCGCGCCCTCGCGGGAGAGTCGGAGCTCTTCGGACTGGCCGGCGTCGTCCTCCTCGCCGCGTCTCCTCCGTCGCCGGAACCGATGGAGGAGGAGCGCCGCCGCGACATGCTCTCCTGGGCCGCGGACGGGCGTCTCGACGCCGACGCCGCACGCACGTTCGTGGACGCCAACGTGGGCGCACGGCTCCATCCGGACGCGGACGCGCTGGCGCTCGACGACGTGCAGCGCACCTCTGCGGCGGCGTGGACGGCCTGGCTCGAGGACGGCAGCCGCGAGGACCTCACCGACGCCGTCGGCACGCTCGACCTGCCCGCGCTCATCCTCGCGGGTGGTGAGGACGGCGACCTCGGCGAGGACGCGCAGCGGCGCCTCAACGGGTCGGTGTACCCGCGAGCGAGCGTCGAGGCCCTCGGTGGCACCGGTCACCTCCTGCCACTCGAGCGTCCGCTCGATGTGGCGCACGCCGTCCGGGATTTCTGGGAGTCGACCGCGGGGATCGGCCCGGCCGTGCCAGCGGATGTGGCCGCCGTCATCGCGTCGCCGCGCACGAGTGCACGCACCCGCGGCCTGCTGGCCCGCCGCGCGGTCGCCGACGACCCGCACGCCACGCCGGCCGCACTGACCGACGTCCAGCTCGCGACGCTCCGTGTCCTCGCCGACCGGATCGTGCCGCAGGACGGGGCGGGAATTGACATCGCACTGCGCGTCGACGCACAGTTGGCCGCCGGGGGCGGAGACGGCTGGCGCAACGCCGACCTCCCGCCCGACCGCGAGGCGTATGCGACGGCGCTCGACGCCCTCGCGCCCCTCCGCACGCATTCCCCGCGCGAGATCGACGCCGTCATCACCCGTCTGGCCGCGGGCGAATACGACGAGCACGACGCGTTAAGCGCCGCGCAGTTCGCCGCCTGGTTCGAGGACGCCCGCGTGGACCTCGTGCGCCAGTGGCTCGCCCATCCGGCCACGATGGCCCGCATCGGCTTCGACGGTTTCGCGAACGGCGGCGACGACGTCTTCACCGGCTTCGCAATCCTCGGCGCCGACGAACGAGAGGACTGGGAGATGCTCCCCGTGATCGCCCGATGAACCTCACCGACATGCGCACCTTCGCCGACGACGAGATCGTCGACGCCGTCGTCGTGGGCACCGGGGCGGGCGGGGCTCCCCTCCTCGCGGCCCTCGCGGCCCGCGGACTCCGCGTCGTGGCCCTCGAGGCCGGCGACAACACCGACCCCCACGACCACACGCCCGACGAGATCGCGGCGGCCGACGACATCAACTGGATGGACGAACGCCTGAGCGGCGGGGAGACCCCGACCGCGTTCGGCCCGAACAACTCGGGGCGCGGCGTCGGAGGATCGACCCTCCACTGGGGTGCGTTCGCCCCTCGACCGAGTGCGCATGACCTCCGGCTCCGCTCTGAATCGGGCCTCGGCGAGGACTGGCCGATCGACCATGACGAGCTCGTCGCCTACATCGAGCGCGTTGAGCGATTCGCGGGAGTCTCGGGCCCTTCTCACTACCCGTGGGACCCGGACCGCCGATATCTCTTCCCGCCCGTCGCGCGGAACGCGTCGTCCGACATGATGATGCGCGGCTGCGAAGCCCTCGGCATCCGTGCCACCGACGCCCCGGCCGCCCTCGTCACGCGCGATCACGACCACGACCATGGCGGTCACCGTTCCGCGTGCGCCAACTGCGGAACATGCCACCAGGGCTGCCGCAACGGCTCGAAGGTCAGCATGGACACGACCTACCTGCCGCAGGCCGTCGCCCACGGCGCCGAGATCCGGGCCGGGTCGATGGTGCACGGGATCGAGCGCGACGCGAGCGGCGCCGTGACCGCCGTGGTGTACCGCCGCGACGGGGTCGACCACCGTCAGCGGTGCACCAACCTGTTCCTGTGCGCCGGCGGCATCGAGACGCCCCGACTCCTCCTCCACACGGGTGTCGGCAACAGCAGCGGCCAGGTGGGCCGCAACTTCATGGCCCACGGCGGTGTTCAGGTGTGGGGCCGGTTCGAGCAGGAGATGCGCGGCTACCGCGGCTACCCCTCCTCCATCATCACCGAGGACTTCGTACGCCCGGCCGACGCGGACTTCGCCGGAGGGTACCTCATCCAGAGCCTCGGCGTCATGCCGCTGACCCTCGCGACGACGCTCGTGCGCGGAGCGGGGCTGTGGGGGCGCGAGCTCGTCGACGCGATGGACGACTACCGGTTCATGGCGGGCGTCGGCATCAACGGCGAGTGCCTGCCGAGCGACGGCAACCTGCTCGAGCTTTCTGACGAGGTGGATGACGACGGCATCCCGAAGGCGCGCATCTCCTTCAGCGCGGGCGGGAACGAGGACGCGATCGACCGGCACGCGATCCGCACTCTCACCTCGATCGTCGAGGCGGCGGGGGCGACGTCGACCATGGTCCTGCCGCGCACCGCGCATACCCTCGGGACGGCCCGCATGGGCACCGACCGCGAGCGCGCCGTGATCGATCCGGACGGCCGCAGCTTCGATGTGCCGAACCTGTGGATCTGCGACAACTCGGTCTTCCCGAGCTCGCTCGTCGCCAACCCCGCGCTCACGACGATGGCGCTCTCTCTCCGCACAGCCGATCGCTTCCTCGCCTCACACAAGCCGTGAGGTGTCACAATCTGTTGCCTGGACGGGCCGGATGACAACAGAGTGCGACACCTCACGGGAGGTGGCGAAGGGTGACTAGGCGCGGGAGCGGAGGAGGGTGAAGGACTCGTCGCGCACGATGAGCGTCGTGACGTCGCCCTCCACCGTCTGGTCGGCGTCGCTCGACGCGGCGAGTTCCCACTCGGCGTGAGGGGCAGCCGGGACGGTGAACTCCACGCCGTTGTCGGCCGCGTTCAGCAGCAGCGCAAACGCATCGGCGCCCTCGTGCTCGAAGACGAAGGCGATCGACCGCGCGTCGGGGTTCTCCCAGTCCTCATCCGCGAAGCCCTCGTTGTCGGCGCGCAGCACCCGGACGGTGTGGACCGACTCGGCGCTCTCCGGGCCGTGGCGGAACCACGTGGGACGCAGCGCGGGAGACGACCGGCGCAGCTCGATGAGCGATGTCGTGAACGCGAGCAGGTCGTGGTCGGCGTTCTCCCAGTCGAACCACGAGATCTCGTTGTCCTGGCAGTAGGCGTTGTTGTTGCCGCCCTGTGAGCGCCCGATCTCGTCGCCGCCGAGCATCATCGGGACGCCCGCGGAGAGGAGGAGTGTGGCGAGCAGGTTGCGCCGCTTCCGATCGCGGCGCTCCACGATCGCCTCGTCGTCCGTCGCGCCCTCGGCGCCGCCGTTGGTCGACTTGTTGTCGCTCTCCCCGTCGTTGTTGTCCTCGCCGTTCGCCTCGTTGTGCTTCTCGGCGTAGGCGGTGAGGTCGGCGAGCGTGAAGCCGTCGTGCGCCGTGATGAAGTTGACGCTCGACACGGGTGAGCGGCGCGACGCCTCGTAGACGTCGGGCGATCCGAGCACGCGCTGGGCGAGGGTGCCGAGCACCGCGTCCGTGCTGTTCCAGAAGTCGCGCACGTCGTCGCGGAACTTGCCGTTCCACTCGGACCAACCGGCCGGGAATCCGCCCACCTGGTAGCCCGCGGTGTCCCACGGCTCGGCGATCATCTTCACCGGCGCGAGCACCGGGTCCTGCTGGATGAGGGTGAGGAACGCGCTGTGGATCTCGGCGTCGCCGCCCTGGCGTGTGAGCGTGGTGGCGAGGTCGAAACGGAAGCCGTCGACGCGCATCTCGGTGACCCAGTAGCGGAGCGAGTTCATGATGAGGCCGAGCGCCGTGGGGTGGCTCACGTTGAGGCTGTTGCCCGTGCCGGTGGTGTCGAAGTAGTTGCCCTCGTCACCCTCCACGAGGCGGTAGTACGCCGCATTGTCGATGCCCTTGAACGACAGCGTCGGGCCCATGTGGTTGCCCTCGGCTGTGTGGTTGTAGACCACGTCGAGGATGACCTCGAGGCCCGCCGCGTGGAGGTCCTTCACCATCTGCTTGAACTCGGCCACCTGGCCGCCGCCGTCGCCCGCCGCCGCGTACTCGTTGTGCGGGGCGAAGAATCCGATGGAGTTGTAGCCCCAGTAGTTGCGGAGGTCCTTCTCCTCGAGGTGGCTGTCCTGCACGAACTGCTGCACGGGGAGGAGCTCCACGGCGGTGACGCCGAGGTCGGTGAAGTGCTTGATGGCCGCAGGGTGCGCGAGCCCCGCGTACGTGCCGCGGATGTCCTCCGGCACGTCGGGGTGCAGTTGCGTGAAACCCTTCACGTGGGTCTCGTAGACCACGGTCTCGGCGAGCGGGGTGCGCGGGGCGACGTCGCCGGACCAGTCGAACGACGGGTCGGTGATGATGCAGCGCGGGGTCGCGTCGGCGGAGTCCGTGTCGTCGCGGTCCTCGGGCTCGTTCATGTCGTGACCGAAGACGGCCTGGCCCCAGTCGTAGCCACCCTCGATCGCCGTGGCGTGGGGGTCGAGCAGGAGCTTCGCGACGTTGTGGCGCAGCCCGGCGGCCGGCTCCCACGGCCCGTCGACCCGGATGCCGTAGCGCGTGCCCACGCGCGCGTCGTCGACGAGTCCATGGAACACGTGGCCGGTGCGCTCTTCGAGTCGCGTGCGCGTCTCCGTTCCGTCCTCGTCGAACGTGCAGACGTAGACGGCGTCGGCCGTCTCGGAGGAGAGCGCGAAGTTGTAGCCGCCGTCGATGACGGAGAAGCCGAGCGGGTATGGGAGGGAACGAGTCATGGGGTGGTCCTGTCGGGTGGAGCGGGCGCGCACGACGATCGTCGTGCGACGCGGCGGAGGGAAGAAGAGGGGCCGCCTCAGCGGGGGCCTCTTCGATCATGCGGGATGCCTGGCGACGCGGGAGGGTGTTGACGCTCGCGCGGATCTATGCATTCTCATGTACTGCCGAACCCGTCGTCCACAGGCTCGCTCTTCGCCGGTCAGCTGCGGAGGTTCGAGGCGCCGTTGAGGTCGAGGATGGTGCCGGAGGCCCAGACGGCGTCGGGTGACGCGAGGTAGAGGATCGCCGCAGCGACCTCCTCGGGTGTGCCCACTCGGCCGAACGGGCTCTGGGCGCGGATGGCGTCGCCGGCCTCCCCGGCGAGCTTCGCCTCCTGCCGCTCCGTCGACACGAAACCGGGCGCGACGGTGCTCACGGCGATGCCGTGCGGGGCGAGCGAGAGCGCGATCGACTGCCCGAAGGCATGGAGTCCTGCTTTGCTCGCGGCATACGCCGGGTAGTCCGGCTCGCCGACGAAGACCCCGCGGGACCCGACGTTGACGATCGAACCGCCGGAGCCCTGCTCCACGAGGTGCCGCGCCACGCACCAGGTGAGGTTCGCCGTGCCCACGAGGTCGACGTCGACCATGCTGCGCCACGCCCCCTGCCACGACTCGTACGACGAATCGACGATCGAATGCCGATTGGTCGCCGACGGACCGACCGCCGCGTTGTTGACGACCACGTCGAGTCCACCGAGAGAACGGACCGCGTCGTCCGCGATGCGCCGAGCCTGCTCCGGATCCGCGAGATCCCCCGCGACCACCGCGTGGCCGGTGCCCGCGAGCATCGACACCGTCTCGTCCGCGTCCTTCCGGCTGTGCCCGTGATGCACGGCCACGCGCGCACCCGCCGCGGCGAAGGCGACCGCCACCGCGCGGCCGATGCCGCGGGACGCCCCGGTCACGAGCACGCGTCGCCTGTTCTCCGTCATGCCTTCATCCTCGCAGGCGGGTCGCGGCGCACCACCCCTTGCCCTCGGTCACGGCGGGTTCGGGGCCGAATCCGCCCAGCCCGGCCCCTCCCTTTCCCCGCCCTTCCCCATCCGACCCCGGGCCCGCCGGCCCGCTCGACGGCCTCAGCCCGAAGACCGTCGCCCGTCCACGACTGACGCCCGAAGGAGGGAGTGCGCAGTGAGGCACCGGGCCGATAGCGTCGTCGTCGGCGCATCGCGCGCCGCCCTCACCGCCCCGTCCTCCGATGGAGCACAGCCCCCCGATCCAGCGGACCGAGAACCCGGCCCGCGGAAAGTGATGTCCATCATGTCTCGACGCTCCGTGATCCGCCGACTCGCCCTCGGCGCCGCAGCCGCTACGTCCGTCGTCGCACTCCTCACCGGGTGCAGCGCGATCAACGGCCTCATGGGCGGCGAGACGCGCGACGAGTCGGGAGAGATCGTCGAGGGCGGCGACACCGATATCTTCGCGATCGCCGAGGGCGACTGCATCTCCGACGAGGCGACTGTGGACGGTGAGGTCAGCGACGTCCCCACGGTTCCCTGCGACGACCCGCACACGTGGGAGGTCTTCAAGAACGTCACGATGACGGACGACGAGTACCCCGGCCTCACCGCCGCTCAGGACTTCGCGGAAGGGGAGTGCCTCGCGGAGTTCGAAGCCTTCGCGGGCATCGCCTACGAGGAGTCCGTCCACGAGCTCAACTACTACACGCCCACCGAGGAGAGCTGGGCGATGGACGACCGCACCATCAACTGCCTCATCGGGGGCGTTCAGGAGACCACGGGCACCCTCCGCGGCGCCGGCGAGTAGCTCCCTTCTCCACCCCGGTCCGTCTTTCTCGTCGCGCTCTACGAAAGGCCACTCCCCGACCGAGGGCGCTAGTGCGGCTCGAGGGCGCCACCTAGAAGTGGCGCCCTCGGCGCGGATGTGGCGCCCTCGACAATCAAGCGGCTCACGGCCACACGCATCCCGACGGCGATCGTCCCATTCGAAAGGGCTACTCCCGAGCGAGGGCTCTACCTAGGGGTGGCGCCGTCGGGGCGGATGTGGGGCCCTCGACCATCGCTACAGGACGCCCACGGGTTTGTCTCGCAGCCGCAGGCGGAGGCCCCTCCCTCGGCGACCTGTCGTCCACAGGCGTGTCTCCCACCGAGTTACTCACTCCTTTTTCAGATACCGACCGAATGTCGGTGGTGGCGTGTTCACTTGACGTATGAGCAGACAGGGCGAGGTTCTCCAGGAGCGGATCGGGGACGCGATCGAGCTCCTCACCGACCCCGTCGGCACGCTCGCCCCCTCCCGTCTCACCGCACCGGAATACATCACCGTACTGCGCGATGTGGAGCACCTAAGCCGCCTCGTGGACGCCGCCCGCATCGCCCTCGCCGGAGAAGCAGAGAAGCGCACGCAGGGACCGATCGACACCCTCGGCACTCTCGGCTTCGCGTCCGCGGTCGATGCCGTCGCGACGTTGACGTCCGCCGGTGATCGGGATGCGAAGCGGCGCATACGTATCGGGGGATCGTTGAACACCGGCACGTCGCTCACCGGCGCGGAGACCGGCT